>DGNO01000006.1:0-6350 GCA_002389665.1 Rhodobiaceae bacterium UBA4490
CGCGCACATACCAGGATTTGCGGCCCCGGTCCCAGCGGGCGCCGAGTTCCTTGGCCGCGTCTTTTTCCTCATAAGGGACGGCAAGATAGATGCGCTTGGGCGCTTCTTTTTCCGCGCCGTCTGGCGTGTCCAATTGCGCCTCCTTTTGGGGTTCTGAGCCGAGGGAAGGCGCCTCACCGGCTTCTCGCCTGGGGCTTTCTTCGGCCGCCAGCGCCTGTTCGGCCTGTTTCTTGTGGGAGAGTTCAAGGCTGAGGCGCTTTTCAGGTTCAAGCACCCAGCTGCGGATGTTCTCCGCGTCCCTCACCGCGCGGAAGAGCGCGGCCGGGTCTTCGCGGATGGTGTTTGCCCAGGAGCGCACATAGGCCGCATGGCGCTCCGGGAAGTGGCCAAGCCCCAGCTCCGTCGTGATGAGATAGGAGGCGATCTCCGCCCTCAGCTCTTCACGGGCATAGGTCTCAGACCCGAAGGCGCCGAACGCCCGGTTGAGGCGGCTCTCATGGCCGGTCGCGTGCCCCAGCTCATGGAGCGCCGTGGCGTAATACTCATAGGCCGTCCCGAAGGCCTCCTGTCTTGGCAGATGGATGGCGTCCCTGTTGATGGCATAAAAGGCCCTGTCGGTCTGGTCGTGATGGATGGGCACGCCGCCGCCCGCCAGCACCTTTTCCGCTTCTTCCACGGGCTCGAAGGTGCGTTCCGGCGCCTTGTAAGGCGTGAGGCCATCGATCTGCTCGGCATTGAAGACGGTCGCATAAAAGACCTTGGGCCGTTCAAGACGCACCGTCTCATAAAGCGCATTGCCTTCGCTGTCCGTCAGGGGCCTTCCTGCCTCATTCAGCTTTTGCTGGCTCTCTTCCCATTTCCAGAACTCGATTTTCGTGCCCTTCTCGCCCTTGCGCACCTGGGCATCCTGAGCGGCGGCCTGCCGGTAGGTCATCCAGCGCGGGTCCGCGTAAGGCTGGAGATCGAGCCAGATCGAGTTGATGCCTTTATAGGCGGTGCCGCTTGCCGGGTTA
Organism: Rhodobiaceae bacterium UBA4490; assembly: GCA_002389665.1. Classification (GTDB taxonomy): domain Bacteria; phylum Pseudomonadota; class Alphaproteobacteria; order Parvibaculales; family Parvibaculaceae; genus Tepidicaulis. The sequence goes on from DGNO01000006.1 coordinate 1,014, forward strand.
TGCGCCCGGTCCCGGATGAGATTGGGGTCCCAGGGCTTTTGCCAGGGCGCGGTGCCCTCCTCGATATGCCGCACCAGCTCCTCGATAACGGTCTCCCGCCAGGTGGGGCCTTTCTGTTGTGCCTCAGCCATGGGCGCCTCCCTCGGCTTCAGAAGAGAGCGCGATCTCATCCATCAGGCTGTCGAGCGCGTCTTCTTCAGAGAGCGCCGTCTCTTCAAAGGCGCCCATCTCATCGGCAAGGTCGGGATCGACGGCAATGGGGCCTTGTGCGGCAAGCCCTGGGATCGTGGCCGAGGCAAGACGGCGCCAGACCGTCTCACCGATTGCGGAACTTTCGTCAGTCTCTCTCATGGGGGGTCTCCTGTTGCAGAGAGGGCGCGGGTGATTGGGGAAGGACGGGAGGCGCCGGGATCGCGGCCCGGCGCGCCAGCTCCTTGTCCTGGAAGTAAAGGCGCTGCAGGCCCCGGATCGGCGGGGAGCCTGCCGAGAAGATCAGGGCTTCGCCCGGAACGATCTTGCGGCCGTGCTTTTCGATGCCGCGAAGGCGCATGCATTCATCGGGTGTCAAAAGCGGGCGGCCGGTCTCACGCAAACTGTCCGAGACCGAGCCCAAATGACCTAATTTGCCCGAGCGCGAGCGCTGTTTTTGCACCACCGTCGTCTTGCCGGTCATGTCGGAGAGGAGCTTGGCCGTCTCGATGCGGTTGGGGGCAAAGGCGATCCGGACATGACAGTTCGACATGACGGATTCGTCGCGCCCATAGGCCTGGTGCAGCTGGGCAATGTCCTGGACGACGACGAAGGCCTTGAGGCCGTAGCCCGCCATGAAGGCGAGCGCCCGCTCGAAGATTTCCAGCTTGCCGATCGCGGTGAACTCATCGAGCATCAGCAAGAGCCGGTGCTTATAAGTGTCGATCGACTTGCCGCCCTCGAACTCCATGCGCTCGGTCAATCTGCGCAGGAGGATGTTCATGATGATGCGGATGAGAGGGCGCAGCCGGTCGATGTCTGAAGGCCGGATGATGAGATAAAGCGCGGCGGGCCTCTCCCCATTCACGAGATCGGCGAGCGCAAAGTCACTCTCCGCCGTGTTCCCGGCAATGATGGGATCGGCATAAAGGGCAAGCTGCGTGATGGCCGAGGAATGCACGCCCGAGCGTTCCTGCGGCGCCTTGATCTTCATGCGGGAGGCCCCGCGCCTCACCTCTTTATCGACATGGGGCACGCCATGCTCGAAGGCGATCATGTCATCGAGCAGCGCCTCGAAGTTGTCCTCGCCCGTCCCCTCATCGATGACGCCGGAGACGAAGGTGTTCACATCATCGAGGCAGGCATCCCGGCCCTCGTCTTTAAGGGTCCGGTAGATCACATGCAGGATCACCACGGAGAGCCAGGTCCAGCCCTCCTGGCGCCAGTAATCCCGCAGGCCCTTGCCGTCCGGGTCGATGATCATGGCGGCGATGTTCTGGCAGTCGGCAATGTCCCGGCCGCCTTCAAGCCGCACTTCGGCCAGCGGATTAAAGCGCACCGTCGAATCGGGGCTGGTCGGCTCGAACTTCAGGATGCGGTGCCCCTGGGAAGCCCGCCATCCGGCCGTCAGGGCAAAGTTCTCGCCCTTGATGTCGAGCACGAAGACGCTTTCAGGCCAGGTAAGCAGCGTCGGCAAGATAAGGCTGACGCCCTTACCGCTTCTTGTGGGCGCGAAGACCATGACATGCTCCGGCCCGTCATGGCGGAGCGTCTCTGTCCTCAAGCGCCCCTTCCAGCCGCCGACCGTGACGCCTTTTGCCGAGAAGAGGCCTGCGGCTTTGACGTTTTTCCGGGTCGCCCAGCGCGCCGTGCCGTGCAGCTCATCCGCATCCCGCGCCCCTGAGAGCGTGCGGGCCGAGACACGGTCCGCAAGCGCCGCCACGCCCAGCATGGCGAGAACGCCCGCGCTGCCCGTCCAGATCGCCGCCGAGACCATCTCGGCCGGGAGACCGGCCGGGTGTGCAGCACTCTTCAAAGCCCATTCCCACCAGCGCGCATCCAGCGGATCGAAGCCAACCGCGAGATGCCATTGGAAGAGAATGGCAGCAAGTGCCGCAGTGAAGACGGCAAGAAGAGCAAGGCGCGCCGTCAGCATGGGTATGCCTCCGCGCAATGGCTCGGTCCGGGCTGGGGACCGGAGCCGCCAGACCGGGGCCGCCCTTGTTTTGGTTGCAACGGGGTGTGGCGCTGCAACCGATTGCAACGTTTGAGGTAAAGAGACGATCGGGCGATCAGCATGAAAGCTCCTCCCCGTCTTTCATCACCCAGCGATCGCGGCGCGGCTCCCAGATATCGGTAATGCGCCGGAAGCCGTCCGAGCTACGTTTGATCTGGACGACCACGTCAACCAGCTCAGTCAGGAACTCCGGCACGCGCGGCATGGCAGCGCCCGACCAGGCAATGTTCTGATCGAACTTCCGGTGGATGGCCTGCCAGGGGCTTTCCGCATGGATGGTGCACATGAAGCCCGTAACGCCCGAGTTGAGCGCGGCGAGCGCCGCAAAGGCGTTCTGGGTTGAGATTTCGCCGAAGAGGATGTGATCCGGCGTGATCCGCATCAGATGGTCATAGAGCTGGCGCCAGTCGAGAAGACCCGCGCCGGTTCCGGCCTCTCTGGCAGCGATGAGCCCGACCCCGTCCCAGAAGCGCTCGATATGAAGCTCCGGCGTGTCCTCAACTGCAACGACGCGGCGCGCTTCATGGATGACCCCGAGCAGCATATTGAGCAGCGTCGTCTTGCCGGTATTGGTTGCCCCGGCAATGATCATGTTGGCCTCGGCCCGGATCATCTCCGTCAGGTATTCCCGGATAGCCGGACTCACCCCCGCCTGTTCCCAGGCGGGCGTAAAGGGGTGCTTGCAGCGGATCGCCAGCGAGAGCCCGGTGCGCACCGATGGCCCCACCAGGCACTCGAAGCGATGGCTTTCCGGGAGGATGCAGGAGAGCTTCGGACTCTCATCTGCATCAAAGGCGAGCCCATTCGCGTTCCCGAGAGACCGCGAGATGGATTCGATGACGGCAAGAGAGAGCCCTTTGTCTTCGACAATGCGCTTGCCCTCGCCCCGGCGCTCTGTGACGACCTCGCCCGGCCTGCTCATGCGGATTTCGACCGTGGCCGGGTCATCGTAATGCACCGAGAGGGGCCCCAAGATTTGCCGGAATAGCGGATTGGGATGCAGCATGACCGGCTCCTACCCAACACTGGGGCAGGCGTTAACCGCCCGCACGTAAGGCGCACCGTCATTCACCCAGCTGCCATACTGGCGCGTTCCGTCCGGGAACTGCGTTACCTGGCGGCTTTGGCGGCGGTCGTAATGGGTCATGCTGATCCCGCCGCCGAGCGTGATGCAGTCATTGTAGGAGCTGAGGCCCGTCACCTGCCGCGAAGACGGAAGATGAACCCAGTAAGAGCGCCACGGGCAATTGTTCGGGTGATTGGCGCATCCGGCTCCAAGGAAATAGCCGTCCTTGCCACCTTTCCATTCCGTATAGGCATAGACCGTCCGGCTCTCGGCAGAGACCGTGCACTTATTGCCTTTGTTCACGGGAGCAGCGTCACCGACCACGACCTCGTAAGGTGTTCCATCAGGGCGCCGGTAGAGCTTCACCGAATCCTGGCCTGCATATTCCGTGCAGCCCTCATACCAGCCCGTGCCATCGAGCTTTGTGGTGAGGCCTTCATAGACGTAAGGCTCCTCTTCAGCGCCCGGCAGCACTTCGGAGGCGAGCACCGTGTAAGGCCCCTGCGGTGTGTCGATGCTCAAGGTGGTGAGCCGGTAGGCATAAAGCTGGCCGTCATGGTTCTGCCAGCCGGAGATGGTCTGTTGATGGTTATAGACCGTCTCGGAGTTCACGCATTCGGTCACAAATGTGCGCGTGCCTGAGCGCTCATAGTAGAACCGCTCCTGACCATAGGAGACCCCGGCCGAGACATCATGCGTCCAGCTTGCCGGGTTCGTGCAGCCTTCCACGGTTGCAACGAGGGCATTTGCGCTGCTGTCCGGCTTGCATTCGGTGATGAACTCAGAGCCGGTTTCAAGATCGATCTGGACGCGCGACTGGTGCGTGACGGTTCCAAGGTCGCGGCTGACGATCGGCTCGCAGACCAGCGCCCCGCCTGTCGTCTCATAGACTTGCCGGTGCGCGTATTCGGTTCCATCATCCGAGCATGGCCCCGCCTGCCAGAGCGCGCCGTCCAGCTCATAGGTATAGCGGCTCTGCCGGAACGAGCGGCTGGCCGCAAAATCATGGCGGATCGTGCAGCCCTCGACACTGCGCAGGAGCGGCACGGCAGCCGCTTCCAGCGAAGGCTCACACCCGCGCACCTGCACTTCCGTATTGCTCGCATTGAGATAGGTGAGCGCTGCCTGCGGGACGGCTTCCTCTTTGGCGTAATCGAGATAGACCGTGCAGGCCCCGCGCTTCTCCGTGATCGGGAAGACCTGCTCTTCATCGGGCGCGCAGTCGCTGACTTCCTGCCGGTTGCCGCTTGCATCCGTATAGAAGAGAAGATATTGCGCCTGGGCGAGCCGGGCCTCGATGTCCACCTTATCGCCGCACACCGCATAGGACTTCTGGAGCGGGAAGCGGTCATTGCCGTCTTCACACTCCGAGTAAGTGACGCGGCCGTCTTCTTTGGTTTCAACGCGGGCCTGCTGGACGGCGACCTGCTGCGTCAGATCCACCCGGATCTGGCAGCCTTCATTTGTCACCCGGATATTCGGGATGGAGGCGGGCTCGACATCGAGCGGCGCCGGGTTCTGATACCCGGCCGCATCCTTGTTCTCGGCTGCATTGGAGGGCGCGCCGCTTGCGGCATTCGCCGCTTCCGCCGTCTCCCGCTCTTCTGCCTCTTCGTCTTCTTGCGCCAGGCGCTCAAGGGCGGCAATCAGCTCATCGCCATTGCCTTCCACATTGATGAGCGAGGCCGCATCAAGCTCCGGGCGCTCCAGTGTGAACTGCGCCACGAAGTTTTCTGTGTTCAGCGCCTCGACTTTGCCGTCCTTCTGAACGCTGGACAGCACGAGCTGGCCAACAAGCGCGCCGTCCACTTTGACATAGCGCGAATAGGCATTCGCCGTGACGCCTTCGGTGAGGCTCGCTGCCGCGCCAGGCACCCGCACAAGCGAGAGGTCGATGGGCTGCGGCTCATTCTCAGGGACGGCCGTCAGACCCTTCGTGCGCGTGACAATCTCAACCTTGCGGGCAAGCTCTTGGACATTGGGACTTGCCGCGCTTGCCTGACCGGCCGTCTCGGCCGGTGTGTTTGCGGATGGCTCGGCCGCGCCGGCAGAGCCCGGCCCGGCC
>DGNO01000006.1:6392-94487 GCA_002389665.1 Rhodobiaceae bacterium UBA4490
AGCATTTGGGGGGACTCCTTTGAACTACTCGGCTTTGGCGATGTACCAGTCCACGGCGGGGCGGATTTGCACCCGCGTGCCCTGGGGAATGGTGATGATGGGGGTGAGGGAAAGCGTCTGTTCGAGCACCGAGGCGCTGATCTCGCCGAAGCGCTGGGACAGCTCTTCTGCGGCCGCCTCCGATGAGGACGACGAGGAGCCGTTACCGTCCCCGTCATTCTCGGAGCTTGTCAGCGCGCTTCCGAAGCGCACGGAAGTTGAGATGCCGGTCAGGAGGAAGGCCGTCCCGTACCGTTCCCAGAAGCGCCGGTCCACATTGCCCGCGATGCCAGGCTGGCCCTGGACATTGCCGACATGCGCTTCGAGCTCGCGGATTTCCGCGCGGTGCCCGGCCATCAGGATGCGCGAGCAGCTGAGCGGCAAGCGTGATGAGCCGATATCCGCAGGCGGCTGAAACGAGCAGAGAAGACGCGAGCCTTTGGGGATGAGGACGTTGCGGCCGTGATAGCCGAAGACATCGCGCGCCGTCTGCACAACGATGGTCCCGGCTTCATCCCCGCCCACCTGGCTGTTGATGCCCGTCTCCAGAATGCCGGTGATATAGCGGTCCGCCGTCACGATCCGCTCATTGTCCACCGGGCGGCTGGAGGTCCGGCGCGGCCCCGCATAATCGGACGGTGTCACCGAGGCAAGATCGAGCGGCCCTGCGGGTGGTTTAAGGGGTGCGGGCGGGAGCGGCCGGACCCCGGCCGCTTTCTGTGCCGCTTCTTCATTCACCGCGAGCGCGTCCCAGCGCCTGGGCAATGTGCCGGGCCGCGCCCAGGCAGCCGCCAGCGCTTCCCGGAAGGGATCGGGCTCAGGTTCGGGGTCCGGCTCCGGCAGCTCGATAACCGGAACGGGCGCGGCAGGCGCCGCCCGCTTCTCGATAATGATGGGCGGCATGGCCGGAGGCGGCGCGGGCGCAGGGGGCGGCGGAGGCGCGGGCAGCTCCCAGGCAGCCGGATCATCTTCCGGCAAAGCTTGCTGAGGCCCGGCAGGCGGCACACAAGTGCCGCCGAAGGTGAGGCCCAGCGCCAGCGCGATGTCGCAGAACGCGCTCATGCCTCGCCCTCATACTCAATGCAGAGGAAGCTTTCTCCACTCTTGAGGGTGATGAGCGGCCTGGTGCTCTCAACAATGTAGGTCTGTCCCTGCACCCGCGTGTTGACGAGTTCATCGATCCCGTCAACGACCACGTAAGCGGTCGGCAGCTCGATATCCTTCCAGCGTTTGCCGAAGCGGATATAGGTGAAGTGATCGTCGCGGAAGACGGTTTCGGGCCGCAGCTCCTTGTCTCCCCAAAGCGTATAATCGCCCCAGCCGCGCAGCGCATTCGGATCGAAGGGTGCGCTCGCGACATAGTCACCTTCCGGCGTACCGGGCGCTGTCTCGGTCAGCCCGGCAACGATGCCGCGAGCGCCGGACAGGCCAGGATCACCCGCTATGTCCCCGGCCTGTCCTTCCGGGAGGGGGGACGTTTCCCCGGAAGTATTTGATTGGAAGCCCGGCACGGCGATGCCGGTATCTGTGGCAACAGCGCCTGCGATCCGCACGACAAGGTCAGGCACCGCATAGGAGTTGAAGCCTTCAGCGCGTAAGTAAAAGGGGTAGAGCGCACCCGACTTGCCATAGACGACAAGGGAGCTGTCATAGCCGTGCCCCACGGGCCGCACCGCAAGGCGCCGCTTGCCGCGCGCCTTCACCGAGAAGCCGCCATTGTCTCCGAGATCGACAGAGGCAATCTCTTCACCGCGCGGCAGCTCGATGACTGTGACCATGAACTCGCGCGTGCGGATTTTATAGGTGCACGCCTCGCACATCTGAGCGGTATAGACCGCCTCCTCCGGCTCGGCCTGGTCCCAGACCTCTTGAATCTGGCCAGGCGTGCGCGGGCGCACCAGCGTGCCGAAGAAGCCTTCGGCTTGTTCTTCCGCCTGGATGGCAACCGAGTCAGGCAGCGGCAGGGGGGCCGGTTGCGGCTGCGCCTGGACAGGTGCGTTTGAAGGAACCGGCGGGCGTACCGGGCTTGCCGGTGTCGCGGCGAGTGTCACTTGCGGCAACAGCAGCGCGCCGCCGATAAGGGAAAGGGTTTTCAAGCGGGTGATAGACATCTGTCAGCCTCGTTCTTTCAAGGTCATGGCCGTCACCACGACCCCGAGCGGGTTCATGTATTTGTCCTCTTCTTTCACTTCGTGAGGACGGGTGGTCATGGAGAGGTAGGCGCGTAAGCGCTTGCGCTGGACGGTCTCGGCGCCGCGCGTGTCCACTTGTGTGAAGTCCACAGCGAACTTGTAATCGCGGCCGAAGCTCGTGATCCCATCGACGGACTCGACACGGATTTCGCGGGTGAGGCCTGAAGCAATCGCATCTCTGACTTCGTCGGTTTCGATACGTTCCTTGCGCAGCCGCTCGCTAAGCGCGCGGTCGGTCATGCGCGAGGCCTCACGGTAGCGCTCTGTTGAAGTTACGGGGTCGATGGCAAGCACGAGCTGCACATAGCGCCGCGCCATGCTTTCCATCAGAAGGTCGAAACCTTCCGTCTGGCGCGTGATGGGCTCCACCCGGTAGATGCGATCATCGGCCGGGTCCGTCCGGATGAGCGCGATCTCGGTCTCCTTCAAGGGGAGCATCACGGAGAACATCGAGACAAGCACCGTCACGGCCGCGCCGAGCACAATGTTCGTGCCCGCTGAGAGCCGCAGCATCCATGCCAATCGCCGATGCGCCGCCTGGAAGGCAAAGGGATCGGCCTCCAGCACCGCGCCATGAGGAGAGACAGGCATCATATCGCTTGCCTCTCCCTTACCCGGCCGGAATGCGGTTAGCCGTTCTAGCCTGCCCATGTGTACCCCTCGGAATTGAAGGGGACTTTCAGGCAAGCACAGGGGCTCGGCTTCAGCTTGTCTGTGCCCTCGCCCGCGTTCTTCGGCAGCTCCAAGTTTCCGGCACAGCCGGTCAAAAGGACGGCAAGGAAGAATGGAGCGAGCCACTTCATGCCGTGGCTCCTTCCATCGCAGGTTCTTCCTCGGTTTCCCGAGCGCCGACTTCGCGCAGGATCACTTCACCGTCGAGCGGGATGCTGTCGAGCTTCACGTTGAAGCCCTTGCCGTCGCCGTGAACCCATGCCGCGCCGATGCGGTTCCAGATCACACGCTCTTTGGTTTCGATGGCCTGCAAAGCATGGTGTGTGGGTTTGTTGGTCATTTGCTTGCTCCTTTGTGGGTTAGCTACGGTCGAAGGTGGGCGTTTTGATGCGGTTCCAGACGGCCTGGCCCGCCGCTGACAACTGACTACCGGCCGCACCTGCAGCGCCTTTGGCATCAAGAACAGCGCCAATTCCATAACGACCAACGTCAACTGCACCCAGCCCTGCACTGGCAGTTCCTTTTCCCCAAGCTCCAATGCCTTGGGCGACATTTTTGTAGGTGTTGGGGTTGAGGGCAGCGAGACCGCTGGCGGTGACACCTGCGGTGATCACGGCGGCGGCTTGGTTGGTGAGCTGCGATCCGGCAATGGAGTTCGCCATACCGGTTGCCTCAGCCATGAAGGCCGTACCGAGCCAGCCGAGGATCATGGCAACCCAGAGCGTTGAGCTGGTAAGCGAGAGAACGTCAGAGGGTGTGCTGGCGCTATAGTCAGCAACGGCGAGCGCTTTTACGCCGTAGAGGCAAACGGCAAGCGCGACCGTTGCGCCGAAGAGAACCATGAACGACGCAAAGAGCGTCTTGATGCCGGTCAGCGCCATGCCCCGGCCCCATCCAAACGCCATAAGCAGCATGAGGATCGGCGAGAGCGCAGCGAACATCATTACTCGAAAGATCGAGACGACGACCTGCGCGAAGTAAACGATGAGCAGCAACACATAAGGAACGGCGATCAGTATGGCGTAAAGAATCGGTCCTGGGTTTGTCAGCGAAGCCTGGGACATGACTTCCGTTGCCAGGCCAAACACCTTCAAGACACCCGTCTCTGCAACCCAGACGAGTTTTTGCATGCCGTCCACACCGCTGATGCCGGACGTTCCGGCAGGTAGAGCAGCCCGCGAACCAGTGCTTGCCCCTTGCGTAGAGACGCCGGTCTTCTCTGTTATCGAAGCGGTGGAAAGCACGGCCCCTGCCGCGCCGCCCATAACGGTGAGCGACGTTGAATAGATTTGATTAACCAGCGTTGGACCTTGTCCCGCCATCAACGTTGCGGCGATAACGACAAAGACAAACTCATGGGCTAAACTCATGAGATCGGCTTTGCCCAGGACCATCTTGATTCCGTGAATGACGATCCAGAGTCCGGCAAGCGAAAGGAAAATTACCCAGAGTGGATCAACCAACACCGTGCTCAAATCTTGAGTGAAGGCATTGGCAAGAGTGACGTACTCGTTCACAACGCCACACGTGAAACAGGCATCAGCCATGGCGGCACACCTCGTCGATTAGAAGGGGAGAAGAGAAGTGGAATATGTTCTGTATGCGGTCCTCGCGCTGGTTCTTCTCGGAGCGGTTCTCGGTTTGATTACCGAAACTCTGCAGAGGATTTTCCCCTCGCTCCGTGAAGACCCAGAAGTCGCCCGGCAACGCATTCTTGCCCGCAAAGAAATGAAGTCCCGCAAGAAAAAGGTGAGTTCTACACCGAAGAAAAAACGCGGCCCTATCGGCGGCTCGCACACCGCCGAGATCATGATGTTCGGCGAGGACCCGGTGACCCGCCGGGCGGCACGGAAGGTGCGCGATAAGTTCTTCTGATTGTCTCATTGCTCTTCCTCCTCGGCCGCAGCGCGCTCGCTTGGCGACAAGGTCATCACCATCAGCATTGTCGACTGAACTTTGAGGAGCTGGCCGAGCAGCTGGTTCTGCTGGACGAGCTGCCGGTTGGTCAGGACCTGGCCCTGCGCAATCACTGCCAGACGGTCCTGCTGCGTTTTCGCGGCAAGGGCGGCGGCTTCCAGCTCTTCACTGGCCTTCTGGTTCACTTCGGCCGTCTCGCCAACCGCGCGGTCTGCCTGGGCAAGACCTTTGGAAGCCGCGTCCTTTGTCACCGCGCGGCGGCGCGCTTCGACAGTCCGGCGCGCCTCTGCCCTCGCTTCCCATTTCTCTTCTGATGTAGCGGCTTCGCCCCAGTTCGCGTTTTCGGGCCAACTCTCAGGATCGTTCGGATCGAACCAGAGCGCTTTTTGATAGGCCTGCGAGCCGCCGCAGATGGAATCGAACTGCAGCTCATCGAGATCGACACCCGGCATCAGCTTCTCAAAATCGGGTTTTAGACACTGCGCGTTGCGCAGTACCTGGCCCGTCAACCGCTCAAGGTTGAGCGTCGGCAGTGTGAGCTGGCCAACCTCGCCAATGGCGTTGATCTGGTCTTGCACCTGGCTGCTCAGCGTGTTCAGCCAGTCGGTTTGCTGGCGCAGCTGATCAATCTGTTCCTGCAGCTTGCTGATCTGCTGGGCGAGCTGTGCGATCGCCCCGGTGTCCACAACGGCGAGCGCGCTGTAGGCGGCGCTCGGCACGCCGACGATAAGGGAGATGGTAAGAGCTGCGGTGCGCAGGCGTCGTTTTAGAGGTGTTCGGCCCATGTCTCTCCCCATGTGGCTTGAAGGTCCTGAAGGTGCTTGTTGGCGTCCGTGCCCGCGCGGTAAAAGCGCAGGGACTTGCCAAGCGGTGAAAGGTCAACGTCGATGATGGCGCTCTCATCGAAGCCCGAGGCTGCATCGCGCTTGACGATGAGCGCCCGGCGCTCCCGGCGCGTTGAGGCGCGGCCAAGGACAAAACTCATTTGCTCATCATTGAGATTGAAGGGTTCGAAGCTCTCGGCCGTTGCCTGGGCATTCGGCAGAAAGATGAAGGTGGCCGTGTTCTCGATGAAGGCTTCCGCCATGCCGGAACGCAGGAGCGCGGCCGGGTCCTGGAAAGCGAGACCCACGGCGCCATTCAGCTTGCGGTATTCGCGGAACATCTCGGCGGCCAGCGCGCGGAAGCCTTCGTTCTGAAGGAGCTTGGCCGCCTCATCGATGAAGATCGTGAAGCCTTTGGTGGACTTTGCCGCCGACTGGCCGATGGCCGCCGCCATATGCGTGACGACAGGAGGACCAAGTTCGGGGTCACTCAGCGCCTCATTCATATTGATGGCGACCATGTAATGGTCGAGAAGCCCGCCAAGCGAGTCATGGGGCGCATTGAAGACGTGCGAATGCAGCCCCCTGTTCCCCTTGTCGTCGATCACCCATTTGGCAAAGACCTGCCGCAGCGCCGAACGCTTGGCAAAGGCAAAGCCATAGATCGCGGACAAGGTCCGCTCCGGCGGCTCCAGCTGGAACGTCAGATCGAGAGCGTGCGAGAAGGCGGCTTCTTCTTCGGGGTTCAGCTTGTGATCCCCGGCAAGGGCGCGGAGGATATGGTAGACACGCTGCCGGTTTGCCGGGGTGTCTTCCCCGACATCGAGCGGGTTAAGCGCGAGCTTGTCATAGCTCTGATAGAGCCCGCCCATGGCTTCCACCATGAAGCGCGCGCCTTCCTTACTGTCGAAGATGTAAGAGCGCACGCCTTCGAACTTCGCCAGACCCCCAAGGAGATGCATCATCAGCGTGGACTTGCCCCCGCCTGTGGGCGCGAAGACCAGGTAATTGCCCCGCGCCTGGGGCTTGTCTTCCACATGGAACTGGAAGGCATAGGCCTGGCCCGTGGGGGTGCGGAAGTAACGGACCGGCGCTGGGCCGAACTGGCTCTTTGTGAGGCCTTGTGCCGAATGCGGCATGGCCCAGAGGGCGGCAATGTTCTCGTCCCGCAGATCGAGCGGCAGCATGAGCCGGGTGCCCGGCATCAGCTTGCCTCTCGGCACGGACGGCAGCCGGTTCATCCAGCAAACCGGCGCGCCCTTTGTTTGGACCCGGTAGAGGACACGGGCATGGCCCAAAACCTCGCAAATGTCGCGAACGAGATGGGCAAGCGCGGTCTCTGTCTCGGCCCGCGCAATGATCTGGAACTCGGTCGCGAAGAGGGAGAGATTGCCTTCCGAGAGCATCGCCAGAATAACTTCCGTCTCTCCGGCAGCGGCGGGATTCCCGAAGAAAGACCCGCTGAGGGCCTGCTGCTTGCGCTTATAGAGAAGAAGCGCCTTGTCCCGGTCCCAGGGCTCGCAGATTTGCGCAACCTCGATATCGCCGGAGAGCGCCAGGATGTCGGCGACGAGGCGGCCGGATACGGTCTCCGGCCAGCCGATGACGCCAATGACCCGGTGGAGCTTCTTGTCCGGCACATGGGCCGTGATCATGCCCGTTTGGCGCTCAAAATTGAGATCGGCTCCAGGCAGGGCGCCGGAGAGGCTATGAGAGATGGCCGGAAGATCGCGGCGGTATTCCCCGGAAATGAGCCCATTGAGGAACCCGGTCAGCAGACAGGGCTCTTCCGGTTTTGAGGCTTTGGCTAAGGAGGCCGGGGCATAGTCTCCCGCCCGCGCCGCGATGATCTGTTCGGCATCAATGAGCGGCTGCATAGCAGAGCTTGAGGCCATCAGATACCAGTCCACATAGTAGGAAGACTGAAAAAGGGAGGCTTCTGCCGTCCCGATCTCTTCAAGCGCGCGGCTCGGCCAGGATGCCTCATAGGAGATCGGGCGGCGGCGTTTGACGGCAAAGAGGCGAACGGCAAGGCCCTTCTTGCCCAGCTCCTGCAAGAGTGAGGTGCGGCCAAGCAGGAGCGTGTGCTGTTCCTGCTCAACCTTGGCGTCGTAGCTCGTGCCTTTCAGCTGCCAGACGCGCGAGAAGGTGCCGTCCTTCGAGCGGATGGTGAGCCCGTCCGGCTCGATGCAATCAAGCTCCAGCTCGTCTTGCAGCCAGTCATGCTTGATGCTGCCGAGCAGGATGCGGCGGGTGGCGGGCACGGCGAGAGCCGCCGCGCCGCTTGCCGCAATACTGGTCCCGATCACTTGCGGCCAGATCGTCATACGCGCCCTCCCGCAATCAGATGCCGCCGCTTGCCCTTGCCGGCCCAAAATCGGCCCGCAACGAACAGCTCCCGGTCGAAGAAGGGATTGGCCTGCATCTGCCGGTAGCACAAAAGCCAGAGGCTGACCGAGGTCAGGCAAGCGGCGGGGATGAGCAGGGCAATGACATCAAGGACAACCGTCATGGCGACGGCCGCAGCCGTTACACCGCAGATCACGGCGAGGAGCGGTATTGTCAGCCCCAGCAAGGTCATCTGCTTTTGGCTCTGGATGAGGACGGCACTCGCGGCTTTCATTGGCGCGCGACCTCCAGCAGAGCCACGATCATCGTGGGGCCAACCATGATGAGCAGCCCCCCGACGAGCCTCATGCCGAAGGACTTCCAATCGATCTGGCCGGTCAAAACACCGTAGATGCCAAGAGCGATGATCCCGACGCCGATCAGAACGACACCGATGTTCACAAGACCGCTTTGAAGGACCTCGATAAGGCCCGTGGCAGGTTCTTCCCAGCCGTTGCCGACATCTTGAGCGAGGGCCGGAAGGCTTGAGAGACACAGAGCAATGAGTGACGCGGCGGAGAAAGCCAAAAGGTGATCGCGTAAGTTTTTCAGCGCCATGGTTTGATCCTTTCAAAGGGCAATGGCCGAGAGCACGCCGAGCGTGCAAAGGGCCGCGATGACATTCAGAAGGGTGAAGAGGCTTTGAACCTTTAGGTTCTGGCGGAAGCGGCTCAGCGTCTGCTCGGAGAGCTTCTCCGCGTCCTTGATCGTGGCGAGACGCTCGCGCACCGCGTCATTCAGCGTCTCGTTCTGGAGATCGCCGATGATGAGGCGGACCTCATCAACCAGCTCGGCGCTGGTCTTCTGAGCATGGTCCGAGAGCTGGCGCTTATGGCTATCGAGCAGCCGCTCGTATTCGCCGAGCGCGACCTTGTGGATGGTGTGCAGCATCAGGATCGGGTCGTTTTGATCGACCGTCACCTGATGCACCTTCCAGAGATAGGTCCGCAGCTCTTCCAGGGAATCCATGGTGAGCGGCGGGGGCGGGGGGCTATCAAGCACGCTCATGGGATCACAGCACCGCCTGGTCCATGGCGCCGTGAATGGCCTTCCAGCTCATCTTGAGACGCTGGCGGGCCATGAGCGGGAAATCGAGATGCTGGACGGCTTCATCAAAGGTGAGGCGCGCCCGCATCATTTGCTCGATGTCATGGCCGAAGGTCTCTTTGCGCACTTCCGGCAACCGGACCAGCGCATGAATGCGGGATTTGTTCTGCTTGTAGAGGCCGGACTGCTCGAAGCCCTGCACTTCTCCCTTGTCGTTCTGCCGCTCGATGCGCCCGAAATACTCATTGAGCCAGACGACGACGGGAACGTCAGGCACATAGGTGAGAACCTGGGAAAGACCCTGCAGTGTGTCATTGAGCGCCTGGCCGCCGGTCAGCACCGTATGGAGGCGCACCTCGTGGCTGGAGCCCGTGATCATCTCCAGGGCCTGGCTTTCCACCATGTAGCCGAGGAGCGGCAGGAAGGTGGAAGCACCATTATCGATGACGACGACTGCGTCTTCTTCCGCCGTCATGATTTTCTCGACAAGCGCGTCGAAGTAGCGGGGGTTCAGCTCATCGGGCCGCTCGCCGAGCAGCACGGTCTCGGCATTGAAGGCCTCATAGCCTGCAAAGGTCCGGTTCACCGGGTCGGTGTCGTAGCAGGCCAGGGGCACGTTCTTGCCCGCGTAATATTGGGCGAGCAGCGAGGCAACGAAGCTTTTGCCAACGCCCCCTTTGCCTTGCAGGGTGAGATTAATCAGCGCCATTAGTCGGGTCTCCTTCTTCAGCGGGTTGCGGCAACGGATTGCCGCTCGGAATGCGCGGGGGTCAGCCCCTCGCGCTGGTGGCGGGTGAACATGTTTTCTTCGGCTTGCTTGAGGCCGTTGAGGAAGGCGTGGACGCATTCGCGGAAGGCATGGGCCCAGTCGTCGGTTAGCTCATTGCAGCGGACGGTCTCGTCTTCGCGCACATGGATGCGCACACCCTCTGTCTCGCGGGTAAGCTCAATCGTGACCTTGGCCGGGCCATGCGGGGTCATGCGCCTTCTCCATTGATGTCAGCGGGGGAAAGAGGAAGCGGCACGGCCGCAACAAGGCGGTATTCGTGGGCGACAGCGGCGCGGCCCATGAGCTCCGTCCGGCCGATGGCGTCCGAAACTCGCCAGCCGCCAAGCTGGTTGTAGAAACCCAGGCGCATGGCCCCGTCACTGCGGCGCTGCAGCCAATGCCATCCGTTGGATAGAGAATTGCCTGATTGAACGACAGGGCGAAGGTCGATCACGTTGCTCATGACGACCCTCCAGGCGTTTTGACGCCGCTGCCGCCCCAAAGATCATCATCGATGCGCGGCGCGGAGGATGTGGAGCGCGGACCATCAAAACGCAGTCCGCCAAGGGACGCCGTGGCGCGCACGGGGTCTCCGTCTTGATCGGACCCGGAAGGCCGCGAAGGTTTGGGAGGGTTTTCAGAAGAGCGTGCGCGGCGCGTGGTACCAGCGGAGCGTTGCTGATTTGGCGACTTGCCTTCAGACGCTTCGGAGCGGAAGCGATTTACGCTGACGTAAAAGGCCCGCAGTGTCATAGACACGCGACCAGCCTCTTTCAGCTCCTCATAGATTCGCTTAACGGTTTGCCCGGATTCGAGACGATTCTCGATTTCCTCACGAAGCGCATTCGCTTCGACCTTGGCCTGACCCCAACCCATAGACACGCTTGACAACTCCAACAGATTGATAATTCTCTGTTTTGTTGTCAGCGCGTGTTCCGACTCTTATTAACTAGGGTAGTGTCGGCTCCACCATTTCCCCGCCCCGCTACATGCCGGACGGAACCCCCGCAGAAAGTGCCGAGAATCACGTTTTCTCGAGCCGGCCACCTTATAGAGAAATGATCATTTTTCTTTAAGATTTGCCGGGGACTCTGAAGCCCGTTTCATCAATGACGGACGGACTTCATGAAAACTGCAGCCATTATCATCAGCATTTTCCTGCCGGGCGCCGGCTCCCTGCTCATGGGGAAAATCGTTGCGGGCTTAATCCAGCTTGCCCTCGCCTTCACCGCTCTCCTTCTAAACTTGACCGGCATCGGCATTCTGATCGGCGGGCCCATAGGCTTCGTTGCCTGGGTTTGGGGTCTGGTGACGGTGGCCCGTGCCGAGCCGAAAGCCCCTGCCGGCAGCGCCGCTTAAGACATGCTGGCTACAAAATGACGCAACGTCTCCGGTTCCCCGCCGCCGAAACCTTCGAAAAGCGAGAGAAAACGGCGCGGGAACCGGGGACCGTCCAGCACCGTTTGTGAAAGAGGGAGCGAGAAAAGTAAACGGGGCCTTTTTCAATTCAGAGAATCTTTACCCCGGACCCGCATAGTAAAGCCTGCGTTAAGATTAAGGGCACCGCACTTTTCCAGCAGGGGAGGCGCGGCGCCATACCCTATGTTTCCGAGGCGTTATCTGAATGACCGACAAGCCCCTCGCGGATGCGCTGAAAGACCGTCTATCAGCCGCCGCGAAGAAAGTGACAGGCAGCAAACCCGAAGGGCCGGCGCTCAGCGCCGATAGCCGGCTTGCGCGCCTTGTCAGCCAGATCGCGCCCGGCCAAAGAGGCCCGCGCTCCTGGCAGGCCGGGAACATTCAGGTGCTCGGCCTTGAATCCCTGCGCCGCCAACTCGGCCCAACCTGGGACAAATTCGCCTCCACCATTCATCTGGCGATCGAGAACATTCTCTCGCAGCAGCTCGACGCCAAAGACGTCTATGCCCGTCTCGGCGACGAGCGCTACATCGTGATTTTCGAATCCAATGACCCGCACCACGCCGCCAAGGTCATGGCCGAGGTGACGGACCATCTGACCACCAATCTTCTGGGTGAAGGCGGCACGGAAATGCTGCAGGTCGAAACGGTGCTCGGCCAGGTCAACGCCAGCGCCGATGGCGACATTCAGTTTTCCGAACACAAGGAAGAGAAAGACCCCGATGCGGGGCTCATTCTGCCCGATATCGGCCCGTCCAATTACGAAAGCGTCTATGCGCCGATCTGGAATGCGCGCCATCAGGTGCTCAGCGGCTATGCCTATATCCCTTATGAAAAACGGCAGAATGGGCGCGAGCGTTTCGAGCATGATGTGCTGCCTTTCGACCGCACGAGCGCCGACACGCTGGCGCTCGATCTCGAGCATCTCACCCAGGCCATCGAGACGATGAGCGAGCTTTACGCGAACAAGTTCGCGCTGCAGCTGATCACGCAAATCCATTACGACAGTCTGGAAACGGCCGCAGCCCGCGAAAAGATCATGGCCGTCTGCCGCAAGATTCCCAGTCACTTGCGCAAATTCATGATGCTGCAGCTGGTCGGCCTGCCCGAGCACACGCCGATGACGACCTTCATGCAGCGCGTTTCGCCGCTCAAACCCTTCTTCGCGTTTCTTGTCGTTCGCGCGCCGTCTTTCTCATCGAATATCCGGTATTTCAGGGATCTCAGTGTTTCGACGGTTTCCTACCGGGTGCCGGAAAACGCCGATCAGGAGAAGATTCTCGCCCGCGTCGCGCAATTGGTCAAAGAAGCGGAAGCCGCGCGCATTCTTCTGTCGATCGAATATGTACCGACCATTGACTTCGCCAAGAAGCTGAAAGAGCTCGGTGTCTGGTTCATCACCGGCAAGGCGATCGGGGAAGTGCAGGATTTCCCGCGCAATATGCGCCGCTGCACACTGGACGAATTGGCCGCCGACCGGTTCATGTAAGTCAGTTGTCAGGCGCGCTCAACGCGCCTCATACGTCACCCGCCAGATCGCCCCACCTGCATCATCCGCAATAAGCAGTGCGCCGTCCTTTGTCTCGGTAAGCCCGACGGGCCGGCCGATCACTTCCGCCTGCTGCTCGCCTTGCCGCCAGAACCCCGCCGCGAATGTCAGATAATGGCCTTCCGGCTTGCCCTCCTTGAACGGCGCGAAAACCACCTTGTATCCCGTGGGCCGCTCCCGGTTCCAGGAGCCGCGCAGAGAGACAAAAGCGCCCTGACGGTAACGCTCCGGGAACTGCGCGCCCTGATAGAAAAGCAATCCCGTCGGCGCGGAATGCGCGGCAATAAGCAGATCGGGCGCACGGGTGCGTTTGACGAGATCCGGGCGGATTTGGCCGAACTGAGGATCAGGATGCGGCCCGAGATAGGCATAAGGCCAGCCGTAAAAGGCGCGCGCGCGCACTTCCGTCAGATAATCGGGCACCAGCTCGTCGCCATACCCGTCGCGCTCATTGATGGCGGCAAAGAGTTTCTCCGTCTGCGGATGAAAAGCGATGGCGGAAGCATTGCGCAAACCGGCGGCAAACGTTTCCTGCCGATTGAACGCGCCGGGGTCGAAACGCTGGATCGTGGCGCGCGGGGCTTCTTCCTCTTCGATATTGCCTTCGCTGCCCACTGCGACATAAAGCGCGCCGTCCGGACCGAAAGCGATATCCCGCGTCCAATGCCCGCCGCCCTGACCAAGCGCACCGGCGCGGGTAACGGGCCGGCGGGCCTGATTTTCCTCAAGCCCCCTGGCATAACCAAGCTGCCAGACAGCTCTCAGATCGGCGACGAAAAGCTGCCCGTCACGAAAGGCAAGCCCCGAGGGCCGCTCGAACGCGTCGGCATAAACGCTGCGCGTCTCCGCCTTGCCGTCCCCGTCTTTGTCCTCAAGGCGGAGCACTTCGCCGAGATGCGGCTCGGTGACGAAAACCGCGCCGTCCGGCGCCACCTCCATGAAACGGGGATGATTGAGCCCTTCGGCATAAAGCGCGGCCTTGAAACCTTCAGGCACACGCAGCACCGCGCCCGCCGGGCGGTCGATAACGGCCGGGCGGTTGGAGGCGGAAGGCGTTGCGTAAGGTTCGGGCAAATCCTCGAAACGGATTTCATGGCGCGTGCCCACAGGCTCCCCCGGCCCCTGCATGAGCGGCAGGCTGTCATCCTGCGCCTGCACGGGCACTGCCAGGGAAAGGAGAAGCGCGCCCGCCGCCAAACCTGCGGTCAGCGCAGCACGCGCACCTCTGCCGTCACATGGCGCTAATGCCGCCATCGATCTTGATCTCCGCGCCGGTAATGAATTTCGACTCGTCGCTTGCGAGGAAAAGAACTGCATAGGCCACATCATCCGGTTCGCCCACCACCCCAAGCGGAACTTGCTTTGCGAGTTTGCGCTTCAATTCGTCCTTGCTCATCGCCCCCGCCATACCGTCAAGAATGGGCGTGTCGATAAAAGTGGGATGAACGGAGTTGGAGCGAATTTTGTACCCGCGCTTGGCACAGTGTAGGGCGACGGATTTGGAAAGCAACCAGACCGCAGCCTTGGCCGCATTATACGCGGCCATATTGTGCCCGGCGATCAGCCCGGCAATCGAGGAGACGTTGATGATGGAGCCCGGCGCATGAGGCACCATGTGGCGGATCGCGTATTTGCAGCCGAGAAAGACGGAATCGCTATCGACTTCCTGCACTTTTTTCCAGGTGGCAAAATCCGTATCTTCCACCGTCGTGCCGCCACCGATCCCGGCATTGTTAACGAGCACATTGAGCCCGCCCATGGCCGAAACCGCTTCATCAAGCGCGCTTTGCCACTGGCTCTCGCTCGTCACATCAAGCGCCGCGGCAAAGCCTTTGCCGGGATAGGCGGCGTTGATTTCCTCGGCGACTTTCTTGGCGCCCGCCTCGTTGATATCGGCAACGGTCACCTTCGCGCCTTCTTTCGCCATCAAAAGCGCGCTCGCCCGGCCAAGCCCCTGCGCGCCGCCCGTCACGAACGCCATTTTGCCTTCAACCCGTCCCATGAATGTCTCCTGTCTTATCTTTGATGAATGCGAGTGATGAATATGCTGAAGCGAGGCGCGCCAGCGGGGGCGCGGGCCTGCCGGATAGCGTCAATTTCCTTTGAAGCTCGCCGGGCGCTTTTCCAGAAAGGCCTTGATCGCCTCGCGCTGGTCTTCACTGCCAGCAGCAAGAGCGAACTGATCGCGGTCCATGAACGTCACGGCCTGGTTGAGCGCTTTTGCGGCCATATCGATGGACTGTTTGGACATGCGCACCCCAAGCGGCGGCAGCGCGCCGATGCGCCGGGCCAAATCGAGCGCCACCTCGCAGGCTTTCCCGTCCGCGCTTACCTCATCGACGAGCCCCCATGCCTCGGCTTTACCGGCGGAAAGTTTCTCGCCGAGGATCGTGAAAAGCTTGGCCTTGGAAGGGCCCATCAGATTGACGAGGCGCGGATTGGAGTGCCAGCTCATATTCATGCCGAGCGGCACTTCGGGCAGGCGCAAATGCGCGCTCTTGCCGGCAATGCGGTGATCGCAGGCCGCGGCCAGCGCCACACCGCCGCCGATACAGAATTTTTCGATGGCCGCGACCGTGACCTGTTCGAGCGCTTCCCAGGCCGCGCACATATCGGGGCCGACTTTCAGCGCCTGGCGCTGCTCGATGAGACTGAGATCGCGCCGCGCCGCCGCTTCCGGATCTTTCAGGTCCGCCCCGGCGGAAAAGGCACCCCCGCCCCCCGTCAGCACGATGGCCGAGCTTGCCGTGTCCTCGCTGAGATGCCGGGCAAGCGCGGTCAACTCGCGCATCGCGGCGATGGAGAGCGCGTTCATCCCGTCGCCGCGGGAAAACTCGACCAGCACCACCCGCCCCTCCCGGGCAATCGTGGTGAAATCTCCGAAACGTTCGGCTTCTTGCATGGCTCCTCCCTCTGGCGGTTGTCCCGCCTTATCCGGCAAGAGACCCTAGCGGAGAGAGGAAGCGGGCACCAGTCAAAGAGGCCGCGACGTTATTCTTTGCCGCTGGCCTTGCGGCAGACCAGCCTTACGCCTGCAGGAAATTGACGAGGCCGAGCTTGATCCGGGCGGGCGTAAACGCCATGGAAGCCGCCTGGAGGCGGTTCATGAGCCCCGTCACCACGACGGGCTGTTTGCGCTTGAAAGCCTTATAGGCGATCCGCGCCACGCGTTTGGAGGACATAAGCGGGCTCAAGGTCACAAGCCTTGCCCCGGTAAGCCGGGCGGCATCCTGAAAGCCCGTCGCGGTCGGCCCGGGGCAGACCGCTGTCACACTGACGCCCTTGTCTTTCAGCTCATATTGCAGCGCCCGTGAGAAAGAGAGCACATAGGCTTTGCTCGCATAATAGACCGCCATGCGCGGGCCCGGCAGGAAGGCCGCCGTCGAGGCGATATTCATCAACCCGCCTTTTCCCCGCTCGATCATGCCGGGCACCAGCGCCCGGGTCAGCGCGGTCAGCGCATAGATGTTGAGATCGATCATGCCGAGCTGATAATCCGCCTCGAGCTCCGCAAAGGCGCCCTTTGCCCCATAGCCCGCATTATTGACCAGCACTTCCGCGTGCAGGCCCTTTTCGGCAAGCGCCGCCGTGACGCGGCCAGCGGCATCGCGCGCGGCCAGATCGAGGGGGAGCACATGGACGCTCACCTTGTGCTTCTTGCGCAAGGCCTCGGCAATCGCCTCGAGCTTTTCCGCCGAGCGGGCGACGAGCACAAGGTCCTTGCCGTCCTTGGCAAAATGACCGGCAAGGTCTTCGCCAATGCCGCCGGACGCGCCGGTAATCAGGGTAACGGGTGAGGTCATGGGATAGCTCCTGGGATCGCCCGTGCGGGCATTAGGTGTCGGAAACCGATAGGGCCCGCCAGAGCGCGGCGCGCATTTCATCGAGATGCGCAGGCTCCAGCGGCCGGCCTTCGGCAAACTTCAAAAGACCGGCAAGCGGTCCCCAAAAAAGGGCGGCAAAGACCGCAGGATCGAGCGGCCTCAGCACCCCTTGCCCCGTCCCCCAGACGACGAAGTCTTCAATGGCGCGTTTATATGGTTCTTCATAAGCAAGGCTGGCCGCATCGAGATAAGGCGCATGGAAATGCAGATCGATGAAGCGGGCCTCGCGCGGAAAGCCCTGCAGCCAGTCCACGGCGCGCGCCCAGTAAAGCTCGAAGGCCTGTTTGACCCCTATGCCTTCGGGCAAGGGCGCGAGCACAAGCGCGTTGAACTCTCCCTTCCAGCGCTGGAAGAGCGCGTTCACCAGCGCTTCTTTGTTGGCGAAATACCGGTAAAGCGTGCCCACGCCCACCCCTGCCTTGCGGGCAATATCAGGCACGGCGGTCGCCTCATAGCCCTGCTCCTCGAAAAGATCGAGCGCGGCGGCAAGAAGCCGCGCCTCGGCCTCTGCCGCTTTCGGCCGGCCTTTACCGGCGCGCGGCGCAGGCCGGGAGGAAGCATGATTATGTGAAGCGGCTTGCGGCACGAAGGGTCCAGATATTTTCGGAATGAATATTCATTCCGAAAATAAGCCGCCAACCGCTCCCTGTCAAGCGCCGCGCCCCTATTCCCTTCCCTTATGCCGGCGCCAAAAGAAAAGGCGGCCCAAAGACCGCCTCATCCTCCAGCCTCAAGAGCCGGTCTTATTTTTCGACGCAAACGCTGTTTTCGCATTTGTAGTCGCCGCAATCATCGTTGGACATGCAAGGCGCGCCGATCCATTCGGAAAGCTGAATACCCTTGTCTTCGCTATCCGGCGCCGGCGTGCTCGGCGCGGAGATGGCAAGATTGGGGGCCAGCGCGGCCAGCACCATGGAGGGCGAACCCTCGGAGGCGGCAAAAGCAGGCCCTGCGGCCATGAGCGCGGCAAAGGCAGCGGCGGAAACGAGTTTCTTCATCACATCAATCCTTTCCTGAAAGGGGAAAGCCCCGGACGGGAAAAGGATCGGGCAGTAAGCGCCTTGAGGTAAACTAGCACAGATGTAGGGGGTGCCCTTAAAGCATGGCCGTGTCCGTATCGAGCCCCATGAAAAGGCGCCCGGTCAGCTCCAGCGTCGGCCCGGCCACCATCATGTGCTGGGTGGCGACATGCACATCCCGGAAAATCCGCTGCAAAGGCGAGTTGCGGTAGACGGAACTGCCGCCCGCCAGCGTGTACATAAGATCGATGGCCTTGGCCGAGGATTTCACCGCATGGGTGGTGGCAAGGCGCAGATCGCGCCGATGGGGAATGGAGATCACCCCTTCGGCCTGCGCCGCCTCCCAGGCCGCGCCCGTCGCCTCTTCCAGGAAGGCGCGGGCAGAGCGCACCAGCGCTTCGGCCTCGGCCACATCCACATGGGCCATGGGCTTCATGGCGAGCGGCTTGAAACTGCCTTGCGGGGTTTTTTCCACGGCAAGGCCGACAAGTTCGTCGATCGCCGTGCGCGCCATGCCGAGTGTCACCGCCGCAATGCCCATGCCGAGAAAACCGAAAGTCGGGAACGCATAAAGCGGGCGCTCCAAGGGTTTGTCGTGAATGAGGTCGACGGAATGCGCCTCGGGCACGATAACGTCCTGCGCCGCATAATCGGTCGAGCCCGTGCCTTGCAGGCCCGAGACATACCAGGTGTCGAGGATGTCCACCTCGCCCGCCTTCATGATCATCATGCGGTTATTGGGCTTGCCGTTGCTCAGCACTTCCGGCTTGCCGCTATCGTCCATGACGAAGGCCCCGCCCATGATCCAGTCGGCATTGCGCGAGCCGGAGCCCCATTGCCATTGGCCATTGACCTTGAAGCCGTCCTTCACCCGCACGGCCTTGCCCTTGGGCGCAAAAACGCCGGAGGTGATGGCTTTAGGGTCACCGAAAATTTGCTGCGCGGCCTCTTTCGGCAAAAAGGCGCTGACCATGCCGGAGGTCGCGCCGATAAAAAGACACCAGGCCGCCGACCCGTCGGCGCGGGCAAGCCGCTCCACCGTTTCGATAAAGGTCCAGGGCTGCGTTTCAAGCCCGCCATAGGCTTCAGGGACGCACATGCGGTAAAGGCCGCTCGCCGCGAATTTTTCCGCAATGTCCTGCGGCAATTGCCGGGCCGCTTCGATCTCATCGGCCCGCGCGGCAATGTCGCCTGCCAAAGCATCGGCAAGGGCCAGCGGATCGGTTTCCTCAGAACGGTCGAGCATGCTCATGGCGGTCTCCCCTCATCGCCGCGCCTTCACGCGCCGAGTTTCAGCCGGTTGGCGATATTGTTTTTCTGCATATTTGACGAGCCGCCCACGATGGGCAGGCTCTTGGCATCGCGCAGATAGCGCTCAAGATCCATATCGTCCGAAAGCCCGTAAGCGCCGACGACGCGGATGGCCTGTTCCGTCACCTCCGCTGCGCCTTCGCAGCAGAAAAGTTTCGCCATCGAGGTTTCTACCGAGCAGGGCCGGTTGTTATTCGCCAGCCAGGCAGCATGATAAAGCATGTGGCGCATCGCCTGCACCTTCGTGCGTGCTTCTGCGAGCGTATGACGGATCGCCTGATGATGGGCGATGGGCTTGCCGAATTGCACGCGCTCTTCGGCATAGGTCCAGGCATCGGCAAGAGCGGCTTCGCCAAGGCCGAGTGCGCAGGCGGAAAGCTCGAGCTTTTCCACTTCGAGCGCACGGCCTGCAAGCTGGCCCCAGCCTTTATTCCATTTTTCCGGCCCGCCCAGAATATTGGCGGCAGGCACGCGCACATTCTCCAAGATCACATCCTTGGTTTCCACACCGCGAATGCCGAGATGGCCGAGCGGGGTAATGGTCAATCCGGCTGTATCCGTGGGCACCAGCACGATGGAAAGGTTCTTGTATTTTTCCTCGCGCGGACCGGTGCGGGCGAGGCAGAAAATATAATCGGCAATATGCGCGCCCGTGCACCAGCGCTTGGCGCCGTTCAGCACCACGTCATCGCCTTCGCGCACCGCCGTCGTTTCCACCGTCGCCAGATCGCCGCCCACATTGGGCTCGGAAAGACCGTAAGCGAACATCAGCTTACCGGCGGCGACTTTCGGCAGCAGGTTTTGCTTTTGCTCTTCGCTTGCCGATTCGCCGAGATTCATGCCCGCATAACAAACGGCCATGATGTAAGGACAGGCCAGCGCCACGGAGCGTTTGGCGATTTCCTCGATCACCGCCATGGTGGCGTAGATATCCACCCCCGCGCCGCCATAGCGCTCTTCCGTCGTAAGACCCATCATGCCGAGCGCGGCGAACTTGTTGAACACCTCGCGCGGAAAAATATTACCCCGGTCCCATTCACGCGCTTTGGCACGCGGCATATGCTCTTCCACGAAGCGGCGTGTTTGATCGCGCAGCATGCGCACATGTTCCGGCTCGTCGAAATTCATCGCATCGCTCATCATGCCGCTCCCGCTTTCCATATCCATGCTCAATGCCCCGTGAATTTCGGCGCGCGTTTTTCGAGGAAGGCGCGCACAGCCTCGCGGTGATCGTCCGTCGCAAACGTATTCATCTCATAAGCGATGGAGGTGTCGAGGATGGAATGGGCAAGCTGCTTGAGCCCGATATTGACGGAGACTTTCGTATATTTGATCGCCTGAATGGCGCCCTTCGCAAGGCGCTTGGCAAAGGACAGCGCCGCTTCATCAAGCGCCTCATCCGCCACGACATGATTGATCAGGCCGATCCGCTCCGCCTCGGCGGCGGGCACCGGATCGCCCGTCATCAGATATTCCTTGGCTTTGGCATAGCCGCAAAGCTGCGGCCAGATGATCGCGCCGCCATCACCCGCTACGATGCCGACACGCACATGAGGGTCGGCGAATTTCGCGTTCTCGCTCGCATAGATCACATCGCACATCAGCGCGATGGTGGCTCCGAGGCCAACCGCCGGACCGCGCACCGAGGCGATGAGCGGTTTCTCAAGATCGAGCAGAGAAAAGATGATGCGTTTGGCTTCCATGGGATCGGGGCCTTTACCGCCCGTCTCGTAGGTGTGTTTCATCCAGTTGAGATCGCCGCCCGCGCAAAAGGCAGGGCCCTCCCCGGTCAGCAACACCACGTCCGAGCGCGGATCGTCCGCCGCATCGAGAAAGATCGTGGAAAGCTCGCGGTGCAAGAGCTCATCCACCGCATTCATCAATTTCGGATTGGAAAGCGACAGCACCAGGATGCGTCCCTCGTGATGCGCTTTGATGCGTTCATAGCGGCTGAAATCCGGCGCCTCGTGAGCCATGCCTTGTCCTCCCTTGGGCCGGTCTGTTGCCGGCCTGATTTTTAGTTAGTGTCACGAACTAGTTTCATCTTGTAAAGGCGCATTTGCAGACAAGCCCCGCGCAAACCTGACAAGAGACCCGAACGAAGAGGCCGGAGCGGGCGGCGGGAGATGGCAACAAAAAGCCCAAAGAAAAACCCCGGCCGCGCGGGCCGGGGTTTTTTGAAACAGTAACTGCGGCAAGTCTTAGCTCGACACATCGTCCTGGGAGACGGCATCTTCCGCATTATCCGGCATGATCTTCACGCCCGGCACGCCGAAGATGACGATCTTGCCGTCCGGCCCGTCGGCCACCGCATTGTAGCCTTCGCGGTCACGGCGAGAGGTCGTCAGGAACGAATTGCCGCCATCGGAAGAATAGGCAACCGCGCCGTTCAGGCCGACGAGAATGATATCGCCGCTATCGAGCTGCACGCCGCCACCGAAGGACTTCTTCGTGTCGGTCGGCACTTTCGTCCAGGTCTCGCCTGCATCGACCGTGTGATAGACGTTGCCGCGCATGCCATAGACAAGCACGGAGCCATCAGCAAGGCCGAGCCCGCTCCAGAACGAGCCTTCATAGGGCGTCTTTATGGCCTGGAAGCTCGCGCCCTTGTCGGTGGAACGGAACACATTGCCGAATTCGGCGGCAATGTAGATCGTGCCGTCCTTCGCCTGGAAAATATCGTTCAGGTGATAGTCGTAATCCCCGCCATCGACGACGTCGCGCTGTTCCCAGGTCTCGCCGCCATCATTGGTTTCCAGCACCAGCGAGAAAGCACCGACCGCAAGGCCGTGCTGGGGCGTGTCGAAGTAAAGCCCGAAGATCGGCGTTTCCGCGTCGAAATCGTGATAGACGCGCTCCCAGGTCACACCGCCATCTTCCGTTTTCACGATGGTCGTATCGTGACCGGCGGCAAAGCCGACTTTGTCGGTGGGAAAGGCCACGGTCGTCAGCGTTACCTGCGTCGGCACGGTTTCGGCCTGCGTCCAGGTTTCCCCGCGGTCATCGGAATAGATGATATGGCCGAATTCGCCGACCGCCACGAGACGGCCATTGGCGCGCACTACGTCCAGAAGAAGGTTGTCATCGGCCAGATCGGAGGGCGTGGCATATTCGATCGCATTGGGATCGAAGCCTTCGACATCCTCCAGCACCGTGTAATCTTTTGCAGCGCTGGCCGGAGACACTGCGATAAGGCCGCTCAGAACCAGAGCGCCAATGCCGCTTGTCATCACGCGCGCCATACGGCTGGAAAAATGGCGGCCGGAAAAATGATGGATCGTACCAGTCAACATCTATGTCACTCAGTTTGCGGAGACAGCCTGACTATTATTATTCGCACTCTCGCCCGGCCCCGCCGGTCGGCTTTGCGTCAGATCAGCCTCGGTCCACTCCCCAGGAGGCGGGATACGCCCCCAAATGATTGCTCTTAAAAAGAGATTGTTCTTAAACACGTCGGGCCGGCCGCGGGGTTTCCCGGCGACCGGCCCGAGGCATCATACTGCTTTTATCAGCGAACGCCAAGCTGGCGGATAGCGGCCGGCGTGTACCGGTTCACATCCAGCTCATCGGCCCCATAGTTAATGGGCTGGCCTTCGTTCTGCATGGCAAGGGCGAGGTAACGGCCGGCCTGCAGGTCATAGACGATTTCCGCGCCTTTGTTGCAGAGCGGCTCGCCGTAGTCCTGACGGCCATGCAGTTCCTGAACGCGCCACAGCTCGCCGCGGCCGTCATAAAGTTCCGCACCCGTAATGGTCCAGCTGTCCTCGTCCAGATGGGTCACACGGCGCGAGTAAACGTGGCGCGTGCCGCCCTTCAGATTGGCCTCGATGCTCCAAACCCGGTGCAGCTCATAGCGGACATGGTCCTGGTTGAGGTGCAGGGGCTTGAGGTAATCGGCATAAGACGCGAGCGAGGCGTCATAAGCATTGGCCGCAACGAATTTCGCGGACTTGCCGAGAACCGTCCAGTCATAGCGGTCCGGGGCGCCATTATAGCCGTCGAAGCTGTCCGAAGTGGACAGGCCGTCGGAGTTGGTGCCCGGGTTGTCGTAAGCAATGTTCGGCGCGCGGCGCACACGGCGGGTGCCGGGTGAATATTGCCAGGCTTTGCGGTCCTCGATGGCACGGTTCAGCGTTTCGTGCACGAGGATCACGCTACCGGCCGAACGGGCCGGCGCCACGGTGTTGGCGATGTAATAGAGCGAGATATTGTTCAGCTCTTCCGCACGTTTTTTGCTCGGATCCGACCATTGCAGAATGGCTTCATCCTGCACGGTCTGGAGTTCGTATTCACCCGAACGGGTCACCGGCGCTGCCGTGAACTCACGCGTCAGTTTGAAGGCGCGGTAACGCAGCGTGTGGTTCCAGATCACTTCCAGCGCATTGTTGGGGATCGGGAACGGAAAGCCCATGATCCCTTCGGACACACCA
The DNA here is from genome assembly GCA_002389665.1 of Rhodobiaceae bacterium UBA4490. Taxonomy (GTDB): domain Bacteria; phylum Pseudomonadota; class Alphaproteobacteria; order Parvibaculales; family Parvibaculaceae; genus Tepidicaulis. The sequence continues at coordinate 29,853 of DGNO01000006.1, forward strand.
TTGCCGCCCGGCGTCAGTTCGGCAACCTGCGCATTGCGCTTCGTCGCTTCATAGACGAATTCCGGATACGCGCAGGACCGGCGGGTCTGATAGACCTTCATCTTATAGGACGGATAGGTCTCAAGCAGCGCTTTGTAGCCGTCGGTGAGCTGGCCCTCGAACTGGCCCATATTCCCCTGGCTGATTTCCACTTTGACGGCATCGCCCTTGAACGGGTTCGGCAGCAGCTTATCGGCGGAATATTCGCCTTTCACGCTGTCCGGCACGCCGGTCAGGCCGCCGGTCCAGGCCGGGATATCCCCGCCATTGCCCGCCTTTTCGGCGCCAACCGGCGTCAGATCGCCGCCCAGGCGGCCCACTTGCGCGTCCGGCACCTTGGCCAGCGCGCCGCCCATCGACAGGGCACTCACAAAAAAAGTACCGGCCAAAAGCGCCGGCACCGAAACACTCGTCTTACGCGTCACGGTTTGTTCCCTCCACATGTGCCTGTGAAACCAGGCCCCTCTTTGCATAGCAAAGGGCCCGGCAGTTTCCCGCCGGGCCCCGCTAAGTCACATCCTACTATGATTAGAACGAGTAGGACAAGTTGACTGAGACAAAGTCACGGTCTCCGTCACGAGAATATTTCTCGTTGCCGAAGAAGTTCGTGTAGGAAATCCCGCCACGCCAGGAGCTCTGGTACGAGCCGTTCAGGGCAAGGCTGACGCGCTTGCGGCCTTCACGGTAGTTCGAGAGCGGCGAGGGAGAGTTACCGGCCACGTCATGCTGCCATGCAATGGTCGGGTTCAGCGTGATCGGCGTGCCGAACGCGTTGTTGTACTGCAGCTGACCCAGGAGAACATAACCCCAGGAGAAGCTGGTCGGACGGCAGCCCGACCGCGGGTCGAGAGCCAGAAGACCGCCCAGCGGCAGGTCCGTACCGGCCGTACACACGTTGCCGAGCTGAACCTTGCTGAAGTCACCTTCATCCGGCACATCCGGCACCCACATCGTCCCCACTTCCGTGACCAGGATACCAAGGTCGGAACCCAGGAAGCCGATCAGCGGGTTGGAGTTCGTATAGGTCGCCGTCGTCCCGATTTGGGCCGTTACGACCTCTTCGCGCACGTAGGAAGTAAAGCTCTGGTTACCGATATTTGCCGGATCGCAAGCCGCGCCGGGTTGAGTCGCAAGCCCGGCAAAGGCACCCGCCGCATCGCCTGCAAGGGCAACCAGGGCACACTGCGAAAAGCCGCTAGCAATCGTTTGCGAGTCGGTATCAGTCTGAAGCGGCTGGTTCGGACGGAACGCCGCTTCACCCTGAACGCCCCAGTCGCCAACCGTGGTGTTGAAGCTTGCCCCAAAGAGTTTGATGTCTTCCGGGTAAACAAGCCGTAGCGTATGGCCGGAGGCCACGTTCAGTGTTTCTGCGCCATTGACGAGGGCGCCAACACCGTTGATCACATTCTTCGCGGCGGCATTGGAGATACTCAGGGCCTGAGCAACACCAGCCGAAAGCGCGTCGGGAACAAGCGAAGGATCAGACACGCTAACGGTCTGCGCAGCGGTCAACGCACAGTTGATCTGAGCGAGAGCACCGAATGTCTGACCATCAGCGCGCACTTCCGTACCGGTATAACCGGGAACGGCGGCACCCGCGAGAATACCGTCAGCGACGCCCGCGAAAGACGCGATATAACCATTGGGATCCGCAATGGCGACATTGTTAAGCGCGGCAAGCGTGGGATCCGCGAAGTTACCGGAGTTTAGGAAGGACAAACAGCCCGTTGTACCGACGAAGCGCGTGAGCGCCGACGTATCATCCGCCGTCGTACTCACTGTAACTTGCGGCGTGGTCGCAGCAATTTCAGCGATCGGAAGACGGCTGTGATAGTTCATGAAATAGAAGCCGAATTCCGTAGAGTTTAGCTCTTCCGAATACCAGCGCAGGGCTACCCCATACTGGCCGCTGTCGCTCGCTTCCTTGTCTTCGATGCGGCCTACAATATTGCGATCGCCCAATGCCAGACGAACCTGTTCGTTCTGACCGATCGGAATAGCCGTATTGTAGTTCACGAAAGCGCTTGCAGCACAATCACCAGCCGGATTACCGCTGGAAGCTGCAAAGCTGCCAGCAGTCACGCCAACACCCGCAAAGGCCCCGAGCAAAGCAGCTTGCGCAACCGGCGAACCGCCGCAATTGCGGCGGAATGTGCCGGAGAAAGGCGAACCACCGATAAAGCTCACGGCGTCAACGTTGCCGCCTGTCAAGCTACCGACATTCACGACGTCGGAATCAGCAAACGGCGTACCCGGCCGGTCGAGCTGAATTTCTTCCCACTCAAGCTGATAGAAACCTTCCAAGGCAAGGTTGTAAGGCAGGCCGATAGACCCGTAAGCGGCCCAAACAGGAAGCAGGCCTTCCTTGATTTCAGCACCGGGACGACGGAACGCATTCACATCGAGCGGTGCGACTGTATTGATGCCGTTCAGAATGAACGTGCCTTCACCCCAGTTGATCACCTGGCGCCCAAGGCGCAGGTTCAAGGGAAGATCGCCCACGTTGTAATCGGCCGACACATAGAGGTCGAGCAGGTCGATGTCGCGGGCGGCATCGGTTTTTGCGCCGTCCCCGATTTCCGAACGCTCATAAGAACTGTCGTTATCCAGAACCGCGTCATAGAACGAATTCACGCGGGCAAAGAGCGTATAGTTCTGCCAGCTTGCCTGAATGTCGTTCGTCATCTTGACAACGCCGGACGTCAGATCCCACTCATCGAAGTTCAAACGGCCATCATCCGTGTTCAACGAGCCATCGAAGTTGTCACCATTACCGTCAATGGTAACGGTGCCCGGAAAGCCCACAGCTGTGGCAGCTGTGGTATTCTCAATGACATTGGTTGTGGTTCTCAAGTCGACAGGCCCGCCATTACCTTCAGGCAGGAAAAGGTTGTTCCTTTCCGACGCGCGAACCGACACGCCGGCCGAAACCGTCGTATCGAAATAGACCTGAACCCCACCGAACTGGTATTCCAGCGCGTTGGCGGAACCGGCCGCTGCCACCATCGCAGCGCCAGCGGCACTGCTTAGGAGCAGAGAACGCAATCTGCTCTTCTTCATTGTGAGCGATCCTCCTCGATCCTCGATGCTTTAACGCACTGACGATGGTCGGAAGAATGGGAGTTTAGATATGTCCCCTCGTAGACATGACTGCCCTCCCCCGACCAGTCAGCATCCCTCAAGCGCTACCCCACCGGGAAAGCCCTAAGAAGTCAACAAGGATGCGCGGTTTTTAAATAAAGCCGCCGGACTTCGAGTCCCGTTATTGCAGAATTGACACAGTTCCGCGTAAGGATAATTTGTCCTAATTCAAATAGAAACAGGTCAGATCTTGCTTAGTCTTCATTGCGGAACGCTATTTTCTTCGCACCTGCAAAACCCGCGGAAATGGCGCCATGACGCGGTTTCCGGTGAGCGGGCAACCCGCGAAAATCACGCCGAAAGCGCATCATCGAGATAAAGCTCGGCCACGCGCAGCGCCTCTGCTCTGAGCGCTTTGCGGCGGGCGGCATCGTCGGCAAGAAGGCCCGTATCCGTCAGTATAGAGAGCATTGAAAGAAAGGTGATTTTGATCGCCTCCGCCCGCGCCGCCGGCAAGCGCAGGCCTGCCCGCACCAGCGCTTCATCGAAGAGCCGGCCAAGCTGGCTTTCCGGCTGCGTGATCTGCGGCCCATAAGGATGTGTGCGGATGAAGTGACTGAAAAGCGGGCGCAGCGCCGCCTCTTCTTCAAGCCCCTGCCAATAGGTCTCCAGCACCTCCCGCAGGATGCGCTGCCAGGAGGTGGAAGCCGGCAGCGCGCCAAGCCGGGTAAAGCATCGAGCGGTAATGCGGCCCGTTATTTCACTGTGCAATGCAGCAAGAAGATCGCCTGCATCGTCGAAATATTGATAGACCGAGCCCACCGGCACCCCGGCCCGCTCCGCCACCCGCGTGGTGGTGACCGAATCAAGCCCCTCTTCCTCCAAAAGCGCGCGCGTTGCCGCCAGCATCTGCCGGACCCGCTCCTGGGCGCGCTTTTGTGTCGGCTGACGCATGGCTGAACTCCGATCGGAAATCTGAAGAGAAGCAGAACGCTCTCTCAAAATGAATATCTTTCATATTTTGATTGACGTCCAGCGCCGGACGGCAAAGGATAAGGCAAAACATGAATAAGTTTCAGAAAGCGGCGCCCCATGGCAGCCGGAAGCTGGAGGAATGCCGATGTTATCTCTTAAAAGGCCCCTGTTTGCCGGCCTCGCCGCGCTCAGCCTGACCCTTGCCGCTTTCTCTGCAGGTGCCGAGGCCGCCACGCACACACTCGATCTCTCGGGCACAGAGATGAGCGCCCAGGAAAGCCTGCAAACCGCGCTCATTCTGGCCGAGCCGGGCGACACGCTGCTGCTGCCCGAAGGTACCTTCGCGCTGACCGACGGACTCTCCCTCGATATCGACAATGTCACGCTGAAAGGCGCGGGGCCGGAAAAGACGATCCTTTCCTTCAAAACCCAGGAGGCGGGCAGCGAAGGGCTGATGGTCACATCGAGCGGCGTGACCCTGGAAGATTTCGCCATCGAGGATGCGAAGGGCGATGCGGTCAAAGTCATGGGCTCGGACGGCATCACCATGCGGCGCTTGCGCACCGAATGGACGGACGGGCCGAAAGAAACGAACGGTGCCTACGGCCTTTATCCCGTCTCCTCCAAGAATGTGCTGATCGACAATTGCACGGCCATCGGCGCTTCCGATGCCGGGATCTATGTCGGCCAGTCGCAACACATCATCGTGAAAAACAGCCGCGCGGCCTTCAATGTGGCGGGCATCGAAATCGAGAACTCCTACTATGCCGATGTCTTCGGGAATGTTGCAGAGCACAATACCGGCGGCATTCTGATTTTCGATCTGCCGGGCCTGCCGCAACAGGGCGGCCATTCGATCCGCGTCTTCGATAACCGTGTCGTCAATAACGACACCGGCAATTTCGCGCCTGAAGGCAATATTGTCGGCGAAGTGCCGACAGGCACCGGCATCATGGTGATGGCAAACCGGGATGTGGAGGTTTTCGATAACGAGATCGCCGGCAACGGTACCACCAATGTGCTCATCGTCGCTTACCCGAACGAGTATGAAGACGAAAACTATTTCCCCTTCCCGCAAGGCATTCATGTGCATGGCAACCGCATCGGCGAAGGCGGCAGCGCACCCGATAACGAGATCGGCGAATTGATCGCGCAGATCACCGGCACGCCCATTCCCGATATCATCTGGGACGGGCGCATGCCCTGGGGCGACTATTTCTTCGGCCCGGAGGCCGGCAATGGCATTTACATCGGCGAGAACACGGCAACGGATGAAGGCGGCCAAGTGGACTTCGCCAATGTCGATGCCACGATGTGGTATGCGGCAAACTGGTTCCACAGCACGAAACGGGAATTGCCGGATCATGCGGGCGGGCCTGCAACGCTTACGCCCGTCACACTGGCACCCGTCACACAGCCGCAAGAGGCGCAATAAGAGGCATAATAAGAGACTGGGTAAAAGCAGGTAGCGTAAACATGAAACGGGCCGCGCATATTCTCTTGGGCCTTGCCCTTTGGGCGGGAGGCGTCCTGCCTGCAGGCGCCGTCAATATGGAGGCGGTGCTGAGTAAGCGCCCCGCCGCAACGCTTTCCGCTTACGGATTGTTTGAAGATGGCAGCGCGCAGCGTCCGGCCAAAGGCGTTCTGCCTTACGATCTCATCACGCCGCTTTTCTCCGATTATGCGGAAAAGCGCCGCTTCGTCTTCGTGCCGGAGGGGAAAGCCGCCTCATATGATGGCGAAGATATTTTTTCTTTCCCCGTCGGCAGCGTTCTTGTCAAAACCTTTACCTATAAGGACGAGAGCGCAGCCGCCGCCCACGGGCTGCGGCTCATCGAGACCCGCCTTCTCATTCATGGAGAAGACGGCTGGCTGGCCTATCCTTATGTCTGGAACGAAGCGCAGAGCGAGGCCGTGCTCAAAGTGGCCGGCGCGCGGATGGAAATTCCGGTGCCACGGCCGGACGGGCGAACGCTTACGGCGCGCTATGCCGTGCCCAATGTCAATCAATGCAAGGGCTGTCACGTCTCCGGTAAGACGCTGGAGCCCATCGGCCCCAAGGCGCGCAATCTCAATCACGATTTTGCCTATGAAAGCGGCCCGGCCAATCAGCTGAGCACCTGGCAGGAGGCGGGCATTCTGACGGGCCTTCCCGAAGGCGGGCCCGGCGCCTGGCCGCGCGTACCGGACTGGTCGGACCCGGAAAGCGGAGGGCTTGCCGCGCGCGCCCGCGCCTATCTCGATGTGAACTGCGCCCATTGCCACAAAGAAGACGGGCCTGCGAAAACCTCCGGCCTCTTTCTCACCTGGCAGGAACAAGACCCCGCCAAATGGGGCGTCCACAAAAGACCCGTCGCCGCCGGGCGCGGCTCGGGCGGGCTTGCCTTCGACATTGCGCCGGGAGACCCGGAGGCCTCGATCCTTCATTACCGCATGAACTCCGCCGATCCCGGCATCATGATGCCGGAGCTCGGCCGCAGCCTCATCCACGAAGAAGGCGTCGCCCTGATCCGCGTCTGGATCGAGCAGCTTTAAACGAATTTGGGAAGTGGACGCAAATCACTCCCGGCACCGAGCTCAATCTTCCCTAGGCTGCAGAATAGTATTGATCGGAGGTAAGCGTTCGGACGAGCAAGCGGTGAAGTTTTCCAATGATCCGCCCCTCGTCTTTACTGCAAATGCAAACAACTCATGAACAGCAATTGGCTTCTTTGTCTCACGCTCATAAACCCAGCGCCTGTACCGAACGATGTCTCCACCGATCAGAAACCAGGTCGCTGGCTTAATAACGTCTTGTCTATTTTCATAGACATATGGCGCAGAGAGACGCTCTATCCGCTTCTTGACCACGCACCGGTTCCCGAGAAGCGTTTTATATTCTCTGTATTCGCGACCGAATTGCGAAAGATCGGAAACGGAAACGTAACTTCCTTGAGCCAGCGAAGCTTCCGCCCTCCAAACCCGCCAAACCCAGTCATCAAATTCCGCGCAATTGGCCGTTTGGTCATTTCGTGCCTCGAGTGTGTAACGGTACAGGCCCGTCACCATGCCGCGGCTGCCATATTCGGAATATGCGGGATCATCCTTGGCGTCATAAAAGCTCTCGACATAATCATACTGATCGCGAACCAGCTCTTTGAAACAAGGAAAACATCCGAACGAAAAGGGTGCTTTCTGATATTTTCCAGCTGCTATGTCGGGTAGGGACACTGCATGGGCAAATGGAATGGTTGCGTATCCCTCAACACCAGACACGGGATTCACAAAGCCTTGCAGATCACTCTCGCAGAGATTCGTTAGATCAGAGGGCATGTACAAGTTCCCTCCGCCGATCAAGGTCAAGAGCGTGGCCTGAAGCCAAACCACTCCGACATCCGGTCTATCGCAGCCTCCGAGCAGCAAAGGCAGCGCAAGAACCAGAAAGAAGCCCCGCCGGCGTTTTACGCGGGAAAAGATCATGCCCCCTCCATGAAACAGTGATTTCCCGACTATTTCACGGCGCCCACCGGAAGGAAAGCTTGGGGTGGTATCGCCCATACTCCGCACATAAAGAAAAAAGCCGCCGCCCCGAAGGGCAGCGGCTTTTCATTCAGCCGCGAGCTTCCCAAAAAAATCAGTGCCCGCTGCCGTGATGTTTCATGCCATCGTCTTTTTGCGTGCCGCCGGACAGATCGGGCTTCATGACGGAAAAGGTGACGGGCACGCGGCCCGCCTTTTCGAAAATCAGCGCGCCATCTACGGACATGCCTTCTTTAAGCGGGCCTTCAAGATCGAAAATCATCAGGTGATGAGCGCGGTGCTTGAAGATCAGCATACCGTTGGCCGGCACCTCGGCGCTTTCGATGCGGCGCATCTTCATCACCTCGCCTTCCTTGATATGGGTGTGCAACTCGACATTGCCCGCCCCTTCAAGTTCGGCGCCGGTCAAGCGGTCCGCCTCCCCATGATTATGCAGCGTGAAATAACCCGCGCTCCGGCGCACCGGGCCGATGGTCGGGCGCAGCACCGCCTTTTCGATCATGAAAGGAGAAGCCGGGACTTCGGCTTGTACTTCGGCCTCCGGCGCTTCCGCCGCATGAGCGCCTGCCATTGGAAAGGTGAGAGCCAGAGCGAGCAGAAAACTTGAAATCATGTAACGCATAAGAGTTCCTTAAAAAGATTTCTGCCAACCGATGGTCAGCGTCCAGTCCCGCTCCATTTGCGGGCCGTTCAGGTCCTGATAAGCCGGCAGGCCGAATTCGATGCCGAGCCGGTGCCCAGCAAGCGCGCCGTCCAGCGTATCGCTTTGGCCGATCAAATTCACGCCCGCAGAAAGCATGATCCGCTTGCCGCCGTAGTTGGCAGGATCGGCGGCCTGTGTCGGCCCGGCAATCCGCGCGTCCTGCCCGTCGATCGAGCCTTCCACTTCCCCCAGCGCGCGCAGCGAGGTGGAAATCCAGGGCGCCCATTGATAAGCCGCCCAGCCCGTCAGCCGGCCGATATCGCCGAACGCATAGCCTTCATCATTGCTGCCGAGCCGCAGCGTGGCGCGCGCCTGCCCGCCCCAGGAAAAATCGCCCTGCCGGTCGGTATATGTAATGCCGGGTTCCAGATCGAACGTGCCCGAGCCAAGCTGCATCCCGTAAGGAAGGCGCATGACGGGGCGCGTGTTCATCGGGGTAAGCACATCGTCTTCTTCCGTGATGGAGCCTGTGGGCAGGCTGAGCCCAAGATTGAGATGCACCTGCCGCGTTTCGCTGTGATCGAGGCGAAGAAGCCCCGCCACTTTCGTATCGCCGAAACCGGAGGAGCGCGTGGTGAAACTGCCAAGCCGCGCGGTGCCCATCATCCCCTGGAAAGTGAGCGCTTCCATTTCTTTTTCCAGATACATGCCCATGGCGGTCAGGGTCAGCCAGTCGCTCGGCGCATACATGAAGCCTGCCATATACATGTCCATCGACATGCTCTGCGGCACGACGCGCAATGTCGGCGGCTGCATGGGCTTGCCGAAATGGACATTGGGCACGCTGGTGACGATCTCTTCCGCGCTTATCGAAGAGGTGCCGCTGCGGTTGCCCTCCATCTCCATATGCATTTGCCGGAAGGACAGCATCATCTCGCCCGTCTTGTGCATATGATCGCCCATCACCCCCATCGGCGCGTGGCCGTCGGCGCGGTAGACATCCACCCCGTGCATCGGGTCGGCCTGCAGCGGCGCGCTGCCAAAGGCAGCAAAGGCCGCGCCAAGGAGCGCAGCGAAACGGGCGCCGGGTTTTACCCCCGGCCTCTTCTTTTCAAAAATCATCTGTCTCATCCCCTCTCCCGCACCCCGTGGAGGGGAAAGCGGGAGTAAAAATAAAATCAGCCCGGCATGCGCGCGCATGCAGGCCGACCGTTAAAGGTCTCGTTCAGCGGAAATGTCAGGCGGAGAGAGGGGGCCCGCGCGGATGGGTAACGGCAGGAGAGACGCCGCCCGTCAGAAGCGCTGTTTCAAGCGGCGGCTCGAAACGCAGCACGGCCCCGAGAAAGGCCCCGCCCGGCAGGCAGCATCCGCCGCAGGCCCCTTGCGAGCCATGGGCGCAGAAGGCGCAGTCGGAAAGCTTGGCCGGTACGTGCCCGCTTTTGCCGTTCTGGCCGCTTTGGGAGGGTGAGCAGAGAATGAGAAGATCGGCGAGGAGGGCCTCGATCTCGGCATTCCCTGTTTGGGCACCCTCTGCGCCTGTGCCGGTTTTCGCCACGGCTGCCGGCGTTGCCGGAGAAGAGGAAAAAAGCGCGGCCTGCGCCGTGGCCGCCCCATGCACAAAGCCCCCTGCCACATGCGCGAAAAGCGCCAGCACGGCCAGTATCCGGGCAATGGAATGGAACATCTTGCTTCCCCTCTATCGGCCCGCCGCTTCACCGCGCTGGGCCGGTATTCTTTTTAGGCTAAGGGAGCCGCGCGCACATTGACAGAGGTCAAGGTGCCGCAGGAAGCGCAAAAATCTGAAGGGCGCGAAAGCGATCCAAGGGCGCCGCACCCGCGTATCAAAATTATGAGGAAAACGCAGCTTGCCAGTTTCGGCACCGGCCTTTCCGTTGCCCTTTACGGGGCAAGCGGGGGCATCGGCACGGCGCTGCGCGAGGCGCTGCTCGCCGACCCCGCGGTCGAGCGCGTCTTTGCTTTTTCCCGGCGCAGCCATTTTCCCGCCCATGAAAAGCTGACCGCCATCGCCACGGATATCCGCCGCGAGGAAATGATCGCCGACGGCGCCGCCTTGATGCGCGCGGAAGGCCCGCTCCATCTCGTGCTTGTCGCCTCGGGCATTTTGCATAGCGACGATGTCCGCCCGGAGAAAAGCTGGCGGCAGATCGAGGCGGGCGCCATGGAAGAAGTGCTGCGCGTCAACACGCTCGCCCCCGCGCTCATCGCCAAGCACACGCTGCCGCTCCTGGCGCGCGGGCGCAAATCCTGCTTTGCCGCGCTGTCGGCCCGCATCGGCTCGATCTCCGATAATAAGCTTGGCGGCTGGCATGCCTACCGCGCCTCGAAAGCCGCGCTCAACATGCTGATCCGCACTTTCGCCATCGAACTGGCGCGCAAAAACGAAGAGGCCTTAACCCTTGCGCTGCATCCGGGCACCGTGGACACCGCCCTCTCTGCACCTTTTCAGCGGGGCCTGCCGGAGGGACAAGTACAAAGCCCCGAAGAAACCGCCCGCCACCTTTTGAAAGTGATCGACGAGAAGGGCCCCGGCGAAAGCGGGCGCTGCTTTGCCTTCGACGGAACGGAAATCGCCCCATGAAGGTGCATGATGAGTAAAGACCCGCAGATAGACGCCGCCGCCCGCGCCCTCATCGCCCAATATGGCGAGGATGCCGAAACCATTGCCATGCTGCGCGCCGCCGAATTCGCCGCGGCGGGCGATGTGAAGGCACTCGGCGACTGGGACCGGATCATTGAAGCGATCCAGCTTTTCCTTGCCGCAGGGGAACCGGGCGCTTCGGCGGACGCACATCCCCCTCCCGGCCCGCGCCATTGACAAGCGCCCCCTCTCCCTCAAACTTGGGACAAAATAACCGATAGGTCACGCCAGCCCCGCCGCAGAAGCGGGGCGGCGGAAGGGGAGAGAGATGAACGCACAGCCTGAGAACACGCGCCTGCCGAAAGTCTGCATCGTGGGGGCCGGCTGCTCCGGCTTTACCACCGCCAAGCGGCTGAAGGATTACGGCATTCCCTTCGACTGCTATGAGATGTCGGACGATATCGGCGGCAACTGGTATTACAAGAACCCGAACGGCGCCTCCGCCTGTTATGAGAGCCTGCATATCGACACCTCGAAATGGCGCCTTGCCTTCGAGGATTTCCCGATCCCGGAAGACTTTCCGGATTTTCCGCACCACGCCCAGCTGCAGCAATATTTCAAAGACTATGTCGCGCATTTTGGCCTGCGCCCTTACATCACCTTCAACACGGAAGTGAGGCAAGCCAAACGCACCGATGACGGGCTCTGGGCGGTGACGCTCTCCACCGGCGAAACGAAACTTTATGACGCGCTGGTCGTGGCGAACGGTCATCACTGGGACCCGCGCATGCCAGAGTTTCCGGGCGCTTTCGACGGCGATGAAATGCACGTCCACGCCTATTGCGATCCGTTCGACCCGATCGACATGCGCGGCAAGAATATCGTCGTTGTCGGCATGGGCAACTCGGCCATGGATGTCGCCTGCGAGCTGTCGCAAAAGCCCATCGCCAAACGGCTGATGATGGCGGCGCGGCGCGGGGTCTATGTCATTCCGAAATATCACAAGGGCGAGCCGCTCGATAAAGCCTCCGCGCCCGCCTGGATGCCGCTCAAACTGCAAAAGGCGCTGGGGCGGTACGCAGTGAAAAAAATCATCGGCGATCAGACCCGCCTCGGCATGCCGCAGCCAGATCACCGCCCGCTCGATGCGCATCCCACCGTCTCAAGCGAATTTGCGATCCGCCTCGGTTCCGGCGATATCGAGATCAAGCCGAATATCGAAGCCAAACTCGGAAACCAAGTGCGCTTCACCGACGGCTCGGTGGAAGATGTGGACGTCATCATTTATGCGACGGGCTATAATGTGAGCTTCCCGTTCCTGAAAGACGAGACGGTGAAGGTCGAGAACAATCACGTCTCGCTGTTCAAACGCATGATGCGCCCCGGCGTGCCGAACCTCTTCTTCATGGGGCTTGCCCAGGCGCTGCCTACCCTCGTCAATTTCGCTGAGCAGCAGTCGAAGCTCGTCGCGAAATATCTGGCGGGCGAGTATGCGCTACCATCGGAAGAAGAAATGTGGCGCATGACGAAAGCCGACGAGGCGCTTTACACCGGCAATTTCTATAATTCCGCCCGCCACACGATGCAGCTCGACTTCCCGCATTATGTGCGCCAGCTGATGAAGGAAATCGCCAAGGGCGAAGCGCGCGCCAAAAAACAGGGTGGCAAACTGCCTGTCCCCGCCCGCGCAGGAAGCGTGAAGCAAGAGGCGGCTTAACCCCCGCCTTCACGCGACCTCCAGCCCCAGCTCCTTGCGCTTCTTCTTCGTAAGGCCGAGGGCGACGAGGCGGTGGGATTCGGTGAGATAGGCTTTCAGCTCTTTGTCTTTAAGGCCGGGCTTGGCGTAGTTCTGGATCCAGCTCATGCCGCGCGAGGCAAGATAGGGCGCGGGCCTGAGGCCCGGCTGGTCTTTCAGCACTTCATAGGAAAGTTTGGAGGTCTTGAAGGTGAAGGCCGGGCTTCCATCGGCCCAGCCGCCAATGGCAAAGACTTTGCCGCCCACCTTCCAGACATGAGCGCCGCCCCACTGCACCACGTAAGTCGCGGCGGGCAGGGCGGCGCAAAAGGCATTGAACCGATCGTAATTCACGTACCGGTCTTCAACTTGTCACCCGTCTTCGTTTCGAAGTCGCTGGCATCGTGCCGTTCGGGCAGCTGGCTTGCCGGCTCGCCCCAGACCCGGTTCACCATCCGTCCGCGCTGCACAGCCGGGCGTTCGGAAAGCTGATCGGTCCAGCGGATGACGTTCTTATATTCATGGACGGAGAGAAACTCGCCCGCCTCATAAAGAAGGCCTTTGGCCAGCGCCCCGTACCAGGGCCAGATCGCCATGTCGGCGATGGAATATTCATCCCCCGCCATATATTCGCGCTCGGCCAGATTGCGGTCGAGCACATCGAGCTGGCGTTTGACTTCCATGGCGAAGCGGTCGATCGGATATTCCAGCTTCACTGGCGCATAGGCATAGAAATGGCCGAAGCCGCCGCCGAGATAAGGCGCGCTGCCCATCTGCCAGAAGAGCCAGTTCAAAGCTTCCGTGCGCTTGTGATGTTCCTTCGGCAGGAAGGCGTCGAATTTCTCAGCAAGATAAAGCAGGATCGAGCCGCTTTCGAAAACCCGCGTCGGTTCCTTCGTCGAATGATCGACCATCACCGGGATTTTGGAATTCGGATTGGCGGCGACATAGCCGCTGGAAAACTGATTGCCCTCGCTGATATTGACGAGCCAGGCATCGTATTCCGCGCCTTTGTGGCCGAGCTCCAGCAGCTCTTCCAGCATCACCGTTACTTTGACGCCGTTCGGCGTGCCGAGCGAGTAAAGCTGGATCGGATGTTTGCCGACCTGCAATTCTTTTTCATGGGTGGGCCCGGCAATCGGCCGGTTGATGCTGGCAAAGCGCCCCCCGCTTTCCTTGTCCCAGGTCCAGACTTTCGGCGGTGTATATTCGCTCACGATATTCTTCCCTCTTCACGTTTATAATTTCGGTTGCGCCTAGAATTCTCTCTTTGCCCGCCGCGCGCAAGAGCCGGTTATCCCTCGCCCTGCATGCGCGCTACAACGGTGCGTACATCGAACTCATCATCGCCGTCATAGCGCGGCGCGTAAGTGCGGAACGCCTTCACAATCTCGTTATGCCGCGCCTCGATCCGCTCCATATTATAGGCATGGGAGACGATGAAATGCGCGCCCTCGCGCATCTGGCGCAGAACGATCCCGGCAAAGCGGTCCGTCTCCATGGCATATTTGCCGAAATCGGGACCGGTCAAATCCGACTGCACGAAGCCGGGGAAAATCGTGCCGACATGAACAAAGTCCGGCATTTCTTCACGGAAGGCCTCACTCAAGCCCAGCACCGCGTGTTTCGAGGCGACGTAAGCGGCCATATTGGGCATGGCGGTGAAAAACGCATTCTCCGAGGCGAGATTGTAAATCGCAGCCGGGCTGCCCTGCTCTTTCATGCGCTTGCCGAAAACCGCGCAGCCATGCCAGACGCCGAAGAAATTGACATCCATCACCCGCCGCGCTTCTTCCACCGGCAGATCGGTGACGGGTTTCAGCCGCTGGGCGACGCCTGCATTGTTGATCAAAAGATCGACACGGCCGAAGGCCGCCCAGGCGAAATCGGCAAAGGCTTCCATGCTGGTGAGGTCCGTCACATCCATCACGAAAGAACGCGCCTCAATGCCGAGCGCGCCAAGCGCTTCCACCGCCTTTTCAAGATAAGCTTCGCGCGGCTCGCCGATCACGATGCGCGCGCCCTCTTGCCCAAGCGCCTTGGCAAGGGCAAAGCCGATGCCCGTCGCCCCGCCGGTAATCGCGACCACTTTGTCCTTGAAATCCATGCTGCCCTCCCGCGCCTGCCGGGGCCATTCTGAACCGCCCCGTCTATCCCGCTTACCTAAGAAGCGGCAGGCCCCGGTGCAAGGTATCTTGACAGAATAAGACGCGCGTCCTAATTACGTCTAGGACAATCGTCCGACAAACTGCCACCCCGCACCCATGCCGCCATGACCAGCACAAACAAAAAACGCGAAACCAAGACGCTGAGCCGAACGGGAGAAAAACCCGGCACCCGCGCCCGCATCATCGAGGCGGCGGACCGGCTCTTTTACGAGCACGGCTACGAGCACACGTCTTTCGCCGATATTGCCGGCGCGGTGAACCTCTCACGCGGCAATTTCTACTATCACTTCAAAACGAAGGACGAGATCCTGGACGCGGTGATTGCCCGCCGCCTCGCGGAACGGGAAATCTGGCTGGCCGAATGGGAGCGCGAGAACGCGGATCCCGTAGCCCGCATCCGCCGCTTCATCGATATTTTGATCATGAACCGCGACAAGATCCTGCGCTATGGCTGCCCGCTCGGCAGCTTAAGCGCCGAGCTGACGAAGCTCGATCACCCCTTGCAAGGGGAAGCGGGAAAGCTTTTCACACTCTTCCGCACCTGGCTTGCCCGGCAGTTTGCCCTTGCCGGACAAAAGCGCAGCGCCGACCGCCTGGCCATGCATCTGCTCGCCCTTTCCCAAGGCATCGCGACGCTCGCTAATACGTTTCACGACGAAACCTTCATCCGCCGGGAAGTCCGCGCGCTTTACACCTGGCTGAATGAGGTGACAGGCAAACGGGATGCCGGCACGTAACACCGCCCCCTTCCAATTCATCCCTCCCCCACCCCCTGAAAGGAAACCCATGTTCGTTATCGCACTGAAATTCGCCGGCTCCCGCGAGCGCGCCGGAGAATTCATGGAAGCTCACAAGGACTGGATCAAGAAAGGCTTCGATGAGGGCGTCTTTCTGATGGTCGGCAATCTGCAGCCCGGTCTTGGCGGCGCGCTGCTTGCCCATGGCGCCTCGCGCGAGGAGGTCGAAAAGCGCGTGGCCGAAGACCCGTTCGTCGCCGAGAAAATCGTCACCGCTGACATTCTGGAAATCACCCCCGGACGCACGGATGAGCGGCTTGCCTTTCTGGCAGGCTGAAACGGGGCGGTAAGGAGCAAACATGAGCACCACCATTACCGGGCCGGACGGAAAGCCGCGCTGCCGCTGGTGCGCGGCGGCGCCCGACTTTCTTGATTATCACGACCGCGAATGGGGCTTTCCGGTGGGCGATGACCGGCGGCTTTATGAAAAGATCTGCCTGGAAGGGTTTCAGTCGGGCCTGAGCTGGCGGACGATCCTGGCAAAGCGGGAAAACTTCCGCGCCGCCTTCAAGGATTTCGATTTTGAAAAAGTCGCCCGCTTCACGGCGCGCGATGTGGACCGGCTCATGAAAGACGAAGGCATCATCCGCCATCGCGGCAAAATCGAAGCGGCGATCAACAATGCCAAACGCGCCCTTGAGATGGTGGAGAAGGAAGGCTCGCTTGCCGCCTTCTTCTGGTCCTATGAGCCGGAACCCGGCTCCCTCGGCAAACCGCAAACGCTCACCACCTCGCCCCAGTCCATCGCCATTTCAAAAGAACTGAAAAAACGCGGCTGGAAATTCGTCGGCCCGACCACGGTCTTTGCCTTCATGCAGGCCATGGGCCTTATCAACGACCATGTGGAAGACTGCGCGATCCACGCCAAGGTGGAAAAAGCCCGCAAGGCCTTCAAGCGGCCGAAAAGATTGAAATAAGGGGGGAAGTGGTGCCGCTTGGGTGACTCGAACACCCGACCCCATCATTACGAATGATGTGCTCTACCAACTGAGCTAAAGCGGCCCGCGAAGGGCCCGGAAGGGCCCCGCAACTTCGCGCTTTTCTACCGGTCTTGCCCCGGTTTGGCAACACTCTTCATAAATCCTCTTGCAGATAAGCGGCGCAAACCTCACCTTTTCCGGGCCTGCCCGCATCAAGAGCCCGGAGAGCGCCATGCCTGCCCTTAAAGCCCGCCTGATCCTGCCTGCCCGCTCTATCCCGAGAGCCGCTCTAAGATCTATAGGGCGGCGCGCGCGGACCTTCCGCCGCTCTGCGCCGCACACCCATATACCGCTCCAAATGGCAGGGCCCCGGGCCCGGGCCGCCGTCTCCGGCGCGCTGCGGCGGATGGTAAGGGGCTATGCCCAGCCTCTTTCCGTGCCCGAGCTTGCCCGGGAAGCGGGGCTTTCCACCGCTTATTTCGCCGCCGTCTTCCGCGAGGAAACGGGGCTTGCCCCCCATGACTGGCTGATTGCCCGGCGCATCGATAAAGCAAAAGCCCTGCTTGGCCGGGGCGAGAGCCCGGCGGCGGTCGCCGCCGCCACGGGCTTTGCCGATCAGGCTCATCTCACCCGCACCTTCCGCGCGCGCACAGGGGAAACCCCGGCAGCTTTTGCGCGTAAAGCAAAGGCCCGCGAGAGACCGGAAAAACCGGCAAGCTGAGAATCCTTCAAGACCGGCCCGCACGCCCTGCCTAGCCTTGCTCCTCGACAACAGTCCGGGACAACAGGCAGGAGCGGCCCCATGAACCTTCTCATTCCCACCGTCATCGAACAGACGGCGCGCGGCGAGCGCGCCTACGACATTTATTCGCGCCTCCTCGGGGAGCGCATCATCTTCATGACGGGGGAAGTGACAGATGCGAGCGCGAGCCTCATCTGCGCGCAGCTGCTTTTCCTCGAAGCGGACAATCCGAAAAAAGACATCCACATCTATATCAACTCGCCGGGCGGCGTCCTGACGGCAGGTCTCGCCATCTACGACACGATGCAATATGTCCGCCCGGATATCGCAACGCTTTGCCTCGGCCAAGCCGCTTCCGCCGGCTCGCTCGTCCTGATGGCGGGGGCGAAAGACAAACGCGCCGCCGTTCCCAATGCACGCATCATGGTGCATCAACCGGCCGGCGGCTATCAGGGCCAGGCGAGCGACATTGAAATCCATGCCCGCGAAACCATTTTCATGCGCCGCCAGGTGGAAAAGCTCTACGCCCATCATTGCGGGCGCACGGAAGAGGAAATGCACAAGGCCATGGAGCGCGATAAGTATTTCGCGCCCGAAGAAGCAAAAGCCTTCGGCCTGATCGATCAGGTTGTCGCGGCCCGCGCCGCGCCCTAGCTCTTTTCTCCATGCGTGATCTCGTACTCATTCTGGGGGACCAGCTTTCCCCCAGCCTTTCCAGCCTGCGCCGCACGGATAAGAGCCGGGCGCGCCTTCTCATGGCCGAGGTCATGGAAGAAGCCTCTTACGTGCCGCACCATAAAAAGAAACTCGCCTTCACTTTCTCGGCGATGCGCCATCACGGCGCCGCTTTGGAAAAGGCCGGCTGGCAGCTCACCTACCGCAAGCTGGAGGAAACGGGAAAGGAGGGCTCCCTTGCCCGCGAGGTTGCCCGCGCCGTTAAAGAACACCGCCCGCAGCGCCTGCTCATCACCGAGCCCGGCGAGTACAGGCTCAAAAAGGAAATGGAAAGCTGGGCGGAGCGCTTCTCGCTGCCCGTTGAGATTTGCCCCGACACCCGCTTCATCGCCTCCCATGAGGAGTTCGCCCAATGGGCGGCGGGGCGCAGGGAACTGCGCATGGAATATTTCTACCGCGAGATGCGCCGTAAAACGGGCCTTCTCATGGAAGGGGGCGAGCCTTGCGGCGGGAAATGGAATTTCGATGCGGAGAACCGAAAGTCCCTGCCCAAGGGCCAGCTTTTTGCCGGGCCCCAGCGCACCGCGCCGGACAAGACCACGCGGGACGTGCTGAAGCTCGTCGAAAAACGCTTTGCCGCCAATATGGGATCGCTATCGGATTTCTGGTTCGCCGTTACACGCGAGGAAGCGGAAACAGCCCGCAATCATTTTCTGAAAACGGCGCTGCCTCTCTTCGGTGATTACCAGGATGCGATGGCGCGGGAGGAGCGTTTTCTCGCTCATTCCGTTCTTTCAATCTATATGAATGCGGGCCTCCTCGATCCGCTCGAAACGGCAAAGGCGGCAGAAGCCGAATATAAAGCCGGGCGTGTGCCGCTCAACGCCGCCGAAGGCTTCATCCGTCAGATCATCGGCTGGCGCGAATATGTGCGCGGCATTTACTGGCAGCGCATGCCCGGCTACATCAAGGCCAATGCGCTGGGCGCCAAGCGCCCCCTGCCCGGTTTTTACTGGACCGGCGACACGCAGCTGGCCTGCCTGAAAGCGGCGATCGGCCAAACCATCGAAGAAGCCTATGCCCATCACATTCAGCGCCTGATGCTCACCGGTACCTTCGCGCTTCTCGCCGGAGTGCGCCCGCAGGAGCTGCATGAATGGTATCTTGCGGTCTATGCCGACGCCTATGAATGGGTGGAAGCGCCCAACACGCTCGGCATGAGCCAATATGCCGATGGCGGCCTGCTGGGCTCCAAGCCTTATGCGGCAAGCGGGGCCTATATCAACCGCATGTCGGATTATTGCAAAGCTTGCGCCTATAAAGTGAAAGAGAAGACGGGCGCGCAGGCCTGTCCCTTCAATTATCTTTATTGGGATTTTATAGCCCGCCACGAGGCCCGACTGAAGAGCAACCCGCGCATGGGCCCCATCTACCGGAACTGGACGCGCATGGAGGCGGATAAAAAGAAAGCCATCCGCGCCTCGGCCCGCGCCTTTCTGGAAAAACTCGCTTAAGGGCGCGCCGGCCGCCGCACCCTCCCTGCCCGCTTGCAGCGCTCGGAACAATATTTCACCTCGTTCCAATCCCGCGCCCATTTACGCCGCCAGCTGAACGGGCGCGCGCAGGCAGTGCAAATCTTGGAAGGCAGGTCGCGTTTCTTTCTCATGGCAAAGAAATAGGCCGCGCACAGGGCGCGGCCATAGAAGCGCTTTTAAAAGAAGAGTGCCTTACTGCTTTTCCAGAAAAGCGCGCACATCCGCCGCGCTTTTCTCCGGCACTTCTTCCATGGCGATGTGACCGGCATTCTCATAGATCACAAGCGTGCTGTCCGAAATCGCCTCATCGAACTTATGCGCGTTTTCGACCGGGATCAGATAATCCTTCTCGCCCCAGAGAATAAGCGTCGGCACATCGATCTCGCCAAGCCGGGCGGGCAGCACATCGTCTTTCATCCCGTAAAGGCCGAAGCGCTGCACCATCGCTTCCCGGTTGCCTTTGTAACGGTTGAGATCGGAATAGCGATCGATCATCTCTTCCGTCACGAGCGTGTCGTCCACGATGACGTTTTTCAGCCCGTCTTCCACCATCGCCCGCGAGCCCATATAGGGCATGAGGTCCTTGACGACAGGCGTCGAGGCCATGCGGAAGGCAAGCGGCACCTCACGGTCCGGCGACGCGGGAAAGCCGCCGGAGGAAACCAGAATGAGATGGGAGACTTTTTCCGGATAGGCGATGGTGTAATGCGCGGCAATGCCGCCGCCCATCGAATTTCCGCCAAGCGCAAAGCCGGTCAGGCCCAGCTCGCGCATCACCGCATCGAGAAACCCCACCATCGAGGCACGCGAATAGTCATCACTCGGAATGGCCCCGGTCAGCCCATGTCCCGGCATATCGACGGTAATGATACGGAACGTATCGCCGAGCTCCTTCACCCAGGGCTCCCAGGTATGGAGCGACGCATTGGAGCCATGCACAAGCACCAAGATCTTGCCGTTCATATTGCCCTGATCGCGGTAATGAGCGACGGCGCCGTCCGGCAGCTCCAGAAACTGAGACGGCGCCCCGGCATATTTGGCAAGGTCTTGCTTATCGAGCGCAGGCCGGAAAAGCAGAATGCCGAGCACCGCCACCGCCAACACGAGAAGGGCGGCAAGCCCGCCCAGAATTTTCTTGATCATCTCTCCCCCCTAATCGCCGAGCGGGCGCACCCATTTGACCGCGCCCCCCTCATCATCTTCATCCGCGCCCGGCCCCGGATCATCCGGCGGCGTCGGCAGAACTTCCGCCTCGTCCTTTTTCTGCGGGGCGGGCTGCACCGCGGCGGCAGGGCGCGCCGGCTCTTTTTCAATGGGCGCCGTTTCGGCTTCACCGTCCGGCTCTTCGCGGCTTTCGGGCAGCGGCACAGAAGCGGAAGGGGCGGAAGGCGCGGCGGCAACCGGCACGATCATGCTTTGCGGCACTTTCCATTCAAAGGCATCGAAGGCGCCCGTGCGCGGACAGACCGGCAGCCAGTCGGGGCTGACATAGCCATCGCTCACCCAGGCTTCATCGCGCGGCGCATGGAGCGCGCGTGACAGCCAGTCCCGCGCCCGGCCTCTATTGCCGAATTGCCCGTCTTCAATCTCCGCCATCAATTCGCAAATGCGCACGCTGGGCTCGCCCTCGGCGGAACTTTCGAGGAAATGACCAAGCGCGGCCCGCGCCGCTTCCCAGTCGCGCGCACCGATAGCGCCTTTGGCAAGCGCAATACGGCTTTCCTTATGTTCGGGGTTTTGCGCGGCAAGCGCCTGGATATGGCGCTGGCGCTCGAAGGCGCTTTCATCCCGGTGCACGGTAAGAAAGGTTTCGAAAAGCTCCGGATGCGGAGAAAAAGTCCAAGCCCGCTCGATAAGACGCGCTGCCTTGCGCGCTTTTCCATCCCCTGCATAAAGCCGCGCGGCAAGAGCAACGCCCGGCGCAAAGGCAGGCTCCATCTCCACCGCCTGGGAAACAGTGTTCAAAGCCTCGGCGCGGTGCGCCTTGCCGCTCTCCGACATATCCTCGCGGGCCTCCGCCACAATCTCACGCGCTTTGGCGGTGAGCAGCACGGCGCGGCGGCGGCGCGCCTTATCGCGCGGCACAAGACCGCCCGAGACCATTTTATCCAGCGTCTTCAGCGCGCCGTCCCAGTCCCCCTCGAAGGTTTCAAGCTGAAACACCGCATCCCCGGCCCAGCCGGTGCGCGGGGCTTCTTCCTGCGCGGCGCGGGCATGAAAAAGCGCGGCAACGGGATCGCCTGCCCGCTGCGCCTGAATGAAAAGCCCGCGGTGACCGATGACGGAGGTTTCCTTATCCTCCAGCATGGCGGCGAAATGCCGCTTGGCATCCTCGCTATCCCCTTCAAGCTGCGCGGCTTGCGCGGAAAGCAACATGGTCAAAGGCGGACGGCCAAGGAGCCGTTCGGCCTGCGCGGCGCGCAGCCGCGCCTCGCGCGCATCGCCGGCCGCCACCGCCACCATGCCTTTGGTGAGCGCCAGATAGCCTTTGCGCTCCCGGCGCACAGCGATGAAGGCATAAAGATCGCGCGGCGAGCGGAAAAGCCGGCGCGTCATCTGCCAGAGATAGACAAGCCCGCCCGCCAAAAGCGCGATGATGCCCGCGCCCACCACGAAACTGGTGCGGATTTCATAGCCGCGCCAATGGACGACAAGATCGCCCGGTTCCTGCGCGAGCCATATCGCACCGGCGGAAAGCAGCGCGAGAACGAGAAATATAATCAGCACACGGCGCATTGTCTCACCCGCTCTCTTATCCATTCTCTGCGGTAATGCTTGCCATGACCGCCGTCTGCAGCGCGCCGATCAGCGCCGCGCCCCGAAGGCGCGCCTCGGCAGCCTGAAGCCAGGGCGCAGCCGCCTCGCCCGCAGGCCCGCTTAATGCCTGGCCGGCTTCCACCGCGCCTTTCAGATTATCTTCGCCAAGGCGCTGCTCCATCCGGGCAAGCACGGCTTCCGTACTTTCCCCTTCCACATCCCCCTGGCGGCGCACGGTGACGAGCGCGCTTGCATTCGCGGCAAGCTTCTCCCAAAGCCCGTCCGCGCCCTCCGTTTTTTCCGCATGAAGGACACGGCCCGCAAGATCGGGGAACCGCTGCTTGAGCGTTGCAAGCGAGGGCACGCCTTTTTCGGCTGCTTCTGCAAGCGCCTCGATATCGGGGCGCTCGCCCGTCACGGCCTTGATCGCTTCAAGCTCGCTTGCAAAGGGCTGGCCGCTTTCAAAAGCGCGCGCGAGCCCGGCAAGCGCGGTGCCGAGCGCGGCTTTTTCCGCGCCCGAGGGCTCATTGACCTTTTCGGTGAGCACGGAAAGCTTTCCGCTTAAATCGGCCACTTGCGGGCCGAGCGCGCCGATCCCGGTTTCAAGCGCATCGAGGCGGCGGTCATTCGCGCCGACATTCGCGGCAAGATCGGCAGGCGGCAATTGCAGGCGCAGCGCATCGAGCTGGCCCTGCAGATCGGCAATCCCGGCTTTAAGCTCGGCAAGCCGTGCATCGCGCGTAGCGGCCACTTCTTCAAAGCGGCTGTCGATCGCGGCAAGGCGGCTTTCCACCTTGCGCGCCTCCTGCTGGAGCGCTGAAAGATTTTCTTCGATGCCGGTCACCCGTTCCGGCTCGAGCGCGCCGAGATCTTCTTCGAAGCGGCTCATCTGCGTGCCAAGGCGCGAGGTCTCCGAGCGGGTGAAATCCATCGCCGCGGCAAGACGGGATTCGACACTGGCAAGCCTGTCGCCGTCCCCTTCGAAAGCGCCGGGAAGCGCGCCGGAAAAATGCAGGAAGGCGCCGAGCGCCACCGCGCCGATGAGCCCGCCGCCAAGACCTGCGGCAAGGACCGGGCCGAGCGCGCCGGAAGCGCCATTGGAAGACGGAGAAGGCGGTGCTTTAGAAGAGCCCTCGCCGCGCGCTGCTTCATCTTCGCGCACTTCTTCGGCTTCTCCTTCGATGATGCGCGGATCGTCCTCGCGGCGCTTGCTGCCCGCCTTCGCCTTCTGGCCGGGACGCAAAATCTCCGGATCGCCCGATGCGCCTCCATTTTGCGCTTTATCCTGCGGTCCGCCCTTATCCGTCTCGTCGCTCATCCCAACTCCTTCCAAGACCGGCTCCTGCCTGCCGCACCGGTGGCTACACCATAGCCGTTTTTCCGCGCCAAAACCTCCCGCAATGCGCTTAAGCCAGAAGATCGAGCAGCGCGTCCTCATTGGGCGCACCCGCCACGGCAAAATCGCGGAAGGGAAGCCCCTCCAGCACGTCCCGGATACCCGGCGCCAGACAATAAGCGCGGGCAGAGGCGAGAAAACCCGTCAGCCCTTCTTCTTCACATAAACGCCGGAAAATCTCACCCGTGCGGCGGGAATAAAAAAGCACGCCCTCGATACGGCCCGCACGCAGCGCTTCGGCCGCCGCTGCCGGAAAAGTGTCCGCGCCAGCCGCCTCGTAAAGCACGGCCCGTTCGACTTCAAAACCGTCCGCCTCCAGCCAGGCTTTAAGGTCCCCGGCAATCACCGCCCCTGAAATATGGATAAGCCGCCCGCCGCCCGACGCGCAGCGCGCGCGGGCAAGCGCGGCGAGCGCTTTGGCATCGCCCTCCCCTTCCAGCACGGTTTTAAAACCGGCTTCGGCGGCAAGCGCTGCCGTTGTCGGCCCGACGGCAAGAAGCGGCACGTCCAGCCAGGCGCTTAAATCGGCGCGGCGGGCAAAGGCGCGGATGCCGTTGGCACTGGTTGCCAGAAGCGCCTGCACGCCCGCCCGTTCCAGGGGCTTTTCCGGGTGATAGCGGATGGTCAGAAGCGGCGCGCATAGCGCCTCATGGCCAAGGTCCTGCAGCCGGGCCTCAAGCGCCGCGCCGTCTTCCTCGGGTCTTGTGACCAGCAGTCGCACCTGCGCCCTCCCTTGGCGGGGCTGAAAGCCTAATGCGTGATGGCGGCCATGAAATCGGGCCCGGCCTGCTCTTTCAAGGCGCGGG
The DNA here is from genome assembly GCA_002389665.1 of Rhodobiaceae bacterium UBA4490. Classification (GTDB taxonomy): domain Bacteria; phylum Pseudomonadota; class Alphaproteobacteria; order Parvibaculales; family Parvibaculaceae; genus Tepidicaulis. The sequence goes on from DGNO01000006.1 coordinate 54,240, forward strand.
CGGCGGCTGCCCCGAGAAGTGCGGCCTCGGCAGCCGCCCCGTCGGATTCGCAGCCCAGTTTCTCCGAGCCGTCCGGCTTCACGATCTCGCCGCGGAAATGAATGATCCCGTCTTCCAGCATCGCATAGCCTGCGATCGGGGTGCGGCAGGAGCCGTCGAGCTCTTTCAAAAAGGCCCGCTCGGCGGCCATGCAGATCGCCGTTTCCTCGTGATTAAGTGGGGCGAGCATATCGGCCAGCGCCTCATCATCCACCCGCCGCTCGATGCCGATAATCCCTTGGGCAATGGCGGGCAGCATTTCTTCGGGCGAAAGCGGCTGCGTGGCGGTGGCCAGCATGTCGAGCCTTGTGAGCCCGGCCATGGCGAGCAAAGTGCCGTCGGCCACTTCATCGGCGAGCTTGCGCATGCGCGTTTGCACATTGCCGCGGAAGGGCACGATCTCGAGATCCGGCCGGTTGATCAGCATTTGGGCAGCCCGGCGCAGCGAAGAGGTACCGAAACGCGCGCCCTCCGGCAGCTCGTCGATGGAGCCGTATTTCAGACTGATAAAGGCATCGCGCGGGTCCTCGCGCTCCAGCACGCAGTCGATGATCAGCCCGTCGGGCAGCACGGTCGGCATGTCCTTCATGGAATGGACGGCCAGATCGATGCGGTTTTCGGCCAGCGCTTCCTCGATTTCCTTGGTGAAGAGCCCCTTGCCGCCGATTTCCATCAGTTGGCGGTCCTGGAATTTGTCCGCCGTGGTCTGGATGATTTCCAGCACCACATCCTCTTCGCCGAGCCCGTGATGGGCGCGCAGACGGTTTGCCACCGTTTCCGCCTGAATGAGAGCGAGTTTGGAGCCGCGGGTGCCGATGCGAATAGGACGTTGCATAGATGAAGCCGTGAGTGCTAGAGCGTGAACCAACTGGACCGGCCCCTTATACAGCCTTGGCCCCTAAATAACAGGGAGCATCGGCATCACTTTATAAGGGCACCTCGAAATGCGCCTTTCTCAAGAGGCTGGATGGCGGCGCGATGACCCTCTCCCGCGATATGATCGTTCTGGGCCTGGAAACAAGCTGCGATGAAACCGCCGCGGCCATTGTGCGCCGGCGCGCCGACGGCACGGGCGAGCTTCTGGCCAATCAGATCCTCAGCCAGATGGACCATGCAGCTTATGGCGGGGTGGTGCCCGAGTTGGCCGCCCGCGCCCATGTCACCCATCTCGACGCCCTGATTGCTGCCGCTCTTAGCGAAGCAAAGCTCGATTTTACCGATCTTGACGGGATTGCCGCGACCGCCGGTCCCGGCCTGATCGGCGGGGTTCTCGTCGGACTTATGACCGCCAAGGGCCTTGCCTTTGCCCATGGCCTGCCGCTGATCGGCGTCAATCACCTGGAAGGCCATGCTCTGACGGCCCGGCTGACGGACGAGGCGCCCTTTCCCTATCTCCTCCTTCTCGTCTCCGGCGGCCATTGCCAGCTTTTGGTGGTGGAAGGGGTCGGGCGCTATGAGCGCCTCGGCGCAACCATCGACGATGCGGTGGGCGAGGCTTTCGATAAGACGGCTAAAATGATGGGGCTCGGCTTTCCGGGCGGGCCGGCCGTGGAAAAAGCCGCGGCTAGCGGCGATGCCACCCGCTTTGCCCTGCCCCGCCCGCTGACCGGGCGGGAAGGCTGTGATTTTTCCTTCTCCGGCCTTAAAACCGCCGTGCGCAAAGCACTGCTCGATCTGGAGGAAGTCGGCCCGCATGATAAAGCCGACCTTGCCGCCTCCTTCCAAAAGGCAGTGGGCGATATTCTGGCCCGGCAGACCGGCAAGGCGCTGGAGATGGCAGGCGCCCGCCTCGGCCCCACCCCCCGCCTTGTGGTGGCAGGCGGCGTCGCCGCGAACCGCTATTTGCGCACGCGTCTTGAAGAGCTCTGCCAGGAGCGCGGCGCGCAGCTCATCGTGCCGCCGCCGAAACTTTGCACCGATAACGGCGCGATGATCGCCTGGGCCGGGGCCGAGCGCCTGGCCCTCGGACTTTCCGATCCGCTGGATATAGCCGCCCGCGCCCGCTGGCCGCTCACCGAACTCGCAGCTTCCTAAAGGCCCACCCCGCATAAAAAAAGCGCCGGCTAAAAAGCCGGCGCCAAGGTCTGAGCTTGGGGCTCAGGGGGGGTGCCAGGCCCTCCGTCAATAAGGGGGGAGGGGAGAGAGGGCCCGGCGGGGGATCGGAGGAAACAGACTGGTATTCTCAGAGCGCACTGCAACAAAGCAGCCGGATTAAGCGACCTGCGCGGCCACCTGGCCGATGAAAAGCAGGGCATAGGCGCCGAGGACAACGCCGACGAAGGTCTGAGGATTGGCCAGCTGATGAAGATTGATGTTCAGCATGGGATGCTCCCTGAAGGTCAATATCGCTATCAAACTCGTTTCAAAACTTGCTCGCGGGGCGGGTTCCAAGCCTTTCCGTCCTGCGATGAAAGGGATATGGGAGCCCTTGAATGAAAAACAATGAATGAAATCGATTTTATTCAGCGTTCATTCCATATTTTTTGTGCGATGCACAAAAACTGGCGGAGAACTGGGCTTTTCACCAACGCTGCCCGGCCAAAAAATTTTCACCGCCAAGGCCGATTCACCGCTTGAACGGGATCGGGTGGGCGCATCGCGCCGCCACGGTAAAAGCGCCGCAGGGACGCTCACCGATTCCGCTTGTGTTTCCGCGCAGCGAGGCGCAATGTGGATAAGCCAGTTTCGAGCGCTAGGTCATCTCTGCTTCGTATCGGCCTTCAAGGCGACCCGAGCTATTTGCCCCGAAAACTTGAGCTGCCGTCATCTGCCCGTCGGGCATGTGACTTCTACAATATTTTTGAAAGCGAAAATCTATGACGACCGGAACAGTTAAATGGTTCAACCCCACCAAGGGTTATGGCTTCATCGAGCCTGACGATGGCTCCAAAGATGCCTTCCTGCACATCTCCGCTCTGGAGCGCGCAGGCATGTCCAGCATCAATGAAGGCCAGCGGGTGGAGTTCGAACTTCAGACCGGTAAAAACGGCAAAAGCTCGGCAGAGAACCTTAAACTCGCCTAAGCAATCTCTGGTTCTCTAATCGAGAGCAAGATTACGGACTGGCGGCCTTCGGGGCCGCCAGTTTTGTTTTGGGGGCTTGGGTTCCGGAAAAAGACTTAAGCGTCCTGCATGGCATGGCGGGCTTTTTCTTCCGCCGCCGCTTTTAAAGGGCAGGCAAGCCCATCGGTGATGAGCTTGAAGACGCCCTGGAGTTCGAATTCCAGCCGCTCCAGTGAGAGGCGCGAGAAAAGCTGGGGATAGGAAAAGCGCATCGTCGCTGCTTGGATAAACTCGGCGCAGGCCGCCGTATCATCGCAGCGGAACTCCCCCGCCTTCACGCCCATGTCCAGAATCTGCGCGATCACATCCCGCTCCCGCTTCAGCCCTTCATTGTGAAAAGACGGCCGCTCGGCGGTGACAATCTGCGCCATATCCACGATCTTCGGGTCTTCTTCCAGCGTCTCGAAGGTGGAGCGCAGGTCCTGCAGTAAAAAGCGCCAGAGCCGCTCGCGCGCCGAAAGCCCCGGCTCTTCCAGAATGCGCTGCAATTCTTCCGCCGTCTGGATCGAGGCGCGCCGGCAAATCTCCTCGGCAATATCAAGCTTGCCCGGAAAATAGCGGTAGAGATTGCCCGGCGACATATCGCAGTCCCCGGCAAGCTCGGCCATGGTGGTCTTGGCATAGCCGTAATGGAAAAAGCGCTGCTTGGCGGCAGCGATGATTTTTTCGCGCATCTCGTCGGGACAGATCATGGAAACGATTGTAGGCTCCGCCGCAGAAGAAACAATGAAAAATGAACAATCAATGATTCGTTCACTATTTTTTCAGGGCAAACCGCCCTTCTCCGGAGCCCGCACCCATGGCTGATACCCCCCTTTCCCGCATTGCCGTGATCGGCGGCGGCGCCTGGGGCACGGCGCTCGCCTCGGTCGCCGCCCGCGCCGGGCGGGACGTTACGCTCTGGGCCCGGGAAGAAGAAGTCGTGGCCGCCGTCAATAAGGGCCATGAGAACACCCCCTTCCTGCCCGGTATCGCGCTCGACCCGGCGATCCGCGCCACCTCCGATTTTGCCGAGCTGGCAGGCGCCGAGGCGATTTTGCATGTCGCCCCGGCCCAGCACCTGCGCGCCGTGACCGCAGGTCTTTCCCCCCATCTCAAACCCGGCACCCCGCTCGTCCTGTGCGCCAAGGGCATCGAAACGGCGAGCGGCAAGCTGATGAGCGAGGTCGCCCGCGAAGAAGCACCCGATGCCAGGCTTGCCGTCCTTTCCGGCCCGAGCTTTGCCGCCGATGTCGCCCGCGGCCTGCCCACCGCCGTCACGCTTGCCTGCGCCGATGAAGCGCTCGGCGCGCAGCTTGTGGAGGCGATCGGCGTGCCGACCTTCCGGCCCTATCTCAGCGCCGATGTGATCGGCGCACAGATCGGCGGGGCAGTGAAGAACGTGCTTGCCATTGCCTGCGGCATTGTCGAGGGCAAGGCCTTCGGCGATAGCGCCCGCGCCGCGCTGACCGCGCGCGGCTTCATGGAAATGAGCCGCTTCGGCGAAGCGCTGGGCGCAAAGCCTGCCACTTTGAAAGGCCTCTCGGGCCTCGGCGATCTCATCCTCACCTGCGGCTCACGGCAAAGCCGGAACATGTCGCTCGGCTTTGCGCTGGGGGAAGGCAAAACGCTTCAAGATATTCTGGGGGCGCGCTCTTCCGTCTCCGAAGGCGTTTATACCGCCGAGGCCGTGGTGCGCCTTGCCGCCGCCAAAGGCATCGACATGCCGATCTGCGAAGCGGTGCACAACATCCTTTCGGGCAAGAGCGGTGTCGATGACGCCATCGCCGCTCTCCTTGCCCGCCCCTTTACAAGTGAAGACTGAGATAAGGAAACATCATGCTTTTCTGCATTATCGGCACGGATAAAAAAGACACGCTCGACAAACGTCTTGCCAACCGGGACGCCCATCTCAAACATTGGGGCGAGAGCGGCGCCGTGAAACTCGGCGGGCCTTTTACGAGCGATGATGGAGAGATCATGAACGGCTCCATGCTCGTCATCGATGTCGAGGACCGCGCGGCTGCGCAAAAGCTCGTCGACGGCGACCCTTACAAGGTGAACGGCGTTTTCGAGAGCGTGGAAGTGCGCGCCTGGAAATGGCTGCTCAAGGATCAATAAGCGCGGGGCTCAAGCGCGCGCGGAGGGAACATGGCTTACTGGCTTTTTAAATCCGAACCTTCCACCTGGGGCTGGGACGACCAGTTCAAACGCGGCGCGAAGGGCGAGCACTGGGACGGCGTGCGCAACTACCAGGCCAATAACAATATGAAGGCCATGAAGAAGGGCGATCTCGGCTTCTTCTATCACTCGGTGGATGAAAAACGCATTGTCGGCATTGTCGAGGTGATCAAGGAACATTACCCCGATGACAGCGATGCCTCAGGCCGCTTCGGTATGGTGGACATCAAGGCAGCGGAAACCGTGCCTAAGCCCGTCTCCCTTGCCGATATCAAGGAAGACCCGGCGCTCGCCGAGATGGCGCTTCTCAAACAATCCCGCCTTTCCGTTTCACCCGTGCGCGCGGAGGAATGGAAGCTCATCTGCAAAAAGGGTGGTTTGAAGAAAGTGCCGCTTTCCAAGAATAAGTAGAGAGAGCGCTCCTCACCTGAGCCCTCTCCCCCTGAAGGGGCGAAGAAAAATGAAAACCCTCTCCCCCTGGGGGAGAGGGCCGGGGTGAGGGGGGAGGCCTCACAACAATTACGGCGCCCCATGCTTTTTCTCTGCCGCCTTAACGATCTCGACAATCCCGGCACGAAGGAAGCCGAGGCACACGTGCAAGGCCGCCCGCAAAATATCTTTCTCGTGCGCAAAGGTGACAGCGTCTTTGCTTATCTCAACATCTGCCCCCATGCAGGCCAGCCGCTCAACCGGATGAGAAACCGCTTTCTCAATCAGGCTGAGACCCATCTTCTCTGCTCGGCCCATGCGGCAAGTTTCGAGATTGAAACGGGGCTATGCACCGGCGGGCCTTGCGCAGGCAAAAGCCTGACGCAGCTTCCGCTGTACCAAAGCGGCGATGCCTTCTATCTGGCAGAGACGGATTAAATCATCAGCCGCGTCGCGCGCAGATTGTCCGGCATCAAGACTTCAAGCAATGTCGGCGAGAATGTCTGCGTGGCATTGTTATAGACAGCCAGCAAATAAGTATCGCCTGGCGAGGTCTGCTCATACGCATCGACGCGTTTGATCAATTTATCGGTGATTTCATCGACACTTTGCTCGCCGAACTGGTGAGTGATGAAAACCCGGTAGTCGGCGCGCGATTGCAGGAGCTTGTCGAAATCATCCCAGACATCGCCCCAATTGCGCGCCCATTCGCATTCGCACGCCAGCACGATGCGCTTCGTATTGCTCTCACCGCTTTCATCGGGTGATTCCTGTGCCCAGGTCACATCATAGACCCACTCGCCGCGCACCTGCTGCGCCTCGATGCCATTGGCATAAACGATGTGATCGCGCTCGGCGCCGAGCTCGGCAAGCTCGCTCTTGATGCAGCGCGTCCAATCCTGGTCATAAGCATCGGGAAGTTTCGCGGGCACTTCGTTCAGAAGGGCGGTGATCTTTTGATAGACGTCCTGCATAAATCCTCTAACTGGTCGTGAAAGTTTTGAAGTCTTCGGCAAGACCCTTGGCCGAAAGCTCGATCAGCTTTTCGCCGTCTTCGATACGCGCAAGAGAAGGATCGGAACCGATGCGCCCGTCGGGAAATTTTGCCCGGTAATCTTCCGCATCCGTGAAACGGCCTGAGGGCGCGATGGCCGGCTCCATCACCGCGTGCTTCACCGTTTCGGGGAAGGCGGCATATGTAACGGCCACTTCCGAGGGCGTTGCGTGGCTGCCATGGGCGCTGCCATAGGTCTTCTTGCAATAATCGAGCACCGGTTTGAAGTCCCACCAATTGACGAGACGGCATTTGACGGCGCGCCGGTTGCCCTCTTCCCGGCCAAGGCTGCGGTCCGCATAAATTTCAGAAAAAGCAGCCTGAATGGTCGCGATATTGCCGCCATGACCGTTGAAGAAATAAATCCTGTCAAAACCGTGCCGGCTGAGCGAGGCCACCCAGTCGTAAATCGCCGCGATCATCGTCGAAGGGCGCAGCGTCATGGACCCGGCAAAGCCCATATGATGCTGGGCGATGCCGACATTGAAAGTGGGCGCGATCAGCATCTGCGTTCCTTCCGCCGCTTTGCGCGCAATCACTTCCGGACAGATTGCATCCGTGCCAATCAGCCCGTTCGGCCCATGCTGCTCGGTCGAGCCGATGGGGACAAGAACGCCTTTCGAGCGCTCCAGATAGGCCTCGACTTCCGGCCAGCTTGCGTGATGCAGCAGCATATGCATGTCCTTCAGGGCGTGAGTGAGGGGCAAGTCTAGCCGCCGGGAGGCAAAACACCAAACCGGCGCCCATGACAAGGCGCAGAACGGTGTCGCAAAACCTCCGCTAAACGCAAGGGAAAGCCCGGCCCCGCTTTCCGCGCCCCGCTCCTCACTTGACCTTTACCGGCTGCGGCGGGAAAACGGCGCAGGGGCGGCCGGGTTCTGTGATATATCTGCGCGCGGCCTACGCGTTGCGGCAAGAGGAGAAGAAACGTGAGCAAGAAGAACGAACTGGAACAAGAAGCCACCGGCCCCTTGAAAGGCGTGCGCATCGTCGATCTGACCAGTGTTGTTTTCGGCGCTTACGCCACACAGATCCTGGCCGATATGGGCGCGGAAGTGATGAAGGTCGAAGCGCCGTCGGCCACCGGCGGCGGCGGCATGGGCGGCGATATCATGCGCTGGCCGGGTCACCCGCCGGAAGGCGCGCCCGCCGATCTCGGTCCCATCTTCATGACCATCAACCGCAACAAGCGCTCCGTGCTGCTCAATCTCGGGGATGAAAACGCGCGCGAGGCGTTTTTGAAACTCGTGGCGACGGCGGATGTCGTCGTCTCCAACATCCGCTATGAAGGCATGAAGCGCCTCGGCATCGCTTATGAGGATGTGAAGGCGGTCAAGCCCGACATTATTTTTGCCCATGCCGCAGGCTACGGCTCGAACGGACCTTATGCGGGCCTGCCCGCCTATGACGATCTCATTCAGGCAGGCTCCGGCATGGCGGACCTTTTGCCGCGCATGGACGGCAATGACGCCCCCCGCTACATGCCGACGATCATCGGCGATAAAGTCTCCGGCCTCTTTCTCGTCTCCGCCATCACCAGCGCGCTCTTTCATAAAGAACGCACGGGCGAGGGGCAGTTCGTGGAAGTGCCGATGCTGGAATCGGTTACCTCCTTCGTGCTCGCCGAACATTTCTACGATCATGTCTACGACCCGCCCACAGGCGAGTGGACCTATGGCCGCATCACCAATCCGGACCGGCGTCCTTACAAGACGAAAGACGGCTATATCGGCCTTCTTCCCTATTCGGACAAGCAATGGGAAAATTTCTTCGAGCTGGCAGGGCGCAAAGATGAATATCTCAGCGATCCGCGCTTTAAGGATTACAAAGCGCGCACGAAACATATCCGTGAGCTTTATGCGATGATCGAGGAGACGACGCAGCTCAAGACGACGGAAGAATGGCTGAAAGTGCTGCAGCCGCTTTCCATCCCTGCTGTAAAAATGAACAAGCTGGACGATCTGCAGGACGATCCGCATTTCAAGGAAGTGGATTTCTTCGCCCGCTACGAACACCCGGATGCGGGCGGCTATTTCGCGCTGCGCCCGCCCGTGCGCTTTGCCGAAACGCCTTCTAATATCCGCCGCCACCCGCCGCGCCTTGGCGAGCAAACCGAAGAAGTGCTGAAGGAAGCCGGGCTCAGCGATGAGGAAATCGCGGCGCTGCGCGCAGGACGAAAAGCGGCCGAATAAGAAACCTAAGTCTGCGCGGTGCCGGAGGCCGGGGCCGCGCCCTCTTCGTGCTGTTCTTCCAGAAGCGCCTGATATTCGGCAAGGTCGAGCGGCTTGTTGAAATAAAAGCCCTGCAATTCATCGCAGCCCATGGCGGTCAGAAGATCGGCCTGCGATGCCGTTTCCACGCCTTCCGCCACCACGCAGAGCCCAAGCCCCTTGCCGATTTCCACGATCTGCCGTGTGAGCAGCGCATCGGGCGCATGGGTCAGGCGCTGCACGAAAGAGCGGTCGATCTTCAGCTTGTGCACCTGGAACTGGTGCAGATAGGCAAGCGAGGAATAGCCGGTGCCGAAATCGTCGATCAGAAGCTCGACGCCCATGCCGGCAAGCTCGGCCAATTGCTCCTGCACCCGTTCACGGTCGCTGAGCAGGGAGGATTCCGTCATCTCTACTTGCAGCAGCGAGGGCGGCACCTCGAGCTCGCCGAGAAGCGCGCCGATTTCCTGCGCCTGATCCTGCAGCATCAAATCGGCGGCGGAAAGATTGAGCGAGACGGGAAGCGGCTCAAGCCCCATCGCCATCCAGGAACGCAGCTGGAAGACCGCCGTCTGCACCACCCAGCGGCTGAGCACGGTGATGAAGCCCGTTTCCTCCGCAATCGGAATGAACTGATCGGGCGGAATGGGCCCGCGCTCCGGATGTTCCCAGCGCAAGAGCGCTTCGGCGGCGATGGGCTTGCGGGTGCGCGCGCACATGCGCGGGTGATAGACGAGACGGAATTCGCCGCGCTCGATCGCCTGGCGCATATCCTGCTGCAATTGCCCGCGCTCATGCACTTCTTCGGTCAGCCTGTCATCGACGACGAAATACTGTCCGCGCCCAAGTTCCTTGGCTTTATAAAGCGCCATATCGGCATAGCGCATCAGCTCGTTCGAGAGCCCGTTATGCCATGGATAGATCGCAATGCCGATGGAGCAGCCGACATTGACCATATTGCCGATCACTTCATAAGGCGCGGAAATCTCGCTGATCAGCGCGCCGGCCAATTCCTCGATAGCCGGAATGCTGTCGAGCCGGCGGTAAAGAATAGCGAACTCATCCCCGCCGAGCCGCGCGATCTGGCAGCTTTCCGGCGAAAGGTCCTGCAGGCGCGTCGCGGCCTGAATAAGAAGCTGGTCGCCTGCTTCATGACCGAGCGTGTCGTTGACGTTTTTAAAACGGTCGAGATCGATCAGCAAAAGACCGAACACTTCGCCCGTCTCTTCCGTCTCACGCACCGCATCGGCCATCAGATCGGCGAATGTCTGGCGATTATAAAGCCCGGTCAGTACGTCGAATTGCGCGCGCTGGCGCAATTCGTCTTCAAGACGCTTGCGCTCGGTCTGGTCGTGCATGATCACATAGGCGCAAGGCTGGCCATTATGCTCGATCAGCACGCAGGAAATGAACGCCCAAAACTCATCACCATTGATTTTCTTCAGCCGCGCTTCGCGGCCCGTCGAATAACCCTGAGCCAGAAGATCGGCGCGCAGCTGCGCGAGATCGGCTTTCTCGACGAAGAAGTCCGGTGTCTTCAAAGTGCCGCCGTCACTCGCCACACCGAAAAGCTCATTCGCCATCGCATTGGTGTAGATCACCTTGCGCGTGTAGAGGTTGGTAATGATGAGCGGGAACGGCGCGGCGGAAACGAGAGAGCGGAAATGCTCCTCGTTCTTTTGCAGCTGCTCGAGCATTTCCACGCGCTCGGTAATATCTTCGATCGACCCGCCCACCGCGTGAACATGTGCGCTCTTGTCGCGCAGCGCATAGCCGCGCGCGCGAATCCAGCGATAGCCATCTTCCGACAGAAACCGCACTTCGATGTCGTACGCCTCGCCCTGGTCCACCTGGCCGCGAATGGCGGCGACAAGGGTTTCCCGGTCATCCGGATGCGCGCGCTCGGCCAGCGCATCGGTGAGCCCCGCCCGTGCCCGCTTTTCGATCCCCAAGAGACGCCAGGCATTGGAAGAGAAATTGAACTCACCGGATTTCAAGTCCCAGAACCATGAGCCGAAGGCTGAGTTCTCCTCGGCGGTATTGACCTGATTTTCGTGAAACTGAAGCTGGGCCTCGGCCTGCTTGGCCCGCGCGCGCGCCGCCGCCGCCCGGCGCCCCGGCGCGCGGGCGCGCGCGGAAGCTGCCAGAAATCCCCGTCTTTTTGTTTCTCGTCTTAGAACACGTGCCACACTGTCCCTCCCTTACAAACGATCATGTAAGGAGGAAATGAACCAAATCTTTCCGGGGCTTACGCAGATTGCCAAAAACTTAGGCACAGTTAACCCCGCGTAAAACGCTGCTCTCGCGGGTGTGAAGGCCGCTGCTTGCTGCCCCTCGCCCAAGTGCCCATAATGCGCCCCAACCGGCTGAAAGAGCCCGGAAATCCGCCCACTCTAAAGAAGCCTGTAAAGAAGAACGGCAGGGAGGCCGCCATGTCAGAACCCCAGACTTTTCCCGTCCCCCAGGATTGGGCCCGCCGCGCCTATGCAGATAAAAACGCCTACCGGAAAATGTATGAGGCCAGCATCGACAACCCGGAGGGGTTCTGGCGCGAGCATGGCCAGCGCATCGACTGGATAAAGCCCTACACCAAGGTCAAGAATGTCTCCTACGACAAGGGCGATCTGCATATCCGCTGGTTCGAGGACGGCACGCTCAATGCCTCGGCCAATTGCATCGACCGGCATCTGGCCCACCGGGCCGACAAAGTGGCGATCATCTGGGAAGGCGACGAGCCGACCGACGACAAGAAGATCACCTACCGCGAACTGCACGAGGAAGTGTGCAAATTCGCCAATGTCCTTAAAGCCCAAGGCATCAAGAAGGGCGACCGCGTCACCATCTATATGCCGATGATCCCGGAAGCCGCCTACGCCATGCTCGCCTGCGCGCGCATCGGCGCGGTGCACTCGGTGGTCTTTGGCGGCTTCTCGCCGGACAGTCTGGCGGGCCGTATCGAAGACTGCGAATCGAACTGCGTCATCACCGCCGATGAAGGCGTGCGCGGCGGGCGGAAAATTCCGCTGAAAGCCAATACGGACAAGGCGCTGGAAAAATGCCCGGGCGTCAAATCCGTTATCGTCGTGAAGCGCACGGGCGGCGATGTCACCATGAAAGAAGGCCGCGACATCTGGTACGAAGATGCCAAGGCCAAAGCCAGCGCCGACTGCCCGCCCGAGGAGATGAGCGCCGAGGACCCGCTTTTCATCCTTTATACGAGCGGTTCGACCGGCAAGCCCAAGGGCGTGATGCACACCACTGGCGGCTACATGGTCTATACCTCCATGACCCATCACTACGTCTTCGATTATCACGATGACGATATTTACTGGTGCACGGCGGATGTCGGCTGGGTGACGGGCCACTCCTACATTCTCTATGGCCCGCTCGCGAACGGCGCAACGACGCTGATGTTCGAAGGTGTGCCGACTTATCCTTCCCCCTCGCGCAGCTGGGAAGTCTGTGACAAGCACGGCGTGAACATCTTCTACACCGCACCCACGGCGCTTCGCGCGCTGATGCGCGAAGGCGAAGGGCCGGTGAAGAAAACCTCACGCAAGTCGCTACGCCTTCTAGGCTCCGTGGGCGAGCCCATCAATCCGGAAGCCTGGCTCTGGTATTACAATGTGGTAGGCGAAGGGCGCTGCCCCATCGTCGATACCTGGTGGCAGACGGAGACGGGCGGCATTCTGATCTCGCCGCTGCCGGGCGCGACCGCGCTGAAACCGGGCTCGGCAACGCTGCCCTTTTTCGGCATCAAGCCTGTCTTGGTCGACAATGAAGGCAAGGAACTTGAGGGCGCAACGCAGGGCAATCTCTGCATCGCCGATAGCTGGCCGGGCCAGATGCGCACCGTTTACGGCGACCATCAGCGTTTCATCGACACGTACTTCTCGCAGTTCCCCGGCAAGTATTTCACCGGCGATGGCTGCCGGCGCGATGAAGACGGCTATTATTGGATCACCGGCCGCGTCGATGACGTGCTGAATGTGTCCGGCCACCGCATGGGCACGGCGGAAGTGGAATCGGCGCTCGTCGCCCACGCCAAAGTCGCCGAGGCCGCCGTGGTCGGCTATCCCCACGACATCAAGGGCCAGGGCATCTATGCCTATGTGACGCTGAATGTCGGCGAGGAACCGAGCGAGGAACTGCGCAAGGAACTCGTGCAATGGGTGCGCAGCGAAATCGGCCCCATCGCCTCGCCCGATCTCATTCAATGGGCGCCCGGCCTGCCGAAAACCCGCTCCGGCAAAATCATGCGCCGCATCCTGCGCAAGATCGCCGAGGACGATTTCTCCAATCTGGGCGATACCTCGACCCTGGCGGACCCCGGCGTCGTCAATGACCTAATCGACAACCGGCAGAACAAAAGCTGACCGGGCCTCTCAAGACAGACAAAAGGCCGCCTCTTAAGGCGGCCTTTTTCATGTGCTCTTTCAATCCGCGCGCCATTCCCCATATGGACCTCATCGGGCAGAGGAAACGGGAGGAGCGCGCCATGCTGAGCTGGCAGGTTGGAAACGTCACGATCAAACGGCTTGTGGAATTCGAAGGCCCGCTGCCGGGCGGCGGCAAGGGTTCGATGGTGGAAGAGGCCTATCCGGAAGAGGTGAAAAAGATCGGCTGGCTGGCGCCGCATTTCGCGACCGAAGAAGGCCATATCATTGCCGCGGTGCAGGCGCTGCTCATCGAAACGCCGGATAAGAAAATCATTGTCGATACGTGCGTCGGCAATGACAAGAAACGATCCAATCCTTTCTTCAACGAATTGCAGACTCCGTTCCTGAAGCACTTGGCGGATGCCGGCTGGGACCGGGAGAAGGTGGACATGGTGCTCTGCACGCATTTGCATGTGGACCATGTGGGCTGGAACACCATGCTGGTGGACGGCGAATGGGTGCCGACTTTCCCCAACGCCGACTATCTGATCGCGCGCAATGAATGGGATCATTGGCGCAAGGAAATCGACGATCCCGATCAGGCACCGGTGATGGAAGATTCCGTCCATCCGATTTTCGATGCAGGCCTTGCCAAACTCGTCTCGGAGGATGAGCGCATCAGCGATGAAATCCGCCTGATGCCGACACCGGGTCACACGCCGGGCCATGTTTCCATTGTCATCGAAAGCGAAGGCAAGACCGCCATCATCACCGGCGATATCATGCACCATCCCTGTCAGATCGCCCGGCCTTCTTGGGCAAGCGGTTTCGACACCGACCAGACTGCCGCCCGCGCCACCCGCGCCGCGTTTCTGAAAGAAGTGGAAGGCAAAGACATTCTCGTCCTCGGCACCCATTTCGCCGCGCCGACCGGCGGCTATGTGCGCGAGGAAGGCGAAGGCTACCGCTTTCACGTCTAAGAAAAAGGGGCAGCGCTGCCGCTGCCCCTTCCGCGCCTCCCTTAAAGCGCAGATTTTTTAAAGCGAATAGGCAAGCTGCACCCAGACCTTGTCCCTGTCCGCAAAACCGTTTTCCCCATCGAAGAAGGCGGCCTTAAGACCGAGAGAAAGGTCATGCGGCAGCTTCGCGTTCAGCGTGAAGTCCAGCTCTTCGCCGTAACTTGCCGAGCCGCGCTCGGCTTCGAAATCATGATAGGTCGCGCCGAAGGCAATCCCGCTCAAGGGTCCGAGATCGCCGAACGTGTATGAACCGCCCGCATAAAGATCCTGAATGCCGTTGACCGGCGTCGTCAGGAATGCATCGGCAAAGCCTTGGAACTTATGCAGCGTGGCGATGGGTGTCGAAAAGCCCTGTGTGCCATTGCCTTCCAGCACTTCACCGCCAAGCGTGACTTCCCAGGCGTCTTTGCCGGCTTTGACCTCCCCGTGCCAGTAATCGAGCGAGAGGCTCAAGGGATTGTCGTCATAATCTTCCTGATGGGCATATTCCGCGACGCCCTTGAGGGAAAAGCCCGCGGCCTCCGTCTTGCCGTCGAGCCGCAGCCCGATGGTGCGCGTGGAAAGCAAGGGCGCCTGATCGAGCGAGAGGAAATGCCCATAGGCTTTTGCGGTGAGGTGCTCGCCGAACGCATAAGAAACTTCGCTCAAATGGGTTTCCCCATTGTAGCGGCCATTGGGTGAGTTATCGCCGAAGATGCGGTTGACCTGGTCCACATAGGCGTAGGTGACACGCAGGTTTTCGATGCTCTCGAAATCGAGCTTGAAAGCATCGAAAGTCTGCTCGTTCTGACGCCAGCCGACATTGCCGACAAAGCGGCCATTGCCGAGAATAATGCGCTGGCGCCCGAGCGTCGCCGTCACACCGCCGTTCTGATAAGAAACCTGCGCACGGTTGAGCTCGGTATCTTCAGGATCGGCCACCACCGGATAATTACCGCGCCCGTTCACCGTGTCATTGTAGCGGCCAAGACCGAGATCGATGACGGTTTCCCCTTCCACAAGAAAAGTGAACCCGTAAAGCGCGCCTGTCTCGAACCCGTAGCGGGCACGGAAAGTCGTGGCATGGGCATCTTCCGGCAAGCCCTGCTGATCGACATACTCATAGCGCAGCCGCGTATCGAGAATGGGCTTGCCTTCCTCCCAAAGCGCCGACAGCGTCTCCCCGGCGAAAGCCGGCGTGGCAAGGCCTGACAAGAGCACGGCGCCTGCAATGGTTTTCTTCATTTTCATCTCCTGCTTCCTTTCCTGACACGTGGCCTTTGGGCGGCTTTATGCGGCCTTGATTGCCTGCAGGAATGTCTGGATCGTTTTTTCCAATGAGCCGCGGGCAGCGGAAAGCCCCTCCGCCGCGCCCAGCACTTTTTTAGAGGCTTCACGCGTTTCGCCCGTGCTGGCACGCACGTCCGAAATCTGCTGCGTCACTTCCTGGGTGCCGCGGGCTGCATCATTCGCACTCGTGGAAATTTCCGCCGTCGCGGAGCTTTGCTGCTCCGTCGCACTCGTCACGGAGGCGGCGATTTCCATATTCTCGCGGATGACGGATTGAATATCGGCCACGACCGATACCATCCGCTCGCTTACGGAACGCACTTCATCGACATTGGTGGAAATATCCGCCGTCGCCTTGGCGGTCTGCGTGGCCAGCGCCTTGACTTCGGAGGCAACGACGGCAAAGCCCTTGCCCGCTTCCCCCGCCCGCGCCGCCTCGATCGTGGCGTTGAGGGCTAGAAGGTTCGTCTGCTCGGCGATTTCGTCGATAAGGCTCGTGATCTCACCGATGCGCTGGGAGGCGGCGTTCAAAAGCTCGACGGTTTCCACCGCGTTCTGCGCCTTGTCCACCGCCTGCTGGGTGATTTCGGAGGAACGCTTGATCTGCCGCATGATCTCGCGCGAGGAGGAATCCATTTCCTCCGCGGCAGCCGCCACGGTCTGCACGTTGGAGGACGTGCGTTCGGCGATATCCGTTACCATGCCGCTTTGCTGTTCGGTCTGCTCGGACACGCTGGACAGCGTGCCGGCCACCCCTTCCAGATGCGCCACGTTTTCGGTGAGCTGCGACATGGCGGCAAGCACCTCCTCGTCGAAACTCCGGATCGAACTATCGACCGCTGCGGCCCGTTCATCGCGCCGCACCTGATCCGCGCGCGCTGCCTGTTCGAGCGCTTCGCGCTGCTCCGCCCCTTCCTTGAAGGACAGAAGCGAGGCGGCCATGAGCCCAAGTTCGGATTTCGCACCCTCGCACGGCACCTCGACATCGAGCCGGCCGCCCGACAAAGACTGCATTGCATCGGCCAGCGATACAAGCGGCCGCGTGACGCTTTGTGCAACGATATAGGCACAGAAGGAAAGCGCTCCCGCCCCGATCAGCGAGACGGCAAGCGCGATCGTCATCGTCACGCGCGCATCCGCCGCAAGCCCGCTTGCCCGCTCCATCAGATGCATGTTCAGATCGTCCTCGACCTGCTTGAGCAGATTGATCTTCTTCGTGATTTCGCCGATCCAGTAAGGCCCGCTATAAGGTCCGCCCGCTACATCGCCGCGCCGGGAAATAACGTACTCCCGCATCTTGGCGACATTGTCGACCGGCTCGCCCGTCACGATGCGCTTATAAGCGTCCCGCGCTTCCTGCGTCGCCAGCCCGTCGAAAGAAGCAAGAAAAGCCTGTTGCTGGGCAATAAGGCCGATCACACGATTGAGCAGCAATTCAGAAAGCTGACCGGAGGCAAAACCCGGCGCTGCCGCCGCCCGCTCCTGGCCCGCCCGTTCCTTGGCTTCCAGAAACGCGACATAAGACGCGATTTCACGGCTCAGCCCTGCATCCTCGGAAATCCCCGCCATGGTCTTGATGACATCGAGCAGGATCGCGATCGTGCCGCTATACCAATCGGCCATGGCTGCCGCTTCAAGATTGAGCGCCGCAATATCGGCGCGCGTGCGGGCAAGCTCTTCGAGCCGGGAAAGGCTCTTTGCCACTTTTTTCTCGAAGGCAGGGTCCTGCGCGCCCATATCGAAAGCATCGAGCGCCCCGTTGAGCGCGGCAAGCTTGCTGTCTGTGTCTGCCCGCTGCGCATTCAGCGAGGCAGTGAATTCCGCGCTGCCTTTGGCGCCGATAAAGCCCGCGGACTGGCCGCGTTCTTTTTGCAATTCGTGAATGACGTTGGAAAATCCCGGCGCAAGCTGCGACAGGTCCGAGAGCGCCTGATAGGTGCGCGTGTCGCTATAGGCGTTCCAGGAAATAACGGCGCCCGTCAGGGCCAGAAAGAAAAGCGGCAGGGCCGTCAGGCCGATGATCCGCTTGGTGAGGCTGAGGTTGTTCAGCATCCGCTCGACTGTGCCGATCACGGTATCCCCCTTGGAGTTAAGAAAGGGCGATAATCGGCACGCCTATGGCTTGCCTCTTACAACCCCAACCTCATCCCCACACGGACAATACAACCTGAAAGGTTAGAAACTGGTGAACCGGGTTGCAGAGTCGAACGCCTAGCTTACGCCGCACCACCCCGCCCGCGCCCCGCCCTCATAAGGCCGCGCGAAACCGGCGGCGATCAGCCGCTCGGCAAGATCGCCGAGCTCCGCCTCGCGGACATGCGCCAGCACCCGGCCGGCATATTTGCCGTAATGAATGCCCGAAAGCGCGACGGCCTTGCCTTCCACCCGGGAAAGCCAAGCCTTGGCGGCGCGGGCCTTTTCCTTTTCATCGGGGCATTTACCGCGCAGCTCCGGCGTGTCGATCCCGGCAAGGCGCACCCGCACGAAGACATCCTGCCCGAGCCAGATGCGCGCCCGCACGTCGAGCGTGTCCCCATCCACCACGCGCACGACTTCGGCGGGAACGGGGCCTGCAAGCGTTTCCGCCGCGTGTGCGGGCACATTCGGCCCGAAAGCCGTCAAAAGCAGAAAAGCGCACACGCCCGCTATGAGGGAAAATCGACTCATACTCGATTTATACGAGAATGACCGTTTTAGCGCCAGCCCGGAAAGCGGCAAGCGGGCTAGGGACGCCAGATCAGCGGCAATAGCCCCAGCCGCTCAGCTCGAAATGGAAATGGTCTTTGTGCCGGTCGTTATAGTCGGGGCCCAGCACGCCGCCGAAAAGCCCGCAGGCCCCGTCATGAACGCGGGCGAGAAACTCTCCTTCCGGCGTTTCCTTGCCCCAGTCCTCAAGCACGGTGATCCGCCGCCCGTCTTTCAACTCGAACCCCGCCACATCGATCGCGGCGGCACTGGCATGTTTCGAGCGCCGGCCTTCTTCGGCATTATTGACGTTACGGCAGGAATAGGTGCCGTAATGCAAAACGCGGTTGACCGGGCTTGAAAGAACCTCTTCCGCGGCGGGCATCACCTCATGACGCTCCCAGAGAAGCAGCGAGACCATGGCCGGGCAAGCAAGGCGCACACCGCCGCCGTAATTCAGCTTGCCTTGAAGGAGCCGCAGCGCATGAAGCGCGCCGCAGCCTTCCTGCTTGGAAATGATGGCGTCATGGGCATAGGAAATTCCGTCCTCGCGCGCCGCCTCCTTCTCCATCACCGCGCGGCAGGCTGCCGGATCACCCGCAATCCAGCGCTGCTTCAGCGGCGTTGCGAAGGTGGGCTCATGGGAAAGTTCGAGCGGGGCGAAGGGATTGTAAGGGGCGGGCAGGTTCCAGAGAACGAGAGCGCAGAACCCGGCCACGCCCAGCAGGACACCGAGCATGAGCGCTGCCGTGGCAAACCGCGTCGGGCGTTCAGAAATCGCTCAGGATCCCTTTCTTTTCCCAGTCCCCGTAGCGGGTCGGCTCCGGCCCGTCCTGACCGCCAAGCTCACGCGGACGCGCGGCCTCCTGCGCGGCGCGCGCGGCGCGGCGCGCATCGGCTTCCGCCAGTGCCCGCTGAGCCGCGGGCGGCAAAAGCTTGCGTCTTTCTTCTTCCGAAAGCGGGGCCTCTTCAGGAGCACCCGTCTCTGTCTCGCTTGAATTGCTCATCACGCTCCAACATATAGAAAGATGCCCCAGCGGCGTCCAGCTTCCTATCGGCGTTCTGCCGGAGAAGGCAAGCGTCGGGTAAGAATCGGGCAAAAAGAAGAACGCTTATCGGATAGAGGTCCGGCACATGAATATGGTCAAAACGGGCATGCTGCTTGCCGCCATGACGGCGCTTTTCATGGGGATCGGCTTCATGCTGGGCGGCGAGGCGGGCATGCTTCTGGCACTGCTCTTTGCCGGCGGCATGAACCTCTTTGCCTATTGGAATTCCGACAAGATGGTGCTGCGCATGTATGGCGCGCGCGAGGTGGACGAGGCCGCCGCGCCGGAATTCGTGCGCATCGTCCGCCAGCTTGCCGCGAATGCAGACCTTCCCATGCCGCGCACCTTCATCATCGAGACCGATCAGCCCAACGCTTTTGCCACGGGCCGCAATCCGGAAAACGCCGCCGTCGCCGCCACCACCGGGCTTATTCGAATGCTCAGCCCCGAAGAGCTTGCCGGCGTCATGGCCCATGAGCTTGCCCATATCAAAAACCGCGACACGCTGATCATGACCGTGACGGCGACGATTGCCGGGGCGATCTCGATGCTGGCGAATTTCGCGCTCTTTTTCGGCGGGAGCCGCAACAACCCGCTCGGCATTGTCGGCGTCATCTTGATGATGATCCTCGCTCCGCTCGCCGCCGCGCTCGTGCAAATGGCGATCTCGCGCACCCGCGAATATTCCGCCGATGCAGGCGGCGCGGAAATTTGCGGACGCCCGCAATGGCTCGCCTCGGCCTTGAAGAAGATCGAGCAGGGCGCTTCCCGCATCGACAATGAACCGGCCGAGGCCAACCCGGCCACCGCCCATATGTTCATCATCAACCCGCTGCATGCGCATAAACGCGACAGCCTCTTTTCCACGCATCCGGCAACGGCGAACCGCGTGGCCAAGCTGATGGAAATGGCCGGGCTCGGCACAGGCGCACCCAAACGCCCCTGGGGCTGAATGGAAGACTAAGCAGCTTAAAGCGCCTGCCAGTCTTTCCGGCTCATCGCATAGATGAGGAAATCCGTGCCGCCCACATCGATGGAGCGGGCTTCATGTTCGCCGAGTTTTTCGGCAACGCGGCGCGAGGCGGCGTTTTCCGGGTGGATGATCGAACAGATCTCGTCCGGCCCCAGCGCCCGGAAGGCCATGTCCCGGCAGGCGCGCGCGCCTTCGCTCGCATAGCCCTTGCCCCAATGGGCTTTGTCGATGAACCAGGAAAGTTCAAGCCCCGGCCAGCCATCCGGATACCAAAGCCCGAGCCGGCCGAGAAACGCGCCGCTTTCCTTTTCTTCCACCGCCCAAAGCCCGTAGCCACGTAAATGCCAATGGCCGATCATCAGCGCGATGACGGACCAGCTTTCATCCGCGCTCACCGCGCCGCCGATCATATAGCGCATCATGTCGGGATCGGCATGAAGGCGGGCAAGCGGGGCAACATCTTCCGCCCGCCACTGGCGAAGGCGCAACCGTTCCGTTTCAAAGGAAGGGGGAAAAGAGGCAAGGGACGCGGCAACAGACATGGAAGAAAGGCTTTCAGAAAAGCGTATCTATTTTCTTATTCCTTCCGATTTTCCCGGTGAAGCACCGGGCAGCAAGTCACGTCGCGGTGATCGCCTGTTATTATTCTGTTTACAGATGAAACTTTCGCACCGGCAAAGCGCCTCCAATCCCTTCTTGGCCTGCGCCCTGCCATATGCTCTAACCGCGCCGAGAAACGAGTGAGAGCGCCATGACGGACAAACCCGGCAAGAAGAACCAAAAGTCCCCGGCTCCGGTTAAATCCCGCCAGACAAGCGGGGTGCCCGCGCGCGTCGCCGCCCATGAGCTGATCGCAAGGGTGCTTTTCGACCGGATCTCACTGGACGAGGCACTCATCGCCTGCGAGCCCATGCTGGGCGCGCTCGAAACGAGAGACCGCGCTTTTGCCCGCGCCATTGCCGCCACCAGCTTGCGCCGGCTCGGCCAGATCGAGGCGCTGCTGGCGGGATTCCTCGACAAGCCGCTGCCGGAGCGGGCCAAACGCGCGGGGATCATTCTGATCGCCGCCGCCGCCGAACTTCTTTTTCTCGGCGTCAAACCCCATGCGGCGGTCAATGCCGCCGTGGGCGCCGCCGCGCTCGATCACAAAACACGCCCGCTTAAAAATCTGGTCAATGCCATTGCCCGGCGCATCGACCGGGAAGGCAAAGAGATCGTGGAAAGCCAGGACGCGGAAAAACTGAACACGCCTGCCTGGGCCTGGGAAAGCTGGCAGCGCGCTTACGGGGAAGAGACCGCGCGCGCCATCGCAAGCGCGCATCTGAAAGAACCGCCGCTCGATTTTTCGGTCAAGGAAGACGCAAAAGGCTGGGCCGCGCGGCTGGAGGGCACGGTTCTGCCGACGGGCAGCGTGCGCCTTGCCAAAACCGCCGCGGTTGAAAAACTGCCCGGTTTTAAAGCGGGCGGCTGGTGGGTGCAGGATGCCGCCGCGGGACTGCCCGCCAAAATGCTGGGCGATGTAAAAGGCAAAGACGTGCTCGATCTGTGCGCCGCGCCCGGCGGCAAGACCGCCCAGCTTGCCGCGGCAGGCGCCCATGTGACCGCCCTCGATAAATCGGCAAGCCGCCTTGCCCGCATCCGCGAAAACCTGAAACGCCTTTCCCTTGAGGCCGAGCTGATCGGCGCCGATGCCCTGCGCTGGAAACCGGAGCGCAGCTACCCGCTCATTCTGCTCGATGCTCCTTGCTCGGCGACGGGCACCGCCAGGCGCCACCCGGACGTGCTGCATCTGAAAAGCGCCGGTGACATCGCCAAACTTGCCGATCTGCAATTCCGCCTCTTAAGCAAAGCGCTCGGCTTTCTTGCCCCCGGCGGCACGCTCATCTATTGCACCTGCTCGCTGGAAGAAGCCGAAGGCCCGGCCCAAATCGAAAAGCTGCTGCGCAACCGCAAGGACATTGCCCGCCTGCCCATTGCGCCCGGCGAGCTTGGCGAAGACGCGGACGCCCTGGCCCCGCTCATCACGGCGCAGGGCGATCTGCGCACCCTGCCCGCCCATTTCGAAAGCCTTGGCGGACTTGACGGCTTTTATGCCGCCAGACTCCAAAAGCTAGCCTAAGATACTGATTTTATTGGGGAACAAGGTTTCTTTAGAAGCGTTCTTGCTTGTGAATGATCCAGTCACTTCCGGCCCCGGGGCACCCTCCTCCCGCTCCTGGCAGGCTGGCAAGAAGATGAAGGAGAACGTCATGAGTAAGGTTGCTGCCCTGAAAGAAAGTCCTCGCGAATCCCACATTCATACCGGCATCAAGGATGAAGAACGCAAGAAGCTCGCCGATGCGCTGGGCGGCGTTCTCGCCGATACCTGGGTGCTGCTCGTCAAGACCCAGGGCTTCCACTGGAATGTGGTCGGCCCGCATTTCTACGGCCTCCACAAACTGACCGAAGAGCATTATGAGGATCTCTTCGCCGCCCTCGACGATCTGGGGGAACGGATCCGCGCGCTCGGCCATTTCGCGCCGCAGAGCCTTTCCGAGGTTTCCGAGCTTTCCTCCATCAAGGAACAGGAAAACCCGGCAGCCGCGGATAAAATGATCCATCAGCTCATCGACAATCACGAGAAAATCGTGCGCCGGCTGCGCAATGCCGCCGAACATGCCGACAGCGCCGGCGACAAGGCGACGGACGACCTCCTCACCCAGCGCCTCGAAAAACACGAGGAAGCGATCTGGATGCTGCGCGCGATCGTCAGTGAATAACCTCACCCCCCTGAAACGCGCTCAGCGCTTCCGGGCGGCGTCTCTCCTTCTCCGCGCCGCCCGTTTTTTGTCTGAAGGCCCTTTTTTGTCTAAAGACTGCGGCCGGTGACCGGCAGGCACAGGCCCCGGCCCTTGCGCCAAGTTTGCTTGCGCGCCCGGAATCGCGCTGTTAAGCATGGACCTTAAGAGAAAGACCCCTTAGGCAGCACGAGTAAATGAGCCAGAGCATCAAGATCGCCCCGTCCATCCTGTCCGCCGATTTCGCCCGTCTGGGCGAGGAAGTGCGGGCCATCGACGAGGCCGGCGCCGATTACATCCATGTCGATGTCATGGACGGGCATTTCGTCCCCAACATCACGATCGGCCCGAATGTGGTCAAAGCGCTCCGGCCGCACTCGAAAAAGACCTTCGACGTGCATCTCATGATTGCCCCGGTCGATCCTTATATCGATGCCTTTGCCGATGCGGGCGCCGATATCATCACCTTTCATCCGGAAGCGGGCGCCCATATCCACCGCACCATCCAGTCGATCAAGGCGCGGGGCCTGAAAGCGGGCCTCTCGCTCAACCCGGCCACGCCGCTGAATGTGATCGATCCGATTTTGGAAGATCTGGACCTCATTCTCGTAATGAGCGTTAATCCGGGCTTCGGCGGACAATCCTTCATCGAATCGAGCCTGCCGAAGATCGAGGAACTGCGCCGCCGCATCGACGCCGCCGGAAAGGCGATCGACCTGGAAGTGGATGGCGGCATCAATATGGAAACCGCGCCGCGCGTCATCGCCGCAGGCGCGGATGTCCTGGTTGCGGGCACCGCCACCTTTAAAGGCGGCCCGTCCGCCTATGCGAGTAATATCAAGGCCCTGCGCGGCTGAACCAGCGCCGAAGGCCTTGAGCGAGGGAGCCGCACGAAGCGGGTTTAGGCCTTGAGCGAAGAGCTTGCCGCATCACGCGCGCCGACCAAAGGCGCCCGGTCCGAACATCACATCATGCCCCCGGGCAACCGGACGGCGGACCTGATTGTCGCCGCAGCCCGGCGCACGCTCGATCATGCGCTCGCTTATATTTACGGCACCCGCGCCTATGGCCTCACGCTGCGCGGGCCGATGCCGGACCATATGGTCCATTACCCCAAAGACCTGCGCCCCGGCCGCGCCGATAAAGGCGCCGCTCTCATGCATGGCCGCTTCGACCTGCCGGGGGGCCAGGTGCGCGTCACCGACACCTCGCCCTTTCTGGCGGAACCGCCGAGCGAAACCTGGGCCGAAGAACTGCACGGCTTTTCCTGGGCCCGGCACCTTTCCGCCCGGGGCGATGCCCATGCGCGCCAATTCGCAAGGCTGCTCATCGAAGACTGGATCGCCACAAGCGGGCGCTGGCATCCCATCGCCTGGCGCCCTCATGTCATCGGCCGCCGGCTCATCTCCTGGGTCGCCAATGGCCGGCTGATCATGGAAGACAGTGAACTCGTCTATCGCTCGACACTCCTGCGCAATATGGCAAGTCAGGCCCGGCATCTCGCCCGCGTGGCGGGCGGCGCCCCGGCGGGCGAGCCGCGGCTTACCGCGGCGCTCGGCCTTGCCTTTTCCGGTCTTTGTCTCTCGGACGGACCGAAGCGGCTCGCCAAGGGCCTTTCCCTCGTCTGCCGGGAGCTGCGCGAGCAGATCCTGCCCGATGGCGGCCATATCAGCCGCAGCCCCGCCGCTCAGCTTTCCATCCTGCTCGATCTCGTCTCGCTGCGCGAAGCGCTGATCGCAAGGCGCCAGGAAGTGCCGATGGATGTGCGCAACGCCATCGACCGGATGATGCCGATGCTGCGCTTCTTCCGGCACGGCGACAGCAAGCTGGCGCTGTTCAACGGCTCGAACGAAGGCCCGGACGGGGCGATCGATGCGGTGCTCGCCTATGACGACACGAAGGGCAAGCCCTTCGGCTTTGCCCCCCATTCAGGCTATCAGCGCCTCTCGGCGGGCAAATCGACGCTGCTTATCGATACCGGCCCGCCGCCGCCCGGCCGCTATTCTCATGACAGCCACGCCGGCTGCCTTTCCTTTGAACTGAGCGCCGGGCGCTGCCGCCTCGTCGTCAATTGCGGCGACACGCGCCTTTTCGGCCCGGACTGGCGCGCGGCGAGCCGGGCGACCGCCGCTCATTCGACCATGGTGGTCAACGACACCTCCTCGGCCCGCTTCACGCAAGGCGCGATGGCCCATCTCCTGCTCGGGCCCCGGCTCATGGAAGGGCCGAGCCGGGTGGAAAGCCGGCGCAACGAAACGGCGGACGGGATTTGGCTGGAAGCCAGCCATAACGGCTATCAGAAGCTTTTCGGCCTGATCCATGGCCGCCGGCTTTTCCTGGCCGCAAATGGCGAGGATTTGCGCGGGGAAGACCACCTCCTGCGCATCACTGACGACGATACCCCGCCCTGGCATCCCGATTACTGGAAGAAGAAGACCGAGGGCGAAGCCTTTGCCCTGCGCTTTCATCTGCACCCGGAAGCGCGCGCCTCGCTTGCCCATGACGGTTCCAACGTGCTCGTCATGCTGCCGAACGGAGACGGCTGGCAGTTCCGCGCAAGAGTGCTAGGCGGCGGGGAAAGCACGCTCGCGCTTGAGGACAGCGTCTATCTGGGCGGCGGCGAAACTACCCGCCGCTCCGAGCAGATCGTCGTCTCCGGCCATGTCTTCAAGGACGAGGCGAAGGTGCAATGGGCCTGGCGGCGGCTCTCGAACGCCCGCCCCGCAAAGGGCGAGGAGGCCGAAGTGCCGGAATTCCCGGAACTGACCCCCGCCTCCCCGGTATCGGACTAAGGTTCACCCTTCACATAAACGGCAGGATTGCCGCAGGCAGGCCCCGCCCGCTTGGCGCGGGACGCGCTTTCATGCTATCGCCCTCCTCAATTGTCCTCCCGCCAACAAATGAGCCAATCATGCCGCACGCCAAAGCAGCCGATA
This sequence comes from Rhodobiaceae bacterium UBA4490, assembly GCA_002389665.1. Classification (GTDB taxonomy): domain Bacteria; phylum Pseudomonadota; class Alphaproteobacteria; order Parvibaculales; family Parvibaculaceae; genus Tepidicaulis. Next base: position 80,281 of record DGNO01000006.1, read on the forward strand.
TTCAGCCCATCCGCCGGGCGCTGATCTCCGTTTCCGACAAGACGGGGCTGATCGAATTCGCCACCGCCCTCAATGAGGCGGGCATCGAGCTGGTCTCCACCGGCGGCACCGCCCGGGCGATCAAGGAAGCAGGCCTGCCGGTCAAGGACGTCTCGGACCTGACGGGCTTTCCGGAAATGATGGACGGAAGGGTGAAGACCCTGCACCCCATGGTGCATGGCGGGCTTCTGGCCGTGCGGGACAATGAGGATCACAAGTCCTCCATGGAAGTGCATGGCATTGCCCGCATCGACCTTCTAGCGGTCAATCTTTATCCCTTCGAGGAAACCGTGGCGAAGGGCGCGGATTACGAAACCTGCGTCGAAAATATCGACATTGGCGGCCCGGCCATGATCCGCGCCGCGGCAAAGAACCACGACTATGTGACCGTGCTGGTGGACGGCGCCGATTATGCGCAGGTGATCGCCGAGATTACGGAAGAAGGCGGCACGACGATGAAGACCCGCCGCGCCCTTGCCCATAAAGCCTATGCGCGCACCGCCGCTTATGACGCCGCCATCTCCAACTGGTTCGCCGATGCCCTGAAAGAAGAAGCGCCGACCTACCGCGCCATCGGCGGCACGCTGAAACAGTCGCTGCGCTACGGCGAGAACCCGCACCAGAAGGCGAGCTTCTATGTCACCGGCGAAAACCGCCCGGGCGTTGCCACCGCCGAGCAGGTGCAGGGCAAGGAGCTGTCCTACAACAACATCAACGACACGGACGCCGCCTTTGAATGCGTCGCCGAATTCAACCCGGAAGAAACGGCCGCCGTCGCCATCATCAAACACGCCAATCCTTGCGGCGTCGCGATGGACGGCTCGCTAGCAGAGGCCTACCGCAAGGCACTGAAATGCGATCCGGTCTCCGCCTTTGGCGGCATCATCGCGCTTAACCGCACGCTGGACGGGGAAACGGCGGAAGAAATCGCCAAAATCTTCACCGAAGTCATCATCGCCCCCGATGCCGATGAAGAGGCGCGCAAGATCATCGGCGCGAAGAAGAACCTGCGCCTGCTTGTAACGGGCGGCCTGCCCGACCCGCGCGCGCCGGGCCTTTTCGTGAAAACCGTGGCCGGCGGCTTTCTTGCCCAGACCCGCGATAATGGTGTGATCGACGATCTCGACCTTAAAGTCGTCACCAAGCGCAAGCCGGGCGCGCAGGAACTGGCGGATCTGAAATTCGCCTTCCGCATCTGCAAGCATGTGAAATCGAACGCCATCATCTATGCCAAGAACGGCGCCACCGTGGGCATTGGCGCAGGCCAGATGAGCCGCGTGGATTCGGCGCGCATCGCCGCGCGCAAATCCGAAGACGCGGCCCGCGAGGCAGGCGAGACCGAAGCGCTGACCAAAGGCTCGGTCGTTGCCTCCGATGCCTTCTTCCCCTTTGCCGACGGGCTTTTGTCTGCAGCGGAAGCGGGCGCCACCGCCGTCATTCAGCCGGGCGGCTCCATGCGCGATGAAGAAGTCATCGCGGCGGCGGATGAAAAAGACCTCGCCATGGTCATGACCGGCATGCGCCACTTCCGCCACTAAAGGCATGGGCAATCATGGAACGCGAAGCCACCCATGCCATTGCCGTTAAAGCGCATATCTGGCGCGCCGGGAAACTCTTGATCCTGAAGCGCCAGGAAAACGATGAAGAATATGGCGGCTACTGGGACATTCCCGGCGGCCGCCTTTTGCTTGGCGAAGACGCGCGCCAAGGTCTTACGCGCGAAGTGCGCGAGGAAACGGGACTGGCCCCGCAAAAAATCCGCCCGCTCACCGTCTGGGATTATGAAGCAGGCGGCACGAAGGTCGTCGGCCTCTCCTTCCTTGCCCGCACTGAGGAAGAGAAGGTGCGCCTTTCAGCCGAACACAGCGCCTATGCCTGGATGGCCCCGGAAGAAATGAGCGCCTACCGCTTTGCCGCCAATCTCGAAAAAGAAATTTCCTGGATCATCGAAAAAGGCTGGCACCTTTAAGCCTCTTCCACCGCTTCGGCCCGTTCCTCGCGTACGAAAAGCATCAGCGCCATGCCGCCGCCGAGGAGCAAGAGCACCGAGGCAAAGCCTGCCCGCTGACTGTGAAATGCGGAAGTGGCAAACCCCACGAGCAGCGGGCCGAGAAACGCCGTCGCCGTACCCGACAGCGCATAGAGCCCGAAAAATTCCGACATCTTGGAGACGGGTGCGATGCGCGCCAGCATGGTGCGGGAATTGGCATAGGCCGCGGTAATGAAAATCGCGACGAGAATGACGACGCAGACATAAAGAAGTTCCGGCAGGGTACGGAAGAACGGCAAGTCCCAAAGCGGGGCGGCGGTCGCCGCATCGTAAGGGAAAAAGAAAAACATTTCCTGCGGCGTCATGGAAACGGCCAGCACCACGCCGAGCGAGGTAAAGCCGATCGAAGTGAGAATGGCATTGCGCGAGCCCAGATGATTGTCGAGCCAGCCGCCGACGAAGCCGCCCAGCACCGCAAAAACGGAAAGCACCACGCCGTATATCGTCAGCGCCAGCGGCCCCCAGCCGAAAACGCCTGCCGCATAGACCCCGCCGAAAATCAGCACCGCCGTCTTACCGTCATTGTAAAGCATCCGCGCGATGAGATAGAGCGCGATATTGCGGTAGTGACGCAGCCCCTTCACCGTGCGCCAGACCGTCTTCACCCCCTCGCGCACCGCGCCTTTGGGGGAAAGCCCCGTTGCCTTTGCATCCGGCGTGAAAAGGAAAAGCGGCACGGCGAAGATCAAAAGCCAAAGCGCGGCAATGGGCCCGGCGATGCGGCTGTTTTCATGGGCGCTTGTATCGAGGCCGAAAAGCGGCACCTCGGGAATGAAACCCCAGGGCACGGCGCCCGGCAGCATAAAAGCAATCAGCATAAAAATCAGAATGATAAGAGAGCTGAGATTGCCGAGCGCGAGACCGAGGCCCGATAGCCCGGCGAGTTTTTTCTGCGGCGCGATATGCGGCAGCATCGAATTGTGAAAGACGGCAGAAAACTCGAACGAGACATTGGCGATGATGACCGCCGCCGCCGCGCCCAGAATGCCGATCCCCGCATTCATCGGCAGCGCGAACCAGAGGCAGAAAGTGGCAAAGCCCATGGAGAGCACGAAAGCGGCAAGCCAGGGCTTGCGCCGCCCGCCTCTATCCGCAATCGCGCCTAAGAGCGGGCCGAAGATCGCGATAATGAACCCGGCAATGCCGTTGATATGGCCCCAGATCGCCTGACCGCGCACGGGATCACCCACCACGGTGCTGGAGAAGTAAGGCGCGAAAATATAGATCGTGATGAGGATCACATAAGGATTGCGCGCCCATTCAAAACCCGCCCAGGCAAGCTGGCCTTTGCCGTCCGCCGCCTCGAGACCCGTTGCCGATAAAAGCTGCGCGCTTGCCTGCCCCGGCACCTGCACGCGCACCGGCTCCTCCTTCTGATCCTGATCCGCCACGTTCCCCTCCCTTAAAAGCGTTTCTGCCGAACGCCTTGAAAGGAGTGGAGCACAGGAAGCCCAAAGATGAAAGCTGCCCTTTAAAGCGCGGCGCTGCGTTCTTCCCGCACGAAGAGAAGCCCGAGAAGCCCGACAATGAGAAAACCGATGATCACGGCAAGACCCGCGCGCTGGCTTTCATAAATACCCGTGGCAACGGCAATCGCAAAAGGCGCGATGAAGCTCGTTGCCTTACCCGAGAGCGAATAAAGGCCGAAAAACTCCGTCATCATCGAGGCGGGCGCAAGGCGCGCAAGCAGTGTGCGCGAGGCGGCCTGTGCAGGCCCGCCGAACACCCCGATCAAAATGCCGGAGACGAGATAGACCTGCTCGGCAAGGGAAGAGAAAGGCGCGCCGCCCGGCTCCACCGGCGGCACGGCAATGATGAAGAAAATTTCATCGCGGGTAATCGAGACAGCGAGCAGCACCGAAAGCACGAGACCCGTGACAGAGATAACGATGGTGCGCTTCGAGCCGATCGCATCGTCAAGCCGCCCGCCGATGAAAGCCCCGATGGCGGCAAAGACGGAAAGCACGATGCCGAAAATCGCCAGCGTCTCGATCCGCCAGCCGAACGTGCCTGCCGCATAAATCCCGCCGAACGCGAAGATCGCCGCCAGCCCGTCATAATAGACCATGCGCGAAATCAGAAAGAGCGCGATGTTGCGGAAGCGCCCGAGGCTTGAAAGCGTGTGGCCGAGCTGGGCAAGGCCTTTGCGCGCGGCATCGGAAAGCTTCATGCGCGTGCGCGGCGCATCGGGCGTGAAAAGCAGAAGCGGCAGAATGAAGAGAAGAAACCAGAGCCCCGTCATCGGCCCGGTGAAACGGTCCGCCTCATGCAGCGCCGGGTCGAGCCCGAGAATGGGCGCAAGGCCCGCCAGTGTCTTGCCCGTTTCTTCATTCGCCACCATCAAAAGCAGCACGATGAAAAGCGCAATGAGCCCGCCCACATAACCGATGCCCCAGCCGAAACCGGAAAGCCGCCCCATCTTCTTTTCCGGCACGATGGCCGGCAGCATGGCGTTGTTGAAGACGATGGCAAATTCCATGGAAAAAGCGGCAACCACCACCGCGCCCATGATGAAGAACGCACCCTCAGGCGCGCCGGGCATCGCGAACCAGAGACAGGAGATGGCAGCGGCAAAGACAAGCGAGAAAAATGCAAGCCAAGGTTTGCGCGCGCCGGTCTGATCCGCAATCGCGCCGAGAATGGGTGAGCCGAGCGCAATAACGAGCCCGGCCATGGACTGTGTATAGCCCCAAAGCTCCTGGCCGCGCACCGCATCGCCGATAAAGCCGGAGGCGAAATAAGGCGCGAAAATAAACGTCGTGATCAGCGTGTAATAAGGCTGGTTGGCAAAATCGAACATCGCCCAGGAAAACCGCCCGAGCGCGGAGGCAGGCGTGCCGCCGTTTACCGTCAAGTTATCGCTTTGCGGTGTTTTCGTTTCTTCGGCAACCGTCATGAACGCCCCCTCTATCCCCCTGCCTAGCCTGACGATCTCGCGGCCCAACGCAACCGAAAAGCACAGGCCAGATAGCGGGCATCCGTGACAGACTCAAGACAAGAGCTGGTGAGAAGACAGAAAGGACGCAGAAAGGTATAACTCGGCCAACCAAGAAACGAACCAGGCAGGAGGGTGACGCATGCGCGTGCTGATGGGACAAACCGCATTCGAACGGGTCGGCGAGCGGGCCGGGAAGGCCGTTGCGAATTTCACCCCGCTCATCGTCACACCGGAAGGCGATATAAAGGAAGCGGGTAAGACGCTCGCCAAGGGCGACGCGAAGCCCGATGCCGCCTGGCTGAGCACCGACATCCTGATGACGAAAAGCATCTTCCCGTTCGTCGAAACCCTGCTGGCGGGCGAAAAGCTCAAATGGGTGCAGTCGGGCGCCGCCGGTTTCGATCATCCGATCTTCAAGGACATTGCCAAGAAGACGGACGTCTTCTGCAATTCGAACGCCCATTCCATTCCCATCGCCGAATATGTGATGGCCAGCGTCATGGCCGAATTGCAGCCTATTGCCGAGCGCCGTGCCGCGCAGGCGGAAAAGAAATGGCAGCGCCTCGGCTTCCGCACGGTCTGGGGCACGAACTGGCTCGTTATCGGCCTTGGCAATATCGGCTCTACCATCGGCGCGCGGGCGCAAGGTTTCGGTGCCCATGTCACCGGCGTGCGCCGCACGGCAAAGCCCTCGCCCGGGGCGGATGAAGTCATCACGCCTGAGGATATGAATGCGGCGCTTGGGGAAATGGACGTCATCGTGCTCGCCTGCCCGCTGGGTGAGACGACGCGCCATCTGGTGAACGCGGATTTTCTCTCCCGCCTCAAAGAAGACGCGATCCTCGTCAATATCGGCCGGGGCGGGCTTGTCGATGAAGCCGCGCTTTTGAAAGGGCTGGATGAGGCACGTCCCGCCGCCGCGCTGCTCGATGTTTTCGAAACCGAGCCGCTGCCCGCCGAAAGCGCTTTCTGGGCGCATCCGCGCGTGCGCCTCACCGCCCATTGCGCCGCCTGGAGCCCCGTCTCGGAAATTCAGAACGACACGCTCTTCCTGGACAACCTTGCCCGCTTCGCCAAAGGCGAGACGCTTCAGCAGGAAGTCCCCATCGCCCAAATCCTGGAAGGGTAAGCGCGGATAGCGCCATGCGCATCGCGGCGCTGGCGTTTAAAACGGCTGAATGTAAAGAGAAGAAAATGGAGCGGGCGATGAGATTCGAACTCACGACCCCAACCTTGGCAAGGTTGTGCTCTACCCCTGAGCTACGCCCGCCCACCGGGAGAAACGCCCCAAACGAGGCGCTGTCGAGGGCCGTTATATGCCTGAGACGGCGGGCGATTGCAAGCCCGATTTAGGCACTATTTTCGGGCTATTTGGGGGTTTTTTGCCGCTCCCGGCTTGCCCCACACCCCGGCTGAGACAAGAGGCGCCGGGTTTTGGCGCCCGGTTTTGACAAAGAATAGGGCCGGAACGTAAATCTTCTCATCCAAAAGCGGCCCGCGCCTTTTCGAACCGCCCGAGCCTTTTCAAATCGGAAGAGACCCCATGCTGACCAGCAAGGAAGACCTGCTCGCCCATCTTGCCTCCCTCGGCCTTGAAACCGAGACGGTGGCGCATCCCCCGCTCCACACGGTCGAGGAAAGCCAGGCCTGGCGGCGGGACATGGCGTCGGGCGGGCATTTCAAGAACCTCTTTCTGAAAGACCGGGAGGGCCAGCTCTGGCTCATCGTCGCACTGGAGGAAACGCGGATCCGCCTCAACAAACTTTATAAGCGCATGGAGGGTGCCGCCCGGCTGTCTTTTGCAAGCGCCGAGCTGATGGAAGAAGTGCTGGGCGTCAAGCCAGGCTCCGTGACGCCCTTCGCGCTTGCCAATGACAAAGAACACCGCGTGCGGCCCGTCTTCGATAAGGGGCTTGAGGCCCATGAGCGGCTTTATTTTCACCCCCTCGACAACCGTGCCACCACCGCGATTTCAAAGACAGACTTCATGGCTTTCCTTGCAGAGTGCGGCCACGAAACAACCTTCATGGCGCTGGACGAAGAAGCAGAACATGAAGCCGGGCAAGAAGCCTGAAAAGAAAAGGGCGCCTGCATCGCCAAGCGCCCCTTCCCGTCCCCAATGCCCCTTGGAGCTTTATGCGCTGCGGCGCAACTGTTCGAGGAGACCCCCCATCGCCTGTTCCAGCGTATCGGTCTGGCCGGAGACGAGATCGACGGCGGACATCAGCTTGCCGGCGGATTCTTTCGTTTCCTCCGCGTTGCGGCGCACGGTCTGAATGGCGCCGGAGACGGCCTGCGAGCCGGCGGAAGTGCGCTGGATATTGTCGGAAATTTCCTGCGTCACCGCATCCTGCTGCTCGACGGAGGAGGCAATGCCCGTCGTGTTCTCACCAAGCTCGGTGATCGAGCGTCGGATGCTTTCCATTGCCCCGCTCACCTCCCGGCTGGCGGCGGCAAGCTCGGCGATCTTGGCCTCGATTTCCTCCGTCGCTTTCGTGGTCTGACCTGCAAGCGCCTTCACTTCCGAGGCAACCACCGCAAAGCCCTTGCCCGCTTCCCCGGCCCGCGCCGCCTCGATCGTGGCGTTGAGGGCAAGCAGGTTCGTCTGTTCGGCAATATCGTTGATGAGGCCGATAATCTCCGAGATGCTGTCGGCGGAGGCCATGAGATGGGCCACCTTGCCGGACGTGTCGCCGCTTTCACCGGCCACGCGGTCCGCCAGATTTGCCGCCGCGCGCACATTGCCGGAAATCTCTCCGATGGAGGTCGACAGCTCTTCGGCGGCGCCCGCCATGGTCGAAACATCCTGCGAGGAAGCATCGGCCTGTGCCGTCACTTCCTGCGCCGTGGCGCCCGTCTCTTCGGACTGGCGGCTCATCGCATGTGCTTCTTCGCGCATCTGGCGCACCGCATCGGCGATCTGGCGGATGACCCCGCCCACCTGGCTTTCCATGTCGCCGGCAAGACCCGCCAGAAGCTGCTGGCGTTCCTCGGTGGCCTTGCGCTCCAGTTCCTGCTGTTCGGTCTGCAAGCGCTGGCGCTCGGCGACGCTTTCACGCAGCACATCGACGGCCTGCGCCACCTGGCCGATCTCATCGGCCTGGCCGCAATAAGGCACATCGATATCCGAGCGTCCCTTGGCCACTTCGCTGATCGTTTCGGTGATGCGCACCAGCGGGCGCAGCATCATCCGGAAAGAGACGACGGCAATGCCGATGGTCAGAAGCAGCGCGATGCCGGCCACGATGAAAATGCCCTCACGCACATTCGAGCGCATGACGGCGACTTCCGCTTTTTCGACCCCGGCATAGAGAATGCCGATAATGTCGCCCGCCGGATTGTAGATCGGCTCGTAGATCGTGTAATAGGCCTTGCCGAGAATGTTCGCCTCGCCCCGAAACGTCTCCCCCTTCATGATCACGGGATAGACCGCGCCGTCCTTGCCGAGCGGCGTGCCGACCGCGCGCTTGCCCGCCGACGCGCCGATATTCGTCGTCTTGCGCCAGAAATCCTGCGAGGTCTTATCGAAGGCGAAAACCGTCACCGTCTCGCCTGTCATATAACCGATCCGGTCGATCAGCTTATGGTCGCTGAACTCGGGAATAGCCGGCATGGTGAGCTTATCGATCACGCCATTGTGATCGGAGGAAACGTTAAGTTCGGGCACCGCCTCACGCAACTCATTCGCCGCAACGCGCAAATTATCCTGCTGCTTGGCATTCACCTGACGCTCGATTTCACCGGCCATTTGCCACTCGGTGGAAACCGCCATGGCCGCCACCAGAACCGTCATTAACATACTGACCAATAAGGCGCTTTTCGTCGTCATCCGGATGTCGGAAAAGCGGATACGGGAGAAGATTTCTTTCATGCCTGCCCTCATGCCTCGGCTCGGCGGCAAGCCGCCGGGTTCGCCTTAAGCGTAAGGCAGGGCATTTTGAAAAACGGTGAATATCAAGATGAAATCAAAATTTCAAAAAGGACATTCCGAACGCGTTTTCCCTCTCCCCGTCACTTTCGTCGCATGCTGCAAAAACGGCGGCGGGGAACCCGCCCCGGCCCGCCAGCGCGCAAGCTGCCAGCGCTCAAAAAAGCCCCGACTTGCAGGAAAAGCCTTCCCGCTTTACATCCTAGGACACACCCGGCCAGGTGCCGCCCGCCAGCGGCGCTTTCAACCAGATTGCCAAGAAAACGACTGCCACGGCCGGGGGCCAGAAAGGACAGTTTCATGGAACCGGTCATGCCAACTCAGACAGGCGGTGCGGGCGCTCCCCAGGGCGCCCTGATCAAGGACACCACGACCGAGACTTTCGCCGCGGATGTGCTCGATGCCTCCATGGAAGTGCCGGTCATTCTGGATCTCTGGGCGCCCTGGTGCGGCCCCTGCAAGCAGCTCGGCCCCATGCTGGAAAAGCTGGTGACGAATGCGGGCGGCGCGGTGCGGCTCGTCAAGATGGATATCGACCAGCACCCGGAAGTCGCCCAGCAGCTGCGCGTGCAATCCATTCCCGCCGTCTTTGCCTTTAAAAACGGCCAGCCCGTGGACGGCTTCACGGGCGTTCTGCCGGAAAGCCAGCTCAAACAGTTCATCGAGCGCCTGGCAGGTCCCGTCGGTCCGAGCCCGGCCGAGCAGATGCTGGAAGCGGGCCATCAGGCGCTCGAAGCGGGCGATCTGAACCGCGCCGGCCAGCTTTTCGCCGGCTGCCTGCAGGCCGAGCCCGGCAATCCGGAAGCCATTGCCGGCCTTGCCCAATGCTATTTGAAAAGCGGCGATGTGGAGCGCGCCAAGCAGACGCTGGAGCTCGCCCCGCCCGAACAGCGCCAGCATGCGGCTATTTCCTCGGCCCAGGCCGCCATCGCGCTTGCCGACAAGGCAGCGGAAGCCGCCTCCGTCGATACCTCCGCGCTTGAGGCACGCCTTGCCGAGAACCCGAAGGATCACGAGGCCCGTTTCGAGCTGGCCATGGTCAAGAATGCCCGCGGCGACCGGGAAGGGGCGGTGGACGAGCTGCTCACCCTGCTTACATATGACCGTAAGTGGAACGATGAAGCCGCCCGCACCCAGCTGATCGAGCTTTTCGAAGCTTACGGCCCGATGGACGAAGTGACGAAGACGGGCCGGCGGCGGCTTTCCTCGATCCTCTTCAGCTAAGCTCTATGTGAGAAGCTGAGGCCAGTGAAACGATCATGAAAGCAGCCCGCCGATGAGCTTTATCGACCGATACCGGAGCCCGGCCGATTTGCCGGAGCGCCTCCCGGTTTTTCCGCTCGCCGGGGTGCTGCTTCTGCCGCGCACGCAAATCCCGCTAAACATTTTCGAGCCCCGCTATCTGGCCATGGTGGATGCGGCGCTGGCAGAGGGCCGGCTGATCGGCATGATCCAGCCCGACGGGCTGGAGGCCATGGCGGCGCAGGGCGATCCGTCGGCAAAACCTGCGATCCACCAGGTGGGCTGCGCCGGGCGCATCACCGCTTTTTCGGAGACTGAAGACGGGCGCGTGCTCATCACACTGACCGGCATTTGCCGCTTCAAAGTGAAAGAAGAGCTCGACACGATTACCCCGTTCCGCCAGGTACGCGCCGATTTCAGCCCTTATGCGGACGATCTCAACGCCGATACCGGCGCGGACAAAGTGGACCGCGAGCGGCTTCTGGATGTCCTCAAACGCTATCTGACGCGCTATGATCTGCGCGCCGACTGGCAGGCGATCAAAAATTCGGGCAGCGAAACGCTGGTCAATTCGCTTTCCGTCATCAGCCCCTACGGCCCTGCGGAGAAACAGGCGCTGCTCGAAGCCAAGACCCTGGAAGACCGCAACCAGATGCTGATCGCGCTCACCGAAATGGCACTGGCGGGCGACAGCGAAGACGGCACCAACCTTCAATAGTCCTCAGGAGGGACAGATGGCAAACGCGACAGGCGATTCACAGCCGGGCATCGACCGCAAACTTCTGGAAATTCTGGTTTGCCCCGTCACCAAGGGCACGCTTGTCTATGACAAGGAACGCGGCGAGCTGATTTCGGAGAAGGCGCGCCTTGCCTATCCGATCCGCGACGGCATTCCGATCATGCTGCCCGAAGAAGCGCGCAATCTCGACGAAGAGAGCAGCCCGGCATGAGTGAGGGACGCCCCTGGCCGACCGATGTCAATTTGAACAAGGGCGAGCAGCTTCTCGAGATCGCCTTTGACGACGGTGCGCAGTTTCATCTGCCTGCGGAATATTTGCGCGTCGAATCTCCCAGCGCCGAAGTGCAGGGCCATGGGGGCGATGAAAAGAAGATCGTGCCCGGTAAGGAACATGTGCGCATCGATGCGCTGGAATCGGTGGGCAATTATGCGCTGCGCCTGATCTTCGACGATGGCCACGATAGCGGCCTTTACACCTGGGATTATCTTTACGAGCTCGGCGCCAACCAGAACGAGAAATGGCAAACCTATCTTGCCGAGCTCGCCAAGCGCGGCCTGAACCGCTAAGCCCGAAGCCGCCTTTTTAAACCGGCTCGCCCTTCAAGAGTTTCGGCACATCGCCGCTGCCGCCCGCTGCCTCGCGCATCAAAAAGCGCCGGGCCGGGCCGAGCTTGCCGACAAGCCCGAGACCCACATCGCGCAGGAGCCGGAGCGGGCCCACATCGTTAGAGAAGAGCCGGTTGAGCCCGTCCGTAACAAGCGCGAGCGAGACCGCATCGAAACGGCGCCAGCGCTGATAGCGCTCGAGCGCGGCGAGCGAGCCGATATCGAGCCCGACCCGCGCCGTCTCCGCCGCCACTTCGATAAGCGCGGCGGCATCTTTCAGACCCCAATTGAGCCCCTGGCCGGCGAGCGGGTGCAGCACATGGGCGGCATCGCCGACAAGGGCAATGCGCTCGCTCACATAGTCATGGGCAAGCTGCAGCCCGAGCGGATAGGACCAGCGCGGCCCGACCGGGCGGTGCGCGCCCAGATAATCGCCGAAGCGTTTGGCGCATTCGCGCGCAAAGCCGTCCTCATCCATGGCCATGATGGTTTTGGCGAGCGCCGTCTTCTCGCTCCAGACAAGCGAGGAACGGTTGCCCTGCATCGGCAAAATGGCAAAAGGACCGGAGGGCAGGAAATATTCCTGCGCCGTGCCGTCATGAGGCAGTTCATGCTCGACCGTCGTCACGATGCCCATTTGATCGTAGGACCAGCCGACGGTTTTCAGCCCCGCAAAGGCGCGCAGCCGCGAGGCGCGCCCATCGGCGGCAACGGCAAGGCGCGCACGGATCACCCGGCCGCTGGCAAGGCGCACATCGACGCCGCCTGCATCGCGCGCAAAACTTTCCGCCCCGTCGGGCGCGATCTGATGAAGCGTGTCCGGCGCGCGCTCCGCCGCCTTTTGCGCGGCGATGCGGATATGCCGGTTCTCGGCCATGGACATAAGAGGGCCGGAATCATTGTCAGCCGCATCGAAATGCAAAAAGAACGGCGCAGCGCGCCCGCCCACTTTGCCGTCCGTCACCACGATGTCGGAAACAGGCTGAAGCTGGCTTTCAAGATGCGGCAGCACGCCGAGCTGACCGAACATGGCAAGGCTGGCAGGGGAGAGCGCGGAAACGCGCCCGTCGAATTCCGCCCGCGCCACCTCTTCCGGTGCCTGCGCATCGATGACCGCCACCTTGAACCCGGCCTGCGCGAAGCCGAGCGCCAGCGGCAGGCCGACAAGACCGCCGCCCACGACGGCAATATCGAACAACTCGGGATTTTTAGTGCTTTGCGCTGTGCTCATGGCTCCAAAATCACGCGATCGGGCGCCCATGTCCAGCAAAAGCGGGGCGGGCTTCCACCGCTGCAGCCATTTGCCGCTCTCGCGCTTGCCATGGGCCGCCGATTGTAGGAGCGTTCAGAAAAAGAGGACCATATGAGCGGCACGTATCACGAAAAACCGGCGCGGGCGCTCGGCGCGGAAATCGAAAAAGGCGCGCTCGATCCGCGTGAGCTAACCGAGTATTTTCTGGCGCGGATTAAGGCCGACCCGCTTTCCCCGCGCATTTTTACGCACGTCCTGACGACACGCGCGCGGGCCGAGGCAGCCGCTGCCGCCGAGCGGGCAAAGCGCGGCCTGCGCCGCTCGCCCCTCGACGGGGTGCCCATCACTTATAAAGACCTTTTCGACACGAAAGGCTGCGAGACCACCGCCGGATCGAAGCTCCTGAGCGGCAACATGCCCGCGCGCGATGCCGTCCTTGTCGAAAATCTCGCCCGCGCGGGGCTCGTCACACTGGCCAAGACCACCATGACGGAGCTCGCCTTTTCCGGCCTCGGCCTTAACCCCTATTTCGGCACACCGCCCAATCCTTTCGATGAAACATGCGAGCGCGCGCCGGGCGGTTCTTCTTCGGGGGCAGGCGTCGCGCTGGCCCGCGGGCTTTGCGCCGCTTCCATCGGCACGGATACGGGCGGCTCGGTGCGCATCCCGGCAAGCTGGAACGGGCTGACGGGCTTTAAGACCACCGCCGGGCGCATCTCATTGCAAGGCACGGTGCCGCTTTCCCCGAGCCTCGATACCGCAGGCCCGCTCACCAAGGATGTCGAAGACGCCGCGCTCATCTTCGCGCTCATGGCAGGCGTCAAAACGCCCGATCTTTCCCATCCGCGCAAACGCGATACCCATGTGCTCATCGCCCGCGGCATCGGTTTTGAGGATTTGAGCCCCGGCATCGGCGAGGCGGTGGAGCACGCCCTGCGTCTTTTTTCAAAACGCGGCATCCATATCAAGGAAGCCAAGCTGCCGGTGCTGGATGAGATGAACGCCCTGACCTGGGAAGCACCGAACCTGCTCGCCGCCGAAGCCTATGCGCTTTGGGGAGAAGCGATCGAGAAAGCGCCGGAGAAAATGTTCGCGCCCGTGCTGAAACGCTTCCGCATGGGCAAGGGCCCGGACAGCGCCGCGCTCGGCGCCAAATGGAAAAGACGTGAGGAACTGCGCCGCCTCTACCTGGAAGAAACGGCAGGCTATGACGCCGTGCTCCTGCCCACCGTCTCGCTCAGCCCGCCGCCCATCGAAGGGCTGATGGAAGACGACGCCGCTTACGGCAAAGCGAATGTGAGCGCGCTGCGCAATACGACGCTCGGCAATCAGCTCGGCCTTTCCGCCATCACGCTGCCTGTGGGCAAAGGCGCGCTCGGCCTTCCCGTCGGGCTTATGGCGATGGGCGCGCCG
>DGNO01000006.1:94524-287799 GCA_002389665.1 Rhodobiaceae bacterium UBA4490
CCTAAAAGAAAACGCCGCCGGAAAACCGGCGGCGCTTTACTTCGTCTTTATAAGGATGAAGCGGGGTCAGTTGGCGGGCGCCAGCCTGTCCCGGTCCTCCCGCGCGCGCTTGATGATGTAGCCATAAATGTCTTTGACATCGCGCTCGCTCAAAAGATCGCCGAAGCTTGCCATGCCGCGATCCTTCAGCATGCCGCCGCGCACGATCTCCATGAAGTTGTCCTTCACCGCCGGCGACATGCGCCGCAGATCGGGCACCACACCGGAGGAAATCGCCAGCGCGCCGTGACAAAGCCCGCAATGAGCCATGAACTGCACTTCGCCGTTGCGCAGCTGTTCTTCCGTCAGCTCCACAGGCTCATGCGGCGGGATCGACTGATCCTTGATCGCAACTTCCGGCAGGTCGGCCTTGCCACCCACTTTGAAGACGAGAAGACGGCCCTCGTTCTGATATTTGGCCGCCGCCGTCTGACGCGCATCGCCCGAGGCAATACCGACGCCGCCATAGCCCGCCATGACCGCGATATATTGCTCGCCGTCCACCGCATAGGAAATCGGCGGGGCGATGATGCCGGTCTGGATATCGGCTTCCCAGACCTTCTCGCCCCGGTCTGCCGTATAAGCGACGAAGCGCCCATCAGCCGTGCCCTGGAAGACGAGATTACCGGCAGTGGTCAAAACGCCGCCGTTCAGCGGAGCAGGCAGATCGACCACCCAGCGCGCTTCCTGCTTCACCGGGTCCCAGGCTTTCAGATAACCGGCGGCCAGCGGAATTTCGCCCATGGCGTTGATCGCATCGACATAATCGCCCCAGTCGAGGCCCGGGTTCCACCAGTTCTCCTTCACGTCATACTCGCGCTCTTCGCGCCATTGCCGCTCCAGCGAATAGATGCCGGCTATTTCCTGCGTCGGGATATAGACGAGGCCGGTATTCGGGTTATAGGCCATCGGGTGCCAGTTATGCCCGCCATTGGCGGACGGCAGCACCACTTGCGTCGTCTTGTCGTAAGCCAGCGCGGGGTTTTCCACCGGACGGCCCGTTTCAAGATCCACATGGCTCGCCCAGGTGACGGTGATGTAATTATCCGCCGAGATCAGCTTGCCCGTTTCCCGGTCGATCACATAGAAGAAGCCGTTCTTCGGCGCCTGCATCAGCACTTTGCGCGTCTCGCCGCCGATTTCCATGTCAGCCAGAATGATGTGCTGCGTGGCGGTGTAATCCCAATTGTCGCCCGGCGTCGTCTGGTAATGCCACTTCAAGTCGCCCGTATCGGGATCGATAGCGAGGATCGAGGAAAGATAAAGATTGTCCCCGCCGCCCGGCGAACGGATTTCGCGGGTCCAGGGAGAACCATTGCCGACGCCGACATAAAGCGTGTCGAGCTCGGGGTCATAGGCCATGGAATCCCAGACCGTGCCGCCGCCGCCGACTTCCCACCAGCGCCCGCCTTTCCAGGTATCGACCGCTTTTTCAAGTGCGGGCGATTCAAGCGGCTTGGAAGGATCGCCCGGCACCGTATAAAAGCGCCAGAGCTGCTCGCCCGTATCGGCATCATATGCGCTGAAATATCCGCGTACGCCATATTCAGCGCCGCCATTGCCGATAATGACTTTGCCCTTCACCACGCGCGGCGCGCCGGTGATCGTGTAAGGCGCGCCCGGAATGGTGTTCTTTTCCCAGATAACGGAACCGTCCTTGGCATCGAGCGCGATGAGACGCCCGTCGAAGCTTGCCGCGAAGATCTTACCCTCCCAGGCGGCAACGCCCCGGTTGACGATGTCGCAGCAACCATAGCGCGCCCACTCACCCGGTACTTCGGGATCATACGACCATAGCTCTTCGCCGGTCTTGGCATCGAGCGCATGAACGACGCCCCAATTGCCGGTCGTGTAAATTACGCCATCGATGACGAGCGGCGAGGCTTCGAGACCACGCGTCGTGCCCGTTTCGAAAACCCAGGCCGGCGCCAGCTCATCGACATTTTTATCCGTGATCTGATCAAGCGGGGAGAAACGCTGTTCGCTATAGGTGCGCCCATGGGCAAGCCAGGAACCGGGCTCGCTATCGGCATTTGCAATGCGCGCGCCGGTTACTGCGGCAGGGCCCGTTTCTTCCTGCGCCGCCTGTTGCCCGCCAGCGTCTTCCGGCGCGCTCATCTCTTCTTCCGGCGCTGCCGTCATTTGCGGCATCGGCGCTTCGCCTTCGCCGCCGCCCGGCGCCCCGGCAAATTGCCAGACGATCACGCCTGCCAGAAACAGGCCCGCCGCCGCATTGGCCGCGACAGGCCACATGGATTTCGTTTCGGACATTCCGCACCTCCCCAGGTGTTGGTTGTTCTTGTTCATTGGCTTGCGGGCAGGCGCGCCGCCCCCTGAAAGGCCCCCGCCTGCTTTTTGCCTAAGCTTACCTGATCGATTTCAAAGGAAAAGTGCGGACTCCGACTCCGCTTTACTGATTTTCTGCATATTTTTTGATCATCGATAAGTTTGTGCATAAATATTATGCATATTTGCGCTCTGCACAGCGCCCCTTTTGCGGGCAGTTCTTCAGATTCGTTTAACGGATTCAACGCGTTAGGGCGTCTTTCGGCAAACCGGCACGCTTCTTGGAAAATGAAACCCCATCAGCCGTCCGGCAGTTCTTTAAGGAGCGATCTGGATGGGATCGCCGGATGGCCGCGAAAGGCCAAAAGGTCAAAAAGGGGAAGAGCAGATGAAACTAGTTATGGCAGTCATCAAGCCGTTCCGGCTCGACGCCGTCAGAGAAGCGCTCACCTCGCTCGGGATCGAAGGGTTGACCGTGAGCGAAGTGAAAGGTTTCGGCCGGCAGAAAGGCCAAACGGAAATCTACCGCGGCGCCGAATACGCCGTGAACTTTCTGCCCAAGCTGAAAGTGGAAGTCGTCGTGAAAGACGGCGACACCGACCGCGTGGTGGATGCCATCGCCGCGGCCGCGAAAACCGGGCAGATCGGCGACGGCAAGATCTTTGTCGGACCGGTCGAACAGGTCATGCGGATCCGTACCGGTGAAACTGACGCAGAAGCCCTGTAGGAGAATGGAAATGACACGAGTTAAGCAGACACTCACACTACTTGCCGGCGCGGGGCTTGCGTCCATGGCCCTCACCGGCGCGGCTTTTGCGCAGGAAGAGCCTTTCACGCAAACGCCCGAAGAAACCGCCTTTATCTTCAACACGATCCTGTTCCTTTTGGGCGGCATCCTCGTCATGTGGATGGCGGCCGGCTTTGCGATGCTGGAAGCAGGCATGGTGCGCACGAAAAACGTCGCCATGCAGTGCACGAAGAACATCTCGCTCTTCGCCATTGCCGGCATCATGTATTACCTCGTCGGCTATAACCTGATGTATGCAGGCGTCGATGGCGGCTGGATCGGCTCGCTGAGCCTGTGGAACCCGGATGACAGCGCCGCGCTTGCAGAAGCGGGCGCCACCTTCGGTAATGGCGGCGGCTATGCCGCGTCTTCCGACTGGTTCTTCCAGATGGTGTTCGTTGCCACCGCAGCGTCTATCGTTTCGGGCACGCTGGCCGAGCGCATCAAGCTGTGGCCGTTCCTGATCTTCACGGTCGTTCTGACGGGTTTCATCTACCCGATCCAGGGCGCCTGGCAGTGGGGCGGCGGCTGGCTCTCTGAAATGGGCTTCTCCGACTTCGCCGGTTCCACGATCGTGCACTCGGTCGGCGGCTGGGCAGCGCTTGTCGGCGCCATCATCCTCGGCGCGCGTCACGGCAAATACGGCGCAAACGGCGAGATCAACCCGATGCCGGGTTCCTCCATGCCGCTTGCAACGCTCGGCACGTTCATCCTGTGGCTCGGCTGGTTCGGCTTCAACGGTGCTTCTCAGCTTGCCCTCGGCACGGCTGCGGACGCGGTTGCCGTCTCCAACATCTTCGCCAACACGACCATGGCAGCCGCCGGCGGCGTGGTTGCGGCGATGGTGCTCACCCAGCTCCTCTACACGAAGGTCGATCTGACCATGGCGCTGAACGGCGCGCTGGCCGGCCTCGTGTCGATCACGGCTGAACCTCTGACGCCGGGCATCGGCTGGTCGCTGATCATCGGCGGTCTGGGCGGCGCGCTGGTCGTGGTTGCGGTGCCGCTGCTCGACAAGCTGAAGATCGACGACGTCGTAGGCGCGATCCCGGTCCACCTTCTGGCCGGTATCTGGGGCACCATGGCTGTGCCGATCACCAATAGCGGCACGAGCTTCGCCGTCCAGGCGATCGGTGTGGCCTCGATCGGTGCCTTCGTCATCGTCGCCTCGCTCGCCTTCTGGCTGGCCCTGCGCTTCACGATCGGCCTGCGCTGCTCGGAAGAAGACGAGGTGCTCGGTCTCGACAAAGCCGAAATCGGGCTGGAAGCCTATCCCGAATTCGGCACCGGCTCGAAGGCTTACTAAGCCTCTCCTCCCAGCCCCTCCCGAAGGTCCCCCTCACGGGGACCTTCCTCGGGGTCGGACGGGGCCTTGTGCCACCACCATTGAAGGCCCCGTCCTCACTGGAGCCCGGACCCCAAAAAGGTCCGGGCTCTTTTTATGGGCCCGCCCTTTCAGCCCACCGCCGCGAAATCAGGCAGGTCCGCCCTGTTGCCCTTCATTTAGGCAGCACTCTTTGGGCAAATGACCGCCATTTAGGCAAGTCCGGCATTGCCCAAAACCCGTGCAGATGCCGCGCGGGCAGGCTAACATCCTCAAATCATTAACGATTAGCGGATTGCACAGGCCTGAGAGCCGGTTGGCACGGCCCTTGATTAAAAGAATGCTTAAGCCGGGCAGCGGGGGGACCTTCCACTGCCCGAAATTGGGGCTCGGAGAAAGCCTCCCACAAGGCAAACAAAGACCCGAGCTCTCCGTCAGGTGGCACACGGAGGCACATCATGGAAGCAACCCAGCAGGGTGCGGACGTTTTTTTCGTGCTTATGGGCGCGATCCTCGTTTTTGCGATGCATGCGGGGTTCGCGTTTCTGGAAGTCGGCACGGTCCGTCATAAGAACCAGGTCAACGCCCTGGTCAAAATCATCGTCGATTTCGCGATTTCGACGCTCGCCTATTTCTTCGTCGGTTATTCGGTCGCGTACGGGGTGGATTTCCTCGTTTCCGCCGCCGTGCTCGACGGTTCGGCGGAGGGGAGCCCCTTCGCCAAGCAGGGCTTCGATCTCGTCAAATTTTTCTTCCTGCTCACTTTCGCAGCCGCCATTCCGGCAATCATTTCCGGCGGCATTGCCGAGCGGGCGAAATTCTGGACCCAGGCCATGGCGACGGCCGTCATTGTCGGTCTCATCTATCCCTTCTATGAGGGCATCGTCTGGGGCGGCAATTTCGGCCTGCAGGACTGGCTGAGCGAAAGCTACGGCGCCGCCTTCAACGATTTCGCCGGCTCCATCGTCGTCCATGCCGTAGGCGGCTGGATCGCGCTCGGCGCCGTCATCCTGCTCGGCCAGCGCCGGGGCCGCTATACCTCGGACGGGCGCGTCGTCGGCGTGCCGCCTTCCTCGATCCCGTGGCTGGCGCTCGGCTCCTGGCTGCTCTGCGTGGGCTGGTTCGGCTTCAACGTCATGTCCGCTCAGTCCCTGGAAGGCGTCTCGGGCCTCGTCGCCATGAACTCGCTTCTGGCCATGGTGGGCGGCATTCTCGTCGCGCTGATCGTCGGCAAGAACGACCCGGGCTTCATCCATAACGGCGCGCTGGCGGGTCTCGTCGCGGTCTGCGCCGGCTCCAATGTCATGCATCCCATCGGCTCGCTCCTGGTCGGCGGCGCAGCCGGGGCGATCTTCGTTATCTTCTTCAACCTCTGTCAGAACCGCTGGCGCATCGACGATGTGCTGGGCGTCTGGCCGCTGCACGGGCTCTGCGGGCTCTGGGGCGGCATTGCCTGCGGCATCTTCGGCCAGGAAGCCCTTGGCGGGCTGGGCGGCGTTGCCTTCATGAGCCAGCTCATCGGCTCGCTGGCAGGCGCGGCCTATGCGCTGGCGGGCGGCTTTGCGGTTTACGGGGCGCTGAAGCTGCTGCTCGGCATCCGCCTTTCACCGGAAGAAGAAGCGCAAGGCGCCGACCTCTCGATCCACAAGATCGGCGCCAACCCGGAATCGGAAATGGCCCCGCGCTAAGCGGCACACACCCTCCGGCAAGACAGAACGCCCGGCTCCCGGTCTTAAGATCGAAGCCGGGCGTTTTGCATTCCGCCCGCCCGAAAGGCAGGCAGCTCATCTAAAAAGTTAACGAAAAGTTAACAAGAAACTTCACATTGTCTGGATAAAGTGCTGATTACACACAGGTTTTTCCCCGGATGCGCCTGCTAAACGGGCTGGACGGATTCGCGCGCATCGGTTTAAGATCACCCCTTAAGTCATTGATGTTAACCTTATGCCGCCAGACTGACGGCGCATAAGGCATGTCCGGCAGCGTGCCGGGCGGGAAAGCGGGGGAAAGATGGCTGACGCGCAGGACCGTTTTGCTGCATTGCCGGAAAGCCCGTTTCCACGGCTGAACGATCTTTTGGCCGGCATCAAGCCCGGCGCCGAGCCCTTGATGATGTCGCTTGGCGAGCCGCAGCATCCTTTTCCCGATTTCGTGCGCGAGGAACTGCGCGCCCACGAAGCCGATTACGGGCGCTATCCGCCGATCGTCGGCACGGCGGGCTTCCGCGATGCGGTGGCGGGATGGCTCGGGCGGCGCTTCGATCTGCCGGTCGGCGCGGTCGATCCCGATACGCAGATCCTGCCCGTCAACGGCACGCGCGAGGCGCTATTCAATATCGCGCTGCTCGCAAGCCCGCCGGAAAAGGCCGGCAAGCAGCCTGCAATCCTGATCCCCAATCCTTTTTATCAGTGCTATGCCGCCGCCGCGCTTGCCGCGGGCGCCGAGCCCCGCTACATCGCCGCGCGCGCCGAAAACGGCTTTCTGCCCGATTTCGAAGGCCTGCCGGGCGATCTTCTGGCGCGCACGTCCATCGTCTATTTCTGCTCGCCCGCCAACCCGCAAGGGGCGGTGGCGGATAAGGACTATCTCAAACGCCTCATCACGCTTGCGCGCCATCACGGGTTTCTCCTGGTGATGGATGAATGCTATTCGGACATCTATGACAAGATGCCGCCTGCCGGCGCGCTCTCGGCCTGCCTTGAGCTGCCGATGCCTGCAAGCGGGGATGCATTTGAAAACGTTATCGTCTTTCACTCGCTTTCCAAACGCTCCAGCCTGCCGGGCCTGCGCTCCGGGTTTTGCGCGGGCGACAAGAAGCTGATGATGCGCTTCCGCTCCTTCCGCAATATCGCCGCGCCGCAAAGCCCGCTGCCGGTTCTGGCGGCGGCGGCCGCAGCCTGGAACGACGATGCCCATGCCGCCGAGAACCGCGCGCTTTATCAAAAGAAGATCGATGCGGCCGAGCGCATTCTCGGCAACCGCTTCGGCTTTTACCGGCCCGCTGGCGGCTTCTTTCTCTGGCTCGATGTCGGCGACGGAGAAGCGGCAGCAAGGCAGATCTGGGAGAAGGGCGGCGTGAAAGTGCTGCCCGGCAAATATCTTTCCCGCGACGATGAAGCGGGCAATCCGGGCGAGGCCTATATCCGTGTGGCGCTCGTCCATCCGCAAGACACGACCGAAGACGGGCTGAAACGGCTCGCAAACGCGCTCGGCTAAAGCACCGATCCGCACGCAAGGCAAAGGATAAGGATATGGCGGTTCTCAAATCCCTGCGCAGCCCGCTCGCCCTGCTTCCCATGGGCACGCGCCTCTTCTTGCGCGACCGCATGCAGGAGCTTTTCGGCCTTGCCCTTGCAGGCGCCAGCCTCTTTGCGCTGGCAGCTCTTGCAAGCTGGAACGGGAACGATCCGAGCCTCAACCGGGCAACGGGCGCGGAGCCTGCCAACTGGATGGGAATGGAAGGGGCGGTCCTTTCCGACATTCTCTATCAATCGCTCGGCCTGGCCGCCTTGCTCTTTGCGCTGCCGCCCATGCTTTGGGGCATCCGCTTCCTGCGTCATGATCCTGCCGCCATGCCTTGGGCCCGCGCGGGCGCCTGGCTGATTGCGGCGATCTTTGCCGCGCTCGCCTTCAGTTTTCTGCCGAGCCCGGATATCTGGCCGCTGCCCTCCGGCCTTGGCGGCTTCATCGGCTCCAGCCTTGCCGCGCTGGGCATCGACTCGCTGAGCTGGGCGATCGGCGAGGAAATCGCCTCCGGTCTGTCGGGCCTACTTGCAGGCCTTCTGGCGCTCGCGCTTTTCGCTTTTGCCGCCGACATAAGGGGCGAGCATATCGAAGCGCTGCAGGAGCGCTGGCTCGATTGGCGCGAGGCGCGCGCCGAGCGCAAAGCCGAGGTACAAATGAACCGCCCGGCCAAACGCGTGAAAGCCGCGCAGAAGACAAAGGCCCGCAAAACGGGCCGCAGGCAAAGCCGCCCGGATGTCGAGCCCTCGCGCCTGCGCATTCTCTTCTATCAAGTCTCCGACCTTGCCTCCGGCACGGCGGACCGCTTGCTGCGCCGGGGCGATTATGCACCGCTCAGCGAAGAGGAAAAAGACCGCGCCCGCGCCGGTCTTTTCGGCAAGCGCGGCGCTGAGGAAGAAATTTACGAGGAGGAAGATTACGCGGACGATTATTATGAGGACGATTACGAAGACGATGAGGCGCTTTACGATGAAGCGCCCGCCGCGCGCCGCCGCGTAAAAGTCTCCCGCCCGCAAAACAAGGTCAAAACTTCCAAGCGCGCGGCCCGCGAAGCCCAGCCGAAACTGAAATTCGTCGCCGAGGATTTCAACCTGCCCGCGCTCTCCCTGCTCACCGCGCCCAAGCGCCCGAGCGCCGATGAAGTGATGAGCGACGAGGCGCTGGAACAGAACGCACGCATGCTCGAAGGCGTGCTCGACGATTTCGGCATTCGCGGCGAGATCATCAATGTGCGCCCAGGGCCCGTCGTCACGCTTTATGAACTGCGCCCGGCGCCCGGCATCAAATCCTCGCGCATCATCGCGCTGGCCGACGACATTGCCCGCTCGATGAGCGCGGTTTCAGCCCGCGTCGCCGTCGTGCCGGGGCGCAACGTCATCGGTATTGAACTGCCCAACACGAAACGCGAGACCGTCTTCCTGCGCGAGCTGCTTGCCACCGCCGATTATGAAAACAGCCGCGCCAAACTGCCTTTGACACTGGGCAAGAATATCGGCGGCGAGCCCATTATCGCCGATCTGGCGCGCATGCCACATCTTCTCATCGCGGGCACTACGGGCTCGGGTAAGTCGGTCGGCATCAACGCCATGATCCTCTCGATCCTCTACCGCTTCTCGCCGGAGGATTGCAAACTCATCATGATCGACCCGAAGATGCTCGAGCTTTCCGTCTATGACGGCATTCCGCATCTTCTAGCCCCCGTCGTCACCGAGCCGAAAAAAGCCGTCGTCGCCCTGAAATGGGTGGTGAAGGAGATGGAAGACCGGTACCGGAAAATGTCGAAACTCGGTGTACGGAACATCGAAGGTTATAACGTGCGCGCCGCCGAGGCCCTCGAGAACGACGAGACGATCACCCGCACCGTGCAGACCGGCTTCGACAGGGAGACGGGCGAGGCGATTTACGAAGAAGAGGAAATGACCCTCGAACCGATGCCCTTCATCGTCGTCATCATCGATGAGATGGCGGACCTGATGATGGTCGCGGGCAAGGAAATCGAAGGGGCGGTGCAGCGCCTTGCGCAAATGGCGCGCGCGGCGGGCATTCACATGATCACCGCGACGCAGCGCCCCTCCGTCGATGTCATCACCGGCACGATCAAGGCGAACTTCCCGACCCGTATTTCCTTCCAGGTCACCTCGAAGATCGACAGCCGCACGATCTTGGGCGAGCAGGGCGCCGAACAATTGCTCGGCCAAGGCGACATGCTCTACATGGCCGGCGGCGGGCGCGTCTCGCGCGTGCACGGGCCTTTCGTTTCCGACGAAGAAGTGGAAAAGGTCGTCAAGTTCCTGAAGAAACAAGGCGTGCCGGAATATCTCGATGCCATTACCGCCGAAGAAGAAGGCGGGGAGGGCGATCCCTTCTCCCTCGATGGCGGCGGCTCGGGCGATGATCTTTACGATCAGGCCGTGGCGATCGTCGGCCGCGACAAGCGCGCTTCCACCTCCTACATCCAGCGGCGTTTGCAAATCGGCTATAACCGCGCCGCCCGGCTGATCGAAAAAATGGAAGATGAAGGTGTCGTTTCCCCCGCCAACCATGCTGGCAAACGCGAAGTGCTGATCGGCGAACCGGGAGACGGCGTGCGCTACTGACCCGGCGGTACCGCGGGCAAAGGTTAAGCACGGTTAACCAAATGCCGCGCTGCCGCCCGCCTACCTCCTTCTTTCCGCCACATTGGACCGCTATATGAGCGTCATGGATAAATACCATCACGACAGCTATCCCGGTGACGAGCAGGCAGCGAACCGCCGCCAGATCAAGCTCGTGCTCGCCGCGCTTGCAGGCCTTGCGCTTCTGCTGCTCGTTCTTGTCGGCGCGCCTTATGCGCAGGCAAGCGACGCGGAAACAAACCTCAGCGCCGAGGAAGCTGCCGATGTGGACCGCGCCTCGGGCTATCTGAATTCCGTCGGCCATATGCAGGGCGCTTTCCTGCAGGTCAATCCGGACGGCACGCTTTCGGAAGGCAATTTCTATCTGCGCCGGCCGGGCCGCATGCGTTTTGAATATGCCGCCCCGCAGGAACTCCTGGTCGTTGCCGACGGCACTTGGGTGATCGTCAAGGAAGACGAAAAGGCGCCCGCCGAGCGCTATCCTTTGAACGCGACCCCGCTCAACATTCTGCTCTCCGATCCGGTGAACCTGCGTGAGCGGGCGGAGGTGCGCCGCGTGGAAGAGGAAGCGGGCATCCTGCGCGTCACCCTTGCCGATGCAACGGGCGAGGCGCCGGGTGAAATCACCCTCGTCTTCGATGAGCCGGAGCTGCATCTGCGCCAATGGATCGTAACGGACGCCCAAGGCCTTCAAACCACCGTCGCCCTGCGCAATATCGAGTATGGGCAGAAGGCCGATAACGATCTTTTCGTCGTCAAAGGCGAAAGCCGCCCGGCGGTTTCGGGCGGCGGCCGCTAAGCCTTCCGGCAAGCGCGGTATCCCGCTCATTTTCTTAAACAAATGGCCGGAAAAGCACACCCTTGAGCGCCGCCCCCTCTTGACCATGGAGGGGGAGCGGGGGTTAGCTTAATGCCACCATGATCCAAAAAACTAAACACGATGCCGCCCGCAAGGGCCTGACGCGGCCCATCGTCGCCATTCCCTGCGACATTAAAATGATGGGCGTTCACCCCTTCCATGCCGTAGGCGAAAAATACATCAAGGCCGTGAATGAAGGGGCGGGCTGCCTGCCCATCCTCATTCCCGTCATGCCCGACCCGCTGGCGCTCGAAGAGATTTTCGCTGTCGCCGACGGTGTCTTCCTGACCGGCTCCTGGTCCAACGTCCATCCGCGCCATTATGCCGGGCCCGCCTCGCGCGAGGGCACGCTGCATGACGAGCAGCGCGACGCGCTGACCCTGCCGCTGATCAAGGCGTGCATCGAACGCGGCCTGCCGCTTTTCGCCGTCTGCCGGGGTTTCCAGGAACTGAATGTCGCTTTCGGCGGCACGCTCCATCAGCACATCCACGAGGAACCCGCCGAAGAAGGCTATGCGCCGCGCTTCGATCACCGGGAAAAGAAAGACGATCCGCTGGAGGTCCAATACGGCCCTGCCCATAAAGTGAGCACGGTGCCGGGCGGTTTTCTGGCCGGGCTGACGGGCCAAAGCGAGATCAACGTCAATTCCTTGCACGGCCAGGGCATCGACCGGCTGGGCGAGGGGCTGGAGGCCGATGCGCGCGCCCCCGACGGCACCGTTGAAGCCGTGCGCGTCAAGGAGGCCGCCGCCTTTGCCTATGCCGTGCAATGGCACCCGGAATGGCAGTTCTGGAACAACCCCGTTTCCCTTAAACTCTTCCAAGCCTTTGGCGAGGCCGTGCGCGGCCATGCCGGGGCGGCACATGACGAAGAAACAAAGAACCAGGTGACACATGCCTGAGGGCGAGCGAACGAATATCGAAAAATGGTTGAAGGACCGCCGGGTCACGGAAATCGAATGCATGGTGCCGGACATGTCCGGCATCGCCCGCGGCAAGATCCTGCCGACGAAGAAGTTTCTCGACAGCTACAACAATGAGACGCTGCGCCTGCCGGAATCGATTTTCGGGCAGACGGTGACGGGCGACTATATCGATGAAAGCGCGATCCTGAGCGAGATCGAGCCGGACATCATTCTGGTGCCCGACGTTTCGACCGTGCGCATGGTGCCCTGGTATGACGAACCGACCGCCCAGGTAATCTGCGACGCGGTAAACCGGGACGGCACGAAAGTTTCCATTGCTCCGCGCTCCGTGCTGCGCCGCATTCTCGCACTTTACGAAGAGCAGGGCTGGTACCCGGTCGTTGCACCGGAACTTGAATTCTACCTTGCCGCCAAGAACATTGATGCGGACTATCCGCTCGAGCCGCCGATCGGCGCGAGCGGGCGCCCGGAAAAGGGCCGCCAATCCTACGGCATCGATGCGGTCAATGAGTTCGATAACATCTTCGAGGACATGTACGATTTCTGCGAGGCGCAGGAAATCGACATCGATACGCTGATCCATGAAGCCGGCGCCGCCCAGGTGGAAATCAATTTCAACCATGGCGACCCGCTGGAACTGGCGGACCAGGCCTTCCTTTTCAAACGCACCGTGCGCCAATGCGCGCTGCGCCACGGGGTCTATGCGACGTTCATGGCGAAGCCTTATGAGCATGAACCGGGCTCGGCCATGCATATCCACCAGTCGGTGGTGGACAGGAACGGCAAGAACCTTTTCGCCTCGCGCAACGGGCGCGACACGAAACTCTTCCATCACCATATTGGCGGGCTGCAGAAACATCTGCCCACGGCCATGGCCATGATCGCGCCAAACGTGAACTCCTACCGGCGGATCGTGAAATGGAACGCCGCGCCCATCAACACGCACTGGGCGCAGGAAAACCGGACGGTGGGCCTGCGCGTGCCCGAATCCGACGCCAAAGGCCGGCGCATCGAAAACCGCGTGCCGGGCGCCGACGCCAATCCTTACCTTGCCATCGCCGCCTCGCTTGCCTGCGGCTATCTCGGCATGATGAACGAGCTCAAACCTTCAAAGCCGAAAGAGGGCGTTGCCTACGAATCCCGCGGCTTCGCGCTGCCCAAGCATCTTCTCGACGCGCTGGGCAAACTGCATACGAACCGCGAGCTGAAAGAAGTGATGGGCGAGGAATTCGTCACCGTCTTCATGGAAGTCAAAGACGTGGAATACAACGCCTATCAGCAGGTCATCTCTGCCTGGGAACGCGAGCACCTTCTGCTCAATGTTTAAAGGCGGTGACTCCAGGCGGCTGCGGATTGGAGGAGAGGACGCTGGCCCTTTTTTGCCGGTCTTGCTAAGCTGAAGCCATGAGACTGCGATACGAAGATATCCGCCGGACCGCCAAACAGGAGCTTTTGATCCTGTGCGCGCGTATTGGCTACAACCCATAGAACTCCAGGGGCAGCCTGCCCCGCGCGTCCGCAATTGTTTCCGGCACAGTTCCCGCAAAAAGCCGGACCCTTTTTCGAACTGACGTTCCGTAATGGATGGAGTTTTCAATGTCGCAAACCGCACAGATTTCCAATCAGACCCGCCGCTGGCAGGAAATGGATGCCCGCCACCACGTGCATCCCTTTTCCGATCAGGCAGCCCTTGCCAAGAAGGGCGCGCGGGTGATTACCCATGCCGAAGGCGTTTATCTTTACGATTCCGAAGGCCACAAGATCATCGACGGCATGGCCGGTCTTTGGTGTGTGAATGTGGGCTATGGACGCTCGGAGCTGGCCGAAGCCGGCTATAAGGCGCTCAAAGAGCTGCCCTATTACAATACGTTTTTCCAGACGACGAACCCCTATACCGCCGAACTCGGCGAGCGGCTGGCGGAAGTGACGCCGGACGGGCTCGACCGGTTCTTCTTCGCCAATTCCGGCTCCGAAGCCAATGACAGCATGGTGAAGATCATCCGCTATTACTGGAGCCTGCAGGGCAAGCCGGAAAAGAAAGTCTTCATCTCCCGCAAGCAGGCCTATCACGGCGTCACCATGACCGCGGCCTCGCTTTCGGGCATCTCGGCCATGCATCCGCAGGCCGGGCTGCCGCTGCCGAACCATGCCCATATCGATTTTCCCTACTGGTACGGCATGGGCGGGGATATGGACCCGAACGAATTCGGCGTGCATATCGCCATGAAGCTGGAAGAAAAGATCCTGGAAATCGGCGCGGAAAACGTTGCCGCTTTCGTCGCCGAGCCTGTGCAAGGGGCGGGCGGGCTCATCATTCCGCCGGACAGCTACTGGCCGGTCATTCAGGAGATCTGCCGCAAATACGATATTCTTCTGCATGCGGATGAAGTGATCTGCGGCTTCGGGCGCACCGGCAACTGGTTCGGCAGCCACACTTACGGCATCGTGCCGGACACGATGGCCATGGCCAAGGGCATGACCTCCGGCTACCAGCCGCTTTCCGCCGTCGCTCTCGGCCCCCGCGTCGGCGATGCCTTGCACAATGCCGGTGAGGAATGGTCGCACGGCTTCACCTATTCCGGCCACCCCGTGGCCAGCGCCGTGGCGCTTGCCAATCTCGACGTGCTGCAGAAAGACAAGCTCGTTGAAAAAGCGGGCGGCGAAATCGGCGAGCATTTTCAGACGCACCTTCACGCCCTCGCCGATCACCCGATCGTCGGTGAGACGCGCGGCGTCGGTCTCCTGGGCGCGATCGAACTTGTCAAAGACAAGAAGACCCGCGAGCGCTTTGAAGGCGATACCGGCGGGCTCTGCCGCGATCATTGCTTCGAGAACGATCTCATCATGCGCGCCATCGGCAACACCATGGTGCTGAGCCCGCCGCTTTCCATCACCAAGCCGGAGCTCGACGAGCTTTTCACGCTGGCCCGCAAGGCGCTCGACGCCACCGCCAAAGATCTCGGCGCCATGTAAATCTAAGAGCCGGACTAGACCGGATACCGAGCGGCGCTTCCAGCTTCAGGAAGCGCCGCTTTTCATTGGGGCATCCCAAAGATCGCCGGACACCGAAAAGTGAGCCCTGAAAAGGACAGCAAAACTGCATTGTCACGGAACCAATATGAGGACCATTTTCCGCGCCTTTCAGCCGGGCCATCGCAAAACGAAAAGCTAATAGTTAATCGTTTTTAACCCCGGGTTAGGTATCTGGAACGGTTCCAGTTGAACTGGGGGCGGCAGGCTCCTATCTCTAGTCTCAGCAGGGTTGGATAAAAGCGGTCCGGGATAAGCCCCCCTCTCCCGCCGTGGTCCCCAACCCTGAAGAAGTGCCGGTATTCCCCTCCTGGCACTTCGCGCACTGACAGTAAGTAGCGCATCGTGCCTCGCCTCCCCCCAAGGCGGGGCACGACTCTTTTCGGCCCCCTTTATCTCGCCCATTTAATTTCTTCCGGCTCTCCTCATATTGAAAAGCGCGCCGCTGCGCGGGCTGCATCCAGCTGCGATTCACGGTATAAGGTGGCCCGCCAAGATTGCGGCCCCGAGAGGCCCAAACAGGAACGCCTGCAAGATGGATCACGAACCGCATAGCGCCCCGTCCGATCAGGAACTGGAATTCCTTTCCCAGGAAATGCCGGCCCTTGCGCGGCTGCGGGATTTCGCGCGGCTCGCCGAATCCGTGCAGTGGTTTTCCGATCTCGGTACGCCCTTGCGCAAATCCGTGCGCGAAATCGCCCGCGCCTATCTCGATGGCCTCGGCTTTCCGGATGTCCACATGGCCCGCCTTCATTCCTGGGAAGAAGCGGCGGCGGCGGGTGAAAGCCTCGACTGGGATACCGAAGGCTGGGAAGCCGAAGAAGGTTTGCGCGCCGCGCTCACCACTGATGCGCTCGAGCAGCTCAGCGAAGAAGCGCTGGAAATCGGCCTTGCCTATCTTTTCTCCGCCATCGAAGACCCGATCCGCCAGGCCGTACTGACCGCCGCCGCCATCTGGGGCGAGGACGACGAGGAACTGCTCGCCGCCGCCATGGGCGCCGCATTGCAAGCGGCCCATTGCGCAGCGCTCGCCGTCGTGGCTGAAGAAGACGACGAAACCCATCCCTTCATCCACCGCTTCCGCCTCTTCGAGCGCGGCCGCTGGCCGGTGAGCCTTGCCGGGCGCACCTACAATATTTTCTGACGAAAAATTCCCGCTTCGCCCATACCAACCAAGAAAGACCGTACCGTGCCGCTCAAGCTTGCCACCTGGAACATCAATTCCGTCCGTCTGCGGATCAATCTCGTCGAACGGTTTCTGGAAGAATATCAGCCGGACGTTCTATGCCTGCAGGAAACGAAGTGCCCGAACGATGCTTTCCCCTCCAAGGCCTTCCGCAAGGCGGGCTATGAACACATCGCCTTTCACGGGCAGAAGGGCTATCACGGCGTCGCCACGGTAAGCCGCATTCCCTTCCGCGATGAAGAGCGGCGCGACTTCTGCAAGAAGGGCGATACACGCCACCTCGCCGTCACACTCGATGCAGGCGGCACAGACGGCGTGCGCGTGCATAATTTCTATGTGCCCGCCGGCGGTGACGAGCCCAACCGCGAGGTGAACGAGAAATTCGCCCACAAGCTCGATTTCCTGACCGAGATGGAAAGCTGGTACAAATCCCATAAGGCCAAGAAGAACGCCCGCATGATCCTGGTCGGCGATCTGAATGTCGCCCCGCTCGAGCACGATGTCTGGTCGCACAAGCAATTGCTGAAAGTCGTCAGCCATACGCCGATCGAAGTTGAGCATCTTGCCCGCGTCATGAAGGCCCATGACTGGGTGGATGTGATGCGCCGCTTCGTGCCGGATGAAGAAAAGCTCTACACCTGGTGGAGCTACCGCGCGAAGGATTGGGAGAAAGCCGATAAGGGCCGCCGCCTCGATCATATCTGGGTGACGCCGGCGCTTGCCGAAACGCCGACCGCCATGGAAGTGATCAAGCAAGCGCGCGGCTGGGAGCGCAGCTCCGACCATGCGCCGGTGCTCGCCACCTTCGACATCTAGAACGGACGTAGGGAAAAGGGGGTGGAAGCAGGCGCCTGGCCAAAATACGCCGGCCGGGGCAGCTCAACTGGGGGGTATGAGGCAAGCCTCGACGCCCGCTCCCTGGGGTTCCTCACATTTCCTGGCCGGTGATTTTCCCGGCGGGCAGGTTGTCCTGCTCTTCGAAAATGATCCGATGGCGCTAATTTAGGGCATTGACCCTACTCCCGCAAGCCCTCACCATCGCCTCTGGAGGGCCGGACCCGAAACCGGGCGCGAAAAACGCCGGATGCCGGGGCCGGTTGGGAGGACAAGAAGAAGACCCAAGAGGAAAAATGGCGCCCACCACGCGTGAACGCATACTCGCGTCCAGCCTGACGCTTTTCAACGAGCACGGCTTCGACGGGGTGACGACGGCCCGCATCGCCGAGAATGTCGGCATTTCGGAAGGCAATCTCTGGTACCACTTCCGCACCAAAAAAGACCTGGTGCGCGCCCATCAGCAATTGCTGACCCAGAAGATCGCCCGGCGCCTCGGGTTGAGCTGGACGCCGGAAACGGTGCTCACCTCCTATATCGCCTTCAACCGGCTGATGTTCGAGGAGATGTGGGAGTTCCAATATCTCTACCGGGATTCCGCCGAATACGGCCGCACCTCCCCGGAAATGGAAGAACGGGTGCGCGGCATCTACAAGGAAACGACGGACCGGCTCAGGCGCTTTTTCGATCAGATGTGCGACGGCGGTCATCTGACCATGCCGCGCAGCGAGCTGCCTGCCCTTGCCGACAATGTCTGGATGGTGGTGCGCTATTGGCCGAGCTTCCTGCGCGAGACACAGGAAGTCGTACGCATGGACAAGGAGGCGCTTCTGGCAGGCATCCGCCATCACCTCGCGCTCTTCGAAACGCATTTGAGCGATGAGGCGCGCGCCTATATCGAGAAGAACGCCTTTACCGATTAAGGTCTATTTCTTGCCGGTCTTCTTGTCTTCCGCGCGTTTCAGCCGCACGAAGGTGGCCGTGGAACTGCCGGTCGCGAGCACCTTGCCGCTTTCATCGCGCAGCTCGCCTTCGATGAAGCCGACCGATTTGCCGCGCTTGATCACCCGCCCCTCACCATAGATCCGGCCGGGGCGGGCCGCATTCAGCATCGAGACTTTGATTTCGAGCGTCGGGCTGATTTCCCCCCAATCAAGATCGAGCCCCACCGCAAAGGCCATCACATCATCGAGCATGGCCGCAACCATGCCGCCCTGAATGCCGCCCCACAGATTGCAAAGCTGCTCGCCCGCATTAAAGGCCACCTTGACCCAGCGTTCGTCTTGATCGGCATCGAGAATTTCAAGACCGAGATATTCGCTCGCCGGCGCTTTGCGCTTCAGCGCGGCTTGAATATTGGGCGGCCAGGGCTTGCCTTTACTTGTCGTACCAAGACTTGCCGTCTCCGGTGTCTTTTTCGTTTCTTCCGCCGCGCGCTCGCTCATACCCGTCCCCGTTCTTTTTCTTTCTTCTCTTGCAAAAGCCCGCGCAGCGCGCCGGAGATCCCTTCGAGCCTGTCCGCCGCAGCGGCGGCGACGCCCAATGCAAGTTCCGGAAACTCGTCCGTCAGGCGGGCAAAAAGCGCGCGGCTGATTTCCATAAGCTCCAGCGCTTCGCCTGCCCTGACACTTGCCTTTGCCGGCACGGGCTTCATTAAGGCGGTTTCGCCGATGATGTCCCCCCTGTCAAGGCGCGACGCCATGGGCCGGCCCTCCCCATCCTCGCCCAGCATGACGGCAGAGCCTTCCAGCACCACATAGGCCCCTTCCAGAAGCTGCCCGCGCTCGATCACTAGCGTGCCTTCTTCAAAGTGCCGGTGGGCGGCGGTAAAGGCGAGGACTTCCAGGCGCACGGGATCGACACGGGCGAAAAGCGCCGTGCGCCGCAAAACCTCGATATCCCGTTCGACCGTCATGACAGCCTGCCTTTTCTGCGCGCCCAAGCCTACGCACCCAACCCTGTGCGCTCGCCCCTTCCCGTCAAATCTGCTAGGTAGAGCCGGGCATGTAAAGAACGGAAAAGAAGATGACGGGCATGAACGAACCGGCCGAAGGGTGGGACTACCCCAGCCCTTTCATCGTGAACCTGACGGTGAAGCCCGAGCATATCGATGATTTTCAGCATACGAATAATGTCGTCTATCTGAGTTTCATGGCGAAGACGGCCTGGGACCATTCCAAGGCCCTCGGCCTCGATTTCGAGACCTACCGCAAACTCGGCAAGGGCATGGTCGTGCGCCGCCATGAAATGGATTACTTCGCGCCCTCCTTCGAGGGTGAAGCCTTGCGCATGGGCACTTGGATCACCGGCAATGACGGGCGCCTGCGCCTGCGCCGCCGCTTCCAGCTCATCAACGAAAAAGGCGCGACCTTGCTGCGCGGCCTTTCGGATTTCGTCTGCATCAATATCGAAAGCGGGCGGGCGGTGCGCATGCCGCCGGAATTCGTCAGCACTTACGCGCTGACCGCCGATGAGCCCGCCGATAGACCCGCGCCTAAGTAGGGATAATAACAGGGAAAATTGCGGCAAACCGCCGCGCGGCGCCGCGCCGCCTACCCGCGCGCGCTCTTAAGAGGCATATCAGGGGAACCTTTAACGCTTCTTCGAGGAGAGCCCCCAATGTATGGCCGCATCAACGGTTCGTTCCAGCCCGTGCTTGTTTGTCTGAATATCGTCATGGCGCTGGCACTGGCGGTAATCTTCTTCGGCGCGAGTGCGCTCGTCATTGCAGCGCTCGCCGCCGTGCCTGTCGTCTTCGGCGTGCTGATCCACCTGACCGCGCCCTTCTCGCGCACATAAGCACAAGCGGGAAGAAGGAATTCAAACCGGGGGCAGAAATGTCCCCGGTTTTTTTATGGCATAAGCTTGTAGCCGCCCGTCTCCGTCACCAGCAATTCGGCATTGGAGGGATCGCGCTCGATCTTCTGGCGCAGGCGGTAGATATGCGTTTCCAGCGTATGCGTGGTTACGCCAGCATTATATCCCCACACTTCATGCAGGAGCACGTCGCGGCCCACGACTTTCTGGCCCGCGCGGTAGAGATACTTCAGGATCGCCGTTTCCTTTTCCGTCAGGCGCACTTTCTTTTCCGACGGATCGACCAGCACCTTGGCCGACGGCTTAAAGGTGTAGGGGCCGATGGCGAAGACCGCATCCTCGCTCTGCTCGTGCTGGCGCAAATGCGCGCGCACCCGCGCCAAAAGCACGCCGAAGCGGAAGGGCTTGGTGACATAATCATTGGCGCCCGCTTCAAGGCCGAGGATCGTATCTGAATCGCTATCGGCAGCGGTCAGCATGATGATCGGCGCTTTCAGCCCGGCCTTGCGCATCAGCCGGCAGGCCTCACGCCCATCCATATCCGGCAGGCCTACATCGAGCAGCACCAGATCCGCATGGTCCGAGCGCACTTGCTCCAACCCTTGAGCGGCTGTGGAGCCGGTAATGCAGGTAAACTCTTCATGGAGGTCGAGTTGCTCGACGAGCGATTCGCGCAAGGCGTCATCATCATCGACGATCAGGATCTTTTTGACGGTGCTCATCTGCCCCTCATCTCTGGCGTGCAGCAATAAACTGCGCTCAACATGCCGGTGATGTAAAGGCAAGCTCTCCCGGTCACAAGAGCGAGAGCGGGGGTATCACATTCATGTGAGACTGTTTGATCTCATTAGAGTAAATATCCCCCTCCACTCCCCCTGCCGGGCCAGGCTCAGGAATAGCCGAAAGCCGTAACAAAAGGCGCAAGACGGCGCTCCGCCGGCTCCAGATAGGCACTGTAGCGCTCATAGCGGGCGGCAGCGCGCTGGTAGATCGGCTCCGTCACCTGCGCATAAGAAGGCGTACGGATCGTGCCGCGGGCCTTGGCATGGGCCACATGCTCAAGCTGCGCCGGGTTCCAGGCAAGCCCCAGATGCGCCAGCACCGGGCGCACCGCGCCTTCCACATCGCCAATCAGCTCTTCATATTTGATGGAGACCGTATCGAGCGCGAAGCGGCCCTCATAAAGCTGCCAGAGCCCCATCACCGCTTCATAAAGCCGGGCGGCATCCCCGATATCGAGGAAATGCGCCATGGAGGCATTCACCTCGAAATCCTGCATAAAGCAGGACAGCACGCTGTCGAGGGGATGGCGGAGCGCCAGAATAAATTTCGCTTCCGGAAAGACCCGGTGAATGAGCCCCGCATGGATGATATTGAGCGGCAATTTGTTGATGACGGTCTTGGTTTCAAGCTCGGCGCCTTCTTGCCTCAGCGCCGCCCAATAGCGCGCGCGCAAATCCTCAAGGCCCGCTTCATCGAGCCTTTCGAGGGCGCCGGGATAGCCGCCGGGCAGCGCCGCCACCGCATCGCGCACGGCAAGCAGCGCCGGGCGCTCCTCGATCACCTGCACATCCGGATGGGCATCGAGGATCTGATCGAGCAGCGTCGTGCCCGAGCGGGGAAACCCGACAAGGAAAACCGGCGCATTGGCGTGACCTTCAGTCACCTTGCCCGTCTCCGGCCAGTTCTTGCCGAGCCCCGTTTGAAAGGCTTCGGTGAGGCCCGTCACTTGCGCCATATAGCTTGCTTTGTCGATACCTTGGGCGGCGGCCTGCCGCTTCGCCATCTCGTTCTGGCGGGCGAAATGAGAATAAGCGTTCTGGGTATCGCCCAGCCGGTCATAGGCTTGGGCAAGCTCGGCATGGATGAGCCGGGCGGCATGAGGCGGAAACGTGCCGATCGCGACTTTTTCCAGCCGGTCTTTGACTTCCTCGAACCCGCCGAGACGGCGGGTCACGCTCGCCCAGGCTTTGAGCGCCATGGGTGTGTGCGGCATGGCGGCAAGGGCCTGATCGGCCAGCGGCTTGGCCGCCTCAAGATTGGAAAGGCGCTCATAGGCTGTGGCGAGCCCCGCAAGGAAATGGGCGTGGCCGGGCAGCGCTTCGAGCCCGCGCTTATAAGCCTCGGCCATGGCGTGAAAATCGCCCGCGCGCAAATGGTGCTGGGCAAGCTGAGCATAGCCGCCGGGCTCGGTCGGGGCGCGTTTGATCGCGTCCTCGAAATCCGCCCGGGCCTCATCCTTCCGGCCAAGCTCGGACAAAAGAATGCCGCGGTTGAGATAGATGCCCGGAAAGGCCGGATCGAGCGAGGCGGCTTTGGCGAAGGTTGCCAGCGCTTCCTCGATCTTGCCCTGGCGGCGCAAGGCATTGGCCAGATTGACCTGCATGAAGGCGTGGGACGGGGCCTGGGCCACTGCAAGGCGAATGAACTTTTCCGCCAGCGCCGGGTTCTGCGCCCTCAGTGCCACAAGCCCGCTCAAATGCAGGGCGTCCGGGTGATTAGGCGCCGTGCGGCGAATGTCATTGAGGAGCTTACCCGCGCCTTTCAGATCCCCCGCATCAAGCTGGGCGGCGGCCTCGCGCAGCGCGGCCTTGATCTGATCGGGGCTGAGCGGGGCGCCTTTCGGCGCGGATTTGGGCGGGGAAGAAGAAACCATGAAATGACTGAACCAGACTGCCGGACGTTAAGGGCCATATTCACGCAGGAGTGCTGGCCCAGAGGAAGAGCGCCGGAACGCGCCCCATTATCTGGCGGCGAGTTTCGCATGGAAGCCCCGCCGGGCTCCAGAAAAACCCTTTAACGCCCCGCCCGCTCAGCAGAAAAAACCCGGCAATTTTTGCCGCCTGGCAGGGGTGCCGGGCCCCCTTCCCGCATAAGTCGTTGAAATAGCTGGCAGCCCGTCTGGTCCGCTTTTTGCGGCTCTTTCAGCAGACACCAGCCTTGAGTATTGCGACCGACCATGAGCCTTGAAACCGCCGCCGACCTGCCCCTTTATCTTCGCCTTGGCAACAAGCGCGGCACGAACGCGCTGGCCGAGCTTCGGGCGGCCAATCTGCGCAAGGCGCAGGAAAGCGCCGCGGCGCAGCCCCAAAGCGCCAAAGCCCCGCATTCCCTGACCCGCAGCGCCGAGGCCCGCCAGAACCTGGCAACACCTCCTGCCGTCACCGGCCAGGAAAAGGGCGCGGAAAACGGGCTTTCCTTCGGCGATCTCATCGATGTCATCAACCCGCTTCAGCACCTGCCCGTCGTCTCCACCCTTTACCGGGAATGGACGGGCGATGAGATTGCGCCCGCCGCGAAAGTCGTGGGCGGAGCGATCTATGGCGGCCCGATCGGCGCCGCCGCCTCGCTCGTCAATGCTGTGATCGAGGAATCCACCGGCAAGGATATTGGCGGTCACGCGCTGGCCCTGCTGGGCGGTGAGGAAGAGGCCGGACCGCAGCTTGCCGCAAACGCGGCGCGCCCGGCTGAAGCAGCTGCCATTAATCCGGCACCCGCCGCGCAGGTCGCGCAGATCGCCGCCGAGGCTGAGGAAGCGGCACCGCAAATCCCGGCGCAGGCTGCGGAAGCGCCCGCCGTCCCTAAAGGCGCCTTTGAGGCCAAAAGCGCCGCCGCCTCGAGCCTGCCGAGCCTGAGCGAGGAAGGCTGGGATGCCTTGCTGCGCTCCGTGAACGATCCAGGCGCCCTGAAACGCCCTGAAACAGCAGAAGCCGCCATTCAGACCGCTCCGGAAAAGACCGCAGAAAAGCCTGAACGGCTTGCCTCTGCCGCGCCCGCCGCCGCCCCAGCCGACAATGAGTTGCCCGCCTGGCCGCCCCAGCCCGGCGCCATCGACCCATTGACACTCATGGCCCGTTCCCTGGACAAATATGAAGCGGGTAAAGCGGCCGGCTTCGGCGCTGCCTTCAGCGGAGAGACGGGCACCCGCACCGATAAGCGGTTCTAAGGCGCAACCTATAGGGTGAGAACCGGCGAGCGCGCCGGACAAGACAGATCATGGACATTACCGTTTCCGCCAAATCGGGCACGCATCGCGGCAAGCTGGAAATCGGCGCATTGCGCTTTGCCTGTGCCCTGGGCCGCAGCGGCCTAACGGAAGAAAAACAGGAAGGGGACGGGGCAACGCCCATCGGCATCTGGCCGCTGCGCGAGGTTTTTTACCGCGCCGACCGGCTGGATGCGCCGAAAACCGATTTGCCCATCACTCCCATCCATCCGGAAAACGGCTGGTGCGATGCGCCGGAGGACCCGGCCTATAACCGGCCCGTCAAACTGCCCTACCCGGCCAGCGCCGAAAAGCTTTGGCGCGAGGACGGGCTCTACGACATCGTGGTGGTGCTGGGGTATAACGACGAGCCGCCGGTGCCCGGCAAAGGCAGCGCGATCTTTTTCCACCTCGCCCGTGAGGAGGAAGATGGCGGCTACGGGCCGACGGAAGGCTGCGTCGCGGTATCGCGCGCCGACATGCTGAAACTGTTGCAGCTTTGCGGGCCCGATAGCCAGATGCGGATCGGCATCTAATCTGACTACATTACGTGCGTGTGCCGAAAATCGCGCTGCCCACCCGCACATGGGTGGCGCCAAGTTCGATGCCCGTCCCGTAATCCGCGCTCATGCCCATGGAAAGCGCGCTAAGCCCGTTACTCTCGGCGATCTTGCGCAGAAGCGCGAAATGCAAGGCGGGCTCTTCGTCCACAGGCGGAATGCACATCAGCCCGTCGACCGGCAAGTGAAGTTCATCCCGGCACAGTTTGATGAAACTATCTGCCTCGTCCGGCAGAATACCCGCCTTCTGTTCTTCCTCGCCCGTATTGACCTGAATGAAAAGCCGGGGCAGGTCCGCCCCCTTCTCCCGCTCCTTGGCAAAGGCACGGGCGAGCTTTTCCCGATCCAGCGTTTCGATAACGTCGAAAAGCGCCAGCGCTTCGCTCACCTTGTTGGTTTGCAACGGGCCGATGAGATGGAGCTCGATACCGCTATAATCTTCGCGCAGTTTCGGCCATTTCTTATGGGCTTCCTGCACGCGGTTTTCACCGAAGACGCGCTGGCCCGCTTCAAGCGCCGGGCGTATCTCTTCCGCATCGAAGGTTTTGGAGACGGCAACAAGCGTCACCGCGCCTTCCGCGCGGCCCGCCTGCTTGCA
This sequence comes from Rhodobiaceae bacterium UBA4490, assembly GCA_002389665.1. GTDB lineage: Bacteria > Pseudomonadota > Alphaproteobacteria > Parvibaculales > Parvibaculaceae > Tepidicaulis. The sequence goes on from DGNO01000006.1 coordinate 119,614, forward strand.
GGCCTTTGCGATGTCACTCTGCACGGTTTTCAGATTGTCGCTCACACTGCCGGCCATCTGCCGCTCCTTCCAAGCCACTTTACGGGGATGGGCCAAAGGAACGGCATTCTGCTAATCTTGTCCAGACCGATCTCGGCCTTTCTTTAGGGGAGACATATATGGCGCGGCCCTCCGCGAGCCTGATGCGCAGTGTGCGGGAGCTCGGGGCGAAAGCCCCGCACCTGCCCGATCTGCTGGCGCTGTCGGATGAAGCGCGCGCGCCCCACCCCCTTGCAACGCTGGAGGGCCTACCTGCGGGAAGCGGCTATATCTTCCGCCATTATTCGCTGGCGCGGGCAGAACGCATGAAGCTGGCAAAAGAAGCAGAACGCGCCGCGCGCCGGCGCGGCATCTTCTTTCTCTTGGCTGGTGATTTCGGCCTTGCCACGCATCTGCGCGCCGACGGCATGCATCTGCCCGAATGGCAGGTGAAAAGGGGATATGCGGCAAGGGCGCTGGAACGTTTCGCGCTTGTCACTTGCGCCGCTCATTCCGCCGAGGCACTCGTGCGCGCCGCCCGCGTGGGGCTCGATGCCGCGCTCCTCTCCTCGGTTTTTCCGACGCAAAGTCATCCCGGCGCGAGAGCGCTTGGGCTTTTGCGCTTTGCAGCGCTTACCGAAGAAGCCGCGCTCCCCGTGTATGCAATGGGCGGGATAAATGGAGAAACGGTGCGCCGTCTCTGCCCCACAAAGGCTGCGGGCATTGCCGGGATCGGTTTTACGTCAGGCTGAGCGCTGCCTAGTCTTTATGATCTTCGGGAATATAACCAAAGCGTTCCATTTGCTCTTTATGCTGATCGATAATCAGCCGCACCTGATCGGGCGTCAGTTCTTCGCGCCACTGCTCCGCCTTGCCCGAACGGAAGAAGGCCTTGGCATGTTCCGAGCGTTCCTTGAAGCCCGCCTTCTCCTCCTGCGCTTTCAGCGCCTTGAAGGAGGAATGACGGATCGCCCGCTCCAGCCTTTCGGTGGAAGGTTTCAGCCCCAGAAATTTCGTCACGTTTTTGAACGCGCGCCGGGGTTTCGCGAGCATATCCTCATAACGCAAAACCAATAGCTGCGGATTGGGATGCTGCGTCCAGCTTTTCACATGCGCCGACCAGGAGGAATGAAACTCCGGTACGTGCCCCCCGCCTGACGACGTGGCCGCCCCCTTGTTGCCCAGCCGCTCAATCGCTTCATCGAGCGTCAGGCCAAAATGATGGGTCATGGAGAGCACGACATCGAGCGGGTTGCGCACCACATAGATACCGCCTGCCGTCACATCCATATTGTGCATCGGCATGCCGTGCCATTCGCCCAGAAAGTTGTGGGTCTTAACGAAGACGGAGTCCGGGAAAGCCTGGGTCATATCCGCATGGGCAAAGGGGCGGATTTTCATGACCACTTCGGGAGAGGCGTCTTCCACCGGCGTTTGCAGATGCCGCTCATACCACTGGGCCGATGACTCGCCGAGACAGAATTGATCGAGCTCGTTGATGTCGGCCGGCTTCGGCGTGTTGCGCAGAAGATTGTAGAGAAAGGAGCGCAGCCAGGTATTGCCGGACTTCGGATAGGATGCGAGCCAAATGATGCCGCCCATGTCAGATGCCTTTCGATTGCATGCCCGCTGCTTTTAGCAACAACCGGGCGCGCGGAAAAGCCATCTGCCCATCCCGCCGACGGCACAAAAAAAGAGAGCGGGCAAAGCCCGCTCTCTTCCGTCCCAAGACTTCAGAAGTCTTAGAAAGAGATCGCCAGAACGATACCAGCAGATTCGGAGTCAACGGTGTTGGTGCCGTTGTTGTCTTCGATCAGCTGGATGTCGAGGCCGAGGTCAACACCGGCGCCGAGCGAGTAGCCGCCACCGATCTGCCAGAACTCGATTTCCGTGTCGCCGAGACCGGTACGCTCACCCGTGGATTCCAGGTACGCGGTACCAACGGTCCAGGGGCCCGAGCCGTAAGCCAGACCGGCGGTCCAGACTTCGGTTTCGTCACCCGAGAAAGCCGTGTTCTGCGTGCCGCGGGCAATGTCTTCGTTCTGGTACCAGGCGCCGCCCAGCGTGAAGCCGGCGAAACCGAGATTGGCACCAACGCCCCATTCTTCCGGGTCGCCACCGCCAGCAGCCGGGGCATCGCCCGTGCCGTAGAAGCCGTCAACGCCGACAGACACTGCGCCGAATTCACCGGCGTAGTTGGCGGCGATTTCGAACACTTCTTCAACAGCGCTGTTCTGCGGGCTGATGCCGAAGCCGTTCGCAACCGGGTTGTTGGCACCGGCGTCCGGCGTGTAGGACACACCGAGCTGGAAGCCGGCAAGACGCGGCGTGAAGTACGAAATCTTGTTGTCGTCTTCCGTCAGCAGAGCGTACGTGGACGTACGAACCGAAGTACGGGGCGAGTTGAAGATGTTCGGGCTGTCAACGCCGTTACCCGGCACGAACCAGGGCGACGAATAGTGCATTTTGAACGAAGCGGAGTCGGTAGCACCGATTTCCGTACGGCCGAAGCCGCCTTCAAGGTAAGCGAACACTTCCTGGAAGGTTGCGTCGTCGTTAGCCGGAACGGCTGCGCCTTCGTCATCGCCGAGTTCGAGCATCAGCGTGGCACCGGCAACCAGACCGTTATCCAGCGTGCCTTCAGCGTTGATGGTCAGGTCACGGGCAACAACCGGGACTTTCGTGTCGTCGGTGGAAACACCGCCGACGCTGTCGGAGTCAACGAAGTAGAAGCCGGTGATCAAGGAGCCGCTCACGGTGACGTTGAGCGGGTCGCTAGCAAGGGCCGGACCGGCAACGAGGCCGGCGGTGACCAGAGCGGTCGTCCCAAGGAGAGTCTTTTTCATCTGTTCCTCGCAGTTCAGCAGTTAGCTGTCTAACTTGAGATCTTCGGAGCCTTGTATTTTTGCGAACCGGATTTTCTTACCAGACTTGCTGTCGCCGGGATGTGCTCCCGTTCCCTCAATCCAGTCGTCCAACCGGTCCTTCCGCAAACGTTTCAGCTCTTGGATCCTCTCGTCGCCGGGCGACAAATTGCAATGCCCCCCCAAGCGCGTACCCCGATTAATCAAGATGACCCGGCCACACGTCAAGCAAACCCGACCGGTATTGAGGGAAATTTGAGGTTATGTTGCGTAAAGATCACAACACCTTAGCAGGAAATCGAAAAGCGAAAGCTGAACCGCAGGACCGGGATTCCAACAGGCCCGCCATTCGCGCGGGGGCATCTGTGGTGTTTTTATCACACACCTGTGAGGGACGTCGCTCCTCAAAGCCTCTCTTAAGCCGCCCTTCCCGGCGCAAACCCCGGCGCCGAAACCTGCCGAAGACACGTGAAGGCCCCGCTTATGTTGGACGGGAGAAGGCAAACAGGCTATAAGAACTGCCAAATCTGGGACTTTGGTCCATGGGCGAGCCGGTATTGAGTGCCGGCCGACCAGATCGACTGATAAGACCACGGGCCAGACCACAGGAATACAAGTCAGAAGAGAATATTCCCATGCCCAAACTGGCGTTTCGTGCCTCCTCGTTCGTGTCCATCGCCGGGGCCGTTTTCCTGAGCCTGTTCATCGCTGCCTGTGCCGGCGCGGACAAGGACGAAAGCTACCCCACCTCATCGAGCGACAAGGGCTACGGGCCCAATAATCCCCGCCCTTCACAGGAGCGGGAGAGCATTTTCGGTGAAGACGGCCTGTCGCTATTCGGCGGCGGGGGCGGCGCAGCCTCCGGCGGCGGCGCAGGCATCGGGGTCAATTCCTTCCTCTGGCGCGCCTCGCTCGACACGCTGGCCTTCGTGCCGCTCGCCTCCGCGGATCCTTTTGGCGGCGTCATCATCACGGACTGGTATTCCGATCCCAAAGCCCCCGACGAGCGCTTCAAAATGACGGTCTATATTCTCGACCGCCGCCTGCGCGCCGACGGGCTGAAAGTTTCAGTCTTCAAACAGGCCCGCGACAGCGAACGCGGCTGGGTGGATGCTTCCGTCGATCCCAATACCCATGTCCAGCTGGAGAACGCAATCCTGATCCGCGCCCGCCAATTGCGTATCAGCACGCTGGAAGCCGACGAAGGCTAAGCGGAACTTATGACGGCCCTCTTGCCGTATAGCCAAATACGGGGCAAAACGAAGCGCGGCGCAGGAGCCGCGCTTCTTGTTTGAGGAGCCTGCCCCGCGCGGCAAGATGACCGCCTTTCCGTTTGCCCTAGTTTCGAGAGCACGACCCGACCATGGCCAGCCCGGATACGACCGACACCGCCCGCTACAACGCCAAGACCGCCGAGCCCAAATGGCAAGAGACCTGGGACCGGCAAGGCTGTTTCCGCACGCGCGAGGAAAGCGAAGCGCCGGGCAAGGACAAATATTACGTCCTGGAGATGTTTCCCTATCCTTCCGGCCGCATCCATATGGGCCATGTGCGCAATTACGCGATGGGCGATGTCATTGCCCGCTTCAAACGCGCGCGCGGCTTCAACGTCCTCCACCCGATGGGCTGGGACGCTTTCGGCATGCCGGCGGAAAACGCGGCGATGGAAAACAAAGTCCATCCCGCCGACTGGACCTATAAGAACATCGCCGCCATGCGCGGCCAGCTCCAGGCCATGGGCCTTGCCATCGACTGGGAGCGGGAATTTGCAACCTGCGATCCTTCTTATTACCGCCACGAACAGGCGATGTTTCTCGACATGGTCGAGGCCGGTCTCATCACCCGCAAGAAGAGCTATGTGAACTGGGATCCGGTGGACATGACCGTGCTTGCCAATGAGCAGGTGATCGACGGCAAGGGCTGGCGCTCGGGCGCGCCCGTCGAACGGCGCGAGCTCACCCAGTGGTTTTTCAAAATCACCGACAAGGCCGACGATCTCTTGCAAGGGCTCGAAGGGCTGGAGCGCTGGCCGGATAAGGTCCGCATCATGCAGACCAACTGGATCGGCCGCTCCGAGGGCGCACGCGTTTTCTTCCCCGTGGAAGGTCTGTCTAAGGACTATTCCCTTGAAGTCTTCACCACCCGGCCCGATACGCTGTTCGGCGCGTCCTTCTGCGCGCTCTCGCCCGGCCATCCGCTGACCCGCGAGCTTGCGGAAAAAGACGCCAAGCTTGCCGCCTTCGTGCGCGAATGCGAACAGCTCGGCACCAGCGAGGAAGCGATCGAAACCGCCGAGAAGAAAGGCTATGACACGGGCCTGCGCGCCCGCCATCCTTTCATCGAAGGTCATTCCGTTCCCGTCTTCATCGCGAATTTCGTGCTGATGGATTACGGCACCGGCGCCATTTTCGGCTGCCCCGCCCATGACCAGCGCGACATGGATTTCGCCCGCAAATATGCCCTGCCCGTTTTGCCCGTCGTGGCGCCGAAAAAACTTCAAGGGGCGGAGCTTGAAACATTCCTGAGCGAACTTGGCGAGGCAAACGACGCCTTCGACGGAGACGGCGTTGCCGTCAATTCGGCGTTCCTCAATGGGCTGGAAGTGACCGAGGCCAAACGCGCCGCCATCGAAAAGCTCGAAGCCTTGAAACTCGGCGAGGGCACGGTCAATTACCGCCTGCGCGACTGGGGCATCTCGCGCCAGCGCTATTGGGGCTGCCCGATCCCGATCATCCATTGCCCCTCTTGCGGCAGCGTGCCGGTGCCCCGCGCCGACCTGCCGGTGGAACTGCCCAAGGATGTGAGCTTCGAAAAGCCGGGCAATCCGCTCGATCATCATGCGACCTGGAAACATGTCGCCTGCCCCAAATGCGGCGGCAAGGCCGAGCGCGAAACCGACACGTTCGACACGTTCGTGGATTCTTCCTGGTATTTCGCCCGCTTCTGTTCGCCGAAAGCCGAAACGCCGACCGATGTCGCCGCCGCCAATTACTGGCTGCCGGTCGATCAATATATCGGCGGGGTCGAGCACGCGGTGCTGCACCTTCTTTATGCGCGCTTCTTCACCCGCGCCATGAAAGAGACCGGCCATGTGGGGCTCGATGAGCCCTTCACCGGCCTTTTCACCCAAGGCATGGTGACGCACGAAACCTATAAGGGCCCGGACGGACGCTGGGTGGCGCCGGACGAGCTTTTCTGGAAAGACGGCAAACCCTTCCTCGATGAAGCGGCAGGCACACCGGTAAAAGTCGGCGCCATCGAGAAGATGTCGAAATCGAAGCGCAACACGATCGATCCCACCGCCATTATCGATCAATACGGCGCCGACACCGCCCGCTGGTTCATGCTGTCCGACAGCCCGCCCGAGCGCGACGTGCAATGGACGGAAGAAGGGGTGGAAGGCGCCTGGCGCTTCACTCAGCGCTTCTGGCGCATCGTCACGGGCGATCCGGCAAGCCTGGCCGCGCCCGGCACGCCCATGCCGGCCCTCGATGAAGCGGCGGAAGCGCTGCACCGCACGGCGCATCAGATCCTTGCCGCGATTACCGCTCATATCGAGGCGCTGCAATTCAACAAGGCCGTCGCCCGGATTTACGAGCTCGCCAATGCCATTTCCGCCTTCAAACCGCAGGATGAGGCAGCCGGTAAATGGGTGAAGCGCGAGGCCGTGGACATGCTGGTGCAGATGGCCGCGCCCATGATGCCGCATCTGGCCGAAGAAAGCTGGCAGGCGCTCGGCCATGAAACGATCCTCGCCGAAACGCCCTGGCCCATTGCAGATGAGAGCCTTTTGGTGGAAGACTCCGTTACCCTGCCCGTGCAGGTGAACGGGAAGCGGCGCGATGAAGTGACCGTGCCCCGCGATGCCGATAAAGCCGCCGTGGAGCAAGCCGCTCTCGGCCTGGAAAAGGTGCGCAATGCCCTGGACGGTAAAACGCCGAAAAAGGTCATCGTCGTGCCGGGACGGATTGTGAATGTCGTGGTTTAAAGAGCGCCGGGCCGTTCTGGCTCTTCTCGTGGTAGCTAGCTTTGCCCTTGGCGGCTGCGGCTTCCATCCGCTTTACGCGGACCGCACCGGCGGTGCGCCCGTCAAAGCCAAGCTGCAAAACGTCTCGGTCAGCGCGCCCGGCACGTCTTATGGCCGCAATCTGAAATTCACGCTCGAAGACCTGATGGGCGCGGCAGGCAATCAGGGCACCCGCTATCAGCTCTCGCTGACCCCGACCATTTATGAAACCGACATCGCCGTGCAGCAGGACACCGAAGTGACCCGCAGCAATATCCGCATGACGACCCCCTTCTCCCTTTACGATCAGGAACTGGGCGAAGTCGTCTTTAAAGGTACGGCGCTCAGCGTTGCCTCTTATAACCGCGTCGATTCCGAATTTGCCAATGTCATCGCCACGCGCGATGCCGAAGAGCGCGTCTCGAACGATACTGCCCGCGATATCTACACGAGGCTCAGCATCTTCTTCGAGCGTCAGGGCCGGAGCTGACGCGGAAAGCTGCAGAAGGACCCGCGCCCCGTGAAGCTGAAGCCGAGGGAAATCGACGCCTTTATCCGCAAGCCCGATCCGGCGGTGCAGGCGATCCTCGTTTTCGGGCCGGATCAGGGGCTGGTACAGGAACGTTGCCGCCAGCTTGCCAAGACCGTCCTTGACGATCTGACCGATCCCTTCCGCCTGACCGATATAAGCGATGCGGATCTGCGCCAGGACCCGGCGCGTCTGGCCGATGAAGCCGCCGCCATTTCCATGATGGGCGGGCGGCGTGTCGTGCGCGTGCGCGGCGCGGCGGACGGGCTTTCGAAAACCTTCAAAAGCTTTCTGGAAAATCCGGCAGGCGATGCGCTGATCATCGTTTCGGCAGGCGAGCTCACGCCGCGCTCCTCTTTGCGCAAAGCCTTCGAGGACGCAAAGAACGGCGCCGCCATCGCCTGTTATGCCGATGACGCCCAGGCGCTGGAAGGCGTGATCCGCACAAGGCTGAAAGAAGCAGGGCTTAGCATCGATGCCGCCGCAACCAACTATCTGCAGGCCCATCTCGGCGGCGACCGGGGCGTGACATTGCAGGAACTCGACAAGCTCATACTTTATATGGGCTCATCCGAACAAAGCGAAGTGACGCTGGAAGACGTGCAGGCCTGCGTCGGGGATACGGCGGCGATGAGTGTCGATGAAGTGGTGGACGCCTCACTTGGCGGCGATCTGCCCTCGCTCGACCGGGCGCTCATCAAAGCGCGCGAGGCCGACACGAGCCCCGTCATGCTGCTCAACGCCGTCACCCGCCATGCCGAGCAGCTTCATCTTCTCACAGGACAGGCCGAAACCGGTGCGCCGCGCGACGGGCTTTTGCGCACCATCCGCCCGCCCCTTCACTTCCGAAGAGAAGCCGCCGTCAAACGCCAGCTTTCCTTATGGACACGGGCGCGGCTCGACCGGGCATTGATGCTGCTCGAAGAAGCCGACCGGCAATGCAAAACAACGGGCATGCCCGATTGGGCGGTGTGTGCCCAGGTACTCTTCCGCATTGGCCAGGGCGCACGCGCTGGAAGACGCTGACGAGGTAAGCACGCGCAATGAAAAAGGCCGGGCGCAGCGCCCGGCCTTTCACGTTCTTCCGAAAGCGGAAAGATCGTTAGATATCGGAGGCCTGATTGGCCGCGCTGATCAGCGCTTTCAAGGAAGCCTGCACGATATTGGGATGGATGCCCACCCCCCAGATCGTCGAGCCGTCCGGCCCTTCCACTTCCACATAAGCAACAGCGGCTGCATCCGCGCCGGTGCCCACCGCATGTTCGGTGTAGTTCTTCAGGCGTATATCGACATTGCAGTCGCTGCGCAGCGCATTGACGAAGGCATCGATCGGCCCGTTGCCCTTGCCGTGAATTTCACGCAGCTTGCCCTTGTCCTTGATCTCCGCCGTGAGCAGACGCCGCTCGCTGGCATGCGGGTCCGGCGTCGTACGGTAGGTCACGAACTCGAAGGGCTCGGCGCGGGTGAGATATTTCTTCTCGAAGAAATCCCAGATGAGCTCGGAGGAAACTTCCTTACCGGTTTCATCCGTGTACTTCTGAATGACTTTCGAGAAACTCGCCTGCAAAGCCTTGGGCAGATCGAGATTGAAATCGCGCTGAATGAGATAGGAAATCCCGCCCTTGCCCGACTGGCTGTTAACGCGCACGATCGCCTCGTAGCTACGCCCCAGATCCTGCGGGTCGATGGGCAGGTAAGGCACTTCCCAGATCTCGCTATTGGCTTTTTCCTTCGCCGCCATGCCCTTCTTGATCGCATCCTGGTGCGAACCGGAAAAGGCCGTGAAAACGAGATCGCCCACATAAGGATGGCGCGGATGGATCGGCAATTGATTGCACTCGATCGCCACATCGCGCAGTTCGTTGATATCGCCGATCTCCAATTGCGGATCGATACCCTGCGTGAACATATTGAGCGCGATATTGATCACATCGACATTGCCGGTGCGCTCGCCATTGCCGAACAGCGTGCCCTCGATGCGGTCCGCCCCGGCCAGAATGCCAAGCTCGGCCGCGGCCACACCCGTGCCCCTGTCATTATGCGGGTGCAGTGACAAGATCACGCTGTCCCGGCGCGGCAAATTGCGGTGCATCCATTCGATCTGGTCGGCATAGATATTGGGGCTCGCCATTTCCACCGTCGCCGGCAGATTGAGGATCACCTTCCGGTCCGGCGTCGGCTCCCACACATCCATGACAGCGGCGCAGACATCGCGCGCGAAGTCGAGCTCGGTGCCGGTGAAGCTTTCCGGCGAATATTCGAACATCACTTCCGTCTCGAGCATCGCATCGCGCAGCTTCTTGCAAAGCTCGGCGCCTTTCACCGCGATCTCGGTAATGCCGTCCCGGTCCATGCCGAAAACCACCCGGCGCTGCAGCGTCGAGGTGGAATTATAGAGATGGACGATAGCCCGCGGCGCGCCTTTGATCGCTTCGAAGGTCCGCTCAATCAATTCGGGACGGGCCTGGGTGAGCACCTGAATGGAAACATCGGCAGGAACTTTTCCCTGCTCGATAATCTCACGCACGAAATTGAAATCCGTATCGGAGGCCGCCGGAAACCCCACCTCGATTTCCTTGAAGCCCATCTTCACCAGCGCGTCGAACATCTTGTGCTTGCGCCGGCTGTCCATCGGCTCGATCAAAGCCTGGTTGCCATCCCGCAAATCCACCGAGCACCAGATCGGCGCCTTGGTGATGGTACGGCCCGGCCATTGCCGGTCGGGCAGATCGATAGGCTCGAAGGCCCGGTATTTCTGGATCGGCATCGCGCTTTTATGTTGTCGCAAAGCCGTGTCGCGCGGCGGCAAATTCTTTTCTTGTGTCATGTCATCAATTCCAAATGTCGGAAAGTCTTATACCGGCGCTCCTAGGGAAGGAGCAATGACGGACCGCACCGAGCCGCCGGCTGTCCACTTGATCCGGCGGCCCGCGATAAGTCGCAGAAGGCCGCCTAGGAGAGAAGACAAGACGCCATGCCGCATATCCGCGCGCGCGGAGGGGCGAAAACGAACCGAATGAATGTGAGAAGACATTAACAGCCTCAAGCAATGAAACGACAAAACGACCCTGGGCCCGGCACGCCTTATGCGGCCGGGTCGATAAGTCGTAGTGCTAGGTTCATTGCGATTACTGTCATCATGTCCAAAACTTAAGGGCTCGGGACCCGCCGCGCAAGTCCCCGCCCGTGCGGGCTCTAGAAAACTCAGCGCACGAGCCCGCCGCCGGAACCGCCGCCATGGGCAAGACGGCGGCAAATCTCATCGAGCTGCTCGAGCGTCTTGTAATGCACTTTTACCTCGCCGCCGCTTTCCCCTTTATGAACGACATCGACATTGAGGCCGAGCGCATCGGAAATGTTTTTTTCCAGCGCCCGTGTATCGGCGTCTTTTTCCTTGGGCGCACTGCCGGCCCCAGTCCCGCGCCCGCCGCCGGATTTGGCCGTGTCGTCTTTACGGGTGAGCGCTTCGGCTTCGCGCACCGAAAGGCCTTGCTCGACGATCTGCTTGGCCAATGCCTCGGCATCCGGCCGGCCAACCAGCGCACGGGCATGGCCGCCCGTCAGCTCGCCATTCGTAATATATGCGCGCACTTTTTCCGGCAGCGACAGAAGCCGCAGCAGGTTTGCAACATGCGACCGGCTTTTACCGATCATCTTGGATAGCTGGTCTTGGGTGTATTGGAACTGATCGATCAGGCGCTGATAACCCGCCGCTTCTTCAACCGCGTTGAGATCGGCGCGCTGCACGTTTTCGATAATGGCGATTTCGAGCGATTCATGGTCGGTCAGCTCGCGGACGATCACCGGCACCTGATGGAGCTGAGCGGCCTGCGAGGCGCGCCAGCGCCGCTCCCCGGCGACGATCTCGAAAGCGTTTTCCTCACCTTCGAGCGGGCGCACCACGATGGGCTGTAAAATCCCCTTCTCACGGATCGAATTCGTCAGATCGGCGAGATCTTCCTCACGGAACGTGTGACGCGGCTGAAAGGGGTTGGGCCGCAAATATTCGATCGGCACCTGGCGGATACCGCGCGCTTCGGCTGCGTCCGTATCCCCAAGATCGATTGCCGTATCTTCCCCGATCAGGGCCGCAAGACCCCGTCCCAACCGGCTTTTGCTCTGCGCTTCGTCGGCCACCGCCTACCTCCACCATTTGCCTGTATCCCGTGATACCGGCCAGGCCATTCGGCCCAAATCTCATTTGAGAGCCCCAAAGCACTACTTTTGGTAGTACCTGCCAAGCCCTTTAAGCGCCCGGGCTTTTCATCTCAATGCCGCGCCAGCGCTACCAAGTAGGACAAAGCCGAATCTTTTCAGCAGCTTATCCCGGCTTCTTAAGAGTCTTAAGAGACTCGTTTAAGTTGCATATCCCCGTCCGCCTCCGCCTGTCCGCTCACGCCGCCGGACGGTTGCGCAATTTCTGTTCGCGCTGAATGATCTCGGAGGCAAGGCGCATGTAAGCCTGGCTGCCGGAGCAGCGGAAATCGTAAACCAGTGCCGGCTTGCCATAAGAAGGCGCCTCGGAAATCCGCACATTGCGCGGGATGACCGTCTTATAAACCTTATCGCCGAGATAGGCGCGCACGTCTTCAGCCACCTGACCAGAGAGATTGTTGCGCTTGTCGAACATGGTCAGCACGATGCCCTGAATTTCCAGCTTCGGATTGAGGCTGGAGCGCACCCGCTCCACCGTGCGCAACAGCTGGCTGAGACCTTCCAATGCAAAGAACTCACATTGCAACGGAACCAGGATGGCATCCGCTGCCGTCATCGCATTGATGGTCAAAAGATTGAGTGAGGGCGGGCAATCGATCAGCACATAAGAATAAGGCTGCGACTGAATAGGGCTTGCGTCCCGCTCCGGCGCGCGGCCTGCCGGCGGCATCCGGTTCAGCGCATCGCGCAGCCGGTGGGAGCGGCGCGCGACGGAAGCAAGCTCGAGCTCGGCGCCAAGCAGGTCCATCGTGGAGGGCGCCACGTCGAGCCCCGGCACTTGCGTTGAGACGATCGCATCCTCAATCACCGCCGAGCCGGTCAGCACATCATAGGTGGAAACTTTACGCGCCTGCCGATCGATGCCGAGGCCAGTGCTGGCATTGCCTTGCGGGTCGAGATCGACGATCAGCACCCGCTCGCCCACCGCGGCCAGCGCCGTACCTAGATTGATGGCGGTCGTGGTTTTGCCGACCCCGCCTTTCTGATTGGCGAGAACCAGCACGCGGGGCTTTTTCACGCCCTGATCCGGCATTTGCTTACCGGTGCTGGCAGGCGCTTCCGTGTTCTGATCAAGTGTTTCCACGTGCGAGCCCCTGAAGCTTGACGATCGTACCGGCCGGATCGGATCGGCTGGGTATTTCCTCTGCGTTAAATGTCCAACATTTATGGGCTGCCGTCAATTCGTCCCCTACCCCTTGACCCTTCAAAAAGAGCCCGATCGTTTGCGGAGTGAAAAAAGCTGCCGCCCAGTCCAGCAATTGTGTCATTGGGGCGCAGGCCCGGGCCGTCACGACATCGACCGGGCCAAGCGCCCCGGTATCCAAATCCTCGATCCGGCAGGTATGAACCTCAGCCCGGGCGCCGCTCTGGCGCAGCGCCTCTCGCAGAAACGTCCCTTTACGCCGGTCGCTATCGACCAGATGAATCTCGACATCCCGGTCCGCCAGTAGAATGGCCAGCACCACGCCGGGGAAACCACCCCCGCTCCCCAGGTCGACAAGCCGCGTCAGACCTTCCGGCAGATGCGGAAGGAGCTGGGCGGAATCGAAAAAATGCCGGCCCCAAAGGGCGTCCAGCGTGTTCGCAGAGACGAGATTGATAGAGCGCTGCCACTTCCTCAAGCAGGACTCGTAGGCGGCGAGACGGTCCAATGTTTCACGTGAAACAGGCATCACCGCCGAAAAGGATTCCCTATCAACGACTTGCCGGACATTCTTAGTATGGCTGCTCATTCGCCCGCGGCCCGGCGCTTCTCGGGGCGTTTCACGTGAATCAAAAGCGCCGTCAAGGCCGCCGGTGTCATCCCTTCGATCCGGCCGGCCTGACCCAGTGTCACCGGACGTGCATCCTTCAATTTCTGCCGGATTTCCGCAGAAATTCCGTGTACTTGTCCATAGTCCAGATCCGCGGGAATCTGTAGCTCTTCATCCCGGCGAAAAGCTTTGATATCCGCCGCCTGCCGGTCCAGATAGCCTGCATATTGAGCGTCGATCCCGACCTGCTCCAGGATCGCCGGGTCGAGTTTCGAGAGTTCCGGCCATACTTTTTCGATACCGGTCAGCCCCACATCGGGATAGGCCGCGAGATCGAATGCCGTCCGCCGTACGCCATCCTGATTGATTTTAAGGCCGCGCTTCACAAGCTCATTGGGTGTCAAAGAGAGTGACGTCAAAAGAGCCTTCGCCTCTTTAAGCGCCTGCCCCTTTTCCTCGAAGGCCGCGCGCCGCTCCCGGCCCACACAGCCCAGTTCCATGCCCATTGGCGTCAACCGCTGGTCGGCATTGTCGGCCCGGAGCGTCAGCCGGTACTCAGCGCGGGATGTAAACATCCGGTAGGGCTCGCTCACCCCTTTGGTCACGAGATCATCGATCATCACGCCGATATAGGCATCCGCCCGATCGAGAATGAACGCGCCACCTCCACCCGCTGCCCGCGCGGCATTGAGACCCGCCATCAGGCCCTGCGCCGCCGCCTCTTCATAGCCGGTCGTACCATTGATCTGCCCGGCGAGATAAAGCCCCGGCAGCTTCTTTGCTTCGAGCGTCGGCAGCAATTCGCGCGGATCGATATAATCATACTCGATGGCATAGCCCGGCCGCCGGATCACCGCTTTCTCCAGGCCGGGAATGGTCTTCAGAAATTCCTTCTGAACCTCTTCCGGCAGCGCGGTCGAAATACCGTTCGGATAAACCGTGTCGTCATCGAGCCCTTCCGGCTCCAGGAAAATCTGATGGGAGTCCCTCTCTGCAAAGCGGACGACTTTATCTTCAATAGACGGGCAATAGCGCGGCCCCCGTCCCTCGATCCGGCCACCATAGACCGGCGACTCCTCAAGATTGGCGGCAATAATGTCGTGCGTGGCCTGGACCGTCCGGGTGATACCGCATTCGATCTGCGGCACCGTAATAGCCGTTGTCAGGAACGAGAACGGCGTCGGCGGATTGTCCGCCGGCTGGCTCTCAAGCGAGGCCCAATCGATCGTCTTCCCGTCGAGCCGCGCCGGTGTCCCTGTTTTTAACCGGCCGAGCTGAAAGCCAAGCCCGTACAGGCGGTCGGAGAGGCCCAGCGCGGGCGCCTCTCCGACACGGCCCGCAGGTATCCGCTCCCGGCCGATATGGATCATCCCCCGCAAAAACGTGCCTGTGGTCAGCACCACTTTCGGCGCCCCGTAGCGCCGCCCATCTTCCGTGATGACGCCTTTCAGCACACCGTTCTCGACCAACAGGTCACTGACCGCACCCGCAATCACATCGAGGTTCGGCTGCGCCTCCATTTCCCGTTGCATAGCCTCGCGATAGAGCTTCCGGTCGCTCTGGGTACGAGGCCCGCGGACCGCCGGTCCCTTCCGCCGGTTGAGTAGACGGAACTGAATGCCGGAGGCATCGGCTACCCGGCCCATCACGCCGTCCAGCGCATCGATCTCCCGCACCAGATGCCCCTTACCCAACCCGCCGATGGCCGGGTTGCAGGACATCTCCCCGATCGTTTCGATCTTATGAGTGAGCAGAAGCGTCCGGGCACCCAGACGCGCAGAGGCAGACGCGGCCTCGCATCCGGCGTGGCCGCCGCCAATCACAATCACATTATAAGAACCGATTACGTCGCTCATCTCATCACCCGCTTCCGGGGACCCCATATGGGGAGTGCGGCCCCGTTCTGACTCCCTTTGGCGGAGGCGTCAATGCGGCTGAATGGCCGCGCCGTCCTCCACCGGCAGTTTTCCACAAAACCCGGACTCCTTTTGTTTCACGTGAAACATCAAAGCCACGGAACCCGGTATCTCCTACTTCCCGATACAGAAATCCCGGAACACCACGTCCAACAATTCTTCGACATCCACCCGGCCAGTCAGTCGCCCCAGGGCACGCAGCGCTTGGCGCAATTCTTCTCCGCCCAGCACCACGTCATCCTGTGCCAGCCAGCGTTCGGCCCCGGTCAATCCGGCCACACAGTCCTGAAGCGCGACGCGGTGCCGCTCCCGACTGATCACTGGATTGTCCAGAGCGGGGGCGAGACGGCGCACTTTTTCTTCAATCAGCGCAGCCAGTTCTTCCAGCCCATCCCCCCTCACTACAGATATGGGGAGAATTTTACGTCCATAAAGCCCGGGTTCAGGGACCTGTTCCGGAGCCGAATCCAGATGGTCCGACTTATTGAGCACACACACATCATCCGGCGTGGTATCTCCGAAAGACCCCAATATATCGTGTCCATCGGGTGCCAGTGCCGCCATCACAATCCGGAAATCTGCCGCCTCCGCCCGTGCCAAAGCGCGGCGCACGCCTTCCGCCTCCACAGCGTTCTCCGCCTCCCGCAGACCCGCCGTATCGGCAATCGTCACGGGCAGGCCGGCCAGCTCCATCCGCGCCTCGATCACATCCCGCGTCGTCCCCGCCTCTTCCGAGACGATGGCCGCTTCCCGTCCACACAGCCAATTAAGAAGTGAGGACTTCCCGGCATTAGGCGGCCCGACAATCGCGATCTCCAGGCCCCGGCGCACCAGCTCGCCCCGGTAGCCGTCGGCAAGCACCGCCTCGATCTCCGATTTGAGCGCGCCAAGCCCCGGCAGAATGGAGGCGCCAAGCCCCGCGCCCACATCGCCCTCTTCTTCTCCGAAATCGATATCGGCTTCCACATAAGCGCTCATAGCGATGAGCCGCGCCCGCCAGTCTTCCGCCTTCTCTTTCAGCGCCCCTGTCATCTGGCGCAGCGCCTGTTCGCGCTGGCCCACCGTCTCCGCGTCGATGAGATCGGCCAGCCCTTCGACTTCCGTGAGATCGAGCCGCCCGTTTTCGAAGGCCCGCCGGGTAAACGCGCCCCGCTCCGCCGGCGCGAGCCCCGGCAGCCGCGTCAGCGCACTAAGGACCGCCTCCACAACCGCGCGTCCGCCATGGACATGGAGCTCCGCAACATCTTCGCCGGTAAAGCTCGCCGGGGCTTTGAAAAACAGCACCAGCGCCTCATCGAGCCAGGCCCCGGTTTCCGGATCGCGCAGCCGCCGCAGCACCGCCTGGCGCGGCGCCCCCGGTCCCTTGCCGCTCAGCTTTTCAACGGCAGTGCCCGCATCCGGCCCCGAAATCCGGATCACCGCCACCCCGCCTTTGCCCGGCGGCGTAGAGAGCGCAAAGATCGTTTCCATTCCGAATCGAGCCCTTCCCGTCCGGCTTCATCCCGCGCCTCCCGGCTCCAGGATTTTCGCAATCAATTCATCGACATAGAGCTTGCCGCCCTGATACCGTCCGCTACATATCGAAGGGGCGGTTTTCCTGCCCCGGCGCCCGCAACGGGTGTCCGATCCTGCGCCCCTCACGTCCCCGCGCTTCTTACGTCAAGGACCTCATGACCCAGACCCGCGCCCAGAACCAGCTTGCCAGCCAGACCAGTCCCTACCTTCTCCAGCATAAGGACAACCCTGTGCATTGGCGGCCTTGGGGTCCGGAGGCGCTGGCGGAGGCCAAAGCTTCGGGCAAGCCCATTCTGCTCTCGGTCGGCTATGCCGCCTGCCACTGGTGCCATGTCATGGCGCATGAGAGTTTCGAGAACGCCGAAATCGCCGCACTCATGAACGATCATTTCATCAATATCAAGGTCGATCGCGAAGAACGGCCCGATATCGATGCCATCTACATGTCCGCCCTGCATATGCTCGGCGAACAGGGCGGCTGGCCGCTCACCATGTTCCTGACCCCGGAGGGCGAGCCTTTTTGGGGCGGCACGTATTTCCCGCCCGAACCGCGCTATGGCCGCCCGGGCTTCCCGCAAATCCTGCAGGAAATTTCGCGCATCTTCCGCGAAGAGCCGCAAAAAGTCGACGCCAATCGCACCGCGCTGACGAAAGCGCTCCATGCCCGCTCCTTGAAGGACGCGCGCGGCACCCCGCCCCCCGATCTTGCGTCACGTGTCGCGGGCAAACTTCTGCAGGTGATGGACGCGCAAAACGGCGGCATCCAAGGCGCGCCCAAATTCCCGCAAACCGGCATTCTGACGCTGCTTTGGCGCAACTATCTGCACACGGAAGATGAGGCCTTTGCTGCACCGGTGCACAAGGCGCTCGACCATATGTGCGAAGGCGGCATCTACGATCATTTGGGTGGCGGCTTTGCCCGCTACTCTGTCGATGCGGAATGGCTCGTCCCGCATTTCGAAAAGATGCTCTACGACAATGCGCTGCTTCTCGACCTTCTGACCCTTGTCTGGCGCACGAGCGGCGATGCCCGTTATGCCGCGCGCATCGAAGAGACGGTGACCTGGATCTGCCGGGAAATGATTGCCGAAGGCGGCGGCTTCGCCGCGAGCCTCGATGCGGACAGCGAAGGCGAGGAAGGCAAATTCTATGTCTGGTCTGAGGCCGAAATCGATGCCGCCCTTGGCGATGATGCAGCGCTTTTCAAACAGGCTTACGACATCAGCCCTGCCGGCAATTGGGAAGGCAAGAACATTCCGAACCGCCTCCATGCGGCGGATGCGCCATTCGACTCCGCCCTCGATGAAAAACTGAAACCCGCCCGCCAAACGCTTCTTGCCTTGCGCGAGAAGCGCGTGCATCCCGGCTGGGATGACAAAGTCTTGAGCGACTGGAACGGTCTCGCCATCGCCGCGCTTGCCCGCGCAGGCGCTGCCTTCGAGCGGCCTGACTGGGTGGAGCTTGCCCAGCGCGCTTTCAATTTCATCACCGGCACCATGTACGTGGGCGGTCGGCTTTTCCATTCCTGGCGCCAGGCGAAACTTCAGCACCGCGCCATGGCGAACGGGCTTGCGGCAATGATCGATGCGGCCCTTGCGCTCTTCAAAGCGACGGGCGCCCGCGCCTATATCGAGCAGGCCGAAGCCTGGGTGGAAGAGCTCGACGCCCATTACTGGGCCGAGCCACAAGGCGGCTATTATTTCACACCCAACGATGCCGATGCGCTCATCACCCGCATCCGCACCGCGCAGGACGATGCAACGCCCGCCGCCAACGGCATGATGCCCGGCCTCCTCATTAAGCTTCATGCACTGACCGGCAAGCTGCATTATCTTGAGCGCGCCGATCAGATCCTTGCCGCCTTTGCAGGGGAAGCGGAGCAGAATGCCTTCCCGCTCGCCTCGTTCCTTGCCAGCCTCGACACCCGTCTTCATCTCGTGCAGATCGTGCTCATCGGCGAAGGCGAGGCGCTTGCCCCTTTCCGCGCCGCTGCCGCCCGCGCCCCGCTTGGCGATTATGTGCTTGAGGAACTTGCGCCGGGCGAGGACTTGCCGGACGCCCACCCGGCCAAGGGCAAGACCCAGCAGGAGGGAAAACCCACCGCCTATATTTGCCGCGGCGACACCTGTTCCCTGCCGGTCACCGAGCTGGCAGAGTTCGAAAAACAACTGGCCGCTGCCCGCTGACGGGCACGCGCCGAGCAGCTAAGCTACGCGCAGCAACACCCGAACCGGCGCGCCCTGCGCTGCCGCCGTACTTAAAAGCCATAACAGGGAGATACACATGCCCGGTAATTTTCTGCCAGGACAGGACGTCACCATCAAAGGCCCGGACGGAGATTTTTCGGGCTATCTGTCCATTCCCAAATCCGGCTCCGGCCCCGGCATCGTCGTCATTCAGGAAATTTTCGGCGTCAACCAGGTGATGCGCGACATCACCGAATGGCTGGCCGATCAGGGATACGTGGCGCTCTGCCCCGATCTCTTCTGGCGCATCGAGCCCGGCATCCAGATCACCGACAAGACGGATGAAGAATGGAAACAGGCTTTCGATCTTTTCGGTAAATTCGATGTCGATAAAGGCGTGACCGACATCCAGGCGACGATCGATCATTTGCGCGGGCTCGATGCCTGCACCGGAAAGGTCGGCGCGGTGGGTTATTGTCTCGGCGGCCAGCTTGCCTATCTCACCGCCGCGCGCACCAACGCGGATGCCGCGGTCGGCTATTACGGCGTCAATATTCAAAACCTGCTCGGCGAAGCAAAGAACATCAAAAAGCCGCTCGCGCTGCATGTGGCAGGCAAGGACGAGTTCGTGCCGAAAGAAGCCCAGGAACAAATCATCGCCGGGCTGCAGGATCATCCTGAGGTCACGCTTTATACTTATCCTGAACGGGACCACGCTTTCGCTCGCGAAGGCGGCGCGCATTATGATCCCGCCGATGCCAAAACGGCGAACACGCGCACGCTCGATTTCTTCAAGAAAAATCTGGGCTGACGGCCAATTGACGGTAAGGGAGGCAGGCGCCTCCCTTTTCCTTCTGCCCCGCCCCACCTCCAAAGGAACCGCCCCATGATCAAAGCCATCCGCATTCACGAGACCGGCGGACCGGACGTCATGAAACTCGAAGAGATCGAGCTGCCCGCCCCCGGCAAGGGCGAGGTCCGCATCCGCCATAAAGCGATCGGCGTCAATTTCATCGACACCTATCACCGCACCGGCCTTTATCCGCTGCCTTTGCCCGTCGGCCTCGGGCTGGAAGCGGCCGGTATTATCGAAGCGGTGGGCGACGGCGTCACGAACCTGAAAGAAGGCGACCGGGTGGCTTATGGCGCAGGTCCCCTTGGCGCTTATGCCGAGGCGATCAACGCTCCCGCCAATCGTATCGCCAAAGTGCCGGACGGGGTGAGCGATGAACAGGCCGCTTCGCTCATGCTGAAAGGCATGACGGTCCGCTATCTCTTCAAGGAAACCTATCCGCTCAAAAAAGGCGACACGGTGCTTTTCCATGCCGCAGCCGGCGGCGTCGGCCTCATTGCCTGCCAATGGGCGAAGGATATGGGCGTCACGCTGATCGGCACCGCAGGCTCGGATGAAAAATGCGCCCTCGCCAAATCCCATGGCGCGGCCCATGTCATCAATTATTCCAAGGAAGATGTCGTGGCCCCGGTGAAAGAGATCACCGGCGGCAAAGGTGTGCCCGTAGTCTATGACGGGGTCGGCAAGGACACGTTCGAAATCTCTCTCGACTGTCTTTCCCGGCGCGGCCTCCTTGCCACTTTCGGCAATGCCTCGGGGCCCGTCACGGGTGTCAATCTCGGCATTCTCACCCAAAAAGGGTCGGTCTATGTCACCCGCCCCTCGATGATGGACTACCTCGTCACCGACGAGGAGCTTGCCGCCACCACCGCCGATGTCTTCGATGCGGTCGCCCGCGGCGCCATCAAGATTGATGTGAACCAGCGCTACGCCCTCAAAGACGCTGTCCAGGCCCATAAGGATCTGGAAGGGCGCAAGACCACCGGCGCAAGCGTGCTGCTGCCTTAAGTGGCGGATAGGGGAATCTTTGGTCTTCGACAGGCCCAAAGATTCCCCTAAAACGAAGAATCTAAGAATCTCAATATCCGCTAAAAGCGAATATTAGATCTGCCAATAGACGAAAATTTCCACCCGTCATGTGTGGTGTAACCTGGCCGTCGCCAGGGCTTTTTTGTGCCGTGCAGCCTGCACTGACTAGGTCCCAGATTCTTGCTGAAGCCCAAACGTTTTCCTACAACCATCCCTTGCGGTATATGCCTTATCCTATAAAGATCGGCCACTGCAGGGTCGATGCCCTTTAGCATATATTTTCGGGCACCATAGGGACGATAAGCAGTCTTACATTGTGCTGCACCGGGTAAAGGTTCCTGTTCGGTCGCGTTGCTGATCCAAAGGTCTAGCCGCTTTTTGAAATCTCGCTGACGCTTCTTTGGGACATGTACGAGCCAATGGACGGCCACAACAGCCGTATTCTCAACAACCCAGATATGCGTGGGTGCGAAAGCTGGCCCTGCGCCTTTTCTCGGACGCCTCGCCCACTTCCCATAGTATTCACGAATTTTAGCAAACTGTTTGCCGACGACTTCAGGTGATGAGGCCGTTTTATCAAAAGTAATCGTGACGAACTGATTCAGGGGAAGATTTAACTTCACCGCTAGATCGATTGCTGGTTTGGTGAACGTAGCTTGCTGGCGTCTAATGACGTGTGACTTACGGGGCATCTATATCTTGTCCATGTTGCAGCCATATATACTACTATTGGCTTAGGATCCCCCGCGGCGGTTAATCATACCATTCGCCGATGGGAACGCAACAAGAACATTAAAAGCCCTGTTATGTATTCATACTGTCGAAGAACTCGGCGTTGTTTTTCGTCTGCTTGAGCTTGTCGAGCAGGAACTCGATGGCGTCCACCGTGCCCATCGGGTTGAGGATCCGGCGCAGCACATACATCTTCTGCAGCTCGGCCTTGTCGATAAGAAGCTCTTCTTTCCGGGTGCCGGATTTAAGAATATCCATGGCCGGGAAGACGCGCTTGTCGGCCACCTTCCGGTCGAGCACGATTTCCGAGTTCCCCGTGCCTTTGAATTCCTCGAAGATCACTTCGTCCATCCGGCTGCCGGTATCGATCAGCGCCGTGGCGATAATGGTGAGCGAGCCGCCTTCCTCGATATTACGCGCCGCGCCGAAGAAGCGTTTCGGGCGCTGCAGAGCATTGGCGTCCACACCGCCGGTCAGCACCTTGCCCGAGCTCGGCACCACCGTGTTATAGGCGCGCCCGAGGCGGGTGATGGAATCGAGCAGGATCACCACGTCACGCCCATGTTCGACCAGGCGCTTGGCCTTTTCGATCACCATTTCGGCGACCTGGACGTGGCGCACCGCCGGCTCATCGAAAGTCGAGGAAATCACTTCCCCCTTCACCGAGCGCTGCATATCCGTCACTTCTTCCGGCCGCTCGTCGATGAGCAGCACGATCAGATAGCATTCGGGATGATTGGCGGTGATGGAATGGGCGATGTTCTGCAGCAGCACCGTCTTACCCGTGCGCGGCGGCGCGACGATCAGTGCGCGCTGGCCTTTACCGAGGGGTGCCACCATATCAATTACGCGGGCGGAACGGTCTTTCAGGGTGGGGTCTTCCACCTCCATCTCGATCTTCTCGTCCGGATATAGCGGCGTCAGATTGTCGAAATGGACTTTGTGGCGGGTCTTTTCCGGCGATTCAAAATTGATCGTATTGACCTTGAGCAGCGCGAAATAGCGCTCGCCGTCTTTCGGCCCCCGGATCTCCCCTTCCACCGTATCGCCCGTGCGCAGCGAAAAGCGCCGGATCTGCGAGGGGGAGACGTAAATGTCGTCAGGGCCCGGCAGATAGTTGGCCTGCGGCGAGCGCAGAAAGCCGAACCCGTCCTGCAGCACTTCCACCACCCCTTCACCGATAATATCGATGCCTTGTTCGGCCAGTTTTTTCAAAATGGCGAACATCATGTCCTGGGTGCGCAGCGTACTGGCGTTTTCCACTTCCAGCTCTTCGGCAAAAGCCAGAAGTTCCGTGGGGGATTTGGACTTGAGATCCTGCAGTTTAATCTGCTGCATGAAGCTGACCTTGAGCTTGAAAGAAACCGCGCGGAACCGGTTTCGAATGATTTGAGAAAAGTCTGAAGGCGGGAAGTTGGAACCCTTCACCCGGCCCGGCTGCTAGATGGCTAACATGCCACCAAAAGCCAATACCTTGTGTGAGCTCTCTCGCGCTCTCACCAGCCGGCCCAGAAATGTGATGAAATGTCTGTCCCGGAGATGAGCGGCGGCGCCACAAGAAACGGCGCGCCGGACCGTTGTGATCGGCCAACGGGGCAAATATACGTCAAAAGCTGCCGATTACAAACAGTCTCACACGCACAATTGTGTCAAAAGGGCCGCACAATGACCATGATGACAATAAAAATGGTCAGAAGCGGCGGCACTTCATTGGCGATGCGCAGGAATTTCGATGTGTGCGGGCGCTCATCGGCGGCGTAAAGCCGGCACCATTTCGTCAGCACCCCGTGATAGGCGGACATGGCGATGACGAGCGTCAGCTTCACATGGAACCAGCCTTCGGAAAGAAGCGAGGGAAGGGTGAGAATAAGCAAAATGCCGAAGAGCCAGGTCGCGCCCATCGCCGGATTGACGATGCGCTTTAAAAGCAACTCTTCCATGCGCTTATAATTCTCTGAGAGCACCGATCCTGTTTCGGTTTCGGAATGATAGACGTAAAGCCTTGGAAGATAATACATTCCTGCCATCCAGAAGATGACGGAGATGATATGAAACGCCTTGATCCAGAGATAAAAGGGCTGCAGAAATTCCATCGTTCCGGTTTCGATTCTTTTAAGTTTTAATCCCTAGAGCCCCGCTGGAAGGCTTTTCTTCCGTCAGGAAATCCCGGCAATCGCCCGCTCGGCCGTGCACACATGCCCCGGCGCATCTTCCGGGCAGAGCACACCGGTGCTGGCGAGACTCTCAAGCACCAGCCGCGCCAGCCCGTCGATAAAACCCCGCTCGGTGCCCACCGCCGCAACGCGCACGTAAGCCGGCACCCCGCTTTCCCGCGCCAGTTTGCCATATTCGATATCGAGCTCAACCAGGGTTTCCGAATGTTCGGAGACAAAAGCGATGGGCACGACGACCAGCGCCTTACCCTCGGCCCCCGCCCGCTCGATTTCCTTATCCGTCGCAGGCCCGATCCATTCCAGCGGCCCCACCCGGCTTTGATAACAGGTCTGCCAGTCGAGGCCGGGAATGGCCAGCTCATTGACAATCGCCGCGCAGCTTTGCTCGACCTGAGCCTGATAAGGATCCCCGTCCTCGATGACCTTTTTCGGCAAGCCATGGGCGGAAAAGAGTACCCGGGCTTTTTCCGGCCCGCCCGCCTCTTGCAAGGCCGGGCGTATCAGCACCGCATAGGAAGAAATGAAACCTGGTTCGGTCGGATAACAGCAGACCACATGGACAGGCGCTTTCAGCCCGGCTTCACCTGCCGCACGCATCCAATCCTTGAACGAGGATTCGGTCGTTGTCGTCGAATATTGCGGATAAAGCGGCAGGAGAACGATTTCATCGGCGCCCCAGGCCTTCACCTGCGCCGCCGCTTCATCCGAAAAGGGATGCCAATAGCGCATAGCAAGGAAGGTTTTCGCCTCGATCTCCCCTGCCGCGCCGCGGCCGGCCAGTACCTCTTCAAGTGCCCGTCCTTGCGCCTCCGTCAGCGGCACGAGGGGCGAGCCGCCGCCGAGCTCCGCATAAATCTCACGGGCAATTGGCGCGCGGCGTTTTGAAATCAGCTTGGCGAGCAAAAAGCGGAACGGATTGGGAATGCGGATGATCGCCGGATCATTGAAGAGATTGAACAGGAAGGGCTGTACCGCCTCGGGCTTGTCCGGCCCGCCCAAATTCATCAATACGATGGCAACTTTGCGCCGTCCGGTCATGGGATCGCTCATCTGAAATTACGGATGAAGTCCAAAAGCTCACTTACATGCTCAGGCGGGGTCTGCGGCACGATGCCGTGGCCGAGATTGAAAATGAAAGGCCCGTCCCCCAGCGCCTCGAGAATGCGCGCGGCAGCGGTTTTCATTTCTTCGCCGCCCGCCACGAGAAGCAGCGGATCGAGATTGCCCTGCACCGGGCCCAAAGGCTGGACAGTGTCCCGCGCCCATTCAGGCGCGATAGCGGTATCGAGACTGACGGCGCTCACCCCCGTCGCTTTGAAATAGTCCGCATAAGCCGGCCCTGCCCCTTTCGGGAAAGCGATGACGGGGATATGGGGTGCTGCCTCTTTCAGCCGCGCGCGGATCTGGCGCACGGGCTCGACACACCAGCGCTCGAAATGCGCCGGCGGCAGGGAGCCTGCCCAAGTATCGAAAAGCTGAATGGCTTCCGCCCCCGCCTCGATCTGAGCAAGAAGATAATCGCCCGTCGCCTCGATGAGGAGATCGATCAGCACCTGAAACTCGTCCGGCGCGCGGTAGGCCCAGAGCTTGGCCGCCGCCTGATCCGGCGAGCCGCGCCCGCCCACCATATAGGTCGCAACGGTCCAGGGCGCCCCGGCAAAGCCGATAAGCGCCGTCTCAGCGGGCAATTCCTTGGAAAGCCGGCGCACGGTTTCAAAGACCGGGGAGAGATGTTCAAGCAGCCCCTCCTTGCTCAAGGCGGAGAGCTCCTGCGGATTGGTCACGGGCTTCAGCACCGGGCCGATCCCCTCTTCGAACCGCACGTCCTGGCCGAGCGCATGGGGAATGACCAGAATGTCGGAAAAGAGGATCGAAGCATCGAAGCCGTAGCGGCGGATCGGCTGCAGCGTGACCTCAACCGCGAAATCCGGCGTATAGCAAAGATCGAGAAAACTGCCTGCCTCTTTGCGCACCTGCCTGTACTCGGGCAGGTAGCGCCCTGCCTGGCGCATCATCCAGATAGGGGGCACATCGAAGGATTGGCCCTCCAGGGCGGCGAGAAATTTCTTCTTGGGCTCGGTCACGTCATTGCCTGTTTGTCACGCCAGCCGGGTGGGAAGGACTGGCCGTCTTCATTTCCCGTCTTGCTTACATGCTCGCGTCTTGAATTGCGAGCTTGCAGGTTGCCGCAGGCATCCCTTGCTGGGTTCCTTCGGAAGCACGCTTCCTTAGAAGCACTTATTGGAGGTCCCCGGCTTATCCACGAGTCTTCTTCTAATCTAAATATCTCTTAGAAGGATGTGGTGGGTAGTGGTTGCCTGTGGATGGTGAGGATCAAATTTGGTCCGGATTCCGCTCACATCAAGCGCAGAGTGAAAATCTTCTGCGCCTTCTCTGGTCCGGCTGTGCAAAAGCTGCAGGAGGTGAAAAAGCAGGCCGGATTCCAATGGTTTGAATATGAGGCTCCCGATTGTGGAAAACGGGGAGGACGTGAATGAACCGGAGCCGGAATTTCGGTTACGCACTTATCCTCTTTATCCCCAAGGGCACGCACGCATCTGTTCAGAGAGGAACGAGTCTGTTCGCCGAAAAGGTCCTGCCGGGGATGAAAAATTGGCCACCTCTTTCGCTCCCGCCTTGCCCCCGTTACCCACAGTTTTCCACAAGCCGGGCGCCAATATGCACGGCGCCGTCCTCAACTGGCGCAAATAAGAACGCCGGGGAAAAAACTGGCACCTACCGGTCTCAATCAGTAGCTTCTCTCCCAATGACATTTCCGGGTGCGGCTCTGCCCTGCCCGGTATTCAAGGACAGAGTGCATGGCCGGACGGCGCGTCTTTCATCTTCATCTGGTCTCCGATGCGACAGGGGAAACCTTGAACGCGGTCGCGCGCGCGGCCTGCGCGCAATATGAAGATGTGCGGGCGATCGAACATGTCTATGCCCTGGTGCGCGGGCCGAAGCAGCTCGAGCGGGCTTTGGGGGAAATCGAAGAAGCGCCGGGCATGGTCATGTTCACCATGGTGAATGACGATTTGCGCGCGAAACTTGAAAAGCGCTGCTTGGAGCTTGAAGTGCCCTGCATCAGTGTGCTCGATCCGGCGATCAATGCGCTCGGCTCTTATCTCGGCCGCGAGATTTCGCACAAGCCCGGCGGCCAGCACATTATGGACCAGGAATATTTCGACCGGATCGCCGCGCTCAATTTCACCATGGCTCATGATGACGGCCAGAGCCCTGGCGATCTCGACGAGGCGGATGTCATTCTCGTCGGCGTCTCGCGTACCTCGAAAACCCCGACCTGCATCTATCTGGCAAACCGCGGCATCAAGGCGGCAAATATTCCGCTCGTTCCGAACATTCCTTTGCCGCCGGAACTGGGTACCGCGAAAAAGCCCCTCATCATCGGTCTCGTTGCCAACCCGGAACGCCTCATTCAGATCCGCCGCAACCGGCTCTTATCGCTGAACGAAAAAACCGAAACCGATTATGTGGACCGCGAGGCGGTGGCCGCGGAAGTCGCCCATGCCCGCAAACTTTATAGCCGCAACGGCTGGCCAGTGATCGATGTGACCCGCCGCTCGATCGAGGAAACGGCCGCCGCCGTGCTCAATCTTTATACCCGCAAGGAGAATGCGTGATGGGGGATCATCTGCCGCTTCTTCTGGCCTCCGCGAGCCAGGTCCGTGCCGATCTCTTGCATGGGGCGGGCTTGCCTTTCGATATTTGCGTTTCGCCCGTCGATGAGGACGAGGCCAAGCAGCGCCTGTCGCGCGAGCCCGATGCGCTGGCGATGGAGCTTGCAAAACTGAAAGCCTGTGCGGTCTCCCTTGACACGCCTGCCACCCTTGTCATCGGCGCCGATCAGGTGCTTTCTTGTGAGGGGAAAAAATTCGACAAGCCCCGCGACATGAAGGAAGCGCGTAAGAACCTGTCCTTCTTCCGGGGCAAGACCCATACGCTGCATTCCGCCGTCACCCTGGCGCTTGATGGCGAGATTGTCTGGTCGCATGGAGACCGGGCGCATTTGACCATGCGCGATTTTTCCGATGCCTTTCTCGATCATTATCTGCGCCAGGCGGGGGAGAAAATTCTCAAAAGCGTGGGCTGCTATCAGCTCGAAAGCGTGGGCGTGCAGCTCTTCGAGAAAATCGACGGGGTCTATTTCACGATCCTCGGCCTGCCGCTTTTGCCGCTCTTGGAAGAATTGCGCGCCAGAAAAGTGATCCTCGCATGAGTGAGAAATCTGCAGGCATCTCTATGGACAGCAAGGCCGAACGCCGCGTCTGTGTCATCGGCTGGCCGGTGGACCATTCCCGCTCGCCGCTGATCCATAATCACTGGATCGCCGAGCACGGGATTAAAAACGCCGTTTATGAAAAGCTCGCCGTGCCGCCGGAAGAAGCCGAGGAAACGTTGCAGGGTCTCGATGCGCGCGGCTTTATCGGCGCCAATGTCACCGTCCCGCATAAGGAAACGGCCTTCGCCGCCATTCCCCGCCACGACAAAATGGCCTCCCGCGTGCGCGCGGTGAACACGCTCGTCAAAACGGATGAGGGATGGGAAGGGCGCAATACCGATGGCTATGGGTTCATAGCCAATTTGAAAGAAGGCGCGCCCGATTGGCAGAAGAACAAGCCGGCTGTCATTGTCGGCGCGGGCGGCGCCTCGCGCGCCGTTATCGCCGCGCTTTGGGAAGAAGGCGTCAACGATATCCGCCTCATCAACCGCACGCGGCTGAAATCGGAAAAACTGGCAGGTGATCTCGGCATCCCGCTTCTCGTTGTCGATTGGGAAAACCGCAATCAGGCGCTGCCGGGCGCTGGCCTTCTCGTCAATACGACTTCGCTCGGCATGAAGGGAAGCGAGCCGCTCGATATCGATTTAAGCGGGCTGAGCAAAGAAGCGGTGGTCACGGACATCGTCTATACCCCGCTCATCACGCCACTGCTTGAAGCGGCGCGCGCGCGCGGCAATCCCATTGTCGACGGGCTCGGCATGCTGCTGCATCAGGCGGTGCCTGGGTTTGAGGCCTGGTTCGGTGTGCGCCCGGAAGTCACGCCTGCGCTGCGCAAACTCATTCTGGACGATCTTGGACAAAAAGAAGACTGAACGAAGAAGAACGCTATGAAAAACGATGTGCTTCTCATCGGCCTGACGGGCTCGATCGGAATGGGAAAATCCGAAACCGCTAAAATGTTCGCAAGGCTCGGCGTGCCGGTCTATGACGCGGACGCCGCCGTGCACGAACTTTATGCGCCGGGCGGCGCGGCGGTTGCCCCGCTTGAAAAAGCCTTTCCCGGCACGGTGAAGGACGGCACGGTCGACCGTGAGGAGCTTTCCAAACGCGTGCTCGGTAAACCGGAAGAACTGAAAAAACTCGAAGCCATCGTCCACCCGCTAGTGGGCCAGGTGCAGCGCGCTTTCCTGCAAAAAGCCATGGCTGAGGATCAGCCCATGGTGCTGCTCGACATTCCGCTTCTTTTTGAAACGGGCGGGCGCGAGCGGGTGGATGTCATCGTTGTCGTCTCCGCCCCTTACGAGGTGCAGCGCGAGCGGGTGCTTGCCCGGCCCGGCATGAGCGCGGAAAAATTCGATGCGATCCATGCCAAGCAGGTGCCCGACGCGGAGAAGCGTGCCGGGGCCGATTTCATCGTCGAAACCGACAAGGGCCTCGAGCATGCGTTCGAGCAGGTCAAAGAAATCGTGAATAAATTGCAGGGCCGGCCCGGCAAGATT
Source organism: Rhodobiaceae bacterium UBA4490 (assembly GCA_002389665.1). GTDB lineage: Bacteria > Pseudomonadota > Alphaproteobacteria > Parvibaculales > Parvibaculaceae > Tepidicaulis. The sequence continues at coordinate 149,144 of DGNO01000006.1, forward strand.
TTGCCCAAGATGCTGGCGCAAATGGGCTAGACTCGGATCCCGCGCGGGGGTGCGCGCGGGTACGATGAGATGAGGGGAAACCATGCGGGAAATCGTTCTCGATACGGAAACGACGGGCATCAGCGCGGCGGACGGGCACCGGCTGGTGGAAATCGGCTGCGTCGAGCTCGACAATCATGTGCCGACGGGCCGCGTCTTTCATGAATATCTGAACCCCCAGCGCGAGGTCGATGCAGGCGCACTGGAAGTGCACGGGCTCTCCAACGAGTTCCTCTCCGACAAGCCGCTCTTTGCCGATATTGCCGACCGGTTTTTGGAATTCGTCGGCAATGCGCCGCTCGTCATTCACAATGCCGCTTTCGATATGGGCTTTCTTAATGCGGAGCTGAAACGGCTCGGCCGTCCGCCGCTTCCCGATGAACAGGCCATCGACACACTGGCTATCGCGCGGCGCAAATTTGCCGGCGCGCAAAATTCGCTCGATGCGCTCTGCCGCCGTTTCGGCATCGACAATTCCAACCGCACGAAACACGGCGCGCTGCTCGATAGCGAGCTTCTGGCGGAAGTTTACCTGGAGCTGGTGGGCGGGCGGCAATTCGGCCTCGGCCTTGCCGGCCAGAAAGACGCGGGCGGCGAGGCCGGCATGCATATGCTCTCGCGCCTGCCGAAACGCGAGCCCCGGCCCAAACCGCTTAGCTCCCGCCTCAGCGAGGCGGAACGGGAAAGCCATGCCGCTTTCGTTGCAAGCTTCGGCGCGCCCGCGCTCTGGACCAGCTCGAAAAACTAAACCCCTATCAGGCGCCGCAGCTATTACGCGTCAGGCGTTGCCTGGGCGCTTGCTTCGGCCTGCGCCTGCGCCATTTGCTGACGGTAGAGACCGGAGAAATCGATCGGGTCGATCATCAGCGGCGGGAAGCCGCCATCGCGCACCACATCGGCAACGATCCGCCGCGCGAAGGGGAAGATCTGACGCGGGCATTCGATAAGCAGCACCGGCTGCAGGCTTTCCTGGGGAATATTGGCGAGCCGGAAGATGCCGGAATAGACGAGCTCGACGATGAAGAGCTGCTTGTCCTCGGATTTCGCATCCACGTTCAGCTTCAGATCGACTTCATAGTCGCTTTCGGCCAGCTTGCGCACGCCGACATCCACATGAACGGAAATTTGGGGCGGCCCGCTTTGCTGAGTGAGGGAGTGCGGCGCGTTCGGGCTTTCGAAGGACAGGTCCTTGATATACTGGGTTACGACGCGCAGCTGCGGCCCGTTTTCTTCTACCGCGTTGGTATCCGTTTCACTCATTGCCTGATCCGCCTCTCGATTGCAGGAAAGGAGGTTTGGCTAACACGGAACGGGCTGCCTCACAAGCGCGCAGCGCTCTACCAGCTACGCGTGAACTCAAGTCCGCCAGGGGGAATTGGGGTTGGGTTTGCCTTTGCCGGGCGGCGTCTCCTCGCCCTCTTCTTCGATGACTTCCCCTTCGATAACGGGTCCGCCCGGGCCGGGCTTGCCGCCAAAGGGATCGTGAGCAAAAGGATCGTGGCCGGGTGGTTGGCGCCTGGGACCCATACCGGGACCTGCGCCATAGACATGCACCTGCCCGCGCGCCATCAGCGCGCGTAAAATCTTTTTACCGAGCGCCAGGCGGATGCCGGGCACGAAAAGCAAAAGACCGACCGTGTCAGTGATGAAGCCGGGGGTCAGCAGCAAAATCCCGGCGACCGCCAGAAAAAGCCCGTGCACCATTTGCTCCACCGGCAACTGACCTTCATTCATCGAGGCCTGCGCCTTGGCGAAGGTCGCAAGTCCCTGCGCTCGCAAAAGCCAGGTCCCCGCAAAGGCGGTGGCGATAACGATGGCAAGCGTCGGCACCACGCCGATGGCGGAGCCTGCCTCGATGAAGACCGCGATTTCCGCGATCGGAACGCCAACGAAAAGAAGAAAAAGGAGTAAGGGCATAAAGATCAGGGACTTTCTGTCGTTTCGGGCGCCGCGCCATGCGGCAGGCTTTTGCGCCAAATCGGGCCGGAAAAGCCGCACTTTGCGCGCCTGCGGCAGCGGGGCGCACTTTTCTGCGGATAATCTGGCATTAGGTCGCTACTTGGCCTAGGTTATAGAGAACATATGTGGTGAAAAAGGGACCGTGCCAAGCACAGGACGGCGAGTGAGCCGTTGATTAAGAGAAGACGGCGCGCGGGCTCTTTTGAAAACCACTGGCAAAAGCCGCTGGCAAAAGCCCAGAGGAAAGAGCCGAAAGCAAGCGAGCGTTCGCGCGAAGCCCCGCGCTTGAAACGCACCAAAGGAACGGTTTCATGGGAAACGGCTTCGACCTACTCAATCTCATTCTGCTGATCGCCGCGGTTGTGGTCTTCTGGCGGCTGCGCTCCGTGCTCGGCCAGCGCACCGGCCATGAGCGCCGGCCTTACGATCCTTATTCGGCCTCGAATGGCCGCGGCCCGCAGGAAGAAGCCGATGGCAAAGCGGATAGCGACGGCAAGGTCATTCCCATGCCCGGCCGCGCCGTGCCGCCTGCGCAGGAAGGCCCGCTTTCCGGGCGCCTGCAGCATGTCGAGCCCGGCGCCCAGCAGGGCCTGACGGAAATCGCGCTGACCGACCGGATGTTCGATCCGGAAGCCTTTCTGGAAGGGGCGCGCGCCGCTTATGAAATGATCGTCACAGGCTATGCCGAAGGTGACCGCGAGACGCTGCGCCCGCTGCTTTCCGATGGCGTCTATGCAAGTTTCGAAGGGGCGATCAGCGCGCGCGAAGAAAAGAAACTGAAGGTCGAGTTCGCTCTGATCGGACTGAAATCGGCTGATATCAAAACCGCCAAGCTTGCCGATACGAAAGCGCGGATCGGCGTCAAATTCGTCTCCGAACAATCGAGCGTCACGAAAAACGAAGACGGTATCGTTGTCGAAGGCGATCCGGTGACCGTGCATACCGTCACCGATATCTGGACCTTCGAGCGTGACACGCGCAGCCGCGACCCGAACTGGCAGGTCGTGGCGACGGAAGCCGGCGCCTGAGGCGATGATCTGCCGATGGGCCGCGCCGCGCCTTTTCCCCGCCAAACCGGCGCTTGCGGCCGCCTTTATAATCGCTTTGGCGCTTGCCGCCTGTGCCGAGCAGGAAAAGAAGACCGAGCCGCCTGCTGCCCAAAAGGGGCCTGAGGCGGTGGCGGAAACCTCTCTTACCCGGATTTCCTTTGCCGAGCTGCCTGGCTGGCAGGGCGATGATCATGCCGAAGCGCTGGCCGTCTTCCGCCGCACCTGCCCCGTCATTGCCGCCCGCCCCGCCGGCGCGCCGCTCGACCCGCGCATGGACGGCAAAGCCGGGCTTTCGGGTCCCGCCGGGGCCTGGGCCGGGGTTTGCGCGCAGGCCGAGCGGGTTGCCGCGAAAGAGGCCCGCGCCTTTTTCGAGAGCCAGTTCACGCCTTATGCGCTGGCAGCAGGCGGAAAAGAGACAGGCCTGTTCACCGGCTATTACGAACCGGAGTTTAAAGCGGCCCGCGCGCCGGGCGGTGCCTATCAAACACCTCTGCGCGGCAAGCCGGTGGATCTTCAGACCATCGATCTTGGTGCGTTCGACCCCGAGCTTGAAGGCAAACGCATCCGGGGCCGGGTGGAAGGCGCGCGTTTCGTGCCTTATCCCGACCGGGCGAGCATCGAAGCGGGCAATGTCGGCCCGGGCGCTAAGCCCTTCGTCTGGCTCGCCGATCCGGTGGACGCTTTTTTCCTGCATATTCAAGGCTCGGGCCGCCTTCTCATGGAAGATGGGACGGCCATGCGGGTCGGCTTTGCGGCAAAGAACGGGCGGCCCTATACGCCCATCGGGCGGGTCATGGCAGAGCGCGGATTCCTCGCCCGCGAAAATATCTCCATGCAGTCGATTCGCGATTGGCTGAAAAACAATCCGGAAAAGCGCCAGGCAATCTTGAACGAGAACCGCTCCTATATTTTCTTCCAGGAAATCGAAGGCTCCGATCCGGCCCTTGGGCCGGTGGGCGCCGCAGGCCGCCAGCTTACCCCCTGGCGCTCGCTGGCGGTGGACCGGGCGGTCCATGGTCTCGGCGCGCTGCTTTGGCTCGAGACGGCATTGCCGGGCGGTCAGCCCTTCCGCCAGCTCATGGTGGCGCAGGATACGGGCTCGGCCATCAAGGGGCCCATCCGAGGTGACATCTTCATGGGCTCGGGCGATACGGCAGGTGAGATCGCGGGCAAGATGGCAGAGGAAGGCCGGCTCTTTCTGCTCCTGCCGAAATCTGCGGGCGCTGCCGCGTCCTTGAGCGCCCCGCGAGGCTGAGATGGCCCGCAAGCGCCCCGCCCGCCCCCTGTCACCGGAAGAAAAGAAACTCTGGAAAGAGGTGACGGAGACCGTCATCCCCGCGCCGGGCCGTATGGCCCCGCTGCTCGATGGGGAAGAAGGCGGGGAGAAAACCTCCGGTAAAATCGATACGGAAGCGAATCCGTCCCCCAAGTCTGCCGTAAAAAGCATGAGCCGGAAGGGCGGCACACCCGCGCCCTCTGCGAAGGCTCAGCCCCCGCAAAGACTCGCCCGGAGCGAAATTGTCCGCGCGCCGAGCCCGCCGCCGCTCACGGGCCTCGACCGGCGCACCTCCCAGCGCCTCTCCCGCGGGCAGATCGAACCGGAAGCCTATCTGGACCTCCACGGCGAAACGAAAATGACCGCCGAAATGCGCCTCACCCGCTTTTTGCAGGATGAGCGCGCCCGCGGCACCCGCGTTGTCCTGGTGATCACGGGCAAGGGCAACGCGCCCCATTCCCGCCACACGTTGCACGGGCATGAGTTTTATCACACGCCCGAGCGCAAAGCCGTGCTGCGCCAACTCGTGCCGGACTGGCTGCATGGGGACCGGCTGCGCGGGCTCGTCGCCGGGTTTCAGCCTGCCCATCCCCGCCATGGCGGCGGCGGCGCGCTTTATGTCTGGCTGAGACGCAAGCGATGACCCCCTTCGGCGAAAAGCTCCGCGCCCACCGGGAGCGCAAGGGCCTCAGCCAGGCGGAACTTGCCAAGGCGGTGGGGGTAAGCGCGGCCTATCTGTCTGCCCTCGAGCACGGCTACCGGGGGCGGCCCGGCTTCGATCTCGTCCAGCGGATTATCGGCACGCTCGGCATTATCTGGGATGAGGCGGAGGAATTGGTTGCCCTTGCCCGCCTCTCTCATCCCAAGGTCACGATCGACACCGCCGGCCTTCATCCAAAGGCGACGGAGGCGGCCAATCTGCTTGCCAAAGAGATCCGTTTCCTGCCTGAAAAAGACCTCGATGCGCTTTTGCGTCTCCTCGAAAAAGCACGCAAATCCGGGTCTGACTCGCGCTAAGCGGTAGATGATCCTCGGCCGGATTCGTTTTCAGCGAAGAAATGGGAAGGTGAAGGCGCACGGAATAATGGCGCAGCGCCACCTTTGAAGGCGGCTTGGATTCGCGCCTTGCGAAAGGGGCGCGGAAGATGGATTCACCAACTTGTTCCGCTACCGGATTGAAAAGCCAGCGAGCGAGAGGATCTAGAGGATAAAGCGCGTCAGGTCCGTGTTTTTCGCCAGCTCGCCCACATGCTCATCCACATAGGCCTTGTCGATGGTCACGGTTTCCCCGCTCCGGTCGGAGGCCGTATAAGAGATGTCGTCCAGCACCCGCTCCATGATCGTATGGAGCCGCCGCGCGCCGATATTTTCCACGCTCGTATTGATTTCGGCGGCAAGCCCGGCCAGCGCGTCGATCCCGTCTTCTGTGAAATCCAGATTCACACCTTCCGTCTCCAACAACGCTTTATACTGCTTGATGAGGCTGGCTTCCGGTTCGGTGAGGATACGGCGGAATTCTTCCTTCGCCAGCGGCTGCAGCTCGACGCGGATCGGCAGGCGCCCCTGCAATTCGGGCAGCAGGTCCGACGGTTTGGCGAGGTGGAAGGCGCCCGAGGCGATGAAGAGAATATGGTCGGTCTTCACCGTGCCGTGCTTGGTGCTGACCGCCGTTCCCTCGATAAGGGGCAGGAGGTCGCGCTGCACCCCCTCCCGGCTGACATCGGCGCCCTGCCGGTCGGCCCGGGCGCAGATCTTGTCCACCTCGTCCAGAAAGACGATGCCGTCATTCTCGACCGAGCGGATGGCGTCCTGCACCAGGGCGTCCTGGTCGAGCAGCTTGTCGGATTCCTCGGCGATGAGAATGTCATGGGAGTCTTTGACGTACATTTTCCGCGGTTTTGTGCGCCCGCCAAAGGCTTTGCCGAAAATATCGCCGAGATTGACCATACCCATCTGACCGCCGGGCATACTGGGTATGTCCATCATGGGCATACCGCTGGCGCTCTCGGTCACTTCGACCTCGATCTCTTTATCGTCGAGCTCGCCGGCCCGCAGCTTGCGCCGGAAGGCCTCCCGCGTTGCTTCCGAGGCCCCGGCGCCGACCAGCGCCGACAGCACCCGTTCCTCGGCGGCCAGATGCGCGCGCGCTTCCACTTCCTTGCGCCGCTTCTCGCGCATCAGCGTGATGGCGCTTTCCAGAAGGTCGCGGATGATCTGTTCCACGTCCCGGCCGACATAGCCGACCTCGGTGAACTTCGTCGCTTCCACTTTAATGAACGGTGCTTCAGCAAGTTTCGCGAGCCGCCGGGAGATTTCCGTCTTGCCGACGCCCGTGGGGCCGATCATCAGAATGTTTTTCGGCAGCACTTCCTCTCTCAGGGAACCGTCGAGCTGCTGGCGGCGCCAGCGGTTGCGCAGCGCAATGGCGACGGCGCGCTTGGCTTCATGCTGGCCGACAATATAGCGGTCGAGTTCGGAAACGATTTCGCGGGGAGAAAAGCTGGTCATTTGAGTGCCTGGGGATTGCCTGGTGTCGGAACGGCTGAATTTTAAAGCAGGTGGCGCGCGTCTAGCGGGCGGAGGGAAGTTTCTCCACCACGATATTCTCATTGGTATAGACGCAGATCTCGGCGGCGATCTTCATGGCGCGGCGCGCGATTTCCTCGGCGCTAAAGTCGGTATCCATCAGCGCGCGGGCCGCGGCCAGGGCAAAATTGCCCCCGGAACCGATGCCGATTACCCCGGCCTCCGGCTCCAGCACGTCGCCATTACCGGTAAGAACCAAGGATGCTTCCGCATCCGCAACGATCATCATGGCCTCAAGCCGGCGCAAATAGCGGTCGGTGCGCCAGTCCTTGGCAAGTTCCACACAGGCCCGGGTGAGCTGGCCGGGATATTGGTCGAGCTTGGCTTCCAGCCGCTCGAAGAGCGTCATCGCATCCGCCGTCGCCCCGGCAAAACCGCCCACCACTTTGCCGCCGGGCCCGAGCGGGCGCACCTTGCGGGCATTGCCTTTGATCACCGTGTCGCCGAGGGAGACCTGGCCGTCGCCCGCGACCACCACCTCGCCGCCCTTGCGGACCGTCAGGATCGTGGTGCCGTGCCAGGAAGGAAGGGGCGAGCTTTCGTGAGGCATATGTCATGTCCGGGTGGTGGAAGGGCGAGGAAGGCCGGCCGGTTTCCCGGCCCGCACGGCCTAACATGTGGCGCCCTTCCCGCCAAGATCAAGACGCGCTGCCCGCCCCCTTATGCCGTTTGCAGGCAGTCCTGCTGCCGGGCTTATCCGGCAGGCAGCACCACCACTTCGCTATTCATCGAGGGCTGGTGATCGTCGCAGATGATATGGATCATTCCAGCTTTCACATCAGCAAGCTCGACGCTCTGCACGTTTCCCCGGTCAAGAGACAGGCTTGTATCGATACCCTCGCCCTCCACCCGGATGGAGTGATGCATGCCCTGCACACCGACGAAGTTCAACCGGATATATGCCCCTTCCCGCACCACGATCTGGGAAGGCTCGAAGATGAAGGCCCGCATTTTCCAGGCGCCTTCTTCATTGGGCGGTGTGCGCACAAGGCCGGCACCCGCCGGAAGCGGGCTCTCCGGAAAGGCTTCGGCGCCGTGATTGCCATCGCCATGGATGCTGGTCTTGCCGTCCACATGGACGGTTGTGATGTAATAGTCCTTGAATTCTGCGGCATTCGCTTGAGCAGGTGCCAAAAGGGGGCCGGCCGTCGCCGCGAGCAAGGCGGTGGCAAGGGAAAGAGTTTTCCGCATCGTTTGTCCTCCATAAGAGGCGGGGCGGCACCGGCCGCTTCCGCCGGTTGCGCCGGGTGTTATGTCAGCCCTACATGTTCGAACGGGCCGGGATCGCCCCCCAATTCCCGGACTTGCGCTTCCAGCTGTTTGATCCGCGCTTCCAGCCGCGCGAAAGCCGGCTCCAGAAGGTCCGGGGAATAGCGCGGCAGAATGTGTTGATGGCAATTCGTGTCCCAGGCGTCCACCGTGATGATGATCGCCCGCTCCACGGCCGCGTTATAGCCCTCTGGCTTCAGGCTGCGGATCAGCTCGTTGTCGCGTTCTTCCACCCGTGCGCGGCCCCAGATTTTGACGCGCCGCCTTGTCGGATAATCCATCAGGAAGAGAAAGCATTTCGGATTGTCTTTCAGATTGCCGATGGAAATATATTGCTTGTTCCCGGCGTAATCTGCGAACCCGAGTTCATGTTTGTTTAGGGGGCGCAGAAAGCCTTTCGGCCCGCCCCGGTGCTGGATATAAGGCTGGCCCTCCGCATTGGCGGTGGAAAAATAAAACGAATCCGTATTCGCTAGTCTTTGGATCAGATCTTCATTCACTTCGCCGCGCCAACCCATGGTTTGCTCATATCTTTCGTAGAATGTGCGGCTGCCCAGCCGCTCCTGCTCCGCCTTCACCGTGGGGGTGAAGCCGATATCGGTAATATAGCGGCGTTCTTCGCTCATAACGTGTCCTCCGTTCCTTTAGACCCAATAAAGCGGATAGGGGCGGCGGCCTGCGAGCCAATTCACGCCAATTCCGATCAAAACAATGAGAGCGCTGCCCGCGAGCACCGGATGCAGAAGCTGCGGCCAGGCTTCGGCAAGCCCCTGGCCCGCCATCATGAAAACCAAGGGGTCGGCGCCGGCTGGCGGGTGCACGGTGCGCGTGAGCTGCATGGCGACGAGCGCCAGCGCCATGCCGGCGGCAAGTGCCAGGGGCAAGGCGGGTAGCAGGCCCGCCAAAATGAGACCGATCATACTCGCAATTAAATGCCCGCCAATCACATGGCGCGGCTGGGCAAGCGGGCTTTCCGGCAGGCCGAAAACCAGCACGCAGCTTGCCCCGAAGGGGGCCATCAGCCAGGCAAGGCCGCTCCATTCGCTAAGCAGCCCGCAGGCCCCGATGGCCAAAAACGAGCCAAGCCCCGCCCAGGCAATGCGTTTGAGCGGCGGCACGCCGGGCCGGACGGGTGCGGTGGCTATTGGGGAAGCGGCGTCGAAGGGCATGGGAGTTTTCCTAATTGATACGGCTTGGTCTATTTATAGCTCCAAAAGATGTTTTACAAGACCGCTCCGTCTCATTAGACTGATTTTATCCGGTTTCGCCGGTGCCAAGCCCGAGGAGATACGAGATGCCCCGCCCTTCCCGCCGCGACGATGTCGTGGACAGCGCCATGAAACTCTTCGCCGAAGAAGGTTTTCATGCGGTGGGCATCGACCGCATTCTCTCCAAGGGCGGGCTCGCGAAAATGACGCTCTACCGTCATTTCGACTCCAAACAGGCGCTTATTTTGGCCTCCCTTGAAGCGCGCAACCGGCAGATCCTCGCCTGGTTCGGCCGCAAACTTGCTGAAAGCCACCTGCCGCCGCCGGACCGCCCGCTGGCGCTTTTCGATGCGCTGGAAGAATGGATCGGCGGGGAAACCGAGCTCGGCCCTTTCAATGGCTGCATGTTCGTGCGCGCGGCGGGGGAGTTTCCGGATCTCGCCGACCCCATCCACAAGGCGGCGGCGGAAGCAAAAGAGAACCTGCGCGCGACGATCGTTTCCGCCGTGGAACTGGCGGGCTATCTGGAAGCTGAAGATCTGGCCGGTGAGCTCATGGTGCTGAAGGAGGGCGCGACCGTGCTCGCTCAAATTCACGGCTCCGCCGAGCCCGTTCAGCATGCGCGGCGCACCGCCCGCGCCCGGCTGCGCGCCTGGCTGCGCGCTTAAGTGAAAGGCGCAAATCCGGGCTTTCTCAGCTTTGTGCCCTAAGCAAATGAGTCCGCAGCGAATTCCGCCCCCTGCGCAGATTCACCTTTGGTTAATTATAAGGCCTTGAGTACATGTTTTAATCTGGAATCGCGCGTTTTAGCGCCTCGCATGTCTCGCCGCGGACTATTATGGTTAACCTTTTCTAACCGTTTGAGCGGCTAGGCTTTTTGTCTTGTCTGCCGGGCCCCGCGTCCTGGGCGGGCAAAACTCAGTGGCGGCGGCAGGCCGCCCATGTTAGAAGCAGTCGAAACTGGCAGACTGCGGGGCCTGCCGGGACTTTGAATGAAGGATGCTCCCATGCTCGCCGAGACGGGCGGCCGCACGGCCACGGTGGAACGCAAAACGAAAGAGACGGAAGTCTTCGTCTCCCTGGATCTGGACGGCACCGGCGATTACGACATCGATACCGGCATCGGCTTTCTCGACCATATGCTCGAGCAGCTCTCCCGCCATTCCCTGATCGATCTGAAAGTGCGCGCCGAGGGTGACCTTCATATCGACTTTCACCACACGACCGAAGACACGGGCATCGTTATCGGCGAAGCGCTGCGCCGCGCGCTGGGCGATCTGAAGGGCATCCGCCGCTACGCTTCCGCGCTCATCCCCATGGATGAGACGCTGACCCGCTGCGCCATCGATGTCTCGGGCCGGCCTTATCTCATCTGGAAGGTGAATTTCACGAAACCGAAGCTCGGCGATATGGATACCGAGCTTTTCCGCGAATGGTTTCAGGCCTTTGCCTTCAATGCCGGGATCACGCTCCACATGGAAAACCTCTATGGGGAGAACAATCACCATATCGTGGAATCGAGCTTCAAGGCGCTTGCCCGTTCGCTGCGTGATGCGATTGAGATCGACCCGCGCAAGGCCGATGCCATCCCCTCGACGAAGGGCATGCTGGGCACGAACGGCTAAGGCAGCGTTTGCTCAACGGGCCCGTTGCGGGGCTGGTCTTTTCGCCGCCGATCGCCTAAGTAAAGCGCGAAACCCGCAACGCACCGGGCGCGCTTTTGGGCCGCCCGCCGGATGCGCCGCCAAAGGTTCCGGATGAAGTTCTACACCGTCCATCTCAATGACGCGGAAACGCGTGAGACGCGCCAGATCGTCTTCGTCAAGGAAGGCATGGCCTGGCCGGCGCTTGCCATACCGCTGCTCTGGCTGCTCTATCACCGGCTCTGGTTCGAGGCGGCAGGCTATTTCGGCCTCTCACTTCTTTTAACCGCTGGTCTCGTCTATCTGGGCTATGGCGAAACGCCGATCATGATCGCCTCGTTTGCCCTCCAGCTTCTGGTGGCGGCGGAAGGCAATGAGCTGCGCCGTCTGGCGCTTGCCCGTAAAGGCGCGCGCTTTGCCGCCATCGTGCGCGGGGCCAGCGAAGAAGAAGCCGAGGAACGGTTCTTCCGCGATTATGACGGCGCCTTGCCCGCGCCCCACCCCGCCCCCGCCTGGGGCCTGCCGCTAAAAGGCGGCGTCTGGCCGGCGGCACATGAGCGGGCGGCTGCTAAAGCGCAAGATACCTCGCGTTCGCCCCATGGGCGGGAACAACGCGGCGGCAATGACGTGCTCGGCGTCTTTCCCGAACCTTCCGGATGGGGCAGATGAAAGTAACAATCGTCGATTACGGCTCGGGCAATCTGCGCTCGGCGGAAAAGGCTTTCGAGCGCATGGCGCGTGAAGCAGGTGTGGCCGCCAATATTCTGGTCACGCCCGATCCGGAAGAAGTGCTGAGCGCAGACCGTGTGGTGCTGCCCGGTGTCGGCGCCTTTGGCGATTGCCGCCAGGGGCTCGGCAAACTGGCCGGCATGATCGAGGCGCTGGAAGAAACTGTCATCAAAAAAGGCCGTCCCTTTCTCGGCATCTGTGTCGGCATGCAGCTTATGGCAAGCGCCGGGCATGAGCATGGCACGCATCCCGGCCTTGGCTGGATCGAAGGCGATGTCGTGCCCATCGAGCCTGCGGATGAAAACCTGAAAGTTCCTCACATGGGCTGGAACGAGCTTCATATTTATGGGGCGCATCCGGTGCTGGAAGACCTTGGCGCCACCCATGCCTATTTCGTGCACTCTTATCATTTGAAAGCGGCAAACCCGGGAGAGGTTCTGGCCGAGGTGGACTATGGCGGCAGGCTTACCGCCGTCGTTGCGCGCGACAATATGATCGGCACGCAGTTCCACCCGGAAAAAAGCCAGGCACTCGGCCTGTCCCTTATCCGTAACTTCCTTCACTGGAAGCCGTAACGTTTTGGAGACCTGAGATGATCCTCTTTCCCGCCATCGATCTGAAAGACGGCCAATGCGTGCGCCTCGTGCACGGGCTGATGGATCAGGCAACGGTCTTCAACGATAACCCGGCAGCGCAGGCCCGCGCCTTTCAGGATGCAGGCTTTTCTTATCTCCATCTTGTCGATCTGAACGGCGCCTTCGAAGGCAAACCCGTCAATGCCGGCGCGGTGGAAGCGATCCTGAAAGAGATCGATCTGCCGGTGCAGCTCGGCGGCGGCATCCGCGATATGGGCACCATCGAGGCCTGGCTTGAAAAAGGCGTGACCCGCATCATCATCGGCACGGCGGCGGTGAAGAACCCGGAGCTCGTCATCGAGGCCTGCAAAAAATATCCGGGCCGCATTGCCGTTGGGCTCGATGCCAAAGACGGGCGTGTGGCGGTGGAAGGCTGGGCGGAAGTTTCCGACCTCACCGCCTTGGATATGGCGCGCCGCTTTGAAGATGCCGGTGTTGCCGCCATCATCTATACCGATATTTCCCGCGACGGCGCGCTGCAGGGCCTCAACATCGAGGCAACGGTGGCGCTTGCCGATGCGATTTCCATTCCCGTGATCGCAAGCGGCGGTCTTGCCTCTATCGAGGATGTAAAAGAGCTTTTGAAGACAGGCTGCAAAAACATCGAAGGGGCGATTTCCGGCCGCGCGCTTTACGATGGCCGTCTCGACCCGAAAGAAGTTATCGCGCTCCTGAAAGAGGCTGCCTGATGTTGAAGGTCCGCATCATTCCCTGTCTCGATGTGAAGGACGGGCGCGTCGTCAAAGGCGTCAATTTCGTCGGCCTGCGCGATGCGGGCGATCCGGTGGAAGCGGCGAAAGCCTATGATGCGGCGGGCGCGGACGAGCTTTGCTTTCTCGACATTACCGCGAGCCATGAAAAACGCGGCACCTTGATCGATGTCGTGCGGCGCACCGCCGAGCAATGTTTCATGCCGCTGACGGTCGGCGGCGGCGTGCGCACGGTGGATGATGTGCGCCGTCTTCTTCTGGCCGGCGCCGACAAAGTTTCAATCAATACCGCCGCCGTCACCAATCCGGAGTTCGTGCGCGAAGCGGCGGAGAAATTCGGCAGCCAGTGCATCGTCGTGGCCATAGATGCGAAAACCGTTGCGCCCGGCAAATGGGAAATCTTCACCCATGGCGGGCGCGAGCGCACCGGCATCGATGCGGTGGCGTTCGCGAAAAAAGTCGTCGCGCTCGGCGCGGGCGAAATCCTTCTCACCTCCATGGACCGGGACGGCACGCGCGAAGGTTTCAACCTGCCGCTCACCCGCGCCATTTCCGATGCGGTGCGGGTGCCGGTCATCGCCTCGGGCGGTGTCGGCACGCTCGATCATTTGGTGGAAGGCGTGACCGAGGGTCACGCGAGCGCGGTTCTTGCCGCCTCGATCTTTCACTTCGGCGATCACACGATCGGCGAGGCGAAAGTCCACATGTCGAAGGCCGGGATACCGATGCGTCTTTGAGACGCATGCCGCACTGACTGCAAGTCACAGCCGATTTCCGTTTGGCCCCTCTTCAAGCCCGCGTCATAGTCCTGTCATGTAAAACAGGGCATGTGAAACGAGGCAGGGTAGGCCTTGCGCGAGATTGAACTGAAATTGCTGCTGGATACGCGCGCTCTTGCCCGCTTGCCGAAAACGGCCTGGGCGGGACGGAGCAATCTGGCCGAAGTAAAGCGCAAGCGCCTGCGCTCCACCTATTTCGACACACCGGATCTCGCGCTTAAAGCGGCAGGCTTCACGCTTCGGGTGCGCGAGGCGGGCCGCGACCTCCTCCAGACCGTCAAGGCAAAGCCGCGCGGCACGGGCCTCGCCCTTGATCGGGCCGAATATGAAAGCCCGGTCGGGGCCGCCGCCGCGCTGCCCGATCTCGGCCTTTTACCGGAAGAGGTGGCAGGCACCATCGAAAAGCTCTGCGGTGCTACGCCGCCCCGGCCCGTTTTCACCACCGATATCCGCCGCCGCACGGCCGACCTAAAAACCCCGGACGCGCTGATCGAACTGGCGCTCGATGAAGGGGCCATTCTGGCAGATACGCAAAAAGAGCCGCTGCGCGAGCTGGAACTCGAATTGAAAGAAGGCGCGCCGCTTGCCCTTTACCGGGAGGCCTTGCGGCTTCTTGAAGAAGTGTCGCTGCGTCTGTCGCTGCGCTCAAAAGCTGAACGCGGGTTCAGACTTTCCTCGGGCGGCGCGATTTCTCCGGTCAAGGCTGCGCCCATCGAGCTTGAAGCCACCGCCACCGCCGGTGAGGCCCTGGAGGCGGCGCTGTCGAGCGCGCTTTCCCAGATATTGGCGAATGAGCCGGCCATCATGGAAGCAGGCGATCCGGAAGGTATTCACCAGATGCGGGTGGGCCTGCGGCGGCTCCGTGCCATGGTCGGCCTTCTGGGAGACCATTCCGAAGAACTGAATAAACTTTCATCTAAAGCGAAGGAGTATGCCGGAATCCTCGGCGAGGCCCGCGATCTCGATGTCTTCGAGGAAGAGATTTTAAGTCCGGTCGCCGCGCTCGATCTCCTGGACGTGGATCTGGCGCCCATCGTCTCGGCGCTGAAGCGGGCGCGTAAAGCCGCCTGGACGCATGTCCGCGCCGCTCTAAGTGAACCAGAGTTCACTAAATTCCTGCTCACCCTGGCCTGTGAGATCGAAGCGTTGCGTGAGGCAGGAAAGGGAGGGGATTTGGGCGCTGCGGCGCGGGAGGCGGGTGCGGCCAGGCTGGAAAAGGCCGCAGCCAGGGCCGGGAAGCTGGGACGGAAATTCGCGGCACTTCCCCCGCCAGCGCGCCATGAATTGCGCAAGAGGCTGAAAAAACTGCGGTATGCGGCGCAAGTCTTCGAGCCGCTTTTCAAATCCGGCAAAACCGCACCGTATCTCACCCATCTCGGCGCCTTGCAGGACAGTCTGGGGGCGCTGAACGATGTCGCGGCGGCGGAGGAAACGCTGGCCCGCCTGCCCGTCGCCGCCCAGCACCGCACGGCGGCCGCCAAAGCGGGTGGCTTTATCCTCGGCTATCACGGCCGCCGCGCTGAACAGGACCTGAAGGCGGCGGAAAAACTTTGGAAAAAATTTGAGAAGGCCCCGCGCTTCTGGCAGGGCTGAGCGGGCCGCAGACGCAGCGTCACCTTGGCACTTTAACTCTAAAAGTCGCAGTTTTTAAGCAAAACCTGCCTGTTTTTGTCGTACTTTCTAAGAACCTTTCGGGCAAATTGACCCATAGACGAATTGCCCGGCTCTGGGGGGAGGCCGGCATGCCGAAGATGGGTGGCCGCTCCTCCATGACTGTACTTTCCGGATACCGGGTAACGCCCGAGCTCCTGCGCCGTTTGCACGTTCTGCACCGCCGCTATATTCGCGGGATGCGCGACGGGCGGCGCGCCGTGCTGAAAGATTGCAATCTCTCCGATCTCGTCATCACGGCCCATGACTTTTCCGATTCCGAATTCATTGCTTGCAATTTCAAGGGCGCGGTGCTGGTCGATACGCATTTCGAGCGGGCGAATCTCTTCGGCTGTTCCTTTACCCAGGCGGATCTGACCCGCGCCAATTTTTCCCGCGCAGACCTGCGGGGGGCGAAATTCGACGAAGCGATCCTTGCGCATACCGTTTTCAAGGAAGCGGATTTGCGACGGGGCGAGGTGATCGGTACCGAGGGTAAATTGCTCTCCGGGCAGCCCGAAACCTCCTTCAAGGCGGCGCAACTGGAGCGGACGGAACTCTCGGGCTCGCGGCTCGGTGGAGCGGATTTCGCCGCCGCCCGGCTGAAAGGCGTTAGCTTCCAGAACGCCGATATGCGCTATTGCAGCTTCAAGGGCGCGGAGATGAACGAGGTGGTGCTGCAGGGCGCCAATCTCATCGATGCCGATCTGCGCCAGGCCGCGCTCGATGAGGCGACCGAGCAAAGCACCAGCCTGATGCGGGCCCAGCGCGCCCGTCCCGGCCCTTCCGCCGACGATCTGCCCGATATTCTGAAAGCCCATTTTGCCTGGGCCCAGAGCGGCGGAAAGACCGGCGCGCGGGCCGATTTCAGCCAGATGGACATGAGCGGGCGCTATCTGGGCAAAGCGGTTCTGGCGGGCGCCGTCCTGCGGGGCACGGTGCTGACGGACGCGGACCTCTCCAATGCAGTGCTTGCCGCCTGCGATCTTCGGGACGCCGTGCTGCTGCGCACGGACTTGCGCGGGGCGGACCTGCGCGGCGCCGACTTGCGCGGCGCGCATCTGGCCAATGCGCTGCTTGACGATGTGCTGCAGGGCCGGATCGGGGAAGCCGGGCTTGCCACCCGTGCCTGAGGCCGCCCTCGGCATTCCCTCTCCCCCTTCCCTAACGGCATTCCCCAGGGGTCTAAGCGCGTTTCAGCCCTGAAAAAGCGGCCTCAACATTGGGCCCTTTCCTCCTTTGCCCTTCGCTGGCGCTTCTGCCACAAATCTGATACGAAGACGCGCCCCGCAAGGCGGGTTTCCCGCGGCTTTGGGCCGGTCTGGAACTCTAAAGTGAACTGAAGAGGCAGGATAAGATGGCGCAGGAAGCCGGTGACGGCCGTCAGCTCGACCGCTTGTTCGAGACCATCGCCGCCCGCAAGGGCGCCGACCCGGACGCGTCTTATACCGCCAAGCTCCTGCATCGCGGCGTTGAAAAATGCGCGCAGAAAATGGGCGAAGAAGCGGTGGAAACCATCATCGCGGCCACCGCGCGCGATAAAGCGGGCGTGATTTCGGAATCCGCCGACCTTCTCTATCATTGGCTGGTGCTTCTTGCCGCCGCCGGTGTGACGCCGCAGGAAGTCTACGCCGCGCTTGCCCGCCGCGAGGGTACATCCGGTCTTGCCGAAAAAGCAGCGCGCCAGAAGACTGACAAGAACGCTGCGCCCAATAAAAACTGAAAGGGGCCGCCTTATGACAAGCGCGGAACAAAAGTCTTCGGCAGCCGGTGCGGCCAGCTCCAAAAGCAAAGAGCAGGAAAGCGCCGAAGAAGCCAAGCGCAACCTGACGAGCGATCTGTCCCCCTACCGGCATTTCGAAACCGCCGACTGGGGCGATTTGCGCGAGGACACACCGCTCACCCTGTCCGAGGCCGATCTTGAGGTGCTGCGCGGCTGGGGTGAGCGTATCTCGCTCGATGAAGTGGGCCAGGTCTATCTGCCGCTGTCCCGCCTCCTCAATCTTTATGTGGGCGCGACCCAGGACCTTTACCGCGTCACCTCGCAGTTCCTGCGCCAGAACCACGCCAAGGTGCCCTACATTATCGGGATTGCCGGTTCCGTTGCTGTGGGGAAAAGCACGACGGCGCGTATTCTGCGCGAGCTTCTTGCCCGCTGGCCGAACCATCCGAAAGTCGATCTCGTCACCACGGACGGCTTTCTCTATCCCAATGCGGTGCTTGAAGAGCGCGAGCTGATGGGCCGCAAGGGCTTTCCGGAAAGTTTCGATATCAAGCGTCTGGTGCGCTTTCTCACCGATGTGAAATCGGGCTGCAAGCGCGCGGCGGCGCCCGTCTATTCCCACTTCTCTTACGACATCGTGCCGGGAGAAGAAGTGGTGGTCGAGCAGCCGGATGTGCTCATCGTCGAAGGGCTCAACGTGCTGCAAGGCCCGCGCATTTCAGATGGCGGCGCGCCGGAGCTGATCGTCTCGGACTTCTTCGACTTCTCCGTCTATATCGATGCGGATGAAGAGGTGATCCGCGACTGGTATATCCAGCGCTTTCTGGACCTGCGCAAAACCTCGTTCCAGAATCCGGACGCTTACTTCCACCGCTATGCCAATCTGACAGACGAAGAAGCGGTGAAGGTCGCCGACGGTATCTGGACCTCGATCAACCTGGCGAACCTGCATCAGAACGTGCTTCCGACGCGCCAGCGCGCCGACCTTATCCTGCGCAAGGGCACGGATCACTCGATCAAGGATGTTTACCTGCGCAAGCTTTAGAGCAGGTCTTTTTCTTCCGCCAGTTCCTTCAGCGAGGTCATGGGCCGCGGTCCGTAATGGCTGATGGATTCAGATGCCGCGAGCGAGCCGAGCTGGCCGCAGCGCACCGGCCCGTAGCCGCGCGCCAGGCCGAAAAGAAAGCCGGCCGCATAAAGATCGCCCGCGCCCGTGCTGTCGACGATTTTCGGAATCTTCACCGCATCCACCACATGCACCTCGCCATCCGCCACGATGACGGAGCCGGCCTCGGAGCGCGTCAGCGCGGCGAATTTGCAATCCTTGCGCACGGCCTGCAGCGCGGCGTCGAACGTGTCGACTTCATAAAGCGACATGATTTCGGCTTCATTGGCGAAGAGAAGATCGACCTCTTCTTTTGCCAGTTTGCGGAACTCGTCGCGGTAGCGGTCGACGCAGAAAGAATCCGACAAGGTGAGCGAGACCATGCGCCCGGCTTTATGGGCAATGCCCGAAGCTTTGACGAAAGCTTCCTTCGCGCGGGGCGGGTCCCAGAGATAGCCCTCCATGTATGTGATGGCGGAGGCCTTGATCAGGTCTTCATCGATATCGTCCGGGCCGATGCCGCCGGCAGCGCCCAGAAACGTGTTCATCGACCGCTGCGCATCCGGCGTTACGAGAATGTAGCAGCGCGCGGTGGACGGGCCGTCCGTTGCCGGCACGGTGTCGAAATGCACGCCCATGGATTTCAGATCGTGCTGGAAGACTTTGCCGAGCTGGTCGTCGCGTACCTTGCCGAAATAAGCGCCCTTGCCGCCCAGCGAGGCGATGCCCGCGATCGTGTTGGCGCAGGAGCCGCCGGAGACTTCCACCGCCGGGCCCATCTTCGCGTAAAGCTCTTCAGCGCGCGGCTCGTCGATCAGCGTCATGCCGCCTTTCTGAATGCCGTTGGCGACCAGGAAGTCGTCCCCCGCTTCGGCGATAATATCCACAATGGCGTTGCCGATCCCGGCGACATCGAAGCGGGCTGTGCTCATTCCGTATCCTGTCCGTCAAATTGCGTCTTTAGTTTACTGGAGCGGCAGTATAGGGACGCAGCGCCAAGGAACAAGCGCCGATCCTCCCAGGCGCGGCAGGTGCCAGCCGGGGGCCCGCACGGCTTGTCATCAAGGCCAAAGCCGCTAAGCTGGCCGCTCCCGCGGCCTGGATCTTCTGCGATCCGGGCCCAAGGCGGACAAGCGAAGGATGACGACCCGATGTTCAAAGCCGCTCTGACCGCCGCGTCGGATATTTTCTCGCCCCCCTTCCGCGCCGTGCTCTGGAAGTCGCTGGCCCTGACGCTGGCGCTGCTCGTCGCGCTGGGTTACGGGGCGCAGTGGGGCATCGCCGCCATTCCGGATATGGAATGGGCCTGGGCGAACACCACGGTCGATCTTCTGGCGCAGTTCATTCTCGTCATCGTGCTTGTCGTCATGCTGATGCCGGTCTCCTCGCTCTTTGCCGGGCTCTTTCTGGAAGAGATCGCAGGCGCGGTGGAAGACAAGAACTATCCCGCCGACCCGCCGGGCAAAGATCAGCCCTTCTGGCAGGGGCTCTGGCTCGCCTTGAAATTCACCGCCGTGCTCGTCGTGCTCAATCTTCTGGCCTTGCCGCTTTACTTCGTTCCCATCGTCGGGGTCGCGGTCTTCTGGCTTTTGAACGGCTATCTGCTGAGCCGGGAATATTTCGAGCTTGTGGCGCTGCGTCATCTGGAGCCGAAGGAGGCCGCTTCCCTGCGCCGGACGCATCGGCTGCGGCTTCTCATTGCGGGGT
Source organism: Rhodobiaceae bacterium UBA4490 (assembly GCA_002389665.1). GTDB lineage: Bacteria > Pseudomonadota > Alphaproteobacteria > Parvibaculales > Parvibaculaceae > Tepidicaulis. The sequence goes on from DGNO01000006.1 coordinate 169,211, forward strand.
TCTTGGTGGCGGCGCTCGCCAGCGTGCCCCTGCTCAATCTTTTCGTGCCGCTCTTTGCCACCGCTTTCATGGTGCATGTTTATAAGAGGATCATCCGGCTTGCGTAATTCATCTTTTTCTTTCGCCGCCCCGCTTATGGCGGCTGCCCTCCTTCTTGCCGCCTGTGAAAGCCCGGGCCGCGCGCAGCTTGCCCCGCGCGCCGAGGCTGCGCCGCAGCAACAGGCAAGCGCGCCGCCCGCCCTTGACCCCGCCCCTGCGCCGGCCTCGCTTTTAGGGGCGGGAGCGGAGGGCATCCGCGCCAAGCTCGGCGCGCCCGATTTCGTGCGTAAAGAGCCCGGCGCAGAAATCTGGCGCTATGGCGGGGAAGCCTGCACGCTGCTTGTGATCTTTTATGAAGAGGGAGCGCAAATGCGCGCCTCCCATATCGATGCGCGCGCGCCGGGCGGCGGCGCGGCGGATAAAGGCGCCTGTGTTGCCTCCGTCAACAAGGCGCTGCAGCTCGGCGCCCGCCCCGCCTGAAGCCGGAACCGAGACTGGAAATGGGGCAGCAACATGACGCAGAAGACGCCGCCTCTTTTCAATTTTCTGGATGTACCGCGCCCGGAAGGGCCGGGTGAAACGCTTGAGGTGCTGCTGGCCCGCAAGGGCGTGCGGCTCGAGCGGATCGTCTCCCTCGCTCATGCAACACCCGAGGGCGAGTGGTACGACCAGCGGCAAGACGAGTGGGTAATGCTTGCCGCGGGCCGCGCCGCGCTTCTTATCGAAGGCGAAGAAAAAGCGCGGGAGATGCAAGCGGGCGACTGTCTTCTCCTGCCCGCCCATTGCCGCCACCGGGTGACCTGGACGGACCCGGAAAGCCCGAGCGTCTGGCTCGCACTTCATATCATGCCTGAGTAAAACCGGGCCTGAGTGAAATCAGGCCGCCGTCGTCTTGCCTTTGAAACGGCACAGATCGGCGACGATGCAGGCAGGGCAATCGGGTTTGCGCGCCTTGCATGTATAGCGCCCATGCAGGATCAGCCAGTGATGCGCGTGAAGTTTGAATTCGGCGGGCACGGCTTTTTCCAGTTTCTTTTCCACTTCGAGCGGCGTCTTTCCGGGGGCAAGGCCCGTGCGGTTGCCGACGCGGAAAATATGCGTGTCGACGGCGATGGTCGGCTCACCGAAAGCGACATTCAGAACGACATTTGCCGTCTTGCGCCCGACGCCCGGCAGCGATTCCAGCGCGGCGCGGTCGCGCGGCACCTCGCCGCCATATTCCTCGATCAGTTTGCGTGAGAGCGCGATGACGTTCTTCGCCTTGTTGCGGTAAAGGCCGATGGTCTTGATCTGATCGCGCAGCTTCGCCTCGCCGAGCTTCACCATTTTTTGCGGCGTATCGACGGTCTTGAAAAGCTTTTCCGTTGCCTTGTTGACGCCGACATCCGTTGCCTGCGCCGACAGCGCGACGGCCACGACCAGCGTGTAGGGATTGGTGTAATTGAGCTCGGTCTTGGGTTCGGGCAAGGCCGCGGCAAGGCGCGAGAAGAACGTATGGATATCGGCTTTTTTCATGCGCAAAGCCTAGCCATTTCCGCTCCGCCCGCAAGCCTGATGCGCGTGCCTCAGCCGCGCGGCGCGACCTCGACGGTCAGATGCGAAAGCTGCGGCAGGCCGGCAAGCTTCTGCTTGTAATAGGCGGGCGGCTCGGGCCGGTCCGTCTCGATGGAAAGGATCGCGGCCATATGCCCCGGCCCGACGCGCCAGAGGTGAAAATCGGCAAGCCTGTCGCCCTCTTCCTCGATGCGCCCGGCAATATGCGCATGCAAATCCTCATCGGGCAGCGTGTCGAGCAGCACCGCGCCTGCATCGCGCATCAGTGTCCAGGACCAGCGCGCGATCACGATGGAGCCGACAATCCCCATGATCGGATCCATCCAGACCCAGCCATAAGCGCGCCCGGCAAGCAGGCCCAGAATGGCGAGCACCGAGGTCAGCGCATCGGCAAGCACATGGAAATAGGCCGAGCGCAGATTGTTGTCGCGGGTGTCATGGGCGTGATGGTGATGCGCGTGGCCGTGATCGTGCCCGTGCCCGTGCCCATGGCTGTGCCCATGATCATGCCCGCCCTGATGCAGCAGAAAGGCGCTGAGCAGATTGACGCCGAGCCCCAGCACGGCAACGGCAATGGCCTCGTTGAAACGGATGGCGATGGGATCGATCAGCCGGGAAACGGATTCGGCCGCAATGCCGAGCGCGAAGACCGCCAGAATGACGGCGCTGGCAAAGCCTGCGAGATCCCCCACCTTGCCGGTGCCGAAACCGAAAACAGGGTCATGCGCGTGGCGGCGGGCATAAAGATAGGCCAGCGCCGCAATGGTCAGCGCGCCGGCATGGGTTGCCATGTGAATGCCGTCCGCCAGCAGCGCCATGGAACCGAAGGCGATCCCGGCAACGATCTCGCCCACCATCATGGCGGCGGTCAGCGCAATGACGGCCCAGGTGCGCCGTTCGTTGCGCGCGTGGTCGGCGCCGAGAAAGACGTGATCATGCGCGCCGCTCTCTGCCTTCGGGCTCTGCATGGGGTCTCCTTAAAGATATTTCGCGATCTCGCGGAACTTGGTCAGTTCCTCTTCCATCTCCGGCGGCAGCGGGCCTGTCATTTCCGTCAGGTGATGGTCGATGTGATGAAGGATCATGGTCTTCTTGCCGTTTTCCAGCGCCCGGATCACCGCCTGCATCTGCTGGGCGATATCGAGCCCGTCCCGGCCTTCCTCGACCATGCGGATGACGCTGGCAAGGTGGCCCTGTGCGCGCTTCAGCCGTTTCAGGATATCCGGGTCATTGGCGTGGCTCATGGCTCTGTCATATCCCCCCGGGGGGGATGAGTCAAACCCCGGCTTCGCTGATCCCCGGCGGGGCTTGCCGGGCGGGGAGAGCGGGCCTATTTTCAGGCCCATGCAGCCCATGGAAGATCAGGCGCCGCTCCGCCCCCCGCTTTATTTCGATGCCGTGCTCACGCCGCACCGCTCGCTCTCGCCGCGCGGCTTTCTGGTCATGATGGGGCTGGTGGGGATCGTCAGTTTCATTTCCGGCATGGCGTTTTTGATGATGGGGGCCTGGCCGGTCTTCGGGTTTTTCGGGCTGGATGCGGCGCTCATCTATTTCGCCTTCCGCCTGAATTACCGCGCCGCCCGCGCGTATGAGACGGTGCAGATTTCGGAAGGTGAAGTGCGGGTGCGCAAGGTGGATGCGCGCGGCAATGTCACGGCCTGGAGCGCGCCGCCTTATTGGGCCCGTGTCGATCTTCACGAGGAAGAAGAGGCGGAGGAAAACACCCGCCTCTCGCTGATCTCTCATGGCCGCGCCGTGGTGGTGGGCGGCTTCCTTGCGCCTTTCGAGCGCAAGGAGCTCGGCGAGGCGATCCGCCAAGGTCTTGGCGATGCGCGCCGCGCCAGCAATCCGGTTTAAGAACCGCGCTTAAGAATAATCCCGCTCGATCAGGATCTTCTTGGAAATCACTTCGCCCGTATCGCTGAGCTCATAAACGATGGGCGCGCCCGTTGCGATATTGAGCGCGATCACCTCGTCCTGGTTCAGCTTGTCGAGCTGCATGACGAGCGAGCGCAGCGAATTGCCATGGGCGGCGACGAGCACACGCTCGCCTTTCAGGACGCGCGGCAGGATTTCCTTTTCGAAATAGGGCAGCACACGCGCCGCGGTATCTTTCAGGCTTTCGCCGCCGGGCGGGGGAATGTCATAGGAGCGGCGCCAGATATGCACCTGCTCCTCGCCCCATTTTTCCCGCGCATCGTCTTTGTTGAGCCCGGCAAGATCGCCGTAGTCGCGCTCGTTGAGCGCCTGGTCGCGAATGATCGGCAAATCCTCCTGGCCAAGCTCGGCAAGAATGAGATCGTTCGTATGCTGAGCGCGGGTAAGAACGGATGTATAAGAAACATCGAATGTGTAGCCCGCCTCTTTAAGCGCGCGGCCGGCGGCTTTGGCTTCCTCGATGCCTTTTTCCGTCAGGTCCGGATCGCGCCAGCCGGTGAAAAGGTTTTTCTCGTTCCAATCGCTCTGCCCATGGCGGACCAGCACCAGCAAATTACCCACATTCCACTCCGTTCTATCAAACCGCCCGGATGGCTAAAGCTACGCCGGGCTCATCCTTCAAAGCTCTTTAAGGCCCAACACGTCGGCCATGCCGAAAAGGCCGGGGCCCTTGCCCTGGCCCCACTTGGCCGCCGCCACCGCGCCGCGCGCGAAAATCGCCCGGTCCTCGGCCACATGGGAGAGCACGAGGCGTTCTTTTTCGCCCGCGAAAATCGCCGAATGCTCGCCCACCACTGAGCCGCCGCGCAGCGTGGCAAAGCCGATATCGCCTCTCTTGCGCGCGCCCTTTTGCGAATGCCGGTCGAGGTCGCTGACTTCTTTAAGATCGGCGCCGCGCCCCTTCGCCGCCGCATTGCCGAGCAAAAGCGCGGTGCCGGACGGCGCATCGACCTTGTGCTTATGGTGCATTTCCAGAATTTCGATGTCCCAGTCCGCATCGAGAATGGCGGCCACCTGGCGCACCAGCGAGCCCAGCAGGTTGACCCCGAGGCTCATATTGCCTTCCTTGATGATCGTCGCGTGGCGCGCGGCAGCGGCAATCTTCGCGTTGTCCTCCTCGGAAAAGCCGGTCGTGCCGATGACATGGACGATGCGCGCCTGAGCGGCAAGCGCGGCATGTTCGCAGCTCGCCTCGGGTACCGTGAAGTCGATCACCGCATCCGCATCCTTGAAAACGGCCAAGGGATCGGCGGAAACCTCGATGCCGAGCGGCTCGGGGCGCCCGGCAAGAAGGCCCAGATCCGCGCCGATATGCGGCGAGCCCTCCGGCTCCGTGCCGCCGGAAAGGGTGCAGCCTTCGGTCTCCAGCACCTGCGCCAGCAATTGCCGGCCCATGCGCCCGCCTGCTCCTGCAATCGCAATCTTGATCTCGCTCATGGGAATACCCCGGATATCTCACATCGCGCCTCAAAAGGCGCCCGGGCGGTATATCAGGGGAAGGGGAAGGCGTAAATCCGCTAAGGGGCGCCCGGGGGCTGAGGCCGCCCCAAAGAAAAAGCCGCCATACCTTACGGCATGGCGGCTGATCCTGATTTGGGTCCGGGCGGGGAAGGCTCCCTGCCCGCTCCTATTAGAAGTCGAGCTGGATACGCGAAACCACAGCGTCGATATCTTCATCCGTTCCGGCGGCGACCCGGTCCACTTCGGCATGAACGTAGTTCAGCATCAGGCGGACATTCGGGTTGAAGTAATAGTTGGCGCCGAGCGTGTAGTTGTCTTCCTCGCCATTCGTGGCGGCGGCGCTGGCCTCCGACAGATCGACGGTGGAATAGCGGGCGGCAAGCTCGATGGCGTTCTCCGCCTTCACGCGGCCGAAGGTGCCCTTCTTGGCGTTATAGGGACGCGACTCGCCCGTCACGAACCAGCTGGCGAAAACATAGCCGCCTTCCAGGTCCGCATCGCCGAGGCCGGCGGTGCGCTCGACCGTCGTCCAGTGATATTCGCCCTGCAGCGAGAAGGGGCCGAAGACCACGGCGGCTTCCGGGCCGACCTGGATCATCTCGTCCACATTGTTGACGGCGCCGGTATTGATGATGCCGCGGCCATCGTTGAACTCGGGGCGCAGGTTGAAGCTGACCGTGTCGTTTTCAACGCCGCGGTAGCTGCCGGCAACACCCAGATGCACGGCGCGGGTCGCTTCGGCGATCGGCGCGTAATGCGCGCGGCCCGTCACGGCCCAGTCGGTCGTCTGGTTGTTGATGCCGCCATTATTGATGCCGTCGGTGAAGAAACCGGCGGCCACGCCCCAATTGTCACCGCCCGTATTGGCGCTGATACCGATATTGCGGCTCGGCGCGAAAACGTTCGGCAGCGCGCGTTCGATAAAGGTGATGTAGTTGGAGCCGGTCAGTTCTTCGAGCGAATAAGGTTCTTTGTGGTTACCCACGGTCACCGACACGCCGCCCACATCCGTGGCGATATAAGCGTCTTTGATACGGACCTGATCGTTCTCGAGGCCGACCTGGAGTTTATATTTCCAGTCGCCCGCGACCTTGCCCGACACATCCCACCAGAAGCGGCGGATCTCGGCGCCATTGCCGATCTGCGTCACATCGTCATCAACGATCGTTGCATCGAGATGCAGGCGGCCGCCGAAGCGGATCGACCAATTGCCGTCACGGCTGGAAATCTGGAGTTTCTTGGAATCGAACTTCGGCAGATCGGAAAGATCGGCCGTGCGGGTTTCGAGTTCCTGCAGCCGAGCGTCGCGTTCCACGACCAGGCTTTTGAGTTCGCGCAGCTCGTTTTCGAGCGCATCGATGCGCGAGTTGACGTCATAGCCGGCAAAGGCCGGGCTTGCGAGCATGCTTGCAAGGCCAAGGCCCGCCAGCACAGCGTTCGTTTTCTTCATCTGTCCCATCCCTCGTTTCGGCTTGATGCCGGGAATGTGACAGTTTTGTAACGGGGCGGGTTAAGACCGGCTTAAATCCTCCGTGACCGGAGGACATTTATTTTATGAAGTGAACAACGGTCGTTTCAAAAGTAAGGGCTCGTTAATTTCCGGGCTTAAAGCGCTAGTCATTACTCAATAAAAAACCGCCCGGTCCGAAGACCGGGCGGCAAAGCGACTGACTGCGAGGGGTCGCTTCTTAGAAGTCCACAGCGAGGCGAGCGCCGAGGGAGTGGGCTTCTTCGTCCTGCGTTGCGCCGGTGGGGTGATCCACATCGGCATAGACGTAGTTGACGATGGCGCGGACATTCGGGTTGAAGTAGTGGTTCAAGCCGAGCGTGTAATCCGTCTGCTCGCCGCGGTCGGCGGCGACCAGGCCATTGTCTTCCAGGTCGAGGTAAGACACACGGGCGAGAATTTCCCAGGCGCCTTCCGTTTTCAGACGGTCGAATTTGCCCGAACCCGCCTTGTAGGTGGAGGCGCGGGATTCGCCGGTCAGGAAGTAGCTCAGGTACACATAGCCGCCATGCAGGTCGATGTCGGAGTTGCCGTTGGTGCGGCCGACCTGCGTCCAGGCATATTCAGCCTGTGCGGAGAAGGGGCCTGCCACGAAGGCGACTTCCGGGTTGATCGACCAGGTGTCGTCCACATTGGCGATCGTGCCGGTGTCCACCAGACGGTCGGCATTGTGAATGCCGGGGCGCTGACGGAAACGGGCCGTGCCGTCCTGATCGCTCAGGTAGTAGCTCGAAAGGCCGAGGTGAAGGAGCGAGCCGCCCTTCTTGTCGAACATCGGCGCAACCGTGGCGCGGGCCACGATGCCGTTGTCTTCTTCGAAGCCATCGTCCGAACCGTCGACGAGATCGCCGGCAAACATGTAAGCAACGCTGACGCCGTAATTGTCGCCGCCGAAGCTCACGCCGCCGCCGAGGTTTTTGCCCGGTGCGAAGACGTTGTTGTTGCCGCGTTCAAGGAACGAGATGAAGCGCGAAGAGGTCTGCTCTTCAAGGCTGTACGGCATTTTGAACTTACCGACGGTCAGTTCTGCCGGATCCCAACCCACGTAAGAGATGTAGGCTTCTTCCAGATCAACGGAGTCGTTGGCGGCATCGAAGCCGGCTTCGATCTTATATTCGAAATCGCCGCCGAGCTTGCCCTTCAGGCCGAAACGGGTGCGGCGCAGTTCAACGCCGGCGCCGATGTCATGGCCGTTCTGCAGGTCGTCCTGGTCCGCGATCGACGCGTCGATCTGAATGCGGCCGAAGAGTTCCATCGAGTATTTGCCGTCAGCCGACGTGATCTTCAGCTTCTTGCCGTCGAATTTCGGGAAGTTTTCGATGCCCGTGGTTTTGGCTTCCAGAGCTTCGATTTTCGCATCGCGCGCGTCGACCTGCGACTTGAGTGCGCGAAGTTCGTTTTCAAGTGCATCGATACGCGCATTCACGTCGTATCCAGCAAAGGAGGCACCGGCGGTGCCAAGAGAAAGCGCAGCAAACGCAACGCCCCCCAGCAGAGCTTTCTTAAACATATCTATCTCCTCGTAAGGCGGAAATTGCCCCGGTCGAGAGGAGGTGTAGGCACCCTGTGTGACGGCGGGCTAACAATCGTGTGACAGCAAGATGACAAGCCCACACTGTTGCCTCAGAAACACATAAAATTTGCCTGAGATTGATGCGGGCCGGGGACGGGGGGCTGGACAAAGAAAAAGGGCCGCTTGAGGCGGCCCTTAATTGTTTTGCAGCCCGTCGAGGAAGCCTTTGACCTTGGCAAAGAAGCCGGAACTTTCCGGGCTCGTGTCCTCGCTGGAGGCCTCCTGGAATTCTTTGAGCAATTCCTTTTGCCGCTTGGAGAGGTTCATCGGCGTTTCCACACCCACCTGAATATAAAGGTCGCCGAACTGGCGCGCGTGGAGCACCGGCATCCCTTTGCCGCGCAGGCGGAACTGTTTGCCCGCCTGGGTGCCTTCGGGGATTTTTACTTTCACCTTGGTGCCCGCAAGCGTCGGCACCTCGATCTCACCGCCAAGGGCCGCCGTCGTCAGCGAGAGCGGCACATGGCAGAAGAGGTCCGCCCCGTCGCGCTGGAAGAGCTTGTGCGGCTGCAGCGAGAGGAAGATGTAGAGATCGCCCGCCGGCCCGCCATGGAGCCCGGCTTCGCCTTCGCCGGCAAGGCGGATGCGCGTGCCGTCTTCCACCCCGGCGGGAATATTGACCGCCAGCGTGCGTTCGGTCTGCACCCGGCCCGCCCCGCCGCAATCGGTGCAAGGGTCCTGAATGATCTGGCCGCGGCCATGACATTGCGGACAGGTGCGCTCGATGGTGAAAAAGCCTTGCTGCGCGCGCACCTTGCCCACGCCCTGGCAGGCCGGGCAGGTGACGGGGCTGGAGCCGGGCTTGGCGCCGGTGCCCGAGCAGGTCTCGCAGGCCACTTGCGTGGGCACGCGGATCTGCGCCTTCTTGCCCTCGTAAGCTTCCTCGAGCGTGATTTCCATATTGTAGCGCAAATCCGCGCCGCGCGCCCGGCCGCCATCGCCGCGCCGTCCCCGGCGCCCGCCCATGAATTCGCCGAAGAGATCGTCGAAAATATCCGACATGGAGGACGAGAAATCCGGGCCGAAGCCGGGCCCGCCCCGGAAACCGCCGCCCATGCCGTTTTCGAAAGCGGCATGACCGTATTGATCATAGGCGGCGCGCTGCTGTTCGTCTTTCAGCACGTCATAAGCTTCGTTCAGCTCTTTGAACTTGTGCTCGGCTTCCGCGTCGCCCGGATTGCGGTCGGGGTGATATTTTTTGGCGAGGTTGCGATAGGCTTTTTTCAGCTCATCCGCATTGGCGGACCGCTCGACACCCAGGACTTCGTAATAGTCGCGTTTGGACATTTCATTCACCCGTCAGAAAGGGCGCGCGGGACGGTTTCCCGCCCCGCGCCGCGTCCCCTCCTTTAGGAGGCGTCCTTTTTGTTTTCGTCGTCGACTTCTTCGAAATCGGCATCGACGACGTCATCGCCCTGAGCTTCCTCGGAGCTGTTGTCGCCTTCCGCGCCTTCTTCCGCCTGGCTGGCGGCATAAAGCGCTTCGCCGAGTTTCATGGAAGCCTGCGTCAGCGCCTCGAGCTTGGCGCGCACTTCGTCCATGTCCGTGCCTTCGAGCGCGGTTTTCAGTTCGCCGAGCGCGTCCTGAACCGGGCCCTTCACGTCATCGGAGAGTTTGTCGGCATTGTCCTCGAGGGTTTTTTCCGTGGCATGCACCAGCCCTTCGGCCTGGTTGCGCAGTTCCACTTCCTCGCGCCGCTTCTTGTCTTCGTCGGCATGGGCTTCGGCGTCTTTGACCATCTGTTCGATGTCATCGTCCGAAAGACCGCCGGAGGCCTGAATGCGGATCGACTGTTCCTTGCCGGTCGCCTTGTCTTTGGCGCCGACGGAAACGATGCCGTTGGCGTCGATGTCGAAGGTCACCTCGATCTGCGGCACACCGCGCGGGGCCGCCGGAATGCCGACGAGATCGAACTGGCCGAGCAGCTTGTTGTCGGCGGCCATTTCACGTTCGCCCTGGAAGACGCGGATCGTCACGGCCGACTGATTGTCTTCGGCGGTGGAGAAGACCTGGCTCTTCTTCGTCGGGATGGTCGTGTTGCGCTCGATCAGGCGGGTAAAGACGCCGCCCAGCGTTTCGATGCCGAGCGAGAGCGGCGTGACGTCGAGCAGCAGCACGTCCTTCACATCGCCCTGCAGCACGCCGGCCTGAATGGCCGCGCCCATGGCGACAACCTCGTCCGGGTTCACGCCTTTATGCGGGTCCTTGCCGAAGAAGGTTTTCACCGCTTCGTGCACTTTGGGCATGCGCGTCATGCCGCCCACCATCACCACTTCGTCGATATCGCCGGCGCTCAGGCCCGCATCCGCGAGCGCCTTCTTGCACGGCTCGATGGTGCGTTTGACGAGGTCTTCGACCAGCGCTTCGAGTTTCGCGCGGGTCAGTTTCATCGTCAGGTGCTTCGGGCCCGACTGGTCGGCGGTGATGAAGGGCAGGTTCACTTCCGTCTGCGTGGCGGAGGAAAGTTCGATCTTGGCTTTTTCCGCTGCTTCCTTCAGACGCTGCAGCGCCAGCTTGTCGGAGCGCAGATCGATGCCGTTCTCTTTTTTGAATTCGTCGGCAAGATAATCGATGATGCGCATATCGAAGTCTTCACCGCCGAGGAACGTGTCCCCGTTGGTGGATTTCACTTCGAAGACGCCGTCGCCGATTTCCAGAACCGAAATGTCGAACGTGCCGCCGCCAAGGTCGTAAACGGCGATCGTCTTGCCGTCTTTCTTGTCGAGGCCGTAGGCAAGGGCCGCCGCGGTCGGTTCGTTGATGATGCGCAAGACTTCAAGGCCCGCGATCTTACCGGCGTCTTTCGTTGCCTGGCGCTGGGCGTCGTTGAAGTAAGCGGGAACGGTGATGACGGCCTGCGTCACTTTTTCGCCGAGCGAGGCTTCGGCGGTCTCTTTCATCTTCTGAAGAATGAAAGCGGAAACTTCCTGCGGCGAATATTTCTCGCCGCGCGCTTCCACCCACGCATCGCCATTGTCGGCTTTGACGATGGCGTAAGGCACCATGTCCTTGTCTTTTTTCGTGGTGGGATCGTCATAGGAGCGGCCGATCAGGCGCTTGATGGCGAAAAGCGTGGCTTCGGGGTTCGTTACCGCCTGGCGTTTCGCCGGCTGGCCGACAAGCCGCTCGCCGTCTTCGGTAAAGGCGACCATCGACGGGGTCGTGCGGACGCCTTCGGAATTTTCAATAACCTTGGGCTGCGTACCTTCCATGACCGCGACACACGAGTTCGTCGTGCCAAGGTCGATGCCGATAACTTTTCCCATATCTTTCCTCATTGTTTGCGGCAGACCGCCTGGGCCTTCATAGCACCCATGCCGGTCCCCTAAATGGATTTGGAAACGGTTTCAACCGGTTAGGGCGTATATATGAAGGCGGACCGGGCCCCGCAAGGCTCTCAGGCCACAGGTGAGACAATTTAATCACATTGCCGCCTTCCTTGAGCCTTTCCCGGGCAACTCCGCAGATGCCCGAAAAGGCAGGGGGCAGCTTGGGGCCTCTCATACCCCAAAAGCGCGGGGGCGTTAACGGGCTTTTGGGGTAAATATCCGATTAATCTTTCAGCGGTAGCGTCGGCATTGGATAAATGGGGATGAGCGGCGAAAGACGCGGAGACTATAAGATATGGCAATTTCCGGACTGGGCGGCGGATCGGTCTTTTCAAGACTGGCGCAAAGCGCGCCGGGGCTGAAAGGCAGCGCCCTTCTCTCCAACATCACCAGCATCACGATCGGCGCCCAGGCGGCCGGTCAGAACGAGCTGATCGTTTCGGGCATCGAAAAGCAGATCCAGCGCCTTCAGGGCTTTAACCCGAATATTTCCGAGCCGCAGTCCCGCCGCCTTGCCGAGGCGCGGGCCGAGATCCAGCAGATCGAGCGGAACCAGAGCCCGGCGGGCCTCTCCGACAGGCTCGAAAAGCGGCGCATCCAGCTTTTCGAGGAATCCTACAAAATCCTCGGCAAGCGCTATGTGGACATCGATTCCAACCCGAAGCTAAAGGAAATCCAGGACAAGATCGACGCGCTCCTGGAACCGCCGCTGCGCGGGGAAAAGCAGGCGCGGCTGGAACGCCTGCGCAAGCTGGAGCAGAACTATCAGCGCCAGTTCTTCCGCAACCCGAAAAACGAGTCGAACATTCGCCAGCTGACGAATACGACACGGCAGATCGCCTCGCTGGTGCCGCCGCGCCTTTTCAACGAGCTCTCGCCCGCCGAGCAGCGCGAATATGATGCGCTGGCCAAGCGGGGCAACGATATTGCCGGGACGGAAGTCTTTCTTTCATCGAAGACGCAGATAAAGATCGAAAGCCTGCAGCGCACGATCGGCCGCTTCACCGGCTGACGGTTTTCTCTTTCAGGATGGAAAATTAAGCGGCCATCCGGTCACACGTGCCGGATGCGCCCGCCTTGCAGGGTTGCCTGCGCTTCCGCCTGCGGGCTTTTCAGCGGCAGGAGAAGGCGCACGCGCGTGCCTTTGCCCGGCGCGCTTTCAAGGCTCAAATGCCCGCCCATCAGCTGCGTCAGCGAGCGGCAGATGGAAAGGCCGAGCCCCGTACCCCCATAGGCGCTGGCGGTCTGCGCGCTGGCCTGGCTGAAAGGCGTGAAGACGCGTTCCTGCGCCGCCTCGTCCATGCCGATGCCCGTATCGGTAACGGCGAGACTGAAAGCGCTTGCCCCCTCGCCGCTCTCATCGCCCGCCGGTCCCGCGCTCAGCGTGATGGTGCCGTGCTTGGTGAATTTCAGCGCATTGGAAATCAGATTGTTGAGCACCTGGCCGAGGCGGTGCGGGTCGGTATGGATCTGCTCCGGTGTGCCGGGCGCAAGGCGCAGTTCGAAATGCAGGCCCGCTTCGGCCGCCCGCCCTTCCCAGAAGAGTTTCGTGCGCGCCAGAAAGCGCGGCAGGTTTACGGCGTCGGGATCGAGCTCCATTTGTCCTGCTTCCAGCTTGGCATGATCGAGCAGATCGTTCAGCGTGCGCAGCATGCCTTCGCCGGTTTCCTTCAGCACCGCCAGATGCTCATCCGGGCTTTCATCATTGCGCCGCTTCTGTAAAAGCTCGACGAGACCCAACATGCCGGAAAGCGGTGAGCGGATTTCGTGACTGACGGTCGCAAGCAGTTTCGATTTCGAGGCGTCGGCGGCTTCCGCCCGCGCCACCGCCTCGCGCAGCGCGCCATTGGCATCGTAAAGCTGCAGCATGCGCTTGAAGCTCATGCGCCCCAGGTGCGGCGTCGTAACTGCCGTCATGGAAAAGGCGAGCCCGACACCGATCAGGATATATTGCAGGGGCGCATCGATCAGCCAGTAGAAGAGACCGGTGACGCTGGTCGCAAAGGCGACGACCATGACCGTCAGCCACAAGGTGGCCTGGGTGATCCCGCGCCGGGTCAGCACCTTGTGCAGAAAGGCGGCGAGCGGGGCATCTTCGAAATCCCGCATCCGCGCGCGCTTATTGTGTGACCGCTTGTTCTGGTCCAGCATCTTTACTCACTTCGGGCGCCGCTGGCACCCTCATCCCCCAAGAAGCTAGTCTTGCATCAAAAAGTAGTGAGAAAGTTGACAGGCCCCCATGTCCTTAAGCTTTTTGCAAAACTTGGCTGATCTGCCCCAGCCCATTCCGGGCCTGCCGGAAGGGGTGCGCTATTACCCATCTCTTCTGGGCCGCCGCCGCCAGGAGGCGCTGCGGGGCGCGGTGGAAGCGGCTCTCAAAGAAGCACCTTTCTATGAGCCGCGCTTGCCGCGCTCCGGCAAGCCAATGTCCGTGCGCATGAGCAATATGGGCCCGCTCGGCTGGCTGACGGATAAGGAAAAAGGCTACCGCTATGAGCCCCGCCACCCGGTAACCGGCGCGCCCTGGCCGCCTATTCCTGAGCTTCTGCTGGAGCTTTGGGCGCGGCTGACCGCCTATCCCGGCCCGCCGGAAGCCTGTCTGATAAACTATTACGGACCCGGATCGAAAATGGGTGCCCATCAGGACCGCGACGAAGCGGCGCTCGATGCGCCGGTTCTCTCGGTGTCGCTCGGGGATTCGGCAAGGTTCCGCCTTGGCGGGCTGAAGCGGTCCGACCCTTCCCGCCAGCTTCTCCTGCATTCAGGCGATGTGCTGATCCTGGAAGGCCCCTCGCGGCTGCGTTTTCACGGCATCGACCGGATATTGGGCGGTTCGAGCGGACTTTTGCCCGGCGGCGGGCGGCTCAACCTCACCCTGCGCCGGGTGACGGCGCCTTGAAGGGCGCATGAAAAAACCCCCGGCCGGGGATTGGGGGAACCGGCCAGGGGTTTCAAAGAACCGGACAAACGCAAAACGTTGGGGGGTGCCCGGTCTATAGGTGTTTTAAGCGCCGCTTACTGGATCAGTGCGGCGACGGCCAGAAGGGCCAGAGCCGCACCACCCGTACGCAAGGCCAGTTTCGAGGCCGCGTGCGACGTCAGGAAGCGAAGGGCCGAGCCTTGCGGGCGGGCCGTCACATCCCGCATCGCGGCCCGCGCCGGTACATGCGCGCCCTGGGGCATGCGCTGAACCGGGGTAAGGAAGGTAGCGGTGGCGTAGCTCGCCGCCATTCCATCCATATATCCACGAATTGGGTTCATGATAATCTCCTTTGAGAGTAAAGCACTCTCGTCTCTACGGGGCTTATATGGCGGTTCATTCAAAAAATGACAAACGATCATTTTTCATGATATATGTGAGGTAATTTCACATGTGCGACATCCCGGCGCAGGCTATGGATGGGCGTGGTGAAACCCGGAGAAAGATCATGAGCAGACGCTTGCCGCCCTTATCCATGCTGCGCAGCTTCGAAGCGGCGGCCCGTCATCTCAGTTTCAGCCGCGCCGCCGAAGAGCTCTCCGTGACCCATTCCGCCATCAGCCATCAGATCCGGGGGCTGGAGGAGTGGCTGGGCTGCGCGCTTTTCCGCCGCTCGGGCCGCGCGGTGCATCTCACCCAGGCGGGCGAGCGCCTGCTCGGCCCGCTGACCCGCGCCTTTGACGGGATGAACGATGCGGTGCGCGCCGTCACCCGCATGGCCGAGGACCGGGCGGTGGTGGTCAGCGTCGAGCCGGCCTTTGCCGCCCGCTGGCTGGTGCTCCGTCTTGACCGCTTCTATCAGCGCCATCCCAATCTGCGCCTTCATCTCGTACCGACCCCGGAAATGGTGGATCTGACGAAGGGCGATGTGGATGTGGCGATCCGCTACGGGCGCGGCACCTGGCCGGGCCTTAAGTCGGAAAAGATCATGGGCGCCGCCGCTTTCCCCGTGCTCAGCCCGGCGCTGATCGGTGAGGAAACGCCGCTGCAAAGCCCGCATGATCTTTCCCGCTTCACTCTCATTCACGAGGATACGACCGAAGACTGGGCGGCCTGGCTGAAGGCGGCGGGCGCGGAGGACGTGGACGCGGCCCGCGGGCCGATCTTCGATGACGGGCACCTGGCGCTCGAGGCGGCGACGATGGGTCAGGGCGTGGCGCTCGCCGATGAGGCGCTGGCGGCGGCAGCCTTGCAGGATGGACGGCTCGTGCGGCCCTTCGATCTGATGCTGGAGACGAGCTCCGCTTATTACGTCGTCACCGCGCCCGTGAGCGAGACCCGCGCCGATGTGAGCGCCTTTTGCGCCTGGCTCTTGGAAGAAGCACATGGCGGCAAAGCCCCCGTCAACTGGGCCCCCGCCAACAAGGCCCCCGGCAAAGAGAGCACCGGCTGAAAGAATTTAAGGGTTAAGGCCGTGATTTAAGGAAATCCGCCAATAAGCCCCCAATAGACCTATGAAAAAACAGGTTATTAACCAGTTTTCTTTGCCTTGCCGTAACCGCTTAGGGGCCAAGATGCCATTCGATTAAAATTTGGCGAGTGGCGCAGTGATCCTAACGGCCATCAAAAACGGGCGGTTCAACCCGGCGCATGACGCGCGCGGGGAAGTGCCCGAGTCCGCGCCCGGCGTAAAGCCGGGAGAGGCCATGCCGCTCGAAACGGACGGCGCGCCGGATACCGCGCGCCAGCAGGTGCCGCCCTTCTTCGCCAAGATGCTGAATATCGTGGCCGCGGCGGCGCTGATCTCGGTTATCCATCAATCCGTCTTCGTCGTCATGACGGGCCGTGCGGGCCTGTTCGAATATATTGCCGTACCGCTTTTCGTCGTATTCGTGGCGCCGACGATCTTCTATTTCACGGTCAATCCGGCGCGTCACAAACATATTCCCCGGGTCATCTTTTGGCTTTACTGGGGGATCATGGGCTATATCGGCACCGGCTTTCTCAACTCGCTGAGCCAGGGGCTCGGGACCGATTACGGCATTCACTTTGCCGCCTGGGCGGTGATCGCCTATCTGATCGCGGTGGCGACGCAGCCGGTGCGGCGCGCGCAGATGATGTGCTGGAGCGGCTTCGCCTCGCTTTGCGCCATTTCGGTCTTTTTTCTCGTCTATACCGGCGCGGACATTCTCACCGATCCCTTGACCGTGACCTTCGTCAGCATTCTGGGCAGCCAGGCGGCGGCGATCTCGGTGCTTTATGTGCTCTCGGTCTTCCGCCAGGAGCAGCTGGCCGACCGCCAGCGCGCGAAAGTCTGGCAGCATGCCTCCGAAGAAATGATCCGCTATGCCCAGCAGGCAGACCGCGCGCGGCGCGATGCGGAAGAAGCGCGCACGTCGGCGGAAGCGGCGATGCGTATGCGCGACCGCTTCGTTGCCAATATCAGCCATGAGCTGAGAACGCCGCTCAATGCGATCCTCGGCTTTGCCGAAGTGATCGAGCGGGAAACCTATGGGTCCCATTCCGACGACCGCTACGGCGAATATGCCGGCGACATCCGCCGCTCGGGCCGCCATTTGCTCGGCCTCATCAATCAGATCCTCGACTTCTCGCGCATGGAGGCGGGCGAGATCAATCTGAAGCTCGAAAAAGCCGAGGCCCGTGAAGTCGTTTCCGAAAGCCTGCGCCTGATCGCGCCGCTTGCCGAGGCCAAGCCCGATATTTCGGTGCAGTTCGAGCCCGGCCCTTCCATTCCGCTGACCACGGATACGCAGGCGCTGCGCCAGATCGTGACGAACCTTGTCTCCAATGCGATCAAGTTTACCGACCGGGGTTATGTCGATGTGCGCCTGAACGAAGATGGGCCGGACGGGCTTCTGCTCTGCGTCAGCGATACGGGCTGCGGGCTGAGCGAAGACGCGCGCCGGCGCGTCTTTACCCCGTTCTACCGGGTGGCCCGCCAGGGTAATGATGCGGGCGGCACGGGGCTCGGCCTTGCCATCGTCAAATCACTGGTCGAAGGGCTGGGCGGGACGATCGATGTGGAAAGCCAGCCCGGCCGTGGCTCGACGTTCAAGATTCGCCTGCCGCGCAGGATGGGCGAGCGTACGGATTCGCCTGTAGCAAGTGTGCCGGCGGAACCCAGCGAGCCTGCCCCCCAGAACATGATCGTCTATCTTTAAAGCGCGCTGCAGCGCCCTTCCGCTTAGCGCAGGAAGGGCGAAACGCCGAAGACCATTTCATGGGTCATCAGCACCGCCGCCCAAAGCACCACCGCAGCCAGAGGACGCCACCAGCCGATTTCGCCGAGCGCGAGTTTTGTGCGCCCGCTCAGAATCGCTACGAATGGCAGGTTCGAGGTTTGCCCGGCAAACTTGCGCCAGCTCTCCCCCATTTTCTTGGCTCGTTTCCGGTCGATGGAAAAAGTGCCCACCAGCGCAACGGTGAGAAAGGTGCCGAAAAGCGCCTGCGACGCGCGGTCCCCGTTCACCCCCAAATGAAACGCCGCCCAGATAATGACGCTCCAGAGAAAAGGATGGCGGGTGATGCGCACCATGCCTTGCACGGCATCTTCTTTTTCCGCCGCCGCTTCCCCGCCCACGGAGGTGGGGTTCGGCGTTAAAAGACCGGGCACGCCGATGAGAAAAGCCACCAGCAGGATCAGCGCGCCCGAATGGGCAAGCCACACCGGCGCCTGCCAGTAGACGGTATTGTCCGCGCTGACCACGGCCTCGTTGTAGCTCACGGCGAGCCAGACGATGGCGCCGATCGAGGCCAGCGAGAAGAGCGCCATATAGACTTTCTCGCCGATCATATCGGTGATGATCCGGCGCAGCACGGTGCCGGAAATTACCAGGTGCAGCCCCATGAAAAGCGCGGCGGCCAGATAGAGCTCGGTCATATCCTGCATGAAAGGTCCTCCTCATCCCCTCGCCCGGCGTGAATCTCGTTGGCACGTGCCGGGTCCGGATCATTCTTCGGGTTGAGGCGCGCGAATTCAAGCCATGGCTTTGCCCATCCCCGCGCAGGCAGGTGTGCAATTGTGCGGCAAGGCGGGGGAATGGGCGCGTCAGGCGGAAAGCGCGAGGCCTTTTTTGAGGTGCTTGCGGCCCTGTTTCGTGGCAATGCCGGTCAGGATGAAGCGGATAAGCTCGCCCGCCCGTTCCGGCCGCCCGCTGCCGGAGCCCGAGCGCCAGGCAAGGCGCACCGCCCCGTGCAGGGCGGATTGGACGCCGAAAAGCAGCAAATCGTCGGGCCGCGGTTCGATAAGATCGGCGCTGACCCCGGCGCGTAAAATGGCAAGCAGCCGGTCGCGCAATTGCTGCTCGGTCATCCCCCAATTGGCGCGCATGGGCACGGGCAGGCGGCGGCGGAAACTGACCCGCCCGCAATATTGCATGAGATTACGCTCTTCGGGCGGCAGGTCCGCAAGTTGCCAGAAGGCGGCGATATAAGCGGCAAGCTGATCGAGCGGCGGAGCTGCATCGTCAATCGCCTCGATCCGCGCCAGAAGGCGCCGGTCGATCTCCATGGCAAGGCGCGCATAAAGCTCGTCCTTGCTCGCCACATGCTTATAGACCGTGCCCTTGCCGATCTGTGCTTTCGCCGCGATCTCGTCGATCGTTACGAGTTCCCAGTCTTCGCGCTGAAAAAGCTCTCGCGCGGCGGTGAGAATAGCGCTCTCGCGTTCCTCGAAAAGCGGACGGGCAGGGGCGGTGCGTTCCATAGGGACCTCGCGCAGGACAGATGACAGTGACCGGGGGTCACTCGCGGGGTCCCTTCCTAGCTTTCTTCTATGTCACCTTGATGACGCTGCCGGGAGAATGGCCGGTAAGGCGGGCCGGCTTAGACGGTCGTGTCGACCTTGCCGCCGGCGCCGCCGCCATTGCCGCCTGCCTCGCCCTTGGCAAGTCCGACGCGGGCAGCGCGCAAAAGCCGGTCGCCGATCATGTAGCCGGTCTCCACCACCTGCACGATGGCGCCGTTCGGCAGGCCCGTATTCGGGATCTCGAACATGGCTTCATGGAAATTGGCGTCGAACTTGTCGCCGGGCTCCGGCGCGATGGGCTTGATGCCATGGCGCTCGAAGGCCGAGTGCAGCGCGCGCTCGGTCATTTCCACGCCTTCGATGATCGCGCTGGCATTGGCGCGTTCTTCTTCGGGCACAGCATCGATAGCGCGGCGCAGATTGTCGGCAACGGACAGGACGTCGCGGGCAAAGCTGGCAGCCCCGTAACGGGCCGCGTCCTGCTTCTCGCGCTCGGCGCGGCGGCGCGTGTTTTCAAGCTCGGCGGCAAGGCGCAAAAGCCGGTCCTTGGTTTCGGCAAGCTCGGCCTCGAGCGCGTCTTTGCCGCCCTCCTCGCCTTCCAGAATGGAGGGGTCCTCATTGACGGCAGCCGCCGCCTCCGCGCCCATCTGGGCACCGGCGTCCGGCGCGCTTTCGCCGTTTTCCTGCGGCGTGTCGTCAGACGGGGTCTTGGCCGGTTTTTCCTCACTCATGGGCTTTAAAGCGTCCTGTTCTTAACGGTTCGAAACGTGTCCGGTGAAAGACGGGCAAGAGATGCGCTTCCTCACCGCCCGTGTCAAGGCATGGGCCTGCCACGCGCCTTTCAGCTTAAGGGTCCGCGGCTGAGCAGGCGGCTGACGACACCGGCCGTATAATCGACCATGGGGATGATGCGCGCGTAATTGAGACGCGTCGGGCCGATGACGCCGATCACCCCGACGATCTGCCGGTCCTGGTCGCGGAACGGTTTGACGACGACGGAAGAGCCGGAAAGGCCGAAGAGTTTCGTTTCCGAGCCGATGAAAAGTTTCACCCCTTCCGCTTCCTCGGCAAGGCCGAGAAGCTGCACGACATCGGTCTTGTTTTCCAACTCCTCGAAGAGCAGCCGCACGCGCTCGAGATCCTCCATCGCGGTGACATCATCGAGAAGACGCGACTGGCCGGTGACGATGAGCGAGCGGGAGAGCAGCGCATCGGGCCCCGAGGCCGGTGCGCCAGCGCCCGACCAGGTGGCAAAGCCTTCCTCGACGATGCGGCTCGTCAGTTCCGAAATCTCCCGCCGGGTCTGCTCGATCTCCGCTTGCAGGCGGCGGCGCGCATCGGCGACGGAAAGGCCGCGCAATTTGGCATTGAGGAAATTCGTCGCCTCCTGCAGTGCGGAAGGCGGCAGGCCCTGAGGAAGGTCGATGACGCGGTTTTCCACCGACCCGTCTTCGGTGACCATGACGACCAGCGCGCGGCGCGCATCCATGGGCACGAATTCGACATGTTTGAGGCGGGATTCGGTTTTGGGCGCGAGCACCAGCCCGGCGCAGCGCGAGAGGCCCGAGAGCAGCATCGAAGCTTCCCTGAGCGCGTCTTCCACGCTGCCCGCGCCCTGATTGGACTGAGTGATCTGGGTCTCGATCTGGCTTTGCTCGTCCTCGGAGAGAATGCCGACCTGCAAGAGCCCGTCGACGAACATGCGAAGCCCCGCATCGGTGGGGATGCGCCCGGCGCTGGTATGCGGGGAAAAGAGCAGGCCGAGGGATTCCAGATCCGACATCACATTGCGGATCGAGGCGGCGGACAGATCGACGCCGAGATGGCGCGAGAGATAGCGCGAGCCCACGGGCTCGCCCGTCTCCAGATAGGTTTCCACGATCCCGCGGAAAATCTCGCGGGAGCGGTCGTTTATGTCCCTGATGGCCACCATCGTGAACCAGCTTTCCTTCGAAACGGCCCCCGGAAAAGGCGGAAGGCCTTGATCTGACGGCTAAAAATCTAGGCAGCCCATGGGGCTGCGTCAATTGCCCTGCCCTTATGCGTGCGCTCCTGCTTGACACATAAGCCCGCGCCCGGTCTTGTGCGCCCCTTAAAGTCTCACATCTTGAAAGCAGGAGATGCCATGCGTCCGTCCGGCCGTGCCCCCCATGAAATGCGCCCCGTTATCCTCGAGCCGGGCTATGCAAAAAAAGCCGAAGGCTCCTGCTTCGTGCGCTTCGGCGACACGCATGTGCTGTGCACCGCAAGCCTTGAAGAGCGCACGCCGCCGTGGCTGAAAGGCCAGGGCAAGGGCTGGGTGACGGCGGAATACGGCATGCTGCCCCGCTCCACCAATGAACGTATGCGCCGGGAAGCCTCGGCGGGCAAGCAGTCGGGCCGCACCCAGGAAATTCAGCGCCTGATCGGGCGTTCCTTGCGCGCGGTGGTGGATATGAAGGCGCTGGGCGAGCGGCAGATCACTGTGGACTGCGATGTCATTCAGGCCGATGGCGGCACGCGCACGGCCTCCGTCACCGGCGGCTGGGTGGCGCTGCAGCAATGCGTCGCCTGGATGATGGAGCGCGGCATGCTCACCGCCTCGCCGATCAAGGACAATGTGGCGGCGATCTCTTGCGGCATTTATGAAGGCACGCCCGTTTGCGATCTGGATTACGCCGAAGATTCCACCGCCGATACGGATGCGAATTTCGTCATGACCGGCACGGGCGGCATCGTGGAAATCCAGGGCACGGCGGAAGGCGAGCCTTTCTCGCAGGACGAGCTTTCCGCGCTGATGGGCCTTGCTAAAGACTCCATCGCCGATCTCGTGCGCCTGCAGAACGAGGCGGCCGGGCTCAAGTAAGCGGGCTTGCATAAGGAGCGGATCCTCTAAGGAGCAACTATGAGCGCGCGTCTTTTCACCGAACCGAAACTTGTCGTGGCGAGCCATAATCAGGGCAAGGTGCGGGAAATCGGAGATTTGCTTTCTCCTTTCGGTATCGAAACGGTATCGGCGGGCGATCTCGGCCTGCCGGAACCGGAAGAAACGGGCGTCACGTTCCGCGAAAATGCGGAGCTGAAAGCCCGTGCCGCTGCTGAAGCTTCAGGCCTGCCGGCGCTGGCCGATGATAGCGGCCTGGCCGTCCACGCGCTGGGCGGGGATCCCGGCATTTATTCGGCCCGCTGGGCGGGGCCGGAAAAAGACTTCCGCCTTGCCATGGAAAAGGTCGAGCGCGCGCTTGCCGAAAAGGGCGCGAGCGACCGCAGCGCGCATTTCGTCTGCGGGCTGGCGCTTGCCTGGCCGGATGGGCATGCGGAGTATTTCGAAGGCCGCGTCGATGGCCAGCTTGTCTGGCCGCCGCGCGGGGAAAAAGGCTTCGGCTACGATCCGGTCTTTCAGCCGGAGGGTCATGAGACTACCTTCGGGGAGATGGACCCGGCGCGCAAACACGCCATGTCGCACCGGGCCGATGCTTTCAAGCAATTGACGGATGCCTGCTTTGCCGCTGGACGATAGCGCCCGCGCCGCCTCTCTTTCCCCCGCCGAAACCGAAGGCGGTTTCGGGGTCTATATCCATTGGCCCTTCTGCCTGTCGAAATGTCCCTATTGCGACTTCAACAGCCATGTCATGCGCGATGTGCCGGAAGAGGCTTATATCGATGCCATCATCCGTGAGCTGACATATTTCCGCACACTTTCCGGGCCGCGCACGCTTACCTCGCTTTTCTTCGGCGGCGGCACGCCCTCGCTGATGACGCCGCAGGCGGTCACAAGGCTCATCGATGCGGTGGCCGGACTCTGGCACATGCCCCAGGGCACGGAAATTTCCATGGAGGCCAATCCGACCAGCGTCGAGACGGCCTATCTGAAAGGCTATAAGGGCGGCGGCGTGAACCGCATCTCGCTCGGCGTGCAGGCGCTGAGCGACGATGATCTGCGCTTCCTTGGGCGGCTTCATTCGGTGGGCGAGGCTTTGCAAGCGGTCAAACTCGCGCGCGATGTTTTCGAGCGTGTCTCTTTCGATCTTATCTATGCTAGGCCGGCGCAAACACCGGCGTCCTGGCGGCGCGAACTTGAAGAAGCCATCTCTTATGCCGCCGATCATCTCTCGCTTTATCAGCTCACCATCGAGCCCGGCACGGCTTTCGAAAAACTCTTTAAGGCAGGCTCGCTCCTGCCCCCCAGCGCGGACGATGCGGCAACGCTTTATGAGGTGACGCAAGAGGTCTGCGCCAAGGCGGGCTTCGGGGCGTATGAAGTCTCGAACCATGCAAAGCCCGGCGCCGAATGCCGGCACAATCTCGTTTACTGGCGCTACGGCGATTATGCGGGCGCAGGCCCTGGCGCGCATGGGCGGCTCAGTGTTGAAGGAAAAAAAATCGCGACGGAAACCGAACGCCTGCCGTCCCGCTGGCAGGCGGCGGTGATGCGCGCCGGACACGGCCTGACGCGGACAGAAGAAATCGCGCCCGCCGAGCAGGGCGATGAAATGATGATGATGGGGCTGAGACTCTCCGAAGGCGTGCCGCTTGCCCGTTATGAGAAACTCAGTGGACGGATTATCGAAGAAAAACGCCTTGCGCTGCTCGAAAAGGACGGGCTCATCACCCGGCGCGGCGGCCAGCTTTATGCCACGGCGCGCGGACGCATGGTGCTCGACAAGCTGCTCGGTGAATTGTTGGTGGAGTGAGCCTTACATACCCGCCACATAGTCGGGTTGGGCTTCGGGCGCCGCTTTCTGAAACGCGGGCAGCGCCGCACATTTTTCATTCAGTGCCTTGAGCCGCGGATAGGCGTCGAGCGTCATACCCGCCTGGCTCATGCGTGTCGCCTGTGCGGCAAGGCAAATTTCGGCAACAGTCGGATAATCGGCAAAAGCGAACTGGGTTTTCTCATCCCGTGCCTCGAGCGTTTTTTCAAGGCCGGACATGGCCTGATCCGCCCAATGCCGGAACCAGGCGTCGCGCTGCTCGTCTGAAAGCTTTAGCTCCCGACCGAGATAAAGAAGCACCCGCAGATTGTTGAGTGGATGCGCCTCGCTTGTGATCACAAGCGCAAAGGCCTTCGCCTGCGCGCGCGTAACAGGGTCTTCAGGATAAAGCGACGGCGCCGGCTTCAGCTCTTCTAAATAATCAATGATGGCGATGGACTGCGCGATGATCTGGCCGTCATGTTCGAGCGCGGGAATGAGCCGCTGCGGGTTGCGCGCCACCTGTTCCGGTGTCAGATGCTCCGCTGCGCCGGGGCGCAGATTGACTGAAACATACTCGTAGCCGAGCTCCTTGAGCGAGAGCGCGATACGCACCCGGTGTCCTGCCGAATTGCGGAAGAAATTATAAAGCCGAAGCACCATCCCGCGTGCCGCTTTTAAAAGGCGCGGGGGCGGAAGCTGGCCGGTGCGGGATCGATCAGCACGGGTCCGGAAGACTGCACCTCGAAGACCGCAAGGCCGCGCTCATTCGTGCCGTCGGGCAGGAAACGGAAAATCCCGTCCACCCCGGCAAAGCCGTCCTCGATGAGCAGTGCCTCGCGGGTGAAATCGTCTTTGCCGGGCGCGCGCGCGAGCGCCGAGGTCAGGCTCACCGCATCGTAAGAGAGCGAGGCGATGAGCGGCGGCGTTTCCCCGAAATAAGAGCGGTAACGGGCGGAGAAGGCATCGCGCGCCTCGCGCGGCGGGGCGGCGTACCAGCCGCCCTGCACGGCAGGCTCGAGCCGCGTTGAAGGATCGTCCCAAAGCCCGGTGCCGAGGAATTTCACCTTGCGCGGGTCGATGTCGAAATAGGGCAAAAGCGGCGCGGCGGATTTCAGCTCCGTGCCGCCCGCGGCCAAAAGCACCGCGTCGAAGGGCACATCGCCGATCGTGTCCCGCCCTTCAAGGCGTTTGAGGGCGGCGGTATCGCCCGCCTCCTTGAGCCGGGCTTTTTCCGCGCGCAGCGCCGCCCGCCGCTCGTCATAGCGGGCAAGGCGGCGGGCCGGATCGAACATGGCCTGGGCGTCGGCGGGATAGGTTTCCACCCGGTCGATCTGCAGCGCGCGGGCCGAGAGCGCCTGCAGGAACGCCGCGCGCACCCGCTCGCCATACGCCGTTTGCGGCAGGAAGGCGGCGAAGGTTTCGTAAGATTGCAGGCCTGCATAATCGATGACGCGGGTGACGCTGTCTTCGGGCAGGAAGGACAGAAGATAGGTATTGCCGCCGGCCACATTGCTGTCCGTGGAAAAGGCGATGACGGGCACGCCGCGCGCCTCGGCGAGCGGGGCAACGGCGCTTACCGAATGGGCAAAGAGCGGCCCGAGAATGATTTCCGCCCCCTCGCGCAGCGCTTCTTCGGCGGCCGCTGCCGCGCCTGCCTCCGTGCCGCGCGTGTCTTTCGGCATCAGCAGAATATCGGCATTGCCGCTTTCAAAAAGCGCCATCTGGCCGGCATTCGCCAGTGCGTCCGCCACGGCGCGCACATTGCTCTGCGAGGCGCCGAGCGGCAAAAGCAGGGCGACGCGCACCGGCTCGCGCCCTTCCATATGAGGCGGGGTAAGGAAAGAGCCCGTATCGAGTTTCGGCAGATCGGCGGGCGGCGGGGTCACGGCAATGGGCCGCTCGCCGGGCGGCGGCGTTACTTGCACGTCTTTGGGCGTTTGTCCGCAGCCGGAAAGGGCAAGCCCCGTACCGGCAAGGCCAAGAGAAAGAAGAAGAGAGCTGCTGCGTGCCGCGGAAAGAAGGGCGGAAACTGCCCGGGAAACCATCATCTTGTAAAACCGCCCGAATTACCCGGAGCCGGCATCTGCCTCCGGCTCCTGAACCTGTTCTCAAACTGCATCTGGCGCGCAGCCTAGCGCATTTTCCCGCGAAGGTGGACCCGTTTTGCATAAGGAGCCCCGCCCCCGCGCGCCGGTGATTGCGCTTTTCTCTATTGCCGGGCACTTTGGCGCCTTGATGACGAAAACTGGATTTCTTCCAGGCAAGGGTGCTCCGTGACAGATAAGAAACAGGCACTAGCGCCGCGCGGGGCCCTCGCCCCCGGCCTTTATGTCACCGCAACGCCGATCGGCAACGCGGGAGACATCTCCCTGCGCGCGCTCGATGTGCTCGCCAAAGCCGATGCGGTGCTTTGCGAGGACACGCGCGTCACCGGCGGGCTGATGCAGATCCACGGGCTGAAAGTGCAGCTCCTGCCTTACCATGAGCATAATGCCGCCGAAATGCGCCCGCGTATCCTCGCCCGCCTGGCGCGGGGCGAGGCTTTGGCGCTGGTCTCCGATGCCGGGATGCCGCTCATTTCCGATCCGGGCTATAAGCTCGTACGCGCGGTGCAGGAGGAAGGACATACTGTGACCTGTCTGCCCGGCGCTTCTTCCGTGCTGGCGGGGCTTGTTCTTTCCGGTCTTCCCTCCGACCGGTTTTTCTTTTCAGGTTTCCTGCCACCTAAAGAAGCCGCGCGCCGCACGGTGCTTGAAGAGCTGAAAAATATTCCCGCCACGCTGATCTTTCTCGAAAGCCCGCGCCGGCTCGCCGCCTGCCTGAAAGATATGGCGGATGTGTTCGGTCCCCGCGAGGCGGCGGTGACGCGCGAGCTCACAAAGAAATTCGAAGAGGTGCGCCGCGCGGGCCTTGCTGAGCTTGCCGCTCATTATGAAGAGGCGGGCGCACCCAAGGGCGAGATCGTGCTGGTGGTCGGCCCGCCGGACAAAACCGGGCCCGAGGCAGGCGATCTCGACACACTGCTTGCCTCGGCCATGGACGAACTCTCACTCAAAGAAGCGGTAAAGGAAGTCACCGAAATGACCGGCCTGCCGCGCAAGGAGGTGTACCGCCGCGCGCTCGAGCTGAAAGAGAGCGGGCGGGAATGAGCGAGGCGCGCCGCAAGACGCAGCGCCAGGAAGCACAGCGTAGAGGTGCACGCGCCGAAACGATTGCCCTTTGGTGGCTGCGGGCGAAAGGCTACCGCCTGCTCGCGCGCAATTACCGGCGCGGGGTCGGCGAGGCCGATCTCGTCATGACGCGCGGCAAGCTTCTTGTCTTTGTCGAGGTCAAGCGCCGGGAGGATAAGGCGGCGGCGGGCGAGGCGATCCAGCCGCGCCAGCAAGCGCGCATTGCAAGGGCGGCGGAAGCCTTTATCGCTCAACATAAGACGCATTGGGGAAAAGACATCCGCTTCGATGCGGTGCTGATTTCCCCGCGCGCCCTGCCCCGCCATATCGAAGATGCCTGGCGTTAAGCCGCTCTCTTATTGCGGCGCGCGGGCGACGATAAAGGGCCGCCAGTCGTTTTTCTTTACGCTGTGATACGCGGTTTCCTCGATGCTGAATCCGGCGGCGCGGATCGCGTCCTCAAGCGAAGCGGCGGTGAGCGAGGTGACGGAGGGCGCTTTGCCGAAAAGCTGCATCACCGGAATGGCAAGATGAATGAGCGGGCGGAGGAGCGGATTGACCTCGCCGATGCAAGGCGTTTTGGAAATGAAGAGCCCGCCCGGCGCAAGCAGTGCGCGAATATGGGCCAGGGCTCCCGGTAGATCGCCCGCCAGATGAATGTAGTTGAACCCCAGAATAATGTCATAGCAGTCCGGTTCTTCGGCGAGCGTTTCGGCGGTGGCGGCGCGGAAGCGGAGGCGCAGGGCAAGATCGCGGTTCTCGGCATCTGCCAGCTTTTCTTTCGCGATGGCGATCATTTCCCCGGATATATCGGTGCCAAGATAACTCTCGGCGGCATCCGCCAGGCGCAGCGCCGCCGTGCCCGTGCCGCAGCCAAGCTCCAGCACCCGCGCGCCAGGCGGCGTCAGTTCGCGCACGCGGGTGAGCGTTCTGGCAAAGGCCTCCTCATCGGCGATAGCGGAAGCGGCGTATTTGCGCGCGGCCTTGTCCCAGAACCGCCGGTCTTTCTCGCTCATTCTTTCTCATCCCCATTGCGCCCCATTGCGTATAGCGCTTTTCATATAAGTACCCCGCCGCGCTTTCCTATGTAAGTATGCAGACAGGCTTGCCGCGCAGGTCAGCGCGCTTTGCAAAGACAGGGGAGATGGGGATGCTCGCGCCGATCGGAGAAGAGATATGGACGGCGGAAGGGCCGGAAGTTGAGGTTGCCGGTTTCCATTATCCTCTCCGCATGGCGGTAATCCGCTTGGGCGGCGGGAGCCTTTTCATCTGGTCGCCCGTTGCGCTGGACAAAGGCGTGCGGGAAGACGTGGCGGCCTTGGGCACGGTGCGTTTTCTCGTAGCGCCCAATTCCCTCCATCATCTTTATCTTGCAGAGTGGAAGAGCGCCTTTCCGGAGGCTGAGATCTGGGGGCCCGCGCGCCTCGCCGCAAAACGCAAAGACCTTACCTTTGATGGCATCCTGGAAGATGCGCCGCCTGCCGCCTGGGAAGGGGAGATCGACCAGGTGCTCGTCACCGGCAATCTCATCACCGATGAGGCGGTGTTCTTTCATGAAAAAAGCGGCACGGTGATTTTCACCGACCTCTTGCAGCATTTCCCGCCCGGCTGGTTTTCCGGCTGGCGGGCGCTGATCGCAAAGCTCGATCTGATGACGGGCGATGAGCCCCATGTGCCGCGCAAATTCCGCCGCGCTTTCATCCGCCGCCGCGCCGCGCGCGAGGCGCTCCGCCGGGTGCTCGCTTGGCCCGCCTCCCAGGTACTGATGGCCCATGGCGCGCCCGTGCGCACCGGTGCGCGCACCTTTCTGGAGCGCGCCTTCCGCTGGCTTTTTTGACTGGCGGGATTGTTAGAGAAGCAGCGCGAAGACGCCCAGCGGGTCATGGGCGCGGGCGACGGAGACAATATAAAGATAAAGCGCAAGCGCGGCGAGCCAGAAACCGAGCCGTGCGCGCGGGGTCTTGGCGTATTTCAGCCCATAGGCGCCGAGCACGATATAGATGATGAGCAGTGTGACCTTCACGGTCAGCCAGTGATCGGCGATAGGATATTGCTGCAGGATGACGGTCAGCATCATCGCGGAGGTGAGCAGCACCGTGTCGACCGTGTAGCTTGTAAAGCGCACCGGCGCGGCCATCGGCCAGCTTGCTTTAAAAGCGTGCAGCCCCACCCCCCGCAAGAAGAAGATGAGGCCGCTCAGGATGACGGAGCCGATATGCACGGCGCGGATCTCAAAATAAAACTCGATCATTTCAAAATCCTGCCGTGCATACCGTTGTTACGCAACATGCGCGGGCCTTATGCCCGGGCCTTGGTGGTTGCCGCGCGTTCTTCTTCTTCCGTCGGCACGCCCTGATAGCGCGGACGCACCCAGAGCCCGATCACGAAGACCACGAGGGCCAGCGCGCCGATGGAGAAGATCGTGTCGCCCGGTACCCGCATCCAGACCAGAAGGTCGACAATGGGCTGCTGCATGAATTCCGCCGAGCGGGCCGACCAATAACCGTTATTGATCGCCTCGATCAGCTGCATCGTGCCGAGCGGCAGAAGCGTGAAGAGCGCCATCATCGCAAGGCCCACATTGAAGCTCCAGAAGGAGACTTTCAGCAACCCTTCGTTCCAGGCAAGCTCGGGTTTGAGCCCGCGCAGGCAGAAGAGCACGAGGCCGATCCCCAGCATCCCGTAGACCCCGAAGAGCGCCGTGTGCCCATGCAGCGGGGTGAGGTTCAGCCCTTGCATGTAATAGAGCGAGAGCGGCGGGTTGATGAGGAAGCCGAAGAGCCCTGCCCCCACGAGGTTCCAGAAGGAAACCGCGAGGAAGAACATGATCGGCCAGCGGTAGCGTTCCATCCAGGGCGTTGCCTTGCTCAGGCGGAACGTGTGATAGGCCTCGAAGCCGATATAGGCGAGCGGCACCACTTCAAGGGCGGAGAAACTTGCGCCCAGCGCCAGCACCACGGTGGGCGTGCCGGCGAAGTAGAGGTGGTGCAAGGTGCCGAGCACGCCGCCTGCCATGAAGATGATGGTGGCGAAGAGCACGGCGACCGTCGCCGTCTGCAATTTGAGAAGGCCGAGCCGCGTGAAAAGGAACGCGATCACGGCGGTGGCGAAGACTTCGAAGAACCCTTCCACCCACAGATGGACGAGCCACCAGCGCCAATATTCGACCATCGAGATATGCGTATTCTCGCCCCAGGCCAGCGCCGCCCCGAAGAAAAGGCCGATGGCGACGGTGGAAAGGAAAAGAAGGCCCGTGATCGAGCGGCCCGGTGCCCCCGGCCGCAGCGCCGGCCAGAGCGCCCGCCCGACAAGCACGAGCCAGAGCACGAGCCCGATAAAGAGGAAGATCTGCCAGAAGCGGCCCATATCCGCATATTCCCAGCCCTGATGGCCGAACCAGAAATTGTTCTCAAGGCCGAGCGTCTGCATCACCGCGAACCATTGCCCGGCAAAGGAGCCGACGACGATGATGATGAGGCAGATCCAGAGGAAGTTGACGCCGAGCCGCTGATAGGGCGGCTCATAGCCGGAAATGGCGGGCGCAATGTAAAGCCCGGTGCCGAGCCAGGCGGTTGCGATCCAGAGCACCGCAAGCTGTGTGTGCCAGGTGCGGCTCAGCGAATAGGGCAGCACATTGGCAAGCTCGAAGCCGTATTGCACCTGGCCTTCGACCTGATAATGCGCGGTGATGGCGCCGAGTAATATCTGCACGAGAAAGAGCGCGAGCAGCACCCAGAAATATTTCGCCGTGGCGCTCATCGAGGGCGTGACCACTGTGCCGCGCATGGGATCGAAGGGCGGCAGATCGTGCGGCTCTTCTTCGCGCCCATGAGAGACGGCGTAATGCCAGCCTAAAAGCCCGATCCCGGCCAGGAGGAAGAGCACCGAGAAGGCCGACCAGACGAAGGAACTGGCGGGCGGGCGGTTTTCGATCAGGGGCTCGCTCGGCCAGTTATTCGTGTAGGTGATCGTGTCACCCGGCCGCTCCGTCCCGGCGGCCCAGGCGGTCCACCAGAAGAAGGCGCCGAGCGCTTTGCGGTGATCGGCATCCGGCACCGTGTCGTCTTTCATCGCATAGGCTTCGCGCAAGGGTTCGAAGGCGGGATCGTTGCCGAAGAGCTGTTCGTAATGACCCGAGACTTTCTCGATGGCGCGGGCGCGTTCCTCGGCAAGCGTGATGGTGCCGGTGGCAGGGTCATAGGTATTGGTGCGGAAGAGCCCTTCGAGGCGGCCTTTGAGTGCTGCCTGGCGTTCGGGAGAAAGCGCTGCATAATTTTCCGCGCCTTCTTCCGCCGCCCAGGCATTGAGCACCGCCATGATTTCGCGGTGCAGCCAGTCGGCGCTCCAGTCGGGCGCCACATAGCCGCCATGCCCCCAGATCGAGCCGAGCTGCATACCGCCCATGGATTGCCAGACCCGCCGGCCGAGCTCCATATCGGCGCGGGTATAAATCGTCTCGCCCGAGGTGGAGACCACCTGCTCGGGCATGGGCGGGGCTTTTTGATAAATCTCGCGGCCCATCAGCAAAAGCACGCTGAAACTGGCAACGAGAAGAATGGCGAGGGATATCCAGAGTTTTTTTGTATTGGTCATGGCAAGCGCTCTCTCGTTCCTCTGGCCTTGCGGCCGTTAGATGTCCGTCAGGCCCGTGCGGGCCGGGTGAGATCTGTTGCTGCCGGGTGGTGGTATCGGCGCGTTTTGTCCGACGGCACCAAGCGGTGCGATACGCGGTACGCTTCTGATGAAGGGGAAATGCGGGTAAGGCCGCACGCACGGGAGGGCCCCGCGCTGCCTGGAAAGAGCGCCGGGGCGCCTTGCGGGAGCGGCCGACATTTCTCCCGATAGGAAAATTGACACAAGTCCTTTCGGCCCGTCCAGTGCGGGCGGGGAATTTCCAGGTGGTTTGATAGAAATATTTATCCGTGTGCGGTGCAAAATTATCCCGCCTTTCCTTTGCGCGCCGCAGCAAGAAGCGGCGCAAAGAGAATGACGAAACCGCCAAAGGCGCCGATCCAGCCAAACGCGCTGAGATAAAGGAGCGTTTGCGGCGCATCCGAGATCGACATGAACAGCCGCGCGAAGGGAGCAAGCACGATGAGAACGTAGATAAGCGCAAGGCCGCGCCCTGCCGTCAAAGGATGGCCCGTATGGCCGAGCGCGGCGCGGCTCATCACCGCCAGCGTCATGACGCCCATCGCGCCGATGGTCCAGGCATGAAGCCCGTCGCCGTAAAAGAGAAAGGCGGGAAAGAAATGCGCGGCGGCAAGCGCGAAGAAACCGAGCGGCACAAAGAGATAGCCTGCGTGGAGCACGCTCACGAGCGGTTCGGCAAAACTGCGCTCGCCTGCCCAGCGGGCAAGCCGGAGAAGATGAAAGCTTCCTGCGATCAGGCAAAGCCAGGCGGTCGCCGCCTCAAAAGGAAGTGCGATCCAGCTCAAGAGCGCGATGCCTGCCGCCACCATCGCGGTAATATCGAACCGGTTGAAGGGCGCGGGGAGCCGTCCCTCCCCTTGCTTCACGAGCCAGTTGCGCGTGAAGCTTGGAATGATGCGCCCGCCGATCAGCATGATGAGAAAGAGAATGGCGCCGGTGCCGAGCCGCGCGCCATAGCCGTAAGCCGCGCCGGGCTGCATGGCTTCCACATGATAAAGCACGTTGCCGGCGCCGAGCAGACAGAGCAGCACGAGGACTTTCAGGTTGCGCCAGTTCTTGCCCGCGATCACTTCCCGCCCGATCACGGCGGCAAGGGTGAAGAGAAAAGCGGCATCGATGACGGCGGCGACCGGCCCGCCGGTAAAGGCGGAAAAGAAAAGCGCGAGGCGCCCGGCGAGCCAGAGCAGTACAAGCGCCAGAAGCGGCGCGCCGGTTATGGGCAGATGGCCCGTCCAGTTCGGCACGGCGGTGAGCAGGAACCCGGCAATGACGGCGGGAATATAGCCATAGAGCATTTCATGGACATGCCAGTCCGCGGGGGCGAGGTGACTGGGAAGCGTCAGGCCGCCCGATACCATGAGAATCCAGAGACAAAGCGCCAAAACGGCCCACATTCCGGCAAAGAGAAAGAAGGGCCGGAAGCCGAAGCTGAGCAATGCCGGTCCCTGATAGGCGCGTATCCGCTTGGCTGACGATGTCATGCGCGGCTCCTGAGAACAGGCGGGACACCCGGCAGGAAAGGCTGGGTGCGTAATAGATGCATTTAGTATGCATATTATATGCTTGTCTGCCAGGTACCAATTGCCGCAGGGTGAGCGGCGGAAAGTTCCTTAAAGACCAATGGAAGAAATGCGGGAATGTTCGAGCAATTGACCTTGGCGCGGGCGCTGCATGTGCTGGCGCTCGTGCATTGGCTGGGCGGTGTCGCCATGGTGACGCTCGTCATCCTGCCTGCCGTGCGGCGTTTCGCGCGCCCGGAAGACCGGCTACGGCTTTTCGAGGAAGTGGAAGGGCGTTTTTCGGGTCAGGCGAAAATTTCCGTCACGCTCGCCGGGCTCAGCGGTTTTTACATGACCTGGCTTCTGGGGGCCTGGGGCCGGTTTCTCGATCCTGCCTTCTGGTGGATGCATGCCATGGTGCTGGTCTGGGCGATCTTCACCTTCGTGCTTTTTATCGGCGAGCCGCTTTTCCTGCATGCCTGGTTCCATAGCAGGGCGGAAGCGGCGCCGGAGGCAACGTTCCGCCTCGTGCACAGGGCGCATATCGTGCTTTTGACGCTAAGCGCCGTCACCATCGGTGCGGCGGTGCTCGGGGCGCATGGGTTTCTTTGAGGGAGCCTAGCGCCCCATTGCATCCAGCATGTGCGATTTGTAGCGCAGATCGTAATGCAGAAAATGATCGAGCAGCCCGTCGCGAATGCGCAGCGCAAGTGTGCGCCGTCCTTCATTGGCGCTGGGCGGCAGCGCGGTGAAGGTCTCGAACATCATGTCGCTTTCTTTTTCAAGGCGCCGGTGTTCGCGCGCATGGGTCTCGAGCCCGGCATATTTGCGCCGCGCCATCAGTGTTTCTTCGTGAGCGTAATGAGCTTTGTGATGGGTGATGACGGCGGCAAGGCGTGCGGTAAGCGCCGCGCGTTCTTCTTCATCAGCCGGTACTTGTTCCAGACAGTCCATCAGCTCGTTCAGTTCCGTGAAAAGCTGCTTGTGCTCTTTATCGAGCTCGCGAATCCCCATCTCGAAACTGTCGAGCCAGAGAAGTTTTGGAGCGGTGCGTGTCATATCCATTGCATCTTGCTTTCGCTTGCGGGCCTCGCTCAAACGGCTTTACCGAGCCCAAGGACGCTTGCTGCCAGAATGTTACGCTGTACTTCGTTCGTGCCCGAATAAATGCTCGCCGCGCGGGTGGCGAAATATTTCGCGCCGGCATGGGCAAGCGGCGGCGCGGTCGCCGTTTCTTTCAAAATTTCTTCCGGCCCGAGCGCCTCAAGTCCGCCGGGACCTGCAAGATCGAGATAAAGCGCGCTCAGCTTTTGATGCAGCTCGGTTGCGAGCAGTTTCATCATCGAGGAATTAAGCGCGCCGGGCTGCTCCATATTGGCGGCTTCCTCGGCCCGCTCCAATGCGTCGAGCCCGATCTCGGCTTCCGCGAAAGCACCCGCAAAGTCCTTCTCCAGCCCATCCCGCGCCGCAAGTTCCTTGGCAAGGCGGTAAGTGCGGCGCAGAAGGCCCGTCGTTGTATTGCTCTTGCGGGCATATTGCATGAGCCGCTTGGCAACGAGCCAGCCTTCGTTTTCCTCGCCCACGCGCTCGCAAACGGGCACGCGCACGTCGGTGAAATGCACTTCGTTGAATTCCGGCTCCCCGGAGAGTGTCTGGATAGGACGGATCTCGATGCCGGGGCTTTTCATATCGATCAGCAGGAAGGTGATGCCTTCCTGCGGCTTGCCGATAGAAGCGGTGCGCACCAGCGCGAACATATGGGTGGCGAGATGCGCGCCCGTCGTCCAGATCTTCGTGCCGTTTAGAATATAGGCATCACCCTCGCGCACCGCTTTCATCGAAAGCGCGGCAAGGTCGGAGCCAGCGCCCGCCTCCGAATAGCCCTGACACCAAAGATGCGCGCCGCTCAGGATCGGTTCCAGATAGCGCGCCCGCTGCGCCTCGCTGCCCATTTCGATAAGAAGCGGGCCGACATTGCGCAGGCCGCCGGCAAAAAGTACCGGCGCATCGCGCTCGGCGCACTCGCGCTCGAACAGCATCCGCTGGCGCGCATCCCAGCCCGTGCCGCCATGGGCTTTCGGCCAGGCAGGGGCGATCCAGCCTTTTTCATAAAGACGTTTGTGCCAGAGACGGCAGGCCTCGATATCTGAATGGGTGCCGGTTGTCGCCCGGCCTGCGGCGCGCAAATCCTCCGTTAACGCCTCATCAAGAAAAGCGCGCACCTCACGCAGAAACGCCGCATCGCCGCTCTCTTTTTTGAGCGCGGCTGCAGGGGCGGCTGTTTTATGGGCGCCGTCAAAGGCCATCTTCAAGGTTCCGTGTTGCAATCCCATAATTGCCAATTTAGGCAAACGGCAAATTTCCGCCATGACGTGAATCAATAACCCCGGCGGTTTGTGCCGCCGGGGTTATCTTTGCTTAGTCGGCCATCGCCTGTTTTTGCGGCAGGCTTTCGCGGAAGATCTCGGGGTTTTCCTCACCTTCCACGTTGATGTGTCCCGCAAGCCCCTTCTCGACCCGGCTCAGCGCGTGGTCGACCAGGAGATAGGTGCCCGGCACCTCGAAGCTGAGATCGGTGATCGTCGCTCCGCCCGGCGCTACGGTGACGGTCTGCACATCTTCGGTATGGGCCTTCACGCCGCCCATATCGTAGACCTTATCGAAGATCTCGCCGATCACATGGAAGCTGGAGGTCTTGTTCGGGCCGCCCACACCGAAATAGATGCGCGCGGTTTCCCCGACTTTCGCCTGCAAGGGCTTGTCTTTGATCAGGCCGCCCACCTTGCCGTTGAAGACATAGTGCGTGGGAAGCTCGTCGATCAGCCGTTCATAGCTTTCCGTCAGTTCGCCCTTCGTACCGATGGGCTCGACCGTGTAAAGCTCGCCCTGCATCACATAGAACTCGCGGTCGACTGCCGGCAGCCCTTCTTCCGGCTCCACCAGGATCATCCCATACATGCCGTTGGCGATATGCTGGGCAACGGTCGGTGTGGCGCAGTGATAGACATAAAGGCCGGGCTTCATGGCTTTGAAGGAGAAGGACTTCGTCTCGCCGGGCATGGCAAGCGTTGCATGCGCGCCGCCGCCGGGGCCCGTCACAGCATGAAAGTCGACATTGTGCTGCAGCCAGCTTTCTTCATTGTTGGTCAGCGTCACTTCCACCGTGTCGCCCACCCGCGCGCGGATCATCGGGCCAGGCACCTGATTGTTGAAGGTCCAGAAGCGGTAGTCGCTCCCGTCATTCAACTTGGCGACGCGTTCGATCGTCTCCAGCGTGACCTGAATGGTTGCAGGTTCGTTGCGGGCGATGGGGGCGGGCACTTCGGCAGGGTCGCGCGTGATGCTCACCTCTTCGGCATTTGCCATCCCCGCCCATCCGGTCATGCCCGTCAGGATCAGAGCGGCTCCGGTGCCAAGCAATGTTTTGCCAAGCGGTGTTTTTCCAAGCAGCGGTTTCATCGTTTCAACTCCTCATCTAGCTCGGTCATACAGCTGGCGGCGGCTCATTTACCGGGTCGTCGTCGCTGATTGAGGCCACTATGAGGGAAGATTGGAGAGGCTTATTTGCGCCCCGACAAAGAGGCATTGCATTCAGAGGCGGTGCGTCACTTTGTCCGTAGGCAGATAAAGAAACGGCCCGCCGGGAGAAGCGGGCCGTTGAGCCTTCATTAAGCAGGAGGAGGTGCTTGACGAAGGAGTTAGTTTTTCAGTGCGGCAAAAAGCGCCTCGAAGCGGTCTGCGGCCCTGCCGCGCTGTTTAACGGCTTCGGCTTCTTTAAGGTTGGCGGAGGGATCGCCCACCACGACAAGTCCGACCATGCCCATGCCGTAATGGGGCATGCAGTCATAGCCATAGACGCCTTCCTTCTCGAAGGTAACGGCGATCTCTTTGCCGATGCCGCCTTTGAAAGGCTCGGCACCTTCCGGCAGCATGCCGGGGCGCGACTGCGCGTTGTGGCCGGGATTGGTGGGCACGAAACGCACCGTGTCGCCGGGCGCGACTTTCACCAGCGCCGGTTCGAAGACCATCATGCCGGCTTCGCCCTTGTTGAGCATTTTCACTTCCACCTCGGCGGCCTGCGCGGGGGCAGTGAGAGCCAGAATGGCCATGGCGGCACGGAAAGCGGTTTTCATCATCTAAATTCTCCTTTGCAAGGCAGGCAGCGGTTGAATGCGGCCCCGACTTGAGGCGAAGATAGAAAGCCTTGGTTCTTCCGTCTTTGCGGGCGGACAAAGAACCGGCAGATTGCCGGGCACCGCAAAATTCGTGGAGCCTTCACTGGGGAGAGGCGTGCTTATGCCCACGCAGGAAAAACAGCTCGATCCGGCGCTGCTCGATGCGGTGGACGTGTTCGGTAATCTCGATCCTGCCGGCAAGGATGAGGCGCTCGCCGCTGCTCATTGGCGCAAGCTTGAAACGGGCGAGCGCGCGTTCGAGCAGGATCAGGAAGCCGATGCTTTTTATGTGCTTTCCGCCGGGCGGCTGAAAGTCACGCAGATCACGCCCGAGGGGCAGGAAATCATCATCCGCTATATCGGCCCGAAGGAAATGTTCGGCTGCGTCGCCGTTTGCGGCGGGCTGACTTATCCGGGCACCGCAACGGCTGTCACCGATTCCTGGGCACTCGGCTGGACGCGCGCCACTATCGGCGAGCTGGCGCAGACCTATCCCGGCATTGCGCTCAACGCCATGCGCACCATGGGCGGGCGTTTGCAGGACACCCAGTCGCGCCTGCGCGAAATGCAAACGGAGCGGGTGGAGCGGCGCATCGCCCATGGCATTGCCCGGCTCGTGGCGCAGGCGGGCCGGCGCGTGGAGGGCGGCATTCTGATCGACTTTCCCGTCTCCCGGCAGGATATTGCCGAGTTAACGGGCACGACGCTTCACACCGTCTCGCGCACGCTTTCCGCCTGGCAAGAACGCGGCGTCGTCGAGCTGGGCCGCCAGAAACTGACCGTGCGCGACCCGCATGCGCTTGTCGTCATTGCCGAAGACCTGCCCCTTAAAGAGTGATTCCCGCCAGAGCTTGCGCGCGCGCAAAGACGCCCGCTCCTGCCCGCCTCATACTTCTACGGCAGCTGGGGGAAGGAGTGCTCTCATGGACGGACATCTCAAGGAAACGGAGTTTCAGGACGCGGGGCTGACCGCGCAAAGTATCGTGGGCGAGGTGATGCGGCTGCATCCGGCCACCCTGCCCGTTTTTCTGCGCCGGCATATGCATTGCCCCGGCTGCCCCATGGCGCCTTTCATGACGCTGGCCGAGGCGGCGGAAAATTACCGCACCGATCTCAAAGCCCTGCTTGCCGAGCTGAATGCCGTCTGCCGTTAGCTTCTCCCAACTCCCGCCGCAATTTGCACTATGCTACGCTTGCCGGGGCCGCAAGGCTCCGGAGCGGGGATGATTCGCGGGCAATTTAGCGGAGTGTGAAACAGGCAATGGCAGGAAGCGGGCACGCATTTTCTTCTCCCTCATTTTTTCTTCGGGCAGCGCTTTTGGCGATGCTGGGTTTCGGCCTTGCCGGCTGCACGGTGACGGGCACGGTAATCGGTGCGGGCGCAGCGGCCGGCATTGGCGCCTCACAGGAGCGCGGGCTGGAAGCGGCGGCCGACGATCTTTCCATACAGGTTGAGATCAACCGCCGCCTGCTCGCCGAAGACGACAAGCTCTTTTCCCGTGTCTCGACGCAGGTGAGCGAAGGGCGCGTGCTGCTCACCGGCGTCGTGGACAAACCGGAAGAGCGGGTGGAGGCGGTGCGCATCGCCTGGAGCGTCAAGGCCGTGCGCGAAGTGATCAGCGAAATCCGCATCGAGGAAGGCGCGGGCCTTGTGCAGGCGGCAAAAGACACGCTGATTTCCTCCAAGCTGCGCTCGCAGATCATGCGCGACACCGACATCGTGGCGATCAATTACTCCATCGAAACGGTGCGCGGCTGGGTCTATCTGATGGGCATTGCGCAGGATCAGCGCGAGCTGACCCGCGTGATTAACCATGCCCGCGATATCTCGGGTGTGCGCAACATCATAAGCCATGTACAATTGAAGGACGATCCGGACCGGCGCGCGGCGCTTGAGGAGTAGATCAGGGTAAATGCCCGTCTGGCCGGAGCAGAAGTAGGACGAGTAAAGCGGCACGCCCCGGCGTGCCCGCGCTAAGGGAGCAGGCCATGCATCGGGGCGAACTCAGGCAGGCATTGCTGGATTGGGGGCAAGAGCCCCGCGCCGATCTTCTGGCCGATGCCGCGCTCTGGCTGGGCGCGCTCGACCGGCCTGATGCCGACCTTGCCGCCTGCGAGCGCCATCTGCGCGACATTGCCGCCGCCGCCAAGGCCCGCTTCACGGGCCAGAGCTTTTCCGCCCGCGAAGGGGTGGAGGCGCTTTCGGAAATTCTCGGGCGCGGCTTTCATTATGAAGGCGACCGCGCGCAGTATGACGCCCCGGAAAACGCCAATCTTGTGGATGTTATTACCCGCCGCAAGGGCCTGCCCGTGGCGCTCGGCATTCTTTATCTCCATGCGGGCCACGCCGCGGGCCTCGATATTACGGGGCTGAATTTCCCGGCGCATTTTGTCCTGCGCCTGGAAGCGGCAGGGGAAATGGCGATCCTCGATCCCTTCAATAAAGGCGCGGAAATGAGCGCCCGCGATCTGCGCCTTCTGCTGGAACAGGCGATGGGCCCCGGCGCCCGGCTCGACCCCGATTATTATCAGCCGGTCACGCCGCGCCTGGTTTTGTTACGGCTCCAGAACAATCTTCTCACCCGCGCCCTCCAGGCCGGGGATGAGGAAAAAGGCGCCGAATATCTCGCCCGCATGAGCTGGATCGCGCCCGATGAGGCCGCCATCCGCTACGATCTCGGCAAGCTCCACACCCGCCTTGCCCGCTACGGCGATGCGCTGGAGGATTTCCGCCAAACGATCGATCTTGCCCGCGCCCAGGACAATTGGACGCTCGCCACCGAGGCCGCGCAAATCCTCGAGCGGCTGCGCAAGAAGCTGAACTGAGCCGGTTCTTTGTTTCCGCCGGATTTTGCCCCGCCGGATTTTGTGAGCGCCCAAGCGCCTTGCATCCGGGCGCGCCCGTCGCCATCTTGTGCGCCACTGCATTCCGGCAAACCGCCCGCGCGGCTGAAAGAAAAGAAGGCGACGGATCATGGGCTTGAAGACGGCCATCCAGATGGACCCCATTGCGGGGATCGACATTAACGGCGATTCCACCTTCGCCCTGGCGTTGGAAGCGCAGGCCCGCGGCCACGCGCTCTTCTATTACGAGCCCCATCAGCTTTCCATGCGCGACGGGCGGGTTTATGCCCGCATGGCGCAGCTTTCCGTGAAACGGGAAAAGGGCGCGCATTTCACCCTCGGCGAATTTGCCCCGCGTGATCTCACGGAGATGGACGTGGTGCTGATGCGCCAGGACCCGCCCTTCGACATGAATTACATTTCCGCGACCCACATGCTGGAGCGCGTGCACCCCAAGACGCTGGTCGTCAACAATCCGCGCGAGGTGCGCAACGCGCCGGAAAAGCTCTTCGTGACGGAATTTCCGGGCGTCATGCCGCCCACCCTCATCACGCTCGATCAGGCCGAAATCCGCGCCTTCCGCGATGAGTTCAAGGACATCATCGTCAAGCCGCTTTACGGCAATGGCGGGGCGGGCGTCTTCCGCCTTTCCGAAGGTGATGAAAACCTCGCCTCGCTTCTGGAGCTTTTCGGCAATCTTTCCAACGAGCCGCTCATCGCCCAGCAATATCTGCCCGATGTGCGCAAGGGCGACAAACGCATCATCCTGGTGGACGGTGAGCCCGTCGGCGCCATCAACCGCGTGCCGGCCAAGGGCGAATCCCGCTCCAACATGCATGTGGGCGGGCGGCCGGAAAAAGCGGGCCTCACGAAGCGCGAACAGGAACTGTGCGAAATCATCGGCCCGGAATTGAAACGGCGCGGGCTGATCTTCGTTGGTATCGATGTGATCGGCGACTATCTCACTGAGATCAACGTAACGAGCCCGACCGGCATTCAGGAGATCGACCGTTTCGACGGCTCCAACCTTGCCGGTCTTGTCTGGGACGCGATCGAGGAAAAGCGCTGAGCCGCTTGGCGCCCTCGCGTCTTCATTCAGGAGAAAGGAGGAAGCCATGCCGCCGCCTTTCAAACCCTTGCGTCTCGATCATGTCGTGCTGCGTGTGCGCGACATGGAAAAGACGCTGACTTTCTACCGCGATGTGATCGGCGCCGAGCTTGAGCGCGAAATCCCGGAAATCGGGATGAAGCAATTGCGCGCCGGCGCCTCGATCATCGACCTCGTTCCCGCCGCAGCGGGCGCGGAAGCGGTGCCGGAAAGCGCGCAGAACATGGACCATCTCTGCCTGCGCATCGAGCCTTGGAGCGAAAGCGTGCTCGCCGCGCATTTTTCCCATTTCGGCGTGCCGGTGGAAGGCGAAGGCATCCGCTACGGCGCGGAAGGCAACGGCCCCTCGATCTATGTCCGCGACCCGGAAGGCAATGTCGTCGAGCTGAAAGGCCCGCCGCTGGAGCCTTAAGCAGCGCGGGACCCGGCCTCGCCCGATGCGTGTGCACGGCCCGCTGCACACGTCTATGTTCCCAAAATGTTCTTGTTTGGCGCGACCCGCTTCGCTAGCCTTGGCGAAATGGGGAATTTGCCAAGCGCGCGTTTGGGGCGCGCGGGAGCGGAGCAGCCATGGTCGCGCATGTGGAAACGGTGGCCTTTTGGGGGCTGGACGCAAGGCCGGTCGATGTGCAGGTGCAGATGGGCCCGGGCCTGCCCGCCTTCACGATTGTCGGCCTGCCGGATAAGGCGGTGGGCGAAAGCCGCGAGCGGGTGCGCGCCGCCCTTGCCGCGCTCGGCCTCGGCCTGCCGCCCAAACGCATCATCGTCAATCTCGCCCCGGCGGACCTGCCGAAAGAAGGCTCGCATTTCGACCTGCCCATCGCGCTCGGCCTTCTGGCGGCGATGGATGTGATCGGCGCCGAAGATCTTTCCCGCTTCGTGGCGATCGGGGAGCTGGCGCTTGACGGCGCGCTGACCCCGGTGACGGGGGCGCTGCCCGCCGCTGTTGCCGCCAACGGAAGGGGCAAGGGCCTGATCTGCCCCCATGGCTGCGGCTCGGAAGCGGCCTGGGCTGGTTTCGGGTCCGAAACGGCAGGCGTGCTTGCGCCCAAAAACCTCATCCAGCTCATCAATCACTTTAAGGGCAGCCAGTCCCTTTCCGAGCCCGTGCCGTTAAAGGCGGAAGACGCGGCAGGCCCCCTTCCCGACATGAAGGACATCAAGGGCCAGGAAAGCGCCAAGCGGGCTCTGGAAGTGGCGGCGGCCGGCGGGCACAACATGCTGATGGTCGGCCCGCCTGGCTCCGGCAAATCCATGCTTGCCGCGCGCCTGCCCGGCATTCTGCCCCCGCTCGGCGCCCGTGAGATGCTGGACACCTCCATGATCGCCTCGATGGCGGGCCAGCTTGCAGGCGGGCGCCTGACGCGGCGGCGCCCTTACCGCGCGCCCCACCATTCCGCCTCCATGGCCGCCCTTATCGGCGGCGGGCACCGGGCAAAGCCGGGCGAGGTTTCGCTTGCCCATGGGGGCGTGCTCTTTCTCGATGAGCTGCCCGAGTTTTCCCGCCAGGTGCTCGATTCGCTCCGCCAGCCCATCGAGACGGGCGAGGCCGTCGTCGCCCGCGCCAATGCCCATATCACCTATCCGGCGCGGTTCCAGCTCATCGCGGCGATGAACCCCTGCCGCTGCGGCCATGCCGGCGATATGAGCCAGGCCTGCGCAAGGGTGCCGCGCTGCGTGGGCGACTATCAGGCCAAACTTTCCGGCCCGCTGATGGACCGGATCGACATTCATGTGGATGTGCCCGCCGTCTCTGCCGCCGATCTCGCCCTGCCGCCGCCTGCCGAAAGCTCTGCCGATATTGCCGCGCGCATTGCTCTTGCCCGGCAAATCCAGGCAGAGCGCTACGGCGATGTGACTGCTAGTCACAAAACCGGTGAGGACGAAGCGCGCACGCTCCTTCAGGCAGGCACGTTCCTCAATGCCCAGGCCGAGGGCGAGCTTCTGGAAAAAGTGGCAAGCCCCGATGACGCCGGCCGGGCGCTTTTGGGCGAGGCGGCGGAAGCCATGAAACTCACCGCCCGCGGCTATCACCGCGTGCTGCGCGTCGCCCGCACCCTTGCCGATCTCGAAGGCGCTCCCTCCGTCGGCCGCCTCCATATCGCCGAGGCGCTTTCCTACCGCCAGCTTGCCGCAGGAAGGCTGGGGGCCGCCGCCTGACAGGCCGGAAGAGGCCAAAACCCGCACAATCCGGGGCATTTTAAGCCCTTTGTAACTTCTCCGGGCGAGGCTGGAGGGGCCGCTGAAGAGCCGGGCGCGCGGCGCCGCGGCTCTAGGCGGCGTGGCAGACCCTGCTTGAGCTATAGGCGGGGGCGTAAAGGGGAACGCAGTTCATGATGGGCGCGGATATGCTGCTCGGCCTGATGGCTGGCACCGGGATGATCGGGGCGGGGGCGGCCTCGGTTTTCGGTCTGCTTTATCTGCAGGAACGCCGCAAGGCGGCGCGCCAGCGCGCGGCTTTCGAGGCGCGCTTCGAAACATTGTCCGACCGCAATTGGGAACTGAAAGAAAGCGAAGAGCGCTACCGCACGCTGATCGATGCGCAGGGCGATGTGATTTTCAGAAAAGACCTGCGCGGCTTTACCACCTACGCCAATGAAGTGTTTTGCCAGACCTTCGGCGTGCCGCGCGATGAGGTGATCGGCTCGGTCTTTATTCCCGATGTGCCCGAAGGTGAAATCCCCGCCTATTTCGGTGACTTCGCAGGGCTGGCTTTGCCGCCTTACCGGGTGCGCTATGACCAGCATGTCGTCACCACGCGGGGGCCGCGCTGGTTTGCCTGGGAAGAGTTCGCCATCCGCGATGAAGACGGGCGGCTTGCGGAAATTCAGACCATGGGCCGGGACATTACCGACCGCAAACTCGTCGAGCAGCAGCTTGGCGAGGCGCTGGAAGAGGCCCAGCGCGCCAACAAGGCCAAGA
The DNA here is from genome assembly GCA_002389665.1 of Rhodobiaceae bacterium UBA4490. Lineage (GTDB taxonomy): Bacteria > Pseudomonadota > Alphaproteobacteria > Parvibaculales > Parvibaculaceae > Tepidicaulis. The sequence continues at coordinate 213,347 of DGNO01000006.1, forward strand.
GCCTTTTCCTGGCGACCATGAGCCATGAAATCCGTACACCGATGAATGCGGTGCTCGGCATGACGCAGCTTCTGCTCGACACCGAGCTTGTGCCCGCGCAGCGCTCCTATGCCGAGGCGGTGCGCGATTCCGGCCGCTCGCTGCTCGCCATCATCAATGACATTCTCGATTATTCGAAAATCGAGGCGGGCAAGATCCATCTCGATAACGAGCCCTTCAGCCCGCATGAATTCATCGAAAGCGTGACCGAGCTTCTGGCCGCCCGCGCTTTTGAAAAAGACATCGACATTGCTTCCATCGTCGATCCGGATGTGCCGCGCATTCTCAAGGGCGATGAAATCCGCCTGCGCCAGATCATCATGAACCTGGCCGGTAACGCGGTGAAGTTCACGGAAAAAGGCGGCGTGCTCATTCATGTGTCCCTGGCGGACGATATGCCGGCGGCGACCGGGCGCGCGCGGCTGAGAGTCCTCATTGAGGACACAGGCATCGGCATGAACGAGGAGGATGCCGCACGCATCTTCGATGAATTCTCGCAGGCCGATTCCAGCCTTGCCCGCCGCTTTGAAGGCACGGGACTTGGCCTTGCCATTTCCAAACGCCTTGTCGAGGTGATGGGCGGCGAGATTTCGGTCGTAAGTGAAAAGGGCGTGGGCTCGACTTTTGCCTTTACGATCGAATGCGATGTGGAAGAGGCAGCGCTGCCTTCGGCCCGCGATCTTGACGGGCGGCGCGCGCTTGTCGCCGTTTCCTCACCCATGACCGCGCGCGCCTTGCAGCATCTTCTGGAAAATATGGGCGCTCAAGTCGCCCAGGGCTTTGCCGCCATGGAAGACGGCCCCGCCGACATTGCCTTCATTTGCGAGCGCAATGCCGAGGCGCGGCGCGAAGAGATCACCAGACTTCTGGAAGAAGCGGGTACGCGTACGCTCGTCATCGTGGCGCCGGGCACGGCCGCGCCTGAAGCGTTCGACGGCTATCTCGTGCGCCCGGTGCGCCATTCCTCCTTCAAACGCCGCTTGCTGGCGGGCGAGGTGGAGACGGTGGAAGAAGTGTCCGCCGCCGTGCCTCAGGCCAGCGCCGAAAAAGGCGAGGGGCTGAGCGTGCTTGTTGCCGAGGATAATGAGCTCAACGCCATTCTCACCCGCACGCTTTTGGAGCGCCAGGGTCACAAGGTCAGAATGGTGGAGAATGGCGCGGAAGTCGTCGAGGCGCTGAAAGGCGAGCCCGGCGGCTATTTCGATCTCGTGCTGATGGATTTGCACATGCCCGAAGTGGACGGCTTCGAGGCAACGAAACGCATCCGCGCGCTGGGGCCGGAATGGTCCGATGTGCCCATCATCGCGCTTACCGCCAATGCGATGGTCGAGGACCGGCAGGCCTGTCTCGATGCGGGTATGGACGATTATCTTTCCAAACCCGTCATGCCCGAAGAATTGCAGGCCGCGCTCAATCATTGGGCGGGCCGCCGTTCGGCCTACGCTGCCGCTTAAAGGGTGAGGTAAAGCCGCGGCAGCTCGCGCCCCGGAATTGAAGCGGAAGGCGAGGTGGCAAAGACCTCGAACCCCATCTTCTCGTAAAAGGCGCGCGCATTAGGATCGGCATCGACTTCGAGTCGTGTCATCCCGCGCGTCTTCGCCTCGCGTGTAAGGTCCGCCATCAAGGCGCGCCCGATGCCCGCGCCCATATGGCCGGGCAGGACGAACATGTCTTCCACTTCCCCTACCCCCGGCGCCTCGCTCGCAACGAGCGAGTAAAATCCGGCAGGCTCCCCCGCCCGTTCGGCAATGACGATATGCTCGGCTTTGACCCGGCCCGCATCGAAGCTGAGTTCGGCGCGGCATGCCTCCATGAAAGCTGCGTCATAACCCCAATGGGCTTTGGCGGTGAAGGCGATGGAAGAGAGGGTTTTGCAATCCGCCTCCCCTGCCCGCCTCAAGCAAAGTTCTGCCATTTTGCCTATGATCTTTCCTCGCGGTTTTGAAGCCGGGCACGTATGGTAGCCCCGCTTTTGGGGGAAGAATATGGACGAGCCGCAAAAACCTGCCCGGCCCAGCCGCCTTGCCGCAAACTGGCTGCGGGCCTGGAGCGTTTATACCGAGCCGCGCGTGCTCGTTATCCTGGTGCTCGGTTTTTCCGCCGGGGTGCCGCTGGCGCTCACCCATTCCACGCTCAATCTGTGGCTGCGCGAGGCGGGCGTCGATATCGGCACGATCGGCCTCTTCGCGCTGGTCGGCATTCCTTATGTGCTGAAATTCATCTGGGCGCCCGCCGTCGATGCGCTGCCCTTCCCGCTTTTGACGCGGTTTTTCGGGCGCCGCCGCGGCTGGCTGCTCGGCTGTCAGCTTCTGCTCGTCCTTGCCATTACGGTCATGGGACTGGTGGACCCGGCCGCCGCCCCTGTCGTCATGGCGCTTGCCGCGCTGGGGGTGACGTTCGTTTCGGCAACGCAGGATATCGTCATCGATGCCTTCCGCATCGAAAGCCTCGATGAAAATCAATATGCGGCGGGCATGGCGAATTACGTCGCCGCTTACCGTATCGCGCTCCTGGCCTCCGGTGCAGGCACGGTGGAAATCGTCTCGGCCTTGCAAGGCGCTGGTGTCTCGCAGGACTGGGTCTGGAGCGCGGGCTATGCAGCCATGGCCGCGCTTATCGCGCTGTGCATGATTGCCGTGCTGCTTGCGCGCGAGCCGGAAGGCAATGCGGAAGTGCAGGCGCGCCAGGCGCATATGAGCCCGAAGGAGCGCTTTGAAGATGCGGTGATCCGTCCCTTCACCGAGTTCGCGCAAAAGCCCGATTGGTTTTCGCTTCTTCTTTTCGTGCTGCTTTTCAAACTCGGTGATGCTTTGGCAGGCACCTTGATGGGGCCTTTTGCGCTCGACATCGGGTTTGAAAAAGAAACCTATACGCGCATCGCCAATGGGGTGGGCTTTCCCATGGTGCTGGTCGGCGGCTTTCTCGGCGGGGCGATGATGAAGTTCCTGCCCATGACCCGCAGCCTTTGGATCGCGGGCATCCTGCAGCTTCTCTCCAACCTTGCCTTCGTGGTGCTGGCGCTTGCGGGCGACGATGCGTTTGTGCTCGCGGGCGCGGTGGCCATCGAGCAGGTGACGGGCGGGCTCGGCACGGTGGTCTTCGTCGCCTTCCTTTCGCATCTTTGTCAGGCCCGCGATGTAACGGCGACGCAGTTCGCGCTGTTGACGGCGCTGGCGGCGACGGGGCGCACCGTCTTTTCGGCGGGCGCGGGCTACATGGTGGCGCTGAGCGGCTGGGCGGTCTTCTTCTCGCTCACCGCGCTCGCCGCCCTGCCCGGCCTTCTTTTCCTGGCCTGGCTGCAGCGGCGCGGTGCTATCGAATCGGCCTCGAGGGCAGCAGAGAGCGGAGAATTAAAAGTAGAATCAGGACCTTAAGTGTGACATCACAGGGTCACAATTCGGGTTCAATAAGAGACAGGCTCCTTGCACGCTTAGCCTAGTTAATGAAAGGATAGTGCAAATGACGGGCAGTCTCACTACGATCACCGCCGAAAGAACAGCCCCTGGAGTTGGTATGGGTTCGGGCATGGCACGGTCAAAAGAGGCGGTATCTGGGCAGGGCGCGCAGCTATCCCAGACAGACGCAAGCGCAAGCACGGCGACCTTCGGTCGGCGCGGGGCGCTTGAAGTGCGTCTGGCGCAGACGCCCGAAGAGATCGATGCGGCCCAGGCACTGCGCTATCACGTTTTCTACGAAGAAATGTCTGCGACCCCGGACCCCACGGCGCTGGCGACCCGCCGCGACATGGACCGGTTCGACGATATTTGCGACCACCTTCTGGTGATCGACCACAAGCTGGCCGAAGGCTGGGAAGGCGACGGCGTGCCCCCGCAAGCGGTGGTCGGCTGTTACCGCCTGCTGCGCCAGGAGGTGGCGGATGCCCATGGCGGCTTCTATACGGCCGGGGAATATGACATCGAGCCGCTGCTCGCCCGCGCCCGTAAAGAAGGCCTGCGCTTTTTGGAGCTCGGCCGCTCCTGCGTGCTGCCCGCCTACCGCAACAAGCCGACGGTGGAGCTGCTCTGGCACGGCATTGGCCATTACATCGCCATGCATGGGCTTGATGTGATGTTCGGCTGTGCGAGTTTCGAAACGACGGACCCGGACGAGCTCGCCCTGCCCCTCTCCTATCTCTATCACGAGTTCCTGACGCCGGATGAGTGGTATGTGCGCGCGCTCGACGATCAGTATGTGGAAATGAACCGCATGACGCGCGAAGAGATCGATCTGCGCGGTGCCTTGCGCGCCCTGCCGCCCATGATCAAGGGTTATATCCGCGCGGGCTGCTATATTGGCGATGGCGCGGTGGTGGACAGCCAGTTCGGCACCACCGATGTGCTGATCCTCTTCCCCGTCTCGCGCATCAACGACCGCTATTTCACGAAATTCGCGAACAAGTAATCCACGCGCCATTGCGCAAATGAAAAGGCGGCCTCAAGAGGCCGCCTTTTGCATGTCTGCGCGCCGTCCCGGTCTATTCGACCGTGATGGTGATCTGCTCGGAAGCGACGGGCGGGTTATGCGGAATATGGTTCATGTCGCCCAGCAGCAATTGCAGCGTATGCGTGCCCGGTTCCAGCTCGATTTTCGTTTCCGTCTGGCCGCCGCCGAAATGCACATGGTTCTCGTCGGCGGGAATAGAATAATCCAGCGCTTCGCCTTCCAGCATCGGCGTATCGACGAGCAGATGGTGATGGCCGGTATGATCCTTGTCGATCCCGGCAGGCGCAACGCCCATGCCTTTCAGACCGAATTGTACGGTAACGGGGCTTGAAACCGTCGCGCCGTCTTCCGGCGTAATGAAATAAACTTCCGCCCCTTCGGGTGCCGGTGTTTCACCGGCAAGCGCGCCGCCGGCAAGAGCCGGGGCAAGCGCAAGTGCGAGCGTAAAGAAAGATGCAAGCCGCATGATGGGCCTCCGCTTGTGATGTGTTGTCACGGGTGCGGATACTATGAAGGCGCTGCCAGGCTCTGGCAACGCCTTCACGGGAAATACCGGCAGGAATGTTTAGCGCACGAGGCGCGAGGTGCTGTCGAGATCGTAAGCGGCGAAAGCGGCCATATTGACGAGGTCGGAAACCGTCGCGCCCAGATTGACGATCTGCACGGGCCGGGAAAGACCGGTCAGAAGCGGGCCGATCACTTCCGCCCCGCCCAGCGATTGCAGCATCTTCGTTGAGATGGAAGCGGAATGAATGGCCGGCATGATCAGCACATTGGCGGGACCCGAAAGGCGGCAGAACGGATAAAGCGCCATCGCCTCTTTGCTGAGCGCCACATCGGCGGCCATTTCCCCGTCATATTCGAAATCGGCGCCGCGCTTGTCGAGAATTTCCGTCGCCTCGCGCATCAGTGTCGAGCGCTCGCCCGAAGGATGACCAAAGGTGGAATAGGCAAGCATGGCAACGCGCGGTTCCTGGCCGAGGCGGCGGTTCACTTCGGCTGCCTGCATCGCGATATCGGCAAGCTCTTCGGCGCTCGGCATGTCGTGCACGTTCGTGTCGGCGACAAGCACGGTGCGCCCGCGCACGATGATCATGGAAATGCCCATGACACGCGAGCCCGGCAAGGGATCGATGACGCGCAGCACTTCGGAAAGCGCGACGGCATAATTGCGCGTCGCCCCCGTCACCATCGCATCGGCATCGCCGTGTTCGACCATGCAGGCGCCGAAAACGTTGCGGTCGTTGTTCACCATGCGCAGACAGTCGCGCTGCAGATAGCCGCGCCGCTGCAAACGCTTATAGAGGAAATCGGCGTACGTATCGGCGCGGTGGGAGACACGCGAGTTGACGATTTCGAGCGCCGTGCCGGAGTCCAATCCGATGGAGCGCATCGTCTCGCGGATGCGCTCTTCCCGGCCGATCAGGATCGGATGGCCGAGCTCGAGATCGCGGAAGGTGAGCGCGGCGCGGATGACGCGTTCTTCTTCGCCTTCGGCAAAGACCACGCGTTTCGGATCGCGTTTGACATGCTCGTAGATCACCTGCAGCGAACCTTGCGTCGGATCGAGGCGGGCGGAGAGCTTGTTCTTATACCCGTCCATATCGACGATCGGCATGCGCGCCACGCCGGTATCCATCGCAGCTTTTGCAACGGCGGACGGGATCTCGCGAATGAGGCGCGGATCGAAAGGCACAGGGATAATGTAGCTTGCGCCGAAACGCGGGCGCTCACCCTGATAGGCGGCGGCTACTTCATCGGGCACATCTTCGCGCGCAAGTTTGGCAAGCGCTTCGGCGGCGGCGATCTTCATCGCTTCGTTGATCGTCGTTGCGCGCACATCGAGCGCGCCGCGGAAGATGTAAGGAAAGCCGAGAACGTTATTGACCTGGTTCGGATAGTCCGAGCGGCCCGTCGCCATGATCGCATCGTCGCGCACTTCGGCGACTTCTTCCGGCGTGATTTCCGGGTCCGGGTTCGCCATTGCAAAAATGATCGGCTTGTCGGCCATGGAGGCGACCATTTCAGGGGTGAGCGCGCCTTGCACGGAAAGGCCGAGAAAGACATCCGCGCCCTTCACCGCTTCTTCGAGCGTGCGCTTGTCGGTCGGCACCGCATGGGCCGACTTCCACTGGTTCATGCCTTCTTCGCGGCCCTGATAGATGACGCCTTTCGTATCGCAAAGGATCGCCTGATCATGCGGCAGGCCCATTGCCTTGATGAGCTCGAGGCAGGCAATGCCCGCCGAGCCCGCGCCGTTGACGACGACGGTAATGTCCTTGATGTCCTTGCCCGTCAGATAAAGCGCGTTGATGAGACCGGCGGCGGAAATGATCGCCGTGCCGTGCTGGTCGTCATGAAAGACGGGAATGTTCATGCATTCGCGCAGGCGTTCTTCGATGATGAAGCAGTCCGGCGCCTTGATGTCTTCCAGGTTGATGCCGCCGAAAGACGGCCCGAGATAGCGCACGGAATTGATGAAGGCGTCGACATCTTCCGTTTCGATCTCAAGATCGATGGAATCGACATCGGCAAAGCGCTTGAAGAGCACCGCCTTGCCTTCCATCACGGGCTTGGAGGCAAGCGCGCCCAGGTTGCCGAGACCGAGAATGGCCGTGCCGTTGGAGATCACCGCGACCATATTGCCTTTGGAGGTGTAGTCGTAGGCAGTGTCCGGGTTCTCGGCGATGGCGCGCACCGGCGCGGCGACGCCCGGCGAATAGGCGAGCGAGAGATCCCGCTGCGTGGCCATGGGCTTGGTGGCGTTGATTTCCAGCTTGCCGGGCTTGCCCCGGGCATGGAAACGCAGCGCTTCTTCGTCGGTAAATGCTTTTTTGTTTCTCGTCATGGCCAATCTGCGCAACTTTTGAAATGATCGGGCGCGGCGTTCTTAACGCATATTGCTCTGCCCCGCTACCCCCCGCCGCAATCTTTTTGCCGGAAAGCGGGAGAGAGCCTCGCAAAAGAGCCTGACTGGACGGTTAAGGCGCGCGGTTTTTACCGGCGGGGCGCCTTGGGCTGGATGCAGGCTAGATGCAGATGAGGGGGAATCTGCTAGATTGCGCCTCTTCATTTCGAGGGTAAGCATGGCGGCGGTCGAGAAAAACGAGGGGACGGAAAAGCGCGCGGGCGCGGCGGGAGCTGCCGGGGCCGCCGGCAGTGAGCCGGTGAAAGCCGTCACGCCCATGATGGCGCAATATATGGAGATCAAGAAGGATCACCCGGGCGCCCTCCTCTTCTACCGCATGGGCGATTTCTACGAGCTCTTCTTCGAGGATGCGGTGAAGGCCGCCGAAGCACTGGACATTACGCTTACGAAACGAGGTAAGCATTTGGGGGAAGATATCCCCATGTGCGGCGTGCCGGTCCATTCCGCCGATGCCTATCTCGAGCGTCTTATCCGCCTCTCCTTCAAAGTGGCGATCTGCGAGCAGACCGAAGATCCGGCGGAGGCGAAAAAGCGCGGGGCGAAATCCGTCGTCCGCCGCGAGGTGGTGCGCCTCGTTACCCCCGGCACCTTGACCGAAGACACGCTGCTCGATGCCCGCCGGCACAATTATCTTGCCGCGCTCTCCCGTCTCGGGGCGAGCGACACGCTCAGCCTTGCCTGGGCAGATATCTCGACGGGCGATTTCCGGGTGACCAGCATCGCCCCCGGCGAGCTCGGCGCCGAGCTTGCCCGGCTCGAGGCGGGCGAGCTTCTCCTGCCCGACCCGCTTTTCACCGACCCCGCTCTGGCCGAAACCTTGCGCCAGACGCGCGCCGCGCTGACCCCGCTCGATCCTTCCCTTTTCGACAGCACGCGGGCCGAGCGGCGCCTCAAAGAGCTGTTGGAGGTAAGCGCGCTTGACGGTTTCGGCCATTTCAGCCGGGGCGAGCTTTCCGCCGCTGGCGCGCTGCTCGATTATCTGGAGCTGACCCAGGTCGGTCAGATGCCGCGCCTGAAAGCCCCGCGCCCGGCGCGCAGCGGCGCGTTTCTCGCCATGGATGCGGCAACGCGCGCCAATCTGGAGCTCACCCGCACGCTGTCGGGCGAGGCGCGCGGCAGCCTTCTTTCCGTTATCGACCGCACGGTGACGGGCGCGGGCGCAAGGCTGCTCGCCGAACGGCTGAAGGCGCCGCTGACCGATCCTGCCGCCATCATCGCCCGGCTCGATGCGGTGAGCTGGTTTCTGGAGGCGCGGGAATTGCGCACGCGCCTGCGCGCCGAGCTTAAATCCGTGCCGGACATGGCAAGAGCGCTCTCGCGCGTGACTGCTGGTCGCGGCGGTCCGCGCGATCTTGCTGCCGCAAGAGACGGGCTTGCAGGCGCCCATAGGATCGCCGCGCTTTTGGCGTCTGCCTCCCAGGCCCTGCCAGAGGAAATCGCCCGCGAGCGCGCGGCGCTGGAAGGGCGGGCCGCTGCCCTTCAGGACAGGCTGACGGCGGCGCTCAGCCCCGATCTCCCGCTTCTGGCGCGTGATGGTGGCTTTATCGCCAAAGGCTTTTCCGCCCCGCTCGATGAATGCCGGATGCTGCGCGATGAAAGCCGCCGCGTCATTGCGGGCCTGCAATCGAAATATGCCGAAGAGACGGGCATCGGCGCGCTCAAGATCAAGCACAACAATGTGCTGGGCTATTATATCGAGGTCTCGCCGCGCCATGCCGACCCGCTCATGACCGGCGTTCATAAGGACGCCTATATTCACCGCCAGACGCTGGCGAATGCCGTGCGCTTTACCACGGTCGAGCTTTCCGACATTGCCTCGCGCATTACCGAGGCGGCGGGCCGCGCCATCGCCCTTGAGATGGAGCTGTTCTCGGAGCTTTCGGAGGCAGTGAAAGGGGAAGCGGCAGCGATTTCGCAGGCCGCCGAAGCCTTGGCCCGGCTCGATGTGGCCGCAGGGCTGGCTGATCTTGCCGAAGAACGGCGCTACACGCGCCCAAGGATCGATGACAGCCTTGCCTTTGAAGTGACGGGCGGTCGCCATCCTGTGGTGGAAGCGGCGCTGGAAAAGGCGGGCGAGGGGCCTTTTGTGCCGAATGACGCCGATCTTTCCGGCGACAAGGGCGAGGCGCGCCGGCTCTGGCTTCTGACCGGCCCCAACATGGCCGGTAAATCGACCTTCCTGCGCCAGAACGCGCTCATCGCCATTCTGGCGCAAATGGGCTCTTACGTGCCCGCCGCTGCCGCCCATATCGGGGTGGTGGACCGGCTCTTTTCCCGCGTGGGCGCTGCGGACGATTTGGCGCGCGGGCGCTCCACCTTCATGGTCGAAATGGTGGAGACGGCGGCCATTCTCAATCAGGCCGGGCCCCGCTCGCTGGTCATTCTGGATGAGATCGGCCGGGGCACGGCGACCTTTGACGGGCTTTCCATCGCCTGGGCGGCGGTTGAGCATCTGCATGAGGAAAACCGCTGCCGGGCGCTTTTCGCCACCCATTATCACGAGCTCACCGCCCTTGCCGAAAAGCTGCCGTTCCTCGCCAATGCGACGATGAAGGTGAAGGAATGGCAGGGGGATGTCGTCTTCCTGCATGAAGTGGGGCCGGGGGCCGCCGACCGCTCTTACGGCATTCAGGTCGCCAAACTCGCCGGCCTGCCGCCCGCTGTGATCGCAAGGGCGAATGACGTGCTGCATGTGCTGGAAAGCGGGGCGGAAACGCGCGGCGCGGGCCGCATTGTGGATGATTTGCCGCTTTTCTCCGCTGCGCCGAGACCTGCGGATTCGCGCGGGGCGAAGAAAAGCGCGCTGGAAGAGGCCTTCGAGGCCGTCAACCCGGACGAGCTCAGCCCGAAAGAAGCGCTCGATCTGCTTTATGAGCTAAAAGCGCAAAAACTCGCCGAAAACGGCGAATAAACCGCTTTTTGGACGCAAAAACGTGTCAAAAGGGGATTTTTGCCGCACTTGTGGATAAGTCCGTGGACGGACTATGCGCGTGCTACGCTTGGATGACTCGCTGAAAGCGCAAGCCAGCCTGTGACTGTGATTCACACCCGGCGAAGAAAAGGCGCGGGGGCAGTGGAAAAGCCTCTGCGCCGTGCTTGGCCATTTCCTCACACGGCCGGCTGCCCGGATTTTGGGCGGAAGGGACCGGCTGCGCCCAAGTTTTCGTCATTGTTGCGATACCGGAATGAAGGTTCCGGCGAAAAAGGCGCGCATTTCCGCGCCCTTGCCGCAAGGCTGCTTTTGGCGCGGGGCTTGCGAAGCACATAAAGGCTGCTTGCCTCGTAAGGCTGCCTCTCTCTCCTCCCTCGCGCCAGCGGCCTCGCAAAGCCGCTGGCGTGCTATACATAAGAAAGAACCGCCCTTGAAAGCGGTCTGACAAACGGACCATCCGACCACCGGAGCTTTTATGTCCCCCAAAGCCGCAAAAGCTGCAGCGAAACCTGCCGAAAAATCTGCCGCGCCCAACCCAGTTTCCGGGCCTGCATTGGAGCCCGTTTCGGACCGCGAGGCGCTGACCGCTGAGCTCATCGGCTTTGCCGATCAGGGCGGCGATGAAATGGCGGTGCGCCGGCAGGTGGTGGACCGGTTGCGGGGCGAGCTGAAAGAGGGCCGGGCGCTCTGCCGGGCGCGGCTCGAAGAGGGGGTCTTCAAAGGCCGGGCCTGCGCGAGCGCGCTGGCTGAGCTCATGGATAGCGTCATTATCTCGCTTTATGACTTTGCCACGGCCCGGATCTTTCCCGTCGCCAACCCGTCCGAGGCCGAGCGTCTTGCCGTCGTGGCCGTAGGCGGCTATGGCCGCGGCACCATGGCGCCGGGCTCAGACGTCGATCTTCTCTTTTTGCTGCCGTACAAGCAGACCCCCTGGGGCGAGAGCCTCGTCGAATACATGCTCTACATCCTCTGGGACCTCGGGCTCAAAGTCGGCCATGCCACACGCTCGGTCGATGAAAGCGTGCGCCTTTCCAAAGAAGACATGACGATCCGCACCACCATTCTCGAGGCGCGCTTTCTGATCGGCGAGCACAAGCTCTTCGAGGAGCTGGAAGAGCGCTTCTTTAAAGATGTCGCCAAGGGCAGTGCGGTGGAGTTTGTCGAGGCGAAGCTTGCCGAGCAGGACGAGCGCCATGAGCGCTCCGGGCGCTCGCGCTATCTCGTCGAGCCCAATGTGAAGGACGGCAAGGGCGGCCAGCGCGACATCCACACCATGTTCTGGATCGCTAAATATATCTATCAGCTCAAAAGCCCGAACGAGCTTGCCAAGGTCGGAATTTTCACGCGCAAGGAATTCAATGCGCTGGTGCGCGCGGATGATTTTCTCTGGGCCGTGCGCTGCATGCTGCATTTCCTCACGGGCCGGGCGGAAGAGCGCATCACGTTTGACATTCAGCCCGAGCTTTCCCGCGTCCTCGGCTATCACGGGCATGGCGGCCTGAAGGGCGTCGAGCGTTTCATGAAGCACTATTTTCTGGTGGCGAAGGATGTGGGCGATCTCACCCGCATTCTCTGCACGGTGCTGGAAGAGCAGGAGCAAAAGAAGAAGCCGGGTATCGGCCGCTTCATGCAGGCGCTGCGCCGCAAGAAGGATATTCAGGGCTTTACCGTGGACAGGGGCCGGCTCACCGTCACCTCGGAGGATTTCTTCGAAAAAGACCCGGTCAATCTCATCCGGCTCTTTCATGTCGCTCAGGAGCACGGTCTGCTCATTCACCCCGACGCGCTGAAGCTCGTCACCCGTTCGCTAAAACTCGTGAAATCGGAGCTGCGCGCCAATGAAGAAGCGAACCGGCTCTTCCTCGAAATCCTTTCAAGCCGCAAGGACCCGGAACGCACCTTGCGCAAGATGAACGAGGTGGGCCTGCTTGGGAAATTCGTCACCGATTTCGGCCGTATCGTCGCGCTGATGCAGTTCAATATGTATCACCATTATACGGCAGACGAGCATTTGCTGCGCGCCATCGGCATTCTTGCCGAGATCGAGCGCGGGGAGCTCGCGGACGAACACCCGCTTGCCGCCGAGCTTTTTCAGAAGATCAACAACCGCAATGTGCTTTATGCGGCGATGTTCCTGCATGACATCGCCAAGGGCCGCCCGGAAGATCATTCGGAAGCCGGCGCGAAGATCGCCAAGAAGCTTTGCCCGCGCCTCGGCATGGGCCCCGGTGAAACGGAAACCGTTGCCTGGCTCGTCGAGAACCATCTCGTCATGTCCGATGTAGCCCAGAAGCGCGATCTTTCCGACCCCAAGACCTTGAAGGATTTTGCCGAGCTGGTGCAAAGTCCGGAGCGCTTGAAACTCTTGGAAATTCTGACGGAGGCCGATATCCGTGCCGTGGGGCCGGGCACCTGGAACGGCTGGAAGAGCCAGCTCTTGCGCCAGCTTTATTATGAAACCGATGCGGTGATGGGCGGCGAGCAGCAGATCAATCGCAAGCAGCGCATCGAGCAGTCCAAGGCGGAACTGGAAAAGGCGCTCGGCGACTGGCCGAAAACGCGCCGGGAAAAATATTTCCGCCGCCACCCGGATTCTTATTGGCTTTCCTTCGATACCGCCACGCATCTGCGCCATGCGCAAATGATCCATGAGGCGGCCGATAACGGCCTTGCCGTTATCGCGCGGCCCGACCCGAAAAGCGATGCGACGGAGGTTACGCTTTACGCGCAGGACCATCCGGGTCTCTTCTCCCGCTTTGCCGGGGCGTGCGCTGCGGCAGGAACGGAAATTCTCGAAGCGAAAATTTTCACGACCCGAGACGGCATGGCGCTCGACACGCTCTGGGTGCATGACGCGGAGATGGGCGCGATCTCCGAGCCGCGCCGCCTCAAAAGCCTGGAAGAGACGATCCGCAAGGTGCTTTCCGGCGACATTCTCGCACCCGATGCGATCGAAAGCCGCTACAAACGCCAGAAGCGTGTGGAAGCCTTCTCCATCAGTCCGCAAGTCTATATTGATAATCAGGGGTCGGATGAATTTACCCTGATCGAGGTGAACGGTCTCGACAGGCCGGGGCTCCTTCATGCGCTTACCCGCACGATCTTCCATCTCGGCCTGACCATCGGCTCGGCCCAGGTCGCAACTTTCGGCGAGCGCGCCGTCGACGTTTTCTATGTGAAGGATCTCGTCGGTCACAAGGTGACGAACACCAACAAGCTCAAAGCCGTCGAGCGCCATCTCGTCGAGGCGCTGGAAGACCCGATGAAAAAAGCCCGCCCGCAAAAACAGAAAGACAAGCAAAGCGCTGCTTAGAGCTTTGCTGTCTTTCGTTTTCCCTTACATAACCGGCCCGTAAAGCGGCGGCAGGCCGAAGGCCACATAGGCCTCGGTGCCCGCGCGCACGAAGGCGCTTACCAGCCAATTGGAAACAAAAACGCCGCCCGTCCAGAGCGCGGCGGTGAGAAGGGCAGGGTGCCTTGCGCGCTCTTCGCCCCAGTCGCGCTCTTCACTCGTGTCGAAGTAAAGCGCGGCGAGCCCGGCAACAAGGCTCACTTCCAAGGCGGTCAAAAGGCACAGCGCGCGGATGAAGAAGGCGAGCTCGGCGGGCGCGGGCGCCTCGAAGCGCCGGGCAGCGTAAAGATAAAGCGCAAGACCCAGCCCCGTGGCGGCGGTCCGGTTATAGGCGGTCGGTCTTTGGGCAGGCGGCGGCGTAATCATCATAACCTCTGTCAGAGCTGCAGCTCCGGCAGAGGCATGAAAAAAGCCCCTACCGGATGGATGGGGCTTGTCGGACGGATTTTCTCAGGCGTTTCAGCACGTCGAAACCTTCCTCCAGCCACATCGCGCGGTACCGCGGGTGATCGAATATGTGGGTTTCATGTGCATGAGCGTGGGAATAGCCGGACCTGATTAAGAGGTCAATGCGCAGGCCGAGACTTTTCTTTCATGATGGGCGCACGGCGCGTCTTTATGCGCCCGCTGTGCCTGCCGGGTCACAGGACAATCTGTTAGATGGACTGTTGGATAAAGTGAGGGAGGGGAGGTCGGGCACGGCCCATGTTCCGCCGCAACTTTGGTATTCCGATTCTGGCGCTCTTTTCGAATCCGGCTATGCTGCGCGCAAAGCCATCAACGGCCTATCTGAGGAAGAAGACCTGTCATGAACCTGGCCCGCGCGGCCGCCACGGTTGGCGGCATGACCATGATCTCCCGCGTGTTGGGGTTCGTCCGGGACATATTGATTGCAGGCTTCCTCGGCACGGGGCCGGTGGCGGATGCGTTTTTCGCCGCTTTCAAATTTCCCAATCTCTTCCGCCGCCTTTTTGCCGAAGGCGCGTTCAATTCCGCCTTCGTGCCGCTCTTTGCCAAAAGGCTGGAAGGGGAGGGGCCGGAAGCTGCCCGCCGTTTCGGGGAAGAGGCGCTGGCGGTGCTTCTGACTGCACTTATTTTGCTGACCGCGCTTGCCGAAATCGCCATGCCCTGGCTCATGTATGTGATCGCGCCGGGCTTTGCGGCCGACCCCGATAAGTTCGACATGGCGGTGCTCTTCACCCGCATCGCCTTTCCCTATCTCATGTTCATGTCGCTCGTGGCGCTCTTCTCGGCGGTGTTGAACTCGCTCGGCCGCTTCATGGCCGCTGCCGCCGCGCCGATCCTCCTCAACATCGTGCTCGTCGGCGCCATTCTTATCGGCGCACCTTACACGGATAATCCGGGCTATGTGCTCTCTTGGGGCGTGGCCATCGCGGGCATTGCCCAGTTCCTGATGCTGCTTTGGGCGGCAAAACGCGCGGGCATGGCGCTGCGCCTGCGCTGGCCCCGGCTGACCCCCGGTGTGCGCCGTCTTGTCCGTCTCGGGGTGCCCGGCGTCGTTTCGGGCGGCATCACCCAGTTCAACCTGATGGTCGGCACCATCATCGCCTCGCTGCAGGCGGGGGCCATTTCCTGGCTTTATTATGCCGACCGCATATATCAGCTCCCCCTCGGCGTGGTAGGCATCGCCATTGGGATCGTGCTCCTGCCCGATCTTTCCCGCCGTCTGCGCGCTGAAGACGGGCCGGGGGCGATGAATGTGCAAAACCGGGCGCTCGAATTCGCCATGTTGCTGACGCTGCCCGCCGCCGCCGCCCTTGCGGTGATCGCGGGGCCCATCATTCAGGTGCTTTTCGAGCGCGGCGCGTTTGACGCCGCCGATACAGAGGCAACGGCGCTGGCGCTCGGGGCCTATGCTTTCGGCCTGCCCGCCTTCGTGCTCATCAAGGTGTTCTCCCCCGGCTTTTTCGCCCGCGAGGATACGGTGACGCCCATGCGCTATGCCGCGATCGGCATCGGCGTGAATATCGCAGGCTCGCTCGCGCTCTTTTATCTCATCGGCTTTGTCGGCATCGCGCTCGCCACCACGCTCTCGGCCTGGGTGAATGCAGGGCTTTTGGGGTGGCGGCTGCGCGCGCTCGGTCATTTCAAGGCCGATGCCCGGCTGAAAAAGCGCCTGCCGCTTTTGGTGCTGGCCTGTGCGCTTATGAGCATTGTGCTCTATTTCGGCGCGGGGCTCGCCGCGCCTTATCTTGCCGGGTCCTTGCCGGTGAAGGTGCTGGCGCTCGGCGCGCTCGTTGCGGGCGGGGCGGGGCTCTTTGCCGCGTTCTGCCAGCTGACGGGCGCCATGACCTGGGGCGAGTTCCGCCGGGGCTTTCAGCGCCGGGCCGCTTGAGGAAGGCCTCACCTCTTGCCACACCTCTTGCCTCTGGCGGGCAAAGAGGCGATAACCCGCCCGGATTTCGATGACTTTCCGCGCGCCAGCGCCTATTGGAGCCAGCTTGATGGAAGCGCCCGCCAACCGCGTCTTTTCCGGCGTTCAGCCGACCGGCAATCTGCACCTGGGGAACTATCTCGGGGCGATCCGCCATTTCGTGAACCTGCAGGACACCCATGAATGCGTTTACTGCGTCGTGGACATGCATGCGATCACGGTCTGGCAGGACCCGGCCGAGCTTGCCGCCAATACGCGCGAAGTGGCCGCTGCCTATATCGCCGCCGGCATCGACGCGGAAAAGCACATCATTTTCAACCAGTCGAAAGTGGCGGCCCATGCCGAGCTGACCTGGATATTGAACTGCGTGGCGCGGATCGGCTGGCTGAATCGCATGACCCAGTTTAAGGAAAAGGCCGGCAAGCACCGCGAGAACGCTTCCGTCGGCCTTTACACCTATCCGGTGCTGATGGCCGCCGACATTCTGGCTTATAGGGCGACCCATGTGCCGGTGGGCGATGACCAGAAACAGCATCTGGAACTTGCCCGCGACATTGCGCAGAAATTCAACAATGACTTTCTGGGCGAGGGAGAAGTGTTCTTCCCGCAGCCTGAGCCCCTCATCATGGGCCCGGCAACGCGCGTCATGTCGCTGCGCGACGGTTCCAAGAAAATGTCGAAATCGGACGCCTCCGACATGGCCCGCATCACGCTGACCGATACGGCCGACGACATTGCCAAGAAGATCAAGAAGGCGAAAACCGATCCCGAGCCCCTGCCGGAAAATGTCGAAGGGCTGAAAGAGCGCCCGGAAGCGGACAATCTCGTCGGTATCTATGCCGCGCTTGCCGGCATGGACAAAGCCGCCGTCATTACCGAATTCGGCGGCAAGGGCTTCGGCACGTTCAAACCGGCGCTTGCCGAACTTGCGGCGGAAAAACTTGCCCCGCTCACCGGCGAAATGGCGCGCCTGAAGGCCGACCCGGCTTATCTCGACAGCGTGCTCGAAAAAGGTGCCGAGCGTGCCCGCGCCATGACTGAGCCCGTCATGGCGGAAGTGCGCCGCATCGTCGGCTTTATCTGATAGGCTGGATGCTGCCTCGGGCCCTGCCCGGCCTTGCTTGACCTTCCCGCGGCCAATTCCCATCTTTGAGCATGGGAATGAAAGGATGAGATTTATGGGTTTGCGCGAGCGTTTTTCCGATTTTGGCGACAGAATACGTCATAAATGGATGTACCGGCGCGGCTCTATGGCGGGCCTGAAAACCCCGAAGCCCGATTGGCAGAAGGTGAAGGCAAGCGGCTGGCTGCGCAAAAGCCTCACAATCTTTGCCGGCCTTCTCATCCTTTATTATATCGGCGGCGCCTTCATCATTCACGATATCGAAGACGATGTGGATTTCCGTCCGCCTGCGGAAGATGTGGCGGATGGCGGCTCCAAGGCCGTTTCCATGATGGCCGCGCTCATTCAGCGCGAGGTGAACGACAAGCGTTGGACCGCGAACGATCCTTTTTTCATTCCAAGCGCGCTGCTCGACAATATGCCCAATTACCAGACGGGTGTGATGTCGGCGCTCGCCCGCTTCTCCTTCGAGCTGACGGACCAGCTCGGGCGCTTGCGCGGCTCGAGCCAGGCCGATGCGGACCTTTCGAAGGTGAGCGGCCTTCTGCAATACCCCGCCGAAACCTGGATATGGGACCCGGCTGTCTCGCTCTGGCCGCGGGCCAGCGCGGAAAGCCAGTACCGCGACGCGCGCCGCGCGCTTCTCAGCTATAACAGCCGTCTGGCGGCGGGCGAGGCGGTGTTCGACCGCCGCTCCGACAACCTTCTTTCGACACTGGACCGGATCGCCTCGGATATCGGCTCGTCGTCCTCCGCGCTCGACACGGCGGTGGACGATCCCGCGCTCTTCATCGATTTCGGCGCCGATGACACGTTCTATAATGTGAAGGGCCAGCTTTACGCCTATTACCTGATCCTCTCCGCGTTGCGCGAAGATTTCGCGCCGGTCATCGAAGAACGCGGCCTCGACCAGCCCTGGGCGCAAATGCTGACCTCTTTCAGGAAAGCCGCTCTCCTTGACCCGTGGGTTGTGACGAACGGCGCGCCTGACGGCGTCATCGTGCCTAACCATCTGGCCGCGCAGGGTTTTTACCTTCTCAGGGCGCGCACGCAGCTGCGCGAAATCACCAACATTCTCTTGAAGTAGGCGGCGATCAAAATTCTTGCCGGATCGCGCGGCCCAAGGCAGCATGATTTCATGAATACAAAAGACATGCCCGGCGCCGCTCCGGAAGGAGAGGGCGCGCAGGAAAGCGCCAGCGCCATGCGCAAGTTTCTGGTCGTCGTGGACGGCACGCCCGAAGCGGAAGTGGCGCTGCAATTCGCCGCCCGCCGGGCGCTGCATACGGGCGGGGTCGTGACGCTGCTCGCCATTCTCGAGCCCGGCGATTTTCAGCACTGGCTCGGCGTGGAAAGCATCATGCGCGAGGAAGCGCGACAGGAGGCCGAGGCCGTGCTGCACCGCCTTGCAGCTCAAGTGAACGAGCAGACGGGCCGCTTTCCCGAGCTTGTCATCCGCGAAGGCAAGAAGGCCGAGCAACTCAAGCAGCTCATCGGCGAGGACCGTTCGATCGCCATTCTCGTGCTCGCCGCGGGCACGGGCAAGGAGGGGCCGGGCCCGCTCGTTTCGCTGGTTGCGGCGGCCTCCGACAACGCTTTTCCGATCCCCGTTACCGTGGTGCCGGGCAATCTGACGCAAGAACAGCTCGAAGCGCTTGCTTGAAACCCGCTCTCTTTTGGGCCATCTAAGGCATGGGCCCCGAGCGGCCCTGGAAACGGACGTAAGTCCTTAACCCCAAAAAGGTTTTTAGCGATGTTTATCCAGACCGAATCGACCCCCAATCCCGCCACGCTGAAGTTTCTGCCGGGCCGGGACGTGCTGGGCGAGGGGCAGGCCGCCGATTTCCCGAATGCCGATGCGGCGGGGCGCTCGCCGCTCGCCGCCCGCCTCTTCGAGATCGAAGGCGTGACGGGCGTCTTTTACGGCGCCGATTTCATCACCGTCACGAAGCAGGATGCGGAATGGCAGCACATCAAGCCGGCCATTCTGGGCGCCATCATGGAGCATTTCACCTCCGGCGCGCCGCTTCTGGAAAGCGGGGCGGAAGAGCCTGCCGTGCCGCAGGCCAATTACACCGAAGAAGAAGCGGAGATCGTCGACCAGATCATCGAGCTTCTGGAAACGCGGGTGCGACCGGTCGTGGCTCAAGACGGCGGCGACATCACCTTCCGCGGCTATGACAGCGGCGTTGTGCTTTTGAATATGCAAGGTGCCTGCGCCGGTTGCCCGGCCTCGACGCAAACGCTGAAAAACGGCGTTGAAAACATGCTGCGCCACTATGTGCCGGAAGTAACGGAAGTGCGCGCGGTCTGACCCCGCCCCGCTGCATGGCATGCGCATGAACATTCTCGGCCTCGATACGGCCCAGCCGGCCTGTTCCGCCGCTCTTCTGATGGAGGGCGGCGCTCTTTTCGCGCGCTTTGAAGAAATGACGAAAGGCCATGCCGAAGCCCTTGCCCCGATGGCGGAGGCAGTTCTGGAAGAGGCAGGGATTACCCCCGCCGATCTCGATCTTATCGCCGTCACCATCGGCCCCGGCACTTTTACCGGCACGCGCGTGGCGCTGTCCTTTGCCCGCGGCCTCGGCGCGGCGCTGCGTCTGCCCGTTCTGGGCCTAACCTCGCTCGAGGTACTGGCGGAACCTGCCGTAGCGCGCGAGGGCGAACTTATCGCCGCCTCTTTCGATGCCAGGCGCGGGGAAATCTATCTGCAGCTTTTCGAACCGGACCTGACCCCCGCCAGCGCCCCGGCGCTGGCAAAGCTGGACGGGCTGACGCTGCCCGGCGACCTGTCGGGCCGCCCGCTTTGCCTTGTCGGCACAGGCTCGGCGTTGCTCGCCGAGGTACTGGAAGATAGCCACGCGCTGCGTGCCTCGGGCGCCCCGGCCTTGCCGCAGGCCGCTGCCGCCGCGCGCCTTGCCAAGGCGCATGTGGCCCGCGCCGGGCTGCCCGCCCTCGGGGCCCCGCCCGAACCGCTTTACCTGCGCGAGGCCGATGCCAAGCTGCCCAAGGCCGGCGGGGCGCTCAGATGAGCCTGCGTGTGGAAGAGGCGGGTCCGGCGCTCATTCCCGTCATGGCGGCGCTTCATAAAATGTCGTTTCCCCGTCCCTGGGGCAGAGAGGAACTGGCCGAGCTTCTGGCGATGCCCGGCGCCTTTGCGCTGATGGGTTTCGACGGTGAGGCGCCTTGCGGCTTCATTCTGATGCGCGCCGCAGCCGGTGAAGCGGAAATTCTCACCATCGCGGTGCTGCCGGACCGCCGGGGCGCGGGTCTCGGGAACCTTCTTGTCGAGGCCGCGCTTCGCCGCGCGCAGGATAAAGGCGCGGAAGTTTGCTTTTTGGAAGTCGCCGAGGAAAACGCGCCTGCCCGCGCCCTATATGTCAAAACGGGCTTTGAGGTGAGCGGCAAGCGGGAAGGTTATTACAGCGCCGAAGAAGGCGCGGGAGCGAACGCGCTGATCATGCGCCGCGCGCTTGCAAAGGATGGCGGCGGCACGGGGTGCGCGCAGAGCTAAAAACCTCTGCTTTTTGAGGGTTTTATCCCAAAACGGATGGACAGCCGGTTTGGGTGACATCCGTCTTTACAGGCGGTAAACTAATGGTCTAATTCCGCCGGGGTTCACCCGCCTGCGGTTTTGACGGCGAGCGCCGCCGGAGCCGGGCTTGGATTAACGATGCAACAGCGAACGGAACCTGCATGACATCGACGGAGCGCATTGAACACACGACCGATGACAGCCACCGGCTGGAAAATCTGTGCATGGAAAAAGGCATGCGCATGACCGACCAGCGCCGGGTGATTGCGCGCGTGCTTTCCATTGCCGACGATCATCCGGATGTGGAAGAGGTCTACCGGCGCGCCTCCAAGGTGGATGACCGCATTTCCATCGCCACCGTTTACCGCACCGTGCGCCTTTTCGAGGAAGCGGGCATTCTGGAGCGGCACGATTTTCGCGACGGGCGCTCGCGCTACGAACAGGTGACGGAAGACCATCACGACCACCTGATCAATTTGCAGACTGGCGAGGTGATCGAGTTCCACAATGAGGAAATCGAGAAGCTTCAAGAAATTGTCGCACGCGAGCTTGGCTTCAAGCTGGTAGATCATAGGCTGGAGCTTTATGGGGTTCCGCTGAAAAAGCCGGAGAACTGAGCCGGCTGAAACGGCGTTTCACGGCCCGCGGTCAGTAAGGTGACGGGCCGGACGGAAACAGGGCCTGGGGAGGGTCCGCTTCGATGGGCACATTTCGCGCAGCGATCCTGCTGACCGGATTTATCGGCTCTTCGCTTCTGGCCATGCCGTTTCAGTGGCTGGCGCTGAAACTCGATCTGCCTGTCGCCAAGAAGATTCCGAATTTCTTTCACCGCTGGCTCTGCCGCCTGATCGGCATCAGGGTGCATGTGGAAGGCGAGCCCTTCCGGGACGGCGCCTGTCTGCTTGCCTCCAACCACGTTTCCTGGCTCGACATTCCGGTGCTGGGGTCTGTCCTGCCGCTTTCCTTTGTGGCCAAAAAAGAAGTCGGCGCCTGGCCGTTCTTCGGCACGCTCGCCCGGCTGCAGCGCACCGTCTTTGTCGACCGCGACGCGCGCGCCAAGGTGGGCGAACAGCGCAACGAGATTTTCCAGCGCATTGCCGATGGCGACACGCTGGTGCTTTTCCCGGAAGGCACCTCCGGGGACGGCAATCAGGTTCTCCCCTTCAAAAGCGCGCTGATGAGCGTGGCTCAGCTGGCCGTCGGGCAGGGCGAGGAGGCGGAACCGGTCCTTGTGCAGCCGCTTTCGGTTGCCTATACGAGGCTCGCCGGCCTGCCTATGACCCGCAAGTTCCGCCCCTTCTTTGCCTGGTACGGCGATATGGACCTTTTCCCTCATCTTTGGGAGGCGTTCAGCCTCGGGCCCATCGATGTGGTGGTGGCGTTTCATGAGCCGGTGCATCTGGGCCAGGGGGGCAACCGCAAGCAATTGGCCGCTTATTGCCAGGCCTGCTCGGCGGCAGGGGTAGTGAATGCCATTATGGGCCGCGAGGAAATTGCGGTGAGCGGTCAAAAAGAGGCGTTTTTCGGCGATTCCGAGCCGGGCCGCCTTGCGGCGGAGTAAAGCCGGTACGGCCCGCCCTTAACCTTTCCCCTATCGTTTCTCACCCGGCGCCATGGTAATGTGGGCGCAAGGCGGTTATATGTGCCCGAAATGGCATTCCAGCGCCTCCGGCTCTGCCCGCGGCGCATCACGGCAACAGGAGTAACAGCCAACAGTGGCGGATCGTTCTGACGCGGCGCACCAGGCAAATCATTTGCCGCAAGACCCGGCCCCTTCGGGGCGCAAAGTGTTCATCAAGACCTATGGCTGCCAGATGAACGTCTATGACAGCGAGCGCATGTCGGACGTTCTCACCCCTATGGGCTTCAGCGAAACGGAAACGGCCGAAGACGCCGATCTCGTGATACTGAACACTTGCCATATCCGCGAAAAGGCCGCCGAAAAAGTTTATTCGGAGCTCGGCCGGTTGCGCGTTCTGAAAGAAGAGCGTGCCGCCAAAGGTCTGAAAACCATGATCGGGGTTGCCGGCTGCGTGGCGCAGGCCGAAGGCGAGGAGATCATCCGCCGCGCCCCCGTCGTCGATATGGTGTTCGGGCCCCAGGCCTATCACCGCCTGCCTGAATTCATGGCCGAGGCCCAGCGCGGTACGCGCGGCCAGGTGGAAACGGATTTTCCGGTCGAAGACAAATTCGATGCGCTGCCCGCCGCCGAACAGAAAAAGACGCTGGCGCGCGGCCGCGCCGCGTTCCTGACCGTGCAGGAAGGCTGCGATAAGTTCTGCACGTTCTGCGTGGTGCCTTATACGCGCGGTGCCGAGTTTTCCCGTCCCGTTCAGCGCATCGAAGCGGAAGCGCGCCGCCTTGCAGAGGCGGGCGTGCGCGAGATCACGCTTCTGGGGCAAAACGTCAATGCGTTTCATGGGCGGGGGCCGGACGGGGCGGACTGGCCACTCGGCAAACTGATCCGGCATCTGGCCAGGGTCGATGGGATCGAGCGCATCCGTTACACGACGAGCCATCCGCGCGACATGGACGGCGCGTTGATCGAAGCGCATGGCGATGTACCCGAGCTCATGCCTTATCTCCATTTGCCGGTGCAATCGGGCTCGGACCGGATTCTGGAAGCGATGAACCGTCAGCACACGGCGGAAAGCTATGTGCGGCTTGTCGAGCGTATTCGCGCGGCGCGGCCCGACATCGCACTCTCGTCCGATTTCATTGTCGGTTTTCCAGGCGAGACGGAAGCCGATTTCGAGGCAACGCTCGATCTTGTGCGCGAAGTGAAATACGCCCAGGCCTATTCCTTCAAATATTCGCCCCGCCCCGGCACGCCCGCAGCAGGCGAAGAAGAGCAATTGCCCGAGGACGTCAAATCCGAGCGCCTGCAGCGCTTGCAGGCGCTGCTCAACGAGCAGCAGCTTGTCTTCAACGCGTCATGCGAGGGCCGCATCATGCCGGTTCTGCTCGACCGGCGCGGGCGCAAGCAAGGCCAGCTTGTAGGCCGCAGCCCCTATCTGCAATCGGTGGTGGTGAGCGCGCCGGAAAGCGTTTTCGGCGCCATCGTGCCGGTCAAGGTACTGCGCGGCGGGGCGAACAGTTTGGACGGTGAACTTGTTGAAACGGCAGCGGCAGCGGAATGATCGCGGGGCTCCCGCCTCGTTCCGGGCCTAATATCGTGAGGGTCTATTGACGGCATCTCAGGCGACGACACAAAGCAGCTCCGGCAGCCTCATTCTCGATTTCGACGACAACCGCTATTTGACCGAATTGTTCGGCGAGCATGATGCGAACCTGGCGCGGATCGAAAGCGCCCTTGGCGTGGAAGCCACGGCGCGCGGCAATCAGCTCGTTATTTCCGGCAGTCCGGATGCCCGCGATCAGGCGGAGATGATCGTGCGCGATCTTTATGCCCGCCTGAAAGAAGGGCTGGAAGTGACGGCGGGCGAGGTCGACGGCGCCATCCGCATGGCCAAGGCGCCGAAGGAAGATCAGGCGCGCGGCTCGGGCTCCGATAAAGCGCTGCAGATCGTCACGCGCCGCCGGCTCATTGCCCCGCGCTCACCCACGCAAGGGACCTATATCGACGCGCTCAAACGCCATGAGCTTGTCTTCGGTGTGGGGCCGGCCGGTACGGGGAAAACCTATCTTGCCGTCGCCATGGCCGTATCCATGCTGATGCAGAAGAAAGTGGACCGGATCATTCTCTCGCGCCCGGCGGTGGAAGCGGGTGAGCGGCTCGGCTTCCTGCCCGGCGACTTGCGCGAGAAGATCGATCCTTATCTGCGCCCGCTTTACGATGCGCTTTACGACACGCTGCCCGGCGAGCAGGTGATGAAGGGGATCGAATCCGGTGAGATCGAAGTTGCCCCGCTCGCCTTCATGCGCGGGCGCACGCTGGCCAATTCCTTCGTCATTCTCGATGAAGCGCAAAACTGCACGCCGGTGCAGATGAAAATGTTTCTGACCCGGCTCGGCGAAAACGGGCGCATGGCGATCACCGGCGATCCGAGCCAGGTGGATTTGCCGCTCGGCGCCAAATCGGGGTTGAATGAGGCGCTGCATATTCTCAAAGGGGTGGAAGGCGTTGCGACCGTCCAGTTCACCAATGAGGATGTGGTGCGCCATCCGCTGGTCACGCGCATCGTTCAGGCATACGGTGCTCAAGAACAAACGCTGCTCACGCGGACCGGCGGCAAAGCGAAGGCGGGAGAGTGATGGAAGACGGGTCTGGAAGCAGTCGCCCGCCCGGCACGCAAAGCCGGGCGCCCCTGCTTGAAACGGAAATCGGCCACCAAAGCGGCGGCTGGCAGATCGAAACGGAAGAACTTCTCCTGCGCGCCTTTCAAACGGCTTTCGCCGAGGCGCTGGCCTTCCCCGAAACCCATTGGCCGCCAGAGGCGGGCCGCGCCGAGCTTTCGGTGCTGCTGGCCGACGATGTTTTCGTGCAAAGTCTCAACCGCAAATTCCGCGGCAAGGACAAGCCGACCAACGTGCTCTCCTTTCCCGCGCCGCCTGTGCTCTCGCCCGCGTTTCCTGGCGGGGAAGCGGGCCTTGCGCTCGGCGATATCGTCTTCGGTTTTGAGACGGTGGCGCGCGAGGCAGGCGAGCAGGGCAAGACATTCGATGCCCATTTGCAGCATTTGGCCGTTCACGGGCTGCTTCATTTGCTAGACTATGACCATCAGTCGGATGACGAAGCCGAAACGATGGAAGCGTATGAAAGACAGATTCTGGCAAAGCTGGGTGTCGGCGATCCTTATGCCGATGATGCGCCTGGTCCAGTACGCGCAGCAGGAGAGCGGGCATGAGCGATCTGACCCGTGAGCATCTGGCCGGTGTGAAACTCACCGCGCAAACCCCGCCCGCCCCGCGCCCGCGCGGGCCATTTTCAAAACTGCTCACCCTTCTGCGCGGCGGCGAGGAAAAAAGCCTGCGCGAGCGGCTGCGCTATCTCGTGCGTATGCGCGATGATAAAGGCGAGCGGCTGACGCCCATCGAGCGGCACATGCTCATGAACACGCTCTCCTTCGGGGAGAAGCGGGTGCTCGATGTCATGGTGCCGCGCGCCGACATCGTGGCCATCGAGGAAAATGCCAGCCTGGAAGAAATCCTGCGTATCTGCGGGGACAGCGCCCATTCGCGCATGCCCGTCTTCCGTGAGACGCTGGATGATCCCATCGGCATGCTGCATATCAAGGACGTGCTGGCCTGGATGGCGAAGGATGAAAGTGAACGCGGCGCCTTTTCGCTTCTTTCTCTGCGCCGTGATGCGCTTTTCGTACCCCCTTCCATGCGCGCGCTCGACCTCTTGTTGAAGATGCAATCGACCCGCGTGCATCTTGCCCTCGTGATCGATGAATATGGCGGCACGGACGGGCTCGTTACCATCGAGGATTTGGTCGAGGAAATCGTCGGCGATATCGAAGACGAACATGACGAGCCCGAAGCGCCCGATTTCGTCTGGCGCGACGATGGCACGCTGATGGCCGATGCCCGCGCCTCGATTGAGGATCTGGAAGACATGATCGGCATGAAGCTGGTCGATGAGGAATTCGAGGACGATGCCGACACGCTGGCGGGCCTGCTTTTCACGCTGGTCGGCCGTGTGCCCCAGCGCGGCGAGTTGATCTCCCATCCGCTCGGCCTCGAGTTCGAAGTGCGCGATGCCGATCCGCGCCGCATCAAGCGGCTGCGCATTCATTTGCCCGCCCGCGGCAAGGAAGAAGAGGAAGCGGCCTCTGCCGATGGCACAGGAGAGGACGCGCCCGGCGAGGCGGACGCCGAGGCCGGTAAGCCCGCCTCCCCGGAAAACGGGCAGACATGAATGCAGCGCGATGAGGGGGCGGAAAGGTGGGCTCGCGGGCTCGAGACCTATGCGGCTTGGTTGTCGGGCCGCTCGCTTCTCGTGCGCATGGGGCTGGCATTGTTGGCCGGGGCGCTCAGCGCGCTGGCCTTCGAACCTTTTTCTTTTCCGCCGGTTTTCTTTCTCACGCTGCCGAGCCTCGTCTGGATGCTGGACGGGGTCGCCCCCTTCGGCCGCTGGGCCCCCGAAAGCAAAGGGGCGGGCATGGCGGCGGAAAGTGAGAAGGCGCGCTTCTGGCGGTCCTTCTTCAGCGCCTTTGCCATTGGCTGGGCCTTCGGCAGCGGCACGTTTCTCCTCGGCCTTTATTGGGTGGCCGAGGCATTTTATGTCGAGGCGGATGTCTTCGGCTGGATGGCGCCTTTCGCGGTTCTCTTTTTAAGTATCGGCCTTGGCCTCTTCACCGGGCTTTCCTGTTCCCTCGCCCGCCTTTTCTGGGTGGCGGGCTATGGCCGCCTTGCGGTCCTTGCCGTTTGCTGGACGGCGGGGGAATGGCTGCGCGGCCATGTGCTGACCGGCTTCCCCTGGAACACGATGGCGCAGGGCACGGTGGCGAGCGATGCGATGATGCAGTCCGTGGCGCTATTGGGGCCCTACGGTCTTGGCTTCGTGGTGTTTCTGGCCGCTTGCGGGCTTGCCGCTTACGACCCGCGTTTTGCGTATGAGCGCAGCGCTCTTTCGCGGGCGATCTGGCAGGCGCCCATGGCAGCGCTGCTGGTGCTGGCGCTGTTGTGGATCGGCGGGGCCTTGCGTCTTGCAACGGCGGGGGAGGAAACGGTGGCGGGGGTGCGCCTGCGCGTCGTTCAGCCCAACATTCCCCAAGACCAGAAATGGCTGAAGGAAAACCGCACCTCGATCGTCGGCCAATATATGCGCCTCAGCGCTTCAGCGCCCTCCGACTTTACCCATCTCATCTGGCCGGAATCGGCGCTGCCCTTTTTGCTGGAGCGTGAGCCGATCCTGCGCCGCGCTTTCGGGCGGCTTCTGGAGCCCGGCCAAAGTCTTATTCTGGGTGCGGTGCGCTCGGAACCTGCCGAAGAGCCCGGCCAGCGCGATCATTATTTCAACGCCGTTCACGTTATCGGCGATGAAGGGGACATTCTGGCGACCTACGACAAGGCGCATCTCGTGCCCTTCGGCGAATATCTGCCGATGCAGGGGCTGTTGGAGGCGATTGGCCTTGAGCAATTGACGCGCCTGCGCGGCGGCTATGCAAGCGGGCCGGGCCCTATGACGCTTGCCGTGCCGGATGCGCCCGCCGTCAGCCCGCTTGTTTGTTATGAGATCATCTTTCCCGGCAAGGTGACGGCCCGCGGGCCCCGCCCCGGCTGGATCGTCAATGTGACGAACGATGCCTGGTTCGGCACGTCCGGCGGGCCTTACCAGCATCTTGCCCAGGCGCGCCTGAGAGCCGTGGAAGAGGGGCTAGCCGTGGTGCGCGCCGCCAATACCGGCATCTCGGCCGTGATCGATCCTTACGGCCGGCTCCTCGGGACCATCGGCATCGAGACCGAGGGCGTGCTCGACCGGCCGCTGCCCAAGGCCCTGGCGCCGACGCCATACGCAAGGTTCGGCGATTGGCTCCTCCTCCTCATGCTTTTCTCCGCGCTCAGCCTGGTGCTCGGCCGGGAAGCCCGGCTCCGGCGGGCCTGAGGATATGGGCATAACGGGAAGTTGACTGCCGTCCGGCCGATTGCACCCGGTCCTGTCTCGGCGGTTGTGTTTTACTGACAACGACATAAACTCGTGATTCTTCCATGCTGTGCCGGGGTGGAGGTGGAAGAAAACGCGCGGCAGCTAAACCTTAGGTTGTGTTGAGCGGGAGGCATGGATAATTTGGCGATAGATGCGGGAATGCCCGGAGCGGACAAGGCGCCGGCTGCCGGGGCAGTAGTAAAGGGGTCAGCGGTGGTACGAAAATCTCCCAATCCGATCGACATTCATGTGGGCGGCCGGGTGCGGATGCGCCGCATGCTGATCGGCATGAGCCAGGAAAAGCTGGGCGAGCAGCTGGGGCTGACCTTCCAGCAGGTTCAGAAATACGAAAAGGGCGCGAACCGGATCGGCGCGAGCCGCCTGTTCGAAATCTCGCGCATTCTGGGCGTGCCGGTGGATTTCTTCTTCGAAGGATTGGAGGCGGCGGCGCATAACGGTGCCTCGAACGGTTTTTCCGACACGAAGGAAGCCGGTTTCGATCTCGATGTGCTGGCGACGTCCGAAGGTATTCAGCTCAATTCGGCTTTCTTTTCCATCCGTGAGCCCGCCGTACGCAAACGGGTGCTCGATCTCGTCAAAACCCTCGGCAAGAGCGAAGAGCTGGGCGAAAGCCTCTAGGTAAGGCGGTTGCTAATGGCGCGGGTCTCAGCGCGATTGGCGTCCTTTCGGTCTTGACCGCTTCCCCATTGCTTGCCACAACACGCAGGCGCCGGCGCAGGTTGCGCCGGTTTTCTGTTGAGCCCGCCTTTGGGCCCGGCAGCCAACGAGGGAGAGGCACTTGGCGCGCGCGAGTTATCTTTTTACCAGTGAATCCGTTTCCGAAGGGCATCCCGACAAGGTATGCGACCGGATTTCCGATGCCGTGGTCGATCTCTATCTGGCGGCCGATCCTTATTCGCGCGTCGCCTGCGAAACGCTGACGACGACGAACCGTATCGTGCTCGCCGGTGAGGTGCGCGGCCCGGATAGTGTAACGGATGCGCAGATCGAGGAAGTGGCGCGCCGCGCCGTCAAGGAAATCGGCTATGAGCAGGACGGCTTCCATTGGAAGACCGCCGATGTCTCGATCTATCTCCACGCTCAGTCCGCGCATATTGCGATGGGTGTTGATGCGGATGGCAACAAGGACGAAGGCGCGGGCGACCAGGGCATCATGTTCGGGTATGCCTGCACCGAAACGCCGACGCTGATGCCGGCCCCGATCTATTATTCCCACCGCATTCTGAAGCGTATGGCCGAGGACCGCCATTCGGGCAAGCGCCCTGAATTCGGTCCCGATGCCAAGAGCCAAGTGACGCTGCGCTATGAAAACGGCAAGCCGGTGGGCGTGACCTCCGCCGTTGTCTCCACGCAGCATGCCGAAGGGCTGACGCAGGAAGAAGTGCGCGAGCTTGTGCGTCCTTACATCACCGAAGTGCTGCCCGATGGCTGGGC
Organism: Rhodobiaceae bacterium UBA4490; assembly: GCA_002389665.1. Taxonomy (GTDB): domain Bacteria; phylum Pseudomonadota; class Alphaproteobacteria; order Parvibaculales; family Parvibaculaceae; genus Tepidicaulis. The sequence continues at coordinate 243,105 of DGNO01000006.1, forward strand.
CTGTCCGGAAGAAGAGCTTTACGTGAACCCCACGGGCCTCTTCGTCATCGGCGGGCCGGACGGCGATGCGGGTCTGACGGGCCGCAAGATCATCGTCGATACTTATGGCGGCGCGGCGCCCCATGGCGGCGGTGCCTTCTCGGGCAAAGACCCGACGAAGGTCGACCGCTCGGCAGCTTATGCGGCGCGCTATCTTGCCAAGAACGTCGTGGCAGCAGGTCTTGCCGAAAAATGCACGATCCAGCTTTCCTATGCGATCGGCGTATCGAAGCCGCTCTCGCTTTATGTGGACACGCATGGCACGGGCAAGGTGGAAGAAAGCGCGCTTGAAACCGCGCTCGGCAAATCCATGGATCTGTCGCCGCGCGGCATCCGCGAGCATCTGCAGCTCTCGCGCCCGATCTATGAGCGCACCGCCGCTTATGGCCATTTCGGCCGCGAGCCCGATGCCGATGGCGGCTTCTCCTGGGAGAAGACGGATCTCGCCGAGACGATCAAGAAGGAACTGCCGTAAGCGCGGCGTTTCTTTTGGAAGGAAGCGGTAGGCGCACCGGTCTGCCGGTTTTCCGCAGCTGTCATCCCGGCCCCCGTGCCGGGATCCATCGCGCTTGGCGCATGCCGGGCAGCTGCATGGACCCCGGGACAAGCCCGGGGTGACAACATGAGTTTGCGAGAAGGCACGCTCTTCTTCTTTGCAAGGAGAGCCATAAGCTGAACAGAGCAATGACCGCTCAATCCCAGAAACCGCCGCCTGAAAAAACGCTGCCCCAAAAGACGCTACACGGCCGGCGCCGCGGCAAGACATTGCGCGCGCATCATCAGCGTCTCGTCGATGAGCTTTTGCCGCGCCTCAAAGTGGATGTCTCAAAGCCCATCGAGCCTGCCGCGCTTTTCCCGTTCACGCCGGAGGCGCTCTGGCTGGAAATCGGTTTCGGCGGCGGTGAGCATCTGGCGTTCCGTGCCGAAGAAAATCCGAAGACCGGCTTTGTCGGCTGCGAGCCCTTCGTCAATGGCGTGGCGAAACTTCTGGCAGAAGTGGACGCGCGCGGTCTTGAGAATGTGCGCCTTCATGACGACGATGCGCGCGATGTGCTGGACGCGCTGCCCGAGGCGAGTGTCGAGCGGATCTTTCTCCTCTATCCCGACCCCTGGCCGAAGAAGAAGCACAAGAAACGCCGTTTCGTCAGTGACGATAATCTCGCGCGCTTCGCCCGCGTGCTGAAAGACGGCGGGCTCTTTCATTTCGCCAGCGACATTCCCGATTATGTGCGCTGGACGCTCGCCCATATGGTGCGCCATGCGGAATTCGACTGGCTGGCGGAACGCCCGGCCGACTGGCGCGAGCCTTTCGAAGGATGGCCCGGCACGCGCTATGAGGAAAAGGCGCTGAAAGCGGGCCGCGTACCTTCTTATCTCACCTACCGCCGGCGCCCGCGCTAGGATTTTTCTTTCAAGCGGATTTCAAGATCGCCAAGCGCGACGGGCTCGCCGTCCGCGCCGAGGGGCAACATTCGCGCCAGCGGACGGCCCGATTTGCGCTCGATGATGTCCATCGGCGCGCAGCCTTCCCCATAGACCCATTTATCGCCCCATTGGCGCAAGGCCGTGAGCACGGGGAAAAGATCGCGGCCCTTTTCCGTCAGCTCATAAGCGTAATGGGTGCCGGTCTGGCCGATATCCACTTTCTGCATGATGCCGTTGTCGACGAGCTGAGAGAGGCGGTTTGCCAGAATGTTCTTGGCGATGCCGAGCCGGCTTTCAAACTCGGCAAAGCGCCGCGCCCCGAAAAACGCATCCCGGATGATGAGCAGCGTCCACCAGTCGCCGACCAGATTGAGGGTCTGGGCGATGGAGCAGGGCATATCATTGAAGCGTTTGCGGGCCATGGGGCGAGTATAGGCGGATTTTGGTTGCAAAACAAAACTCAAATCTTTAATGGTTTCATTACGCAACCAAAGGAGGACGAGTCATGGCCGCAGAACTGGCATTTTATTTCGATTTCATGAGCCCCTATTCCTATCTCGCCCAGTCGCAACTCCGCCCGCTGGCCGCGCGCACGGGCGCGGTGCTGCGCTATGAGCCGGTCCCGGTGCGCGGACTGATGGAGCGGGTGGGCAATAGGCCGACCACGATGGAGTGTCAGAACAAGCTCGCTTACGCGATGCAGGATATGGGGCGCTGGGCGGCCCAATACGGCATTCCTTTCGGCCCCGGCGCGAAATTGCGTGAGACCGATGCCGGGCTCCTTTTGCGCGGGGCGCTGGCCGCGCGGGATAAAGACCTCATCGCGCCCTATACCCATCTGATTTTCGAGGCGCTTTGGGGCGAGGGCAAAGACCTCTCCGAACCCGCGCTGATCGCCGCCGTATTGGATGCGGCGGGCCTGCCGGGCGCCCGGCTCATGGAAGAGGCCCGCGATGCTGCCCGGGCGGATGAGCTGGAAAAAGCAGCCGATCTTGCCGCCGAAAAAGGCCTTTTCGGCACGCCGAGTTTCCTGCTGGGCGAGACGCTTTATTTCGGCAATGACCGGCTCGGGTTTCTGGAAGACGCTTTGAAGCGCCAGGCAGCTTGAGGAGCAAAAGTGATGAGCGATAAGAAAACCTGTCTCATTGCAGGCGTCGGGCCGGGCACCGGCCTCGCGCTTGCCCGCCGCTTTGCAGAGGGCGGCTATGAGGTGGCAATGCTCGCCCGCAGCGCCGAGCGTCTGGCGGGCTATGAAAAAGATGTGCCCGGCGCCAGGGCTTATGTCTGCGATATCGGCAACCCGGAGGACCTCGCCGTTTCCTATGGCCGGGTCTGCGAGGAAATGGGCACGCCCGAGATCGTCATTCACAATGCGCCGGGCGGCGCCTTCGGCTCTTTTCTCGATGTCGAGCCGGATATCCTGGAGCGTAATTTCCGCACCAACACGATGGGCCTCTACCATCTTGCCCGGCTTGCCGCCCCTTCCATGATAGAGCGGGGCAGCGGCGTCATTCTGTGTACCGGCAATACCTCGGCCCATCGCGGCGTGCCGAATTTTGCAGGCTTCGCCCCCACCAAGGCGGCGCAGCGCATTCTGGCGGAATCCATTGCCCGGACCGTTGCCCCGAAAGGCGTCCATGTCGCCTATATCACCATCGATGCGGTGATCGCGGTGCCCTGGGCGCTCGAAATGTTCAAGGACAAGCCCCGGGAGTTCTTCATCGAGCCTGAGGATATCGCCGCGGAATGTTTTCACACCGCCCACCAGCCCCGGTCGGCCTGGTCTTTCAATGTGGAAATCCGGCCCTTCGGCGAAAGCTGGTAGGGGGCGGAAGAAGCCCCGGCCCCGGCCCCATTGGGGCGAAACGGCCAGAAAGCGCTTGCTGATCAGCCGTTTATGGCTATATTGGAGGGAGCGCTTGCTTCTCATATAGCTGGTCTGGCGCTGGTTAGACCGGATGAAAGAGAGTGGGATGCCCTGACGGTTCCGTTTTCGGAAAAGTTGGGCCCCGCTTTTTTTGTTATCTGGAGCCCTGTTTGGTGCGTGATGCTGCCGAAGGGCCGGCAGACAAGCGAAAGAGAAGCGGATCGGAATTGTCGGGACGAATGGTTTGAGTGAGATGAACGGGGCCGAAACGCCGGTTCAATCGCATATGATCGCTACGGGTGCGTTGGAGCGCCGCATTGCCGGTCTCATCGCCCCGCTGGCGGCCGACATGGGCTATGAGCTCGTGCGCGTGCATCTGTCGGGCGCCAATGGGCGCACGCTGCAGATCATGGCCGAGCGCCCCGACGGGACGATGAAAGTGGAAGATTGCGAAGAGCTGTCCCACGCCGTCTCGGCGCTGATCGATGTGGAGGACCCTGTTGACGGGACCTTCCATCTGGAAGTTTCCTCGCCCGGTATCGGGCGGCCTTTGACCCGGCCCAAGGATTTCGAGACCTGGGCGGGCTTTGAGGCGAAAATCGAATTGTCCGAGCCGCTCGCCGAGCGCAAGCGGTTCCGGGGCATTCTGCAGGGCTTCGAAGAAAACGAAGTGCTGCTTGAAATGGATGTGGAAGGCTATGACGAGCCGCAGGTGATCGGCCTGCCGTTTGCGCAGTTGCGCGAAGCCAAACTCGTCATGACCGATGCATTGATCGAAGAGAGTCTGAAACGACGGCCGCACGGATAAGCGGCGAAGGCGGAGAGAGCAGATGGCACAGGCGGTAAGCGCAAACAGGCTGGAGCTTTTGCAGATTGCCGATGCAGTGGCGCGCGAAAAGTCTATCGAGCGGGAAATCGTGCTCGAGGCAATGGCCGAGGCCATTCAGAAGGCGGCCCGCTCGCGCTACGGTTCGGAAAACGAAATCCGCGCGCGTATCGACCCGAAGACCGGCGAGATCAAACTCGTGCGGCTGCTCGAAGTCGTCGAGCAGGTGGAAAGCGATGCCACGGAAATCGATCTGAAGGGCGCGCAGCGGCGCAACCCGGCAGCTCAGGTCGGCGATCTCATCGAAGATGAGTTGCCTCCCGTCGATTTCGGCCGCATCGCCGCGCAGACCGCCAAACAGGTGATCGTGCAGAAAGTGCGCGATGCCGAGCGCGAGCGCCAGTATGAAGAATATAAAGACCGCGTGGGCGAAGTGGTCCATGGCCAGGTCAAGCGTGTGGAATATGGCAATGTGATCGTCGATCTCGGCCGCGGCGAGGCGATCGTGCGGCGCGATGAAATGCTGCCGCGTGAAACCTTCCGCACCGGCGACCGCATCCGCGCCTATATTTACGATGTGCGCCGCGAGCAGCGCGGTCCGCAGATTTTCCTCTCCCGCTCCCATCCTCAGTTCATGGCGAAGCTGTTCGGGCAGGAAGTGCCGGAGATTTACGACGGCATCATCGAAGTGCGCTCCGTTGCCCGCGATCCGGGCTCGCGCGCCAAGATCGCCGTTCTCTCGAACGACAATTCCATCGACCCGGTGGGTGCCTGTGTGGGTATGCGCGGCAGCCGCGTCCAGGCGGTGGTGAACGAGCTGCAGGGCGAGAAGATCGACATCATTCAATGGTCGCCCGACCACGCCACCTTCATCGTGAATGCGCTTGCCCCGGCCGAAGTCGTCAAGGTCGTGCTCGATGAAGACGCCCAGCGTATTGAAGTTGTGGTTCCCGATGACCAATTGTCTTTGGCGATCGGCCGGCGCGGGCAGAACGTGCGTCTTGCCTCGCAGCTGACGGGCTGGGACATCGACATTCTTACCGAAGCCGAGGAATCGGAGCGCCGCCAGGCTGAATTCGCGCAGCGCTCGGCGACCTTCATGGAAGCGCTGGATGTGGATGAGGTGATCGCCCAGCTTCTGGCTTCCGAAGGTTTTGCGAGCGTGGAAGAAGTGGCCTATGTGCCGCTTGAGGAAATTGCCGATATCGAAGGCTTTGATGAAGAAACCGCGCAGGAAATTCAGAACCGCGCGCTCGATGCCATCGACAAGCAGAACGAGGAATATGACAACCGGCGCAAGGAGCTGGGTGTCGAGGACAATCTTTCCGAAGTGCCGGGCGTGACGCCCGCCATGCTCGTGACATTCGGCGAGAACGACGTGAAGTCGATGGAAGATCTCGCCGGCTGCGCCACGGACGATCTGACCGGCTGGTTCGAGAATGTCGGCGGCGAGCGCAAGCGCATGGAAGGCATTCTCGACGGTTACGATGTAACCGGCGAGGAAGCGGAAAACATGATCATGGAAGCGCGCGTGCGCGCTGGCTGGATCACGCAGGAAGAACTGGACGCCATGCGCGCCGGCCCCGCCGAAGAAGATGAGACGGAAGAGGGCGAGGAAGGCGGCGAAGAGGAGGCCGGGGCGGACGCTTGAGGCTTCGCCTTGAGTCCTCGTCTTGAGCCCTGTCTTTAGCCTTTTTGGGATTGTCCATGGCCGGAGCCGGAAAAGAGCGCAAATGCATCCTTTCCGGCGAGGTGATGCCGGCGGAGCGGCTTGTCCGTTTCGTCGTCGGGCCGGAGGGTCAGCTCGTGCCGGATCTGGCCGAAAAGCTGCCCGGCCGCGGCATTTGGCTGGAAGCCCGGCGCGAAGCGCTTGAAAAAGCGCTGAAAAAGGGACTTTTCTCCCGCGCCGCCCGCCAGAAGGTGGAGGCGCCGGAGGATCTGGGCGTGCAAGTGGGCGCGCTTTTGGCCCGCCGCGCCCTCGACAGCCTCAGTCTCGCCCGGCGCGCCGGCGTGCTGGTGGCGGGGCAGGAGCGGGTTTTCGAGCTGATCGTCAAGGGTAAGGCCCTGGCGGTGATCGAGGCGCGCGATGCGGGCGCCGATGGGAAAAAGCGCCTCAGAGCCCGGCTCAAGGCGCTGGATCAGCAGGACTTACCTGTTGTGACGGGCCCGGATGCCGAACAATTCGGTTTGGCATTGGGGCGCACAAATGTGGTACATGCTGCGCTGACAGATCAGCGCATGAAAAGTAAAGTTCTGGCGGACCTCGCCAGATGGACGACGTGGGAGCCGATTTCGGGCTCCGGAGGTAAAGGAAGCGAATGAGCGACTCGACGGAAACCGGCGACCGCAAGAAGGCATCAGGCGGCAAGACTTTGAGCCTGAAGCGCACAGTGGAGACTGGCCAGGTGCGCCAGAGCTTCTCCCGTGGGCGCACCAAGTCCGTGGTGGTTGAGAAGAAACGCAAACGCACGATCCGCTCCGGCGAAGGCGAGGGGCAGGTTGTCGAGGAGGCGCCGAAGCAGGCCGCCCCGGCACCAGAAGCGAAAAAGCCCGAGCCCGCAAAGCCCGCGCCCAAGAAAGCTGAATCCAAAACCGCCGACCGCGGCGGCATGGTGCTGCGCACCCTGACGGATGAAGAAAAGCAGGCCCGCGCCGCCGCCCTTGAAGAGGCGAAAGAGCGCGAGGAGGGCGAACGCCGCAAAGCCCAGGAAGAAGCCAAGCGCTGGGCCGAGGAAGACGCGGCCCTTGCCCGCGAACGCGAAGAAACCGCCCGGCGCGAAGCCGAGGAAGCGGAACTGCGCGCGGCCGAGGAAGCCAAGCGGCTGAAAGCCGAAGAAGAGGCGAAACGCCGCGCGGCCGAAAAAGAAAAGATCGAGCGCGCCAAAGCGCCGGGCTCCGCCGACGATGTGCCGGAAGCCGGGCGCGACGCGAAAGGGCCGGCCCGCAAGCGCGAGGAAGCGGCTCCCGAAGCGCCGAAGCCGGTGCCTGCGCGCAAAGGCGAAGCGCGCCGCCGCGAAGGCAAGCTCACCATTACCCGTGCGCTCAACGACGATGAGGGCGGACGTCAGCGTTCGCTGGCCTCCATGCGCCGGCGCATGGAGCGTGAGAAGAAACGCGCCCAGGCCCGCTCCCAGGAGCCGCGTCAGAAAGTTGCCCGCGACGTTGTCATTCCCGAAGCCATTACGGTGCAGGAACTGGCGAACCGCATGGCCGAACGTGCTGTCGACGTTATCAAGCTCCTGATGAAACAGGGCGTGATGGTGAAGATCAACGACACGCTCGACACCGATACCGCGCAGCTTGTGGCCGAAGAGCTTGGCCATAACGTCAAGCGCGTCTCCGAAGCGGATGTGGAAGAAGGCCTCGTGACCGAAGACGATGCGGATGAGTTCAAGCGTCCGCGCGCGCCGGTGGTCACGGTCATGGGTCACGTCGACCACGGCAAGACCTCGCTGCTCGATGCGCTGCGCAAGACCGACGTTGTGGCTGGTGAAGCCGGCGGCATCACGCAGCATATCGGCGCCTATCAGGTGACGATGCCGGCAGGCGACAAGATCACCTTCCTCGATACGCCCGGCCACGCCGCCTTTACGGCGATGCGTGCGCGCGGCGCCAAGGCGACGGACCTTGTCATTCTTGTGGTGGCCGGGGATGACGGCGTCATGCCGCAGACCATCGAAGCCATTCACCACGCCAAGGCTGCCGAAGTGCCGATGATCGTGGCGATCAACAAGATGGATAAGCCCGACGTCGATGCGAGCCGCGTGAAGAACGAATTGCTGCAGCATGAAGTCATTCTGGAAGATTTCGGCGGCGATGTGCTGGCGGTGGAAGTGTCCGCCAAGACCGGCATGGGCCTCGACAAGCTGGAAGAGAATATTCTTCTGCAGGCCGAACTTCTGGAGCTGAAAGCCAACCCGGACCGCGAGGCGGAGGGTGTGGTGATCGAAGCCAAGCTCGACAAGGGCCGCGGCCCGGTCGCGACCGCGCTCGTGCAGCGCGGCACGTTGAAGGTCGGCGATATTATCGTGGCGGGCGCCGAATGGGGCCGCGTGCGTGCGCTCCTGAACGACCGCGGCAAGAATGTCGACGATGCGGGTCCCTCCGTGCCGGTCGAAGTGCTGGGTCTCAACGGCACGCCGGATGCGGGCGACACATTCGTTGTCGTCGAAAATGAAGCGCGCGCGCGTGAGGTGACCGAATACCGTCAGGGCCTGCAGCGCAAAGCTCGTGTCGGCGTGGTGCGTACCTCGCTCGACCAGATGCTTTCGCAGCTTAAAGAGGGCGAGCGCCACGAAGTGCCGATCGTCATCAAGGGCGATGTGCAAGGCTCGGTCGAAGCGATCGTTCAGGCGCTCGACAAGCTGGGCACCGACGAGGTCAAGGCCCGTGTGCTGCATGCAGGCGTCGGCGGTATTACCGAAAGCGACGTGACGCTGGCTCAAGCTTCCGGCGCGCCGATCATCGGCTTCAATGTCCGCGCGAATGTGCAGGCCCGCGATGCGGCCCGTGCCGCCGGCATCGAGATCCGCTATTATTCGGTGATCTACGATCTGGTGGACGACGTGAAGGCGGCCATGTCCGGCATGCTCTCGCCGGAAATGCGCGAGACCTTTATCGGCAATGCCGAGATCCTGGAAGTCTTCAACATTTCCAAGGTCGGCAAGGTGGCCGGTTGCCGGGTCACCGAAGGCGCGGTGCGCCGCGGCTCGAAAGTCCGCCTCATCCGCGACGATGTGGTGGTTCACGAAGGCACGCTTTCCACGCTCAAACGCTTCAAGGACGAGGTCAAGGAAGTGCATGGCGGCCAGGAATGCGGCATGGCCTTCGAGAACTATCAGGACATGCGTCCGGGTGATGTGATCGAGTGCTTCGACGTGGAAGAGATTGCCCGTACGTTGGATTAAGACCGGATATCACCGGCCTTGATGAGATGCGATCCGCCCCGGCCGATACCGGGGCGGCGGCTCTTCTTTGAAGGCCGCCGGAAGAAATGGATACGAAAATGAAACGGCGAACATCCGGTAAGGCGAAAGGCCCCGAGGCCGGCCGTCCCCCTTCTCAGCGTCAGCTGCGGGTGGGCGAGCTGATCCGTCATGCGCTCTCCGATGTGCTCTCGCGCGGCAATGTGCAAGACCCGGTGCTGGAAACCGCCATCATCTCGGTCTCCGAGGTGAAGATGAGCCCGGACCTGCGCAATGCAACGGCCTATGTGGTGCCGCTCGGCCGTCAGGACCCCGCCCCCGTCATCGATGCCCTGAAACGGGCCCGCAAATTCCTGCGCGGCGAGCTCGCCCGCGAGGTCAATCTGCGGTATATGCCTGAACTTCGTTTCGCTTCCGATACGTCTTTCGATTATGCGGAAAATGTGGAAGGCCTGCTGCGCTCGCCGAAAGTCGCCCGCGATCTCGATGCGGATGACGATTGGGAGGGCGGGGATGAAGACGACCTGCCCCGCGACGAGGAAGAATAGATGGCGCGCCGCCGCAAGGGCCGGCCCGTCAGCGGCTGGGTGATCATCGACAAGCCCGTAGGGCCCACTTCCACCCATGTCGTCAATATCGTCCGCCGGGCTTTCGATGCCCAGAAAGCGGGCCATGCCGGCACGCTCGATCCTTTGGCGACCGGCATTTTGCCGGTGGCGCTGGGCGAGGCGACGAAAACCATTCCCTTCGTCATGGATGCGCGCAAAACCTACCGCTTCACCGTGAAATGGGGCGAGGCGACGGCGACGGACGATGCGGAGGGTGAGGTGATCGCCCGCAGCGATCTGCGCCCCGCCCGCGCGGAGATAGAGGCCGTTTTGTCCCGCTTTACCGGGGAAATCGAGCAGGTGCCGCCGCAATTTTCCGCCATTAAGGTGGAGGGCGAGCGGGCCTATGATCTGGCCCGCGCCGGGGTTGAGGTGGAGCTGAAGGCCCGCAAGGTCACGATTTTCAAGATCGAGCTGACGGGCATGCCGGACGAGGCCCATGCCGAGTTCGAGATCTTGTGCTCGAAAGGCACCTATGTGCGCTCCCTTGCCCGGGATATGGCCGAGGCTTTGGGCACCTGCGGGCATGTGGTCAAGCTGCACCGGGCCGCCACGGGGCCCTTTGCGGAAGCGGCGTCGATTCCTCTGGAAAAACTGAAAGACTTGAGCCATAGTGCGCCCGCTTCCGGCCCTTTGGAGGCGTTTTTGCTGCCGATCGAGACCGCGCTGGACGACATCCCGGCTCTGGCCTTAGACGGCAGCGATACGGCGAAATTGAAAAGAGGGCAGGCAGTGTTGCTGCGCGGGCGTGATGCCCCGGTATTCGACGGCCCGGTTTTGACCCTGCATAAGGGCGAGCCGGTGGCACTCACCGAATATGACCGGGGAAGTTTGAGGCCCGTGCGTGTTTTCAACCTTTCTCATTAGGAGTGACGATGTCGATTACGGCCGAGCGTAAACAAGAGCTCATCAAAGAATTTGCCGCAGGCGCGGGCGACACGGGTTCGCCGGAAGTGCAGGTGGCCATCCTGACCGAACGGATCGCTAATCTCACCGGGCATTTCAAAACCCACGCGAAGGACAACCATTCGCGCCGCGGTCTGCTCAAGCTCGTGAGCCAGCGCCGCCGCCTTCTCGATTATGTGAAGGGCAAGGATCAGGCGCGGTATCAGGCGCTTATCCAGCGGCTCGGTATCCGGAGATAAGGGCTTTTGTTCATGGAACATGGCAAGCGCACGTGCCTTCATCCGTAAGGCGCGTGCGTTGTGCTTTGGGCCCGGCGGCTGTGGTCCCTGTGCCCTTGGCCCTCGTGTCCATGTACCAGCGCAAAGGTCCTGCGCCAGCCGATTGATGGCGCAAAGAACGGGCTTCAAGAAACTGTCTTGAGGCAAACGGGCGAAAGCCCGCTACGAAGAGAGACGATGTGTCCGATAAAGGTAAGCGGACAGGGAGCGGACCGGTTTTTTTCACGTCTCGAAAAAGCCGGTTCCTGGAGTAAGCCCCCGATCCCCCTTACCCGTCCGGCCGCGAGGAAACGCGGCACAATGATGTGCTGGCTGCATGGAGTTGGATAAACGCATGGAAGCAGCGGCACAGATTAGGAAACGATAATGTTCGATATTACACGCGAAGAAATTGAATGGGGCGGACGGCCCCTGATCATCGAAACCGGTAAAGTGGCCCGTCAGGCGGACGGCGCGGTGCTGGTGACTTACGGCGAAACGACGGTGCTGGCGACGGCGGTTGCCGAGCGCGCGCCGAAACCCGGTCTGGACTTCTTTCCGCTGACCGTGAACTACCAGGAAAAGACATATGCGGCCGGTAAAATCCCCGGCGGCTTTTTCAAGCGCGAAGGCCGGCCGAGCGAAAAAGAAACGCTCGTCTCGCGGCTGATCGACCGTCCGATCCGTCCGCTCTTCCATTCCGCTTTCAAAAACGAAACGCAGATCATCGCAACCGTCGTCTCGCACGACATGGAAAACGATCCCGATATCGTTGCCATGATCGCGACCTCCGCGGCGCTGACCCTGTCGGGCATTCCCTTCATGGGGCCCATCGGCGCAGCGCGTGTCGGTTATATCAACGGCGAATATTCGCTGAACCCGATGATCGACGAGATGGTGGAAAGCCAGCTCGACCTCGTCGTCGCCGGTACGGGCGATGCCGTGATGATGGTGGAATCGGAAGCCAAGGAACTTTCCGAAGACGTCATGCTCGGCGCCGTGATGTTCGGCCATGAGCAGTTCCAGCCGGTGATCGACATGATCATCCGCCTGGCGGAAAAAGCCGCCAAGGAACCGCGCCCGGTCGAAGCCGTGGACAATTCCGAACTTGAAGCCAAAGTGAAGGCGATTGCCGAAGCCGATCTGCGCGCCGCGTATAAGATCGCCGACAAGGGCGAGCGCCAGAACAAGGTCGCCGAAGCCAAAGACAAAGTGATCGCGGAACTTGTGGGCGAAGATGACGGCCCGGAAGTCGGCACGAAAGTCTCCGGCGCCTTCAAGAAGCTGGAAAAGAACATCGTGCGCGGCTCGATCATCGAGACCGGCAAGCGTATCGATGGCCGCGATCTGGAAACGGTGCGCCCCATCGTCTCCGAAACGCATATCCTGCCGCGCAGCCACGGCTCGGCGCTTTTCACCCGCGGTGAAACCCAGGCGCTTGTCGTAACGACGCTGGGCACGGGCGACGATGAGCAGTTCATCGACGCGCTGGAAGGCACCTATAAGGAAAACTTCCTGCTGCACTACAACTTCCCGCCTTACTCCGTGGGTGAGACGGGCCGCGTGGGCTTCACCGGCCGGCGCGAAGTGGGCCACGGCAAGCTTGCCTGGCGGGCGCTGCGCGCCGTGCTGCCGGAGCGCGATGCGTTCCCCTACACGATCCGTATCGTCTCGGAGATCACCGAATCCAACGGTTCCTCCTCCATGGCAACGGTTTGCGGCTCCTCGCTTTCCATGATGGATGCAGGCGTGCCGCTGAAGCGCCCGGTGGCGGGTATCGCCATGGGTCTCATCAAGGAAGATAACGGCGTTGCCGTTCTCTCCGACATTCTGGGTGATGAGGACCATCTGGGTGATATGGACTTCAAAGTGGCCGGCACCTCCGAAGGCGTGACCTCGCTGCAGATGGACATCAAGATCACCGGCATCACCAAAGAGATTATGGAAACCGCGCTCAACCAGGCCAAGGGCGGGCGTATGCATATTCTCGGTGAGATGTCGAAAGCGCTCACCGAAGCGCGGCCCGAACTCGGTGCTCATGCGCCGCGTATCGAAATGATCAAGATCCCGCAGGACAAGATCCGCGAAGTGATCGGCACGGGCGGCAAGGTCGTGCGTGAGATCGTCGAGAAAACCGGCGCGAAGGTCGATATCGGCGATGACGGCACGATCAAGGTCGCTTCTTCCAGCCAGGAAGCCATCGATGCGGCGCTGGCCTGGATCAAGGGCATCACCGCGGAGCCGGAAGTCGGCATGATCTACAAGGGCAAGGTCGTGAAAGTCGTCGATTTCGGCGCTTTCGTGAACTTCTTCGGCCCCCGCGACGGGCTGGTGCATATTTCCCAGCTCAAGCAGGAAAAAGTCGGTGCCGTTTCCGACGTTCTGAAGGAAGGCGACGAGGTTTTCGTGAAGCTCATGGGCTTCGATGACCGCGGTAAAGTGCGTCTTTCCATGAAGGTCGTGAACCAGGAAACGGGCGAGCTGATCGAGGGTATGGAAGATGCCAGCGATGATGGCGGCGAACGCCGCAGCCGCCGTCCGCGCAAGAAAGCGGATGCCGATTAAAAGCTTTGCTTAAGCACAAGCGTGAGAGCGGGCGCAATTCTCTTGCATTGAGCCCGCCAAACACGGCAAAAAAAGGGGCGGTCTTCGGATCGCCCCGTTTTATTTTGAAAGGGCGAGAGGTCGATGCGGTTTAAGGCAAGAACCTTGGGAGCCGGTGCCGGCTTTCTGGCGGCGCTGATCTGGGCAACGGCCTCGGGGCCGGCGCGCGCGCAGGAAGATGCGGCGCAGCGTTCCATCCCGGACGAATACCGCTGGGAAAACGTCATCACCGATTTCGATAAGAGCCGTTTGGAGCGGGCGGATGAAGCCCTTGCGCTCGGCAATGAAGAGGCGGCGGCGGCCGACGGCGTGAGCTATGACGACCGTCTGGCGCTGAAATCCGTCATGGACGCGAAAGCCGTTCCCGTCGATGACAGCCATCTTCTGGGCTGGCGCGGCTGCCGCATGATCAAGGTCGGCGGGCGCTTTGCCGGGCTTGCCGTCTATCCCTTTTTCGATTGCCGTATCACCGTCGTGGACGGTTTTCTCTTTTTCGAAAAGCGCTCGGGCTCGCAGCGCATGAGCGGGCGGCTATACCAGAACGATGCGCTCTCGCGCATTCTGCTTGCCGCGCCGACTTATAATGACGCGCCGCAGCGTCCTTATATGAGCGAGGCGGATGAAAACACCGACCCGCAAATTCAAAACGCGGTGGGCGTGCTCAATCAGCTTGAAGACGGGCGCTTGCGCATTCTCTTTCCCTGGCCCGCGCTGGAGGCGAGCTACACCGTGCTCGAGCTGCGCTCTCTCGATAATCTTTAAGAACGCTCTTTCAGGACAACAAAAAAGCCGCGTCACGACGCGGCTTTTTGCATGTTTGGAGTTTCTTCCGCTTATTCGGCGGCGTTCTTGTCGCCGTTTGCCGGACCCGGCGCAACCAATTCTTCCAGATCGCTCGCCTTCGGCATGCCGATAATGTTGTAGCCCGCATCGACATGGTGCACTTCGCCCGTCACGCGAGTGGAAAGATCGGAGAGAAGATAAAGCGCGGCGCCGCCCACATGTTCCAGCTCGATCGTTTCCTTGATCGGCGCATGGGTCTTGTTCCATTTGAACACGAGCCGTGCAGAGCCGACGGCGGAGCCTGCGAGCGTGCGCATGGGACCGGCGGAGATTGCATTGACGCGGATGCCGTCCCGGCCGAGATCGGCGGCAAGATAGCGCACGCTTGCCTCGAGCGCGGCTTTGGCAACGCCCATGACGTTGTAATTCGGCATGACGCGTTCGGCGCCTGCATAAGTCAGCGTGATCAGCGAGCCGCCTTCGCTCATCAGATCATGCGCGCGGCGCGCCACATCCGTGAAGGAGTAGCAGGAGATTTCCATCGTCTGGCGGAAATTGTCGCGGGAGGTGTCGACATAGCGGCCCTTAAGCTCGCTTTTGTCGGAATAGGCGATGGCGTGAACGATGAAGTCGAGCTTGCCCCATTTTTCTTTCAGCGTCTTGAAGGCGGCATCGAGGCTTGCCTCGTCCATCACATCGCAAGGCAGCAGCAATTTTGCGCCGAGCGAGTCCGCCAGCGGCTTGACCCGCCGCCCGAACTGATCGCCCTGATAGGTGAAGGCCAGCTCGGCGCCATGCGCGGCGGCGGCTTTGGCAATCCCCCAGGCGATGGAATGGTCGTTGGCGACCCCCATAATCAGGCCGCGTTTGCCTGCCAAAAGCGCGCCTTGCTCGAAAGCGCTTCCACGCGTAACTGCCCCGTCCATGTCGTTTCGCTCTCGCTATTCCGTCCCAGAACGGGACATCTCCCAGTTTCCCCTATTCCGATATGCAAACATCGCCCCAACCACCGGGCGGCATGCAGACCGGTCTTACTCAGGCATCCAGCTTTTTCATCACCAGGCAGCCGTTCGTGCCGCCAAAGCCGAAGCTGTTGGACATCACGCAGTTGACCTCGGTGTCCTGGCGCTCGCGCACGATATTGGCGGAAGCCACGGCCGGGTCGATTTCGTCGATATTGGCGGATTCGCAAATGAAGCCATTGCCCATCATGAGCAGCGAATAGATCGCTTCATGTACCCCGGCAGCGCCCTGCGCATGGCCGGAGAGCGATTTCGTCGCGCTGATCGGCGGCATCTTGTCGCCGAACACGGTTTTGATCGCCTCGATCTCGGGAATGTCGCCGACGGGCGTCGAGGTCGCATGCGGATTGATGTAGTCGATCGGGTCTTTCACCGTTTCGAGCGCCAGCTTCATGGCGCGCACCGCCCCTTCGCCGGAGGGCGCCACCATGTCCGCGCCGTCCGAGGTCGCGCCATAGCCGATGATCTCAGCATAGATTTTCGCGCCGCGCGCCTTGGCATGTTCGAGTTCCTCGAGCACCAGAACGCCGCCGCCGCCGGAAATCACGAAGCCGTCGCGGTTCACGTCATAGGCGCGTGAGGCTTTGGCCGGCGTGTCGTTATATTTCGAGGACATGGCGCCCATCGCATCGAAGAGACAGGAAAGCGTCCAGTCGAGCTCTTCGCCGCCACCGGCAAACATCATGTCCTGCTTGCCCCATTGAATTTGCTCCGCCGCATTGCCGATGCAGTGCGTGGAAGTGGTGCAGGCGGACGAGATGGAATAGCTCGGGCCTTTGATTTTGAAGAGTGTGGAAAGGTTGGCCGAGACCGTGCTCGACATGGCTTTCGGCACTGAGGTCGGGCCGATCTTGCGCGGGCTCTTCTCGCGGGTGATGTCGGCGGCGGCGACGATGGCTTTCGTCGAAGCCCCGCCCGAGCCCAGCACCATGCCGGTGCGCTCATTGGAGATTTCGTGCGGTTCCAGACCCGCATCGCGGATCGCCTGTTCCATGGCGATGTAGGTATAGGCTGCGCCGTCGCCCATGAAGCGGCGGGTCTTGCGGTCCAGCACTTCTTCCAGGTCCAGCTTCAAGGAGCCGTGGACCTGACTGCGGAACCCGTATTTCGTGTAATCTTCCGCATGAACGATGCCGGAGCGCGCATCGCGCAAGCTGGCCAGCACTTCTTGCGTGTTATTGCCGAGGGAGGAAACGACACCCATCCCGGTAATGACGACACGCCTCATGATTACTCTCCCTTGCTCAACCGGCTTTTGCCTGGCCGGAAGTCCCGTAAGCCGCCTATTTCAAAGGCGGCCAGCCGGGGGCGAAATGTACCTTGATTTGCGATGCCTTGCGAGCCAAAGCAGGCCTTACCGAACGCACGAATAGCAGAGGCAAAAGGCCCGGGCTTTAAGCCGTGGCTTCTTCGCCGCCCGCAACGACGACGCGCAAATCCTCTGCCTTATAGATAGGTTCGCCGTCGGCTTTCAAAACACCGTCCGCCTGCAGCAGCACCAGTTTGCGGTTGATAACCCGCTTCAGGTCGATCACATATTCGAGCACTTTGGTCTTCGGCGTGACCATGCCGGAGAATTTCACCGAGCCGACGCCGATTGCCCGGCCCTTGCCTTTGGCGCCCATCCAGCCAAGGAAGAAGCCGACGAGCTGCCACATGCCGTCGAGGCCGAGGCAGCCCGGCATGATCGGGTCGCCTTCGAAATGGCAGGGGAAGAACCAGCGGTCTTCGTTGATCTCATACTGCGCGATGATCTGGCCTTTGCCATATTCCCCGCCCTCGGCGGAAATATTGACGATCCGGTCGATCATCAGCATCGGCGGCAGGGGCAATTGCGCGTTTCCCGGCCCGAAAAGCTTGCCATGCGCGCAGTCCAACAAATCTTCGTATGAGTAGCTCGACTTCTGTTCCGCCATCCTGTGCCCAATCCCTGGCCAGCGAGCCTGCAAGGGTCCCTTTAAAGAGACCGGCTCATGTTTAATTATTCTGTCGCGCTTCCTAACACACCCGGGGGGCCGCGCAAACCCTCACGATAGGCCCTGGGAGGCCGCCCGGGCCCGGCGCCTAAGGGCTTATTTGACGGGACCTTGACATGGGCGCGGATTTACCCACATTCTGTGTCAGATTGTAATGATTACAAACTGCGTCCGCAGCAGGGGCTTTCGGCCCGTAAAGGACGCAGGGTATTGCAAGGTGCAATGGCCCTGGATTTGGGGCCTGAGTGACGGACCAGAGTTATGGACATGGAAAAAGAGCGCCCCTTCAGCCAGACCCTCAACCGGCTCCGCGACGCCGGGCTGCGGCCGACACGCCAGCGCCTGGCGCTTGGGCGGCTGCTCTTTGATGGCGGCGAGCGCCATGTCACGGCCGAGGTTCTTCACGAAGAAGCGACGGGGCAGGGGATTTCCGTTTCCCTGGCGACCGTTTACAACACGCTGCATCAATTCACCGATGCGGGTCTCCTGCGGCAGGTTGTGGTGGATGCCTCGCGCACCTATTTCGACACGAACACCGACGATCACCATCACTTCTTCAAGGAAGATGATGGCTCGCTGATGGATATTCCCGGCGATCATATCGAGGTGGCGGGCCTGCCCAAGGCCCCGGATGGCAGCGAAGTCGCCCGTGTCGATGTTATCGTGCGGCTGAAATCGGCCTCCTAAGCCTTCTGCTTGTTACTTGTGCAAATCGTTCTCAACTTTTTAGAATTGCTCTAAAGAGTTGACGAACCCCTTTCGTGCGCTTAATCTTTGATTCCAAGGGATGGGGGCAAAACAATAAGCGCTCCCCCTCCCCCGCATGATTGAAGCAGCCCGACCCCGCACCATCCGGCCCATGCTGATGAGCATGCCCGGGGGGTCTAACAGGTGAGGAGGACGACATGTCGCTTGCAAGCAGTAAGACTCTCGAAAATCTGAAAGAAGCCTTTGCCGGTGAAAGCCAGGCGAACCGCCGCTATCTCTATTTCGCTCAGAAAGCGGACGTGGAAGGCTACAACGATGTTGCCGCCGTTTTCCGCTCTACCGCGGAAGGCGAGACGGGCCACGCGCACGGCCATCTGGAATTCTTGGAAGAAGTGGGCGATCCGGCAACGGGCGAGCCCATCGGCGATACCTCGAAAAACCTGAAAGCGGCGATTGCCGGTGAGACCCATGAGTACACGGATATGTATCCGGGCATGGCGCGCACCGCCCGCGAAGAAGGTTTCGACGAGATTGCCGACTGGTTCGAAACGCTGGCCAAGGCGGAAAAGAGCCATGCCGGCCGCTTCCAGAAAGCGCTCGACAGCCTCGACAGCTAAGAACGGAAGCCTGCCGGTCCGCACCCCGGCAGGCTTTTCTCTTACGCATAAGATGCCCCCTTAATCAGGAAGAGGACCCCTGATGAGCAGAGAAGGCAGTTTGGACGCGCCAACCCGTCATCCGATCGATTGGCAGAATCCCGAGTTTTACGATCTTGAAAATCTCGATGCGGAATTGCGCCGCGTTTTCGACATCTGTCACGGGTGTCGGCGCTGCTTCAATCTGTGCGAGAGCTTTCCGCGCCTCTTCGATCTGATCGACGAGTCGGAAAGCGGCGAGCTCGACACCGTCTCGAGCGACGATTTCGCGCCGGTCGTGGAAGCTTGCACGCTCTGCGATATGTGCTTCATGACCAAGTGTCCTTACGTGCCGCCGCACGAATTCAATCTCGATTTCCCCCATCTGATGCTGCGTGCCCGTGCCGCCGAGGCGAAAGCGAAAGGCGGCTTTCCTTTCGTGCAAAGCCAGCTTGCCCAGATGGACCGCAACGGCAAAATGGCTGAAAAAATCGCCCCGCTCGCCAATTGGGGCTCGAAACGCGGCAATGGCCTGACGCGCCCGGCGCTGGAAAAGACCGCCGGCATCGACGCCCGCGCCGACTTGCCCAAATTCGCGGGCGAGACCTTCACCCGCCGCGCCCGCAAGGATGACGCGGCAGGGCTCATCAATGTGAACCGCGAGGCGCCTGCCTTCGGGCGCAAGGCCGCGATCTATGCGACCTGCTTCGTCAATTACAACAATCCGGGCGTCGGCGCCGCCGCGCGCAAAGTGCTTGCCCATAACGGGGTGGAAAGCATCGTCGCCTATCCCGGCTGCTGCGGCATGCCGCATCTTGAAAGCGGCAATATCGAAAAAGTGGCGGACAACGCCAAGAAAGTCGCCGCCGCGATGAAGGAGCATATCGAGGCGGGCTACGACATCGTCACGCTCACCGCATCTTGCGGGCTGATGCTGAAATTCGAATGGCCGCTCATCCTGCCGGAGAATGAAGACGTCAAACGCCTTTCCGAAGCCGTTTTCGATATCGACGAATATATTGTCGACATCGCCAAGAAAGAAGGGCTGACGCCCGGCCTGCAATCGGTGGAAGGCGGTGTCTCCGCGCATCTTGCCTGTCACGCCCGCGCCCAGAATATGGGGCCGAAATCGGTCGAGATGATGCGGCTCATTCCCGATACCAAGATCGACGTCGTCGAGCGCTGCTCCGGTCATGGCGGCACGTTCGGCGTCATGAAGGAGACTTACGATCTTGCCATGAAAGTCGGCAAGACCGCCGCGCGCAACGTCAAGAAGGGGGAGAATAAATACGTCACCTCCGACTGTCCGCTTGCCGCCAAACATCTGGTGCATGAGATCGAAAGCATGAACGGCGAGGCCGAAGCGCCGCCGCTGCCCACGGCTCAGCACCCCGTTGAAATCATTGCCCGTGCCTATGGGCTGATTGAATAGAGGCTGTCATGTCCGCCGCAAAGAAACAGATCACCCGCGAGGATATTCTTCCGCTTGAAAAATATGCCGCCGAGCGCAAGGAGCGCCGAACCCGCATCACGCAGATGAAAAAGAACCGGCGTGTGGAAGTGGGGCCTTACGCGACATTCTATTTCGAAAATTACGACACGATGTTTCAGCAGATCCACGAGATGCTTTTCATCGAAAAGGGCGGGGAAGAACAGATTGCCGACGAGCTGAGCGCTTACAACCCGCTTATCCCGCAGGGTAAGGACCTCGTCTGCACCCTGATGTTCGAGATCGACGATCCCATCCGCCGCAACAATGTGCTGCGCCGCCTCGCGCATGTGGAAGAGCATGTCTATGTGCAGGTGGGCGAGGAAAAAATCATGGCCGATGCGGAGGACGATGTAGAGCGCACCACCGAGGACGGCAAAACCTCCTCCGTGCATTTCCTGCATTTCCGTTTCACGCCGGAGCAGATCGCGAAATTCAAGGACCCGTCCTTGAACGTGATCCTTGGCATCGGCCACGAGAATTACGGTCACATGGCGCTGCTGGCGGGCCCGACCCGCGAGGCGCTTGCCGCGGATTTCAGCGCCTGAATTGCGCGAACCTGAGTTCCACAAACCTGAATTCCAGGCACCTGAGATAAGGCGCGGTCATGTTTCATAGCGCAGCATGACCGCGCCGTTTTCATATGTCTTGGAATCTTTCAGGCTGAGTTCCTGCGCCGGTCCGTCCGCGCCGAAAAGGCGGATGCCGGAACCCAGCATGAGCGGCATGACGAAAAGATCCATCCGGTCGATGAGGCCCTCTTTCAAAAAACTCTGGATGAGCGCGCCGCCGCCCACCACCCAGATATTCTGAGGCTCTTTGCCGGAGAGTTTTTCGGCAAGTGCAGTAGGACTCTCGCTCACTGCTTCCACCCCCTCCGGTAGCTCGCCGGGCGGGCTCGATGTCATGACATAGGTCTTCAGCGTCTGATACGGCCACTCGCCGAAACCGAGCAATTGATCGAAGGTGGTGCGGCCCATGACGATGGCGCCAAGCTCGGCGGTAAAATCGTCATAGCCATACTCCTCGGAGTCGAACGGCGCCAGCCAGTCGATCGCGCCGTCCGCGCGCGCGATATAGCCATCGGCGCTGAGAGCGATATAGACATGAAATTGCGGTCGAGGCATGAAATCGGCTTTCGCGTTTGAAGGTGGGAGGCAAGGCGCTATTGCAGCGTCTCGCCCGGATAGACGCCCCAGATGTGCCGCCGCGCGGCCCAGCCCGTATAGCCTTTCGCGGTGATCTGGCAAAAGCGCGCCCGGCAAAGCTGCAAAGCGCCAATGACGCCGGGCTCGGCGAGCGCCACGATCTGGCCGCGGCCGGGCTCGGCATAAAGCGGCACTTCCTCGCTGCCGGTCAAAAGTGCCGTACGCTCGCCGCCCAGCAGGCTGTAATAGATCCAGCCCGTTTCCCCATCGGCATCGCGGATGCGCCGCCAGCGCTCGAATTCGGCTACGATTTCCACCGGCAGGCCCTGGCGCTTATAGACCCATTGCACTTCATGTTCGGTGCTGGGCCCGCGCCGCACATTGGCGGTATCCGCTTTCAGGCTGACGAAGCGGGGCAGCGGCAGGCCGGTGACCGGGCCGGTCAATGTTTCCTGCGCGAGGGCGGGGGAGAAAACCTCGCCGGAAAGCCCGCCGGCCCCGAGAGCCAGAAGGACAAGCGCCCAGAGCCCGGCTGCCCGCGCAAAGCGGGCGGGCAAGAAGGGGCGGGCCGTTGAGATTTCCGGGACGTCGATTCGCATCACCGGATCATATGACAAGGCCGGGCGCTGGCGGTCAAGAATGGGCGGCGCGGGGAGGGCGGGCGCTCATGCTCCCTCTTCTTTTGGCGCATGGGCTCTGCTAGACATGGAGTGAGGAAACCGCCGCTCCGCCCCTTATTCGGCCGGCGCGGCCAGACCGGGGACGTTCATGCCGCAGAAACCGCTTGTCATTGTGACGCGCAAATTACCGGAGGTGATTGAAGCGCGCATGGGCGAGCTGTTCGAGGCGCGGTTCAACCGGACCGACATTCCCATGACCGAGGAAGAGCTCGCCGCTGCACTGGCCGAGGCCGATGTGCTGGTACCGACCGTGACGGACAAGCTTGATGCGGCGCTGCTGGCGAAAGCCGGGCCGAAGCTGAAGCTGATCGCCCAGTTCGGCACGGGGGTCGACAATATCGATGTGGAAGCGGCGGTAAAACGCAAGATCACCGTAACGAACACGCCGAGCGTTCTGACCGAAGATACCGCCGACATGACCATGGCGCTTATTCTTGCCGTGCCGCGCCGCCTGAATGAAGGCGCCCGGCTTTTGCGCAACAACAGAGGCAAGTGGCCGGGCTGGTCGCCCACCTGGATGCTCGGCCACCGGATCGGCGGCAAGAAGCTCGGCATTTTGGGCATGGGCCGTATCGGCCAGGCGGTGGCGCGCCGCGCCCGCGCCTTCGACCTCGAGGTGCATTACCACAATCGCAAGCCCGTCAATCCCGTCATCGAAAAGGAATTGCAGGCGACCTATTGGGACAGTTTTGACCGCATGCTGCGCGAGATCGACATTCTCTCGATCAATTGCCCGCACACGCCCGCGACCTTTCATCTGCTGAACGAGCGGCGCATCGCCATCATGAAGCCCGATTCTTATGTGGTGAACACGGCGCGCGGCGAGGTGGTGGATCAGGAAGCGCTGATCACCGCGCTGGAAGAAGGCCGCCTCGGCGGCGCAGGGCTCGATGTTTTCGAGCGGGAACCGGCCATCGACCCGCGCCTTCTGAAACTGGAAAACGTCGTGCTGCTGCCGCATATGAGTTCGGCGACGGTGGAAGGGCGCAGCGAGATGGGCGAGCGCGTCCTCATCAATATCCGCGTCTGGATGGACGGCGAGAAGCCGCCGGACCGGGTGATCCCTGCGATTCTCTAAGCGGGCTTTCTTTCATTCTTTCCCTTTGTCATCCCGCGACTTGATCGCGGGACCCACTCACATTGCCTCTGGCACAGCGAAAAGGGATATGTGGCAGCGCCGTAAAAAACCACTCATTCCCGGATGCTTTGAAAGGCCAATGGATCCCGCGATCAAGTCGCGGGATGACATTTGTAAAGAGGTAGAGAGGGGTCTCACGCGTGGTGCGAAAGATCTTTGATCGAGGCGTTCTCACCGTTCAGCGGGTTGGCCGGGTCGTGTTTCAGCTTGATGGTTCGGAACCGCGTGTCGAGCGCGTCATAGATGAGAAGCTTGCCCGTCAGGCTCTCGCCCGCGCCGGTAATTTCCTTGATGACTTCAAGCGCCTGCAATGAGCCCATGACGCCGGTGAGTGCGCCGAGCACGCCTGCGCTCTCGCAGGTCGGAATGGAGCCGGGGGCCGGGGCTTCCGGCACGAGGCAGCGATAGGTCGGAAGCGGCGTGCCCTCTTCGTCCTTCTCGTAAGGTTTGAAAGTCGCAAGCTGGCCTTCAAAGGGTCCGACAGCGGCGGAGACGAGTGGGCGGCGGGCAAGATAGCAGGCATCGGAAACGAGAAAGCGGGTGGCGAAATTATCGCAGCCATCGGCCACGATGTCGTAGCGGGAAATGATCTCAAGCGCGTTTTGCGCCGTCAGCCGCTCTTCATGCAGCTCCACTTTTACATCCGGGTTGAGCCGCGCGATGGTGGCCGCCGCGCTTTGCGTTTTGGCGGCATCCAGATGATCCGTATCGTGAATGATCTGGCGCTGCAGATTGGAGAGCGAGACTTTATCATTGTCTATAATACCGAGCGTGCCGATACCGGCAGCGGCAAGATAAAGCAGGGCAGGCGAGCCGAGCC
Source organism: Rhodobiaceae bacterium UBA4490 (assembly GCA_002389665.1). Taxonomy (GTDB): domain Bacteria; phylum Pseudomonadota; class Alphaproteobacteria; order Parvibaculales; family Parvibaculaceae; genus Tepidicaulis. The sequence goes on from DGNO01000006.1 coordinate 266,961, forward strand.
CGCCCGCGCCGATAACGAGCACGCGGGCGCCCAGCAGCTTCTGCTGCCCCGGTCCGCCGATTTCTTTCAAAACGATATGGCGGGCATACCGTTCAAGCTGCGTGTCGCTCAGCGCCATTCTGTTATCCGTCCCATCCGGCTCTTTAGTTTGTGCTGCTTATATAGGAAAAGGCGCGCCGGAAAAAACCGCCGCGCCTTTGTCATGCATTCACATCTTTGCTCAGGTAAGCGGGGCAAGCTTGTGCGCGCCGGGCATGACTTTAAAGCCTTTCGCCCGGTTCACCTTAAAGTCCCGGCTTTTCACCGTATCGACGAAGAACCATTCCCCGCGCGCTTCCTTAGGGCTCAGCGTCACAAGCACATAGCCGCGATGGGCGGTATCGGCCCAGATGAGATCGGGGCTTGCCGCGGTAAAAGCCTCCGCGATCTTTTTGGGATCGCCCGGCACGAAAGCCTCGATCCCCGGCGAGGTGACGCTCGGCGCGGCGAACTCCACGGCGACGGGCGCGCCTTCCGCGTCCTGCAAGTTGAGTGCCCAGGAGGCGTGGGTATCGCCCGCCAGCACCACGACATTGCGGCCCTTGCCGGTAAAATCGGCATAAGCACGGGTGCGCGCTGCCGGATAACCGTCCCAGGCATCGAGATTGACCGGCAGGTTCTCGCGCGCCAGCACGCTCATTTGCTGGAAACGGGATTTGCGCTCTTCGGGAATTTTGCTCCAGTCGATGATCTCGGAAAAATCCGCCGCGGGCGTGCGGCCCATCACCACTTGCTGGCCGATCACCTGCCAGATCTGCCCCTTTTCGGCGGAGGCTTCGAGCGTATGGGCAAGCCATAATTCCTGATCCGCGCCGAGGATCGAGCGCGCCGGGTCGGCGAGCTTTTCTTCCTTGAAGCGGCCTGCATCGGGCAGATAGCGGATACCGTCCGGCAGCGACGTGGGATCGAGCGTGCTCACATAGGCAAGGTCCGTCACCGGCGTGGGCGGGCTCGTGCGGATGTCGAAAGGCACCTCGAAACTGGCGATCGGTTTGCCGCTCGGTACATCGCCCGGCGCAAGGGCGATGGGGTTTTCCGGGTCCGACACATCGAAAGGCCAGGAGCGGTTGGGAATATCGGTGGAATATTCAAGCTGTTTGCTGCGCCCGATGCGCCGCGTGTCGAGCATGATGAGCCGCGCCAGATTGCCGATATCGAAGGCGCGGTAAATCTGCTCGCTGTCCTGCGGGTTTTCGCGGATGGGTAGCCATTCCAGATAGGCCTGCAGCGCGGCGGCGGCGCGGGCGCGGAAGGGGCCCTCATTCTCGCTGTGATTTTCCGCGCCGTCCTTCCAGGTATTGTTGGCGGTTTCATGATCGTCCCAGACGGCGATCATGGGTTTGGCCGCATGCAGTGCCTGCAAATCCTCATCGAGCCGGTAATGGCCGTAGCGGGCGCGGTAATCCTCCAGGGTGAGGATTTCCTTGTCCGGCTCGACGAAACGGCCGATCTCCTTGCCCGTCGCCCCGCCATACCCGTCCATGCCGTATTCATAGATGTAATCGCCAAGATGCAGCGCGATATCGATATCCTCGCGCTCGGCAATAACCTTATAGACGTTGTAATAGCCCGTCGCGTAATGGGAGCAGGACATGGCGGCAAGCTTGTAGGCGGAGACATCGCCTTCGGGGAGCGTGCGCGTGCGCCCGGTGGGTGAGACATGGCTTCCCGCTTTGAAGCGGTAAAAGTAAGAGCGGCCCGGCGTAAGCCCGCCCGCATCCACTTTGACGATGAAGTCTTTTTCCGGCAGCGCCGTTGCCGTGCCCGCCTGGACGATGGTGGCGAAATCTTCTTCCGCCGCCATCTCCCAGCTTAAAGCCACGGGCTCGCCGTTTTCCGGCTGCGCCCGCGTCCAGAGGATCACCCGGTCCTGCAAGGGATCGCCGCTCGCAACGCCGTGGAGAAAATAGACCGGCTCCGCGCCCGCGCAGCCCAGGGGCCCAAGCGCCAGCAGCGCGCCGGCGGCGGTCAGCGTTTTCAGCGTGTCGCGCCGTGTGGGGGCCGTTTTCGGGGCCATCGCTGTGACTTGGCCGCGCATCATCGTCTCCTCAGGCTGAAGCGGATCGTTTTCCTTGTCAGACTATCTGAGGGAACTGTGACAGGTCTATTTACTTTATCCGTGGGGGCGCGGGTCCTAAGGCCTTTAGAACCAATTCCTGCCTCTATTCAAGGCAGGAGCGGGCCTACCCCGCCTTCAGCGCCTCTTCCACGAAATCGAGCCGGTCCTGGCCGAAAAACATTGCCTCACCCACAAAGAAGGTGGGCGCGCCGAAAGCACCGCGCTGGATCGCCTCTTCGGTGTTTTTCTTCAGGCCCTCTTTGACGGCCTCTGCCTGAAGGCGAGCTGCAAAGGCCGCAGAGTCGTGCCCGCCTTCTTCGAGGAGCCGGGTAAGTTCTGCCGGATCGTTCAAATTGCGCGGGTGTACCCACATCGCATCGAAAACAAGCTTGAGATAGGGGAGCAGGCGCCCTTCCTGCTGCTCGGCAATCGCCCCCCGCATTAATTGCAAGGTGTTGATCGGAAAATGCGGGTTGAAGGCAAGCGGCACGCCGTAGCGCTTGGCAAAGCGCATGAGGTCCGCGTTCATATGCACGGCCTTGGCGGGAATGGCGGCAGGTGTCTGATTGCCCGTCGCCTTGAAGACACCGCCGAGCAGCATCGGCTTCCAGACGATCTCGGCGCCTGTACGCGCGGCGATTTCCGGCAGCTGCGTATAAGCGAGATAGGTGGTCGGGCTGCCGACATCGAAAAAGAATTCAACCTGTTTGCTCATGAGGACTCTTTCGTTTGGGGGTGGGGCGGGGCTTTAGAACTTTTCCATCCAGGGGCGCAGATCAAGCTCATGCGTCCAGGCGCTGCGCGGCTGGCAGTGCAGCGCCCAATAGGCATCGGCAATGGCGGCGGGATCCAGAATGCCGTCTTCTTCTTTCAGCTTGTAGCGTTCGGGAAAGTTTTCCGCGATCCAGGCCGTGTCGATTGCCCCGTCAATGACGCTATGGGCGACATGAATGCCTTTGGGCCCAAGCTCGCGCGCCATGCTCTGGGCAAGGGCTCTGAGCCCGTGCTTGGCGCTCGCAAAAGCGGAAAAGCCTGGCCCCCCGCGCACGCTTGCCGTCGCGCCGGTGAAGATCACCGTGCCCCGCCCGCGCGGCAGCATGTGGCGCGCGGCCTCGCGGCCCGTCAAAAAGCCCGCAAAGCACGCCATCTCCCAGACCTTGCGGAAGACCCGCGCGGTGGTCTCGATGATGGAGAAATGCACATTGGCGCCGATATTGAAAATCACGGCCTCGAGCGGGCCGATCTCCTCTTCGATATGGGCAAAGAGCGCCACTATCTGGTCTTCATCGCGCGCATCGACGCCCATCGGATAGGGGGTGCCGCCTTCCGCGCGGATGGCGCTTGCCAGCTCTTCCAGCGCGTCCGCATGGCGGCGGATCATGACGGTGGCATAACCTTCCCTGGCAAAGCGCTTGGCGATCGCCCCGCCCGTTGCATCCCCCGCGCCGACGATCAGCGCGGCCTTTTCATGTTTGACGGGCATGGCGGCTCCCCTGGCATGTCTCTTCTTCGGAACTGAGCTTCAAGATGGGGTCCTTTGGGGAAGGCATCAAGCTGCTTGATTCGCGCATTCTTGATGAAACCCTGTGGACCCCGGCTCGGGGGCCGGGGTGACGGCTTCTATGCGATGCACTGCTTTGCCACAAATAACACGTGTCACCCCGGGCTTGTCCCGGGGTCCATGCAGCGCTTGCGTCCCGGAAAAACGCCGCCAATAAAAAAGCCGCTCCGGAGAGCGGCTTTTGTCTTTATACGGATAAACCTCAAAGCCCGTCGAAAAGTGCCGTCGAAAGATAGCGTTCGGCGAAAGACGGGATGATGGCGACGATGGTCTTGCCTTCCATTTCCGGGCGCTGAGCGACTTCCAGCGCCGCGGCAATCGCCGCGCCGGAAGAAATGCCGATGGGCAGGCCTTCCAGCTTCGCCGCCTTGCGGGCGGTCTCGAAAGCGGTTTCGTTGCCGATCGTCACCACTTCGTCGATCAGAGCCTTGTCGAGGTTGCTGGGCACGAAGCCCGCGCCGATGCCTTGGATCTTATGCGGGCCGGCCTGACCGCCGGAAAGGACGGGGCTGTCTTCCGGTTCCACCGCGATCATTTTCAGCGAGGCCTTGCGCGCTTTGAGCACCGAGCCGACGCCGGTAAAGGTGCCGCCCGTGCCGACACCGGAAATCACGACATCGACCTTGCCTTCCGTGTCGTTCCAGATTTCCTCCGCCGTGGTCTTGCGGTGGATTTCCGGATTGGCCGGATTGTCGAACTGCTGCGGCATGACGGAATTGGGATATTTGCTCATCAAAGCTTCGGCTTCGGCCACCGCGCCCTTCATGCCTTTTTCGGGCGGGGTAAGCACGATCTCCGCGCCCAAGAGCGCCAGCATCTTGCGCCGTTCGATGGACATGCTCTCCGGCATGGTCAGGATCAGCCGGTAGCCTTTCGCCGCGCAGACAAAGGCAAGCGCGATGCCCGTGTTGCCGGAAGTCGGCTCGATGATCACCGTGTCTTCCTTGATGAGCCCGCGCTGTTCCAGATCCTCGATCATGGCAACGCCGATCCGGTCTTTGACGCTGGCAAGCGGGTTGAAGAATTCCAGCTTGAGCAGCACATCCGCTTTCGCGCCCGCTTCCTGCGGCAGGCGTTTGAGGCGCACGAGCGGCGTGTCGCCGATCGTTTCGGTAATGCTGTCGTAAATGCGCCCGCGGCCCGGGCGGTGTTCGGGGGCGGCGCCTGTGTTTGCTGCCTGGCTCATAATGTCCTCCACCTGTTGGCTGCGCCTTGCCTCTTTATGTAAGAGCGGCGCAGCGGAATGTTAGATCGTGAAATCCGCTGCCGGCATGCCCGCGGTCGTGGCGCCGGTCTGTTCTGCCTTGCGGCATAAATCCTCGATGGTGATGCCGTTCAGGCGCTGCATCAGATCGGTCTGAATATCTTCCCAAAGCGGGCCGACGACTTTCTGCCCGAGATCGGAAGGCTGGGAGCGCACTTCCTCGGCCGCTTCCATCGCGCCCACGACCTGCACGATTTCGCCCACCGTAATGCGCCGGCGCTCGCGGGCAAGCCGGTAGCCGCCTTTCGGCCCCCGCACGCCTTTCAAAATGCCGGCATGAACGAGCTGCTGCATGACCTGTTCGAGATAACGCTGGGGGATGCCCTGGCGTTTCGTGATTTCCTTCGACTGGACGGGATCGGGCCGCGCATTGACGGCGACATCGATCACGGCTTCCAGCGCGAGCATGGTTTTTTTCGACAAGCGCAGCATGTCCCACCTCTCCCTCTTCTTGTCTTAGCGCGCGGCAACCCCGGTCGATCCGAAACCGCCCGTCCCCCGGCTGGTTTCAGAAAGACTGTCGCGCTCTTTCCACACGGCTTGTGTGACGGGGGCGATGACCATTTGCGCAATGCGTTCGCCGCGCTGAATGGTAAAGGCCTCCTCGCCGAGATTGATCAGAATGACTTTCACCTCGCCCCGATAGTCGCAGTCCACCGTGCCGGGCGAATTGAGCACCGTAATGCCTTTCTTCGCAGCAAGGCCGGAGCGCGGGCGCACTTGCGCTTCAAAGCCGAGCGGCAGGGCGATGGCAAGGCCCGTCGGCACCATGGCGCGTTTGCCGGGTGCAAGGACGAGCGGCTCTGCTTCCGGCACCGCCGCCAGAAGGTCCATGCCGGCCGCCCCTTCCGTTTCGTATTTCGGCAGCGGCAAATCCTTGCCGTGGTCGAGGCGCTGCACATCGACAGGAATGGAGGCGCTCATGAACGGGGTCCTTCGTTTGATAATGAAAAATGCTGCGCAATGGCATGGGCGAGCTTTTCGGCGGCAGCGCTTTTGGCCATGCGCGGCCAGTCCTCGCGCCCTTCCGCGCGGATGAGGTGAATGGTGTTCTCCTCCCCGCCCATGACGCCGCCGCCCCTCTCGTCCACCGAAACGTCATTGGCGACGATCCAGTCGCAGCCCTTGCGCGCCCGCTTGGCGGTGGCGTGCTCGATAACGTTTTCGGTTTCCGCGGCAAAGCCGATGACAAGGCGCGGGCGGGAATGATTGAGCTTGGAAAGCGTGGCGAGAATATCCGGGTTCTCGGTGAAGCTGAGCTGCGGCAGCCCGCCCTTTTCCTTTTTGATTTTCTGTCCGGCTTCATTGTTAACGCGCCAATCGGCAACGGCGGCGGCGCAAACGGCAATGTCCGCGGGCAGGGCCGCCTCGCAGGCCGCCAGCATCTCGCGCGCCGTTTCAACGTGTTTCGTGGACACGCCCAACGGGTCGGGCAGGTTCACCGGGCCGGAAATCAGCAGCGTCTGCGCCCCGAGCCGGGCGAGCGCGGCGGCAATGGCATGGCCCTGCTTGCCCGAAGAACGGTTGGCGATATAGCGCACGGGGTCGATGGGCTCATGGGTCGGCCCTGAGGTGACGAGCGCCTTCAGCCCGGCAAGGGGGCCGGTGCCTGCGCCGAACATCGCTTCGGCGGCGCTTAAGATTTCCAAGGGCTCGGCCATGCGCCCCGGTCCATATTCACCGCAGGCCATGTCGCCCTCTCCGGGGCCGATAAAGGCAATGCCGTCGGCTTTCAGCTGGGCAATGTTGCGCTGAGTTGCCGGGTGCAGCCACATGCGCACATTCATCGCGGGTGCGATAAGCACCGGGGTGTCGGTCGCCAAAAGCGCGGTGGAGGCCAGATCGTCCGCCCGGCCCGTCGCCATCTTCGCCATAAGATCGGCGGTGGCGGGCGCCACAATAATGAGATCGGCGGAGCGGGAAAGCTGGATATGGCCCATTTCCGCTTCGTCCGTCAGGTCGAAGAGATCGCTGAACACCTTCTCGCCCGTCAGGCTGGAGACGGAAAGCGGGGTCACGAATTCCTGGGCCGCGCGCGTCATGATGGCGCGCACCGCCGCCCCCCGCTCGCGCAGGCGGCGGATGAGGTCGAGCGTTTTATAGGCCGCGATGCCGCCGCCTATGATCAAAAGCACGCGCTTACCGGTCAGGTTTTGGCCGGCTAGGTTTTGAGACTGCGCCACGCCGATACTCCTCATGAAACGGCCCAGAGAGCAAAACCGGGCCTCTCCGGGCAATGAGGGGAATATAGGGTTTTACGCCAAGGATTTGTAGATCATTTTTTATCCGCCTGCTTTTCCGTGAATCTTGGGGGAGGCGGCAGCTTTTCCGGGTTTCAGAAAATCTGAAGCAGCAGAAGGCCGAGGAGGGAGAGGGCGCCGAGCCAGAGGGCGGCGCGGGTGCCGCGGCCGCCTTCGGTTTCCGCCTCGCGGATGGCTTTCAGGCTTTCCGGGTGAAGGCGCATGCCCTCCGGATTGCCGGCGGCATCGAGCGTGCGTTCGGCGCGGGCGAGCAGTTCGGGCAATTGCGAGAGGCTGCGCCCCAGCGCCATTGCCCCGTCGGCGGCTTCCTGTAGGCGGGCTTCCGGTCCGATGCGGCGCATCATCCAGTCGGCCAGAATGGGCTCGGAGGCTTCCCAGATATTGTGTTCCGGATCGAAGGAGCGTGCGACGCCTTCCACCACGACCATGGTCTTTTGCAGGAGAATGAGCTCCGGGCGCATGGCCATGTCGAACTGTTCGGTGACGAGAAAGAGCTGCGCCAGGAGCTTGCCCATGGAAACGTCCTTGGCTTCCTTGCCGAAGATCGGCTCGCCGATGGAGCGCAGCGCCTGGGCAAAAGTGGCGACGTCTTTATGGGGCGGCACATAGCCTGCCTCGAAATGCACTTCCGCGACACGCTGATAATCGCGTTTGACGAAGCCGTAGAGAATTTCGGCGAGGAAACGGCGCGAGCGTTCATCGAGCCGGCCCATGATCCCGAAATCGACCGGGATGAGCGTGCCTTCGCCGTCGACGAAAAGATTGCCCTGATGCATGTCCGCGTGGAAAAAGCCGTCGCGCGTCGCATGCAGAAGAAAGTTCTGGATGACCCGGTTGCCGAGGCGCTTCATGTCGTGGCCTGCCGCCTTCAGCGCTTCGACATCGCCGGCGGGCACCGCATCGATCCATTCCAGCGTCAGCACATGGCGCGCGGTGCGGTTCCACTCCACTTCCGGCACGCGGAAGCCCGGATCTTCCGCCGTGTTCTCCGCCATCTCGGACATGGCCGCTGCTTCAAGGCGCAGGTCCATTTCCAGTTCAACGGAATTGGCAAGTGTCTCAACCCCTGCGCGCGGGCGCAGGCGCCGTGTCTCGGGCACCAGGGTTTCGAGTTTTTCCGCCGCCCAGAAAAACGCATCGAGATCGCGCTGAAAACGGGCCTCGACATCGGGCCGGAGCACTTTGACGGCAACCTCCCGCGTGCTGCCATCCTCATTTTTCAGCGTGGCTTTATGCACCTGGGCAATCGAGGCGGCGGCGATGGGCTCGCTGAAACTTTCATAAAGCGTGTCGATAGGCGCGCCGAGCTGATCTTCGATAATGCGGATCGCCTCTTCCTGCTCGAAGGGCGGCAATTGATCGCGCAGGCTGCCGAGATCGCCGGCAAGTTCCGGCCCGATCATGTCGGGGCGCGTGGCAAGAAACTGCCCGAGCTTGATATATGAGGGCCCAAGCTCGGCAAGCGCGGCGGAAAGCCGCTCGGCCATGTCCCCGCTTGTCTCCACCTTGCGCTCGAAGGGCAAACGCAATTTGGCGATGGGCCGGAGCGCAAGCGCTGCAGGCGGCAGATTGTCTTTCGCCAGATCGAGCTCGAAGAGCGCGTCATGGCGCGCCATCACGCGGGCGGCGCTCACCAGCCTTAGGAAATGCCGAAGACCCCGGATCATCGCTTAAAGCCGCCAGCCGGAATGAATGGCCGCAACCCCGCCCGAGAGGTTGCGGTATTGCACGCGCGCAAAGCCCGCCTCGCGGATCATCGCGGCAAAGCGTTCCTGGTCCGGGAACTGGCGGATGCTTTCCACCAGATATTGATAAGGATCGGGATCGCCCGTCACCCAGCCGCCCATGCGCGGAATGACGGTAAAGGAATAGGCATCGTAAATCTTGTCGATACCGGGCAGCATCATCTGGCTGAATTCAAGACAGAGAAAGCGCCCGCCCGGTTTCAGCACCCGGTAAGCCTCGGCGAGCGCCCGGTCGATATGCGTGACGTTCCGGATGCCGAAGGCGATGGTGTAGGAATCGAAACTCTTATCCGGAAAGGGCAGGCTCTCCGCATTGCCGCAAGTGATCTCCGTGCGCTCTTTATAGCCGCCCGCTTCCGCCCGCGCCTTGCCGACGCCGAGCATATGCGGATTGATGTCGCAAAGCGTGACATGGGCATGCGGCCCGGCCCGGTCCAGAAGCCGGAAGGCGACATCGCCCGTGCCGCCCGCCACATCGATATGGGCATAAGGACGCGTACTTTTGGGCGGTGCGAGCCAGGCGATCATCGCGTCTTTCCAGGGCCGGTGCAGCCCCCCCGACATCAGATCGTTCATCAGGTCGTAGCGCTCGGCCACTTTTTCAAAGACGCTATGGACCATGCCCTGCTTGGCGTCTTCTTCCACCGTGCGGAAGCCGAAATGCGTGGTGCGCTCTTCTGCCTCTTCGCGGGCGCCATGCTCAGGGGGATTTTCGGCCGGGCGTGCCATGAGATACCTCGTTTCGCCGCTTGCGCGTTTGTGACCCGGCGGGCCGGGCGCGACCATAGCCTACCGGGCTAAGCCGCGCTACGGTAAGGTGTTTTTAAAATCGTGTCGAAGCGCCGCAGCCGGGCTTTTTACTAGCCCTCGCCCAGGTCTGCTTAAACGAAGTCAGCCGAAGAACAGCCCCCCGAAAGAACAGCCTCGAAGAACAACTTATGCCCGAATTGCCCGAAGTCGAAACCGTCCGCCGGGGCCTGGAGCCTGCCATGGCGGGCAAGCGCATCACCCGCGCGCTCGCAAAGCGCCCCGATCTGCGCTTTCCATTGCCGGAGCGTTTTGCCGAGCGGCTGACCGGGCGGCGCGTCATGCATCTTGGGCGGCGGGCGAAATATCTTCTCGTGCATCTTGATGGCGGCGAGGTGCTGCTTTCGCATCTGGGCATGTCGGGCCGCTTTACGATCTGGCCTCCAAAAGGGGAAGGGGCGGCAAGCTCGCCCGGCGATTTCGCGCTGGAAGGGTCGATGGCGGGGCCGGACGGCGCAGGCCCTCACGATCATATCGTCCTCGATATGGAGGACGGCACGCGCATCGTTTATTCCGATCATCGCCGCTTCGGCTATATGGACCTCATCGGCGAGGCGGAGCTGCCGCAATCGAAACATTTGGCAAGCCTCGGGCCGGAGCCGCTCGGCAATGAATTCAATGCCGAATTTTTGGCGCAGCGTTTTGAGGGCAAGAAAGTGCCGCTCAAGGCTGCGCTGCTTGATCAGCATGTGGTGGCCGGGCTCGGCAATATATATGTCTGCGAGGCGCTGCACCGGGCGGGGCTTTCCCCGCGCCGCCAGGCTCAGAGTTTGAGCGCCAAGGGCGGCCGGCCGACCGAGCGGCTGGAGCGGCTCACCCGCGCGGTCCGCGAGGTCATTGCCGAGGCGATCGAGGCCGGCGGCTCGACCTTGCGCGATTACGCGCATACCGACGGCACGCTTGGCTATTTCCAGCACCGTTTCGCGGTTTATGACCGGGAAGGGGAAAGCTGTTCAAAGCCCGGCTGCAAGGGTAGGGTGGCGCGCATCGTACAATCGGGACGGTCGAGCTTTTTCTGCGGCACCTGCCAGCGCTGACCCGTCCTGCCTATAAGATGCCCGCCTATAAGATGGATGAACGCCATAAAGGCGGCAGAGCCGGGAAATAAATAAAGCCGGTCAAAAGACCGCGAGGGAGAGTGTCATGGCTTATGAAACGATATTGGTGGAAACGCGGGGCAATGTCGGCCTTATCACCCTCAACCGCCCCGAGGCGCTGAACGCGCTGAACAATCAACTGCTCGATGAGCTGATCGAGGCGGTGGGCACGTTCGATGCCGACCCGGCCATTGGCTGCATCGTGCTCACGGGCTCGGAAAAGGCCTTTGCGGCGGGCGCCGACATCAAGGAAATGCAGCCCAAATCCTATATGGATGTTTTCAAAGAAGATCTTTTCACGAAAGCCGACCGCATTGCCGAGGCCCGCACGCCGCTCATCGCCGCCGTTTCCGGTTATGCGCTGGGCGGGGGCTGCGAGCTTGCCATGATGTGTGATTTCATTCTGGCCGGTGACAATGCGAAATTCGGCCAGCCGGAAATCAATCTCGGCGTTATGCCGGGCATTGGCGGCACCCAGCGCCTTACCCGTCTCGTGGGCAAGTCGAAGGCGATGGAAATGTGCTTGACCGGGCGGATGATGAATGCCGAAGAGGCCGAGCGCGCCGGGCTCGTCAGCCGCATCGTGCCGAAAGGCGAGCTGCTTGAGGAGGCGATGAAGGCGGCAAGCACCATTGCCGATAAATCCCTGCCCATCGCCATGATGACGAAAGAGACCGTGAACCGGGCTTACGAGACCACCTTGTCCGAAGGGGTGCGTTTCGAACGCCGGGTCTTCCATTCCATGTTCGCCACGCATGACCAGAAAGAGGGCATGACGGCTTTCACGGAAAAACGGGAGCCGAAATTCAAGGACGAATAGGCCTGTTTTTCCCGGCTTTTCTCCCCCTTTTCCCCGGCTCTTGCTGTGGCGGAGCGTCCTTAAAGGCCTTTGGCGGGAGAATAACGGCCCGAAAGGGGAAATTGCCCCTGTCGGGTGTTGACGCCATCAGGGCGCGGCAGTATAACGCCGCGTCCAGGCGCATGGGGCTTTTGCCCGCATGACGACAGGATTTGAGCGAGATAATCGTTAACCGAAGAGAGATCGTAGGGGCCGGCCCCATGGGCGGCGGTTCTTACGCGGAAGGACAAGATGGCGAATACACCTTCAGCCAAAAAAGCGATCCGCAAGATCGAGCGCCGCACGGCCGTAAACCGCAACCGCCGCTCCCGTATGCGCACTTTTACGCGCAAGGTCGAAGAGGCGATCGAGCGCGGTGAAAAAGCTGCTGCCGAAGCCGCGTTCCGCGCCGCGCAGCCCGAGCTGATGCGCGCCGCTCAGAAAGGCGTGCTGCACAAGAACACCGCCTCGCGGAAAGTCTCGCGGCTCGCCAAGCGGATCAGCGCGCTGCCTGCTTAAAAGCCGGGCAATCTGCATCGCTGCAAAGCGTGATCAATAAGTATTTATTCCGTAATTTTACGGAAATTCGAACGTCACAAAACCCGCGCCTCAGGCGCGGGTTTTTGTATGGCTTTGTGCTGCTGCAATACCTAGATGAAAGCCTCTAGGCAGTTGGTTTTAAAGCTCAATGCCAATTTGATACATGTCATAATTCCGCGTCACAGCGCGGTTTTAGCGCAGTGCAAAAAATCCTATGCGCGTTTCGCAAGTGTCATATATCGGCAACGCAGACGCTGTCAGCACGAAGTTTTTTTGACGTTCCCGATTCCTTCCTATTGCCTCTCCCGGCCTCGCGCAGTATGGTTGACGCCCTGCTTGGGGGTTACGAATACTGAATAAGCAAGTAATTGTGATCATTAAGCAAGTCGTTGTAAGTTTTCGCTCGCGCGTCTTTAAGTAATCATCATCATAAAAGCTTCTAGCTTGCAGAGATAATGCTCCTGGAAACGTCCCGGCGTTTTCGGACTCGGCTTTTGCTGCTTGTTGGCGGACGATGGTGAATAAGGCGCGGCAACTTGCGGCGCGGTTGGTGCGGATTTGAAGGCCCTTCGAACGGCGGCTTATCGGGCGGCACGTTGGAGGGTATGTGTGGAAGAGGGACAGATGGCTGGCGTGGCGCCTGAATTATTATCCGGACAGGCAGAAGGCTATGCGGGCGACGTCAGTGTCGAGGAGGCCTGGCGCGTTCTGAAAGAAGATCCTGCAGCAAAGCTCATCGACGTGCGCACAAAGGCGGAATGGACCTTTGTCGGCATCCCCGATCTTGAGGGGATCGGACAGGAGCTCATGTGCCTTGAATGGCAGATGGCGCCCACCATGCAGGTCAATCCGGATTTCACGGAGGCCCTTTCCGGCGCGCTGAAAGAGGCGGGCAAGGACGTGAACCTCTTTTTCCTTTGCCGCTCGGGTGCGCGCTCGCGCGCCGCGGCTGAGGCTATGACGAAGGCGGGCTTTACCGCTTGCCATAATGTCGCCGGCGGGTTCGAAGGCGATCTTAATGAGGCGCGCCACCGGGGCCGGAAAAACGGCTGGAAGGCGGCGGATCTGCCCTGGCGGCAGAGTTAGCGGAATAAGTGCGGCCGGTTTTGCGGGGGCAGACCGGATAGGCGGAGCGGGGCCTTGCTTGCGGCGGCCCCATCCGGGTGGGGAGAGGCCTGAAGGCAGAAAACTGCCAAGGGAAAACGGAATTGCGGACCGGCCGGGCGTTTTGGCGCCCCGTCTTATGGTCCGCGTAACAGGGGTTAGCGGCGGTACCATGTTGGAAAGGGGCGAGCAGGTAGCAGTGTCTGGCGGATCGGCGGATCGGCACGATCTCAAGTCCCAATGGGACCGCGTCAAGGCACGGCTGAAAGCGGAACTGGGCGAGGCGACCTATGTCAGCTGGTTCCAGTATGCCGACATGATCGGTGTGGGCGACGGCAAGATTGTGCTCTCCGTGCCGACACGTTTCATCCGCTCCTGGCTTCTCGCGCATCAAACGGAGCGTCTGGTCGGCCTGTGGCAGGACGAAGACCCCACGGTACAGAAGATCGAAATTCTCGTGCGCGATCCGATGCGCGGTGATGGCGGCGAGACGCCGAAGCCTGCCTCACCGGCTTCCTCTGCGCAGGCCGCAGCGCAAGCCGCCGTTCAGCCGTCGCCCGCCATGCGCGCAGCCGCCGCTGCTGCCCGCACGGGCGCCGCGCAAAGCGCACAAGGTGCGGCGCAGCAAACGGTCTATAGCGGCTATGCGTCCGGCCCCCTCGGCGATGGCAGCGAGGATCTCGGCGCGCCGCTCGATCCGCGCTTCACCTTCGAGAATTTCGTCGTCGGCAAGTCGAACGAACTTGCCCATGCCGCCGCCCGCCGCGTTGCCGAAACGCGCGACGTCTCCTTCAATCCGCTTTTCCTTTATGGCGGGGTGGGGCTCGGCAAGACGCATTTGATGCATGCCATCGCCTGGGAAATCCGGCGCAAGCATCCCGAGCGCAAGGTGCTTTATCTTTCCGCCGAAAAATTCATGTACCAGTTCATCCGCGCGCTGCGCTTCAAGGACACGATGGCCTTCAAGCAGCAGTTCCGCACCGTGGACGTTTTGATGGTGGACGATGTGCAGTTCATCTCCGGCAAGGAATCGACGCAGGAAGAGTTCTTCCACACGTTCAACGCGCTGATCGACCATAACCGCCAGGTGATCATCTCCGCCGACCGCTCGCCCTCCGATCTGGAAGGTATCGAGGAGCGCATCCGCTCGCGCCTCGGCTGGGGCCTCGTCGCCGACATTCATCCGACCGATTATGAGCTGCGTCTCGGCATTTTGCAGGCCAAGGCGGACGAGATCATGAGCTCGGGCGGTAATATCGACATTCCCCCGGCGGTGCTGGAGTTTCTGGCACACCGGATCGTCTCAAACGTGCGCGAGCTGGAAGGCGGGCTGAAACGCGTCGTCGCTTACGCCTCGCTGGTCGGCCGGCCCATTTCGCTTGAAATGGCGCAGGACGTGCTGCGCGATCTTCTGCGTTCCAACGAGCGTAAAGTGACGATCGAGGAAATTCAGCGCCGGGTGGCGGAATATTACAATGTCCGCCTGGCCGACATGCTCTCCGCCCGCCGGGCCCGCGCCGTTGCCCGCCCGCGCCAGATCGCCATGTATCTGTCCAAGCAGCTCACCACCCGCTCGCTGCCCGAGATCGGGCGCAAATTCGGCGGGCGCGATCACACCACCGTCATTCACGCGGTGCGCAAGGTCGATTCCCTGTGCAAGGAAGATGCGGGCCTCGAGGAGGATGTGGACCTGCTGCGCCGCATGCTCGAAGGCGGCCCGCCCGAGCTCTAAGCATCTCCGGGGACCTTCTCGAGAACCTTCGGCGCCGTCTCGCCGGGCTGATTCGCGCCCTCTTTCCTGTATGGCTCAGGCAAGGGTGCGGTCCCGGTTTTCCCCGCCCGCCGCGAAGTGCCCTAACGCCTTGAAAAAAGCGCCATTATCGGCCTCTCCTTTGCGCGAAAGACGTGCATTGGACAGGGCTTTTGCTATACTTCGGGCCCGGTGTGAGGCCGGTATCCAGCCTCGCGGGTCGGCGGCGTGGATGGCCTGGCAATAGCAGGCGCATCAGGGCGACCCTTCCTTTCTTGGCTGTCTGTGGTTAAGGGCGTGCGCGGAACCGCGCCGGCCTGCGGCAGGCCCGCCTCAAAGGCGCCCGGACTGGATGAAACGAGGCCCGTGAGGGGTAATGATGGAGAGTGTGGGGAAGCCATGAAGATAACGATCGAGCGCGGTGCCTTGCTGAAGTCGCTCAACCACGTTCAAAGTGTTGTGGAACGCCGTAACACCATTCCCATTCTCTCCAACGTTCTGATCCGCGCCGATCAAGGCCAGCTCAGCCTGACGGCAACGGACCTGGACATTGAAGTGGTCGAGGCGATCGACGCCGATGTGGCGCAGCCCGGCGGCACCACGGCAAGCGCCCACACGCTTTACGACATTGTGCGCAAGCTGCCCGACGGCACGCAGGTGGAATTGATTTACGGCGCCGATGACGGGCGGCTGACGCTGCAGGCCGGCCATTCGCGCTTTGCGCTGCAATGCCTGCCGCAGGAGGATTTCCCGGCCATGTCCGCAGGCGAGCTGCCGCACCGCTTCGATCTGCCGGCCGCCGCCCTTGCCCGGCTGATGGACAAGACGCGCTTTGCGATTTCGACGGAAGAAACCCGCTACTATCTGAACGGCATTTACCTGCACACGGTGGAGGGCGACGAGCCGATGCTGCGCGCCGTGGCGACGGACGGTCACCGTCTCGCCCAGGCCGATTATCCGCTGCCCGACGGGGCGGCCGGCATGCCCGGCATCATCGTGCCGCGCAAGACCGTGCAGGAATTGCAAAAGCTTGCCGAAGGGCAGGACGGGCTCATTCACGTCTCCGTCTCCGATACGAAAATCCGTTTCGAATTCGGCGGCGTGGTGCTGACTTCGAAACTGATCGACGGCACCTTCCCTGACTATGAGCGCGTCATTCCCAAGGACAATGACAAGATGCTCGAAGTGGAAGGCAAACGCTTTGCACAGGCGGTGGACCGCGTCTCGACCATTTCGACGGAAAAATCACGCGCGGTGAAAATTCATCTCGATGACGGCAAGCTGACCTTGAGCGTCAACAACCCGGATTCGGGCAGCGCGGTGGAAGAGCTGGCGGTCGATTACACCGCCGATGCCATCGAGATCGGTTTTAACGCGCGCTATCTTCTGGACATTGCCGGTCAGCTCGATGGTGAGCGGGCGCTCTTTGCCATGGCTGATTCCGGCTCGCCCACATTGATCCGCGATAGCGAAGATGCATCGGCCATCTATGTGCTGATGCCGATGCGCGTTTAAGAGAGGTGCTGTTGGAAGCGTCAGCGCGGCCGGACATAACCTGTGATCCGTTGCAGGAAGAAGCCGCTGCGCAAGAGGCGGTGAAACCCGCCTTGCGGCTGCGCCGGTTGCTCGTCACGGATTTCCGCTCCTATCCGCGCGCGGACCTCGCGCTCGATGGACGCCCCGTGGTGCTGGCGGGGCCGAACGGTGCCGGTAAGACCAATCTTCTGGAAGCGATCTCCCTGCTCACCCCGGGACGGGGGCTGCGCGGGGCAGCCTATAACGAGCTGGCGCGCAAGACGGGCGCAGGCGGCTGGGCGGTCTCCGCGGTGCTTGAGGGGCCGATGGGCGAAAGCCGTCTTGGCACGGGCATCGAAGCGGCAGCGCTGGGTAGCGAGACGCGCACCCGCACCGTGCGGATCGACGGGGAAACGCAGCCGAGTTCCGGCCCGCTTGCCCATTACATGCGCCAGGTCTGGCTGACCCCGGCCATGGACCGGCTCTTTGTGGAAAGCGCGGGCGGGCGCCGCCGTTTCCTCGACCGGCTGGTGATGGGGTTCGATCCCTCGCACGGCACGCGGGTCAATGCCTATGAACGGGCGATGCGCGAGCGTAACCGGCTGCTGGCCGACGGGCGGATGGACAATGCCTGGCTCACGGGCCTTGAAGAGCAGATGGCAAGCCACGGCGTTGCCATTGCCGCCGCGCGGGTGGAAACCGTGGCGCGGCTGAAAGGCGCGATCGCGGTCACCGCCGAAGGGGCGTTCCCGAAAGCCGAGCTTGCGCTGGACGGGATGATGGAACTGAAAGTGGCAAGCGGCGCGGCGGTGGATGCCGAGGACGCGCTGATCGGCCAACTGAAGCAGGGGCGCCTGCGCGATCAGGGCGCGGGCCGCACGCTGGAGGGGCCGCACCGCACCGATCTTCTGGTGCGCCACGGGCCGAAGGACATGGAGGCGGGTGCCTGTTCGACGGGCGAGCAAAAGGCGCTCCTCATCGGCCTCATGCTGGCGAATGCGCGTCTTCTCGCGCGCCAGACCGGGGCCGCGCCCATTCTGCTGCTCGATGAAGTGGCGGCGCATTTGGACAAGGACCGACGCGCGGCGCTATTCGATGAGATCGTAGCGCTCGGCACACAAGCATTTATGACGGGGACGGACCGGAGCCTTTTTGAAAGTTTTGGACCCCGCGCGCAAAGTTTCATGGTTTCCGAAGGCGCGCTGGAAGAAAGCGCGCTTTAAGGAAGGCGGCCCGTTTTTCCGGGCGCCTTATTGCAAGGAGAAAGACATGTCGGATCTGCCGGAAAGCGGCCCGCAAGGGAGCGAAGAGGAATATGGCGCCGGCTCCATCAAGGTCCTGAAAGGGCTGGATGCGGTGCGTAAGCGCCCGGGCATGTATATCGGTGATACGGATGACGGCTCGGGTCTCCATCACATGGTCTATGAGGTGGTGGACAATGCCATCGACGAGGCGCTGGCGGGTTATTGCGACACCGCCATGGTGCGCCTCAACCCGGATGGCTCCGTCACCGTTGCCGACAATGGCCGCGGTATCCCCACCGAGATCCATAAGGAAGAAGGCGTCTCGGCGGCCGAAGTCATCATGACCCAGCTTCATGCGGGCGGGAAGTTCGACCAAAACTCCTACAAGGTCTCGGGCGGCTTGCACGGGGTGGGTGTGTCGGTGGTGAATGCGCTTTCCGATTGGCTGGAGCTGCGCATCCGCCGCGGCGGCAAGCTGCATGCCATGCGCTTTGAAAACGGCGCCGCCGTCAAATCGCTCGAAGTGATCGGCGAGGCAGGCGAGGAGAACGGCAAGAAGCTGACCGGCACGGAAGTGACCTTCCATCCTTCCGCCGACATTTTCGCCATTACCGAGTTCAGCTTTTCCACGCTCGAACACCGGCTGCGCGAACTTGCCTTCCTCAATTCCGGCGTGCGCATTGCGCTCATCGATGCGCGCCATGCCGAGGAAAAGCGCGTCGATCTTCATTATGATGGCGGGCTGGAAGCCTTTGTGCGTTTTCTCGACCGCACCAAATCACCGCTCGTGCCCGATCCCATCAAGCTGATGACGGAGAAGGACGGCATTACCGTCGAAGCGGCCATGTGGTGGAACGACAGCTACCACGAAAACGTGCTCTGCTTTACCAACAACATTCCCCAGCGCGATGGCGGCACGCATTTGGCCGGCTTCCGCGGCGCGCTCACCCGCGTGGTGAATTCTTACGCGCAAGAATCCGGGATTGCGAAAAAAGAAAAGGTCTCGCTGACCGGCGATGATGCGCGCGAAGGGCTGACCTGCGTTCTCTCGGTCAAAGTGCCGGACCCGAAATTCTCCAGCCAGACGAAAGACAAGCTCGTTTCCTCCGAAGTGCGCCCCATCGTGGAAAGCGCGGTAAACGAGGCGCTTTCCACCTGGTTCGAGGAACACCCTTCAGAAGCGCGCACCATTGTCGCCAAGGTCGTGGAAGCGGCGGCGGCCCGCGAGGCGGCGCGCAAGGCGCGCGAGCTCACCCGGCGCAAGGGCGCGCTCGATGTGGCCAGCCTGCCCGGTAAGCTTGCCGATTGTCAGGAGCGCGATCCGGCGAAATCCGAACTCTTTCTCGTCGAGGGCGATTCGGCTGGCGGTTCGGCCAAGCAAGGCCGCGACAGGGCAACACAGGCAGTGCTGCCGCTGCGCGGTAAGATTCTCAATGTCGAACGCGCGCGTTTCGACAAGATGCTCTCTTCGAATGAAATCGGCACGCTCATCACCGCGCTTGGCACGGGGATCGGGCGCGAGGATTTCAATATCGAGAAGCTGCGCTACCACAAGATCATCATCATGACGGACGCCGACGTGGACGGTGCCCATATCCGCACGCTGCTTCTGACCTTCTTCTACCGCCAGATGCCGGAGATCATCGAGAACGGTCATCTCTATATCGCCCAGCCGCCGCTTTATAAGGTGCGGCGCGGCAATTCGGAGACCTATCTGAAGAACGAAAAGGCGCTGGAAGATTATCTGGTCGAGACGGGCCTGGAAGAAATGGTCTTCACCCAGCATGACGAAGTGCAATTGGCGGGTGCCGACTTGCGCGCCGTTGTGGAGAAGGCCCGCCAGGTGCGCTCGATCCTGCAGCAGCTGCCGACCAAATATCCGCATTTCGCGGTCGAGCAGGCGGCAATTGCCGGCGCGCTCGACCCGGACGTGCTGGCCGATGAAGAGCGCGCCCGCAATGCCGCCGATTATATCGCCCGCCGTCTCGACCTTCTTTCCGAAGAAACCGAACGCGGCTGGACGGGCCGCCCGACACAGGATGGCGGCTTGCGTTTCGAGCGGGAAGTGCGCGGCGTGAAGGAAGAGCTGACCATCGACGGGCCGCTCATTGCCAGCGCCGATGCCCGTGCCCTCAACCGTATGGCGGGGCACCTGCAGGAAGTCTATGTGAAAGCGGGCAAGCTGCGCCGCAAGGACGATGAACACATCATCCGCTCCCCCTCGCAGCTTCTCGATGCGATCTTCAAGGCCGGGTCCAAAGGCCTTTCCTTCCAGCGCTATAAGGGCCTTGGGGAAATGAACCCCGATCAGCTTTGGGAAACGACGCTCGATAAGGAAGCCCGTTCGCTCCTGCAGGTAAAAGTGCGCCAGCTCGACGAGGCGGACGATCTTTTCGTCAAACTAATGGGCGATGTGGTGGAGCCGCGCCGCGACTTCATCCGCGAAAACGCGCTGGCTGTGGCGAACCTGGACGTTTGAGCAGGTAGTCAGCTTGCTGCCCGGCCGACAGGCCGATGGACCCCGGGACAAGCCCGGGGTGACAGTCTGAGCTAGCTGCAGGACAGTGCCTTACCTCATACTCTGATGTCACCCCGGCCTCCGTGCCGGGGTCCATGCAGCCTGTGCGTTTCACGCGGGCATCTGCCCGAACCGGCCTTCGTTGAAATCGGCAATCGCCCGCCGGATTTCCGCTTTGCTGTTCATGACGAAAGGCCCGTACGCGGCGATGGGCTCGTCGATGGGCGCGCCGCTTAAGAGCAGCAGCTTGGCCTCTTTCAGCGCCTCGATCTCCACCGCGCTGCCCGCGCGGGCAAGCTCGGCGATCTCGGCAGCTCCCGCCGGCGTGCCGTTCACGGTCACCTCACCTTCCAGCACGGCAAGGAGCGCCGTCCATCCCTCGGGAAGATCGAGAACCGTCTTGCCGCCTGCGCCAAGGCGCAGATCCCAGACATGCATGGGCGTGAAGCTTTTCGCCGGGCCCTTCACGCCTGCATAATCGCCCGCAATGACACGCA
>DGNO01000006.1:287841-366567 GCA_002389665.1 Rhodobiaceae bacterium UBA4490
GCGCCCTTGTCTTTGGCGGGCAGGTTCACCCAAAGCTGGACGACCTGAAACGTCCCGCCCGAGGCGGTAAAGGCATCGGAGTGAAACTCCTCATGCAGAATGCCGCTGCCCGCCGTCATCCATTGCACATCGCCGGGGCCGATGGTCCCGCCTTCGCCGGTGGAATCCTTGTGGCTCACCTCGCCCTGATAGACGAGCGTCACGGTCTCAAAACCCCGGTGAGGATGGGTGCCGACGCCGCGAGGGTGCTCGGCAGGCTCGAAGGGGGCCGGGCCCGCATAATCGAAAAGCAGAAAGGGGCTGAAATCCGCCGCTCTTGGATGCTGATAGGAAAAGAGCGAGCGCACGGGAAACCCGTCTCCCACCCAATGGGGCGGCGGCGCGCTGTGAATGCTAAGAACCTTTTTCATCGCTGCCTCCTGATCTCGTGTTGCGTTGGGAGAGATATAAGCAGCGGGAGGCGAAACACTATGACGGATAATGCGCCAGACTGTTTCCGATTTGGGTATAATCGTCTCTCTTTGCCTGGGAAGGACATCATGACGGATCACCAGGGCACGCCGCCTGCCGAAATTGAGGTGAGCGAGGAGTTGGTCCGCGCGCTGCTGGAAGCGCAGCACCCGGACCTTGCCGAGTTGCCGCTCACCCTTTTTGAAAATGGCTGGAACAATGTGATGTACCGGCTGGGGCGCAAACTGCTTTTACGTCTGCCCCGCCGCGCGCTTGCCGCGCCTCTCGTTCACCATGAACAAGAGTGGCTGCCGCAATTGGCGCCCGGCCTGCCGCTCCCGGTTCCCGCTCCCTTGCGCATCGGGCTTCCCGGCGCGGGTTATCCCTGGCGTTGGAGTGTTCTGCCGTTTCTGCCCGGCCGGCCTGCCGACTGGGCTCCGCCGGGACCGGATGAAGGTCCTGTGCTCGGCGAATTTCTTCTCGCGCTGCACCGGCCGGCGCCTGCCCAGGCTCCGCCCAATGAATTTCGCGGCGTACCGCTTGCCGAGCGCCGCACCATTGTCGAGGCGCGTCTTGCGCGGCTGAAGGAAGGTACGGAGGCGGTTACCGGGGCGGTGGAAGAAGCCTGGCGCGCCGCGCTCGCCGCCCCGCCTTCAGAAGAAAGGCTCTGGCTGCACGGGGATCTTCACGCCCGCAATGTGCTGACCGATGGGGGATGTTTCTCTGCCGTCATCGATTGGGGGGACATTACCTCCGGCGATGCGGCGACGGATCTTGCGGCAATCTGGATGTTGCTGCCGGAGGCGAAAGCCCGCGCCGAGGCGCTGAAGGTCTATGAGCCCTCCGCCGCGCGCCTTGCCCGCGCCAAGGGCTGGGCGGTCAGCTTCGGCACGGTGCTGCTTGAAACCGGCCTTACCGACAATCCCCGCCATGCGGATATGGGCGCGGCGATTTTGGCGCGCCTTAGCGAGGACATGGCAGCGGGACTTTAAGCGGCATAAGAAAAGGCCGGTCGCGGAGGACCGGCCTTTTGCTTGTCGGTTGCGCTGTTTTAAGCGGCGCGGATCTGTTTGAGGAAGCGGCGTACTTCCTCTTCCAGTGTTTTCGACTGGGTGTCGAGCGAGTTCGTCGCGCTTGCCATTTCCCGCACGGCCTGGCTCGTCTTGGACGCGCCGTTCTGCACATTGGAAATGGAATGGGAGACCTCGTTCGTACCCTGCGCGGCCTGGGCCGTGTTGCGGGAAATTTCCTGCGTCGCCGCCGACTGCTCTTCGACAGCCGAGGAGACCGACGTCATCGCCTCGCGGATTTTCGCGATCGTGTTGCGGATATCCTCGATGGCTTCCACCGCGCTTGCCGTCACGCCCTGCATATCGGCGATCTGGCCGGAGATTTCCTCCGTCGCCTTCGCGGTCTGATCGGCCAGCTCTTTGACTTCCGTGGCGACCACGGCAAAGCCTTTGCCCGCCTCGCCCGCGCGCGCCGCCTCGATCGTGGCGTTGAGCGCGAGAAGGTTGGTCTGGCTGGCAATATCGTTGATGAGCTTGACCACGTCGCCGACCCGCTGGGCGGCATCGGAAAGGCTCGCCATCACCTGGTGGTTGGCTTCGGCCTTGTTCACCGCATCGGCGGCAATGGCGCTCGATTGCGACATTTGCTGTGCGATCTCGCTGATCGAAGCGGACATTTCCTCGGTTGCCGAGGCCACCGTCTGCACATTGGCGTTGGCTTCTTCAGAAGCGGAGGCAACGGCGGCGCATTCCTGGCCGGTTTCCTCGGCGGTGCGGGAAAGATCGTCCGCCACGCCGCGCAGCTGCGTCGAGCCCGACACCACGGTCTGCAGGATTTGCCCGACGCTTTCCTCGAAGGATTGGGCAAGCGCCGTCATGGCGCGGCGCTTGTCTTCGGCGGCGCGCGCTTCGGCTTCTTCCTGTTCTTTCTTCACGCGCTCCATCTCGATCGCGTTTTCCTTGAAGACCTGCACGGCAGCCGCCATGGCGCCCAGCTCGTCCTGGCGGTCACGGGCCGGCACCTCGATGCCGTGATGACCTTCGGCCAGTTCCTTCATGGCGCCCGTCATGCCCTGGATCGGGGTGGAGATCGTGCGGGCAAGATACCAGGCAACAGCGCCTGCAAGCGCAATCACCAACACCGCGACGACGGCGCTCGTCACAAGCAGGCGGTTGGTCGCGGCGAAAACGCGTGCTTCCGGCACGGTCACGACCACGGCCCAGTCTTTGTCGATGCCGTAAAGATCGATGGGCGCAACGGCGCGCACGACATTCTCACCGGCAGAGTTTTGAAGGTCGGGGAAAACCGCCCCTTCCTGACGGGCCACGGTTTCGATCACTTCCGGCGACATGCCGAATTCCACGGCGGGCTGACCGGCGCGGTCTTCATGGCGTTCGGCGACGTAAAGACCGCCATTGGAGAGAACGGAGATATAACCCTCGCCGAGCGGGCGCGTGTCGCGGATAAGATCGGCCACGTCTTTCAGCAGAATATCGACGCCGCCCACCCCGATCACTTCATCGTTCACTTTCACCGGGAAAGCGAGCGTGGTGATGAGCTGGGTCTTGCCATCGACTTCATAAGGATAAGGCTCGAGCGCCTGGGGTTTGCCGCTGTCGTGAGCCAGAAGATAGTAGTCGCCCGCGCCCGGCGTGTCGTAATCGATCAGCGGGTCGACGACGATCTTGCCGCCGGCGCCGAAGGCAACGTAAGGCACGAAGCGGCCCGTCGCGTCATGGCCGAGCGTGTTTGCATAACCGCCATCCATGCCGTCAAAGGCATTCAGATCGAAACCGATCCAGGTGCCGAGCAATTGCGGGTTATCGGCAAGGAAGCGCACCAGCATGGATTCAAAGGCGGTACGGTCTGTATCACCTGTTGCAACCGCATTCGCGCCGGCAGAAGCGATCACGCGGCCGATCACCCCTTGCTGGTTGATCAGATCGGCGATGCGGGCGGCCTCTTTTTCGGCCTCTTCGCGGATTTCGGTCATCGCCGCTTCGCGCGTCATGCCCGAAGCGATATAAGTCAGCGTCGCGCCGGTCGCCAGAACTGCGCCCGTGGCAATCGCGATCATCACGAGGATCAATCGCACAGAGATTGATTTCATATGGAGCCCCATTGTTCTCAATTGTCCGATGCTGCGCCGGGGCGCGCACCTTCCTGTTGAGCCAATAACTCCATGCAACCCTCTAATACGGCCTTAATATCGGGGTCTTCCGCACGATTTTTCACGTCCCCGTTAGCACAAGGAGCGCTCGATCGCGCCCTTTCCCGCAGCGGGGCGCCGCCTGGCAAGGATTTGCCTCAGTTCTGCCCAGCTTTTGGGGAAGAATAAGCCCCTTGTTTAGGACTCGTTAACCCTCTCTTTCTAGCGTCACCGAAACAGCCCTTCATGATGGATTCCGACGATATGAGCTCCGGGGATAACAGGCGCGGCGGCGAGGATAAAAAATCCTCCCGTGCCAAACCGCCCCGCGGCTCCGGCGCGCCCGAGGGCGCTTGGCGCGAGCGCCGGGTGCAAGGGCTCGGCACGGTGCGCCTTGGGCCTGAAGGCGAGGGCAAGACACGCCTGAAAAGAGAGGCGCCCGGCAGCGAGCCGGAGAGCGGGCGGAAAGAGGAGGGGCCGGAGCGCGGCCCGAAATCGACTTTCGACCTGCGCGATGTCTATCCCGTGCCTCCCTTCGCAGGGCAGGTCCCTCCTGCAAAAAAAGCTGCGAAGAAAAAACGCGCAACCACGGATGACGATGTGACGGCAAAATCCAAACCCGCAAAGCGTGCCGCAAAGAAAACGCCCGCCAAAAAAACCGCAGCAAAAAAACCGGCTGCCAAGAAGGCCGCCCGCAAAAAATCCCGCGCGGCGGATGCACAACCCTCCATGAGCTATTTCGATTGGGCCATACGCGGCCCCCGTTCTTCCTATTCGGCGCTGAAAGCGGTGGCAGGCATATTCGCGCCGCCGCGCCGCAAAAGACGGCCTTCCGGCGGAGGCGGCTCGGGCGGCAATGGCAACGGTGGAAGCGGCCGGAGCGGCAGCGCTCGGCGTTCTTCGCGCAAACCTATGCCGGTGAAAGCGGGCAAGCTTGGCTATTGGACGGCGGTCTGCGCGGCCTGGGGCGGCATCTTTCTCGGCATGATCATCTTTTATTATGCCGTGACGCTCCCGGGCACGGACGAGCTTTGGGATGTCGATAACAGTCCTGGCGTCACGCTGGTTTCCGAAGATGGCGCGGTGCTTGCGAACCGGGGGGGCTTTGCGGGCGCGGCGGTGCCGCTTGCCGACCTGCCGCCGCATCTCGTACATGCGGTGCTTGCCATCGAAGACGAGCGCTTCTATTCGCATTTGGGCATCGACCCGCGCGGTATTTTGCGCGCGGCCTGGGTGAATTTCAAAACGGGTTCCTTCACGCAAGGCGGCTCCACCATCACCCAGCAGCTTGCCAAGAATGTCTTTCTGGAGCCCGACCGCACGCTTGGGCGCAAGGTGCAGGAAGTGCTGCTCGCACTCTGGCTCGAAGCGCGCTTCACCAAGGATGAAATCCTCACGCTCTATCTCAACCGGGTCTATTTCGGCGGCGGCGCTTATGGGGTGGAAGCAGCGGCGCGGCGCTATTTCAACAAATCCGCCCGCGATGTAACCCTTGCTGAAGGGGCGATGCTGGCCGGCCTTTTGAAAGCGCCCTCGCGCTATGCGCCAACGCGCGATCTCTCGCTTGCCCAGGAACGCGCGGCAACCGTGCTTGCCAATATGGTGCGCGAAAAATTCATCAGCCAGGAAGAAGGCCAACATGCCTTCGATCATCCGGCAACACTGAGCGGCTATAAGGGCTCAGGTTCGGTCAATTACGCGGTGGACTGGGTTTTAGGTGTGCTCCCGAGTTTCGCCGGCCGGCCCACTTCCGACACGCGCGTTATCACCACGATCGATCCTTATTTACAGCGCAAGGCGGAAGCGGTGCTGGAAGAAGCTCTGGCCCGCGACGGGGAAAAACTCGGCGTGCGCCAGGCGGCCATTGTCGCTATGACGCCGGACGGGGCGGTGAAAGCCATGGTGGGCGGGCGCTCTTACCGGGAAAGTCAGTTCAACAGGGCTGTGCAGGCCAAGCGCCAGCCGGGCTCGGCTTTCAAACCCATCGTCTATCTTGCCGCCATCGAAGGCGGGCTTTCCCCGCAAAGCGTGCGCGTCGATGCGCCGATCAGTGTCGATGGCTGGTCGCCGGAAAATTACGGGCGCAAATTCGAAGGCATGATGCCGGTGCACCGCGCGCTCTCCCGCTCGGTCAACACGGTCGCGGTGCAGATTTCGGAAGAAGTGGGCCGGGATCAGGTGATCCGCACGGCGCGCCGTCTCGGGCTTTCATCGCCCATGCAGCCGCATCCTTCTCTCGCGCTCGGCACGTTCGAGACGAACCTTTTGGAGCTGACCGCCGCCTATGCCTCCTTTGCCAATGGCGGCTACGGCGTCATTCCCCACGGCATTGAACGGGTGGAAACGGGCACGGGTGTCCTGCTTTACGAGCGGCGCGGCGACGGGCCGGGCCGGGTGATTTCCCGCCGCGCGCTCGGCGCCATGAATTTCATGCTGAAGGAAGTGATGGAAAGCGGCACGGGCCGCAAAGCCGCCCTCGATGGGCGCCCCGCCGGGGGTAAGACCGGCACGAGCCAGGACAGCCGCGATGCCTGGTTCATCGGGTATACCGCCGACATCGTGGTCGGCGTCTGGGTGGGCAATGACGATTCAACGCCCATGAACCGCGTGACCGGCGGCACGCTGCCCGCCGTCATGTGGCACGACTTCATGGTGCGCACGCAAAAGGGCGTGCCCGTCTCCGCCTTGCCCGGTTCCTTCGACGGCTCGGATGTGGGCACCGCCTCCATTGCAAGCGGCAATGACGAGGATTGGCCTTTCTCTGTTGGGCGCGACGAACAGCCCGATGAAGCGCGCTCTTTCCTCGACAGGATTTTCGGTGCGGCGGCGCAGGACGAAGAAACGGCGCCGGATCTCAGGCCCGGCCGTAAGTGGCGCTAGGCTTTAAACCTCCGCCAGATCGGCGCTTTCGAAAAAACCTGTTTCCGATCCATAGCGGTGAAGGCCCGGTCCTTCGCTTTCCAGCCATTTCATGGCGGCGCGGTAGTCCGGCATAAGCTCGGCAACCAGCCGCCAGAAACCGAAGCCGTGATTCATGTGCACAAGATGGGCAGCTTCATGCGCGGCCACGTAATCGAGCACATGGGGCGGGGCGAAAATCAGCCGCCAGGAAAAGGAAAGCGCCCGGCTTGAGGAGCACGAGCCCCAGCGGCTTGTCTGATCGCGCAAGGTGATGCGTTTCGGGCGCACGCCCACATGCGCGGAATGATGCAGCACACACTCATTGAGCGCGGCGCGGGCCTGCGCTTTCAGCCAGTCGGTCAGGCGGCGGGCGAGAAAATTTTCATCGCCGCGCACGATAAGTTTCGGCAATGCTGTTTCGCTCCCTTGTTCCACGCGCACCGTGCCGCGCGCGCCGGCCTCATGCACGATTTCATGCATGACGCCGCGGAAAGGAATAAGCGCGCCCGGCGCAAAAGGCACCGCATCGGGCACGATCTGCAATTGCTCGGCAATCCAGTCTTTATGCTCGCGGGCGAAGGACAGCGCAGCGGGCATGCCGCGGCGCGAGGGAGAGGTAACGCAGATACGGCCCGCCGTCAGATCGACGCGCAGCACGAAACGGCGCGCGCGCGGATTGTGACGAACGGTAACGGGCAGGCGGCGGCCATCGACTTCAATGACATTGGTCAGCAGCGCGCTGGATCGTGGGGGCTTGGACATGCAGACGAATCACACTCAACATTGTTTCAGCTCAAAAAGCGTCTAAGCTCGTCTCATGTCAAGTATACCCCGTTTTCATCTCGCGTTCCCTGTTCATGATCTGGAAGAGGCGCGGCATTTTTACCGGACGCTTTTGGGCTGCCGCGAAGGGCGCTCGGACAGCGCCTGGGTGGATTTCGATTTTTACGGTCATCAGATCGTGGCGCATCTCGTTTCGCCTTCTTCTGCAAGCGCGGTGCAAGGGAAACACGAAGATGCGGGCGCCAATCATGTGGACGGCGAAGATGTGCCGGTGCCGCATTTCGGGCTAATCCTGAAATGGGACGATTGGACGGCGCTGGCGGAAAAAGCAAAAGCAGTGGGGATCGCTTTCGTGATCGAACCGCAAATCCGCTTTCAGGGCAAAGCGGGCGAGCAGGCGACGATGTTTTTCCGCGATCCGAGCGGCAATGCGCTGGAGTTCAAGGCGTTTCGCGATGAACGTCAGATTTTCGCGGTGGATTGAAAAAGAAAGCGGGAGCTTTAAGCGGCGCCGTCATGCTTGCGGATGCCATCGTGCTTTTGGATGAAAGCGCTGACACGCGGGGCAATATCTTCTTCCCAGCGCGTGCCGTTGAAGACGCCGTAATGACCGACGCCTTTCTGCTCATAATGCGCGCGGTTTTCATCCGGAATGTTCTTGCACATGACATGGGCGGCGAAGGTCTGGCCGACACCTGAAATGTCGTCCTTCTCGCCTTCCACGGTCATCAGCGCGGTCTTGGTGATTGCACCGAGATCGACCTTGCGGCCTCTATGCGTGAAAAGCCCGCGTGGCAAATGGTGTTCGACGAAAACACGCTTGATGGTCTGCAGGTAATAATCGGCAGGCAGGTCCATCACCGCGAGATATTCATCGTAAAAGGCGCGATGCTTGGCCGCCGAAGAACCGTCCCCTTCCACGAGATGGCTGAAATAATCCCAATGGGCGCTGACATGGCGGTCGAGATTCATCGCCATGAAACCTGAAAGCTGCAGGAAGCCCGGATAGACGGGACGGCCGTGACCGGGATGCGGCCAGGGCACGTTCATGATCACATTGGCCGGGAACCAGTCATAACCTTGCGTGGTGGCGAAACGGTTCACCTCGGTCGGATTGATGCGGGTATCGATCGGCCCGCCCATCATGGTCAGCGAGCGCGGGGTTGCCGCATCGCCGTCTTCGTTCATCAGCGCCGTGGCGACAAGCGCCGGGACGGAAGGCTGGCAGACGGCGAGCATGTGGAGGTCCGGGCCGAGAACCGTGCACATCTCTCGCAGGTAATCGACATAATCTTCAAGATCGAACGTGCCCTCGCTCATCGGCACCATGCGCGCATCGGCCCAGTCGGTGATGTAAACATCATGGCGGGGGAGCAGCGCTTCGACCGTGCCGCGCAGCAAGGTGGCGTAATGGCCGGAAAGCGGGGCGACGATCAGGAGCCGGGTTTTGGCCTCGGCAGGCACGAGGGTGTCGTCGCGTTTGAAATGCAAGAGCCGCCCGAAGGGTTTTTGCCAGAGCACTTCCTCGCGCACCGGTACGAGCTTCCCGCCGATTTCGGTTTCGGTAAGCCCGAATTCCGGCTTGGCGTAGCGGCGGGTAGAGGTTTCGAAAAACTCGCAGGAAGCGGCGAGCGTGCGCCCGAGCTCGGTGCCGTAAAGCGGATGGCTTTCATGCCCCAGCGCTGCCGCACTCCACTGCGCCGCGGCCCGCAGGGGCGCCACGGCGGCATGGTTGAGTTCGAACATCTGATAGAGCAAACGGTTCACGCCATATCCCGGGTTCGTGCGGGCCCAATTGCCAGCCATTGCGGGGGCGGCGAAAGCGCCCAAAATTTGTGCAATGCAGCGCGAATTCTACCGATTTATGACGTCTGGACAAGATTTTTTGCACTGCACAATACAGAATGCGGTAATGGCAGGCATGAAACTTGAGGAAAAAGAAGGGCTTAGCGGCTTTCTTAGGCGCCTTAACTGGCCTGGCCGCCCTCTTCCTCGATGAGCTTGTTCATCCGCTCGGCCATAGCGGAAGGCGCGGTGCCGGGCCCGAAATGGGTGAGGAAGCCGCCATCCGGCCCCATGAAATAGAGCACGGAAGAATGGTCCATCGTGTACTCGGCGGAGGAGCCCTCGTCTTCCACCTTGGCGTAATAGACCCGGTAGGCTTTGGCCGCAGCGGCGACTTCTTCCGGTGTGCCGGTCAGCCCCACCAGGCGGGAATGGAAATGGCCGACATATTGGGCCAGCGCCTCGGGCGTATCGCGCTCCGGGTCGATGGTGATAAGGAGCGGCTGCACCTTCTCGGCGTTCTCCCCCATTTCCTCAAGCGCGGCGGACATGGTCTGCAATTCGGTGGGGCAGACATCCGGGCAATAGGTGAAGCCGAAATAGATGAGCTTGTACTGGCCCGCATAATCCTTCTCGGTGACGCGGTTGCCGTTGTGATCCGTCAGCTCGAACGGCCCGCCGATCAGCGCGCGGTTCTGCGCCTGGGAACTTGCGCCCTCTTCGGAAGGCGGCAAAAGCGTGCTCAAGGAAAGGCCGATCAGCACGGCAGCGACAACCGCAAGGGCGATGAGAAGGGTTTTCTGGCTGCCGGACATGCTCTTTTCCTTTTGCTCTCTGGGCTGCTCTCTGGTTCTGCTCTCTTGGCGCTACCGGCCTATAGATAAGCCGAGCCGGACGGGTTTGGCCAGAGCGGGCGGCGCTGAAAGGGCCGCGTCATCTGCGCGCGGGGGCGGAGATTTTTTGCTATTCTGCGCCCGCAATTGCAGTATAGCCGCCGCTGAAACCTTTCGAGCGGAAAGGCGCAGGCAGAAGGCTACAAGGATTTGTGATGGTGAACGGAAAAAGCAGCAGAAGCAAAAAAGCCATGAGGGAGCACGGGGGCATGAAGCGGGCCTTTTTCGCAGCGCTCGCCCTTTCCGCTTTTATCTTTGCGGCAGGCGCGCCGGTCAGTGCCATTCAGCGGCCTTCCGTCGTCACCCCCGATACCCCTTACATCGAGGCGATCCGTAAAGGCGACCTCGATACGATCAAGGCGGAGCTGACACGTGGCACGCGCATCGACACGCGCGACAAGCTCGGCCGGCCCGCCCTCATCGTCGCCATCATGTTCGGCGAACGGGACATTGCCCATTACCTGCTCGAACAGGGCGCCCGGCCCGATTTGAAGGACAAATCCGGCAATAGTGCGCTCTGTTACATCGCCCAGAGCGGCAATGCGGTGCTGGGCGAAGCGCTTTTGAAAGCGGGCGCGGACCCGGACCGCACCTGCGAGGAGCGCGAAACGCCGATCATCATCGCGGCGCGGGCGGGCCATGAAGAACTCGTCGATCTTCTCATCGAATATAAGGCGGATCTGGAAGCCTCGGACCTGACAGGGCGCACGGCGCTCTCCCTTGCAAGGGACCGGCGCCATAGAGGCATCGTCAAAGCCCTTGAAACGGCGGGGGCTTCTTACTGAAGCCTTTTAGGGCGGCGGCTCAGCGCACTGGACAGCGGCCCTCCGGCTGCCTATCTGTCTAATTCATGAAGCAGAACAAACCTTCCGCGCGCGGCGGCGCGCATAAAACGGCAGGCGGGCCGGATGCTCACCGGCCCTGGCATCATTTGCCGGGCGGGCGGTTCCGCAATCCCGCCGGCAGCCCCGTGCGCAGTCAGGCGCCGGTCAAATGCACGCTGCCGTTTTTCGCGCGCATGGTCCGCCAAAGCTTCGATACGGTGGAGGTGCCGGACGGGCACGTCATTCCCCGCCCCCTCGCGCACCGCGCGCTTTCGGATCATATGGTCAAGCAAGGCGATTTCCTGACCTGGCTCGGTCATGCCTCGTTTCTTCTGCGCCTCAACGGCAAGGTTATTCTCACCGACCCTTATCTGACGCGTTATGCGGGTCCCGCCGGGCTTGGGCCGAAACGCTATGTGAAAAGCGGCATCGCCATCGGTGATCTGCCGCCTGTCGATTATCTCGTCGTCAGTCACAATCATTATGATCATCTGGATGAGCGCGCGCTGGCCCGTCTGCCCGGCAAGGAGCGCATGACCGTCATCGTGCCGCTGCGGCTCGGGGAGTTTTTCACCGCGCGCGGCTTCAAGAATGTGGTGGAGCTTGACTGGCACGATGCTTATGACGCCGGCGGGCTGACCATCACGGCGCTGCCGGTCGTGCACTGGTCGCGCCGCTCCGGCTTCGACACGAACCGCACGTTGTGGGCCGGTTTTTCTTTGAAGAGCGAACGCCATCATGTGTTCTTCGGCGGCGACAGCGCCTATGGCCCGGTCTTCGAGGAAATCGGCAAAGCCTATGGGCCTTTCGATACGGCGCTGATCGGCATCGGCGCCTATGAGCCGCGCGTCATGATGGCCGCTTCCCACGCCAATCCGGAAGAAGCGGTGGCGATCGGCCGGGATATCGGCGCCAAGCGCCTGGTCGGCATGCATTGGGGCACGGTGGTGCTCACCGCCGAGCCGCCCTTCGAGCCGCCGGAGCGGTTTATGAAAGCCGGGCGCGAGAGCGGCTATACCAATCATGATCTCTGGATCATGGCGATCGGTGAGACGCGCGATCTCTCCGATCCCTGGCCCGCCAATATGTAAAATCCTTTGGCTTGATCTGAATGGCTTGATCCGGGCCGCTGCGGTGATTTATCCCGCAAGCGCGGGCGGGCGTGTATGCTCGTGGCTCAATGCGTCAAGCGCTCGGGAGAAAGGCCAGCGATGAGCGATCACACCATTACCAGCGATTTCAAGGAACCGCGCCGCTTCGGCAAAGACCGGATGCGGCGGCTTGGTACGGAAAGCGGCGTGCGCCTGCAAACCCAGGTGCTTTTGCGCTGGATGGCGGTGGCCGGCCAGCTTGCTGCCGTGCTGATGGTGGATTTCGCCCTCGGCTTCGATCTGCCGCTCGGTATATGCCTCGGGGCGATTGCCGCTTCCGCCTGGCTGAATGTCTTTCTCGCTGTGCGCTATCCCACGACGCGGCGTTTGCCGGACGGACAGGCCGCACTTTATTTCGGCTATGACGTTTTGCAGCTTGCGGTGCTTCTCTATCTTACGGGCGGGCTTGCCAATCCTTTCGCGCTGCTCTTCCTCGTGCCGGTGACAATTTCGGCAACGACGCTGTCGCTGCGCTCCACCGTCTCGCTCTGGTTTCTGGCGGCGGCGCTGGTCAGCTTCCTCGCCTTCTTCCATCAGCCCTTGCCCTGGCAGGAAGGCGAGCCGCTGATCCTCGACTTTCTTTACATTCTCGGCATCTGGGTGGCGCTCGAGCTCGGGCTTGGTTTCATGGCGGTTTATGCCTGGCGGATCGCGCAGGAATCAAAACGCATGTCCGATGCTTTGACCGCCACGCAATTGGTGCTCGCCCGCGAGCAGCGCCTTTCGGCCATCGACGGGCTTGCAGCCGCGGCCGCCCATGAGCTCGGCACGCCGCTCGGCACGATCTCGCTTGTGACGAAAGAATTGCAGCGCGGGATGCCCGACGAAGAACAATTGCGCGAGGACCTTGCGCTGCTTCATAGCCAGGCGGAACGCTGCCGCGATATTCTCTCGCGCCTGACGCGCCAGCCCGATGAGCGCGACGCGCTTCTTGCCCGCCAGCCCGTCTCGCTGCTCTTGAATGAAATCGTCGATCCTTACCGCGGCTCCGACGTTTCCATTCAGATCGAGCTGGAAGCGGAAGGCGAAACGACGGAGCCGGTGCTGCCGCGCGATCCGGAAATCATGTACGGGCTCGGCAATCTCGTGGAAAACGCCAGCGACTTTGCCGAGGATAAAGTCATCGTCAAAGCGGTCTTTTCCAACGAGCGCATGCATATCCGCCTGATCGACGATGGGCCGGGCTTTCCCGCCGATATCCTGGAAAAGCTGGGCGAGCCCTACATCACCACGCGCCCGCGCAGCGGCCTTGCCGACGAGCGCGAGGAACATGAAGGGATGGGGCTCGGCTTTTTCATCGCCAAGACCTTTCTGGAACGCTCGGGCGCCGATGTGAGCATTGCAAATCGCGGCGATGGGGTGTCGGGCGCGATTGTGACGGTGGAATGGCCGCGCGCCTTGATCGAAGCCAGCAGCCGGGACGTATAAGCGGGGACTGGACCCGTTAATTAAGTGTCTGGCCGGTCTCACAAAAGTTGGCGCGGGCGGAAAGAAAGCCTAAATTATGAGCATGGGCTTTTATCGGGTAAGAGCCCTGCAGAGAATAGGGCAGAAGGTAAGGAGAGCGCTGTGAGCGGAACGGAAACGGCAGGACAGGGCGAAACGGGCGCGGGCGAAGAGCGCACGCTGTTGCTCGTTGACGATGACAAGCCGTTTCTCACGAGGCTCAGCCGCGCGATGGAAGGGCGCGGCTTCGAGGTGACGATTGCCGAAACCGTGGCCGACGGCAAGGCGCTGGCGCGTGCCGGCAAGCCAGCCTATGCGGTGGTGGACCTGCGCCTTGAAGACGGCAACGGGCTCGATGTGGTTATGGCGCTGCATGAGGCCCGGCCCGATGCGCGCGCCGTGGTGCTGACCGGCTACGGCAATATCGCAACGGCGGTTGCCGCGGTGAAACTCGGCGCGGTGGATTATCTTGCCAAGCCCGCCGATGCCGACCAGGTGGAAGCGGCATTGCTCGCCAAAGGCGACGGCATCGCCCCGCCGCCGGAAAACCCGATGTCGGCGGACCGGGTGCGCTGGGAACATATCCAGCGCGTTTACGAGCAGTGCAACCGCAATGTCTCTGAGACCGCGCGCCGCCTCAACATGCACCGGCGCACCTTGCAGCGCATTCTTGCGAAACGCGCGCCGAAGTAAGCGGCTTTCGTTTTCTCTTTAGATTTGTTTTTCGTCACCTCTCGGGTCCGATCCAGGGGGCTATACAGTGCTTCGGGCTTCGTGTGGACCCCGGCACGGGGGCCGGGGTGACGGGGAGAGTGTGAGGCGGGGCAGGACGACCTCTCCAGCGCAGCTAAAGTGAGCGGCTTTCAGCTTGTTGTTTTTTAGTTCGTCACCCTCGGGCTTGACCCGAGGGTCCATACGGCGCTGCGGTTTGGCGCGGCTTTATTATGGACCACGGCTCGGGTGACAGGGAGAGTGTGAGGTGAGGTCGAAGTCAAACGCCGCTGTCGATGGCAAGATGGGCGCGGCGGGCGGCGACGCGGGCGAAGAGCAGGGTGACGGCCTTGCGCCGCGCGGCGGGCAATCTGTCTTCCGGGCTTTCGCGTAAAATCTCCGCGCCGAACTGATCGGCGACGATGAGGCCCGTTTCTTCCGGCAGCACCTCGCGGGGAAAGTCCATCGGCACGGCGAAAAAGAAACGGTCGCAGAAATCGAGATAATCTTCCCATTTCTGATCGGCGCGAAAATCGGCAAGGCTCGATTTGATTTCAACGGCGATGATCTCGCCTTTCGCGTTGATGCCCGCCACGTCGATCCGCCGCCCGGTCTTCAGCGAAAATTCGGTGAGCGGGGCAAAGCCCATATGAATGAGAAGGCGGCAGACGCCGCGCTGCACGGCAGCGGCGGTGGGAGACTGGCGTCCGTCCACAATGGCGAAGTCGAGATCTTCATGCGTGATCTTGCCGCTCATGCCGTCTCAATCCCGGCTTGATGAAGGCAGTGCTCGAGAAGCCCGCGCAGGCGCTGGGCGGTGCGGATATGGGTGGAGGCTTCGATGGCATAGGAAGTGAGCGCATCGAGGGCCGCGCCAAGATAATAGCGCCGCCGGTCAAGCGCGCCGCCGCCTGCCTTATAGCCGCGGAAAATCGCATCGCGCCAATCGGGCCGGATTTCAAAATGCCGCCATTCCGCCTCGCCCCAGCCAAGCCCGCATTCGGCCCAATCAAGAAGACCGAACCCGACCTCAGGATCATAGACCACGTTTTCAAGATGCAGATCGCCGTGCAGAAAAACCGGCGCGGCGGTCTCCTCCTCAAGGCCTTTGCCGATCATATCCGCCATGGCCAGAAGCTCGGGCGCGGAAAGGCGCGGGCGGGCAAGTTGCAGAAACCGCTGCAAGGGATCGCCAGGTGCAGGATCAGGGGCAGGTAAGGCGTGAAGCCCGGCAAGGGCGGCGCCCAGCTCCTCGCCCATTTCATCGGCGCTGCGCCGGGCAAGGGCCTGCGGGTGGGAAAGCGGCAGGCCGGTGAGTCTTTCCATGCGCAGCCAGTGGCCGAGCGGACCATGCGGGCCGCTGACGCCCCTAAGGGGGCCATGCGCATGAAGACGCGGCGCGCGGAGGGACGCGGGCAGGGCGGTGTCTTGCAAGTGCGTGAGTGCCAGCACCTCGCGCCGGAACGCGCCTTCGGCACCGCCGAGCGCGCGGCCTTGGCCGACGGTTTTCAGCACGCTGCCATCGCCAAGATCGAAGACGGGCCCGCGCAGCCCCGCGCCGATCACCGGCCAGGGCGCCGCGGGCAGCGCATGGCCGTCTTCCGCCAGTCTTTCATGCAAAGAACGGCTGAGCGCAGCGGCTTGGTCGGGACTGAGGATCATGGTGCATCTTAAGGAGCGGGCGGGCGCCAGAGCAAGCAGGCAAAAAAGAGCAAGCGCATAAAAAAAGAGCGGCCCGGGGGCCGCTCTTTCACACCGAGGGAGGTGAGGATCGCTGCTTACTCGGCAGCGGATACTTTCGAAAGCGCGTCGGTATTTGCGCTGAAGTTGATCGTCTTGAGGTACTTGATACCTTCTTCGGCGATGTCGTCGCCGACCATCCGGTCGCCTTCGTCGCGCAGCTCGTCCATGTCCACATAGGTGGCATAGAAAGCTTTCGTGCGATCGGTGATGATGCCGGCTTTCAGCAGCGTCTTGATCAGCACGCGGAAGATGTTCGTGCCTTCCTTCATCTGCTCGCGGCGGTCATCGTCGGTCACCGCTTCGATCATTTCAGCCTGCACGGTTTCCCAGTCGAGGCCGAACTGCGGATAAAGCACTTTCTTCTGCTCGGGGTTCACGAGGTTGAAGAGCAGCGTCTGGAAGCAATGGGCGGCCCAATCCTCGATGATCTCCTGTTCTTCCTTGGAGAGTTTCGGGATCGTGCGGTCGGCCCAGATCTTGCCGAACTTGTGGTGGAAGGCTTCGTCCGTCATGACGAGCTGCGTCAGCTTGACGAGCAGCGGGTCGTTGGAGCGGGTGTAGAGCGAGGCGAAGGCGCCCATGGCAAGGCCTTCGACCAGCATCTGCATGCCGACGATCTTTTTATAGACTTCCGGCGCATTCACGATGTCGGTGAGCAGATCGCCCAGCGTCTGGCCGACCGGGAGCGGCTTGCCCCAGCGGGCCTGCACGTAGCGCGAGAAAGCCGTGACGTGACGGGCTTCTTCGCGCGTCTGGTTGGCGGCATATTCCTGTGCGCCCGGATCGCGCAGAATGTGGCAGAGGCTCGCGGAAAGGTTCAGCGCGCCTTGCTCGCCATGCAGAATGGCCGAAAGCATCCAGCGGGCGCTTTCGTTGGCGAAGCGGATTTTCTCTTTTTCGGAGAGCTTCTGGAAACAGGGCAGGCGGAGTTCGACGATGAACTCTTCCGGCATGATCATCTCGTTCTCCATGTCGAAGGACTCGGAGAAGTCGATATATTTTTCGTCCAGCGGATCCCAGAAATGGTCATGGGTCGCGGAAATGATCTTGTCGAACGCCGTCGAACGCGCACCGTAGCGCTCGACATCCATCATGGCCGGAAAATCATCCGGCGCGACGGCATCATAAGCTTCGTCTTTGGTGATCTGACGAATGTCGGTCATTTAGTCCTCCAGAAGCGGCACAATGGCAAAGCGCCCGGTTTATTCCGGCGTCTCCACCCGATTGAACGCCAAGGCGCGCCCGGCCCTTAATTCAGGCCTTCAAAAGCTACGCCGTCGTTCCCTACCAGATTGTCAAGATAGGGGGCGGCACGGGGGCTTTCAAGATAAAAATGACGGGTGTGTCATCTTTCCATTAAGCATAGTTATCGTAAGCTTATCAAAGCTGAGTGAAGAGCAGGCCTGAGGCCTTTGGGAGGCCTTTGGCAGGGCTGGCTAGGGTAAATTGGTTAAAATTGGAGCAATCGGGAGCCGGGGGAGATGGCCCGGGCGGCGGCGGCGGCGAAAGAGAAGGTAAACGGCCTGCGGCGCAGCGTCCCTTTTTGTGTGTGCGGCGTTACATTTCCCGAAAAACTGTGCTATCGAGCGTCAGGTTGGGCGAAAACTGCAAGCCAATTCAGGCACCATAATGCTAGTCTGCTCAGCCGGGGACGTAAGAAAAAGAACCGGGAAACCGGCAGCGGGAACAAACATGGGAGGGGGTCCGACTGTTGCGTATGCGACTGGCGTAGCACCTAGAACGATCAGGAAAGAGCACCTGTGTAACAGGACAATCTGACCCGGTCACACCCCCCGACAGTTTGATGACCAACCCCCGCACTTGATGCGTGGACGGATGATCTGTCCTTGCATGAAGCGGCGGGTCGCGGGAGCGTTTATAAGTAAATAAGGGGGCTGCGCAGGTGCGCAGCTTAGGAAACGGGATAGGTCCATGGTCAAGTTTTTGGAAGCCTTAGTCTTCAAGACACGCGCGCTCATTCTCGCGTGTCTTGCCGTATTCACGGTGATTTGCGGCTACTCAGCCGTGCAGCTGAGTTTGGATGCGGGCTTCGACAAGCAGCTGCCCAACGGGCACGAGTACATCCAGACGTTCCAGGAATATCGTGAGAAGCTTTTCGGCTCGAACCGCATCATCGTGGTTCTGGAAGCCAAGGAAGGCTCGATCTGGAACAAGGAATTTTTCCAGACATACAAGAATCTCACGGACGACATTTTCTTCCTGCCCGGCGTCGCCCGTCACACCGTGACGAGCCTTTGGACCCCGAACACCCGTTACCTTGAAATTACCGAAGAAGGGATCCGGGCCGACGACGTGATCGGCGGGACGGTGACCGCCGAGACGATGACCGAGGACGACCTCGGTAACATCGAAAACAACGTCATTCGCGGCGGCTTCGTCGGCCGCCTGGTCGCGGAAGATTTCACGGCGGCGATGATCACCGCCGAGCTTCTGGAATATAACCCGCAGACCCAGAAGAAACTCGACTATTTCGATCTGGCCGCGAAGCTGGAGAAAGAAATCCGCTCCAAGTATGAAGTCGAAGGCGGGGACTACAATGTCCGCATCATCGGCTTTGCCAAACTGATCGGCGACATTGCCGACGGGGCGCAGACGGTGGTGATCTTCTTCATCGCCGCCTTCATTCTGACGGTGCTGTCGGTTTACCTCTATTCGCGCTCTGCGATCCTGACCTTCCTGCCGCTCTTCTGTTCTCTGACCTCGCTGGTCTGGCAGTTCGGCATTCTGCACTTCCTTGGCTACGGGCTCGACCCGCTGGCTATTCTCGTGCCCTTCCTCGTCTTTGCCATCGGGGTGAGCCACGGGGTGCAGCAGATCAACCTGATCACGGCGGAAATCAGCCGCGGGGCGAATGCCGAAGAAGCGGCCCGCTCGAGCTTCTCGGGTCTTCTGATCCCCGGCACCATGGCGCTGGTGACGGACCTTGTGGGTTTCGGCACGCTTTACATGATCGAAATTCAGATGATCCAGGAACTGGCCATCACCGCCTCTATCGGTGTGGCGCTGAAGATCATCACCAACCTTCTCATGCTGCCCATCCTGGCAAGCTACTTCACCTTCGATGAAGGCTTTGCCGGCCGCGTGGCCCGCGCCCGCGAATTCCGCATGAAGATCATGAACGTGCTGGGCAATATCGCGAACCCGAAAACGGCGGTCGTGACCTTCCTCATCTCTGTGACGCTCTTCGTGGTGGCAGTAATCGAAAGCCAGAACCGGCATGTGGGCGCGCTGCACCCCGGCTCGCCGGAACTGAAAGACGATGCCCGCTATAATGTCGACTCCAACGTCATTGCCGGCAAGTTCGCGCTCGGCCTCAACCTCTTGACCGTGGTTGTGGAGACGCCGTCCGAATCCTGTATCAAATATCCTTACATGGAATATTTGAACCGCTTCTCCTGGTACATGCAGAACGTGGATGGCGTATCGCTGGTTCTCTCGCTGCCTTATGCGGCCAAGAACTCGTCTTCGGGCTGGAACGAAGGGAACCTGAAATGGCGGGCGCTGCCGCGCAATCAGTTCGCGCTGGTGCAGGCCGTGGGCCCCGTGCCGCCTTCGACGGGTCTTCTCAATCAGGACTGCTCGGTGCTCTCGCAGTTGATCTTCCTGGAAGACTCGAAAGCGACGACGATCGAAACGGCGGTCGAGGCGGTGAAAGAATACCGTGCCGAGAACCCGCTTGAAGGTGTCACGATCCGTCTTGCCTCGGGCAATATGGGCGTGCAGGCCGCAGTGAACGATGCCATCGAGGAAGCCGAGCTTCCGATGATCCTCTGGGTCTATGTGGCGATCGTAGCGCTGGTGATCCTGACCTACCGCGACTGGCGCGCGACGGTGGCCTGTACGGTGCCGCTGACCTTCGCCACGTTCTTCGGCTACTGGTTCATGGAGATCCTGCAGATCGGCCTGACGGTGGCGACGCTGCCGGTGATCGTGCTGGCGGTCGGCCTTGGCGTGGACTACGCGTTCTATATCTACAACCGCGTGCAGTTCCACCTGGCCGAAGGGTTCAATGTGACGGATGCCTACAAGCAGACGCTGCATGAAACCGGCATGGCCGTGGTCTTCACCGCCATCACCATGGCGATCGGTGTGTCGACCTGGACCTTCTCGCCGCTGAAATTCCAGGCGGATATGGGCCTGCTGCTGACCTTCATGTTCATGACCAACATGATCATGGCGATCACCACGCTACCTTCCATCGCGGTGATCCTGGACATGGTCTTCCCGCGCAAAAAGCCGGTGAAAGCGCCGTCCGGCGCGCTCGCCCACTAAGCGGGAAACGGACCGGGTGTTTGATCCCGATCAAAACAAGTGTTGAGATGACGCCGCCGAGGGACATTTGCCTTCGGCGGCGTTATCATTTCCGGGCCGGGACAAGAACGCGGCCAGCACGGGTAAGCACAGGCAGCGCTGCCGGCTGGGCTGGGCGGCAAGGGCCCCGCAAAAGGAGGAACGCATATGTTGGACCGTATCTTGAATTTCATTGCCCGGGGACCGGCCGCGCCCGCCCCGCAATTGGAAAGCGCCGCAACCCGGCGCGAGCTGGCGGCGGCGGCCTTGATGGTCGAGGCGGCGCGGCTCGATAAAAGCTTCGATGCCGCCGAGCGTGCGGCGATCATCCGTGTGGTGAAAGAGCGCTTCAGCCTGTCGCCGGAAGATGCGACCGAGCTTGTGGCAGTGGCCGAACAGGCCGAGCGGCGCAATTACGACCCCTGGGTCTTCGTCGAGACGGTGAAACGGTCTTTCTCCGAGGAAGAGAAAAAGGACCTTCTAAAGGCGCTCTGGGAAGTCGCCTATGCCGATGGAGGGCTGCATAAGTTCGAAAGCTATCTCGTCAATCACGTCTCCAAGCAATTGGAGCTGACCAAGGAAGATTGCGAGACCGCTCGTAAAGCGGCCGAACAAGCCGCCTGAAGGGCCGCATCTGTATAACCGGCGCAAATCCGCCAATCGGGACGAAAGAAGGAGAGGCGGTGCCTCTCCTTTTGTTTTTTAGAATTATTATAATATACCTTGACGCCCAGGCGCTCACCTCTTACATTGGAATTGTTCTAAACAAAATTCCAAGGGGAATGAGCCATGTCCGAGAAGCCGCGTTTGACGACCGCCGGCGGCGCGCCGGTCGCCGATAATCAGAATTCCATGACGGCCGGTCCGCGCGGCCCGCTTTTGATGCAGGATGTGCATCTCATCGAGAAGCTCGCCCATTTCAACCGCGAGCGTATCCCCGAGCGCGTCGTTCATGCCAAAGGCTCGGGCGCCTTCGGCACCTTCACGGTGACGAACGACATTTCCAAATACACCAAGGCGAAGATTTTCGGCGAAGTAGGCAAGAAGACGGAAATGCTGGCGCGCTTTTCAACCGTTGCCGGGGAAGCGGGCGCGGCGGATGCCGAGCGCGACGTGCGCGGCTTCGCGCTCAAATTCTATACCGAGGAAGGCAACTGGGATCTGGTCGGCAACAACACGCCGGTCTTCTTCATCCGCGATCCGCTGAAATTCCCCGACTTCATTCACTCGCAAAAGCGCGATCCGAAAAGCCATTTGCGCTCCGGCACGATGCAGTGGGATTTCTGGTCTCATTCGCCCGAAAGCCTGCATCAGGTGACGATCCTCTTTTCCGAGCGCGGCCAGCCGAAAACGCTGCGCCATATGAACGGCTATGGCAGCCACACCTATTCTTTCATCAATCAAGAAAATGAACGCTTCTGGGTGAAGTTCCACTTCAAGACCATGCAGGGCATCGAAACCAATAGCGGCGATGAAGTGGCAAAGCTCATCGGCGAGGACCGGGAAAGCCACCAGCGCGATCTCTTCACCTCGATCGAGAAGGGCGATTATCCCAAATGGCGGCTGATGGTGCAGATCATGCCCGAGGCTGAGGCGGAAAAGACCTGGTACAACCCCTTCGATCTCACCAAGGTCTGGCCGCATGGCGATTATCCGCTCATCGAAGTCGGCATCATGGAACTCAACCGCAATCCGGAGAATTATTTCGCAGATATCGAGCAGGCTGCGTTCGAGCCCAATAACACGGTGCCCGGCATCGGCTTCTCGCCGGACAAGATGCTGCAGTCGCGTCTCTTTGCCTATCAGGATGCGCACCGCTACCGGCTCGGCGTCAATTATACGCAGATCCCGGCCAACAAGCCGCGCTGCCCGGTGCATTCCTATCAGCGCGACGGGGCGATGCGGGTGGACGGCAATGGCGGGGCGGCGCCGGTCTATGAACCCAACAGTTTCGGCGGGCCGGTGGATGCTGCGCGCTTC
Organism: Rhodobiaceae bacterium UBA4490; assembly: GCA_002389665.1. Taxonomy (GTDB): domain Bacteria; phylum Pseudomonadota; class Alphaproteobacteria; order Parvibaculales; family Parvibaculaceae; genus Tepidicaulis. The sequence goes on from DGNO01000006.1 coordinate 309,980, forward strand.
AAAGAACCGCCGCTGAAAATTTCCGGCGATGCGGATCATTACGATCACCGCGAAGGCAATGATGATTACCGCCAGGCGGGCGATCTCTTCCGCCTGATGAACGAGGCGCAGAAGAAACATCTCCTCGACGCCATTGCCGGTGCCATGGACGGCGTGCCGGAAGAGATTCAGCGCCGCCAGATCGGCCATTTTCTGAAAGCCGACAAGGCTTACGGGGAAGGTGTCGCAAGCCGCCTCGGCATCCCGGTTGCAGACGCCGCCGAATAGGTTTGGCTAATCAAAGAGCAGGCGCCGGTTCCAAGCCATAAGGCGCCTCTTGAAGCCCGTGACCCTCCAGCTCCCTGGGTCACGGGCTTTTCTTTGCTCAGAACCGGTGCTGCAGGCGCAGGACCGCCGCCGTTTCCTGGCGTCCTGCAATGTGATCGGCATCGCTCCGGTGGAACGTAAGCCCGGTCAGCCGCGTGCTCGGATCGATATCGAACCCGTAGGTTACCTCATACCGGGTCTCCTGGCCGGAAGGGCGCAGCGAGACGTCCTGATGGCGGGTGAGAATATCGCCGTTCCAGTCCCGCCAGACGGGCAGGTTGAGCGATGTCTGTCCGCCCGTGATGCGCAAGGGCTGCGAGACGGCAAGGCCGAGCGCATCGCCCTTTGAGAAGAGATGCTCGCCGATAAGCCCGCCCGACATTTGCTGTGTCTTGACGTTGCCCACCGACGTGATGAGAGCGGAAGCCGCTCCGTCCACAACCGTCCAGCCATGATGGTAGCTGCCGAGCACGGTCCAATGCTCATCGATTGCCGCTTCCGCGCGGATGCCGGCAAAGGCGGTGCGGGAGTCTTCACCAAGACCGAGCCCGCCGCGCGCGTCGGTGCCGAGCACCGTTCCGTCCTCGCTCATCGCCCCGCCATCGATCCCGATCGAGATGCCACCTGCGGGGCGCAGGGACAGCGTGGTGAAGGCGCCGAACCCATCAAAAGCCCGGTCCTCATTGCCCTCCCCTTCAAAGGAAAGAACGCCGATGCTGGCCTTCTCGCCGAGCGGCATTTCAAGGCCCGCCGAATAGCCGTCCTCGGCAAAGCCCGCATAAGGCACCGAGAACATTTCAGGCCTATAGGCAAAGGCCGTTTGCGCGGCTTCAGGCGTAAGGCGGTTTAGAAACTGCCCGCTGCTCTGGTGAAACCCGGCACTGAACGTGCCGCCCCAGAGCGGGGTGTCGAGAAACGCCGCATCGATTTCAACGCCCGTGCCGAGCTGTGTGGAGCGGAAATCGAGATCGGCATCCCGCACCGAAATGGAAACGCCGCCGCCGCCCGGCAGCGCCGTTTGCGTGAGATCCGTTCGTTTGCCCAGCGATTGCAGCGTATCGAGCGCAGTGGTGACGGGCTCCTGGACGGCGACCCTGTCTCCCAGATTATAAAGAAAGGCCGCGCCGCCCTCATCGAAAGCGGCGATCCGTAGCCCGTCCAGCGCCTGTGTAAAAACATCGCCGAAGGCGCGCGAGGCGCTGAGCACGGTCTGCATGATGCCGGGGCCCGTGCCGCCATCATGCACATTGCCGCTGGCAAGCACTTGCACGCGGCCGATGGGGCTCGTCGCCGCATCGAGATCGAGAATGCCTTGGCCGTGGGAATTCGCGCTATAGCCGGCAAAGGACCGGTCGGCAGTGGTAAGAAGGCGGCTCACCGCCTCTTCCGGCGAAAGGCCGAGGCCTTCTACCACCAAAACGACGGCGCCGCTGACAAGCGGGGTCGCCATGGAAGTGCCGGAAAGATTGCCATAGGTGCTGGTGGGCACGGTGGAATAGATATTCGTGCCGGGCGCGGCCAGACAAAAAGCCTGCGCCTGCCCGCAGCCGACACTGACGACCTGGTCGTTGCTGTTTACATTCGTCACCGCAAGCCAGCGGCCCATCAGGCGGCTGTCGACAAGCGGCATGCCGGAGGAAACATCGATGCCGCCAAGGGCGGGGTTGTTGGAAGCGGCAAAAACGATGACGCTGCCTCTGTCTTGCGCGCCGTCCATGGAGTTCAGAAAATTCTGCCAGTCCGAGGCTGTGCCGCCGACAACGCTGGCAAGCGCGCTGGCCGTGCTTTTGCCGCCTGCGATTTCCGCCTGTACGTCGGAGATGCGCGCATTATAGCCCCAGCTATTGCTGATGACCGTGGCGCCCAGAATACCGGCGCGGGTGAACTGCGCGGCGGACTGATCGAGCGTGCCGAACTGATAAAGCGCAAGGTTGGCATCGAATGCTGCCCCGTGCATGCCGACATTGTCTTTCCGTGCTGCGGCGATGCCGGTCACGTGGGTGCCGTGCGTTTCGATCGGTATGGCGCCGGGCAGGGGATTGCCCGCCGCATTGAACTGCACCTGAATTTTGCCGGAAAATTCAGGATGATTGAGCTGATAGCCGTCATCGAGAATGGCGATGGCGTGGCCCGCGCCTGTGTACCCCCGCGCGTAAGCATGGGCGAGATTGACCCGGTCATAGCCGCCATGGGCGAGATATTCGGAGGTGCGGAAAGCGTTGACGGCGGCCGGTGTCGCCGGGTCGGTGATGACAGAGCTGCCGCCGGAACTGCCGCCCCCGCCGCCATCATCCCCGCCGCCGCCCCCGCTCGCGCCGAGCGCCACAGCGCCGCCGACAACGGCAACTCCGCCGGCAATGGCTGCGACCGTGCCCGCGCCTATCCCGCCGGCGCTGGCGCTCGCCGCACCTGCCGCCCCTGTGCCGGGAGCGGCTTCTGCACGCTGCCGTCCCGCAGCGTTTTCAGGTTCTTCTCCGGCGCTGTCTTTTTCGATGCTGAAGGGGGCGGCAATGCGCCAATCGGGCGTGAATTGATTATTTGAGAACGGATTGCCTGCTTGCAGGTTCTGGACGGGCAATGCGCAAAGCGCGATTGCCGAGACGGTCAGGACGGCGCGCTGCGGGCCCCGCCTCCATAGATGCAGGTGCGGCATGTCATCTCCCTCACACATACTCCTCGATGCATAAGGAAAACGGCTGACATTATTGTTTGTTCACGGAGGAGTGGAGAGGTTTCGAAAATGCAAAACCTCTCGCACCTGCTTGCACGTTTGGGCAGGCCTAGCGCAGCGGGAACCCGACGGCTGCCTCCAGCTCTTCCAGCGCCTGCGCGGCGTTCAGCACCTTGATCGTGCGCATGCCGAGCGCCTTGGCCGGTTTCAGGTTGATGCCGAGATCGTCGAGATAGACCGCATCGGCAGGTGTAACGCCAAGCTCCGAGCAGGCCATTTCATAAATGCGCGGATCGGGCTTGCGGATGCCGATTTTCGAGCTTTCGATGACGTGGTCGAAAAGGTCCATGACTTCCTGCACGGCGGCGGCTTTATCCGCCGAGCGGGCCATGCCGGCGCCTTCCCCGGCGGAGACATTGTTGGTGATGCAGCCGACTTTAAACTTCGCCTTACAGCGTTTAAGCGCTTCGACCATTTCCGGGCGGATGTCGCCGGCAAGCAGCTCGATGATCTGGCGGCCGCGAATGTCCGCGCCGAGCTGCTTGGCTTCGGCGGCGAATTTTTCGTCGAACTCATCAAGGGAAATTTCGCTGCGCTCGAACAGCGCCCAGGCATTGGTGTCAGGATCGGTCGCATTGATCCGGCGGATGAAATCTTTTTCAAGCCCGAGCTCCGCCTCGAACCGGTTGAAGGCTTCAAAAGGGCTGGAGGTCAGAACGCCGCCGAAATCCCAGATCACCGCTTGCACCATGTCGTCTATCCTATGTCTGAAGGCCAATATCTGTTGGCGCGGACCCTAGCCGAAGCGCGGCAAAAGAAAAAGGGCGCCGCAGGGCGCCCTTTCCGTGATCCGGGGTGCGCAGGCCTTTTAAGGCTGGCGGCGCACGATACAGTCCTGCCCGGCGGCTTTCAGTTTGCCGCAAAGGGCGTTTGCCCCGGCTTTGCTGTCAAAAGCGCCGGTGCGCACGCGGTAATAGATGCCCCGCTCGCCAAGATCGGCCTGCTGCAGGTTCAGCGCTTCACCGCCCAAGAGCGCGGGATATTTGCGCTGCAGCTTCGCCCAGGCGCCGCGCGCTCCCGCCTCGTCTTTGACCGAGAGAAGCTGGATCAGATATTGGCCGGACTGCGCGATCTTACCCTGAGGGGCAGCCGGGGCCGGCTCAGTCGCCGCTGCGGTTTCAGGCTTAGCGGTTTCGGGCTCGGTGGGTGTCTCGGCCTCTGCAGCCGGTTCTTCCGGCGCTGCAGGTTGTTCCGGGCCCTGTTCGGCCAGGTCCAGCGCTTCGGGCGTGATCGGGGTGATTTCGACTGGCGCTGGTTCGCCGGCTGGCTCTACGCTCTCGGCGGTTTCTGCCGCCGTGCCCGTCTCTTCCTCGACAGGGGCGGTGCCGCGGCCTTCATCCATGACGACTTGGCCGCTTGTCTCTGCGCTCTCTTCGGCGGTGGCGGTTTCTGCCGTGCCGCCTTCGGGAGGCGCGGTTTCAGCGACCGTCTCACCGCCGGAGGGTGCAAGGCTCTCGCGGTTGGCGAAAAGCGACATGGTGATCCCGGCAATGACAAGCACGGCGCCTGCGACCAAAGCGCCGAAGATGAAACGGCGGGTCACTTCGCGTTTGGCTGGCTCGTCATCCGGTTCCATCACGACATCCGGCTCGGGGCGCACGGGCGTTTCCTCGCCGCCTTCCGCCAAAAGGACGGAGGAGGGGGAAGCGTGAGCGGGCTCTTCGCTCGCTCCTGCGCCGCTCATTTCTTCCGGTGAACTGGCTCTGGCTTGCGGATCGATGGAAGAGGGCAGCGCCTCCCCCTTTTTGGCCAGGAGTTCACTCGTCAGCGACGCAGGCTTTTTCGTCATTAGGCCGCCCCCCTAAGCGACTGATTCTCCAATAAAGGAGAACTTGTATCACCGCGCAGCCGTTTTTCAAGGAAGTGCAGGAGTTCACCAATCTCGCCCGTCGATTTCGACTTTTCCGAGAGTTCCATCACCGTGCGTCCGTCGATCATGCTGGAGGCAAAATCGACGCGCTGATGCACGACGGAAGGCGCAACCGCGCCGTGATGGGAAAGGGCGATGGCCGCTTCCGTGGTGATGCGCGCGCGCGGCGAGGCGCCGTTAAGCACGAAGGCCAGCGGCTTCGACAATTTCTCGCAGAGCTGCACCGTTGCCCCGGCGGCGCGCAGATCATGCGGGCTCGGGCGGGTGGGAATGACCACGAGGTCGGAAAGAGAAATCACATGCTGAATGGTGGAGGTGATGGCGGGGGGCGTGTCGATAACGACGAGCTTCACGCCGCCTTCTTTCAGCCGGGCAAGATCCGCTTCCAGACCCGCCTCGCTTGCCCGTGCGAAAAACGGCTCTTCGGCCTGCCGCACGTTCCACCATTGAGAAAGAGAGCCCTGAGGGTCGGTATCCATCAACGCAACGGGGCCAAGACCCTGCCGCTGCGCTTCGACCGCCACATGCCCAGCAAGTGTTGTCTTGCCCGAGCCGCCCTTCTGGGACGCGAACGCGATCACATGCATGACGCCATATCCTTGCATCGATAGGGGGAGGTCTCTGATTAGCCCCAAAGCGCCGGTCTGCAAAACGCCCCCTCCGTTTTGCACTCAAGCTTCAATGAGCTGAGAAAGGCGGCGAATCACCAGCCGCGGTCAGATTAACTTTTGGCCAGACCCTTCACAACATCTAGCTAACCATTTTCGTGATCACGCGAGATACCGTGTTTCGGACGCATCACTATCTTTGTATCTAGGCGTGAAAACTGCTGGCTTTATTGGCGCTGTGCCCATTCGCGCGTCACTTTGAGCATCGCTCCGGTGAGCCGGGAGAGGTCTTCCTTGCCGGTGACGAGCGGCGGGGTGATGTAGATGATGTTACGGAAGGGACGGATCCAGACACCTTCTTCCACGAAGCGCTGTTTGAACCAGTTCACATCGTCGAGCTTGTCGACTTCGATGACGCCGAGGGCGCCGAGAACGCGCACATCCTTTACGCGGGAAATCTCGCGCGCCGGGGCCAGCTCTTCTTCCATCTGGGCGGCGATGGCGCGGGCCTGCTCAAGGCGCGGCTCTTCCTCGAAAAGCTCGAGCGAGGCAAGGGCGGCGGCGCAGGCCAGCGGATTGCCCGTATATGTTGGCCCGTGCATCAGCGCCTTGCCGGGATCGTCCCCCAAAAACGCCTCGAAAACATGTTTGCGCGCCGTGGTGGAGGCAAGGGCCAGCGTGCCGCCCGTCAGCGCTTTGGAGAGCGTCATGATATCGGGCACGATACCCGCCTGCTCGCAGGCGAAAAGCGTGCCGGTGCGCCCGAAGCCCGTGAAAATTTCATCGACGATGAGAAGAATGTCATGGGCATCGCAAAGTGCGCGCAGCTTGGCGAGGACGGCGGGCTCGTGAAACACCATGCCGCCTGCGCCCTGCACCAAAGGTTCGGTGACGATCGCCGCCGTTTCATGTGCGTGTCCGGCAATGAAAGCTTCAAGCGCGGCTTCCTTTTCCCTATCGACCGGCAGGTCGGCCAGCAATTGCTGCGGGATCGCACCTTTGAAAAGCGTGTGCATACCTTCTTCGGGATCGCAGACCGACATGGTGCCGATCGTATCGCCGTGATAGCCGCCGCGGAAACTGATGAAGCGGGTTTTCCCGTTCTTGCCCTGGTTGAGCCAATACTGCACGGCCATCTTCATGGCGATTTCGACGGAGACGGAGCCGGACTCCGAGAAGAAGGTATGCGCGAGATCGCCCGGCGTGACATCGGCCAGACGTTTGGCGAGGCGCATGGCCGGTTCATGGGCAAAGCCGCCCAGCATGATATGCGGCATGGCATCGAGCTGGCGGGAGACCGCCTCGCGGATGCGCGGGTGGTTATAGCCATGCGCCGCCGTCCACCAGGAGGAAATGCCGTCGATAAGCTCGCGCCCGTCCGCCAGCGTGATGCGCACGCCTTCGGTTTTGACCGCCGGCAGCGTCATCGGCGTCGTCTGCATCTGGCTATAGGGGAGCCAAAGATGCTCCGCCCCTTCCAACAGCCAGTCGGGAGGGGACGGGAAAAGCGGATTGAGAGGCGGTATGCGCGCAGCCATGAGCCCGCTTAGATTTCGGAGGGGCAGCGATGGGCGGGCATGGGCTTCAGGCCCAGCTTGTCGAACATCGCATCGTCTTTTTCCTTGGCCGGGTTCTTCGTCGTCAAAAGCTGCTCGCCGATAAAGATCGAGTTCGCTCCGGCAAGGAAGCAAAGGGCCTGGGTTTCCTCGGACATGTTTTCACGGCCGGCGGAAAGGCGCACGACGGATTTCGGCATCATGATACGGGCGGCGGCAATGGTGCGCACGAAATCGATGGGATCGATCTCTTTGCTCTCGCCGAGCGGCGTGCCTTTCACCTGCATCAGCATGTTGATCGGCACGCTTTGGGGATGCGGCGTCAGATTGGCGAGCGTCTGCAGCATACCGGCGTGATCGGACTGGCTTTCGCCCATGCCCAGAATGCCGCCGGAGCACACATTCATGCCCGCTTCCTGCACGCGCTGAATGGTGTCGAGCCGGTCCTGATAGGTCCGTGTCGTGACGACCTCTTTATAATATTCTTCGGACGTGTCGATATTGTGGTTGTAATAATCGAGCCCGGCTTCTTTCAGGCGGATCGTCTGTTCGGGCGAGAGCATGCCGAGCGTCATGCAGGTTTCCATGCCCATTTCGCGCACGCCCTTGATCATGGCGACGATGGCTTCCATGTCGCGGTCTTTCGGGTTGCGCCAGGCAGCGCCCATGCAATAGCGCGAGGCGCCCGCTTCCTTGGCGCGGCGCGCGCCTTCCAGCACTTTCTGCACTTCCATGAGTTTCGACGCGCTGAGCCCCGTGTCGAACTTGGCGCTTTGATTGCAGTAGCCGCAATCTTCCGGGCAGCCGCCCGTTTTGATGGAAAGCAGCGTGCTTTTTTGCACTTCGTTCGGATCGAACCATTTGCGGTGCACGGTTTGCGCCTTAAAGATCAGATCGTTGAAGGGCAGGGCGAGCAGGGCCTCGACTTCCTCGCGCGACCAATCATGACGCAGACCGTCATCCGTCTCTGCCGTTTTCCCGGCAAGATCGTTTGCGGGCTTGGCGGACTGCTCGGTCTGAGCGGGCATGGTCATGGTCATGGGCGGACTCCCTCAAGATCGCGGCCTTTTTTGACTTCTTGTCCGGCGGCCGCTTGGCGGGCTGAATTACGGGGCCGAGCATAGGCGGCTTGCCGGGGAATGCAAGGCGGATCAAGGGATTATGGGCAGGGCCGATAGGAAGGTTTACTGCCGGTTTTAAGCCTCAGGGTCCGCGCTTTGCGATTGACACCGGCCCCCCGCCCGGCCCAGTTTCCCGCATCCGGCCCGGCCCTTACGTCTAAGGGCGCCGGAGCGAATGTCCCCAGGAAAAATGGGAGAATGAGATGGCTTCCCCGGCGACGTCCCGTTCCCTCGACAGCTTTGCGCAAGGGAAACTTGAGGATCTGGAAGCGCGCAGCCTGCGCCGCCGCCTGATCGAGACGGACCGTTACGGCCCGGCCCAGGCGCGCCGCGCCGGGCGCGAGCTCATCTCCTTTTGCTGCAACGACTATCTCAATCTCTCGCACCGAGAGGAAGTGAAGGAAGCGGCCCGCGCGGCGCTGGAGCGCTATGGGGCAGGTTCGGGGGCCTCCCGGCTCGTCACCGGCAATCATCCGCTTTTCCGAACGCTCGAAAAACGTCTCGCCCGGCTGAAAGAAACCGATGACTGCGTGATTTTCGGCTCGGGTTATCTTGCCAATCTCGGCATCGTGCCGGCTTTGGCGCGGGAGGGCGATCTTATCCTGGCGGATGAGCTGTCCCATGCCTGCCTTCTTTCCGGCACGAAGCTCTCCGGCGCCGAAACGCGCATCTTCCGGCATAATGATATGGGCCATTTGAAAGCGCTGCTGGAAGAAGAGCGGGCAAAGCACCGTCATTGCCTGATCCTGACCGACGGGGTGTTTTCCATGGACGGCGATCTGGCTCCGGTCGAAGAGATGGGGGAGCTGGCGCGCGCCCATGATGCCTGGCTGATGACGGATGATGCTCATGGCATCGGCGTGATGGCGGGCGGCAAGGGCTCGAGCTTCATTGGCGGCAGGAAGGCCGATGTGCCGCTGCAAATGGGCACGCTTTCCAAAGCTATCGGCTCTTATGGCGGGTATCTTTGCGCCAGCCAGCCGGTGGTGGATTTCATCCGCACCCGTGCGCGCACGCTGATTTATTCGACGGGCCTGCCGCCCGCCTCCGTCGCCGCCTCTATTGCCGCGCTCGATCTCATCGAGGCCGATCCGGAGTTTGCCGCGCTGCCCGTGAAAAAAGCCAAAGCCTTTACCCGCGCGCTCAATCTGCCGGAAGCGGAAAGCCCCATCGTGCCGATCCTGATGGGCGATCCGGATAAAACGCTCGCCGCTTCCGCGCTTCTGGAAGAGGAAGGCTTTCTCGTAACCGCCATCCGCCCGCCCACCGTGCCGGAAGGAACCGCGCGGCTGCGCTTTACTTTCACGGCCGAGCATGACGATAAAGACATCGAGCGGCTGACCGCCATTATCCGCGATAAGATCCTCATCAACAGGGCAGCAGAATGAGTGTGTTTTTCGTCACCTCCTCGGGAACGGAAATCGGTAAGACCTTCGTTTCCTCTCACATCGTGCGCCAGCTCAAAGCGCGCGGCGACAAGGTATTGGCGCTGAAGCCCGTTCTCAGCGGCATTACGCCGGAGACGGTTGCAGGCAGCGACACGGCTTTGCTCCTCGAGGCGATGGGGCGCGAGGTTACGGAAGAAAGTTTCGAGGCGATCACGCCCTGGCATTTCAAGGAAGCCATGTCGCCCGATATGGCGGCGGCGCGCGAAGGGCGCACCGTACCCTTCCGCTCCGTCGTTTCATTTTGCGCGGAAGCGGCGCGGGCAAGCCATGATCATCTTCTCATCGAAGGGGTGGGCGGGCTCATGGTGCCGCTCGACGATAGTCATTTGGTACTCGACTGGATGAAAGCGCTGACGCGCGAGACGGCGCTGACGCCCATTCTCGTCGTCGGTTCTTATCTTGGAACGGTGAGCCATACGCTCACCGCGCTGAAAGTGATGAAGGATGAGGGGCTTGCGCCCGGCGCCATCATTGTCAGCCAGTCTGAAGAGGCGCCGGTGCCGCTGGAAGAAACCTGCGAAGTGATCGCCCGCTTTGCCGGGGGTGTGCCCATCGTGCCGTTGCCCCGCCTTGCCGCGGGCCAAGAGGCGCCCGATCTTCTTTCCTGGTTTTGACTTTCAGCCTCTAGGGCCGAACAGAAACCAGATGAGAACGCCGATCACCGGGAAGATGATGATAGCGACGATCCAAAGTACTTTCGCGCCCGTGTCGGCGCCGCTCTGGACGGTTTTCACGATCGCATAAATATCGGCAATCAACAGTAAAAGCCCGAAAAGGCCGCTGACTTCCATCATTGCATTCTCCCTTGATGCACGGGGGCGGGGCGGCGCCTGATGAAAGGCGCCGTTTCCCATACGAACGCGGGAGGTGCGGATTTGTTCTGGCTTAAAGGAGCGAAGAGGTCAGCGCGCCTTCATGGATGAGCAGCCATTCCTTGGTCGGCAGCCCGCCGCCAAAGCCGGTCAGCGCCCCGTTCGAGCCGATGACGCGGTGGCAGGGAATGATGACGGGAATGGGGTTCTGCCCATTGGCAAGACCGACGGCGCGCACCGCCTTCGGATTGCCGATCTTCTCGGCAATATCCTTGTAGCTCCAGGTCACGCCGTAAGGAATGGTGAGAAGCGCCCGCCAGACCGATTGCTGAAAAGGCGTGCCGCGCGGGGCAAGCGTGAGGCCGGAAAACTCTTTGCGTGTGCCCGCGAAAAATTCCTGTAAGGCTTTCTCCGCCGCCTCGATATGAGGGCGCGCTTTGAGCGCGGCGGGCGAGGCCGGGTCCGCCGCTTCCACCCTGATCGTGTCTTCATTGGGAAAGAAGACATGGGTGAGCCCGTCTTCCTCGGCGAGAAGCCGCAAGGTGCCGATCGGCGTTTCCATAGCGGAGGTGGCGCTTGCTTGCAGGGTCTTGTTCTTTCTCATCCGCCTTTGGCTCCTTGTGTTCCGGTTTGCAGGCTGGCCCAGAGATGAATGGCGGCATGGCCGCGGTAGGGGGACCAGGCGCGCGACATCTCTTCGAGTTCCCTGGCGCTCGGCACCGCGCCGGAAAAATCACCCGCCGCATAACGAAGGCCAAGATCGGACGAAGGAAAGGCATCGCGCAGATGCAAAGCCCGCAGTCCCACATAATGCGCCGTCCAGGGGCCGATGCCGGGCAGCGCCTCCAATGTTTTGAGCGGTGCGGTGTCGCTTTCAAGCGCGCCGAAGCCGCCGTCTGCGGCAAAGCCGGCAAGGCGGGTGAGTGTTGCCGCGCGCTTACCCGGCATGCCGAGCCCTTCGATCACTTCACCCGCAAGACGCTCAGGAGCGGGAAACAGCGCGCGGGGCCAGAGCCCTTCTTCCGCCACCTGCGCGATGGGCTTTCCATACCGCTCCACTAGACGGGCCGTCAGTGTCGTTGCACCTTTGACTGAGACTTGTTGGCCGAGAATGGCGCGCATCGCCAAAAGATAAGGATCGAAGGCGCCGGGCACGCGCAGGCCCGGCCGTGCTTTTACGAGGGCGCTAAGCGCGCTGTGACGCTTCAGCGTCTCGTTGATCTTGCGCATGGGGGCGTCGAGATCGAATTGGCGGATAAGGCGCGCGGCAATGAAGTCCCTCTCCGCTTCCCTTGCGGAAAAGATGCGCACGCCGAGCGCCTTTTTACCGGGCGCAGGTTTCACCTCGATCACCGCAAAGGAGCGGGGAAGGCGCACAGCCTGGCGCAACGCGTGCCCTTCAATCACCTCGACGCCCGGGATCAGGCGGAAGAGAAAATAATCGAGCATGTCCCGCCAGGAAAAAAGCGGCGGCACGGGCAGCTCGAAACAGTCTTGTAAGGCAAGCGCGGACATGGCCGGAGTTTACAGCCAATCGGGGGCCTGTCCCCTCCGTTTCCGGTCACGAATGCGGGACCGCTTTTGACCTCCCTCGGACGTTTCGCCTTTCACGGGCGCGAGCGCGCTGATAGCGTGAGCACATAAGAAATACGCACCCAACATAATCACTGGCATTCGGGGAGGGATGAATGAGTGAACGGGCCGACACGCCGCCGGGCGTTGCCGCCAATATTGCGCATCTGGGCAAGGGCTACCGGATCTACGCGCTGGTCATTCTGACAATCGTGTATGTACTCAACTATGTGGACCGGCAGATTCTCGCCATCCTACTGCCGGGCATTAAAGCCGAGCTCGATCTCAACGATACCCAGCTCGGCTTCTTATTCATGACCTTCGGGATTTTCTACGCAACGCTCGGTATTCCGATTGCGATGCTGGCGGACCGGACGAACCGGCGCAATGTCGTTGCGGCCGCGCTGACGATCTTCTCGCTGATGACGGCAGCCTGCGCCTTCGTTGCCAATTACATTCAGCTCGTCATCCTGCGCGTGCTGGTGGGGGTGGGCGAGGCCGGCTCCAGTCCGCCTTCCCATTCCATGATCGCGGATATGTTTCCGCCCAAAGCCCGTGCGACGGCACTTGCCTTCTTCTCGCTCGGGGTGAATATCGGCCTTCTGATCGGCCTTTTCGCGGGCGGCTGGCTGGCGGAGAACTATGGCTGGCGCACGACCTTCATCATTGTCGGCCTGCCGGGCGTTTTGATGGCGCTAGTCGTGCTCTTCACCGTCAAGGAGCCGGAACGCGGCGCCTCGGACGGCGTGGCGCCGGGCACGGAAGAAACCCCTGCCATCGGGGAAGTAGTGAGTTTCCTGTGGTCGCAAAAGGCCTTCCGGCATATTGCGCTCGGCTCGGCGCTCATCGCCTTTGTAGGCTATGCTGGTGTCGCCTGGGTGCCGACCTTCCTTGCCCGCTCTTTCGGTATGAGCCTGGGGGAGATCGGCATGATGCTCGGCCTCGTTATCGGCTTTGCGGGCGGCGCGGGCACATTCGGCGCGGGCTTCTTTGCCGACAAGCTTGGCCATAAAGATGTGCGCTGGAATATGTGGCTTGTGGCGCTTGCCGGGGTGGTCGCCTTTCCCTTCGGCGTTGCGCTTTATCTGACCGACAGCAAGACGGCGGCGATCCTGCTTTTCATCGCCCCGGCGGCGGCAGGCGCGATCTTCACCGGCCCTGCCATTGCCATGACGCAGGGTCTTGCGAAGCTGCGTATGCGGGCGACGGCCTCGGCCATCCTGTTTTTCATCCTCAATCTGATCGGGCTCGGCGCGGGCCCGCAGGTGGTGGGCATGCTTTCGGATTTCTTTGCCGCTTCGGCGGGCGAGGAATCCGTGCGCTATGCGCTGCTTGCGATCACGCCGCTCGGCCTTTGGGGCGCGCTGCATTTCTTTCTCGCAGCCAAAACCCTGGAAGAGGACCTCGCCCGCGCCAAGGCGTGAAGGTGAGCGAAAAAGCAAAAAGGGGGCGTCCTTGCGGGCGCCCCTTTTTATTTGTCTTCCAAAAGAAACTCAGTGCTCGGTATGGGCGGTGGACTGTTCCTCGCGCACGAAGACCATGAGCCCGAGCCCAACCACCATGAAGACAAGCACGGAGGCAAGGCCGATGCGCTGGCTGTTCATCGCGCTTGTCACGATGGCGACGGTGAGCGGCGCCATGAAGCTCGTCGCCTTGCCGCATAGCGCATAAAGGCCGAAAAATTCCGCCATCATGCTGGGCGGGGCGATGCGGGCGAGCATGGTGCGGCTCGAGGAAATGGATGGTCCGGCAAAAAGCCCGGTCAGCACGCCGAGAGCCAAGAAGGCGCGCTCGGCGCTTGTCTCAAAGCCCGCCGCATTCAGTGCGCTGCCGATGAAACTCAAAGGTTCCAGCGGTTCCATCGAGACGGGAATGAAGAAGGCGGCAGCGGTTTCCGTCGTGCCTACCAGCATGAGAAGGCCGAGCGCGAAAAGCGAGACGGCGCCGATGATCGTCGCCTTGGAGCCGAACTTGTCGTCGAGCCAGCCGCCAAGCAGCGAGGAAGGCACCTGCGCCATAATGATAAGAAGCCCGTAAATGCCGATCTGCGTTGTCGGCCAGTCGAAAATGCCCGCCGCATAAACACCGGTGAAAATGAAGACCGCGGACTGGCCGTCATAATAGACCATGCGGGCGACAAGATAGGTCGCGATGTTCTTGTAGTAAGGCAGCTTGCCGAGCGTGCCGATCACCATGGCGATGCCTTTCTTTGCAGCATCCATGCGCGAAAGGCCGGTGCGCGGCTGATCGGGCGTGAAAAGAAAGAAGGGAAGCGCGAAGAGAACGAACCACAATGCAGCAAGCGGGCCGACCAGGCGGTTATGTTCCTGCGCCGCCTTGTCGAGACCGAGGGCGGGCATTTCCGGCAGGCCGAAGAGAAGCAGCCAGACAAGGAAGGCGAAGATCGCGCCGAGATATCCCGTGGCAATGCCAAGACCGGAGACGAAACCCATACGCTTCGGCGAAACGATCGCGGGCAGCATGGCATTGTGATAGACGATAGCGAATTCAAGACAGGTCGCGGCAATGACGACGCCGATCGCGGTTTGCAGGATCGGGTATTCCATGCCCGGCATCACATACCAAAGGCTTGCCATGCCGGTGCAGGCAAGAAGCGAGAAGATAAGAATGCCCGGCTTGCGCGGGCCTGCCGCATCGGCAAGCGAGCCGAAAAAGGGGCTGAGCAAGGCGATGGAGGCGCCTGCAATCGCCTGGATATACCCCCAGCTTGCCTGGCCTTGCACCTTGTCGCCGATCACTTCGGCGGAGAAGTAAGGCGCGAAGACGAAGATATTGACGAGAATGAAATAAGGATTGAGCGCCCAATCGAAAATCGACCAGCCGAAAATGCCGAGCTTGCCGGCGGGGGTGGCCGCATGTACGGCCATATGGCCGCCCGGCTGCTCATGGGTCAGTTCTTCCTCGTAAATATTCGTCACGTGAGGTTTCCCGTTTTAAAGGCCTGTGCCATTGTTCTTGTTATGAAGGTTTATCCCGGCGGCAAGAGCTGCGGAAGAAGGAAGGCCGGGTCAAACGCCAAGTTCCTCATTGCTTTTGCGGTTTAGCATCCGCGCGATGCGCAGGCGCACAAGAAGGGATTGGGCGAGAAAGAGCAAGAGCGCGCCGGTATAAAGCCCGGTCAGCGCGCGGAAGAAAACCAGAATGCTGGAAAAGAGCCAGTCGGATGTGTTGTTCGTGATGGGCCCCGTTTCCACGCGGAAGATTTCTGCCACATCGAGAAAAGCGCCCCGGAAAAATTGCCCGAGCACGAAGACGCCGCTGCTTGCAGGGTCCGCTTTTGCAAGGGCAAGGCCGCTCGCAATTTCCTCGAAAGGAAAACTGCCGGGCCGGAAGGCGCTGTAATTTAGCACCACGATGAAAAGCAGCGCGGAGGGAATGAGGTGGCCCGCCGTAAAGAGCAGCCAGAACCGCGCCCAGAGCGCGCGCCAGGCGGCTTGCTTCACGCGGCGGATTTTCTTTTTGCGCTTGGCGATGGTGCTGTTTTTTTTGGGCGGCGCGCCGAGATGAAGGCGCGCGCGTTTCAGTTCCTGCTCAATGAAGGCTTGCGGATTGCGCATCTGGGAAAAGAAACGGAACTGATGAAGCGCAACGATCATCGCCGAGGCAAAGGCAAAGCCGAGACCGATCAGCGCCGGCACGCGCCAATCCGCGGTCCAGGCAAGATCGAGCTCGAGCGCGCCAAAAGCGCTGGCGACCGTAAGTGCGAGACTATCCATCAACTCCCCCTCGGCCCTAAGTTTAGAAACTGAACGGGTGGGTGCAAGATGAATAAGTGAAAAACGCAAGGGAAAGCGGCTTTCTGGTGGCTTCTAGCGCCATTGCTTGCTGGCGCGGTGGGGGAGGCGTAGGATTTTCAAAAAAGAAACGGGGAGGAGAGTTTATGGGCACCTACGATCTGGTGATACGCGGCGGCACCTTGGCGGACGGCACGGGCGGCGATCTTTTCGAGGCCGATATTGCGGTGTCGGGCGGCAAGATTGCCGAAATCGGCAAAGTCGCGGGCAAGGGTACCGAGGAGATCGATGCCAGGGGACTGCTGGTCACGCCGGGTTTCGTCGACATCCATACCCATTATGACGGTCAGGCGACCTGGAGCGCGGATCTGTCCCCCTCTTCCAATCACGGGGTGACGACCGCGGTGATGGGCAATTGCGGCGTCGGTTTTGCGCCCTGCCGGCATGAGGACCATGACCGGCTCATCCGCCTTATGGAAGGGGTGGAAGATATTCCCGCCCCCGTTCTCGCCGAAGGACTGAAATGGAACTGGGAGAGCTTTCCCGATTATTTGGATGCGCTGGAAGCGCTGCCCCATAATATCGACTTTGCCGCGCAGCTTCCCCATGGCGCGCTGCGCGTCTATGTGATGGGCGAGCGCGGCGCCAACCGGGAGCCGGCGACCCCCGATGACATTGCCGCCATGGCCGCCATCGCAAAAGATGCGGTCAGCGCCGGGGCGATCGGTTTTTCCACCTCCCGCACGCTCAATCACCGTACCTCGGACGGCTCGCCCACGCCGACGCTCACCGCCGAAGAGGACGAGCTTGTCGGCATCGCCATGGGGTTGAAGGCGGCAGGGTGCGGCGTTTTGCAGGTCGTCTCGGATTTTGCTGATCCGGCGCGCGAGTTTTCCATGTTGCGCAAAATGGTCGAGCAATCGGGACGGCCTCTCTCGCTTTCTCTCGCGCAGAACGAAAAGGCGCCGGAGGGCTGGCGCTTTCTTCTTTCGCAGATCGAGGCGGCGTCGAATGAAGGTCTGCCGATGAAGGCGCAGGTCTGCGGGCGGCCTGTCGGGGTATTGCTGGGGCTGGAGCTGACGCTCAATCCTTTCTCCGCGCATCCGAGCTTTAAGGAAATCGCCTCTTTGCCGCTCGCGGCGAAAGTCGAAAAGATGCGCGATCCGGCCTTCAAGGAAAAGCTGCTGAAAGAAGAGCCTGCGACCGACAATCCCTTTATGCGCTCGGTGCTTGCCCATCTTCATAAAATGTATGCGCTGGACCGTGTGCCCGATTACGAGCCGGATCCTGAAACGAGCATCGGCGCGCGGGCGAAGGCGCGCGGGCTCGAACCGCTGGCCCTTGCCTATGATCTCATGCTTGAGGATGACGGCAAGGCGATGCTCTATTTCCCGTTCCTCAATTACGCGCAGAACTCGCTCGAGCCCTCCTATCAGATGATGCTGCACAAGGACACGGTGCTGGGGCTCGGCGATGGCGGCGCGCATGTGGGCATGATCTGCGATGGCAGTTTCTCCACTCATATGCTCACCCATTGGACGCGCGACCGGAAAAGAGGCGAGCGCCTGCCGCTCTCTTTCGTGGTCAAAGCCCATACCCAGGATACGGCGCGGGCTGTCGGCCTGCTCGACCGCGGGATTTTGCAGCCGGGCTATAAGGCCGATCTGAACGTGATCGATTATCAGGGCCTGTCCCTCTTCCGCCCGGAAGTGGCGTTCGATCTGCCGGCAGGCGGACGCCGCCTCGTGCAGCGCGCCAAGGGCTACAAAGCGACGATCGTCTCGGGTGAGGTTATCGCCCGTGATGATGAAGGGACGGGCGCCGTGCCCGGCAAATTGCTGCGCGGCGCGCAGCCTGCTCCGGCTTAAAGAGAGCGCGGGGCAAAAGAGGAGGAGACGGGATGGAGGGACCAGTCATGACGGCGGATGATGTGCGCCCGCTTGAGGTCCAGGCAGGCTGGCAGAGCGGCGATGTGGCCGATGCCTCCCGCTGGACAGAAGAGCTGAGCCGGGAGGAGCTCGATGAAATCGATGCGGCGCTTGGCCATGCCAAAAGCGTTTCCTCCAATATGCTGGAAATCGGGCGCGAGGATTTTCCGCTTCCTCATCTTTCCGCCCGCCTTGCGCGCATCGAGAAAGAGCTGATCGACGGGCGCGGCTTCGTGCTCCTGCGCGGGCTGCCGCGGCTCGATTATTCGAACGATGAGATGTGCCTTGCCTATTGGGGCATCGGGCTTCATCTCGGCAACCCCTGGCCGCAGAACAAGCACGGCCACATGCTGGGCGATGTGACGGATCAGGGAAAAGCGTTGGATGACAATACCGCCCGCGGCAATGAGCTCGGCGGTATTGCGCTGCCTTATCATTCCGACGGCTCGGACCTTGTGGGGCTCATGTGCTTGCAGCGCCCGGCCGAAGGCGGGCTTTCGGCGGTCTGCAACATTCTGGCGATCCATAACGAGCTCGCCGAAACACGGCCCGATCTTCTGGCCGAGCTTTATAGACCGCAGCCTTACGATTACCGCGGCGAGGAAGCGGCGGGCGGCAAACCCTGGTACGAGGTGCCGGTTTTCACCCGCTGGGAGGAGCGGCTCTTTGCCCGCTACATCCGCCCTTATATTCTTGCCTCCCAGCGCCATGAAAGCGCGCCGCGCATCACCCCGCTTGCCGAAGAAGCGATGCAGCTTCTCGATGAGATGACCCAGGACCCGCGCTTTGCAGTGCTGATGGATTTCGAGCCGGGGGACATGCAGTTCGTGAACAATTATCACGTCCTTCATGCGCGCACCGCTTACCGGGACGACCGGGAAAGCGGGCAGGTGCGGCACTTGAAACGGCTTTGGCTGGAAACACGGGCGCTGGCAAGCCGACCGCCGCATTTCAAAAGCAATGTCGGCGGTCATTGGGGCAAGAAGAAAGTGATCAGCCGGCTCGATGCGGCGGAGTGAAGCGAAGCGGGCCGGAAAGATCAGCTGGAGCAGCTTTCACCCGCGAAGCCCCAAAGCGCATCATCCAGGGTGATGAGAACGGGTTCGCTTTGTCCAAGGTCGGGATCGGCTTCGGGCAAGTTATCGGGAATGCCGTTGCCCAGATCGATCACGACGGGCCGGTGCCACGAGCTGAGGCGTTTGCCGCGCGCTTCGCTTTTATGGCCGCCTGAATTGGTGAGCGCGTAGCCGACCGAGATAAGAAACGAGCGCTCGTCCGTGTCTCCCAGAAGCGGCAGGGTAATCACTTCCAGAGAAACTTTGCTGCCCGCAGAAGAAGTTTCCTCCACTTCCGCAAAGGTGCCGAACGGGTGGCGGCTTGCCAGCCAATGGGTAAGACCGACGGAGGGACGCAGTCTTTCCTCAAAACCCAGAAGCATATTCTGGCCCGTAACCTCTTTCCCCAGCCGGTTCACATGCGCGGTGCCGACGACCCGCAAAAGAATGTCGTCGGGTTCGCCGATATCAAGCAGGATGGCATGCGATAGCGATCCGCGCAGCGCCATGGGATTGAAGTCGCGTTTCAGCGGCGCGTATCCGTCGCGCGGCAGGCTGCCCCAATAGTCAAGCAGTGCTTTGACGGCGGGCGATCTGTAGCTGAAGCGAGAGGTCACGGGTTTGCTCATGGGTTCGGCGGACATAACGCCTGAAAAGATGAATTGTGCGGTGCACGGATTAAAGACTCGTAACGGTCCGCTGCGTCAATCGAAAAATTTAATTCAAGCTTTTGTGACGTGAGCAGATTTTCTAATACTGCAAAGGTTTCAGCGTTTTCCATGCCTAACGCGCGATAACCTTAAAATTCATCAATGATCTATTGATCCGCCCGAACCGCGGTTCCGTACCACCTCTGTCATTATCGCTTCGAGGTGCCATGAGACGATTTATCCTTTTACCTATCGTTCTTTTCGGTTTTCTCATCGCCGGCTGTTCGGGTAATCAACCAGAAAATTTCAAAGGCCGCGAACCGGCCTTTATTATTGAAGACTATTTTCAGGGCGAAACCCGCGCCTACGGCATTTTCGAGGACAGGTTCGGAAAGTTGCGCCGGGAGTTTACCGTAGAGATCGACGGGAAGATGGAAGACGGTGTGCTCGTTCTCGACGAGCGCTTCTTTTATAAAGACGGCGAAACGGATAGGCGCGTCTGGAAAATCAGCAAGACAGGCGCGCATTCTTATGAGGGGCGGGCAGCTGACATCATCGGAACCGCGCAGGGGCGCAGCTTCGGCAACGCACTGACCTGGTCCTATGACATGGACCTGAAAGTGGGCGAGGAGTATTGGCGGGTCGGGTTCGAGGACTGGTTTTATCTGCAACCGGATGGCGTTCTTCTCAACCGCGCCCGCATCACCCGCTTCGGTATTGAGATCGGCACCTTGACCCTGGTGTTCCTCAAAGAAGAAGCGTAATCCTTAAACCGCCAGCAAACGCGTTCCTGCAGAAGCTTCAGCGTTTTGCGCGCTGCTGCGTTCCGGCGGAAAGGTTACGAAAACGCGCGTGCCTTGCTGGGGCGCGCTTTCGATGCGGAACGCAGCGCCGTGCAGTTCGGCGAAGCTTTTACAAAGCGACAGGCCGAGACCCACCCCTTCATTCTGCCGGCACAGCGAGGTTTCTGCTTGCTCGAAGGGCTGGAGGATGCGCGCCATATCCCGCGCATCGATACCGATCCCCTGATCCCAGACCGTGAGGCTGAGCCTTCCGCAAGCAAGCGAAACGATGTCGAGGCCGATCTCTTTTTGCTCCGGCGTGAACTTGATAGCGTTCATAAGGAGATTGAGAAGGATCTGGCGGCAAAGCCTGTGATCGGCATAAAGCGCAGGCAGGTTCGCTTCCGTTTCCGTCTTCAGCCTAATAGTGAGGCCTTTTTGATCGGCGCGCTCACGCACCATGCGGACCGACTCTTCGGCAAGCGCGCGCACATCGATCGGTTCTTCTTTCAGTTTGATCTGCCCCACTTCCACCCGGCTTGAATCGAGCACATCATTGACGAGCTCGAGCAGGTGATGGCCGCTTTGCAGAATGTCGTTTGCATATTCACGGTACTTGGTCATGTCACCGTGAAAAAGATCGTGGGCAATGACTTCCGAAAAGCCGATAATGGCATTGAGCGGCGTGCGCAGCTCATGGCTCATATTGGCAAGGAAGCGCGTCTTCGTGCGGCTCGCCGCCAGCGCCTTGTTGCGCGCTTCGATCAGCTCTTGATTGATCTCGGCTTCCTCGGTCACGTCCTGCACAGTACCCACCCATTTAACGGGAAGGCCGTGACCATCATTTTCAAGCCGCCCTTCGAGGCGGATATGGCGGGTGCCTGCCGTGCCTGTCTTAAGAGGCGGGGCGGCCTGATCCGGCGGCGCCAGACGGCATTGGACCGAAAGGGGCATCAGGTCCCGGCGGGCATCGGTAAAAGCGCTTTGCACATGCGGCCGGTCCTCCGGATGCACGCACCGGATGAAATCTTCCGGCTGCAATTGCTCCGTTCCCGGGCGCCGGTTCAGAATACGGTAGGCTTCGTCCGACCAGCTGACCCTGCCGCTTCCAAGGCTCCATTCCCAGTCGCCGATGCGGGCAATGAATTGCGCCCTTTTCAGTTTCGCTTGGCTTTCGCGCAGTTTCGCGAGTGTCTCCAATTGCGCGGTGAGATCGTTACAGCCGAAAAGCACCGCTTTCTTTCCCTGATAGGTGAGCCGCACGGTCGAGACAAGCGCCTTGGCGGGTTTGCCGGCGCGGCGGTTCACTTCCACTTCCATGCCCTGAAAAGTCGATTGGCTCCAAAGCGGATCGAAGGCAAGGGACTGCGCCGCAAGGCCGGTAAAGAAGGCCGAGGCCCGTGCGCCGATCATGGCCTCCACCGGTTCACCCGTAATCTGTGCGAAGGCACCGTTGGCAAGCAGGATGCGCCCCGCCTCTTCCTCGCCGATCACGATGCCGAAAGGCATGCGCTCGATAATCTCTTCAAGTTCGCGTTCGCGGGCAAGAAGAGCAAGCTCGGTTTGGCGCAGTTGGGAGAGATCGCGCACGATGGCGGTCATGAGAAGGCCGGTTTCGCCTTCTGTCTTGGCAATGGAGATGTCGGCTGGAAAAAGCGTGCCGTCCCGCCTTTGGCCGAAAACCTCTGGGCGCCGCCCCATGGGTTTTGCCTGCGCGGCGCCGGTAGAAAAATCGATCACGCGCTGGCGGTGCGCGCCGCGCATCTGCCGGGGCAGCAGCGTTTCCAATGGCTCGCCCAAAATATCTTCTGCCGCATAGCCGAAAATCCGTTCTGCCTGGGCATTGAAAAGAACGATCCGGCCTTCCTCGTTCACGCAAAGGATCGCATCGCCCGCCGCTTGCACGATGTCGGAAAAGAGCCGGCCTGCCGCTGCCGCCCCATCCGCCTTCGCGCGGCAAAGAAGAACGGGCAGAAGCGGAGCCAGAAGCGCTGAGGCGCGCGCTTCCGGCACCGGCTGCGGCGCGCCGGTAAGGGCAAGATGTAAGAGCCCTCCAGCGTGCTGCAACGTAAACTGCTGCCCGTTCTCTTCCGCCCCCGCATTTGCGGCCGCCCTCCATTTCGATCGATAGGCGGCGTGAAGGCTTTGTTCTCCGGCCCGCTCCAGACGGCCTTCGGCATGGCGCGCGCCGGAGAAAAGGACAAGGCTGCGCAGGCAAAGCGCCAAGGCGTCTTTGCTGGAAGGTGCGGCCAGGATAGCCGCGGTGAGCCGCTGCGCCAGCCGGGGAAGGGTCGCATCCTGTGCCATGAACTGCCTTGTCCGTTTCGCTTAACTACTCTGGTGCAGACACGGCTCAGGCCGCATCGCTGCGTACTTTGGAGAGGAAAGTTTGAATATGTGTTTGCAAACTTTCCCCGCAGGACGAAAGGCGCGCGGACATGTTCTCGATGACGCTCGCGGTCGCCTGGGTTTCACCGGCGGAGCTTGCCACCTTCCCGATATTCTCCGAGACGTTCTGCGAACCGCTGGCCGTTTGCTGCACATTCGAGGCGATCTCGTTGGAGGCCTGATTTTGCTCATGCACGGCCTTGTCGATTTCGCTCGCCACTTCGTCGACCCGCATGATCGTCTCGCGGATCTGCGCGATGGAGGCGATCGAGCTTGTCATCGCCCCTTGAATGCCGCCGACTTGCGCCTCGATTTCCTGTGTGGCACGGGCCGTCTGGCCGGCCAGTTTTTTCACTTCGCTGGCGACCACGGCAAAGCCCTTACCCGCATCTCCTGCGCGGGCCGCTTCGATCGTTGCATTGAGCGCCAGAAGATTGGTCTGCTCGGCAATGTCGTTGATCATGGCAACCACTTCGTCGATCCGGTTGGCGGCAGCCGAAAGGGCTTGAATATCCGTATCGGTTTGCGAGATTTCGCGCGCCGCTTTGCCGGACACTTCCTTTGCAAGGGCTGCCTGGCGGCCGACCTCGGCGATGCTTTCATGGGCTTCCTCGCTGGCGGCGGCAATGGCCTGCACATTCATCGAGGATTGCTCGGCGGCGCTCGCAACGGTGGCAGCCGCGTCCCGCGTGACATGCGCTTGGCTGGTCAGCGCGGTGCTGTGCTCGGTCATTTCGCGCGTGCCGGCATGCATTTGTTCCAGAGCCGCGCCGATATCGGACTGGAAATCGGCAATGGCTTTTTCCAGCGCATGCTGGCGCTCCATGCGGTCATGCACCATGGCGTCCTGATAGGTGGAAATCGCCAGTTCCATGTCCAGCATGACGGCGGTCATGACGGCGCCGATATCGCCCGCCGCGCCGGAGGGGGAATACCAGCGCCGCGCCGCCAGCTTGCCGATCAGCTTTGAAAGAATGTAGCGGTAGCCGCCGATATACCAGCGCGGCTCCAGCCCGATACGGTTATGGGTCAGGCCGATTGTCCGCACGCTGTCCATATAGGATTTGGTGAAGCGCCCGGTAAAAAGCCGCTCCCAGTGGCTGCCTTGCGCGCTTTTCAGGCGCTCGGCCTGGGTGCCGATCAACTCTTTCAGCTCTTCCTGCTGCATCAGATGCGCATAGAAGCCGTCGAGAATTTCCGGCAGCTCCTTTTCGATATGCGGCCACAGTCCCTCCAGACGTGTGCACATCGCTTCGTCGATCTGCATGAAACTGAGACGTTCGTTTTGTTGGAAATCGTTTTCTACTGTGGCTGCCATAGCTCATCCCCCGCGATAAATGAGGCGGCGTGATTGTCCGCCTTGAGGTCTAGAGGATTTCCTCTATATCTCTGCCTTGCCATCTAATCGCGCGAACTTAAATAAAATCGTAAAGAAAAAGCGATCTTCCAAAGTATTCCGAAACATAAGGATAGTATCTGTTTTTATAACTTATGTATAAACCAGATAGAGTGTTTGTGGCGGAAGGTTTTGGAAGTAGGTTCTTATAGGTCAGGGCGGAATAAAATTGTAACCGCGTATCGGGGGTAAACGTGGAAGGGGACGGCAGTAACGATCAGCAGGATGACAAGGCGGCGGACATTTCTTGCGAGACATGTCATTTAAGCCGCTTGGGGTTTTGCCGGTTTTTTAAATCCATCATTCCGGATGCGCCCGCGCCGTTTTTTCGTGGCCGTGAGCGGCTGCCCCGGCGGCGCACGATCTACCGGGAATCGGAGCCGATAAAAAACATCTATGTCATCCGCGATGGCTGGGCCTTCCGCTATATGCTCTCACAGGATGGGCGCAGACAGATACTTTCATTCCTTATGCCGGGCGACCTTGTCTCCCCATCTTCGATTTTCGCAAAGAAGCATCAGTTCTCCGTTCAGTCGTTGACTGCCATGGATGTCTGCGTATTCGACGCGCAGGTGATGCGCGATCTCTGCCGCAGCGACGAAACATTTTTCCGGCGCGTTATTGCAACCTGTTTGGAGGAGAAGGAATATATGGAGCGCAAGCTCTTCGAGCTTGGCCGCTGCCGGGCGGAAGAGCGCGTGGCGCAAATGCTCCTTTATCTGGAGACGAAGCAGACGGCGCTTTCTTTGAAAAAGGACGATGCGATCCAGTTCCCGCTACGCCAGCAGGATGTGGCCGATGCGCTTGGGCTGACGCAAGTGCATGTCAGCCGGATTCTCAATACACTCCGGCAGAAGAACATTATCGAGAATTTCAAGGATATGCTTGCGATCCGCGATGTCTCCGCCTTGAAGGAGCTCGCATCGGGCGGCGTCAATACGTTCTAGAGCGGCGCTTTAAAAGGAAGCGGATACCGTAAAGAAGTAGCGCATGCCGTCGTCACCGTCATAGGCGGTGGCGCGGGTGAGTGGTTTGGCTGCTTCGAGGCCGATATCGATTCCGCCATCGAGCTGGAAGCGGAGGCCGCCGCCGGCCGAGGCAAGGGACTCGCGCCCGTCCCCGAGCGCGTTGCGGTTCCATACCGCCCCGACATCGTAAAATCCGTACAGCGTGGCGCTGTTCAGGTAATCAAGTCCGAGCTCCGGCGTGTATCCGAGCTCCACGGACCCGGCGAGCCCGTCATCCCCCGTCAGCTCGCCATATTGATAGGCTCGCCCGAAGCGCGCGCCGCCCAGGCTGAACTCTTCGGCCGACAAGAGCGGGTCCGCCGATTTTTGTGCAGAGGCTTGCAGCACCAGCGCAAGCCCGGTGCCGAAAAGATTCTGATGCCGGTAAGCTTCCAGCTTTGCTTTGGTGAAGGCGCCGCCCGCATCCGGTCTTGAAAGTGCGCTGTCGCCGCGCCGGGAGCCGCCGGCCAGCGTCAGGCCCTGAGAGACCTCGAAGGAAACGTAATTCTGTCCGCCGAATTCATCGGACAGCGTGTAATCGACGCTGCCGCGCAGAACGCGCAGGCTATCCTCGAAAACGGTGCCGAAGTCGTTTTTCTCATGCGCTTCGCGCGCGCTCACCTTACCGCCGATCCAGAGCGATGTACCGCGTGTGCGGATCAGTGGATAGCGCAAGCCGATATCGCCGCTTGTCGAACCGCTGCGCGTGTTGACAAGCGATAGCCTGTCGCCCGCATCGACATCGCTGTAAGAGAACGTACCTGATAGAAGAAGACCGGAATGTCCGAGCGGCAAATCATAGCCGCCCTGCACATAGTGCAGTTCTTGCGGCGTTTCAGGCGTGGTGAAATAGGTGATGGACACTCTGTCGCCAAGGCTCACGAGACCATTATAGGCCGCGCTGAGACCCGCCTGAATGGGGCCGACAGCGCGGGTGCCCCGGCTATCCGCATAAAAAGAAGCGTCGATATTTTTTTCGGCAAGCTGCAGCGTCAGGTCGTAAAGGCCCCGTTCGTTGCTCTCTTCAACGGCAATGTCGCTGACCTCAAGGCCGGAAAGATCATGAACCAGAAGAACGGCCCGCTCCAGCTCCGCCTGGGTTACGGCTTCCGAGGAAAGAAGCGGGCTGAAATAAGGGCGCAGCCGCTCTGTGTTCTCCACACCGTTCAGACTCACGCCGCCGATACGTCCGGCAATGATGTCGATGGTCAAAACCCCGGCGCTCACATCCTGTGCCGGGACATACGCGTAAGAAAGGGAATAGCCGGCTGCCTTCAGCCGCTGTGTCAGGCGCTGCGTGATCACCATAAGATCGGCGCCGGTGACTTCCTGCGCCATGAACTCTTCATAAGAAGAAATGAAATCTTCCGGCGCAATCAGCTCGGCGCCGGTGAGCCGGATGCCGGTCAGAAGAAAAGGTTCGATCTCACCCGCCGCGGCACCTCCCGGTGTACTGAGTACAGGCACATCTGCGCCGCCACCATCGGGGCTGCGCAGCTCCTTGCGTTGCTCCAGATTCTGCTCGATCTGGCTCGGGTCCGCATCGGCCGCGCGCGCGCCATGGTGCGAAAAGAAAACGGAAGCGAGCGCGAGACCGAGGGTCAGTCCCAGCCGCTTAACACTTCCTTTACCATGACAGGCGCTGAGGCGCATTCTTTCATCGCTCCGTAAACAGAGGGATAGACTGCCTTCATGAGGTAAAGAAACCCCGAACCGAGATTATTAAAATGCAACATAATTGGCGTGTTAACGAAGCCTTAACCAGCCGCCTCGAAAAGCCGCAAATTTTTGTGAATTTTTCCTAAGCTTGCACTGCAACTTATGGAAGAGGTTCGTCATGGCCCGCCTGCATTCTATCAGCCGTTTTATTGCGCTCGCCTTTTTCGCTGCGCTGTTGCCGTTTTCTGCTCAGGCAGATGACGCCAGCTGGCAGATCGAAAAAATGAGCGGCGATGTGCGCGTACTCTCTGAAGACGCGCAGCCTGTCTCTCTGGGCGCAGGGCGCGCATTGTCCGAAGGTTCCGTCATTGAGACGGGAGCCGATGGCCGCGTCATTCTTTCGCGCGGGGATGAGTCCATCGTTGTTTCGCCGAACACGTCTCTCTCGCTCGCGCCGAAGAGCAACCGCGGCATGATGACGACCATTCTTCAACGCATGGGCACGATCCTTTTGAGCGTGGATAAGAAGGACCGTCAGCATTTCGAGGTGGAAACGCCTTACCTTGCCGCCGTCGTGAAGGGTACGAAATTCACCGTGACGGTCGACGGCAAAGGCTCGGCGGTACATGTCGTCGAAGGCGCGGTCGAGGTGATCGATCTGGGCACTGGCGATGTGGGCCTTATCCGCCCGGGCCAGACGGCACAATCCTTTGCAAGCGCTGCGGGCGGCCTTGCTGTGTCGGGCCCCGGCGTGGCGCCGGTCGAGCGCGGCGCGGATAAGTCGCGCGTTGAAAAAGGCACGAATGTGAAGCCGGTTCCGGCCACCGAAACGCCGAAATCGGCTGCCGCTCCCGTGCGTATCGAAAACGGCATGAGCGCCGCGCTTGATATCGGCAAGGCAACGAACGGTCTTGCCCGCGGTATCGGCCAGAGCGTGGCCGCCGCCGCCCGTCAGTCCGCGGGCGAAGGGCTCGATGAAGATGCCTCCTCCGCTACCGGCCTTGCGCTCGGTGCTTCCGGCAATGCGCCGGGCCTCGCCGTTGCGGGCCTGTCGGATAGCGCGCCCGGCCTTTCCGGCACCGCACCGGGTCTTTCGGGCTCTGCTCCTGGTCTCTCAGGCGCAGCCCCCGGCCTTTCGGGCTCTGCGCCTGGGCTCTCCGGTTCCGCGCCCGGTCTTTCGGGTGCCGCTCCGGGCCTTGCCAATGCAGCCGCAGGCGCTGCCAATGGCGCGGCGGGTGCAGCCTCCTCCGTAGCCGGAGCGGTCTCGGGTGTCGGTAATCCGCTGCCTCCCGGCCTTAGCGGGAATTTGCCTCCGGGTCTTGGCGGTTCCAATCCCGGCAATGGCGGCGGTAACGGTCAGGGAAATGGCAACGGTAACGGCCGGGGAAATAGCTGAGCCGACAGCAAAAATTAACGCCTGATGGGCCATTCTTACCGAGCGCCTCTGCGGTAAGAATGGCCCGGCGCGTTTCTGGGGAGTGATGTGAGGCAAGCGCTAATATCCTTTGGCATTTTTCTGCTCGTTGCCGCTATTGATTTTGGCGGCGGCTGGGAGGAGTTCGAGCTATGGCTGCTCGACCAGAGGATGAGCAATGTCGAGCATCCAGCAAGCGGTGATGTCGCCGTCGTGCAGATCGACGCGAAGACGTTGAAAGCGATCGAGAAATGGCCGCTCCCGCGTAATCTCCATGCCCGGCTAGTCGAGAACCTGCGCGGCGCGGGCGCCGACCAGATTGCCTTCGATATCGATTTGAGCGGGATGGGCGGGGCGCCGGAAAATCAGGTGCTTGCAGAGGCCTTCGCCCGCGCGCCGGGCGCGATCGTGCTGCCGCTTTTCTTCCAGAAAGAAAGCGCGGGCGATGCGGCGAGCGAGATCGTCGTCACGCGCCCCTTGCCGATGTTTGCCGAACACGCCTGGCTTGCCAATGTCAATGTGAAGCCGGAGGTAGACGGACGCATCCGCCGCGCGTCTTACGGTGTCTGGCTGGATGAGAAATTCTACATGTCCTTGCCCGCGCTCCTGGCCGGGCAGGCCAACCGCAAGGATCTTTTCTTCTACGTCAATTACAGCATCCGCGCCGGAGACATCCCGCGCCTTTCTTACATAGACGTGTTGGAGGGGAAATTCGATCCGGCCGCACTGTCCGGCAAGAAAGCCATTGTCGGGGCAACCGCCATCGAACTTGGCGATCAACTCACCGTTCCCAATTACGGCGTCATGCCGGGCCCGGTCATTCAGGCCATGGCCTATGAAACGATTGCCCAGGATCTCGTCATCCGGCGCACGGGCACGGCCGTCACATTAGCTGGTCTGGCGCTGATCTGCCTGCTCGGCTGTTTCCTGACGAAACGGGCAGGCTGGGCCATCGTGCTGGGCGGCGGGTTGGTCTTGATCATCGGATTGCAAGCCGGCGCTTTTGTTCTGTTCGAAAACGCGGCGATTGGCCTCGACAGCGTTGCCTGGTCTTTCGCCGTGGTGCTTTTGGCAGGCAATGCCGTTCTGACGGAACTGCGCAAGCAGCGCCGGCTTATTCAGCGCCAAAAACAGGAAAACGAATACCGCCGTCTGCTCATGACCAGCGTGGTCGAGGACAGTTCGGACGCCATCATCATTGCGGGCGCGGACGGGGTGGTGGAAGAAGCCAACCCGCTGGCCGCGCGTATCTTCGGTTTCAATCGGCGTGAGGCGGCGGGCGCCCGTCTTGGCGATCTTCTGCCACCCTGCCTGATGGCTTCGATGGATCATTCCGGCGCCTTCCCGCGCGAATTCGTGTTGGAGCATCCCGAACAGCGCGGCGGGCAGGAAGGCGATCCGATCTGCCTTGAATATTCGATCACTCATTCCTTCGTGCCGGGTGACCCGCGCGACCGGCATATCCTCAACCGCAAAATCGCGACTTATACGTTCCATGATGTGACCGCGCGGCACCGCGCCGCCAAGGCGGTCGAAACCGCACACCGCCAGGAACGGGAGGCAAGCCGCGCAAAGAGCGAGTTCATCGCCAATATGAGCCATGAGCTCAGAACGCCGCTCAATGCCATTATCGGTTTCTCCGAGCTCATCGCGCGCGAAACCTTCGGGCCGCTGGGTGATGATCGCTACAAGCAATATGCGCTCGATGTGGTGGCGAGCGGCGGCCATTTGCTGGCCGTCGTGAACGACATTCTCGATATTTCCCGCATCGATTCCGGCGATGTGCGCCTCTCCGAAGATGAGATGAATGTGGCGGCTACGGTCGATGCCTGCGTGCGTATTGCCCGCTCCTGGCCGCAAGCGCAGGATACCGAAATTACGGTGGCGCTTGCCGGTCCGCAGGTCATCTATGCGGACCCGCGCCTTTTCAAGCAGATGCTGACGAACCTGCTCTCCAATGCCGTCAAATTCGGTGGCCGGGAGGGGGCGGCGCCGGTGGTCACGTTGCGTAGCGCTATGACTGCCGCAGGCGAGGTGGAAATCTCCGTTGCCGACAATGGCATGGGCGTGCCCGAGGAGATTGTCGGGCGCCTCTGTGAGCCGTTCTTCCAGGCCAATGCGTCTCTCGCCCGCACCCATGAAGGAACGGGCCTCGGCCTCACCCTTGTGCGCGCCTTTATTGAGCTGCATGGCGGCAGGGTGCGTATCGACAGCAGCCAGGAAAGCGGCACCTGCGTCACCCTGACCTTCCCGGCAGCGCGGGCGCTGGGAGACGGGCCGGAAGAAAGCAATGAGCGGCGCGGCACGATCAGCCGCCTCGGCTAGCTCAGGTTTCCTGCCATGTGCGCCGAACCTTCTGGCGGCGCGCTTTTTCTCCTTGCTATACTTCACCCGGATTTCAGGACCGGCCGGGGATATGGGCCGATAGGGGGATGAATGCTGTATTTTCTGGGCGCGCTGTCACTGGCGCTGGCCGCAGCTGCTATATTCGCGCTGCGTTACGGGCTGCGGGAGCGGCGGCGGCGGAAGGGGCGGCCCTTCTTCGACTCTCATCCCGTCAAACCCCTCGCTCTGGAAAAGCTCGATCCCATTTTCACCGTCACCGAGCATGGCCCTTCGCTGGAATCGGAAGTGCTGCTGGTTGGCGATGTCGGCTCTTATGCCTCCACCTCAACGACGGAGGCGTGGATTCTGGGCGCGCTCGCCAAAAAGGCTTCCTGCATTTTCGAATTCGGCACCTGCACCGGGCGCACCACTTACATTTTCGCGCGCAACGCGCCGGAAGACGCGCGCATCGGCACGATCACGCTCGGCCCCGATGATGTGGAAACCTACAAGGCCGGTGCCGAGGACCCGGAAGGCTGGACGAAGGAAGCCATCGCGGAATCCCAATATACCGACTTCCTTTACACCGGCACGCCCGTTGCCTCTAAGGTCACGCAGATTTTCGGCGACAGCAAAGCCTTCGACGAAACGCCATGGCTTGGTGCGTGCGATCTCATCTTCGTCGACGGCGCCCATGCCTATAGCTATGTAAAAAGCGATACGGAAAAAGCGCTGCGCATGATCCGCCCGGGCGGCGTCATCGTCTGGCACGATTTCTCGCCCGCTTGTCCCGGCGTCTGGAAATATCTGGGAGAGCTCGCCGCAACCCATCCCGTCGGCCATATCGCCGGCACCCGCCTCGCCGTGTTGCGGGCGGTCTAACGCGGGCGCTTACTGCGGCTGTCGTCGATAGCTATTTGGGAAATGGCGCACCCGATAGGATTCGAACCTATGACCTCTGCCTTCGGAGGGCAGCGCTCTATCCAGCTGAGCTACGGGTGCCGCGTCCCGCCAGGGCGGGAGGGGGTCCGGCAGGCGCGGGGCACCTTGTGGACGCGGCGCACCATAACCGAAGGGCGCGGGGCTGGCAATCGGGGATGAGTTGCCGGCGGCGCGCCGTTTCTGGGCGAATCACCTTCCCCGTTCCGGCGGGCGGGCCTCCCGAAACCCGCAGAAAAGAGGGCTTCTATCAATTCCTTGCCAAGGGGGATTAACGGACGGGTCTTGGGGCGTTATACCTATGTCCCGAGGGAGTTCTGATGGTTCAGGCGTTGCAGCTCAAACCGCTCGAATTGTATGTCGATCCGGTGGCCAAGCCGGTCGATGCACGCCTTGGCGCGCTCATGACCTATTGGCGCGGCAAGCGTCAGGGCACGGCTGCCCTGCCTACGAGAGGCGACATCCGCCCCGGCGAGCTCATTTCCCATCTGCCCTCGCTCATCATGCTCGATGTGGAAGAGACGGCGGAAAAGACACCGGATTTTTCCGTGCGCCTTTCCGGCACCGCGCTCGATGATCTCTTCGGCGGCAATTATATGGGCCGCAAGCTGGAAGAGATTTTGCCTGCGAAGCGCGCCTGGCTTGCCCGCGCCGCGCTCGGCCTCGTGGTGGAACATCGCCGCCCCATGCGCTTTTTCGGGCGGCTGGAATTTCCCTCCGAGCCCGGCAGCAAGATCATGATCGAGGCGCTTGCCCTGCCGCTCAGCCGGCCGGATGGGCAGGTGCATATGATCCTCGGCGAGATCGTGCAATTGCGCGCCGCCGCCATTGCCTCTTTCCCCGAGCTTTGCCGTCCCGCGGCCGACTGAGCCTGCGCGTTCTGCTTAGAACCCGTCCCGTTTGATCTCAACGCCTTCCTTGGCGAGCATTTCATGCAGCCGCTCAAAGTCGGGCGCGGTTTCGGGAAAGCAGATGCCTGCGGGCAGGGGCTCCTTGCCGCCAAGGCCGAGCACCCGTTCAAGCTGCAGCAAAACCCCGAGCGCGGTCAGATGTACCTGGCCTTGAGGATCGAGCAGGCCGAGGCGCCGTTTCGCCGGCTTGCCGTCCTTGCCGGTCCCTTCCGCTTCGATCACCACTTCATGGCGCGCGCCGGGGCCGGGATTGTGCACGAGGCTGCGCCGCGTTTCGCGCGGGATCAGTTTCCAGATGCGCGAGCGCAGCAAAAACATCGACAGGAAATTGTTGATGGGGCTGTCGACGGCAAGGCGCACGGTGGCGGAGGCCGCGCCGCTTGCCAGCGGCAGCGTCAGCACATCGGGCATGTTGACCCTATAGGCTTTGGCCTTTTTGCCGCTCGGAAAGCGCAGCTTGCGGGGATCGGTCATCGGCAGCACTTCCTGCCAGGCCTGCCCGAGGCGCTGAATGAAGGGCGCATCGATCCCGTCAACGGCGGTGGCCGAATCCGGCCCGCCCCGGTCCTTGCCGTAAAAGAGGATCGACATGTCGAGACGGGTGACGGTGTCCATATCCGCCGTAGCTTCCCGCGCCAGCATGGCCGGAATGCCCGCCATCCAGTTGCTGGAAAAGAGCACAGGCTTTTTGGGCGCGCGCTGCGCAGTGAAAATCATGGCGCGCATGAG
Organism: Rhodobiaceae bacterium UBA4490; assembly: GCA_002389665.1. GTDB lineage: Bacteria > Pseudomonadota > Alphaproteobacteria > Parvibaculales > Parvibaculaceae > Tepidicaulis. Next base: position 342,942 of record DGNO01000006.1, read on the forward strand.
CTCGTCCCCCGCCCGCGCGATTTCGATGAGGCCTGCGCCATTTGAAATCGCATACTCAAGCAGCCGGTTGGAACTGTCATGAACGGCGGCGATGACGGCGCTGGGCGCCTCCTGCCCCGCAAGAAGCGGCTGCTTGCCCGAAATGTCGAGTGCCACGGGTGCCGCATTGCCAAGCTCTTCGGCGAGGGCACGGCCTTTTTCCGGGTGCCGCCCGCCGAGCAGGATGCGGATGCCCGGGTGATAGGCGCGGACCAGCCGCGCAATGTCGCTGCCCACCACGCCGTAGCCGCCGGCAATCAGGACTGAAGGTGAAAGATTTTCCGGCATGAGGCTCCTCCCTCGGAAAAAATGCTGTAAGGTGGTCAGTGACCAGTCTTGGCATAATATTGGTCATTGACCAATAAATTACAAGGGCGGGTTTCATGCGCGCGGGCCGAAAGGCCTGCGTGCAGGCAAAGAGGTGAAGATGGCGGAACGAAAAAGCGTGGAAAGCCCTGCCCCGCGCATGAAGCAAGGGATCACGCGCCAGCAAAAACGGGCGGAAACGGAAGCGCGCATTCTCGATGCCGCTCATCTGCTCCTGAAGGAAGACCGGCTGGCGGCGTTCTCATTGCGCGGGCTTGCCGCCCGGCTCGATATGCGCCTCAGCCATTTGCAGCACTATTACCCGCATGCCTCGGACCTTCTGGCGCGGCTTTTCGAGCGTTTTATCGAGCATGATTCCGGCGTCTTTCTGCAGCATTTCGAGGAAGCCTCCGGCCCGCCGGAGCAGAAACTGCAAAAGGCGCTCGCCCGGCTTCTGGAAGATGAGGCCTATCTCGATAGCTGCGATCTCTTCATGTCGGAAATGGCAGCTTTGGCGCGCGAGGATGAACGGATCGCCCGTTCGCTGGAGCGCTACTATGCCCAGTACCGCAAAGGCGCAGCGGATCTGCTCGCCCGGCTCAATGCCGATCTGCCGCCGAAAAAACGGTCCGAGCGGGCCGCCCTTGTCGTCTCGCTCATCGAAGGAGCCCTTCATTTGCGCCATCCCCTGGCCGACGGCGGCGGGCTCACTGCCAAGACGCTGGCCGGGGCCATTTGCGCGCTCGCCCGCATGTAAGCCTCTTTTAACTCCTTACTGCCGCTGCGTCTTTTTCTGCCTGAAAATTTTCTCCAGATTCATATTGATAGGCATTCTCATTTTCAATAAGGTCCGGCAACTTTAACGGGCCGATTTGAGGGGATGCAAATGGTCGATTTTACGAGTAAATCCAACACGGCTTTGGTCGCAAACCGCGCCGGTCTGTGGGCTGCGCCCGCCGCGCTTGCGCTGTCGCTTGCTGCGCTGCCGGCTTTTGCGGGGCAAGAAAATGCGGGCGAGATCGTCGTCACCGCCACCCGCGCGGCGACGCCGGTTTCCGAGCTCACCCGCTCCGTCACGGTGGTGGATGAGGAAACGGTCGAGCGGGAAGCCAAGATCAACCGCAATCTCGGCGATATTCTCTCCAACACGACGCCGGGCTTTGCGACCTCTTCCGAGGCATTGTCCAATTTCGGCCAGACCCTGCGCGGGCGCGATTTTCTGACCCTGATCGACGGGGTACCGCAATCGACGCCGCTGCGCGGCGGCAGCCGGGACCTCAACACGATCGATCCGGATGCCATCGAGCGCATTGAAATCGTGCGCGGCGGCACCGCCGCTTACGGTTTCGGCGCGACGGGCGGCCTTGTGAACATCATCACGAAGCGGCCCGAAGACGGCGCGCTGAAAGCGAAGTCGGAAGTCGGCATCCGCTTTTCGACCGACCATCCGAGCGATTCCATGCAGTATCAGACGACGCATTCGCTCTCGGGCCGTGAAGGGCAGGTCGACTTCCTGGCCGCCGGCACCTTCGTCAGCCGCAACAGCATCTTCGATGGGGACGGCGACCGCATTCCCCCGGATTCGCTTGGCGTGCAGGGCGGCTATGCCGATACCGACGAATGGAACTTCCTCGGCAAGCTCGGCTTCGAGCCCGATGCCAATCAGCGTTTCGAGCTGTCCGCGAATTATTTCGAGTTCCTGCAGGATACCGAATACACGTTCGGCCTCGGCAACCCGGCCGCGGGCATCAAGACGCCCGCCGTCAAAGGCAGCCCGAATGTGGAAGAGCCGGGCACCGAAAACCTGATGATCAACGGCGAATATACCCATAGCGCCGTGCTCGGCTCCGAGCTCGCCGCGCAGGTTTATTACGGTGACATCACCTCCCGCTTCGGCAAATTCCCCGGTTTCGCGCAGACCGAAGTCCAGTCGGAAAAATGGGGCGGCCGGCTGACCATGCAAACGCCGTTCAAAGTCGCAGATACGGATATGAAGCTGCTTTGGGGCGCCGACTATCTGCGCGATGAAACCGTGCAGGCAGGCATTGACGGGCCGACCATCGTGCCCGTCATGGAGCAGAACGCCATTGCCGGTTTCGCCGAGCTTGAAATTCCGGTCGGTGAATGGGGCCTCGTGCGCGGCGGTGTGCGCTATGAAGACATCACTGTCGATATCGACAGCGTGACGAACCGGCCGGGCCGTTTCGTGCAGGGCGGGGAAATCTCGCTGCAGGAAGCGCTCTTCAATCTCAACGGTGTCGTTTATCTCTCCGAGCGCTCGGAGCTTTATGGCGGCTTCTCGCAGGGCTTCTCCGTTGCCGATCTCGGCCGCGTCATCCGCGACAGCACGACGATCAACAATGCAAGCGAAGTTGCCTCCGAAGCCCAGCTCGTCGACAATTACGAACTCGGCCTGCGCACCGCCAATGATTGGGCGGACGGGTCGGTCGCCGTCTTCTTTTCCGAATCGGAAAAAGGCACGACCTATTCCACGACCAATTTGAACCTCGTTAAAGCGCCGGAAGAAATCTGGGGCATCGAAGCCGCGCTCAACGTGACGCCCGCCCCGCGCTGGAAGCTCGGCGGCACCGCCACCTGGATGGACGGTCATGTCGATCTCGACACCAACGGTTCTTACGAGGAAGACCTCGACAATACCCGCATTCCGCCGCTGAAACTGACGGCCTATGTGGATTACGAGGTGACCGAGTGGTGGGATGCCCGCTTGCAGGCGCTTTATTCCGGTCACCGTGAACCGTTCACCACGGGCGCCTACCGGGGCGACAGCGATGTTTACACGCTGGTCGACTTCTATAGCTCTTTCGATGTCGGCCCCGGCCGCCTTGAGCTCGGCGTGGATAACCTTTTCAACGAGGATTATTTCCCCGTGGTCAATTCCGCCTTCAATGTCGCCTATGCCTACAATAAAGGCCCCGGGCGCATGGCAAGCCTGACCTACTCGATCGAATGGTAAGTTCCTCGCAGGAACAGGCCTGACCGGGAGCCGGCCTTCTTTCAAAGAAGCGCCGGCTCCCTTTTGTCTTTCGGAGAAAAGCTGTGCGCGCGTTTCTGGCAAAACTGCATCACTGGACCGGCATTACGGCGGGCCTCGTTCTTTTCGTTCTGGCGCTGAGCGGCAGCATTCTGGTTTTCGACGACGAGATCGACCGCGCGCTCAACCCGCATCTTTTCGCAGTGGAAGAAGGCGCGCCAAGCGATCTCGATGCAGGCCTTGCGGCGCTGAAAGAAACGCAGCCGGGTTTCCCGCTCGCCTTTATCCGCTTGCCTCGAACGCCCCGCCATCCGGTGGAATTCTGGTCGTCCGACGAGCCGCACCGCATTGCTTATGTCGATGCGGGCGCAGGTAAACTGCTCGGGATACGCGGCGAGAAAGATGGGTTCATAGGCTTTCTCAAAGATCTCCATATCCACCTTCTCATGGGCGAGAACGGACATACGGTAAACGGCATTGTCGGCATCGTGGTGCTTTTCCTGCTCGTCAGCGGCGCCGTGCTGGCCTGGCGCAAGGGACGGTTTGTCCGCATCTTCAAGCCGCGTTTGCGCGGCGCGCCGCTTGCCGCCTCCGCTTTCGATCTTCACCGGTTCACCGGCACAGTAGGCTGGGCGCTGCTTTTCATCAGTGCTCTGACGGGTGTGATGCTGGTCTTTTACCGCGTCACGGCTTACGCGCTGCTTTTGACGCTGGGCGGCACGCCGCCTTCTCAGCCGCCCGCCATCGAGCAGGTGGAGGGCGCGCCCGTTCTCAGCCTTGAAGAGATAAAGAAAATTGCCGCGCGGGAAATGCCCGGGGCGGTGCCCACCTGGATCCGGCTCCCTGCGGATGAAAAATCTGCCGTCGTCGTGCGCTACCGCCATGAAGATGACCCGCACCCCAATGGCACGACCTACGGCGCTTTTCACCCGCAAACGGGCACGCTCGTTTCTTCTTACGCCTGGGAAGGCAAGGGCACGGGCATGTGGCTTTCGGACCTGAAATACCCCATCCATATCGGAGATTTCTGGGGGCTTGCGGGACCTGTCATCGTGCTGGCGACGGGCATCGTTCCCCTCATCCTTATGGGAAGCGGGACGTATCTCTTTTTCCGCCGGCGCGGCTTTTTCAGAAAATAGGTTTAACTGCGCGAAGACGTGAGCTGCAGGAAGACGTCTTCAAGATCGGCTTCTTCGGTCGACACATCGGCAACCTGCACACCGGCATTGCCGATTTGGGCCAGGATCTCGCCTGCCTTCATCTCCGCCGGATTGTAGCGCACCGCCAGGCGGCCATCCTCGCGCAGCTCTGCTTTGAGGGCCGCAAGCGGCGCAGGCAGAGCGCTCAAGGGTGTGTCGGGCTCGATGATCAGCCGCTTTTCTTCGATGCGCGAAAGCAGTTTGCCCGTCGGCTCGCAGGCCACGACTTCACCGTGATTGATGATGGCGATCTCGTCGCAAAGCGACTGGGCCTCTTCAAGATAATGTGTGGTGAGCACGATGGTCGTGCCGTTGGCATGCAGTTCGAGCACATAATCCCAAAGCTGTTTGCGCAGTTCGATATCGACGCCTGCCGTCGGCTCGTCCAGCACCAGAATGGGCGGGTTATGCACCATGGCTTTGGCAACGAGGAGACGGCGGCGCATGCCCCCTGAAAGCGTGCGCGCATAAGCGTCCGCCTTGTCGGCAAGGCCCATCGCGCCCAGAATTTCCATGGTCCGCCGCTCCGGCCGCGGCACGCCGTAAAGCCCGGCCTGCAGCTCCAGCGCCTCGGCGGGTGTGAAGAACGGGTCGATATGCAGTTCCTGCGGCACGACGCCGATGGCCGCACGCGCCTGGCGCGGATTGACGTCGATATCGAAGCCCCAAAGAGAGACATTGCCGGAGGTTTTCATCACCAGCCCGGCCAGAATATTGATGAAGGTGGATTTGCCTGCCCCATTGGGCCCCAGAAGGCCGAAAATCGAGCCGCGCGGAATGGCAAGATCGATGCCTTTCAGCGCTTCCTTGGCGGGCTGCCCGCCCGAGGCGCGGTAAACCTTTCGCAGGCCCCTGGCTTCAATGGCATTGAATTGAGCAGCGTTCGCGCCGGGCTCTGCGGGCACCGGCGTTTCAATCTCGGCATCATGCGCAACATGCGAAGCCATGCAGTCCCTCCCGGCGGCGTTGATGGTCTTGAGAGGCAGGATCTTACATGGCTCTCTATCACCGGCCCCATATGGGGTCAATTGCGCCGCCTGACAACTGCCGGGCAAAAAAGGAATTGCAGCCTTTCCCAAGCCCCGTGGAAGGTGCCATTATGCGCGCCTATCGGCGGAACTTCAGCGCGCAGGCAGGGAAAAACCGGCACTCATGTCATCCAAAAAAGAATCGAACGCGGCAAAAACGAAATCGTCTGACGCGAAACAGCCGGGTAAAGGCGATCACATTTTTCTGGTCGACGGGTCGGGCTATATTTTCCGCGCCTACCACGCGCTGCCGCCTTTGACGCGCAAATCCGACGGGCTGCCGGTCGGCGCCGTCAGCGGCTTCTGCAACATGCTTTACAAACTCTTGCAGGACACGAAAGACGAGTTCGAGCCGACGCATCTTGCGGTGATTTTCGACCATTCGGGCAAGAGCTTCCGTAACGAGCTTTACGCCGATTATAAAGCGCACCGCCCGCCGGCGCCCGAAGACCTCGTGCCGCAATTCGCTCTTATCCGCGATGCCGTGCGTGCCTTCGATGTGCCCTGCATCGAGATGGAAGGCTTCGAGGCGGACGATCTCATCGCGACTTACGCCTGCCAGGCGGCGGCGAACGGCGCGCGCGTCACCATCGTTTCCTCCGATAAAGACCTGATGCAGCTCGTCAACGGCAATATCGACATGCTCGATACGATGAAGCTGAAAGCCATCGGTCCGGCGGAGGTTGAAGAAAAATTCGGCGTCGGGCCGGACAAGGTCGTGGATGTGCAGTCGCTGGCCGGCGATTCGGTCGATAATGTGCCGGGCGTACCCGGTATCGGTATCAAGACGGCGGCGCTGCTTATCAACGAATATGGCGATCTCGACACGCTTCTGGAGCGGGCCGGGGAAATCAAACAGAAGAAGCGCCGGGAAAATCTGATCGAGTTTGCCGGTCAGGCGCGCCTCAGCCGCGATCTCGTACGCCTCAAGCAGGACGTGCCGGTGACAGTGGGTCTTGAAGAGATGGACATCAAGACGCCCGATCCGGTGAAGCTCATCGGCTTCTTGAAGGATATGGAATTCACCACGCTGACAAAGCGTGTCGCCTCTGAGCTTGGCGTGGAAGCAGATGAGGTGCCTGCCGCTGGCGATCATCCGGCGGATGCCCCCGTCATTGTCGAGGCGAAAGGACCAGCCGAGCGCGGCGGTGCGCCGGGCGCGGTGTCACCCGGCATCGAAGCGCCTATCGATCCTGATTCTTATGAAGCGGTAACGGAGGCAGGCGCGCTGAAAGCCTGGCTCGAAGAAGCCAAAGATCAGGGCTTCATGGCGCTCGACACGGAAACGGATTCGCTCGATGCCATGGCCGCGCGTCTTGTCGGCGTCTCCATCGCAACGCGCCCCGGCAAGGCCTGTTATATTCCCTTGCAGCACGGCGCGGGTGAGGGGCTCGATTTCGAGGGCAATGGCGCGCCCGAGCAAATCAGCCTCGATGAAGCGCTCGGCCTTCTGAAACCCGTTCTGGAAGACCCGGCGGTTTTGAAAATCGGGCAGAACCTGAAATACGACCTTCAGGTCCTCAAACGCCATGGAATTAACGTCACGCCCATCGACGACACGATGCTTATGTCCTATGCGCTGGATGCGGGGCTCCACGGCCATGGCATGGATGAGCTTTCCAAGCTCCATCTCGGCCATGAGCCCATTCCTTTTAAAGAGATCGCGGGCAGCGGCAAATCCCAGATCACTTTCGACCAGGTACCGATCCCGAAAGCCACGCGCTATGCCGCCGAAGATGCGGATGTGACGCTGCGCCTTTACATGCTTCTGAAACCGCGGCTCGTTGCGGAGCGCAAAGTCACCGTCTATGAAACGCTGGAGCGCCCGCTCGTCTCCGTCCTCGTGGATATGGAGCATGACGGGGTGAAGATCGACCGGCAGGTGCTCTCGCGCCTTTCCGGTGAATTCTCCCAGAAGATGGGCGCTTACGAAGAAGAGATTTACGAGCTCGCAGGCGAGGAATTCAATATCGGCTCACCCAAGCAGCTCGGTGAAATTCTCTATGACAAGAAAGGTCTTTCCGGCGGGCGCAAAACGAAGACCGGCGCCTGGAGCACGGATGCCGCAGCGCTGGAAGAACTGGCCGCGCAAGGCCATGAACTGCCGCAGCGCATTCTCGACTGGCGCGGCCTTTCCAAACTGAAAAGCACTTACACCGACGCTTTGCCCGAATATATCAATAAGGATACGGGCCGCGTTCACACCTCTTATTCGATGGCCTCCACCACCACGGGGCGGCTTGCCTCGAGCGAGCCCAACCTGCAGAACATTCCCGTGCGCACCGAGGACGGGCGGCGCATCCGCACCGCCTTCATCGCCGAAAAGGGTATGAAGCTCATCAGCGCCGACTACAGCCAGATCGAGCTGCGTCTTGTTGCGCATATTGCCGGCGTCAAGGAACTAAAAGATGCGTTTGCGGACGGGCTCGACATTCACGCCATGACGGCAAGCGAGATTTTCAACGTGCCCATCAAAGGCATGGAGCCCTCCGTGCGCCGAAGGGCCAAGGCCATCAATTTTGGGATCATCTACGGCATCTCCGCTTTCGGCCTTGCCAATCAGCTCGGCATTTCGCGCAGCGAGGCGGGCGATTATATCGATCTTTATTTCAAGCGTTTCCCCGGCATCCGCGATTACATGGAAAGCACGAAGGAAAGCGCCCATAAGGACGGTTTCGTGGAAACGATTTTCGGGCGCAAGATTCATCTGCCCGAAATCAACTCCAAAAACGGCGCCCGCCGGTCCTTCATGGAGCGCGCGGCGATCAACGCCCCCATTCAGGGCTCCGCTGCCGATATCATCCGCCGCGCCATGATCCATATGGCCGGCGCGCTGTCGCGGGCAGATTTGAAAGCGCGTATGCTCTTGCAGGTACATGACGAATTGATTTTCGAGGCGCCGGAAAAAGAAACCGAAAAGACCTGTAAACTCGTCTGCGATGTCATGTCGAAAGCAGCCGAACCTGCGGTCGCCCTCTCGGTGCCGCTGGATGTGGAGGCGAATGCCGCGAATAATTGGGACGAGGCCCACTGATTCCGGGCCTCTTCCAGGGGATGTCTAACAAGGAAGAAGGCCCTTTATGGCGCCTATCACCGATCCCACTCTTGCCATCACGCTGATCGTTGCGAGCGGCGTTTTCGCGCAATGGCTGGGCGCGCGCCTGCGCACTCCGGCCATCCTGCCGCTTCTCTTTATGGGCTTCCTGCTGGGGCCGGGGCTCGGGCTTTTAAATCCCGATGCGGTTTTCGGCGATCTGCTCTTCCCGACCATCTCCATGGCCGTTGCAGTCATTCTTTTTGAAGGCGCGCTCACCTTGCGCTTTGCGGATTTGCGCGGCGCGGCAACGCCGGTCATCCGCCTTGTCACGGTGGGCGTTCTTGTCACCGTGCTCATTCTTGGCTGGGCGGTGCATGAAATTTTCGGTTTCTCTTGGCCGCTCGCACTGCTTTTCGGGGCGATCGGCGCGGTTTCGGGCCCGACCGTCGTCATGCCGCTCTTGCGCACCATTCGGCCGAACGACAAGGTGGCGCAGGTCCTGCGCTGGGAAGCGATCCTGATCGATCCTGTGGGCGCGGTGCTTGCCGTTGTCCTGTTCGAGGCGATTGTGGCCACCGGCGCCATGACGGAGGGAAGCTCCGTCCTCGCCTTCCTAGAAGTTTTTGCCATTGGCGGGGCGGTGGGCGCCGGTTTCGGTTTTGCTTTCGGCTGGGCGCTGCGCCGTCACGCCATTCCCGATTATCTCATCAATGTGTCGACGCTCGGTCTCGTGCTGCTGGCTTTCACGCTTGCCAACACATTGGGTCATGAAGGCGGGCTCGTCGCCGTCACGGTGATGGGCATCGTGCTCGGCAATCTGCCGGGCCTGCGTACGGGCGAGCTCATCGACTTCAAGGAAAGTCTTTCCGTTCTTCTCATCTCCGCGCTTTTCATCGTGCTCGCCGCGCGAGTGGATTTCGGCGGCATGATGGCCATCGCCGGCGGCCTTGCCTTACTCATGGCGATCATTCTCTTCATCGCCCGCCCGCTCAATGTGCTTGTCTCCACCATCGGCACGGAAACAAGCTGGCGCGAGCGCGCGCTTTTATCCTGGATCGCGCCGCGCGGCATTGTCGCCGCCGCCATTTCCGCGATCTTTGCCGTGCGCTTGCAGGAAGCGGGCGTGGAAGGGGCGGAGCTACTCGTGCCGCTCACCCTCGTCATGATCATGGTCACCGTCGTCTTGCAAAGCCTGACCGCGCGGCCCGTTGCCGAATTGCTGGGCGTTGCCGAACCAGCCGCACGCGGTGTTCTGATCGTCGGTGCCAATCCCTTTGCTTTGGCGCTTGCCGAAGTGCTGCATGAGCGGGGCGTGCGCGTGCTTGTCGCCGATACCTCCTGGAGCCAGACACGGACGGCGCGCATGAAAGGCCTGCCCACGTTTTTCGGTAATGCTGTTTCGGAATATGCGGACCGTGAGCTTGATTTGGTTGGCGTGGGCTCGCTCCTCGCGCTCTCCCGCCAGCCTGCGCTTAACGCGCTTTCCTGTATGCGTTACCGCCATGAATTCGGCTCGGCCAATGTTTTTGCCGTGCGCCATGATGCGGCGACCTTTGAAAAAGGCTCGGATCCGCTGCCGCTGGAACTGCGCGGTCATCTTCTTTTCAAGCCGGAACTGACCTTGGAACGCGCGCAGGAAATGCTGCGCGAGGGCTATAAAGTGCGCCTCACACGCCTGACCGAAGAATTCGATTTTGAGGCGCTTTCCGAGCAGATTGGTGGCACGGACAATATGCTTCTTGCCATCGATAAGGACGGGCTCGTCAAACCCTTCTCCGAGGAAACGCGCCTGCGCGCGGGAGCGGACTGGCGCGTCGTCTATCTCGAAAAAGTCTCGGAAGAGAAAAAGATCGAGAAGAAGAAAGAAGAAAAAGCCCAGCGTGAAGCAAAGAAGAAAGACTAGCGCCGGGAAAGATAGATGAGCCGCCGCGCCGGAGGGTGCTCAGATCCGGCGCGGCGGCGAGACTCAAGCGGCTTTCTGCAGTGAAGGCGCCTGCATCGTGAAAAGCTCCAGCATCCGGTCCGTATAGGCGATGAGATTGTCATGGGTCCGCATCGCATCGATGAGCGGACTTTTGATCTGCGGAATGCCGATAATATTGACCAGGATGCCGAAAGCGCTTGCATCGGCAAGGGAGGGGCGCTCGCCGAAAAGATAGGGCTTATCGCCAAGCTCGGCGGCGAGCGTTGCAAGGTCGTCGGCGCCGAAGGCATAGATTTCCTCCCGCGTATGCCGGCCAAGCCCGTGATGATGGAGCGCCGTCTTCATCTGCTTCAGCACCATGCGGTAAACGAAAAAGCGGATCGGGGCGGGCACGTCGCCGAAGAAAATCTCCTTCTCCAGCCACTCGTTTTCCTTCTCGCACCAGCGGGTATAAACGATCGCCCAGTAAAGCCGCTCTTCAAGCATGCGCTGCAAGGCGTGGGAGCGGGCCCGCTCCAGCGGCGTTAAGTGCCAGTCGAGATCGACGCCCCGCCGCTCCTTCAGCCATTTCATGATCAAGGTGGAATCGCCGACCCGCTCCCCGTCCGCCACGATGAAGGGCAGCTTGCCTTTCGGTGCCTTGGCGGGGTTCGGCATGTCGCGCCGCTCATAGCCGATGCCGGCAAGGCGCAGCGCCGTTTCCAGTTTGACGACAAAGGCGCTGGGGTCCGGCACGCCCGGCACCTCGCTGGAAAAGCCGTAAAGCTCGAGTTTCGGGGCGTTTTTACCCGCGCCCGGCGTCTTGATAATGTTGCTCATTGCGTCTCTCCATTTCGCGCATCTGCCTTTTCCGCATTTCGGTGGCAGCGAATGGACTAGCTTTAGCCCGCGCCTCCTGACACCCTGCTGTCAGGAGGCCTATGGCAGGATCTTTTCATGAGACGCGCCGACCGTTTGTTCGACATTGTGGAATATATGCGCCGCCACCGCCGGGTGGTGACGGCGGACGAGCTTGCCGGAAAGATGGAAGTCTCGGTGCGCACGATCTACCGCGACATTGCCGATTTGCAGGCAAGCCGCGTGCCCATCGAAGGGGAAGCGGGGATCGGCTATCTGCTGCGCCCGGGCTATGATTTGCCGCCGCTCATGTTCACCGAAGATGAGGCCGAAGCGCTGGCGCTCGGCGCGCGCATCGTCGCAAGCTGGGCCGATGACGAGCTTGCCGAAAGCGCCCGCGCGGTGCTCGCCAAATTGCGCGCCGTTCTGCCGCCGCCTTTGCAAAAGCAGATGGATGCGTTCGGCGTCATGGCGCCGCCCGATCATTACCGCGCGGAAATCGTCGTGGACCTTGCCGCGATCCGCAAGGCGGTGCGCCGGCGCGCCAAGATCCGTTTTGGGTATGTGAATGCCAAAGGCGAGCAGAGCGAGCGCACCGTCTGGCCGCTCTCGCTTGCCTTTTATGGCCATGTCTGGATCGTGCCGGCCTGGTGCGAAAAGCGCGAGGCCTTCCGCGTTTTCAGGGCCGACAGGATGCGCGATCTCGTGCTGCCCGGCGAGCGCTATCCCAAAGTGCCGGGCCGTGATCTCGATGCCTATCTTTTGGAGCAGGGCATCTCCCCGCAAGACCGGCTGGAGTGATCAGGACGCGCCCTGCACATAAGTGTTCATGTCGAAATAATCGCGCCAGACTTTGATCTTGCCATCCTCCATCTCGAAAATACCGAGACAGGGCAGATCGATGCTTTTGCCGTTTTTCAGGTGAATATGATCGACGCGCTCGGCAATCACCGTGTCGCCCTCGGCAACGAGCGAGAGCACGTCCCAGTTCGTCGCTTTCCAATCGTTGATGAAGCCCGCAACGAAGGCTTTCACCGTCTCCCGCCCGCTCACCGGGGCGATCGGCATATTGTGATAAGTGCCGTCCTCGGTGAAGAAGGCGGCGATCTCTTCGGCATCGAGCCGCGCCCAGGCATTGATGAAGTTCAGCACGGTTTGCGCATTCTGGCTTTTATTGTCGCTCATGGCGTCCTCCCTTTTTTCAAAAGCCTAACACTCCTCTTCCTGGCAAGCGAGCGAGGCAGAGAGGCGCGCGCCCAAAAGAAAAGCCGCGCTCTTTTAAGAGCGCGGCTTTGTCTTTCGTAACCCCGAAAGGCGAATGCTTACTGCGCGGCCCGTGCGGGAGCCGGGGCGGCGTCGCGCACTTCCGGATCGACATAGGATTCGAACTTGCGGAAGTTCTCGATGAACATCGAAACGAGTTTGGCGGCCTGCGCGTCATACGCGCCTTTGTCGGCCCAGGTTTCGCGCGGGTTCAGGATCGTCATGTCGACGCCCGGCACCGAGGTCGGCACCTGGAAACCGAAGAACGGATCGAAGCGGAAATCCACATTGGCAAGCGAGCCGTCGAGAGCTGCGGAAAGCAGCGCGCGGGTTTCGCGGATCGGCATGCGCTGGCCGGTGCCGTAAGCGCCGCCCGTCCAGCCGGTATTCACCAGCCAGCAGTCCACATTGTGCTCGGCGATGAGATCGCGCAGCAGGTTGCCGTATTCGGACGGATGACGGGCCATGAAGGGCGCGCCGAAGCAGGTCGAGAACGTGGCTTCCGGTTCCGTCACGCCTTTTTCCGTGCCGGCCACTTTCGCCGTGTAACCGGAGAGGAAGTGGTACATGGCCTGGGACGGCGTCATCTTGGCGATGGGCGGCAGCACGCCGAAGGCATCCGCCGTCAGCATGATGATGTTTTTCGGGTGTCCGGCGCGGCCCGTTTCGCTGGCATTCGGAATGAAGGACAGCGGATAGGCGCCGCGGGTGTTCTCGGTCAGCGAATTGTCGTTGAAGTCGAGCTCGCGGGTCTGCGGGTCCATCACGACGTTTTCAAGCACGGTGCCGAAACGCTGCGTGGTGGCGTAGATTTCCGGCTCCGCTTCCGCCGACAGGTTGATCATCTTCGCATAGCAGCCGCCTTCGAAGTTGAAGACGCCGTTTTCCGACCAGCCGTGCTCATCGTCGCCCACCAGCGTGCGCTTGGGGTCTGCCGAGAGCGTGGTCTTGCCGGTGCCCGACAGGCCGAAGAAGATGGCCGAGTCGTCTTTCTCGCCCACATTGATCGAGCAGTGCATCGGCATGACGCGCTTTTCGGGCAGCTCGTAGTTGAGCATGGAGAAGACGGATTTCTTCGTTTCACCGGCATAGGACGTGCCGCCGATCAGCACGATGCGCTTGGCGAAGTTGCACGCGATCACCGTTTCCGTGCGGCAGCCATGGCGGGCTTTGTCGGCGCGGAAGCTGGGCAGGTTGATGATCGTGAATTTCGGATCGAAGTCGGGAAGCTCTTCCGGCTTGGGTTCGATAAGCAGGTTCTGAATGAAGAGCGAATGCCAGGCAAGTTCGGTAAAGACGCGGGTCGGCAGGCGGTGAGTGGGGTCGGCGCCGCCGAAAAGATCCTGAACGAAAAGTTCTTTGCCTTCGGCGTGTTTGAGCATGTCCTGATGGAGAGCGTCGAACTGCTCGGGCGTGATCGACTTGGAATTGTCCCACCAGACGGTGTTTTCGGTCTTCTCGTCGCGGACGATGAATTTGTCCTGAGCGGAGCGGCCGGTATGCTCGCCGGTGCGGACCACCATCGCGCCTTGCGCGGACAGTTCGGCTTCCTCGCGCCGGATGGCTTCTTCATAAAGCTTGGCGGGCCGGTAATTCCAATGCACCGCTTCAAGATTGGTGAAGCCCTGTTTGTCCACACCGTTTTTGCTGATGTACAGCCCAGTCTGTTTCACGCCCACTCTCCTCGTGTCTCGCCAATTTGTCACGTATGGGTGAAGGATGAACCGGAGCCGACACCCAGTCTTCGGGAGGGGTTGAAACCGCCAATCGCCAAGACGTGACGTACCAATAATCTAAAGAGGCGGGTGACCCCGCCCGTTCAACTCAAATATGTTCCCAGCAAAGAAGGGGTCGCCAGCCGCTACGGCCCCGAACCCCTGCTCCAAACTTGGCGGCGGGCCTGCCAGGCAGCCGCACTCAAGTGCGCGTCACCATAGTGTCGCGCCCCCCAGCGCGCAACTGGATTCGGACAGGGGAAGGAGTGAAATTGCCGCACCTTTTCAGCCCTTTTACCGCCTTGGTAAACGGGCCGGACTGGTCTGCCAGGGTTCGGGCAAAAGAGCACAAAAGCGGAACCAGGCGGCCTGTTTTGAAGCTCCCTCCAGGGCCTGGTCAGGCCTTGGCGCGGGCTTCCTTGACCAGTGCCACCAGCATCTGCCGGGCCTCGGTGGGTGTGAAGACCGGGGCGGGAAAGTCGAGCCGGGCAAAATGCCGGCCCTTGCCCGTGGCGGCACCCTCTTCGGGCGCTTCGGTATCGAGCACGAGGTCCGCCCCTTCCGGGTCGATGCCGCTCATCCGCCAGGCGCCTTCTTGGCGGCCGAGCAGGTTTGCCGCGTAAAGGGCGATGGCGTCTGCGTGGTCCTCGTTCATATGGGCGGTGATGCCCTCTGCCCCTTCGACGAGGGCTTCGGCCCCCTCGAGCGGAAAGGTGAGATCGGCGGCGGAAAGATTGCCGATCCGCCCGAAACCTTCCACGATCCGCCCGCCTGCGGGGCGCAGCGCGTAATAGGAAAAATCGAGCGCGGTGTCATAGTCCCGCGTTTCCGGATGCAGCGCGGTAAAGCGGGCCTTGGCGCGTGCCGCTTCCTCGCCTTCCAGCTTTTCCGCCCGTCCCTGGACGCTCACCCGGGCCAGGTTCATGCGCTCGGCCCCTTCCGCTCCCGGCGTCTCGAAGAGGAGGCTGATGTCGGGGTTTGCCTCGATATGGCGCGTATGGGCGGCAAGGCGCGAGATCAGCAAAAGCGGCACGGCGTCCATCAGGCAGGCGGTCTGCGCCAGGCTCACGAAAGGCGCGGCGCTTTTGGCTTCTTGCGTGGCAAGCGGCACGAAGCGCCCGGCGCGGATGAGCTGGCGCGCCGTGGCGGCAAGGGCGGATTTTTCGGGTTTTTTCTGGGCGAGTGTCATGGCCTGCTTATATACTGGAAAGCTGTGCCAGACCAGATTGCCGCTTGAGTTTAAAGGCAGGCTTCGGCGCTAGCCGCATCTTCATGCGTTCCTGAATTTGTTGAATGAAGAAAGGCCAGGCGATGGCACGCCCCCTCGATCCCTTTTCCGCGCCCGCAGCGCCTGCGCCCGCTTTGCCGCTGGATTCCTTCGCCCTCCACATCAAGCGCACGCTCACCCTCGCCTTTCCGGTGGTGCTGGCGCGCGCCGGCATGGTCGGCATCTTCACCGCCGACACGATCATGGTCGGCCATTACGGGGCGGGCGAGCTGGCCTATCTCGCGCTCGGCATTGCCATTCAGTCGGTTTTCCTTTTGATGTCGATCGGGCTCTTGCAGGGCACGATGATCCTGGCGAGCCAGGCTTACGGGGCGAGCGATTTTCGCGCGGCGGGCGCGGCCTGGCGCGCCGGGCTTTATCATGCGGTCCTGCTCGGGCTCGTCTTCGGCATCATTTGCGCGCTGGGCGAGCCGCTGCTTTTGGCCATCGGCCAGAGCCCGGAGCTTGCAGCGGGCGGCGGCGGCGTTTCGCTCGCCTTCGGTCTCTCCATGCCGGGACTGCTGATTTACATCTGCTCCAGCTATTTCCTGGAATCGATCCAGCGCCCGCGCATCGGCATGTACATCATGGCGGCGGCCAATCTGCTCAATATCGCGCTCAACGGCTTTTTCATTTACGGGCTGGCCGGTTGGAGCGAGCCGATGGGCGCGGTGGGCGCGGCCATCGCCACGGCCGTAACGCGCTGGTTTTTTGCCGCCGCGATACTTGCCTATATCTTCTCCATGGTCTGGCGCGAAGGGGAAGATCCGTTCGGCCTGCGCGTCAAGCTTTTGCGCTGGTGGGCGGAGGCGCGCCGCCTCGGCGCCTCGACGGGCAGGCGCCTTCGGGCGCAAGGCACCGGCATGGCGGTGATGATGGCGCTCGATGCCGCCGCCTTCCAGACGCTTATTTTGATGGCGGGTTATCTCGGGGAAAAGGAGCTGGCCGCCTATCATGTCGTCGTCAATGCCATGATCCTTGTGCTGATGATGGCGATCGGCTGTTCCTCCGCCACGTCCGTGCGGGTGGGTAATGCCATCGGCCGGAACGATGCGCCCAATATGCGCCGCGCGGGCTGGGTGGGCATCGGGCTCGGCGCCTGTTTCGTGCTGCCTTTCGCGCTTCTGGCGCTCATCCTGCCGGGCGGCGTCGCCTCGCTTTATACGTCCGATCCGGCGGTGATCGAGATTGCCCGCACTACCTTCCTCGTTGCCGGGATCGTGCTTGTCGTCGACGGGGCGGTGGCCACCACCATCGGCGCCTTGCGCGGGGCGGGCGATGTCTGGCCCACCATGATCCGTTTCATCGGCTCCTTCTGGCTGATCGGCGTTCCGACCGGTTATGTCATGGCGTTTGAAATGGGCTTTGGCGCGCCCGGTCTTTTGATGGGCCTCGGCTCGGCCATCTATATCGCCTTTGCGCTTCTCATCTTCCGCTTCCGCAAAGTAGCGCATATGCCGCTGAAGCGGGTGTGAGGCTTCAGGCCCGGGAGAAATGTTCGCCGATCAGCGCAAGCGCCGCGCGCTTGGCGGTGCGCGCGGCATGGGAGGAGCCTGAAACCTGCGCCGTCACCGTCGCTCCTTCGAAGAGGAGCGCCAGCTCGTCGGCAAGCGCTTCGGGCTCGCTCGCGCCCGCCTCCCGGCAGAGCTTTAGAATGAAGGCCCGCATCATGTTCTTGAAATCCTGGCAGGCGGAGCGGATGGGCGGGCTCGCCTGGGCATATTCACCCACCGCGTTGATGAAGATGCAGCCGTAAAAACCCGGCTCTTCGAACCAGTTTTCCGCCGCATCGAAAAGCCCGGCCAAACGGTCGCGCGCATCGCGCCCGTTCTTTTCCACATCATGCATGAAATGATTGCGGAAGGCGCTGTCATGCACCCGGAGCACCGCCAGGATCAGTTCTTCCTTGGAGCGGAAATGACTATAGAGCGTCTTCTTCGAGACCCCGGCTTCCAGAATGATCTTGTCGATCCCTGTCGCATGAAACCCGTCCCGGGCGAAAAGCCGCCCGGCGGTCTGGATGAGATGGTCGCGGCGCGAGGCGGCGGGAAGGTCGGACGTGCGGGTCATCGGGTACGGGCCACTAGCCGCCAGGCGGCGGATAAAAGGGTAAACAGAACTGTTTCCATATTTGGCCGCTTTTTACACGGATGCAAGGTGGAACGGAAGGGGATTTGCCTCACGCTCATTTGAAAACGCGTGTGCCAGTCGTGGTTTTGAAAATCGGTCCCCGGTCATTACTTCTGGGAGCAAGGAAACAGATCTGTTTCCCGATGCTTTGCGGGTGGCGTACCGCCTCGTTCATGCAGACCCGGCCTCGCAAGCTCTAACCACGCAAAAGCCAAGGAGTAAGGCAATGCAGATTTTGAAATCCTTCATGGGCGCGCTGTTCGCCGTGATGTTCGTCATGGGCGCCGCAGGCGTTGCCCGTGCTGATGTTGCTCACATGACTGTGGGCGCCGGCGGCTATGACCTCGTTTCCTACCAGACCAACACGAAGCCCCTGCGCGGCAGCGGCGACTTCGCTCTCGAGCATGACGGCGTGAGCTACCTCTTCGCTTCCGACGCCAACCGTGAAGCCTTCAAGGCTGATCCGGCGAAATACCTGCCCGCTTACGGCGGCTACTGCGCTTACGGCGTGTCGGTCGGCAAGAAGTTCTACGGCGACCCGGAAGTGTGGCGCGTCGTTGACGGCACGCTTTATCTGAACCTGAACACGAAAGTGCAGGATCTGTGGCTGGAAGATGTCGACGGTAAAGTTGCCCAGGCGAACACGTACTGGAAAGACATCAAAGACAAGCCCGCAAGCGAACTCTAAGCCGCTGGCTTTCGCATCGGTTTGTCCATTTCCCGGTGCTCATCAAGCGCCCGGCCCCTTTAAAAAGGGCCGGGCGTTTTCTTGTGTTTAGGGACGTTTATTCCGCGCCCGATGTCGCATCCTCGATCAGGCCGACATAAAAGCGCACGGCCTTTTCCATGTTCTCAACGGTGATGCGCTCATTCGTGCCGTGGAAGCGGGCGGTGTCCCCTGGCCCGAGCACGATGGGGATGAAGCGGTAGATATTGTCCGATACCTCCCCGTAATGGCGCGAATCCGTGCCGCCCACCACCAGATTGGGCGCGACGGCCGCGCCCGGAAAAGCGCCGAGCACATGGCGCTCCAGAAGGCTGTAGCCTTCCGACTCCGTCGGCGAGACGGCGGAGGGCAGACGCCCCGGATTGGAAATTTCCACCGTCACCGTCGGATCGTCGATCGCCTCGGTCACATGCGCCACCACATCGTCGAAATCGTTGCGCGGATGGATGCGGAAATTGACGATGCCGGTCGCGCTGGTGGGCAGCACGTTTTCCTTCAGCCCCGCCCGCAGCATAGTGGGCGCGATAGTGGTGCGCAGCTGCGCATCCGAGGTGGGGCTCGCGCTCATTAGGTTTTCGATCATCGGTCCGAAAAGCCAGCGGTTGGCGAAGACCATGCGCTGCAGGAAAGGCGCATGGGGGGCGAGCGCGTCGATCATCTGCGCCGCCGGTCCCTCGATCCCGCCCTCGAAGGGTTTTTTCTGCAAACGGTCGATGGCTTTGGCAAGCGTGCCCACCGCCGTCTCGCGCGGCGGCATGGAAGAATGCCCGCCTTGCGCATGGGCGGTCAGCGTCAGCGAGATATAGCCCTTCTCGGCAATCCCGATCAGCGCCACCTTGCCCTCGATACCGGGCATCAGATTGTCGGCGACGATGCCGCCTTCATCGGCAACGAAATGGAGGCGGATGCCGCGCTCTTTCATGAGCTGGCCGATCACCTGATTGCCTTGCGGGCCGCCCACTTCTTCATCATGGCCGAAGGCGAACATGATCGTGCGTTTGGGTTTCAGCCCTTGCGCGGCGAGCATCTCCGCCGCCTCGACCATGGCGATGAGCGAGCCTTTATTGTCGATCGTGCCGCGCCCCCAGATGAACCCGTCCGCCACGGTGCCGGAAAAAGGCGGATGCTCCCAGGAGCCTTCCGAGCCCGGGATCACCGGCACCACGTCGATATGCGACATGAGCAGTACGGGGTCGAGGCTTTCATCGCTCCCCTTCCAGGTGAAAAGCAGGCTGTAATCGCTGACGATCTCGCGCGTCGCGGCGGCGTGGAAGGCGGGATAAGTCGCCTCCAGCCAATCGCGGAATTTGACGAATTCTTCCCCTTTGCTCTGCGAGGGGATCTGATGGGAAATGGTCTTGAACTGGATCGCCTCGCCCAGCCGCCGCGCAGCCGCTTCCCCGTCGATGGCGATGTCGCTTTCCTTGGCCGCTTCGCGGCCTTCCGGCGCCGCCACCATGAAAGTGCGCACCAGCACGATGACGGCAAGCACCAGCACCAGGGCGCCCAGCCCTGCTAAAATCTTCTTCATTCTCTAACTCCCAGCCTGAGGCGCCGGTTTTCCGGCGCTTTGTGAGGCAGTCTGCGCGATCCCGGGTCAAAGTCAAACCGCCAGACCGGACCCCCGCGCCCTCCTGAGCGAGGACCGGCAGACATGGCGTGGCCCCGGCCAACCCTCTATACTCCGCTTGCAGCGGGGCGGGGATAAAGCGGCGGGCCTGCGTCGCCTCATGCCACAATTTGGGCCAAAACGCCGCTTAAGCGGTGCAAGGCTTTGAAAATGCCGGGAGATAACCCGGCGTCTGGCCAGCTTGAAACATGCTGGATGCGAAGGGGATTTGAATGGCGACGATTGCGCTGGTGGATGACGACCGCAACATTCTGGCTTCGGTCAGCATCGCGCTCGAGGCGGAAGGCTTCCATGTCCAGACTTATACGGACGGCGCCTCGGCCCTGGCCGGCCTGCAGGCGACGCCGCCGGATATTGCCGTCTTCGACATCAAGATGCCGCGCATGGACGGGCTGGAGCTTTTGCGCCGCCTGCGCCAGAAGTCGGAACTGCCGGTCATTTTCCTCACCTCCAAGGATGATGAGATCGATGAATTGTTCGGCCTGAAAATGGGCGCGGACGATTACATCAAGAAGCCTTTCTCCCAGCGCCTTCTGGTGGAGCGGGTGAAGGCGATCCTGCGCCGCTCCGGCGCGGTGAAAGGCGGGCCGGAAGGCGAGGCGCAGCCTTCGGGCGGCATGCTGGAACGCGGCAAGCTCGTCATGGACCCGGACCGGCATACCTGCACCTGGAACGGCGAAGATGTAACGCTGACGGTAACGGAGTTTCTCATCCTGCAGGCGCTTGCCCAGCGTCCCGGCTATGTGAAAAGCCGCGACCAGCTCATGGATGCGGCCTATGATGATCAGGTCTATGTGGATGACCGCACCATCGACAGCCACATCAAGCGGCTGCGCAAGAAGTTCAAGCAAGCCGATGACGATTTCGACGCCATCGAAACGCTTTATGGCGTGGGCTACAAGTTCAAGGAAAGCTGAGGCCTGAATGAGCTATGCGGCCCGGCAGGAGGAAGAGCCTCAAAGTGAGCGCCGGCAGGAAGCGGAGGAGGAAGCATCCTCCGGTCCGCTGAGCGCGGCAGGCCGCCTCTGGAGCACGCTCTCCGCCGCCTTCCGCCGCTTTCTTCTGCAATCGCGCTTTGCCAGCCTGACGCGGCGCATCGTCGTCTTCAATCTCGTCGCACTTTGTCTTTTGGGCGCGGGTATTCTTTATCTCAACCAGTTCCGCCAGGGCCTGATCGATGCGCGCAAGCAGTCGCTGATGACCCAGGCGCAAATCATCGCGGGCGCCATCGGCGAAACGGCGACGGCGAGCCCGCTTGCCGAAACCGTCGATCCTTTGGAACAGATCGAGCGGCGCGGCAAATGGGTGAACCCGGATGAATATTTCGAAGAGCGCGATATCGCCATCATCGCCGAGGAAGCCGCGCCCATCCTGCGCCGCCTCGTATTGCCGACCCAGACGCGTGCGCGCCTTTACGACCGTGATGGCTGGCTGATCCTCGATTCCCGCCAGCTCACCGATGCGGGTCAGATCATTCTCTTCGAATTGCCTCCGCCCGACGGGGCCGATGAGCGCGGGCTCTTCACGCGGATTTTCGACACGGTGCGCGGCTGGCTGCCGGGCCGCGCCCTGCCGCGCTACCGGGAAGCGGGCAGCCAGAACGGCTATATCTACGATGAAGTGGCGCTGGCGCTGACCGGTACCGCCGCCACCATGGAGCGCATCTCCGACAGGGGCGAGCTTATCGTCTCCGTCGCCGTGCCGGTGCAGCGTTTCCGCGCCGTGCTCGGCACGCTGATGCTTTCCACCGAAGGCGGCGACATCGACGCGATTGTGCGCGCCGAGCGCCTTGCCATCGTGCAGGTCTTTCTGGTGGCGCTTGCCGTTTCCATTCTTCTTTCCGTCGTGCTTGCCGGCACCATTGCCGAGCCCGTGCGCCGCCTGGCCGAGGCGAGCGAGCGCGTGCGCCGGGGCAAGACCGGCCGTGTCGAGATCCCCGACTTTTCCGAGCGGCGCGATGAGATCGGCGAGCTTTCGGGCTCCTTGCGCGATATGACGAAAGCGCTTTACGACCGCATCGATGCGATCGAAAGTTTCGCGGCAGATGTGGCGCACGAGCTGAAGAACCCGCTCACCTCCATCCGCTCGGCCATCGAAACGCTTGACATCGCCAAGACGCCGGAACAGCGCGCCCGGCTCATGGATATCATCCAGCACGATATCCGCCGCATCGACCGGCTGATCTCCGACATATCCGATGCCTCGCGCCTCGATGCGGAGCTGTCGCGCCAGGAGCTGGAAGAGGTGCGCCTCGATGTGCTGGCCGAAACCGTCATCGGCCTTTTCAACGAGACGGGGGCGGGCGGCGCCAAAGCGGTGCAATTCGAAAAGCCGGTGGGCGCGCGCGCCGACACCGCTTATAGCGTCACGGGCGTTGCCGACAGGCTCGGCCAGGTGCTGCGCAATCTCATCGACAATGCGCTCTCCTTCACGCCGGAAGGCGGGCAGGTGCATGTGCGCGTCTCGCGCGAGGAAGACCGCGTGCGCCTGACGGTGGAAGATGAAGGGCCAGGCGTCCAGCCGTCGAGCCTTGAGAAAATCTTCGAGCGTTTCCATTCCGACCGCCCCGGCGCCTTCGGCCGCCATTCCGGCCTCGGCCTTTCCATCTCCAAACAGATCGTCGAAGCCCATAACGGGCGCATCTGGGCAGAGAACCGGGAAGAGAAGGGCGCACGCTTCACCGTCGAATTGCCCGCGGCGGAAGAATGATGCCGGAAACCTCTCATCAGACATTGCACGGCACGGCCATCGCCTGGAACGGCGAGGCGGTGCTTTTGAGCGGCGCGCCGGGCGCCGGCAAATCCGATCTTGCCTGGCGCATTCTGGAAAACGATCCGGCGGCGCGTCTTGTGGGCGATGACCGGCTTAAATGGCAGGTGGAAGAGGGCGCGCTCTGGCTTTCGGCGCCTCAGACGCTGGCCGGGCTCATCGAAATCCGCGGTCTCGGCATCCTCACGCTGCCTTATGCGCCGAAGGCACGCCTGCGCCTTCTCATCGAGCTTGTCTCCCGCGCCGAGGTGCCGCGCCTGCCCCTTCCTGCCTTTCGCGAAGTGGAAAGCGTGCCCGTGCCGCTTTTGCGTCTTCATGCCTTCGATGCTTCCGCGCCCGCGAAAGTGGCGCTGGCGCTCGCCAGCATCGGCCTTTCCGGCTTTCCGGGGCCGGATGGGCGGCTTTCCCGTTAAGCCTCCTCACGGATTTCTGTCTTTTGCGCGCGAGTTCTCCTTGTCATGCGGCCCGTAATGGTTGCACGATAGCCGCCACTTTCGGGGGAGCCTTTGCAATTGATGCGCGGCGCGGATATTAGGTCTTAGATGATCGGATTAGTTCTTGTAACGCACGGCCAATTGGCCAGCCAGTTTGTCGCCGCGACGGAGCATGTCGTCGGACCCCAGCAGAATGTAACGGCCATCTGCATCGGCCCGGACGATGACATGGAGCAGCGCCGCAAAGACATTCTGGAGGCGGTGGCCGGTGCCGATACCGGCGACGGGGTGATCCTCCTCACCGACATGTTCGGCGGCACGCCCTCCAA
>DGNO01000006.1:366593-406352 GCA_002389665.1 Rhodobiaceae bacterium UBA4490
AACCTGCCCATGCTGATCAAGCTCGCCAGCGTGCGCGAGAGCCTTTCTCTTGCCGAAGCGGTGGACCAGGCGCAGGAATCGGGCCGCAAATACATCTCCATCGCCTCCAAGGTGCTGGCCGGCGAAACCTCCTGACCTTGAAGTGATGGCCGTGCTTTCCAAAGAAGTCGAAATCGTGAACACGCGCGGGCTGCATGCGCGCGCCTCGGCCAAATTCGTCCAGACGGCGGAATGGTACGACGCCAAGGTGCGCGTCTCCCGCGACGGGCAGACCGTGGGCGGCACCTCCATCATGGGCCTGATGATGCTCGCCGCCGCCAAGGGCTGCACCATCACCATCGAGGTGGAAGGCCGCCAGGCCGAAGAGGCGCTGGAAGCCTTAAGCACCCTCGTCGCGGACCGTTTCGGCGAAGAAGACTGAGCGTTTCCCTCACTCTCTCAATACAAGACGTCATGCCCCGCTTTATGCGGGGTATCCACGGGCGTTCGCACGCGGGCACGGGAAGGATTGCTTAGGGTTAAATCGTAGAAAGACATAAAGATTTCTTTATATCTTCTTGCGCCCGCCCCGCGCCCTTGCTATGAAGGCGCTCTCAATTCAAATGCGGGGCCTTTGCCGGTGCCGCGCTGCCGGGGCGCCTCGCCCCCGATGGATAAGCCTAAGGAGCCAAGGATGAGTGAATTCACCGATTGCAAGGTCGCGGACATGTCGCTTGCAGACTGGGGCCGCAAGGAAATTGCGATCGCGGAAACCGAGATGCCGGGCCTGATGGCGCTGCGCCAGGAATTCGGCAAGGAAAAGCCGCTGAAAGGCGCGCGCATCGCCGGCTGCCTGCATATGACCATTCAGACCGCCGTGCTGATGGAAACGCTGGTCGAACTCGGCGCCACGCTGCGCTGGTCTTCCTGCAACATCTTCTCCACCCAGGACCACGCCGCCGCCGCCATGGCCGCGGTGAAAATCCCCACCTTCGCCTGGAAGGGCGAGACGGAAGAAGAGTTCTGGTGGTGCATCGAGCAGACCATCGAAGGCCCGGACGGCTGGCGCCCCAACATCATTCTGGATGATGGCGGCGACCTCACCCAGATCATGCATGACAAGTACCCTGAGCTTCTGGACGACGTGGTCGGCATTTCCGAGGAAACCACGACGGGCGTGCTGCGCCTTTACGAAATGGCGAAAGCCGGCACGCTCAAAGTGCCCGCCATCAACGTCAATGACAGCGTGACGAAGTCGAAGTTCGACAATCTCTACGGCTGCCGCGAAAGCCTGGTGGACGGCGTCAAGCGCGCCACCGACGTGATGATCGCGGGCAAGGTCGCGGTGATCTGCGGCTATGGCGATGTGGGCAAGGGCTCGGCCGAATCCATGCGCAGCCAGGGCGCCCGCGTGGTGGTGACGGAGATCGACCCGATCTGCGCGCTGCAGGCGGCGATGGAAGGCTATGAAGTGGCGACCATGGATGAAGTGGCCCCTCATGGCGACATCTTCATCACCTGCACGGGCAATAAGGACATCATCACGATCGACCATATGCGCCAGATGAAGGACCGGGCGATCGTCGGCAATATCGGCCATTTCGACAGTGAAATTCAGGTGGCCGCGCTGAAGAACTACACCTGGCACAATGTGAAGCCGCAGGTGGACGAGATCGAGTTCCCGGACGGCAAGCGCATCATCCTGCTCGCCGAAGGGCGCCTGCTCAACCTCGGCTGCGCGACGGGCCACCCCAGCTTCGTGATGAGCGCTTCCTTCACGAACCAGGTGCTGGCGCAGATCGAGCTTTGGCAGAACCACAAGAATTACGACAACAAGGTCTATGTGCTGCCCAAGCACCTGGACGAAAAAGTGGCCGCGCTTCATTTGCCCAAACTCGGCGTGCGCCTCACTCAGCTTACGGACGATCAGGCCAAATATATCGGCGTCCCCCAGGACGGCCCCTTCAAGCCGGATCACTACCGCTACTAAGCATCACGCTCGGGCGCTCTGCCGCCCCGCTCAAAGCCCGGCCCCAGCGGCCGGGCTTTTTCGTTCACTGGTTTTGTGGTTTGTGAGGAGGGCGCTGCATAATGTTTAATAACAACTTCTATTCGCTTTAAAAGCTCATCAAATCCGAGAAAGTCGCGGTCATTTTCTTGTCGGCGCACAACAGATTCGGCGAATGCTATTTTCGCCATATTGCGTGTTGTCGCCATGCGGTTTCTTCGAGTTGAAAGCCTCTCCATTCAAATTTGTATTCAGCAGTGCTTGGGGAAACAGAGATTCGATATCTCGATTTTGCGGTAGGCTGCTCTCTGGGACTTTAACTAGGTATAAGTTTTGTTCGATGTGGTTGAAGGCTTCAGTGGTGCTGGTCGAGATAGTCTTCTTGAGATGTTTGGCAGGTTTGAGTGCTGAAGTTAGCGCGGCATCATTGTCGTATAGAATAATGACGGGGTGGAGCAATGGCTTATGCCAATATTCCTTGGGAAGGCTTGAGTAGCGTAAGAGAAGTGATCCTTGTCCTGAGGATCCATGTCCAAGATTGAGAATGTCGCGCGATATGCCAGATGGTTTTAAAAAATTAATCTGATGAATAACTCTTCCGTCTTTGTTTGTTGTAAGGAGTGGAAAGTGTGTGTGGAGTGCTCGAATTGCGCATTGTAGATAAGTAATGTCTGACGCACCTTCTGTCACGATAAGTGGGGCGTTCGGCGCGACGAAATACTTGTAGATCAGGAATTTTTCGTAAAGCTTTTCTACTGTGTGAGGAGAGTTAAAATGACCGTTAGCTTCAGCAAGCTTATTGACCTGTGTGCGCCGGGCTCCGCGTCATCAGCCAGGTAATCTGCCCGAACACATCCGGCACGGTGAGTGGCTGTGTGCCGGCGGACTGTGCTTGAGGTGTCTCGGCCTTCTCGGTTATGTGGGTCTCGCTTGCCGATTCATGATTTTAGATGAGTGTGTTCCTTGAGCAATACGCGCAAGAGTTTCGCTTGCCAAGGTGTCTTTGTATAAACGTCCTTGGTATCATATATGTTTTATTTTATTAAGATACCGGATAATCATGTGATCATGACTGTGTCTTGGCGAGAATTGATGCCCTTCCCCAAAAAATACAGCGCTGTCATTCTGGTCTTTATACTGCCTTTGTTGCTCGGGAGTTGCGATAGGCCGAATTTGGGATTTGTCTGGCTTCAACATGATTTACTCGTGCTGATAGGTGGGGGAGATGTTTTCCTGCCGTCTGCACTAAGAGAGCTTTGCGAAAGCGACTTACAGGGGTTCGTGAACCCTGTCGCAAACGTGGAGGGATATGCAGCCATCCCTTATGCGGACCGAATTTCCCTGCCTAAAATTATTGCAGGGGAGGGCGAAGAAAACTTCCATCCTTTTGGGTGTTTTCCTTGTCTCGAGGAGCTCGTGCGTGATCAGTACGCATACGTGGAAAGCTACTACGTTGCGAAAGAAGGTTTGCAGCACTCCTATTATGGAAGCCGCGATATGGAAACCGGGCTGTACCGATACACGCTTGAAACACGAGATTCTGAGATGGCCAACTGCGCAGAATTTGACGACTGGGTTCTGCGCTCTAGAAGAGCGGATGTGTCACAGTCTTTCGTTCCTGCGACGGATCTTGCTAGATTCCGCCATGATTATAACCAATACAAACCTCTTCTTGGAGAGCGGTGTATTGTTAAGAAGCGTATAGAAAAACTTTCTGCGCCATATGTTTACGAAACACGGCGAGAAGTCATTCAGCCGACTACATGGTTTCTGATACGTAGCAATATCGTACGATTTAGAGCTTGGGTTTATGAACGCGAATCTCGGAGATCGGTCGCTATAGAAGAACACTATTCCTTGGTGGTTACGACTAGTGGTGAGAGTAAAAAGTCTGTTGGGGGGTGTTCAACCGAGCGCTTGCCTCCTCTAAAAAAAATTTTACTAGGTCAGCAGAGAGGTGGGTTCTTTGACTAACTCGTTGGCAGTTCAAGAACTCGAGGAAGTGGCGTTCGAAGCCCTATTGTCAGGATTGGCGTACGATAACGCACTTGTGGTCGGGGGGGGTGTTGATGCTGTGTCCGCACCGTGTCTTGGCAAAAATTGATGTCGTACCGTCGGAAAAACTCCTCTCGTTTCGTCCTATTTTCTGTGCTGGCATTTCTATTGCTGGGCTGCGATAGGCCAACTAACGAAACGTTAATATTGCAACGTCTCTTTCTGACAGCGGTTGGTGCTGAAAATTCATTACGAAGGTCTGAGTTTAAGGCTCTGTGCGAGAATGAAATCCGAGGAGCGGCAACTCCTGTCACCAATGTGGAGGGGTATGCGGTTATTCCGGATGCGGATAAAGTTTCGCTGTCTGATATGGCGGTCGGAAAAGCGCAGGGCGAAGTGGCTCCCTTCGGGTGTTTTCCTTGCTTCAAAGAATTGGTGAGAGACGGTTATCGGTATGTGGAGAGCTTTTATAACGCCAAGGAAAATTGGAAAGACCCGTATTACGGTAGCGCTAACATGGAAACGGGATTGTACCGCTATACACTCCAAGATCGTGGTTCTCAGCCGTCCAATTGCGTAAAATTCGATGATTGGGTCTGGCGGGTGTGGAGAGCGGAAACCTCACAATCATTAGCTCCTGCAACAGACCTCTCAAATTTTCAACAAGAATACAAAGCTTACCGAGAGTTGCTTGGTGATAGGTGCGTAGTTGCTAAGCGAATAGCAGCTCTTACAGCTCCGTACGTCTACGAGACGAGAAGAGACATTATTAAGTCTGTGACTTGGTTTCTCATAAATGGGCGTGCTGCTCGAGACAGAGAATGGGTCTATGAACGCGAAACAAGAAAAACCATCGCGATCTCCGAGAGTTATTCCTTTGTCGTCACGATGCGAGGGGAGCGTTTACGGGGATTTCAAGTGTGCTCGTCAGAGCCAATGCCGCAGCTAAATATGATTTTGCAGAATGGGCGGGGAGGTGAGTAGTGGCTGATACGCTAACGGTACAAGAGCTGGATGAGGTGGCTTTTGAAGCGTTTCGGGCGGGCTTGGCCTATCAGAATGAATTGACTCCTGGCGCTTTTGCTGCCTGCGATATCTGCAGGCTTTTTGCGGAACAATATTGAGCCCGTATTATGGCGGTGACACGGAATGGTTCATAGCTGAGCTGTCAAAAAGATATTCTGGTGTGGCGGCGTTTAGTATGCGGTCCATAGAGAGCGGTAGATGGAAAGTTGTTTTTGACGGCACCGATTTAGATTATACTGAGGGAGTTGCATGGCAGTCCGATGTGCTCGCCGATATTGGGCTTGCTAGGCAATTAGTTCCTGAAGCTTTTGCCGCTGCTGGGAGTATGAATGCATTTGTTGAAGCTTTGGTCAATTACGCAGGAAATGCTGGTGAACAAGCTTTGGCGAAACAAGTGCGGGATGCCATAGGCTTCGTGGGAGCGGAGGTTGTCCGCATTCAATCCCAACATGCGGGTCTTTCCCGCAGCGATGCCCTTTCTCAAATCGACCTGATCGGCCACTCACTAGGCGGTGCTGTGGTTGCGCTGGTGCGTGAGGCTTACGAGGGTAGGCTCGGTGGTGGCACAGCTTTCTCTGCGCCGCTTCCTTCTGATTTGCTTTATGGAGAGGGGTTGAGAAAGGTCGCACGGTATGGCGATCCGATCTCTCTTCTGGGTGAGGACCCTCAGGAAGTGTTCTACTTTGAGAGTTCAGGGGAGTTACCCTTAACAGACCATGAGATTGTTCCTCTTTCATTTATCATTCAAGAGTAAGTCTTCAGGTTGAAGGATTTTGCCGCCGATAATTTTCCGGAATATGACGGCCATCGTGATGCGTTTCTCAACAGCTTTAGGGCTGTGCAAGATGAGGAAAAAGGTATTCAGCTCATCTCGCAAACTCAGCATGTTCAAATTGCCGGTATCACGGAGGGTGATGCCGTCGTTGGCATCAACCTGTCATTAGATAGAATTCATTAGCTGTCGATTCATTCCTAAGGATGTTACCCCATCGATTCGGGTGCGCAATGAAGTGTGGTCTTTGAGACTCACTTGCCTGCGATTTCGGTTAAGATTTTCTCCGTGCATCTGTCCAAGCTATAGCAATGCCTGAGCTTGGCGGTGTAACGTATTGGCAATAGGGGAAAATCGGTGCGGCGGCGCGGGCGGGCAGGCTCGGCAAGTCCCGCATCTGTTGGGGTTAGCCAAGTAAAATGGCGATAGGCAAGGCGGCAATGAGCCATTCGAGGCAGGGCAGGGACAGCCAGCTTAAAAGCATGGGGGGCGGGAAAAGGCGCGCGGCGCGCGCGGCCTTGGGCCTCGCTGTTTCCGCTCTTTTGGCCGCGCCCTTTGCCCCCGCCCAGGCCCATGAAGGCGGAACGGCGCCGGGCTGGCTCGGCGGCTGGGCGGAAAATGCCGCGCCTTTCCTTGAAAGCATCGGGGTCGATCCGCATCTGGCCGCCGATCCTTCTTATGTCGCCGGGCTTTCCTTTGCGCTTGCCGCCGTGGTGCTCGCCAATCTTTTCGCCTTCTGGTCCCTTCGCTCGGTGCGCGCGGCGCGCGGCGCGGAGGCGCGCCGCGCCGAGGACCTCGAAGGCCTGATGAAACGGGTGAACGCCGCCGAGGCCATTCTCGCCGCCGAGCCCGATGCGGTGTTCATCTGGACGCCGGAAACCATGAAGGCCTCCCCTGGCACCTTGCAGGCGCGGCCCCGCATTGTCGGCTCCACCTCCGCCATCGTCGATCCGTCCTCCGGCGCGGTGGATTTCGATTATTTCGTCTCCCGCCTTGTGGGCGAGCACGGCGCCAAGCTGCGCGATGCGGTGAACCGGCTGCGCTCGCGCGGGGCGCGTTTCTCGCTCATCCTGCAAACGGTGCAGGGCCATATTTTCGAGGCCGAGGGGCGGCCCGCCGGTGCCCAGGCCGTGCTCTGGCTGCGCGATGTGACGGGCGAGCGCGCGGAAGTCTCCCGCCTGATGGAGCGGATCAAGAGCGCCGACAGCGCGCAGCTGCGCCTGACCGAGCAGCTCGGCCTTCTGCCCATGCCCGCCTGGCGGCGCGGCCTCGATGGCAATCTTCTTTGGGTGAACGAGGCTTATGCGGGCGCTGTGGATGCGGCAAGCCCGGGCGAGGCATTGGAAAAGCAGACGCGCCTTGCCCCGGACGCGCTGCAGCGCGAGCTCGACAAGGTGCTCGAAGAAGGCGAACGGGCGAGCGGCCAGGGCCGCGTCGTCATTGCCGGCGAGCGGCGCAATATGGAGATCACGGAATTTCCCATCGGCGAGGGACAGATTGCCGGCATCGCCGTCGATGTGAGCGCGCTGGAAGAAGCCCGCCAGGAACTGCGGCGCCATATCGAGGCGCACCGCACGACGCTCGACAAATTGACGAGCGCCGTGGCGATCTTCGGCCCGGACAAGCGGCTGAAATTTTACAACGAGGCTTATGTCTCTCTCTGGGGCCTCGATGAAGCGCTGCTGAAAGACGAGCCGACGGAAGGCGAGCTGCTCGACCAGTTGCGCGCCGCCCGCCGCCTGCCCGAACAAGCCAATTATCAGGACTGGCGCGCCCGGCGCCTTGAGCTTTACCGCTCGCCCGAGCCCCTGGAGGAATATTGGCACCTGCCCGACGGGCAGACCGTGCGCGTCATGGGCCAGGCGCATCCGTTCGGCGGGCTCATCTATGTTTATGAGAACGTCACCGAGAAGCTGCATCTGGAAAGCTCCTACAATGTGCTGGAGCGCGTGCAGCGCGAAACGCTGGACAATCTGAAAGAGGCGGTGGCGGTGTTCGGCTCGGACGGGCGGCTGAAGCTGCACAACCCGGCCTATGAGGAGATCTGGAATTTCTCCCCAGCCGAGCTCGACAACGAGCCGCATTTCAACGAACTCGCCGAGGCCTCCACCTATCTTTACGACAATGAGGAAGTGTGGGGCGATTTGCGCGCGCGCATCACCTCCGCCGGCGCGGTGCGCGCGGAGCAGGCGGGCCGCGTGGAACGCCCCGACGGCACGGTGATCGATTACGCCCTCGTGCCGCTGCCCGACGGGGCGACGCTTTTGACTTTCGTGGATATGACCGATTCCACCCGCATGGAGCGCGCCTTGCGCGAGCGCAACGAGGCGCTGGAGACGGCGGACCGGCTGAAATCGGAATTCATCAGCCATGTGTCCTATCAGCTCAGAACGCCGCTCACGAATATCATCGGCTTCGGCGAAATTCTGGAAGCGGAAATGTTCGGCGAGCTGACGCCGAAACAGCATGAATATACGGTCGGCATTCTCGACAGCTCCAACCAGCTCCTCGATCTCGTGAACGATATTCTGGATTTGGCCACTGTCGAGGCGGGCGCCATGGCGCTGGAAGTCTCCGAAGTCGATTTGGGTGAGGTCGTGCGCGCGGCAGAAGAATTCGCCCAGCGCCCGGCGCAGAAAAACAAAGTCACGCTGAAAGTCGAATGCCCCGAGGATATCGGCGCGCTCAAGGCCGATGAGCGGCGCATCAAGCAGATCATGCTCAATCTGCTCTCAAATTCCCTCGCCTTCACCCAGGCGGGCGACACGATCGTCATCGGCGCGGCGCGTTCGGACAGCGAGGTTGCCCTTTTCGTTTCCGACACGGGTGACGGCATCAAGCCGGAACATCAGGCAACGGTTTTCGACCGCTTCGAGGCGCGCGGCGGGCCGGACGGGCATTCGGGCGCGGGCCTCGGCCTCTCGCTCGTGAAAAGTTTCGTCGAGCTGCATGGCGGCTGGGTGACGCTGGAATCGGCGCCGGAAATGGGCACGCGCGTCACCTGTCATTTGCCGCTTCATGCCCCGCAATTGCGCGCCGGGGCGGCGCTGCAGGTCGGCAGCTAAACGCCCCATGCAGCGCTCAAATGCATTGGGTCAAAAAGGCTGACCGGCTGAACAGTCACAAAAATTTGCCCCGCCTGTTCAAAAACGGCCCTTGCACGGACCTCAAATTGAACCATATGGTTTAATCAGGAACAGCCCCCGCGAGGCCGCGCTGCGTTATGTCAGGCGCCGGCCAGCGCGCGGCGGGCTTGCGCGGGCTATATGCCCGCAGCTACCGGACGGGGAGAGGACCTCATGATTTCTTTGCAAGTAAATGGCGAGTGGCGCGAGCTCGATGTCGAGCCCGATATGCCGCTGCTCTGGGCGATCCGCGATGAGCTGGGGCTCACGGGAACGAAATTCGGCTGCGGCGTTGCCGCCTGCGGCGCCTGCACGGTGCAGGTGGATGGCGTGGCGCAGCGCTCCTGCGTGCTGCCGGTCGGCGCGGTGGAAGGCGCCTCGGTGCGCACCGTGGAAAATCTCGGCACTGCCGATAATCTTTCCGCGCTGCAGGCAGCCTGGATCAAACATCAGGTGCCGCAATGCGGTTATTGCCAGTCCGGCATGCTGATGGCCGCCGATGCGCTGCTCACCGAGAACCCCAATCCGAGCGATGCGGATATCGATGCGGCCATGACGAATATCTGCCGCTGCGGCACCTATCAGCGGGTGCGCGCGGCCATTCACGACGCGGCGAAAGCCAAGGCATAAGGGAGAGGCAGATGAAACGACCATCAAGACGTCAATTTCTCATCGGCGGCGGCGCGGTTGGCGGCGGCCTGCTTCTCGGTTACGGCCTGCTCTCGCCGGAGCGGCGCGAAGTGGCGGGTGGCATCATCGGCGGGGAAGGCGCGCAGCTGACGACCTGGGTGCGCATCCATCCCGACAACACCGTCACCTTCTATGTGCCCCACGGCGAAATGGGCCAGGGCGTCCACACCGCGCTGCCCATGATGGCGGCCGAAGAAATGGAAGCCGACTGGGACCTCGTGCGCATGGAACAGGCGCCTGCAACCCCCACTTTCGCCAATGGCCCGCTCGGCAAAGGCTATCTGACGAATGGCGGCGGCGTGCCTTCAGCGCTCAACGGCACGGCGAATTTCGCTTTCTATAAACTCGCCGAGCTGATGAACCTGCAGATCACCGGCGGCTCGACGGCGGTGCGCTTTACGGGCCAGTTCGGCATGCGCGTGACGGGGGCCGCGGCAAAGGAAATGCTGATCAAGGCCGCCGCGAAAAAATGGGGCGTGGCGGAAAGCGAATGCACCGCGCGCCTTTCCCATGTGCTGCATGAAGCCTCGGGGCAGAAAGCGACTTTCGGCGAGCTTGCCGAACTTGCCGCCGAGTTCTCGCCTTCCGCCAATCCGGTGCTGAAAGACAAGAAAGATTACACGATCGTCGGTACCGCGAAGCAGCGCTTCGACATTCCGGCGAAAGTGACGGGCGAAAGCATGTACGGCATCGACGTCAAAGTGCCGGGCATGCTTTATGCCGCTATCAAGCAGGTGCCGGTAATCGGCGGCAGCGTCGCCCGCGTCAACGATAGCGAAGCCTTGGCGGCGCGCGGCGTGCGCGCCGTGGTGACGCTGGAAGACGGCGTCGCCGTGGTGGCAGACAATACCTGGCGGGCGAAACAGGCGCTCGATCTTCTGGAAGTCGAATTCGCTGACGGCGGCAATGGCCATGTCTCGAGCGACAGCATTTTCGCGCAGTTCGACAAAGCGCTGGCTGAAAACGAAGGCGAGGAAGACGTGGAGAAGGGCGAGGGTGCAGCTGCGCTTGCCGGCGCCCAGACCGTGGTCGAGGCCGACTACCGCGTACCCTTCCTTGCCCATGCCACGATGGAGCCGATGAACTGCACCGTGCGCATCGAGAACGGCAAGTGCGATGTCTGGATCGGCACGCAGGACGGGCTCGGCACGCGCGCCGTGGCGGCGGAAGCGGCCGGCATGAGCGATGACGATGTCACCGTTCACACGCTGATGATGGGCGGCGGTTTCGGGCGGCGCTCGCCCGGCTCGCCCAACCACATCATTCAGGCGGTGAAGATCGCCAAGGAAGTTGGCGCGCCGGTCAAACTGACCTGGAGCCGCGAAGACGACATGCAGCATGATTATTACCGCCCGGCGGTTTCCGCGCGCATGTCTGCAGGCTTCGATGAGGAAGGCAACCTCACCACCTGGGTCAACCGCTATATCCGCAAAGACGAACCGGCGGAGGCAAGCCACATTCCTTACGCAGTGGCGAACCAGTCCATCCGCTATGTGGAAAGCGAAGTGCATATCCCTTACGGGCCGTGGCGCTCGGTGGCGCATACGCAGCACACGTTCTTCAATGAGAGCTTCACGGACGAGCTTGCTCATGCGGCAGGCAAGGACCCTTATCAGTTCCGCCGCGATCTTTTGAAGGATCAGCCGCGTCACCTCGCGGTGCTGGACCTTGCCGCCAAGAAAGCCAATTGGGGCGGCCCGCTGCCCGAAGGTCATGCACGGGGTATTGCCGTTCAGGAAAGCTTCCAGACCATTGTGGCGGAAGTCGTGGAAGTCTCGCTCGATGAGAACGGCCGTCCGCGTGTGCACAATGTGACGGCGGCGGTCGATTGCGGCGAGGTGATCAATACCGACACCGCCCGCGCGCAGGTGGAAAGCGGAATCATTTACGGCCTGACCGCCGCGCTTTACGGCGAGATCACGGTCGAGAACGGCGCCGTCGTCGAGGAGAACTTCCCCGATTATGAAATGGTGCGCCTGGCGAACACGCCGAAGATGGATGTGCATTTCATCGAATCGGGCGCCAAGCTCGGCGGGCTGGGCGAGCCCGGTACACCGCCGGTTGCCCCGGCGCTGGCCAATGCGCTCTTTTCTCTGACGGGCCAGCGCATCCGCTCGCTGCCCTTGAAGAACCACGAGTTCTCCCGCTCGAACCGGCTGGCGCAAGCAGCCGACTGAGCGCTCGGGAAAGCAAGACAAACGCGGCCTCCGCCTTTACCGGCGGGGGCCGTTTCTTTTAGGTAAGGTGCTTATGAGCGGGACGGGCGGCTTCAAGTGATTTGCGCAGCTCGCTCAGCCGTTGCAGAAGATCGTCCGTATCCGAGCTTTCGGCGAAGTATGTTTCAAGACTGCTTTCGATCTTGTTGGCCTGTGCGCTCAGCACCTGCCAGTGCTCATCCGTGCGGATGAATTCCCCAAGCCGCGTGATGGACTCGATAAGCCGCAGCGTGACTGCCACATTGTCCCGTGCCGCCTGGCGGATTTCATTGAAGGCGCAGTCGATAAAGCCTTCGAAGGAAACGATGTCGCGCCAGAGCCGCGGCATGTTTTCCTTGTCGCAAAGAAGGGGCGCGGGCGCCTCGCCCTGCATGGCGCGGGCGGAAGCTGCCGTCAGCCAATCGATACAGGCAATTGCCGTGCGCGGATCGTTGATGCCGGGAGAAAGCGCCCGGAGCGCGATTTCGACAAGGGCGGTCACCGCAAATTCGATATCCTGCGCCGCGCTGCGCTTGGGGCCGAGCACCAAAGCGGCGCGGATCTTCTCGTGATCGCCTTCTTCGATCGCAGGGCCGCCATAGGCGATGGTGCTGCCCGCAACGATATAATGGCCCGGCCTGTAAAGAAGCCGGATGAAACTGTCACGCTTTTCCGCGAGCTCGGCGAGCGGTCCGGGGCTCAGCGTTTGCACATAGCCGGACTTTTCCGCTTTGACGGGATGGGGCGCAAGATCGCTTAAGGCCTTCAGCGTTTCTTCTTGCCTGGCGCGGGCCGCGCTGCGGCTTTCTTCATCGCTTTCTTCCGGAAAGGCGCGCGGCATGGCGTTTAACAGATCATCGGCCACGGAGAAAATCACCCAGTCCGCCTGAATGATGATGGCGACATGGTGGATGAAGGCGATAAGGAGCCCGAAACAGAAAAGCGTGCCGAGAATGGCGAAATGCAGAGAAAGCACGGGGACGAAAGCCTCTTCCCCGCCCGCGACCGAGCGCAGCACGATCAGCGCATAAGAAAATGTGCTGACATAACTGCCAAGAGTGAACTGCACCAGCCGGTCGGAAATGAACTTGCCGATGAGCCGCGGCCCGAGCTGGGAAGAGGCCATGGTCAGCGTCACAAGGGTGAGGGAGAAGACAAGGCTCGTGACGGTGATAAGCGAACCGGCGATGGTGGATAAAATGGCCCGCGCCCCGTCCGCATCCACATCGAAAAAGGGAAGCGGGCTGAGAAAGGCCGCGCCGAGCCCGGCATGATCCGCCCAAAGCGTCATGCCTGCCATGAAAAGCGCAAAGAGCCACATCAGCGACGGCGTGAACCAGAAACTGTTGAGCGCCTGATATTTGAAATAGCGAAGGTGGCTGAGCATGATCTCTCCCTTGAGCTCAGCTTAGCGGGCAGGAGCGGCGGCAGGAAGAGAGGCGGGCAAAAGAAAAGGGACGGCCAAGCCGTCCCTCATCCAAACCGTGCGCGTTAAGGCCTTAGTGCTGGGAGGCGGGCATGGAAACCCGGATACCCTCCAGCGCGTCCGTCACTTCGATCTGACAGGCAAGACGCGAGTTCTCTTTGCTGTGGTCGCAGAAGTCGAGCATGGTCTCTTCCATGTCTTCTTTTGCCGGCAGCTTGGCGGCCCATTCTTCCGGCACATAGATCATGCAGGTCGCGCAGGCGCAGGCGCCGCCGCAATCCGCGTCGATGCCGGGAACGAGATGTTTCGTGGCCGCTTCCATGAGGTTGGTGCCGTTTTCCGCATCCACTTCATGTTCGGTGCCGTCATGCTCGATGAAAACAACCTTGGTCATAGATACTCCGTCTTCAGATGTCTGCCCCGGTCGGTGTTGACGGGCAGCTCCCGTTAAGGCCGCGCGGCGTTCATATCGCGAAGGCGGCCATTTCCTTCATGTTGATGTTTTCGTCCCTCAGCTTCTCCGCCGGGATGGAAACACCTTTGGCGATGAGCTGTTTGGACATCATGAATTCCGGCGCGCGGTTGATCGCATCGACGGCGATAAGCCGGCCTTCCTTCAGATAAAAGACCGCGAAAGAGCGCCCCTCATCCGGATTGCCGCGCACCACGGCCTGGTCGTAGCCGGCGGACAGTCCGACGATCTGAAGTTTCAGGTCATATTGATCGGACCAGAACCAGGGGATCTGCGCGTAAGGTTTTTCCTTGCCGCAAATGGCCGCCGCCGCCGTCTTTGCCTGCTCGAGCGCGTTATGCACGCTTTCAAGGCGCAGCCTTTCGCCCAGAAGCGGGTTGGGATGGTTCGTGCAATCGCCTGCCGCATAAATATCGGGATCGGAGGTGCGGCAGCATTCATCGACCGCAATGCCGTTTTCCACTTCAAGATTGGCTTCGACGGCAAGTTCCACATTGGGCAGAATGCCGACGCCGACCACCACGAAATCCGCCTCATGGGCGGTGCCGTCCGCGCAGGTGACTTTCGTGAGCTGGCCGTTCTTGCCTTCAAAGCCCGAAACCGCTGCGCCCGTGAGGATCTTCACGCCTTCTTCTTTATGCACGCGCTCGTAAAAGCGCGAGACGATGGGATCGACGACGCGGGCCATGACCATGGGCGCCATTTCCAGCACGGTGACATCGATGCCGTGTTTGGCGGCAACGGCGGCTACTTCAAGGCCGATATACCCGCCGCCGACGATGACGCATTTGCCGCCCTTGTTGAAATAGGATTGGATCCCTTCGACATCGCCGACATTGCGCAGATAGAAGACGCCCTCAAGGTCGAAGCCCGGCAGGTTGAGCTCGCGCACGCGGCTGCCGGTCGTCAAAAGCAGTTTGGAATAGGTGAGCGTTTCGCCCTGGTCCGTGTGAACGGTTTTGGTCTTCCGGTCGATTTCCGTCACCCGTGTGCCGAGCTTCACGGTGATGTTTTCTTTTTCGTAAAATTCCGGCGGTTTGAAATAGACCCGGTCGATGCCGATTTCCCCGGCGAGGAACTTCTTGGAAAGCGGCGGGCGCTGATAGGGAATGTAGGGCTCGTTGCCGATCATCGTGATCGCGCCCTCATAGCCTTCCTGGCGCAGGCTCGCCGCTGCCTGTCCGGCCGCATGGCCCGCGCCCACAATCACCACATGATCGCTCATTGCCGCTCGCTCCCTTTCCGGCGCCTTTTGAGGCTGCCCATGACGTTCTACCCCGCTTTTCTTGCGATTCTTCTAAAAATGACGGGGGCGTCATGTTTTGTGTCCGTAACATGCCGCCTCGCCCCGCCCAAATCAACCCCAGAGTCACCAGGAGAAATGCAGCGGGGGTCGCAATGCGGAGTCTTTCAACGCATTCTAGCCCAACCCGGGCGGAAAAGCCCGTAAAAGCGCGGTTTGCCGGGGCACATCCGGTTGTGGGCGCTTATGGGGCAGCGTAAAACGGAGCCATGATGGATGAGCAGGTGATTCTGCCCGATATGACAGGCGCTTACGAGGTGGCGCTGCCGGATGAGGCAGCCACCAGAGCGCTCGGCCATGAGCTGGCGGGGCTCGTGCAGCCGGGCGATCTCATCGCGCTCTGGGGGGATCTTGGCATGGGCAAGTCCGTGCTCGCCCGTGCGCTCATTCAAGAAGCCCAGCGCCTGGCAGGCGGGGAGGCGGAAGACGTGCCGAGCCCGACTTTCACCCTTGTCCAGACTTATGAGGCAGGCGGTCTCAGCCTTGCTCATTTCGACCTTTACCGGATCGGCGCGTCGGAAGAGATTTACGAACTCGGCCTCGACGAGGCGCTGGAAACGGGCGCCGCGCTCATCGAATGGCCGGGACGGCTCGAAGATTTGCTGCCTGAAGAAAGGCTCGACATCCTGATCGAAGAACGGGACAAGGAGCGGGCCGCGCGCCTCAAGGGCCCGGCGCGGCTCATCGAGGGGGTGCGCGCTGCGCTTGGCGAAAAACGACCCGCAGGAGAAAAATAAGAAATGGCCGAGGAGCGGGAAAAGAAGATTGCGGCTTTCCTGGAGAAAGCCGGTTGGGGTACGGCCGCGCGCGCGCCGCTGGCGTGCGATGCCTCGACCCGCGCTTATGAGCGCCTGTCTGGCCCTGAAGGGCGCGCCGTGCTGATGAACGCCCCGGCAGGTCCCGACGGGCCGCCGCTCGAAGGCAGCCGCAAAGCCTATTCCGCTATTGCTCATCTCGCCGAAGATTGCCGCCCCTTCGTGGCGGTGGGCGAGCATTTGCGTACGCTCGGTCTTTCCGCGCCGCGTCTGCTTGCCCATGACATGGAGGCGGGGCTGCTGCTTCTGGAAGACCTCGGCGATGATCTTTATGGGAAAGCCATTGAGACGGGCAAGGCGGGCGACGGCACGCCGCTCGATGCGCTTTACCGCGCCGCCATCGACGCGCTTCTTCTTCTGCATCAGGCAGGCACACCCGCTGCCCTGCCGCTGCCGGATGGCAGCACCTACAAAGTGCCGTCTTACGATGAAGCCGCGCTTGCCATCGAAACCGAGCTTCTGACCGACTGGTATATCCCGGTGAAAAAAGGCGCGGAACTGGCGGTGGAGGAAAAAGACATCTACCGCGCGCTTTGGAAAAAGCTTTTTCCGGAAACCCAATGCGGCGCGCCTGTTCTGGTGCTGCGCGATTACCACTCGCCCAATTTGCTTTGGCTTGGGGAACGAGAAGGGCCGGCGCGGGCCGGCATGCTCGATTATCAGGACGCGCAGGTGGGTTCGCGCGCCTATGATCTTGTCTCGCTTTTGCAGGATGCGCGCAAAGACGTGCCCGAGGTGCGAGAGGAAGAGATGCTGGCCTATTACATTGAAAAGGCGCGCGCGGGCGAAGCGGATTTCGATGAAACAGCTTTCCGCGCTGCCTATGCGGTGCTGGGCGCGCAGCGCAATGCCAAGATCATGGGGATTTTCGTCCGGCTGTGGAGAAGGGACGGCAAGCCCGGCTATCTGGCTCATCTGCCGCGCGTTTCCGCCTATCTCGAGCGGGATTTGCGCCACCCGGTCTTGAGCGAGATGAAGGCTTGGCTCGACACGCATGTGCCCGCGGCGCTGCGGAAAGAAATTCTGCAGACGGAGTAAGAGATGAGCGACATCAGCCGCGCGATGATCATGGCGGCGGGCATGGGAAACCGTATGCGCCCGCTGACCGATAAAATGCCGAAGCCGCTCGTGCCCTTTCTCGGCAAACCGCTGATCGATCATGCGCTGGATAAGCTCGCCGCCGCAGGCGTGAGCGATGTCATCGTCAACCTCCACTATAAAGCGGAGATGCTGGAGGCCCATTTGAAGGGGCGCGCCCGCCCGCGCATTCAATTTTCGGATGAAAGAGACAAGCTGCTCGACACGGGCGGGGGCCTGAAAAAGGCGCGCCCGCTACTGGGCGAGGCGCCCATCTTCGTCATGAATTCCGACACGGTCTGGGCCGAAGGCATGAGCCCCGTTCTGGACCGCATGAAAGCCTTTTGGGACGCAGAAGAGATGGACGCGCTCTTGATGATGGCGCCCGCCGTCACCACGATCGGCGAGTGCCGGCGCGGCGATTTTATGATGGACGGGCTCGGCCGGCTGACGCGGCGGCGCGAGGCCCATGTCGCGCCTTTCATGTTTGCGGGCGTGCAGATTTTCCATCCCCGCCTTTTGGAGGGCGCGCCGGAAGGGGCCTTCTCCACCAATATTCTTTGGGATAAGGCAGCCGAAGAAGGCCGTCTCTTCGGCCTGCGCCTTGACGGGGTATGGATGCATGTCGGCACGCCCGGCGATCTTGCCGAGGCGGAAGCCTTCATGCGCGACCTTTAGGCCCGTCCGCGTTAGACTGGCACCATGGCACCTTCATCCCGCAAAGCCGCGCCCGCTCTTTTCACCATGCCCTCAGGGCTCGCCTTTGCCGATGTGATGGCGCGGGCCTTGAGCGAGGATGCCTCGCTGGGCGGGCGCTTTGACGGGGCGGCGCTTGCCGACATCACGATCCTCTTGCCGACGCGGCGCGCGGTGCGCACGCTGTCGGAAGCCTTTCTGCGCCAGTCGGGCGGGCGGGCGATGATCCTGCCGTCGATCCGCCCCATGGGCGATGTCGATGAAGAAGAAATGCTGCTCGATCCGGGCTTCAGCTTCCGCGAGGAAGGGGCCGCCTTCGGCGCCGAGCTGCCGCCTGCTATGGAAAGCCTTTCCCGGCAGATCGTGCTCACGAAACTCATCAATGCCTGGGGGGAGGTGAACCCTGATGCAGGTGCGATGAGCGCAGGCCAGGCAGCGGCGCTCGCAGGCGATCTTGGCCGCTTTCTTGATGCGGTGGAAACCGAAGGCGTGGAGCTTTCCGCGCTGCAGGATCTCGTGCCCGGCGATTATGCGCAGAACTGGCAGATCACGCTCGAGTTTCTGCAAATCATCACCCGCTACTGGCCGGATATTCTGGCCGACAAAGGGCTGATCGATCCGGCCCGCCGGCGCACTTTGCTGCTCGAAGCGCAGGCCGCAGCCTGGGCCGCCAAACCGCCGCAAGGCCCTGTCATTGCCGCAGGTTCCACGGGCTCGGTACCAGCCTCCGCAAAACTTCTCTCCGTCATTGCGGGCCTGCCGCAAGGGGCGGTGGTGCTGCCGGGGCTCGATCTTGATTTGGCGCCGGAAGCCTGGGAGGCGGCCGGCGAATCCCATCCCCAATTCGGCATGAAGCAATTGCTCGAAAGGCTCGGCGCGGCACGGGACGATGTCGCGCTCTGGCCGGGCGCGGAAAACCCCGCCGCCGGGAAAAACGCCGCGCGGGCCCGGCTCTTGAACGAGGCGCTGCGCCCGGCCGAGGCAACGGATGGCTGGCGCGCCGTGCTGGCGGATGAGGCCGAAGAAATTCCCGGCGCGCTTGAGGGCCTGCACCTCATCGAAGCGGCGAATGCGCGCGAGGAGGCGCTTGCCATTGCGCTCATCCTGCGCTCGGTGCTGGAAGAAAAAGAAAAGACGGCGGCGCTTGTTACGCCGGACCGCTCCCTTGCCCGGCGCGTTGCCGCCGAGCTCGCCCGCTGGGGCATCGAGGTGGATGATTCCTCCGGGGTGCCCTTGGCGGAAACGCCGGTCTTTATTTTCCTCCGCTTGCTGCTGGAGGCGGTGGAAGAAGACTTTGCGCCGGTGCCGCTTCTCTCGCTCCTCAAACATCCCCTTGCCGCCGCGGGTATGGCGCCCGGTGATTTCCGCGCCGATGTGCGCCGCTTTGAGCGCGCGCTCCTGCGCGGTCCCCGCCCGGCGCCGGGGCTTGAGGAGCTAGAACTTGCGCTCACTGCTCATGAAGAGGAGCGGGAGCGGGAAGAGCCGCGCCTGCGCGCGCTTATCGCCCGTTTAAAAGAAGCCGTCACCCCGCTTTTGAAGCTTCCGCTTTTTGAAAAACAGGAAGCGGCTGCTCTGCTGTGCGCGTTTCTTGAAGCGGCGGAGGCGCTCTCGGCGCGCGATGAAGAAGAAGGCGCGGCCCGGCTTTGGGCGGGAGATGACGGGGAAGCGGCAGCCGCTTTTTTTGCCGCGCTGATGGAAGCGGCGGAAGAAGCGCCCGCCCTTGCGCCGGCGGGCCTGCGCGCTTTCATGGAAAGCCTGGCGCTTGGCCGCGTGGTGCGCCCCCGCTTCGGGCGCCACCCCCGTCTCATGATCCTTGGGCCTTTGGAAGCGCGTCTTCAGCAGGCGGACTGTCTTATTCTCGGCGGACTCAACGAAGGGGTCTGGCCGGCGGAAACGAAAGTCGATCCCTGGCTGAGCCGTCCCATGCGCCGCAATCTCGGCCTTTATTCGCCGGAGCGGCGGATCGGCCTTTCCGCCCATGACTTCGTTCAGGCCGCAGCCTGCCCGCAGGTTTTTCTGACGCGGGCGCTGAAGGTGGAAGGCGCCCCCGCCGTTCCCTCGCGCTGGCTCTTGCGGCTTGAAAGTTTCTTGAAAGGCGCCGGGATAAACGGATTGCCACTGGCGCCGAACTGGACGCATTGGGCGCGCGAAATCGATGCGCCGCCAGAGCGCCGCGCCGCCTTGCCGCCGCGCCCTGCGCCGCCGCTTCATGCGCGGCCCGACCGGCTCTCGGTAACGGATGTGGAAGTCCTTATCCGCGATCCTTATGCTTTTTATGCGCGCCGCGTTTTGGGTCTGAAAGCGCTCGATCCTATCGATGATTTTGCCCCTGCGCGGGACAGAGGCATTCTCATTCACCGCGCCCTCGACACATTCGTGAAGCGCTATCCTGAAACCCTGCCGGATAATATCGAAGAGGTGCTTCTGGAAATCGGCGAGGAAGTTTTCGCCG
The DNA here is from genome assembly GCA_002389665.1 of Rhodobiaceae bacterium UBA4490. Classification (GTDB taxonomy): domain Bacteria; phylum Pseudomonadota; class Alphaproteobacteria; order Parvibaculales; family Parvibaculaceae; genus Tepidicaulis. The sequence goes on from DGNO01000006.1 coordinate 386,625, forward strand.
ATGCGCCGGACAGGCCCGAGGTCATCGCCTTCTGGCAGCCGCGCTATGAGCAGATCGCCCGCTTTCTCGCCTCGGCGGAGCCTGAATTGCGGCAGGACGTGCTCAAGGCTCATGGCGAGATCGAGGGCATGCTGGAAATCGGCGGGCTGAAACGGCCCGTCAGTCTTCATGCCCGCGCCGACAGGATCGATGTGAAGCGCTCCGGCGCGCTTGCCATCATGGATTATAAGACGGGCGGGGTGCCGAGCGCGGCGCAAGTGGAAAGCGGGCTGTCCCCGCAGCTTTCCCTTGAAGCGGCGATGGCGGAGGCAGGCGCCTTCAAAGACGTGCCGAAAGGTTCCGTGGAAACGCTCACCTATCTGCATCTGACGGGCGGCGAGCAAGGCGGGGCGGTGAAAGAGGTGACGCAGGAAGGCAGCCGCCTGGCCGCAGAGGCGCTGGGCGGGCTCAAGGGTTTGCTGGCCTCTTATGAAAATGAAAGCCTGCCTTATCTCTCCCGTCCCCGCGTGCAATTTATCGGGCGCTATAGCGACTACGATCATCTGGCGCGGGTAAAGGAATGGTCCGCCTCGGACGGGGAGGAGGGCGCATGAGCGGGATGAACCGTTTTGCCCAGACTCTGGAAGACCAGCGCCGCGCCGCCGATCCCGCCGCCTCCGTCTGGGTGTCGGCAAATGCGGGGGCAGGCAAGACTCATGTGCTCATCAACCGTGTCATCCGTCTTCTCTTAAACGGCACACCGCCCGAACGTATTCTGTGCCTCACCTTCACAAAGGCGGCGGCTTCTGAAATGGCGGCCCGGCTTTACCGCGAGCTCGGCTCCTGGGCGGTTCTGGAAGATGGCGCGCTGGCTGAAAAGATCGAGGCGCTTGATGGCGGCGCGGCAACCCCCGCGCGCCTTAAAGCCGCGCGGCTATTATTTGCGCGCGCCATCGAAACGCCGGGCGGGCTTAAAATTCAGACCATCCATGCCTTTTGCGAGCGCTTGCTTGGCCGCTTTCCGCTGGAAGCGGGCGTGCCGCCCCATTTCGACATTCTGGATGAGCGCGCGACGGATGAATATATGGCCGAAGCGCAGCACGCGCTGTTGGAAGAGATCGGCGAGGACGATCTTGCAGGCCATGAAACGCCCCTGACCTTGGCGCTCTCTCATGTCAGCCGCGTTGCCGGTGAGTTCGGCTTCGAAACGCTTTTCAAAGCGATTGTCGGTGAGCGCGGCCGCATCCACCGGTTTCTGGAGCGGGCAGGCGGGCTCGAAGCGGGTATCGAACGGCTGCGCTTGGCGCTTGGCGTCAAAGAAGGCGTAAGTGAGAGAGGCCTTATTGCGGGCGCGCTGTCGCGCGTGCCGCGCGCGCGGATTGGCGAGGCGGCGGACGTGCTTGCCGGCGGTACGGTGACGGACCGGAAGAAAGAAGCCATCTTCCGCGCCTTCCTTGCCGAGCAGGATGAAGCGGCGGCCTTTTCTCTTTATTGCGGCGCGTTTTTAAAGGCGACGGACGGCGAGCCTTTCAAAGATCTGATGACGAAGAAGCTGCGCGAGGCGAACGGCGCGCTGGAAGAAGAGCTGCGCGCCGAGCAATCGCGTATCCATGATCTAACCTTGGCGCTGAACGCGGTGCGTGTCGCCGAGGCGAGCGAGGCGATGCTTCGGCTCGGCGATGCGCTGCTCGCCTCTTACGAAAACATCAAGCGCGCCTATGCGCGGCTCGATTATGAGGACCTGATCGAGCGGGCGCGGGCCCTACTGACGAACCGGCAGATGACGGCCTGGGTGCTTTATAAGCTCGATGGCGGGCTCGATCATATTCTCGTCGATGAGGCGCAGGACACGAGCCCGGCGCAATGGGAAGTGATCTCGGCTCTTGCCGATGAGTTTATGTCGGGCAGCGGCGCGCGCGAGACGGTGCGGACCGTCTTTGCCGTGGGGGATGAAAAACAGTCCATCTATTCTTTCCAGGGCGCGGCGCCGGAAAAATTCTCCGCCATGCGCGCTTATTTCGAAAAGCGCGTGAAGGAAGCCGAAGGCGCCTGGTCGCCGGTGCATCTGCTTCTTTCTTTCCGTTCCGTGCCGGAAGTGCTGAACGCGGTCGATCTTGTTTTCAAGGGCGAGGCGGCACGGGCGGGCCTGAGCGCGGAAGACGACCCCGTCGCCCATTATGCCCGGCGCGAAGAAGAAGGCGGTCTTGTCGAGCTTTGGCCGCTGGAAGAGCCGGAAGAGGAGGAAGAGGAAAATCCCTGGGATGCGCCGCTCGATTATCCGACAGGTTCGAGCCCGCGCGCCCGGCTTGCCGCGCGCATTGCCGATCAGGTGGCCGAGTGGCTTCAAAACGGCGAGCGGCTGCACGGCGATGGCCGGAAGATCGAGCCCGGCGACATCATGGTGCTGGTGCGCCGGCGCGATCTCTTTGTCGAGGAAATGATCCGCGCCTTGAAAGCGCGCGCCATTCCCGTTGCCGGCGCCGACCGGATGATGCTGGCCGAACAGATCGCAGTGATGGACCTTCTTTCTCTCGGCCGTTTCGCGCTTTTGCCGGAAGACGATCTGACGCTGGCCGAAGTGCTGAAAAGTCCGCTCATCGGTTTCAGCGAGGAAGAACTTTTCGATCTGGCCTTCGGGCGCACGGTCTCGCTCTGGGGCGCGCTCATCAAACGGGCCGAGGAAAAACCCGTCTTCGCCAAGGCCTATGCCTATCTTTCCTATGTACTGGCCGAAGCCGACCAGCGCCGCCCTTATGAATTTTACGCGCGCCGGCTCATCGGCGAGCGGGGGCGGGAAAAACTGCTCGCCCGGCTCGGCGAGGATGTGAACGATCCCGTCGATGAGTTTCTCTCCCTTGCCCTTCAATATGAGCAGGGCCATGCAGGCTCGCTGCAGGGGTTCCTTCATTGGATCGAGACCGGCCATGTACAGATCAAGCGCGACCTCGACCAGGGCGCGAATGAAGTGCGGGTGATGACGGTGCACGGGGCAAAGGGGCTGGAAGCGCCCATCGTCTTTTTGCCGGATACCTGCGCGGTGCCCGCCGCCCGTTTCGACCCGGTGCTGCTGCCCGCCCGGCATCAGGGCGAGGACCTGCCGCTTTGGCCGGTGCGCAAGGCGAATGACGAGGCCTTGGCGGGCGAAGCGCGCGAAAAGGCCCGCGCGCTGCAAGGCGAGGAATACCGGCGCCTTCTTTATGTGGCGATGACGCGCGCCCGCGACCGGCTTTATGTCTGCGGGCACAAAGGCACCAAGAAACTCCCCGATGCCTGCTGGTATGCGCTCATCCAGGAAGGGCTGAAAGACGAGCTCGAGCCGGTGGAGACCCCGCGCGGCACGGTCTGGCGCAAGGAGGGCAAGCGCGCCGCCCCGGCGGGAGAAAGCATGATGGCGGAGCCCTTGCCGCCGCTGCCCGCCTGGGCCCATGAGCCCGCGCCCGAAGAGGCCGTGCCGCCGCGCCCCCTTGCCCCCTCGCGTTTTGAAGGAGAGGCGGGCGCCGAGCCGCCGGTTCTTTCTCCCTTGGGCGGGGACACGCAAAAAAGGTTCAAGCGCGGGCGCATCATTCACCGCTTGCTTGAAACCCTGCCCGAGATCGATGCGGAAAAATGGGACGCGGCGGCGGCCCGCTTTCTTGCCGCGCCCGGCCACGCGCTTTCTGAAGGTGAGCGCGAGGAAATCTGGCAGGCGGCGCGCGCGGTTTTGGAAGCGCCGGATTTCGCCGCGCTCTTCGGGCCGGGCAGCCGGGCGGAAGTGCCGGTGGTGGGCATTGTCGAAACGCCCACAGGCCCCCTCTCTTTTGCCGGGCAGATCGACCGGCTGGTCGAGCGCGAGGGGGAAGTTCTCATCGTCGATTACAAGACGAATCGCCCCGCGCCCAAAGTGCCCGAGGACGTCAGCCCCGCCTATATCGCCCAGCTGGCCGCCTACCGCGCGCTTTTGGCGCAGTCCCGCCCGGGCTTTGAGGTGCGCTGCGCGCTTTTATGGACGGATGGGCCGCGGCTAATGGAGATTCCGGCGGAAAAACTCGAAAAATATCTGCGCTGAGAAGCCGCAAAACGGCACAATTCTCACATGCCCGTGCGCCTTCCTTGACGTTGGAACCTGCCATTCCTAGATTTGTGGCAAGCTGAATACGAACCGAGGCGTCTTTGCCGCGCGAAGCGGGCCGGACGTATCAGAAAGTAAAGAGGTAAGAAAATGGCTACCACGAAAGTAACCGACGGCAGCTTCGAATCGGATGTGATCGATTCTTCGACGCCGGTGCTTGTCGACTTCTGGGCCGAATGGTGCGGCCCGTGCAAGCAGATCGGCCCGGCTCTGGAAGAAATCGCGGCCGATCTCGGCGGCAAGGTGACGATCGCCAAGATCAATATCGACGAGAATCCCAACACGCCGACGAAATACGGCGTGCGCGGCATTCCGACGCTGATGCTTTTCAAGGACGGCCAGGTGGCTGCCACGAAAGTCGGCGCGTTGCCGAAGGGCAAGATTCAGGAATGGATCGAAAGCTCGCTCTAAAGTTTGGAGCGCAAGTGTTTAAGAAAGCCCGGCCTGGAAAATCAGCGCCGGGCTTTTGTTTGTTGCAGAGGCAGTATGGACCCCGGCACGGAGGCCGGGGTGACAAAAGAGTTTGCAGTATCCCCGTGCTTTTCATCAGGTGAGGCTGTCACCCCGGGCTTGTCCCGGGGTCCAGGCAACCTCACAGCTTGCTGCAGTTTTCGCATGGTCCCTCGCGCCGAACGCGAGGGTGACGAAGGGGAAGCAACCCTCACCCGTGCTCCCTGAGCACCTGACCGGCAAGATAAAGCGAGCCGCAAATCAGAATGCGCGGCGCGGTCTTTCCATCCTGCGCGCTTTTGGCGATGCGCGTCATGGCGGCGGCAAGGCTTTGCGCTTCCTCGCCGTGGAGCCCCGCTTTCTGCGCGGCGGCGGCCAGCTCGCCCGGGGTGAGCGCATTCGCTTCCCCTTCGATAGGCACGGCAACGGCCATGGCGGCCAAGTCCTTGAAGGCGGCCAGAAAGCCCGTGGCGTCCTTGGTCGAAAGCATGCCGCAAATGAGATAGAGCGGGCGCGGCGCGCGGTCGTTCATCTCGGCGAAAGCCTGCGCGATGGTGCGCCCGGCGGCAGGATTGTGCCCGCCATCGAGCCATAGCTCGGCGCCTTCCGGAAGCGCGGCAAGGAGCGGACCTTCTTTCAGGCGCTGCATGCGCGCGGGCCACTTGGCCGTCAGCAGCCCTTTCTCGATGGCTTCATCGGAAACGGAAATTCCTTTGGCCTGGCGCAAGGCCGCAATCGCCCCGCCTGCATTCGTGAGTTGATGGCGTCCTTGCAGCACGGGAAAGGGCAGATCGAGAAGGCCGTCCGTATCCTGATAGACGAGGCGGCCATGTTCTTCGAAGGCCATCCAGTCCTGCCCATGAATGTAAGGGCGCGCGCCGATGCGCTCGGCCTTTTCAAGAAGCACGCTGAGAGCCGCCTCTTCCTGCGGGCCGATAATGGCCGGCACATCGCGGCGGAAGATGCCGGCTTTTTCGCCTGCAATCTCCCCGAGCGTTTCACCCAGAAATTGCTGATGATCGAGCCCGATGGGCGTGATCAGCGTTGCGGCGGGGCGGGCAACGACATTCGTCGTGTCGAGCCGCCCGCCCATGCCCGTTTCAAGCAGCAGCGCATCGGCAGGGAAGCGCGAGAAGGCAAGGAGTGCGGCAACGGTCGTGATTTCGAAATAGGTGATGGGCGCCCCGTCATTCGCGCGCTCGCATTCTTCCAGCACTTCGATCAGCGCCTCTTCGGCAATGAAGGTACCGCCGCCTTTGCCGCCAAGATAAATGCGTTCGTGAAAATGCACGAGATGAGGCGAGGTATAGGCATGCACCGCCTTGCCGTCCGCCTCCAGCATGGCCTTGAGGAAGGCAAGCGCCGAGCCTTTGCCGTTCGTGCCGGCAATGTGAATGACCGGCGGCAGATGCTCTTCGGGGTGGCCGAGAGCGGCCAGCAGCCGGTGCACCCTGTCCAATGACAGGTCGATCAGCTTTGGATGCAGCTTCGAAAGGCGTTCCAGCACCACATCGCTGTAAGGGGCAAGGGGCGGCGGGGTGTCGGAGGCGCTCATGGACTCGGGGCTTTTCAGGCGACGGGCGCGGGCGGCGTAGGCTGCACGGCAGGTAACGCGTCCTGCTTCAGCGTCGAGCCCGGCCGGTGGGTGAGAAGGCGGATCGTGCGTGCCAGCGTCGCTTTGAGCTCATGGCGGTGGACGACCATATCGACCATGCCGTGCTCCAAGAGATATTCGGCGCGCTGGAAGCCTTGCGGCAGTTTCTCGCGGATCGTCTGTTCGATCACACGCTGGCCGGCAAAGCCGATCAGCGCGCCGGGCTCGGCAATCTGCACATCGCCCAGCATCGCGTAGGAAGCGGTCACCCCGCCCGTCGTCGGGTCGGTCAGCACGACGATATAAGGCAGGCCCGCCTCGCGCAGCATTTGCACGGCAACGGTGGTGCGCGGCATTTGCATCAGCGAGAGAATGCCTTCCTGCATGCGCGCGCCCCCGGCGGCGGCAACGACGATGTAAGGCGTTTTGCGTTCCAGCGCCTCGCGGGCGCCGAGGACGATCGCCTCGCCCGCCGCAATGCCGAGCGAGCCGCCCATGAAGGAGAAATCCTGAACGGAGATGACGGTCTCGATCCCGTCGAGCGCGCCGTGGGCAACGGTAACGGAATCGGGCCTGCCGGTTTTGGCGCGGGCATCTTTCAGCCGTTCGGGATAGCGCTTCTGGTCGCGGAATTTCAGCGGATCGGCGGGGGCTTCCGGCACGGCGATTTCTTCATACTCGCCATTGTCGAAAAGCTGCGCGAAGCGCTCTTTCGTGCCGAGCTTCATATGGAAGTCGCAGGAGGGGCAGACATTCAGCGCGGCAAGAAGATCGCGGTGGAACACCATCTCTCCGCAATTGGAACATTTCGCCCACAAATTATCCGGCGTGTCCCGCTTCTTGAAGACCCGCTGAATTTTCGGCCGGACGACATTGTTAATCCAGTTCATGTCCCACTTCCTCCATCTGGCCTTTTAAAAGGCTCGAGACTTATTCTGCCGCCGCGCGCCGGACGCTGTGAGCGCCGTCGGCAAGGGCGCGTACTTTTTCCAGAACCCGGCCCGCGCCGCCCGGTTTCATTTTGCCGTTGCCGTCGAGCTCATCGCGCACCGCATCGACAATGGCAGAGCCTACCACGGCCCCGTCCGCAACCGCGCCAAGTTCTGCGGCCTGCTGCGGCGTTTTAATGCCGAAACCGACCACGACGGGCAGTTTCGTATAGTTGCGGATGCGCGCGACCGCCGCTTCCACATCATGGCTCACCGCGCTGCCCGCCCCGGTAATACCGGTGATCGAGACATAATAGATGAAGCCCGTCGTATGGGCGACCACGGCGGGAAGGCGCTTGTCGTCGGTTGTCGGCGTTGCAAGACGGATGAAATTGACGCCTGCCTTGATGGAGGGCAGGCAGAGCTCTTCGTCTTCTTCCGGCGGCAGATCGACGATGATCAGCCCGTCGACACCCGCTTCCACGGCATCCTTCAGAAAGGCATCGACGCCGTAGCGGTAAATCGGATTGTAATAACCCATCAGCACGATCGGCGTTTCATTGTCGCCCGCCGCGCGGAAGCGGCGCACCATGTCGAGCGTCTTGATCATGGTTTGCCCGGCTTTCAGCGCCCGGATGGTGGAGGCTTGAACGGAAGGGCCGTCCGCCATCGGGTCGGTGAACGGCATGCCAAGCTCGATAATATCGACGCCCGCGCCGGGCAGGCCCGCAAGCAGCTCATAGGAGCTTTCCAGGTCCGGATCGCCCGCGGTGATGAAAGCCACGAAGGCTGTGCGTCCTTCCGCTTTCAGTTTTTCAAAACGGGCATCGACACGCGTGCTCACAGGCTTACCCCCAAATGTTCGGCGACCGAAAAGACGTCCTTGTCGCCGCGCCCGCACATATTCATCAGGACGATGTGATCCTTCGGCAGCTTCGGCGCGATCTTGGCAACATGGGCAAGCGCATGGGCAGGCTCGAGCGCGGGAATGATCCCTTCAAGGCGCGTGCAAAGCTGAAAGGCTTCGAGCGCTTCATCGTCGCGCACCGACACATATTTCGCCCGGCCGATTTCCTTCAGCCAGGAATGTTCCGGCCCGATGCCCGGATAGTCGAGCCCGGCGGAAATCGAATGCCCGTCCTTGATCTGGCCGTCATCGGTTTGCAGCAGATAGGTGCGGTTACCGTGCAAGACGCCGGGCTCGCCGCCCGCAAGCGAGGCACAATGCTCGCCCGTCTCGATGCCTTTACCGGCTGCTTCCACACCCAGAATGTCGACCGACTTGTCATCGAGGAACGGATGGAAAAGACCGATGGCGTTCGAGCCGCCGCCGATGCAGGCAACCAGCGTGTCGGGCAGGCGCCCTTCGCGCTCCTGCATCTGTTCTTTGGCTTCCTTGCCGATGACGGATTGGAAGTCGCGCACCATTTGCGGATAAGGATGGGGACCCGCCGCCGTGCCGATAATATAGAACGTGTCGGCGACATTGGTGACCCAGTCGCGCAGCGCCTCGTTCATCGCGTCTTTCAGCGTGCCGGTGCCGGAAGTGACGGGCACGACTTCCGCGCCCAAAAGCTTCATGCGGAAGACATTCGGTTTTTGCCGCTCGATATCGGTTGCGCCCATATAGACGACACAAGGAAGGCCGAAACGCGCCGCCACCGTCGCCGTCGCAACGCCGTGCTGGCCCGCGCCCGTTTCCGCGATGATGCGCGTCTTGCCCATGCGCCGGGCAAGCTGGATTTGCCCCAGGCAATTATTGATCTTGTGCGAGCCGGTATGGTTGAGCTCGTCGCGTTTGAAATAGATTTTTGCGCCGCCCAGATGCTCGGTCAGCCGCTCGGCGAAATAAAGCGGGCTCGGGCGTCCGGCATAATGGCGGGCCAGATCGTCGAGCTCGGCATGGAAAGCCGGATCGTTTTTCGCGTCCTTATAGGCCTGCTCCAGATCGAGGATCAGCGGCATCAGCGTTTCGGCGACGAAGCGGCCGCCGAAAATACCGAAATGGCCGCGCTCGTCCGGACCGGTCCGGTAGGAATTGGGTTCGAGAGCACTCACGCTGATCACTCCTTTACTTTGACCAAGTCGGCGTCTTGCTTGGCGGCCCGGATAAAGGCCTCGACAAGAGCGGCATCCTTTTCCCCCGGCGTGCTTTCAACGCCCGAGGACACATCCACCATGGTTGCCCCGGCGGTGCGCATTGCCTCGGCCACGTTCAGGGGGGTCAGACCGCCTGAAAGCATCCACGGCTTGCGGGGTTTGCGCGCGCCGATCAGCTCCCAGTCGAAGGCAAGCCCGTTGCCGCCAGGCAGGGCGCCCGCCATGGTTTTAGGCGGTTTGGCATCGAACAGCAACATATCCACAACAGGCTCGTAAGCCTCCGCGCTTTCGACATCTTCCGGCCCCGAAACGGCAATGGCCTTCATCACGGGAATATGGGTCCGGGCGCGGATCTCGGCCACCCGCTCCGGGCTTTCCTTGCCGTGAAGCTGGATGACGTCGGGATGCACGTAGGTTACGAGGTCATCGAGCAGGGCATTGTCCGGGTCGACGAGCAGCGCCACCACCCAGACCCCTTCGGGCACGGCGCGGCGCAGTTTCATCGCCTCGCCCATGGTGAGATAGCGCGGGCTTTTTTCGAAAAAGACGAAACCGATGGAATCGGCCCCCGCCGCTGCCGCCGCGCGGATCATTTCTTCCGTTTTCAGGCCGCAGATTTTGACGTGAAGGCTCATGGGTTTTTCCAGCGCAGATTGTCAGGCGGCCGGCGGCAGATCGGCCAGAATGTTTTCCACCGCTGCGGCAGGGTCCGCCGCGCGGATGATGGGGCGGGAGATCACCAGAATATCGGCCCCATGCACCAGCGCATCGGAGGGCGTCATGACGCGCTTCTGGTCGTCCGCGCTTTCGCCCTTCATACGGATGCCCGGCACGATCAGTTTGAAATCGGAGCCGCAATCCTGGCGCAGCACTTCGACTTCCTGGGGGCTGCAGACCACGCCGTCGAGCCCGGCGTCTTGAGCGGCGGCGGCAAGCCGGCGTACCTGATCCGAAGGGCTGCCTTGGGCGCCCAGCCGCGCGATATCGCCGGCATCGAGACTGGTGAGCAGCGTTACGCCGATCAGCCAAGGCCGCCCGTCGCCTTCTTCTTCCACCACATCGCGCGCCCGTTTCATCATCTCCACGCCGCCGCTGGCATGGACGTTCATGATGGCCGGCTGCAGGGAAAGGAGCGAGCGGATACCGCCCGCCACGGTGTTCGGAATATCGTGCAATTTCAGATCGAGAAAGATCGGCACGCCCGTATCCGCGATCCGTTCATAGCCTGAGCGCCCGAAGGCATAGAAAAACTCAAGGCCGATTTTGAGCCCGCCTACGACGGGCACCAGGGTTTTGGCAAGGCGCTCGGCTTCATCCAGGTCATGGGTGTCGAGACCGCAAAAGATCGGGTTGCGAAAGAGCTTGGACATGGGTCTCTCCTTGATCTTGGGCCTTGATCCTCGGCCTTGATTTTCGGCCTTGAGCCTTAAGGCGCCGCGGTCTTATTCGGCGGCTGCCGCGCGGCGGCTGGCAGGCAGGGCGCCGTTGATCACGTAATCCAGAATGTCAACGATCTGCCCGGGCTCGCTTGCCACGGCCATGGCCGCGCCGTCCACTTCTTTGAGCGCATGGGTCAGCGCCGGGTCGTGCAGCGTGATGATCGATTTGCCGAGCGCGGCCGCATAGCCTGCATCGAAGGCCGCGTTCCACTGCTTATATTTATCCCCGAAACGGACAACCACAATATCCGATCGTTCCATTAACGTGCGCGTGCGCAGGGCGTTCACCTTCGCGCCCTTATGGTCCGTCCAGAAATTGCTTTCCTCATCGCCCAGAATGCGCACGCCGCATTCATCCGAAGAGGCATGATCGGTGACGGGCGATACCAGGGTGACGGGCAGGTTCTTCGCCCGTACGCCCTCGGCGATCTGCTCGCGCCAGTCCGTGTGGATTTCACCGGAAAGATAGACGGTCCAGTTTTGTGTACCTGTTTGGCTCATAAGGTATCTCCTTCCATCGCGGTCGGCGGTTTGGGGCAGGCGAAGTGTGGGCCTTATAGCAGCCTCGGCGCGGCTCGGCCATAAGCCGGGCAGGGGGCTTTGAAGGTAAAGGCAAATGGGACGGGGCGGCCTTGAGAGAGCCGGGCGTTAGCCCATTTTGCTCGGCACGACGGCGGTCGAGCCGCCCGTAACGGTTTTGGCGCCGCTCTTTGCCTTGCGGGCGCGGTCCTTGCGCCACCTTCCGGTCAAAACGGCGGCGCCGCCGATCAGCATGCCCAGAAAGATCGCGGCAAGCACCACCAGGAAAAGTGGCATTTCGAGCGCAATGGCCGGGTTTTCCGGCTCGAACGCGTCAAGGCTGAAAAGCACGCTGTGCCGGTTGGCCACCGCCAGATAAAGCGTGACCAGACAAAGCGGCAGCAGCAAAAGCCAGGACAGAATTCTCAAAGACCGCTCCTATTGCGGGTCCCGGCGCATGATCCGCCGGCAGGACTCAATTATCGTCGTCGTCGCTGCCGCCATCGCCGTCATTCAGCCGCTCGCGCAGTTCCTTGCCCGTCTTGAAGAAAGGCACGAATTTCTCGTCCACATGCACCGGCTGGCCGGTGCGCGGGTTGCGGCCGGTGCGCGCGGGGCGGGACTTCACGGAGAAAGCGCCGAAGCCGCGCAGCTCAACCCGGTCGCCTCTGGCCAGCGCCGCGCTGATCTCATCGAAAACCGTTGCGACAATGCGCTCGACATCCCGCTGGAACAGATGCGGATTGGCTTGCGCCAGCTTGGCAACGAGTTCCGATTTGATCATGGCTCCCAACCCCTTCTTTGGCGCGGGGAGGGGCGGCAGTGCCGCTCCAACCCGTCAGCGGCGGTCAGGTTGCCAAACGCTTATCAGCCCGTCAAGCGTAAGTCCCTCTGTCTGCAACGTTTTTTGGGTTGTTTCGACAATTGCTTGCGAAACCGCCTCACCCATGGCCCGGCCCATAAAGGTGGCCAGTTCATAAGGTTCCTCGCGCACTTCCCAGTCTTCCACGGGTAATTCGCTGTCGATCTGGCGCTCCGAGGAGAGCCAGGCAAGGGCTTCGGCTTCCCCGCCAATGGCATCGATCAAGCCGTTTTCCCTGGCCTGCCAGCCGGTATAAACCCGCCCGTCGCCGAGCTCGCGGGCGCGGGCCTCATCGAAGCCCCGCCGTTCCTGAACAAGGCCCAAAAACCAGTCATAAGAAGCGTCGATCATGGCCTGGGTGGCGCGGATCGCCTCGCGGGAGGGCTCGGAGAAGGGGTTGGGTTCGGCTTTGAGCGGGCTCGATTTCACTTCCTTCATCTCGATGCCGATATGGCCGAGCAGCTCTTTCATCTGCGCCCATTGGAAAAGCACGCCCACCGAGCCTGTGATCGTGTTGCCGCGGGCAACGATATGATCGGCGGAAATGGCGGCGATATAGCCGCCCGAGGCGGCAACCGTGCCGAGCACGGCGACGACCGGCTTCACCTCGGCCACTTCGCGGATTTTTTCGTAAAGGGCTTCCGAGCCCGTAGTCGTGCCGCCTGGACTGTCGATGCGCAGGATAAGCGCGGAGACGTTCTCGTCTTCCTTGATCTCATCGAGCATGTCCTGGACGCGGGTGTCGTCGACGATCACACCGGAAACCCAGATACGGGCAATATGCTGATGAGAGGGGGTAAAGCCTGCATTTTGCGCGAAGAAGGCGAAGAGGCCGGCAGCGAGCAGGATAATGGCGGCGAAGCGCCAAAAAGACAGGCGGCGCTTGAGACGCCGCCTGTCGATAATCAGATCGGTATCGAGCGACACAGGATCATCCTCTTGATCGGGCGGACTGGATTACTGGGACCAGCCTAACCCGAACGGAGAATTTTGTCCCGCCCGGCAGTGCCGCGGGGATTATTCGTCCCCGCCGCCCTGCTTTTCTTTCAGAGCCGCGCCGAGGATATCCCCGAGCGAGGCGCCCGAATCCGACGAGCCGTACTGAGCCACAGCCTGTTTCTCCTCGGCGATTTCCAGCGCCTTGACGGAGAGGCTGAGACGGCGGCTTGCCTTGTCGATATTGGTGATGCGGGCATCGACCTTGTCACCGACCGCAAAACGGTCCGGACGCTGGTCGCCGCGGTCACGGGCCAGATCGCCGCGGCGGATAAAGGCGGTCATGCCTTCTTCGCCCACCGTCACATCGATGCCGTTCTCATGGATGGCGGCAACGGTGCAGGTGACGGTCGCACCCTTGCGCAATTCGCCGGCAGCCGCTTCGAAGGGATCGCCATCGAGCTGCTTGATGCCGAGCGAGATGCGCTCTTTTTCCGTGTCCACGTCGAGCACCACGGCCTTGACCACCTGACCCTTCTGGTAGTCCTGGATGGCGTCTTCGCCAGCCCGGTTCCAGTCGAGATCGGACAGGTGCACCATGCCGTCGACATCGCCGTCGAGACCGATGAACAGACCGAATTCGGTGATGTTCTTGATCTCGCCTTCGATTTCTGTGCCGGAGGGATAGCGTTCTGCGAAAGCGGCCCAGGGGTTGTCCATGCACTGCTTGAGGCCGAGCGAGATGCGGCGCTTGGCCGGATCGACTTCGAGCACCATGACTTCCACTTCCTGGCTGGTGGAAACGATCTTGCCAGGATGGACGTTTTTCTTGGTCCAGCTCATTTCCGAGACGTGCACCAGGCCTTCGACGCCCGCTTCCAGTTCCACGAATGCACCGTAATCGGTGATGTTCGTGACGCGGCCGGTGAAGCGCGTACCCACCGGGTATTTCGCTTCGACGCCTTCCCACGGGTCGGCTTCAAGCTGCTTCATGCCGAGCGAGATGCGCTGGGTGTCCGGATTGACCTTGATGACCTGCACTTTCACGGTCTGGCCGATGGACAGAACCTCGCGCGGGTCGTTGACGCGGCGCCAGGAAATGTCGGTGACGTGCAGAAGCCCGTCGAGGCCGCCCAGATCCACGAACGCGCCGTAATCGGTGATGTTCTTGACCACGCCGTCGCGCACATCGCCTTCTTTGAGGTTCTCGATGAGCTCCTGGCGCTGTTCGGCGCGGGTTTCTTCCAGAACGGCGCGGCGCGAGACAACGATGTTGCCGCGGCGCTTGTCCATTTTCAGGATCTGGAAAGGCTGGGGAATGTTGAGAAGCGGACCGACATCGCGCACCGGGCGGATATCGACCTGGCTGCCGGGCAGGAAGGCGACGGCGCCGTCGAGGTCGACCGTGAAGCCGCCTTTGACGCGGCCGAAGATCTGGCCTTCCACACGTTCGGTGGCTTCGTAGGCTTTCTCCAGGCGCACCCAGGCTTCTTCGCGGCGTGCTTTTTCGCGGCTGAGAACAGCCTCGCCCATCGCGTTCTCGATCCGGTCGAGGAAGACTTCCACTTCATCGCCGACGGAAAGATCGGCGGGATGGCCGGGGGTGCTGAATTCTTTAAGGGCGACGCGGCCTTCGGTTTTCAGGCCGACATCGATAATGGCCAGGTCGTTTTCGATACCAACGATGGTGCCTTTGACAACCGAGCCTTCTTCGGCGGAATTGCGCTCGAAGCTTTCTTCGAGCATAGCCGCGAAATCGTCGCGGGTCGGGTTGAGACTTTCTGACAAGTCGTTTCTCCTAACGTCATCAATAAATTTCCGGCCGACGGTTGGCTCCGGCGGTCTTCCCCGCGGTCATTCGGTGCCTCGGGGCATCGAGGAAACAAGGGTTTTTAGCTAATCAAAGCATCCGGCGGGGCTCTTTAAGCTCCCCAGGATCGGCAAACGCCTCAAGGTGCGCCTTCACCGAAGGAACACGCACCTACGCCCGCCCACTCTCTATAATGGCAAGAGCGGCCTTGAATGCCGCTTCTATACTCAAATCCGAGGTATCGAGCAAGTGCGCATCGGCGGCGGGCAGGAGCGGGGAATGGGTCCGTTCCCGGTCGCGCTTGTCCCGCTCGCGTACTTCTTCCAGTACTTGTGTCTCGGAGACCGCAGACCCCGAATTCTTGAGTTCGAGCCAGCGCCTATGGGCCCGGACCTCGGCGCTTGCCGTGACGAAAAGTTTCACATCCGCCCCGGGGCAGACTACGGTGCCGATATCCCGCCCGTCGAGAACGGCGCCGGGGGCGCCATCCGGTGGATTTCCGGCGAAATTGCGCTGAAAAGCCAGGATCGCGTCCCGGACGGGCTGCATGGCGGCCACGATGGAAGCAGCCTGGCCGATTTCGCCGGTGCGGATGGCTTTCGGGTCGATGGTGGCGGGATCGAGTTCTTGGGCGGCCTTCAGGGCGGCGGCCTCATCGCCAGGCTCTTTTCCCTGCCGGACCACGGCATGGGCAACGGCCCGGTAAAGCGAGCCGGTATCGAGATAGGCATAACCGAAATGATCGGCGATCTGGCGGGCAAGCGTGCCTTTGCCGGCAGCAGCCGGTCCGTCGATCGCGATGATCATGCGTTCGCTCCGGATTCCAGCTGCGCGCCCAGCCGCCGCATCAGCCCGGTGAAGTCCGGAAAGCTCGTGGCGATCATCTCGCCCGCATCGATGGTGACGGGTTTTTGTGCGCCGAGCCCAAGCGTGAGGAAGGACATGGCAATGCGGTGGTCCATATGGGTGGCGACATGGCCGCCCCCTTCCACGCTGCCGGCGCGGCCTTCGACGATCATGCCGTCCGGCAGATCCTCGACCTTCACCCCGTTGGCTCTGAGGCCTGCGGCGGTGGCGGCAATGCGGTCGCTTTCTTTTACCCGAAGCTCCTCGGCCCCGCGCATCACCGTTTTGCCTTCTGCAAAAGAAGCGGCGACGGCCAGCACCGGATATTCATCGATCATGGAAGGCGCGCGCTCCGGCGGCACTTCGATGCCTTTCAATTCGCTTGCCTTGACGCGCAGGTCCGCGACGGGCTCGCCGCCTTCCTGGCGCTGGTTCAGGATCTCGATATCCGCGCCCATATCGATCAGCGTCGTATAGAGCCCTGATCTGTGCGGGTTGAGGGTAATGCCGGTCACGGTGATGTCCGAGCCCGGTGTGATCAGCGCAGCGACGACGGGAAAAGCCGCCGAAGAGGGATCGCCCGGCACGGCGAGCGTGCAGGCTTTCAGCTCCGGCTCGCCGGTGACGCGGATGACGCGCACGCCCTTCGGGCCTTCTTCTGTCACGACCTGGGCGCCGAAAGCTTTCAGCATGAGTTCGGTATGATCGCGTGTCGGCGCGGGCTCGATCACCGTCGTCTGGCCCGGCGCATTCAGCCCGGCAAAAAGCACGGCGGATTTAACTTGAGCGGAGGCGACGGGCAGCGGATAGGTGATGGGCAGCGCGCGCTCGGCTCCCGTCAGAGTGAGCGGCAGGCGCCCGCCCTCGCGCGCATGGATATGGGCACCCATTTCGGTGAGCGGCGTGATGACGCGGCCCATGGGGCGCTTGGAAAGCGAGGCATCGCCGATAAAAGTGGCGGTGATGGGGTGGCCTGCAACGATGCCCATCATCAGCCGGACACCGGTGCCCGAATTGCCGAAATCGAGCGCGGTTTCGGGCTCTTTCAGCCCGCCCACGCCGACCCCCCAGATCGACCAGGTGCCGTCTGCATGGCGGGTGATCTCGGCCCCCATCTGGCGCAGCGCCTCGCCTGTGGCAAGCACGTCCTCGCCTTCCAGAAGCCCGCTGACCCGCGTTTCGCCTACGGCAAGTGCTCCCAGCATCAGCGCGCGGTGGGAAATCGACTTGTCGCCGGGCACGGCAATGGTGCCTTGCAGGGCGCGGGAGGGATGGGCGGTGAGGGTCATGACCAGGCGGCCTCGGAACGGGGCTTGAGAAGTGGGTTGCGGCGCGGCGCGGCGCCCTTAAGCGGTTGCAACCGGACGAAAAAATGTAAACTTGGCGCGCAACACGCGAATAGGTTTTGACAGGAGGCTTGCTTCATGGCAATGGGAAAATCTGTTCGTAAGTGCGGGGAGCAGTGAACTGTGGCGAAGCCAGAACTTGGAACGAAACGCGACTGCCCGGAGTGTGGCGCGAAGTTCTACGACCTTACAAAAAATCCGGCGCATTGTCCCAAATGCGGCCACGAATTCGTGCCTGAGGATGTGACGGCCAAGCGCACGAAAGCGCCCAAGCCGCCCGTCGAAACGCCGAAGCCGAAAAAGCGTCCCGAGCCCAAGGACACGGACGAGGACAGCGATGAGGACGATATCGATTTCGAGGACGATATCGATATCGACGTCGATGTGGACGATGATGAAGACGACGATTTCCTCGATGATGACGAGGACAGCGATGACGGCGTCTCCAGCATCGTGCGCGGCGGGGTCGAAAAGGACGACGACAACTAAGAAACGGCTTTTGCCGCAGCTTGGAAAAAAGCTGCGGCAAAGCGCGGGCGGTGCTGCAACTTTTGCTTGATCTCGGGCACGATGCAGCCTATATCCGCCCCCCTAGACGCCAGCGGCTGAATCGACTAGAAGAGCCGCAGCAAAACCGGCGCCCGGCCTTTTTCGAAGGCCCGCGGCATCCCAAATCCGGTTCACCGAGATGGTACGGGGCCATAGCTCAGTTGGGAGAGCGCTTGCATGGCATGCAAGAGGTCGGCGGTTCGATTCCGCCTGGCTCCACCACTCTCTAGCCACCCAAAGAGTCATAACACGGCGATTCTACTACGAAATGCCGGTGAGCCAGCAAGCCCTAATTGAAGGGACGGCTACGATTTTGGCTTGATGATTTCCGAAAAGTAAAAACCCCGCAGCTGGAACTGCGGGGCTTTTGAAAACGCTTGGAATGCGCTCCTACAAAGATGAGCACGATTCTAGGCGACGGTCTCCTGTTGTCAACTGCTTGATGCAGTGCGCAGGACTTCGAGCCGATGCCGAACGCAAATGGAAATTATTGGATGTGAAATTCACGCTGGCGCCGAGGCTGTTGTTGCAAAAGGTTTCGTGAAACGTGCCGGCAATTTTGAGGCAGTGAACATGCTTGCAGAAGAATTTGCCGGAGAACCTGGCTACGCATCGATCAAAGCTTTCGCTCTTGTGGGAATGGCATTCTCGCTTCTGGAGCCGGACCTGCCTGGTAAGGCCAAGGAAGTTCTGATCGTCTTGATCCAGCACACGCAGCGGGATACGTGGAAAACCGGAAACGTCAAAACCACCATCAGCAATGCACGCCTCGCCGGTCTTTGCGGCCTGACTGAGCGATCCGCCAGAAGGTTACTAGGTCAGTTGGAGGAGCATGGATGGCTGGTGCGCCGCTACACAAATGCCAACCAGAGGTATGGCGCTGGCGGTATTGACTTGCGTCCTCTGGCGAGACGATTGCCGGAGCTCGAAAATGCTCTTGTGGAATTTGACGACAAGAAACGCAAAGAGAGGGAGCGGTTGAATGAAGAACGCATCGATCTTCCAGCTCCTGCAGAGAGCCCGGACGATCCCGACCCGGAGAAGTCCTTCCGTGCCCGAAGGGTGGATACGGACGTCCACCTAAACCTTTACAATAAAACCTCTGGTCTTACAGACCTTGTACAAGGGCAAGCAGAAGGGGGGCGGACGAGCCCTCCCCCTGTCCAATTTCACTCCTCTCGAGCTGATAGCGACATGGACCTCGTCTGTCTGATGACCGAGGCCTCCCCGACTTTGCAGCGGCAATTGTCGAGAGACCATCTGGAAGAGCTGCTTTGCGGTGATCCGTCACCTTCGGCCATTCAGGAGGTGTCGAGGTCGATTGTCTGGTTGCTACGCCAATACGTTCGGATAAGGCCCGAGGTGTGGCAGAAAGCGGTTGCCAAACACGGCTGGGCGGCGCTGGCTGCAGTCCTTGTCGCAGTCGATAAGCGTGGCATCAAAAACCCAGCGGCCTATCTCTACTCCATGCTGCAGTCTTCAATTCTGCGGGAAACGATCCATCACAATCTGCGAGCGCTTAGCCAACAGGATGGTGGCCACGCATGATTTTTCACGCCATCTAAGTGTCTATGATCGAAAGCGATTGTCGGAGTTTGTCCGAGATTGTCTGACTTTGTTCGAGATTGTCGGAGTTTGCCTAACTTTGTTCGAGATTGTCGGAGTTTGCCTAACTTCTCCCGAATTTGTGGGAGGCATGATCATGCACAAGGGGCATGTTTGCTGCTGACAAAGCGAGGAGCGTCTCCGTCCATTACGAGTGGCAACCTGTTGCGGCACTTCGTTAGAGGAGGAAGCGCGCTTAGTGATCAATGAGGAGGTTTGCTGATTGGGCGCGGATCTGCGTTGCAGTTATCGATGATGTGCCGGTACCAACATGCGGCCAGTGCGCGTGAATATGGGCGTAGTATTCCCCCCATTCGTGAACTGGCTTCAGTTGGACATCAACTGTCTCTCCGCACCTTTGGCCATCTATTGGTGTGCACACGATCTTATGAACTGTCATTTGCAGTAGATTTCGAACTGGGGAAGCGTATTTCCGGTTATCCCATTCCGCTCGCACTGCGTCGAACGAGCCTTGCAGCTTGGTCAAGATGTCGTAGTGGCCAGCCTCAATGTCGGGGATCTGCGGCATAGCTTTAATCTCATCACGCCTATCTTGCAGCTGTCGCAGGCGCTCCCAATCCATTTTTATGCCTTTCTCCAGTGCGTCAAACAGCCGACCGATTCTGGAATCTAACATTTCGGCTTCTCTTTGAAGT
>DGNO01000001.1:0-87530 GCA_002389665.1 Rhodobiaceae bacterium UBA4490
TGATAAGCGCCTTCGAGCACGATCTGCTTCAGCCGGGACATTTCATCCGGCCCGAAGGTGAGGGGGCGCTCGACGCCCATCTTGACGCCCGTCCAGCCGTTTTCATTGTGGCTTGCCGTCACCATGGCAACGGCGGGCACATCGAGCGCGAATTGCGAAAAATAAGCGACCGGCGAAAGCGCAAGGCCGATGTCGAACACCTCACAGCCCGCGCCCATCAGCCCGTTCATCAGCGCCTGCTGGATCGAGCCCGAATAGCCGCGGAAATCGTGCCCGACGGAAATTTTCGGTTCGATACCCATTTCATGGATCAGCGTGCCGAGCCCGAGGCCGAGCGCCTGCACGCCGCGCAGATTGATCTGCGAGGGAAAGAGCCAGCGCGCGTCATATTCGCGAAAGCCGGTCGGCGCGACGAGCGGTGTCGTCTCGAAGGCTTCGGTATTCGGTTTGAGATCGGCGCGCGGTACGGGCAGCATGAAATCACATCCCCAATGAACTGATGAGGGGCGCCGGACGGCACCCTGAAAGAGCCGGTAAGATACAGCGAAGCGGCAGCCGGTAACAGGGGCGAAGGCCGCCTTGCCCGCTGCTCTTTGAAATTATTGTTTGAGGATGAGCCGGCTGCCTTGCACTTCCAGCGAGCGCAATTGCCCCAGAAAGCTCATGCCGAGCAGCGACTGGTCGAGCCCCTGGCTCATCACCGAGGCGCGGACATTGCGCTGGATGATGGGCCCGAGCTTGATTTCATCGAGCGTGACGCGCGCGGCAAAGGCAAGCCCGTTTGCTGTCTGATAGGGCACGGTGTAGGAAAGCTCCTGCGGCCTGAAGCCGAGCCGCCGCGCATCCTCCATGGTCAGCGCCACATCGCTCGCGCCGGTATCGACGAGAAGGCGCACATGCGTGCCGTTGATCAGGGCGTCTGCGAGGAAATGCCCGTTCTGCGTCGAGGCGAGCGTGACGGTGCCCGGCCCCGTCTGCTGCGGACTTGACGGGGCAAGTTCGGAGCGCACCTGCGCGCCGAGCGTATAGAACGCGTCCCGGTAGCCATAGCCGATGATCAGACCGAGCGCGATGGTCACCCAGACGAGCGCCTGTTTCAGCGCCAGGCCCGCGCTGCCCCGCCAGCCGAGCACGAAGCTGCCCCCGACAAAGGAAAGCAGCGCCACGGCATAAACGAGGCGCATCTGCGCGTCCTCCCGGCCCAGCACGCCCGGATAGCGCGAATGAAGCACATAAATCAGCGCGGCGAGCGCGAGGCCGAAAAGGCCGAGCCATGTCCAGCGATTGTCTCTCATGGGGTGAGTGTAGCCTCCAAATTATTGCCGTTTCTTTCCCTCTTTCGGGCGGATTCGAGCCTTCGGCGGTTTTCGTGATGCCGCCGGGCGGATTTTCCGGTGCTTTCCGGTTAAAGTGCGGGTCTCGCGCCAGTATCGCAGGGGCTTGCAGAGGCGGGGATAAGTGATTATTTACGTGGTGCGGTGTGAATTGATTTAATTCACGCAGATAATTGGTGAATTCATGGCGGCAGATATCATCCCTCTTGGTCCTTCTGGGGCGGGCGCTTCCGGTGCCCCGGCGTCTGAAAAAGACGCAGGCAGCGCGCTTGACCGCGCGGCTGAAGGCCTTGGTCTGCCTGGGTTCGAGCCTGGCTGGGTCTGGCTTGTCGGCGCCGGTCCGGGCGATCCGGGGCTGTTGACGCTCCATGCCTGGAATGCGCTCTCCCAGGCCGATGTGATTGTGTATGACGCCCTGGTGGATGAGGCGGTGCTGAAACTCGCCTCGCCGAAGGCCGCGCTCGAATATTCCGGCAAGCGCGGCGGCAAGCCGAGCCCGAAGCAGCGCGATATTTCCGCCCGCCTTGTCGAGCTTGCCCGCGCGGGCAAGCGCGTGCTGCGGCTGAAGGGCGGCGATCCTTTCGTCTTCGGCCGGGGCGGGGAAGAGGGGCTGGCGCTTGTCGAAGCCGGCATCCCCTTCCGCATCGTGCCGGGTGTCACCGCCGGTGTCGGCGGCCTTGGCTATGCGGGCATTCCCGTCACCCACCGCGACACGAACCATGCCGTCACTTTCGTCACCGGCCACACCGCAAGCGGCAAAGTGCCCGAACATCTCGATTGGGCCGCGATCGCCAAGGGCTCGCCCGTCATCGTGCTCTACATGGCGCTTGCCCATCTGCCGCGCATTGTCGACATCCTGCGCGAAAACGGGCGCAGCGCCGATGAGCCGGTGGCGCTAGTGCGAAATGCCACGCTAAAAGATCAGGAAACCCTGGAAAGCGATCTGGGCAGTGTCATCGCCGATATCGAGCGCACGGGCTTCAAGGCCCCGGCCATCGTCGTCATCGGGGAAGTCGTGCGGCTGCGCCAGGGGCTCGATTGGCTGGGCGCGCTTTCCGGCAAGGTGCTCGATGCAAATCCGCTCGGCCTGAAAGCCGACCGCGACGCAGGATAAGTCAGGTCCGCTCGCGGATTTTAAAGCCCGCCGCTTTCATGCGTTCCGGCAAGGCGGCCATGATCTCGGCCCGCTCCGGCGCGCTATAGCCGCGCCAGCCTGCAATCTCTTTCAGCTTGCGCCCGCATCCCTCGCATAGGCCGCTGCGCCCATCGACTGCGCAGACCCCGATACAAGGGCTTTCGATTTCTTCTGCCATGGCTCGCCTCTCTATCCGGTGAGCACCATATAGCTCGCGGCCAGAAAGGCAATCTGGGTCGTCTCGCCGACAATGGCGAGGGAATCATGCAGAAAGGCTTTGCCCCGGCGCACGGCAAGAATGCCGGATAGAATGACACCGATGAAAGCGCCGAGCAGTCCGGCAAGCGCCGTCCAGACATAGAGCGTGAGAAAGGCGATGAGCGCGCAAAAGATCAGCGCTTGCAGCACCACGGTTTCTGTCGGCCGGTCCGGCGCGTCTTCATCCACATTATAGGCAAAGTGAAGCGCGCTGACGGGGCCGGTGTAACCGGCGGCGCTTGCCGCAATCAGCGCGGTCAGCGCAAGGCCCGCCCCGCCGATTTCTCCGAGCCCCGCAATCAGGCTCACCTTGGCAATGAGGATCAGCACGAGCGCGATCATGCCGGTGGGCGCTGCTTCCCCGCCCACCAGCCGGGGGCCTTTGGATTGGCTGGCAAGCCGGTCGATGGCTTTGACGAAAGTGCGCTCGGAAAGCGCCCCCGTCGCCGTCACCATGAGGCCCACGGCAATCGCGCCGGAAACAAGGGCTGGCAGGCCGATGCCGCTTGCCAGCAAAAAGCCGATCCCGCCGAGAAGCCCGATCAAGGCCCCGGCGAAAGGATAGGCCCGCTGGGCGCGCGGCGGCATTTCCTCCGCTTCGGGCGCGCGCAGCCGGGTCAGCGCGGAAAGGGCGCTTTTAAAGTCGGCAAAAAGGGCAGCCGGGTTCACATCCTGCCAGTGGCGAGGGCCCTGGCGCGGATCCTGGCTGTCTTCGGCATCGCTTTGGCGGTTGTGTGTCATACGCAATAAGGTATAGGAACGCCCTGCACGGCGTCGATCTTTCCCTTTTGTTTCTTCAGGGTATTTTGCATCCCGTGCTCCAGATTTAGACAGGATTGCCGCCAATTCAAACTCTCCGCGCGGGGCGGAGGCGTGAAGGGCGGAAATCGGGACAGAGTTTCTTATGCGCGCAGCCAGCGGACTTCCTTTCGACGACATTCGAAATCTTCTTTCCGGGCTTCCGGGCCCCGATAAAGAAAGATGGGTGAAGACCCGCGATGAAGCGGCGGCGCGCGCCTGGCCCGTTGCAGCCTTTGGCCGCCTGGCGCCCATGGCCGAATGGCTGGCCGCCTGGCAGGCGGAAGGCCCGATGGTGCTGCGCCCCTTGCTTGCCGTTTTCGCCTCCACCCACGGCGCGGCTGCCCGCGGCCTTGCGCCCGCCGGTGAGCCGGATACGCAAAAGCAGGTGGAGCTGATGGCGGCAGGCGGCGCGCCGGTCAATCAGATCGCGCTCGAGATCGGCATGGGACTGAAAGTCTTCGATCTCGCGCTCGATATGCCGACGCCGGATATCGGCGAGGACGACGCGCTGGACGAACCGGCCTGCGCGGCGACCATGGCCTTCGGTATGGAAGCGATTGCGGGCGGCGCCGACCTTCTTTGCCTCGGCGCGGCGGGAAGCGGCAACCGGGCGGTGGCCGCCGCCCTTGCCGCCGCGCTTTTCGGCGGCAGAGCGGAAGACTGGCTGGAAGGTTTGATGCCCGATGTCGCGGATCCCGCCAAGGCTTTGGTCGAGGCGGCCCTGGCGCGCACGCAAGAAGGCAATGATCCGCTCGAACTGCTGCGCAAATTGGGCGGGCGTGAAATGGCGGCGATTGCAGGCGCTATTCTCGCTGCGCGCTACCAGCGCATTCCCGTGCTGCTTGACGGTTTCGTCAGCACGGCAGCGGCAGCGGTGCTCTTTAAAGCCAACCCGCGCGCGCTCGATCATTGCATGGCCGCGCATAGCGCGGGGCCTGCTCATGACCGGCTCCTGAAAGAGCTCGGCCTGAAGCCGGTCTTGAATTATGCGATCGAGGCGGAACACGGGCTGGGCGCGGCGCTTGCTGCAAGTCAGCTCAAAAAGGCCGTCGCCATTATCCAGCAGACCGCGCCGCGCGAGGACGGGAATAACTGACCCGCACGCCAAGAGCGTCTCACTGAGGGAAGGACTGTGAGCACACCGCCCGAACCATCGTCTTCCCGCCGTCTGCCCAGTCTTCTGGGCGTGGAAGCTTTTGTCGCGGTGGGCCGGGCGCAAAGTTTTTCCCGTGCCGCAGAGCAATTGAACCTCACCGTCTCCGCGCTGTCCAAGCGGGTGGCGGGGCTTGAAGCGCTGGTCGGTGAAGCGCTGTTCCTGCGCAGCGGCGCGTCGCTTTCCTTTACCCCGCGCGGCCTTTCGCTGTTTGCCGAGCTTTCTCCCATCGTCGATGAACTTGGCCGCATCCTCGCGCCGCCTGCAAAAGCGGAAAGCGGCAAACTCGTTCTGCATCTTCCAACCTCGCTTGCCGCGCTTTGGCTCATCGGTGAGCTGAGGAATTTCCATGACACGCATCCCGGCCTCGATCTGAAAATCGAAACCGGTCCCCATGTCACGCGGCACAAGCGCGGCGCGGTGGATGCCGCCATCCGCTATGGGCTCGGCAATTGGGAAGATGTGAAAGCCGAGCGGCTGATCGACGGCGCGCTTGCGGTCTTTGCGGCTGAGCCGCTGGATGGGGAAGCGCTGAGCAAAACACCGCTTCTCGGTGTCAGCGGTGCGGAAGATGCATGGCATGGCTTCTTCGATGAACTGGGCATGTCTGCCGTGCCGGGCAAGCCCCAGATTTTCGAGAACGCGCAATTGATGCTGGAGGCGGCGGCAAACGGTCTCGGCGCGGCGCTCGCCCCGCGCATTCTTGCTTTGCCGTATCTGAAGGCGGGCCGTCTTAGGCAGGCGGACTTGCCGGTGCTCGATCTTGGCCGCGCCTTTTACTTCGTTGCCGAGCCGCGCCGCTGGGAAGAACAGCCGATCCGGCAATTGCGCGAATGGCTTTGCATGCGCGCAAAGCTCGGCAATGGCGCGGTTTAACTTCGGCCGCCGCCACCTTTTCCAATTCTTCAACGCCCCGTTGCCGTGAATTCGCGCGGCCTGGCGTCCCTTCCGCTTTATCCCGGACGTGAAATCTTCACAGCGAAAGGAGAGCGTCATGGAAAATACGGCAAAGACCCCCGGCTACCGCAACCTCATCGAAAGCGCCATGAGTGATGAGCGCGAACTTGTCCGGGTTAAGATCGAGGCAGGAATTGCCACCGTCACGATGGACGATCCGGCAAGCTACAATGCGCTGAGCGCCACGCTTTGCTATCAGCTGCGCGAACGCATAGAGGAAACGCTGCGCCGCCCGGATGTGGAGGTGCTTATCCTGACAGGCTGCGACCCGGCCTTTTCGGCAGGCGGTGATATGCGCCTTATGGAATTTGCCGACACGATCCTGAAAGAAGGGCGGGAAGGGGCCATCGGCATGTGGCGCTGGATCCGTTATCAGTTCGGCGGTGTGGCGCGGGCGCTGACGGGCAGCGATAAACTGTGCATCGCCGCGCTGAACGGGCCGGCCGCCGGTGTCGGCCTTGCCTTTGCGCTTGCCTGCGACATCATTGTTGCTTCCGAGCGCGCGCGGCTCGTCACGGCCTTTGCCAAGATCGGGCTTCTGCCGGAGGTGGGCACGAACTGGCTCTTCTCACGCCGCATCGGCCATCACCGTTTCATGGAGCTCTATTTGAGCGGTGAAGAGCTTTCCGCCGGGCAGGCGCATGAGTTCGGTCTCCTCAACAAAGTCGTGCCGCATGAGACGCTGCTGGATGAAGCCCGCGCCTTTGCCGCCCGTGCGCAGGCGCTGCCTGAGGGGCTGCTCTCCATGGCAAAACCTCTCATGCGCCGGGCGGCGGATATGTCCTGGGAGGAGGCGCTCGCCATGGAGGAATATGCCGAGCCCATTTGCTTCACCACGGCGGCTCATAAAGAGGCGATCCGCGGCTTCATGAAGGCGCATCGCATAGGCAAAGGGCCGGTCTGACTCTGCGGCAATTTCCGCGAAGATTTTTGGCGCCGGGCTGGATATTGAAAGCGGTCGGCTTATCTTTCTTGAAACCTGACACATTGTCAGTAAACTCACGGCCAATCGCCCGGCCGGGCTCCTTTTTTCGGAGCCCGGAGCCGTTTTCAGGACACGGGCAAAGAAACAGAGGAAACGCGGCGGCCCGCCGGGCGCCGGAAACTGGAGGTTGGTGCCATGGATATGAGCTTTTCCCCGGAAGAGATCGCCTTCCGTGACGAGGTGCGCGCGTTTATCGCGGATAATTATCCCCAAGAGCTGCGCGATCTGAAAACGCGCGGCGACATGACCAAAGAGCAGATCCTGATGTGGCACAGGATCCTTTATAAGAAGGGCTGGATCGTTCCTCATTGGCCGGTCGAATATGGCGGCACGGGCTGGTCCATCACCCAGCGCTACATCTGGAACGAGGAATGCGCGCGCGCCGAAACGACGCCGCTTCTGCCCTTCGGCCTCTCCATGGTCGGCCCGGTGATCTACACTTTCGGCAATGAAGAGCAGAAGAAGCGCTTCCTGCCGGGCATTCTTTCCGGTGACGACTGGTGGTGTCAGGGCTATTCGGAGCCGGGCGCGGGTTCCGACCTTGCCAGCCTGCGCACGAAAGCCGTGCGTGAAGGCGATCATTACATCATCAACGGCTCGAAAACCTGGACGACGCTTGCCCAGCATGCCGACTGGATGTTCTGCTTGGCCAAGACCGATCCAGACGCTAAGGCTCAGGACGCGATTTCCTTCTTCCTCATTGACATGAAGACGCCGGGCATCACCGTGCGCCCGATCATCACCATGGATGGCGGCCATGAGGTGAACGAGGTCTTCCTGGAAGATGTGAAGGTGCCGGCTGAAAACCTTATCGGCGAGGAAAACAAGGGCTGGACCTACGCCAAGTTCCTGCTCGGCAACGAGCGCTCAGGCATTGCCGGCGTCGCACGCTCGAAAAAAGCCATCGAGCGGCTGAAGAACATCGCCAAGGCGGAACTGGTGGACGGCGAGCCGCTGCTCGACCAGGAAGAGTTCTCCACCAAGATTTCCGAGGTCGAAATCGACCTGACGGCGCTGGAATTCACCGAGCTGCGCACTCTGGCTGCGGAAAGCAAAGGCCAGGGCCCGGGCCCCGAATCGTCCATCCTCAAGATCAAGGGGACGGAGATCCAGCAGCGCATTACCGAGCTGACTTTGGAGGCCGTGGGCCATTATGGCTTCGTTTATGCCCCGCACGGACATGAACGGACGGGTAACGAATATGTACCGGGACCCGAATATGCCGCCGGTCAGTCGCAGAATTACTTCAATATGCGCAAGACCGCGATCTATGGCGGGTCCAACGAAATTCAGCACAACATTATTGCCAAAATGGTGCTGGGCCTCTAACAAAAGGGCCAGATCGCCCGGTCTCGCGCTTTAGCGAGCCGGAAAAAGAAATTGGCGTCCGGTCCCGCGCTGGGACCGGTGCCAGCCGGCCCGCGAGGGGGCCCTTCGGGGCAGCGGAACCGAGACAAACAAACGCGCGTTAGGGCTATAACGCAGGGAAGGTAGCGAGATGGATTTTTCGTTTAGCGAGGAACAGACCCTGCTCCGGAATACGGTGCAGAGCTTCCTGCAGGACAAATACGACTTCGACACCCGCCGTAAGATCGTCGCCAGCGACGAAGGCTTCCGCCGGGACTATTGGCAGCAATTCGCCGAGCTTGGCCTGCTTGCCGCGCCGTTCTCCGAGGAGATGGGTGGTCTGGGCGGCGGCCCCATCGACACCATGATCATCATGGAAGAGTTCGGCCGCCATCTCGTCGTCGAGCCGTTCCTCGAAACCGTGGTGCTTGCCGGCGGTTTCCTGCGTGAAGGCGGCTCGCCCGCTCAGCAGGAAGAGCTGATCCCCGGCATCATCGGCGGCGAGAACATCTGGGCATTCGCTTATGCCGAGCCGCAGGGCCGCTACAATCTCGCCGATCTGAAGACGACGGCGAAGAAGGACGGCGACGGCTTCGTGCTCAACGGATACAAATGCGTCGTGCTGGCGGCTCCCTGGGCCGACAAGCTGGTCGTGACGGCCCGCACCTCCGGCGGTCAGCGCGACCGTGACGGAGTTACCGTCTTCATCGTGGACAAGGGCGCTGATGGCGTTTCCACCCGTGACTACCCGACGGTCGATGGCCGCCGCGCATCGGAAATCACCTTCGAGAACGTCAAGGTGGGCGCCGATGCCGTGATCGGTGAAGTCGACAAAGGCCTGGCGCTCGTCGAAAAAGTTACCGACCAGGCCATCGCCGCGCTCAGCGCCGAAGCCATTGGCGGCATGAAAGAGCTGAACGAAGCCACCGTCGAATATTGTAAGACGCGTAAGCAGTTCGGTGTGCCGATCGGCAAGTTCCAGGTGCTGCAGCACCGCATGGTCGACATGTTCATGGCTTATGAGCAGTCCGTCTCCATGACCTACATGGTGAACCTGAAGGTCGAGGAAGAAGAAGCCGAGCGCAAGAAAGCGGCTTCCGGCGCCAAAGTGCAGATCGGCAAGGCCGGCCGTTTCGTCGGCCAGCAGGCCGTGCAGCTTCATGGCGGCATGGGCATGACTGACGAACTGAGCGTTGGTCATTACTTCAAGCGCCTGACCATGATCGACACGCAGTTCGGCAATGTCGATCATCACCTGAAGCGCTATTCCAGCGCCGCCTAAGCGCGCCGCAATGATCTATCGTAAAGGCCGCCTCCGGGCGGCCTTTTCTTTTGCGTTAAAGGAGACGTGCTTTCTTGCCCTTGGCGTATCCCCGCCGCTATAAGCGGGGCACCCGCGATATTGGAGGATGATCCCATGCGTCTGTTGCTGGCTCTGCTTTTGCCCTGGCTGCAATTCTTCACCATCGGCCGTCCCTTTGCCGGGATCATCTGCCTCATTCTGCAGTTGACATTGATTGGCTGGATTCCCGCTGCGATCTGGTCTGTCTATGCGCTGAGCCAGTACAACACGGATAAGAAGATCAGAGACGCGCTGGACGGGCGTTCTTAAGATCAGACGGCGAGGCGGGATTGCCCGTCTTCGAGCGCGCCCCGGTCTTCGATCATACCGTTGACGGGGCTGTGCTTGTCGATCGTGCGGTCCGCCGGGAAGATCGCCTCCGCCCGTGTACCCTCGCCAAGCCGGCTTGTCAGGCGGAACTCGCCGCCATGCTCTTCCACAAGGCCTTTGACGATGGCAAGCCCGAGCCCGGTGCCTGAGCCCGGGTTCTTTTTACCGGCTGCCCCTTGCGCGAAGGATTGGATGACGTGCTCGATCTCATCCTCGGCAATGCCGGGGCCTTCATCATGCACGCCGATCATCAAGCTGCCGTCGTCGAGCCGTCTTGCCACCATGTAAACCGAGCGGCCATGGGGCGAGAATTTCACCGCATTGGTCAGAAGATTGAGCCAGGTCTGCCGCAGCGCGCGTCCGTCGGCTTTCAGAAGCGGCAGGGACGTATCGAAATCTTCCACGATACGCACATCGTGCACGGCGGCGCGCAGCTCCACGAGCTTGCGGCAATCACGCGCCAGGATTTCGATCTCCAGCAGTTCTTCGGAAAAATCCATCCGGCCCGCCTCGATGCGGGAGAGATCGAGAATGTCGTTGATGAGACCTAAGAGGTGCTGTCCGCTTGAATTGATGTCGTGGGAATATTGCTTGTAATTGTCATGGGCGTGCTTGCCGAAAAGCTCCGAATGCATGACTTCCGAAAAACCGATAATCGCATTGAGCGGTGTTCTGAGTTCATGGCTCATATTGGCAAGGAATAGCGTTTTGGCACGGCTTGCGTCTTCCGCCTTGCGCCGGGCAAGGTCCAGCGCCTTTTTCTCCCGCGAGAGCGCGTCGATCAGTCCCTTGCGTTCATCGGCGAGATAGAAAGAGCGTTGCAGGAAGTCGTTGACGAAAGCGCACATGCGCGAGAGCAGCGCGGTGAAGAGCACGAAGACCACGGCTCCCATCCAGTTGACCGGCTGGTCCGTCCATAAAAGCCTGAGGATCGTGGCGCAGCAGATCGGCGCCACGGTCGTATAAAAAGCGGGATGATAAGAGCAGCTGAAAATGGCAAGCGGGGCGGTGGAAGAGGTCAGCGCGGCGATGATCAGAGCGTTATTGAGAAAATTGCCGTCTACCCAGAAAACAAAGGCAAAGCTTGCCCAGGTAACGGAGACGGTGAGGCTCGAGGCTGCCAGCACAAAGTGCCATTGCCTTTCCCATTCGTCCGGAAAGTCGGTTCGCCGGGCAAGCTCGCCGAGAAATTTTCTGACCGTCAGATGATTGGTCATCATCACGATCATCATGGCAGCCCACCATAGCGCGGCGTACCAGGGGTTCACCCATTCGATGGCGAAGGACGCGGCAAAGAAGGCAAGGGTGGGCGGGGCGAAATAGAAGGCGCGCGATTGCAGCTCGGCAAAGACTCTGAGCTGCTCGGCGCGGATGCGGGCGCCGCCCGCGGCAGATTTGGTGCCGGCGCCTGCAGTACCAATGGCGACGGTGTCCGCAACGGTGGAGATATCGGTCGTGGCCGATTTGGGCAGCAATGCCGAAATCAGAACCTTGAACCGGCCCATCGGTAAACCCCCTCCCTGTTGCGGAATTGCTCCTTGGCGGAGCTTCGTCGTGCGGGCGCCAGCCTCCGCGAAAGTTCTTAACAAGCGCTTGGAGATTCAGAATAAAATTTATGAAAATTGACGCAGCGTTGCCGGGCGGCTGGGGATAACTTGGTAAAATGACGCATTTTCAAAGATTTACTTGAGCTCCCCCCGGCGGTGTATAAGGACGGTAACCAAAGAAAATTCAGGGAGGATTTATGTCCGGTATTTCAGACGCGCTGCTTTTCGAAAAGAAGGGCCCCATCGTCACACTCACCATCAACCGGCCGGATATGCGCAATCCGCTGGGCGAGCCGGAAGACGCGGACAATTTCACCGAGGCTGCAAACCGCATCAACGAAGACCGGGATGTGCGCTGTGTGATTCTGACGGGCGCGGGTTCGGCCTTTTCCGCCGGCGGTAACATCAAGGCGATGCGTGAGAAGTCGGATGCCTTCGAAGGCCCGCAGATCGCCATCGCCGACAAGACCTACCGGCACCGCATTCACCGCATCGTGCGCGCTGTCTGGGGCCTGGAAGTGCCGGTGATCGCCGCCGTCAACGGCCCGGCCATCGGTCTTGGCAATGATGTCGCCTGCATGTGCGACACACGCATTGCCTCCGACAGCGCGAAATTCGGCGTGACCTTCCTGAAGATCGGCCTCGTGCCCGGCGATGGCGGAGCCTGGCTTCTGCCCAAGATCATCGGTATGGCCCGCGCCGCCGAGCTTTTCTATACCGGCGACATTGTGGACGCGCAGACGGCGCAGGACTGGGGCCTCGTCTCCCGCGTCGTGCCTCATGACGATCTGATGGGCGAAGCGCAGAAGCTTGCGGCCAAGATCTGCAATCAGCCCCCCGATGTGCTGCGCATGACCAAGCGGCTGATGCGTGCCGGCATTACCGGCTCCTTCGACACGGTAATGGACATGTCCGCCTCCATGCAGGCGCTGGCCCACGGGACGGAAGACCATATGGAGGCGCTCGACGCCTTTTTCGAAAAGCGCAAGCCGGAGTTCAAGGGGCGCTGAGGCCCTGACCGTATTCGTCCAAGAGCTTGTCAAAAACGAACAGCGGAGGAGGGCGGCGGATTGCCGCTATCTCCTTTGCTTATTTGGCAAATCGGGCGGCAGGAAGCATTTGCCGCCGGGGCATCAACGCTCTAAATTGCCCCCCAACGAGATTCCATAATCAAATAACAGGTGAGGAACAGTCATGGGTGTGATCGGTGTCGTCGCGACGATGAAAGTGCAGGCCGGCAAGGAAGCGGAATTCGAGAAGGTCTTCAAGGACCTGCAGTCCAAAGTGAAGGCGAATGAGCCCGGCTGCCTGCAATACGATCTGTGCAAATCGAAATCCAATCCGCAGACCTTCGTGATCATGGAACAGTATGAAAGCCAGGCGGCGCTGGATGCCCATGGCAAGTCCGAATATTTCCAGGCGGCCTTTCCCGCGCTCGGCGCGGTGCTCGACGGGGCGCCCGGCCTTGAATTTCTCGACCGGATCGACTGAGGCGGCTCTTTAAAGGCGCCCGCTGCGGCACGGTCATATTTTAAAATTGGGAGACAGGTATGGACCTGACATTCAGCCCCGAAGATGAAGCCTTCCGCAAGGAAGTGCAGGCTTTCATTGCCGAGAATTTCACCGATGATCTGCGCGACAAGGTCAAGCGCACGAAGAACGGCTATCTCGACAAGGAAGATCACCTGAAATGGCAGAAGGCTCTTCATAAGAAGGGCTGGGCCGCGCCGAACTGGCCGGTGGAATTTGGCGGACCGGGCTTCACCCCCACGCAGAAATACATTTTCTCCGTGGAAATGGGCAAAGCCGATGTGCCGCACACGATCCCCTTCGGCATCACCATGTGCGCGCCGGTGATCATGAAATACGGCTCCCAGGAGCAGAAGGATTACTTCCTGCCGAAAATCCTGGCGACCGACATCTGGTTCTGCCAGGGCTATTCGGAACCGGGCGCCGGCTCCGATCTTGCCTCGCTGCAGTGCAAAGCCGAGAACAAGGGCGATCATTACCTCGTCAACGGCACCAAAATCTGGACTTCAGTGGCGCAGCATGCCGACTGGATTTTCTGCCTCGTGCGGACCTCCAATGAAGGCAAGCCCCAGGAGGGTATTTCCTTCCTGCTCATCGACATGAAGACGCCGGGCATTACGGTGGAGCCGATCGTCTGCCTCGACGGCACGCCCGCGCCGCACCAGGAAGTGAACCAGGTGTTCTTCGACGATGTGAAGGTTCCGATCGAAAACCGCATCGGGGAAGAGAACAAGGGCTGGACTTACGCGAAATATCTGCTCGAGTTCGAGCGGGGCAACGCCTATTCGCCCGGCCTCTACCACGCACTGGCCGAGATCAAGGAAATTGCCGCCGAGCAGGAAATGGACGGCAAGCCGCTGATCGAAGACCCGGAATTCGCCGCTAAGATTGCCGATTATGAAGCGCAGATCAAAGCGATGGAATTCACCGAGCTGCGCATCTTTTCCGCTCTGTCGGCAGGCAAGAACGTGGGCCCGGAATCCTCGCTGCTGAAATGCCGCGGCACCGAGCTGCAGCAGCGCGGTACCGAGCTGAAGCTGGAAGCGACGGGCATCTATGTGAACCCGTTCGTCGAAGACGCGCTTCTCAACACGAACGAGCCCGATATCGGCCCGGACTATGCCAAGACCGTCGCGCCTTATTACTTCTCCGTCCGCAAGACCTCGATCTTTGCCGGTTCGAACGAAGTTCAGCGCAACATCATGGCGAAAGCCGTGCTCGGCCTTTAAGGTCCGGCTTTATAAGTTTGGGAAAGGCGGTGCTTTGGCGCCGCCTTTTTTTTTGCGCAATGTCTAGCGGTGTTCCGCCCGCTTGCCATAGGCCTGCGTGATGCGGTCGAAGACGATGGCAAGAAGCACGATGGCAAGGCCTGCCACAAGCCCGCGCCCCACATCGAGGCGCTGAATGCCGAGCAGCACCTCCTCGCCGAGCCCGCGCGCGCCGATCATCGAGGCGATGACGACCATGGAAAGCGCCATCATGATCGTCTGGTTGATCCCCGCCATGATATTGGGCAAGGCAAGCGGCAGCTCGATATCCCAAAGCCGCTGCCAGCGCGTCGCGCCGAGATCGGCGGCGACTTCGGTAAAGCGGTCTTCGACGAGCCGGAGCCCCAGCTCCGTCAGGCGGATCAGCGGCGGCGTTGCATAGATCAGCGTGGCAAAGAGCGCGGGCACTTTGCCGAGACCGAACAGCATGAGCGCGGGGATGAGATAGACGAAACTCGGCAATGTCTGCATTGCATCGAGAAGCGGGCGGCCAATGGCGCGGGCGCGCTGCGAGCGGGCAAGGCCGATGCCCGCCGGCAGGCCGATGAGTATGGTGAAGAAGACGGAAACGGCGGTCAGCGCTAGCGTCTGCATCGCAAGGTCCCAAAGCCCGAGCATGCCGACGAGGAAAAAGAGCCCGGCGAAAAGCGGCGGCGCTGCCCAGTGACGCACTGCGTGATAGCCTGTTGCTGCGGCGAGCAGCAGCACGAGCCACCAGGGAAGCGCTTTCAGTGCCGTTTCGACGGCGAGAATAATGGCAAGAAGGCCGGTGCTCACCGCCTCGAATAACCCGCCATAGTTGCGCACCAGTGCGCGGGTGGCTGCGTTGATGGGCTCATCGAGTGAGAGTTCCAGAAATTTCGGAAAGCTGCTTTCTTGCGTGCGCGCTTTGCCTTCGATGCGGGCGGCGATGTCGGGCGTTACCCAGGCTTTCCAGATTTCCGGATGGCGCTCCAGAAAATTGCGGGCGGCATCGCGGGCACGCGCGCCGGGATTGGCGCGCAGATAGGCAAGCGCTTCACTGGTGAGCGCATTGCTTGTCTCATAAGCCGTCAGGAATTCCGCGATGCGGGGCGCGCCTTCGGCAAAATCCGCATTCGCGCCGACAACTACTTCGACGGTGGGATAAGCCGTGGGCGGATTGTTCGCCGGATCATCGGCAAAGGCGCGCCATTTCGTGGGCTCGTAAGGCGGCTCTTCAAGACGCATGAGATCGAACGCGCCGAGCACCCAGGTCGGCCCCCAATAATAAGCAACGACGGGTTCGCCCCGCTCGTAGGCTCCGGCAATGGCGGCGGCAAGGGCTGCGCCTGTGCCGGGGCGGAAATTCGTGAAATCGTCCTCAAGCCCGTAAGCGCGCAGCTTCGCTGTGTTGAGGACCTCGCAGCTCCAGCCGAGAATGCAATTGTAAAAGCGTCCCTTGCTAGGTTCTTCCGGATCGCGGAAGAGGGTTTTGTAGCGGGCAAGATCGCGCACATGGGAAAGGCCGGGCGCGGCAGCTTCGATGCCGCGTGCCGCATCTCCTTCCACGAGATAGCGCGGCACATACCAGCCTTGCACGGCGTCGGGAAAATTCGTGCCGAGCGAGACGACATCGCCCCGCGCCAAAGCCTCGTTCCAGGGCTCGGTGACATTGTCGAGCCAGACTTCCATGAGGATGTCGATATCGCCGCGCCCGAGCCCCGTTAAAAGCGGCAGGGAGGAGCCGGGCAGCACGTCGGTCCGGCAGCCATAGCCTTCTTCCAGGATGATGCGCGCGGTTTCTGTGTGAAAGGCGTTGGAATCCCAGTCGAGCCCGCCAAACATGATGGGCCGCTTGAGCGGGCAGCTTTCCGCCCGGGCGGCGGAAGCGCTGAAAATCAGCGCGGCAAAGAGCACGAAGAAGAGGGCGGGCAAGCGGGTCAAGGGCGTCGTCTTCTCATCTTAAGGAAGCTCATCATAAGCGCATGGAGCCCCAAAACAAAAAGGGAGCCCGAAGGCTCCCTTTCAAACGCTCTATCAAGAAGGCGTTACTTCTTGCCGGCGGCATATTCGAAGAATTTGCCGGTCTGCTCGCCGCCCATGAAATAGGGCTTGGCGGTGGACAGGTCGGAGATCTTTTCCCAGTTCTCGGCAATCTTTTCGGCAACATCGTCGCCCTGGCCGAAGAACATGCCTTCCGTTTCCACGATACGGGCGCGGGCGAAATGGCCGGCACCGGCGCAGACGATTTCACCCGTCGGCGCATCTTCGGAGGTCAGGAACATGACGGCCGGCGACACGCTGTCCGGCGTGAACATCTGTTCGGCTTCCGGCGGCATCAGGTCCGAGGTCATGCGCGTATAGGCGACCGGGGCCAGCGCATTGGCGCGGATATTGTCTTTCTGGCCTTCCAGCTTCAGCGTGTTGATGAAGCCGACAACGCCGAGTTTGGCCGCGCCGTAGTTGGTCTGGCCGAAATTGCCGTAAAGACCGGAAGAGGACGAGGTGACGACGATGCGCCCGTAGCCCTGTTCCTTCATAATCGGCCAAACGGCTTTGGTCGGCTTCACGGAGCCGAGCAGGTGCACGTCGAGAACCAGGCTGAAATCTTTCAGCTCCATCTTCGCGAAGCTCTTGTCGCGCAGAATGCCCGCATTGTTGACGAGAATGTCGATGCGGCCGAAAGCATCCATGGTTTGCTTGATCATGTTTTCGACGCCCGCATCGTCCGTCACGGACGAGCCGTTAGCGATGGCTTCACCGCCAGCAGCCTTGATTTCGGCAACGACCTTTTCGGCCGCTTCCGAATTGCCGCCCGTGCCGTCCACGGAACCGCCCAGGTCGTTCACGACAACCTTGGCGCCGCGGCGCGCGAATTCCAATGCGTGGCAACGGCCGAGGCCCCCGCCGGCGCCGGTGACGATGGCAACTTTGCCGTCGTAACGAATGCTCATATTGACGTCTCCTTGAACATTATTTTTGGCGTTGGGCCTTTCCGCACCTGCCCAAAGGCAAGGTGCCGCAAGACCGCCCCGCCGCGCCTTTGAAGGGGCGCAGAAGCAGAATTGGGCCCCTTTGTGCACGATGGGCGGGAAGGGGTCAAGCGGCTCGGAAGGCGCCAGGCAAAGGCCGGTTTTCTCCCGGAAAAGGCGGATTTTTCGCGGCTATCCCTCACGCAAAAGTGGCGATTCCCTGATTGCCTAGCGGCCTTTGGTCTCTATGATGGCGGCGTTTTGACCGGGCAGAGCAGAACCAAAGCAGCGGCCGAAACGGGGCCAAAAACAGGGGGATAGGGGAATGAGCGTATATGCGCTGCAAAGCGTGACGGGCCTCGGCGTTTTTTGCGCCCTGGCATGGCTCATGAGCGAGAACCGGCGGGCTTTTCCCTGGCGTCTCGTGGCGGTGGGGCTTCTTTTGCAATTCGCTCTCGCGCTCTTTCTGCTCAAAGTGCCGGTGGCGCGCAGCGTGCTTTTCGCACTGAACGGTGTGGTGGAAGCGCTGAGTGAGGCGACGCAGGCGGGCACTTCACTTGTGTTCGGTTATATGGGCGGCGGGCCCGCGCCTTTCGATGTGACCGCGCCCGAACATGCTTTCATCCTCGGTTTTCAGGCGCTGCCTCTGGTGCTCGTCATCTCCGCGCTTTCCGCTCTCTTCTGGCATTGGCGCATTCTGGCCTGGGTGACGCGCGGTTTCGCCTGGGCGCTGGAAAAGACGATGCGTCTTGGCGGGGCGGTGGGCTTCGGCACGGCGGCCAATGTCTTTCTCGGCATGGTCGAGGCGCCGCTTCTCATCCGGCCTTATTTTGAAAAACTGACGCGCTCGGAGCTGTTCATGCTGATGAGCGTCGGCCTTGCAACGGTGGCGGGCACCGTCATCGTGCTTTATGCGGCAATCGTCGGCCCGGTCATCGAAGGCGCGCTGGGGCAGATCATCACCGCCTCGCTCATTTCGCTGCCTGCCGCCATCTTAATGGCGCAGATCATGGTGCCGGGGGATGAGGTGACGGAGACCGGCCGCGTCGAGGCCGATCTTGGCTATCACAGCGCCATGGATGCGGTTACGCAAGGCACGGCGCAGGGCCTTGCGCTGCTTCTCAACATCATCGCCATGCTTTTGGTGCTGACCGCGCTTGTCGCGCTCGTCAATATCGTGCTTGGAACGTTGCCGGATGTGGCCGGCGGGCCGCTGACCCTGCAGCGCATGCTGGGCTGGATCTTCGCGCCGCTTGTCTGGCTGATGGGCGTGCCGGCGGGGGAGAGCCTCACCGCCGGACAGCTTATGGGTACGAAGACGATCCTGAACGAATTTCTGGCCTATCTGGAATTCGCCAGACTGCCGGAAGAGGCGCTGAGCCCGCGCGCCGATATGATTATGCTCTATGCCATGTGCGGCTTTGCCAATCTGGGTAGCGTCGGCATCATGATCGGGGGTCTGACGACACTTGTGCCCTCCCGGCGGCAGGAAATCATCGGCCTTTCCATGAAGGCGCTTGTGGCGGGTACGCTTGCGACCTCCATGACGGGTGCGGTGATCGGAATTTTGAATTGAAGCGGCATGCCTGCCCGCTTCATCGCGACTGACGACAACAACAAAAAGGGAGACGAAGATGAAAATCTATGAAACCAAAGCCGCCCCCAACCCGCGCCGCGTGCGGGTGTTCCTCGCCGAAAAAGGCATCGAGGTGCCTTATGTCGAAGTGAACATGATGAAGGGCGAGCATAAGACGCCGGATTACCGCAAGCTCAACCCGCTGGGCCAGGTGCCGACGCTGGAGCTCGATGACGGCACGATCGTCACCGAGACACTGTCGATTTGCCGTTATTTCGAAGAGACCAATCCCGAGCCCCCGCTCTTCGGCCGCAGCGCACTTGAAAAGGCGCATGTGGATATGTGGCAGCGGCGCGTCGAATTCGGCCTGATGCTGCCGGTCGCTTTCTTCTTCCGCCATACCAATCCGATGATGGCGCAGCTTGAAGAACAGAACCCGGAATGGGGCAATCAGAACAAAGACCGGGCCATCAAATATATGAAGTTCATGGACCGGGAACTGGAAGGCCATGACTATCTGGTGGGGGATTATTTCTCGGTTGCCGATATTGTCGGCCTGACCACGGTCGATTTCGCGAAATTCGCCGGGCTCGACATTCCCGCCGAATTCAAGAACCTGACCGCCTGGCACCAGCGCCTTGCCGCGCGCCCCAGCGCCAAGGCTTAAGGCCGGAAAAGAAAGGCAAGAGGCGGCGCCAGGGTACGGTAGACGCCGCCTCTTCCCCCAATCCCCAACACGGGCCCCAATACGGGCCCCAGTGCGTTCCGCCCCTGGCAGGGAAGGAACAGGGTGTGTCATGGCCGAAGGACCATGGACAAAGCATCGCCGGGCTAAGATGAACCGCACCTGAAAAGCGGCTTGCGCAGCGCTTCTCTCGGATAGTAAGAATAATTTACTAATAACGGGAGGAGGCCGAATGCCGGAGCGCAGCGCACCGGCGGGGGAGATATCGCTCGCCCGCCTGGCAGCTTACGGACAAATGGTGGTGCCGCTGGCCGTGGTCGGCCTGCCGCTCGCCATTTACATTCCCCCCTTTTATGGCGGCACGCTCGGTCTCGATCTCGCTTTGATCGGCACCTTGCTGATGCTGGCGCGCTTCAGCGATGTGGTGACGGACCCGCTGATCGGCCGGCTTTCCGATTTGACGCGCACGCGATGGGGCCGAAGGCGGCCCTGGATACTCGCGGGCCTGCCGGTGATGGTGATCTCCGCCTATATGCTTTTCCTGCCGCCGGAAGGGGCGGGCGCGCTTTACCTGCTGGGTGCGATCGTTGCGCTTTATTTCGGCTTCACGCTTATCGTCATTCCTTACGGCGCCTGGGGGGCGGAGCTTGTCGGCGGCTATGAGGAGCGCAATAAAGTCACTGGCAGCCGGGAAATTTTTCTCGTTGCCGGTATCTTGCTGGCGCTGCTTGTGCCCGTCATTGCAACCGAAGCGGTGGAGGCAGGCGGCACGAGTCAGGCCGTGACGCGGGAGGCCATGGCCTCGCTCGGCTGGCTGACCGTGATACTCGTGCCTCTTTGCGGGTTCGTGCTGCTTGCCTTTGTCGGTGAGCCCCCTGCGCGTCTCGGCGTTTCCGCCGCCGCGCAAACGGCAGCGCCCGCAGAGATGCTGCGTCAGATCAGACCGCTTTTGAAAAACGGGCCTTTCCGCATCGTGCTTTTGTCATCGGTCTGCGGGGCGCTCGCAGGCTCGGTCAATGCGAGCGTTGCCATTCTCTTCTACGATCATGTGGCAGGCATTGGCGAGGAAGGGCTGGTGCTCATCCTCGTGCTCTTTACCGCGGCGCTTGCCGGAACGCCTCTCTGGGTGCGCCTTGGCGCGCGGCTCGGCAAGCACAAGGCGATTGCGCTGGCCGGTCTCATCAATATGGGCGCGTTCGCCATCATTCCGTTCATTATCTATGGCCTCAAACCGCTCGATGCGGGATATGTGCTGCCGGCCATGTTCGCGGTGACAATCGTGCGCGGGGCGACCATGTCCGCTTCCGGCGTGCTCGGCATGTCGATCCTTGCCGATGTGGCCGATCTCGACACGCTGAAAACCGGCGAGCAGCGCACCGGCTTTCTCTTTTCTTTTCTCGGCATGGTGCGCAAGATTTTCGAGGCGGCGGGCGTCGGCATTGCCTTGCCCATCGTCTCATGGTTCGGCTTCAATCCGAGGCTGGAAGAAAATTCGGACGCGGCGCTTTTCTCGCTGCTGGCAATGTATTGCCTCTTGCCGCTTTTATTGTGGCTTGCCTCGATCGCCATTATCTGGCGCTACCCCATCACCCCGGCGCGCCAGGAACGTTTGCGCCGCGCGCTGCGCCTGAAGGAGGCGCGTAGAGCCTCTCACTCCGCCGCTTCTTGAGCGCGCAATGAAAAGGCATCGGCAAGAAGCTCGTAAGAGCGCAGCCGGTCTTCATGGTCATGGGTGATGGTGAGGATGACAAGCTCGTCCGCGCCGTAGGTTTCCACCATCTCCAGCAGCTTGGCGCGCACCTGCTCCGGGCTGCCGGTAACGGAACGCTGCTCGACCGCCTCCAGCATGGCCTTCTCGCGATCCGAATAAGGATAGGCGAGCGCGTCTTCCACCGGCCAGAAGCGTTCGGCCTGATTTTGCAAAAGCTTGACGACCCAGTGGTTGCGCGAGGCGGCGATGCGTTTGGCTTTTTCTTCCGTCTCACCCACCATCACCGAAACGCCGAGCGAGACATAAGGCCGGCTGAGGCGCGGGGAGGGGCGGAAGCTCTGGCGGTAAATCTCCACCGGCCCCGTGCCCGCATCCTGATTGATGAAATGAGCAAAGGAATAGGGCATGCCGAACTGCCCGGCATGGGCGGCCCCGTCACCGCCCGAGCCCAGCATCCAAAGCTCGGGGAAACCCTCGCCGCGCGGCATGGCGTGAATGCCTTTGTAAGGGTGCTCGTCCGGAAAACCGCCCGCGCTCCCCTCAAGCCCGTTCGCATCTTCCAGAAACTGGATGAGGAGTTCCACCTGCTGGGGAAAGACCGCAATGTCATAGGCTTGCGGGCCGGGCTGCAGCGCGCGCGTGGTGCGAAGATCCGTGCCGGGCGCGCGGCCCATACCGAGGTCGATACGGTCGGGATAAAGCGATTCGAGGAGGCGGAACTGCTCGGCCACTTTTAATGGGCTGTAATGCGGCATCATCACGCCGCCGGAGCCGACGCGCATGCGCGTGGTGGCGGCGCCGAGCGCGGCGATCATGATTTCGGGCGCCGAGCCTGCGAAGGATTTCGAATTATGGTGCTCGGCCACCCAGTAGCGGTGATAACCCCATCTGTCGCAATGCCGGGCAAGGTCGATCGTCTCGGCAAGCGCCTCTGCCGCCGTGCCGTCGCGCCTGATGGGGCTTTGGTCGAGAACGCCGAGCTTGATCATGCTTCCTCCCGAGGCCCCGCCGGTTTTATTTATTGCGCGGGCCGATTCTCTTGATGACGCCCGAGAAAGGCATCAGCGTTTCACCTTCGCAGGTCACTTCACCTCGAACGAATATGAGGCTCTTTGTGTTTTTGACAACCTCGCCCGTTGCCTCGATCAGCTTACCGGCCTGGCCTGCGGCCACAAAATCGCTGTTGAAGGAGACGGTGACGCAAGGCCCGCCCGTCAGCTCGCCTGCAATGGCAAAGAGCGAGTAATCAGCAAAGGTCATCAATGCGCCGCCATGCAGGAAGCCGCCGCCATTACAATGGGTCGGTGTGGAAACGAAGGCGCAGCGGATACTGCCATCGTCCATTTTCTTGAAGAAATAGGGCCCGGCATGATCCTCGAACGGGTCCGTGCCATCCCAGCTGACATATCCTTCGGGCAACAGGGCCCCGGCATTACTCTCGCCCATTAGAGAATCTCCAGAATGTGATTTGGTGGCTATGTAGCAGGGCGGGGCGGCAAAATCTAGTCACTGACCAGTTTTCCGGATTTTTCGTGCGGCCCGGCCTTCAAACCTGCGCTTTGACGCGGCGCGCCCGGTGCCCTAAATTCCGGGCCAATCCGGCTCCCGCCAGAGCCCCATCATCATTCAGGAAGGCAGACCCTATGGCCCTGGATCAGGAAACCCGCGAGCAGCTTATCTCTTCCATCCGCCGTTTCGTCGATGAACGGCTGCGCCCGCTCGAGGCGCAAGTCTCCGAGAAGGACGAAGTGCCGGAAGATGTGGTGCAGGAAATGCGCGAGCTCGGGCTTTTCGGTCTGTCCATCCCGGAAGAGCATGGCGGCCTCGGCCTTTCCATGGAAGAAGAATGCCTGTTGATGTTCGAGATGGGCCGCACCTCGCCGGCCTTCCGCTCCGTCTTCGGCACGAATGTCGGCATCGGCAGCCAGGGCATCGTCATGCATGGCCGCCCGGACCAGAAGGAAGAATGGCTGCCGAAACTTGCGAGCGGTGAAGTGATCGCCAGCTTCGCTTTGACCGAGCCGGAAGCCGGTTCCGACGCCGCCTCCCTGCGCACCACGGCGATCAAGGACGGCGATCATTATGTGATCAACGGCACGAAGCGCTACATCACCAATGCGAACCGGGCAGGCATTTTCACGCTGATGGCGCGCACTGATCCGGCAACGCCGGGTGCCAAGGGCGTTTCCGCTTTCATCGTGCCCTCCGATACGCCGGGCATCACGCTTGGCAAGCCGGACAAGAAAATGGGCCAGCAGGGCGCGCATATTTGCGATGTGATTTTCGAGGATGCGCGCATTCCCGCTTCCTGTTTGCTTGGCGATAAA
Source organism: Rhodobiaceae bacterium UBA4490 (assembly GCA_002389665.1). Lineage (GTDB taxonomy): Bacteria > Pseudomonadota > Alphaproteobacteria > Parvibaculales > Parvibaculaceae > Tepidicaulis. Next base: position 23,220 of record DGNO01000001.1, read on the forward strand.
GAAGGTAAAGGCTTCGTCACCGCCATGCAGGTGCTGGAGCGCGGCCGTCTGCATATTTCCGCGATCTGTGTGGGCGTCGCCGAGCGTCTTCTGGAAGACAGCGTGCAATATGCCGCCGAGCGCAAACAGTTCGGCACCGCCATTGGCGAGCATCAGCTTGTGCAAGCCATGCTTGCCGACTGTAAGACGGAAGCTTATGCCGCCCGCTGCATGGTGCTGGATGCCGCGCGCCGACGCGATCTGGGGGAGAATGTCGGCACGGAATCTTCCTGCTGCAAATATTTCGCCTCGGAAATGGTGGGCCGCGTGGCCGACAAAGCCGTGCAGATTTTCGGCGGGGCAGGCTATGTCGCCGATTACGGCATCGAGCGTTTCTATCGCGACGTACGCATTTTCCGCATCTATGAAGGCACGAGCCAGATTCAGCAGATGATTATCGGCCGCAATCTGGTGCGTGAGGCCCAGCAGTAAGAGGCCCGTTCATAACGGGTCTGTGATGTGCGGGGGCGCAGGCGGCGGTCTAGGTTGGCTGCATGAGTGAACGCAAGAAAAACACCGCCACCGCATCGCTGGACGGTTTGCTGACGCAGATTCGGGCCTGCCGCCTTTGCGCCGAAGATCCTCTCAAGGGTGAACCGCTGCCGCATGAGCCGCGCCCCGTCGTCCGCGCGGCTAAAAGCGCGCGCATTTGCGTGGCGGGCCAGGCGCCGGGCACGCGGGTGCATGCGACGGGCATTCCCTTCAACGATCCGAGCGGCGACAGGCTGCGCGAATGGATGGGGGTGGACCGTGACACGTTTTACGATGAAAGCCGCATCGCCATCGTGCCCATGGGGTTCTGTTTTCCGGGTCTTGACGACAAGGGCGGGGACTTGCCGCCGCGCAAGGAATGCGCGCCTGCCTGGCGCGCGCAGGTTTTCGAGCATTTGCCGAATTTGGAACTTGTCCTGCTGATAGGGCAATATGCGCAGACGTGGCATTTGGGCAAGGCGCGCAAGAAAAGCATGACCGACACGGTGCTGCATTGGCGCGATTATGGCCCGACCTATTTGCCGCTTCCGCATCCATCCTGGCGCAACAATGTTTGGCTTAAAAAGAATCTCTGGTTCGAAGAAGAAGTTCTCCCGCATTTGCGCGGCGAAGTGGCCCGGCTCCTGCGTTAGTCTGGCAGCCGTTTTCTGCGTGGCGCTTCTTCTTAGCGCCTGCACGCCGCGCCTTCAGGTGCAAGGCACCGATTACCGCAGCCCGGCGCTTGAGGCGGACATGGCCGTCATGGCCGACGCCGCGCGCCTGCCGCTACAGGTCTGGGCGGCGGAAGACCCCCGCGCCGTCATCATCGGCATTCACGGGATGAACGATTACGCCAATGCGTTTGCCGCGCCCGGCATCTGGTTCGCAGAGCAAGGCATTTCCCTATACGCCTACGATCAGCGCGGTTTCGGCCGCGCACCGGGCCGCGGTCTTTGGGCCGGGGGCGGGCGGATGGTGCTTGATCTGCGAACCGTGCTTGCGCTGGTGCGCGGTGAGCATCCGGACGTTCCAATTTATCTTCTCGGCACCAGCATGGGCGGGGCGGTGGCGATGCGCGCTCTGGGCGGGGCAGAAGAAGTGCTGGACGTGGATGGCGTGGTCCTCGCCGCGCCGGCGGTCTGGGGCTGGTCCAATCTCAACCCGCTTTACCGCACCTCTCTCTGGCTTGGCGCACATGTGCTGCCGGGGCAAACGCTGAGTGGGCGAGGGCTCGAAATCTGGCCCTCCGACAATATCGAGATGCTGAAACGTCTGGGTGCTGATCCGCTCGTCCTGAAAGAAACCCGGATCGATGCGGTTTACGGCCTTGTCGGACTGATGGAAGACGCCTATCAGGCGGCGGGCGGCCTGGATGTGCCGGTGCTGCTGCTTTACGGCGCGCGCGATGAAATCGTGCCGCCTGAGGCGGTGCGCAAGATGGCGGGAAAGATCGAGGCGCCGCTCACCATTGCTTATTACGGCGAGGGCTATCACATGCTGCTGCGCGATCTGCAGGCCGAAACCGTTTACCGCGACATCGCCGCCTGGATTGAGAACTGGGAAGCGCCTCTCCCTTCCGGGGCTGTCTATGAGCAGGCCTGTTTTACCGAAGCGACATGCGCGGTGCCGGCAGCGCCCTGATCCGGCCTTGCTTTAATTTCCTGCAGCAGATTCTTTCTCCTGCGCTCGAATGCGCTCCTGTGTGCGCTGGCGCAGGGTCTTGATCAATGAGCCGATGCGCGTGAGATGCGGTTCCTCGGCATCGAGAATGGTGAGGAAAAGACGGCTTTTGAACGTGTCGCGTTCCGAAGGGGAAATGGCAGCTTTTGCCAGCGTGTTGCAGGTAATGTCCACCAGCCGCTCTGCCGATTGCAGCCGCCCCCAGAGATAGTCGTGCTCGCGCGCGGTGCGGCTGAAAAACGCGCCGAAGCGGCCAAGGTCGCGCCCGCGCAGCGCCATGATATTGCTGCCTTTGCTGAGGCCCTTGGCATCGAGCGGGCTGATCCGGTCCACACGGATCGTGTCGATATCGTCCACTTCCTCGTTGAGAAGCAGCGGGAAGGTGAGCACATCGAAAAACGGGAAGCCGAGATAAGATTGCAAAAGTTCGCGCCGCTCGTCTTCCGGCAGCGTGTTCACCGCCATGATGGAAAAGACTTCATCCACTTCCCGGTCCACTTCACCGAGCGACATGATCGGGGCGAGCGCTTTCAGGATTTCTTCAACTTCCGCAACGCTCAGCCTTCCGCCCTTATCTTTCAAAAGCAGGGCGACACGCTGTTTGAAGTCGGTGCCGAAAAACTCCGGCCGGGTGCGTGCCTGCAAATGATCGAGCGCGCGATAGAGCAGGCGCTTGAACTCGTCCAGCCCTTCGCTATCGACATGAACTTCCTCCTGCGCCACGACTTTCTGGTAAAGCTCGTTCAGGCGGCGGATGACGAAGCGTAACCGGCGCACGCGGAAATTCCTGTCGAAGTTCCGCAAAAACGCGATCCATTCCTGAGTGGCCTTTTCCCGGTCCCCGCTTGATGGATTGTGCCAGCGCACGGGAAAAATACCTTTCGCCTTGGCCCAGGCTTCCAGAGAATTGGAAAGCGCCAGCCGTTCGCTCGGATGCTGAATGGCGGCGCTCATTTCCTCGATCAGCGTGGTCAGCGCATCGAGAATGGAGAGCACTTTGACTTGAATATAGCCGTCATAGGCATAACCCGCCTGGGAGACGGCCATGGCATTTGCCTGATGGCGCCAATAGGAAAGGGTTGTGACATTCGGGGCAAGGCTCGGGTCTTCGGCGATGATAGGGGCCACGACATCGGCCACATGGGGCCGCGTGGCGCGCACGACTTCGCGGTATTGATGAATACGTTTGCCGATTTGCTGCAGCGTTTCCAGTTCGTCACGTATCGGTTCGTTGCGCGGAATGTCGGAAAGCGCGCCGCGGATCGATTGAAAGAAACCGGGCAGGGAGCGTTTGCGGATCTTGTTGCGCCCCTCAGGGTCGGGATCGATATAAACGATGCGCCGGTCCACTTCGCGGAAAGCGGGGCGGTTGCGCAGCGCCGTAATCGCTTCGGCAAAGGGTTTATTGTTCAGTACCGAACCGTCGATATAGCTGGCGCTTGTGGGGTCGAGCCCTGCATCGAGGAGAGGTTCGAAATTGTGCTGGATGAATTCCTCCCGCGTCGGCCAAGTCTCGCCGCGCTTTTTCAACACCCGGTCGATTTCGGATATTTGCATAGGCGGAAAAGCGCCCGGAAAACACGAGGTTGCGCGCGCAGCAAAAACGAGACCCGGAACGTTCTCCGCCCCGAAATCGCTGTCCACCTTACCGTCCGGATGTTTGAAATAATTGAAGTGCAGCACATGGCGGTGCTCGCGCTCTTCGATCAGAGGGGGATCGTTCAGCGGAATTTTCTGCGAGAAACCGAAAAAGTCCGTCAGCGTGACGAAAAGCTCCAGCCTATGCCCGAGCGGCAGGAGAGAGGCGCGCGGCGTGCGCGGCGTGCCCATGCTCTCGCTCGCATCGAGCAGCATATTCGTCAGCTTTTCACCGGAAAAGGGCGGCTTGAACCAGCGCGAACGTAAAAAGAGCGAGGCTTTTTCGCGTGCTTCCTCATCGGGAATAAGTTTCGTCAGCCATTTATTGTTGATGTTCCAAAAGAGCGGGCGGATGAAGACCTTGCTCCATTTGCCTGGCATCGCTTCATCATCGAGCAGCGCCGTGACATCGGCCTTGTTGAGCCACATGTCCCGGTGCGTGTCGAGCGGTAGGTCATGGGCAAGCGAGCGGGCGAGCATGACGCCGTTGATGCCCCCGGCGGAAGCGCCCGCGATCACATCGACAAAGACGCGCAGTTCTACTTCTTCGCCAATGCGCTTCAAGATGTCGAAATAGACGCTCTCCGTATCGCTTTCGCGCGCCGTGTCGTCATTGAGGTCGGCATAGGTTTTTTCCTGGCGCTCGGAGGCGAGCAGCGGCGCATTATAGATGCGCGAGGCGCGGACCAGCTTTTGAATCTCTTTCGTGACGCCGTGCATATAGACGGCGAGCGACACCCCGCCATAGCAGACAAGCGCAAGCCTGAGCTCTTTTTCCTTCATCCGGCATTGCCCCGTTTTTGGCCGCCTATCCGGGCGGGGTCGCCCGCGCAGGATAGGTCTTCATTCTTACGCGGCAGGCTATGGCGCGGTCAAATGCTCAGCCGCGGCTTTCGAGCGGCCCTGCCGGATGGGGGGTGGCATGGACTGGACGGGCCGTCAGGCGCTGAGCGGTAAGGTTGAGATAGGCGCTGGCGAAAAAGAGGTAGGTGGCCACGCATTCGATCGTTTCTTCGATCATTTTCGACTGGTTCTTCCCCTCGACCAGCACTTCCTTTTCCGTGGCGTCGGTAAAAATATAAAGCGCGATGCCGAGCAGGGTGAAGAGGCCGGGCCGGGTTTTCGCCCAGGCCCAGGCGGCCTCGAAACCGGCGCGAATGTAGCGCAGGCTCGCGCCGATTAGGCCCAGCCAGAAAATTCCCAGCACCGCATAGTGCAAGTCACCTTCGATGATGAAGAGGAAATAGGGCTCGGCCCAGGTCCGCTCCACCTCCACCTCGCGCGAGAACACCGTCAGGAGAAAAAGCCCGAGACCGGTAAAGAGCCGGCGCGGGACGGGCGCCGTTTCACCATAGGCGGCGATGAAGAAGAGAAGTGCCCCTGCGAGGAGATAGAGAAGCTGCAGGATCTCGGCCGCCTGGTTCTCCCGGAAGCCCTGGCCGATCGTCCAGTCGCCCGTTGCCAGCGCATAGGCTAGGAACCCCGACATGGCGGTAAAGAGGGTCCACAAAAAAGCGCCGTGAAGGCCGCTGCCGGTTGTGCCGAATGAAAGACGCATGAACGCTCCGGATAGAGAAGGGCCGGGTCAAGGGCCCCGATAGCAAGTCGCCGAGCCCTAACATGCAGGCAGGACACAGAGCCCGGAAAATCCGAGCGAGGGCCGGCTCTTGCGATCACGTTTCAGCGAGAGGCGGCGGGGCAGGCGTCAAATGCGGGAAAAATGGTGGGCGGTACTGGATTCGAACCAGTGACCCCAGCGATGTGAACACTGTGCTCTACCAACTGAGCTAACCGCCCACGAGGGCGCAAGACGCGCCTCAGAGGGGCGTCTATAGGCTGCGCGGGCTTTTCAGTCAAGCCCAAGGGCGGCTAGGCTGGGCAAAGAAAAGAGGCCCTGAAAAGGGCCGCGATAAGGGAAAGGAAACCCCATGGCCGCCGCCCCTCAGCTTCGCCGCCCCGGCCCCCTCCACACGCTGGGCATTCTCGCCCGCCTTGGCCTGCGTGCGCTCAAAAGCCGCTGGCAGGGAGAGGGCGCGGACCCGGAGAAGGAGGCGGAGGCCTTCGCCGCCGCCTTTACCGGGGCGATGCGCGCCCATGAGCACAGTTTCGCCGGCTGGGCCTGCACGAAAGTGCCGGCGGGCGCGGCGGACTGGGTCGATACCGGCATCGATCTCGAACGCGGCCAGCGCTTTTCGCTTTTTGCGGCGGGCGCCGTCTGGCTCGCCCGCCCGCTCGGCCTGCGCTTCGGCCCGCAAACGGGGCTCTGGCTGCGCATCGGGGAAGGGCGCATCGAAAAGATGATCGGCGCCACCCATAGCGGCGAGGCGGATGTCTCGGGCCGGCTCTATGTCATCACCAAGCCGCCCGGCGAATGGCTGAGCGAGGCGGGGGATTTCGACCCCGCTTACCCGCGCGAGGAGCTGGAAGGCGGCTTCACGCTTGGCATCTGCCTCTGGAAGAACCGGGACGGCCCGCGCGCGCTCCAGCCCCTGCAGGAAGCGCACCCGCTTTTCGCCCGCGAGGTGAAGCGCCTTGCCGCCCCCATTAAAACGCCGGAGGGCTGGCATTATCTCTGGCGCCTCGGCCAGGGGGAAATCTACCGCCAGGAGCACGAGGCGGATAATTGCATGCATTGCCACACGAAAGAGGACGTGGGCATTCTGCAATATCCCGCGCCCATGCCGCTCACCGACACGCTCACCCTCGACTGGCGCTGGAAGGCGGACCGGCTGCCCTCCGCGCTCGCCGAAGACATCCAGCCGACCCATGATTATCTCTCCATCGCGGTGGAGTTCGATAACGGCCAGGACTTGACATATATGTGGTCCGGTGGCCTCGCCCCCGGCACGATCTTCCGCTGCCCGCTTCCCTGGTGGGACGAGCGCGAAACCCACTGGGTGCTGCGCGGGCCGGGGGACCTTGGCCGCTGGCTCGATGAAAGCCGCCCGCTCAAGGCCGATTATGAAAAGGCCATCGGCGGCGAGCTGCCCCGCTCCGTCACCGCCGTCTGGCTGATCGCGGTTTCCTGCTTCCAGCGCGGGGAGGGCGTGTGCACCTATGAGCGCATCGAGCTCGTGGACGGGCGCGAGCATGTGAGGGTGGTTTAGAACCCCGCGAAAGCCTCCGGCGCGAGGCGGCGCAGCGCGTCCGGAAACGCGTCATAATGATCGATGACGATATCCGCGCCGAGCTCGCCCACCGGCACCCGCGTATAGCCGAAGGAAAGGGCGATGGAGGGAATGCCCGCCGCCAGCGCCGCATCGATATCAGGCGCGGAATCCCCCACCATGATCGCCCGGCCCGCATCCCCGCCGAGCCGGCGCACCGCTTCCAGAAGATGATCGGGATGGGGCTTCTTCACCGGCAGCGTATCCCCGCCGATGACCACGGGGAAAAAATGCGTGAGCGAAAGCGCTTCGAGCACCTGATGGGCGAGGCTCTCGATCTTGTTCGTGCACACGGCCATGGCCGCGCCATGTTCGGCCAGCCTTTCAAGCTGCGCCAGAACGCCGGGCCAGAGCACCGTGTGATCGGCAATATGCTCGGAATAATAGGCGATGAAATCCTGAAAGGCCTGGTCGAGCTGCGCTTCGCCGGCGGGCTCGCCCGTCTCCTTGAAGCCGCGCTCCATGAGCAGCCGCGCGCCGCCGCCCACGAGATGGCGCACCCGCGCTTCGGGCACTTCCTCGCGGCCATGGCGCGTCAGGATTACATTCATCGTGTGGCAAAGGTCCGGGGCCGTATCGGCCAGGGTGCCGTCGAGATCGAAAAGAAGAACAGGCCGCGCGCTCATATCAGTCTCTGTATTTAAGCTCTGGCTGCGTCCGCGCAGCCGGACGTTCTCTCGCATGCGGGCCGCGCCGATGCAAGCGGCAAGCGCCGGATCGGCCCGCGCCGCGCGCCTGTGGATAAGCCGGAAAGGAATCCGCCTTCAAGCGCTTGGCCGGAAAACCGGATTCAAAATCTGAAGCGCTTCATCCAGCTTATGAACTTTGCCCGGCGGCAATGCCGAGCGCTGCCAGCCGCGCTTCAAGCCCCGCGCGCGCCCGGTCCCAGTCCGCCCGCGTGAAGGCGAACATCACCGTATCGCGCAGGCGCATCTGCCCCGTCTCATGGCCTGCCTCGTCCCGCACGGGCAGGTGCATGTGATGGCGCAGCACCCCCTCGCGCACCGCGCCGAGCTTGGCGATGGCGGCCTGCGAGCGTGTGTTGAGCGCGTCGGTCTTCAGCTCCATGCGGGTGAGGCCCAGCCTCTCGAAGCCATGGGCAAGCAGCAGATATTTCGCCGCCGGGTTCACCGTCCCGCCCCAATGGGAAGGGTGATACCAGGTGTGGCCGATCTCCGCCCGCCGGTCCCGGCTGGAAATGTTGAGATAGCGGGTGGAGCCGGCAAGCGGCCCTTCCTCGCCCGCGCCGCCCGGACCCTGAGAACCGGCGAGCCGGATCGCCCAGACGCTTTCACGCCCCGCCTCCGCCTCGCCGAGCGACCAGTCGAACCAGGCATCGAAGCGGGCCCCGCGCGCGGCAATCGGCATCCAGCGCCAGATGCGCGCCTCCGCCCCGGCGGCGCGCAGGCCCTCCCGGTGCGCGGGAGAAAGCGGCTCGAGCCGCACCGGCCCGAGCGTGAGCAGGCAGGCCCGCCAGTCCTCGGCCTCAAGCGGGGGGAGCGGGGCGCCAAGCTGGGTTTCGGGCGGGCCGGATGGATCAGACAAGTCGGTCACGTCGGTCTTCCTTTTATGGGGCTGGTCGAGGGACAGGCGCATTGGCCCCATAAAGCCCGCGCCGTGCACAAATGGGCAGAGCCAATCCGCGCATGGGCGCCATGCCGTCCGTGACCTTCGCGGGGCTCGATGGGCCATTTCGACGAAGCGCCAAAAGCTCCGCGGGGGCGCGCCGCCCGGAGGGATGAGTCTTCGGCCCCGCCGAAAAGGAGGGGCAAGGAGCGCCGCAAGCGACGATCCTAGCTAGATACGGTTCGCCTGACGGCGCTCCTCGCGCGGCGTTTTTTGGTTCGCTACCGGCCCGCCCAGCTCGCCCGCAGCCTGAAAGACTGCGCCGGGTCGTAGTGCCCGGACCCATGCCGGTACCCCCGGGACGCGCGGGACCGTTATTTCCGCGCGCCGCAGGCGCCGCTCCCGTTCCGGCAGGCGGCCGGTCCGTCCACCCCCTCCACGAAACGGGACGGGCTCAGAATAAAGGCGGGGGAGAAGGCGGGGATAAGTTTTTGAAGGCTCGATACCTACCTAAACAGCGGTAAGCGGACTAAATAATTTCCAAACCTGCTCACGTACAGGCTTGAGCTTGGCCTTTTGGGCTCTAATCTCAGACCGGCTAGTTGCAGGAGCCAGTAGGACTTGCTTAATAAGACAATGAGAGGGGTCATCTGGAAGTCCGTCATCGACTACCAAAATCGGCCTCTTTCCTGAACCATCTGGAATTGAGATTTCTCGTATACTTCTCGTGCAACCAACGCTGACCCCTCGAAACTTGTTGTCGGGGTGTCGTTGTTCGAAAAGTTCACCTTTTGAGCGGATTGCGCTCTCTGAACTGTACTTTAGGCGACAAAGAGACCAGCCACCTCGTTCGGGCCGGACTACATCTTCTAATGGGAAGGCACCAATCTTGATTTCCCCGGTTTGAACATCAAGCTGTTCATCTCGGTAAATTAGCCGAGCCAAGTCCTCACTGCAGTCAACTGGACCAGGAGACCATGAACTTAGTGTCTTGGATTCATCTGTGTCGAGCGGAAAATCGTCGGCCATTTACTTCGGGAAATGCATAAGGGCTTGTTCTATTTCTTTAGGAATTGCATTCCCCGCATACGGTCTAACGTCATCCAACTCCAAACCGATGCCAGGAATACGCGCATAAAAATAAATATGTGAATCTCCGTAGAAGCTCACATCTATGAACTTATCCTCGTCATCCCAAATAAACCCTACTTCCCCATCTTCAGCAGAATAGGGCGTGGGAGAGAGTGCTTTGCTAGGCAAGAGATTCAAGAACTGTTCAGCTTCTCTAAGAGCAATTGCGAAGTCTTCATCTTCGACGAGATGCGAGTGCTGCTGCTGATACTGCTCGAGCCCTATCTGAGAGAGCCTGTCTGGCTCTGCAAATGAACGATAGTCGACTCTCTCTGTTTTAGAGGTGCGAGCCGTCCAATCTGCATTTGCATTGGTTGGAGCTTGTCCTGTTGCGGCTAAGAGAAACGCAATGCCTGCCATGGAAGCGCGGAAATTCCGACCACGTCCTATGGTTTTGTTGCTCTCACATGAAGCTGAACTGTTTCTAGAGATAAACATTCCAGATGAAGAGTAATTAGCCGCTGTTCGCAGTGCGCTCATTTGCTATCTAGCCGTATGTTTTTCACAGTTTCTTCGTTCAGGTAGTTTCTCATCACATGCTTATTTTTCTCATGTAGAAAATCATACACTGAATCTGAAAAGCCATCTTGCTGGTCGAAGAATTCGTTTGGATCGATGGGTGTGAACAAGTCGATTCGAAGTGTATTGTCACACCGGACGAACAGTTCTCCCTTTGCTGTGTCATCGGCGGAGTCCAAGTGCATACGCTCAAGTAAGCGCCCCGTCAGTGGTTCATCGCACTCCTGAAACCAGCCTTGGTGAAGATGCCAAAATGGCCCCTTGTTTCTGATGCTTGCAGGAATGAAATCGGAGTCAGCTTTTAGAAGCTCGCTACTGTCATAGTCGCTAGCGTCACCATCCCAAAGAAAAAGATCAATATACTGAAGTCCTACGCTTCTTATAAATAAACCTTCTGCTTCTAGTGCCTTGGTGGCTGAATCCAAGAATCTTTTTGCTGATCCCCACACATCATTCCAACGAGTGTAATCCAAGCAATTAACAACTAAAGAATCCTCGTTGGCTTGAAGCCGCCAAGCCAGGCTTCCATCTGGCTTGTATTTGTCAAACATACAGCCCGCAATCGGATCCTGTGTAGGCGGTTCGTTACCGAAGTGAACGGCAAACATATGAGGTTTTCTGAACCTCGGTAAATCATCCCGCCAAAGGTCGTGAGCTGCTTCCAAAGCACTGACTTCTTGTTTCTTAAAGTTCCTCGAAAAAAGCAGTACAAAGATCACTTCTTGTATTGCATGTGCTTCGTTGCATGGTCGGAATGGCACTTTGTATATCCTGCTATGTATTATGAGTAGTTTATTTCATTATTTCGTATTTTGTAAATGCGGTTGCAAACTCCAGAGGACACGCAATTAATTAACGTTTTAATGGCCTTGGGGGTCTCTTGGCAAATTTGCATCTACTAAACGTAGGGAAGTTTACAACCTGCTTATCGTTACAGAGGATAACTTAATATATTTCTTATAAGTCAATGGCTTAAGTGTATCGATTAAGAGGGGTGATTGTGGCTGCAACTCTTCACTTGCGAAGTCAAACTTCATCGAATCTCCTATTCCTCTAATCGTCTAATCCCGCCGCTTCCGGCCCCCCTGTCCCCCGCGTTTCTTATACGTCCGCGTGCCGGCTTTGCCGCCGGTGGAGCGGCCGGATTTGCGGGGGGAGGACTTTTCTTCCACGGCGCTTTGGCGGGCCATGGGGTCGCCGGCGACGGCGAGTTCCACGTCCTGCAGCCGTTTGATTTCGTCGCGCAGGCGCGCGGCTTCCTCGAATTCGAGATCGGCGGCGGCGTCCTTCATCCGCTTTTCCATATCCTCGATATGGGCGCGCAGATTGTGGCCGACGAGTTCCACCGTGCCCTCATCGCCCGTATCGACGCGCACATGGTCGCGCTCATAGACGCTTTCCAGAATGTCGCCGATATTCTTGCGGATGCTTTCCGGCGTGATGCCGTGTTCCTGGTTATAGGCCATCTGCTTTTCGCGGCGCCGGTTCGTTTCGGCAATGGCGCGCTCCAGCGAGCCCGTCATATTATCCGCATAAAGAAGAACGCGCCCGTCGACGTTCCGCGCCGCGCGGCCGATGGTCTGCACGAGCGAGGTTTCCGAGCGCAGAAACCCTTCCTTGTCCGCGTCCAGAATGGCGACGAGCGCGCATTCGGGAATGTCGAGCCCTTCGCGCAGCAAGTTGATGCCGATCAGAATGTCGAAGGCGCCGAGGCGCAGGTCGCGGATGATCTCGATCCGCTCCAGCGTGTCGATATCCGAATGCATGTAGCGCACGCGCAGGCCCTGCTCATACATATATTCGGTCAGGTCCTCGGCCATGCGCTTGGTCAGCGTGGTGACGAGCACGCGGTGGCCCTTCTTCGCCATCTCGTGGCATTCGGCGACGAGATCGTCCACCTGGGAGGAGGCGGGGCGGATTTCGCAGACGGGGTCGATGAGGCCCGTCGGGCGGATGACCTGTTCGACGAAGACGCCGCCGGTCTGTTCCATCTCCCAGGTGCCGGGCGTCGCGGAGACATAGGTCGTCTGCGGGCGCATGGCGTTCCACTCTTCGAATTTGAGCGGCCGGTTGTCGACGCAGGAGGGCAGGCGGAAGCCGTATTCGGCCAGCGTCGCCTTGCGCCGGTAGTCGCCCTTATACATGGCGCCGATCTGCGGCACGGAGACGTGGCTTTCATCGGCAAAGACCAGCGCATTGTCGGGCAGATATTCAAAAAGCGTGGGCGGCGGCTCGCCGGGCTTGCGGCCCGTCAGGTAGCGCGAATAGTTTTCGATGCCGGCGCAGGAGCCCGTCGCCTCCATCATCTCGATATCGAACTGGGTGCGCTGCTCGATGCGCTGGGCCTCCAGCAGCTTGCCGGCGGCATTCAGCTCTTCCAGCCGTTCTTTCAGGTCGATCTTGATCTGCTTGATCGCCTGCTGCAGCGTCGGGCGCGGGGTCACATAGTGCGAGTTCGCATAGACCTTGATGGCGTCGAGCTTGGCGGTTTTCTGGCCGGTCAGCGGGTCGAACTCGGTGATCTCCTCCACCTCGTCGCCGAACATGGAAACCCGCCAGGCGCTGTCTTCATAGTGCGCGGGGAAGATTTCCACCACATCGCCGCGCACCCGGAAGGTGCCGCGCTGAAAGGCCTGGTCGTTGCGCTTATATTGCAGGGCCACGAGGTCGGCGAGAAGCTGCGTGCGGTCCAGCCGGTCGCCGCGCTTCACCTGGAAAGTCATTTCCGAATAGGTTTCGACCGAGCCGATACCGTAGATGCAGGAGACGGAGGCGACGATGATCACATCGTCCCGTTCCAGAAGCGCGCGGGTGGCGGCGTGGCGCATCCGGTCGATCTGCTCGTTGATCGAGCTTTCCTTTTCGATATAGGTGTCGGTGCGCGGCACATAGGCTTCCGGCTGGTAATAGTCGTAATAGGAAACGAAATATTCCACCGCGTTGTTCGGGAAGAAGCTTTTGAACTCGCCGTAAAGCTGGGCGGCCAGCGTCTTGTTCGGCGCGAGGATGAGGGCGGGGCGCTGGGTCTTCTCGATCACCTGCGCCATGGTGAAGGTCTTGCCCGAGCCGGTGACGCCGAGCAGCACCTGGTCGCGCTCGCCCCCTTTGATGCCCTCCACCAGCTCCTTGATCGCCTGCGGCTGGTCGCCCTTCGGTTCGTATTCCGAAACGATTTCGAGCTTGATGCCGCCTTCGCTTTTTTCCGGGCGCGGCGGCTTGTTCTGCAAGAAGGAGAGATCGACGGGCAGATCCGCCGCGGCGCCCTCATGCACGAAGCCGGCACCCGGCGCTTCGGCAAAACCGGAAGCGGCGGCGGGTTTTTTACTGGAGGAGGTTTTGGTGCTCATGGCCCACAATATGGCGGCGCCGGCCCCGTCTGGCTAGGGCCATTTGGCAGGAGATGGCGGCAGGGCGCGTCACTCCTGACAGCAGGGTGTCAGGAGGCCCGGTCCTCTATGCCGGGTGCTTCCTCCGGCGCATCGCGCAGGTCGCGGCGGCGCAGGGCGGGGCCGAGCTGGGTGGCGAGCACGGCGATGAGAATAAGCGCCGCGCCGCTCCAGGCCAGCGGGGTGAGCCGTTCGCCGAGCAGCAGCGCCCCGAAAAGCGCGGCAAAGAGCGCCTCGCCGGACATGATGATGGCGGCGTCCGATGGCGGCGTGTGGCGCTGGGCGAGGCTTTGCAGCGTGAAGCAGAGCCCGCCGGAGAGAATGCCCGTATAGAGAAACTCGAAGCCCGCGCCCGCAAAGGCGGCGGCGGAAAGCCGGTCCGCTTCGAAGGCCAGGCCGAGGCCGAGCCCGGCGAGCCCGGTCACGAGAAATTGCATGAAGGCGATGGCGAAGGGCCGCTCCAGCGCTTCCACATATTTGCCGACAAGCAGCACCTGCGCCGCCCAGAAAAGCGCGCTCACCACCATGATCGCATCGCCCCAATTGAGCGCCGCGCCATTGCCGCCGGAAAGAAGAAACGTCCCCGCGAAAGAGAGCAGCGCCGCTACCCAGATGATGCCCGGCGCTTTGTACCGCCAGAGCGCCGCGCCGAGGATCGGCACCAGCACCACATAAAGCGCGGTGAGAAACCCGGCATTCGTCACCGAGGTGACTTGCAGCCCGACTTGCTGGGTGATGCAGGCGAGAAAGAAGACAAGGCCGATCCCCGCCGTAATCAGCCCGTTGCGCCGGCTGAGCGGGCGCGCGCGGCGGCGGCTCTCCCAAAGCGCGAAGGGCGCAACGGCCAGCGCGGCCAGTAGAAAGCGCCCGCCGGTAAAGGTGAAAGGGCCGACATGATCCATCGCCGTGGCCTGGCCGACAAAGGCCGAGCCCCAGACAAGGGCGGTGATCAGCAAGAGAAGGTCGGCGCGCAAACGGCTCATGCCTTTGCCTAGCCGCCCGGCGGCCTATTCGCAAGCAAAAGGGGGCGCAAGGAAAAGGGGGAGCCATCAGCGCGCGCAAATCCCGCTGCGTATTTGCCCGGGCGGGAATGCGCGGGCGCTTGCGCATTTCCCGTCTGGCGCAGGCGGGCGGGGAGGGGCGCAATGGGGCAATGCAACAGGAGATGCCCCATGACGATCTATGTTCTGGCCCAGTTCAAAATCCATGACCGCGCCCGTTATGAGCGCTACATGGCCGCCTTTCCGGACGTCTTTGCCCGGTTCGGCGGTACGCTGCTCGCCGCCGAGGAAAAGCCGCCGGTGGAAGAGGGGCGTTGGGAGGGCGACAAAGCCGTGCTGCTCGCCTTTTCGGACCGCGCCGCCTATGAGCGCTGGCACGACAGCGAAGCTTACCGCGACATCTCGAAAGACCGCGAGGCGGCGACGGAAGGCAGCGTGATCGTGCTGGGCGGCTAGCCGCGCGCTGGTGTTAGTCAGGCAAAGACCATCGTGCCCGCAATCAGCGCCATGACGATCACGGCGGCGGTGAGCGACAGCGCAAGGACGATGCGCGCGCCGGTGCCGCTTACGGCCTGGCGGGCGTCGGTTTCGTCTTTAACCGGTGCGTTCTGCGTATTTTCTTCGTTCTGCATGGGTCCTCTCATTACGGTGAATGATATGCGGCGCCATTACAGGAACTGACATAGAGCCAGCCACCCTGAGATCAAACGGCCCATGCGGCGCTTTTGTTCCGGCCTGCATTCAGCTGGCGCTCAGCCCGCGCCGAGCGCCCAGCTTGAAAACATCATGACAAACACCAGCGCCAGCGAGATAGCGAGCACATAGCGCACATGATGGCCGGTCACGCCCTGGCGTGCCTTGTCATGATCGAGAAATGCGCCGTGATGCGGCGCGCCGTGCTGAATAGCGGATTTGGTCATCTGTCCCTCCCGGTAAACGGAACGGCAGATAGCGGTGCGAGAGAGCCTCCAGTCTGGACCCGGCGGCCTTACCTTGCAACAGCGGCGGCATCACAGTTCCGTTTGCGCGCTTAACAGAATCGGCGCGCTTTGAGATACTGCCTTGCGAGCGAAGGCGCCGGTCCGGGCGCTGCGGGGGAAGCATGCGCGCGAAAACTCATTGGTCGATCTATCTGCCCGCTTTTCTTGTCGCGGCGCTTTGGGGCGGATTGGCGCTTTGGGCCGCGCGCGCCGGCGCGGAGACGGTGCTCACGCTGGCGCTTTTGGTGGAAGCGGGCGTCGTGCCCATGCTCCTTCTCATGGCCTGGCTCAGGGCACGCGGGCGGGTGCTCGAAATCGGCAGCCAGGGACTTTTTCTGCAAACCGGCATGCTGCGCCCGGTCAAACTCGGCGCGGCGCTTTCCATGGTCGAGGCGGTGGAGGCGCACCGCTCCCTGCTGCAGCGCCTGCTTGGCGCAGGCACGGTGGAAATACGTCTGAAGGGCGGCGCGGCCTGGCGGCTCGATGATATGGCGGCGCCTGAAGCGCTGGTAGCCTGTTTCGAGGAACGCAAATATCCGGGGGGATGAATAAGTGAGCAACACGATCGATTTCGACGAGCGCACCGCCAAGGCGGTGGAGGCGATGTATCTGACCCCCGATGTGGTGGCGCAGCGGGCCGAGGTAATCAAGGCGCTGGCGCCGAAACCCGGCGAGCATCTGCTCGATATCGGCGCGGGGCCGGGGCTGCTGGCTTACGATCTTGCCCGCCTTGCCGGGGAGAACGGGCGGGTGCTCGGCATCGACACGTCAGAGCCCATGGTGAAGATGGCGCGCACGCGCTGCGCCGCGCTGCCGCAAGCCGAGTTCGAAGTGGGCGATGCGGTGAAACTGGCCGGTGTCGAAGGCGCGTTCGATGCGGCCGTTTCCACGCAAGTCTATGAATATGTGGCGGATATGGACGGCGCGCTCAAAGCCTTGCACAGGGTGCTGCGGCCGGGCGGGCGCGCGCTTATTCTTGATACGGATTGGGACAGCATCGTCTGGCATGCGAGCGACCGGCGGCTGATGCAGCGGGTGCTCACCTGCTGGGACGACCATTTGGCCGATCCGCATTTGCCCGCCACGCTGGCGGTGAAACTGCGCCGGGCGGGCTTCACCTTGATGCGCATGGATGTGGTGCCGATGGTCGGCCTCGGCTATCAGCCGCATTCTTATGCCTCGGGAATGATGCACGGCATTTTGGGTTTCGTGCGCGCCAATGGCGAGCGTCATGGGCTCAGCGCCGATGAGATTCAGGCCTGGTACGACGATCAGCTTTATCTGGCCGAGCGCGGTGAGTTCTTCTTCTCGCTGAACCGCTACATGTTTTTGGCAGTCAAGCAGGTGTAAGGCAGATATGAAAAACCCCCGGGAGAGATCCCGGGGGTTTAAAGCCTTTGCCCTGCCTTTGAAGGCGGGCCTGCCTCACTGGCTTATTTGCCGTAGCGGGCCACAAGCGTTGCGACCGCTTCGGCGATCAGCTTGTCCTTGTCTTTGGGCAAGCGGAAACTCGGATCGAAAAGCGCCGGCCAGATCAGGCTTTCGCGCAGCATGCCCGAAACTTCCTGCGCGGAAATCTCCGTGTCGTGCTGCTTGAGAAGGCCGCGCTGCACCAGCTTGTCGAGAATTTTGGCAACGGCCTGCTGGCGCTGAATGACGCCGCGTTCGAAAAACTCACGGCCGATTTCCGGCTGGCCGGAAACTTCCGCGATCACCGCGCGCATCAGCGCGTTGAGGCCTTGATCGAACTGAGCGGAGAGAATGTTGTTCGCGGCTTTGGTGATGACTTCTTCCACCGTGCCTTGTTCGCCAAGATTTGCATCGGTTTCCTCGATGCGCTCATAGGCTTCGGTGATCACGGCACTGAACAATTCTTCTTTCGAATTGAAATGCTTGTAGAGCGTGGCCGTGGAAACATCGGCCTTGCGCGCGATCTCGGCCATGGCGGCACGGGTAAAACCATTGTGCTGGAACTCGTCCCGGGCCGCATCGAGAATGGAACGCCGTTTTGTTGCGCTGACGCGGCGGCGGTAATTTTCCAGACCGGAATGCGCCGGCGCCGCTGTTTGTTTCGAATTGGCTACGTTCATTTGCCACTCATCTCCAGGGATTACACTGAACTATTCATACCATACCAGTTTCATGCCGCCCATTACCATGTGACCAATTGTACCTGGAATGCCGAATAATCCCCAATTTAAAAAGGTTTCGCAGAATGCTTCTTAATGGCGTGTGAGAGGCGCTAAGTGAAGGGCTAATATTGAGAATGGTGTTTATTTTCAAATGGGCTACAGAACAGGAATAGAAACCTAAAGCGCTTGTTCCGCCCACACCACATAGCGCAGCCGCCCTTGCTGGACGGCATCGAACGGATAGCAGGTGACAAGGGCAAGGCGCCCGCCGCCTTCCCTAGGGTCAATGCCGGATGCCGCGGCATCGACAATGCGTGTGCCGCTGACCTGATAGGAGCGCAGGGTACCGTCCGCACCCGTTACATTCAGCCAGTCGCCCTTTTGCAGATGTTTCAGAAAGGCAAAATGCGTATCCCGGTGGGCGGCGAAGACCGTGGTGCCATGGGGGCCGGGCGGCGGCGTGCCGGAAAGATGCCCGGGGCCGAAGGCGAGCGCTTCGCCCGAACCGCCGGAAAGTACGATGGCGCTATCGCCGAGGCGCGGCGCGCTAATCCGGGCGACCGGCCAGGTATCGGCCCAGGGCCAGGGTTTGGCGGGGACGCCGGTTGCCAGGGTTTCCGCCCAGGCTTTTTGCAGGAGCACCTGCGCCAGCGCGGCCTTGGCGTGAATGTAAACGCCTTGTCCGAAAAGCAGCGCGCCTGCGCCGAGGCATAAAGCCAGGGCGCAGGCAGCCAGTTTACGTGGCCAGGAGCGGGGCAAGGAGACGGCACGCGCCATCTCAGCTTCTCCCGTGGGCGGACACATGGGCCCGCGCGGCCAGATGCCGCCAGAAGAAGGCGAGCATCCAGCAGGCCGCGGCAAAGAGCATCAACAGTCCGCCGCTCAGCATCAACCCCGCCGCATTGGTCGCGGTCTGGGGCAGGGCAATGCCGGCCTTGGCTTCCGCGGCCTCAGCCGAAACCGGCGCGGCGGCCATGGCGAGCATCGGCATGGCGCTACGGGCCTTGGCATCGCGCATCGGCACGGGCGAGGGCTGCTCGCCGAAGACGGCCTCGAAGTCCCAGCCATCGGGCAGGTTGAGCGGCACGTCGCGGCGCGTCACGTCTTCTCCTGCAGGGCGGGCCGGGGTTTTATCGACCGCGACAAGGCTGGTCAGGCGGCTGACGAGGTGGTGGGAAAGGGCGACATCGGTAATCGCCGCATCGAGCTTCTCCCAATTGCCGCCCGCATAGCGCATGGCTTCCAGCGAGGCGATTTTCTTGCGCGCCCAAAGCTTGGCGACGCCCGGCCGTTCGGCGGCCTTGGCAAGCGGCAGACGCAGCTCCCAGGGCTGGCCGTCAAACGTGCCTTTCAGTTTGAACGTGCCTGAGGCATCGTCCATCCGCGCGGCGAGGATAATCGGCTCGCCGAGATAAAGATCGGGAAGCGGGTTCGGCCAGGCTTCCACTTCCTGTCCATTTGGCCAGACGGCGGCAAGGTCCGTCAGCGCCGGATTTTCCAGCTTCGTGAAAAGCTGGGCCATGCGCTCCTTCACCTGTTCCGGCTCGCCGATATGGGTGAAGGTGCCGCGGCCCATCTCGGCCGCCCGGCTCATAAAGAAGCTGTTGGGGGCGGAGCCGATGCCGACGGTGAAGAGGCGGCTTGTGCCGAGTTGCTGGGAGATGGTGTTGAAGAGCTGCTCTTCATTGCCGACCGCGCCGTCCGTCAGAAACACGACCTGACGCAGATATTGGCTATCGGCGGGCTGGGACACAAGCGCCCGCTGAAGCGCGCCCAGCATCTCCGTGCCGCCTTCCGCCTCAAGCCCGCGCACGAATTTCAGCGCCCGGTCCAAATTCTCCCTGTCGGCGCGCACAGCCTGGGGGAAGAGCGTTTCATGGGTGTGATTGAAGCGCACGACATTGAAGCGGTCCTGCGGGGTGAGGCGCTGCAGCGCAAGTTCCAGGCTCGCCTTTGCCTGCGGCATGGAAGCGCCCGCCATGGAACCGGAATTGTCGATGACGAAAATCGCCTCGCGCGGCGGCGTCTTGCGGGACGCGTCCTTGCTTTGCGGCGGCATCAGCATCATCAGCACATAATCTTCGCCGTTCAGCTCTTCGCGGAACAGGGCGGCGGTGGGCGCGTCCGTTTTGGCGGGCGTCCAGGTCAGCTCGAAATCCTTGTCTGCCGGTACTTCGCCTTGGCTGAGGGTTAGCTCCGCACGGCTTTCATCTTCGCGCACCAGCGCGATCTCATGATAGGGGCTCGTGATGTCGCCGAGCGGAAAGCCCGCATCGAGCGAGAGCGTCAAAGTCAGCGGGTTGCGCTTGCCGGTATCCGGATGCGCGACGGGCGGAGTGATCTTATCCCGGTCCGGCACGGGATCGGAAACGCTGCCCCATCCTTTCTCGCCCGGCTGGAAATCCACCAGATGCACGCTCGGCGCCGGGTTGTAGCGCGGGGCGACAACGGTGGGGAAGCGCAGCGAGAAGATGTTTTCGTCCTGACGCACGGTCTGCTGATATTCGATCTGCACGACAATGGTTTCACCCGGCCCGATATTGGCAACCGAATTGGTGAAGATATTGGGCCGCTGCTGTTCGATCAGCGAAGCGCGCTTGCCCGCTTCCTTCGCTTCTTCGTAAATCTGCCGGGCTTCCTCTTTCTTCTTGATCTCGCCTTCGATGATCCGGTCGCCGATCAGCATGCGCAGACTGTCCACCGCGCTGTCTTCGGGAAGCGGAAAGACATAAACGCCCTCCACCCAGCCATCGCTCGGGTTTTCGAAACGCTGGGTGATTTTCGCCCGCGCGATGGGGCCGGTGACGTCGATATCGACATCGGTGGCGACCATGGGCGCTTGTATATATTTGCCGGGCTCTTTCGTCTTCAGCAGCAGGCCGCCGCTCGTCATGTCGTTCGGTGTGACGAGGCGCAGCTCGCCTTCACTCTCTGCTTGAGGCGTATTCGCGCCGGCAGAGCCAGTGGCGCCGGCGAAAAGCATCAAAAAGAGAAAGAAGGCGGCAAAGCCCGTGATGCCATAACGAAGCACCTCGGCGGGGCTCAGCCAGCCGAGGCGTGATGATGGATAGTGTTTCATGTGCGTGTCCCCTGACATTTTCCCTGCCCTTGATGTGCTCAGTGGACCGCAGCAATGGGGCGAGACTTTTGGGGGAATGGGCCGGGGGAAGGGTCATTTCTGGGCAAAAATGTGACGGGCCCGAATATCACGCCTCCGTTGTGATGTGCCTGGGCTGGGCTTCGACACGGGCAAGCCAGGCGCGCACGGCCTCGTAAGGGGCAAGATCGAAGCCGCCATCGCCTGCCGCATGGGTATAGGCATAAAGCGCGATATCGGCGAGCGTGTAGCGGTTTGCTGCGAAAAAATCCGTATGCGTCAGATGTTTTTCCATGACGGCGAGCGCCTGATGCCCGCGCTCATGCCAGGCGGCAAGCTGGCTCTCGGAAATCTCGCTGCGTCCGCCCGGCTTGATGGAAAGCCAGAAGCGCGCCACGGCAATGTAAGGCTCGTGGCTATATTGCTCGAAGAACATCCATTGCAGCATCTGCGCCCGCTCGAAATTATCTTCCGGCACAAGCGGTGTCTTTTCGCCGAGATAAAAGAGGATGGCGTTCGATTCGGGCAGAAAGCGCCCGTCATCGGTTTCCAAAAGCGGCACGCGCCCATTCGGGTTTTTGGCGAGAAATCCATCGGTGCGGGTTTCCTGGGCGAGCACATCCACATGGATGATGTCGAGAGGCAGCCCAAGCTGATGCGCGGTCAGGCGGACTTTGTAGCAATTGCCGGAATTATGCATGTTGTAGAGACGCATGGCGCTCACACTCCCACTTCATGAAGCGCGGCGCTCAGCCGCTCGACGCCCGGTTCGATCAGCTTTTCCGGCACGCCGGCAAAGCCGAGATAAAGCGCATGGCGTTTGCGCTGGGTGAGATAAAAATGCGAGACGGCGGTGGTCAGCACCTTGTGCCGGTCGGCGGCGGCGGTGGCATCGTCATCGCTCACCCCTTCGGGCAGGAAGGCGGGCAATTGCATGCCGCCATCGGGCCGGGCCGGGCGGATGCGTCCGCCAAGCTTGCTTTCCAGCGCATCGATGAGGAGATCGCGCCGCTCGGCATAAAGCGCGCGCATGCGGCGGATATGGGCGGAGAAATGCCCCTCATGCATGAAGTCGGCAAGCGCGGCCTGCACGATGGCCGGCGGGTTCTGCCCCGTCACGCGGATGGCGCGCAGGCACGCTTCCACCATATTGTCGGGCACGACGAGATAGCCGATGCGGATGGCGGGAAAGAGCGTCTTCGCCATAGTGCCCATGTAAATGACGCCGCCCGTGCGGTCGAGCCCCTGGAGCGATGAGAGAGGGCGGCCCGCATAACGGAACTCGCTGTCATAATCGTCTTCCAATATCCAGGCGCCCACTTCATTGGCCTTTTGCAGAAGCGCAAGGCGGCGTTTCAGGCTCATGGTGACGGAAAGCGGATATTGGTGCGAGGGCGTGCAGTAGATAAGCCGCGGCGGGTCTTCGCCGGGCGGGGCGGCATCGGGGTTCATGCCTTCTTCATCCACAGGCACCGGCACGATGCGCGCGCTCGAGGCCAGAAAGGCCCCGCGCGCGCCGAGATACCCCGGCTCTTCATGCCAGACGACATCGCCCGGATCGACGACAAGGCGCGTGGCAAGATCGAGCGAGGCCTGTGCGCCAGCCGTGACGATGACATTGTCCGGCCCGCAGACGACGCCGCGCGCCGCGCCGAGATATTCGGCAATCGCCTCGCGCAGGGCCGGAAAGCCGGTGCCGAGCTGGTAATCGAAAAGCCGCGATTGCGGTTGGCGCGCCCGCCGGGCGAGAAGCCGCGCCCAGACTTGATGGGGGAAAAATTCCAGAGACGGCATGCCGTGCTGGAAGGGCAGCACATGGCCTTTGACGTAAGAGGGCGAGGCGCGTTTGACGGTGAGCATTGCCTCACCCCGCTGGGAAAGGCGGCGGCGCGGGTCGGGCTTGATCTCCTGGCGCTCGGCCCGGCCCGCTTCGATCAGCGTGTCGGGGGGAATGGCGGCGACATGGGTGCCCGAGCCCACCCGGCTTTCCAGATAGCCTTCCGCGATGAGCTGCTCATAGGCGGCGACCACGGTGTTGCGGCCGATGGCCAGCTCCTTGGCCAGCGTGCGGCTCGGCGGCATGCGCAGCCCGGCGAGCAGCCGCCCGCTCAAGATCGCGCTGCGCACGCTGTCATAGAGTTGGCGGTAGAGCGGGGTTTCCAGATCGGGATCGAGATTGAGCGCCCCCAAAATGGCTGTCGGTGAATTCATGATTGGCCCCCCAGACCAGGGTCAAGAAATGTGCGGCAAGGGCGCGAATATCGATCCGCGCCGAGATTGGCCCCAATATAGTTATGCCATTGGAGCTTTAGAAGGAGCCAATTTTAAGGCTTGGTCACGGTCCGATTGGAGAATTGGTCCGGCCCGCTGAGGGGGTGCCGGGAAGCGAACCGCTAAAGGGGGCACCAATGCTGGAAATGAGAACGGAATGCGAGAAATGCAAGGCCCCGACGCCGCCGGAGGGCGAGGCATCGATTTGCAGTTATGAGTGTACGTTTTGCGTGCCTTGCACGAGCGGTATGGACCATCGCTGCCCGAATTGCGGCGGCGAGCTTGTCGCCCGGCCGAAGCGGGCGGGGTAGGGTTTCATGTCTCAACCTATCTCTGCCTATGCCACGGAAAAGCGGTTCAGGCCAAAGCGCGCGCCGGAACGGGCCTCTTATGACAAGGCGCTCGTCCACGCCATTTTGGATGAGGCGCTCATGGCGCATGTGGCTTATACGGATGAGGCGGGCTGCCCGCATGTCCTCCCGATGTATTTCGTCCGTGATGGGGAAAGCCTGCTGCTGCATGGCTCGGCGAAAATGGGCCAGGCGAAGGCGGCCCGGCGCGGCGCGGCTTTTTGCGTCAATGTGACCTTACTCGACGGGCTGGTGCTCGCCCGCTCCGGGTTCCACCATTCCGTCAATTACCGCTCCGTCACGGTGCACGGCGTGCCGGAGATATTGGAGGGAGCGGAGAAGACCCGCGCGCTCGATCTCACCGTCGAGCGCCTTGCCAAAGGCCGGGCAGCCGAGGTGCGCGCGGCAAATGCGAAAGAGTTCAAGGCAACGCTGGTGCTGCGTCTGAAGCTGGAGCAGGTCGCGGCCAAGACGCGCACGGGCGGTGTCAATGACGAGCCGGAAGATATGGAGCTGCCTGTCTGGGCTGGCGTCATTCCGCTGCATCTGGCGGTGGGCGCGCCCATCGCGGATGAGCAATGTGCGCCGGGCGCAGCTGCGCCCTCACTTGCGCTGACCGGCCCACAGTCTGAAAGGTGATCACATGTATATCCCGCCGCGATACGAGATGACGGAGAGAAGCGAAGTGCTGGCGCTGATGCGCGCCTATCCTTTCGCGCTTTTCGTCTTGAACGGCGAGGGCGCGCCGGAAGCCGCGCACCTGCCGTTCCTGACAGAAGAAGAGGGCGGACGGCTTTACCTGCGCGCGCATATGGCCCGCGCCAATCCGCTGAGCGAGGCGCTTGAGCAAGGCGCCCGCGCCCTCGTCATCTTTCAGGGCCCCCATGGCTATATCTCGCCTGCCTGGACGGACGATCCGAAAATGGTGCCGACCTGGAACTATCAGGCGGTCCATGCCTATGGGCCGGTGAAAAAGATCGACGACAAAAATCGCTGCCTCGATCTGCTGGCCCGCATGACGGCGCAGTTCGAAGACGCGCGGCCCAACCCCTGGCGGATGGACGGCCTCGAGCCCGGCTGGAAGGCCCGGCTTCTGGAGGCAACGGCGATGTTCGAGATGGAAGTGGAGCGGCTCGAAGCCAAGACGAAGCTCAGCCAGGACAGAGCCGGCGCGCGGGGCGCGGCGATTTTGGAGGGGCTTGCGCGGGAAGGCGCGGACCCTGAGCTCATGGCCGTCATGCGCGCGGCATTGGAGGAGACCTAAATGGAAAAAATCGTCAGCGGCTTGCTCATCCTCACCGGGCTTTTGAATGCTGCCCCGGTCATGGGCGTTCTCGGCGCAGAGCGCCTTAAAACCATGTATGGGCTGAGTTTCGAGGAACCCAATCTTCTGGTGCTCATGCAGCACCGGGCGGTGCTTTTCGCCCTTATCGGCGGGTTCATGATTGCCGCCGCGTTCAAGCCCGCCTTGCAGCCTGCCGCCTTCCTCATCGGGTTCGTTTCCATGGCCGCTTTTGTCGCCCTTGCCTGGGGTGTGCCGGAGCTGAACGGGCAGCTCAAACGGGTCATGATCGCGGATATTGCCGGGATCGGCGCGCTTTTGGCCGCGATTGCGATTTATTTTCTCGCGCGCCCCCAAATCTGAGGAAAAGCGGGGGTAACCCCCCTTGCAGGCTGTTGCGAAATGCCCCGCGCCGTCATAGGTTGACGCCGCATTTCAACCCCTTTTCCGCGGGAGCCGTTTCATGGGTTTCATTTCCGACTCGCTAAGCCGTATCAAGCCGTCTGCCACCATGGCTGTGACGCAGAAGGCGCGCGATCTGAAAGCTGCCGGGGTCGATGTGATCGGCCTGGGGGCGGGCGAGCCCGATTTCGATACGCCGGACAACATCAAGGAAGCCGCGATCGAGGCGATCCGCCGCGGGGAAACGAAATACACCGCCGTGGACGGCATCCCGGAACTCAAAGAAGCGATTGCCGGCAAGTTCAAGCGGGAAAACAAGCTCGACTACAAAACGAACCAGGTCTTCGTCGCGCCGGGCGGCAAGCCCATCCTCTATAACGCGATGATGGCGACGCTCAATCCGGGTGATGAAGTGATTATTCCGGCTCCTTACTGGGTGTCCTATCCCGATATCGTGCTGCTCGCCGGCGGCACGCCCGTTTTCCTTGAAACGAAAATGGAAGACGGTTTCAAGCTGCGCCCGGAAGATCTGGAAGCGGCGATCACGCCGAAGACGAAATGGTTCATCTTCAACTCGCCGTCCAACCCGAGCGGCGCGGCCTATACGCGCGACGAGCTGAAGAAGCTGACGGATGTGCTCAAGCGGTATGAAGACGTCTGGGTACTGACGGACGACATGTATGAGCATCTCGTCTATGACAATTTCGATTTCACCACCCCGGCGCAGGTCGAGCCCGCGCTTTATGAGCGCACCTTGACGATGAACGGTGTCTCGAAAGCCTATGCGATGACGGGCTGGCGTATCGGTTATTGCGCCGGTCCCGAGCCGCTGATTGCCGCCATGCGCAAGATCCAGGGCCAGTCCACCTCGAACCCGACTTCGATCAGCCAGTGGGCGGCGGTGGAAGCCTTGAACGGGCCGCAGGACTTCATCCCCGAGCGGGCGAAGGTCTTCAAGGAGCGCCGCGACCTCGTGGTGAAAATGCTGAACGAGGCGGAAGGCATCGAATGCCCGGTGCCCGAAGGCGCATTCTATGTCTATCCGTCCTGCGCCGGCTGTATCGGCAAGAAAACACCGGAAGGCAAGACGATCGACACGGATGAGGATTTCGCTACCGCGCTTCTGGAAGCCGAAGGCGTTGCCGTGGTGCACGGGGAAGCATTCGGCCTCTCGCCGTTCTTCCGCATCTCCTACGCAACCTCCACCGAGGCGCTGCAGGAAGCGTGCAAACGCATCCAGAAATTCTGCGCCAGCCTGACGTAAAAGGTTGAGGTGTTATGCAATGACAAAGCCCCGCGCACCGCGCGGGGCTTTTTTGTCTGCCGTCACTTTTAGGCGCAGCCCGTAATCAATGAATGCCTTTTCCCTCTGCAGCCGCTTCATGGACCCCGGCTCGGGGGCCGGGGTGACGAGAGAGTGTGAGGGTAGGCAGTGCCTCCGCCACTGGTTCTGGGTGTCACCCCGGGCTTGACCCGGGGTCCATGCAGCGGCGGCAACGAGCGGGGCGCTCTAGAGCGCTCTCAGTGGAGCGCAATGAGACGACAAGCCTTTACGTATGCTCGGCGCCATTACCTTCTGCGCCGTTCAGCCCCCATTTCTGCGCCTCGGGTGCATCTTCTTTCGTGGCCAAAATACAAAGCGCCCGGTAGCCCCGGCCATAGGATGTATTCAGCAGGTTTTTAATAGTGTGACCGTTATCCTTGATTTCCTCGGCGGTGGAGAGCAGGTTCTGGAAGAGGCCTATGTAAGTCTCTCTGGCGTAAGGGAAGGGCGTCTCGTGATATTGGAGTGCCTGTTGGAAATGTGGTCTGTGCCTATTGATCCATATAAGTGACAGGTAGGCCAGTCGGTCGCCGTTCGAGAAATTTTCCCGGTAACGCAGAACCGTATCTTCGTTTTTGACGAGTTTGGCCGCTTCGGCCATTTGCTGGGAGAGGCGTTCCAGCTCGGTTTTCATGCTGTCGAATATCTGAAAGACGAGTTGCTGTGTCGTGACGCGCTGCTGATTGCGCGTCTGCTTGTTCTGTTCGCCGATCTGGTGCTGCTGAAGAACCGTGCTGTAAAAGAGCAGCAGAAAAGCGGTGCCGCCAAGCACGCCGCCGAAGTAATCACCGATCTCACCGATTTGCCATTCGCGCGATTGGAAAAGCGTGATGCCCCAATAGCTGAATCCGGCAGCCGCAAGCAGAGCGAAGAAAAAGATACTAATGGAGAGAAAGCGGATCATCGGCACCTCGTGTTGTGATGTGCTGTGACCCTGCGGGTATTTCTCTAAAGTAAGTTTAACGTCTCGCTATCCTGGCGCGGATGTGAACGCGCCCCGCCTCACGTATACTCAACCCCGTTCTCATCCGTCACGGCGGCAAGGCCCATGCGCTTCAGCTCCTGCTGAATATTGGCGATGCGGCTGGCATGGGAGGGGTGGGTGGACATGAATTCGGGCGGGGCGTTGCCCTTGCTTTGCTTGGCCATGTTCTGCCACAGGCCGACGGCCTGGCGCGCGTCATAGCCGCTGGCATGCATGTAGCGCAGGCCGAGCGTATCGGCTTCGAGCTCGTGGCGGCGCGAATAGGGCAGGAGCACACCAAACTGGATGCCCATGCCGAGCACCGCGGCGATTTCCTTGCCCCCTTGCACATCGCCCGCTTCCATGGCGACGGCGGCGGCCGTCATGCCGAGGCCGGCGGCAAGCTGCTGGCTGTAGCGCTCTGCCGAATGGCGGGCGGTGACATGGCCCACTTCATGGCCCATCACGGCGGCAAGGTGATGGTCGTGGTCGAAGCGTTTGAAAATGCCTTCATAGAAGCCGACCTTGCCGCCCGGCAGCACGAAGGCGTTGGCCTCGTCGCTGTCGAAAAGCGTGAACTCCCAGGGCTGATTGCCGAGCCCGGCACTTTGCACGATGCGGCTGCCCACGGTGCGCAGGCGCGCATTCATGCGCGGGTCGCGGGAAATACGCTCCTGCTTTTTAAGCGCGCTCCAGGAACTGGCGGCCATCTGCGCCAATTGCCCGTCGGAGACGAGGATGAGCTGCGAGCGTCCGAGCGCGCGGTTCTGCGTGCAGCCGGCCAGAGCGACGACGGAGCCGGAGGCAAGACCCTGGATCAGGCGGCGCCGGTTCATAACGACCGGTTCCCGGTCCACCCAATTAATCTCGACATCCACGGTTTTCGATGCGGACATGTCCTATCCCCCTGGCTAAGCTCGGTAATTGCCGTTTACCATAAGCGCTGGCGCCGCGCGCTTCCAGTGCAAAGCGCAAAAGCAAAGTTTAGAATTATTATAAAAAGACTTGTAAAGCGCTGGTTTGGATATATATTATAACGCGTACGTGAAGACAGGAGAGCGCCATGAAAATCGACATCGGAATCAAAGCAAAAGACCGTGAAAAAATCGCCGAGGGCCTCACCCGCGTTCTGGCAGATACCTACACGACCTACCTCAAGACCCATAATTACCATTGGAATGTAACAGGTCCGATGTTCAACACGCTGCATCTGATGTTCGAGCAGCAATATAACGAGCTTTGGATCGCGGTGGACGAAATCGCCGAGCGCATCCGCTCCCTGGGCGCGGTGGCGCCGGGCACCTACAAGGCTTTCGCCGAGCTGACTTCGGTGGAGGAAGACAATGGGGTGCCGAAGGCGGAGACGATGATCGCCAATCTCGTCAAAGCGCATGAAACGATCACGCGTACGGCCCGTGAAGTGTTCGCTATCGTCGATGAGGCAAGCGACGAGCCGACGGCGGATCTGTTGACTCAGCGCATGCAGGCCAGCGAGAAAACCGCCTGGATGCTGCGTTCCATGCTCGAATAGGCGCGCACCGCACGCCGCAGCGCCGCGTTGAGATGACAGCCCGGTAAGGTAAGTTACGCCAACGTGATTTGCCTTGACCGGGCGTCTTTCTATGTTTTGTAGCATGGTTTTGAACGCGCTTTGCTTGCGCAATTGGCCATGCTCCTTGGAAAGACGATCTTCGACCGGTGAAAGGCTGCCCCCATGCTGATCAAATCGAAAAAGGGCTGGGAAATTCCCGAGCGCGAGGCGACGCCTCAGGAAATATTTTTCAACCGCCGCCGGTTCTTGAAGACGACCGGCCTGGTGCTGGCCAGCGCGGCGAGCATGGGGCTCGGCGCCTGTGACGGGGAAGCGGAGGAAAGCGCTGCGGGCGCAGCCTCTTCGAGCAGCGATCCGACGGCCGATCTTTATCCCGTTGCGCGCAACGAGCGCTATATGATCGAGCGGGAACTGACGCCGAAATCCATCTCCTCCACCTACAACAATTTCTACGAGTTCGGCTCCCACAAGCGCATTTACGACAAGGCGCAGGAGCTGAAAATCCGTCCCTGGCAGGTGGTGATCGACGGGGAGGTGAACAATCCCGAAACGCTCGATATCGATACGCTGATCCGCGCCATGCCGCTGGAAGAACGGCTCTACCGGCACCGCTGTGTGGAAGCCTGGTCCATGACCGTGCCCTGGTCCGGCTTTGCCTTGAAGGAACTCGTCAAGCGTGCCGATCCCAAGTCGAGCGCCCGCTATGTGCGCATGGAAACCTTCCAGGACTCGGAAATGGCGAGCGGCCAGCGGCAATACTGGTATCCCTGGCCTTATGTGGAAGGGCTGACCATGGAAGAGGCGACGAACGATCTCGCCTTCATGGTAACGGGCGTTTACGGCGAGCCTTTGCCGAAACAATATGGCGCGCCGATCCGCCTCGCCGTGCCGTGGAAATATGGCTTCAAATCCATCAAATCCATCGTGCGCTTCACCTTCACCTCTCAGCGCCCGGTGAGCTTCTGGGAAGAGATCAATCCGCAGGAATATGGTTTCTGGGCGAATGTGAACCCGGAAGTGCCGCATCCGCGCTGGTCGCAGGCCAGTGAAGAAGTGCTGGGCACGGGCGAGCGCGTGCCGACGCAGCTCTTCAATGGCTACGGTGAATA
This sequence comes from Rhodobiaceae bacterium UBA4490, assembly GCA_002389665.1. Taxonomy (GTDB): domain Bacteria; phylum Pseudomonadota; class Alphaproteobacteria; order Parvibaculales; family Parvibaculaceae; genus Tepidicaulis. Next base: position 53,281 of record DGNO01000001.1, read on the forward strand.
TGTCGCCGGGCTCTACAAGGACATGCAGGACAAGCCGATCTATTTCTGATCGGTTTTCGGCATATTGAAGCTGTCACCCCGGCTCCTGAGCCGGGGGCCATGCAGCGTCCCTGCTTGCAACAAAGCCCAATAGACCCTCGGGTCAAGCCCGAGGGTGACGAGAGGCACGCACCTGAAACAATGCGTCACGCAATGTGACTGGCGCAGCGCGGGAGCGCGGCTAAACTGCGCCCATGTCAAAACCCGTTCCTTCCGCTTCCCTTATCATTTTCGATTGCGACGGCGTGCTGGTCGATACCGAGCGCGTTGCCAATGAATTGCTGGTGCGCCTTCTTGCCGATCTCGGCATGGTCATCACCTATGCCGAGTGCCGCCGCCGTTTCGTCGGCCGCTCGCTCGCATCGGTGCAGGAAGATGTGGAAGCCGAGCTTGGCCGCAAACTCGCGCCCGATTGGCCCGATGCCGTGGTGCGCAAAGAAACGCTGCATGCCTTTGAAGCGGGGATCGAGGCGATTGCGGGCGTGCGCGAGCAGCTCGAATGGCTCGCCGGTCTGCCGCATCCTTTTTGTGTGGCGTCCTCCGGCCAAATCCAGAAGATGCATGCAACGCTCGGCTCCTCCGGTCTTTTGCCTTTCGTGAAGGATGTGCTTTTCAGCGCGGATATGGTGGGGAAGGGCAAGCCCGCGCCCGACCTTTTTTTGCACGCCGCCGCGCAAATGGGCCATGCGCCGGAAACATGCGTGGTGATCGAGGATAGTGTGCCCGGCGTACAGGCGGGCATGGCAGCGGGCATGAAGGTGCTGGGCTATGCGGGCGATCCGCATACGGATGCAGAAGCCCTGAAACGCGAAGGCGCGCATCTCTTTCATGACATGCGCGCCTTGCCGGATCTTTTATCGGCCGGATTTTAACCCGGCTGGGTAGAGCTTATTCCGCCGCCGCCTTTGCCGGTGTTGCTTCCTGGGCTGCGATATAACGCTCGGCTTCGAGCGCTGCCATGCAGCCAAGGCCCGCCGCCGTGACGGCCTGACGGTACACATCGTCCGTCACATCGCCGGCGGCAAAAACGCCGGGGATGGAAGTGACGGTAGAATCGGGCGCCGTGACCAGATAACCGCCTTCTTTGGTTTCCAGCTCTTCTTCGAAAAGCTCGACGGCGGGCTTGTGGCCGATGGCAATGAAGACGCCGTCCGTCTTGCGCTCGGAAATCTCGCCCGTCTTCAGGTTTTTCAGACGCACGCCGGTCACGCCGAGCGGGTCTTCATCACCCAGAATTTCTTCCAGCGCGCTGTCCCAAACGACCTCGATCTTCTCGTGATTGAAGAGGCGGTCCTGCAGGATTTTTTCCGCGCGCAATTCATCGCGCCGGTGCACGAGCGTCACCTTGCTGGCAAAATTCGTCAGGAACAGGGCTTCCTCGACGGCCGTGTTGCCGCCGCCCACCACCACGACTTCCTTGCCGCGGTAGAAGAACCCGTCGCAGGTCGCGCAGGCGGAAACGCCGAAGCCCTGGAATTTTTCTTCGGAAGGAAGGCCCAGCCATTTCGCCTGAGCGCCCGTCGCAATGATCAACGCATCGCAGGTGTAGACCGTGCCGCTGTCGCCGGTGAGGCGGAAGGGATGAACGCCCAGTTCGGCCCGCGTGATCGTGTCGGAGACCATATTGGTGCCGACATTGCGCGCCTGGGCTTCCATCTGTTCCATCAGCCAGGGGCCCTGAATGGGGTCGGCGAAGCCGGGATAGTTTTCGACATCCGTCGTAATGGTCAGCTGCCCGCCCGGCTGAATGCCTTGAATGAGCGTCGGCTCCAGCATGGCGCGCGCCGCATAGACGGCAGCGGTATAGCCGGCAGGCCCGGACCCGATGATGATGACTTTGGAATGCTGTAGCTCGGACATGGGACACTCGTTCTTTTAAGGGGGCGTGGGGATCAATCAAACTCGTGGTGCGGCCCAGCCGGTCAACGGGGCCGGTCAACGGGGCCGGTCAACGGGGCCGGTCAACGGGGCCGGTCAGCGGTGCCGGTCACCGGCCCCGGTTCCCCGTAATATAGGGAACCGGGGCCGATACCGAAAGACGGCTAAGCGCTTTAAAGCGGCTTAGAGGGCTTCGGCATGTTCCTTAAGGTAGGAAGCAACGCCTTCGGCGTCGGCCTTCATGCCTTCATCGCCCTTGTTCCAGCCGGCAGGGCAGACTTCGCCGTGCTCTTCGTGGAACTGCAGCGCATCGACGAGGCGGATGGCTTCGTCCACGTTCCGGCCGAGCGGCAGGTCGTTGACGAGCTGGTGGCGGACCACGCCTTCCTGGTCGATCAGGAAGGTGCCGCGCAGCGCCACGCCGTCATCTTCGATCAGCACGTCATAATCGCGCGCGATCTGCTTGGTCATATCGGCCACCATGGGGAATTTCACCGGGCCGAGGCCGCCATCGGCAGGCGCCGTGTTCCGCCAGGCATAGTGCGAGAACTGGCTGTCCACGGAGACCGCGACGACCTTCGTGTTGCGCTCTTCGAATTGCGGCACGCGGTTCGAGAAGGCCAGAATTTCCGAGGGGCAAACGAAGGTGAAGTCGAGCGGGTAGAAGAAGACGATGCCGTAGCTGCCCTTCAGATGCTCTTTCAGGTTGAAGTTTTCGACGATTTCACCGTCGGCGAGCACCGCGGCTGCGGTGAAATCCGGGGCTTGTTTGCCTACGAGAACACTCATAAATGGCTCCTTGGAATGTCTGTTATTTCGCGTTGCTCATCATCGGCGGGGAGGAGATCCGCCGTTACACGCGATTTAGTATTGTTCTAAACTAACGTCAAGAGGCTTGAAGCGGCTAATTTGCCGCAGCGCACCCTTTTTCGGGACGATGGGACGGAAATGAAGGGATAAGGCCGCCTAAAAGGCTCAGTCCGCGGCCAGGGAGCCCGTCTCCCGGGCCCAGCGCCCGAGCCCGGCCAGGGTTTGCTCATAGGTGGTGAGCGCGTTGGTGATGACGTTTTCCCGCCAGCTTTCCCGTCTCGGGGCGTAATCCTCGCGGATTTCCTCGAAATAGCGCGGCGCTTCGGGCGCATTGAACCCGCCTTCGAAACGCAGCCAGCGCTCCAGAAGCGAAATCCGCAGGCTTTCGAGCGGATTGTCCTTGGCCCGGGCGGAGCGGAACTCCACCACGGCCCCGGCAAAATCGGCATGATCTTTGACGAGGTTTTCGATGCCCCAGAAGACGATGCCGCGCCGGCTCGGCCGTTTCGAGCCCCAGAGCGCGTTGACATGCTCCGGGTCGAGGGCGCGCGGGCCCCACCATTCCGAGGCCTGGGCAAAGCCCACCGAGCCCGGTTTGGAGAAGCAAAGGAAAATCAGCTCGCCATTGCCGACGGGGCCCGAATGCCAGTCGATGAAGCCGACGCGCCGCGCATGCGCCAGCTCCCGGCGCACCAGCGCGCTGATCACTTCCGTCGACCATTCCGGGCGGATACCGCCGAAATGAAACCCGTCGGGATGTGTGTACTGGCCGCGCGTAATGGCATCTTCCAGCGCCCATTGCCCATGCACCGAAAGCAGTTTCGTGCTTTGCATCACCAGTTCATTGGCAAAGCCCTTGTCGATATGGCGCGGGCACATGAGCGGGTGGACTTCCGCATAAAGCGGGTTGGCGGGATGGGGTTTTGAATGATCGAGCCAGTTGCGGTTGAGATCGACATTGTTCTCGGTGCCCCTCAGCCCCCAGGCAAAGCCGAACGGGTTCACCGCATGGATCATGAAAAGCGCCGTGCCGGGCGGCAGCGAGGCAGGGCCCATCTGCTCGATCCAGGCAAGCTGCGCTGCCGAGCCGCCATAGCCTTCCGCGCCGTGCGTGCCGGACGTATTGATCAGCACGGAAGCGGCATCGCGCGGGCCGAACCAGGCGGCATCGAGATAAAGCGTCTCGCCCATCGGGCCGGTCGCGGAGGGGTGCTCATAGGTGAAGACGCGCGCGCCCGCCTCCGCCGCCGCGCGCACGAAACGGGCGCGGGCTTCGGCATAGGTATCGGAAAAGGAACTTTGGGCGCTCATGCTCAGTTTATTAATCAGTAGGGGGCTGCGCCGCATCGCGGCGGTTAAGACTGCATGATAGATTTATCTCAACGCAAGCGCCAGCATAGGCGATAGGGGGCGCTGCGATAAGGCGAAATTGCCTTGCGCGCATTCCCCCGCCTGGAGAGAGGACAAATGAGCGGTACATTGAACTTGAAAGACGCGTCACTTCTGAAAACCGCCTGCTATATCGACGGGGCCTGGGTCGGAAAAGGCGCGATCGACGTGACGAACCCGGCGACGGGTGAGGTGATTGCCGCCGTTCCTTCGCTGGGGGCGAGCGAGGTGCGCTCGGCTATCGACGCGGCGGAAAAAGCCTTCAAGGACTGGGCGGCGCGCCCGGCCAAGGAACGCGGGCAGATTCTGCGGCGCTGGTTCGATTTGATGATGGAACATCAGGACGATCTGGCGGTGCTGATGACGAGCGAGCAGGGCAAGCCGCTGGCCGAGTCCAAAGGCGAGATTGCTTATGCCGCCTCCTTCCTGGAATTTTACGGCGAAGAAGCCAAGCGCGTGCATGGCGCCGTCGTGCCCGCCCCGGCGAATGACCGGCGTATTGTGGTGCTGAAACAGCCGGTCGGTGTCGTCGCCGCGATCACGCCGTGGAATTTTCCCGCCGCCATGATCACCCGCAAAGTGGGCCCGGCGCTTGCCGCCGGTTGCACCTGCGTCGTCAAACCGGCAAGCCAGACCCCGCTTTCCGCGCTGGCGCTGGCCGAGCTTGGCGAGCGGGCGGGCCTGCCCAAAGGCGTTTTGAACGTCATCACCGGCAAGGCCTCTGAGATCGGCGGTGAGCTGACCGCCAATGCCAAGGTGAAGAAGCTCACCTTCACCGGCTCGACGGAAGTCGGCAAAAAGCTGATGGAACAGTCCGCCGCGACGATGAAGAAAATCTCGCTCGAGCTCGGCGGCAATGCGCCCTTTATCGTCTTTGATGATGCCGATGTGGACGCGGCGGTGGAAGGGGCGGTTGCCTCCAAATACCGCAATACCGGCCAGACCTGCATCTGCACGAACCGCTTTCTCGTGCAGGAAGGCGTCTATGACGCCTTTGTCGAAAAGCTGGTGGAAAAAGTCGGATCGCTGAAAGTCGGCAACGGCCTTGAGGACGGCGTAAGCCAAGGCCCGCTGATCGACGCGGCGGCCATTGAAAAAGTCGAAGAACATGTCAAAGACGCGACCTCAAAAGGCGCCAAGGTCGTGGCCGGCGGCAAGGCCCATGCGCTGGGCGGCACCTATTATGAGCCCACGGTCATTTCCGGGGCGACCTCGGACATGCTGGTCGCGCGGGAAGAAACCTTCGGCCCCGTCGCGCCCGTCTTCCAGTTTTCGACGGAAGCAGAAGCGATCCGCCTCGCCAATCACACGCCCTTCGGTCTTGCCTCCTACTTCTATTCCCGCGATGTCGGGCGCTGCTGGCGCGTGGCCGAGGCGCTGGAATCCGGGCTTGTCGGCGTCAATGCGGGGCTGATCTCCACCGAAGTCGCCCCCTTTGGCGGCTGGAAGGAAAGCGGCATCGGGCGCGAAGGCGGCCAATGGGGCATTGAGGAATTCCTCGAAGTGAAATATGTCGCTATGGCAGGGCTTTGATCTTTCATTGAAAGAGAAGGCGCTGCCCCGAGGCGGCATATTGAGAGGAAGATTTCATGTCGGACGCACAGAAACGGCACGCGGCCATCCGCGCCCTGGATTTCGTGGAAGAGGGCATGAAACTCGGCCTCGGTACCGGCTCGACGGCGGAACATTTCGTCCGCCTTCTGGGCGAGCGGGTGGCGGACGGCTTGAACGTTGTCGGTGTGCCGACCTCCGAGCGCACGGCGGCGCTGGCCGAGGAACTCGGTATTCCGCTCACCAATCTCGATGAAACGCCCGAGCTCGATATTACCTTCGACGGCGCGGATGAGCTTGATAGCCAGCTCCGGCTGATCAAGGGCGGCGGCGGCGCGCTGCTGCGCGAGAAGATCGTCGCAACCGCCTCCAAGCGGATGATCGTGCTGGCGGACGCGTCCAAAGTCGTGAAGACGCTGGGCAAGTTTCCGCTGCCCGTAGAGGTCATTCCCTTCGGCTCGCGCGTCACCGCGATGAAGATTGCCGAAACCGCGCGGGCCTTCGGCTGCGAAGGGCCGATCGAGCCGCGCGACGATGACTATGACGTGCCGTTTCTCACCGATTCGGAAAATTTCATTTATGACTGCCAGTTCGGCGCCATTCCCGATCCGGACGGGCTTTCCCGCGCGCTCAACCTCATTCCCGGAGTGGTGGATAACGGATTGTTTATCTCGATTGCTTCTCTTGCCATTGTCGGAACGGACAAGGGCGCCGATCTGATAGAACCGAAGCCGTAAGGCGGAATCCTATTACGAAGACGAAGCGGCCAGAGAGCACCGGAAGACTGAAGGGAATTGAGATGAGCGCGTACGATTACGATCTGTTTGTCATTGGTGCCGGCTCCGGCGGCGTGCGCGCTTCGCGCATGGCGGCGAAATATGGCGCAAAGGTCGCGATTGCCGAGGAATACCGCGTGGGCGGCACCTGCGTCATCCGGGGCTGCGTGCCGAAAAAGCTGTTCGTCTATGCCAGTCACTTCGCTGAAAGCTTTGAAGATGCGGCCGGGTATGGCTGGGACGTGCCGGAGGCGAGCTTTTCCTGGGAAAAGCTGATCGCCAATAAAGACCGGGAGATTGACCGGCTGAACGGCATCTATATCCGTAATCTGAAGAATTCCGGCGTCGAGATCATCGAAAGCCGCGCCGAGCTGAAAGACGCGCACACCGTGCATCTGGTGCAGGAAGGGCGCGATGTGACGGCGGACAAGATTCTGATCGCCGTGGGCGCCTGGCCTTACCTGCCCGCCATTCCGGGCATCGAGCACGCGATTTCTTCCAACGAGGCTTTTCATCTTGAAACCTTGCCGAAGGAAATCACCGTTGTGGGCGGCGGCTATATCGCGGTGGAGTTTGCCGGCATCTTCAACGGGCTCGGCGTCAAGACGGTGCAGCTTTACCGCGGCCCGAAGATTCTGCGCGGCTTCGATGAAGACCTGCGTGACACGCTGCAGGACGAGATGATCAAGAAAGGCATCGACGTTCTCACCAATACCGATATTGCCGAGATCGTGAAGCTGGAAGGCGGGCGCCTGCAGGTCATTTTGCAGGACGGTGACAGCTACGAAACCGATTGCGTGATGTATGCGACGGGACGGCGGCCGAAGGTTGACGGTCTTGGCCTCGAAAAAGCCGGCGTCATTTTGAACAAGGCCGGCGCCATTGCGGTCGATGCCCGCTCCAAAACGAATATCGACAATATCTATGCGGTGGGTGATGTGACGGACCGTGCCAATCTGACGCCCGTCGCCATCCGCGAAGGGGCGGCTTTCGCCGAAACCGTCTTCAACGACAACCCGCAAGAGGTCGATCATTCGGTCATTCCAACCGCGGTCTTCTCCCATCCGGAAATCGGCACGGTCGGCATGACCGAGGAAGAGGCGTGCCGCGCCCATGGCGAGGATGGCGTCACCATCTTCAAATCCACCTTCAAGCCTATGCTCCACACGCTGTCGGGCCGGGACGAGCGCACGCTGATGAAAATCATCGTGGAGAAGAAGAGCGACAAGGTGCTGGGCGTGCACATGATCGGCCCTTACTCGGGCGAGATGATCCAGACGGTGGGCATTGCCGTCACCATGGGCGCCACCAAGGCCCAGTTCGACGCCACGATTGCCGTGCACCCCACGGCGGCGGAAGAGCTGGTGACCATGAAAGAGCCCTATATCGCGCCCACGGCTCAGGCCGCGGAGTGAGGCCTTCCGGAGAGCTTCAATAAAATCAAGCCCTTAGCCTTGGCGTTCGAAATCTTTGGGGCTATATAGTAGGGTGAAGCTGACAGGGAGCGTGCGGTTCGGGCCTTCGAGCGTAATCGAGGGCCAAGGCTGCGCGCCTCTTTGTATTTGAAAATCAAAGACTTAAGTGATCAAGACTTAGTTGAGCGAAACAAGGAAGAGACCAATGGCGGAGAAGTGGACGCCGGAAAGTTGGAGATCGAAACCTATCAAGCAGGTTCCGACCTATCCGGATGCGGAAGCGGTAAAGGCAGTCGAAACAGCCTTGCGCAATTATCCGCCGCTGGTTTTTGCAGGGGAAGCCCGCAGCCTGAAAGCCGAGCTCGCCGAAGTCTGTGAAGGGCGCGCATTTCTGCTCCAGGGCGGCGACTGCGCGGAGAGCTTTGCCGAATTCCATCCGGACAATATCCGCGACACGTTCCGCGTGCTGTTGCAGATGGCGGTGGTGCTGACCTTCGCCGCTTCCTCGCCGGTCGTGAAAGTGGGCCGTATTGCCGGCCAGTTCGCCAAGCCGCGCTCGTCCGATACCGAGACGATCGACGGGGTGGAGCTGCCGAGCTACCGCGGCGACATCATCAACGGCATGGAGTTCACGAAGGCCGCGCGTGTGCCCGACCCGCAGCGCCAGCTTCAGGCCTACAGCCAGGCGGCGGCGACGCTGAACCTCATCCGCGCGTTTGCCAAAGGCGGCTATGCGGACCTGCATCATGTGCACCGCTGGACACTGGGCTTCGTCTCCGACAGCCCGGAAGGCGCGCGCTATGAGGAGCTTGCCACGCGTATTTCCGAGGCGCTCGATTTCATGCGGGCCTGCGGCATTGACGGCGATACCGCGCCGCAAATGCGCGAGACGGAATTCTACACGAGCCACGAAGCGCTGCTTCTGGGCTATGAGCAGGCGATGACGCGGATCGATTCCACCACGGGCGAGTGGTACGACACCTCCGCCCATATGCTCTGGATCGGCGACCGCACGCGCCAGGCCGATCATGCGCATGTGGAGTTCTGCCGCGGCGTGAAGAACCCGATCGGCATGAAATGCGGCCCCTCCATGGAAGCCGACGATCTTCTGCGTCTCATCGATGCGCTGAACCCGGAAAATGAGCCGGGCCGGCTGACGCTGATCGCCCGTTTCGGCGCCGGCAATGTGGAAAAGCATCTGCCCGGTCTTATCCGCGCGGTGGAAAAAGAAGGCCGCAAGGTCGTCTGGTCCTGCGATCCCATGCATGGCAACACGGTGAAGGCCTCCAACGGCTTCAAGACGCGCCCGGTGGACCGGGTGCTGGCGGAAGTGCAGGAATTCATGGCCGTGCACCGCGCCGAAGGCACCCATGCGGGCGGCGTACATTTCGAGATGACGGGCCGCGATGTCACCGAATGCATCGGCGGCGCGCAGGCGATTACGGAAGGCGATCTTTCCTCCCGTTATCACACGCATTGCGACCCGCGCCTCAACGCCAATCAGGCGCTGGAACTTGCGTTCCTCATCGCCGAAGGTCTGAAGGCCGAGCGCTCCGCGCTGCAGGCGGCAGGGGTTGCCGCCGCCGAATAAGCGCGATAGAGCAGGCGCATTAAACGAGAAAGGGCGGCCTCGCGGGGCCGCCCTTTTTATTGGGAAACGCGCAGGCGCCTTAGCAGCAACCGCCGCCGCTTTTCGGCGCGGGCGGGCAGCATTCACTTGCTTCCGGCTCGCCGACGATCAGCATGTCGGCATAGGCGCCGGTGCGCAGCACCGCCGCGTCCATGCCGGACACCGTGACGCGTTCACCGCGGCGGAAGATACGGCCTTCATCATCGGCAACTTCCGCCCAGGGTCCGGCATAAAGCGCCACGGCTTCTTTCTGCGCGGCGGCATCGGCGGAGGGTTTGTAAGCGAGGACGGTGACGGAGCGGTACTCGATCCCTTCCACCACTTGCCAGGGCGCATGGTCGAACTTGTCGAAAGCCGCGCCCACAAAGCCTGCATCGGCCAGTGCGTCGATGAAGCCGAGCTCGGTCAGTGCGCCGGAGATGCAGCCGCTCCAAAGCGTTGCATCGTTTTTCAGATGCTCCGGGCTTTCCACATCCGAGACGATGTCGGAAACGGCGATGCGCCCGCCCGGCTTCAGCACACGGAACATTTCGCGGAAGAGCTGCGGCTTTTCATGGTCGGGCACGAGATTGAGCACGCAGTTGGAGACGATTACATCGACGCTGTTATCGGCAACGAGCGGGGCGGTGCGGCGCAGCTCCGCCTGTTTGTCGGCGAGCTTCTTGTAATCGGCAGCGGATTTAACCGGATGGCTTTCCAGCCACTGGCCCAGCGCATCGAGATCGGTCGCCAGATCCTGGATATAACCGTGGCGGAAATCGACATTGTCATAGCCGATCTTCTCGGCGACGAGCGGCTGGCTGCGCTTGGCAAGTTCCAGCATCTCATCCGTCATATCGACGCCGATGACGCGGCCCTTGGGCCCGACGATCTGCGAGGCGATGAAGCAGATCTTGCCACCGCCCGCGCCGAGATCGAGCACGGTTTCGCCTTCGCGCACATAGCGGGAGGGATCGCCGCAGCCATAGTCGCGCTCCAGCACTTCTTCCGGAATGACTTTCAGATAGCGAGGGTCGTAATCCACCGGGCAGCAAAGGGCTTCCTCAAGGGCTTCGGCGGCGGCGCCGTAGCGCTGTTTCACGGCTTCCATATCGGTCTCCAGGGTGAAGAAATTTCCCGCAGAATAGTCGGGAAAAGCGGGCTTTACTCTAACATTTCCGTGAGACGCCGTGTTGACATATTATTTAACGTATGCGTTAAATAATAACGATATAGAAAATGGAATGACGATGCGGATGGAAAACCCGGCACCGGAAAATCTGGACCTTATTCTGGCGGCACTGGGCGATCCGGCCCGCCGCCGGGCGGTGGAGTTTTTAAAAGACGGCCCCCGCCGCGCCGGTGAGATTGCCGATGCGGCGGGCATGAGCGGCCCGGCTATGAGCCGGCATCTGCGCGTCTTGCGTAAAACCCGTCTGATCGCCGAGGAGCGGGTGGAGGAGGATGCGCGCATCAAGCTCTACCGGCTCGAACGGGCGCCTTTCGCGGCGCTGTCCGGCTGGCTGGAGGAAGTGAGCGCCTTTTGGGGTGACAATCTGCAGGCGCTGAAAGCCCATGCCGAAAGCGTCGTGCAGGAAGAAAAAGGCGCAGGCAAATCGCCGCCCGCCCGTATCGCGCGCCGGAGCCGGCCATGAGTGCGCCGCCTCCCTCCCATAAACCGGTATCCGACATTCATGTCAGCATCGAGATCGCGGTGCCGCCCGCGCGTCTGTTTGAGATTTTCGTCGGCGATATTGACCGCTGGTGGCGGCGCGGGCCGGAATACCGTTTCTTCCCGCCCTGGGAAGGGGAAATCAGGTTCGAGCGCAACGGCACGACGCGGCTCGTGCACCAGGACGGGGAAGACCCGGCGCGGCGCCATGTCATCGGCGAAGTGACCTGCTGGCAGCCGGGCGAGCGGCTCTCCTTCACCTTCCGCCTGCCGAATTTTGCGGCGGATCAGGAAACGCAGGTCGATATCCGCTTCACACCGACGGGCGAGGGAACGCGGCTGGAGCTGACGCATACGGGCTGGGACAGCCTGCCGCCGGACCATCCGGCCCTGCACGGTCTCGCCGGACACCGCCTGATGATGATGAAGGCGCAGATCTGGGCGCGGAATTTCGAAAGCCTGAGGGCCCGTGCCGGCGATATCATCGAAAACGACTAGGGGAGAGAGACATGACCGCGCAGCAAACCATCACCGCCTATCTCATTGCCGATAAGGCGGCGGACGCCATCGACTTTTACATCAAGGCTTTCGGAGCGAAGGAAACGGGCGCGCGCATTGCGGGCCCGGATGGCAAGGTCGGCCATGCCGAACTCACCATCGGTCGGGACAGTTTTTATTTGGCCGACGAGTTTCCCGATATGGGCGCGCTCAGCCCGAAAAGCCTCGGCGGCTCCCCGGTCATGTTCACGCTGCAAGTGGCGGATGTGGACAGCGCGATGAAGCGGGCGGCAGGCGCAGGCGCGGAAGTGACGCGCGCCGTGGAAGATCAGTTTTACGGTGAGCGCTCCGGCCATGTGCTCGACCCGTTCGGCTATCGCTGGGCGCTTTCCCAGCATATAGAGGACGTGCCGCCCGAAGAATTGAAACGCCGCGCCGCCGCCCTTTACGGAGAAAAGTAAATGGCGCGGGCACCGGGCAAACATGCCGCCATCTTCCTGCTCGTCACGGTGCTGATCGACATGATCGGCCTCGGCATGATCATGCCGGTCATGCCGTCGCTCATCGGCGAAGTGACGGGGGAGGGGCTGAGCGAGGCGGCGGCCTATGGCGGCTGGCTGATGTTCACTTATGCGGCCATGCAGTTTCTCTTCGCCCCGGTACTCGGTAATTTGAGCGATGCTTATGGCCGCCGCCCCGTGCTGCTTTTATCGCTGACGGCACTGGCGGCGGACTACGTCATCATGGGGTTTGCACCTGATCTTCTCTGGCTCTTTGTTGGCCGTGTGCTTGCGGGCATGTGCGGGGCGAATTACACCATCGCCAATGCCTATATCGCCGATATTTCTACCCCGGAAAAACGCGCGGCGAATTTCGGGCTGATCGGCGCGGCTTTCGGTGTGGGTTTCATCATCGGCCCGGCAATCGGCGGGCTGCTGGGTGAGTTCGGCCCGCGCGTGCCATTCTTTGCCGCAGCCGGGCTTGGGCTTCTCAATGTGCTTTACGGGCTTTTCGTGCTGCCGGAAACGCTGAAGGAAGAAAACCGCCGCCCCTTCGTCTGGCTGCGGGCAAACCCGCTCGGCGCGCTGCGCCAAATGCGTAAATATCCGCTTGTGTTGGGGCTTTTGGGCGCGAGCGTCTTCTTCCAGCTCGCCCATGATGTGAACCCCTCAACCTGGTCCTATTACACGATGCTGAAATTCGGCTGGTCGGAGGCCGATGTCGGCGCTTCGCTCGCCTTTGTCGGGCTCTGCATGGCGCTGATGATGGGGCTCGGCACGCGGCTCATCATTCCCCGGATCGGGGAGGCCCGCGCCGCCGCTCTTGGATTGACGCTTACCAGCCTCGGCTTTCTCGGCTTTGCCTTTGCGAGCGACGGCTGGATGTTCCTGCCCTTCATGGTGGTGCTGTCCTTCATGGGGCTGGTGCAGCCCGCGCTGCGCTCCATCATGGCGGGGCATGTGCCGGAAAATGCGCAAGGCGAGCTGCAGGGTGCCATCTCGAGCGTCATGGGGCTCACCATGACGGTGGCGCCGCTCCTTTCCACGCAGATATTCCATGCCTTTACGCAGGCGGATGCCCCGGTCTATTTCCCCGGCGCGGCCTTCGTCATGGCAAGCGCCTGCACGCTGATGGCGCTCGGCGTCGTCACGGTGGTGCTCAAGAGAAAAGAAAAGCCAGCATGAAGGGTGGCACCGCCGCTGGCGCTGATGCGCATTGAAATGTCTGTTGGCGCTTCTGAAGGTTTTCAGGTGGCAAAGAGAGTGGACCCCGGCAACAAGTGCCGGGGTGATGTTTGATTTTCAAAAGAGGGGAAGAGGCCTCAGCCCACCTTGATCAGGCGGCGGCCGTGGTTCTCGCCTTCAAAGAGGCCGATAAAGGCTTCCGGCGCGGTTTCGATGCCCTCTGAAATATCCTCGGTATATTTCAGCTTGCCGGATTTGATCCAGCCGGCCATTTCTGCCTGGGCTTGCGGGAACTGTTTAAAATAATCGAAGACGACGAGCCCTTCCATGCGCAGCCGGTGCGTGATGAAGCGCGTCGTATTGCGGATGCCGCGCGGCTCAGGCCGGTTATATTCGGCAACCTGGCCGGAGATGATCAGCCGGGCGCGTTCATTCGCATTGGCAATCGCCGCGTCCAGCATTTCCCCGCCCACATTGTCGACATAAATATCAACGCCGTCCGGGCAATGCTTCTTGATCGCCGCCACAAGGTCTTTTTCTTCCTTGTAGTTGAAGCAGGCATCGAAGCCGAGCTCGCGGGTAACGTATTCGCATTTGTCTTTGGAACCGGCGATGCCGACCACGCGGCAGCCTTTCATCTTGGCGATCTGGCCTGCCGTCGCGCCGACGGGACCGGCAGCGGAGGAGATGAGCACCGTCTCGCCTTCCTTCGGCTTGCCCATATCGAGAAGGCCGAAATAGGCGGTGAGCCCCGGAATGCCGAGAACGCCGATGGCCGCCGTCACGGTCAGCGGGGGTTGGAAGATCGAAGCGTCGAGCTTGGTGATGCCGCGCCCGTTGGACAGCGCATATTCCTGCCAGCCGAACCCGGCGGTGACGAGGTCGCCTTCCTTGAAGCGTTCATTATTGGAGGCTTTGATCGTGCCGATCATCGCCCCTTCGATGGTCTCGCCGATGCCGAGCGCCTGGGCGTAGGAATCGCCGGAAAGGCGCGAGCGCATGCCGGGATCGACCGAAAAATACCGGGCCCGCACCAGCACCTCATGCTCGCCCGGATCGCGCAGTTCTTCTTCTTCCAGCCGGAAGTTTTCTTTTACGGGTTTGCCGTCAGGGCGCGATGCCAGCACCCAGCGCCGGTTTTTCACGGGCATGATGTTCCTCCACCTTTGTTTGGCTCATGCTCGCAGATGCGCGCAAGGAAGGGAAGACGGGAAGGGGAATGAGAGAGCGGCGATGCTGCATGGACCCCGGCGCCGGGCCGGGGTCCCTATCAGCTTAAACAGCCGGATCGTTGCCGACCTTGACCAGCATCTTGCCGAAGTTCTTCCCCGTGAACAGATTGAGGAAGGCTTTCGGCGCGTTCTCGATGCCTTCTTCGACGGTCTGCTGCCATTTCATTTTGCCCGCCGGAATGAGCTTCGACATTTCGGCATAGAAGTCGGGCAGAAGATCGAAATAGTTCGAGACGATGAAGCCCTGCAGCTTGAGGCTCTTGCCGACGGCCATGATGATGTTGTTCGGGCCGGGGGCGGGTTCGGTGGCGTTATACTGCTCGATCATACCGCACAGCGCCGCGCGGGCGAACGGGTTCATGTAATTGATCGCCGCCTGCAGATGCGCGCCGCCGACATTTTCGAAATAAACGTCGATGCCTTTCGGGAAGGCCGCTTTCACCGCCGCGTCGAGATCGCCGCAGGTCTTGTAGTTGATGGCTTTGTCGATGCCGGCTTCTTTTTCAAGCCATTCGCATTTGTCGTCGGAGCCGGCGCTGCCCACTACATAGCAGCCATGGGCTTTGGCAAGCTGGCAGACGACGGAGCCGACGGCGCCGGAAGCGGCGGAAACGAAAACGTTTTCCCCGTCTTTCAGCTCGCCCACCCGCATCAGGCCCGCATAGGCGGTCAGGCCCGGCATGCCGAGCACGCCGAGAAAGGCTTCGATCGGGCCCATATTGGGATCGACCTTGGTGAGCCCGTCGGCGCCGGAGACGAAATATTCCCGCCAGCCCAGCATCGAGTTCACATAATCGCCTTCCTTGAACTTGTCGCTCTTGGATTTGACGACCTGGCCGATGGCCCCGCCTTCCAGCGGCTTGCCGATCTGGAAGGGCGGCACATAGCTTTCCCGGTCCATCATGCGCCCGCGCATGTAAGGGTCGACCGACATCCAGATATTGCGGACGAGCACTTCGCCGTCTTTCGGATCGGCGATGCTGGCTTCGGCCACTTCGAAATCGCTATCCTTGGGCATGCCGACGGGGCGCGAGGCGAGGCGGATTTCCTTGCTGGTTACACTCATGAAGAGTCTCCTTGGGTTTGGGTTGAGGTAGTTGAGTTGAAGTTCCGAATAGAATTGGGGTGTCAGGCGACCTTGACCATGCGCTTGCCGCGGTTCTCGCCCGCCAACAGGCCGATCAGCGCTTGCGGGGTATTTTCCAGCCCCTCGATAATGTCTTCCTGCACCTTGATCTTGCCTTCGCCGACCCAGCGCTGCAGATCCTCCAGGGCCTGATCGCGCTTGTCGTTGAAATCCATCACGATGAAGCCCTGCATCTTGATGCGCTTCGTGACGATGAGGCCGGGAATGCCGCGCGGCCCATGCGCCGGGGCTTCCCCGTCATATTGCGAAACCGCGCCGCAGCAGGCGATGCGGCCGAAAAGGTTCATGCGGAAAAGGCAGGCTTCCAGAATGTCGCCGCCCACATTGTCGAAATAAACATCGATGCCTTTGGGGCAGGCTTCTTTCAGCGCCTTGTGGACGGGTTCGTTTTTGTAGTCGATGGCAGCATCGAAGCCGAGTTCCTTGACGAGCCAGTCGCATTTCTCACGGCCCCCCGCAATGCCGACGACGCGGCAGCCGCGGATCTTGGCAAGCTGGCCGACGATGGAGCCGACGGACCCGGCGGCGGCGGAAACGACGACGGTTTCCCCTTCCTTCGGCGCGCCGATTTCAAAAAGCCCGAAATAGGCAGTCAGCCCCGCCACCCCATAGACGGAGAGAAGATGGGTCATGGGCTCAAGCGCGGGCAGTTTCGTGCATTGCTTGGCGGGCAGGGCGGCAAATTCCTGCCAGCCGGTATCCGCGAAGACGAGATCGCCAGGCTTATAGGCATCGCTTTTCGAGCTCAGCACTTCGGCAATGGCGCCGCCCGCCATGACCTGACCCGATTCGATGGCATCCCGGTAGGTCGCGCCCTGCATCCAGGCCCGGTTCGCCGCATCGAGCGAGATGTAATGGGTCTTGACCAGCACATCGCCGTCTTTCGCCTCCGGCACGGCGCCGTCCACCAGTTTGAAATGGTCTTTGCTCAGCTTGCCCTGGGGCAGTTCGACGATCAGTACCTGACGGTTTTTTTCGGCAGCCATAATATCCTCCCTTAAGAGCGTGCCTGTGGCCGCCCTTGCGTTAATTGCGATTAACATAGGTCCTATCGCAACTTTTTGCACACTTCAGCGCCCAAATTTGAACAATCGCGGACAGGATGTGTGCAAGCGCCGTTTCAGGGGGCTTTCCGGGGGCGGGGAGCGGTTCGCGCGGCCCTTCCAAGCCCAGGATTGTTTGGCGCCGCCCGGCAGGGTAAGAAACACGCCAGTGAGTCAACACGTTAGGCCCCTCATGACCGACCATCTCGCCATCGCACTTGCGCAGATCAACCCGACCGTCGGGGACATTCAGGGCAATCTGGCCAAAATCCGCGCCGCGCGGGCAACTGCCGCGCGTGAAGGGGCCGATCTCGTGCTTTTTTCCGAGCTGGTGCTGGTCGGCTACCCGCCCGAAGACCTGGTTCTCAAGCCCGCTTTTCACCGCGAGGCGATCGAGGCGCTGGAAACGCTGGCCGCCGAAACCGGCGATGGCGGCCCGGCGCTTCTCGTGGGCACGCCCTGGATTTCGGAAGAAGAGGGCACGCTGAAAAACGCCGTCGCCCTGCTCGATGGCGGCAAGGTGGCGGGCGTGCGCTTCAAGGTGCATCTGCCCAATTACGGCGTCTTCGATGAGCCGCGCGTCTTCTCGCCGGGGGGCATGCCCGGCCCGCTCAATTTCCGCGGCGTGCGCCTCGGTGTGCCGATCTGCGAGGATATCTGGTTCACCGATGTGGTGGAGTGCCTGGAGGAAACCGGCGCGGAAATTCTGCTGGTGCCGAACGGCTCGCCCTTCGATGCGCGCAAATTCGCAACCCGCGTCCATCACGCCGTCGCGCGGGTGAAGGAAAGCGGGTTGCCGCTCGTCTATGTCAATCAGCTTGGCGGGCAAGACGAACTTGTCTTCGATGCCGCTTCCTTCGTGCTGAACGAGGATTGCTCGCTTCCCGTCCAGCTTCCCGCCTGGCAGGAAGCAGTGGTGACGACCCATTGGAGCCTTGAGAACGGGCGCTGGGTCTGCGCCAAGGGCGAGCGCGCGCTGGTGGAAGAGGACGACGAGGCCATTTATCAGGCGTTGATGCTGGGTCTACGCGATTATGTGGAAAAGAACCGCTTCCCGGGCGTCGTGCTCGGCCTTTCCGGCGGCATCGATTCTGCTCTTTGCGCGGCGATTGCCGTGGACGCGCTCGGCCCGGAAAAAGTCCACTGCGTCATGCTGCCTTATAAATACACAAGTTCGGAAAGTGTTTCGGATGCGGAGGCCTGCGCGAAGGCGCTCGGCGTGCGCTACGACACGGTGCCGATTTCCGCGCCCGTGGAAGGCTTCATGGAAAGCCTCGCGCCGATGTTCACCGGCACCAATAGCGATACGACAGAAGAGAACCTGCAATCGCGCACGCGCGGCGTCATTCTCATGGCGATCTCCAACAAGTTCGGCCATATGGTCGTGACCACCGGCAACAAGTCGGAAGTCTCGGTCGGTTACGCCACGCTCTATGGCGACATGAATGGCGGCTATAATCCGATCAAGGATCTTTATAAGACGAAGGTCTTCGAGCTTTGCCGCTGGCGCAATGCCCATCAGCCGAAAGGTGCGCGGGGGCCGGGCGGCATCGTCATTCCGGAAAACATCATCACCAAGCCGCCTTCCGCCGAATTGCGCGAGGATCAGAAGGACCAGGATTCCCTGCCGCCTTATGACGTGCTCGATGAAATTCTGGAATGTCTGGTCGAAAAAGAAATGGCGGTGCGCGACATTGTGGCGCTCGGTCATGAACGCGCCCTCGTCAAACGCATCGAGCATCTGCTTTACATCGCCGAGTATAAGCGCCGTCAGGCTGCGCCCGGCGTGAAGATCGGCGTGCGTAATTTCGGCCGCGACCGCCGCTACCCCATTACCAACGGTTTCCGCGACGCGCGGGATTGAAGGGAAAGGGCACGGGGGGTGCACTTGTTAAAAGCGGTCACCCCGGCCTACGAGCCGGGGTCCAAGCAGCGGTGCTGCCAATTGGTGAATCCCTATGGACCCCGGGTCGGGGCCCGGGGTGACATCTGAGTGTGACGCAGCGCGGCACACATCTTCAACCGAAGGCGCGCGGGCCGTGCCGGATTTGAGCAATTCGAAAGACGCAAAAACATGACCGTCACCGTCCGTTTCGCGCCAAGCCCCACCGGCAAACTGCATATCGGCAATGGCCGGGCCGCCGTGCTCAACTGGCTTTATGCGAAATCGCAGGGCGGAAATTTCATCCTGCGCCTCGATGACACCGACCGCGAGCGCTCGACGGAAGAATATGCAAACGCCATTCAGGCCGATCTTGCCTGGCTCGGCTTGGCGCATGACGCGCTGCACCGCCAGTCGGAGCGCTTTGCCCGCTATGATGAAGCCGCCGAAAAACTGAAAGCGGCGGGGCGGCTTTATCCTTGCTATGAAACGCCCGAAGAGCTGGACCGCAAACGCAAGCGCCAGCTCGCCCGTGGGCTGCCGCCCGTCTACGACCGCGCGGCGCTGGAGCTGAGCGATGAGGAAAAAGCCGCGCTGGAAGCAGAAGGGCGCAAACCCCATTGGCGCTTCAAGCTCGATGCAAAGACGGTGGGCTGGGACGATCTCATCCTTGGGTCGGTCAAGGTCGATTGCACGAGCCTGTCCGACCCGGTGCTGATCCGCGCCGACGGGACATATCTTTATACGCTCCCCAGCGTCGTCGATGACATTGAGTTCGCCGTTACCGACATTATCCGCGGCGATGATCACACCACCAATACCGGCGCGCAGATGCAGATTTTCGAGGCGCTGGGCGCCAGCCTGCCGCGCTGCGGGCACCATTCCATGCTGATCGGCCCGGACGGCAAGCCGCTGTCGAAACGCCTGCTCGGCGATTACACGCTCGAAGCGGTGCGCGAGAAGGGCTTCGAGCCCATGTCCGTGAACTGTCTCCTGGCGCTGATGGGCACGGCGGAAGCGGCCGAGCCCGTGCGCGCGCTGGATGAGCTGGCCGCCCGTTTCGATCTGTCCAAACTGGGCCGGGGCCAGGTGCGCTTCGATCCGCAGGATCTTGAGCGGGTCAATGCCGCCATCCTGCACATCACGCCTTTTGCGGATGTCGAAGCGCGGCTGGCCGAACGCGGCATGGCGTCGGAGGCGTTCTGGGAAGCGGTGCGCCCCAACCTGACGCTTTTTGACGGGGCGGCCGAGTGGTGGCACGTCATTGAAGGCCCGGTCGAGCCCGTGATCGAGGCGGAGGATGCCGGCTTCATCGAAGAGGCGCTTGCCGCCCTGCCGCCCGAGCCTTGGGACGCGGGCACCTGGAAAGCCTGGACGGACGGGCTGAAGGCGGCCACGGGGCGCAAGGGCAAGGGGCTTTTCATGCCGCTCCGCCTCGCCTTGACCGGACTTCGCCATGGACCTGAGCTGGCAAACCTGCTACCTCTTATCGGCGCGGAGCGGGCAAAAGCCCGGCTTTCGGGCAAAAATTAACCGAACGGCATAGGATCGATCCGATGATGGCGCTGGCCTGGATCATCATTAAGGGCATTATTATTCGCGGCTGAACCCCAGCTGCCGCCGTTCGCTCACGTTCTCCCCATTTCTGAACCTCGAGGAACCGGCCGGCGGCGGGCCTGAAGGTAATGGCGCCTTTGTTTGGGGCGCCTCGTGCAAGTGAGGGACCGGCAAGAGCCGGCAGAGACGGACCGATGACGAAAGAACGTCTATATCTTTTCGACACGACGCTGCGCGACGGCGCGCAGACGCAGGGCGTAGATTTCAGTGTCGAGGATAAGCGTCTCATTGCCAAGCTCCTGGACAAGCTGGGCGTGGACTATGTGGAAGGCGGCTATCCGGGCGCCAACCCGACGGACACGAATTTCTTCGCCGAAGACCCGGGCCTCAAGCACGCGGTCTTTACCTCCTTCGGCATGACCAAGCGCGCCGGGCGCTCGGCGGACAATGACCCCGGCCTTGCGGCGATCTTCGAAAGCGCGGCGAAAGCCTGCTGCTTTGTGGCCAAGAGCTGGGATTTCCATGTCGATGTCGCGCTCGGCATCACCAAGGAAGAAAACATCGAAACGATCGCCGACACGGTGCGCGCAACGGTCGAACGCGGGCGCGAAGCGATGATCGATGCGGAGCATTTCTTCGACGGTTATAAAGCCAATCCTGAATTCGCCATGGCCTGCCTGAAAGCGGCCATCGAGAATGGCGCGCGCTGGGCGGTGCTCTGCGACACGAATGGCGGCACGCTGCCTCATGAAATCACCCGCATCGTCTCGGAAGTGGTGAAGGAAATTCCGGGCGAGAGGCTCGGCATTCACTGCCACAACGACACGGAAAACGCTGTGGCGAATACGCTTGCCGCCGTCAATGCCGGTGTGCGCCAGATCCAGGGCACGCTGAACGGGCTGGGTGAGCGCTGCGGCAATGCCAATATGGTCTCGCTCATCCCGACGCTGCTGCTGAAGCCGGAATTCGCGGACCGCTTCGAGATCGGCGTCAGCCTCGATCAGCTTAAAGAGATCACCCATGTCTCGCGCACGCTGGATGAGCTGCTCAACCGCGCGCCGGACCGCTACGCCCCTTATGTGGGCGAGTCGGCCTTTGCCTCGAAAGCGGGTATTCACGTCTCCGCGCTGCTGAAGGACCCCGCCACCTATGAGCATGTGCCGCCGGAAAGCGTCGGCAACAAGCGCCGGGTGCTGATCTCCGACCAATCGGGCCGCTCCAACGTGCTGGCTCAATTGGAAGCAGCGGGCATCGATGTGGATGCGAAAGACCCGCGCGTGCAGCAATTGCTGGATGAGGTAAAAGAGCGCGAATATCTCGGCTATTCCTATGACGGCGCGGAAGCCTCTTTCGAGCTTCTTGCCCGCCGGGCACTTGGCGAGGTGCCGGATTATTTTACGGTGGATTCCTTCCGCGTGCTCGTCGAGCGCCGCTATAACGCGGTGGGCAAGCTCGTCACGGTGTCGGAAGCGACGGTGAAAGTGCGGGTGGAAGGCAAGAAGCTCATTTCGGTGGGCGAGGGGAACGGCCCCATCAACGCGCTCGATGAAGCCCTGCGCAAGGACCTTGGCCGCTATCAATCCTATATCGACGAGATGCGCCTTGTGGACTTCAAGGTGCGCATTCTGACCGGCGGCACGGAGGCGGTGACGCGTGTGCTGATCGAAACCGCGGACAAGAGCGGGGAACGATGGTTCACCGTCGGTGTGTCGCCCAATATCGTGGACGCCTCCTTCCAGGCGCTGCTCGACAGCATCATCTATAAATTGATGCGCGAGAACGCCCCGGCCCCCGAGACGAAGCGAAAACCGACCTTGAAGGCACCTGCTTCTTCTTAAACCCGTTCCGTTTCAACCGTTCCATTTCGCCAAAACCGCTGCGCGCGCCGCAAGGCGCGATATGGGACGTGCCTGGAAGACCGACATGACGAACACTGTATCTGACGCCGCGCCTCCGCAGCCCCCGCAACCAATTGTGCCCGGCCCTTCGCGCGAGGCATTGCTCGGCACGATTTCGGCCGGCACCGGTTATGCCCTTTGGGGCTTCTCGGTGATTTTTTATAAGCAGCTTATGGGCGTTTCGCCGTTCGAGGTGCTGGCGCACCGCTCCGTCTGGACGGTGCTCTTGCTGGTGCCCGCCATCTGGCTGTTGCACCGGTTCGGGCTTTTCCGCGCGGCAGTGAAGGACAGGAAGGTGCTGGGCGCGCTGGCCATGACGGCAGCGCTCATCGGCTCGAACTGGTTCGTCTTCATTTATTCGATCAACGCTTCGCGCGTCGTCGAGACGAGCCTTGGCTATTATATCAACCCGCTGGTCAGTGTGCTGATTGGCGTGCTCTTCCTCTCCGAAAAGCTGACCCGCCCGCAGCTTGCCGCCGTCGCGCTGGCCGCGCTCGGTGTTGCCAATATGACCTATGCGCTCGGCACGCTGCCCTGGATTTCGCTGTTCCTGGCTTTCTCCTTTGCCGCTTATGGCTATTTGCGCAAAGTCACGCCCGTTGGGCCGGTGGAAGGGCTGCTGGTGGAAATGCTGGTGCTTTTGCCCGCAAGCCTTGCCTATCTTTTCTGGCTTGAGGGCAGTGCGGGTACCAGCTTTATGGCTGGTGATCCCTGGACGGTCTTCCTGCTCGTCATGACGGGGCCGATGACGGCGGTGCCGCTTTTGCTTTTCACCTATGGGGCGCAGCGCATCCGCCTTGCCACATTGGGGCTCATGCAATATTTCGCGCCGACCATTCAGTTTCTGATCGCAGTGCAATTCTACGGCGAGCATTTGACGCAGGCCCATCTCGTGACCTTCGCCTTGATCTGGACGGGGCTTGCCATTTTCAGCTTCGACACCTGGCGGCGCGAGCGGGAGCTGCGCCGTCTGGCGCGGCTCGGCGCGGCAAAGGAACCTCTCTAAGACTCAGTGATGACGCAAGGCGTTGATGAGCTCTTTCTTGTCCATGCGCAAGCGGCCTTCGATGCCGATCTCCTGCGCCTTGCTGTATAGCTCGTCCTTCGTCCACTCTTCATAAGGAGCGGCTTTGCCGCCTTTCTTGAAAGGCTTCTCGCCGGCCGCGCGGGCATTTGCAATCCGCGCCGCTTTTTCCTTGCTCATGCCTTCATCGCGCAAGGCTTCATAGGTTTTCTCGTCCTTGATGGACGCCATGGATTTACCGGGCATGTTCTGTCCTCCGAACCTTAAGGGTGCTTAGAACATAAACGCCGGTGAGCGCGAAAGTTTCAAAGCACGGCGCGGACGCGCGGGAGAATGTCTTCCACCCGGTCCACCACCGAATAGAGGGAATGGACGGAGGAGCGGGCAAAGCCCGCCTTGATCACATGGTCGAGCATGGTGATGAGCGGGTCCCAATAGCCCCCGATATTCACGAAGATGATGGGGTGGGTGTGGCGGCCAAGCTGCGCCCAGGTCATCATCTCGATCGTTTCCTCGATCGTGCCGATGCCGCCGGGAAAAGCGATGAAAGCCTCCGATTTTTCGAACATGAGCTGTTTGCGCTCATGCATGGAGGCGGTGACGATGAGCTCGGTCACTTCGTTGAGCGGAATTTCCCGCTCATTGAGGAAGCTCGGGATAATGCCCGTCACCTGGCCGCCGCCGGCAAGCGCCGCCCGTGCGATCTCGCCCATCAGACCGATTCCCCCGCCGCCATAGACAAGGCCCACCCCTTCGCGGGCAAGCAGCGCGCCGAAGGCATGCGCCTCGCGCTTGAAGACAGGGTCTTCCCCGAAACTCGATCCGCAGTAAACGCAGACATTTTGCGGCTTCATGGACGCTCCTTAACCTTAAGTTCCATCTGTGGCCTGCCCGGCACGCTCCCCCCTTGGCAAGCCTTCATATTGGTGCCGTAATTGCGGTCTAGTTACCATCGGGCAAGTAAATGCGCGGGCGGATTTTTCCGGCCTTTGGGGCGCAGCTGCTCGGCAGGAAAATGTGGCTTTAACCATAGCAGCCCTTTTAGCCTGATCCGCGGGGAAACGGAACGGCGCGGGAAAGGCGAAAGGGAGGGGGACGTTCATGGAAAACAACCGGATCATGCTCATCGGGGCGGGCGCGGCGGTGGCCGTGCTCATTGCGGTGCTGGCGTTCTTTTTATTCTCCGGCGATGACGGGGAAGAGACGGCGCAGCAGCAAACGCCCGGCGTAAGCGAGCTGAGCGCGCCGGATGGCGAGGGCGCGGCGCCGGACGGTGAAACCGCCGATCCCTCCATCCCCACATTCGATATTGTCCGCGTGGAAAAAGACGGCTCGGCGGTGATCGCCGGGCGCGCCTTGCCGGGCGCGGAAGTTGAGATCAAGCGCGATGGCGATGTCGTGGCAAGCGCGCTTGCCGATCAGCGGGGCGAATGGGTTGTGGTTTCCGACGAACCGCTCGCGCCAGGCGATTTCGAGCTGACGCTGACGGCCAAGAACCCGGATGGGCGCGAGGTCGATTCCAAGCAAAAAGTGGCGATCTCCGTTCCCGAGCAGCCGGGTGAGGAAGCGCTGGTGGTGCTAAGCGCGCCGGGCGAGGCAAGCCGCGTGTTGCAGGGGCGGGGCGTCAGCTCGGAGATCGGCGAGCTGGTGCTGGAAGCCGTGGACTATGACGCCGATGGCAATGTGATCATTTCCGGCAAGGCGGCGCCCAATGCGGCGCTGCGCGTCTATCTCGACGACCGGCTGACCGGGGAAACCCGTGCCGATGGCGACGGGGTCTGGGAGCTGCGCCCCGGCAATGCCATCGAGCCCGGCCAATATACGCTGCGCATCGACCAGCTCGATGCGAACGGCAAGGTCTCCGCGCGGGTGGAAGTGCCTTTCGAGCGCGGGGAGCCGGAAACCGTTAAACGCCAGCTTGCGGAGGGCCGGGTGGTCATCCAGCCGGGCAACAATCTCTGGAGCATTGCGCGCCGGCTTTATGGCTCAGGCTTCAATTACACGGTGATTTACGAGGCCAATAAAGATCAGATCCGCGACCCGGACCTGATTTATCCGGGCCAGATCTTCACCACGCCCGAGACCGGCAACTGACGGGAAAGAGGGGGAGCTTTTCTCGCTTTTTCCTTGTTTTCCGGCCATTTGGCCCTAATTATGAAGAGGCGCCCCGCTGAGCTCAGCGGGGCGTTTTCCTTGTTGCCGAACCTTTGGAAGGGCAAGCTTGCGCCTATGCGCCGACTAGCACTCAACAGCCGTACCGGCCCCGATCCCGTTACCGGCGGGCGCGAGAAGCCGGATAGCCATCATCTGGCGACGCTGCGCTCGCTCTTGCCCTATTTGTGGCCGGCGGGCAGGCGCGATCTGAAGACCCGCGTGCTGCTCGCCATGGTGGCGCTGGCGGGCGCGAAGGTTGCGACCGTCTATGCGCCGTTTTTCTATAAAGATGCAGTGGACGCGCTGGCCCCGGAAGGGGCGGAGAAGACTGCCGCCTTGATCGCCGTGCCGCTTTTCCTGGTGCTCGCCTATGGCGCGGCGCGGATTTTGATGGTGGGCCTTGCGCAGCTGCGCGACGGGCTTTTTGCCCGGGTCGGGCAGAACGCGGTGCGGGCCGTTGCCTTGCGCACCTTCCGTCATATGCATGCGCTTTCCTTGCGCTTTCATCTGGAGCGGCGCACCGGCGGGCTCAGCCGCGTCATCGAGCGCGGCACCAAGGCGGTGGATTTTCTGCTGCGCTTCACGCTCTTCAACATCGCCCCGACGATTATTGAACTGGCGCTGGTCTGCGCCATCCTTGCCTATTACTTCGACTGGCGCTTTGCCGCCGTCACGGGGCTCACCGTTTCCATCTATATCTGGTTCACCTTCTCGGTGACCGAATGGCGCACGCGCTTCCGCCGCCAGATGAACGACCGGGACACGGAAGCCAACACCAAGGCCATCGACAGTCTTCTCAATTTCGAGACGGTCAAATATTTCGGCAATGAAGAGCACGAGGCCAAACGCTTCGACCGTTCCATGGCGGGTTATGAAGATGCCGCCGTCAAAACCACGACCTCGCTGACGCTGTTGAATGCAGGTCAGGCGGTGCTTTTTACCGCCGGTCTTGTTAGCGTCATGCTGATGGCGGGCGCCGGGGTGGCAGATGGCAGCCTGACGGTCGGTGATTTCGTCATGGTCAACGCCTTCCTCATTCAGCTTTATCAGCCGCTCAATTTGCTGGGCACCGTTTACCGGGAAATCAAGCAGGCGCTGATCGACATGGAAACCATGTTCGATCTCATCGGCGTGCCGCCGGAAATCAAGGACGCGCCGGATGCGCGCCCGCTCAAGGTGGGGGGCGGGGCGATCCGCTTCGACCGGGTCTTCTTTTCTTATGATCCGGCACGGCCGATCCTCAAAGACGTGAGCTTCGAGGTGCCTGCCGGCAAAACCGTTGCCCTTGTCGGGCCAAGCGGGGCGGGCAAGTCCACGATCTCCCGCATTCTTTACCGCTTTTACGATGTCGGCGCCGGCGCGGTGACCATCGACGGGCAGAACATTGCCGGGGTGACGCAGGAAAGCCTGCGCGCGGCCATCGGCATCGTGCCGCAGGACACCGTGCTCTTTAACGACACGATCCGCTACAACATCCGCTATGGCCGCCCGGAGGCGAGCGACAGCGAGGTGGAACGCGCCGCCCAGCTCGCCCAGATCGCCGCCTTTATCGAGCGCCTGCCCGAGGGTTATAAATCCCAGGTCGGTGAGCGGGGGCTGAAACTTTCCGGCGGGGAAAAACAGCGCGTCGCCATTGCCCGCACGATCCTGAAAGACCCGCCTATCCTCATTCTCGATGAAGCCACTTCCGCGCTCGACACGGGCACGGAGCGGGACATTCAATCGGCGCTGCGCCAGGTTTCGCAAAACCGCACAACCCTTGTCATCGCGCACCGGCTTTCCACGGTGGTGGAGGCGGATGAAATTCTCGTCCTCAATGAAGGTGAGATCGTCGAGCGCGGCACCCATGGCCAGCTTCTCGCCCTCAAAGGACGCTACGCCGATATGTGGCAGAGCCAGCAGGACGAGGAAGAAGCGCTGCGCGCGCAAGGCCCTGTCGCGCCCGCGCCGGAGCCTGCGACCGAAAGGGACGTGGCGCCGGACGGCGCAAGAGCATAGACTGTAGAGACAGACGCAAAGCACCGGCCGCCCCCCAATGACGGCAGCCCTGCGCTAAGGAGAGACCCATGGACGCCATCACTTCCCTGCTCGTACCCATTCACCGGGAAGGAACGCGCTTTATTATAGCTTTTGCCATTGCCACGCTGATCCTCTTTCTGATCTGGGCGCCGCTTGGCTGGCTGGGGGTCGTGCTCACCGCCTGGTGTGTTTATTTTTTCCGCGATCCGGACAGGCTGACGCCGCAGCGCGCCGGGCTCGTCATTGCGCCCGCCGACGGGGTGGTGAACATGATCACGGAAGCTGCGCCGCCGCCGGAACTTGGCCTTGGCGAGACGCCGCGCCCGCGCGTGTCGATCTTCATGAATGTCTTCAACTGCCATGTGAACCGCATTCCCATCGCAGGCCGGGTGACGCGCACCGCCTACCGGCCGGGCAAGTTCCTCAATGCCGACCTCGACAAGGCGAGCGATGAGAACGAGCGCGCGGCCATTGCCATCGAGACAGAGGACGGCAAGACCTTCGTGGCCGTGCAGATTGCCGGGCTTGTGGCGCGGCGCATCGTCAGCGACGCGGTGGAAGGGCAGAGCTACGAGACGGGCGAGCGCTACGGCATTATCCGTTTCGGCAGCCGTGTGGATGTCTATTTGGAGCCGGGCATGTCGCCGCTGGTTTCGGTCGGCCAGACAGCCATTGCCGGGGAAACGGTTCTTGCCGATACTGATAGTTCGGAAGGGCGCCGCGAGGCCTTGATCCGTTAAGGATGGCGAAAACCATGCTGGGCAGAAAAGAGCGAGGCACCATGGGTGAGACCACGCCTTCGGGCGGCAAAAACGCTTCCCGCCTGCAGCGGCGCAATTTCCGCCGCCGGGCGCTGAAGCCGCTGCCGATCCGCTCGCTTATCCCTAACAGCATTACGGTTTTAGCGCTCTGCGCCGGGCTGACCTCCATCCGCTTTGCGCTGGAAGGCCGGTTCGAGATTGCGGTCGGGGCCATTCTCGTGGCCTCCCTTCTGGACGGGCTCGACGGGCGCATTGCCCGGCTTTTGAAAGGCACGACGAAATTCGGCGCCGAGCTCGACAGTCTGACCGATTTCGTGAATTTCGGCGTGGCGCCCGTGATGGTGCTTTATCTCTGGACCATGAATGAGATCGGCGGGCTCGGCTGGATTGCCGTGCTCGGCTATGCGGTCTGCTGCGCACTGCGCCTTGCCCGCTTCAATGTGGGCATCGAGGACCCGGACAAGCCGGTCTGGGCGGCGAATTATTTTACCGGCGTGCCGGCACCTGCCGGGGCGGGGCTGGTCATGCTGCCGCTTTATCTCAGCTTCCAGGGGATGGGCGATGTGAAGAGTGCTTCACTTCTTGTTGCGATCTATACGGGTGTTATCGCCTTTTTACTGATCAGCCGTATTCCGACTTTTTCCGGCAAGCGGCTGGGCCTGCGCATTCACCGGGACAAAGTGCTGCCGGTGCTGCTGCTCGTCGCGCTCTTTGCCGCGCTTCTGGTCAGCTATCCCTGGGCGATGCTGACGGGGCTTTGCCTCATCTACATGGCAGGCCTGCCCATCGGCGCACTGCGCTACCGCCATCTTGAAAACCGCACGGCGGAAGACGCGGAAAAGAACCCGCTGAAAATGTGAAGGAAGGGTCTGGGGGGTTACTACCTCAGTTCCGCGCCGCGGTTCATGTCCGCGCGGATGGTATCGGCCAGGTTCAGAATCTGGTCGAAGGTTTGCGCGTAGCCCGGAAAGCAGTCGCGCACGAATTCATCCGTGACGGTCAGCATATTATCCGCATCCTTGGCGATGTGATTGTCCGCAATCAGCGCATCCACTTTGCGTTTCACCGTTTCGCGCGGATGGCCGAGGGAAGCGGCAAGCGAGGTGACATTCGTGCCACCCGCCCGGTCGATGTACCTGCGTACAAGCAATGCGCGCATAATCGCCGCTTCAAGCTCGCTGCCGATCAGCGACTCTCTGACGTCGTAAAGCGTGTCGAGAAAATTGAAATAGGCTTGCCACACTCGCCGCGAGTAGCGTCCGTACTGCTTCTTCATTTGTCGTGAAACCCATGGGCCAAGGAAAACAGGTACGCGTACAACTCGCGCGATCACGCGCTTGATTTCTATGTGCACCAAAAAACGAGGAATTTCAATTAACCATATTGGTGAGCGGATTACTTGAGCAAGACCCCGGCGGGCGGTAATGGAGCGCAGCGCTTCTGGAGGAGAAGCGGGCTGTGTAACGGGCGGGGGAGTTTAATGACAATCATGCCGTCGCATATTCGTTTCACGAATGACAAGTGTGAGGCCCTTTACGGTTATTGGCGCAGCCTTTCAAAGGATGGCGGCATGCCGCGCTGGGCGGATTTCGACCCGCTGCATATTCCCCGTTTACTCCCCAACATTCTCGTTCTCGAAGCCGAACCCGATGACGGTTTTCTGATCCGCCTTGCTGGCACGGAGTGTGTCGATTTTTATGGGCGGGAACTGCGCGGCCAGTCTCTCGACAGTCTGGTTACGGAAGAAAGCCGGCAGGAACTGCGCGAACATATGCGCCGGGTTCTGGAAGGGCCGAGCGCAGCGGTGACGCTCATGCAGTCGCCCATCGAAGGGATGGCCGGCACCGGCCTCAGCTACACGCTGGAAGCGGCGGCCCTGCCCATGGCGGGCGAAGATGGCGGCATCCACCGCATCCTTGCGGCGCTCTTTGTCATCGAAGCGCCGCCTTCCGCCCCGCCCATCGGCCCGGATGCGGGCGCCTGGCGCCGTTTCATTCAGGAGCGCCAATATATCGGCGTCTGAAGAAACGGCGCGCGGCGTGTCTTACTCGGCAGGGTAGCCGTGGCTCGGCTCGTGCCGGCCGCCCGTGAGACGGGCATAGAGTTGTTTGGTGCGGTACTTCGCCCGCGGCGGCAGGGCCAAGAGCACCGGTACCAACACGAGTGTCAGCAAGGTCGAGAAGCCGAGACCAAAGATGATCGCTGTCGCGAGCTGCACCCACCAAGCCGAAACCGGCCCGCCCAAGCTGAGCGAACGGTCGAAGAAGCCCACATTGACCTGCAGCGCCATGGGCAGAAGGCCGAACATGGTGGTGATGGTGGTGAGCAGAATGGGCCGCAAGCGCTGACCGGCGGTCCGCAGCACGGCTTCCACTTCATCGAGCCCGTCTTCGATCAGCCGCTGATAGGTATCGATGAGCACGATGGAGTTGTTCACCACGATACCGGCAAGCGCGACGATGCCCGTGCCTGTCATGATCACCGAGAAGGTTTGCCCGGTAATGAGCATGCCGAGCAGCACGCCGATGGTGGACAGGATCACCGTGGAGAGCGTCAGCACCGAATGGTAGAAGCTGTTGAACTGCGTGAGCAGGATGATGAACATCAAGAAGAGCGAGGCGAGAAGCGCCTTGCCGAGGAAAGCAGCGGATTCCGCCTGTTCCTCGTTCGCCCCGCGCATGCGCCAGTTCACATCGCCCGGCAGGTCCTGCGTTTCCAGCCAGGCTGCCACTTCCTGCGCCTTGGCATTGACGTTGATCTTTTCACCGGTGACGGGATGGAAGCCGGTATTGGCTTTCACCGTCATGCGGCGCACGCCGTCAATGCGCTCGATCGTGCTCACTTCCTGCTGCGGCTCGCGGGAGACGAAGCTGGAAAGGGGAGCAAGGCCCTGCGCGGTCTGCACTTTGAGCTGGTCGATCTGATCGAGCGTGCGGAAGTCCTCGGGGAAGCGCACGCGGATATCCACCTCGTCCTCGGCATCGTCCGGGCGGTACTCATCGACGAGAATACCGTTGGTGACGAGCTGCACGGTCGCGCCGATCGAGGTGATGTCGGCGCCGAAGCGGCCCGCCATCTCACGGTCCACCGTCAGCACCCATTCGATGCCGGGCAGGGGACGGGAATCCTCGAAATCGATGAGCCCGCCAACCTCGTTTTCCATATAATTGCGTACCATGGCGGTGGCAGCCGTCAGGTCTTCGTAATTCGGACTTGTCAGCTCCACCTGAACGTCCTTGCCGGTGGGCGGGCCGTCCTCACGCTTGCGTACTTCCACATGAATGCCGGGAAGCTGGGAGGCGCGCTGGCGGATTGAATCGAGAATAGGCGCGCCGGGGCCGCGTTCCTCGTAAGGCTTCAATTCCATCAGCATTTCGGCAATCACATCGGCCGGTTTCTCGCCGCCCGAGCCGGGGCCGGAGCCGAGGCTTGTGCCGGTGGACGTGAAAACGGTCTTCACTCCCTCCGTTTCCAGAATGATATCTTCCACATCCTTGGAGAGGGCGAGTGTTTCTTTAGCTGAAAGGTTGCCGCGCGCGCTGACCAGCACGATGGCCTGTTCCGGTTCCGTCTCCACGAAGAATTCGACGCCGTTGTTCCAAGTGGAATAGGCGAAGAACGTCGTGAAGAGGATGACACCGGAAACCACCATAACAAGTACCGGATGATGGATCAGCCGGTCGAGTACGCGCACATAAGCGCCGGTGAAGCCGGGCAGGGCGCGCACGTCGCCCGTCTCCGCGCCCGCCAGCATTTTCAGCACGTCATTATCGGCTTCGT
The DNA here is from genome assembly GCA_002389665.1 of Rhodobiaceae bacterium UBA4490. Classification (GTDB taxonomy): domain Bacteria; phylum Pseudomonadota; class Alphaproteobacteria; order Parvibaculales; family Parvibaculaceae; genus Tepidicaulis. Next base: position 85,100 of record DGNO01000001.1, read on the forward strand.
CCGTCTTGCCGAAAATACCGCCCAGGACCGGCATGAAGATCATCGCCGTGATGAAGGAGGCCGTCAGCACAACGATCACGGTGATGGGCAGATAAGACATGAACTCGCCGCTCACGCCCGGCCAGAAGAGCATGGGCATGAAAGCGGCCAGCGTCGTGCCAGTGGACGAGGCGATGGGCCAGAACATGCGCTTGGCGGCGAGCGAGTAGGCCGCGCGGCTGTCGAGCCCTTCGGCCATTTTGCGGTCTGCATATTCCACCACCACGATGGCGCCGTCGACGAGAATACCGACAGAGAGAAGCAGGCCGAACATCACCATCATGTTCATCGTCATGCCGACAACGGACATGAAGAAGAAGCCGATGACGAAGGAGGTGGGAATGGCGACACCGACGAGAATAGCCGAACGCGCGCCGAGGGCTGCCAGCACCACCACCATGACGAGCGCAATGGCGGTCATGATGGAGTTTTCCAGCGAGTTCAGCGAACGGTAAATCCAGTCGGAGGCATCGAGCGTGTAATCGACCTTGACCGCGGAGGGCCAGCGCTCCGTCGTCTTTTCGACAACTTCTCGCACCGCCTCGTTATTCTCGATGATGTTCGTGCCGATGCGCTTGGTAATCTGAAGCGCGATGGCACGCTTGCCGTTGAACTGGGCAAAACCGGTCGGGTCCGTGAAGGTGCGGCGGATATCGGCGATGTCGCCGAGCGTTACCGCCCCGTCTCCCGACACTTTGATCGGGAGATTATAAACGTCTTCGGGGCTTTCGATGAGGCCGGGGACTTTCACCGAGAAACGCCCTTCGCCGGTATCGAGCGCGCCGGCGGCAACCAGACGGTTGTTGAGGGTTATGGCGTTGATCAGTTCCTGCTGAGAGACTTGATAGGATTCAAGCCGGGCAGGATCGATCACCACTTCGAGCAGTTCCTCGCGGTGGCCGACCATCTTGGCTTCGAGAACGGTCGAGACGTTCTCGATATCGTCTTTTAAGCGCCGTGCATGCTGGTAAAGCGTGCGTTCGGGCACATCGCCGGAAAGCGTGACGATAAGCACGGGAAAAAGCGCGGTGTTGAACTCGCGCACTGACGGCTCGTCCGCGTCGGAGGGCAGTTTCGGGCGCACGAGGTCGACTTTCTCGCGCACATCGGCAAGCGCCTTGTCCTTGTCGAAATCCACGTCGAATTCAAGGATGATCCCGGCATGACCGAGCGAGCCGATGCTGGTCAGCTCTTTCAGCCCTTCCAGCGAGCGCAGCTCGGTTTCCATCGGCTTGATCAGGAGACGCTCGGAATCTTCCGGCGAAATGCCCGCATGGGTGATCGAGATGTAGAAGATCGGGATCGGAATATCCGGGTCCGCTTCCTTGGGGATCGACACATAGGCGCTCATGCCCGCAAGCACCATCAGGATCATGACGGTCAGGACGGTGCGCGAATGCGAAAAGCAGGCTTCGATAAAAGCGTTCATTGGGCGCTCCCCAGCGTCGTTTCCTCGGTCCGGGAAACGCGCACCTTCTGGCCTTCGGAAACATATTCCTGACCGACGGTAATGATATCCACCCGCTCCGGCAGGCCCGCCACCCAAATACCGTTGGGTGCGTCTTCGAGGATCGTGACGCGGTTGAAGTGAACGATATTGTTGGCGCTCACCGTGCGCACGCCCACCGAGCCGTCATCGGCCAGCGTCAGAATGGAAGGCGGCAGGCGGTGCGCCGGCACTTCCTTGGAAGGAACCGTGATTTGCGCGGTCACGCCCGAGCGCAAGGAAAGATCGTCATTGGGTACTTCAAGCTCGATGCGGAAGGTGCGGGTCGCCGGATCGGCGGTCTTGGCGAGGTAGCGCACAAGGCCCTGCACTTCTTCACCGGTAATGAGCCGGGCCTCACCCACCGTGCCGGTGCGCAGCTTGCCGACTTCGCTTTCCGGCACCTGGCCGACGATCAGGAAAGGATCGAGATCGACGATCCGCGCGCACGGATCGCCCACACGCAGGTAATCGCCCACTTCCACGAGTTGCTCTTCCAGCACGCCTTCGAAGGGCGCTGTGATCTTGGTATGGCCGAGCTCGACTTCCGCCTGTTTGACGAGGGCGGCGGCGGCGTCATAAGCGGCGCGGGCGGCGGCTGCCTGGGTTTCGGAGCGGTGGCCCTTGGCCGCCAGTTTCTTGGCCGCGTCATATTCGAGATAGCGCTGGCGCATCAGCGCTTCGGCTTCGGCCATGCGCGCGTCGCGGGCATTCAGCGAAAGGCGGCAGATCGTGTCGCCGCGCTCCACCGTCGCGCCTTCTTGCACCGGAATTTCCTTTACGGTGCCTGCCGTTTCCGCGCGCACTTCCACCGAGCGCACGGCTTCGGTGCGCCCGCGGATCGTGGTCTTCGTGGTCTTGGGCTGAGCGGTGAAGGTGCGTACCTGAACGAACACTTCTTCTTCG
>DGNO01000001.1:87563-780654 GCA_002389665.1 Rhodobiaceae bacterium UBA4490
TGCCCGGACAAGATCCACGCCGACAGGATGACTGCAATCACCGCGGCGATAATGTAAGAGCGCTTGATAATCATAATCTCTTGGTCCGTTTTGTGGCGCGCCTTCTCGAAAGCGCCTTACTTAAACTGTGAAATATGTCTGTTTAGACATGCCGGAGCGGCTAGCGGATGCGGGCCAGCTCCTTTTGGCGGCGGTCTTTGTTTTTGTCCGGTGAAGCGGAAGGGGCGGCATCCTCATCCTGCTGCGGCGCATGCGCGCGGGAAGAGGGAGCACCGGCGATCGCTTCGACCTTGTGCCGGTTTTTCTCCAGATAGTCCACCGAGGCCTGGTGGACGACGGCGCCGAAATCCTTGATGAAATCGGCAGCAGGGGTGCCGATATCCGCAGGGCCGGAAAGCCGCTCGGCCAGTTCCTTGTGCTCGCTCAGCTTTTCGTCGATCAGCCCTTTCACCCGCTCCGGGGTCAGCAAATGGGCGAAGAGCATGACGAAAAGGAATTCCGAGCGGAACTTGTCCTCGGCCAGAGGTTCGAGCAGCGCCTCGGTAAAAGCGGTGCGGCCTTTGGCCGTGACCGAATAGATCTTCTTGTCGGGCCGCTTTTCCTGTTGCTCGGAGTGGCAGGTCACGAGCCCTTCTTCCGTCAGCCGCGTCAGCGCCGGATAGATAGAGCCGTAGCTTGCCTCCAGAAAGTGACTGAAGACGCCATCTTCGAACATTTTGCGGATTTCATAACCCGTCGCATCCCCCAGCGTCAGAGCGCCGAGGCAAAGGGTACGCACGTCCATTTCTCTCATTCCCAGACATATTACCGCAGCGGCCGCTTGGGCTGCCGGGGTGGGGGGGTATATCGGGCCGATAGGGGGTATATAGGACCGATATAGGTCTTGCCAAGTAGGTAAAGGGCCGAATCCAGATTAAATCCAGAAAAACCGGTCCATCCTTAATGAGGGCTGAATGAGGAGGGTCAGTCGTCGATCCGGAGCGCGTCGGACATGGCCCGGTCCACCTTGTGGCGGATCACCGCATGGCAGCGCAGAAGCCGCAAGCGCCCCTCCTGCAGGGCACGGGAGCGGGCAAGCCACATTTGCCCCTCTTCCATGAGGGCATCGACCATTTCGCGCGAGAGTTTGCCGGCCTTCACCGCCTTCAGGGCTTCCATCCAGCCAGCATTGATGTAAGCGACGTAATCGTCGGTCACGTCCTCGAAGACACGCACCACATAGCGCAGGTCCGAGAGCATCTGGCGGTATTCGTCCATCGTCCAGGGGCGGGCGCGGAAGGGCTCGGCGGCGCGCCAGGCGGCCAGCGTTTCCGTTTCCTGCAAGCGGTCCGTCAGCACAAAATCCGTGAAAAGAAGATTGCCGTCCGATTTCAGCGCCCGGCCGATATCCTGCAGCAGTGCTTTCTTGTCATCCACCGAGAAGAGCATTTCCCGGATCATGATGGCGTCGTAGCGGTTTTCCTGCAGCGCCAGCTTTTCCACTGCGTAATGCGTGACCGGCGCCTGGGCGTCGAGCTCTTGCTCGATGGAAATGTCGTTGGCGTAGTCGGAAAGGTCTTCCTCGCGCTCATAGCCTTCCAGCCAGAGCTGATAGCGTTTGGCGATGGCGCGGGTGCCCCCGCCAAGGCCCGAGGAAAGATCGGCGAAAGTATGTTCCGGGCGCAGCGCCAGAGATTTGACGAGTTTCAGCGCGAAGTCCCGCCCGCCCGGCAGGCTGAACCCTTCGCCCCAGAGAATTTGGGTGACGTCGAGCCGCGCATCGGTCCAGCGGTCATTGGCAAAGCGCGGATGGATATTGTCTATCTCGATGCTGAAATCGGGGCTGTCCTTAGGTGGGTTCTTGGCAGCCCACCGCTCATCGAATTCACGCCGGACGATTTCCACATCCACGCCTTCCCACCAGGCTTTCAGTCGGATGAAAAGTTCGACATAGCCTTCACGCTTGCGCGGCGCTTCGGAGGCTTGCGCGCCGTTGGCAGCCTTAGCGGACTTCTCGCGCTGCGCGGCTTCCTGGCGGTTGCGGATACGCTGCATACGTGCTTGGCCGCGGGCCGACAGACGGGATTCTTTCTCGGGTTTTTTTAGGCGTTTGGACGGGTGATCGCGCAGGAAGATTTCAAGGGCGTGTTCGTGCTCCGCCGTCAGCTTCCGCTCGCGGCGCAGACGCACGATCGCTTCCGGGTTCATGCCCTCCAAGCCCTTAACGAACTCGCGGATCGGCATTTTGCCCAGCTCAGCCGTGCCAACACTTAGCAGGTTCGTCCCTGCCATCCCTCTCCGTGCTCCCGACTCACGGCGCTCAGACGCCGCGTCTCATTATCGCATCCCTCGCTGTATTTTGCGCAAAATTGCGTTAAATGTTCGTTGCCCGTATTAGCTTTGGATAAACCCATGAATCTAGTATAAGACGGGCTGCCGATCGGGGAACGGCCCGCTAATCCGCTGAAAACAAGGGGAAAGCGTGCTTTGAGCCTATGGCGAGGCCAGGCGGGTCGGCGGGTGAGGGGAGAGAGGCATGTATTTTGTCGAGTGGGCTGTGCGCCGGCCCTGGGCGGTCGTGATCGTCACTTTACTGACGGTTGTCGTATTCGGCGCCGGGCTGCTTGGGCTTGGCCTTTCTTCCGACACGCGCGCCTATTTCTCCGCCACCAACGAATATCTTCTGGAACTGGAAGATTTCGAGAAGAAATACGAACACAATAACAACGTGCTTTTCGTCATTGCCGCGCCCGGCGGCAAGGTGACGACGCCCGAGGGCTTGCGCGCCGTGGCCGAGCTGACGGAGCGGGCCTGGCAATTGCCCCTTTCCACCCGCGTGGATTCCCTGACCAATTTTCCGCATGTCACCTCCGAAGGGGACACCTTCATCGTCCGCGAACTCGTGGATGACCCGGAAGGTTTGAGCGAGGCGGATGCGGCGCGTGTGGAAGAGATCGCCGCCGCCGATCCTCTGATCGTCAACCGGCTGATGGAACCGGATGGCGGGGCTGCCGGGGTCAATGTGAATTTCAAGCTGCCTAAGGAAGCCTCCGCCGAAGTGCGCCGGATCATTGCGGCGACGCGGGCGCTGGCGGCTGAAATCGAAGCGGCCTATCCCGGCCTTAAAGTGCGCGCGACCGGCAATGTGATGCTGATGGGCGCGTTCATGGAAGCCTCGCTGAACGACGTGCAGCTTCTCGTGCCTATCAGCCTCATGGCATCGGGCCTGATGCTCTTTATCTTCCTGCGCTCGCCGACGGCGCTGCTGGCAACGGTGACGCTGCTGAATATTTCCGCGCTTGTCGCCATGGGGGCTGCGGGTTGGGTGGGCCATGCGGTCAACCCGTCGACGGTTGCCGCCCCCGTCATCATCATGACGATTGCCATGGCGTCATCCGTCCATGTGGTGATCTCCATCCTGCAATACCGCGCGGAAGGCATGGAAAAGGACAAAGCCATTGTCCAGGGACTGCGCGTCAATGCTTATCCTGTCGCCTTGACCAGCCTGACGACCGGCATCGGTTTTCTCTCGCTGCTTGCCGCGGACTCTCCGCCGCTCAACCAGATGGGGGCACTCGTGGCCGCGGGCATCTTCGTCAATTACCTGCTGACCTTCTCTCTCTTGCCCGCGATCATGGCGCTCCTGCCCTTCAAGGGGCGGCTCGACCGCTCGGGCCAGCAATTGCAGACGCTGGGGCGCATCGCCGTCAAAGGGCGCTATCTCTGGGTGGCGCTGATTGCGGCGGCGACGGTGGTGCTGGCGCAAGGGCTGATGAATATCCGGCTCGATGACGATTTCATTCGCTATTTCGATGAGCGCTTCGAATACCGCCGCGCCTCCGACTTTGCCGAACAGCATCTGACTGGGCTCAACATTGTCGAGTTCGATTTGAAGGCGGGCAGCGACGGCGGGGTCTATGACCCGGCCTATCAGCGTAAAGTGGCCGAGTTCGCCGACTGGCTGCGTACGCAGCCCAAAGTGCTCTCGGTGACCGACATTACGCAGATCACGCGGCGCATCCACAAGCACATCAACGGCGTGCAGGGGAGCGGCGGGCAAGAGGGCGCCGTGCCCTTGCCGGACGATCAGGAACTCATTTCGCAGTATTTCCTGATCTACGAACTGTCCTTGCCCTATGGCGCGGAAATTACCGACCGCATCAATGTCGCCCGCTCGGCGAGCCGCGTGACCGCGATCCTGCGCGGGGCGACCTCAGGCGAGATACGCGAGCTCAATGGCAAGGCCCAGGACTGGCTTGCCGCCGAGGCGCCGGACCATATGTGGACCCGCGGCACCAGCATCAACGTCATCTTTTCCTATCTCTCCGGCATCAATGTGCGCGCCATGCTGCTGTCGACCGCGATCTCCATTCTGGTCATTGGCGTGATCATCGCGGTGGCTTTGCGCTCGCTGCGTCTCGGTCTTATCAGCCTTGTCACGAATCTTTTCCCAGCCGTCATAGGTTTCGGCGTCTGGGGGCTGACCTACCGGGATATCGGTCTTGCCGGCTCCGTGCTCACCGCTATGACGATCGGCATCGTGGTGGACGATACGATCCATTTCCTCTCGAAATACCGCTGGGCGCGCCGGCAGGGAAAAACGCCGGAAGAGGCCATCAATATCGTGTTCGGCACGGTGGGCGTTGCCATGTTCGTCACCACCACGGCGCTTGTGGTCGGCTTTTCGATTCTCGCGCTTTCAGGCTTCGAGGTGAATTGGCAGCTCGGCATGCAGGCAACGATCGTCGTCATTGCGGCTTTGGCCATCGACTGGTTCCTGGTGCCCGCATTGCTGCTTTTCGGCGATAAACAAGGCGGCCCGTCGGAACCGACGTAAAACTTTCGCATAGCAGGTTAACCATTCAGTCATTTATTTCTTATTAACCTTTGCAAAGGGTAAAGAAATTTGATTCTCTCGGACTGACTGAAATCCTGGTGTTAGGGATCCTGTAGGATGCGGACGTACGAAGAGTTACTGGGGGCCTCAGGCCGCAAAATGTTTTACCGGGCAGAGCGTTTTCGCCCGGATCAGCTGTTTCAAGACGTCGTGCCGGCCGTCGATCTGGACGGGGACCGCACGGCAATCAAAGACCTGTCCATGACCGGGCTTGCCGTGCAGAGCACGCAGCTCGATGCCTGGGACGAACAGCTGGGCAAGGAAGTGCCGCTGGCGATCCGCCTCGGCGAAGACACGGTCTATCAGGGCAAGGGCCGGGTGAAGCGGGTGGAGCCGAACGGCATCCGCGCTACCGTCGCGCTGGAATTGACTTCCGGCTATCTCGATATTCCGGCTATCGTGACGGAGCATCATCACGTGCTGCTGCGCCGGGCCATTGCGGACCCGCATTTCGGCGAAAGCGTCGATATCCTGCCCGAGTTCCGGGCGCTTGCCGGCGACATTCTCAATCTCTTCCGCTCTTACAAAGACCTGCTTGAGCGCTTCGAAGCGCGCCTCGAGGCAAGCGGTGAAGAGCGCGAGCGGCTGCTGCTTGAAGCCTTGATCGCGTGTGAAGACAAGATCGTGCCGCAGTGGAAAGAGCTTTGGTACAAGGGCAGCGACATTCTGGAACCGGTGTTCAAGGACCCGGTCGCGCTTGCCGCCCATAAGCGTTATGCCGAACGCGTGCTGACACCGGACTTCATGCCCGGCCCCGTGATGCGCCGCTGCTATGAAAAGCCGCTCGGTTATCCCGGCGACTATCAGATCATGAACTACGTTTATAAGTGGGAGCGGGTGGGCGACACGCCTTACGAAAAGCTTCTGCACCGCATCGGCATCGAAACCGGCGCCTGCGTGGGCACGCGCCTGCGCATGACGCAGAAATTCATCGCCGAGAAAGTGGCCGAGACGGCGGGCGACACGCCCATGCATATCGCCAATCTGGGCTGCGGCTCGGCGTTTGAGGTGGCCGATTATCTGAAGATCGACCACCTGCCGCGCCCGGTCAGCTTCACACTGATCGACCAGGACCATGACGCGCTCACTTACGCTTATGAGCATGCTTATAAGCAGGTGGTGCGTCACCAGGGCCGTGCGCGCGTGCAGTGCCTCAACGCGTCCTTCGCGCAGCTTCTGCGCGCGGGCACGCTTTTCCAGAGCATGCCGCCGCAGGACATCCTCTACAGTCTCGGCCTTTACGATTATCTGTCGGCACGCCGCGCCAAGGCGCTCACCCACGATCTTTACGAGCAAGTGGCGCCGGGCGGCTATCTGATCATCGCCAATGTGAAGACCGGCCGGGAAACCTGCCAGTGGCCGCTGGAAATGGTGACGGATTGGAGCCTTGTCTACCGCACGGAAGAAGACATGTGGGCGATGACGGAAGGGCTCGACTGCGAGCGCGTGTCGCTGGAAGAAGATTCGACCAAATGCGTCTATGTCATGACGCTCAGAAAACCGGCTTAAGCGGATGAGGGATCAGGTCAGCGCCCAGCGGACCTGATCCTGATTACCGGCCGCCACGAAACGGCTGGCCGGGAAGGTGACCACGACCTTCGTGCCTTTACCGACATTCGATTGCAGATCGACCGTGCCGCCATGCAGGGACATGATCTTGCGCACCAGCGGCAGGCCGAGGCCCGTGCCGGGCTGCGTGCGGCTAAGCGCGCTTTCCACCTGCACGAAAGGCTCGAAGACGCGCGAGACGTCGCTTTCCTTGATGCCGATGCCGGTGTCTTCCACGCTCAGTTCCAGATCGCCGCTTGCGTTGCGGCCAAGCTCGATTTTCACCGAGCCGCCTTCCGGCGTGAATTTCAGCGCATTGGAGGTCAGGTTGATGGCGACCTGATTGAAAAGGCGCGGATCGGCAATCACCCAGGGAATGTCGTCGCGCATGCGGAAGGAGAGCCGGATTTCCAGCTCTGCCGCGCGCTGACGGAACATGCGCATGGTCTGGTTGAGCGATTCCACCGGATCGAGCGGCTGCTCGTCGAGCTGCAGTTTGCCCGCTTCCGCTTTCGACAGGTCGAGAATGTCGTTGATGATGCTGAGCAGATGCGAGCCGCTGGAGCGGATGTCCGACGCATAGTCCGCGTATTTCGGATGATTGATCGGCCCGAACATTTCGTTCGCGATGATGTCGGAGAAACCGATGATCGCGTTGAGCGGCGTTCTGAGCTCATGGCTCATGATCGCCAGGAAGTCGTTCTTGGCGCGGTTGGCCGCTTCCGATTCCTGCAACAGCTGCTCGGAGCGCTCACGCTCGAAGCGGATGCGTTCGGCATCGACGAAGTTGTTGCGGATATGCAGTTCCTGAACGTAGTTCATGAACATGGAAACGCCGGCAGCAAGCCCCATGAACGCGCTGTTGTTCAAGAGAATATCGGGCGGCACCGGATTGACCGCAATCACCACGAATTCATAAAGCGCGAAGGTGAAGAGCGTCATGCCGGCCGGGTAAAGATAACTCATCCGCCAGGTGCAGTTGTTATAGGCGATGATGGCGATGAGACCGGCATAATAGAGATAGGAACCCGGCGCATCGGCCATGGCGATCATCGCGACAACACCGAAGGCGGGCGTTGCCATGGAAAGCGACAGCCAGAACTGGTTCTTGTAAGAGAACCACGGTGCATAGGACAGCGCGACGATGCCCAGAAGAATGGGGCAGGCGATGCCGATGCGGATGAACCAGGCTTCGTAAAGAATGTCCGGGATGATGAAGTAGTCGAGCGCGCCGAAAAGCGCAAAGATGATGGCGCCCATCGTAATGGTCAGCCGGTGCAGCGACACATAACGGGCGAAGTTTTCGGTGGCGAATTTCTTTTCGGCTTCGGGGCTGGCGAAGGTCAGCGTCTAGGGATTGATTTCGTAATCGGACATAGGCGCGCTGCCGCCGTCTTCCTGCTTTTTGAGTTGCAGAAAGGTGCGCGCCGTCGACCCTGCGGTCGTTCCGTTTTGAGCGAGCTCAGCCATGAAATCGGCTCACCGACCCTTTACCTTCATTTTCAGGCTAGAGCTTGGCGTGAAAGATATAACGTGTCGTTAAGAGACGGAAAAAGATCAGGGCCCTGTGGATGTTAATTTTCAGGACACCTTGATGGGACGGTTTCGCAGCTATGCCGCGCAGTGCCTGTGAATAAGATAGACCTGAAGGTGTAAACAAAGCGCCTGCTTAAAGGTTTCATTTACCTTTACGGCGGGCCGTCATCCCTTAACGAAATCGAGCGCGAGAAGGCGCGTCGCCGCATCTTCGAAATGCGCGGGCTCTTTCAGCAGAATGCTGAGGAACATCGCCCCTTGCAGCATGGAAACCGCCTGATTGGCGCCGAGCCGGGCGGCGTCCTCACTCAAACCCGGCGCTGCGTGGCCGCCCGGTGTTTTGAGCGCGGTTTGCGTCCAAGTGAGAAGCTGGCGGAAAAACCGGCGCAGCGCATCGGCGACATCTGCAGGCAGATCGGCCGCCTCGCTGCCCAGCACACAGCACAGGCAGATCGCGCCTCGGTCGATGGTCGAAATGCGGTAGGCGGTCGCCAGATGAGCGATGCGGCGGGCAGGGGTATGGGCGGGATCGTCCGGCGCGCCGAGACTGGCGAGAAAGGTGGCCGTGTACCGCTCGACCACGGCTTTGCCGAGATCGGCCTTTTGCGGAAAGTGATAGTGAACGCTCGCGCTCTTGATGCCGACATCGGCGGCCACGTCCCGGAAGCTGAACGCGTTGAAGCCGCCGGCGCGAATGCGGTTCTCTGCAGCGTCCAATATTTCTGCGGCTTTGCCTGTGTATCCGGTGCTCATCACGATCAAGTTATCTACTTGGGGGTAGGCGTTGACAAGAACTAAGGCCGTTTCTATTTCTCTGCCTATCGATAGATAGAATTCCCGTAAGGGAAAACAAGGAATGAGGTGGCCGGTGCTGAAAGTTTATGAATTCAAGGGTTTTGCCAATCCCGCCCGTGTGCGGATCGCGCTTGCGGAGAAGGGGTTGTTCGACAAAACCGAATTCGTTCAGATCAACCTGCCGGCCGGTGAGCACCGTTCCCCCGAATACCGCGCCAAAAACCCGTCGGGCCTCGTGCCGGCGCTGGAGCTGGAAGACGGCACCATCCTCTCCGAATGTTCGGCGATTACCGAATATCTCGACGGGTTGAGCGGCGAAACGGACCTGACCGGGCGCACGGCGATCGAGCGGGCGCGCATCAACATGATGCAGCGCAAGATCGAGCAGGGCTTCCTTGGCGCGGCAACCGACTTTTTCCACCATGCGACCGAAGGGCTCGGGCCCGATGTCGAGCTTTATCAGAACGCCGATTGGGGCCGTCATCAGCTCGATGTCGCGATGAAGACGCTGGAATGGATGAACGGCGTTTTGGAAGGCCAGGACTATTTCGCCGGCGACACCTTCACTATCGCGGATATCACGGCGATGGCCGGCTGCGCGCTGCTCGACTTCCTCAAGCTCGAAATTCCGGCCGAATACAAAAACATGAAGGCCTGGCATGCACGTGTTTTCGCGCGCCCAAGCGCGGCGCTTGCCGCTTAAACCATCCGGGCGAAGGAGTGCGCGGATATGGAAATCAATGCGGACTTCAAAAAGCCCGTCGCCTTAAGGGCGGAAGAAATGGAATGGGTGGCCTCGCCCATGCCCGGTGTCAGCCGGCGCATGCTCGACCGGATCGGCGGGGAGGTCGCCCGCGCAACCAGCATCGTGCGCTATGCGCCGGGAAGCGATTTCTCGGCGCATCTGCATGAGGGCGGTGAGGAGTTCTTCGTGCTCGACGGAATCTTCCAGGACGAGCACGGGGATTATCCGGCGGGCACTTATGTGCGCAACCCGCCGCTCTCCCGCCACAAGCCGGGCTCGGAGCCGGGCTGCACGATTTTCGTGAAGCTCTGGCAGTTCGATCCGGCGGACCGCAGCCATGTGCGTATCGACATGACCAAGCTCGGTGCGGTGCCCGATGCGGCGCGCGCAGGCGTGCGGGTCTCGCCGCTCTTCCAGGATGCGCGGGAAAACGTACGCGTTGAAACCTGGGAGCCCGGCGCGCGGGTGAACATTGCCGCCGAAGGCGGTCTGGAAGTCTTCGTGCTTGCCGGGGGGCTTGAGCATGAAGGGCGCAGCTACGGGCTGCATAGCTGGCTGCGTGTGCCGGACGGCGCCGCGCCGTTCAGCGCACTTGCCGGAAAAGGCGAGGGCGTGCGGCTTTGGGTGAAGAGCGGGCATCTTGTTCATGCCGCGGCACCCAAACCCAGCCGGCTGAATTTCGATACGCCGGAGGCGCCTGAAACAGCGTCAGCAACAATCGTTGGGTTCAAGAAGGCCGACTAAGGGGGCGGGGCGACATGGCGGATTTTAAAATTCACACGCCGGAAACGGCGCCGGAAGGCGCCAAGGAGCGGCTGAAGCAGGTTGAGACGCATTTCGGGTTTATTCCCAACATGCTCGGCATCCAAGCCGAAGCACCGGCATTGCTGGAAGGGTATTTGAAGCTCTCGGAAGTGTTCGAGCGCACAAGCTTCACACCCTTGGAGCGCAAGATCGTCCTCTTGTCGGTGAATTACGAAAACGACTGCGACTTCTGCATGGCCGGCGACAGTTATGTCGCTGCGGGCGAGGGCATGGAAGAGGAGATCATTCAGGCGCTGCGCGTCGGCGCGCCGCTTGGCGACGACAAGCTGGAGGCGCTCAGGCTTTTTACGCGCATCGTCGTGCGCAGCCGGGGCTGGGTCGATGATAGCGAAATCGAGGCCTTTCTGGAGATGGGCTACACGAAGCAGCACGTCCTGGAAATCCTGCTCGGCGCCGCCCTCAAAATGATGAGCAATTACACGAACCACATGGCCGAAACGCCGCTCAATGACGCGTTTCAGCCGCACGCATGGATCAAGCCGACACCCGCCCGGGTGGGCTGACGCGGGCGGGGCATGCCGCCCCGGCTGGCAGAAAACGAACGAAAGGATGAGGCATATGAATAAGACGATTGGATTGGGCATGCTCTTCGTGGCGAGCTCTTTCGCGCTTGCCGCTTACGCGTCGCAGGTTACCGAAGCGCCCTATCAGGTCGCCGCTGCCGACACGATGGAAGCGGAAACCATGGAAGCTGAAACGATGGAAACCTCTGCGGTGAGCGGTGCGCATGAACTGACCGGCGTTGATGCGGCGCTGCATATCCCGGATGTCGACTACCGCAAGAACTGGACGGTGCTCGGTTCTTATTCCGTGCTGGCTGATGAGCCGGAAGACGGCGCGAAAGAAATGCATGTCGTTTATGCCGAGCCGGAACATGTCGAAGCGTTCCGCAAGAACGGCGTCTTCCCCGATGGCGCGGTGCTGATCAAGGACGTCTTCGCCGCGAAGACGGAATTCCTGACCACCGGTACGGCAAGCTATGCCAATGAACTGGCCGGCCGCTTTATCATGATCAAGGACGCGGACAACGCCAATGCCGGCAAGTCGCCGCTCTGGGGCGACGGCTGGGGCTGGGCTTTCTATGAAGGCGACGAGCGCACGAAATCCGTGACGGTCGATTACAAGCAGGACTGTCTGACCTGCCATGAACCGGCCCGCGCCACCGACCTGATCTACACGCAAGGCTATCCCGTCCTGAAGCGCTAAGGCGCCTCAGGCGGCAGCGGGCGGCCCGTGGTGGCGCCGCCCGCACTCCCCCCCGAACCAAATGGTGAGACTATGTTGAAGAAATCTGCTTCCCTTTTCGCGCTCGGCCTCTTTGCCGCTGCAGCGGCCCAGCCGGCACTGGCTGAATCGAGCCACCGCCATGGCCAGGAAACCGTGCCGGTCGGCGGCATGATGATGCATGACGGCGCGGACAAAATGGCCGCACCCGCCGGCGACACGATGGACAAGATGAGCGCCGATATCGATCTGAACAATTACGGCAAGTCCGGCACGCAGGGCGGCCGCATGATCGAAGGCGGCAATGGCGGCTTCGGCGCGAGCAAGCCTGCCTCGAACTACGAAAAAAGCTAAGCGCTGAGTTCAAGTTGCGTAAGAAAGGCCGTGAACGTGTTTCACGGCCTTTTTCTTTGCGGGGAGCGTTTGCGGGCAGGGGATTGCGCTTCGGCGATCAGCGCGCGTTTTTCCGCTGCGCTCAAAGTTTTGACCCGCGCCTCGGCGGCGCTGGCGCTGGCGCGGTCGCCGTGTTCCTCGCGGTAGAGAATGGCAAGCGGCTTGAAGGCGCGGGTGAATTTCGCGCCGGTGCCTTTTACATGCGCCTCAAAGCGGCTTTCCACATCGGTGCTGATGCCGGTGTAAAGCCGCTCGCCTTCGCATTCGAGAATATAAAGATACCAGCGCTTCACGCTCATGCCTGTGCGGGGTGTTGGAGTGTTGTCGTCTGGCTTTGTGCCTAGAAATGTTTTTTGGAGAAGGCACGGCCAGAACCCGATTTTAAATATCGTTCGAATGCTTCAGCCTTTTGCACATCGTCGAAACGGATAACGGTTCGATACTTCCAGGGCTTGAACTTGTTCGTGTGTATGGACTCGCCATTATTGTGTTGCCCCAGACGTTTTTCCAAGTCCGTTGTGAGGCCCACGTAAAAACGCTTGGGATCATTTATGCTTTGGAGAATATAGACGAAATACATAAGGCCCGCCTTCGTTAAAGCTGCGCTTTACTTCGGCGAGGCATCCGCTTCGCACGCTTCGTCTCGATAAATCTCGTCGAAGCTAAACTTGCCTTCGGCAAGTTAGCGAAGACGGATGGCTGGGGGACTAGGATTCGAACCTAGACTGGCGGAGTCAGAGTCCGCTGTCCTACCATTAGACGATCCCCCACCAGCCGGGCCGAGCCCGGAAGCGGAAAGTTCTGCGGCTTATACCGAAGCGTTTTAACCCTGTCAAACCTTGGAAAACGCCAGCCGGCACTTATCCGCGCAAGAATTTGCGAGGCTGCCCCAAGCAAGCTCGCGCAGGCCTTTTGTCTAATATCTCCGGTTTAAAAAGGCCTTAAGAGGCGGCTTTTAGTCCTTCTTTGCGTCCTCATCGAAGCGGGCCAGCATTTTGCCGACTTCCACGGGGAAGGGGAAAACGATGGTGGAGTTTTTCTCGCCCGCAATGGTGTTCAGCGTGCCCAGATAGCGCAACTGCATGGCTTCGGGCTGGCGGGCGAGGATCTCGGCGGCCTCCAGCAGTTTCTGGGCGGCCTGCTGCTCGCCTTCGGCATTGATGATCTTGGCGCGCCGCTCGCGCTCGGCCTCCGCTTGGCGGGCGATGGCGCGGATCATGCTTTCGTCGATATCCACATGCTTGATTTCGACATTGGCGACTTTGATGCCCCAGGCATCGGTCTGGGTGTCGAGAATGCCCTGAATATCGGCGTTGAGCTTGTCGCGCTCGGAGAGCATCTCGTCGAGCTCGTGCTTGCCGAGTACGGAGCGCAAGGTGGTCTGGGCCAGCTCGCTCGTCGCCTGCATGAAGTCCTCGACCTGGATGATGGATTTTTCCGGGTCGAGCACGCGGAAATAAATCACTGCGTTGACGCGCACCGAAACGTTGTCATGGGAAATCACGTCCTGGGTCGGCACGTCCAGCACCCGCGTGCGCAAATCCACCCGCACGATCTGCTGGATGACGGGGATCAGGATGATCAGGCCCGGCCCCTTGGTGCTGGTATAGCGCCCGAGCGTGAAAACGACGCCGCGCTCATATTCGCGCAGCACCTTGATAGCGGAGGCGAGAAAGAGAATGCCGATAAGAATAATCGGCAGGTAGAAAGCGACATTTCCAAACATGGGGTTCCTCCGTCTGCGTGTGTCAGCGGGCTTGACCGGACCCGTTTTCGGATGTGGCGGGCGTAACCTGCAAGGTCAGCCCGTCCAGCGCTTCGATGATGACAGGATCGCCGGCTTTGAGGGCGGCAGGCCCCCGCGCGCGCCAGCGCTCGCCATGGGTGTGAACATGGCCGCTCTCTCCGTCCCAATCCGTGACGGAAGCGTGCGCGCCGATCATTTCCTCTTGGCCCGTTACGACCTTGCGCCGGTGAGAGGTGACGGCGAGATGGGCGGCCAGATAGGTAAAGCCGAGCGTCGTCACCGCGATACCTGCGAGCACCTGCCAGGAAATGGCAAAGCCGGGTGCGTCCGTATCGATCAGGATCGTCGCGCCGAGCACAACGGCAATGGTGCCACCAATGCCGAGCGCGCCGAAGGAAGGGGAAACCGCCTCCGCGCCGATCAGCGCGATGCCGAGCAGGATGAGGCCGATACCGACAATATTGATGGGTAGCGCCGCAAAGGCATAAAGCGCGAGAAAGAGCGAGATGGCGCCGATCGTGCCCGGATAGATCGCGCCGGGGTTCATGAATTCGAAAATGATCCCGTAAATGCCGATCATCATGAGAATGAGCGCGACATTGGGGCTGGTGATCGTGGCAAGCAACTCATGGCGCCAATCGGGGTCGAGGGTTTCGGGCGTCAGGTTCTGCGTGTCGAGCACCGCCTCGCGTTCGCCAAGGCGCACGGCGCGCCCATGGGCCTGATCCAGAAGATCGGTAAGGCTGCGCGCCTTGATGTCGATGACGTTCTTTGAAAAGGCCGCATCCGCCGAAAGGCTCGCCGCTTCGCGCACGGCTTTTTCCGCCCATTCCCCGTTCCGCCCGCGCATCTCGGCAAGCGAGCGGATATAGGCGACGGCGTCATTGACCATCTTGGCTTTCATCGGATCGCCTGCGGCAGCGTCTTCTTCCTTCTGTGCCTCTTGCGGGTCTTTGCCGGGCTCTTTGTCGGGCTGGCCGCCGCCGGGAAGCGGCAGGCCGCCCCCGCCGATCGAGACGGGCGTTGCCGCGCCGAGATTGGTGCCGGGCGCCATGGCCGCGATATGGCTGGCATAAAGGATATAAGTGCCAGCGCTCGCCGCCCGCGCGCCGCTGGGGCTGACATAGGTGAGAACCGGGACAGGTGAGGCGAGAATGGCGCGGATCATGTCGCGCATCGAGGTGTCGAGCCCGCCGGGCGTGTCCATTTGAATGATGATTGCTTTGGCGCCCCGGTCCCGGGCTTCATCGAGGCCGGAGATGATGTAATCGGCGCTGGCCGGACCGATGGCCCCATCAATGGTCAAGACGAGTGCGAGCCCCGCCTGCGGCGCGCTCTCTTCCTCTTGCGAGAAGGCATTGCCGGTAATGGCAAGAAGCAGTCCTGCAAAAAGCAAAAAGAAACCGGCCAGCCGGGCTGCCGGCCCGGGAACGCGGTTCCATCCGGTGCGCGTTTGATAGCGATCCATAGGAAAAATATAGGCGCTAAAGGCGGCCCTTGCCATGGCCGTCTTTGTGGCGGCTGGAATGGGCGGCGGGATGCCGTAACGGTTCCTTCCCTCCGGCTTCGGTGATAGAGTGATCTCAACTTTCAAATTGGGAGCCCGGCGCGGGGTGCGGTTTTCGGCACAGCCTGAGGGCAGCGCCTCCCGGGTCTGAAATAACGTGCACCAGGCGGGTGAGCCGGGGTCTGGCGGGGATAACCGCCAAGAAAACCCTGCCGCGGACCTGCCGCACTCTCCGGAACCGGAGCGGCAAGATGCCGAAGGGGCCGGGAAGAGCGGTGAGAGGCCGCGCAAAAAAAGACGGCGCAGACGCGGCGGCCGCAAAAACGCGGCCCGGCGGGAAGCGCTGGACGGGCGCAGTTCAGACGGGCGTCAAGTAGAGGGGCGTCAAGTAGACGGGCGGGCGGAAAGCGCTGCCGTCTCTCCTTCAGGCGCAGCTTCCTTTCAGCAAACCGGCAATACGCCTTTGCCCTCGGCCAAGGACGTGCAGGCGCGCGCCGAAGAAGAAGGCGCGGGCAGCGAGCCGCCGGTTTACGGCGCGCTCGATCTCGGCACGAATAATTGCCGCCTTCTCGTTGCCAAGAAGGGCCGCAGCGGCTACCGGGTGATCGATGCCTTCTCGCGCATCGTGCGGCTCGGCGAAGGGCTGGCGCATACCGGTGAGCTCTCGCAAGGGGCGATGGACCGGGCACTTGAAGCCCTGAAAATCTGCGCGGAAAAAATGCAGCGGCGCGGTGTCACGAGAGCCCGCACCATTGCCACGGAAGCCTGCCGTAAGGCCGCGAATGGCGCGGCCTTCATCGAGCGGGTGGAGCGGGAGACGGGGCTGAAGCTCGATGTCGTTACCCCGCAGGATGAAGCGCGCCTTGCGGTTTCCGGCTGCGCGCCGCTGCTCGACCCGGAATGCGGGGCGGCGCTTGTCTTCGATATTGGCGGGGGCAGCACGGAGCTGATCTGGGTGCGCCGCTCGACCAGGGGCCGCGCGGTGATCGAGGATTGGACCTCGCTGCCCTGCGGCGTCGTCACGCTGGCCGAGCGTTTCGGCGGGGTGGACGTAACGCCCGATATTTATGCCCGCATGGTGGAGTATGTCGGCGAGGAGCTGACCGAGTTCCGTTCCCGCGAACCGATGCCGGAGCTGAAAGAGCGCGGCTTTCACCTGCTCGGCACGTCGGGCACCGTGACGACTATTGCCGGCGTTCAAATGGGCCTTAAGCGTTATGACCGCAACCGGGTGGACGGGGCCTGGGTGGAGCCGCACTCGGTGAGCAGCGTCACGCGGCAATTGCTGGACATGAGCTTTGAAGAGCGCGCCGCCCATGCCTGTGTGGGCCGTGAGCGGGCGGACCTGGTGCTTGCCGGCTGCGCCATTCTCGAAGCCATTCTGGACGCCTGGCCCGCCGACCGGCTAAGAGTGGCCGACAGGGGCCTCCGGGAAGGCATTCTCTTTTCGCTGATGATGGAAGATGCCCCCAAACGCAAGCGCAAGCGGCGGCGCCGGCGCGGGCGGCGCAAGAAAGTATCGGCCGGCCCAGCGAATGCGGGCAGCCAGCCGGAAACAGGAGAATAGGCGTGGTCAAGTCCGGCGGAAAATCCGGGAAATCGAAAGGCGGCAAAGCCGGTACGGGCGGCAACCGTGAGATGCATGTCCGCGTCAAGACGGCGCGCGGGCGCACGATTTCCTCTGCCCGCTGGCTGGAGCGCCAGCTCAACGACCCTTATGTGCAGGCGGCCAAGCGCGATGGCTTCCGCTCCCGCGCGGCCTACAAGCTGCAGGAAATCGACGACAAATACCGTTTCCTCAAACCGGGCGCCCGAGTGGTGGATCTTGGGGCGGCGCCCGGCGGCTGGTGCCAGATCGCCGTGCCGCGCGTCAAAGCCCAGGAAGGACGCGGCCGGGTCATCGGCATCGATTTGCAGGAAATGGAGAGCATTGCCGGCACGACGCTGCTGCAGCTCGATTTCATGGAAGAGGGCGCGGATGAGACGCTGAAGGAGCTGCTGGGCGGGGAGGCGGATGTCGTCCTCTCCGATATGGCGGCTTCTTCCACCGGGCACCGCAAGACCGACCATATGAAGATCATGGCGCTCTGCGAGGCGGCGGCCTGGTTCGCCCGCGATGTGCTGGCCGAAGGCGGGGTCTTTTGCGCCAAAGTGCTGCAGGGCGGCACGGAACGTGAACTTCTGGAAGATCTGAAGCGCGACTTCACCACGGTGCGCCACGTCAAACCCAAGGCGAGCCGCGCCGATTCGGCGGAAGTCTATGTGCTGGCGACGGGGTTCCGCGGCAGGCGCGGGGAAGAAGAAGCGGCAAATGGCGAGGAAGAGGCCGATTGAGGCGGAAAAGAGCCTCTTTTCGCTCTTCACATAAATGCAAGGGAGCATGCGTCAATTGTGACCATCTCTTCGCTTTGCTTTCTTCCCCGACGGTGTTAAGAACCAGCGCCAACATTCCTTTTGAAAGGTTGAGGTTGGCGACATGTTTAGAGAAGCCCTTACCTTCGACGACGTTCTTCTGCAGCCGGCCGCATCCAGTGTGCTGCCCGGCGAAGTCAGCACCAAAACCCGTCTGACGAAATCCATCCAATTGGGTATTCCGCTCATTTCCGCTGCCATGGACACGGTGACGGAAGCCTCCATGGCAATCGCCATGGCGCAGGCCGGCGGTCTTGGCGTTCTGCACCGGAATATGACCCCCGAGCAGCAGGCGGAAAACGTCCGTCAGGTGAAAAAATTCGAATCCGGCATGGTGGTAAACCCCGTCACGATCGGGCCGGACGACACGCTGTCCGACGCGCTGGCGCTGATGGACCGCTACAATATTTCCGGTATCCCGGTCGTCGAGCCGGGTTCGGGAAAATTGATCGGTATTCTGACGAACCGCGATGTGCGTTTTGCCGACAATCCCCGCGAGCCGGTGCGTAATCTGATGACGAAGGAAAATCTCGTCACCGTGCGCGAGGACGGGGTTTCCCAGGACGAAGCCAAACGGCTTTTGCACAAACACCGGATCGAAAAGCTTCTGGTTGTCGATGAGGCCTACCGCTGCGTCGGACTCATCACGGTAAAGGACATCGAGAAGGCCCAGCTCCACCCTAATGCCTGCAAGGACGAGCAGGGCCGCTTGCGCGTTGCGGCGGCAACGAGCGTGGGCGACGATGGGTTCTACCGTTCAGAAGCGCTGATCGATGCAGGCGTCGATCTTATCATTGTCGATACCGCCCACGGCCATTCCATCCGCGTGGCAGAAGCGGTGGAACGCATCAAGAAACAGTCGAACTCCATTCAGGTCATTGCCGGGAACGTGGCAACGGCGGGCGCAACGAAAGCACTCATCGATGCGGGCGCGGACGGCGTGAAAGTCGGGATCGGCCCCGGCTCGATCTGCACCACGCGCATCGTCGCCGGTGTCGGCGTGCCGCAGCTCACCGCCATCATTGATTGTGTTGAAGAAGCGCGCAAAGCCGATATTCCGGTGATTGCCGATGGCGGCATCAAGTTCTCCGGTGATTTGGCCAAAGCGATTGCGGGCGGCGCGGAATGCGCCATGCTCGGCTCGCTTTTTGCGGGCACGGATGAAAGCCCCGGCGAAGTGATCCTCTATCAGGGCCGGACCTATAAAGCCTATCGCGGCATGGGCTCGGTCGGCGCCATGGCGATCGGCTCGGCGGACCGTTATTTCCAGCAGGACGTCAAAGACACGCTGAAGCTCGTGCCGGAAGGCATCGAAGGCCAGGTGCCTTACAAAGGCCCGGTAGGCGCGGTGCTGCACCAGCTTGTCGGCGGCCTGCGCGCTGCCATGGGCTATACGGGCGCGGCGACGATCAAGGACTTCCAGGCCAATGCGGAATTCGTGAAGATTTCCCCGGCTTCCTTGCGCGAAAGCCATGTCCATGACGTCACCATCACCCGCGAAGCGCCGAACTATCAGGGCACGCAGTAACCCCAGCCGAAAGCGGATCGCGTATGACACCCGGTGCCCGGCTTGCGGCAGCCATAGAGATTTTGGACGAGGCGGAAGCAACGCGCCTTCCCCTCGACCGGGCTCTGGAGCGCTGGGCAAAGGGGCACCGTTATGCAGGCTCCAAGGACCGGGCGGCAATCTCCGCCCGCGTCTATGACGTCATGCGCTCGCGCGCGCTGATCGACGCGCGCTGGCCCGGCGCAAACGCGCGCGAGCGGGTGCTTGCCTCTCTCAAACTGATAGATACGCTGCCTTGTGCCGACATTCAGGCATTGGCAAGCGACGGCAAATATGCGCCGGGCGCCTTAAGCGAAGCGGAGGAAGCCAAGCTTGACGCCCTGCAGCCTGCCTCGGGCGATGACCCGCGCTGGGTGCGGCTGAATTATCCGGCCTGGCTCGATGAACGTTTTGAGGCGACTTTTCCGGGGCGCGTGGAAGAAGAGCTTGCCGCTTTGAACCGGCCGGCGCCGGTGGACCTGCGCGCCAATCTTCTTAAAACCAGCCGCGACGGGTTGCTGCAGGACCTTGAGGAAGAAGGCATCGAGGCGCAGCCGACTTACTGGTCGCCCTGGGGGATCCGCCTTGCCTCGCCCCGGCGTCTGCGCGCGGTGGGTGCCATCCGCGAAGGGGCGGCGGAAATTCAGGATGAAGGCTCGCAATTGGTCAGCGCTTTGGTGGGCGCGCGGCCCGGCGAGCGGATCGTGGATTATTGCGCGGGCGCGGGCGGCAAGACGCTCGCCATGGGCGCCATGATGGCGGGCGAGGGGGAGATTCTCGCTTGCGATGTCGATGGCCGCCGCCTTGCCCGGCTGAAGGAGCGGGCGAAACGCGCCGGGCTTTATAACATCACCACTAAGGTACATGAGCCGGGCGGCCTGAGCGGCATGGAGGCGCGCGCCGACCGGGTGCTGCTCGACGTGCCCTGCTCGGGCACCGGCACCTGGCGGCGCCAGCCCGAGGCGCGCTGGCGCCTTACCCCGGATGAGCTGGAAGCCTATGGCCGCACCCAGCAGGAGATATTGGAAGAGGCCGCGCCCATCGTGCGTCCGGGCGGGGCGCTCATCTATGTGACCTGCTCGTTTTTCCGGGAAGAGAACGAAGATCAGATCGCGCGCTTTCTTGCCGCTCACGATGAATTCGAGGTGGTGGACTGGCGCCTGCAATTGCCCGAAGGCTGGCCGGTGCCCGCGCCCGGCAAGAGCGATTATTTGCGCCTTTCCCCGGCCTCCACAGGCACGGACGGGTTTTTCGCCGCTTTGCTGGGGCGGCGCTTATGAAGGCCCCGGGAAGCAGAAAGAGGCAGCCTGCCTTGCCTCTTGACGCGGGCCGCGCGGGGTGGTCAATGACTGCCATGCGCATCTTTTCCTCCCCCTTTTCCCGGATTGGCGATTCCCTCGGCCTGAAAGGCGCTCTCTCCTGGCTTTTTGCTGGTTTTCTCGTCCTCGGGTTGGGGGCGGGGCTGGCCGCGGCGGATAGCGCGAAATCCGCGCTTTTCCTCGACAAAGGCCAGGCGGCGCAGGAGGCCGGGCGCATCGCCGAGGCACGCGGCTGGTATGAACGGGCGATCGTGCAGAACCCGGCCAGCGCCGATGCCTATGCATATCTCGCCCGGGCGGAAAACGAGGCCGGCGAGACGACCCGCGCCGAGCGCCATTTCGCCTCTGCCCTCGAAATCGATCCCAACAATCCTTCCGCGCTCTATTGGTCGGGCCTTCTCGATCTCCAGAAAGGCCGGGAGGAAGCCGCCCGCAAAAAGCTCGACCGTTTGAAGAAGACCTGCAGCACCTGTCCGCAGCGCGCCGCGCTTGCCAAGGCGCTTGAAACCCATGGAGCCGGCAAGGCGCCCTGATCCGTCCAAGAAGAGACCTCATGACCGACCGTATTCTCATTATCGATTTTGGCAGCCAGGTAACTCAGCTCATCGCGCGGCGCGTGCGCGAAAGCGGCGTTTACAGCGAGATCGTGCCTTTCAACAAAGCCGAGGAAGTCTTCAAGGAGTTCGCGCCGAAAGCGGTGATCCTCTCCGGCGGCCCGGCCAGCGTGACGGCGGAGGACACGCCCCGCGCGCCCCAGGCGGTGTTCGAGGCGGGCATTCCGGTGCTCGGCATCTGCTACGGCGAGCAGACCATGTGCGCTCAGCTCGGCGGCAAGGTGGAAGGGCACGACCATCAGGAATTCGGCCGGGCGACCATCGAGATTGTCGATGAGTGCGCGCTTTTCGAGGGGCTCTTTAAAAAGGGCGATATCGAACCGGTCTGGATGAGCCATGGCGATCGGGTGGTGGCGCTGCCGCCGGGTTTTAAGGCCGTTGCCGTTTCAAGCGGTGCGCCTTTTGCCGCCATCGCCAATGATGAGAAGAAATTCTACGGCGTGCAGTTTCACCCCGAAGTGATGCACACGCCGCGCGGCGCGGAGATCCTGAAAAAACTCACCCACAAGATCGCAGGCTGTGTGGGCGACTGGACCATGGCCGCCTTCAAGGAAACTGAAATCCGCAAGGTGCGCGAGCAGGTGGGCAGCGGACGCGTCATTTGCGGGCTCTCGGGCGGGGTGGATTCCTCCGTTGTGGCCGTGCTGCTGCATGAAGCGCTCGGCGATCAGCTGCAATGCGTTTTCGTCGATACCGGCGTCATGCGCGCGGGAGAGGCGGAACAGGTCGTCACGCTCTTCCGCGACCATTACAACATTCCGCTCGTTCATGCCGATGCCTCGGATCTTTTCCTTGGCAAGTTGGAAGGGGTGAGCGACCCGGAGCAGAAGCGCAAGATTATCGGCGCGACCTTCATCGACGTCTTCGAAGAAGAAGCAAAGAAAATCGGCGGCGCGGATTTTCTGGCTCAAGGCACGCTCTATCCGGATGTGATCGAAAGCGTCTCCTTTACCGGCGGACCGTCCGTGACGATCAAGAGCCACCACAATGTGGGCGGGCTGCCGGAGCGCATGAACATGAAGCTCGTCGAGCCTCTGCGCGAGCTTTTCAAAGACGAAGTGCGCGCGCTCGGCCGCGAGCTTGGCCTGCCGGAAGAATTTGTCGGCCGCCATCCGTTCCCCGGCCCCGGTCTTGCCATCCGCATTCCCGGCGAGATCACGCGGGAGAAAGTCGCCATTCTGCAAAAGGCCGATGCGGTCTATCTCGATGAAATCCGCAAGGCGGGTCTTTACGATGAAATCTGGCAGGCCTTTGCCGTGCTCTTGCCGGTGCGGACCGTGGGCGTGATGGGGGACGGACGCACTTACGATTATGTCTGCGCCCTGCGCGCCGTCACCTCGACGGACGGCATGACCGCCGACTATTTCCCCTTCGCCCATGATTTCCTCGGCCGGGTTTCGACACGCATCATCAACGAAGTGCGCGGCATCAACCGCGTCGTCTATGACGTGACCTCGAAACCCCCTGGGACGATCGAGTGGGAGTAATTCCCCTCAGTCCGCCGCTGCGAAATGCGCCATTTGGTCCGCATGGGCTTTCTTGAAAGCGGGGCGGGCGGCAGCGCGGGTCACGTAGGCTTTGCAGGCGGGGTAGTTTGCAAGCCCGTCGAAGCGGTCGACGAGACGCAGCACATCCGACATGAGAATGTCGGCAATCGAAAAACTTTCCGTCAGCCATTCACGCTCCGCCAGCACCGGTTCCAGGTGCCCGAGCCGGGCCTTGAGAAACTCATCGAGCCGCTCCCAGGCGGGCGTGTCTTTCGGCACGTCGGAGAAGATCATGATGGACCAGGGCAGGCTGGCCATCTCCACCGAGTTGAGCGCGGCGAACAGCCATTCGATGGCTGCGCTGCGCTCGCGCGGCTCGGCGGGCAGCAACGCGCCGTTCTTTGCGCTCAGGTGCAGAAGGATCGCGCCGCTTTCGAAGATGGAAAGATCGCCGTCCGTGAGCCAGGGCACCTGCCCGAAAGGCTGATGTGCAAAATGCACAGAGGTTCGCTTGCCGAACGGTACGCTTTCGACGCGATAAGATAATCCTGCCTCTTCCAGCGCCCAGCGCACGCGAAGGTCGCGCACATAGCCGCGCGGCAAGTCGGGAACCCAATCGAAAGTGGTTAGAACCAGCTCGCTCATAATGTGCCTTCCTTCATTAAAGACAGCCCGTCTCTTTCCGTTTCGAGGCGCCGTCCTCTTTGCCTTATATGTGCAAGATGCCGCTTGCGGCAAATAGTGCTTTACTGAACTGATGCATGCCTAAGTTGTGTTTTTAAGAAGCGCGATTTCGCATCTTTGTTGGGTTGCAGTCATTGAATTGTGCCGCGTTTCGGATAGGCTTGCATGAAGAGCTGATGTGAAGGGATGCCCTGGGGAGGGTCACATGTCTGATAGCTCATCGGAACAGTCCGACGGACCGCCCAATGTTGCGGAACGCCGCAGAGAGATGCTCATCTTTCTGGCGCTTGCCTTCGGGATATGGCCGATCGTGGCAGTCGGCGTTGTCGGCGGCTTCGGATTTCTGGTCTGGATGTTTCAACTCATAGCCGGTCCGCCGGGACCGCCGGCAGGGTATTGATCATGCCGGCCCCCGCCAGCATATCACGGCGCCAGTTCTTAACCGGCAGCGCGGGGCATGTTGAGCGGAGCCGGTTCGCCGCGCGCCCGCCGGGCGTCACCGCGCAGTCTGTGAGCGCCTGCACGCGCTGCGGAAAGTGCGCGGACGCCTGTCCCGAAAACATTCTTCTTATCGGCAAAAGCGGCGTGGAGCTCGCCCCTCAAGCGGGCGAATGCACTTTTTGCGGCGCCTGCGCTGAGGCTTGCCCCGAACCGGTTTTCCACATCCCTCTTGAGATGGCGCACAGCGTGCGCATTGGCGAAGGCTGCCTTGCCAAAGCCGGCATTGCCTGCATGACCTGCCGCGATGTGTGCCCCGAAAGCGCGATCCGGATGGAGCCGCGCATGGGCGGGCCCTTTCTGCCGCGCCTCGATGCTGAGGCCTGCACAAGCTGCGGTGCCTGCATCGGCCCGTGCCCGGCGGATGCCATCGAGGCCTTCGAAATTTCTGATGAAAAGGAAGAAGTCCATGTCTGACGAGCCCAAGCCTGGCGAGCGCTGGCATGTTTCATCCGCGGTCATCTCCGTTAAGCCGGGGGAGATGAACGGCGTTTTGGATGCGGTGGATGGGCTCGAAGGCGTGGATGTTTTTGGCCGGGATGGAAGCCGCATCATTGTCACGATTGAAGGGGCGAGCACCGGCGCGCTGGGCGACCGGCTGACTGAGATCAGCCTCATGCCGGGCGTTATCGCCGCGAACATGGTGTTCGAGCATGCCGAAGAGGTGGAGGAAACGATATGACTGCCGATCTCAACAGGCGCCAGCTTCTCAAAGCCCATGCCGCCGCGCTCGCCGCCTCCGCCGCGGGCATTCCGCTTGAAGCGATGGCCCAGCCCGTACCGGGCGGTGTGGAAGCGCTGAAGATCAAATGGTCGAAAGCCCCGTGCCGGTTTTGCGGGACGGGCTGCGGCGTCATGGTCGGCGTGAAGGAAGGCAAGGTCGTTGCCACCCACGGCGACATGCAGCATGAGGTCAACCGGGGCCTTAACTGCGTCAAAGGCTATTTCCTCTCCAAGATCATGTATGGCAAAGACCGCCTGACGACGCCGCTCATGCGCAAGAAGAACGGCGTCTTCGACAAGGACGGCGAGTTCGAACCCGTCTCCTGGGACGAGGCGTTCGACACTATGGCCGCGCGCGTCAAAAAGGTGCTCGCCGAAAAAGGGCCGGAAGGCATCGGCATGTTCGGCTCCGGCCAGTGGACGGTGATGGAAGGCTATGCCGCCTCCAAGCTGATGCGCGCGGGCTTCCGCTCCAACAATCTCGATCCGAATGCCCGGCACTGCATGGCCTCGGCGGCGGCGGCCTTCATGCGCACTTTCGGCATCGACGAGCCGATGGGCGTTTATGACGATTTCGAACATGCCGACGCCTTCGTGCTCTGGGGCTCGAACATGGCCGAGATGCACCCGATCCTCTGGACGCGGCTGGCGGACCGGCGGCTCGGCACGCCCGGCACGAAATGCGCGGTGCTTTCCACCTTCACGCACCGCTCGATGGATCTGGCGGATATTCCCATCGTCTTCAAACCGGGCACGGACCTTGCGATCCTCAATTACATCGCCAATCACATCATCCAGTCCGGCGCGGTGAACGAGGAGTTCGTCAAGAATCACACCACCTTCAAAAAGGGTCAGACGGATATCGGGTACGGGCTGCGCGACGAGCATCCCTTGCAGCTTGCCGCAAAAGGGGCGGGCAATGCCGGGCTGATGGAAGACTCAGACTTTGAAAGCTTCAAGGAGCATGTCTCCGACTACACGCTCGATTATGTGAGCGAGCTTTCCGGCGTCGAGCCCGGTTTCCTTGAGGAGCTGGCCGAGCTTTATGCGGACCCGAACAAGAAAGTCATGTCGCTCTGGACCATGGGCTTCAACCAGCATGTGCGCGGCGTCTGGGCCAATCAGATGGTCTATAATATTCATCTTCTGACGGGGAAGATTTCCGAGCCCGGCAATTCGCCTTTCTCGCTGACGGGCCAGCCCTCGGCCTGCGGCACGGCGCGGGAAGTGGGCACCTTCGCGCACCGCCTGCCTGCCGACATGGTGGTGACGAACCCCGAACATGTGAAACATGCCGAAGAGCTTTGGAACCTGCCGCACGGGCTTCTCAACACCAAGCCCGGTTTCCATGCCGTGCAGCAGGACCGGATGCTGAAAGACGGGGTGCTCAATTTCTATTGGGTGCAGGTGAACAACAATCTGCAGGCCGCTCCCAACTCCGCCAACGAGACTTATCAGGGCTACCGCAACCCGGACAATATGATCGTGGTTTCGGACGCTTATCCGACCGTGACCGCCATGGCCGCCGACATCGTGCTGCCCGCGGCCATGTGGGTGGAGAAGGAAGGCGTTTACGGGAACGCCGAGCGGCGCACCCATGCCTGGCATCAGCTTGTCGATGCGCCGGGCGAGTCGCGCTCCGATCTTTGGCAGCTTGCCGAATTTTCCAAACGCTTCACGGTGGAGGAGGTGTGGCCGAAGGAGATTCTGGACGCCAACCCGGAATACAAAGGCAAGACGGTCTTCGACGTGGTTTTCGCCAATGGCAATGTCGATAAATACCCGCTTTCCGACGTGCGGGAAGATTACGCCAACCAGGAAGCCCATGATTTCGGCTTCTATATCCAGAAAGGCCTTTTCGAGGAATATGCAAGCTTCGGACGCGGCCATGGCCACGACCTTGCCCCTTACGACATCTATCAAAGCGATGAGGTGCGCGGGCTGCGCTGGCCGGTGGTCGATGGCAAGGAAACGCGCTGGCGTTTCCGCGAGGGCTATGACCCTTATGTGAAGAAAGGTAAAGGCGTCGAGTTTTACGGCAAGCCGGACGGGCGCGCCGTGATCCTTGCCGTACCTTACGAGCCGCCGGCGGAAAGCCCGGATGAGGAATACGACATGTGGCTGGTGACGGGCCGCGTGCTGGAGCACTGGCATTCCGGCTCCATGACTATGCGCGTGCCCGAACTTTACAAAGCCTTCCCGGGCGCCAAGGTTTTCATGAATGCGCTCGATGCGCGCGAGCGCGGCCTCAATCAGGGTATGGAAGTGCGTATCATCTCACGTCGCGGGGAAATCCGCTCGCGCATCGAAACGCGCGGGCGCAACCGGATGCCGCCGGGCGTCATCTTCGTGCCGTGGTTCGATGCGAGCCAGCTCATCAACAAAGTGACGCTGGATGCGACCGACCCGATTTCCAAGCAGACCGACTTCAAGAAATGCGCCGTCAGAATCGAGGCCGTGACATGAGACTGTTTGCATTTACCCTGATCGCCATCAGCCTCGCCGCTAGCGTCGTGGTGGCGCAGAATGTGCCGGAATTAACCGGCCCGGCGAAGGATCCCATGGCCTCGATGCCGGCCGAAGCGCTCGAGCAATATGTGGCCGATGATAAGCGCCTCATGCGCGCCTATCCCGAACAGCCGCCGATCATTCCCCACTCCATCGAAGGCTATCAGCTCTCGGTGAATGCGAACCGCTGCCTGACTTGTCATAAGCGCGAACATTCGCTGGGTTCCGGCGCGCCGATGATCTCGGTCACCCATTACATGACCCGGGACGGGCAGATGCTCGCCGATGTCTCGCCCCGCCGCTATTTCTGCACCCAGTGCCATGTGCCTCAGGCCGATACCGCTCCACTGATCGACAATACCTTTACCGATATGTCGGAACTGGGTGCCAAAGGCGCGGGGAGCGAGTGAGATGGACCGAATTTTGTGGCCGTTTGTTTGGTTCTGGAAAGTGCTGTGGACGCCGGCGGTCACGCTCGGGCTCGGCTTTCTAACGCTGGGCGGCTTTCTCGGCGGGGTGATTTTCTGGGGTGCTTTTAATACGGCGCTCGAAATTACCAATACCGAAGAGTTCTGCATCTCCTGCCACGAGATGCGCGAGAACGTCTTCGTGGAATTGTCCCGCACGGTACATTTCTCCAACCGCTCGGGCGTGCGCGCCGGCTGCCCCGATTGTCATGTACCGCATAATTGGACGGACAAAATCGCCCGCAAGATGCAAGCCTCGAAGGAAGTGTGGGGCAAGATTTTCGGCACCATCGACACGCGGCAGAAATTTCTCGATCACCGCCTCACCATGGCCAAGCGCGAATGGGCCCGGCTGAAGGCGAATGACAGTCTGGAATGCCGCAATTGCCACTCCGCCGTGGCGATGGATCTCTCCCGCCAATCGCCACGGGCGGCGGAAATTCATACCGAATATCTGCTTTCCGGCCAGCGCACCTGCATCGACTGCCATAAGGGCATTGCCCATGAACTGCCCGACATGACGGGCACGGAGCCCGGCTGGACGGTGCCGGACCGCCTGCGCGGCGTCCACCACTCTTTCATGATCGACACGGGCGAGATGCGCGAGCATCTGGCGGAGGCGCAGTAGGGCTCGGTTAAAGCGCCGGATTTTTAAGGCGGAAGCGCAGAAAGCGCGCGCCCCCGACAACAAGCTCGCCGTCCTGCACAAAGCCGCCCCGGCGCACCGCCTTCGTGTTGGGCCGGCTTGGCGGCAGCAAGATCGTGATCGAGGCAAGCTGCATGGGCCCGAAGGCTCTCTCCCGCACTTTTTTGAAAATCTTCCAGCCCCATCCCCAGTGGTCCGGATGCAGCACCAGCGCAAAATCGGCATCGCCGTCTTGCGGCTGCAGGCCGCCCCAGCCGGCAAAGGCGCCGTTGATGCGGAAGGCCCAGGGCCCAAAACCGTGCTCGTCCCAGAGCTTTTGTTTTGCGGCAAGAAAGGCCCGGCAATCTTCCGCCGAAAAACCGCCCGCCAGCAGCGGCATTTGTTTGCCGACCAGCGGATTGTTCATCAGCGCAACGATGTCGGCTTCGTCGATATCGTTAAGGGAGAGGAATTCGATTTCGTCCACGGGGAAGGACATCCTTTGAAAGGGGTAGCCGGAAGCGGCTAGCCTTCGCCCGCCGCCAGTTCCGCTTCATAGGCAGCGTTGAGCTCACGCGTAACGGAACGGCGGGGAGGGCGCGCGCCCAAATGTAGAGCGCGCAGCTCTTTCATGAAAGCTTTCCACATGGGCGGGCCGCCCTCTTCAAGCAATTGTGCGCGGATGGAAAGTTCGCGTGAAGCGGGCGTGTGCCGCCGGCCCCAGGCCCCCATTTGCGCCAGCAGCGGCACGAGCTCGATGGCAGGTTCGGTGAGGCTGTAAATCGTCTTCTGCTTGTGGGACGGGTCGGGCGCGGCGGAGAGGAGCCCTGCCTCGGTGAGTTTCTTCAGCCGGTCGGCCAGAATGTTGGAGGCGATGCCTTCCTCGGAGCGGTTGAGCAGGTCGCGGTAATGGCGGCGGTTCCCGAACATGATGTCGCGAATGACAATGAGGCTCCAGCGGTCCCCCAATGTCTCCAATGTCAGGTTGATCGGACAGCCCGACCGGATCGGTTTTTCCATCTGCGCCCCTTCAAAACTGCTTGCATTATAAGGACGGTTTGTTAGCCTCGCAACTGCTTGTGAAGTGCAAGCAGTATGGGTGGGGCAGGCATGGCCCCGAAACGAGGAGCAGGCTCATGACGCTAACCGTCTACCTTCACCCCCTTTCGTCCTATTCGCAGAAGGCGATAACCGCTTTCTATGAGAAGGATGTACCTTTCACCGTGAAGATGCTCGACAATAGCGAGCCGGTGGCAAGCGAGTTCGCGGCGCTCTGGCCGGTGAAGAAATTTCCCGTGGCGGTGGGTGAAGACCGTCTGATCTTCGAGGCAACGGGCATTATCGAATATCTGGAAGCGCGCCATCCGGGTGCCGCACGGCTCATTCCGCAAGACCCTTGGGAAGCGGCGGAGGTGCGCATGTGGGACCGGTTCTTCGACAATTACATCGCCGCGCCCCAGCAGCAGATCGTTTACGCCGTGTTGAAAGGCGGCAGCGCCGATAGCGAGGCCTGCGACGCATGGCGGCAGGATCTGGAGACCGCTTACGCCGTTCTTGAAAAACGCATGGCCGGGCGCGAATGGGCGGCGGGAGAGAGCTTCAGTCTGGCCGACTGCGCCGCCGCGCCCATGCTGCTTTACGCCGATTGGACGCATCCCATCGATCCCGCCTTCAAAGAAGTCTGGGCTTACCGCACCCGGCTGCTTGCCCGGCCAAGCTATGCCCGCGCCCTCGATGAAGCGCGCCCTTACCGCCATCTCTTTCCGCTCGGCGCGCCGGAAGGACGCGACTGAGGGCGATCCCAAGACAGAAAGGAAACGCCATGAGCACGGCCCTCCCTAAAGCCGCCATCGCCAAGGCGGCATTCGAGGCTTACGCCAACGATGACCGCGCGGCCATCGAACGGCTGATCGCGGAAGATTTCAGCTTTATGAGCCCGCTCGACAACGGCATCGGCAGGGAAACCTATTTCGCCCGCTGCTGGCCCAATCACGAAACCATTGCCGCGTTTCATTTCATCCGTGCGGTGGAGGCGGGGGACGAGGTGATCGTTACCTATGAAGGTGAAACGCATGAGGGCCGCAGGTTCCGCAATACCGAAGTGCTGACCGTGCGCGATGACGCCATTCATGCCGTTGAGGTCTATTTCGGCTGGCCGCTGCCACATGAAGCAGCGCCGGGCGGCTTTACCGGTTCTTGAGCTCATGCGCCCCTTGACGGGTGCTTTCCGGTTCTTTATATAACCAATAAGTTAAATAACTCATTGGTTATTCAAGATGACAACCGACCGATTGAGCCTCACGTTAGGCGCGCTGGCCGACCCCACACGCCGGGCCATTCTTGCCCGCCTTGCCTCGGGCGAGGCGTCGGTCAGCGAACTCGCCGAGCCTTTCGAGATGAGCCAGCCCGCCGTCTCCAAACATCTCAAAGTGCTGGAAAATGCAGGGCTCATCACGCGCGGGCGCAAGGCGCAGTACCGGCCCTGCAAGCTCGACCCCGGCCCTTTAAAAGACGTCGCCGCCTGGCTCGAACATTACCGGCAGTTCTGGGATGAGAGCCTTGGCCGGCTCGAGGCTTATTTGCTCGCATCGGAAAAGGAAAAGAAATGATGGCCGGATCACCTTTGATGACGGGCTTGCTCGCAGCCGGGCTCGTGCTGCTTGTGGCGGCGGGCGCGGTGGCGGGCTATGCGGCGACGCGGCCCGACACGTTCCGCATCGAGCGGAGCATCCGCATCGCTGCGCCGCCGGAAAAAATCTTCGCGCTGATCGGCGATTTCAAAAATTGGGAAGCCTGGTCTCCTTGGGAAAAGAAAGACCCGGATATGAAACGCCTTTATAGCGGCCCGCCGCGCGGTAAAGGCGCGAGCTATGAATGGGAAGGGGACCGGCGCATCGGCCATGGCCGGATGGAAATTGCAGAATCTGTGCCTGCTAGGAAACTGGAAATCGACCTGGAATTTTTCTCGCCCATGGAAGCGCGGAACAAAGCCGAGTTCCGCCTCACGCCGGAAGGCGAGGCAACGCATGTCACATGGGCGATGTATGGGACGCAGACCTATGCCGGAAAACTCATCTCGGTCTTCATGAGTATGGAGAAGATGGTGGGGCCGGATTTCGAGGCGGGATTGAGCGCGCTGAAAGCCGTTGCCGAGAATTAAGGCACCCGCGAAAACGCATTTAACTGGGAGATGAGTATGTCACTGAACACCTATCTGTTTTTCGACGGCAATTGCCGCGAAGCCTTCGACTTTTACAAAGACTGTTTGAAGGCGGAAATCGTCTTCTCCCTGACATTCGGCGATACGCCGGATGGCGGCCCCGCCGGCGAAGAAGGGGCGGGCGATATCAGCCAGAAGATTGCACATATCTGCCTTGAAAAAGACGGCTTTCAATTGATGGCGTCTGATGAGCCGGGCACTTATGAGCGCCCGCAGGGGTTCCGGGTCTGCTTCAACGGCAAAACCCCTGAAGAAGCGAAAAAGGTTTTCGAAGCGCTTTCCAAAGGCGGAGAAGTGACGGTGCCGATCGGCGAGACGTTTTTCTCGCCTGCCTTCGGCATGCTGCGCGATAAGTTCGGTATTCCCTGGATCGTGAATACGCAAACGCCCGAATAATTTCTCCGACACCCCGAAAAGAGGAGGTGGTCCCTCATGTCCGGGAAGATACAGAAAATCACGCCCTGTCTCTGGTTCGACAAAGAAGCGGAGGAGGCGGCGAAACATTACGTTTCGATCTTCGCCAATTCCCGTATCGGCTCTGTCGCCCGCTACACCGGGGAAGGCAAAGACATCCACGGCAAAGACGAAGGCACGGTAATGACTGTCGAGTTCGAGCTGGACGGGCAGCGTTTTACCGCGCTGAATGGCGGCCCGCAGCTTCCTTTCACCGAGGCGGTCTCGCTGCAGGTTGGCTGCGCCGATCAGGAAGAAGTGGATTACTATTGGGCGCGCCTGTCGGAAGGCGGGGAGGAAGGTCCTTGCGGCTGGTTGAAAGACAGATACGGTCTTTCCTGGCAGATCGTGCCGGATGTGCTGCCGCAATTGCTGGGCGGTAACCCGGAGGGCGCGGCGCGCGTCACGCAGGCTTTCATGAAAATGAAGAAATTCGATATCGCGGCCCTCAAGCAAGCCTATGACGGGCAGTAACGGCAAAGGGATGACAATGAAACGGATATTGGTTGGATGCGTGCTGGTGACGTTTGCATCGTTCATGGTGTTCACCGGCGCGGCGCGCTCGGCAGGCGCTGAAGAGCAAGCGGCGATCCCGGCCGGCACCTATGAACTTGATAAGTCCCATGCAAGCCTCATCTTCCGGGTCAGCCATTTGGGCTTTTCGATGTACACGGCGCGCTTCACGAAATTCGATGCGGAGCTGTTCTTCGATCCGGACAACCCTGAAGCCGCGCGTGTAACGGCAAAGGTCGATCCGACCTCGCTTGAAACGGATTTTCCGGTGGAGGAAATGGATCATGATTTCAATGCCCAGCTTCTCGGGCCCGAGTGGCTGGATGCCGCGCAGTTTCTGGAGATCTCTTTCGTCTCGAAAGAAATCGTTCCTACGGGCGGAAACAGCGCCAAGATCATCGGTGACTTTACGCTGCACGGCGTGACGAAACCGCTGACCCTCGATGCCACTTATAATGGCGGCTATGAACGTCATGAATATGACCCGGACAATTCCCGCATCGGTTTTTCGGCAACGGGAAGTCTCAAACGCTCCGAGTATGGCATTGCCTATGGCATTCCCGTGCCGGGGTCCGATTTCGGCGTCGGTGATGAAGTGGACATCATTCTGGAAGTCGAATTTTCCCGCCCCCATGATAGCGAAGCGGACTAGCGCCGCTTTGCCCCCTGCGCCATAGTAAAGCAGCAATCAGGGGAGAGGCGGATGAGACGGTGGATAAAAGCGGCGGCGGCATTGGCGCTTGCGGCAAGTTTCAGCGCAGAAGTTTCGGCGGAGCCGGTCCCGAGGCTCGATGGAACCTGGGTGGTGGATGGCTATACCTTCCGCCCGATCTCGGCCATGGATGCGGAAGGCGCGGATGCCTATCTTGGCCGCACGCAATATTTCGAGAAAGGTTTTGCCGAAGGCCCGTTTTTCAACTGCGATTTCGAAGGCCTCAGTCTTTCTTACAAAATCCGCGATGTTGCGGGGTTCATGCAAGACCCGGATAACATCCCTTACGCCGAAGCCGGGCTTTCCGGCGGGCAGTTTCTCGAGCATGACATTGCCTGCGAGAAAAACGGCGACCGGCTGACGATGCTCACCAGTGAAAATGCGATGGAAGCTTTCATCGGCTTTGACGGCGTGATCTTTCACTTGAATTACGCCGAAGAGTAATCCGGCGCGCTGCTGCTTTATACTTATGTTTGAAGCGGCGTATAACCTCTGCAAATGGCAGTATTTTTGCCCATAATACAGTCATTCGTTTAATTGACTTTAACCTTACCCGGGTTACACATCCCCACGATTTTTTGGGGATGAAGAATCATGACAAGAAAAATAATGAAAGTCCTGGCCTTTGGGCTGGGCATGGTTGCCTTTGCCGGTGGCACGGCAGGGGCGGATGAACTGGGCCTGCGCGGCCCCGCGCTTCCGGCAAATGCCGATGAAGCGATGCTCGATGACGGTGCCGCCAAGACGCGGCTCGAAATTTTCGAACGCATGACCGACTTCCAGGAATATGTGCAAGGCAAGCCGCTTGAGCTGCTGCGCGCCCGCCAGGCCGGGGCGCTGCCCAATGTCGGCATCAAGTTCGGCGCGGGCTTCACCGGGACGGTCGTTTATGAGCGCACGAATACGGACGGCAAATTTCCGATCCTCTCCCGCCTGCCGGGCCAGCACACCGGCAGCTCGGACACGCAGTGGATCGTGAACGATGCCGCCTGGGGCGCGGCGGTGTCGGCGGGCGACTGGCTGACCGGTTATGCGCAGCTTGAATATATCGACACGCGCTATCCGGGCGAGGAAGACATTCAGCTTCGCAAGGCTTTCGGTGTTGTCGGCAATCTCGACCGCTTTCCGCTCTATGCCTATTTCGGCCGTAACACGATCGACTTCGGCGATATGTCGACCTACAACCCTTTCACGCACAACATGAACACGCACTTCTTCTGGGCTTTGTCGAAAGACCCGGTCCTCGGCGTCGGCGCGGTTTATGATGGCTGGCATGTGGTGGGCACGATCATTCCGGAAGGGCGCCACCAGCGCACCGCCGATACCGAAGGCAGCGACTTTTTCGGCAATTATGCGCTCAATGCCACGAAGGTCGTGGACCTCGGCAATGGCGTGCGGCTGAAAGGCGGCCTAGGATATCTGCACCGTACGATTTACAACACCGTCACCCCGCACCACACGGGCGGCATGGTGGCCGGCCAGCCGCGCACGGATAATGCGGCGGTGGACGCCAACCTGACCCTCGGCTGGGGCCCCTTCGATGTAATGGCCGAATACACGACCACGCTCGAGGATTGGCCGGCCACGGGCGAGAAGGTGGAAGCGCTCACCGTGCAGGGCCGTTACAAAGATTCGATCCTTTCCTATCCGACCGAATATTCCGCTGTGTATAGCCGCGGCGATTTCGGTCCGAACGGCTCGGAATTCGAATTCATGGAACAGATGGCGCTCGGGCTTGAAACCCATATCGACGAGAACTTCTCGATCGGTCTGGAATATGTCCGCAATCACGGCTTCGCGCCGCTTGTGAACATCCAGGTTACCTCCGACCAGTCGGTGAAGACCGATACATTCATCGCCGGTATCCACGTCTATTTCTAAGACGGGAATAGCGGACAGTGGCAAAGGCCGGGCTTTATTGCCCGGCCTTTTCGTTTTGGGGCGCCAGATGATCTATTTCCTCTCATTCGCGAAATAGGTACTCTGTCCCTGCTTGGCGGGCGCAAGCGATGAGAAGGAATTCAAGATGCGGCGTATTTCGGGGCTTCGGGCGGCAACACTCATTTTGGCCGGTATGGCGATGACAGGCGCAATGACAGGGGCGGGCGCACCGGCGCTGGCCGATGGCAATGCCGACAATCTGGCTTGTTTCGAGCAGTTCAAGCCGGGGGGCGATGAGCGCCTTGCGATTTATTATTGCAGCCGGGCGATCCAGTCCGGCGATCTGGCGCCGGCGGATAAGGTAACGGCGCTGCTTAACCGCGGTGTGGCGCATAAGAAGACCGGCAACCTGCAAATGGCGATTGTGGACTATACCGCCGCGCTGGGTATCGCCCCAGACGATGCGCTGGTTCTGGCAAACCGGGCGAATGCCTACCGCGAATCGGGCAAGCTTGTCGAAGCGCTGGCCGACATCAGCCGGGCGCTGGAGCTTCAGCCGGAGCGCGCCGCCTCTTATTATGTGCGCGGCTCGATCTATGAAGCCCAGGGCAAAGAGGCCGAAGCGCGCGCCGATTTCCTGAAAGCCTATGAGCTCAATCCGGAAAGCAGCGAATATAAAGACAAGGCCTGGGACGCGGGCGCTCAGCAATAGAGCGGCCTATCTTAAGAGCGGCCAATCGAAAGCAAAGACGAAGGATCACCTGATGCGGAAATTGGATGTTGTCGGCACCGTCATGGAGGCCTATCGCGGCGCCTATTCGCATTTCCTCGATCTGGTGAAACTCGTCTGGCTTCCCGTCGCGATCTATATCGTCGCTAACATCGCCCAGCAGGAGTTTCTGCAGCGCCGCCTTGAGGAATTGCAGCAGCAGGAACAAGGCTCCTTGATCAACGTCACGGACGCCTTTTCTCTGCCGATTGTCCTGCTCATGCTAGTCGGGCTTTTCACCTGGCCGATGATCGCAGTGGCCTGGCACCGTTTCGTGCTTTTGGGCGACCGGGGTTCGGGCGCGGTCAATTTCCATTTCGGCCGCCGGGAAGCGGTTTTCCTCCTCGCCTCGATCTTCCTTGTGCTGCTGGCGCTGCCCGCTTTCCTCGTCGCCATGGTCAGCGGGGCGCTTGCAGATCCGGTGAGCGGCGATACGGCGCTCTCTTTGGGCCTTGCCATTCTCGCCGTGGTTTTGGCTTTTGCTGCCGTCTATTACTCGCTGCGCCTCACCCTGCTTTTGCCGGCGGTGGCGATCGGCGAGCCGCTCAATGCCCGCGCGATTTTGGACATTACGAAGGGTAATTTCTGGCGGCTGCTGGGGATGCATATCCTGAACATGCTCTTCATCATGGTCCTTCTCATTGTCTTGAACATTGTCGGCGCGCTTGTCTCGTTCATCCCGGGCGGTGTTGTGGTGGCCATCGGGCTGCAGGCGCTAAGCCTCATTGTCTTCCAGATCACGTCCGTTGCTATTCTCTCCATCGCCTATCGCGATCTTTCGGGCATGAACGAGGGCGCGGCCATGAGCGGGGCGGGCGACATCTACGACCGCTAGAAACGGCGGGTGAGTCCCCGGAAATATGCGCAAAACTGGCGTAAAACAGCCATTTTTAGTGTATTTGCATTTGCCGGCCCGGCGGGCTAGGCTCCGCCCACCAGACGAGATAGAGACAGGGCGTGTCACCGGGCGCGCCGCACGATCATCCGAAATCGCAGCGCAATTTTAACGGCTATGCTTTGTGAGCCGTGCCTTGCCTTGCAGGGGTGTTTTCGGCGCCTATCTGTTGGGGTAACGGCAACCGGAGCAGCTTTCGAAATGGCAGGCACCTGATCAGGGCCGGCCCGAGAAGGAGTGAGTGTCATGTCCGTCCACGCCAAGGTTAAACGCATCACCGTTCCGGAAATCCGTGCGCGCAAGAACGGTCAGCCGATCGTCTCGCTCACCGCTTATCACGCCCATACCGCCCGCTATATCGACCCTTATGTCGATCTCATTCTCGTGGGCGACAGCCTGGGCATGGTGATGTACGGCATGGAAACCACCCTTGGCGTCACGCTCGACATGATGATCGCCCATGGCACCGCCGTGGTGCGCGGCACCGAGCGCGCGCTCGTCGTCGTCGACATGCCCTTCGGCACCTATGAAGAATCGCCGCAGGTCGCGTTCCGCAACGCGGTCCGCGTGATCAAGGAAACCGGCTGCACCGCGGTCAAGGTGGAAGGCGGCGCGCGCACCGCCGAGACGATCCGCTATCTCGTCGACCGGGGCATTCCCGTCATGGCGCATATCGGTCTGACCCCGCAATCGACGCAGGTCATGGGCGGCTTCAAGACGCAGGGCCGTACCAAGGACGAATGGGGCGCCATCGAGGAAGATGCGAAAGCCATTGCCGAGGCCGGCGCCTTTGCCGTCGTCGTGGAAGGGGTGGCAGAGCCGCTCGCCGCGCGCCTGACCGAGCTGATCGATATTCCCACTGTCGGTATCGGCGCTTCTTCTGCCTGTGACGGGCAAATCCTGGTGCTTGAGGACATGCTGGGCCTCTCGCCCCGCCCGCCGAAATTCGTCAAGGAATATGCGACCATGGGCGCGGCCATTGCCGGCGCCGCTGAGGCTTATGCCGAAGAAGTGCGCAGCCGGGCATTTCCGGCTCCCGAGCATACCTACAAGATGAAGAAGGTGGACGGCGAGGTCTGATTTTTCCCGGTTTTAAGGGAAAAATCGCCCCCGCGAAGTTTGCCAACGCCTTGAAAGCTCTGTACCTTACGGCGCAACCGCGCGGCGCCCGCCGCGCCGATGAATGGCCTGTGCCGGAGACACCCGTTGAGCGATATTTTCCGTGAAGTAGAAGAAGATCTGCGCCGCGAAGAGCTGCGCAAGATTTGGGACAAATACGGCATTTATGTCGTCGGCCTGGCTCTGGGCATCGTGCTTCTCACCGCTGCGGTGGTGGGCTGGCGCGCCTATAGCCTGTCCGAGGCTGAAGAGGCGTCATTGGCCTATGAAGCCGCGCTGGCCGAGGCCGAGGAAACCCCGGAGGCGGCGGCCGAGAAACTGGCGGCACTGGCCGAGGAAAGCCCGGCTGGCTATGCCGCTCTTGCGCAGCTCCGCCGTGCGGCGGCGCTGGCCGAAGAAGGCGACCGCCAGGGGGCGATTTCCGTCTATGAGCAGCTTGCCTCAAATAGCGCAGCCGGTGAGATCATTCAGGAGCTTGCCCAGATCAAAGCGGCGAGCCTTTTGATCGGTAATGCCAGCCATGACGATATCCGCCTGCGCCTCGTGGGGCTGACGGGCGAGGGCAAGCCCTGGCGCAATCTGGCGCGGGAACTTCTGGGCCTTAGCGCTTATGAGGCAGGCGAATATGCGGAGGCGCGCTCGCTCTTTCAGGAAATTACGCGGGACAATACGGCAACGCCGGGGCTGCGCGACCGCGCGCATGTCATGATCGCGTTGATCAGCCCGAAAATGGCTGCAGAAGCGCTGGAAAGCAGCCCGCCTGCTGGCGAGCCCGCCGCTGAGGAGGCGCCTGCCGAAGAAGCCGCGCCGGAACCTGCTGCCGGCGAGAGCGAGTGATCATCCGCGCATGAGCGATAAGGGTCGGTCATGCGCACTGCCAGGAATGGCGATAACGGAAACTGGCGAGAAGAATGGGAAGCCGCGAATGACGTCTCGATGGGGTGCCTGGGTGACGGTCGCTATGCTGGGTTTCGGCCTGGCCGGGTGTGACACGGTAGGAGACCTGTTCTCCGCTGGCGGTAATGAGGAAAAACTTCCGGGCGAACGCATTTCGATCATGACGCTCGAGCAGTCGCTGGAAGCCGACCCGCGCATCGCCGATCTGCGCGTCGTGTTGCCCAAGCCTTATGAAAACGAGAACTGGGCGCAGCCGGGCGGCTTTGCCGACAATGTTCTGCACCACCTGGAAGCGGGCCCCCTCAATATGGCCTGGAAGCGGGATGCGGGTGAAGGCTCAGGCGGGTCCGCCCGCCTTGCGAGCGCGCCCATCGTCGCGGATGGCCGGGCCTATATTCTCGATGCAGATGCGGACCTGCGCGCCTTCGATGCGCAGAGCGGCGAGCAGCTCTGGCGGGCCGACTTGACGCCGGACAATGAAAGCGATGAAGAAGGCCGCGGCGGCGGCGTCGCCTTTGAAGACGGCAAGGTCTTCGCCACCACCGGCTTCGGCCAGGTCGTTGCGCTCGATGCCGCCACGGGAACGGAGCTGTGGCGCCAGGGCATCGGCGTGCCCTACCGCGCTGCGCCGACGGTAAATGGCGGGCGTGTCTTCACCATCACCTCCGACAACCAGACCGTGGTGCTGGCGGCGGCGAACGGTGACGTGCTGTGGCGCCATCAGGGCATCACAGAGGCTGCAGGGATTCTGGCGGCAACAAGTGCGGCGGTATCCGGCTCCATCGTGATCGTGCCTTATTCCTCCGGCGAGCTTTTCGCGCTGCGCGTGGAAAACGGCAACGTGCTCTGGAGCGACTCGCTGACGCGCACGGGCTCGCTCAGCTCGCTGACGGAACTCAATGACATTGCCGGGCGTCCGGTGATCGACCGGGGCCGCGTCTATGCCGTTTCCCATTCCGGGCGTATGGTCGCCATCGACATCCGCACTGGCGAGCGCGTCTGGACACGCAACATTTCCGGCGTGCAGACACCGTGGGTTGCGGGCGATTTCATCTATCTCGTCACGACGGAAGCCGAGCTGCTCTGTCTCTCGCGCCGTGACGGGCGCGTGCGCTGGATTTCGCAGCTTGCCCGCTTCCGCAACGAAGAAGCCCGGCGCGATCCCATCCAGTGGAGCGGGCCCATTCTGGCGGGGGACCGGCTGGTGCTGGGCTCCTCGCGCGGGCTCCTCATGTCGGTTTCGCCTTATGACGGGGAAAAACTGGGCTCGTTCGAAATCGACGAACCGGTCTATATTGCCCCCATCGTGGCCAAGGGCACGCTTTACGTGCTGACCGATGACGGTGACCTCGCCGCCTTCCGTTAAAGGCGGCGGGCCGTCCGGCGCCCCTTTGGCCGGGATTTGATTTCCGGGACTTGTTTTAGAGAGAAGGTTCACCCCTTGTCGTTCAAGCTTGCCATTGTCGGGCGCCCCAATGTGGGCAAGTCGACCCTGTTCAACCGTCTGGTCGGGCGCAAGCTCGCGCTTGTGGACGACACGCCGGGCGTTACCCGCGACCGGCGTGAGGGGGAAGGCAAGCTCGGCGATCTGGAATTCACCGTGGTCGACACCGCCGGGCTGGAAGAAGCCAAGGGCGATGCGCTGGAAGCGCGCATGCGCCAGCAAACCGACCTTGCCATTGCCGAAGCCGATCTTTGCCTCCTGCTCATCGATGCGCGCGCCGGGGTTACGCCGCTCGACCGGCATTTCGCGCAGCTTCTGCGCCGTTCCAATGCGCCGGTCGTGCTGGCCGCCAATAAATGCGAAGGCAATGCCGCCCATGACGGGCTGGTGGAAGCCTATGAGCTTGGCCTTGGCGAGCCCATCGCTCTTTCCGCCGAACACGGCCAGGGGCTGGGCGAGCTTTACGATCTTCTCCAGCCGCTCGTGCAAGCCGTGCAGGAAGGCGAAATCGCCGACACCATTACCGAGGAAGCCGAGTTCGACGATGAAGAAGGCTTCGATCCGGAAACCCCTTTCGAGCCCGACCTTGAAGCGCCGCTGCGCATTGCCGTGGTGGGCCGGCCCAATGTCGGAAAATCCACGCTGATCAATCAGCTGCTTGGGGAAGACCGGATGCTGACGGGCCCGGAAGCCGGGATCACCCGCGATGCCATCGGTGTCGAATGGCAGTGGCGCGGGCGCAAAGTGAAGCTCTTCGACACCGCCGGCATGCGCAAGCGCGCGCGGGTGACGGAGAAACTCGAAAAGCTCTCCGTCGCCGACACATTGCGCGCCATCCGCTTTGCAGAAGTCGTGGTGCTGATGATCGACGCGACTATCCCCTTCGAAAAGCAGGATCTGCATATCGCCGATCTGGTGGAGCAGGAAGGGCGCGGCCTTGTCGTTGCCGTCAACAAGTGGGATCTGATCGAGGACGGGCAGGCGGTCATGGCGGACCTGACGGAAAAGCTCGGCCGTCTGCTGCCGCAGATCCGCGGCGTGCCGATCATCACGTTCTCGGCGCTGGCGGGCAAAGGCACTGACAAGCTGATGCCGCGTATTGAGGAAGTGCACACGGTTTGGAACAGCCGTGTTTCCACCGGCAAACTCAACCGCTGGCTGGAAGGGGCGGTGGGCCGCCATCCGCCGCCTGCTGCGAGCGGACGGCGCGTCTCGCTGAAATATATTACCCAGGTCAAAT
Source organism: Rhodobiaceae bacterium UBA4490 (assembly GCA_002389665.1). Lineage (GTDB taxonomy): Bacteria > Pseudomonadota > Alphaproteobacteria > Parvibaculales > Parvibaculaceae > Tepidicaulis. Next base: position 128,786 of record DGNO01000001.1, read on the forward strand.
CGCGCCCGCCGACATTCGCGATCTTTTCCAGCCGCGCCGAAGAAGTGCCGCCCTCTTATAAGCGCTATCTCATCAACAGCATGCGCGAAACTTTCGGCCTGCCCGGCGTGCCGATCCGCATCTTCATGCGTAAAACGAAGAACCCTTACGCAAGCCGCGCCAGAAAACGCTAGGGCGCAGACAGTGTCAGTGCGCAAGTAGGCTGCACCGCTTTCAGAAAAACGGGATCGTGAGACACTACGATCAACGCGCCTTTGAAATCCTGCAACGCGGTCTCGAGTGCATGCAGTGCATCCAAATCGAGATGATTGCTCGGTTCGTCCAGCAATAGAAACCGGGCAGGGGCGGGACCGTTCAGTAGACGGACGAGATGGGCGCGCATACGCTCGCCGCCGCTTAGTGCGGAAAGCGGCAGAAGCGCCTTCTCGCGCCGCAAACCTGCCCGGGCAAGCGCGGTTCGGATTTCATCTTGCCCCATCTCGTTGCCCCAATGACGCCGGCAAAGGTCGAACGGACTTGCGTCCAATGCGCCGCTCATTTCCTGGCTCATGAGGTGAGGCTTGATGTGGGTCTGCAGCGTGCCGGCCGAGGGCTGAGCAAGACCGGCGATGAGGCGCAGCAAGCTCGTCTTTCCCGCGCCGTTCGGGCCGGATAATGCAAGGCGGGCCGGGCCCTTCAGCATCAGCTTCACCTTGCGCAATATCTCTCTGCTGCCCCGTGTGTAGGACAGATCATCAATGGTCAGAACCTTTTCGCCGGGCGTTACTTGCGTTACGGCGCTATCGAACTGAATAGGTGTTTCCGGGGCGATTTCTTGCTGGGCCTCTTGCAGCCGTTCCGCCGCGCCTTCGAGGCGCATTTCACGAATGGCGGCGAGGCGGGCACCGGTCTTGCCGGAGCGGTCTTTTCGGGCATCGAGCAGAATTTTAGGTTGGCTGCCCTCGCTCCGGCTTTTCTTTCCCCGCGCGGCATTCCGCTCATGCCGCTCGCGCGCATTTTGAGCCTGCAGGCGCAAGCGGGTCTGATCCTTCTTTGCATCGGCGAGGCTGCGCTGCGCGGCTTCTTGTGCTTGCCGCCGCTGCGTGTCGAAGGCGTGATAAGGGCCGCTGTAGACGTGGAGCCCGCGCGGTGTCAGCTCCCATATCTCCTGTGCATGGGAAAGCGCTTCGCGATCATGGCTGATCAAAAGCCAGGCAGCTTTTTCCGAGCTGAGCCATTCATAAAGCCATGCGCGGGCGGCGGAATCGAGATGGTTCGTCGGTTCATCCAGAATATAAAAATCCGGCCTCAGGCGCGCGGCCGCCAGAAGGCGCAGACGGATCTTTTCCCCGCCACTTAAGCTGGCATAGGACTGAGTAAGCGAGAGCCGTCCGAGCCCGGCACTTTCCAAAAGCGCCAGCAAGTCTTCCTTGAAGGTCCAATTCTGCCCGATCAGTGCAATATCATCTGCACTGGCTTTGCCTTGCTCTGCCCGCTTCAATGCAGCGAGCAAGGCTCTCGCGCCGAAAATATCGGCCACCTGTGTTTCGCCGGTATAAACGGCATCCTGAAAAACGAAAGCGCCTGTGCCATTGGCGGTGATCAGCCCGGCAGCAGGCGGGCGAAGGCCTGCGGCAAGCTGCGCAAGCGTCGTCTTTCCCCGACCGTTCGGCGCGACAAGCGCGGCGCGGGCATCGGTGTTCAAGGTGAAATCGATATTGGAAAAAAGAGCTCTGCCATCTGGCAGATGGAAGGCAAGTGCCTCGCCCCGAAGCAGCGCGCGCGTCATGGCTATATCCCGGCAAAAGGTAAGAAAACCAGTTCTGACGGGTTAGTGACGCATCGGCTCCAAGCCTCCATTTGGAAGAGCTTAGGAAATAGCGCTTCGGGCGCGGAGTTTCAAGCCCCGGAGAAGAGCGCCCATTGCACATGCGGCTTTTTCAGATGACCGGTATCCATATTTCGATACGGCCTGTCCCTGTGGCGGCATCGAAATCGGGTCCGTATTTTTCAAAGAAAAGCCCATGCTCCCCGGCAAAAGTCAGGCCGGAATGCGGCAGCCAGTTTTCCCAGATGGCGTGGATTGTCTGGTGGAGATCGGCGGCGCTGCCTTGATGCTCGAAGACGGCGTATTTGTTTGCGGGAAGGTTGACTTCCTCCCAGCCGGGAAAGGGCAGCTTGCTTCCTGCTGCTATCTCGACACCGCACAGATAGTGCATGCCTTCACCCTTCAAGCCGCAGCAGATGCCGTAATGCGCATTGCCCTTTTTGCCGGGCACATCGCCATGGGCGCCAAGTTCGCCCCACTGGGCCGGAATGCCGCTCATGTCGCCGCCTCGGTAATGCCGGTCGATACCGGCGATGCGGCTGGCCGCCATTTCTTCAATGCGCGGTGTGGGAAATGTCTCTGCCATTGACCGGCTCCTTATGAAGCTGACTAAGAGGATCGGTATCCTCTTGAGGGAAAGAGGATACCGGCATCGAGGCCGGGCCGCCGGATCTGGCGGCCCGGTCATTAGGCGCTTTTACGGGCAGGGGCGTCTTCGTATTCGTCGTGCCGGCGCATCCAGTCCATGATTTCCGTCTCGTTGCGTCCCTTGGGCGCGAAGTCGAGCAGCATATAAGCGCCAATCACCTCTTCATTGCCGCGCGCATAGGACGAATAGGTGTGGAACACATCGCCGTTTTCGTCCCGGTAGAAAGCGCTGAAGCCGGGGGCTTCCTCGCCGGGATTTTCGCTCGCCGGCGCGAAATTGTATGTTGCCCGGCCTGCCTCCACGTCTTCCTTGCGGAAGGAGACATGGAAGTCGTAATTGAAATCGCCGCCGTTCGAAGATGCCCAGTCGAATTGCCAGCCCATGCGCTTTTTATAGGCTTCGATTTCATTCAACGGCGCGCGGGAGACGGCCATCAGCGTGACATCGTGATGCTTGATGTGCTGATTGGCGCTGTCGAGATGATCCGCAAGGAACGAGCAGCCGCTGCAGCCTGCGTCCCAGCCCGGTGCGAGCATGAAGTGATAGATGATGAGCTGGCTGTTCTTGCCGAACAGCTCGGCCAGTGTTTTCTTGCCTGCGGGCGTCTCGAAAACATATGTCTTGTCGACCTTCACCCAGGGCAGGGCGCGGCGTTCTTCGGCGATTTCATCGCGCAGGCGCGAGAACTGCTTTTCGCGTTCGAGCAGGTCCTTGCGGGCTTTCAGCCATTCGGCCGGCGTTCCTGTTGCATGCTGTACCATTGGAATTCTCCCTTTCAAGTCGGGTGAAGATCAGGCGAAGAGGGCTTCCAGTTTGTCCAGAGAGCCCGTCCAGCCATGGATGTGGCCGTCGCGAGAGGTTTCATCGAAGAGTTGTTCGTGATGCAGGGTGAGGATCGTTTGTTCCCCATCCGGCTTCAGCGTGACGGTGACCTGGCTTTCCCGTTCAGGGGTTGTTACCCAGGCCCAAGAGAAAACGAGCTTGGCGTTCTCTACGATTTCTTTGTAAACGCCGGAGACTTCGTGCCAGTCGCCGGTATTTTCCAGCATCTTCACGCGGAAGCGTCCGCCGATGCGCACATCTGCGTCGACTTCCTTTGTTTCCACGTTTTCCGGGCCGAACCACATCATCATTTGTTGCGGCTCGGTCCAGGCGGCGAAGATTTTTTCCGGCGAGGCTTTGATGCGTCTTTTGAGCGTGAGGCTCGGTTTGGTGTGTTGCTGGGTGGACATGGGGCAGCGTTCTCCACAAAAGCGGTGAGGCGGTCCAGTCCGTCGGACCAGAAGCGCGCATAACGGGTGAGCCAGTCCATGGCGTCCTCCATGGGGCCCGCTTGAAGTTCACAGGAGACGATCCGGCCGGACTTATTGCGGCTGACCAGCCCCGCCTCGGTGAGCACGGTGAGGTGCTTCATCACGGCGGGAAGGGACATGTCGAACGGCCTGGCAAGATCGCTGACCGAGAGGGGCGTATCCGCTTCCTCCAGCCGGGCAAGCAGCGCGCGCCGGGTCGGATCGGCGAGCGCGGCGAAAGTGCGGTCCAATGCGGTATCGTCATACTTAACCATAGGGTTAAGTGTTGTGGCGAAGCGGCAGAATGTCAAGCGCCCGTGCGATTGCGGGATGCAACATTCGGCCAAGGTGTTGAAAGGGATAGGGAATTTTCTCAGGAAGTTGCCTGGACCCCGGCTCTGAGGCCGGGGGGGACGGCGTCATGTGTGGCAAAGCGATTGCCATTTACCGCGCCTGTCACCCGAGGCTTGAGCCGGGGGCCACGCGGCAATCACCGGATAAGAGAGAAGTTTAACGCCGCTCGAAGGCCACGATCTCGCCGGTCTTTTCATAGTCGGGCGAGGCAAGTTCGAGAAAGAGCGGGGCAAGTTCCGCCGGGCGGGGCAGGGTGGAGGGGTCTTCGCCCGGCATGGCTTTGGCGCGCATGGCGGTTGCCACGGGGCCGGGGCTGACGAGATTGATCCGCATGGCGGTCTTCTCGTTTTCATGGGCCCAGGTTTTGACGAGCGCGTTGAGCGCGGCTTTGGTCGCCGAATAGATGCCCCAGAAGGGACGGCATTTATCGGCAGCGCCGGAAGTCACGAAGATCGCGCGGCCCGCGTCGGAGCGGCGCAGCAGGGGATCGAGCGAACGGATCAGTCGGTAATTCGCCGTCACATTGATGGTGAGCACCTGCTCCCATTCCTTCGGCTCGATATGGCCTACCGGCGTGAGCACGCCCAGAAGTCCCGCATTGCCGACCAGAATGTCGAGCTTGCCCCAGCGCTCATAGATCATGCCGCCCAGCCGGTCGATGGCGTCGAGGTCTTTCAGATCGAGCGGCACGAGCGTCGCCTTGCCGCCGATTTTCTGGATCTCGTCATCCACTTCTTCCAGCGCGCCAACGGTGCGGGCGACGAGAATGACATGCGCGCCTTCCGCCGCCATGGCCAGCGCCACAGCGCGCCCAATGCCGCGCGAGGCGCCCGTAATCAAGGCAAGCCTGTTTTCCAGTCGGCCGGTCATGGCAACTCTCTAAAAAGGGGCGGAAACCCGCTCAGGCTATTTCCGCCAGAAGGGACAATTGGTCGGACCGTTTGGAATCGGTCAGATCGGTCAGCTTCGTCGGATAGCAGCCGGTGAAGCAGTGATCGGTGAGCTGGGGCGCATCTTCGTCGCGGTACTCATAGCCCATCGCCCGGTAAAGGCCGGGAACCGAAATGAAGGCCAGCGTATCGACGCCGATATATTGGCGCATGCCTTCCACGTCGTAATTGGCCGCGAGAAGCTGTTCCTTGTTCGGCGTGTCGATGCCGTAGAAATCCGGATGCGTGATGGGCGGGCTGGCGATGCGCATATGCACTTCCTTCGCGCCGGCCTCATACATCATCTTCACGATCTTCACCGAAGTCGTGCCGCGCACGATGCTGTCATCGACAAGCACAATGCGCTTGCCCTCGACGAGCGCGCGGTTGGCATTGTGCTTCAGCTTCACCCCCAGCGCGCGTATGTGCTGGGAAGGCTCGATGAAGGTACGGCCCACATAATGGTTGCGGATGATGCCGAGCTCGAAGGGAACGCCCGCTTCCAGCCCGTAGCCGATTGCCGCCGGCACGCCGCTGTCGGGCACCGGAATGACCATGTCGGAGGGCACGTGGGATTCGCGGGCCAGCTCGTGGCCCATCTTCTTGCGCACGTCGTAAACGCTCTTGCCGCCGATCACGCTGTCGGGGCGGGCGAAATAGATAAACTCGAAAACGCAGGGGCGCGAATGGGCATTGGGGAAGGGATGAATGCTCTCGATCCCGTCCTTGGTGCAAACCACCACTTCGCCGGGCTCGATTTCCCGCACGAATTTCGCGCCGATAATGTCGAGCGCCACGGTTTCCGAACACAGAATGGGCGCACCGTGCAACTCGCCCAGAATAAGCGGGCGGATGCCGAGCGGGTCGCGCGCGCCGATCAGCTTCTTGTTGGTCAGTGCGACCAGCGCATAAGCGCCCTCTACCTGCTGCAGCGCGTCGATAAAGCGGTCCATCACATGAGCGCCGGAGGAGCGGGCGACATGCTGGAGAATGACTTCCGTATCCGAGGTGGACTGGAAGATCGCCCCCTGGCGCACCAGTTCATTGCGCAGCGTGACCGCGTTGGTCAAATTTCCGTTATGTGCCACGGCAAAGCCGCCGCCCCACAAGTCCGCGAAGAGCGGCTGCACGTTGCGCAGCAGCGTTTCGCCCTGAGTCGAATAGCGCACATGCCCGATGGAGGACGTGCCCGTCAGCCGGTCGATCACGGATTGGCGGGTGAAATGGTCCCCCACCAGCCCGAGGCGGCGCTCGGAATGGAACTGCTTGCCGTCATAAGAGACGATCCCGGCCGCTTCCTGGCCGCGGTGCTGCAAGGCGTGCAGCCCCAGCGTCGTCAGCGCGGCGGCGTCCGGATGGTTGAAAATCCCGAAAACCCCGCACTCTTCGCGCAGTTTGTCGGCATAAAGCTCATCATCGAGGATATAGGTCGGCTCGCTGATGGCCGGGGCGGCAGAGGAGGCTGCGAAGGGCAGGCTCATCTGTTCTGGTACGTCGTCAGTACGGGGCATCGAAACCATTATTCTGGGGCATCGCCGTTCGGCCTCTATTCGTTGACGGTCGTGTCAAACAACTGATCGAGGCCCTGTCGCTCGCTAGGCTTATAACCTTTTCCGTTGCTTGTGTCAGCGTCTGATTGTCGCGCTGCCCCATCTGTTTCAGATCGGGACCCGCGCTCGAAAGTGGGGCGTACATCGTCCCGGTCGGGCATGAGATCGGCGAGCGCCAGCGCCGTGCTCTCCACAATGGGAGTAAGCCGGGCTTTTGCCAGCCATTCGGGGTGCTCGGAGCGGTCCGGCACCAGCCAGATAAAGAAGAGATAGGCAATGGCGACCACGATGAGGCCGCGCGCCGCCCCGAAAATCAGTCCCAGCGCCCGGTCCAGCGGCCCCGGCTCGCCCGCCCGCATGCGCGAGGCCCAGCGGTACGTGAACATGGAAGCGACAAGGTAAACCGCGGTAAAAATGCCGCCCGCTGTCACCACGGCGGCGATCCACTCGGCGCTGAAAAAGTCCTGCGCGATGGGAAAGACGTAAGGATAGAGGAACAGCGTCACCACAAGGCCGATGATCCAGGCGAGAACCGACAGCATTTCGGCCACGAAGCCGCGCGCCGTCGCCAGCAGGCCCGAGAGAAGCACCAGAACGATGATGCCAATATCGAAAACGGTCACCTTGGTTCCCCCTATCCCCTAAAGGCACAATAACGAGGCATAAGCGCTCATGAAACCGATAGATGTGCAATTAGCCCGCCAAGATCCGCGATCTCGAAAATCTCCAGCCCCTGGGCGTCCGGGCGCTGGCTGGACGGGCTTTTGGGTAAAATGGCCCGTTTAAATCCGAGTTTCGCCGCTTCCTTCAGGCGGCTTTCCGTCTGGCTGACCGGGCGCACGGCGCCCGAGAGGCTGATCTCGCCGAAAAGCACCGTATCGGCGGGAATGGTCTTGTTGGAAAGCGAGGAGATCAGCGCCCCTGCCACGGCAAGGTCCGCTGCCGGTTCCACGATCCGCAGGCCCCCCGCCACATTGAGATAGACGTCCTGGCCGCTCAAAGAAAGCCCGCAGCGCGCATCGAGCACCGCCAGCACCATGGAAAGGCGGCCCGAATCCCAGCCCACCACGGCGCGGCGCGGATTGCCGAGGCCGCTATCGGCCACCAGCGCCTGCAGCTCCACGAGCACGGGCCGTGTGCCCTCGATCCCGGCAAAGACCGCCGTGCCGCTCGTCTCCCGGTCCCGTTCGCCGAGGAAAAGAGCGGAAGGGTTGGAAACCTCGGCAAGGCCAAGCTCGCCCATTTCGAACACGCCGATCTCGTTCGTCGGCCCGAAACGGTTTTTGACCGCGCGCAGAATGCGGAAATGGTGCCCGCGCTCGCCTTCGAAATAGAGCACCGTATCGACCATGTGCTCCATGACGCGGGGCCCGGCAATCTGCCCGTCCTTGGTGACATGGCCGACAATGATCACCGCCGCGCCCGACTTCTTGCCGAAGCGCACCAGTTCCTGGGCGCAGGCGCGCACCTGGCCGACCGTGCCCGGCGCCGATTCGAGGCTGTCCGTCCACATGGTCTGAATGGAATCGATCACCACCACATCCGGCCGGTCCTCGCCGTCCAGTGTTGCGATAATGTCCTTGAGGTTGGTTTCCGCGCCGAGCGCCACGGCGCTGTCGGCGAGGCCGAGACGGCGCGCGCGCATGCGCACCTGGTCGATTGCTTCTTCGCCGGAAATATAAACCGCTTCCAGCTTACGCTTGGCAAAGGCCGCCATGGCCTGCAGAAGAAGCGTGGATTTACCGATACCCGGATCGCCGCCCACTAGCAGAACGGAACCCGGCACGAGGCCGCCGCCGCACACCCGGTCGAATTCCTCGATGCCGGAAAGATGGCGCGGGGTCTGCGTCAGCTCGCCGTCCATGGCGACGAGTTTGATCTGCCGGCCCTTCTTGCCGCCGACCTTGGCGGGCGGCCCGCCGGCGACGCCGGATGTTTCAGGCACTTCTTCGGAGATCGAGTTCCACTCGCCGCAGGCCTCGCAGCGGCCCACCCAGCGCGCATAGACCGCGCCGCAGCTTTGACAGACGAATTGCGTCTTCGCGCGCGCCATGCCTCAGTGCCCTTGCAGGAAGAAAAACGGGGGCAGGGCGCAAAGCCGCTGTATGGACCCCGGAACAGGCCCGGGGTGACAGCCTTCAATATGGGAGCGGCACTGCGTCATCGCGTCTCTTTATTCAGCCTCACGGCTTCAGGATTTCCATCTGAATGGGGCCTTCGGCGCGGCCATGGATGAACTGATCCACATATTCGTTGCCGCTATGGTCGACATCTTCTTTCTTGCCGTACCAGATGATCTCGCCCTTGTAGATCATGGCGATATAGTCGGCGATCTTGCGCGCGCTGGCCATGTCATGGGTGATGGAAAGCGTCGTCGCGCCGAGATCCTGCACGCGCTCGATGATCAGATCGTTGATCACATCGGCCATGATCGGATCGAGGCCCGTGGTCGGCTCGTCGAAGAAAATGATTTCCGGCGCCGTGGCGATGGCGCGGGCAAGGCCGACGCGCTTTTGCATGCCGCCGGAAAGTTCAGCCGGATAAAGCTCGCCCACTTCCGCGCCCATGCCGACCTTGGCGAGCGTGTCGATGGCGATTTCTTTTGCCTCTTTGCGGCGCATGTTCTGGCCCTGAATGAGGCCGAAGCCGACATTCTCCCAGACAGGCAGACTGTCGAAAAGCGCCCCGCCTTGAAAGAGCATGCCGAATTTCTTCAGCACTTCTTCCTTACGGTTGGCTGGCAGGCGCATCACGTCCTCGCCGTCCACCTCGATGGAGCCGCTATCGGGTTTGACGATGCCGAGCACGCTTTTCAGCATCACGGACTTGCCGGTACCCGAGCCGCCGATCACCACGACGGACTTGCCCTTCGGCACGGTCAGGTTGATGCCGTTCAGCACCACTTTGGAGCCGAAGCGTTTGTGCACATCCGTGAGTTTGAGTTTGGCCTCTTCCATGTCGTCCTTTTTTCGTCTTAGCGCACGTAGCATGGCATCAGGATGAGAAGAGAAGGGAAGTCATGACGTAGTTTGCCGCCAGAATGAAGATCGAAGCGGTAACCACGGCGTTCGTCGTCGCCCGGCCGACGCCTTGCGCGCCGCCCTTGCTGTTGAAGCCATGGAAGCAGCCCATCAGCGCGATGATGAAACCGAACACCGCCGCCTTGATGAGGCCGGAGGTGATGTCGTCATATTCAAGGAAGTCGTAGGTATTCTTCACATAGACCCCGGCATTGAAATCGAGCGTCTGGGTGCCGACGATGAAGCCGCCGAAAATACCGATCACATCGCCGATGAAAACCAGCAGCGGCAGCGTCAGGATCGCGGCCATGAGGCGCGGCACGACGAGATATTTATGCGGGTTCGTGGAAAGCGTGGACAGCGCGTCGATCTGTTCGGTCACGCGCATCGTGCCAAGCTCGGCGGCAATGGCGGCGCTGGCGCGTCCCGCCACCATCAGCCCGCCCAGAACCGGGCCAAGCTCGCGCGTGATGCCAAGCGCCACGATGGTCGCCACAATGGTCTCGGAATTGAACTGATCGCCGCCATAATAAATCTGCAGCGCCAGCACGCCGCCTGTGAAAAAGGCGGTCAGTGCGACAACGGGCAGCGAGAAATAGCCGATGCGCAGCATCTGCTGGCCGATCTGGCGCCAGTAAAAGGGCGGGCGCAGCAGATGGCTGACCCCGACCCAGGCGAATACCGCCAGCCGTCCCGTCTCCGCCAGTAGCGCCAGGACGACGCGTCCCACGGCGGCAAAAATATTCACGTCTCGTCCCCTGAACGTTGCTGGGTCAATGATGCCGGGGCAGCCACGCCATGCGGCGCGGAATGCCCGGATACAGCCGGTTTATACGTCCTATGGTAGCGGTTTCCCAAGCGCGTTAGCACTTCATAGCCAATTGTTCCGGCGGCTGTTGCAAGATGGTCAATGCTCACTCTAGCACCCAGGATTTCCGCCATATCTCCCACTTTCGGTAAATCCTTCGGGAGCGCGCTGACATCCGTCGTGATCAGGTCCATGGAGACACGCCCGGCCAGCGGCACGCGGCGGCCAGAAATCACAACTTCTGCTTGTGGTTTTTGATCCCCTACGCGGCGGAAAAAGCCGTCCCCGTACCCTACCGCAATCGTGGCGATTCGCATGGGGCGGGAAGCGGTGAAAGTGGCGCCATAGCCCACCGTCTCGCCCGCCCTCAGATGCCGGACCTGCAGGATGCGGCCTGACGCATAGACGGCGGGCTCGAATGGGCTTTCCCGGTGCTCATGCATGGGATTGCCGCCATAAAGCCCGATACCGGGGCGCACGAGATCGAAATGATAATCCGGCCCGAGAAACACCCCTGCCGTGTTGCAAAGACTGGCGCGCGCTGCGGGAAAGGCCGCGCGCAAGGCGCGGAAGCGTTCAAGCTGGCGCTCGTTCATCGGGCTTTCCGCTTCCTCGGCGCAGGCGAGATGGCTCATCACCAGCTCGATCCGAAGCGCGGCACGCACCGCCTCATTTGCCAGCAGCCAGTCCGTTTCCTCCCGCTCGAGGCCGAGCCGGTTGATGCCTGTGTCGAAGTGAAGACCGGCAGGCAGCTTGCCTGCGTTCTCAGGGCCCGCGCTCTGGGTAAAGGCAAGCCAGTCCTCGATCTGCGCGCGCGTCGCCAGCATGGGGATAAGCCCATGCTCCGCATAAAGAGGACCGGCGCCCGCGAAGAACCCGTCCAGCACATAAATCTGCGCGTGCGGCAGGAGCGCGCGCAAACGCACCCCTTCCAAAGGTTCGGCGACGAAGAAATCCGCGCAGCCCGTTTCGGCGAGCACCGGCGCGACTTTCTCCATGCCAAGCCCGTAAGCATCGGCTTTGACGCAAGCGGCGGTTTTCGCCGCGCCTGCTTTCTTTGCAATGCGCCGGTAATTTTCCGCGATCGCGCCCAGATCGATGGTCAGGCTGCTGCCGCTCGCCGCCAGGGCCAGCGCGGGATCTATGTCGATGGGCGTGAGGCTCAATACATTTCTTCCGGCAGGTGGTCCTGGGCAATGTAATCGCCGAACCGCGTAATCTCGGACTGGAACTGCAGCTTCACGGTGCCGGTGGGGCCGTGGCGCTGCTTGCCGATAATCACTTCGGCAAGGCTATGCACCTTTTCCATTTCTTCCTGCCATTGCAGGTGCTCGGGCGTTCCCTCGCGGGGTTCTGAGCGGGCGACGTAATATTCCTCGCGGAACACGAACATCACCACGTCGGCGTCCTGCTCGATGGAGCCGGATTCGCGCAGGTCCGAAAGCTGCGGGCGCTTGTCCTCGCGCGCTTCCACTTGGCGCGACAGCTGGGAAAGGCCGATAATCGGTACATTGAGTTCCTTGGCGAGCGCTTTCAGCCCCGTGGTGATTTCCGTCACTTCCTGCACGCGGTTTTCGGTGCGCGAGCCGGCAAGGAGCTGAATATAGTCGACCACCAGAAGGCCGAGCCCGTGCTGGCGTTTCAGGCGGCGGGCACGGGCGGCAAGCGTTGCGATGGTCAGCCCGCCCGTGTCGTCGATATAAAGCGGCAGGCCCTCAAGCTCCTGCGCGGCCTGCACGAAATGATGCCATTGATCCTGGTCGATCTTGCCGCGGCGCAGCTTTTCGGACGGAATGCCCGAATGCTCCGCAAGAAGACGTGTGGCAAGCTGTTCGGAGGACATTTCCAGCGAGAAGAACCCGACAACCGCCCCGTCCGTCACATGCACCGAGCCATCAGGCCGGTGCTCGGCCTTGTAGGCGCGCGCCGCATTGAAGGCGATATTCGTGGCAAGTGCGGTCTTCCCCATGGAAGGGCGCCCGGCCAGAATGATGAGGTCGGAGGCCTGCAAGCCGCCCAGCCTTTCATCGAGATCGCGCAGCCCCGTGGAAATGCCCGAAAGCCCGCCGTCGCGCTGATAGGCGGCAGCGGCCATATCGACGGCGGTGGTGATGGCGCTCGCGAAAGCCTCGAAGCCTCCTTCGTATTTGCCTTTTTCCGCCAGACTGTAGAGCGCTTGCTCCGCATCCAGAATTTGCGCGGAAGGCGGATCGTCCACCGGCGCGTCATAGGCGCGGTTATGCACTTCCTCGCCGATATGAATGAGATCGCGGCGGATGGCGAGATCGTAGATCGTGCGCCCGTAATCTTCCGTGTTGATCAGCGTCGTCGCTGAGGCGGCGAGGCGGGCGAGATATTGCGTGCCGCCGATCTCTTTGATCGCCTCGTCCTGCTCGAAATAGTGCTTCAGCGTGACGGGGCTGGCGAGATGGCCTTGCGTGATCAGCTTCGTGGCGGTTTCGAAAATGCGCCCATGCAGCGGCTCGTAAAAATGGCTGGCGTCCAGAAAGGCCGCCACCCGGTCATAGGCCTCGTTATTGATCAGGATGGCGCCCAAAAGCGCTTGCTCCGCCTCTAGGTTATGGGGCGGTGTGCGGTATGTGATGTCTTCTTCGTTCGCCTGCGGGGCGAGCTGATCGAGTGCTGTTTCCATGCGTTCTTTATGCCAGAGGCCGGAGCAGGGGGATAGGGCTTCGCGGCCCCGCCGCTCAAGGTTTCACAGGAAAGATTTTCAGGCCTGTGAGTAACGGGGAAAACTGTGGCTAACACATGGCAAGGACAGGCGTTTTGAGGCGCCTGTCCTTTGTGAGTAATTGAGCTGCGATGCTAGCTTCAGTCCGCGCCGATGGCGGTCTGGCGCGGCGGCACATCGTCCCGGTGCGCCCGCTCCCAGTCCAGCATGTAATCGCGGGTGATGGGCAGTGCGCCGATCTCCTTGGCGATCTGGAACTGGAAGACAACCATGCCTTCATGCCGGAAAGAGGTTTCGGAGCCGGCGAGATAGAACTCCCACATCCGGCAAAAGCGCTCGTCGTAAATGCGCGCGGCAAAGTCCCGCTTGGCCATGAAGCGGCGGCGCCATTCGCGTAAGGTCTCGGCATAATGCAGCCTGAGCACTTCCAGATCGCCGAGCAAGAGGCCTTCTTTTTCCAGCACCGGCGCGACTTCGGAAAGGGCGGGAATATAGCCGCCGGGGAAAATGTATTTCTTGATCCAGGGATTGGTGGAGCCGGGCACGTCGAGCCGCCCGATCGTGTGAATGAGCGCTACGCCGTCGGGTTTGAGCAGGTTGCGCACATTCTGGAAATATTCGGTGTAATGGGTCACGCCCACATGCTCGAACATGCCCACCGAGACGATGCGGTCGAACTGATCGTCCAGCACCCGGTAATCCATAAGACCGAACTTCGCCCGGTCGGCAAGGCCGCGCTCGGCGGCCCGGCGCAGCGCCACGCGGTGCTGCTCCTTGGACAGGGTGACGCCCAGCACCTTGGCGCCGGTTTCCTCGGCGAGATAAAGCCCGAGCCCGCCCCAGCCGCAGCCGATATCGAGCACACGCATCCCCGGCTCGATCTTCAGCTTGGCCGCGATATGGCGCTTCTTGGCAAGCTGGGCTTCTTCCAGGCTCTGGCCCGGCCGCTCGAAATAGGCGCAGGAATATTGTTTGTCTTCGTCGAGGAAGAGATCGTAGATGCCGCCATCGAGGTCGTAATGATGGGCGACGTTGGCCTGCGCCTTGCCGATGGGATTGTACTGGTCTATGCGGCGGCGCGCCCGGCGCAGCGTACCCAGAAGCGAGGCGAGGGGATGCGCCCAGCCGGTGCCGATATTCGACAGCAGAATATCTAGAAGATCGTAAATGCCTGCCGGCTCGTCCACCGTCAGCGTGCCGTCCATATAGGCTTCGCCGAGATGAAGATAAGGATTGAGCGCCAGCTTGTGGTGCAGGGACTTGTGATGCAGGCGCATCGTCACCGGATGCCCCGTCCCGTCGCCGAAACGCAGCTCCTTGCCATCGGCATCGATGACGGTGAGATCACCGTGCCGGACGATTTTCTGTAGAACCCAACCAAACAGCATGCTTGCCTCCTCTAGCGCCAAGATGAACGCGGCTACGCATAGTTCGGTCTTCCGTCACTGCCCGAATGGTTCCTGCAACAGGCACCCCCCTTGCCCGGAGCGGGGGCGCATCCGGGAACAGGCAGAACGACACTTCTATTCAAGAGGCAAGGCAGGGGCGCGTGCAAGCCCTATCTGCGACAAAAAACGGTCATGACGGGCTCCATGAAAGGCGCACGAAAAAGGGCGCGGCGGGAAGGCCCGGCGCGCCCTTTTGAAAAGTAGAACGGGAACAGCAGCTTAGCTGTTGAGTTCCTCGTCTTCGCCTTCGGTTTCTTCGTCGGCGGCGAGCACGCCTTCCTCGAAGAATTCTTCGGCTTCGATCTCGTCGTCTTCGTCCTGGCGGCCGAGAACGTTTTCACCGCGGGCCTGCGCCTCGGCTTCGTCCTGGGTGCGCGCGATGTTCAGCGTCACGGTGGAGAAGACTTCCGGGTGCAGCATGATGCGCACGCTGACAAGGCCCAGTTCCTTGATCGGCTTGTCCAGGATCACCTGGTTGCGGGCGGTGCTGAAGCCGCCATCGGTCAGAAGACCGGCAATGTCGCGGGTGCTCACGGAGCCGTAAAGCTGGCCGGTTTCACTGGCCGAGCGGATCACCACGAAGCTTTCGCCATCGAGCTTGGCATGGACGCCTTCGGCTTCCTTGCGCAGCTCCAGGTTGCGCGCTTCAAGCTGAGCGCGCTCTTCTTCGAAACGGCGAAGATTGTCCTTGGTGGCGCGGCGTGCTTTGCCGCGCGGCAGAAGGAAGTTACGGGCGAACCCGTCCTTCACCCGGACCACATCACCCATTTGACCGAGCTTTTCCACCCGCTCGAGAAGCACGATTTCCATTAATCTCTCTCCTTGCCCGGGCTCCCGCTTGCCGCCGACAACCGGCCGCGCAGGTTCAACCAGGGATCCATCATGCCCAGGAGACCGACCGGAACGGCGAGCCACCCGAAAAACAGCAATAGGAAGTAAAAAAGGCCCAGAACGACTATCCGGGCTTTCCAAGCGCGGGAGATAGCATGGATTATCGCCAGACCCAACAGAAAATATGGGATGAATAGGGCAATAATCAGCGCGCCCATGAAATGGGCGATTTCCCCCGGAATGAAGGTAAAGAGGAAGCAGGCCCCAAAGGCCCAAAGCAGCGGGCGGGGCAGTTCCATGCGGTCAAAATCGGGCATGGGCCTGAGATTATGGCCGAAACGCATCAAAAGCCGCTGTCCGGCGGCCATGGTGGCCAGAATGACGAAGAGCCAGAGCGCGGTGGCGGCTGCCGGCAGGAGCGCGGCGGCGAGCGCCACAAGGCGCTGCGGCTCGACCGGCAGGCCCTGCTCGGCGACAAAGCGCGCGGCTGCCCCTGATTCCAGCAAGGACTGGCCTGCCGTCTGGCGGAGCGCGGCGGCAAGCCCCTCGTAGCCCACCCAGATGATTCCCGCCTCCGCGATGACGAGCAGGAGAGCGGCCACCAGCGCCGCCCAGACCGCGATATCGCCGGGCGGGCACCAGATCACCCCTTCGGCGGGGGCGGGATGGGCATCGCTTGCCTCTTCTTCCCCGCGCTCTTCAGCAGGTTCGGGCGGATAAAGCCCCCGGCGGGAGACATGCGGGGCGGGGCGCTCGTAAAACAGCGCCTGCCGGCTCAGCCAGAAGGCGGGAAAAGCGGCGAACAGGAAAAAGGTCAGCCCGGCCGAAAAGCTGGAAATGAGGGAGAGGAAAACGAACCCGGCAGCCCCGGAAAAGGCGGCCATGCGCCCGCCCCAGCCGAGCCCGGCAACAAAAAGCGGGATGGGCGAGAGCAGCAAGGGCAAAAGAGCGAGAAGCGAGCCAGAGGCCGTTGTGAGAAACAGAACGGCGCTGACGAGACCGGCCCCCAGTCCAATTATCCATTGCGGCATTGGCAAGGCTCCTTGGGGCGGCGGGACAAGGGGGCGCGGGCTTTAAGGCTCGAGGCCTCCCCTGAAGATAAGGAAGATAAGAAACGGGCGCGGAACCTGGGTCCCGCGCCCGTCAAATCCGGCTGCTTACTTGATGATGTAAGGCAGCAGGGCCAGGAAGCGGGCGCGCTTGATGGCGCGGGCCAGCTCACGCTGCTTCTTGGCCGAGACAGCCGTGATACGGCTGGGGACGATCTTGCCGCGCTCGGAAATGTAGCGCTGCAGCAGTTTCACGTCCTTGTAATCGATTTTCGGCGCGCCTTCCCCGGAGAAGGGGCAGGTCTTCCGGCGGCGGAAGAAAGGACGGCGAACGGGTACTTGCGGAATAGCCATGTGTCTTTCTCCTTAAGCCTTAGTCGTCGGAGCGGCGCGGGCCGCGTTCGGAACGCTCACCGCGGTCGCCGCGATCACCTCTGTCACCGCGATCGCCCCGGTCACGGTCGCCCCGGCGTCCGTCCCGGTCGCCGCCGCGGTTCTTGCTCTGCAGCATGGCGGAGGGGCCTTCTTCCAGCTCATCCACACGCAGCGTCAGCGAGCGCAGCACGTCTTCGTTCAGGCGCTGCTGGCGTTCCAGCTCCTGCACGGCTTCGTGCGGGGCGTCGATGTTCAGAAGCGTGTAATGGCCCTTGCGGTTCTTGCGCACCCGGTAGGTGAGCGAGCGCAGGCCCCAATATTCGGTCTTGGCGATGGAGCCGCCATTTTCGGAGATGACGTTTTTGAACTGCTCGACGAGATTGTCGACCTGTTGCTGCGACACGTCCTGACGCGCGATAAATACATGCTCGTAGAGAGCCATGATGCCTTTCCTTCACTTTGGACGTCCCCGGCGCCGAGCCCCCTTTGAGCCCGCATATTGGAAAGGCTCGAAAGGACCAAAGAAGCGGGGACACGGGAGCCCGGGATTTCTGGCGAAATGCCCTGCCGGAGATCGCTCTCCGGTGCTCCGTTCAGCCCCCAACCGAGGCACGTTGTTTAAGGTGGCGGAATATACGGATTTCCCGCCCCGATGCAAGGGGGGAGTGGGGACGGGGGGTGAGGCCCGGCTGGGACGGCGTAGGGGGCTGGTCCCTCCCGTTAACTCTCCCGCGTCACCCCGCGGCCCCGCCGCGGAAAACCGCCCTCCCGTCATGGCCCGGCTTGACCGGGCCATCCACGGAAACCCGCCGCAGCGCCTGAATATGTCGCCCGTGGATGCCCCGCTTAAAGCGGGGCATGACGGCCAGAGAAAAGCGCCGCTCCAGAGCCCCCCGTTCGTCATGCTCGGGCTTGACCCAAGCATCCATTGGAAAGGCGCATAGTATTCACAACGTTTAATGAAGTTGTGATTTCGGTCGCAGTTCATGCAAATTTGTCTACAAAACTACAGCAGCAACTTGAGAATGTGAGGCAGACTGTTCAATTGTCACTTGATTGCTGAGAGAGGAAAGCTGCCATCACCTGCTTTATTGGAGTTTGAGAATATGGATGACAAAGCTCTTGATAAGGCAAGAAGTCGTCTTCGCGTCGCAAAAAAGGCATTGCTTGAGTTAGAGGCTAGCGAAACGTTTCAAGAATTTGCGGACAATTGGTATGTGTTCTTGGGTTCCGCCAAAAATATATACACTGTGTTGGAACAGGGGGCTAAATGTTCCGCTCAGTCAAAGCAGTGGTTTGGTGCAAAAAAACGAGTGCGTAAACAAGATCAGCTACTGCAATACCTCTATGAGGCAAGAAATGATGACGAGCATGGACTCGGATCATCCATAGCTCTACAGCCGGAGCGCCGTGCCATTGGCATAGCGGAACCGGGCTATAGTAATACAATGATACTTAATGGGGGCCCTTTTAAAGACGTCTTAGTTTCAGGGGGGAGTACGGCATTTGTCTCTGAAGGTCCATTGCCCGTCGATATTCGTGCAACACCTCTTGATGGCAAGCCGGTATTGGAGCGACGAACTCCGGCAACCGCTATACTGATAGAAGTTAAAGCTAGAGGTAATAGGATATACAACCCTCCAACCACTCATTTGGGAGATGATTTAACCGATGTATCTCCAATTTCTGTGGCGAAGTTAGCGATAGACTATTTGGAGGGACTCATAGCGGAAGCTTCCAGTTTAACTTAGGTGGCTTTGTGCAGTCTGATTGGGACTTACATTAGCTGTCTCAGATGTTGCTCCATATCTATGCCGTCGCTAACCAAATTTAGAGCGTGCGTTTAGTCGCAAGATCAAATGGACCCTCGGGTCAAGCCCGAGGGTGACGCGTGATGGGCCTCACCCCACCTCCAGCTGCATTTCCGTTGCCGATGAAAAGCCGAAGAGAAAGCGCAGCGGGCCCATATGCTGTGTACGGACGGGTTTGAAGCCGAAGCGGGTATAGAGCGCGCGGGCGCGGGGGTTGATGTCGATAACATCGAGGCGGACGGCGGAAAGGCCGCGCTGGCGGGCTTCCTCCGCAATGGCTTTGAGCAGCGCGGTTCCCACGCCTAAGCCGCGCGCCTCGGGTCCGACGAAAATCCCGTCCATTAGAAGAATGCCCTGGCTGGTGGGCCGTTCCAGAAGCTGCAGCAAAAGCCCGCGCCAGAGCCCGCCGTAAGTGCCGTAAACGCGCGCAAGGTCGGCCATCTCCCCGCCGACAAAGGCACCCTCCGGCGTTTTGAACCCGGCAACGCCGAGCAACTTTCCCTCATCCGAGACCGCGCTGATCGCATGGGAAGGATCGAGCACGCTTTCGATGAAGCGGCGGGCCTTTTTCGGCGGGTTCAGCATCAGGCCGAGCTTGCCCTGAAACGCCTCCCAGAAATACGCCGTGGCCAGCGCCCGGTGTTCGGCGGCGAGCCCCTTTGCAACGGTAAAGGGGGCGGTAAAACCGCTTTCGGCAGAAGCGGGGGGCGTTTCGTCCATCTCTCATCTCCCTTGTTCTTTTGTAGATCGGGAGTGCATGTGAAAGATCAAGCGCGGGCGCGCACCAAAGTGGGGGAAAGCGCAGACAGGCGAAAGCCGCCGCGCTAGACTTGCGCGCATGACCGCATCTTTCTCTTTCCGTTTTCTGCTCCCTGCCGCGCTGCTGCTTGTGGCGCTGGCGGCAAGTTTTGCGCTTGCCGGTTTCACGTCGCCGCAAAGTTACAGCGAAGCGCAGGGCGAGCTGCCGCGCGCGCCGCTGACGCTGGTAACGGAAAAAGGCCGCTTCGATTTTTCCGTGGAGGTTGCCGATGAGGAAGAAGAGCGCCAGCGCGGGCTGATGCACCGCCCTGCGCCGGGCGCGGATGAAGGCATGCTGTTTTTATGGCCGGGCGAGGCGCCGCGCGAGCGGGCCTTCTGGATGCGCGCGACGCCCGCCTCCCTCGACATTCTTTATCTGGGCCAAGACGGGCGCATTCTTTCCATCGCCGCCGAAACGCAGCCGAATTCCGATAAACTCATCCCCTCGCGCGGGCCCGCGCACGGTGTCCTCGAACTGCGCGCCGGCCGCGCGGCGGAACTGGGCGCCAAGGCGGGGGACAAGGTGCTGCACCCTTATTTTGCGGAGTGAGGGCGCGTTGCGATGCGCTGCGCCCCGCAACACCCACTCACTGTCACCCCGGCCCCCGTCCCGGGGTCCAAGCAACCCCTCCGCCTGCCGCGGCGCTGCGTGGACCCCGGGACAAGCCCGGGGTGACACTTTTTATGTGGGGCGGGGAAGTGCGTTCTTGCAGCGTGCGGGCGTGTGTCGACGTGCAGGATGCACCGCGCCCCGCCATATCCACTCACTGTCATCCCGGCCCCCGTGCCGGGGTCCAAGCAACCCCTCCGCCTGCCGCAGCGCTGTATGGACCCCGGGTCAAGCCCGGGGTGACACTCTCATGTGGGGCAGGGCCGTGCTCCCGTTACCCTCACCCCCAAAATCCCCCTCCCGCTTGACACCGCGCCCGTCCGCGTTATCCATGACGGACCCGCGCGGGACGCGGGAGCACAGCGTTAAAGGGAGCAAGCATGACACGCGCATTCACTTTTCCGGGGCAGGGGTCGCAGGCCGTCGGCATGGGCAAGGAACTGGCCGAGGCGTTTCCCGCCGCCCGTGAGGTTTTCGAGGAAGTGAATGAGGCGCTGGGCCAGAACCTTTCGAAACTCATGTGGGAAGGCCCGGGCGAGGAGCTGACGCTGACGGAAAACGCGCAGCCTGCGCTGATGGCCGTCTCGCTCGCCGCCATGCGCGTTTTGGAAAAAGAAGGCGGCTTTGCGCTCGCCGATAAGGCGGCTTACGTGGCAGGCCATTCGCTCGGCGAATATTCCGCCCTTGCCGCCGCCGGCACGTTCACGCTGGCGGATACGGCGCGGCTTCTTAAAACGCGCGGCCAGGCGATGCAAAAGGCCGTGCCCGTGGGCGAAGGGGCGATGGCCGCCGTGCTCGGCCTTGAATTCGATGATGCAAAAGCGGTGGCGGAAGCGGCCTCTGAAGTCGGCGTTTGCCAGACCGCGAATGACAATGCGCCGGGCCAGATCGTGCTGTCGGGCGCCAAAGCTGCCGTCGAGCGCGCAGCCGAGCTTGCCAAGGAAAAAGGCGCCAAGCGCGCCATGCTGCTCGATGTCTCCGCGCCTTTCCACTGCGCGCTGATGCAGCCGGCCGCCGACAAGATGGCCGAAGCGCTGGGCACGGTTGAAATGCGCGCCCCCTCCGTGCCGCTCATCGCGAATGTGACGGCGGGCCCGGTGGATGATCCGGAAGTGATCCGCAAATTGCTGGTCGAGCAGGTGACGGGCATGGTGCGCTGGCGCGAAAGCGTTGCCTGGCTTGCGGAAAATGGCGTCACCTCGGTGGTGGAAGTCGGCTCCGGCAAAGTGCTCTCCGGCCTTGCCAAGCGCATTTCCAAGGAACTGACGGCGGCCAATGTCGGCGCGCCCGGCGATGTGGAAGCGTTTCTGGCTTCGCTTTGATGTTTTCCTACCGCAAACGGCACAAACAAATAAATGCAGTTGAGGCTTGCGCAGCCACGGCGAATAACGGCAGATAGAAGCCAGGTTTTATAAAGCCGGATTTTGTAAAAGCGGGCGCGCTGCCCGGTTCAACGATACGCCGGTTCAACGATACGAAGGGGGAGGGATCATGTTCGATCTCACCGGAAAAAAAGCTCTGATCACCGGCGCCTCGGGCGGCATCGGCTCGTCCATCGCCAAGGCGCTGCACGGCCAAGGCGCAACGCTGGCCATTTCCGGCACGCGCCGTGAAGCGCTCGAAGCGCTGGCCTCGGAGCTGGGCGGCGAGCGGGTGCATATCACGCCCTGCAATCTTTCTGATCTCGAAGCGGTGGACGCGCTGCCCAAAGAGGCGAGCGAGGCCATGGGCGGGCTCGACATTCTGGTCAATAATGCCGGCATCACCCGCGACAACATCTTCATGCGCATGAAGGACGAAGAGTGGGAAGAGGTGCTGAAAGTGAACCTCACCGCCGGTTTCCGCCTCTCGCGCGCCGTTTTGCGCGGCATGATGAAGGCCCGCTGGGGCCGCATCATCGGCATCACCTCGGTGGTGGGCGTCATGGGCAATCCGGGCCAGGCGAACTATGCCGCCTCCAAGGCCGGCATGATCGGCATGTCGAAATCGCTCGCCCAGGAAGTCGCCAGCCGCAACATCACGGTGAATTGCGTCGCTCCCGGTTTCATCAAAACCGCCATGACGGATGCGCTGGACGACAAGCAGCAGGAGGCCATTTCGGGGCGAATCCCTGCCGGGCGTCTCGGTACTTCCGAGGAAATTGCCGCTGCCTGCCTCTATCTGGCGAGCGAGGAAGCGGCCTATGTCACCGGCCAGACCATTCACGTAAATGGCGGCATGGTGATGATCTGACGAAATTTCCTTGTGAAAACAAGGGCTTGCCGGAAAGTTCCAATTCCCGTGAAGAATTGGCTGCTTATTGGCAAACATCGGAAAAGTGTGGTACTCAAGCCGCGAATTTTTTCTTGCGGCGGGTAACGGGACAGGCCACAACCTGTTCAATTTCCTGATGAAGGAAAGCGCCACGTTTGCATCCTTGACGCCATCTATTTGTGAGTGCGGGGGGCGCGAGGCTGGTCAACCTGGAGAGGATCTGAGGACTGGAAATGAGTGATATTGGAGAGCGCGTTAAAAAGATCGTGGTGGAGCATCTGGGTGTCGAAGCCGACAAGGTGACGGACAATGCCAGCTTTATCGACGATCTCGGCGCCGACAGCCTGGACAACGTCGAACTCGTGATGGCGTTTGAAGAAGAATTCGGCGTGGAAATTCCGGACGATGCGGCAGAGACCATCCAGACGGTTGGCGATGCCATTCGCTTCATCGACGCGAATTCGAACTAAACAAGTAAAATGAGGCCGCGGCACATCGGGTGCTGCGGCCTTACTTGCGTTTGCTGCCCCGGGTGGGCCGCGCACACGGGAGGAATGTCATGCGACGGGTCGTAGTCACCGGGTTGGGCATGGTCTCCCCGCTAGGTTGCGGTGTAGACACCACCTGGAAACGTTTGATCGCCGGTGAATCCGGCGCCAACACCATCACCTCATTCGAGACAAGCGACTTGCCCTGCAAGATCGCCTGTGACGTGCCGCTGGAAGGCGAGGGCGCGTTCAATCGCGACGATTGGATGGACCCGAAGGAATCGAAGCGCGTGGACGAGTTCATCGTCTATGCCGTTTCCGCCGCCACCCAGGCGCTGAGCGATGCGGGCTGGAAGCCCTCCACCGAGGACGAGCGCTGCCGCACCGGCACGCTGATCGGCTCGGGCATCGGCGGGCTGCAGGGCATTGCCGACACCGCGCTCACCTTGCATGAAAAAGGCCCGCGCCGCGTCAGCCCGTTCTTCATCACCGGCCGTCTGATCAACCTGGCCTCGGGCTATGTTTCGATCCAGCACGGCCTGAAAGGCCCGAACCATTCTGTCGTCACCGCCTGCTCGACCGGCGCCCACGCCATTGGCGATGCGGCCCGCCTGATCGCGCTCGACGATGCGGATGTCATGGTTGCGGGCGGCACGGAATCGGCCATTTCGCGCATCGGCATCGCGGGTTTTGCCGCCTGCCGGGCGCTTTCGACCTCTTACAATGACACGCCGGAAAAAGCCTCCCGTCCTTATGACAAGGACCGCGACGGCTTCGTCATGGGTGAGGGCGCAGGCGTCGTCGTGCTCGAGGAATATGAGCATGCCAAAGCGCGCGGTGCGAAGATTTACGGCGAGATCGTGGGCTACGGCCTTTCCGGCGATGCCTATCACATCACCGCGCCGTCCGAGGATGGCGATGGCGGCTACCGCTCCATGCAGGCCGCATTGAAGCGGGCGGGCATTTCCCCCTCCGACCTTGATTATGTGAACGCCCATGGCACCTCCACCATGGCCGACACGATCGAGCTCGGCGCCGTCACGCGGCTGCTCGGCAATGCGGTGGAAAAGGTCTCCATGTCCTCCACCAAATCGTCGATCGGCCACCTGCTGGGCGCTGCCGGGGCGGTGGAAGCGATCTTCTGCCTGCTGGCCATGCGCGACAGCAAGCTGCCGCCGACGCTCAATCTCGATAATCCGTCGGTCGAAACGAAAATGGATCTGGTGCCGAACGTGGCGCGCGACAAGGAAGTCAATTACGCGCTTTCCAACTCGTTCGGCTTTGGCGGAACCAACGCATCGCTCGTGATGCGCAAGGTGGATTGAGTAGCCTCGCACAATGACGGGTGACGACGCCGGCGAAACGGCGACAGTGGCAGATCAGGAAAAGGCGGCGCCCTCCAAGGGGCGGCGCCTTTTGCTTTGGGTGCTCCTCAGCGCGCTCGGCCTCGCGCTTCTGGGCGCTGCGGGCGTGGGCGGGCTCTATCTTTACGGCAAGCACCGCTATGAGGCAGAAGGCCCGCTTGAAGCGCCGGAAATCGTTTTCCTGAAACGCGGCATGGGCCTGAACACGATCGCCCGCGTGCTGGAAGAAGAAGGTGCAGTCGAGAGCGCGCTCATCTTCCGTCTCGGCGTACGACTTGCAGGGCTTTCGGCGGCGCTGAAAGCCGGGGAATATGAAATTCCCGCGCATGCCTCCATGCAGGAAATCGCCGCGCTTTTGCATGAAGGAAAAGCGATCCTCCATAAGGTGACGGTGCCGGAGGGGCGCACGAGCCATGAGATCGTGGAAATCGTCAAAGCCGATCCCGTGCTGGTGGGCGAGGTAAGCAAGGTGCCGGAAGAAGGCGCGCTCTTGCCCGAGACTTATCTTTTCGAGCGCGGCACCAGCCGGGATGAGATTCTGGCGCGCATGGCCGCCGCCCATGACGCGGTGATGGAAGAGCTGTGGCCGGCCCGCGCTGAGAACCTGCCGATCAAGACGGAAGAGGAGGCGGTCATTCTCGCCTCCATCGTCGAGAAGGAAACCGGCGTTGCAGAAGAGCGTCCGCGCGTTGCCTCGGTCTTCATCAACCGGCTCAACCGCGGCATGCGCCTGCAATCCGATCCGACGATCATTTACGGTATTACCGGCGGCAAGGGCCCCCTCGGCCGGCGCATCCGCCGCTCGGAGATCGACGGCGCCACACCCTACAACACCTATCAGATCGACGGGCTGCCGCCGACGCCCATCGCCAATCCGGGCCGCGCGGCCATCGAAGCGGTGCTCAATCCGCCCGAAACGAAAGATCTCTATTTCGTAGCGGACGGCACGGGCGGCCACGCTTTTGCGTCCTCGCTGAAAGAACACCTGAAAAACGTCGCCGCTTTCCGGCGCATTCAGCGGGAGCGGGGAGAGCGGTAGCAAGCGTTATAGGCTGCAGCCTTTAGAGTACGCTCTGCTGTCACCCCGGGCTTGTCCTGGGGTCCACAAAGCCTCTTTTCTTAGCGCAAGCACTGCTTGGGTCCTGGCTCGGGGGTTGGAGTGACGGCTGTAAAGGAGGCGGGCGCCCGGATGCGTCATCACCAAAAGCGCACGGCCCTGCTATAGTGCGTTTCAAGATTGAACTGATTCTGAAGGACGCCTGATGAGCCTATCGAGCATGACCGGTTTTGCCCGCGTGGAAGGCGCTGAAGGCGGCGCGCGCTGGCACTGGGAGCTGCGCTCCGTAAACGGAAAGGGCCTCGATCTGCGCCTGCGTCTGCCGCCCGGTTTCGAGGCGCTGGAGCCGAAGCTGAAAGCCATCGCGCAAGGCGCGATGAAGCGCGGCAACGTGCAGGCGAATTTGCAGCTCACCCGCGAAAATGCCGCCAATGTTCCGCGCCTCAATGAAGACGTGCTGAAAGGCGTGCTCGCCGCTGTCTCCCGCCTCAGGGATCATCAGATTTATCTCTCCGATTCCACGGCCGAAGGCATTCTCTCGCTCAAAGGCGTGATGGAGGTGGGCGAGGCGGAAGAAAGCGAAGAAGCGCGCGCTGCCCTTGAAGAAGCGCTAGCGGCGAGCTTCGCCGAGGCCGTGAAGGCGCTTGCAAGCGCGCGGGACGAGGAAGGCGCTAAGCTCGGCGCGCTCCTGGAAGGCCAGGTTAAACGGATCGAGGAGCTGACGGGCGAAGCGGCGGCATCGCCTGCCGCAAGCGCAGAGGCCATGCGCGAGCGATTGAAACGCCAGGTGGAAGAATTGCTCGGCGCCTCTCCCTCGCTGAATGAAGAGCGGCTTGCGCAAGAGGCGGCGCTTCTGGCAACCAAAGCGGATGTGCGCGAGGAACTGGACCGGCTGGGCGCCCATGTGGAGCAGGCCCGCGATCTTCTTGCCTCCGATGAACCCGTCGGCCGGCGGCTTGATTTTCTCACCCAGGAGTTCAACCGCGAGGCCAACACACTTTGCTCGAAAGCCGCCGATGTGGCCCTGACGCGCATTGGCCTTGAGCTTAAAACCGTTATCGACCAGCTTCGCGAACAGGTGCAAAACGTCGAATGAATGATCCCGAAATCAAACGCCGCGGCCTGATGCTCGTTCTCTCCTCGCCTTCCGGCGCGGGCAAGACCACTTTGTCGCGGCTGCTGCTTGCCGATGACCCGAATATCACCATGTCCGTTTCTGCTACCACGCGTAAACCGCGTCCGGGCGAGGAAGAGGGCGTCGATTATTATTTCCTCTCGACGGAAGATTTCGGCCTGAAAGTGAACCGGGGCGAGTTTCTGGAGCACGCCAAGGTTTTCGACAATTATTACGGCACCCCGCGCGGGCCGGTGGAAGAAGCGCTTTCGGACGGGCGCGACGTTCTCTTCGATATCGACTGGCAAGGGACGCAGCAATTGATGGAAAGCGCGGAGGACGATCTCGTCCGCGTCTTCATTCTGCCGCCCTCCGGCCAGGAACTTGAAATGCGCCTCAAGAAACGCGCTCAGGACCCGCCGGAAGTCGTCGCCTCGCGCATGGCCAAGGCCTCGGACGAGATTTCTCACTATACGGATTATGACTACATCATCGTCAATGAAGATGTGGATATGAGCCTGACGCGCCTGAAATCCATCCTGACCGCCGAACGGTTGAAACGGAAACGCCAGGTCGGCCTTTCCAATTTTGTTCGGGGGCTACAGCAGGCGCTGTGATCTCATTCGGCATGGGGCTTGATCCGAGAACCTAGTCGGCTTCTCGACTTACCGCAGCTTCCCGTGGACCCCGGCTCGGGGGCCGGGGTGACGCTTTGGATTTGGAGCACCGCCTTGCCACTCACTCAGGATGTCACCCCGGCTTTATGCCGGGGTCCATGCAGCCTCTCGGTCAGCACACACCGGCAAATAAAAAGGGAGCCCGAAGGCTCCCTCTAATTTTTGTCCGGTATGCACCGCCCTTAAGGCTTCAGCACCACGCGGCCCATGATCTTGCCCTCGCGCAGATCGTCCAGCGATTTGGAGGCCTGATCGAGCGGGCGTTCTTCGACCGGGATGGGGTCGATCTTGCCGGCCTTCACCAGCGCCATCATTTCATGGGTTTCGCCGAGCGAGCCCACATAGGCGCCGCCGATAGAAATGGCGCGCATCGGGAACATCGGGATCGGCATGGCAAAGCCGCCGCCGAAAAGCCCGACCACGATCACCTTGCCGCCTTTGCGCACGATTGAGGAGGCGAATTTGAGCGAAGCTTCCGATCCCACGAAATCGACCGCGGCGGGCACGCCGCCATTCGTGTCGGCGAGTACCTTTTTGATCGCATCGGCGTCTTTCGGGTTATAGGTCTGGTGCGCGCCCGCGCCCATGGCCGCCTGCAGCTTCTGATCGTCCACATCCGCGCCGAGCGGGGCATTGTCGAACATGGCTTTGGCGAATTGCAGACCCATCATGCCGACGCCGCCGAGGCCGACCACCATCACCCGTTCTTCCGGAGAAATATCGCCGAGTTTTTTCATCGCTGAATAGGCGGTGAGGCCCGAGCACATATAGGTGGCAGCGAGGCCTTCTTTCACGCCGGTATAATCGAGCAGGTATTTCGCATCCGGCACCATGACATGGGTGGCATACCCGCCGGCCACCTGAATGCCGAGCTGGCGCGGCTTGTTGCAAAGCTGCTCTTCGTCGCGCTTGCAGGTCGGGCATTCGCCGCAGCCGATCCAGGGATAGACGACGCGCTGGTCGCCGACCTTGACGTCTTTGGCATCCGGACCGACGGCAATGACTTCCCCTTCGATTTCATGGCCGAGCGTGAAGGGCAGCTGGCGCCCGCCGCGCACATCGAGCTTGTTGTCGCCGCCGAGATCGAAATAGCCGTCATGCAGGTGCACGTCCGAATGGCACACGCCGCAATGGCTGACTTTCACCAGCACCTCGCCGCCTTTCGGCTCGGGCATATCGGTGGTGACTTCCTGAAGGGGTTGACCATATTCGACGATTGCTTGCGATTTCATCCGGGATACGCCTCCTGCGCCGTGTTGTGGCTGTTTGTTGCCGGTCCTTGTGGGCCGGGGTTTAAGAGAGTGAATACATCGCCGCGGCCCCTGGGGCAATGCCCGCTTCGGGCAGGGGGGCGTGCCCTAAGGGCTCAAGCGGCCTTCATCGCGTCATAAGCGCGGGCGAGCGCGCAAAATTCCTCGATGGAAAGCCGCTCGGCCCGCTCTTCCGGGCGCAGGCCCGCCGCCTCGATCAGCGCGGGCGTATCGAGGCCCAAGGTCTTCAGGCTGGCGCGGATCATCTTGCGCCGCTGGCCGAAAGCGGCCGCCACCACTTTTTCCAGCGCTTTGGGGTCGGCAGGCGCTAGCGGCTCGGCGCGCGGCAGAAGGTGCACGATGGAAGAGGTGACCTTGGGCGGCGGCGTGAAAGCCGCCCGGTCTACATCGAAGGCCTTGTAAGCCTTTGTGCGCCACTGGGCGAGCACGGCAAGGCGGCCATAGGATTTCGAGCCGGGCTCGGCAACGATGCGGTCCGCCACTTCCTTCTGGAACATCAGCGTCAAGCTGTCATACCAGGGCGGCCAGGGCTCCGTCTGCAGCCAGCCGACCAGCAGCACGGTGGCGATATTGTAAGGCAGATTGGCGACGATGCGCGTGGGCTTGCCGCCGGCAAGAGCTGCCATATCGGTTTTCAGCGCATCGGCGTCGATGACTTCAAGCCGGCCCGGATAAGCGGCGGCGATTTCTGCCAGCGCGGCAAGGCACCGCTCGTCCCGTTCAATAGCGATGACTTTACGCGCCCCTTCGGCAAGGAGCGCCCGCGTTAGCCCGCCGGGGCCGGGGCCGACCTCGATGATCGTGTGATCTTCGAGCGAACCTGCCGTACGGGCGATGCGGCCCGTCAGGTTGAGATCGAGCAGGAAGTTCTGCCCGAGCGATTTTTTGGCGCGCAGCTCATGCGCCGCGATCACCTCGCGCAGGGGCGGCAGATTGTCCGGCGTCATTTGGAACTGCTCCGCCGGGCGGCCATTTCACCGGCCAGGCGCAGCGCCTCGATAAGGCTGGCGGGATTGGCGATACCCTTGCCGGCAATGTCGAAGGCCGTACCATGGTCGGGCGAGGTGCGGATGATCGGCAGGCCAAGCGTCACATTGACGCCCCGGTCGAAATCCAGCGTCTTGATCGGGATAAGCGCTTGGTCGTGATACATGCAAAGGGCGGCGTCATAGTTCTCGCGGGCTTTGACATGAAACATCGTATCGGCGGAAAGCGGGCCTTTCACGTCGATGCCGTCGCAGCGCAAAGTTTCAAGCGCGGGCTGAATGATCTCTTCTTCTTCCTTGCCCATGCTGCCCCCTTCACCCGCATGGGGGTTGAGCCCGGCAACGGCAAGGCGCGGCTCGGCGATGCCGAAATTTTCCTGAAGCGCCCGGTGGACGATCCGGGTTTTTTCCTCGATAAGCGCGCGGCCAAGCGCGGCAGGCACGGCAGC
The DNA here is from genome assembly GCA_002389665.1 of Rhodobiaceae bacterium UBA4490. GTDB lineage: Bacteria > Pseudomonadota > Alphaproteobacteria > Parvibaculales > Parvibaculaceae > Tepidicaulis. The sequence continues at coordinate 158,468 of DGNO01000001.1, forward strand.
AAGCGGGATATGGATCGTCAGCGGCACGACTTTGAGAAGCGGTGAGGCGAGCATCATGACCGGCGTGCCGCCTGTCAGGGCGGCCAGAAACTCCGTGTGGCCCGGATGTTTGAAGCCTGCCCGATAGAGCACGCCTTTATGGATGGGGTTGGTGACAATGGCGCCGGCGCGGCGTGCCTCGGTCAGCTTTACCGCTTCCTCGATAGCCGTGATCGTGCCCGGTGCATTGGCTGGGTCCGGCACGCCGGGCTTTGCCGCCGCGCCGAGTTTGATGGGAAGCACGGGCAATGCGGTATCGAAGATGCCGGCAGCCTCTTCAGGCCCGGCAATTTCCTTTACCGGCACATTGAGGCCGAGGCTTTGTCCTAGTGTTTCAAGGCGGGCGGGATCATCCAGTGTGAAGAAAACGCCAAGCCCCGCGCTTTGGCGCGCAAGCCAGCTTTTCAGTGTGAGCTCCCCGCCGATCCCGGCCGGGTCTCCCATGGTGAGGGCAAGGGGCAGCATGCGCTTAAACTAGCGCATCTCCACAATGGCGTCGCGGCGCAGGTCGCGCAAATGGCGGCGGGCCATCATGGAAAGACGCTGGTTGAAGAGATTGTTTTCGATGCTGTCCCGGGTGATCTGCGTGCCCTGATCGTCCCAGCGGTTGCAGACGATGAAGACTTCGATGCCCTGCGGTGTGCGCTGGGGCGGGGCGACTTCCCCGGCCTCGCGCGCCTGCAGCAGGCCGCGCAAGGGTTCCTGGATCTGCCCGGCTTCGACTTCCGTCGGCTGGGAGACCTGGGCGCCTGGATAGGCTTCGGCCTGCTCGCTGACGCGGGCGCAGGTGCGGAAATTGGAAACCAGTTCATCGGCCTGTGTGCGGCGTGCCTGAACGGCGGAGGCGGGGGCTTCCGGTCCAACCGGCAGCAGCACGCGGACGACCTCGAAGCGGTTGCGCAGCGGATTGGGGCCATTGCCCTGCTGCTTGTTGATGAGCTGGACGATATAGAAGCCGTTCAGGGTTTTGATCGGATCGGAAATTTCGCCCGGCGACATGTTCACGATCTCATCGGCAATAGGAGAGGGAAGCTGGCTGGCTGCGAGCCAGCCGATATCGCCCCCTGCAGCGGCTGTCGCCGACTGGCTGAACTGTGCGGCAACGGCGGGAAAGGGAATGCCCTGGCGCATCTGCTCGACAAGGCGGCGCGCGCCGTTCTGCATTTCCCGTTCCTGGGCGGCATTCTCAAAACCGAGATAGATTTCTGCTACGTGATATTGCACCTGATTGGCTTCCTGCTCGATCTGGTGCATCTTTTCGTCGACTTCCTGATCGCCGATTGTCACCAGCGGGGCAAAGCGGTTGCTGATCACCTTGTTCCAGGCAATGTCGGCATAAATCTGTGAGCGGAGCGTTGCGATATCGATGCCGTTCGCTTTCAGGAATTCGGCGATTTCTTCACGGCTACGATTGGAGCGGGAGGCGACGCGCTCCAGCGCTTCATCCACTTCTTCTTCGGTGACTTCCAGTTCCAGCCGCTCGGCTTCGGCGACTTGAAGTTTTTCGTCCACCAGACCGCGCAGCACCTGGGTGCGTACGCGCTCGACATTTTCCGGTGTGGCCGGCAGGTTGGAGGTGGAGAGCACGAGCTTCATACGCTGCTCGACGTCATAGCGTGAAACGACACGGTCGTTCACTACGGCGGCAATGCCTTGCACGTTCTGCGCATGGGCCGGAGTGCCGGAGACGGGAAAAGATCCTGCCAGTATCAGACCCGCACAAAAAAGAGCGGCTTTAAGCGGAAAGGCGAGGCTGAAACTCGATGCAGACAATGTAAAATACCTAGCTAAGTTCATGATTTTCAAAAGAAATCTTTTCCCGGATGTTCTGATGACGGCAGAATAACGTGTCGTACCGGACTTTCAAATGCCCTTGTTTACTCCCCGGATGAAGAGATACCGGAAGAGAAGCCTGCTGTACCCAAGTGCTTGAAAGTCAATTGCAACATGATGGAATTGTCCGGCTCGATATCGCGGTCGCGGAAGAACTCTTGCTGGTAAGCGAGCCCCAGCGCGAAGCATTCATCCTGATAATAAAGTCCAAGCTGATTATTGAGCGTTTGCTTGTTTTCCAAATCTCGGCGTGTGTAGCCGCGCAGCGACCAGTAGTCGGAGAGTTTATAATTTGCCGTTGCGCTGAGTTCTTCGCGTGTGCCTAGCCGCGCTGATTGAGAGGCATCGAAGAAGGCATATGTACCCGATATCCAGAAAGGGCCCAGCTGCGTGAAAAGATCAACTTCATTCCGGGCAAAGGAAAAATCGTCTTCATCGAGACGGAACCGGTGCGCGAGGGAGAAGTTGCTGGAGGGGCGGTAGCGCAGCCGGCCTACATAATCCGATTTTTGTTCCCTAAGACCGGAGTTCGGATCGAATTCGGTGTTTTCACGGAAGCGCAAGGTTTGCCCAATCAGCGCATCGAAGACGCCGCCATCTTCACCGTAAAGGGAGAAGTTTAGCCCGACATTGGCGCGCGCACCGCCTTCCCAGCGGTCAAGGCCGGGGAAGCGGTTGCTTTCGAAGAGGTTGATGGCATCGAATTCGAAGCTAAGAGAGTCCTCGTTCGGAATTTCATCCGGATTGCCGCCATTCGGTGCATAAATGAGCTGAACGATAGGTTCGACGACCTGGCGGGTGGAACCGCTGCTTCTCACCCAAGGCCAGCGCCATTCGAGGCCAGCTGTCGGCAGGCCGCGCACTACGGTGTCGCCGTCCGTTCGCTGCGCAGCACTGATTTGAACGTCATCGGTATAATAGATATCGCCGCGCAGATCGACGAAGGGGCGGAAAATTTCACCGGTGCTTGTTACATGACGGCTTTCCCAGCCGAGCGTTGTGGAGAGGCGCTGCGAATCCGTGCCGCGCGCCCGGGTCAGGGACATAATATTCGTGTCCCAGGTCAGCTGTCCGCCCAGGATTTCACGCTCCGGCTCGTAGTGATAAGTGACCAGCGGGGCAATGATCGGCGTTTCGGCGGAGACATCGTTGGAGAGAAGGCCTTGGAAGAAGAAGCTTTCGCCCAGGAACTCGCTGCGCCCATCGATGCCTTGCACATAAATGCGACTTGTCAGGTCGGTTTCATCGGAAAGGTCGTAACGGCGCAGATAAGTGTCGTCGCTCGTTAGTTCGGTTTTGAACCCCCAGTTCCAGGTTTCATCGAGCTTGAACTTACCTTCCGAGAAAAAGCTGCCGCGGAAATCCGTATCGGCCGGTGTGCCGGGCTCAGGATCTGTCGGCTTGGTGCCTGTAATGTCGAACTGGTATTCCCCGCGATTTGTGCGATGGCGGAATTCGGCCTGATAGAGAATGCCCTGCTTGGATGTATAACGCGGTGCCAGCGTCGCATCCATATTGGGCGCAATTACCCAGTAGTAAGGGATTTCGACCTCAGTGCCGAAATCTTCCGAGAAGCCGAGACTGGGAAAAAGGAACCCCGACTGGCGTTCGACGGTCGGGTCGGGGTGCGAGAAGAATGGCACATAGGCGACGGGTATGCCGAAGAATTCGAAGAAGGCATCCTCGTAGATGATCTGCTGCTCTTTTTGATTATGGATCACCTTGTAGGATTTGATCTGCCACAGAGGTTCCGCGCCCTCGGCCTCACAAACTTCGCACGGGCTGAAAACACCTTTGTGGAATGTCGTCAGGTTGCCGCTTGAGCGCTTGGCCTCGACTGCCGTGATGCGGGTATTGTCCACCATGAGAACCGATAGGCTTTCGGCGAAACCTTCCCCGAGTTCATCCGAAAGCCGGGCGCGATTGGCAAAAAGCACGTCGCCGGTCGGCTCCAATATGCGGATATTACCTTCGGCCGTAACGATACCGGTTTTCTGCTCGTAGGTGACTTCATCGGCAAAGAGAATGCGCGGGCCATACACAATCTCGACATTGCCCTTGGCGGTCACGACTTCGGTATCGCGATTGTAAATCAGCTCGTCCGCTTGAAGCAGGACTTCGCCTGTTTGTTCGAGCGAAGCGGGGGTATTGCTGGCAGGGGCGGCATGGGCTGCCGCGCTCGCAAAAAGGCCTGCCGACAGGCAGAGCGACACGGCTTTCAGCCGCCTTTTCACACCTTTCCCCCCGCGTGCGGGAAACGCTTTCCGCACTATCCGTCCTCCAAATGAAATAACGCTGCAAGCCCCACCAAGGCCGTGAAGATGGCCGGCGCCCAAGCTGCCAGAAATGGCGGAATGATGCCAGAACTCCCGAGCGCCAAAGAGAGTTTTGTGAAGAAAAAGAAGACAAAACCCGAGAAGATGGCGCCGAGAACGAGCTGACCGAAGCCGCCAAGACGGGAAATGCGCATGGAAAAGATCGCGGCAACGATGACCATGGTGCAAAGAAGGAAGGGGCTCGAAATCAGCGAGTGCAGGTGAATGCGGTGCCGGAGCACGGAAAACCCGGCCTTATCTGCAACGGCGATGAAATGGGGAAGATCCCAGAAAGATATCGTTTCAGGCCCGGCGAAGCTTTCCTGCACCTGCTCTTTTTGGAGGTCGGTGGGAAGGCGGTAGGTCTCATAGAACCGGCTGGGTTCGTCGGGCTCCGTGACCCAGGCATTGGTCAGCGTCCAGAACCCGGCTTCGAGAGCCGCGGCTTCGGCATCGATTCGCCCGGCAAAGGAATCATCCGGCGCATATTGAAAGACGATGACCTCGCGCAATTGGATCTTATTCGCTTGGCTGCCCCGCAAGGCATGAACGACAGTTTTGCCCGAGTTCGTTGCCTCCCGCAGCCAGAGCCCCGTTTCGGCAACGGACAAGAGACTGGCCTTGCCTTTGATGTAACGGGCCTCGAGCTGCTCGAAGCGCCCGGTTAAGGTGGCGGCGATGGGATTATAGACCGTGATGCTGAAAACCCCGATCGCAAAAGCGACGCAAAGTGCCGGCGCAAGAAACTGCCAGGCGGAGATGCCGGCCGCACGGGTGACCACCAACTCGCTGCTCCGGCTTAGGCGCAAGAGAGAGGCCATGCCGCCCAGAAGAACCGCGAACGGTAGAAGCTGGATACCGAGATTGGGCAGCCGCAGCAAAGCCATGGTCAGCACGGTGGCAAAGGTAATGCCTTCTTTATTTGCCGTGCGGCGGAGCAGTTCCACCATGTCGGCGAGGAAGACAATGGCAAGGCAGATGATGAAAGCCGCCGTGACCGCCATGAAGAACTGACGGCTGAGATAACGGGTAAGGGTCCAGGAAACGAACATGGGGGCTCAGACCTCCGCCGTAACTGGGCGCCGGTAGAAGCGAAGCTTCTCTCCGGCTTTGCGGAAAAGGTCGGGCCTGAGGATCATCGCGAGACATATGAGAATGACGCCGATGGGCACCGCGTAAAGCGCGATGGCGAGCAGCGGCGTCTTGACCGTGAGGTTCTGGATGCCGAGGCAAAGAATACGCACCAGAATGGCGACGGTCACCGCGCCGATGATCCGAACCGTATAACCGCGCCGGTTGAACTCCGCCGAAATCAGGCTTGCGAGCGCAATAGCGGCGAACATGAGCGGATGAAGCAGCGTCGAAAGACGCTGATGCGCTTCGGCGAAAAGCTCGGGATAGTAGTTCTGCCCGTAAACGTCGTCCTCAGCGGGCCAGAGAAGTTCGTGGAAGAAACGTTCCGAGGCTTCGTAATAAACATCTTCCGGATCGCCTGCGAGATAAGCGAGATCATAGGTGTATTTGTCGAAATAAAGCAGCGTGATCGAAGGGCCTTCATCGGTTTTGATCGTGCGCTGAATATTGCCGTTGAACATCAAGAGCCGCGGTCCAGCATCCGATTTGATGAGCTGCCCGTTCTCGGCCATATAGGTGACAGGCTGCGTCGCATCACGGTTGTCATGCACGAGAATGCCCTGGATCGTGCCGCCCGCGCCTTGCTCGCGCACATAGACGGTCAGGCCTTGAGAGGGATTATTGAACTGTCCTTCCCGGATGACGGCGGTGATCACATCGGTGCGGATCTCCTGAACGCGTGTTGCCACTTCGCGAAGTCCGGCCGGGCTGAGGAACATACTGAACGACACGAGTAAAAGCGAAACGGCAAGCGAGATGAGAATGACGGGCCGGGCGATGCCCCAGCGGCTGATGCCGGCGGAGAACATCACCACAAGCTCGCTATCCGAATAAAGCCGGTGGAGGGCGTAGAGGACGGCGAAGAAAAAGGCGATCGGCAGGATGATCGTTATGACGCTCGGCATGGCGAGCATGGTCAGCACGAAATAGGTCCCGGCGGATTGCCCCTGCATCACCACCACGTCGAGCAGGCGCAGCGCCTGGGTCAGCCAGATGATGCCGGTCAGAATGAGTGTTGCCACGGCGAAGGGGCCGGCAATCTGGGTAATGATGTAGCGGGACAATCCCCTCATTGTCGGCCCTTCATTAAGTCGGTATCCGTCTCGGCCTTGCTGGCGCTTCTCGGGGCCCCCTCGCGGCGGAATTTACGGCTCCTTCGAGGAGCCCCCTTTTTTACCCCCCGAATTCCGATAGGATAGCCCGCTAAGCGACCGGAATGGTTAGTATAAATAAATGCGCCCGCCGCGCGACCCTATCCTGGACATCTGTCCGTTAAGGGCGCGTGTAGCGGTTTCCTAGTGCAAAAACAATGAGGGTCTCATGAACATCTCTTTTGCCGATCATTCGCTGCCGCGCGCCGGCGTGCTGCTGCTTACCGCCCCCAAGGGAACGACCTTCAAGGGCCGGCTGGCCGAAATCGACAAAAAAACCGGCGGAACCCTCAAAAAAGCGGCGAAAGCGGCCAATTTCGAAGGAAAAAAGGGCAGTTTCGTTGAACTTTTGGCGCCGAAAGGCGTTTCGGCGGCCCGCCTCGTCATCCTGGGGCTCGGCGATCCGGCGGAGCTGACGCCGACGGAAGCAGAAAATCTGGGCGGCAAGATCGCGGGCCGCTTTGCCGAAGGCACGGATAAGGATCTCGCTATCTGGCTCGATGATACCAAGGGCCTTGCGCTGGAAATGGATGAGCTGGCCGCCCGGCTCGCCTTCGGCATGAAGCTGCGCGCTTACCGATTCGACAAATACAAGACCAAGAAGAAGGACGAGAACGGCAAGGTCAAACTCGCCAAGGCCGTCATCATGTCGGATGCGACGGCAAAAGCGCGGCGTACTTTCTCCGATCTCGCCAAACTCGCCGACGGTATTTTCTTCGCCCGCGATCTCGTCAACGAGCCGGCCAATATCCTTCATCCGGAAGAGTTTGCGGCGCGCGTAAAGGAGATGAGCGAGCTTGGCCTGAAGATCGAAGTGCTCGGCGAAAAGCAGATGGAAAAACTCGGCATGGGCGCGCTGCTCGGGGTGGGGCAGGGCTCGCGCCGGGAAAGCCAGCTCGTCGTCATGCGCTGGGAAGGCGGCAAGAAGGGCGAGCAGCCCATCGCCTTTATCGGCAAGGGCGTCTGTTTCGACACGGGCGGTATTTCCATCAAGCCGGCGGCCAGTATGGAAGACATGAAAGGCGACATGGGCGGGGCGGCCTGCGTGGCCGGCCTGATGCGCGCGCTTGCGGGCCGCAAGGCGAAGGTGAACGCGATCGGCGTGATCGGGCTCGTGGAAAACATGCCAGACGGCAATGCCCAGCGCCCGGGCGACATCGTCACCTCCATGTCGGGTCAGACCATCGAAGTGATCAACACCGATGCGGAAGGCCGCCTCGTACTGTGCGATGCGCTTTGGTATACGCAGGACCGCTTCAAGCCGAAATTCATGATCGACCTTGCAACGCTGACGGGCGCCATCATGGTTTCGCTCGGCCAGGAATATGCGGGCCTTTTCTCGAATAATGACGAGCTTTCCGATCAGCTTTTCAATGTCGGCGAGCGCGAAGGCGAAAAGGTCTGGCGCATGCCCATGGGCCCTGCCTATGACAAGATGATCGACAGTAAGTTCGCGGACATGAAGAATGTCGGCGGACGTTTCGGCGGCTCGATCACCGCGGCTCAGTTCCTGCAGCGCTTCGTCAAAGATGTGCCTTGGGTCCATCTCGACATTGCCGGCACAGCCATGTCCTCGCCCGCCAGCGACATCAACACGAGCTGGGGCTCGGGTTACGGCGTGCGCCTGCTCGACCGGCTGGTCGCCAGCCACTATGAGGACTGATCTTGGCCGAGGTGCTTTTCTATCATCTCATGCAAATGCCGCTCGAGCGGGTTCTGCCGGACCTGCTCGAACGCTCGCTGCAGCGCGGCTGGCGCGCGGTGGTGCAGGTGGGAAACGAGGAGCGTCTTGAGCCGCTCAATAGCGTTCTTTGGACGTATAAGGACGATAGTTTTCTCCCCCATGGCACGCAGGCAGACGGGCCGCCCGATATGCAGCCCATTTTCCTGACCACGCAGGATGAAAATCCGAACGAGGCAAATGTCCTCTTTCTGGTGGACGGGGCGCCTGCTGGCGACCTGACCCCTTACGAGCGCGTGGTACTGCTTTTCGACGGCAATAACCCGGAAGCGGTGACGAAAGCCCGCACCGACTGGCAGCAAATCAAGGCCGGCGGGCATGACGCGACATATTGGCAGCAAAGCGATCAGGGGCGCTGGGAGAAGAAGGCTTAAGGCCTAAAATATTTTATCCCCGCTTGAATGGCGGGCGGTAATCGCCATTTGCGTTAGACGTAATTCGGCACGGCATAGGAGGGGGGAGTTCCATGTCCAAGGGCAAGACCATATCGGCCATTGTCGCGCTGCTCGTCATCGTACTTGGCGCGGCCTATTACTGGTATGTGGTGGAAAGCCATGTGCCGGAAGATCCGCAATTCTCTCTCAACATCGAAACGCTGCGGGAGAAGGCGAATGCCGTTTCCGGTGATAAGCCCACCTCCATTGCGGTGGAACATGTCGGCTCGCTGGAATTTCCGGGCGCTGCCGTGATTTCAGGCGGGGAATGGTCGATGCGGGAAATGGCGGTCTATTCCTACAAGATCGTTTTTCCGGACGGGCATATCGTGGTCGATACGGCAGCCGAACCCAGCCAAGCGAAAGAGGCAGGCGCCACGGCGGTCGATATGGACTCATACGGGCGCATGATGGCGGCGATGGAAAGCGCCGATCATATCGTCATCACCCATGAACATATGGACCATATCGGCGGGCTTGCGGCGGCAGCGGATGGCGAACGTTTCCGCAAGCAAATGCGGCTTACCGAAGAACAGCTTGCCTTTCCCGCTTACCGCGATCCGGCCCAGTTTAAAGAGGGCGCGCTTGAAGGATACGAGCCGCTTGCCTATGAAGGCACATACGCGCTTGCGCCGGGTGTAGCGCTGATCAAGGCACCGGGCCATACGCCGGGCAGCCAGATGGTTTTCGTGCAGCTTCAAAACGGCAGCGAGTATCTGATGATCGGGGATATCGCCTGGCACTTCGACAGCGTGACCACGATGAAAGCGCGGCCCCGTTTCGTCAGCTACAATTTCCTCAACGAAGACCGCGACATGGTGCATTGGGAATTGGCGGAACTCAAACGCCTGCATGACGAAGAGCCCGGCATCATCATGATGGCGGGGCACGACCGGACGCTGGTCGAGGGCTATGTCGAAGAAGGAAAATTGCGCGCAGGGTTCTAGGTGGGGCGGCTACCCCGCCTTCGCTTCCTGCTGGGCGGTGTCGTAGGCTTCGCTGGCGGCGAGCCAATCTTCTTCCAGTTTGGAAATCGTAGCGAGCGTGTCCGCGCGCAGTTTGGCGATCTGGCTGGCCTTGTTCGGGTTCTGCTGGTGAAGGGTAGGATCGGCAAGCGCCGCTTCCATTTTCTCAACACCTTTTTGCAGGCGGGCCATTTCTTTTTCCGCCGCGGCGATTTTCTTTTTCAGGGGTGAGAGTTCGGCGCGGGCTTGAGCGGCGATGCGGCGGGCGTCTTTCTTTGCGACGATAGCGGCCGCTTCTTCGTCGACATTGTTTTTTCGCGCGCCGGAGCGCCGGTTGCGGTCGAGCAGCCAGCGTTTATATGCCTCGATGTCCTCTTCCCAGCGGGAAACGCCGCCTTCCGCGACGATCCAGAGCCGGTCCGCGCAGGTCTCGACAAGATGCGGGTCGTGACTGATCAGAATGACCGCGCCTTCATATTCGTTCACCGCCATGACGAGGGCTTCGCGGGAATCGATGTCGAGATGGTTCGTCGGCTCGTCCAGGATGAGGAGATGCGGTTTGTCGAAAGTTGCGACCGCAAAGAGAAGACGCGTCTTCTCGCCGCCTGAAAGGTTCTCGACCAGCGTATCCGCCTTCTCCGCGCCGAAGCCGTAAAAGCCCGCGCGGGCGCGCACCTGCGCCTGCGTTGCATCGGGCATCAGCTCGCGGAAATGATCGTAAGGGCTCATTTTGGGTTTGAGCTCGTCGAGCTGATGCTGGGCGATGTAAGCGACACGAAGCTTCTTCGATTTATAACAATGCCCTGCTTCGACCCGCAGCCGGTCGGAGAGCAGTTTGGCGAAAGTGGATTTGCCGTTGCCGTTTGCGCCCAAAAGCGCGATGCGGTCATCCTGGTCGATGCGCAAATCGAGATCGCGCAGAATGGGTTTGCCGGGTTCATAGCCGACACTGGCATGCTCCAGCCGGATGATAGGCGAGGCGAGCGGGCGCTCGGGCGCGGGGAAGTGAAAGGGCTTCACCCGGTCTTCCACGATATCGGCGATAGGCTCGAGCTTGGCGAGCGCCTTCAGGCGGCTTTGCGCCTGGCGCGCCTTGCTGGCCTTGGCGCGGAAGCGCTCGACGAAGGATTCCATGTGGCGGCGCTGGGCTTCCTGCTTCTTTTTATAGGCCATCTGCTGTTCGAGCTTGGCGCGCCGCTCTTTCTCGAACTGGTCATAGGTGCCCGTGTAATACGTGAGCTTGCAGTTTTCCAGATGCAGAATGCCGTTCACCGCGCGGTTCAGAAGATCGCGGTCGTGGCTGACGATGATGACGGTGTGGGGATAGGACTTCAGATAGCTTTCCAGCCATACGGTGCCCTCAAGGTCGAGATAGTTCGTCGGCTCGTCGAGCAGCAGAATATCGGGCTGGGAAAAAAGAATGGCGGCAAGGGCGACGCGCATGCGCCAGCCGCCCGAATATTCCGCGCAGGTGCGCTGCTGGGCCGCTTCGTCGAAACCGAGCCCGGCCAGGATCGTTGCCGCGCGGGCCGGGGCGCCATGCGCATCGATGTCGGACAGGCGGGTCTGGATCTCGGCAATACGGTGCGGATCGCGCGCCGTTTCCGCCTCGCTTAAAAGCGCGGCGCGTTCTTCATCGGCAGCGAGCACGTAATCAATCAGCCGGTCCGGGCCGCTGGGAGCTTCCTGCGCCATCATGCCGAGGCGGGCGGCTTTGGGGATCGATATGCCGCTATCCTCGCCGGGGATTTCACCGGCGATGAGTTTCAGGAGGGTGGATTTACCTGTCCCGTTGCGCCCGATCAGGCCGACCTTATGGCCCTTCGGGATGGCCGCGGTGGCGTGATCGAGCAGCACCCGACCCTCGATAAGGTATGTCAGATCGTTAATATGCAGCATTTTTTCGCCTCGGACCCGGCTTCTAGCATGGCCGGGGCGCCTCTGGGCAAGGATTTCCGGCGCCCGCGCGATTTTTTGAGCCGTGAGGGCTGTTGCCGCCGCGCCCGCCGCCCGCTATAAGGCGCGCAAATCCTTTCGACCCTCAGGAAACGGGAAAGACTTCACATGGCTGTTCAGCGCACCTTCTCCATCATCAAGCCGGATGCGACCCGCCGGAACATCACGGGCAAGATTATTGACCGGCTGGAAAGCGCGGGCCTGCGCGTCGTTGCGCAAAAACGCGTTCACCTGACCAAGGAACAGGCGGAAGGCTTTTATGCCGTTCACAAAGAGCGCCCCTTCTTCGGTGAACTGGTCTCCTTCATGATCTCCGGCCCCGTCGTCGTGCAGGTTCTGGAAGGCGAAGACGCCGTTGCCAAGAACCGCGAAGTGATGGGCGCAACGAACCCGAAGGAAGCGGCCCCCGGCACGATCCGCGCCGACTTCGCCGAGTCCATCGAAGCCAATTCCGTGCACGGTTCGGACGCGCCGGAAACGGCTGCCGAAGAAATCAAGTTCTTCTTCAAGGATGAAGAAATCGTCGGCTAAGGCTGAAGGTTTTGGAAGTTTGGCGGGCGTCCTTCGGGGCGCCCGTTTTGTTTTGCGACCATCTTTGAAGCGTCGTCCCGGGATTTATTCCCGGGACCCACTCGCACCTCTACGCAATCGGAGGTTTGTTGCTTACAGCCCAGGCGTTCCGCAATCTCGATGCGGTCTTTCTCAAGTGCGCTCATTCCTATGAGTTTTTACGTTTATATTCTCGCAAGCCGTAAGCACGGGACGCTCTATATCGGCGTGACAAACGATCTTGCCCGGCGCGTATGGGAACACCGGCAAGGTGCCGGCTCGACATTCGCCAGGAAATATAAAGTGCATACGCTCGTTTATGCCGAAAGATTTGAGGCAGCCGAAAACGCCATTCAAAGAGAAAAGACGATGAAGGAATGGCCACGGGTTTGGAAAATCAGGCAGATCGAGAGCTTGAACCCGGAGTGGAAAGACCTCTACGAGGATATTTGCCGTTAGGCCAATGGGCCCCGGCAACGAGTGCCGGGGCGACGAAATGTCGTGAATTTAAAGCCCTGGCACGATCAGCGTGGGCGGCAGGCCTTCGGGGGCGGGGGAGATGACGGCGCGTTCGTTGACGATGCGCACGCGCCCTTCCGCGACAAGGCGCAGGGCGAGGGGGTAGAGCTTGTGCTCGGCCTCCAGCACGCGCTGGGCCAGTGTTTCTTCCGTATCGTCCATCATAACGGGCACGGCGGCCTGGGCGATGATGGGGCCTTCATCCATTTCCGGGCGCACGTAATGGACCGTTGCGCCGGAAATGCGCACGCCCGCCTCGATGGCGCGGGCATGGACGTTGAGGCCTTTGAAGGCGGGCAACAGGGAAGGGTGGATATTGATCTGCCGGTTCCACCATTTCTCGACAAAGCCGTCCGTCAGGATACGCATGAAGCCGGCATTGCAAATGAAATCGGCGCCCGCTTCTTCCAGCGCTTCGCTGAGACAGGCATCGAACGTGTCGCGCTTGGCAAAATCGCGGTGATTGATGGCGCGGGCGGGAATGCCCGCTTTCTCCGCGACCTCAAGGCCTTTGGCGCCGGGATTGTTGGAAATCACCGTCACGATGTCGGCGGGAAAATCCGGCGCGGCGCAGGCCTCGATCAGCGAGGCAAGATTGCTGCCCCGCCCTGAAATGAGAACGCCGACTTTCATTAGGCAGCTCCCGCAGGCGCCGAGCCGAGCTCGCCATTAATGACGACATGAGGGGCGTCCGCGGCGCGCTCTTTCAGCGTGCCGAGGGTGAAGACGGTTTCGCCTTCCCGCTCCAGAAGGGCCGTGACGTCTTTGGCGCGTTCCGCCTCCACGGCGAGAACCATGCCGATGCCGCAATTGAAGGTGCGGCCCATTTCATCGCGCTCGATGCCGCCGAGTTTCATCAGCCAGCGGAAGACGGGAGGCAGCGACCAGGCCGCGCCATCGATCTCGGCCATCAGATTGTCGGGCAAGACGCGGGGAATGTTTTCGGTAAAGCCGCCGCCGGTAATATGGGCCATGGCTTTGACCGCGCCCGTTTCCTTGATCGCGGAAAGAAGCGGCTTCACATAGATGCGGGTAGGGGTGAGCAGCGCCGCGCCGAGCGAGGTGCCGGGGGCGAAGGGGCAGTCCGCACCATAGGAAAGCTCGTGATCGGCCACCAGGCGGCGTACCAGCGAATAGCCGTTGGAGTGAACACCGCTCGAGGCAAGGCCGAGCAGCACATCGCCTGCGCCGATATCGGCGCGCGGCAGAAGCGTGCCCCGCTCGGCTGCGCCCACGGCAAAACCGGCAAGGTCATAATCGCCTTCGGCGTACATGCCCGGCATTTCCGCCGTTTCTCCGCCGATGAGCGCGCAGCCGGCCTGGCGGCAGCCATCCGCGATGCCCGCGACCACGTCTTCGGCAATGCCGACGGCCAGCTTGCCGGTGGCAAAATAATCGAGGAAGAAAAGCGGCTCGGCGCCCTGCACGATGAGATCGTTGACGCACATGGCCACAAGATCGATGCCCACCGTGCCGTGGATGCCGCTTTCGATGGCGATTCGCAGTTTCGTGCCCACCCCGTCATTGGCGGCGACGAGCACGGGATCGGTGAAGCCGGCTTCTTTGAGATCGAAAAGGCCGCCGAAACCGCCAAGGCTGCCATCGGCGCCCGAACGGGCGGTGGAGCGGGCGAGCGGGCCAATGGCTTTGACAAGCGCGTTTCCCGCGTCGATATCGACGCCGGCGTCTTTATAAGTGTAGCGGTTGGGGCGGTCGGACGAGGACATCTCAAGCCTTTATCGAGAGGGAGGCCCGGCATACGGCCCATGGGCGGGTTTCATGAGCGGGGCCAGTGACTTTCTGGGCGCTAACCCACCCGAAAAACGGTCATAAAGCAAGTGCTTCCCTGCCTTTAAATGAGGGGCGGGAAAAGTGCCGCAGCCGCCTTCCGGCTCCCCCGGCCTTGGTGTAGGGTCGGCTTTCGTGAAGGAAAAGCGGCTTCGGCCCGATTTCCAAAGTTTTTTCAAGATGTTCAGGGTTCTTCGGGAAGCAAAGGCAGCAAGGGCGATGGAAACGAGGCGGGGCTCTTTTTTTGCAACTTTGGCGGCAGCCACGGCGCTGGTTCTTTCGGCCATGCTGGGGGCTGCGCCGGCCATCGCGGGCGATGTTTACCGTGTCTCGGGCATTCCGGTCGATGCGAGCGCCGAAAATGCGACGGCAGCCCGCGCCAAGGCGGTGGCCGAGGGCCAGACCCGCGCTTTTGAAGAAGTGCTGCGCAAGGTGACGCGGCGCGAGGATTGGGCGCGCCTGCCGGCCGCCGATGAAGCGACGGCGCAGAGCCTCGTGCGCTCCTTTCAGGTGGCGGGGGAGAAGACCAGCACGACGCGCTATCTTGCGACCTTGACCGTGACCTTCAACAGCGAAGGCGTGCGCCGCCTGCTGCGCCAATACGACATTCCTTATGCCGATACGCAGGCAAAGCCCGCGCTGCTGCTGCCGCTCTGGCGGGACATTGGCGGCACGCGGCAATTGTGGGACGACAATCCCTGGCGCGCGGCCTGGGCGGGTATGGACCTTGCCAACCGGCTGACCCCCCTCACGCTGCCGCTCGGCGATCTGGAAGATCTGACGACGCTGAGCGCGGAGGCGGCAGCGGCGGGCGATGATGCGGCCCTGCAAGCCTTTGCCGAGCGCTATGGCACGAACCGCGTCATCGTGGCCGAAGCCTCGCCTGCCGGTGAAAGCGGGCTGCAGGCCGATATGGTGCTTTACGAGGCAGGCTCCGTCATGCCCGCGCGGCGCTGGAGCCGCCGGGTGAGCGGCGAGGAAAGCCTGGAGGCGCTGGGCCGCCAGGCTGCGGAGCTTTATCTCGATCATCTGGCCGAGGAATGGAAAGCCCAGAGCACGGTCGCCAAGGGAGAAGCGGCGGCGCTTTCCGCCTCCGTGCGGTTCAATTCCATGGGCGAGTGGGTCTCCATCAAGCGCAAACTCGAGCAATCGCCGAATGTGAGCCGGGTCACGCTGGTCGGCCTTTCGACGGAAGGGGCGCTGGTGGAGATCGATTATCAGGGCTCGGCGGACAGTCTCGGCCTCACTCTTGCCCAGCAGAACCTCTCCTTGATGGAAATGGAGGGCTATTGGGTGCTGGCAGCGCGCCAGTAGTCTAAAGCCTTCCCGATTGCCCGGAGCACCGGCGCTACCCCATGAACCAGCTGCCGAACATCATTACCATCGCGCGGCTCTTTCTGGTGCCGGTGATCATCTATTCGATCTTGAACGGTGAGATGATGCTCGCCTTCTGGCTGTTCGTTGCCGCGGGCCTGTCGGATGCGGTGGACGGGTTTCTTGCCCGCCAGCTTGCCGCCCGCTCCGAGCTTGGCGCTTATCTCGATCCCGTGGCGGACAAGGCGCTGCTGGTGAGCATCTACGTCTCGCTCGGCTGGGCAGGTTTTCTGCCGGACTGGCTGGTGCTTCTCGTCGTCTCCCGCGATGTGATGATCGTGGGCGGGGTGGTGCTTGGCTGGGTGATGGCCATGCCGCTTGCCATGGACCCGGCGCTGATTTCGAAAGCCAATACCGCCGCGCAGATCGCACTTGCCGCGCTCGTGCTGGCGGTGGCGGGCAGCGGACTTGAGGCGGCAGCGGCGGTCGATATGCTGGTCATCGTGACGGCAGCAACGACAGGTGTTTCCGCGCTTGGCTATCTGCTGCGCTGGGGCGGGCATATGGGGCTTTGGGCGCTGCCCGGGCGGCCGGCGGCCGATACCGTTGTGAGCGAAGAGCAGGGAAAAAGGGAAAATCCATGACCGTTCAACGCCAGGCGCTTTTCTGGGGCATCGGACTTTTTGTCTTCATCCTATTGCTTTGGCTGCTGCGCGGCATTCTTCTGCCTTTCGTCGCAGGACTGGCGGTGGCCTATCTGCTCGACCCCTTTGCCGACTGGCTGGAGGAGCGCGGTTTTTCCCGGTTGCTGGCGACCAGCGTCATCACCGTGATTTTCGTGCTGCTGATCGTGGCCTTTCTGGTTCTGCTCGTACCGCTGCTTTACGAGCAGACCGTGGCGCTGGTCGAAAGCCTGCCCAGAATTGCCGACCGGGTGCAGGAATGGCTGGCGCATTTGAGCCAGGGCCGGGTCGGAGAAGTGCTTTTAGGCAGCACGGATATTCGCGACACGATCGATAAGGCGGGCGCGGGGCTTGTTTCCTGGGCGCTGAGCGCGCTGGGCGAGGTGTGGAAACAGGGTGTGGCGATCATCAGCCTTTTCTCTCTCGTCGTCATCACGCCCATCGTCGCGTTCTACATGCTGCTCGACTGGGACAATATGGTGGAGCGGGTGGATGAGCTTTTGCCGCGTGAGCATGCCATGACCATTCGCGGCCTTTTCCGGGAAATGGATGCGGTGCTGGCCGGGTTCGTGCGCGGGCAGGGCACGGTCTGTCTGGTGCTCGGCACGTTCTATGCCATCGGCCTGTCGCTGGCCGGGCTCAATCTCGGCCTCGTTGTCGGGCTTGGTGCGGGGATTATCAGCTTCATTCCCTATGTCGGCACGATCAGCGGCTTTCTGGTGGCGACGCTGCTCGCCATTTTGCAGTTCGGCCCGCAGGATTATATGTCGATCGGCGTCGTGATCGGCGTCTTCGTCATCGGGCAGTTCGTCGAGGGGAATTTCCTCACCCCCAAACTCGTGGGCAGCCGTGTCGGGCTGCATCCGGTCTGGGTGATGTTCGCCCTTTTTGCCTTCGGCGCGCTGTTCGGTTTTGTCGGGGTGTTGCTGGCCGTGCCCATTGCCGCAGCCATCGGTGTGCTTGCGCGTTTCGGCGTGCGCAGCTATGAGGCAAGCCCGCTTTACCGGGGCACCGGGCTTGGACATGAAGACCTGCAAGGCGTCCGTAAAGACAGTGATGAGTAAGCGTAGAGGGATGAGTAAGCGTAAAGGAGAGACGGGTGAAAGCTGAGCAGCTTCCCCTGGAACTGGAACACAGGCCCGCGCGCGGCCGGGAGGATTTTCTTGTCGCCCCGGCGAACGAGCATGCCGTTGCGCTGATCGACCGTTGGCCGGACTGGCCCGATGCGGTGCTGGCGCTGGCCGGTGCGCCCGGCACAGGCAAGACGCATCTTGCCGAAGTGTGGCGCACCCGTTCGGGCGCGCGGCGCATCGAGGCGGCAAAGCTCACCAAAAAAGTCGTGCCGGAGCTTGCCGAAGCAGGGGCGGTGATTGTCGAGGACGGCGAGGCATTGCAAGGCGAGGGGCTGCCCGCGCTGTTTCATCTCATCAATCTGGTGCGGGAGACGAAGGGGTTTCTGCTGCTGACCGGCAAGGAGCCGCCCGCGCGCTGGCCCGTAAGCCTGCCCGATCTTTCCTCGCGGCTGAAGGCCGTGCCTTGCGCGGAGATCGGCGCGCCGGACGATGCGCTTTTATCGGCGCTGATGATCAAGCTCTTCGATGACCGCCAGCTTGCGGTGCCGGCCCCGGTCATTTCCTATCTCGTGCCGCGCATGGAGCGCTCTTTTGCGGCGCTGAGCGCGCTTGTGGAGGCGCTGGACCGGGCTTCGCTTGCCGGGAAGAGGCCCATAACTGTGCCGCTTGCCGCCGAAATCCTTAAAAACCGGGAAGAAAGCGCCCTTTAGGCCGTAAAGGACGCCCTAAACCTGCCGCGCTTGTCATGACTCGGTTACGTTTTTGACGTAATTTCAAGGACATCAGGAATTTAACGGAACGCGCGGAAAGCCTGCGCGCCGGGGAAACG
The DNA here is from genome assembly GCA_002389665.1 of Rhodobiaceae bacterium UBA4490. Taxonomy (GTDB): domain Bacteria; phylum Pseudomonadota; class Alphaproteobacteria; order Parvibaculales; family Parvibaculaceae; genus Tepidicaulis. The sequence goes on from DGNO01000001.1 coordinate 176,791, forward strand.
ATTATGAGCGCATCTTCAGGATCGAGCGAAGCCATTCAGCAGGTGCCCGCTATTGTGGCGCCGGACGGGCCGCTGGAAATGAAACATGCGGCAGTGGATAGCGCCGATTTCGAGCATATCGACCCGGCCTCGGCTGCGCGCTTCATGAACCGCGAGCTTTCCTGGCTCGAATTCAATAAGCGCGTTTTGGAAGAATGCGGCAATCTCAATCACCCGCTCTTGGAGCGGCTGCGCTTTCTTTCCATCTCCTCGAACAATCTCGACGAGTTTTACATGGTGCGCGTCGCGGGCCTGCGCGGGCAGGTGACGGCGGGCGTTGAAACGCTGAGCCAGGACGGGCTCACCGCCGCGCAGCAGCTTGAGCGGGTCAATGCCGCCGCCAATGAGCTGATGGCCGAGCAGCAGCGCCAATGGGATTTGCTGCGCCAGGAGATGCGCGAAAACGGCATTGCCGTGCTCGACCCGGAAGAAGTAACGGCGGAAGAATATGACTGGCTGGAAACGCGCTTTCTGGAACAAGTCTTTCCGGTGCTGACGCCGCTTGCCATCGACCCGGCGCATCCTTTTCCTTTCATCGCCAATCTCGGTTTCACGCTTGCGCTGCAATTGAGAAGCCGCAGGCTCGGCACCTCGATGGAAGCGCTCTTGCCGATCCCCGCGCAGATCGAACGCTTCGTGCGCCTGCCCGATCAGACGGGCGGGGCCTCGGGCATCCGCTTTCTCAGCCTTGAAAACTGGATCGGGCTTTTTCTCGACCGGCTTTTCCCCGGCTATGAAGTGATGGGCCAAGGCGCCTTCCGCATCATCCGCGACAGCGATATCGAAATCGAGGAAGAGGCCGAAGACCTGGTGCGCTATTACGAAAGCGCGCTGAAGCGCCGCCGCCGCGGCACGGTGATCCGCTTGAAGATGCAGGCGCGGATGCCGCCTTCCTTGCGCGAGTTCGTTGCTTCCGAACTGCATGTCTCGACGCAGGAAGTGGTGCTGGTGGACGGGCTTCTGGGCCTTGCGCAGACCAATAGCCTGATCGTTGATGACCGCCCGGATCTCAAATTCACGCCCTATAATGCGCGTTTCCCCGAGCGGGTGCGCGATTATGGCGGGGACTGTTTCGCCGCGATCCGCGCCAAAGACATCGTTGTGCATCACCCTTATGAGAGTTTCGATGTGGTGGTGCAGTTCATCCGCCAGGCCGCCAACGATCCGGACGTCGTGGCGATCAAACAAACGCTTTACCGGACCTCGAAGGATTCGCCCGTCGTGCAGGCGCTGATCGAGGCGGCGGAGGCGGGCAAATCCGTCACCGCGCTTGTGGAGTTGAAAGCGCGGTTTGATGAGGCGGCTAACATCGTCTGGGCGCGGAACCTGGAACGGGCAGGCGTGCAGGTTGTATTCGGCTTTATCGAGCTGAAGACCCACGCGAAGCTTTCCATGGTGGTGCGCCGGGAAGGCGGGGCGCTGCGCTCATATGTGCACCTTGGCACCGGTAACTATCACCCGATCACCGCGAAGATTTACACCGACCTTTCCATGTTCACGACGGACCCGGCGATCGGGCGCGATGTGGCGCGGATATTCAACTATCTGACGGGCTATGCCGAACCCGAAGAGCTGGAACAGATCGCCATGTCGCCGGCGGGGCTGCGCGCGCGGCTTCTGGAAGATATTCGCGGCGAGATCGCCCATGCCAAAGCCGGCCGGCCCGCGCAGGTCTGGGCGAAGATGAACTCGCTCGTCGATCCCATCGTCATCGACGCGCTCTACGAGGCAAGCCAGGCGGGCGTGCATATCGATCTCATCATGCGCGGCATTTGCTGCTTGCGTCCCGGTGTGCCGGGACTTTCGGAAAACATCCGCGTGAAGAGCATTGTCGGGCGTTTTCTGGAACACTCACGTATCGTCTGTTTCGGCAATGGCCACGGCCTGCCGTCCGATGACGCGAAGGTCTATTTCTCCTCCGCCGACTGGATGCCGCGCAATCTCGACCGGCGGGTCGAGGTGCTGGTGCCGGTGCGCAACCCCACCGTCCATGCGCAGATCATCGATCAGATCATGGTTGCCAACCTGAAGGACAACCAGCAGAGCTGGCGGATGCTGCCCGATGGCAGCTATCAGCGCATCAAACCGGCGCCGGGCGAGGAGCCTTTCAACGCCCACCACTTCTTCATGGACAATCCGAGCCTGTCAGGACGCGGCAGCTCACTTGAACGGGACGAGCCTCCGGCTGTAGAACTGAAGTCCCGAAAATAAACGCAAGTCCAGTCCGTGACCTCAAACTCCCCCGGTAAGGGCCCCGCGCATACCTCGCGCAAGGGGCCATATGGCATCATCGATATCGGCTCGAACTCGGTTCGGCTGGTCGTATATGCCGGCGCAACCCGCAGTCCCGTGCCGATTTTCAACGAAAAGGTCATGGCGGGCCTTGGCCGGGCCGTGGCGCGCACCGGCAAGCTCGATGAGCAGGGCGTTGAACGGGCGATCAAGGCGGTGCGCCGGTTTGCGGCGCTCAAACGGGAAATCGGCATCAAGAAACTGGATGTGGTGGCGACCGCCGCCGTGCGCGACGCTGCGGACGGACCGGATTTTCTCAAGAAAATCGCGGCTTTTTTCGATCAGGAGGTGCGCCTTCTTTCAGGTGAGGAAGAAGCGCGGCTGGCCGCGTCGGGTATCTTATCGGCAATTCCAGATGCCGATGGCCTGGTCGGTGACTTGGGCGGGGGGAGCCTTGAGCTTGTGGCGGTTTCCTCCGGCACGCTGGCGCCCGGCATTACCCTGCCGCTCGGCCCTTTGCGCCTTGAAGCGGCAAGCGAGGGCAATCTGGCGCGGGCCGGTGAGATCGTCGATGAGGAACTGAAAAAGATCGAGTGGCTCTCTTCCATGAAAGGCCGCCCGCTTTATGCGGTGGGCGGGGTCTGGCGCAACCTTGCGCGTATTCACATGGCCCAGTTCAATTATCCGGTGCGCGTCCTCCATCATTATGTGATCCCGCAGCGCGATGCGGCCCAGCTTGCCGGGCTTCTGGAGAAAATGGGCCCGAAGAGCCTGGCGCGCATTCCCGACATTTCCTCCCGCCGTATTCCCGCGCTCCCCTATGGTGCGCTGGTGCTGGAGCGGCTTTTGGCGGCGACGGGGGCAAGCCATGTGGTGGTTTCCTCTTTCGGCCTGCGCGAAGGGGTGGTCTATGACGGGCTGGAGGCGGAGGAAAAGCGCAAGGACCCGCTGATCGAAGGGTGCAAGGACCTGGCCGGGCGCCTGGCCCGCTTTCCCGAGCACGGCCAGGAACTGGCGAGCTGGACCGAGGCGCTATTTTCGGATGGCGGGTTTGGCGAGAGCGCGGCGCAGAAACGGCTGCGCCATGCCGCTTGCATTCTTGCCGACATAGGCTGGTATGTGCATCCCGATTACCGCTCACATCATGCCATGCAGCAAATCCTGCTCGCCCCTGTCGTCGGCATCGACCATCCGGGGCGTATGTTCCTCGCGCGGGTGGGCTTTCACCGCCATGAAGGCAATGCGGAAGCCGAAGTGCTGGGGGACCTGACGAGCCGCTTGAGCAAGGAAGAGGCTTACCGTGCGCGCATTCTGGGTCTGGCGCTCCGCCTTGCCTTTTCGCTCTGCGCGGCCCGGCTGGGCGTCTTGCCGCTGACCCGGCTGCGCATGGACGAAAAATGCGTGCGGCTGGAACTGCCCAAAAAGATCGAGAGCTTTATGGGCGAGACGGTGCAAAAGCGCCTGAACGCCCTTGCCAAGGCGGCAGGGCGCACGGCCGAAGTGGTGATCGGTTAGGGTTGCCCTTCGGCTGCTGCCTCAATCGGCGGCCGTTGCCGTGCTTTCTTCGTTTTCTTCGCGCAGCGGCGCGGCGACGAGCTTCTTGCCTTTGACGGAAAGGCCGAGCTTGCCGTGTTTGAGGGCAAGCGCGTCCGCGCCGAAAATCTCCCGCCGCCAGCCGGTGAGCGAGGGCACCTTGGCCTTGTCGCTCGCCGCTATTTCCTCTAGCTCGGAGACCGTGGCGATGAGCTTCGAGGCCACATCGTGCTCTTCCGCCTTCAGTTTCAGGAGCACCTTCAACAGCTCGACGATGGGGCCGATGCCGGGCGGCATGACGCGGCCATTGCCGGGCTCGGGGATTTCCTCCTCCGGTGTCGCCATGCCTTTTTTGATCGCTTCCATAAGGCCGGCGGCGCTGCGCGAGCCGCTGAAGCCTTTGGGCACGGCGCGCAGACGGTCGAGGTCTTTAAGCGCCTTGGGCTGCTGAGTGGCAAGCTCGAACAGCGCATCGTCCTTCATCACCCGGTTGCGCGGCAGGTCGCGGCTCTGCGCCTCGCGCTCGCGCCAGGCGGCAAGCTCCATCAGAACCCCGAGCTGGCGCTTGTTCTTCACCCGCGCTTTCAGCCGTTTCCAGGCATCTTCGGGCTTGAGATCATAGGTCGCCGGGCTTTGCAGGATGGCCATTTCCTCGGCCACCCAGCGCACACGTCCCTGATCGGAAAGCTGCTTGGCGAAAGCCTCGTAAACGGGCCTGAGATGGGTGACGTCGGCCAGCGCGTAAGCCAGCTGTTTTTCGGTCAGCGGGCGGTGGCTCCAGTCGGTGAAACGGGAGGTCTTGTCCACTTTTTCGCGGGCGATTTTGCGCACCAGCGTCTCGTACCCCACGGATTCGCCGAAACCGCAGGCCATGGCCGCGATTTGCGTGTCGAAAAGCGGGTCCGGGATCACCCCGCCCATATGGTAGAAAATCTCGATATCCTGCCGGGCGGCATGGAACACCTTGATGACCTTTGGATGCGCCATCAGCTTGTAGAAGGGCGCAAGGTCGATGCCTTTCGCCAGGGGGTCGATCAGGAAGCCTTCTTCCGTATTCGCCACCTGAATGAGGCAGAGCTTGGGCCAATAGGTCTTGTCCCGCAAAAACTCGGTATCGACCGTGATGTAAGGGGCCGTTTCGAGCTTTTTGCAGAGCGTTTCGAGGTCTTTTGTGGTCGTAATCATATCCATGGCGCCGATCCTATACCCCAATCCTTAGCCCTTGTCGCCTCCCGCTCCAAGGCGCGGGGCAAAAGCCCGGAAAAGTCGCCAGAAAGTCCCCGGAAAAGTACGGGGAAAGCTTGACAAATCGCCCCTTTCCATGCGCTTTTCGGCCCCCAAAGGGCCATGCGGCGCGCCTCCGCGCCGGGCTTATTTCTAAGATTCGCCCCCGGAATTTCGCATTCCGGCAAAGGGCAGGGACGTCAGGATCGGCAGATGCATTCATATCGCTCTCACACATGCGGCGAGTTGACCAAGGCTCAAGTGGGCGAAACCGTTCGCCTTTCCGGCTGGGTGCACCGCAAGCGCGACCATGGCGGCCTGCTTTTCATCGACCTGCGCGACCATTACGGCATCACGCAGCTCGTTTTCGACCCGGATTTTGCCGAACCTTTCGCCGCTGCAGAGCGCGTGCGCGCAGAATCGGTGATCAGGGTCGAAGGGCCGGTGATTGCCCGCAGCGCGGAGACGGTGAACGAAAATCTCGTGACCGGCGCCATCGAAGTGCAGGTGAAGAGCATGGAAGTGCTCTCGCCGGCCGAAGAGCTGCCGCTACCGGTTTTCGGCGAGCCGGACTACCCGGAAGACACGCGCCTGCGCTACCGCTTCCTCGACCTGCGCCGCGAAACGCTGCATGAGAACATCGTGCTGCGCTCGAAAGTGATTTCCTCGATCCGCCGGCGCATGACCGATGAAGGCTTCATGGAATTCCAGACGCCGATCCTCACGGCGTCTTCGCCGGAAGGCGCGCGTGACTTCCTCGTGCCCTCGCGTCTGCATCCGGGTCAGTTCTACGCGCTGCCTCAGGCGCCGCAGCAGTTCAAACAGCTCATCATGGTGGCCGGCTTCGACCGCTATTTCCAGATCGCGCCGTGCTTCCGCGATGAAGACGCCCGCGCCGACCGCTCGCCGGGCGAGTTCTATCAGCTCGATATGGAAATGAGCTTTGTCGAGCAGGACGATGTCTTTGCCGCGATCGAGCCGGTACTGCACGGCCTCTTTGAGGAATTCGGCAATGGCCAGGCGGTGACGCCTTATCCTTTCCCGCGCATTCCCTATGCCGAAGCCATGCGCAAATATGGCTCGGACAAGCCGGACCTGCGTATCCCGATCGAGATGGAAGAAGTTACGCCGCATTTCGCGGGCAGCGGCTTCAAAGTCTTTGCCAACCTCATCGCCAATGATCCGAAGGTCGAGGTTTGGGCGATCCCGGCGCCGGGCGGCGGCAGCCGCGCGTTCTGCGACCGCATGAATGCCTGGGCGCAGGGCGAAGGCCAGCCGGGCCTCGGCTACATCTTCTTCCGGGAGGAAGGCGGCGAGATTCAGGGCGCCGGGCCGGTCGCGAAAAATATCGGGCCTGAGCGCACCGAGGCGATCCGCACCCAGCTTGGCCTGAAAGACGGCGATGCGGTGTTCTTCGTTTGCGGCCAGCCGAAACATTTCGTCTCTTTCGCGGGTCAGGCCCGCGTCAAGATCGGCACCGACCTTGAAAGCCTGCCGAAGAAAGAAGGCTTCAACTTCTGCTGGGTCGTCGACTTCCCCATGTATGAGTGGGACGAGGAAGAAAAGAAGATCGACTTCTCGCACAACCCCTTCTCCATGCCGAATTATCCGCATGAAGACTTCGTCAAGCTGGACCGCGAGAAAGACGCCGATACCATTCTCGGCATGACCGCTTTCCAGTACGACATCGTCTGCAACGGCATCGAGCTGTCCTCGGGCGCGGTGCGGAACCATCGCCCGGAAGTCATGTACAAAGCTTTCGAGCTTGCCGGTTATGGCAAGGACGTGGTGGAGAGCAAGTTCGGCGGCATGCTGAGCGCGTTCAAATACGGCGCGCCGCCTCACGGCGGTCTTGCCCCCGGCATCGACCGCATGGTGATGCTGCTTGCCGGTGTGGACAATCTGCGCGAAGTGACGCTCTTCCCGATGAACCAGCAGGCGCAGGACCTGATGATGCAGGCACCGTCCGATGTCTCGAATGCGCAGCTGCGTGAGTTGAACATCCGCGTGGTGCAGCCGGAGAAGAAATAAGGCGGCTCGTCTTTCTCTGGTCAATGCGCCGGCGGCCAGTGGGCATCGCTACCCGTACCGCACAGGCAGGATGGACCCCGGCATAAAGCCGGGGTGACAGCCTGAGCAAGCTGGTAGGCACATTCCTTTCGCGAAATTCTGGCCTCTCGTAAAATTCCGCGTGTCACCCCGGGCTTGCCCCGGGGTCCAGGCAGCCTGGCCGCTTGCCGCCCCCCAGCCGTTTGACACCCCGTAAAGCCCTCTCTACTAAAGCAGAAAAGATAATTCGCTTGGGGAGGCCCGGTTCATGAAAAGCGTGCTCATCGCAAATCGCGGGGAAATTGCCATTCGCATCGCACGGGCGGCGGCGGAGCTGGGGCTGCGCACGGTTGCCGTCTATGCCGAGGACGATGCGCGCGCGCTGCATGTGCGGGTTTGCGATGAAGCGGCGGCCTTGAGCGGGGAAGGGGCGGTCGCTTATCTCGACATTGCGCAGATCGTGGCCGAAGCGAAGAAAATGGGCTGCGATGTCCTTCACCCCGGCTACGGCTTTTTAAGCGAAAACGCCGCCTTTGCTGAGGCCTGTGCCAAGGAAGGCATTGCCTTTGTCGGCCCTTCGCCTGAAGCGCTCTCGCTTTTCGGCGATAAGGCAGCGGCACGTGCGCTTGCGGAAAAAGAAGGCGTGCCGCTTTTCCCCGGCACGAAGGGGGCGGCGAGCCTTGAGGAAGCGCGGGCCTTTCTGGAAGCGCAAGGCGAAGGCGGCGCGATCATGCTCAAAGCGCTGGCCGGCGGCGGCGGGCGCGGCATGCGCGCGGTGACGGATGCGGGCGAGCTTGCCGAAGCTTATGAACGCTGCCGCTCGGAAGCCAAAGCCGCTTTCGGCAATGACGCGGTCTATGCGGAGAAACTTATTCGCAAGGCACGGCATATCGAAATTCAGATTGTCGGGGACGGAAAGAACGTCATCGATCTGGGCGAGCGCGAATGCACCTTGCAGCGGCGCAATCAGAAACTCGTCGAGATCGCGCCGAGCCCTTCGCTCGATCCGGCGCTGCGCGAGGCGCTTTGCGCGGCGGCCCGCAAACTTGCCGGTGCCGCAAGCTATAAGGGGCTCGGCACCTTCGAATTTCTGATCGATGCGGAGGCGAAAGACCCGCTGAAAAGCTTCGCCTTCATGGAGGCCAATCCGCGCCTTCAGGTCGAACACACGGTGACCGAAGAAGTGACCGGCATTGACCTCGTAAAAGCGCAGCTGCGTATTGCAGCCGGCGCCTTACTTGACGAGGTGGGGCTGAGCGCGCCGCCCGCACCGCGCGGCTATGCGGTGCAGCTGCGCATCAATATGGAGAAGATGACGGAGACGGGCGAGGCCATGCCCGCGGGGGGCACGCTCAGCGCCTTTGCGCCGCCGTCCGGCCCCGGCATCCGTGTCGACACGTTCGGCTATGCGGGTTACCGCACGAGCCCCCATTATGACAGTCTGCTTGCCAAACTCATCGCTTATTCGCCCGCGCCTAATTATAGCGAAGCGCTGGGCCGGGCTTACCGCGCGCTCGGTGAATTTCAGATCGAAGGTGTGGCGACGAACAAGGCGTTCTTGCAGAACTTGCTTGCCCGCGCCGAGGTGAAAGCGAACGATGTCTATACCGGCTTCATTGCCGATCATGCCGCCGAGCTTGTGAGGGAGGCCGAACACCGCGCGCTTTATTTTACGGCCAATGAAAATGGCGCCGCTGCCCATGCGGTTCATGCGGTGGAAGGCCCGGCGGGAACAGAGCCCGTTTCTTCCACCATGCAGGGCAAAGTGATCAGCATCGATGTGGCAGAAGGCGAGCATATCGCCAAAGGCCAGCAGATCGCCGTCTTGGAAGCGATGAAGATGGAGCACACGGTCAAAGCGCCGATCAGCGGGACGGTGCGCAAGATCGCCGCCGTGCCGAACGCCACGGTGATGGATGGCGAGGCGATCCTCTTCATCGAGGAATCGGACGGCGCGGATGCGGCGGAAATTGCGGAAGAAGAAGTCGATCTCGATTATATCCGCCCCGACCTTGCCCATGTGATCGAGCGTCACGCGCTGGGGCTCGATGAGAACCGGCCCGACGCCGTTGCCCGCCGCCGGAAACGCAATCAGCGCACGGTGCGGGAGAATATCGATCATCTGTGCGATGAGGGCAGTTTCATCGAATATGGCGCGCTGGCGCTTGCCGCGCAGCGCCGCCGCCGCTCCATGGAAGATCTGTTGAAGATGAGCCCGGCGGACGGTCTCGTCTCCGGCATCGGCACGGTGAACGGCGATCTTTTCGGTGAGGAAAAAGCCCGCGCCATGGTGATGGGCTATGACTTTACGGTCTTTGCCGGCACGCAAGGGGCGATGAACCATAAGAAGATGGACCGCATGCTCTTTCTGGCCGAAGAGCAGAAACTGCCCGTCGTGCTTTTGGCCGAAGGCGGCGGCGGGCGCCCCGGCGATACGGATGTGGCAGGCGTTGCCGGTCTCGACACGCCGTCCTTCCTCACTTTCGCGAAACTGAGCGGCAAGGTGCCGCTGGTCGGCATGACCTCCGGGCGCTGCTTTGCGGGCAACGCTGCGCTGCTTGGTTGCTGCGATGTGATTATCGCAACCGCCGATTCCAATATCGGCATGGGCGGCCCGGCCATGATCGAAGGCGGCGGGCTGGGCGCTTATGCGCCCGAAGATGTCGGCCCTTACGATGTGCAGCGCAAGAACGGCGTTATCGATGTCGCCGTGCAAGATGAAGCTGAAGCCATTGAGGCAAGCAAGAAATACCTTTCTTACTTCCAGGGGCCTACCAGCGACTGGGATGCGGAGGACCAGCGCAAGCTGCGCCACGTCATTCCCGAAAACCGGCTGCGCGCTTACGATGTGAACAACGTCATTGCCGGGCTCGTGGATAAAGGCTCCGTGCTGGAACTACGCAAAGATTTCGGCATCGGCATCAAGACGGCGCTCGTGCGCGTCGAAGGCCGGCCCATGGGGCTGATGGCCAATAATCCCTTTCATCTCGGCGGGGCGATCGACGCGGATGCGGGGGACAAAGCCGCGCGCTTCATGCAGCTTTGCGATGCGTTTGGCCTGCCCATTCTCTCGCTTTGCGATACGCCGGGTTTCATGGTGGGGCCGGAAATCGAAAAGACCGCGCAGGTGCGTCATGTCAGCCGCATGTTCGTGACGGCGGCGAATTTGAGCGTGCCGGTTTTCGCCGTCGTGCTGCGCAAGGGCTACGGTCTCGGCGCGCAGGCGATGACGGGCGGCAGTTTCCATGCGCCTTTCTTCAACATCTCCTGGCCGACCGGCGAGTTCGGCGGCATGGGGCTGGAAGGGGCGGTGCGGCTCGGTTACCGGCGCGAGATGGAAGCCATCGAAGACCCGGACGAGCGCGAAGCCTTCTTCCAGAAAATGGTCGCCAAATATTATGAGAACGGCAAGGCGACCAATATGGCCTCTTTCCTGGAAATCGATGCGGTGATCGACCCGGCCGAAACGCGCCACTGGATCGCGCGCGGGCTGAAATCGCTGCCGCCCATGGAGCCCGGACTGAAAGGCCGCGCCTTCATCGACACCTGGTAAGCCTATTTCGCTTTCTTGCGAGGGCGTCTCAGCGGCAGCTCGATACGCTCGGCATGGGCGGCGTAAGCGCGCGCCAGCGGCACGGCGGAAAGACCGTGTGCGTAAATGCTGAGAAGCACCGTCAGGGAGACGAGGCCTGCCAGATCGGTGAAGGCATTGCCCGGCCCCAGCGTTTCAAACGCCAGAAGCAGATAGAGAATGGAGGCGATGCCGCGCGGGCCGAACCAAGCCAGGATGCCTTTCGAGCGCCAGCCGAGCCCAGTGCCTGCGAGCGAGGCGACAATGGGCACGATGCGGATGATCGTGAGGCTTGCCAGCGCGTAAAGCACCATGGTGCCGCTCCAGGCTTCTGCGCCCAAAGGCACGATGAGCACGCCGAAAAGAAAGAACATGATGAGGGTGAGAAGTTCGGCCTCGGTCTGCGAAAACTCTTTCAGATATTTCTGCGCGCTGACGCAGACGGTGAGCGGGATCATCAGCCCTGCTACATAAGCGGCGATAAAGCCATTGGCGTGGATAAGTTCAGCGCCCGCATAGGCAAGAACGGCAAGGGCGGGTGCCACAAGGCGCTGATAGAGCGGCTGCATCCAGCCGCGCCGCGCCGCATAATCGATGAGCTTGCCGCCGCCAAAGCCGAGAACGATGCCGCAAAGGGGCCCAAGCACAAGATGCCGGGCGAGGGTCAGCGCGCCTTCGTTAAGCTCCAGCGCCATGCCGCCCCCAGCAAAGGCCAACAGAATGAGAATGGGCGGCAGGGCGAAACCGTCATTAAGCCCGCTTTCCGCATTCAAGGTCTCGCGCAAGGGTTCGGGCACGTCCTGGTCCTCCAGGATGAAGCGGCCGAGCGCAGCATCGGTGGGGGAGAGAATGAGCCCTGCCAGAACGGCGAGCCAGAGCGGCCAGCCCGGAAAGAGCACATAGGCAAGGGCGGCGCCCGCGAGAATCACCAGGGGCAGACCGATGAAAAGCATCCGCGCCGGCCAGCTTTCTTCTTGAAGCAGGTGTTTCGGTTTGAGATGGGCCGAATCAGTAAACAGAACGATCGCCAGTGTCAGCTCGCCCAGAAGCCGGATATGGGAAATATCCGCGGCCCGGGGACCGCCATTTTGCAGCGCAAAGCCCGCCGCCGCCCCGATGGCGACAAAGAGCATAGGCCCCGTGAGATAGCTGGCGACCTGCCGCCGGGAGATTGCGCCGTACAGCAGAAGCACGGCGGCTCCCAGAAAAAGCGCGGCAAACTCTGACATTTTCCGGTCCCCTTATCGGCCTCGATTCTTTCCGTATCCGCCTTGTTTTGCCCGGCCTTGCAGCGCGCGCGCTGTTTCTCAAGAGCTTAACGCGCCCTCACGCATTTTTGTGCGGGCTTGATTGGAAAAGCCTTGGCGCAGCGGTCATCTTTTGGCCACGCGAAACAGCGTAAGCGACTAGCAAGCGGAAGGACATTCCATGGCACATCAGTATCCGGCAAAGAGTTTCGGGTTCAAAGACCTGGTGCACGGCTTTGCCGTGAGTTTCGGCCTGCTCGGCGCGCTGATCATTGCTGTTGCCGGGACGACCCCCGCGGCTATGGCGGCCAGCAAGGGCGAGATCTATACCGAGGACGGTGTGGCGATCAACGGCACGGACCCGGTTGCCTATTTCACACAGAGCAAACCCGTGCAGGGCTCTGCCGATTATACGCATGAGTGGAAGGGCGCGACCTGGCGTTTCGCCAGCGCGGAGAACCGCGACCTCTTCGCCGCAAACCCTGAAAAATACGCCCCGCAATATGGCGGCTGGTGCGCCTATGGCGTGGCCAAAGGCGCCAAGGCGACGACGGAGCCCGAGCTGTGGACCATCGTCGACGGCAAGCTTTACCTGAATTACAGCCCGAAAGTTCAGAGCACCTGGGAAGAAGACGTTCCCGGTTACATCGAACAGGCGGACGAAAATTGGGTGGCACTTCAGTAAATCTCATCCCCAGACCTGAAGCCGCTCAATTGAAAGGCCCGGAGAGTGTTGCTCCGGGCCTTTCTTTATTGCGGGCAGAGGAGGGAAGCTCGAACCCGCTTAAGGCGCAGACATTTCTTAGCGCTGAGCCGCTTCCAGGGAACCGTCTTCCAGCTTTAGCGGCACCTTGAGATAGCGCACGCCGTTTTCCTCGGCTGGCGGCAAATGCCCGGCCCGGATATTGACCTGGATCGAGGGGAGGAGCAGCAGCGGGGCGTCGAGCCCGGCATCGCGCTTCTGGCGCATGGCGACATACTCCGCCTCGCTCACTCCTTCATGCACATGCACGTTGCGGGTGCGCTCTTCTTCCACGCTCGTTTCCCAAGCATAAGTATCGCGTCCCGGCGCCTTGTAATCGTGGCACATGAAGAGCCGCGTCGTGCCGGGCAGGGCGAGCAGTTTCTGGATGGAGCGGTAAAGCGTTGCCGCATCGCCGCCCGGAAAATCCGCCCGCGCGGTGCCGTAGTCCGGCATGAAAAGCGTGTCGCCCACAAAGACATTCTCGCCGATCTTGTAAGAGATGCAGGCGGGCGTATGGCCGGGCGTGGCGATAACCTCGCCTGTAAGGGTGCCGATCTTGAACGTCTCTCCTTCTTCAAAAAGGTGATCGAATTCCGTGCCCTCGCCCGAAACGTCCTTGGCGTTGAAAACGGGCCGGAAGATTTTCTGCACCTCCCTTATGCGCGCGCCGATGCCGACGGGCGCGCCGGTCTTTGCCTTGATATAAGGCGCGGCGGTCAGATGGTCCGCATGGGCGTGGGTTTCCAGCACCCAGGTGATGGTGAGGTCTTTTTCCGCAGCCGCTTTCAGAAGCGCGTCGGCGGAGCGGGCGGAGGCCTTGCCCGAGCGGTGATTGTAATCCAGCACCGGGTCGATAATGGCCGCCTCGCGCGTCGCCGGGTCCCACACAAGGTAGCTCACCGTGTTGGTGGGTTCGTCGAAAAAGGCCTCGATTTCGGGTTGCGCCGTTTGCTGCGTGGTCATGGGACGCCTCCTTTGCTGTTCGTCTTGACATATATATTAGATAATACTAAATTAGCAATACCTAAAATAAAGGACGGAAAAATGGCGGAAACCCTGGCCACCCATATGCCGGACGATCTGGAAGAACTGGCCGCGCGGGCGGGCGAGGCAGCGGCGATGATGAAGCTGCTCTCGAATGAAAACCGGCTGCTGATCCTCTGCCAGCTCGTGGCGCGCGGGGAAATGAGCGTCGGCGTGCTTGCCGAAGCGGTGGGGCTCGGCCAGTCCGCGCTCTCTCAGCATCTGGCGAAGCTGCGGGCGGACGGGCTGGTGGCGACACGGCGCGAGGCGCAGGTGATCCACTACCGCATCGCCGACCCGAATGCCGCAAAGCTGCTTTCCGTCCTGAAAGAGATCTATTGCCCTTGAACGTTGTGCCCGGCCTCGAAAGCGCCGGGCTTTGATGGAGAAGACCATGACCGCACTTAAAACCATTACGCCGCAAGAGGCGGCGAAACTCGTGAAAGATGGCGCGAGCCTGATCGACATTCGCGGCGCGGACGAACATGCCCGCGAGCGTATTCAGGGCGCGGAAAACTGGCCGCTCGACCAGCTCGCCCCGAAAAGCCTGACAAGCCCCAAAGGCATGATCGTCTATCACTGCAAGACGGGCATGCGCACAGGCGCGAATGCCGCAAAGCTGGCGGAAGCGGCCTCCTGCGAAGCCTTCATCGTGGAAGGCGGTCTCGATGCCTGGAAGAAATCGGGCCTGCCCGTGCTGGCCGACACGAGCCAGCCCATGGAAGTGAACCGCCAGGTGCAGATCACGGCAGGCGCGCTGGTGCTGAGCGGGGTTGTGCTCGGCGCGGCCGTTACGCCGGCCTTCTACCTGCTCTCCGCGTTTGTGGGCGCAGGGTTGATGATGGCCGGCATCACCGGCTGGTGCGGCATGGCGCGGCTGCTTGCAATCATGCCCTGGAACCGGCGTGCCGCCTAACAGGTAGCCGTTTCAAACAGGAGCGCACGGCCATGGATCCTCAAATTCTTCTCGCTCTCGCCTCCGGTGCTCTGGTCGGGCTGACGCTCGGCCTGGTGGGTGGCGGCGGCTCCATCCTCGCCGTGCCGCTCCTTGTCTATGTGGTGGGGGTAAGCTCGCCCCATGCGGCGATCGGCACCAGCGCGGTGGCCGTGGCGGCCAGCGCGCTTTTCTCGCTCGCCGGTCATGCGCGGGCCGCCAACGTCAAATGGCCCTGCGCGCTCACGTTCGCGCTTTCCGGCATTATCGGCGCAGCGCTTGGCGCGCGGGCGGGCCAGGCCGTGGATGGGCAAAAGCTGCTCGCACTTTTCGGCCTTCTCATGCTCGTTGTGGGCGCGATGATGCTGCGCCGCCGGGATGCCCTGGGTAATCCGGATGTCCGGTTGACCTTTGAAAGCGCTCCCCGCCTTGCTCCGAAGCTCGTGCTTGCCGGGCTCGGGGTCGGCGCGCTCTCCGGTTTCTTCGGTATCGGCGGCGGCTTTCTGATCGTGCCGGGGCTGATCGGCGCAACCGCCATGCCGATGCTGAATGCGGTGGGCTCGTCCCTTGTCTCCGTTGCTGCTTTCGGCGCAACTACGGCCACCTCTTACAGTCTTGCAGGGCTGGTCGATTGGCCGGTGGCGGGGCTCTTCGTGGCGGGCGGGGCGGCAGGCGGCGCCTTGGGCGTTCTTCTCGCCCGCCGCCTTGCCGGAAAAAAGGCGCTGCTCACCACGCTCTTTGCCCTGCTCGTCATCGCAACCGGGCTATACGTGCTCTGGCAAGGGGCGGGGACGCTCCTCGCCTGATCCCGGCTCGTTTACTGAGCTTCAGGCGCGTCTAGCTTCGGCGGCGTCACTTCCTCGAATTGCGGAATGGGCATGGCATCGAGCGGCACGATGAGCCCGTTCGAGGCTTCCTGGCTCGGGCCTGCCACATTGCCGCCGAAGCGCCCGCCATAGCGCAGCGGGTCTTTCGTCCCGTCGATCATGACCTTACCCCGCTGGAAGGTCGTCATGCTCGTCACCTGTCCCGTCAGCGTTTCAGGCCGCACGCGCCCGGGCACGATCTGGTAGAGAAGAAGCGCGGAGACGTTTTCCTTCGTGGAAGGGTTGAGCGGGGGCAGCATGTCTTCATAGCCGCCCGGAATGCTCTCGAAGGCCGCATTCACCGGCGCAAAGACGGTGCGCGGACGTTCGTCCTGATAGCGCCATTCAAGGTCCGCCCCTTCGATAATCTGCACCAGGATGGAAAATTGGGGGTCGGCCTTCAGGGTCTCGTAAATATCCGCCGCTTTCGCCTGGCCGGGCAGGGCGGCAAGGGCGAGAAAGGCAAAGGCGGTCAAAAAAGTCGTCAAGCGGGCCATGATAAAGAGATCTCTCTTTTGCGGGTTACGCTTCATCCAGCCTTGCGCTTCATTTTGTCGGAATTGCGACGGGGAAGGGGAGCGAAAGTTCCGCCCCTCACCCTAAATTTATTGCGCGCCGGTAAGCTGCAAGGCTGCTTGGACCCCGGCTCGCCGGCCGGGGTGACACTTTGCAGTTGGGAGACGCAGTGCCTTCATCGCAAGGCGCAATTGTCACCCCGGGCTTGACCCGGGGTCCACATAACGGTCCAGCCTGCGCATTGTTCCAAGCGGCGCCCCTGGGCCTGACCCCGAGGGTGCCACTGGAAGAAGCGTTAGTTTTTAAGAGCAGCCGCTCGTCGAGCCGCAGGTGTCGCATTTCAGGCAGGTGCCGTTGCGCACCATTGTGAAGTTGCCGCATTCCCCGCAGGGCTCGCCTTCATAGCCTTTCAGGCGGGCCTGGGCGACGGCAGTCATACCGGCGGAAAAAGAGGCGCTGCGCCCGCCGCCGGAGGCAGCCCCCGATACCATCCGGGCAACTTCCACGGTGTCTACCGTCGTGCTCATGACTTCCGGCCCGCGCGCTTCGGCGGAAAGGGCCTCTGCCGACATGGCTTCTGCTGCCGCCTGCGCATCGCGCATGGCGGAGCTGGCCGTGGCCGAAGCTTCCGCGCTCACCGCGCCGCCGCCGCGCACCACATAGAAGTTCTGGAGCTGCGGGTTGCGGGTGAAGCCGGGGCTGGCAATGGCCGAGGCCGGCAGCTTGCCCTCTCCCTCGCCGCCGCCCAGCGCGTCTGGCGCGATCTGGGAAGGATCGACATGGGCAAGGTCGTTGCGGCCGAGATAAGAGATCGCCAATTCCCGGAAGACATAATCGAGAATGGAGGTCGCGTTCTTAATCGAGTCGTTGCCTTGCACAAGGCCGGCGGGCTCGAAGCGGGTGAAGGTGAACGCCTCCACATATTCTTCCAGCGGCACGCCATATTGCAGGCCGAGGGAGATGGCGATGGCGAAATTGTTCATCAGGCTGCGGAAGGCGGCGCCTTCCTTGTGCATGTCGATGAAGATTTCCCCGATCCGCCCGTCGTCATATTCGCCGGTGCGCAGATAGACCTTGTGGCCGCCCACCACGGCTTTCTGGGTATAGCCCTTGCGCCGGTGCGGCAGCTTGGAGCGCTCGCCGCTTTGATATTCGACGACGCGCTCGACCACTTTCTCCGTGATCTTCTCGGCAACCGCCGCGACGCGCTCGCTTTGCGGCTGAGCGTAAAGAGCCTCGGCGGGCGAGGTGGCAAGCGCGTCCTCGTCTTCCAGGTCTTCATCTTCCACAAGCTGCGCATTGAGCGGCTGGGACAGTTTCGAGCCGTCACGGTAAAGCGCATTGGCTTTCAGCGCGAGTTTCCAGGAAAGCATATAGGCTTCCTTGCAATCCTCGACGCTTGCGGAATTGGGCATATTGATGGTCTTGGAGATCGCCCCGGAAATGAAGGGCTGGGCCGCCGCCATCATGTGAATATGCGAGCTTGCGGACAGATACCGCTTGCCGATGCGCCCGCACGGATTGGCGCAGTCGAAGACCGGCAGATGCGCGTCTTTCAGGCCCGGCGCGCCTTCCACGGTCATGGCACCGCAGACGTAAAGATTGGCCGCTTCGATTTCCCCGCGGGTGAAGCCGAGGGCGCGGAGCATGTCGAAATCGAGATTATCGAGTTCGTCTTCGGAAAGGCCGAGCTCGTCGGTGCAGAATTCGCGGCCGAGCGTCCACTGGTTGAAGACAAAGCGGATGTCGAAAGCGGTGGCGAGATTTTCCTCGATCACTTCGATCTTTTCATCCGTAAAGCCTTTGGCTTTCAGCGCCTTGTGGCCGATATGGGGCGCGCCTTTCAGCGTGCCGTGGCCGACCGCGTAATCGCCGATGGCTTTCACTGTCTCCGCGTCATAGCCCAGCGTCTTCAGCGCAAGAGGCACCATGCGGTTGATGATCTTGAAATGGCCGCCGCCGGCCAGCTTCTTATATTTCACCAGCGCGAAATCGGGCTCGATGCCGGTCGTGTCGCAATCCATGATGAGGCCGATCGTGCCGGTGGGCGCGATGACGGTGGCCTGCGCATTGCGGTAGCCGTAAGCCTCGCCCATGGAAACGGCAAGATCCCAGGCGGCCTTGGCGTGTTCGACGAGATCGGCTTGCGGGCAATGGGCATGGTCGAGCGGCACGGGCGCCATGTTCAGCGCTTCGTATCCTTCTTTGTTGCCATAGGCTGCGTTGCGGTGGTTGCGCATAACGCGCAGCATATGCGGCTCATTGTCTTTATAGCCGGGGAAGGCGCCGAGCTCGCGCGCCATCTGTGCGGAGGTGGCGTAGGAAACACCCGTCATGATGGCGGAAATCGCGCCGCAAAGCGCGCGGCCTTCATCGCTGTCATAAGGCAGGCCGGCTGCCATCAAAAGCCCGCCAATATTGGCAAAGCCGAGGCCGAGCGTGCGGTAGCGGAAAGAGCGCTCGGCGATTTCCTTGGAAGGGAACTGCGCCATCAGCACGGAAATTTCCAGCGTCACCGTCCACAGCTTCACGGCGTGCTCGAAGGCTTCCACATCGAAGCGGCCATTTTCCATACGGAACTGCATGAGGTTGAGCGAGGCAAGGTTGCAGGCCGTGTTGTCGAGGAACATATATTCCGAGCACGGATTGGAACCCCGGATTTCCCCGCTTGCCGGGCAGGTGTGCCAATCGTTGATCGTGGTGTGAAACTGCAGGCCGGGATCGGCGGAGGACCAGGCGGCTTCCCCGATCTGGTCCCAAAGCTCGGCCGCATCCACGGTTTTTTGCACCGAACCGTCGAGACGGCGGATGAGGTTCCACTCGCTGTCGTCTTCCACGGCGCGCAGGAAATCATCCGTGACGCGCACCGTGTTGTTCGAGTTCTGGCCGGAGACGGTCAGATAGGCTTCCGAGTCCCAGTCCGTGTCATAGGTCTTGAACTCGATTTCCGTAAAGCCCTGCTTGGCGAACTGAATGACGCGCTGGATATAGTTTTCCGGCACCTCGGCCTTGCGCGCGGCAATCACCTCGCGTTTCAGCGCCGGGTTCTTTTTCACGTCGAAACAGTCGTCGCCGTCGCCTTCGCAATTATGCGCAGCTTTCATGATGGCGGTGAGATGGCGGGCATTGACCTTGGAACCGGTGACGAGAGCTGCCACTTTCTGCTCTTCTACGGCTTTCCAGGAAATGAATTCCTCGATATCCGGATGGTCGATATCGACGATCACCATCTTGGCCGCGCGGCGCGTGGTGCCGCCGGACTTGATGGCCCCGGCCGCCCGGTCGCCGATCTTGAGAAAGCTCATGAGGCCGGAAGACTTACCCCCGCCCGACAGCGCTTCATTGGCGCCGCGCAGGGAGGAGAAATTCGTGCCCGTGCCCGAGCCGTATTTGAAGAGGCGGGCCTCACGCACCCAAAGGTCCATGATGCCGTTTTCATTGACCAGATCGTCATTCACGCTCTGGATAAAGCAGGCATGGGGCTGGGGATGCTCATAGGCGCTTTTCGAAGACAGAAGCTCGCCGGTGCGGAAGTCGACGAAATAATGCCCCTGGGCCGGGCCGTCGATGCCGTAAGCCCAGTGCAGGCCTGTGTTGAACCATTGCGGGGAATTGGGCGCCGCCATCTGCGTCGCCAGCATGTAGCGCATTTCATCGAAATAGGCGCGGGCGTCCTCTTCGGTGTCGAAATAACCGCCCTGCCAGCCCCAATAGGTCCAGGTGCCGGCCAGCCGGTCGAAAACCTGGCGCGCATCCGTTTCCGCGCCGTAGCGCTCGCTTTCGGGCAGCGCTTCAAGGGCGGCGGTGTCGGCCTCATGGCGCCAGAGCCAGCCCGGCACCGTTTCTTCCTTCACCGGGCGCAGCTCGGCGGGCACGCCCGCCTTGCGGAAATATTTCTGCGCGAGAATGTCCACGGCCACCTGACTCCAGGCGGCAGGCACGCTGATCTCTTTTTGCGCGAAGACCACGGAGCCGTCCGGATTGCGGATCTCGCTCGAGGAGTTGCGGAACTCGATGCCTTCATATGGAGATTTGGTTTCGTCGGTGAAGCAACGCTGGATACGCATATCTTCTGGCCCCGTTCGTTGTGTTGCGGGCCGCCGCGCCCGCCATTCCCCCAGGTTTCGATCCGGCTTTAACCTTTTACCGGTGCCCGCGAGCCCCTTCTGGGGCGCAAAAGAACCCGTTACCCGACGCCCCGATTTCCGCCCCTTTGAGGAAGGGCCGAGCGCGGGAGCAGTTTCCGGGTCCAAGAGGCATGTTGTCGTGAGCACCAGATGGTGTGGATCGTCCCCTGACCGACACAAACTGTCGTATCGGGAACGGGGTTCCGTCAAGCATGCTCGGGAATGCGAGCAATGGCGCGGCATCCGCGACGGGGGCCTTTCGGGTCACGCGGCGGGGCTTATGCGAATCGCAGGGGAGTCGGGGGCCGGGACCTCAATTCGTTAAAATTCTCTCTTATGCGCTTAAGGAAATTTAAGCCGGCTGGTGCACCTTTCAGCTTCAGGCGGGGCGATTTCAAGGCCACAATTTTATGACCGGGGCGAGATGGCATAGCGCGTATGGACGGCGGCTTTCCGAGCTGTCGGTTTTGGTCGTGGACGATTCCAAACATATGCGCCTGCTTCTGGTCTCGTTTCTGCGCGCCTTCGGCTGTGCCAACGTCTTTCAGGCGCGCAACGGCGCCGAGGCGCTGGATATGATCCGCCCCGCCATGCCCGATCTCGTGCTGCTCGACTGGGAAATGCGGCCGGTCAATGGCGAAAGCTTCCTGCGCGAGCTGCGCGATGTGGAAAATACGCCCCATTGTTTTATGCCCGTGGTCGTGCTGACCGGCCATGCCGAGCCCAAGCTCATCAAGGCGGCCTTTGCGGGCGGGGCGAGCCAGCTTCTCGTCAAACCGGTCAAGCCGCAGCTGCTTCTGGAGCGCCTGCAATGGGTGCTGCAGGACGACCGCCCGTTCGAGCGGGCGGGCGAGATTTACCGCCAGCCCCCGATTGCCAAGAAGTCTGCCGCGCCCAGCCCCGCAAAAGACGATTTTATCCTGATAGACTAGCTGCTTAGCCAGCCATGCCCGCCGGCTAACGGCAGGGTATGCAGGCGGGCAACACGCGCCGTAAAGCGTCGGTGAAGGCCGGGGGAAGGGGCTGGACGCCCCGCCATGCGGGTGCCATATTCCCCCGCACGTTAAACACAGCATAAATGCGGAAAACGGTCCAAATGAGCCTTTTGACTGAGATTTTCACCTGGTGGAACGGCCAGACCATCGGCACGCGCCTTTTTACCTGGCGCAAGGGCCGTCTGGTGGGCGAGGACGATCAGGGCAACCGCTATTTCGTCTCCAAGGACGGATCGGACCGGCGCTGGGTCATCTATAACGGCCTCGCCGAAGCCTCCCGCGTGCCGGCTGGCTGGCACGGCTGGCTGCATCATGTGGTGGATGTGCCGCCGAGCGAGGAGGCCTATGCCGCGCATGGCTGGGAAAAGCCCCACAAGGCCAACCTGACGGGCACACCGGGCGCCTATAAGCCTGACGGCAGCCTGGCCAATAGCGGCGGGCGGCCGCGCGTGACGGGCGACTATGACGCCTGGCAGCCGGAATAAGCGAAGGGGGCTGCGCCGTAAGCGGCGCCTGGAGGGCAGATGCAGAACAATTTCGTAGAAACTTTGGTGGGCGCCGCGGTGATTGCCGTGGCAGCCGGTTTTCTGGCTTATGGCTATTCGATTACCGATGTGGGCCGCGCCGACGGTTACCGGCTGACGGCCGAATTCGACCGGGTGGACGGTCTGGCGACGGGTTCGGATATCCGCATGTCGGGTATCAAAGTCGGTACCGTGGTCAGCCAGGAACTCAACCCGCAGAACTATTATGCCCGCGTGACCTTCAAAATCAGCCCGGACATCAAACTTCCGTCCGATTCCAGTGCCAAGATCACCAGCGAAGGCCTGCTCGGCGGCAATTATGTGTCCATCCTGCCGGGTGGCAGCGAGGATTATTTGGAAAGCGGCGACGAAATCCAGTTCACGCAAGGCTCGATCGATCTGATCGGCCTGGTCGGTCAGGCGATTTTCAGCGCCCAGGATTCGCAGTAAGCCGCCCTAAGGCGGGCGCTGCGGTGCCGTAAAAGTTCAAGGGGAGAGAGCCGGTGATGAAGCAGAACAGAGTGTCGCACCGGGTTTTTTATTGGGCTCTCCTTTCCGGCGCGCTGGCGCTTTCTTCCGCTGCGCAGGCCGAGACCACTTACGACATCGCGGTCTTTTCCGCGCTCGACAAAATCACGGCGGAAATCTCCAAACTCGAAGCCCCGCTTGGCGAGAAAGTAACCTTCGGCACGCTGGAAGTGCTTGTGCATAGCTGCAACAAGCGCCCGCCCGAAGAGCCGCCGCAAACCACGGCCTTTGTGGAAGTCTTCGAAAAGGGCCTCGTCGTGCCCGGCGACGACAAAAGCGCGGATGGCGGCGATGCGGCGCTCGAAGGCCCGAATATCGGCTCCGTCGTCTCCACCATTTCCGATTTCGCGAAAAACGATGTCGCGCCCAATGAATATGCCAAGGGCGAGCTACCCCCGCCGCCTGTACCGGGCGGCGATATGGCCGAAGAGGGTGAGGGCGAAAAAGGCGGACGGCCTGCGGGCGTGCGCGACCCCGAGCATCCGGACCGTATTTTCTCCGGCTGGATGTTTGCCTCGAGCCCCGGCCTCAATGCCGTCGAGCATCCGGTTTACGATGTCTGGCTGACCGACTGCAAAATGAGCTCGGGCGGCGCATCGAGCGGCAGCGAATAAAAATCGCCCTGCTGCGTGACCGCGCGCTGCAATAGCATCTTGTAATCCGCCCGCGGAATTTCCACAGCTCCGAATTGTGCCAGATGCGTGGTAACGAACTGCGTATCGAGCAGCAGGAAGCTGCCATAGCGCAGCCGCGCAACGAGATGGACGAGCGCCACCTTGCTCGCATCCTTGACCTCGGAAAACATGCTCTCACCGAAAAACGCCGCGCCGAGCCGCACGCCGTAAAGCCCGCCCACAAGTTTGCCGTCCTGCCAGCATTCGACGGAATGGGCTGCACCTTTTTCGTGCAGCTCACTATAGAGAGTGAGAATCTGATCGTTGATCCAGGTGCCCTCACGCCCCGGCCGGGAGGCGGCGCAGGCTTCCATCACCTGCCGGAAGGCGGTGTCTACGCGGATGGTGAAAGGGTTCTGGCGCACCGTTTTGCGTAAACGGCGGGGCAGGTGAAAGGCATCGAGAGGCAGAATGCCGCGCTCTTCCGGGTCGATCCAGAAAAGCTCCTGCGATGTACTGTCTTCGGCCATGGGGAAGACCCCGTAGGCATAGGCGCGAAGCAGTACATCGGCAGTCAGTTCGGACATGGTTTATCCGCGGCTGGCCAGCGCGCCGGGGCAAGGTGCCTCAGAGCTTGGCAAGGAAATCCTCAAGCCAGTGAATGTGATAATCGCCGTTCATGAAGTCCGGCTCGTTGATGAGATCCTTGAAGAGCGGAATGGTGGTGTCCACCCCGTCGACCACGAACTCGTTGAGCGAACGGCGCAGGCGCATCAGGCATTCGTTGCGGTTGCGCCCATGTACGATCAGCTTGCCGATGAGGCTGTCATAGTAGGGCGGAATGCGGTAGCCGCCATAAGCTCCGGAATCGACACGCACGCCCAGCCCGCCCGGCGTGTGGAAATCGCGGATCGTGCCGGGAGACGGCACGAAGGTACGCGCATTCTCCGCGTTGATGCGGCATTCGATGGCATGGCCGGTAAACGTGACGTCTTCCTGGCGGAAGGACATTTCCATGCCCGCGGCAATACGGATCTGCTCGCGCACCAAATCGATGCCGGTGATCATTTCCGTTACCGGGTGTTCCACCTGCAGACGCGTGTTCATTTCGATGAAATAGAACTCGCCGTTCTCATAAAGAAACTCGACGGTGCCGACACCCAGATAACCGAGCCCTTCAATGGCGTTGGCAACGATATCGCCGATTTTCGCGCGCGCTTCGGCGTTGAGGGCGGGAGAGGGCGCTTCTTCCAGCACCTTCTGGTGGCGGCGCTGCAAGGAGCAGTCGCGCTCGCCCATATGCGCCACATTGCCGTGGCTGTCGGCGATCACCTGCACCTCGATATGGCGCGGCTGGCCGAGATATTTTTCCATGTAAAGCGCATCGTCGCCGAAAGCGGCTTTCGCCTCCGTGCGCGCATTGGAAAGGGCGTGGGGCAGTTCCTTGGCGTTGCGCGCCACTTTCATGCCGCGTCCGCCGCCGCCGGATGCCGCCTTGACGAGAACGGGATACCCGATTTCCTCGGCAATCGCTTTCGCTTCGATATCGTTCGTCACCGCGCCGTCCGAACCCGGCACGACGGGAATGCCGAGCCGTTTCACCGTGGTCTTGGCGGCGATCTTGTCGCCCATCAGGCGGATATGTTCCGCCGACGGACCGATAAAGGTGATGCCGTGCTCGTCCAGAATATCGGCGAAGCGGGCATTCTCGGACAAAAAGCCGTAGCCCGGATGCACCGCATCCGCGCCCGTGATCTCGCAAGCGGAGATAATGGCGGGAATGTTCAGATAGCTGTCGGTCGCCGAAGGCGGGCCGATGCACACGCTTTCATCGGCGAGACGCACATGCATGGCGTTTTCGTCGGCCGTGGAATGGATCGCCACCGTGGAAATGCCCATCTCCTGGCAAGCCCGGTGGACGCGGAGCGCGATTTCACCGCGATTGGCGATGAGAACCTTTTCAAACATCGGGGAGCCTCCCCTCACTCGATGACCAGGAGCGGTTCGCCGTATTCAACCGGCATGCCATCTTCCACGAGGATTTGGGTTACGGTACCTGCCCTGGGAGCGGGGATCTGGTTCATCGTCTTCATCGCTTCGATGATCAGCAAGGTGTCGCCTGCATTGACGCGGCTGCCGACCTGAACGAAAGCCGCGGCGCCGGGTTCGGGCGCCATGTAGGCCGTGCCGACCATGGGCGAGGGCACGGCGCCGGCGGGTGCGCCGCCTTCGCTTTTCGCCGGGGCGGCGGCGGGAGCTGCAGCCGGTGCAGGCGCCGCAGCCGGCGCATGGCCGACGGAAACCTGGGCGTTGATCTGCCGCGCCACACGAATTTTCACGTCTTCCGCTTCAACTTCGATCTCGGTCAGATCGGTTTCTTTCAGCAGATCGGCCAATTCGCGGATCAATTCCTGATCGATACTCTTTTTGGTCATGGCTCGTTTGAAACCCCGCCCTTTATCCCTGAAACTTGTCTCGTTGGTGTCTTGTTGTCTTAGGCCTTTTTCAGTGCCTGTGCCAATGCTTCCAGCGCAAGCTCGTAGCCGAGCGGACCAAGCCCGCAAATCACGCCGAGCGCCACGGAAGAAACATAGGAATGGTGCCTGAAGGCTTCCCGTTTATGGATGTTGGAGATGTGAACTTCAACAACCGGAATGTCGATGGCCGCAATCGCATCGTGCAGGCCGATCGAGGTATGGCTGTAGGAGGCGGGATTGATCACGATCCCGGCGCCCTTGGCGCCTGCTTCCTGGATCCAGGTGATGAGTTCGCCTTCCGAATTCGTCTGCCGGAAATCGACCTTATGGCCGAGCGCGGCGGCCCGCTCCTTGACGCGCTTTTCCACACCCGAAAGGCCCTCGCGGCCATAAATCTCCGGCTCCCGCTTGCCCAGCAGGTTGAGATTGGGGCCGTTCAGCACATAAATCGGGCCTTTGGCGGCGACCGTCTTCTTCGGCGGTGTCTTCTTGGACGTGGCCATGGGTGCTCCCGGGCGTCGATGGGCGGCATTTGACGGGCCGGTGCGCCGCGCCGCCTTTCGTAAGGCTTTTCTTGGCACGTTCGCCCCGCTCCGGCAAGCGCCGGGTCTATGAGCGCAAAGAGGCCAAAATATGACCGGAAAAGGCCGCTTTTGGCCCCGACTCAAGGGTTGGAAAATGTTATACGCAATGCAGAAGGCTGCGGAAAGCATTGCCTTGACGCGCCGCCTTCTTTAACCAATATCCGCCTCACGGCCCTGAAGACAGGTGGGGCGATCCAAGACCTTTTCCGGGCTCTTTTCCAGCGCGCGGGAGCAGGGGCCAGAATGACGGCCCCAGCGAACGCAAGCGTGAAACGCAGGGGAAAGCGGCCCGAAGACCGGAATTTGCATGCAGATTATCCTCAATGGCGAGCCACGCGATCTGGACAGCGCGCTCAGCGTCGAAGGGCTTTTGAGCCATCTCGGGCTTGAAGGGCGCAAAGTCGCGGTGGAGCGCAATCTCGAAATCGTGCCTCATTCGGCCTATGACGAGGTGCTGCTGGAAGAGGGCGACCGAATCGAGATCGTGCATTTCGTCGGCGGCGGCTGAATAAGCTAAGCCCGGCGCAGGCGGTAATGAGAGTTGAGCCAAAGGAGCTGAGTTATGGCCGAGGCGGCAATCAGCGGCGCGCAGAGCGCCGGACAAGGCGAAGACAGTTTTCAGGTGGCGGGCCGCCGCTTCACCTCGCGGCTGATCGTCGGTACCGGTAAATATAAGGATTTCGACGAGACCGCCGCCGCCATCGAAGCATCGGGCGCGGAAATCGTCACCGTGGCGGTGCGCCGCGTCAATGTTTCCGATCCCAATCAGCCCATGCTGATGGATTATGTGGACCCGAAGAAGATCACCTATCTGCCGAACACCGCCGGATGTTTTACCGGCCAGGATGCTGTGCGCACGCTGCGCCTCGCACGCGAGGCGGGCGGCTGGAACCTCGTGAAGCTCGAAGTGCTGGGCGATCAAAAAACGCTTTATCCCGACATGGCCGAAACCCTGACGGCTGCCGAGATGCTGCTGAAAGACGGGTTCGATGTCATGGTCTATTGCTCGGACGATCCGATCATGGCCAAGAAGCTGGAAGATATGGGCTGCTGCGCGATCATGCCGCTTGCCGCGCCCATCGGCTCTGGCCTCGGCATCCAAAACCCGGTCAATATCCGCCTCATCATCGAACAGTCGAGCGTGCCGGTGCTGGTGGATGCGGGCGTCGGCACGGCGTCTGACGCTGCCATCGCTATGGAGCTCGGCTGCGACGGCGTTCTGATGAACACCGCCATCGCCGAAGCCAAGGACCCGATCCGCATGGCGCGTGCCATGAAATACGCCGTCCGGGCGGGGCGCGACGCCTATCTCGCCGGCCGCATGCCCCGGAAGAAATATGCCGACCCCAGCTCCCCTCTCGCCGGGCTGATTTAGGGGCGGGCTGAGCGAAAACAGACAAAGAAAAAGCCGGGGGCAGGGAGCCTCCGGCTTTTTGCTTGGGAATTCTCTTGCGCCTTAAGAGGCGCTGGCGCGGGCTTCTTCGATGAGGCGCGTCATTTCTTCTTTGTCGATGGCGCCGGGGGCGAAGGTGGTGCCGATGATGAAGGCGGGTGTGCCTTCAACGCCGATGAGGCGGGCCATGTCGTAATTGGCTTCAATGGTTTCGCTCACCCGGGCGTCTTTCATGTCCTTCTTCAGCCGTTCGACATCGATGCCGACTTCTTCGGCCATGCGCAGGACGCGGCCTTCCGTCAGCTCGCCTTTGGATTTCAGCATCGCCACATGCAGGTCCATATATTTGCCCTGCGGAATGGCGGCGATGGCGGCGCGCGAGGCGAAGACCGAGGTTTCGCCGAGGATCGGAAATTCTTTCAGGACGAGGCGCACATTGCCGTCTTCCTCAAGCACGTTCATGACGCGCTGCACGGAACGTTTGCAATAACCGCACTGATAATCGAAGAACTCCACGATCGTCACATCGCCGTCCGGGTTACCGGCAACGAAGGAATTGGGGTCATGGTAAAGCGCGTCGGCATTTTCCGCGATCAGGCGCTGCTGTTCGAGATCGGCGGAAGCGGCTTGGCGTTCTTCCAGAATGGTCAGCGCTTCGAGCAGGATTTCCGGCTCGCGCAGAATATATTCGCGCACGATCTTTTCGATCTCGGCCTGTTCTTTCGAAACGGCTGCTTCGCGCACCGGTTTGCTGCTGTCCGCTGCCATGGATTCGGCCACGAAGAGAACACCGGCCACGCTCAGCGCACCGATAAAAGCCGCCAGATAAAGCGGCAGGCGTTTCGTGGGAGAAGCAACAGAGTGTGTCATGAACCGGATTACCCTTTTGAATTCAGAATGTCTTGCGCGCGCAGCCAGTTCGGCGTGCCTTCCGGCAGGCCTTCCTGTGCGCGGTAGGCGTGCTGCTTGGCCTGCCTGAGATCGCCGGTCAGATAGTACCGTTCGGCGGTGGCCAAGTCTGCCAAAGGCTTATCACCAAGGCGTGAATAACCCATTGCCAGCTGATGGAAAGCGAAAGAGTTTTCCCGGTCATAGCGTAGCGATTTTTCCAGATGCTCGACGGCGGGCTTGGTGAGCGCAGGGTCTTCCGTCGCCAGCATGGCCTGGGCAAGGCCGACGCGCAGCAGCGGCGAGTCGCCCAGAAGCTCGACGGACTTCTCGTAAGGGGCAACCGCCTCACGTGCCTTGCCGCTTTCAAAAAGGATCTGGCCCTTCAGCTCCCAGAGGAAGGGATTGTCCGGATATTCCTCGACGAGCGAGCTGATCTCCGTCAGCGCCTTGCTAAGATCGCTGGCATGGTGATGGGCGACGGCGCGCGCATAGCGGGCAGGGGCGCTTTGATCGCTCTTGGGGTAGCGGCGGAAAGTAACGGCGGGCCGGTCCAGAAAGCCGGCCAGTTTCGCGCGCACCATGTCATGGTCGAATTGCCAGTCGTTCGGGTCTTTACGGTCCTTGTAAGGAGAATTCTCGACCCGGTCTTCAAGCGAGCTCAAACGTTCGCTCGAAAGCGGGTGGCTGCGCAGATAAGGGTCCTGCTGGCGCGAGGAGAGCACTTCATAGCCGCGGAAAAGCTCGAAGGTTTTAACGAGGCCGCGGCCCGACCAGCCGACCTGATTGAGATAGGTCATCGCCGCCTGGTCGGCGGCGGCTTCCTGCACGCGGGTATATTCGAGAATGTTGCGCTGGGCGACGGAGGTGCCGCCTGCCAGGATCGCGCCGCCCACATCGCCCGCGCCGGCCGCAACCGCGCCAATGCCGAGCACGAAGGAGAGGATGGCGGCAGCCGTATTGCCTTCGATGGCATTGCGGCGGGTGACGAGGTGGCCGCCCGCGATATGGCCGGTTTCGTGCGCGATCACGCCGATCAGCATGTTGGGCGAGTCGGCCCGGCGGATCATGCCGGTATTGACGAACATGCGCTGGCCGCCCGCCACGAAAGCGTTGAGGCTGTTATCGTTGACGATATGAATGGAAATCGCATTGGGGTTGAGCCCGGCGGCGCGGAAAATCGGCTCGGAATATTTGCGGATGATATGCTCGGTTTCCGCATCGCGGATAAGGCCGATGGCATGGGCCGGCCCGGCAAACACCGTCAGGGTGAGCAGAGCGATGGCGAGAAGCGGAAAGCTGCCGCGAAGGCGTGATGTCATCATGTGTCTTACCAACTCTCTCACCGTTATGCCGCATAAGCCGGAAGCGCGCGGGACGCAGCGGCCTTCCAACCGATTCCAGCTTAAAGCTAGGCGGGCCCCGCAGGCGCGTCAATTTGAGCGCTCTGGCCACTCCGGCGCCCGTCGCAAGAACTACAGCAAGCAATTCTGGCTAAACTTTGTTCCCTTTTCTTCCCCGCCCCGTCTTGCCGCCCGTTTTACGCAGATAACTGGACCGCTCCGCCAATGACCGTTAAGAAGAAAGCCCAGCGAGTGAAGAGAAAACCGGTGTCCATGAGAATGCAAAAAACTGTGAAATCCGTCTGTTCGGCTGTGCTGGCCGGCTCCTTGAGTTTGGCTCTGTCAGGCTGCGGCATGTTTGGCGAAAGCGAGCCCTCGGTCGGCACGCCGCTGGGCACCAGCGCCTCGGGCGTCAGCCCCGGCCGCTCGGACCGGGCTTTTTCAGGCCGTCTGTCGGGCGCTGAAGGCGGCGTTTTAGGCGGGGTGGTGCTCTCCGAAGAACCCCATGCCTCGCTCGTTGCCCGCGACATTCTGGAAAAGGGCGGCAATGCGGTGGACGCGGCAACGGCGCTCTATTTCACACTCTCGGTGACGTATCCCGCGTCGGCCTCGCTGGGCGGCGGCGGCATCTGCCTCGTGCATGATTCTGAAAAGGGCACGACGGAAAGCGTCGATTTCCTGCCCCGGCAAACCTTGAGCGGCGGAGAAGCGGCCATTCCGGGCAATGTGCGCGGTTTCTCGGTCATGCATGCCCGTTTCGGGCGCCTTGCCTGGGCGGAACTCGTCTCGCCTGCGGAAACCATGGCCGCCACGGGCTTCAAGCTAACCCGCGCCAGCGCGCAGCGTCTGGTGGAAAATGCCGGTCTCCTGCGCGGCGACCCTGAGCTTGCCGCTTCTTATTTGAACCGGGCCGGGCAGCCGCTTTCCGAACATGAAATGGTGACGCTGCCGCAGCTTGCCGCCTCGCTGGCGCTGGTGCGCTCGCGCGGGCCTGCCGGGCTTTACGCCTCGAAAGAAGCCCGCACCTTTGCCGATGCCGCTCAAGCGGTGGGGGCCGGGCTTTCGGCGGAAGATTTGCAGAATTACCGCCCGACGGTCGCCATTTCCCAGCGCATCGAAATGGACAATGAATATCTGCACCTGCCGAGCGCGGCGCTCGGTGCCGGTGCTTTTTCCGCCCAGCTTTGGCGGAAAGTGGCCGCAGGCAATGTGGATGCGCTGGCCGCGGCCCGCCAGACGGCAGAGGCGCTCGGCGCGCCCGGCGCCATTCCCGACGATATGGGCTCGACCTCTTTCGTCGTGGCGACGGGTAACGGTGATGCGGTGGCCTGCGGCGTCACGAATAACGGCCCCTTCGGCACCGGCAAGGTGGCGCGCGGCACGGGCATCGTGCTCGCCAAATCGCCCGCTGCGCCTGTAGCGGGGCTTGCCGGGGCATTTCTGTCGCCGGTGCTGGTGACGAACCGTTTCACCAACAACCTCTTCTTTGCGGGGGCTTCAGCAGGCGGACCGGTGGCCACGGCCTCGGTGCAAAAAGTGCTGAAGGAAACGCTGATCGGCGGCTCCGCGCCGCTGGCAAGCGCGCTTGAAAATGCCCATCCGGGTCCGGACCCGCGCGTCAATGCGCTGGTCTGTCCGCAAGGTCTGCCGCGCGGGGCGAATGAATGTGCCTTCGGTGTCGATCCGAAAGGCGCCGGGCTCGGCCTCGAGGCGATTTCGGCAGGGAACTGACCAACCGGAGCAATATGGTGTCGCAGCTTTCTCAACGAAGCGATGTGGCGGCGTTTCTCGCCATGGACATCATGCGCGATGCGAATGCGCTGAGTGCGGCGGGCG
Organism: Rhodobiaceae bacterium UBA4490; assembly: GCA_002389665.1. Classification (GTDB taxonomy): domain Bacteria; phylum Pseudomonadota; class Alphaproteobacteria; order Parvibaculales; family Parvibaculaceae; genus Tepidicaulis. Next base: position 208,079 of record DGNO01000001.1, read on the forward strand.
AAGACATTATGCGCCTGGAGGTGGGCCAGCCCGCGCTCGCCGCCCCGGATGAAATCCGCAAAGCCGCCGCCCATGCGCTGGAAGCCGACCGGCTTGCCTATACCGATGCGCTCGGCATGCCCGCGCTCAAAGCCCGCATCGCCCGCCATTATCAGGAAACTTATGGCCATGGGCCCGATGCGGCGGATGTGATCGTCACGCCGGGGTCCTCCGGCGGCTTCATTCTCTCGTTCACCGCGTGTTTTGAGACGGGGGATAAAGTGGGGCTCGCCGAGCCCGGCTATCCGGCCTACCGGAACATTCTAAAGGCACTTGGTGTCGAGGCGGTGGGTATTCCCGTCGGCCCCGAGACGGGCTGGCAACTCACCGTCGATCTCGTGCAGGAAGCGGAAAAGAAACACGGGCCCCTTGCCGGGATCATGGTGGCAAGCCCCGCCAATCCGACAGGCACCATGCAGTCGCCTGAAACGCTGGGCGCGCTCATTGCCGATTGCGAGTCTCATGGGCGCTGGTTCATCTCGGATGAGATTTATCACGGCATCACCTTCAACCAGCGCGCGGTCAGCGCGGCAGGGAAGGGCGATCATGTCATCGTGGTCAACAGTTTCTCGAAATATTACTGCATGACGGGCTGGCGGCTCGGCTGGCTCGCCGTCCCGCCGCGTGTGACGCGCACCATCGAACGGCTGGCGCAGAACCTTTTCATCTCCGCGCCCAGCCTCTCGCAAATCGCAGCCATGGCCGCCTTCGATGCGCAGCCCGAGCTCGACCGGCGCGTGGCGGGTTATGCGCGCAACCGCAATATCCTGCTCGAAGGACTGCCGGATGTCGGCATTACCCATATCGCGCCCGCGGACGGGGCTTTTTATCTTTACGCGGATGTCTCGAACCTGACGGACGATGCGATCGATTTCTGCAAGCGCATGCTGCATGAAGCGAAAGTGGCCGCCACACCGGGGCTCGATTTCGATCCGGTGCGCGGCCACAAATTCGTCCGCTTTTCTTATGCGGGGGCGGAGGCGGACATGGCTGAAGCCGTCCGCCGCCTGAAAGCCTGGCTCTGACTTAGCCGCCCGTCTTGCGCTGCCACCAGCCGCGCTTGCGGTTGCGCGGTTTGCTTTCCGCAGCTTCTTCTTCAACCTGTTCAGCCTCACCAGCAGCAGCGGTTTCCGCCATTTCTGGTTCCGGTTCTTCTGCAGCTTCCGCCTCAACTTCAACCTCAGCCTCAGCCGCAGCCTCAGCCTCAGCCGCAGCCTCAGCCTCAGGGGCCGGCGTTTCGACCACCGCTTCGGCGGCAGGTGTGTCGGCTGCTTCTTCTACCGCTTCCGCGCTGCTGGTGTAGGAAACGAGCACAGGCGGTTCGCTTTCCCCATCGGCACTGGCGGCAAGCGGTGTTTCGCCGCCTTCATTTTCTTCCGCAGGCGTCTCGCTGGACTGGCCGTTTTCGCTGCTCTCGCTCTCGCCGCTATTAGCGCCGTCATTATCATTGTCGCCCGAGTTTTCGTCCGACCCCTCGCGCTTCTGGCGGTTGCGGCGGCCGCCCCGGCGGCCACGGCGGCGGCGGCGCTTCGGCTTACCGTCTTCATCGGTATCGCCGTCCTCGCCGCTGCTCTTGTCTTCGCTCTCCTCGCTCTCGCCATTGTCGGCGCTCTCGGAGCTGTCCTCGTCCTGAGTGCCTTCTTCCTCGCCATCCTTGCGGGAAGGTTTGCGGCGGCGGCGGCGGCGCTTTTTCTTGGGCTGATCGTCGTCGCCGTGCGCGCTGTCCTGTTCCTCGTCGCTTTCCTCGTCCTCATCGGCGATATCGGCATCCGCCTCATCGGCATAGGCCATGTCGTAGCTAATGGCTTTAGAGTCGGCTGCTTTTGCTTCGGCGGATTTGCGGGTCAGCTCGCGCGCGCTCGCCGCTTCGATGCGGTGGGCATCGGGGCCGAGCTCCGGATCGCTTTCCACATAGATAGAAAGGCCGTAGCGCTCTTCGATTTCAAGCAGGTGGCCGCGCTTCTGGTTGAGAATGTAAAGCGCCACCTGGTCGGGCACGCGGGCGGTGAGCGCCGGAGCGCGGCCCTTGATGGCTTCCGCCTCGATCTCACGCAGCACGTGCAGCGCTTTCGATTCAACCGAGCGGATGATGCCCGCGCCGTGGCACGTCGGGCACTGCATGGTCGAGCCTTCGAGCACGCCCGTGCGCATGCGCTGGCGCGACATTTCCAGAAGCCCGAAATGACTGATGCGGCCCACCTGAATGCGGGCGCGGTCCATCTTCAGGCAGTCTTTCATTTTGCGCTCGACGGCCCGGTTGTTCCGGTTCTCTTCCATGTCGATGAAGTCGATCACGATGAGACCGGCAAGGTCGCGCAGGCGCAGCTGGCGGGCGATTTCTTCCGCCGCTTCCAGGTTGGTTTTGACCGCCGTCGCCTCGATATTCCGTTCCTTGGTGGAGCGGCCCGAGTTGATGTCGATGGAGACCAGCGCTTCGGTCTGGTTGATCACCAGATAGCCGCCCGATTTCAGCGTCACGATCGGGCTGAACATGGCATCGAGCTGCTGTTCCACCTGGTGGCGCTGGAAGAGGGGATGGTTCTCCTTGTAAGGCTGCACCTTCTTGGCATGGCTCGGCATGAGCATGCGCATGAAGTCTTTCGCCTCGCGGTAGCCTTCCTCGCCTTCCACCTGAACGGTGTCGATGTCCTTGTTGTAAAGATCGCGGATCGAGCGCTTGATCAGGCTGCCTTCCTCATAAACGAGGCAGGGGGCGATGGATTCCAGCGTGCGCTCGCGCACCGTCTCCCAAAGCCGCAGCAGATATTCGAAGTCGCGCTTGATTTCCGCCTTGGTGCGCTGGGCACCGGCGGTGCGCACGATCAGGCCCATGCCTTCGGGCACGTCCAGCGCGCCGGTCACGCTTTTCAGGCGCTTGCGGTCGGCCGCATTGGTGATCTTGCGGGAAATGCCGCCGCCGCGCGCAGTGTTCGGCATCAGCACGCAGTAGCGCCCGGCAAGCGAAAGATACGTCGTCAGCGCCGCGCCCTTGTTGCCGCGCTCTTCCTTGACGACCTGCACGAGCAGAATCTGGCGGCGCTTGATGACTTCCTGAATTTTGTAGGAGCGCTGGCTGCGGCGTTCTTTCTTCGCGGAAATTTCTTCCAGCGCATCGCCCGCTCCGACATCTTCAATCGTATCGTCGGAGGCAACGGCCTCGCCGTCATTTTCCAGGTCGCTGTCTTCTTCGCCGTCCTGTTCGCCGGACGCGCTTTCTGCGTCGTCGCCAGCAGCGCTCCCGGCGTTTTCCTCGCCGCTTGTTTCAGAAGAGTCTTCCTCTTCCTCCTCGCGGCGCTCTTCTTCGTAATATTGTTTGAGCAGCGCTTCGCGGTCCGCCACCGGGATCTGATAGTAGTCCGGGTGGATTTCGCTGAACGCAAGGAAACCGTGCCGGTTGCCGCCATATTCGACAAAGGCGGCCTGCAGCGAGGGTTCTACCCGGGTTACGCGTGCGAGATAGATGTTCCCGCGAAGCTGTTTTTTGGTTTCCGATTCAAAGTCAAATTCGTCGACTCGATTGCCGTTCACGACCACCACCCGGGTTTCTTCCGGGTGGGCCGCGTCGATCAACATTTTGCTTCCCATTAATTTCTTCTCCGCGACGCCGGCCTGGGAACTCTTCGCGCGTGGTCATTAACCCGCGGCGGGAGGAGGCGGCGCCGATTGTGTGTGTCCAGATATGGGCCTTGTGTCGCGTCCGTTCTGCGGGCGCGCGGCGATCCAGAGTGGTGTTTAAGGGTGAAGTACCGAGGGCCGACGGCAAAGCGATCCTGCGGGACGGGCGGGGCATTGTTATTGCCACGCACCGCATCTCCGGGGCCGCTGTTGTCGTTATTATATGCGCCTCGTGCATTCTCTTGGCTCCCGCGCCCCTTAATCGCCGGGCGCGTGGCGAATTCTTTCTGGTGTGAACCCCGGCCGATGGGCCTGGTTTTCACATGGCTGAGACAAACTGTTCCGAAGGGACCGTTTTCCTATTGGAGACGGATCGGAACCGGCTTTCGAGGGAGAGGAATCACTGTCTCTCCTGCCGGAGGTCTTCTACCGGTACCCGTTTTACCGTTACCCGCTTCGACTTGGCAAGCTGCATTGGCAGGCAGCGCCCGGAGCAGGTGGTTCCGTATTAACCATTTCTCCATTGATATTTGGTTAAATTCCCGCAAAGTAGCCGGATATCCAGGCGAATTGAGAATATCGTTTGGGGACCGGCAGTTAGGTGTGGTCTCGGTTGCAGGGATTCTGAGTAGGCATGATGGATGGGGTTTCGGCCAAAGCTGCCGCATCATGGGGGAAAGTGATTCTTTTCCTTGCTGCCGCTTTTTTCGCCCTTGTGGCGGGGCTGGCGGCCGTAAGGGCGGAGGCGCCTGTGCCTGCCGCGCTCGGCACCTCGCCGGCCGTCAACAGCGTGCGTCTCGGCGATCACGGCAAAAGCACCCGTTTCGTCATCGAACTTGCCCAGCCCGTCAAACACAAGACTTTCACGCTCGCGGACCCTTACCGGGTGGTCATCGACCTGCCGGAGGTTGAGTTCAACCTGCCTCAGGGCGCGGGCCAGGAAGGGCGCGGCTTCATCAATGGCTACCGCTACGGGCTTTTCCAGTCCGGGCAGTCGCGCATCGTCATCGACACCAAGGTGCCGGTCGCCATTTCCAAGGATTTCGCTCTCGACCCGCAAAGCGGCTTCGGCTACCGCATCGTGATCGACCTGACGGAGACGACACGCAGCGCCTTCCTGCAGGGGCGCGAATGGCCCTCCCAGCCTGCGGTCAAGCCGCCCGTGCAGACGCCGGTCCCGGTGCAGCCTGCCCAGGACACCAAGCGCGTGGTCGTCATCGATCCGGGCCATGGCGGCGTCGATCCGGGCACCCATGGCTCGACCGGGGTCCAGGAAAAAGACGTGGTGCTGGCCTTCGCCAAAGAATTGCATCGCCAGCTAGGTGCAACCGGGCGTTATCACGTGCGCCTGACCCGCGATACGGACCGCTTCATTCCGCTGCGCCAGCGTGTCGCGATTGCCCGCCAGCACAAGGCGGATCTCTTCATTTCCATCCACGCGGATGCGGTAGGCAGGGGGAACGTGCGCGGGATGTCCGTTTACACGCTTTCCGAAACCTCCTCGGACAAGGAAGCGGCGGAACTGGCCCGCAAGGAAAACCTCTCCGACGTGATTGCCGGGGTCGATCTTTACGGCGAGCCGGGGGAAGTGACGGATATTCTGATCGATCTCGCGCAGCGGGAGACGAAGAACTTTTCTGCGAACTTTGCCCGCAAAGTCGTTGATCATGCAGGTAAATCCACCACGCTGCTTCAGCGCACGCACCGCTTTGCCGGCTTCCGCGTGCTCAAGGCGCCGGACGTGCCTTCCGTGCTGGTGGAGCTCGGCTTCCTGACCAACCGCTCCGATGAGAAGAACCTCATGTCGGCGTCCTGGCGCACCAAGGTGGCGGGCAGTCTGGTGCGGGCCGTGGATAGCTATTTCGGCGACCGCTATGCCGAAGGGGTTTATGCGGGTCCGGCTCAGTAGCGCCCGGCTGTCTTAAAGCCGGTCATTTGTCAGCCACATTTCGCCGCTAAAAGCAGGACAATTCGGCGCCTTTGTTAACCATGAGGCATCAAATTGTTCGTAAAATTGCGCCAATCTCTCTCCCGCATGGGCGAGAGCATGGTAAAGCACTATAGTGATCGGCAACGGCGCCGCGCGGCCCGCAAGGATGAGCCCGCGCGGAAGGGGGCTAGGCGTACACGCATGCTAAGAGTTTTCGCGGTTTTGAGTGCCACAGCGCTGGTGCTGCTTGTCGGCGGCGCCCTGGCGGGGGTCTATATGATCTGGCGGTTGTCGAACGACCTGCCCGATTACGATCATCTGGCCCGCTACGAGCCGCCTGTGATGACCCGTGTGCATGCCGGTGACGGGGGCCTGATCGCCGAATATGCCCGCGAGCGCCGTCTTTATGTGCCGATCGAGGCCATTCCGCCCCACGTGATCAACGCGTTCCTCGCCGCCGAGGACAAGAATTTCTATCAGCATGACGGCATCGACGCCCAGGGCGTGATGCGTGCGGTGCTGACCAATATCGGCAATATCATCAATGACCGCCGCCTGCAGGGCGCCTCGACCATCACGCAGCAGGTAGCGAAGAACTTTCTCCTCAGCTCCGATGTCACCGTCGAGCGCAAGCTGAAAGAAGCGCTGCTTGCCCTGCGGATCGAGGAAGCCTTTTCCAAGCAGCAGATCCTCGAGCTTTATCTCAATGAGATTTATCTCGGCCTCGGCTCTTACGGCGTGGCGGCTGCCGCCTTGAACTATTTTGGTAAGTCTCTCGACCAACTTACTGTTGCAGAAGCAGCTTATTTGGCTGCGCTGCCCAAAGCACCGAACAATTATCACCCCTTCCGCCAGCGCGAGCGCGCCATTGCCCGGCGCAACTGGGTGATCGGCCGGATGGAAGAAAACGGTTTCGTGACCTCCTTCGAGGCCTCCGAAGCGCGGGGCGAGGATTTGGTGGTGACGCCGCGGCCCTTCGGCGCGCAGCTTGTCGATGCGAATTTCTTCGTCGAGGAAGTGCGCCGTGAACTTTACGACCGTTACGGCGAAGAGCGTCTTTATGAAGGCGGGCTTTCCGTGCGCACGACGCTCGATCCCGAGCTGCAGGCCGCGGCCCGCAAGGCGCTGCGCGACGGGCTTGTCGCCTATGACCGCCGCCATGGCTGGCGCGGCCCGGTGGGCAAGCTGGAGCCGGGTGAAAACTGGCACAAAGCGCTTTCCGAAATCGAACTGGCGGGCGATATCGCCCCCTGGACCCTTGCCGCCGTTGTGGGGCTCAATGAGAAAAGCGCCAAGATCGGCCTGCGCCCGGAAAAACTGATTTCCGGCTCCTTCTCCGAAGACGTCGCGACCGGCACCATTCCGCTCAGCGAAATGAAATGGGCGCGCGAATATAAGAGCGAAAACGCGCTGGGACCTGAGGTGAGCAAGCCCGCCGATGTGCTTTCCGTGGGCGACATCGTCTTTGTCGAGCCGCTGGACGGCGAAGAAGGCAAATATGTGCTGCGCCAGGTCCCGAAGGTGAACGGCGCGGTGGTTGCGCTCGACCCGCATACGGGCCGTATCCTGGCGATGGAAGGCGGGTTCAGCTTCGAGCTTTCCGAGTTCAACCGCGCCGTGCAGGCCAAGCGCCAGCCTGGCTCTTCGTTCAAACCTTTCGTTTATGCAGCGGCCCTCGATTCCGGCTTCACGCCCTCGAGCCTTATTCTCGATGCGCCTTTCGTGATGGACCAGGGCCCGGGCCTTGCGCTCTGGAAGCCGGAAAACTACGGCAACCGCTTCTATGGTCCCTCGACCTTGCGCCTTGGTATCGAAAAGTCGCGGAACGTCATGACCGTGCGCCTCGCGCAGAATATCGGCATGGACAAGGTGGTGGATTATGCCGAGCGCTTCGGCGTGACGGATAATATGCCGCCGGTGCTTTCCATGGCGCTCGGGGCGGGCGAAACCACGCTTCTCGATATGACCACGGCCTATGCGATGCTGGTCAATGGCGGCAAGCAGATCGAGCCGACATTGGTCGACCGTATTCAGGACCGCTGGGGCCGCACGATCTACCGCCATGAAAAGCGCGTCTGCGAGGAGTGCGATGCGCAGGAATGGAAAGGCCAGGAGCCGCCGGAACTGCCCGATCTGCGCGAGCAGGTGATTTCCCCGCAAACCGCCTATCAGGTCGTCTCCATGCTGGAAGGTGTTGTCCAGCGGGGCACGGGCCGCACGGTTGCCTCCGTCGGCGTGCCGCTGGCGGGCAAGACCGGCACCACCAATGACGAGCGCGATGCTTGGTTCGTCGGCTTTTCGCCGAACCTCGCCGTCGGCGTCTTTGTCGGTTTCGATGAGCCCAAGCCCATGGGCAAGGGGGAAACGGGCGGCGGCGTCGCCGCGCCCATCTTCCGGGATTTCATGCAGGCGGCAATCGGCGATGAGCCGGGTGTGCCGTTCCGCATTCCCTCGGGTGTCAATCTCGTGCGCGTCAACGCCAAGACCGGGCAAATCGCTCAGCCGGGCGATGACAATGTGATTCTGGAAGCCTTCCGCGATGGCACCGAGCCGTCCCAGCCCGAAGCCGAGCCCTTCAATGCGGTTGGCAGCGAAGGGGGGTACGGTGAAGGCCAGCCCGATGTCTCGCTGGGTGCAGGGACGGGCGGTCTCTACTAGAGGCACGGCGCGACCTTTACAGGTCCGGGCCTTATGCCTATGGTCCGCCCTCGCCGGGATACCCCCGGCTTCATCCCGAAACGTATCCACCGTTCGGAAAGCTTGAGGAGACACGCATGCGTGCGGAAATCCAAGTGGTCGTCGACGAGATCAAAAGCTCGCTGGCGCTGCTGAGGAGGCATCTTTGACTGGGATCGTGCCCAGCGCCGCCTCGACGAACTGAACGCCAAGGCCGAAGACCCTGATCTCTGGAACAACCCCACCGAAGCCCAGGCGCTGATGCGCGAGCGCACGCGCCTTGAGGAATCCATGAACGCCTATCTGGCGATCGAGCAGGACCTCAACGATAATACCGAGCTCATCGAGATGGGCGAGAGCGAGGGTGACGAGCAGGTCGTCAAAGACGCCGAAGCTGCGCTCCTGGCGGCGCGCGATCTTGCCGCCAAGCGCGAGGTGGAAACGCTGCTTTCCGGCGAAGCGGACGGCAACGATACTTATCTCGAAGTTCATGCGGGCGCAGGCGGCACAGAAAGCCAGGATTGGGCAAGCATGCTGCTGCGCATGTATACCCGCTGGGCGGAAGCGCGCGGCTTCAAGGTCGAACTTCTGGAGCGCCATGACGGGGATGAAGCGGGTATCAAATCCGCCACGCTGCTGATCAAGGGCCAGGACGCTTACGGCTGGGCGAAAACGGAATCGGGTGTGCACCGGCTGGTGCGTATTTCGCCTTACGATTCCAGCGCGCGCCGGCACACGAGCTTTGCCAGTGTCTGGGTCTTCCCGGTGATCGACGATTCCATCGATATCGATATCAATGAAAGCGATTGCCGCATCGATACCTACCGGGCGAGCGGGGCGGGCGGTCAGCACGTCAACACGACGGACAGCGCCGTGCGCATCACCCACGTGCCGACGGGCATTGTGGTGCAGTGTCAGAACGAACGCTCGCAGCACAAGAACCGGGCCGCCGCCTGGGACATGCTGCGCGCGCGCCTTTATGAGCTCGAGCTGCAAAAGCGCGAAGACGCGGCGAATGCGGAAGCTGCCTCGAAAACCGATATCGGCTGGGGCCACCAGATCCGCTCCTATGTGCTGCATCCCTATCAGATGGTGAAGGATTTGCGCACCGGGGTGGAAACCTCGAACACGCAAGGCATGCTCGACGGCGCGCTGCTCGACGAGTTCATGGCCGCCGCGCTTGCCGCGCGGGTGCACGGCACGAGCTCCGAGGTGGAAGATATCGTGTAGGGTGGCTATCTGCCTTTAACGGCGCCGCCTTAAGCCTCCTAGACTGTTATTGTTGCCATATGGACCCCGGGTCAAGCCCGGGGTGACATGTGTTCCATAAAGCAAGCGCGCTGCCTTTCAACACATACAGGCTGTCACCCCGGGCTTGACCCGGGGTCCATGCAGCTTCCCGGTCCGGACGGCGATGGCAGATGAAGCTGCAGCTTATCCCGCAGGCACACAGGCATCGTTCGTTTCGCTGACCTGTGCAAACCGCCGTGCCAAGGCGCGGGTTGCGTCTTTTGCGGCGATGACCGACCGTTCATGCCGCTCATCCTTGAACTCCTGATATTCGATGGCGACCGTATGGATGTTTGCGGTGCTGACGCCGAAATAATGCGCGCAGGCGGCAATTGCAGGGTCGAGCGCATTCAAGTGCGCCCGCGGCCCGCCGGGTTCAAAACCGAACTCGCCGCGCGATGACAGCACGACCAGTTGCTTGTCCTTCAGGATCGGTTCGATCGGGAAATCGCCGCGCGCCAGATCGAACGAGAAGGTCCGGCCGATCCGTGCAATGTGATCGATCCAGCCTTTCAACGCGGCAGGCATCCCGTAATTATACATCGGCGCTCCCATGACGATGATATCCGCAGCAGTAACCTCATCGATCAGCGCATCGGAAAGGGCCAGCCGCCCGGCCATCCAGTCCTCGCGCGCTTCAGGCGGGGTAAAGGCTGCGTGGACAAAGCGGTGATCGATGGCCGGCACCGGGTCTTTCCCGATATCGCGGGTAATCACCTTTGCGTCCGGATTGGCGTGCAATAATTCATTTGTGAAAAGCGCCGTCAGCATGCGCGTCAGGGAACGGTCTTGCTGCTGGGCGCTGGCGTCGATGCGGAGCAGGGTGGTCATGGTTTCCTCCTGTGTAGGGGTGATCTCTCCCCGTCACGCCAGGAGCTAGCAGCCATCGAAATTTTTGGCCAAAGCGAATATTTCAGGCCTATAGTGAATGAGATTCATCATGCGAGGCTGCCATGCGCAAACTTCCCCCTCTGCATGCCTTGCGCGCCTTTGAGGCTGCGGCGCGGCATCTGCATTTTGCCCGTGCGGCAGACGAGCTCGGCCTGACGCCGACTGCGATCAGCCATCAGGTGCGGCAGCTGGAAGCGATCCTCGGGGTGGAGTTGTTTTGCCGTTTTCCGCGCCCCGTGCGGCTTTCTCCGGCGGGGGAAAAGCTGTTTCCGGTTCTGCGCACGGCGCTCGACCAGATTGCAGGCACGATCGACCAGTTGACCGTCACCGCGCCCGAAGCGCCGCTGCGCCTATCGGTCACGATGGCCTTTGCCAGCCGCTGGCTGATGCCGCGCCTGCCGCGGCTGCGTGAAGAAATGGGGCTCAACATCACGGTCGAGGCCGCCGACCTGCCAGCCGATCTGCATGCGTCGGATATCGACATGGCAATCCGCTATGCCGCCGAGCCCGATGGCCAGGCGGATTGGCACCGGCTCTTCGCCGACGCGATCATACCGGTTTGCGCGCCGGATCTGGTCAAGACGGCGCCGCCGCTCGCGCCGGATGAGGTTCTGTCGCTGCCCTTGCTGGAATACCGCTGGAAAACCGCCTCAAGCAACGCGCCGAGTTGGGGCCGCTGGCGCGCCCATGCTGGCGCTACAGCGCCGCTGCCCGCTGCGGCGCAAAGCTTTTCCGAAGAAATCCACGCGATTGATGCGGCGGTGTCCGGTCAGGGGGCGGCGCTCGCCTCGCAGCATCTTGTGGCGGATTTGCTGAAGGCGGGCGAGCTTGTGCAACTGTCCGATATTGCCTTGCCGGGCCTGACCTATTGGGCGGTGTTCCTGCCCACTCATCCTCATAAGGATCGTCTGGAGCATCTGTTGGGCTGGCTCCGCGCTTAAATCCCCGGTTCATTGGTGCTGCCATGTGGACCCCGGGACAAGCCCGGGGTGACATGTGTTCGATAAAGCAAGCGTACTGCCTTTCAACGCATACAGGCTGTCACGCCGGGCTTGACCCGGGGTCCATGCAGCCTCTCGATCAGGGCAGCGATGCAGGATGAAGAAAAGCAGCCAATAAAAAAGGGGCCTTCGAGGCCCCTTTGTTTTCGTTGCTGGCAGCCTGCAGCTTATTGAGCAGCCGGACGCTTCACCACCACATTGCCGTCTTTCACGACAACGGGGCTGTCGCCGACTTTGCCCGAACCGTTGGCGGCCGATTTCTGCGCGGCAGCCGGTGCGGGCTGCGGAGCAGGGGCCGGCTGCGGACGGGCTGCGCTCTGGCTGCTGACCGGCGTGGTCTGCGCCAGCGGGTCGTCGGAATGGCGGCAATTGCCTTCGAAGAAGGCGCCCGTTTCCACGGCCAGCGCTTCGTGCAGAATGTCGCCTTCCACATGACAGGTGGAGCAAAGCTGCACGCGGCGGCCACGGATGGAGCCGACGATGCGGCCGCGCACGACCAGGTCGTCCGCCATGACTTCGCCGTGGATGGTGGCTTTTTCGCCGACGGTCAGCGAACCCGAGCGCACATCGCCATGCACGATGCCGTCGATCTGAATATCGCCGGAAGCAATCAGGTTGCCCTGAACTTCCAGATCGGCCGAGATGATCGACGGCGCGGTGCGCGCGACGCTCCGCTTCGCCGGAACCGGCGCGCTTGCGGATTGCTTCTCGTTACCCTTGCTGCGTGAAAACATATCGCCCTGCCTCAATAAATTTGGAGGGGTCGCGGACTTTACCGTCGAACCAGACCTCATAGTGAACATGCGGACCCGTCGAACGGCCCGTCGAGCCGACACGTCCAACCTTGTGCCGGAAGCCGACTTTCTGACCAACCTTCACATGGATGGACCGAAGATGAGCGTAACGCGTCTTCAGCCCATTTCCATGATCAATTTCGATCAGCCGGCCATATGCGCCATGGTGAGACGCGTATGTGACGATACCGGGGGCGGTGGAATAGACGGATGTCCCGCTGGGAGCCCCCATATCGACGCCAGAGTGATAGGCCAGTTTCCGGGTGAACGGGTCCACGCGGCGGCCAAAGTCACTGGTAATTCTGTTGTGGTAGAGGGGGGAGCCGAGCGGCATTTTAGCAAGCGCTTCGTTGAGGCCGGAAAGACGGTCGAGATTGCGCGAAATCCGGTAGACCTGGCGGCCGAACCCAGCTTCTTCCGCGCCGCCCGCAAGCTCGTCCCCTTCGGTCAGGGTCAAAAGCGGGCCGCCGGAGGCGGTGCCTTCATCGGCGTCGATGCGCGAGAGAATGTCTTCCGCATCCACCACTTCGGTCATGGAAATCACGGATTCGATTTCACGGATCTGCCGGTCCGTCGTCTCTTCCATGGAATTGACGAAAGCCTGCTGGGCCCGGTCGAGGCCCTCAAGCCGCTCCTCGATGCCCATATCGGCAGCTGACGGCGCCGGGGTGGAGGAGAAAGCGAAAAGCGAGGCGAGGCCGAACGCATTATCCGTATCACGGTGGCGCGTTTCGGACTGGTCGAGGCTGGCGTGATCGACACGGGAAAGGCGCGGCGCACCGGCGAGGTCTGTTGCCGCCATCAGCACCTTGTTGGTGCGGCCCTTCTCCGAGCCTTCCGCATTGGTCTGCGCGAAACGCACGCGCATAGACTGCATCTGTTTGCTCGCCGCTTCGCGCTGCGCCAAGATTTCGGAAATCTGATTATGCTTGTTTTCAAGCTCTTTGGTCGTTGCCAGGAAACGTTCCTGCGCGAGAACCAGCTGTCCGTTCAGATCGTCATAGGCCGACTGCATCTGCGCGACACGCTCTTCATAAGCGGCCTGCATGCGCACATATTTGCGGTCCTTGGACGCGATGATCTGCTCTTTGAAGACCACGTTCACGGATGTGAAGGCGACCCAGGAGAAAAAGCAAAGCGCGACGGCGCTCAGCCCGAGCTGGGTGAGCGGCGAAAGCGAAATGAACTGCACTTGACCGTGGCTGCGCAGGTAGATCTGGCGCTCGGTATAGAACCGGGACCAGAAATTACGAAGCCGATCAAGCCAATGGCCAGAGCTGTGGAGCATACCCCTCAGAAACCCCCGTTAACCCCCTGTTAAGGGGCTGATTTCATCTCAATCCGTCGTCAATTTCAACAGGAACGAGTTAACATATCGTGTTAACCCTAACAAACTGACGACAGTTTACGTTTTTCGCGCGCGCGGGCCCGGTTTTGCGCCGTTTTACCCGCCAATTTTTTTGCCACCCGGCGGCGGCTCATTCGCCGGCAAGCGGCTCATAGAAGGCCGCATCGAGCCCAGCCTGGTGTCGCGCATCCGTATTAAAGGGCGGTTTAAGCGCGCCCCTGAAATAAGTGCGCACCATATCGTGAAAAAGCGCCGCTGGCTCCGCGCCTTTTGTCGCTGCCTGGTGGGCGAACCAGAACGTGCCCGCCCGCACATGGCCCTTTTCTTCCTCATAGATCATTTCGAGGACGGCGGCGCTTTCATGGTCGCCCGCGCCCCGCAGCCGCTCCACGGTCTTGGGTGTCACATCGAGCCCGCGCGCCTCCAGCACCATGGGCACGACGGCAAGGCGGGCAGTGAGGTCATGGGCGGTCTTTTCCGATGCTTCCCAGAGCCCGTCATGGGCGGGCAGGTCCCCATACGTACCGCCCATGGCGGCCAGCCGGCCCTGGAGGGCAAGGAAATGCTTTGCCTCCTCACCGCCGACCTTCAGCCATTCATCGGTAAAGGCGCGGGGCATCTCCTGGCCGAAACGGCCCACGATATCGAAGGCAAGGTCGATGGCATTGAGCTCGATATGGGCAAGGGCATGAAGAAGGGCAAAGCGTCCCCGCTCGCCCTTGAAGGTGCGCCGGGGCATGGCGGCAGGAGAAAGCAGCTCCGGGCGCGCCGGCCGGGCCGGGCGGGAAGGCATATCGCCGGGACGGTATTCAGCCGCAAGGTGGCCCTCTGTCCAGGCTTTGGCGGTGGCAGCAGCAGCACGCGCTTTTTCGTCCGCATCGCCGGTTTGAAGGACGAGCAGCACGGCTTCATGGAGGCTTTCGGGCAAAGCCCCTGCCATACCTCGGGGTATGCCCCCGATCATGCCTCGGCCTTATCCAGCGCCTTCGCCGCTTCCAGCACTTCCTCGGCGTGGCCTTTCACCTTCACCTTGGGCCAGACGCGGGCGATCTTGCCCTTGGTGTCGATCAGGTAGGTGGCGCGCACGATCCCCATGAACTCGCGCCCGTAGAGCTTTTTGAGGGCCCAGACGCCGTATTTTTCAAGCATCCCGCCGTCTTCGTCGGAGGCGAGGATGACTTTCAGATCGTGTTTCTCGCGGAACTTGCCGTGCCGCTCGATACTGTCCTTGGAGACGCCGATGACCGCGGTATTCGCCTTCTTGAATTTCGGCATCAGCGCGGAAAAGTCGATGGCCTCGGTGGTGCAGCCCGGCGTCATATCCTTCGGATAGAAATAGAGCACGACATTCTGGCCCTTGAGGTCCGAAAGGCGGATTTTCTCCCCCTCATCCGTCGGCAGGGTGAAGGCGGGGGCCTTATCCCCTTCGCTCAGCATGTCGCTCATGAAACCTCCTGAAGCAATGTTGGAAAACGGACCGGCGGGGCCGGTTTGGCTTGCGCCCGCGCGCCTTTTGGAAGATGAAGATATTTCAGAAATATCAACACCTTGACGCCACATTTTCACGGCAAATGTTGCCGGGCAATGTTTAGCGGGGGAAAGGGCATCCGGCAACCGGGCAGCGTGCCGCGCAAGAGAGCGCCGCCTGTCACGGTGAAACCCGGAAACGATGTCCCCCGGAACCGGTGCCGAACGAGATGCAGAGAAGGCCAGCCCAGACGTGATCCGCCGTACCACGAAATATACGCTCGAAGCGCTGGGCGTCATTCTGGCTGCCGGGATGCTCTTGATCGGCGTGACGGTCTGGCAGCTTTCCACCGGCCCGATTTCTCTGAACTTCCTGACCGAGACGCTGGAGACACTGGCCAATGAGCGCCTGGAGACGGGCCAGCTCGACATTGGCGAGACCATTCTCGACTGGTCGGACGACCGCACCGAACTTCTGATCTATTTCCGCAATGTGGTGGTGAAGGACGGCAGCGGCGAGGAGCTTGTCGCCGTGCCGCGCGCCTTTGTGGATTTGCGCCTGCGTTCTTTATTGCTGGGGGAATTTGCGCCGCAAAAGGTCGGGCTTTTCGGTGTCTCGGCAAAAGTCGTGCGCCGGCCGGATACCGGCGTGGAGATCGCGCTTGTCTCGCAAACAGAAGAGGGGGATGAGCGCACCGGCCCCGAGCTTGGCCCGCTGCTGGCGGGGCTTGCCGATGAAGCCGCCCCCGGCTCGCCCTTCCGCTATCTCCAGCGCATGGTGATCCGCCGGGCGGAAGTCACCTTCGTCGATCAGGTGAACAACGTGACCTGGCAGGCGCCGTCCGCGACCTTTGCGGCGCTGCGCGATGAAGAGGGCGTTTCGGCCAATTTCGATTCCGACATCCTGATCGGCGATCTGCGCGCCCATATGACGCTAACGGGTCTGGTGAAACCCAAAGCTGAGCATGCCAATCTCGATCTTGCGATTTCCGGTTTCAACCCGGCTGTGCTTGGCCGGTCCTCGCCGATGTTTTCGGACTTTGCGCCCTTCGATCTCGTTTTCGAGGGAACGGGGCTCGTCGACATTTCTCTGAAAGACGGCGCGCTGCTTTCCGCGCGGGTGGAGCTGACCTCCGAGCCCGGCGAAATGAACGTGCCCGAGCTGTCGCCCGAGCCCATCGCCATCGAGCAGGCCCGGCTCGATGTGGCGCTCGACCCCATTGCCGAAACGCTGATCATTCACGAGCTCGATTATAAAGCGGGCGCGAACCGCGCGCAGGTTACAGGGCGCGCGGACTTCAAACGCGATGGGCCCTTTTCCGTCACCTCCGCCAAGGTCGATCTGACGGCGCGCAATCTGTCCGCCGCGGTGCCTGAGGTGATCGATGGCGAACTCAATCTTGCCTCGGTGCATGTGGCGGGCGATCTCTTTTTCACCGAGCGCCGGGCGAAATTCTCCGATCTTACTTTGCGTACGGAAACGGGTTTCGTTTCTTTCGAAGGGGAAGTGAAGGACGCGCCCGAGACGCCGGACTCGCCCGCCGTTCATGCCACGGCGAAAGTCGAGAATATTACGGTCGCGGATCTGCGCCATCTTTGGCCCATCGGTCTTGCGAAAGGCGCGCGCAAATGGTTCTTCGAGAATGTCGAAGGCGGCACGGTAACAAGCGGTGATTTCACCGCTGCGCTCGAGCCCGGTATGATCGCCATTGCCGACAATCATGGTGAGCTGCCGCTGGATGCGCTCGATTTCCGTTTCACGCTTCAGGACATTTTCATGTCTTATCTCGGGCCCATGCCGCGCCTCGCGGTGCCCGAAGCGAATGGCCATCTGACGGGCGACACGTTCGAGGCGCTCGTCCCGCAGGGCACGATCGAAGTAGCGGGCGAGACGCTCAATGTAACCGAAGGCCGTTTCTATGCCCCCGCGCTCCACATCAAAGGCGGGCCGGGCGAGATTTATTTCGCCGTCGATGGCACGTTGAAAGGCCTGTTGAACTATTTCGATCATGAGCCCTTGGGCTTCATCTCGGGCTTCGGTCTCGATCCCGATAGCGCGGGCGGCACGGGCAGCCTTAAGGGCGAAATAAAATTGCCGCTGCGCGACGGCATTATGCTGGAAGAAGTGAAATATAAAGGTACCGCCAAGGCGCAGAACGCGAGCCTGCCGGCCATCATCGATAATATTTCCATTAGCGAGGGCATGCTCGATATCGCGGTGAACCCGGAAGCGCTCACCATCGAAGGGCCGGTGAAGCTCAACGGCGCGCAGGTGCGGGCCGCCTGGCGGGAGCGGATTTCCAAAAGCGCGCCGGGCCCTGCCACGCGCATCCGCCTGCAAGGGGCGCTGGAAGGGGCGGACCGGCGGGCGCTCGGCATTTCGCTCGATGACTATGTGGTCGGCCCGGCAAGCGTTGATGCGGTTTTCACCGGTGACGGGCAGGATATTCAGGGCGGGCCCGTCAAACTCGATCTGACGGATACCATCATCAAGATCGGTTCCATCGGCTGGTGGAAACCGGCGGGCAGCCCGGCAAACGGCTCCTTCGATCTTGCCTTCAAGAGAGGCGGCGGCTTTGCGCTGAATGATATCGCCCTTGGCGGCGCCGAACTTGAGGCGGCGGGCAAGGTCGATATTACCGCGGAAGGAAAAGTCGCCAGTGCGGAGATTTCCGCCTTTCGGCTTGGCGAACGCACACGCGGCACGCTCAGCGCCAAGCGCGATGCGGCAAGCGGCAAGACCACCATGATGATCCGGGGGCCGAGCCTCGATGCGCGCGGCATTCTGGATGAGCTTTTCGGCGGCGGCGTCAAAGGCATGCCGGAAAGTGACTATGAGCCAGAAGAGGATGAGCCTGCCGAGCCGCTCGAAATCGATGCGGCCTTCCAGAAAGCTCATGCCTATCACGGCGAAGAGGTGGAAAATGCCGTCTTCTTCTTGCGGCAGGAAAAAGAGCGCGTCGAAGAATTGCAGCTCACCGCGACCTGGAAGGACGGGCCGCCCATTCTCGCCATGATCGCGCGCGATGAGGCGGGTGTACGCCGCCTGACCGCCAGCACGGATGACGCGGGCCGCGCTTTCAAGGCCATCGACTTCTACGAGTCCATCGAAGGGGGCACGGTTGCCGTCAACGGGCATTTCGAAAACGAGGAAACCAACCCCGTTCTCAAAGGCACGCTCACCGGCGCTAATCTGCGCGTCATCGATGCGCCGCTTCTTGCGAAACTTTTGACGGTGGGCTCCTTCACCGGCATTGCCGACACGATGGGCGGAGAGGGCATCCGCTTCGAGCAGATGAAAGTGCCGTTCCGTTCCACCGAGACACGGCTTTATATCGACGAGGCGAATATGGTCGGGCCGGCCATCGGGCTTACCTTGCGCGGGGAAATCGATCAGCGCTCGGACGTTATGGAGCTCGCGGGCACCATC
Organism: Rhodobiaceae bacterium UBA4490; assembly: GCA_002389665.1. Lineage (GTDB taxonomy): Bacteria > Pseudomonadota > Alphaproteobacteria > Parvibaculales > Parvibaculaceae > Tepidicaulis. Next base: position 226,560 of record DGNO01000001.1, read on the forward strand.
GTTCCCGCTTACACGATCAATTCCATTCTCGGCAATGTGCCGATCCTCGGCGATCTCTTTGTCGGGCGCGAAGGTGAGGGGATTTTCGCCGCGACCTATGCGATCAAGGGCAAGGCGGAAGATCCGCAAATCATCGTCAATCCGCTGGCTGCGCTCGCACCGGGCTTCCTGCGACGGGTCTTTGAATTCGGTTCCACCCTACCGGAAGAGAGGGATGCCGAGGCCCCTGAGGCTGCGCCTGAAAAAGCCCCTGAAAAGGCGGGTGAACCGGCTGAGGCACCGCTGGAAGAAATGCCCGGTCCCGATGAGGGCAGATCCCCCGCACCCTAGAACCGGCGCGTCTTTCCACAGCCAAAGCTGGTCAGGGGCGCTAATGGGTGGCATCATCCCTCCATAAATATACGCATTTCGAATGTCTGGAGGAGGAACAGCTCATGTCGAAATCGGTAGGAGCGGAATCGGTTGGAAAAAATCAGATCACGATCGATCCCGCCTATGATGCGGTGGCGCCGGACGATTTCCCGGCGATGATGGAGGTGGACCGCTACGGCAAAAGGTCCACGGCTTTCGACAAGATCATTTCAGCGACCCATGATCATTTCTGGGACCCGCTCGACACGAAATATATCGACTTCTCCGAGCCGTGGGATTTGGAAAAGGAGATGCTCATTCCAGAGGATATGAATCTGGAATTGCGCACCGCCGTTTCCGACAAGCTGGACGAGGGGCAGAAGATCTACCTCGTGAATGAATCCGTGCGCTGGACCATGTCGTCCATCCTGCATGGGGAGCAGGGCGCGCTCAATCTTTCCGCAAGCCTCTGCCACATCATGAAAGACCCGGGCGCGCAGGAATATGCGGCGAACCAGACGCGCGAGGAAGCGCGCCATGTGACGGGCTTCTCCCGTTACATTCAAGCCCGCTGGGGCAAGCCCGCGCCCTGCGGCGCAGTGCTCGAGGAATTGCTGGTCGAGCTGGTGGGCACGCCCGTCGTCTGGAAGAAGCTCGTCGGCATGCAGATGGTGCTCGAAGGGCTCGCCATGGGCACTTTTGCCGCTTTCTATGCGCGCACCCATGACCCGCTCTTGAAGCGCCTCATGCAGCTTGTGATGACGGATGAAGCCTTCCATCACAAGTTCGGCAAGATCTGGGCGGACCGCACGGTGCCGAACCTGCCGCCCGAAGAGCGCGACATGATCGAGGATTGGGCGCTGGAGGTCTTCCTGCGGCTCCTCAACAATTCTTCGGGGCCTGAGCAGAAGAAGCATCTTTATGAAAAAGTCGGTCTCGACTGGCGCTGGGTTCAAGGCGCATTGATGGAAGCGATGACGGATACCCGCATGCGCAAGGAAATGCGCAGCGGCACCAGCATTTTCCGTACGCTGATCAAGACGCTCTTGAAGGCCGGCATCATCACCGAGCGCACGGCGCCCAAATATGCCGCCTATGTGGACCTTGAAGAGCTTTATGCCGAAGGCGACCGCATGGTGGGCGATGCCATTGCCGAGGAAGGCATCAAATATCTGAAAGAAATCAACGGCGCGGGCGGCGACGGCAGCCTCTTTGCGTTGGGCGGGACGTCTGCCGCCGAGTGAGTTTCTTTGAGCGGAATGCGAACAGCCCGGGACATGCTCCCGGGCTTTTTGTTTTGTGGCTGGCGCCCATGGACCCCGAGACAAGCCCGGGGTGACGCTTAGTGGGTGTGGCGGCGCTGTGCTCTTTACGCAGGCTGTCACCCCGGCTCTCGTGCCGGGGTCCACGCAGCTTATCCGCTGGCCGCAGTCTCAGTGCGAACACCTGAGGAAACGGGAAACTAAACCCTCACACCGGCTTCAGCAGCACATGCTTCTTCTTGCCAAGCGACAGTTTCACCACGCCGTCGCCGGTCACATGATCGCGGGTCAGCGACAGCTTTTCGTCTTTCACCTGTTCGTCATTGACGCGGAGGCCCCCGCCTTTGACCTGACGGCGGGCCTCCCCGTTTGAGGCGCAAAGCCCGGCGGTGACGAAGGCGGAAAGGACACCGATCCCGGCATCGAGCTCGGCGGCGGGCACTTCCACCGTCGGCAGGTCCGCGCTGATCGCCCCTTGCTCGAAGGCGACGCGGGCGGTCTCGGCGGCTTTTTCCGCCGCGTCCCGTCCATGCACCATGGCGGTCGCTTCGGTCGCGAGGATTTTCTTGGCATCGTTCAGCTCCGCGCCTTCCAGCGCTTCGAGCCGGGCGACTTCCTCCAAGGGCAAATCGGTGAAGAGTTTGAGGAAGCGGCCGACATCGGCATCTTCCGTGTTCCGCCAGAACTGCCAGTAGTCATAGACGGAAAGCATGTCCTCGTTCAGCCAGACGGCGCCCTGCGCGGTCTTGCCCATCTTCTGGCCCGAAGAGGTGGTGAGGAGGTTCGTCGTCAGCCCCACAAGCTCGGCATCTTGCGTGCGCCGGCCAAGCTCGATGCCGTTGATGATGTTGCCCCACTGGTCCGAACCGCCCATTTGCAGATCGCAGCCATAGCGCCGGTTCAGCTCCACGAAGTCATAGGCCTGCAGGATCATGTAATTGAATTCGAGGAAGGAGAAGGACTGCTCACGTTCGAGACGCAGCTTCACACTGTCGAAGGAGAGCATGCGGTTGACGGAGAAGTGGCGGCCATAATCGCGCAGGAAGTCGATGTAATGCAGCTCGTCCAGCCAGTCCCGGTTATTGACCATGACGGCGTCCGTCGGCCCGTCGCCGAAGGTCAGGAATTTCTTGAAGACTTCCTTGATGCCCGCAAGGTTCGCGTCGATCTGCTCGTCGGTCAGGAGCGGGCGCGCGGAATCCTTGAAGGAAGGATCACCGACCCGCGTCGTGCCCCCGCCCATCAGCACGATGGGCTTGTGGCCGGTGCGCTGCAGCTGGCGCAGCATCAGGATCTGGATGAGATGGCCGACATGGAGCGAGGCCGCCGTCGCGTCGAAGCCGATATAGCCGGTGACGATTCCCTTGCCGGCGCGCTCGTCGAGCAGCGCATAATCCGAGCACTGGTTCAGGAAACCGCGCTCGTCCATGACTTTCAGGAATTCGGATTTAAACTGGCTCATCGGACTTTCTATGTGTTGTTTGCTGGTTATGTTCTGTTGCTATGCGGTACAGGCGTGCCCTCGCTATGCGGCGCGGGCGTGGTATATCAGCTTTTTCGGCCCCGTGCAGGGGCTTAAGGCCGAAACCGGCGATGAGGGGAGCGGAAAATGGGCTTTGTGCGTGCCTTGGGGCTGATGAGCGGGACTTCGCTCGACGGGATCGATGCCGCGATCCTGGAAACCGATGGCGAGGCCTATCTGAAACCCGTCAAAACCGCGAGCTTTCCCTACCTGCCCGAGGAACGGGCTTTTCTGCGCCTCGCCCTCGATGTGGCCGCCGATTGGGGCGGCAAGGGGCTGATGCCCGAGGAAATCGCCGAGGCGGAGCGGGCCGTCACCTATGCCCATGCCATGGCCGTGCGCAAAATGCTGGAGATGGCGGGCATGGAGGCCAAAGAGATCGATGTCATCGGCTTTCACGGCCAGACCGTGCTGCACCGCCCCGAAGAGGGCATCACCGTGCAACTCGGCCTCGGCGAGGTGCTGGCGGATCTCACCGGCATCGATGTGGTCAATGATTTCCGCGCCGCCGATGTGGCTGCCGGCGGGCAGGGCGCGCCCTTCGCCCCGCTTTATCACCGCGCTCTTGCCGCCGGGCTTCATGCGGACGGGCCGATCACGGTGGTGAATATCGGCGGGGTGGGGAATGTCACCTTCATCGGCAGCGACAAGAAGCTGCTCGCCTTCGACACCGGCCCCGGCAATGCGCTGATCGACGATTGGGCCTTTACCCATACCGAAACGCCGATCGACAAGGACGGGGCGCTGGCGCGGGCGGGCAGCGTCGATGAGAAGGTACTGGAGCGGCTGCTCACCAATCTCTATTTCGCGCGCAAGCCGCCCAAATCCCTCGACCGGCTGGATTTTTCCGCCGATTACGCCGAAGGCCTTTCGGTGGAAGACGGCGCGGCGACGCTGACCGCTTTCACCGCCGCCTCCATCGCCAAGGCCATGGAACATATGCCCGAGGAGCCCCGGCTCTGGGTCGTGTGCGGCGGCGGGCGGCACAACCCGGCGCTGATGGACGAATTGAAGGCGCGTCTGCCCGGCGCGGTGATCGGCGCGGAAGATGCGGGCTGGCGCGGTGACGATGTGGAGGCCGAAGCCTTTGCCTATCTCGCCGTGCGCTCGCTGCGCGGCCTGCCGCTCAGCGAGCCCGGCACGACCGGCGTGCCGGAGGCTCTGACGGGCGGCGTTCTGAACAGGGCGAAGCGGGCGAGGGGGTAGCCTAGCGCCCTTCCACCTCCGCCAGGCGCTTGTCGAGATAGCTGCCTGCGGCGTCCTTCATGGCGTCGAGGTGATTTTCGAAGAAATGGTTCGCGCCGGGGATCGACTGGTGCTGGATGACGATGCCCTTTTGCGTCTTCAGCCGCTCGACAAGCTTCTGCGTGTCCGCTTCCGGGGCGACCTGGTCCGTGCTGCCGGTCAGAATGAGGCCGGAAGAAGGGCAGGGTGCGAGGAACGTGAAGTCGTAAAGGTTGGCGGGCGGAGCGACGGAGATGAAGCCTTCGATTTCCGGGCGGCGCATCAGCACCTGCATGGCGATCCAGGCGCCGAAGGAAAAGCCCGCGATCCAGCAGCGGCCGGATTCGGCGTTCTGGGATTGCAGCCAATCGAGCGCCGTTGCCGCGTCGGAAAGCTCGCCCACGCCGCCATCATAAAAGCCCTGGCTGCGGCCCACGCCGCGGAAGTTGAACCGCAAGACCGAAAAGCCCCGCTCCACGAAGATATGGTAGAGCTGGTAAGCCACCGGATTGTTCATCGTGCCGCCAAATTGCGGGTGCGGGTGCAGCACCAGGGCCACGGGGGCGTTTTCGACTTTCGAGTGGTGATACCGGCCTTCAATGCGGCCTGCCGGGCCATTGAAAATCACGTCGGGCATAGGGGACACATCTCTCCAGCGGAACCCGAAACGGGGCATCCGCGCTGTTTGGTGGAAAGTCTTACTAAATTAGTTGGTTTTTTGTGCTGGAAATCCGCCTAAAAATAACTAAATAGTTGACTGCAGGGCTCGGAATTGGGTAGCGAAAGGGCCACCCGGTACCGGACCTGGGCGCGTTTCTTAGCACACTCTGGCGATGGATTTGCAAGTTTAACCGCGCGCCGGGGTCAAAAAGTCCTGAATAAGGCAGATTTTTCAGCCCTTTAGCTGATTGCCGGCTGAGCGCGTAGCGCGGGGCCGGAAAGGAGATAGAGACCATGAAACTTACGACGAAGGGACGCTATGCGGTGATGGCGATGACCGATCTGGCGCGCCACAGTCAGGGAAGCCCGGTTTCGCTTGCCGATATCGCCTCGCGTCAGGAAATTTCGCTGTCTTATCTCGAGCAGCTCTTTTCCCGCCTGCGCAAGAACGACCTCGTGAAAAGCGTGCGCGGGCCGGGGGGCGGGTACCTATTGTCGCATGACCCGGATGCCACCCGGATTTCGGATATCATTCTGGCGGTGGACGAGCCGCTGAAAGCCACGCGCTGTCATGCCGGCTCCCCGCAGGGCTGCATGTCGGATTCCTCGCGCTGCCTGACCCACGATCTTTGGGATGCGCTGAGCGATCAGATCCATCTCTTCCTGGCCTCGGTTTCTCTGGGCGATGTGATTTCGGGCCGGCTGCGCGAAAAACGCGCGAGCCAGGTGCCGGACTTTATCGGCGATACGCCGGAAGCCGCCGCCGCCGTCCAGCAGCCGAAAGTGCATGCGGCCGAGTAAGCCGGGCGCAAAACCGAACGGGAAGACACTGAACGGGAAGACCGGGACCTGATGACAGGCACGCGCATATATCTGGATTACAACGCAACGGCGCCGCTGCGCAGCGAAGCAGCCGAAGCGATGCGCCGTGCCATCGAGGCAGCGGAGAAAAGCGCAGGCACAGGGCTTGGTAATCCCTCTTCGGTGCACGCGGAAGGGCGCAAGGCCCGCGCGCTTGTCGAAGAAGCGCGCCGCGATGTGGCAGCGCTCTTAAGCGCGCCCGCCGAAGGGGTGGTCTTTACGGGATCGGGCACCGAAGCGGTGAACCTCGCCGTGGCGCAGGCTGAAGCGCTCAGCTGCAGCGCCGTTCTTTACGGGGCGAGCGAGCATGCCTGCGGCATCGGCGCGGCGGAGGCGAGCCCGCTTGAAAGCCGGCCCATTCCGTTCCTCGCCAATGGGCTGGTGGATTTGGCAGCGCTCGAGAGCTTGCTGAAAGAAGCCGGAGAAAAGCCCTTCGTGCTGCTGCAACATGCCAATAATGAGACGGGCGTCGTGCAGCCGCTGGAAGAAGCAGCGCACCTTGTGCGCGAGGCAGGCGGCATTCTCGCCTCCGATCTTGTGCAGAGCGCAGGCAAGACGGCGATCGACATCAAGGCGCTCGGCATTCATATGGGCGCCATCTCCGCCCATAAGATGGGCGGGCCGCAGGGCGTCGGCGCGCTGGTGCTGGCCGAAGATATGCCGCTCACACCGCTTCTTCATGGCGGCGGGCAGGAACGGCGTCGGCGCGGGGGTACCGAAAACGTGATCGGTATTGCCGGTTTCGCCGCAGCGGCCAAAGCCGCGCTGAATGATATGGAAAGCCTTGAGGATCAACGCGCGCTGCGCGACGCCTTCGAGGCGAAGCTGAAAGACTACGCGCCCGGTGTCGTCATTTTCGGCGAGGGCGCGCCGCGGCTTGCCAATACAAGCTGCTTTGCCCTGGAAGGGGCGGATGTAGGCGCCGAAATGCTGCTGATGAAGCTCGATCTGGCAGGCTTTGCCGTTTCTTCAGGGGCAGCCTGCTCGTCGGGCAAAGTGGCCGCCTCGCATGTGCTCTCCGCCATGCAGGTGGAGGACGGGCTTTCCCGTTCGGCCATCCGCATGAGCCTCGGGCGGGAAAGCACATTGGAAGAAGTTCTGGCGCTGGCCGATGCGTGGGCCGGTGCCGCCGTAAAACATGACGTGCCGGCCCCCGGCGCGGTCATGGCGTAGCTAAGCGATCTTAAGGGAAACAGATCATGGCGGTTCGTGAGACAGTTGAAACGGTAGATGAAGTCGGCAAGTACAAGTACGGCTTTTTCACGGATATCGAATCCGAGAAAGCGCCCAAGGGCTTGAACGAAGACACCATCCGTTTCATCTCGGCCAAAAAGGACGAGCCGGAATGGATGCTGGAATGGCGGCTTGAAGCGTACCGGCGCTGGCTGACCATGCAGGAGCCTTCCTGGGCCAAGGTCAATTATCCCGAAATCGATTTTCAGGACGCCTATTATTATTCGGCGCCGAAGTCGGATGAGGACCGGCCGAAGAGTCTCGATGAAGTAGACCCGAAGCTTCTGGAAACCTATGAGAAGCTTGGCATTCCGCTTTCCGAGCAAAAGATGCTGGCAGGCGTTGCGGTGGATGCGGTGTTCGACAGCGTTTCCGTCGCCACGACCTTCAAGGGTAAGCTGAAAGAAGCTGGCGTCATCTTCTGCCCGATGTCCGAAGCGATCCGCGACTATCCCGATCTTGTGCGCAAGTATTTGGGCTCGGTCGTGCCGGTCAGCGACAACTTTTATGCAACGCTCAACTCTGCGGTCTTCTCGGACGGCTCCTTCGTCTATATCCCGAAGGGTGTGCGCTGCCCGATGGAGCTGTCGACCTATTTCCGCATCAATGAAGCGCAAACGGGCCAGTTCGAGCGCACGCTGATCGTTGCCGATGAAGGCTCTTATGTGAGCTATCTGGAAGGCTGCACCGCGCCCATGCGCGATGAAAATCAGGTGCACGCCGCCGTGGTCGAGCTTGTGGCGCTGGAAGGGGCGGAGATCAAATATTCCACCGTCCAGAACTGGTATCCGGGCGATGAGAACGGCAAAGGCGGTATCTACAACTTCGTGACCAAGCGCGGCGATTGCCGCGGCGCGGATTCGAAGATTTCCTGGACGCAGGTCGAAACCGGCTCCGCCGTCACCTGGAAGTATCCAAGCTGCATCCTGCGCGGCGATAATTCGGTGGGCGAGTTCTATTCCATCGCCATCTCGAACAATTACCAGCAGGTGGACAGCGGCACGAAGATGATCCATCTGGGCAAGAACACTTCGAGCCGGATCATCTCCAAGGGCATCTCGGCAGGCAAAAGCTCCAACACTTACCGGGGCCTTGTGAGCGTGCACAAAAAGGCGGAGGACGCGCGCAACTTTACGCAGTGCGACTCTTTGCTCGTGGGCGATAAATGCTCCGCCCATACCGTGCCTTACATTGAATCGAAGAACCCCAGCGCCGTGCTGGAGCATGAGGCAACGACATCGAAAATCAGTGAAGACCAGCTCTTCTACTGCATGCAGCGCGGGCTTGGAGAAGAAGAAGCAGTGGCGCTGCTCGTCAACGGCTTTTGCCGGGATGTGCTGCAGCAATTACCGATGGAATTTGCGGTTGAAGCGCAGAAGCTTGTAGGCATCAGCCTGGAAGGCAGCGTGGGCTGATAAGGAAAGAGAAATGCTTGAGATCAAAGATCTGCACGTCAAAGTGGACGGCAAAGAAATTCTGAAAGGCATCACGCTGAGCGTCGGCACCGGCGAGGTCCATGCGATCATGGGCCCCAACGGGTCGGGCAAGTCGACGCTGTCTTATGTGCTTTCGGGCCGGGAAGGCTATGAGATCACCAAAGGCGAGATCCTTTACAAGGGCAAAGACCTGCGCGCCATGGAAATCGAAGAGCGCGCCGCTGCCGGCGTCTTCCTTGCCTTCCAGTATCCGATCGAGATACCGGGCGTGACGACCATGACGTTCCTCAAAACCGCGCTTAACGCGCAGCGCAAGGCGCGCGGGGAAGAAGAACTCGATGCCGTGAAATTCCTGCGCCTTGTGCGTGAGAAGGCCGGCCCGCTCAACGTTTCCGAAGACATGCTGAAGCGCCCGCTCAATGTCGGTTTTTCGGGCGGGGAAAAGAAGCGCGCGGAAATTCTGCAAATGGCGCTCTTGGAGCCGAGCCTTGCCGTGCTGGACGAAACCGATTCCGGGCTCGACATCGACGCGCTGAAGGTTGTTTCGGACGGGGTGAATGCGCTGCGCAGCCCGGACCGCTCGATGATCGTGATCACGCACTATCAGCGCCTGCTCAATCACATCGTGCCGGACAAGGTGCATGTGCTCTCCGCCGGACGCATCGTGCGCACGGGCGGCAAAGAGCTGGCGCATGAGCTCGAGGAAACCGGTTACGCCGATATTGTGGAGGCCTGAGGTCAATGACGGCCAATATCGAAGAACAATATCTGGAAGCCTTTGGCGCGCTCGCGCCGCAGGGTGATCCGGCTTGGCTTTTGGCCCGCCGCCGCATGGCGCGGGACATCTTCGCCGCTGCGGGTTTTCCGCACCGGCGCGTGGAAGCCTGGCGCTATACGGACCTGCGCCGCGCGCTCGCGAAAGACGGCTATGTACCTGCGCAGCGTTTTGACGGCCCGCTTGCCTATGACGCCGAAACCGTGGGGCCGGGCGCGGCCGCTTTCGGCGATGTCGAGCGGCATATGCTGGTCTGCGTCAATGGTTTCTTCCGCCCCGACCTTTCCTCGGCGGATCTGCCCGAGGGCGTTAGCGTCAAGCCTTTGAGCGAAGCGGTAAAGGAAACCGGCTTTGAAGAGTTTTTGACGACGGACGACAATCTTCATCCCATCAATGCGCTCAATAGCGCGTTGATGCAGGACGGGCTCGTGATCCGTGTCGATGCTGGAAAAGATGCCGGCAAGCCGCTCCATATGGTGCATGTGACGACATCGTCCGGCGCTTCGGCGGCGCATATGCGCCATGTCATTGCGCTCGGCAAGGGCGCCAAACTTTCCCTGCTTGAAACCCATCTCGGCCAGGGCGGCGCGGGCTATCTTGCCAATCACGTCACCGAAACCCATCTGGGCGAAGGCGCGGCGCTGACACATATCAAGCTGCAGGATGAAGCCAAAGACGCGCTGCATCTGGCAGCGAACAATCTGCGCCTTTCGGCGGACGCGAAGTATTACGGTTTCGTGCTGGCGCTCGGCGCGCGGCTCTCGCGGCATGAAACGGATGCCGTTTTCAAAGGCGAGGGCGCGCATGCGGATATGCACGGCGCGCTGGCGCTGCGCGGTAAACAGCTTGGCGATATCAGCACTTATGTGGATCATGCGGTCCCCGGCTGCAGCTCGAACGCTCATGTGAAGTCGGTGCTGGACGAAGAGGCGACGGGCGTCTTCCAGGGCTGTGTCCTGGTGGCCAAGGACGCGCAGAAGACGGACGGCCGCCAGCTTTCCAACGCGCTGCTTCTGTCGCGCGATGCGGGCATGAACGCCAAGCCTGAGCTTGAGATTTATGCCGATGACGTGCAATGCGCGCATGGCTCGACGATCGGCGAACTCGATGAGACGGCGCTTTTTTATCTGCGCTCGCGCGGTATCGACGAAGCCACGGCCCGCAGTCTTCTCATCCGTGCCTTTTTGGATGAGGTGCTCGAAACCATCCCGCTGGACGGCGTCAAGCAGGACATTGGAAGCCAGATCGATGTCTGGTTCCGCGCCAGCGCATTGGCAGGGAGTTAAACAAGATGAGTGAAATGCCCCTGGTGAAGGATGTGGTGTCCGCTTTCAATGTGGACCGCGTGCGCGCCGACTTTCCCATTCTCTCGCGGGAAGTCTATGGCAAACCGCTGACCTATCTCGACAATGCCGCCTCCGCGCAAAAACCGCAGGCCGTGATCGATGCAGTGCGTAATGCCTATGAGGCGGAATATGCAAATGTTCACCGGGGTCTGCATTTCCTCTCCAATCTTGCGACCGAGCGCTTCGAGGCGGCGCGGGAAAGCGTGCGCCGCTACCTGAACGCCAAGAAGCAGGAAGAAATCATCTTCACCTCCGGCTCGACCGATGCGATCAACCTCGTCGCTTCTTCTTACCTTGAGCCTTTGATCGGTGAGGGTGATGAAATCGTTCTCTCCATCATGGAGCACCATTCCAACATCGTGCCCTGGCATTATATGCGCGAACGCCATGGCGCCGTTTTGAAATGGGCGCCGGTGACGGATGAAGGCGATCTCGATCTCAATGCCCTCGATAAACTGCTCGGGCCGAAAGTGAAGCTGCTGGCGCTCACCCATATGTCGAATGCGCTCGGCACCATTACGCCGATGAAACGCATCGTGAAAATGGCGCATGACCGCGGCATTCCGGTGATGGTGGACGGCTCGCAATCGGCGGTGCATCTGCCCATCGACGTGCAGGATCTCGACTGCGATTTCTTTGCGCTGACGGGCCATAAGATTTACGGGCCGAGCGGCATTGGCGCGCTTTATGCCAAGCGTGAACATCTGGAGAAAATGCGGCCCTACCGGGGCGGCGGTGAAATGATCCGCGAAGTCTCCATGGACCGGATCACCTATGCCGACCCGCCCCACCGCTTTGAAGCGGGCACGCCGCCCATCGTACAGGCCATCGGTCTCGGCGCGGCGCTTGATTATGTGGACGGGCTTGGCCGGGAAAATATTCTCGCCCATGAAAGCGCGCTTCTGGCTTACGCCACCGAGCGGATACAGGAAGTGGAGAAACTCCGGCTGATCGGCACCTCCGCGAATAAGGGAAGCATTCTTTCCTTTGTGATCGACGGCACGCATCCTCACGACATCAGTATGATTATCGACCGCTCCGGCGTTGCCGTGCGGGCGGGTCATCACTGCGCCCAGCCGCTGATGGACAGATTTGATGTACCGGCGACCTCACGCGCCTCGATTGCGATGTATAATACGAAAGAAGATATCGACAGGCTGGTGGACGCGCTCCAGCATGCGGTCGAGTTCTTCGGGTAACGGGTAAGATGATGGCTGACGAAATGGATCTTGAAAGCAAAACCGAAACGGCGCCCGAGCCGGTGGAAAATGCGCCCGCCGCCCAAGGCTCCGCCTTGCCGCCCGAAGAGATCGAGCGGCTGACGGACGATCTCATCGGCGCGCTCAAGACCGTTTATGACCCTGAAATCCCTGTGGACATTTACGAGCTGGGCCTCATTTACAAGATCGACATTTCCGATGACCGGGATGTGCTGGTCGATATGACGCTGACCGCGCCGGGCTGTCCCGTGGCCGGTGAAATGCCGGGCTGGGTGGAAGATGCCGTGCGCTCCGTCGACGGGGTGGGCGATGTTCAGGTCAATCTCGTCTTCGATCCGCCCTGGGACCCGAGCCGCATGTCGGATGAGGCACGCGTCGCCCTTAACATGTATTGAGGTTTGCCCGTTAAACTGGGGTCTTGTCATCCCGGGGCAAACCCACCAATTTAAGTATGTAGTCCTCGCATAACGGAGAAATCCATGGCCAAGCGAGAGCGCCCGAAAGCGATTACTTTGACCGATGCGGCAGCTGCCCGCGTCAAGGAGATCATTGAAAATTCCGACAAGGAGATTGCCGGGGTGCGCATCGGCGTGGAAAAAGGCGGCTGCGCCGGCATGGCCTATACGATGGAATATGCCGAGGAAATCGGCCCGATGGACGAAGTGGTCGAGGATAAGGGCGTGCGTGTGCTGATCGACCCGAAGGCCATTCTCTTCCTGCTCGGCACGGAAATGGATTACGAAGTGGGCAAGCTTTCGAGCACCTTCCAATTCAACAACCCGAATGCCATCGATGCTTGCGGCTGCGGTGAAAGCGTCACCATTCAGCCCGTGCCCGAAGACGCGCTTCAATAACATGGCCGTCAGCACGGAGTATAAAGCCTTCGTGCTGGAACAGCTTGCCCCGCTCGGGCAGGTGCGCATCCGCAATATGTTCGGCGGGGCAGGCGTCTATTACGGCGATCTCATGTTCGGGCTGATCGCCGGTGAAGTGCTCTATTTCAAGGCGGACGAGATCAACCGGCCGGATTTCGAGGCGGAAGGGACGGAAGCCTTCGTCTACGCCCCGCCGTCGGGCAAAACCATCACCATGTCCTATTGGGAAGTGCCCGAACGTCTTTACGATGAGCCTGACGAGCTGACGCATTGGGCCCGCAATGCCATCGAAGCGGCGGTGCGCGGCAAGAAGGTAAAACCTAAGAAGAAGCGTAAAACAGCGGTCAAAAAGGCGGCCGGCAAGAAATAATACGGGGCGAAAAGAAAAGGCGGGCTTGAGCCCGCCTCTTTTATTTGCCCTGGAATTTCGCCGGGCGTTTTTCCAGAAAGGCCTTCACGCCTTCCTTGAAATCATCCGTGCGCCCCGCAACGCGCTGTTTCTGGCGCTCGAGATTGAGCTGCTCTTCATACGTATTATCCGTGCTTTCCCAATAAAGCTCGCGGATCATGGAAAGCGAGACGGTGGGGCCTTCAGCAAGCTCGCCTGCCAGCTTCTTCGCTTCGCCGAGGAGATCGCCATCTTCGTAGACCCGGTTGACGAGGCCCCAGTCGAGCGCTTTTTCGGCGGGCAGTTTTTCAGCCAGCAGCGAAAGCTCTTTCGCGCGCGCATTGCCGACAAGGCGCGGCAGAAGCCAGGTCGAGCCGCCATCCGGCACAAGGCCGATGCGGCGGAAGGCCTGAAGGAAGTAAGCGGACTTGGCGCAAAGAACGAGATCGCCCATCAGCGCGAAACTCATGCCGACACCGGCAGCCGGTCCGTTCACTGCCGTCAGGAACGGCATTTCCAGATTGCGCAGGCGGCGCAAGAAGGGGTGATAGGCGGTCTCGAGACGCGAGCCTGCATCCGGCGCGCCGCCTTTATTGTCGCCGCGCCCTTGCAGGTTGGCGCCCGAGCAGAAGCCGCGCCCTTCGCCAGTCATGATCAGGCAGCGCAGGCCATTGGCCGGGTCCTCGACCGCGTCCATGGCATCCATCAGCCCTTCGAGCATTTCATCGGAAACCGCATTCATGACTTCCGGATGGTTGAGCACGAGAATGCCCGTCGTGCCCTCGATATCGAGCCTTACCCTGTTGAAGTCCATCTCTCTCTCCCTGTTATGTGGTGTTATCTAAATGGGGTTGGCAGGCAGCCTATCACTGAAAATTCGGTTTGCGCTTTTGCAAAAAGGAGGTGACGCCTTCAGCAAAGTTCGGGTGATCGCCCAGCATGCCTTGCGTGTCGCGCTCATAATCGAGCTGCGCGCTCAGATCGTTCGTCAGCGCCGTGTCGAGCGCGCGCTTGATTTCCCCGAAGGCGTTGGACGGCCCGCCAGCAAGTTTGGCGGCGATCTTCATCGCTTCGTCCATCAGCGCGTCGTCTTCCACGCATTGCCAGATGAGGCCCCATTCGGCGGCGCGTTCCGCTGGAAGTTTCTCACCGAGCAGCGCCAGGCCGCGCGCCCGCGCCCGGCCGACGAGATTAGGCAGATACCAGGTGCAGCCCATATCCGGAATGAGCGCTAGCTGCGGCCCGAAAACCTGCACGAAAGAAGCGGACTTGCCCGCGATCACGATATCGGCGGAAAGCGCAAGGCCGACACCGCCGCCCGCCGTGATACCGTTGACGGCGGCAATAACGGGTTTCGTGGAGCCTGCGATTTCCCGCACCATCGGGTTGAAGGCGACCTCCATGCCGTAAGCGACATTCTCGCCGGTGCTCGCGCCTTCCTTGCGCGGGCCGCCGCTGGCCAGATCCGCCCCGGCGCAAAAGCCGCGCCCGGCGCCGGTCATCAGAATGGCGCCGACATTCTTGTCTTCATTCGCGGCGGCAATGGCGGCGCGGATATCCTCGATCAGCTGCGTGTTGAGACTGTTGAGCACGTCGGGGCGGTTCAGCGTCAGTTTCGCCACGCCGTCCACGACTTCATAAAGTACCGTTTCCATAAGACCTTCCGCGTTTTTCCCGTGAGTGCCTGGCCGCGCGCAAAAGCGCCGGACCGGCTTTATTGCCGGTCAGCATATCCATGGGAAAGGGGGCGTAAAGGCCCGGAAAAGGCCAGCTTGAAAAAGCGTGGGAAACGCAGCGTCAAGCGCTGCGTCTTTCAGGCATCCGTTTGCCGTATTGAGGCGCTTAGCCTGCGGCAGCTTCCGGCTCGGGCAGCGCGGTCTCCGCGATCACGCGGTTGCGCCCACCGTCTTTGGCCGCATAAAGGCAGCTATCGGCCCGCTCGATGAGCTCGCCCAGCGGTTCGCCGAAGCGGAATTCCGCGGCACCGATAGACATAGTAATGCGGCCGAGCTGTTCGCCCGTCGAGCGTTTGACGAGCTCGCGCGACTGCACCATCTCGCGGATGGAATTGGCGAGGGTCTGCGCATCGCGCAGCGCCGTCTTGGGAAGAATGACGGCAAATTCCTCGCCGCCGTAACGGGCCGCCGTGTCGCGGCCTTTCACGTTGGCCATCATGCAGCCCGCAACGAGCTTGAGCACCTGGTCGCCCGTCTGATGACCGTAAGTGTCGTTGAAACGTTTGAAATGATCGATATCGCCCAGCAGCAGGCAGAAGCTGGTGCCGGTTTCCATTGCCTCGCGCGAGGCTTTGTGCAGCTCTTCGTCGAAGGCTTTGCGGTTCGCGATCCCGGTCAGCGGATCGGTGAAGGCTTCGTTGCGCGCGCTTTCAAGGCGCTTGCGCAGCTCGCTGATTTCTTCCTGGGAGGCCTGCAGCTCGCCTTCCAGTTCGCGCGAGCGCGATTCCATCTGGCGGGAGGCGGAGACGATCGTCTCGATCACGATGGCGAGATCTTCCGGCTTGGTATTGGCCGACAGGTTGCGGCTGACGCCCTGCATGCTGTCGCCGAAGCGGCTGGTATCGTTCGTCGCCGTTTCGATCAGTTTCGAAACGCGTTCCATTTCGTTCTGCAGCTGAGCGCTGGTATCGTTCGTCGTATCGGCAAGAGATTCAGGGTTATGCAGAAACTGCGCGCCGATCTCCTCAAGCAATGCATCGTCGCAAGGCGCGCCGTCTTTCATCGCAAGGGCCAGCGCTTCGCTCAGTGCGGGATTGACCCCGGACATATGCGCATAGGCGATTTCATAGTGGCGAGGGGTCGGCGTGATCTTGTGCTGACGCAAAAAATCGAAGGCTTGCGCGCCATATTCCTCGACCCGTTGACGCTCGTCCTGGTGCTTCTGCACGGTACTTCCCCACCCAGCGAAAATGTGTGCCCAGCAATGGCCTGTGCCGGAGCAGCGGCGATTGCCCATAAAAGCTATCCAAAGACCGTTACAGCTCCGTTAAGTCCCCCGGAATCAGCCCGGAACGGGGAGGGATTGAGGGGTGAGAAACGGCCCGATTTACCGCCGCGTCCCCCGCCGGATTGCCGAAAAACTGGCGTAAACTGCCGTAATTGTTATAGTTCGCCGGTGGGACTTGCTTAATTCTTAAACAATCCTTTCGGACCCGCGCCTCCAAGAGAGAGAAAAAAGCGGGAGAGGGAAAAAGCAGCAGCGGAGGAATTTCATGAGCGTTGCCGAATCAAATCTGCCGGAAGGCGATAGCGCGTCCATTTCCGCCTCGATCCGCCAGATCGTGGACCGCCAAAAGGCGGCGCATCTGGCCGAAGGCGCCCCCAGCGTCAAGCGCCGGAAGGATTGGCTCGACCGGTCCATCGCGCTGCTTGTCGATAACCAGAAAGAAATCGTTGAAGCGCTCGCCGCCGATTTCGGCCATCGCAGCCATGAGCAAACACTGCTCACGGATGTGATGGGCTCCATCGGGCCGCTGAAACACGCCAAGGCGCATATGGAACAGTGGATGAAGCCGGAAAAGCGCAAGGTGCAGTTCCCGCTCGGTCTCTTCGGCGCAAAAGCGCGAGTGGAATATCAGCCGCTCGGCGTGATCGGCGTGATTTCGCCGTGGAACTTCCCGGTGAACCTGACGATGGCACCGCTTGCCGGCATCTTCGCGGCGGGCAACCGCGCCGTGATCAAGCCGTCGGAATTCACCCCGGCCACTTCCGAGCTGATGAGCCGGATGTTCCGCGAAGCCTATGACGAGACGGAAGTCGCGGTCGTCACGGGCGGCCCGGCGGTCGGTGAGGCATTCTCACGCCAGCCCTTCGATCACCTGATCTTCACGGGCGCGACCTCCATCGCCTATCACGTCATGCGCGCGGCGGCGGAAAACCTCGTGCCGGTGACGCTGGAGCTGGGCGGCAAATCGCCGGTCATTATTTCCGACAAGGCGCCGATGGAAGACGCCGCCGCCAAGGTCATGGCCGGCAAGATGATGAATGCAGGCCAGATCTGCCTTGCACCCGACTATGTGCTGGTGCCGGAAAACAAGGTCGAGCAGTTCATCACCCAGGCAACTTCCGCTGTCTCGAAAATGTATCCGACGCTGAAAGACAATCCGGACTACACGTCGGTGATCAACCAGCGCCACTATGACCGCATCACGTCCTATCTCGATGATGCGAAAACGAAGGGCGCGCGGATCGTCGAGATCAATCCGGCCAATGAAGACTTTACCCAGCAGCCTTACAACAAGATCCCGCCGACGCTGGTCATCAATCCGACCGACGATATGAAGATCATGCAGGAAGAGATCTTCGGCCCGCTGCTGCCGGTGAAAGGCTACAAGAAGGTCGATGAGGCGATCGATTACATCAACGCCCATCCCCGTCCGCTCGGGCTTTATCACTTCAGCCCGGACGAGAACGAGCACAAGAGTGTGCTGGAACGCACGACCTCGGGCGGCGTAACGCTGAACGACGTGATCATGCATGTGGCTCAGGAAGACCTGCCATTCGGCGGCGTCGGTCCGGCGGGTATGGGCTCTTATCACGGGGTCGACGGTTTCCGCACTTTCAGCCATGCCAAGGCGGTTTACACACAGGCGAAAGCCAAATTCATCGTCGAGATGATGCGCCCGCCCTATACGGAAAAAACGCGCAAGTTCCTGGCAAGCCAGATCAAGCGCTGAACTGTTTCGGCAGAAAGGAAAGAAAAAGGGCGGCCCTTGAGGCCGCCCTTTTGTTTGCCGGAAATGTCAGGGGAGTACCCGGCAGTGAAAGCCTATCTGATGCCGAGACGGCGGATGGCCGAGGGCGTATAGCGGTTTTCATCCAGCTCATTGGCGAAGAAGTTGATCGCCGGTTCTTCGTTGATGAGGCCGCCCGCGAGATAACGTCCATTGGTCAGGTCGTAATAGGTGGCGGCAATGCCCGCGCAGAGCGGCACTTCATAGGCGGTGATGGGGAAGTGCTCCTGCACACGCCAAAGCTGCCCGCGTGTATCGTAAAGCTCGGCGGCGACGATATTCCAGGTATCTTCCTGCAGGTAAAAGCGGCGGCGCTGATAGACGTGGCGCGTGCCGTCTTTCAGATTGGCCTCGATCACCCAGACCCGGTGCAGTTCGTAGCGCGAATGTTCCTGGTTGATGTGGCGCTGATTGAGAATGTCTTCGTATTTCAGCTTGTCCGAACCCAGATCGTAATTGTTGTAGGGCACATAGGCTTCCTGCTTGCCGATCACCGTCCAGTTATAGCGGTCGGGTGAGCCGTTATAGCCGCCGAAACTGTCCACGGTCGTCATCCCGTCCGAGTTCGTGCCCGGATTGTCATAGGCAATGTCGGGCGCACGGCGCACCCGGCGCGTTCCGGGACTGTATTGCCAGGCAAGGCGGCCCTGCTTGGCCATGTTGATCGTTTCATGCACGAGCGTCACATTGCCGGCGCGCCGGGCAGGGGCGACGGTGTGCGCGATATATTTCGCCCAGATATTGTCGAGTTCCTCGGCGGACTTTTTGCTCGGATCGTTCCAGGCGACAATGGCCTCGTCCTGCACCGTGTAGATCGTGTAATCCCCGCCCTGGGTCGGAATGGCGGCCGCGAACTGGCGCGTTGCCTTATGGTTGATGAACCCGAGCATATGGTTCCAGATAATCTCGAGCGCATTGTTGGGAATGGGGAAGGGTTTGCCCATGATCGCCTGGCTGACGCCGTTCCCGCCTTCCGCCAGCAGCCCCACCTTGGCGTTGCGCCGGTTGGCCTGATAGACGTGCTCGGGCAGCGCGCAGGTGCGGTGCGTCGGGAAGACCTTCATGAAATAGGTATCGCCGTAATCTGTCAGCAGCGCCTTATGCGTGCCCGTCAGCTTGTCCGCATATTGGTCCATGTTCTCGCGGGTGATGCGGAAGAGTTCCTTTTCATCACCGAAAGGATTGAGGTGATGCATGCCCACTTCATAGCCAAGGCCTGCAGGCGGTGTGGTCAGCCCGCCGGTCCAAGCGGGGATGCTGCCATCCGCATTGCCGGCCTTTTCCGAACCCATGGGCGTTAGATCCTGGCCGAGCCGGGCGGCAACCGGGTCGGGCACTTCGGCAAGCGCTGCAGAAGTGCCGAGAGCGAAGCCGGCGCATAAGGCGCCGGCGCTGAGCAGACTTTTCCAGTCTGTCCGTGTTGATAAGCGCACGATGAACTCCTCCCTATATAGTAAGGATACTTTACTATGAGACGGATAGAATGACCACTCCATTCCGCGCCATGGTTGGCTCGTGCAGCTGTGGCAAGCACCCAAAACGCAAAAAGGCGCCCGGATGAGCGCCTTTTTTATGAATTTTAGGAGGAAAGCTGCCCCGTTAGGCGTTGACCGCTTTGCGTACCGGGCGAAGCAGGAAGGCCGGCGTGTGATCGCCAAGACCGACTTCCTTGTTGCCGCCGCCGGACTGCTTGCCGGAGGGCTTATCGCCGCCGCGTCCGCCGCGCCGCCCGCGGGACTTCTCGCCGCTAGCTTTTTTTGGCGCATCCTGAGCGGCCTCGGGAGCGGTTTCCTGAACTGCTTCTTCGCCAGCCGAAGCGCTGTCTTCTTTGGCCGCTGGCCGAGGCTTGCGTGTCCGGGGTTTCTTTTCCGGCTTGGCTTCGCCGGCATCTGCATCCTGGCCTGCGTCTTTAGCGGCTGCTTTTTCCTGGGCAGGCTTTGCCGGGGCTTTCTTGGCACCGCGTCCGCGTCCGCCGCGGCGTTTGCCGCCTTCCTGCAGAAGCGTTTCCACGTCTTCCGGCTCGAACTGGCCGTCCCGTTCGATCTCGGTTTGGATCAGGCTTTCGATGGCCGCCACATATTTCTGTTCTTCCGGCGTTGCCAGCGTGAAGGCCTGGCCGCTGCGTCCGGCGCGGCCTGTGCGTCCGATGCGGTGCACATAGTCTTCGGCATGGGTCGGCACGTCGAAGTTGAAGACATGGCTGACATCGGGAATGTCGAGACCGCGTGCCGCGACGTCGCTGGCGATGAGATAGGTCAGCTCGCCATTACGGAACTTGTCTAGCGTCTGCATGCGCACATGCTGGTCGAGGTCGCCGTGCAGCGAGCCTGCCGCATAGCCGTGCTTCTTCATCGAACGGTCGAGCACCGCCACATCGCGCTTGCGGTTGCAGAAAATGATCGCGTTCTTGATCGGGTCCTGCTTGTCGATGATCTGGCGCAGCGTGTCGCGCTTGTCCTCTTTCGAGGTGTAGACAACGCGCTGCGTGATCGCCGCTGCCGCCGAGGAGGTGCGCGCCACTTCGATCTTGACCGGATTGTGCAGGAACGTATCCGTCAGGCGCTGGATTTCCGGCGGCATGGTGGCCGAGAAGAAAAGCGTCTGGCGGGTGAAGGGCAGGAGCTTGCAGATCCGCTCAAGATCGGGAATGAAACCCATATCCATCATGCGGTCGGCTTCATCCACCACGAAAATCTGCACACCGTTCAGCAGCACCTTGCCGCGCTCGAAATGGTCGAGCAGGCGGCCCGGTGTCGCGATCAGCACGTCGACGCCGCGGTCCAGTTTCTTTTCCTGTTCAGCAAAGGAGACCCCGCCGATGAGCAGCGCCATGGAGAGCTTGTGATACTTGCCGTAAGTCTCGAAATTTTCGGAGACCTGGGCGGCAAGTTCGCGCGTCGGCTCGAGAATGAGCGAGCGGGGCATACGTGCCCGCGCCCGGCCGCGCGAAAGAATGTCGATCATGGGAAGCGTGAAAGAGGCGGTCTTGCCCGTTCCCGTCTGGGCGATACCCAG
The DNA here is from genome assembly GCA_002389665.1 of Rhodobiaceae bacterium UBA4490. Taxonomy (GTDB): domain Bacteria; phylum Pseudomonadota; class Alphaproteobacteria; order Parvibaculales; family Parvibaculaceae; genus Tepidicaulis. The sequence goes on from DGNO01000001.1 coordinate 247,478, forward strand.
AATGTCCCGCGCCTGCAAAGCCTTCGGGATGGCTTCGGCCTGAATTGGCGTAGGTGTTTCGTACCCCGCCTCGGTAACTGCCTGTAGGACTTTAGGGCCTAGCCCTAGTTCATCAAACTTCATGCACGCTTGGTTTTGTTTCCGCTTCACCGGCCGGAAAATCCGGATTTTACCGGGTGAGCTGCCGTCGGCCAAAAGGGGACGGCTCGTGGATTTGCCGCGACCATAGAAGATATCGACAACTTGTCAACAGCGCCCACAGGGCCGGTTTAGCTATGTTGCCCGCTGTGGCCAATTAGGCCCACTGCCGATTTTCTGTGCCCGGAAAAGCCGGGCCGAGCGCGAGCGCGGGCCCGCCCTAAATATCCAGATTGGTGGCGAATTCGGCGTGTTCCTGAATGAACTGGAAGCGCAGTTCCGGCTTGTTGCCCATCAGATGGGTGACGGCGCGCTGCGTTTCCTCACGCTCTTCTTCCGGCAGCACCACCTGGAGAAGGGTGCGGGTGTCCCGGCGCATTGTGGTCTCTTTCAGCTGGGCGGGCAGCATCTCGCCCAGCCCCTTGAAGCGGCTCACCTCGATTTTGGCGCGGGAATTGAACTCCTTGGCAACCAGCGTGTCCTTATGCGCATCGTCCCGCGCATAAAGCGTCTTGCCGCCCTGGGCGAGCTTGTAAAGCGGGGGCACGGCCAGGAACAGATGCCCCTCGCGGATGAGCTGCGGCATCTGCTGGTAGAAGAAGGTGATGAGAAGCGAGGCGATATGCGCGCCGTCCACATCCGCGTCCGTCATGATGATGATCTTTTCATAGCGCAGATCCTCATCGCGGTAATGGCTGCCGGGCCGCACGCCGAGCGCCTGAATAAGATCGGCAAGCTGCTGGTTCTGCGCCAGTTTGCCCGCCGTGGCATTGGCGACATTGAGGATCTTGCCGCGCAGAGGCAGCACCGCCTGGCTTTTGCGGTCGCGGGCCTGTTTGGCGGAGCCGCCGGCGCTGTCGCCTTCCACGATGAAAAGCTCCGAGCCCGCCGCGCCGGATTGCGCGCAGTCGGCGAGCTTACCTGGCAGGCGCAGCTTGCGGGTTGCGGTCTTGCGGCCGATGTCTTTTTCCTGCTTGCGCTTCAGCCGCTCGTCCATCCGGTCGAGCACCCATTCCAGCAGCTTGTTGGCCTGCTGGGGCTGGGCGGTCAGCCAATGGTCGAAATGGTCGCGGATGGCGTTTTCAACGAGGCGCGTCGCCTCGCCGGTGGACAGCTTTTCTTTGGTCTGGCCGACGAATTCCGGCTCGCGGATAAAGACCGAGAGCATCGCCCCGGCGGAGGTGAGCACGTCATCGGCGGTGAGCCCGCTCGCCTTCTTGTTGCCGGCAAGTTCGGCATAAGCTTTCAGCCCCTTTGTGAGCGCGGCGCGCAGGCCCGCCTCATGGGTGCCGCCTTCGGGCGTCGGGATGGTGTTGCAGTAGGAATTCGTGAAACCGTCCGCATCGCCGAACCAGGTCACGGCCCATTCAACCGTGCCGTTCTGGCCTTTCTTGGAAACTTTGCCGGTAAAGGCCTCGTTCGTGACCGCCGTATAGCCTTCCGTCTGGCTCGCCAGAAAATCGCTGAGCCCGTTGGGAAAGCAAAGCACGGCCTCGTGCGGCGCGCTGCTTTTCGGCGGCAGCATGTCCGCCGGGCACTTCCAGCGTATTTCCACGCCGCCGAAGAGATAGGCTTTCGAGCGCGCCATGCGGTAAAGCCGTTCGGGCTGGAAAGCGGCGTCCTTACCGAAAATCTCCGGGTCCGGGTGGAAGGTCACGGTCGTGCCGCGCCGGTTCTTCACGGCGCCTTTCTTCTGCAGCTTGCCTTTCGGGTGGCCGCGCTCGAAGCGCTGCGCGTAAAGCTGCTGGTCTTTTGCGACTTCCACTTCCAGCCATTCGGACAGCGCGTTCACCACGGAAACGCCGACCCCGTGCAAGCCGCCGCTCGTCTCATAAGCATCGCCGCCGAATTTACCGCCCGCATGGAGCGTCGTCATGATGACTTCGAGCGCCGACTTGTCCTTGAATTTGGGATGCGGGTCGATGGGGATGCCGCGGCCATTGTCCGAGACTTTCAGCGAGCCGTCGTCCAGAAGCTCCACCTCGATACGGGTGGCATGGCCCGCCACCGCCTCGTCCATGGAATTGTCCAGCACCTCGGCGAAAAGGTGATGCAGCGCCCGCTCGTCCGTGCCGCCGATATACATGCCCGGCCGCCGGCGTACCGGCTCAAGCCCTTCCAGAACCTCGATGTCCTTTGCAGAATAGGCATCCCCCTTGCCGGAAGTTTTAGCGCTTCCTGCATTGCCTTGCGTCTTCTGCGCCGTCTTCTTTTTTGCCGGTGCTTTTGCATCGCCGGCAAAGAGATCGGGCGCTTCGGTTTTACGCCGGGAAGAGGGTTTGGAAGGAGCCATGAACGCGAACCTTGCTGCGGCCTAAAGGAAAAGTTGAAAGGAGGGGCAGACGGAAGCCTGACCCGACCAGCTTAGTTGATTCTTGCGAGATTCTGGAAGCGGTACCCTGGCATCCGCCATGTGTCCAGGGTAGGTTGCGAGCAATGGAAATTTCATGCTGGTCGAACCGGCAGAATCTAAGGGAAGAACCCGATGGGCATGATCGAAACCCCGCTGACGCTGCCTTGCGGCGCGGTGCTGAAGAACCGTCTCGTAAAGGCGGCAATGACGGAAGGGCTGGCCGACCAGTGGAACCGCGCGACCCCCGAACTTGTCACGCTTTACAGGCGCTGGGCGCAGGGCGGGGCGGGCATGCTGCTGACCGGCAATGTGCAGGTCGACCGGCGCTATATGGAGCGGCCGGGCAATGTGGCGATCGACGGCCCCCAGTCCAATGAGGCGATTGCCGCGCTGCGCGCTTATGCCGAAGCGGGCACGTCGGGGGGCAATCATCTCTGGATGCAGATCTCCCACGCCGGCCGCCAGACCCCGGCGCTTGTCAATACGACACCGGCAGGCCCCTCCGACAAGGGGCTCAACATGCCGGGCGGCCAGTTCGGCAAGCCGCGTGCCCTGAGCGGTGAGGAAATCTGGGACGTGGTTGCCCGCTTTGCCCATACCGCCCGCATCGCGAAGGACACGGGCTTTACCGGCGTGCAAATCCATGCCGCCCATGGCTATCTTCTCAGCGAATTTCTCTCACCGGACGTCAACACCCGCACCGATGAATGGGGCGGCAGTCTGGAGAACCGCGCGCGGCTGCTGCTTGAAGTGGTGCGGGCGGTGCGCAATGCGGTGGGGGAATATTTTCCGATTTCCGTGAAGCTGAATTCCGCCGACTTCCAGCGCGGCGGTTTTTCGCATGAAGAATCTTTGAAAGTCGCCCGCTGGCTGAATGAGGAAACCGTCGATCTCCTGGAAATTTCCGGCGGCACTTACGAGCAGCCGCGCATGGTCGGCGCCGATGACATGACGCTGTCGCCCGACAAAGCAGAAAAGCGCCGGGAAAGTACGCTCGCCCGCGAAGCCTATTTCCTGGAATACGCCAAAGACATTCGCAAGGTCACCTCCATGCCGCTCATGGTGACGGGCGGCTTCCGCAGCGCGGCGGGTATGAACGCGGCGCTGGAAAGCGGCGAGGTGGATGTGGTGGGGCTCGGCCGCCCGCTCTGCGTCGATCCCAATGTGCCGGCGAAACTGCTCTCGGGGGAGATCAGCGAAACACCGGCTTTTGAGAAAACCTTGAAGATCGGCCCCTGGCTCCTGGGGCCTCATAGCCCGATCAACCTCATCAAGGCGCTGAACGGTTGGGGTCAGCAGGGTTGGTTCTGCCTGCAGCTTATCCGCATGGGTCGGGGGCTTGATCCCGATACGGGCATGGGTGTCTTTTCCGCCTTCCGCAATTACCAGCGCAACGAGGAAATGACGGCGACGAAATTGCACAAGGCTGGATAGGAGCCGCATATGTGGCGCAGCACCGTCAGATGGGAAAGCTGGTCCGGTGACGGGCACGAGCATCTGACGATCGAGCAATTATCCGATGGTTATCTCGCCCGCTCCGTCCTTCTGGGCAGGGTGGAAGAGCAAGCTTTCGGCCTGCATTACACGCTCCGCTGCGATGCCGCCTGGCGGTTTCGCAAGCTCGACTTGGCAGCGGTCGATACGGGCCGCAAATATACGTTGGAAAGCGACGGACACGGGCATTGGCGCGATGAGACGGGCGAAACGCTGCCGGGGCTTTCCAGCGCGGTCGATGTCGATCTTTCCTTTTCTCCTTTCACGAACACACTGCCCATCCGCCGCTTGCGCCTGGAGGAAGGGGAGGCGGCGGATATCGTCACCGCTTATGTGGCTTTTCCCGGTTTCGGCGTGTCGCCTGACCCGCAGCGCTATACGTGTCTGAAGAAAGACGCGCTTTACCGTTATGCCTCGCTCGATAGCGATTTCACCCGCGATGTCGAGGTGGACGGCAACGGGCTTGTTACTCTCTATCCGGGGCTTTTCAAGAGAACGGCGTGATAAGCGGTGAAAGGGAAGGGGACATATCAAGCAACCCCGTCAAGCAGGATTTCATCCCTGCACGGGGTTGCTGTCTGGTTGTGCCCTCTGGCACCCGCCCTGACTTATAAGCCGGGCTATTTCTTCGCAGGATAGGCTGTAACCAACTATTTCCCGGCAGAGGGAAGCGTAAGGTCTCTCTCGCGCTATCTGGCCTAAACTCCTTTGCTTCGCTGCCGCGGATCGTCACCGGTCCAGCTGTCTACGCGATTCACTTCTCTATTCAATTGTCACCGCCAATGAACGTCGGTGGAGCCAACTTTATAAACCTCCTTAGGTTCGTTGACGCCCTTTGAATGTAGGTAGGGGCTCTCTTTCTGTCAATAATTATCGTGCAAAATCAATGAGTTAACAATGCTGACCTATCGCGGAATATAGTCTCCGGATAGGTAATCTTTGTACGGAATATGCGGATAAGAAAAAGGCCGGAGCAGAGCTCCGGCCTCGATCTTCGTCCTGCGGAAAACTTAGCAGGAATAGTACATGTCGAACTCGACCGGGTGCGGCGTCATTTCGTAACGCTCGACTTCTTCCATCTTCAGGTCGACATAAGCGTCGATCTGGTCGTCGGTGAAGACGTCGCCCTTCGTCAGGAAGGCGCGATCAGCATTCAAGGACTCGATCGCTTCACGCAGGCTGCGCGCAACGGTCGGAATGTCCTTCAGCTCTTCCGGGGGAAGCGCATAAAGGTCTTTGTCCATCGGCGCGCCCGGATCGATCTTGTTTTCGATCCCGTCGAGGCCGGCCATCATCATCGCGGCGAAAGCGAGATAGGGGTTGGCCGTCGGATCGGGGAAGCGGATTTCGATACGCTTGGCTTTCGGCGAGTTGCCGTAAGGAATACGGCAGGAGGCCGAGCGGTTGCGTGCCGAATAGGCCAGCAGCACCGGTGCTTCATAACCCGGAACCAGACGCTTGTAGGAGTTGGTCGAGGGGTTGGTGAAGGCGTTCAGCGCGCGGGCGTGCTTCAGAATACCGCCGATATAGTGCAGGCAGGTATCCGACAGGTCGGCATATTTGTTGCCGGCGAAGAGCGGCTTGCCGTCTTTCCAGATTGACTGGTGGCAGTGCATGCCCGTGCCGTTGTCGCCGTAAACCGGCTTCGGCATGAACGTTGCGGACTTGCCGAAAGCGTGCGCCACGTTGTGGATCACGTATTTGTAGATCTGCAGGTGGTCGGCAATCGTCGTCAGCGTGGAGAATTTCATGCCGAGCTCGTGCTGAGCGGCAGCCACTTCGTGGTGGTGCTTTTCGACGACGACGCCCATTTCGGCCATCACGGACAGCATTTCAGAACGCAGATCCTGGCAGCTGTCGATCGGGTTGACCGGGAAGTAACCGCCCTTCGTACGCGGACGGTGGCCCAGGTTGCCGATTTCATAATCGGTGCCCGTGTTGGTCGGCAGCTCGACGCTGTCGAGGATGAAGCCCGTGTTGTAAGGGTCGGTGGAGAAGCGCACGTCGTCGAAGACGAAGAACTCTGCTTCCGGGCCGAACACGATCGTGTCGCCGATGCCGGTTTCCTTCAGATAGGCTTCGGCGCGCTTCGCCGTGCCGCGCGGATCGCGGTCATAGGGCGTGCCCGTCGAGGGGTCGAGAATGTCGCAGAAGATCGCCAGCGTGGTCTGCGCATAGAACGGGTCGATCGTCGCCGTCGAGCAGTCCGGCAGAAGCAGCATGTCCGACTCGTTGATTGCCTTCCAGCCGGCAATCGAGGAGCCGTCGAACATCGTGCCTTCGGCAAAAAACTCATCATCGCAAAGCGAGATGTCGAAGGTCACGTGCTGCATTTTCCCGCGCGGGTCGGTGAACCGCAGGTCCACATACTTCACGTCTTTTTCTTTAATCAGTTGCTGAACAGCTTTGCCGTCGGCCATGTTCTCTTTCCCTGCTGTCTTCGGTTAATTGACTTCAAACTTGGGTGGGGGATGTCCGTTGGATACCACCCTGGATATTGGGCGGGAGCCGGTAAACGGGCATGTTGCCCGAAGCACCTCAGATGGCTTCCGCCCCGGTTTCGCCTGTGCGGATACGAAGGGCTTCTTCAACATTGGAGATGAAGATCTTCCCGTCGCCGATACGGCCTGTGCGTGCTGCCTGCTGAATAGCTTCCACGGCTTTATCCACCATGTCGTCGTTCAGCACCACCTCAACTTTTACTTTGGGCAGAAAATCCACCACATATTCTGCGCCCCGGTAAAGCTCGGTGTGGCCTTTCTGCCTGCCGAAACCTTTGGCCTCGGTCACGGTAATGCCCTGCAGACCAACCTCCTGAAGCGCTTCTTTCACTTCATCGAGCTTGAAGGGCTTGATGATCGCCTCAATTTTTTTCATCTCTATCCATCTTTCTGTTGGGGGCGAGTGCCCGCCGCACAAAACGAATAGCAGACCTCGTGCCAACCCTTAATCGGGTGAAAATATTAACAAAATCAAAAAGATAGCTTTTGGATGCAGCGCCGTGCTCAAATAAGCGTCAGCCCGTAAGATCAAATATTGGGCAAAATGATCAAGATATAGGCAGACTGTCAGGCTTGTTGGCGCCCGCAGGCTTTGCCACTCTCTCAGCCACTTTCCGGCGGCCCGAAGCAGGTCGCCAAACCCCGCAGCAATGAAAGGGAGCAGGCGTCCATGCGTGCAGTAAACAGGCTTTTCGAGGCGCAAGGCACAACGATTTTTGCCGTCATGTCCCAATTGGCCGGGGAGCACGGGGCGATCAATCTGGGTCAGGGCGCACCCGACGATGAGGGGCCGGAGGATCTGCGCCGCCGGGCGATGGAGGCTATCGAAAAGGGCCCGAACCAATATCCGCCCATGATGGGTGTGCCGGAGCTGCGTGAGGCCGTCGGCGCCCATGACAACCGCTTTTACGATCTGAATGTGGATTGGCAGCGCGAGGTGCTGGTAACGGCAGGCGCGACGGAGGCGCTGGCCGCCGCGCTGATGGGCCTTCTCAATCCGGGTGATGAAGCGATCCTGATCGAACCGGCTTATGACAGCTACCGGCCGATCATCGAGGCGGCGGGGGCGATCCCCGTCAACGTGCAGCTGCGCGCGCCGGACTGGAAGCTCGATGAAGAAGCGCTGGCGCGGGCTTTTTCCTCAAAGACCAAGCTCCTCGTCTTCAACTCGCCGATGAACCCGACCGGCCATGTCTTCTCGAAGGCCGAGCTGGAGGCGATCGCCGCGCTGGCGCGTAAGCACGACATCTATGTCATCTGCGATGAGGTTTATGAGCATCTCATCTATAGCGGCCATGAGCATATTCCGCTGATGAGCCTGCCGGGCATGCGCGAGCGCTGCGTGAAGATCGGCTCGGCGGGCAAGACATTCTCGCTGACCGGCTGGAAGATCGGTTACATCACTGCGCCGGAAAACCTGATGGGCGTCATCGCCAAGGCGCATCAGTTCATCACCTTCACGGTGCCGCCGGCCTTTCAATATGCGGTCGCCTGGGGGCTTGAACAGGACGATGCCTATTACCGCCATCTGGCCGAAGATTTGGAGCGCAAGCGCGATCTCTTGAGCAAGGGGCTTGCCGAGGCGGGGTTTGCGGTAACGCCGGCGGAAGGCACCTATTTCGTGACCACCGATATCCGCGCGCTCGGCTACAAGGGCACGGATCTCGACTTCTGCCGTGAACTGACGACCCGAACGAAAGTCGCCGCCATTCCCATCAGCGCGTTTTATGCGCCGGGCTCGCCCAACGTCCCGCAGACGCTAATCCGCTTCTGCTTTTGCAAACAGCCCGCCTCGCTGGAAGAGGCGATTGCCCGGCTGAAAGAGGTGAAGCAGAAGGTGGCGTAATAGCAGCGTCACCCCGCGATCAAGTCGCGGGATGACGAATAACGAAGTTTTAAGCCGCCGTCAGCGTCTGGCTTTGGCGCCAGCGTTCAAGGTCCGCCCGGTTGTCATGCTTCCAGGGGTGGAAGCCGGGCAGATAGAAGGCGGCGAAGCGGCCGGCGCATTTGCGCAGGACGCCGGGCTTGATCCACATGAGATCGAAGACGTTCCACCAGGCTTTCAGCGAGCGCTGCTTGCCGTCTTTTTTCAAGAGCATGTAGATGCAGCGGACCATGAACCAGGAAAAGAGCACGGTGGCGAGGTTCATGGCGTGGATGCGGCGGAAATAGGCGCTGGGGCCGGAGGCGACGGAGAGATAGACGTCGAAGGCGACGCCCTTGTGCTCGGTCTCCTCGGCGGCGTGCCACATCCACATGTCGAACTGCTCGTCCGGCGCGTTGGCTTTCAGATATTCCGGTTCTTCCAGAAGCCGCCCGGCCATCATCGCGGTGTAATGCTCGATGGCGCAGGTCATGGCAAGGCGCATCAAGGGCGAGCGCTTCTCGCGCAGTTTATCCATGTAAGCCACGAAAGGCTTTTCGCAGGCATCCACATCGACGCCCAGCGCTTCCATTTCCTTATTGTAGGAATGGTGCTCGCGCATATGCACCGCTTCCTGGCCGACAAGGCCTTTCACCTCCGCCTTGATCTCGGGATCGGCAATGTCGTTTTCATAATATTTGACACTGTCGATCACCATCTTCTCGGCATGGGGGAAGATGATGGAAAGCGTGTTGTAAAAGGCGGTGATGCCGGGATCGCCGCCATACCAATAGCTCTTCAGGCTGTCCGCCAGGTCGTGGCGGACATTGCGTACCGGTATATCGACAAGACCATGCAGCGCTTTGCTCATCGGTTTGGCCCGCTTTGCTTGAGGTTCCTGAGCCATCTGGCTTGGCGGGCAGGATAACGCAGGCGTGAGCAAAATGAAAACTGTACAATAAGACGCAGGTCTTGCCCCGGGTGAGAACCGTGAGGCGGGGCGGGGCCTAAGCCGCCGCCCGCCGCCCGGCCCGGAAGGGAAGGCCGAGAAAGCCGCGCCGCTTGCGGGGTTTCTTTTCCTCCGCAATGCCCAGATGCCGGGCCACTTGGTCGGCGCCGCCAATATAAGCCCCGTCGATCCAGACCTGCGGCGTGGTGATCGGCGTCTTCGGCCCGACGATGGGCTTCACCCGCGCGAACATTTCATACATGGCGCCGGGATTGGCGACGACATCGTGATAGGTGAAGGCGATGCCCGCGTCCTTCAGATAGGTTTTCGCCCGCTCGCAATGGGGACAATTGTCCTTGCCGAAAAGCCGTGTGCCGGTGACGGCAAAGCGTTTCGTCGCTTCGGCCATGACTTTCTCGGCGAGCACGCCGCGGTTCAGCGCTTCGCCTTCGGCCACGACTTCCTTTTCCACCACGGTAATGGGCGCATGCCAGGCGCCGAGGCGCAGCGGCTTCCACCATTCGCTCAGCCATTCGCGCACATCGAGCTCGACGGGCACGCCTGCCAGTTCTTTCTCGATCGTGTCTTTGGCGATATCGACGGTGACGGCGCATTCGCCGCAGGGGATTTTGATCTTGAAGGGACCCCATTTACCGGCCCAGCGGTAAACGGTGATGCGGATGGGCTCGGGGGAAGTAGCGGGCCCGGAGGCAGTAGGAGAGGACATCGAGGGGGGCTCCTGTCGCTTTCGCAAATATGGTTAATAACGGTTAACCATGTATATGAGCCGCGGCCTGTGGATAAGGGGGGCTGACGCGCATGTGAGCCGGGTTGATGGCGTGCGATCCCGGCGCGGTCTTTCGCAAAGTAAGGCGGACGCGGCGTCCTTCGGCGCCATCTGGACAGGCCCGCGCCAGCCGTTAAGGTGGCGCGCAAAACAGATGAGTCCGCCTCGCGGGCTCTTAGAATCTCCAGGGAGAGCACAAGCATGGTGGACCCGCGTACCCCCGTCCTCGTCGGCTGCGGCCAGATCACGCAAAAGGAAAAAGACGTCGAGAAGGCGAAATCGCCGCTCGGTCTGATGGAAGATGCGGCCAAACGCGCCGCGCAGGATACGGGCCTTGGCGAGGCGCTGTTCGGCAAGCTCGACACCATCACCTGCGTGCGCTTCATCACGGATTCGCCCGATGCCGCGCGCCTGCCTTTCGGGCGCTATGGCAATGTCGCCCAGTCGCTGGCCAATAAGCTCGGCGTCCAGCCGGCCAATACCTGCTACGGGCCGACCGGGGGCAACACGCCGCAATATCTCGTCAATTACACCGCCGAGCGGATCGCCGAGGGCGATCAGTCCGTCGTTATGATCGCGGGCTCGGAATGTTTCGGCACCATGATGCGCGCAATAGGCCAGGGCAAGATGCTCGACTGGGGCGATGACCCGGAAGGCAAGCGCATCGATATCGGCAATGAGCGCATCGGCGTCACCGAAGTGGAAAAGAAGCACAAGCTGCATTTCCCGGTGAACTGCTATCCGCTCTTTGAAAACGCCATTCGCGGCCAGAAGGGCCGGAGCGTGAAAGAACACCAGCTTGAAATCGGCAAGCTCATGGCGCCTTTCACTAAGGTTGCGGCCAGCCACCCGCAGGCTTGGTTCCCCATCGAGCGCACGCCCGAAGAGATCGCAACGCCCAGCGAACAGAACCGTTATGTCGGCTATCCTTATACGAAGTATATGAATGCCATTATGCAGGTGGATCAGGCTGCCGCCGTCGTCATGATGTCGGTGGAAAAAGCCCGCGAGCTTGGCGTGCCGGAAGATAAGTGGGTCTACCTGCATGGCTGCGGCGATGCCAATGACATCTGGTACCTGACCGAGCGCGAGAATTTCTATTCCTCGCCCGCCATCCGCACCATGGGCCAGAAGGCGTTCGCCATGTCCGGCTGGTCGATCGACGAGATCGATTACATGGACCTTTATTCCTGCTTCCCTTCGGCCGTGCAGATTGGCCGCGACGAGCTTGGCATTGCCGAGGATGATCCGCGCGATCTCACCGTGACGGGCGGCCTGCCTTATTTCGGCGGGGCGGGGAACGATTACGTGCTCCACTCCATCGCCACGATGATGGACAAGCTGCGCGCCAAACCCGGCTCCAAGGGCCTGTGCACGGCGAATGGCTGGTACGTGACGAAACACTCCATCGGCCTTTATTCGACGGCGCCGAAGGAAGGCAAATGGCAGCGCGAGAACCCGGCCGATTATCAGAAGGATATCGATAACGGCCCGCATCCGCGCATGGAGGAAAACCCCTCCGGTCCCGCCAAGATCGAAACCTTCTCGGTTATGCACGGCCATGAAGGCCCGCAATTCGCCATCATCATGGGCCGCCTCGATGCGGACGATGCCCGTTTCGTTGCCCATGTAACGGACCCGGCGGAGATGCTCAGCCTGATGAACGAGGAAAGCCTTGGGCGCCCCGGCACGGTCTCGACTGGCGATGACGGCATTCATTATTTCAAGCTGGCGTAAGCCAAGCTGCCGTGAAAAGAAAACGCCCCGCTCGAGCGGGGCGTTTTGCTTTTATGCGCCGGTGTTTTTACCAGAGCCAGGTTTCCGGCTCGGCGATGGGCCGGTTGTCGCTGATGGCCATAAAGCCTTTGATGTTGCGCACCAGCAGCCAGACGACGAGGAAGAGCAGTACCAGCCAGCCGACCAGAATGACCGAGGTCAGCACGCCGACAACGCTGAAGAGCAGGCCGATCCAGAAGGTGCGAATCTGAAACGTGTAGTGGGTGGAGGAAACCGCGCTTGCCTCGCCGCGTTTCAAGTAAGCGACGATGACGCCGGCAATGGCCGAAATGCCGATCACAAAAGCGAGGAAATACAGGATATATACCAACTTGACGCCGTCAGCATCTTCCACCGGTCCCGCCGCGGAGCCGGGAGAAGGATTGGGCGTTTGGGGAGAATCGGACATGTCCGTGCCTCTTGATGGTGAAACCCGGTAAAAGGCTAGCCAGTTCACGTCATTGTGTCGACTAGCACAAATAGGCAGAGATAAAGCAAGGCGCCGCTTCAGCGGCGGTGGAAGAAAAGGGAGAGGCGGATGCCACGAATTTACATGATCCGGCACGGCAAGGCGGCGGCAGGCTGGGACGCGGATGCCGATCCGGGCCTCGACGATCTGGGCCGCACGCAGGCCGAGGCTGCCGCCGATGACATCGAAAAGCGCGTTGGCGCGCCGCTTCCGGTGCTTTCAAGCCCGCTGCGCCGCTGCCGGGAAACCGCCGAGCCGCTCTCGGGCCGCTGGGGGCTCCAGCCGGTCATCGAGCCGCGCGTTGCCGAAGTGCCCTCGCCGGTGGAGGATCTGCGCGCGCGGGGCGAGTGGCTGCGCTCCATCATGGCCGGCACCTGGGCGGATGCGGTGGCAGCCGGTGACGGCAAACACACGGCCTATGATTCGAAATTGCTCGCCTGGCGGCAGAGCGTTGTCGATGCGCTGCTCGAACTGGAAAACGACACGGTCATCTTCAGCCATTTCATTGCCATCAACGTGGCGCTCGGCCATGCGGTGGAAGACCCGCGGGTGATCTGCTTCAAACCGGACAATGGCTCCGTTACCGTGTTCGAAACGAAAGGCAGCACGCTCTCGCTCCTCGAGCAGGGCCGCGAGGCGGACACGAAGGTCAACTGAACTGCCTTCCTTCCGCCGTTTTTTCTAGGCAAAGACGAAGCCATGCATGAGCTTTTAACAGTCGAAGAAATGGGCCGGGCGGACCGCTGGGCCGTTGCGCAGGGAACGCCGGGTCTCACGCTGATGGAAAATGCCGGCCGCGCCGTCGCCGAAGCGGTGACCGCGCGCTTCAAGCGCACTGGCGTCGCGGTGCTGTGCGGGCCGGGCAATAATGGCGGGGATGGCTTCGTCGCCGCCCGGCATTTGAGCGCGGCGGGCTGGTCCGTCACCGTCTATTTGCTGGGTGAGCGGGACAAGCTGACGGGCGATGCCGCTGAAATGGCGCGCCGCTGGAACGGCGCCATCCATCCCATGACGGGCGATGCGGTGCGCGGCGCCGGGCTCATCATCGATGCGATTTTCGGCGCGGGCCTTTCGCGCCCCGTTGAAGGCGTGCCTGCCGAGCTTATCCAAGCGGCCACCCGCGCGCGCATTCCCGTCGTTGCGGTGGACATGCCGAGCGGTCTTCATGGCGACACGGGCGAAGTGCTGGGCGCCTCCTTTGAGGCGGTTTTGACGGTGACGTTTTTCAGGGCAAAGCCCGGCCATTATCTGCTGGGCGGGCGGCGTCACTGCGGCGAGCTGTTGCTATGCGATATCGGCATCGGCGAAGAGGTGTTGCGCGAGCTGCTTCCCCATACTTATGAAAACCGCCCCTCGCTCTGGCTGGGCGGCTTTCCGGACCTCGAGCTTGGCGATCATAAATATACGCGCGGGCACGGTGTCGTGGTGAGCGGCGGCATGTCCTCGACGGGGGCGGCCCGGCTTGGCGCGCGCGCTGCCTTGCGGGCGGGCGCAGGGCTTGTGACGCTCGCCTCGCCCTCATCGGCACTGATGGTGAATGCAAGCCAGCTCACCGCCGTCATGGTGCGCGCGGTGAACACGCCGGACGAGCTGACGGCATTTCTCGAAGACAAGCGCCGCAACGCGGTGCTGATCGGCCCCGGCGCGGGCATTGGCGGGCCGACGCGGGAAAAGGTGCTCGCCATTCTTCTATCCGGCGCCGCCGTCGTGCTCGATGCCGATGCGCTCACGTCCTTTGAGGAAGTGCCGCGCGATCTCTTCGTCGCCATCGAGGGCTATTTTGCAGGGCCCGTCGTGCTTACGCCCCATGAAGGCGAGTTCAAACGGCTTTTCAAAGATATCGAAGGCTCGAAGCTGGAACGGGCCCGCGCCGCTGCCCGCAGAGCCGGCGCGATCGTCGTGCTCAAAGGTCCCGATACCGTGATCGCAGCGCCGGACGGGCGCGCCGCTATCAACACCAATGCGGGCGCAGAGCTTGCAACGGCAGGTTCGGGCGATGTGCTGGCCGGGATCATCACCGGTCTTCTCGCCCAGAGCATGGCGCCTTTCGAGGCAGCCTGCGCGGCGGTCTGGCTGCATGGAGAGGCGGGCCGGGCGTTCGGGCCGGGATTGATCGCGGAGGATTTGCCGGAAATGCTTCCCGTCGTCTTGCGCGATTTATTTTAGAAATTCTTCCAATAATCCTATTTTTCCAAAATAAATAAATATTGGTCCGCGTATTGTTAATAAATAAACGAGGGCCATATTAATGAGAGCGGTAAATTCTTGCCGCTTTACTGAAAGGCATTTTTATGTCCTTTAATAAATTCTCTTCCAATCAGACGAAATCCGAAGGCAGCAAGCCCGAGGAAAAGAAAGAAGAACCCAAACAGGCCGCGCCGAAAGAAGCGCAGCCGGCTGAACCCGCTCAGCAGGGCGCGAAGTCCTAATTTGGCAATGCGGAGGGGAGATTGTCTCCTCCGCAATCTGCCCTGCGAGCCTTTCCTCGGAGTTTTTCCATGGAAACGCGCATTCAAAAAACCACCGTCACTTTCAAGAAGCCGGTTTTCTTATCGGGGATCGCCGATGAGCTGCCTGCGGGCCGCTATGACATCGAAACCGAAGAAGAGCTGATCGAGGGCGCGTCCTATCTCGCCTACCGCCGGATCTCCACCGTGCTTTACCGTCAAAGCCGGGGCAAGGTGCAAGCCTTCAGGATCGACCCGGATGAGCTGGCCGCCGCGCTGAAATAAGATCCTATTCCGTCTTTCCCCTTTACCCTCCCATGGCTCGATCGGATAGTCTGTCCTGTGGGGACCCGTCTTGCGGCGGGTGCCCAAGAAAGACAGACAAGCTGAAAGAGCGCGGCTCCCATGACCGTCATACGCCATGTAAAAGAGGCGGACCTTCCCGCGCTTCTTCGCATCTACAACTATTACATCCGCGAAACGCCCATCACCTTCGATATCGAGGAAAAGACACTGGCCGCGCGCAAGGCGGACTGGTTTTCGCTTTTCACCGGGAAAGGCCGCCATCAATGTTTCGTCGCCGAGCGGGAGGGCCAAGCGCTGGGCTGGGCCTGTTCCACGCCCTTCCGCCCTAAACAGGCCTATGACACCTCCGTCGAAGTGAGCATCTATCTCGCGCCGGAAGCGCAAGGCGCCGGGCTCGGCCGGGCGCTTTATGAAAAGCTGCTCGGCGGGATCGGGCAAGCGGACACCCACCGCGCCCTTGCCGGAATCACGCTGCCGAATGAGGCCTCTTGCGCGCTTCACCGGGCCATGGGGTTTGAGGAAGCGGGCCTGTTCCGCGAGGTGGGCCGCAAGTTTGGCCGGTACTGGGACGTTTTGTGGATGGAGCGGGCGCTTTAGGTCCGGATTTGCGCCCTTTCCCGGTTTCTGCGGGTGAGCCGGTAGAGAAAATGTGACCGCACCCTCTCTTCCTTAGGTGACAAGCTGTCTTTGAGGAGAAAAAGGTCTGCCGCGCCGGCATTGGCTGCGCGGAAGGGCCGGTATTTGGGAGGGATATTATGACACGCGTTGCCGCAATCCAGATGGAAGCGAAAGTCGCCGATCTGAATTTCAACATCGATCAGGCCAGCCGCCTCATCGATGAAGCCGGATCGAAGGGGGCGGAAATCATCGCGCTGCCGGAGTTCTTCACCACCCGCATCGTTTATGACGAGCGGCTGTTCGAATGCTCGCTGCCGCCGGAAAATCCCGCCCTCGATATGCTCAAAGCCAAGGCCGCGAAATATGGCGCGATGATCGGCGGCTCCTATCTGGAGATGCGCGACGGCGATGTCTACAACACCTATACGCTGGTCGAACCGGACAGCACCGTGCACCGCCACGACAAAGACCGGCCTACCATGGTCGAAAATGCCTTCTATACGGGCGGCAGCGATGACGGACATTTCGAAACCGCGATGGGGCCGGTCGGCACGGCCGTTTGCTGGGAGCTGATCCGCACCGCGACCGTGCGCCGCCTGGCGGGCAAAGTAGGCCTGATGATGACGGGCTCGCATTGGTGGAGCGCGCCCGGCTGGAATTTCTGGAAGTCTTTCGAGCGGCGCTTTCACAAGGCCAATGGCAAGGCCATGGAGATCACCCCGCCGCGCTTTGCCGCCCTTGTCGGCGCGCCGCTTCTTCATGCCGGTCACACGGGGATGCTGGAAGGCGGCTTCCTGGTGCTGCCGGGCACGCGGATTTCCGTACCCACCCGCACGCAGCTCATGGGCGAGACCCAGATTATCGATGGGGAAGGGGCGGTGGTCGCCCGGCGTCATTACACCGAGGGAGCGGGGATTGTCGGCGGCGAGATCGAGCTTGGCGCGACCTCACCCAGGAAAGCCCCGCCGGACCGCTTCTGGATTCCCAATCTGGAAGGCTTCCCGAAAGCCCTCTGGCTGCATCAGAACCCGGCCGGAGCCTCCGTTTACCGCTGGGCCAAGCGCACCGGACGGCTCAAGACTTACGATTTTTCCCGCAACGCGCGCCCATAGCTGCGCCATCGGCAATAAAGGCGCTTCCCGGAGCCCGGGAGGCGCCAATTCTCTTAGTATTTCTCTGGCCATAGCCCGGCGCCCTTGCTATAGAGGGCGCCAATTTCCAAGGAGCCGCCCGGATTGCGGGGGGCTCCCCGGGCGGGATTGCGCCGTCTTTTCGTGCCATTGCGGGTGTGGTGGAATTGGTAGACACGCGAGATTTAGGTTCTCGTGCCGCAAGGCGTGGGGGTTCAAGTCCCTCCACCCGCACCACACGAAAGCGGTAAGGCGGCGGAAAGCCGAGACAGCCTCCCCGGCAGCCAAAATGGATAAGAGAAGAGATGCAGGTCACCGAATCCAGTGCAGACGGTCTGAAGCGCGAGCTGACAATTACGGTTGGGGCGCAGGACCTCGAAGACAAATTGTCCGCGAAGCTTGAAGAGCTCAAAGGGCAGGTACGGCTGAAAGGCTTCCGCCCCGGCAAGGTGCCGATGAGCCATCTGCGCCGGACCTTCGGCAAGCAGGTGATGACGGAAGTCATCCAGCAGACGGTTTCCGAGAGCAGCCAAAAAGCCTTGGAAGACAAAGAGTTGCGCCCCGCTCTTCAGCCTTCGATTGATATCGAGGGTGAAGTGGAGCCGATGATCGAAGGCAAGGCCGACCTCGTCTTTAAGATGAGCTTCGAGATCGTGCCGGAAATCGAGCTGGCCGATTTCTCCAAGGTGAAGCTGGAGCGTCCGGTCGCCGAGGTGCCCGAAGACGACGTTAAAGAAGCGATCGACCGTCTGGCCGAGCAGCAGGTCTCCTACGAGAAGAAAGACGGCAAGGCCGAGGAAAAAGACCAGGTTGTGATCGACTTCCTGGGCAAGCTGGACGGCGAACCCTTCGAAGGCGGCGCTGCGGAAGACGCGCGTCTCGTTCTCGGCTCCGGCCAGTTCATTCCCGGCTTCGAAGACCAGCTTCTGGGCACGGAAGCCGGCCAGGACGTGGAAGTGAAAGTCACCTTCCCGGAAGAATATGGCGCCGAGCACCTGGCGGGCAAAGATGCCGTCTTCGAGGTGAAGGTGAAGGAAGTGCAGGCTCCGGCCGCCGCCAAGCTCGACGATGAATTTGCCCAGCGCTTCGGCATGGAGAATTTTGAGAAGCTGCGTGAGGCCATCGAAGAGCAGATCAAGAAGGACTATGACCGCGTTTCCCGTGAAAACGTGAAGCGGGTGCTGCTCGACGAGCTCGATGCGCTGCATTCCTTCGAACTGCCGCCGACGCTGGTGGAGCAGGAATTCGAGCAGATCTGGCAGCAGTTCGAGCACGAGCTGGAGCATCAGGGCAAGACCGTTGCCGATGCGGACGAGCCGGAAGACAAGCTGCGTGAGGAATATAAAGGCATTGCCGAGCGCCGCGTGCGCCTTGGCCTGGTGCTTGCCGAAGTCGGTGAGAAAAACAAGATCCAGGTGCAGGACGCCGAAGTGAACCAGGCGATCGCCGAGCGCGCGCGCCAGTTCCCGGGCCAGGAACGCCAGGTCTATGAGTATTTCACCAAGACCCCGCAGGCGATTGCCCAGATCCGCGCGCCGCTTTTCGAGGAGAAGGTCGTCGACTTCATCCTGGAACTGGCCGATGTGACCGAAAAGCCCGTCTCCAAGGACGAGCTGCTGGCCAGCATGCAGGACGAGCATGATCACGACCACGATCATGACCACGACCACGGCGAGAAGAAAAAGCCGGCCGCTAAAAAGAAAACGGCGGCCAAGAAGACCGCCGCGAAGAAAGACGAAGGCGAGGAGGGCGAGAAGAAGCCCGCCGCCAAGAAGAAAACGGCGGCCAAGAAAACCGCTACCAAGAAGACGGCTGCAAAGAAGACCGCGGCCAAGAAAAAAGACGAGGATTGAGACTCAATCCCTTGATCTTACGATGAAAAAGCCCGGCCTTCGCGCCGGGCTTTTGACTTATTGAAGCTCCGTGGAAGGAAGAAAGACGAAGGAGGTCAGCTGTGTTCAATAACAGGCTCTATACGGCAACCCCGCGCCACCGGCAGGTTTACGGGAGCTATGAGCGGGTCTTCACGCTGGTGGATTTTTCCGCCGCCTTGCTCTTCGTCGCAGGCAGTGTCTGTTTCTTCTTTCCCGAGCTGATGACCGCCGGTACCTGGGCATTCCTCGTCGGCAGCCTTGCCTTTGCCGCCAAGCCGAGCGTCCGGGTGGCGCGCGAGTTTCACCTTTCCCGGCTGCCTTTGCCGGGCGACTTGCTGCCCGGTCAGGCGGGCACGGACGAACGCTCCTGAACTTTTTTGCGCTTTGGCGAAAATGCCGCTTGCATTTGGGGGGCAGCGGCTTTACATCCCTGCTCCGCGACGCACACGCACGTGCCTCTGGCCCCTGGATGGTTTAAGCAACGACGGAAGGCGTCCCTCTCGAACCATTGGCTGTAAAGGCAGCCATGCTTGAAAGGGATTGACGAATGTCACCAACCGCTGAGGGCGAGGCTGTCCTGCGCCCTGATTCCACCTATATCGATATCGACCGTGACCTCGAAGCCGAGGTTGTCAGCCTGTTCGGCGGCCATGCCGCGGACAAGCACGCGCCGATCCTGTCGGCCAAAGTCGACCGGTACCTGGCCAGCCACGTTCATGACGAGGCGGTGCTGGTGGTCGATCTCGATATCATTTCCTCCACCTATAAGGGCCTGCGCCGGGCACTGCCGGAGACGGAAGTCTTCTACGCAGTGAAAGCCAACCCTGCCGAGGAAGTCATCGGGCGGCTCGAAGCCCATGGCTCGAATTTCGATGTGGCAAGCCCTGCCGAGATCGATCTCTGCCTGAATGCCGGGGCCGATCCCTCGCGCATTTCCTACGGCAACCCGATCAAGAAGCTGCGCGACATCGCTTATGCCTACGAAAAAGGCGTGCGGCTCTATGCCTTCGACAGCGAAGCCGAACTGCTGAAGCTCGCTCAGGCCGCGCCGGGCGCGCAGGTCTTCTGCCGTTTGCTGATGACCGACAGCGCGGGCGCCGACTGGCCGCTTTCGCATAAATTCGGCTGCCCGGATGAAGAAGCCGTGCGGCTGCTTCGCCGCGCCGCCGATCTCGGCATGGACCCGATCGGCGTTTCCTTCCATGTCGGCTCGCAGCAGGTCTATCTTGCGCAGTGGGAAAACGCGATCGCCCGCGCGGCCCGCGTCTTCGAAGCGCTGGAGCGTTCCGGCATCCGCCTGACGCTGATGAATCTCGGCGGCGGCTTCCCCGCCCGCTATCAGCGGGACGTGCCGGCCCTTATGGAATATGGCCGCATCATCCGCGCGGCGGTGGAAAAGGAATTCGGCGACGACTGGCCGCGCCTCATCATCGAGCCGGGCCGCGGCCTGGTCGGTGATGCCGGCGTCATTCAGTCCGAAGTCGTGCTGATCTCCACGAAAGGCAGCGCCGACAGCCGACGATGGGTCTTCCTTGATATCGGAAAATTCTCCGGCCTCGCGGAGACGATGGACGAGGCGATCAAATACCGTCTGCGCACGGCGCATGACGGCACGGCCACCGGCCCCGTCGTGATTGCCGGCCCGACTTGCGACAGCGCGGATGTGCTCTACGACAAAGCCGATTATCACCTGCCGCTCGCGCTCAATATAGGCGACAAGGTGCATATCTTAAGCACCGGCGCCTATACCTCGAGCTACTCGGCAGTGAACTTCAACGGCTTTCCGCCGCTGCGGACAATTTGCCTCTAAACGGCTGATGACGGGTCCGGTCTGCCTCTAATAAGGCAGGCCGGGATCTCCCGTGCGCCCTTCGGAACCGTCCGGGCGGGCAAGGCCGCCGCGCTTCTTGCCTCGGATAGCGGGCAGGGCGGCCAGCTCCTTCGGCGTGATCGTGCCGTCGCCGTCCGTATCGATTTCGTAAAATGCAAAGCGGGGCAGGGAGGTCAGTTCCGAAACGCTGATCCGTCCGTCGCCGTTCAGATCGACGGCGGGGAACCCGGCCCGGGCGATGCCGTAAGCACCCGAAGCGTCCTGCGCATCCTCCCATTCATCCTCATCCACATAGCCGCTGCCGTTCTTGTCCGTCTCGATGAAGAACTGGCGCACATAGGCGTCATATTCGGTGGTGGTGACATGCCGGTCACCGTTTGCATCGGCGCGCAGGATCGCCGTTTCCTTCGGGTTGGCAATGGGCTCGCCCGGCAAGCGCCCGTCCGGACGGTCCGAGCCGCAGCCGGCCAGCAAGCCACCGGCAAGTAACCCCATGGTCAGAATGGAAAAGGTTAAGGATGCCGGTTTCATTACGTCTCCCTCGCATCATCTCGTGTTTAAGCGTTAATCTTGCATGATTCCGGGTGGATCGTGCACGAGTTTGCGTGATCGCCCCTTGAGGTATAGTCGTCTACGATCCATTTACCGAATCGAACTAATCAATGATGGATGGAATGGGAAGGCCGGGAATGGCGTCCTTCGGCCCTTCCTTCAAGCGATGCGCCCTCAATCGACTGGCAGGACATATTAAATGAAAGACCCGATCGATACTTATATGAGCACGCTGGTTCCCATGGTCGTCGAGCAGACGAGCCGCGGTGAACGCTCTTACGACATTTATTCGCGCCTGCTGAAAGAGCGCATCATTTTCGTGACCGGCCAGGTGGAAGATTACATGGCCACGCTGATTACGGCGCAGCTGCTGTTTCTTGAAGCGGACAATCCGAAAAAAGAAATCGCCATGTATATCAACTCGCCCGGCGGCGTGGTGACGAGCGGCCTGGCGATCTACGACACGATGCAATATGTGCGTCCCAAAGTGTCGACGGTCTGCATCGGCCAGGCGGCTTCCATGGGCTCGCTTCTGCTGGCAGCTGGTGAAAAAGACATGCGCTTTGCCCTGCCCAATGCGCGCATCATGGTGCACCAGCCGCTTGGCGGCTATCAGGGCCAGGCCACGGATATCGAAATCCATGCCCGTGAAACGATTTCGCTGCGGGATCGTCTCTACAATATCTACGTGAAACACACGGGCCAGAGCTTCGATACGGTCAAGGAAGCCCTGGAGCGCGACAACTTCATGTCGCCTGAGCGGGCCAAGGAATTCGGCATCATCGATCAGGTCGGTGAAACGCGCGAAGCCTTCGGTTTGGCCGAGGAAGAGAAATAAGGGGAACAGAGCGCGATCAAGACGGGAATGCGAAAACCGTCATTGTGGCTAAGTATTTGATGAATAAGCCATTAATGAATTCTTGATCCCTCTGCCCGTAACATGGTCGTATGTCTCTAAGGTGACAGAGGCCATGAGTCGGCCCATATCATGGGTAGTCATCTTTGGATTGGCGGCCGGTTTCGGGCTTTAATAGGCGTCAAACCGGCCTCGATCACAGACTTTAGACCCGATAGGAAGGGGCCAAGGAGTTTTCATGAGCAAGGTCAGCGGCGGTAGCGGCGATTCCAAGAACACCCTTTACTGTTCTTTCTGTGGGAAGAGCCAGCACGAAGTGCGCAAGCTTATCGCAGGGCCGACGGTGTTCATCTGCGATGAATGCGTTGAGCTGTGCATGGATATCATCCGCGAGGAGAACAAAAGCTCTCTCGTGAAGTCGCGCGACGGTGTGCCGACGCCTCAGGAAATCAAGGATGTGCTGGACGATTATGTGATCGGCCAGGAAGACGCCAAGCGCGTGCTCGCGGTGGCGGTGCACAACCACTATAAGCGCCTCAACCACGCCGCGAAGAATGCGGATGTGGAACTGGCCAAGTCCAACATCATGCTGATCGGCCCGACGGGCTGCGGCAAGACGCTGCTGGCGCAGACGCTGGCGCGCATCATCGACGTGCCTTTCACCATGGCCGATGCGACGACGCTGACGGAAGCCGGCTATGTGGGCGAGGATGTCGAGAACATCATTCTCAAGCTCCTGCAGGCGGCCGACTACAATGTCGACCGTGCACAGCGCGGCATCGTCTATATCGACGAAGTGGACAAGATTTCGCGCAAGTCCGACAATCCGTCCATAACGCGCGACGTGTCGGGTGAGGGCGTGCAGCAGGCGCTGCTGAAGATCATGGAAGGCACGGTTGCCTCCGTCCCTCCGCAAGGAGGGCGCAAGCATCCCCAGCAGGAATTCCTGCAGGTGGACACGACCAACATCCTGTTCATTTGCGGCGGCGCGTTTGCCGGTCTCGACCGCATCATTGCCCAGCGCGGCAAAGGCTCGGCCATCGGCTTCGGCGCCAAGGTGCAGGCCTCCGACGAGCGCCGCACGGGCGATCTCTTGCAGGAACTGGAACCGGAAGACCTTTTGAAGTTCGGCCTGATCCCGGAATTCGTCGGTCGTATGCCAGTGATCGCCACGCTGCGCGATCTTGATGAGGATGCGCTGGTGCAGATTCTCACCGAGCCGAAAAATGCGCTCGTGCGCCAGTATCAGCGGCTCTTCGAAATGGAGAATGTCAGCCTGACCTTCTCCGACGAAGCGCTGGTCGCCATCGCCAAGAAGGCGATCGAACGCAAGACCGGCGCGCGCGGGCTGCGCTCCATTCTGGAGGGCATTCTGCTCGACACCATGTTCGAACTGCCGGCCCTGGAAGGGGTGGAGGAAGTCGTCATTTCCGCCGAAGTGGTGGAAGGCAAAGCCCGTCCGCTTTTCATCTATGCCGAGCGCAAAGGCGACATGGAATCGAGCGCCTCGTAAGCGGGGATTAAAATTTTCCATAATACGGAAGATGGCCTTGAAACTTTTGCTTTCAGGGCCATTTTTCGTTTAACGGTTTCCATTGGAAACGGGGCGGAAAATACCCCTAAAGCCCTGTTTTTCCGGTAATTTCCGGCCAGCCCGTGGCGTGACGGCGTCGAATCTGACTAGAGTTTGATCAGCATTCGTTCAGCAATAATTGTCATAATGGAACGGATGGACTGGGAGCCGACAAACACCGGCAACGCCCCGCCTTTCGGGGCGTCCGAGAACAGGATGAAAGTATGAGCGACAGCAACGACATCTTCCCGGAAAATACGGACAACGAAGAAGGCACCGCGCGGAAAGCAGGTCCGCTGCCGGTTCTGCCGCTTCGGGACATCGTGGTTTTCCCGCATATGATCGTGCCGCTTTTCGTCGGCCGGGAAAAATCGGTCCGCGCGTTGGAAGAGGTCATGCAGGACGACAAACAGATCCTGCTTGTCACGCAGAAAGACGCGAGCGACGACAATCCGGCCATCGAAGATATTTATAATATCGGCGCGATCGGCCAGGTATTGCAGCTGCTCAAATTGCCGGACGGCACCGTGAAGGTGCTGGTGGAAGGCACGAGCCGCGCGCGCATCGAAGAATTCACCGACAATTCGAATTTCTACGAAGCCGAAGTGACCGAGCTTCCGGAAATCGAAGCGGAAGGCGAGCAGATGGAAGCGCTGGCGCGCACCGTCGTCGCGCAGTTCGAGAGCTATGTGAAGCTCAACAAGAAAGTGCCGCCGGAAGTGCTCTCTTCGGTCACGCAGATCGAGGAATATTCCAAGCTGGCCGACACGATCGCCAGCCACCTGAACATCAAGATTCAGGAAAAGCAGGAACTGCTGGAAATGCCGTCGGTTGCCGAGCGGCTGGAGCGCGTTTATTCGCTGATGGAAGGCGAGATCAGCGTCCTGCAGGTGGAAAAGAAAATCCGCGGCCGCGTGAAGCGCCAGATGGAGAAGACGCAGCGCGAGTACTATCTGAACGAGCAGCTTAAAGCCATTCAGAAGGAGCTTGGCGGCGGCGACGAGGAAGGCCGCGACGAGGTGGCCGAACTCGAAGAGCGCATCGAGAAAACCAAACTCTCGAAGGAAGCGCGCGAGAAGGCGATGGGCGAGCTGAAGAAGCTCAAACAGATGAGCCCGATGTCCGCCGAAGCCACCGTCGTGCGCAACTATCTCGACTGGCTGCTCTCCATTCCGTGGAAGACCAAAGGCCGCGTGAAGAAAGATCTGAAGAATGCCGAGAAAATTCTCGATACGGATCATTACGGCCTTGAGAAGGTCAAGGAGCGGATCGTCGAATATCTTGCCGTGCAGCAGCGCACGAACAAGCTGAAAGGCCCGATCCTCTGCCTCGTCGGCCCGCCCGGCGTCGGTAAGACCTCGCTCGGCAAGTCGGTTGCCAAGGCCACGGGCCGGGAGTTTGCGCGCCTCAGCCTCGGCGGTGTGCGCGATGAAGCGGAAATCCGCGGCCACCGGCGCACCTATATCGGCTCCATGCCAGGCAAGATCGTGCAATCCATGAAGAAGGTGAAGCACACGAACCCGCTCTTCCTGCTCGACGAGATCGACAAGATGGGCGCGGATTTCCGCGGCGATCCTTCCGCGGCATTGCTCGAAGTGCTCGACCCGGAACAGAACTCGACCTTCATGGACCACTATCTGGAAGTCGAATACGACCTTTCCGATGTGATGTTCGTGACGACGGCGAATACGCTGAACATTCCCGGCCCCTTGATGGACCGTATGGAGATCATCCGTATCGCTGGTTACACCGAGGACGAAAAGGTGGAGATCGCCCGCCGTCACTTGCTGCCGAAGTCGGTCAAGAACCACGGCCTGCGCAAGGGCGAGTGGGAGATCGACGACGACGCGCTGCGGCTTCTGATCCGTACTTACACGCGCGAAGCCGGGGTGCGTAACCTCGAGCGTGAGCTCAACAACCTCGCGCGTAAAGCGGTGAAGGAAATCCTGACGACGGACAAGAAGTCGATTTCCGTGACCGTGGATAATCTCGCCGACTTTGCCGGTGTGCAGAAATACCGTTACGGCGAAGCCGAACGCGAAGATCAGGTGGGCGCGGTTACCGGCCTTGCCTGGACGGAAGTGGGCGGCGAGCTTTTGACCATCGAAAGCGTCATGGTGCCCGGCAAGGGCCGCATGACGGTGACGGGCAACCTGCGCGATGTCATGAAAGAGTCGATCTCGGCAGCGAATTCCTATGTGAAATCGCGGGCCACCAAGATCGGCGTCGAACCGCCGCTCTTCGACCGCAAGGACATTCACGTCCACGTGCCCGAAGGGGCAACGCCGAAGGACGGTCCTTCGGCCGGTGTTGCCATGGCCACCGCCATCGTCTCCACGCTCACCGGCATTCCGGTGCGCAAGGATGTGGCGATGACTGGCGAGGTGACGCTGCGCGGGCGTGTGCTGCCCATCGGCGGGCTGAAAGAAAAACTCCTGGCGGCCCTGCGCGGCGGCATCAAGAAGGTGCTGATCCCGCAGGACAATGCCAAGGACCTGGCGGACATTCCGGACAACGTGAAAAACGCGCTGGAAATCGTGCCCGTCTCGACCGTGGATGAAGTGCTCGAACATGCGCTGACAAGCCAGCCCGAACCCATCGAATGGGATGAGGAAGCGTATCTCGCGCAGCACTCGTCCAAGGGCGATAACAATGTCGAATCGGTGACGGCTCACTGAGCCGGTGCCGGCCGATAGGCCGGTTCATCCTATAAGTAGGACAGGGCCCCTGACGCTTTTACCGGCGTCAGGGGCTCTTTTTTGCCTTTTTGCACGCAAAAGCAGTCAAACTTCGCTGAAAAATGGCAGAAAACCGTGGAAAACCGCCTGATTTGCTTTGCCGCTCTTCCCTCGGAGGGCTAGAGTCTCCCTACCAATTGCGCAGAGATTTTTCTCGATCAGAGAGGGGCCCAACGTGAATAAGAATGACCTGATTGCTGTAGTTGCGGACAATACCGGCCTGT
Source organism: Rhodobiaceae bacterium UBA4490 (assembly GCA_002389665.1). Taxonomy (GTDB): domain Bacteria; phylum Pseudomonadota; class Alphaproteobacteria; order Parvibaculales; family Parvibaculaceae; genus Tepidicaulis. Next base: position 273,958 of record DGNO01000001.1, read on the forward strand.
CGAAGGCTGACGCGACGAAGGCCGTTGATTGCGTCTTTGACTCCATCACCGACGTTCTGACCAAGGGCGACGAAGTGCGGCTCGTCGGCTTCGGCACGTTCAGCGTGTCCAAGCGGGCAGCTTCCGAAGGCCGCAACCCGCGGACCGGTGAAAAGATCCAGATTCCCGCTTCCAAGCAGCCGAAGTTCAAGGCCGGTAAAGGCCTGAAGGACTCCGTCAACGCTTAACGGCGCGACTTATCCACGAAAAAGGCCGGCAGCGATGCCGGCCTTTTTTGTGTCTGGATTTGCCTGCAAGGCCGGGGTCAAGCCCGCCCGCCGAGCTCCGCCGCCTCATCGAGGTCGCCCTGGCCGAGTTCACCCTCCCGCTCTTCTCCTTCTTCCCCGCGCGGATCGAGCTCATAAGGGGTGGGGCCGGTGCGGGAGATGGGCACGGCCACGAAGTCTTCTCTCTGCTCTTCGGGCACCGGCGCTTTCACCATGATGCGCAGGACGACGAAGACCGTGAAAAGCACATAGAAGATCGCCGCGAAGCCGAAGACGAACCAGGTGCCCGTATAAGGCAGCACAAAGGAGATGATGAGCGGGCCGACCACGGCGCCGAGCGCATAAAGCAGCAAGAGCCCGCTGGAGACCGTGACGAACTGGCTGGGCTTGGCATGGTCGTTCGCATGGGCCATGCAAATCGAATAAAGCGTCAGCGCGAAGAAGCCGAAAAAGGTCGAAAGCCCGAGCAGGGCAACAAGGTTCGAAGCCATCTGGAAAACGGCGAGGAGAACTGCCCCCACAGCGCCGCCTACGGCAATGCCCGCAATAACAAGGCGCCGGTCCATCCGGTCCGACAGGCGACCCAGGGGAAGCTGGGCCGCCGCGCCGCCGATAATGGCCGCCGTCATGAAATAAGAGATGCCGGCAATATCGAGCCCGGCCTGGCGGGCATAGACGGGGGCCAGTGTCCAGAAGGGGCCGCTCGTCATACCGACAATGAAACAGCCCAGCGTGCTGACAGGCGTGACGGCCCACAGTCCTTTGAAATCTATTTTCGTCGATTCAATGGGCGCTGGCTGGACCGAGCTTGTGAGGGAGACAGGCACGAGCGCCACGGAAGTGAGGATCGCGGCAACCGCAAAGAGGACGAAACCTTCCGGCGGGGAAAGGTTCAAGAGCAGCTGGCCTGCCGTCACCGACAAGAGGTTGACCACGAGATAGACGCCGAGCAGCCGGCCGCGCGTCTCGTTCGTCGAAGTTTCGTTGATCCAGCTTTCGATGACCATGTAGAGCCCGGCAAAGCAATAGCCGGAAAGGGCGCGCAGGATGAACCAGACCGTCTCGTCCGGCACGATCGGATGAACAAGCGGGGTGGCCGAGGCCAGCGACGCAAAAACCGCGAAAGAGCGGATATGGCCGACCGATTGCACCACCCGCGGGCAATGCCAGCAGCCGAAGACGAAGCCCGCAAAATAAGCCGCGCCGATGAGCCCCAGGGACATTTCCGAAAACTGGTCGATGTCCCCGCGCACCGGAATGAGCGTGCCTTGCAGGCCGTTGCCGATCAGCAGAATGGAGGTCGCCAGAAGCAGGGAAAATAGGGGAGCAAGGCTGCGCGCCATTAAGAAACCTCTGAACTGGACTGCGTCACGAAGCGAAAAGACCCGGGCGGGGAGGGCCGAACTGGCCGACAAAGTGGACCGGATGGCCCCGCCATTCAACCGATGAACGGTGATCAGGCTATGACGGTTTCATGGAAGCGGCAAATTCGCATCGCCCGTCCAGACTTCAAGTATTCACTTTTCCTGGCAGGGGATGGGCGAGGGAGTGCGTATGGGCCCAGTCGGCAATGCCCATCAGCCGTTCGATGAGAGGCGCCGCATCCGGCCGCAAGCTATAGGTGACTTGCGGAGGCGAGCTGTCCGTCACTTCGCGGCGCAGGATGCCGGCTTCCTCGAGTGCCCGCAGATTTTCCGTCATGACTTTCTGCGAGAGGGTGGGAATGCGCCGGCGCAGCTCCCCGAAACGCAGCGGCTCTCTGGAAAGGTTGAGCAGGATGAGCGGCGCCCAGCGGTTGAGCACCACGCGCAGGAGGCGGCGCACATCACATTCCGGATTGGCGCCTGCTTCTTCCAGCTTCTGCCAAAACGCGTCTTCCGAGGTCCAAGAGGTAGTCACTTTAAGGTACCTACTTTTATTTTCATACCGCACCGCCGACATTAAGCGCCGCGATCATCAAGAGCAAGGAGCAGGTCATGCGGGTATGGATCAAGAGCGGCGCGGCGGCGGCGGTATTTCTGGGCGCGGTATGCGCGGTGCTTTATCTGCGCTATGGGGGCGGGGAGCCTTATTCCGATTTGAGCACGCCGCCGGTCCTGCCCGAAACGGCGCTGGAAGTGGCGGCGGTCTTTCCCGAACCTTTCGGTAATGTCGCAGCCTCGGCGGAGGGGCGCCTCTTTTTTACCGTCCACCCGGAATCGCGCCCGGAAGGCCCGCGTCTTTATGAATGGAAAGACGGCGAGGCGGTTGCCTATCCCAATGAGGAAATCTCCGCGGAAGGCTTTGTCACCCCGCTCGGCCTCAGCGTCGATCAGCAAGGACGGCTCTGGGTGATTGATCATGGCAATCACGGGCTTTCCGGCGCGCGGCTCGTCGCCTTCGATCTGGCAAGCGGCCAGATCGTCCATGACAAGCAATTGGACGAGACCGGGGAGGCTGGCTCTTTCCTCAACGATCTCACCGTCTCGCCGGACGGACGCTATGTCTATATCGCCGATGTCAGCTTCTTCCGGCAGAACCCGGCGCTGGTCGTCTATGAGGTGGCGAGCGGCAAGGCCTGGCGCGTGCTCGAGGATCACGCCTCCGTCACCGCGCAGGATTGGATCATCGAAAATCCGGTTAAACGTATGACCTTTTTCGGCGGGCTGATTGCGCTGAAACCGGGGGTGGACGGCATCGTGATCGATGAGGCGGGGGAGTACGTCTATTACGCCGCCATGGCCCATGACGGGCTTTACCGTGTGCCGGCCGCGCTTTTGAATGCGCCGGAGACGAGCGCGGAGGAACTCGCCCGCGCTGTGGAGCGGGTGGGCGGCAAACCGCTTAGCGACGGGCTTTCCATCGACCGTCAGGGCAATGTCTATATCACCGATGTGGAACATGGCGGTATTGCGCGCCTGTCGCCGCAAGGCGCGCTCGAAACGGTGATCGCCAGCGACAAGGTGCGCTGGGCGGACGGCATCTCCTATTCGGGGGATGGCTATTTCTACTTCACCGATAGCGCGATCCCGGACCAGATGCTGCAAAGCAAGGCGCATATCGAAAGCCGCGCGCCTTATTACCTCTACCGCTTCAAGGCGGACATTGCGGGCGTTCCCGGCAGGTAGAGGGCCCGGCAGGTGGAGGGCCCGGCAGGTAGCAGGCGGGGCGGAGCGGGCATGCGGGGCGGGATGACCCGGCTTGCATGTCCGGGCCTGCAGTTTTCTATCGTTTTCCAGTTGACGCAGGCGCGGGGCAAGTTATGTTCGCCCCGCTCATGGGGGCGGTTAGCTCAGCTGGTAGAGCATCTCGTTTACACCGAGAGGGTCGGCAGTTCGAACCTGTCACCGCCCACCATTTTCTCCCCGACATCACCGGCCTGAAATTACCGGATCGTTAAAAACCGTTCTCAGAGCGGACGCACTGCGAATCGCAAATCGGGGCGGCGAGCGGGTGCGCTTGAAATCTCCCCAAACCCGCCCGCAAGCATTGGAAAATGCCCGCCGATCGGCGATACTGAACCTTCAATGTGCCGTTAAGGGGTTTTCCACGGTTAAGGCGCGCGAAACGCGCTTTAGCTGCTTGACAGCTGTCCGGCGCTCACGTACATGACGCGTCATCTTCAGGGCGGCGACCCCAATCAGGGGGGTGTAGCTCAGTTGGTTAGAGCGCTGGCCTGTCACGCCAGAGGTCGCGGGTTCGAGCCCCGTCACTCCCGCCATTGCCCCCTGAAATTTACCTCTGAAAATGCTTCTCAAAAATTGCATCCGGCAGGGTTTCTCCCTGCCCGGAACAGGGGATCGCGATCCGCGTTTCGATCCTTCATGCCGATGCTCCGTTCACGCTTCGCTAAGAATGCTGCGAAGTTAAAAAACTTGAACAGGAACAAAGGATTTAGGGTAATCGCCCTTTGCGTCGCGCGAGGGGCATGGATATACTCCGGCCAAATTTCAAGGGGTGGCGCGCAGTAGAGTCGACATAAGCCTTCAATCGGCTTATTTCGTTCTATGACATCCGAATCATTGGGGCCTCGCCGCTGCGGCAAGGATGCTGGGAATGGAAGAGCTGTTAAGCGAATATCTGCCGATCCTCATCTTCATGGGGATTGCGGCTGTTATCGGCATTGCGCTTCTTGTGCTGCCTTATCTCGTGGCGCCGTCGAAGCCCGACACGGAAAAGCTTTCCGCCTATGAATGCGGTTTCGATGCCTTCGACGATGCGCGCATGAAGTTCGACGTGCGCTTTTATCTCGTCGCGATCCTTTTCATTATCTTCGACCTCGAAGTCGCCTTCCTCTTTCCCTGGGCAGTGGCGCTCGGCGATATCGGCATGTTCGGTTTCTGGTCGATGATCACCTTCCTCGCCATTCTCACCATCGGCTTTGCCTATGAGTGGAAGAAGGGCGCCCTTGAGTGGGAATAATTAAGACGGCAGGCCCGGGCTCCCAAGGTCCGGGTCTTTTGATGAACTTGCGGCAATGAGTGGTGCCATGAACAATCAGACGGTCATCGCAGACGCCCCCAAGGGCTTGGTGGACCCCCGCACCGGCCAGCCTATCGGCGCCGATGACCCATACTTCAAGCAAGTCTCCGATCAGCTGGCCGACAAGGGCTTTCTGGTGACGCAGGCCGACAATCTGATCAATTGGGCGCGGACCGGCTCCTTGATGTGGATGACCTTCGGGCTTGCCTGCTGCGCGGTGGAAATGATGCAGGCGTCCATGCCGCGTTATGACAGCGAGCGCTTCGGCTTTGCCCCGCGCGCCAGCCCGCGCCAGTCCGACGTGATGATCGTCGCCGGCACGTTGACCAACAAGATGGCCCCGGCGCTGCGCAAGGTCTATGACCAGATGCCTGAGCCGCGTTACGTCATCTCCATGGGCTCGTGTGCCAATGGCGGCGGCTATTATCACTATTCCTATTCGGTCGTGCGCGGCTGCGACCGGGTCGTGCCGGTGGATATTTATGTGCCGGGGTGCCCGCCCACGGCAGAAGCGCTGCTTTACGGCATCCTGGCGCTGCAGCGGAAGATCCGCCGCACGGGTACGATTGAACGCTAATCCTCACGGCGGGGCCATCCGGCGCCGCAAAACAGTTTGAGATCATGTTGATGGACGAAAGTCTGCAAGACCTCGGCGAACATATTTCGGCCAGCCTGGACGATTCCGTCGTCGGTTTCTCGGTCGAATATGGCGAGCTGACCATTCATGCGGTGCGCGAGCGTATTGCCCGGGTGGTGAAATTCCTGCGGGACGATCCGGCCTGCCGGTTCACGGTGCTGATCGACATTTGCGGTGTCGATTACCCGGACCGGCTGAAGCGTTTCGATGTCGTCTATCACCTGCTCTCCATGACGCAGAACCAGCGCATCCGTGTGAAGGTGGAAACGGACGAAGAAGGCCAGGTGCCGAGCACCGTCAGCGTTTTCCCTGCCGCCGACTGGTTCGAGCGCGAGGCGTTCGATCTTTACGGCATTCTTTTCTCCGAACATCCGGACCTGCGCCGCATTCTCACCGATTACGGTTTTTCCGGCCATCCGCTGCGCAAGGACTTCCCGCTCACCGGCTTTATGGAAGTGCGCTATGACGAAGAGCTCAAGCGCGTGGTCTATGAGCCTGTGAAACTGAAGCAGGAATTCCGTACTTTCGATTTCATGTCGCCATGGGAAGGGCCCGACTACGTGCTGCCCGGCGATGAAAAGGCCACGGGCGAGGAGCACTGAGCATGGCCGAGCAGCAAATCCGGAACATGAACCTCAATTTCGGCCCGCAGCACCCGGCGGCCCACGGCGTGCTGCGCCTTGTGCTGGAGCTGGACGGGGAAGTGGTCGAACGCGTCGATCCGCATATCGGCCTCCTGCACCGGGGCACCGAAAAGCTGATCGAGCACAAGACCTATCTGCAGGCTGTGCCCTATTTCGACCGCCTCGACTATGTGGCGCCGATGAACCAGGAACACGCTTTCGCGCTGGCGACCGAGCGTCTTCTGGGCCTCGAAGTGCCGAAACGCGGGCAGTATATACGTGTGCTTTATTCGGAAATCGGCCGGCTGCTCTCGCACCTTCTCAACATCACCACGCAGGCCATGGATGTGGGCGCGTTGACGCCGCCGCTCTGGGGCTTTGAAGAGCGCGAAAAGCTGATGGTGTTCTATGAGCGCGCGTCGGGCTCGCGCATGCACGCGGCCTATGTGCGCCCCGGCGGCGTCCATCAGGATCTGCCGGAAAAGCTGCTGCAGGACATCTATGATTTCTGTGACCCGTGCGAAAAGGTGCTGGACGATCTCGAAGCGCTTTTGACCGGCAACCGCATCTTCAAGCAGCGCAATGTGGATATCGGCGTGGTGACGGCGGAAGAAGCGCAGGCCTGGGGTTTTTCCGGTGTGATGGTGCGCGGTTCGGGCATGGCTTGGGACCTGCGCAAGTCGCAGCCTTACGAGTGCTATAGTGAGCTTGATTTCGACATTCCCGTCGGCAAGAACGGCGACTGCTATGACCGCTATCTGGTGCGCATGGAAGAATGCCGCCAGTCGCTGAAGATCATGAAGCAGTGCATCGAGAAGATGCCGGGCGGCCCTGTCAGCGCGGTGAACAATAAGGTGGTGCCGCCGAAACGCGGTGAGATGAAACGCTCCATGGAAGCGCTCATCCATCACTTTAAACTTTATACCGAAGGCTACCACGTGCCCGAGGGCGAGGTTTATGCCGCCGTTGAGGCGCCGAAAGGCGAGTTCGGTGTGTTCCTCGTGTCCGACGGATCCAACAAACCCTATCGCTGCAAAATCCGCGCACCCGGTTTCGCGCATTTGCAGGCCATGGATTATCTTTGCAAAGGCCACATGCTGGCGGACGTCGCCGCCGTGCTTGGCTCGCTCGACATTGTGTTCGGGGAGGTTGACCGATGAGTGTGCGCAGGCTTGACCCGAACCAGCCTGAGAGTTTCGAGTTCACGCCGGAAAATCTGGAGTGGGCGAAAGGGCAGATCGCGAAATATCCCGATGGCCGCCAGGCCTCCGCGATCATTCCGCTGCTGTGGCAGGCGCAGAAGCAGGCCGGCGGCTGGCTGCCGGAACCGGCGATCCGCTATGTCGCGGACATGCTGGGCATGGCTTATATCCGCGCGATGGAAGTGGCGACCTTCTATACGATGTTCAACCTGACGCCGGTGGGCGAGCATTTCGTGCAGGTCTGCGGCACGACGCCGTGCTGGCTGCGCGGGGCGGACGACATCAAAGACGCCTGCAAGAAACATATCGGCCCGGAAAAGACGCTCTCCGCCGACGGCAAAATGTCGTGGATGGAAGTGGAGTGTCTGGGCGCCTGCGTGAACGCGCCGATGGTGCAGATCAACGACGATTATTATGAGGACCTGGACGGCGCGAAGATGGAAGAAATCATCAAGGCGCTGCGTGACGGCAAGGACGTGACGCCGGGGCCGCAATCGAGCCGCAAAACATCCGAACCGATCGGCGGGCTGACCTCGCTGACGGAAGTGCCGGGTGCGGGGGGCAAATAATGCTTAAAGATCAGGACCGCATCTTCACCAATCTCTACGGTTATGACGACTGGGGCCTCGATGGCGCCCGCCGCCGCGGCGATTGGGACGGCACGAAAGACATTATCGCCAAGGGCAAGGACTGGATCATCGAGGAGATGAAACAGTCGGGCCTGCGCGGGCGCGGCGGGGCGGGCTTTCCGACCGGTCTTAAATGGTCCTTCATGCCGAAGGAATCCGATGGCCGCCCGCATTACCTTGTGGTCAATGCGGACGAGTCGGAGCCGGGCACTTGTAAAGACCGCGAGATCATGCGCCACGATCCGCATAAGCTGGTCGAAGGCTGTCTCATTGCCGGTTTCGCGATGAACGCCAATGCGGGCTACATTTATGTGCGCGGCGAATTCATCCGTGAGCGCGAGCGCCTGCAGGCCGCCGTCGATCAGGCCTATGAAGCAGGGCTTCTGGGCAAGAACGCGGCGGGCTCCGGCTGGGATTTCGATCTTTATGTGCATCACGGCGCCGGCGCTTATATTTGCGGCGAGGAAACGGCGCTGATCGAAAGCCTGGAAGGCAAGAAGGGGATGCCGCGCCTCAAGCCGCCGTTCCCGGCCAATGCCGGTCTTTACGGCGCGCCCACCACCGTGAACAACGTGGAAAGCATCGCCGTTGCCCCGACCATTCTGCGGCGCGGGGCGACCTGGTTCGCCGGTCTCGGCCGGCCCAATAATACGGGTACGAAGCTTTTCTGCATTTCCGGCCACGTCAACCAGCCGTGCAACGTGGAAGAGGAAATGGGCATTTCCATGCGCGAGCTGATCGACAAGCATGCCGGCGGCGTGCGCGGCGGCTGGGACAATCTGCTTGCCGTTATTCCGGGCGGTTCGTCCGTGCCCATGATCCCGAAAAGCATTTGCGATGATGTGCTGATGGATTTCGACTCGCTCAAAGAAGTGCAGTCGGGTCTCGGCACTGCCGCTGTGATCGTGATGGATAAATCCACCGACGTGATCAAGGCGATTGCCCGCATTTCCGCTTTCTACAAGCACGAAAGCTGCGGCCAGTGCACGCCCTGCCGTGAAGGCACGGGCTGGATGTGGCGCGTCGTGGAGCGCATGGCGCGCGGCGAAGCGGATAAAAGCGAGATCGATCTTCTGCTCGACGTGACCAAGCGGGTGGAAGGGCACACCATTTGCGCACTCGGAGATGCGGCGGCCTGGCCCGTGCAGGGGCTGATCCGGCATTTCCGCCATGTAATCGAAGAACGGATTGACTCGCGCCAGGGCGCGGCAACCGTGGCTGCGGAGTAAAACATGCCGAAGCTGACCGTCGATGGCATTGAAGTCGAAGTAGAGCAGGGCGCCACCGTTCTGCAGGCCTGCGAGGATGCGGGCGCGGAAATTCCGCGCTTCTGCTACCACGAGCGCCTGTCGATCGCCGGCAATTGCCGCATGTGCCTGGTGGAAATGGAGCGCTCGCCCAAGCCCGTGGCAAGCTGCGCGATGCCTGCCGCCGATGGCATGGTGATCCGCACCAACACCGAATATGTCAAACGCGCCCGCGAAGGCGTGATGGAATTTCTGCTGATCAACCACCCGCTCGATTGCCCGATCTGCGACCAGGGCGGGGAATGCGATCTGCAGGACCAGGCGATGGCTTACGGCGTCGATACCTCGCGCTTCGATGAGAACAAGCGCGCGGTCGAAGACAAGGAAATGGGCCCGCTCGTCAAAACCATCATGACGCGCTGTATTCACTGCACGCGCTGTGTGCGCTTCGTTACAGAAGTTGCCGGTGTGCCGGAAATCGGCGCCATTGGCCGCGGCGAAGATATGGAAATCACGACCTATCTGGAAAAGGCGCTGACCTCCGAGCTGCAGGGCAATGTGATCGATCTGTGCCCTGTCGGCGCGCTGACGTCCAAGCCTTATGCCTTTACCGCGCGCCCTTGGGAGCTGCGCAAGACCGAAACCATCGACGTGATGGATGCGGTCGGCTCGAACATCCGTGTCGATGCGCGCGGCAGCGAAGTCATGCGTGTGATGCCGCGCAACAATGACGACGTGAACGAGGAATGGATTTCCGACAAGACGCGCTTCATCTGGGACGGTCTGCGCACGCAGCGCCTCGACAGGCCTTATGTGCGCGAGAACGACAAGCTGCGCCCCGCAAGCTGGCAGGAAGCCTTTGCCAAGATCGCCGAAAAGGTAAAAGCGAGCGCGCCGGAAAAAATGGCTGCCATCGCTGGCGATCTTGCCTGCGCGGAAAGCATGAAGGCGCTCAAAGATCTGATGGGCGCGCTCGGCTCGGCCAATATGGATTGCCGTCAGGACGGCGCGAAGATCGGCGGTAAAGGCCGCGCGGCTTATCTCTTCAATTCCGGCATTGCCGGCATCGAAGAGGCCGATGCGCTGCTTATCGTCGGCTCCAACCCGCGTCTTGAAGCGCCGGTGCTGAATGCCCGTATCCGCAAGCGCTGGCTGGAAGGCGGTTTCCCGGTCGGCCTGATCGGTGAAGACGCAGACCTGACTTACGACAAAGAATACTTAGGCGCGGGCGCGCAGACGCTGAAAGAAATCGCCGACGGCACGCATCCTTTCGCCCGTATTTTGCAGGTAGCCGAAAAGCCCATGCTGATCCTCGGTCAGGGCGCGCTTGCCCGGCCTGATGGCGATGCGGTGCTGGAAACCTGCATCGGCATCATCCGGGCGGCAGGCGGTGTCAGCGCCGACTGGAACGGCTTCAACGTGCTTCACACGGCAGCGGCCCGTGTCGGCGGTCTCGACCTCGGCTTCCTGCCGGGTGAAGGCGGCAAGGACACGCATGCCATTCTGGACGGGGCGAGCGCCGGTGAGATCGACTTCGTTTATCTGCTGGGTGCCGATGAAATCGACACGGCCCGTCTCGGCAATGCCTTCGTCGTCTATCAAGGCACGCACGGCGACCGCGGCGCGCACCGCGCCGATGTCATTCTGCCGGGCGCGGCCTATACGGAAAAGAGCGCGCATTGGGTGAATACCGAAGGGCGCGTGCAGCTCGGCGAGCGGGCCGCGTTCCCGCCCGGCGATGCGCGCGAAGACTGGGCGATCCTGCGCGCGCTCTCCGAAGTGCTCGATCAGAAACTGCCTTACGACAATCTTGCGCAGCTGCGCGCCGCGCTTTGCGGGGATGCGCCGAGCTTCGAGATGCGCGATGTGCAGCCGCAGGCGGGCGACCTGCCGGAAGGCGGCGCGCGGGAGATGACGGATGCGCCGTTCCATGCGGCGGTGCGTGATTTCTACTTCACCAATCCGATTGCGCGGGCAAGCAAGGTAATGGCCGAATGTGCCGCGCTGCAAAGCGCGCAAGGCGAGGGGGCGACCGGAACCAATGGCTGAGATTTTCTGGGAATACGGCCTTCCGGGTCTGATCATGGCGGGGCAGAGCCTGCTGCTGATGGTGCCGCTGCTCGTGCTGATTGCCTTCATTCTTTACGCCGACCGTAAGGTTTGGGCGGCCGTGCAGCTGCGCCGCGGGCCGAACGTAGTGGGGCCCTTCGGCCTGCTGCAGTCTTTCGCGGACCTGGCGAAATTCATCTTCAAGGAAGTGGTCGTGCCGGCGGGCGCCAACAAAGGCGTCTTTCTTCTGGCGCCTTTCGTCTCCGTGGTGCTGGCGCTTTCATCTTGGGCGGTGATCCCGATGTCGGACGGCGTGGTGATTGCCGATATCAATGTCGGCATTCTTTATCTCTTCGCGCTCTCCTCGCTCAGCGTTTACGGCATCATCATGGCTGGCTGGGCATCGAACTCGAAATATCCCTTCCTCGGCGCGCTGCGTTCGGCTGCGCAGATGGTGTCCTATGAAGTCTCCATCGGCTTCGTCATCGTCTGTGTGCTCATGACCGCCGGCACGCTCAATCTCTCCGAGATCGTGCGCGCGCAGGACGGCAATTGGGGACTTTTCAACTGGTACTGGCTCTGGCATCTGCCGATGTTCGTGATCTTCTTCATTTCGGCGCTGGCAGAGACCAACCGCCCGCCCTTCGATCTGCCCGAAGCGGAATCGGAACTGGTGGCGGGCTATGCCGTGGAATATTCCTCCACGCCTTACATGATGATGTTCATGGCCGAGTATGTGGCGATTTTGACCATGTGCGCGCTCATGACGATCCTTTTCCTCGGCGGCTGGCTGCCGCCGGTCGATGTGGCGCCGTTTAACTGGATACCGCCCTTCTTCTGGTTCTGGATCAAAACGCTTTTCATCTTCTTCCTGATTGCGATGGTGAAGGCGTTCGTTCCCCGCTACCGCTATGACCAGTTGATGCGGCTGGGCTGGAAAGTCTTCCTGCCCATCTCGCTCTTCTGGGTCGTTTTGACGGCGGGTGTTCTTGTTGGTTTCGATCTGCTGCCGGCGTAAGGCAGGGATCGGGAAAGGAAACGATTATGGCTTGGCTTGATCAATCGGTCCGGTCGCTCTTTTTGACAGAGTTCGTTTCGAGCTTCTGGCTGGCCTTGCGCTATTTCTTCAAGCCCAAGGCGACGCTGAACTATCCCTTCGAGAAGGGCGCGCTTTCGCCGCGCTTCCGCGGGGAACATGTGCTGCGCCGCTATCCGAACGGCGAAGAGCGCTGCATCGCTTGCAAATTGTGCGAGGCGATATGCCCGGCGCAAGCCATTACCATCGAAGCAGGGCCGCGTAACAATGACGGTACGCGCCGCACCATCCGCTACGATATCGATATGACGAAATGCATCTATTGCGGCTTCTGCCAGGAAGCCTGCCCGGTGGATGCGATCGTGGAAGGGCCGAATTTCGAATTCGCTGCGGAAACGCGCGAAGAGCTTTTCTACACGAAAGAAAAACTGCTCGAAAACGGCGACCGCTGGGAACGGCAGATTGCGAAAAACCTCGCGCTCGACGCGCCTTACCGTTAAGCAGCGCGTGAGAGAGAAAGAAGGGATCGGGGACTAGGACATGATCGTGGCGACCATCGCGTTTTACCTGTTTGCGGCGGTGACCATTGCGGCGGCCTTTATGGTGATTTCCGCCCGCAATCCCGTGCATTCGGTGCTCTTCCTGATCCTGGCGTTTTTTAGCTCGGCATGGCTCTTCGTTCTGATGGGCGCCGAGTTCGTGGCGATGATCCTGGTCATCGTTTATGTGGGCGCCGTGGCCGTGCTTTTCCTGTTTGTGGTCATGATGCTCGATATCGACTTCAAGAACCTGCGCTCGGAAATGCTGAACTATCTGCCGCTCGGCGGGGTGATCGGCATCATTCTGTTGCTGGAACTTGGGCTCGTGGCGAGCACCTGGGTCTTTGCGCCGGATGCCGCAAGCCTTGCCGCCGCGCCGGCCCCTGCCGCCGATAGCGGCGTGACCAATGCAGAGGCGCTGGGGCGCGTCATTTACACCCAGTATGTCTATTACTTCCAAGCGGCCGGCATGATCCTGCTGATCGCTATGGTTGGCGCCATCGTGCTGACCCTGCGCAAGCGGGAAGGTGTGAAGCGCCAGGTCATTGCCGACCAGGTGGCCCGGACACCGCAGACGGGCGTCGAAGTGAAGAAAGTTGAACCGGGGCAGGGCATTTAAGTCCGTCCGGGAACGTTTGAGGGGAAGCGCTGATGGAAATCGGCCTCGCACATTATCTGATCGTGGCAGCCATTCTGTTCACGCTCGGCATTTTCGGGATCTTCCTGAACAGGAAGAACGTCATCATCATTTTGATGTCGATCGAGCTGATGCTGCTGGCGGTGAACATCAACCTGGTCTCGTTCTCCACCCATCTGGGCGATCTGGTGGGGCAGGTTTTCGCGCTTCTGGTGCTGACCGTCGCGGCGGGCGAGGCGGCGATCGGTCTGGCGATCCTCGTTATCTACTTCCGCAATCGCGGCTCCATTGCCGTTGAAGACATCAACGTTCTGAAAGGCTGACCCGATGTATTCCGCGATTGTGTTTCTGCCTCTTATCGGGTGTCTCATTGCCGGCCTTTTCGGCCGTCAGATCGGCGTCAAAGCCTCGCAGGTGATCACCTCGGGCCTGCTCGTCATCTCCGCGATCCTCTCCTGGGTAGCCTTCGTCTCCGTCGCGCTGCAGGGCAATGCCGAAACGGTACAGGTGCTCAGCTGGATCGATAGCGGCGCGCTGGAGGCCGATTGGCGCCTGCGCATCGACACGCTGACCGCCGTGATGCTGGTCGTCGTGACCTCCGTTTCCTCGCTCGTGCACATTTACTCCGTCGGCTATATGAGCCACGACCCGCACCAGCCGCGCTTCTTTGCCTATCTGTCGCTCTTTACCTTTGCCATGCTGATGCTGGTGACGGCGGACAACCTCATCCAGCTTTTCTTCGGCTGGGAAGGGGTGGGCCTTGCCTCCTATCTTCTCATCGGTTTCTGGTACAAGCGCCCGAGCGCCAATGCCGCCGCGATCAAGGCCTTCGTGGTCAACCGCGTGGGCGATTTCGGTCTGCTGCTCGGGATTTCCACCGTCTTCCTGATGGTGGGCTCGGTGGAATTCGATGCGATCTTCGCCGCGATCCCGGATATGGCGGGCGATACGTTCCGCTTCTTCGGCTATGACGTGCCGGTCGTAACCACCATCGCACTGCTGCTCTTCATGGGCGCCATGGGCAAGTCGGCGCAGTTCCTGCTCCATACCTGGCTGCCGGATGCGATGGAAGGCCCGACTCCTGTTTCCGCGCTCATTCACGCAGCGACCATGGTGACGGCAGGCGTCTTCCTCGTTTGCCGCATGTCGCCGGTGTTCGAATATTCGCCGGACGCGCTGGCTTTCGTGACCGTGGTGGGCGCGACGACCGCCTTCTTCGCGGCGACGGTCGGTCTCGTGCAGAACGATATCAAGCGCGTCATCGCCTATTCGACCTGTTCACAGCTCGGCTACATGTTCGCTGCTGCCGGGATCGGTGCTTATGAAGCGGCCATGTTCCACCTTTTCACGCACGCCTTCTTCAAGGCGCTGCTGTTCTTGGGGTCCGGCTCCGTCATCCACGCCATGTCGGACGAGCAGGACATGCGTAAGATGGGCGGGCTTTATAAGCTCATCCCGCTGACCTATTTCATGATGATCATCGGCACCCTGGCGCTAACCGGCTTCCCGTTCACCGCCGGTTACTTCTCCAAGGATGCGATCATCGAGGCGGCTTACGCCTCTCACTCCAGCGCGCATATGTATGCCTTCACGCTGCTGGTGGTCGCCGCGCTCTTCACCTCCTTCTATTCTTGGCGTCTGATCTTCATGACGTTCCATGGCAAGAGCCGGGCCTCGAACGAGGTCCTCTCGCATGTGCATGAATCGCCGGCAGTCATGTGGGTGCCGCTCGCCATTTTGGCGGCAGGCGCGATTTTCGCCGGGATGATGTTCTCGAACTTCTTCGTGGGTGAGGCCTATACGAATTTCTGGGCCGGCACGATCAGCCATGCCAGCGGCAACGAGGTGATGGAACATTTCCACCACGTGCCGAGCTGGGTCGTCTGGTCGCCTTTCGCGGCGATGGTGCTCGGCTTTGCCGTCTCCTGGTACTTCTATATCCGCCGCCCGGACCTGCCGAAGGAACTCGCGCAGACGCACGAGCCGCTCTACAAGTTCCTGCTCAACAAGTGGTACTTCGACGAGCTTTACGATTTCATCTTCGTGCGTCCCGCCTTCTTCCTCGGCCGCACGCTCTGGAAACAGGGTGACGGGCGGATCATCGACGGGATGGGGCCTGACGGGATCGCCGCGCGCGTCTCCGACATCACACGCGGGGTCGTGCGGGTGCAGTCCGGCTATCTCTATCATTATGCATTTGCGATGCTGCTCGGTGTTGCCGCGCTCATCACCTACTTCATGTTCGGAGGGGCGCTTTGATGTTGGACGGGCAGTTTCCGATCCTTTCGCTCGTAACGTTTCTGCCGCTGCTGGGCGCGCTCTTGATCCTGCTCGTCCCGAGCCGGGCGGAAGTGTCCGACCAGAACGTGCGCTGGGCCGCGCTCTGGGTAACGTGCGGAACGTTCCTTGTCTCCCTGATCATCTGGGTGCGCTTCGATCCCAGCACCGCCGACTTCCAGATGGTGGAACAGGCCGAATGGCTGGGCGGCGCGGTTACCTATCATATGGGTGTCGACGGCATCTCCATGCTCTTCGTCATTCTGACGACGTTCCTGATGCCGCTCTGTATTCTGGCCAGCTGGGAATCCATCCAGCACCGGGTGAAGGAATATATGATCGCCTTCCTGGTGCTCGAAACGCTGATGATCGGCGTTTTCTGCGCGCTGGATCTGGTGCTCTTCTATCTCTTCTTCGAAGCCGGTCTCATCCCGATGTTCCTGATCATCGGTGTTTGGGGCGGGGTGCGCCGCGTCTATGCGAGCTTCAAATTCTTCCTTTATACGTTTGCCGGCTCCGTTCTGATGCTGCTCGCCATCATGGCGATGTACTGGCAGGCGGGCACGACGGATATTCCGACGCTGCTGGCCTATGACTTCCCTTACGGGATGCAATATTGGCTCTGGCTTGCCTTCTTTGCCTCCTTCGCGGTGAAGATGCCGATGTGGCCTGTCCATACCTGGCTGCCGGACGCGCACGTGGAAGCGCCGACAGCGGGCTCGGTCATTCTGGCAGGCATTCTTTTGAAGATGGGCGGCTACGGCTTTCTACGCTTCTCGCTGCCGATGTTCCCCATCGCCTCGGACCTCTTTGCGCCGCTGGTCTTCACGCTCTCGATCATCGCCATCGTCTACACCTCGCTCGTCGCGCTGGTGCAGGAGGATATCAAGAAGCTTATCGCTTATTCCTCCGTCGCTCATATGGGCTTCGTGACCATGGGCATTTTCGCGATGAACGAGCAGGGCGTGCAGGGCGGTATTTTCCAGATGCTGAGCCATGGCTGGGTGTCGGGCGCGCTCTTCCTTTGCGTCGGCGTGATTTACGACCGGATGCATACCCGTGAGATCGCCGCTTATGGCGGCCTCGTGCAGCGCATGCCGCTTTATGCCTTCGCCTTCATGCTCTTCACCATGGCGAATGTGGGCCTGCCGGGCACCAGTGGTTTCGTGGGTGAGTTCCTGACCATTGTCGGCACGTTCCAGGTGGACACGCGCGTTGCCTCCGTTGCCGCGCTCGGCGTCATTCTGGCGGCTTGCTATGCGCTCTTCCTCTACCGCCGGGTGATTTTCGGCGAGCTGGAAAAAGAGACGCTGAAAAACATCATGGACCTGAACCGCAGGGAAATTCTGACCCTCGCGCCGCTCGTCGCCACGACCATCTTCTTCGGCGTTTATCCGGCCCCGATCATGGATGTCACCGCCGTGTCGGTGGAAAACCTGATCGCCGGTTATGAAGAAGCGCTCGAAACCTACACGGCCGCAGGCGGCAGTACTGGGTTCATCAACCTTGCCGGCCTGCTGGGCGGTCAATAGCCCGAGTTTGAGAGAGAAATATGGAAACCGCACTCGTGCCCGTTCCCGATCTGAACCCCGCGCTGGCTGAAATCATTCTGGCCGTCGGCGCTTTGGGCCTGCTCATGCTTGGCGCTTACACCAAGGCCAGCACCACGCGCCTTGCCAGTATCGGCGCGGTGCTGCTTTTCGCCGTCGCCGCCATTGTGGTGATCGGCCAGCCCGACAGCCGCGTTTTGACTTTCGGCGGCAGCTTCGTGACGGACGGCTTCGGCAAGTTCATGAAAGTGCTGGTGCTGATCGGTTCGGCGGGCGCGATCGTCATGTCCTATAATTTCATCCGCCGGGAAAATATGGACCGGTTCGAGTTTCCGGTGCTGATCGTGCTGGCGACGCTCGGCATGTTGATGATGGTGTCGGCGAACGATCTCATCTCTCTTTATGTCGGCCTCGAGCTGCAATCGCTCTCGCTTTACATCATTGCCGCCTTCAACCGCGATTCCGCGCGCTCGACGGAAGCGGGCCTGAAATATTTCGTTCTCGGTGCGCTCGCCTCCGGCATGATGCTTTATGGCGCCTCGCTCGTTTACGGCTTCACGGGCACGACGAATTTCGACCTGATTGCAGGCATTATCCGCACGGAAGGCATGTCGCTTGGCCTCGTCTTCGGGCTTGTCTTCATCCTCGCCGCGCTGGCCTTCAAGGTTTCCGCCGTGCCGTTCCACATGTGGACGCCGGATGTTTATGAAGGCGCGCCGACCCCGGTTACGGCTTTCTTTGCCTCCGCGCCCAAGATCGCGGCCATGGCGCTGTTCATCCGCGTGATGATGGGGGCTTTCCCCGATGCGAGCGCGGAATGGCGCCAGATCGTGGTTTTCATCTCCATCGCTTCCATGCTGCTCGGCGCGTTTGCCGCCATCGGCCAGACCAATATCAAGCGGCTTATGGCGTATTCCTCCATCGGCCATATGGGTTATGCGCTGGTGGGGCTTGCCGCGGGCACGGAAGAAGGTGTGCGCGGGATTATCATTTATCTGACGATCTATCTCGTCATGAATCTCGGCGTCTTCTGCTGCATTCTGGCCATGCGCCGCAAGGAAGAAGGCATGGTCGAGGATATCGCGGATCTCGCAGGCCTCTCGCGCCATCAGCCGGTGCTGGCCTTCCTCTTTTCCATGCTGATGTTCTCGCTCGCCGGTGTGCCGCCGCTGGCCGGTTTCTTCGCGAAATATTTCGTCTTCCTTTCCGCCATCGAAGCCGGGCTTTATACGCTGGCGGTGATCGGCGTGCTCTCCAGCGTCGTCGGCGCCTTCTACTATCTGCGTGTGGTGAAGGTGATCTATTTCGACGAGCCGGCGCAGCCCTTCGAAGCGCCGCTTGCAAGCGAGCTGCGCGTGGTGCTCGGGGCGTCCAGCATCGTCACGCTTTTCTTCTTCGTTTATCCGGCGCCGCTCATCGCGCTTGCGCAGGCCGCTGCTGGGGCATTGCTGCCATAGATGGACGGACCCGCTCTGCCGCAAGGATATAAGCTGGCCTGGTTCGAAGAACTGGACAGCACGAATTCGCAGGCGCGGCGGATGGGAGAGCAGGGCGAAGAGGGTCCCGTCTGGATCGTCGCCGAACGGCAAACCGCCGGGCGCGGGCGGCGCGGGCGGGCCTGGGCATCGCCTTCGGGCAATCTCATGTGCACGCTTTACCTGCGCCCGCGCTGCAGCCCGGCCAAGGCGGGCGAGCTATCTTTCGTCGCGGGACTGGCGCTCCATGATGCAGCCTCGGCCATGGCCGGGCCTGCCTTCAGCGACATTATCCGCCTCAAATGGCCGAACGATCTTTTACTGGGCGGAAAGAAAGCAAGCGGCATCCTTCTGGAAAGCGCGACGCAGGGGAGCGGCGAGGTCAGCTGGCTCGCCGTCGGCATCGGCCTCAACCTTGCCGAGTTTCCTGAGGGCACTGAATTTCCCGCCACCTCCCTTGCCGCCGAGACCGGGCAGCAGGTCAGCCCGCGCGAGGCGATTGCGGTTCTTGCCCACGCCTTCGATAAATGGCTGAAAATCTGGCAGGGTCCGGAAGGGTTCAGGCCTTTGCGCGATGCCTGGGCCGCGCGGGCCGCAGGGCTTGGCGGCACGATCACCGCGCGCCTGCCGGAGGAAACGGTGACAGGCACGTTCGTGGGCCTCGATGAGGACGGCGCGCTCCGCCTCAGGCTCGACACGGGCGCTGAAAGGGCTATTTCTGCGGGCGACGTCTTTTTCGGGACAAGGTAAGATCGGTTCATGGCAGATGGTACGGGTATGAGTGAGGCGAACGAACTGGTCTTCCTGCCGCTGGGCGGCACCGGCGAGATCGGTATGAACCTCAATCTTTATGGGTTCGGTCCGCCGGACGCGCGCAAGTGGATGATGGTCGATCTCGGCGTCACCTTCTCGGACCTGCGCACGCCGGGTATCGACGTGATCATGGCGGACCCGTCTTTCATCGAAGAGCGCCGGGAGGACCTGCTTGGCATTGTCCTTACCCATGGCCATGAAGACCATATCGGTGCGGTCGCCCATCTCTGGCCGTCTTTGCGCTGCGATGTCTATGCGACGCCTTTTACCGCCGAACTCGTCAAAGCTAAGCTTATCGAGGCAGGCATCGAGCAGGAAGTGCCGCTCAAGATCGTGGAGCTCGGCAGCCGCTTCACGCTCGGTCCTTTTGACATTGAGCTGGTAACGCTCACCCATTCGATCCCCGAGCCCAATGCGCTTGCCATCCGCACCCCGCTCGGCCTTGTCATGCATACGGGCGACTGGAAGATCGATCCCGATCCCGTGGTCGGCGAGGACATCGATATCAAGCGGCTGACGGAGCTCGGCAACGAAGGCGTGCGGGCGCTCGTCTGCGATTCCACCAATGTGTTCTCGCCTGGCGAATCCGGCTCGGAGGCCGATGTCGCCAAGGGACTGACGGAGCTCATCAAGGACATGAAGGGCCGCGTGGCGGTGACGACCTTCGCCTCGAACGTTGCCCGCCTTGAAAGCGTCATCCGCGCGGCGGAAGCCTGCGGGCGCCATGTGGTGCTGGCCGGGCGCGCCATGCACCGCGTCACGACGGCGGCGCGCAAGACGGGGTATCTGCAAAACTTGCCGCCCATCGTGCCGGAGGATGAAGCGGGCTATCTGCCCCCCGAAAACGTACTTTATCTTTGTACCGGCAGCCAGGGGGAGCCGCGCGCCGCCCTTGCGCGCATTGCGATGGATAACCACCCCCATGTCACCTTGTCGGAAGGCGATACGGTGATCTTTTCCTCGCGGATGATCCCCGGCAATGACGTGGAAATTTACGAACTGCAAAACCTGCTGGCCGAACGCGGCATTCGCGTGATCACGGAGAAGGATCATTTCGTCCATGTCTCCGGTCATCCGTGCCGGGATGAACTGGCGCGCATGTATCAATGGATCAAGCCGGAGGTTGCCGTACCGGTGCATGGTGAGGCGCGGCATCTGCTTGAACATGCCGAACTTGCCCGCGAGCTGCAGGTGCCGCAGGCCATGGTTCTGAAAAACGGGCTCATGCTGCGCCTTGCGCCCGGCCCGGCCGAGATCATCGATGAAGCGCCGAACGGGCGGCTTTATCTCGATGGCGACATTCTGATGCCTTCCTGGGACCCGGCGGTGCAGGAACGCCGGAAGCTTGCTTTTGCCGGTTCCGTCTTCGTCACGCTGGTGCTGGACGGGCAGGGCAAGGTGCTGGGCGAGCCGCAAGTGCGCCTCCTCGGCCTGCCGGAAGAAGATGGCAGCGGCATTTCCTTCGAAGAACGCGCGCTCGATGCCATCGACGATGTGCTGGACAGGCTTCCCTTGCGCAAACGCAAGGATGACGCAGCGGTCGCCGAGCTTTTGCGCCGGGCGGTGCGCGGCGCGATCCGCCGGGAGTGGGGAAAGAAAGCCGCCGTCGAGGTGATCGTGACGCGGGTCTGAGAGCCTGTGCTTGCCCCCTCAGGCCAAGCGCTCTAGTTTTGCGCCAACACATATTTGCTGCTTTGAAGGAGAGTTTCGATGCTGGGCCGTTTGAACCACGTAGCGATCGCCGTTCCCAATATGGAAGAAGCCGCCGCCGTTTACCGCGACACGCTGGGCGCGAAAGTGTCCGAGGCGGTGCCGCAGCCGGATCACGGGGTGACGACTGTTTTCATCGAACTGGAAAACACCAAGATCGAATTGCTGGAGCCGCTGGGCGAGGATTCCCCGATCCTCAGCTATCTGAAGAAAAATCCGAAAGGCGGCATCCATCACGTCTGCTACGAAGTGGAAGACATCATGGCCGCCCGCGATCAGATGCGCGAAAAAGGCGCGACCATCACCGGCACGGGCGAGCCGAAAATCGGTGCTCACGGCAAGCCCGTTATCTTCCTTCACCCGAAGGATTTCAACGGCACCTTGATCGAGCTGGAACAGGTTTAAGGACAAGGGCATGAGCCTGACCGATTTCATTCAAGCCGCCGCCATTTATGCGGTGATCTGGTGGCTGGTGTTGTTTGCCGTGCTTCCCTGGGGCGTGCGCTCGCAAGGGGAGATGGGGCAGACGGTGCCCGGCACCGAAGATGGTGCACCGGTCAGGCCGCTTCTGCTGCGCAAGGTGATCGCAACGACGATCACCGCCGCCGTGATCTATGCCGGCGTTCACTGGCTGCTGAACTATTCCGGCGTGACGTTGAACGACATTCCCTTCTTCCCGAAATTCGAACCGGTACGCTGAAGACTTATCCCCGCTTTGTGATACGCCTGTCATACTTGGTGCCTTATCAAGAGGGATAAAAGCGGCGAGGGAAGATGGCGGCAGAAGGGGCGGCAGGCTCCCAAGCGCAAGGCAGCGCCTGGGACGTTTTCAAAGCATTTCTGGTTCTGGGGCTCACCAGCTTTGGGGGGCCTGTGGCGCATCTGGGCTACTTCCGTGAGGCGTTTGTTGCGCGGCGCGCCTGGTTGAGCGAGGCGGCTTACGCCGATCTCGTGGCGCTCTGCCAGGTATTGCCGGGCCCGGCCTCCAGCCAGGTGGGCATGGGCATCGGCCTGCACCGGGCAGGCCTTGCCGGCATGGCGGCGGCATGGACCGCTTTCACACTTCCTTCCGCGCTTCTGCTTGCCGGGTTTGCTGCCGGGCTCGCCGTGCTGCAGCCCTCCGCCGAGACGGGCTGGCTCCTCGGGCTGAAAGCGGCGGCTGCCGCCGTCGTCGCCCAGGCACTGATCGGCATGGCAAAGAGCCTGACGCCGGATCTGCCGCGCGCAGCGCTTGCCATCCTTGGCTTCTTTCCTCTGGTCCTCGCGCCCCATCCCATGACCCCCGTCCTGGTGCTGCTCGGCGGCGGAGCGCTGGGCTGGCTTTTCTTGAAGGAAGACCCGAATGGTGCGGGGGAGGCGCCGGGCACCCTCAACACGCTGCCGCGCAAAGGGGCGCTCGCAGCCCTTGCCGCCTTTGCCGCGCTGCTGGCGCTTCTGCCGATCGCCGCCATCGAGGGCGGGGCAGCGGCGGCACTGATCGACAAGTTCTACCGGGCAGGCTCCCTCGTCTTCGGCGGCGGCCATGTGGTGCTGCCGCTTTTACAAAGCGAGATGGTCTCGACGGGCTTCGTGAGCGAGGCGGATTTTCTGGCGGGCTATGGCGCAGCCCAGGCGGTGCCGGGCCCGCTTTTCACTTTCGCCGCTTTTCTCGGCTATGCTTCGGAAGGGGCAATTACCGGCCCGCTCGGCGCGGCGCTGGCGCTTATCGCGATATTCCTGCCTTCCGCCTTGCTGCTGCTCGGCGTCCTGCCATTCTGGGCAGGGCTGCGGGCGAATGCGGCACTGCGCCGGGGGCTTGCCGGGGTGAATGCGGCGGTTGTCGGCCTGCTAGCGGCGGCCTTTTACGACCCCGTGGTCCTGGAAGGGGTAAAGAGCCTGCCCGCGGCACTGATCGCTATCGGCGGTCTCGGCGCGCTTTACTTCGCCAAAGTGCCGCAATGGCTGGTCGTGGCGGCAGCGGCGCTGGCCGGCGCGGTGTTGCTCTAGATTTTCGGAAATTGGCAGACGCGTTGCCCAAAAAAGAAAGCAAGGCTGCGGATACCGCGCCTTGCTCCAGTCACTCGCCCACCCGGGCCTCAGAAGAGGGACGAAACTTTTGTTCCGTGCCGGGTGTTCTCCTCCCTAAACTTGGACTGCTCTTTGGCAGGCCCCTTTTTTGTATGCCCGGAGTATATGGAGGGGTGCAGAGTGTGTCTACGCAATTTTTTAAGAACTATGACACTTTCCGGGTAATAAGCGGCATACTTACAGCCGTGTCAGCGTAAGTTTATGCCACGGCGAGCTTGATGGCGAAGGCCGCGGCCAGCCCCCACAGCACAGGATGCACCTGCCGGGCCTGGCCCGTCAGCGCCTTGAGCGCGGCATAGGTGATGATCCCGAGCCCGATCCCCGTCGCGATGGAAAAGGTAAGAGGAATGGCGATCAGCGTGACGGTGGCGGGAATGGCTTCACTCGTCTCGCCCCAATCGACTTTCCCGAGCCCCTGCATCATCAGGCAGGCGACGAGAATGAGGGCAGGGGCCGTCGCAAAGCCCGGCACCGCGCCAATCAGCGGCGCGAAGAAGAGGCAGGCAAGGAAGGCAAGGCCCGTGACGATGGCGGTAAGGCCGGTGCGCCCGCCCGCCTCGATGCCCGAGGTGCTTTCGATATAGGAGGTAGTGGTGGAGGTGCCAAGCAGCGCGCCCACAGACGTCGCCGCCGAATCCGCGATCATGGCCTTTTTCATGCCGATGAGGCGGCCTTGCCCGTCGATGAGCCCGGCCCGGGCGGCAACGGCGACAAGCGTGCCTGCCGTATCCAGAAGATCCACCAGCAAAAAGACGAAAATGACCGTCACGAGCCCCACACCAAGCGCGCCGGCCAGATCGAGCTCCAGAAAGGTGGGCAGGAGCGAGGGCGGCAGAGAGACAAGCCCTCCGCCGGTTCCCGCATCCGGTTCGCTCAGCCCGGCAAGCCCCGCAATCAGCGTGAGCAGCAGAATGACGCCGAGCACGGCGCCCGGCAGCTTGCGGGCATAAAGCGCGCCTATCGCAAGAAAACCGCCTGCCGCGAGCCAAACCTCGGGCCGGGACATATCGCCGAGCTTCACGAGCGTTACCGGAGAAGCGGCGACGATGCCGGCATTCTGCAGCCCGATAAAGGCAAGGAAGAGCCCGATCCCCGCCGCGATGGCCTGTTTCTGGGAAGCGGGAATGGCGTTGATCATCTTCTCGCGGAATGTCGAGACGGAGAGTGCCAGAAAGATGAGGCCGGAGAAAAAGACGCAGCCGAGCGCAATGCGCCAATCGCCGCCTAGTGCCGGCACCACGGTGAAAGCGAAATAGGCGTTGAGCCCCATGCCGGGCGCCTGAGCGATGGGCAAGTTTGCATATAGTCCCATCAGAAGAGAGCCGAAGGCAGCTGCGAGGCAGGTGGCGACGAAGACCGCGTTCTTGTCCATGCCGGCCTCGGCCAGGATCAGCGGATTGACAACGACGATATAGGCCATGGTCAGAAAGGTAGTGAGACCGCCCGTTATCTCTTGGCGCAGGCTCGATCCGCGTGCGGAAAGCTGAAAGTAGGAAAGAAAATCGTCAGCATGCGCCATTTTGCCTACTGTCCCCCGGTACTGGCTTGCATTAAGCTTTTTCTATTGTGCCGCTGAGGCTTTTCATCTGCCATTCAGGCAGAATCGATTAGCTTTATCGGAAAGTGTTTCATATACTTTTTGAAAAGGCGCCGTCTGGGGCAAAGCCTTTTTTAAAGAACCGGCATTAATCTGGGGATGATGAACGGACAAGCACAGCTCGCCGCGATCCTATTCGCTGGCATGGTCTCCCAAGGAGATGGCACTTCCACAGAACCTGGCGTTACCGCCGGAAAACTGGAAGCATCACGTACACGCCCTGAAATCGTTGAAATCAGCGATCCGGCCTGCGCTCTGGTCACGGAGCATGTGCCGGCGGCCAATGTGGCCTATCAGCCGGGTGTCAGCACCACGGGCAAGCAGGTGGCAAGCGCCGATCTGAACCCGTCGTCCTACAGCCTGCGCCCGATTTATCAGTTCGACGTGGAAATCACGCCGGAAAGCCTCTCCGATAAGTATAAAGGCCAGACCGGTCTGCCTGTTGCCACCATTACCTATGAGCCGGAGACGGGCAAAGTCCTGCTCGACGGCGAGGAAATGGTCTGGCTGCACGAAAAGGCCCTTTATGCGGCGTGTGCGGCCCGCAACGCCAAGAAATAATCGCTTTCACTCTCCGCCCTGACCGGCAGCCACTGTCTTGACTTGGGACAGTGGGCCTCGCACCCTGCCTGCACATCACATGTGGGGGCACCATGCGCGCGATAGGCATCGCCGCGGCCAGAAGGGCCGGGCAGTCGGTATCGGGAAATTCAGGCCGGCAAGGGGCCAGAAGTCTTAGCCAAAGATTGGCGCGCGCGGCCGGTTTTGCCGCGCTGAGCGGCGCGCTTCTTCTGAGCGGCGCTTTTGGCGGCCAGGGTGAGGCGGCGGCCCGTTCCTATAATTGGAAAATCACGAAGACCGAATGGTCCCCGGCGGATGAGAAAGGCTTCAGCGAGTTCGTCGAGGCGCTGGGCGCCGCCGATTGCTGGACGGTGGATGAGTGCCTGCGGAGCCCGGCGAACCCTTACCGCAGCACAGACCCGCGTGGCCTGCGCTTCCGCTCCGACTGTGCGGACTTTCCTTATGTGCTGCGCGCTTATTACGCCTGGAAGAACGGGCTGCCTTTCTCCTACGCGATCGGCGTGAATTCCACCACGGGCTATTTCTCCGATATCCGCTACACCTCGAACGGCAACCGTGTTACCGCGCGCAAGACGGTGCCAGCGACGGCGCAGGGTGTGCCCGCGCTGCCCCTTATCGTGGAGATGCGCAATGCGGTCTCCACCGCCATGTACCGCCATCATGCGGACGCGGATGATGCGCAGAATTTCACCGACTTCTATGCGCCCGAAATCACCCGGGAGAGCATCCGCCCCGGCACGGTGCTCTACGATGTGAACGGCCATGTCGCCATGGTCTGGCGGGTGGAGGATGACGGGCGCATTCTCAATATCTCCGCGCATCCGGACAATTCTGTCTCCCGCTCTTTTTATGGGCGCAACTTCCTGCGCACGAAGCCGGAGCTCGGCACGAATTTCAAGAACTGGCGTCCCCAGCGCCTTGTAGGCGCAACGCGCCGGGCGGACGGGACTTATGTGGGCGGGCATATCGAAGCGCCGCTGAATAGCGAGCTCAAGGACTTTTCCCTTGAGCAATATCTCGGCACCCAGACCAATCCGAGCGGCAATTGGCGCAATGCGACGTTCGTCCATAAAGGCGAGGAGCTGGATTACTATCACTATATCCGCTCGGTCATGGCCAAGGGCGATTTGACGCTGAACCCGGTCAGCGAAATGCAGGCCATGATGCGCTCGCTCTGCTACGACATCCGCGCGCGCAAAGACGCGGTCGAGCAGGCGCTGATGAACAATATCCACCGGATGGAGGCGCCCGCGCGCCTGCCAAAGAATATTTACGGCACCTACGGCTATTGGGAGCTTTATTCGACGCCCTCCCGCGACGCCCGCCTCAAGACCTCCTTCAAGGAAATGCGCGACCAGATCGAGGCCATGGTGAAAATGTACCGCCAGGGCGTGAGCACGGTTTCTTATGAGGGGAATGACCTGGCAGGCGATCTCATCGCCGCTTTCGAGGCGCAGAGCGAAAGCTGCAAGACCAGCTACACCCGCACCAATGGCAAGACCGTGACCTTGAGCGTCGAGGACGTGATGAACCGCCTCTTCGATCTTTCCTTCGATCCTTATCAATGTGTCGAGCGGCGCTGGGGCGCGCAAAGTGCCGAAGAGCTTTCTTCTTGCCCGGATGGGCCGGCGAAGCAGCGCTGGTATCAGGCCCAGCGCTTTTTGCGCAACCAGATCGACCGGACCTATGACGTGTCGATGGATTATACGCCCGCCGAACTGGAGGCGGGCCCGCATGAGGTTTATACGGGCCGGGGCGTCAAATCCCCGCCGGATGTCGATATGCGGGCTTATCTCACGCGGCTGAAAGCCGAGCAGCTCGCCTCCGGCGGCACGCTGGCGCAGGAGGCGCCGCAGGTCGCGGTGGATTGAGGCAGGGCCTGCCTTTCGGGGCCGCCCTTTGCCCCATTGCCTCAAGCCGGTCTAGCCCCTAATACTTGCCCACTTGCCGCGCGGCTGCCGCGCGGGCCCGCCTCCCTCCAACCGGTCAGTCAGAACTCATGCGCCTTTCCAATTATTTCCTGCCCACCTTGAAAGAAAATCCCGCCGAAGCGCAGATCGTCTCGCACCGGCTGATGCTGCGCGCCGGCATGATCCGCCAGACAAGCGCCGGTATCTATGCCTGGCTGCCGCTCGGCCACCGGGTGCTGAAGAAGATCGAGCAGATCGTGCGCGAAGAGATGGACCGGGCAGGGGCGATCGAGCTTTTGATGCCGACGCTGCAATCCGCCGATCTCTGGCGCCAGTCGGGCCGCTATGACAGCTACGGCAAGGAGATGCTGCGCATTCAGGACCGCCATGAGCGCGAGATGCTCTACGGGCCGACGAACGAGGAAATGATCACGGATATCTTCCGCCGGGAGGTGAAGAGCTACCGCGATCTGCCGCGCAATCTCTATCACATCCAGTGGAAGTTCCGGGACGAGATCCGCCCGCGCTTCGGCGTCATGCGGGGGCGTGAGTTCCTGATGAAGGACGCCTATTCCTTCGATCTGGATGAAGCGGCGGCGCGCCGATCTTATCAGAAGATGTTTATCTCTTATCTGCGCGCCTTCTCGCGCATGGGCCTGAAAGCCATTCCCATGGCGGCCGATACGGGGCCCATTGGCGGGGATATGAGCCACGAATTCATCATTCTGGCGGAAACGGGCGAATCTGAGGTTTTCTGCGACCGCACGCTGGTGGATATGCCCGCGCCCGGCGATGAGGTGGACTACGACGCCGATCTCACGCCGGTCATCGAGCAGCGCACCTCGCTTTATGCCGCGACCGACGAAAAGCATGATGCGGCGAAATTCGAGGCGGATGTGCCCGCAGATAACCGCCTGTCCGCCCGCGGCATCGAGGTGGGGCACATTTTCTTTTTCGGCACGAAGTATTCCGAGCCGCTCGGCGCGCTCGTTGCCGGGCCTGACGGCAAGGACGTGCCGGTGCAGATGGGCTCTTACGGCATCGGCGTCTCCCGCCTTCTTGGCGCCATCATTGAAGCTTCCCATGACGAGGATGGAATCATCTGGCCGGAAAGCGTGGCGCCTTTCAAAGTGGGGCTCATCAACCTGAAATCGGGCGATGCGGACACGGATGCCGCTTGCGCCAAGCTCTATGCGACGCTGACGAAAGCCGGTGTCGAGGTGCTCTACGATGACCGGGACGAGCGGGCGGGCGCCAAGTTCTCCGGCATGGACCTGATCGGTCTGCCCTGGCAGCTTGTGGTGGGGCCGCGCGGCCTGAAAAACGGCGTGGTCGAGCTCAAGGAACGCGCCACGGGCAACCGCGAGGAACTGAGCACCGAAGCGGCGGTCAAGAAGCTGGTCGGCTGAGTAAGCAGCCGGTTCTTAAAGTGTTACGTGAGGAGCAGGAATGCGGGAGGCGGAAAACGGTATGGGTGAGGCGCTGAAAAAGCAGGCGACCGCGCCGTTTTCTCCTTTTGAGTGGTTGCTCTCGCTACGCTATCTGCGCGCCCGGCGCCGGGAAGGCTTCATCTCCGTCATTGCCGGGTTTTCCTTTGTCGGCATCATGCTGGGCGTGGCGACGCTGATCATCGTCATGTCGGTGATGAATGGTTTCCGCATCGAGCTTCTGGGCAAGATCCTGGGCCTGAACGGCCATATGATGGTGCGCGGTTATACGAGTGATATCAGTGACTTCGATGCGCGTGTTGCATCGATCAGTCAAGTGGACGGGGTCACTTATGTCAGCCCGCTCGTCGAAGGCCAGGTGATGGCTTCGAGCGCGAATGGCGGCAGCGGCGCGCTGGTGCGCGGTATCCGCGAGGAAGATCTGAAGGCGCTCAGCCCCGTTTCAGGCGGCGTTCTGGCGGGCTCTCTCGACGGCTTCGATGAGGGCGGCGGCGTGGCCATCGGCTCGCGCCTTGCCCGCTCGCTGGGGTTGAGGCTCGGGGACAATGTCACGCTGCTTTCCCCGCGCGGCGCGTCAACGCCTTTCGGCACCGCCCCGCGCGTGCGCTCTTATCCGATCAAGGCCGTTTTCGAAGTCGGCATGTCGGAATATGATGCGAGCTTCATCTTCATGCCGCTGGCCGATGCCCAGAGCTATTTCAAGACCGGCGAGGGCGCGGTGACGGCCATTGAGGTGAAGATCGAGAACCCGGACGAGGTGCGCGACTTCATCCTGCCCGTCTCCCAGGCCGCCGGGCCTTCCTTGCAGGTCTATACCTGGCAGCAGCTCAACCAGAGCTTTTTCAGCGCCCTGCAGGTGGAGCGGAACGTCATGTTCCTCATCCTCACGCTCATTCTGCTCGTTGCCTCGCTCAATATCGTCTCGGGCCTCATCATGCTGGTGAAGGACAAGGGGCGGGATATTGCGGTGCTGCGCACCATGGGCGCCTCGCGCGGCTCGGTCATGCGGGTCTTCTTCATCACCGGGGCGAGCATCGGGGTAAGCGGCACGCTGGCCGGTTTCGTGCTCGGCCTCGTCTTCTGCCTCAATATCGAAAATTTGCGCCAGGGCCTCTCCAACCTCCTGGGCACGGAGCTTTTCTCGCCGGAAATCTATTTCCTTTCGCGTCTGCCTGCGGTGGTGGAGCCGGGGGAGGTGATGGCCGTGGTGGGCATGTCGCTCTTCCTTTCGGTGGTGGCGACGCTTTATCCCTCCTGGCGGGCAGCTTCCCTCGATCCGGTGGAGGCGCTGCGCTATGAGTGAAGCGATTGCGCGCGTGGCGCTGAGACTGGAAAAAGTGGCCCGGATTTACGAGCAGGGCGGGGCGACGCTGCGCGTCTTCGAGGATCTCGATCTCGAAGTGCGCGAGGGCGAGATGGTGGCTCTAGTCGGCCATTCGGGGGCAGGCAAATCCTCGCTTCTGCATATTGCCGGGCTCCTTGAACGGCCGACCGGGGGGAGCGTTGAAATCGGCGGGCGGGACTGCACCGCGCTTGGTGATGCCGGGCGTACGGCGGTGCGCCGCGCCGATATCGGTTTCGTCTATCAGTTTCACAATCTGCTGCCTGAATTCACCGCGCAGGAAAACGTGGCGCTGCCGCATATGATCGCCGGCTATTCCAAAGCAAGCTCGATGCAGGAAGCAGAGCGGCTGCTCTCGAAATTCGGCCTCGGTGCGCGGCTCACCCACCGCCCGCCGGAGCTTTCGGGCGGCGAGCAGCAGCGCGTTGCCATTGCCCGGGCGCTGGCTAATCATCCCAAGGTGCTGCTTGCTGACGAGCCGACGGGCAATCTCGATCCCGGCACCTCCCGCACCGTCTTTGCCGAGCTTCTGGACGTGACGCGGACGGAGGGCGCGGCGGCGCTTATCGCCACCCATAACCTCGATCTTGCAGGGCAGATGGACCGGCTCGTGCTGATCCATGACGGGGCGATCCGCGAGGGCGCGGAAATCGCCAAGCACTATCACAGCCTTTAACGCCGCCTTTTAGAACCGCAGCTTTTCTGCCGTTTTCTTGGCCCTACGCCGGGCTGAAACTTTTTGTTGACAGAAAAGAACAAATCATGAACATTTGTTTTCCAACACAGGCCATGAGCCCGGCACATCTGCCGAACCGCTTAAAAAGGGGAGCTGCCATGTACACGGATCTGCACCGCGAAGAACGCCGCCAGAACTGGAAAGCCTGGGCACAGGACACCGCCGCCCTGATCTCGATTGCCGGGCTCGGCTGGATGCTGCTCACCTGGTCCTCGGTCGCGACCACGCTTTTGAGCTAACTATCCACAGAAAACCCGGCGCTTAAGGGCAGACCGGGCATGACAAGAGGCAATGCGGGGCCGACAATGGGTACAGCCGAGAAATGGCCCCGCGCGACCGGCCGGAGAGGGGATAGCCGGACGGATTTGCGAGGGGACTAAGGCCGAAATTTTTAAGGCACGCAGGAAGCCCTCATGTCCGATGCGCAAACCGACACCCTTTCCGCTGAAGATGCCGTAAAGCGCATCGACGCCAATCCCTGCCGGTTTATCCATCTGCGTCTGCATTCGGCCTATTCGCTCCTGGAAGGGGCGATCCGCATCAAGGAACTGGTCGGGCTTTGCGAGACCCAGGCCATGCCCGCCGTCGCGGTGACGGATACGGGCAACCTCTTCGGCGCGCTGGAATTTTCCGAGACCATGGCGGGCGCGGGCCTGCAGCCGATTATCGGCACCACCTTCGCAGTGGATATGGATGAAGGCCCCGCCGACCCGCTGGCCGGGCGCGCGGCGAAATGGGAACCCTCCGGGCGCCTCGCCCTGCTGGTGAAGGACGAGCAGGGCTATATGAACCTGATGAAACTCTCCTCCCGGGCGTTTCTGGAGACGGATCAGACCCTCGAGCCCCATGTCACCCTGGCCGATCTTGAAGAACTATCCGAAGGTCTGATCTGCCTGACGGGCGGCCCCGCCGGGCCTGTCAACAAGCTGATGGCCGGCGGTCAGGTCGCGGCCGGTGAGGCGATGCTGCAGCGGCTCTCCGGCATCTATGGCGACCGGCTTTATGTGGAATTGCAGCGCCACGGGCTTGAGGAAGAAGT
Source organism: Rhodobiaceae bacterium UBA4490 (assembly GCA_002389665.1). Taxonomy (GTDB): domain Bacteria; phylum Pseudomonadota; class Alphaproteobacteria; order Parvibaculales; family Parvibaculaceae; genus Tepidicaulis. The sequence goes on from DGNO01000001.1 coordinate 305,830, forward strand.
CACCGCCGAAGGCCCGCTGGTAGAGGCGGCCTATAAGTTCGATCTGCCGCTGGTTGCCACCAATGAGCCCTATTTCAAGAAGCGTGAGGAATTCGAGGCTCATGACGCGCTGATCTGTATCGCCGAGGGCTCTTATGTGTCCGAGGACGACCGGCGCCGCCTGACGCCCGAACATTATTTCAAGAGCCAGGCGGAAATGGCCGAGCTTTTTACCGATCTGCCCGAGGCGCTGGAAAATACGCTGGAGATCGCGCGCCGCTGCGCCTACCGCCCGCTTACCCGCAGCCCCATTCTGCCGCGCTTCGATACCGGGGAGGGCCTCTCGGAAGCCGATGAGTTGCGCCGCCAGGCCGAAGAGGGGCTGAAAAAACGCCTGGCCGAAATCGAAACCGCCGCGCCGGAAGAAGAATATTGGGAGCGGCTCAATTTCGAGCTCGATGTGATCATCCGGATGGATTTTCCGGGCTACTTCCTGATCGTGTCGGACTTCATCAAATGGGCGAAAGACCAGGATATTCCGGTGGGGCCGGGCCGTGGCTCGGGCGCCGGTTCGCTCGTTGCCTATGCGCTGCTCATCACCGACCTCGACCCCTTGCGCTTCGGCCTCCTCTTCGAACGTTTCCTCAACCCGGAACGTGTGTCGATGCCGGACTTCGACGTCGACTTCTGTCAGGACCGGCGCGATGAAGTGATCCGCTATGTGCAGGATAAATACGGCTATGACCGCGTGGCGCAGATCATCACTTTCGGGAAGCTGCAGGCCCGCGCGGTGCTGCGCGATGTGGGCCGCGTCCTGCAGATGCCCTATGGCCAGGTGGACCGGCTCTGCAAGCTCGTGCCGAACAACCCAGCCAATCCCGTCACGCTGAACGAGGCGATCGAGGGCGAGCCGAAACTGCGCGAGGAACGGGACCGCGAGGAGGTTGTCGCCAAACTCCTGGAGACGGGGCAGAAGCTCGAAGGGCTTTACCGCCACGCCTCCACCCACGCGGCGGGCGTGGTGATCGGCGACCGCAAACTCGATGAGCTGGTGCCGCTTTACCGCGATCCGCGCTCGGATATGCCGGTGACCCAGTTCAACATGAAATGGGTGGAACCGGCCGGTCTCGTCAAATTCGACTTTCTGGGCCTGAAAACCCTGACCGTGCTGACGACCGCCGTCAATTTCATCAAGCAGCGCGGCATCGATATCGATCTCTCCAACCTGCCGCTCGATGACGAGCCGACCTACAAGCTGCTGGAGAAAGGCGACACGGTCGGCGTCTTCCAGTTGGAAAGCACCGGCATGCGCGACACGCTGCGCAAAATGAAGGCCGACTGTCTGGAAGACATCATCGCGCTTGTGGCGCTCTACCGCCCCGGCCCGATGGACAACATCCCCAAATATATCGCCTGTAAGCTCGGCCATGAAAAGCCGGACTACCTGCACGATTGGCTGAAACCCATCCTGACCGAGACGAACGGTGTCATCATCTATCAGGAACAGGTGATGCAGATCGCGCAGGTCCTGTCCGGATATTCGCTGGGTGAAGCCGACCTGCTGCGCCGCGCCATGGGTAAGAAGATCCAGGCGGAAATGGACAAGCAGAAAGTCCGTTTCGTGGAAGGGGCCGTCGAAAAGGGCGTGGAGCGCAAACAGGCCGATTACATTTTCGAGCTCGTGAACAAGTTCGCCGGCTACGGCTTCAACAAGTCCCACGCCGCGGCCTATGCCTTCATCGCCTATCAAACGGCTTATCTGAAAGCGAACTATCCCGTCGAGTTTCTGGCCGCCTCCATGAACCTCGATATCAACAACACCGACAAGCTCAACATCTTCAAGCAGGACGCGGCCCGTATGGGCATCACTGTCCGCTCGCCCAGCGTCAATGAAAGCGAGGCCAGCTTCTCGGTGAAGAACGGCGAGATCGTCTATGCATTGGGCGCGATCAAGAATGTCGGCGCCCAGGCGATGGAAGAGCTGGTGGCCCTGCGCAAGGAAGGCGACTCCTTCAAGGACATTTACGACTTTGCCCGGCGCATCAACCCGCGCGGGGTCAATAAACGTACGCTGGAAAACCTGATCCGGGCCGGCGCGCTCGATTGCCTCAACCCGCACCGCGCTCAGCTTCTAGCCTCCGTGGACAAGCTGATGGGGCTGGCCGCGCAAGCCGCCGAGGAGCGCAGCAGCCAGCAGAACTCGCTTTTCGGCGATGGCGGGGAGGCGCTCGACAATCCGTCTCTCAATCACGCCGAGCCCTGGACGCCCATCGAAAAACTGAACGAGGAATTTGGCGCGCTCGGCTTTTTCTTGTCCGGCCATCCGCTCGACGATTATCAGGTGGCGATGAAGCGGGCAGGGGTCGTGACCTATCAGCAGCTCGCTGCGCGCGGCAACAAGGCCGAGCGGGTGGCGGGCATCGTCTCGGCGCGGCGCGACCGGCGCTCCCAGCGCGGCAATGCCTATTCCTTCGTGACACTTTCCGATGCGACGGGGCAGTTCGACATTCTGGTCTTCTCCGAAGCGCTCTCTCAGGCTGGCGATCTTCTGGAGCCGGGCCAGGCCGTGGTAATGAGCGTCGAGATCGACCGGCAGGACGATGATCTGCGCCTGCGCGCCCAGTCCGTGCGGCCCATCGAGGAAGTGGCGGCGAACACGGCAGCGGGCCTGAAAATATTCCTGGATCAGCCGGAGCCGCTCTCCGCCGTCCGCTCCCGCCTGTCGGAGAAGGGGCGGGGCGCCGTCTCGCTGGTGCTGATGACGGAAGGCCGGGAAGTGGAAATGGAGCTGAAAGAACGCTTCCATATTACCCCGGCCATTCGCGGCGCCATCCGCTCCATTCCCGGCGTGGTCGAGGTGCAGGACGTTTAGGCCGCTTTTCCGGGACTTTTGAAGGGGCTTTGGGAGCAAAAACCGGCAAAACCGGCCCCGATGCCCGAGCCTTGCCGGGAAACTGCGGTTTTGAGCGGATAAACCGCTGGCCGGGCTTGCTTTTTGCCGGAAACGCGCCTATACCCCGCCTCATTCCACACGCAGGCTCCGGCCCTTTCACCGGATATGTGGGACGGACAGGCGTTTCGTCGTCATCCGGTCACATCTCCAACATAGAAAGCGGTCGATCCGGTGCTGCCTCCCGATGGGTTCGGGAGATGGCCACGGCCTGCGGAGGCTTAACCGGAAAAGGAGATAGGGCGTCATGGCACTCCCCGATTACAGCATGCGTCAACTGCTTGAAGCAGGCGTGCACTTTGGTCACCAAACCCACCGTTGGAATCCGAAGATGGATCCGTTCCTCTTCGGCGCGCGCAACGGCATTCATATCATTGATCTGGCGCAGACCGTTCCGCTGCTGCATCAGGCGCTCGTCGCGGTGCGTGATGTGGTTGCCTCCGGCGGCCGTGTGCTTTTCGTCGGCACCAAGCGTCAGGCTTCCCAGCCGATCGCCGATGCCGCCAAGCGCTGCGCGCAGTACTACATGAACCACCGTTGGCTCGGCGGCACGCTGACCAACTGGAAAACGGTTTCTCATTCGATCCGCCGCCTGCGCGAGCTGGAAGAGCTCTTCGCCGGCGAGACGCGCGGTTTCACGAAAAAGGAACTGCTGCAGCTCACCCGTGAGCGCGAAAAGCTCGAGCGCGCCATTGGCGGGATCAAGGACATGGGCGGCATTCCCGACATCATGTTCGTGATCGACACGAACAAGGAAGAGAACGCGCTGAAGGAAGCCAAGAACCTCGGCATCCCGGTCATCGCGATCGTCGACTCCAACTGCAACCCGGACAACGTCACCTACCCGATCCCGGGCAATGACGATGCCGCGCGCGCGATCTCGCTTTATTGCGACCTGATCGCCAAGGCCGTGATCGAAGGCATTTCCCAGAGCCAGGGCGCCTCGGGCGTCGATATCGGCGCTGCCGTCGAACCGGCTGCCGAAGAGCTTGCCGCAAGCGAAGAAGCCCAGGCTCAGGCCGGTCAGTAAGTTTTACTGGCCACGGACGATAGAGATGGGCGCCCGGAGACGGGCGCCTCTTCAATCGTAAGGACGCATGGCGTCCCCTAAATGAATGAGGAAGATTATGGCTGACATCACCGCCGGCATGGTGAAAGAGCTCCGCGAAAAGTCTGGCGCGGGCATGATGGATTGCAAAACGGCGCTGACCGAAACGGGCGGCGACATGGATGCCGCCGTTGACTGGCTGCGCACCAAGGGTCTGGCGAAAGCCGCCAAGAAGGCGGGCCGTGTGGCTGCCGAAGGCCTGGTCGGCGTTGTCGCCGAGGGCAATTCCGGCGCGCTTGTGGAAGTGAACTCGGAAACGGACTTCGTGGCCCGTAACGAAAACTTCCAGAAAATGGTCACGGCGATCGCCGAAACCGCCAAGGAAGCGGGCGGCGACATCGACAAGCTTTTGTCCGCGACCTATCCCGGTTCCTCCAAATCGGTGCAGGATTATGTGACCGAAGCCATCGGCACGATCGGCGAGAACATGACCGTGCGCCGCACGGCTGCCATCTCCGTTGATAACGGTGTCGTGGTGCCTTACGTCCACAACCAGGTCGTTCCCGGCCTCGGCAAGATCGGCGTGCTCGTCGCGCTGGAATCGACGGGCGACAAAGACAAGCTCGCCGAGCTTGGCAAGCAGATTGCCATGCATGTGGCTGCGACCTCGCCGCTGGCCCTTAGCCCGGATGATCTCGACGCCGACATCGTCGAGCGTGAGCGCGCCGTGCTGATCGCGGAAGCCAAGGAATCCGGCAAGCCGGACAACATCATCGAAAAGATGATCGAAGGGCGTATCCGCAAATTCTATCAGGAAGTCGTGCTTCTGGCACAGACCTTCGTGATCGATGGCGAGAACACGGTTGAGCAGGCGGTCAAGAAGGCCGAAGGCGATATCGGCGCGCCGGTCACGGTCGTTGGCTTCGTCCGCTACACGCTGGGTGAAGGCATCGAGAAAGAAGAGGCGGATTTCGCCGCTGAAGTCGCCGCTGCAGCCAAAGGCTGACCCGGGGCTGAGCAGGCAATTGTCGCCAGCCGCCGCCCGCGCCGTTATGGTAAGGGCCGGCGTCGGCGCGGGGGCGCGTTGGATCTGACCCGTAAAGGGAAAGGCTCCAGGGCGCCCTTGCCTTATCCGCTCTTTGCGGCTTTGCTCGCAAGGGGACGGCGAATCGAAAAGACCGGCTAAAATGCCGCTGAGACAATGTCGTAGAGGCAGGGCCGCAGCGGCGGGCCGGGATGAGGCCAGATCTGGCAGAGAGGTGGGCGAGGTGAGTACGGACGGAAAGAAAGGCGACTTACGCTTCAAGCGCGTTCTTTTGAAAGTGTCCGGCGAGGCGCTGATGGGGCAGGCGCAATACGGTATCGACGTGGAAACCGTGAACCGCATTGCCCGGGAAATCAAACAGGCTGTCGAGATCGGCGCCGAGGTTTGCCTTGTCATCGGCGGCGGCAACATCTTCCGCGGGCTCTCCGGCGCAGCGCAGGGCATGGAGCGGGCGAGCGCCGATTATATGGGCATGCTCGCCACCATCATGAATGCGCTGGCCATGCAGAACGCGCTTGAAGGGCTTGGTGTTTCCACCCGCGTGCAATCGGCTATTCCCATGATGTCGGTCTGCGAGCCTTACATCCGCCGCAAGGCCGTGCGGCATATGGAAAAGGGCCGGGTCGTGATTTTTGCCGCGGGCACCGGCAATCCCTTCTTCACCACCGATACGGCAGCCGCCTTGCGCGCCAGCGAAATGGGCTGCGACGCGCTGATGAAAGGCACGCAGGTCGATGGCATCTACACCGCCGATCCGAAAACCACGCCCGATGCCGAGCGCTACGAAGAGCTGACCTTCATGGACGTGCTGACGCAGGATTTGAAGGTGATGGATGCCTCTGCCGTGGCGCTGGCGCGGGACAACAATATTCCCATCGTCGTTTTTTCCATTCACGAACCGGGCGGTTTCGTCAGTGTGCTGAACGGCACGGGGCGGTCCACCATTGTCAAAAGCAGCGCTGCTTAAGGCGCGCGTTTTAAGGCGGGGAAGCGGCAGCCGCTTCCCCCAATGAAAATACCGGAGAAAGAAACATGGCCGACCAGGAACTGGACTTTGCGGATATCGAACGCCGCATGAAAGGGGCCGTTGCATCGCTCAAAACGGAATTCGGGGGCCTGCGCACGGGCCGCGCCTCTGCCGGCCTGCTCGATCCGATCACGGTCGAAGCATACGGGCAGGTGACGCCGGTCAATCAGGTCGGCACCGTCACGGTGCCCGAGCCGCGCATGATCACCATTCAGATCTGGGACAAGAGCATGGTGGGCCCGGTGGAAAAGGCGATCCGCTCTTCCGGCCTCGGCCTCAACCCGGCAACGGACGGCCAGCTCATCCGCATTCCCATTCCCGAGCTCAACGAGGAGCGCCGCGCGGAACTGACCAAGGTCGCCGCGAAATATGCCGAACAGGCCCGCGTTGCCGTGCGCAATGTGCGCCGCGACGGCATGGATGAGTTGAAGCGGTTGGAGAAGGACGGTTCAATCAGCAAGGACGAACACAAATCCTCTTCCGACCGGGTGCAGAAAATGACCGATAAATATATCGGCGAAGTCGATGCCGCCCTGGCCGCCAAGGAAGCGGAAATCATGCAGGTTTGATGGGCATGCGGGGCACGCCCCCGCATGCTTGCCAAGCCGAAGCGGGATGAACGAGCTTGATGCTGGACGCCAACCATAGCCAAGACAGCGCGCATGCCCCCGCGCCGCGTCATGTCGCCATCATCATGGATGGCAATGGCAGGTGGGCGGCGAAGCGGCATCTGCCGCGCAAGCTCGGTCATAAGGCAGGCGTGGAAGCGGTGCGCAAGATCGTGCGCGATGCCGGCGAGCTTGGGGTGGAATATCTGACGCTTTACGGGTTTTCCTCGGAAAACTGGAAACGCCCGCCCGAAGAAGTCGGCGATCTGATGGAACTCCTGCGCTATTTCATCCGCAAGGACCTCGCCGAACTGCATCAGAACGGCGTCAATATCCGCATCATCGGCGACCGCGAAGGGCTTGAGCCCGACATCCTGAAAATGATCGATGAGGCGCAGGAACTGACTGCCGGTAATTCCCGCCTGAAACTGATCATTGCCTTTAATTATGGCGGCCAGAGCGAGATCACGAATGCCGTGCGCCGCCTCGCCGAAAAAGCCAAACGCGGCGACCTCGACCCGGCGGACATCACGCCGGAGACGGTGGAAGCCCATCTCGATACGGCAGGCGTGCCGAGCCCCGATCTCGTCATCCGGACGAGCGGTGAGAAACGCCTTTCCAACTTCCTGATCTGGCAAAGCGCCTATGCCGAACTGGTCTTTACCGACGTGTTCTGGCCGGATTTCAGCCGGAAGGATCTGGAGGCCGCATTCCGGGAATATCAAAGCCGGGAGCGCCGATTTGGCGGACGATAAACCAGGCCAATCCAGCGAGTTGACCCGCCGTGTGCTGTCCGCCGCGGTGCTCATCCCCGCCGTGCTGCTGCTGCTTTGGCTGGGCGGCTGGCCGTTTTTGGCGCTGCTGGCGCTTGCCGCCGTCATTCTTGCGCGGGAATGGGCCGGGCTGATGCGGGCCGGTGATGACATGGGTTTGATCGCCGGGCTTTCTCTTGCCGGGATCGGCGGGCTTGCCGTGCTCGGGGCGGCGGGCGGGCTGGCAGCGCTCTTTACGTTGAGCGCGCTCGCTTTTCTTGCGGCCGCTGTTCAGGCGGCACGGGCAAGACCGCTCACCCCCGTGCTTGCCGCCTATCCCTATCTTCTCTTGCCACTTCTGGCGCTGGCCTGGCTGAGAGCCGCGCCCGATTACGGGCTGCTTCTCGTGCTTTGGCTGGTGCTGGCTGTCTGGGCGACGGATACCGGCGCTTATGCCGCCGGGCGCGGGATCGGCGGGCCGAAGCTTGCGCCCCGCTTTTCGCCCAATAAAACTTGGGCCGGGCTCCTGGGCGGCATGGCGGGCGCCGCCTTGGTGGGGCTTGGCATGGGGGCCCATCTCGGCCAGGGGCATTTGCCGCTCATGTTTTTGAGCGCCGCTCTTGCTGCCATTGCCCAGGCGGGCGACATCACCGAATCCGCACTGAAACGGCGGGCGGGAGTAAAAGATTCCGGCACGCTGATCCCCGGTCATGGCGGGTTGCTCGACCGGGTGGACGGGCTGATTTTTGCCTGTGCCGCACTTGCTCTCCTTGCCATCCTGTTCCAGCTTCAGGGCATGCCCGTATCGAGGACGATTTTATGGCCCTAGAGGTTCCCGTGCCTGCAGCAGAAGCCGCGCCGCGCCGCATTTCGGTGCTGGGCGCCACGGGCTCGGTCGGCTGCAGCACGCTCGATCTCATTGAGCGGGACCGCGCGGCTTATGAGATTGTCGCGCTGACGGCCCATGCCAAGGTCGATGCGCTGATCGAGCAGGCGCTGCGCCTGCGCCCGGAAGTGGCCGTCATTGCCCGTGAAGACCTTTATGAGCCCTTGCGCGAAGGGCTTGCCGGTACTGGCATCGAGGCGGCGGCAGGTGAAGCGGCTTTGATCGAAGCGGCAAGCCGCCCGGCGGACTGGGTGATGGCAGCCATTGTCGGGGCAGCGGGGCTCCATCCGACGCTTGCCGCGGTCGAACAAGGCGCGCATGTGGCTCTCGCCAACAAAGAATGCCTAGTCTGCGCTGGAGATTTCTTTCTTCAGGCTGTCGCGCGCAGCGGCGCGACGCTTCTACCGGTCGATAGCGAACACAATGCGATCTTCCAAGTGCTGGAGGCAGACGCGCTCGACCGGGTGGACAAGATCGTGCTCACCGCCTCGGGCGGGCCTTTCCGCACCGCGAGCCTTGAGGAAATGCGCCGGGCAACGCCCGCCCAGGCCGTCGCTCATCCGCAATGGGACATGGGCGCGAAAATCTCCGTGGATTCGGCCACGATGATGAACAAGGGGTTGGAGCTGATCGAGGCGCATCACCTGTTTCCGGTGGGCGAAGCGCGGATCGATATTCTCGTCCATCCCCAATCCATCATCCATTCGATGGTGGCCTATGCGGACGGCTCGGTGCTGGCGCAGCTCGGCACGCCCGATATGCGCATCCCCATTGCCAACACGCTTGCCTGGCCCGCCCGGATGCAGACGCCGGCTGCCCGTCTCGACCTCGCACAAATTGGTAAACTCACCTTCGAAGCCCCTGATTTAAAAAGATTTCCGGCGCTGACACTGGCCCGGAACGCCTTGCAAAGCGGCGGCGCCGCGCCTACTATCCTCAACGCTGCAAACGAGGTCGCTGTGGCGGCGTTTTTGGCGGGAAAGCTGGGCTTTTTGGATATCGTTCAGCTCGTCGAGCGTCTCATGGACGAGCTTGCCGGGGGGGTAGCGGCGCCGGATACACTGGAAGGTGTGATGGAAATCGACCGTTTCGTTAGGCAAAAAGCCGCGGAACGGGTGCAAAAATGCGCGGTCTGACTTAGGCTAAGGCGCTTTTGCGGGATTCGGCCGCCTGGCCGAAACAAGAAAGTAATGTCCGGCCGCTATGGGTTAAGGCCGGACAAGGGAGGACCGGAGAGTAAATGGAATTGCTGGCAAGCATCGGGGGGGCAAGCGGGTCCTTCCTGTCATATGTGGTCCCCTTTCTTTTCGTGCTCACGCTCGTGGTTTTCTTCCACGAGCTTGGACACTTCCTTGTCGGGCGCTGGTGCGGCGTCACCGTTGAAACCTTCTCCATCGGTTTCGGGCGCGAGCTTGTCGGTTGGACCGACAAGAAGGGCACGCGCTGGAAGATCGGCTGGCTGCCGCTCGGCGGCTATGTAAAGTTTCTGGGCGATTCAAGCGCGGCGAGCACGCCGGACCGCGAGAGCATGAATAAGCTCGACGAGGCGGCCCGCGCCAACACGCTGCATGCCAAAACCGTGGGCCAGCGCGCCGCTGTGGTCGCTGCCGGTCCCTTTGCCAATTTCCTTCTTTCCATCGTGCTCTTCGCCGGCATCTTCATGATTGTCGGCCAGACGATCACGGCGGCCCGTGTCGATGAGGTCAAACCCGACAGCGCGGCGCTGGAAGCCGGGTTTCAGACCGGCGATATCATCCGCTCGATCGACGGCCAGAAGATCGAAGGCTTCAACGACATGCAGCGCATCGTGGCAATGAGCGCCGGTGTGCCGCTTTCCGTTACCGTTGAGCGGGGCGGGGAGATGCTGACCCTGACCGCGACGCCGCGCGCCACCGAGATCACCGACCGCTTTGGCAACGAACAGAAGATCGGTATTCTCGGCATTGGCCGGAACATCGAAAAAGACGAGGTCGAGCATGTGCGCTACGGCCCCGTGACCGCGCTTTGGAAAGGCGTGGAGGAAACCTGGTTCGTGGTTGCCCGCACGGGTGAATATCTCGGCGGCATGGTGATGGGCCAGCAGGACACGAGCCAGCTCGGCGGGCCGCTGCGCATTGCGCAGGTTTCGGGCCAGGTCGCAACGATCGGTTTCGATGCGCTGATCAATCTTGCGGCCATTCTGTCGGTAAGCATCGGCCTGTTGAACTTGCTTCCCATTCCCATGCTGGATGGCGGGCATCTTCTTTTCTACGCTGTTGAGGCCGTCCGCGGGCGGCCTTTGGGGGAACAGGCGCAGGAAATCGGCTTTCGCATCGGCCTTGCCTTTGTGATGATGCTGATGGTTTTTGCGACCTGGAACGATCTCGTAAATCTGCGGGTCGTCGAATTTTTCAGCAATTTGCTAAGTTGATCGAGGGGACGGGGAACTGCATATGAGAGTGTTGCGCCAGAAGGCTGCCCGTTGGGGCCGGGCCCTTTCTCTTGCGATTTGCGCATTCGTAGCCGTCGCCTATGCCGCTGCGCCGGCTTTTGCAGAACAGGTGATCGAGCGGATCCGTGTGGAAGGCAATCAGCGTATCGAGGCGAGCACGGTGCGCTCTTACATGCCTTTCAAGGAAGGCAGCGAATATGACGTTGCCGCGGTCGACAGCTCGGTTAAGACGCTCTTTGCCACCGGCCTTTTCGCCGACGTGGTGATCCGCCGCGACGGCAATTCGCTCGTCGTGACGGTGACGGAAAACCCGATCATCAACCGCGTCGCCTTTGAAGGGAACAACGCGGTCAAGGACGAAGACCTCAACAACGAAGTCCAGCTCAAGCCGCGCACGATCTATACGCGCGCGAAAGTGCAGGGCGATGTGCAGCGCATTGTGGACCTGCTGCGCCGCTCGGGCCGTTTCTCCGCCCGGGTCGAGCCTAAAGTCATTCAGCTGCCGCAAAACCGTATTGATCTCGTCTTTGAAATCGACGAAGGCCCGGTGACGGGGATCGGCGCCATCAATTTCATCGGCAACGAGGCGTTCTCGGACGGCAAGCTGCGCGAAGTGATTTCGACATCCGAATCCGCCTGGTGGAAATTCCTTTCGAGTTCGGATTCCTACGACCCCGACCGCCTGACCTTCGACCGGGAATTGCTGCGCCGGCATTATCTCTCCGAAGGCTATGCCGACTTCCGCGTGATTTCGGCGGTTGCTGATCTTGCCCGCGACGGCTCTGAATTCTTCATCACCTTCACGGTGGAAGAGGGCGAGCAATATCAGTTCGGCCCGTCCACGGTGACGACCGAGCTTGAAAAGCTCGACCAGGAGCGTCTTGAATCGCTGGTGCTCACGGAAGAGGGAGACACCTATGACGCCGGCCTCATCGATGAAAGCGTCGATGCGCTGACTTTCGCTGCAGGCTCGGAAGGCTATGCCTTTGCCGAAGTGCGCCCGCGCGTGCGCCGTGACAAGGAAAATCTCATCGCCAATGTGGAATATGAGATTACCGAAGGTCCGCGCGTTTATGTGGAACGCATCAACATCAACGGCAACGTGCGCACGCTCGACAAGGTGGTGCGCCGCGAAATGCGCATGGCCGAAGGCGACGCCTTCAACCGCGTTCTGCTCGACAAGTCGGAAAAATCGATCCGCGCGCTTGGTTTCTTCTCCAGCGTAGATGTGGTGGAAGAGCCCGGCTCTGCGGAAGACAAGACCGTCATCAACGTCAATGTCGAAGAGCAATCGACCGGCGAGCTCTCGCTCGGCTTCGGCTTCTCCTCCGTTGATAATGCGGTTGCCGACATTGCGCTTTCCGAGCGCAACTTTATGGGCCGCGGCCAGTTCCTGCGTCTGCGTCTCTCGCTTTCGGGCACGCGCTCGTCCGTCGATCTGCGCTTCACGGAGCCTTATTTCCTCGACCGTAACCTTGTCGCCGGTATCGATATTTTCGGCACGGAGACGGACCTTCGCGATGAAGCCTCCTTCGACAGCCGTGTAACCGGTTTCGGCTTCCGCTTCGGTTTCCCGACTTCGGAGAACGGTTCCATCACCACGCGCTACGCGCTGCGCCGCGAGGAAATTCGCAACGTGCGCACGGTGAACATCAATGGCATTGCCGTACCACTCGTGGATCCGCGCTCCGACATCAAGTCATTGGTCGGTTACAATTATTACCTCGACCGTCGGGACGATCCAGTGGAGCCGACGGCCGGTTGGGATTTCAATATCGACCAGGAATATGCCGGTGTCGGCGGCTCGGTGACTTATCTGCGCAATGAAATTCTGGCCCGTGCCTATATTCCTTTCTCCAAGGAATTCCTCGGCAGCTTGCGCTTTAATGGCGGCTATATCGACGGGCTCGGCGATGACGTGATCATCAACGACCGCTTCTTCATCGGTGGCTCGGAGTTCCGCGGCTTTGAACGCGCCGGCGTCGGCCCGCGCGATACCGTGACGGGGGACTCGCTCGGCGCCCAGGCCTATGCCATCGGTACCGCGCAGCTGACCTTCCCGAACTTCCTGCCCGAGGCGCTCGATATCGACACCAGCCTCTTTACGGATGTGGGCACGGTCGGCCTCGTCGACCAGGAAGCGCTTTATCTTGCGCAAGGCCGGCGCCCGGAAGACGAGCTTGCTCTGCGTGCAACGGCAGGCCTCAGTGTTTACTGGCAATCGCCGTTCGGGCCGGTCCGTATCGACCTTTCGCAGGTGCTGCAATCGGAATCCTATGACCGCGAAGAAGTCTTCCGGTTCAGCGCCGGTACGCGTTTTTAAAAGTTAGGGTGGGGAGTTAAAGATAATGAAAAAGATCAATCGTCTGTTGGCATCGCTTGTTTTGGGTGTGGCTATGCTCGGTGCGTCCGTTCCGCAGGCGCTCGCCGCCAAAGAGCCTGCCGTTATTTTGATCGTCAATTTCCAGTCGCTGTTTACCGAATCCAAAGTCGGTCAGGACGTGAATGCTCAGGTGCAGGCGCAAGCGAAGACGATCGAAGAAAACAGCTCCAAGCAGCTTGAAGGCTTTATCGCCGAGGCGCGCAAATTGGCGGAACAGAAAGACGTGCTCGGCGTTGAAACTTATAAGGAACGCATCGCCGCGCTCCAGAAGCGCCAGCAGGAAGCACAGGCAGACGCCAACAAAAAACTGCAGGCTTTGCAGGTCGGTCAGGCCCGCGCGCAGGCTGAAATCGAAGCCGTGCTGAAGCCGATCTTCGCGGAAGTCATGAACCGTCATGGCGGCACGGTCATGCTCGACCAGTCCTCGGTGCTTGCCGGCGGCGTCGATCTCAACGTGACGGCCGAGATCATGCAGGTGTTGAACGAGCGTCTGCCGAAACTGAAAGTGACGCCGGTCGATCCCGCAGAACTTCAAAAACAGCGCTAACGGCTAGGCCGCCGCGCAAACCGGAATAATCATGGCGGATACACGTTTCTTCGACAGGTCTGGGCCGTTCACGCTGGCTGAGCTGGCGGCCCGGATTAAAGCCGATCTTGCCGATCCGGCGCATGGCGACAGACCTGTTTATGATGTGGCGCCACTCGACCGGGCGGGGCCCGCGGATCTGACCTTCCTGGACAACCCGAAATATGTCGACGCCTTCCGCGCGACGAAAGCGGGCGCGGCGGTTCTCTCGCCTAAGCATCGGGACAAAGCGCCGGACGGGATGGCGCTTTTGCTCAGCAACGATCCTTACCGGGCTTATGCGCTGGCCGCGCAGGCCTTCTATCCGGGCAGCGGCGGCAGCGCGCATTTCGGTGAAAGCGAAATTCAAGGCACGGTACATGCCAGTGCTAAGCTCGGTGAGGGCGTGATTGTCGAACCGGGCGCCGTCATAGGTGAGCACGCGGAAATCGGTGCGGGCACTATTATCGGCGCCAACGCTGTCGTCAGCCGGGGCTGCACCATCGGGCGCTACAGTTATATCGGCCCCAATGCCACGGTCTCCCATGCGATGATCGGCGATAAGGTGATCATTCATCCAGGCGTGCAGATCGGTCAGGACGGGTTCGGCTTTGCCATGGGCTTGCCGCATCATGAAAAAGTGCCGCAGCTCGGGCGCGTCATCATTCAGGACAATGTGGAAATCGGCGCGAACTCCACCATCGACCGGGGCGCAGGCCCCGACACGGTAATTGGCGAAGGCACGAAGATTGATAATCTCGTGCAAATCGGGCACAACGTGTCGGTTGGCCGGGGATGCATCATCGTCTCCCAGACGGGGATTTCCGGCAGCACGGTTCTCGAGGATTTCGTGGTTTTGGCGGCGCGTGTCGGCGTGACGGGGCATTTGACCATCGGTATGGGCGCCCAGATTGCCGCCCGCAGCTCGGTGATCCACAATGTACCGGCAGGCGAACAATGGGGCGGGACGCCTGCCAAACCGGTCAGCCAGTGGCGCCGTGAAATCGTCGCCGTTCAGAAACTGGGCCGGCCGAAAAAAAAAACCTGAGAACGCAGCCGGGATGCGCTAGCGCGCAGAAGAAACCCGGCCCTAGAAGTCGAGACGAGAGCATGACTGACACATCCGATGCGGCAAATCCGGAAGCAACGCAAGAGCTGGAGACGGCCGATATAAAGCGGATCATGGAGCTGCTGCCGCACCGTTACCCCATGTTGCTGATCGACCGGATCGTCGATATGAAGGGGTCGGAATCGGCCATCGGCATCAAGAACGTCACGATCAACGACAATTTTTTTCAGGGGCACTTCCCTGATTTTCCCGTCATGCCGGGTGTCTTGATCGTCGAAGCCATGGCGCAAACCGCCGGCGCGCTGGTCGTCAATGCCGCCAAATCGGGCTCCAAGCACAAGGTCGTCTATTTCATGACGATCGACAAGGCACGCTTCCGCAGGCCTGTGGTGCCTGGTGACCGGCTGGAAGTACATGTGCGCAAGATGCAAAATCGCGGCTCGGTCTGGAAATTCCACGGCGATGCCAAGGTAGACGGCAAAGTGGTTGCCGAGGCCGATTACAGTGCCATGATCGTGGAACCGGAAGAGTAATTATGAGTGACATCCATCCCACAGCGATCGTCGACGAGAACGCGTCTGTCGGCGCCGATGTGAAAATCGGCCCTTACTGCGTCGTCGGTCGC
Organism: Rhodobiaceae bacterium UBA4490; assembly: GCA_002389665.1. Taxonomy (GTDB): domain Bacteria; phylum Pseudomonadota; class Alphaproteobacteria; order Parvibaculales; family Parvibaculaceae; genus Tepidicaulis. The sequence continues at coordinate 321,198 of DGNO01000001.1, forward strand.
AATGTCTCGCTCGGCGACGGGGTGGAGCTGCTTTCCCATGTCGTGGTGGAAGGGCATACGAGCATCGGTCCGCGCACGAAAATTTTTCCCTTCGCTGTGATCGGCCATCAGCCGCAGGACCTGAAATACAAAGGCGAGCCGAGCCGGCTTGAAATCGGATCCGATAATCTCATCCGCGAACACGTCACGATGAACCCCGGCACCGAAGGCGGCGGCATGGTGACCCGTGTCGGCAATCACAACGCCTTCCTCACAGGCGCGCATGTCGGCCATGATTGCATTATCGGCGATCATGTCGTCTTTTCGAATGCCGTGCTTCTGGCCGGTCACTGCCTGATCAGCGATTACGTCATCCTGGGCGGCGGCGTCGCCGTGCATCAGTTCACCCGCATCGGCGCCCATGCCTTTGTGGGCGGGGCAAGCGCTATCGAGAACGATGTTATTCCTTATGGCATGGCACTCGGCAACCGGGCGCATCTCGCCGGTCTCAATGTCATCGGGCTTCGCCGCCGCGGTTTCTCGCGTGATGAAATTCATGCGCTGCGCGGGGCTTATAAAATGCTCTTTGCCGAGGAAAAGACCTTGCGCGAGCGTCTGGAACAGGTCGCTGAAACTTATAAGGATGTGAACGCGGTTCAGGAGATTGTCGCCTTCATCAAGGGCGATACGAACCGCTCCCTTTGCACACCGCGCCACGAGGCAGCCTGAGCGTTGCGCGCCGGAGGCGGCTGATGAGCGGCAATCCGAAAGAAAATCTCAAAACCTCCCTCGGCATTGTGGCCGGCAAGGGGCCGCTGCCTGTCGCCGTGGCCGAAGCCGCGCGCAAGGAAGGCCGCGAGGTTTTCATTGTCGGCGTGCCGAATGAAAGCGAGCGCGGCATCGAAGCCTATCCTCATGCCTGGATACCTCTTGGCAAATTAGGCGCAACGGTAAGCGCTCTCAAGAAAGCCGGGTGCCTCGATCTCGTGATGATCGGCCCGCTCGCACGCCCTGAACTTTCCGCACTGCGGCTCGATTGGGGTGGGCTGAAATTCCTGCCGCGCTTTTTAAAACTCCTGCGCAATGGCGATGACGCTTTGCTGCGCGGATTTGTCGACTATTTCGAAAAAGAACACGGCTTTTGCGTCGTCCCCGCCGAAGGTGTGCTGACGGATCTGCGCGCGCCGGCAGGTGTCTGGACGAAAGCCCGGCCCGGTGCTGCCGATGAAGCCGATATTGCGCGCGGCAAAGAGCTGCTCGCCGCCATCGGTCCTTTTGACATGGGCCAGGGCACAGTCATCTGCCGCAATGTGGTGCTGGCCATCGAAGGGCCGGAAGGCACGGATGCGATGCTGGCGCGTGTTGCCGCGCTGCCGGCAAGCTTGCGCGGCAAAAAAAGCGCGCGGGCCGGTGTCCTCGTCAAAATGCCGAAACCGGAGCAGGAACGCCGCGTCGATCTGCCCACCATCGGCGTCATGACCGTGGAAAATGCCGCCGCTGCAGGGCTTGCCGGCATCGCGGTTGAAGCGGGCGGCGCGCTTGTCGTCGACATGCGCGCGCTGGTCGCGAGGGCCGATGAATTGGGCCTCTACATCCTGGCACTGGAGGCGGCGGCGTGAGCGAAGAAAAGCCGCTCCATATCATGCTGGTGGCGGGCGAGCCCTCGGGCGACGCGCTGGGCGGCCCGCTTATGGCGGCGTTGAAAAAGCTTTCCGCGCGCCCGCTCACCTTTAGCGGTGTCGGCGGCGAGCGGATGAGCGAGCAGGGCATTAGCTCGATCTTTCCGATGACGGATATTGCCGTGATGGGCCCGCGCGAGGTGATCCCGCGCCTGCCGCTTATTCTCAGACGTATGCGCGAGACGGCGGCTCATGCCGTGGAAACGAAGCCCGACCTCATCGTCATGATCGATGCGCCGGACTTCACGCATAATGTCGCCCGCCGCATCGCCAAAAAGGTGCCGGATATTCCCATCATCGATTATGTCTCGCCCACGGTGTGGGCCTGGCGGCAGGGTCGGGCGACCTCCATGGCGAAGCACTTCACCCGCGTGCTGGCGCTTCTTCCTTTCGAACCACAATTCTTCAAGGCTCATGCAGGGCTCGACTGCGTTTACGTCGGCCACCCCGCCATCGAGCGCCTGCCGGACGAAGAGGCGGGGCCTGCCTTCCGTGCGCGCCATGCCATTGCGCCCGAAACACCCTTGCTTGTCATGCTGCCCGGCAGCCGGGTCAATGAAGTCAAACGCCTTATCGCGCTTTTCGGCGCGACGGTTGAGCGTTTGAGCAGTGAGCTGCCGGAGCTTGAAATCGTGATCCCCGCGCTCTCCCATGTCCGCCCACTCATCGAAAAGGAAGTTGGAGACTGGCCCGTCCGCACGGTTCTGGTCACCGGTGAAGAGGAGAAACTGGGCGCCTTTGCCGCTGCAAATGCAGGGCTTGCCGCCTCGGGTACCGTCGCACTTGAGCTTGGCCTTGCCCGACTTCCTATGGTGATCGGTTATAAGATCGATCCCATTGCCGCCTGGGCCGTGTCACGCGCCCTTAAAGTGCCCTCCGTTGTACTGCCCAATCTCATTCTCGACCGCCCGGCGGTACGTGAATTCCTGCAGCAATTCTGCACACCGGAGGCGCTTTCCGGCGCGCTCCTGCCATTGATGCGCGAGACGCCGGAGCGGGCAAAGGCGCTCGCCGATCTCGATGAGATGCGCGAGATCATGGGCGTGGGCGGCGAGCCCGCCAGTATCCGCGCCGCCCGCGCCGTGCTGGAGCTTTTGCCGGGCGCGGAGAAGGCGTGAAACCCTCAGGACAAACAAAAAGGGCGCCCCGCAAGGCGCCCTTTGTATCTTTCGGCATATGTGCTTAGCGCTTGGCGCTGTCGACATATTCGCGCTGATTTGCCCCGGTGAAGAGCTGGCGCGGACGGCCGATGCGCTGCTTCGGGTCCTCGATCATTTCGTTCCACTGGGCAATCCAGCCGACCGTGCGGGCCAGCGCGAAGAGCACCGTGAACATCGTGGTCGGGAAGCCCATCGCCTTCAGCGTGATGCCCGAATAGAAGTCGATATTCGGGTAAAGCTTCTTCTCGATGAAATATTCGTCCGAAAGCGCGATGCGCTCCAGTTCCATCGCCACGTCGAGCAGCGGATCGTCATTGATTCCGAGCTCTTTCAGCACCGCATGGCAGGTTTGCTGCATGACTTTGGCGCGCGGGTCGTAGTTCTTGTAAACACGGTGACCGAAGCCCATCAGACGGAAGGGATCGTTCTTGTCTTTTGCCTTCGCCACATATTCGGGGATGCGGTCGACGGAACCGATTTCCTGCAGCATGTTGAGCGCTGCCTCATTGGCGCCGCCATGAGCCGGCCCCCAGAGGCAGGCGATGCCCGCCGCGATACAGGCGAAAGGATTGGCGCCAGAGGAGCCGGCCAGACGCACCGTCGAGGTGGAGGCGTTTTGCTCATGATCCGCATGCAGAATGAAGATCTTGTCCATCGCATCGGCAAGCACGGGGCTCACATTGTATTTTTCCGCCGGAACGGAGAAGCACATATGCAGGAAGTTTTCCGCGTAGGAAAGATCGTTGCGCGGATAAACCACCGGCTGGCCGATCGAGTATTTGTAAGCCATGGATGCGATAGTCGGGATCTTCGCGATCATGCGGCGGCTGGCGATCATGCGCTGCTGCGGATCGTTGATATCCGTGCTGTCGTGATAGAAGGCGGACAGAGCGCCGACCATGCCGACCATGATGGCCATCGGGTGCGCATCCCGGCGGAAACCGCGCAGGAAATACTGCATCTGCTCATGCACCATCGTGTGGCGCGAGATGGCGTAGGAAAACTCGTCATATTCCTGCTTCGTCGGCAACTCGCCGTTCAGCAGCAGGTAGCAGGTTTCAAGGAAGTTGCCTTTTTCCGCGATCTGCTCGATCGGGTAGCCGCGGTAAAGCAGCTCGCCCTTGTCGCCATCGATATAGGTGATGTCGGACTCGCAGCTCGCCGTCGAGGTGAAGCCGGGATCGTAGGTGAAATATCCCGTCTGGCCGTAAAGGGCGCTCACATCGATGACGCTTGGTCCAATCGAGCCTTCATAGACCGGCAGGTCGTAGGTCTTGCCGCCGACTTCCAGTTTGGCCGTTTGCTTCGCTCCAGCGTCGGTTCCCGTTTTCGTCATCGTTGTCCCTATCCTTCTCCTGGACCCGGCTGCGGCGCGGTACCGCGGCGGGCATAGTGCAACATCTTGTTATGCCGCTGCTACTCGGATTTACAGGCCCGAGCGTAAAACGGCGGATCGAAGCGGGCCTTAGCCTGCCTGATCCTCGATCCGGCCGAGGGATTCCTCCCGGCCGAGTGAAACCAGAACATCAAAAATCCCCGGCGACGTGCTGCCGCCGGTCAGCGCCGCGCGCAAAGGCTGCGCGACCTTGCCGAGTTTGAGACCCATATCTTCTGTGAACTGGCGCACCGCCGCTTCCAGCGCCTCGATTTCCCAGTCGGGCAGGGCGGAAAGCACTTCATGCAGCTTTTTCAGCATGGCGCGGGCGTCGTCATTCAGCAGCTTCTGGGCTTTTTCGTCCAGCGGGATCGGCCGCGTCACCCGAAGGTATTCGGCGCCCTTGCCAAGTTCAATCAGGGTTTTCGCCCGCTCTTTCAGGCCCGGCATGGCCTCGATGAGCTTGGCGCGCAAGCCCGCATCCTCTGGCCAGCCTTCCAGCCGCTTCATCAGCGACAGTGTTTGATCGGCCAGCATTACGTCGTCCCCCTGGCGGATGTGGATGCCGTTGAGGTTTTCGAGTTTTGCGAAATCGAACCGCGCCGGCGACTTGCCGATATTCTCAAGGCCGAACCATTCGATCGCCTGCTCGGTCGAGAATACTTCATCATCGCCATGGCTCCAGCCGAGCCGGACGAGATAATTGCGCATCGCCTCGGGCAGATAGCCCATGTCGCGGTAGGCTTCCACGCCAAGCGCGCCGTGGCGCTTGGAAAGTTTCGCGCCGTCCGGGCCGTGAATGAGCGGCACATGGGCAAATTCCGGCGGCGTCCAGCCAAGGGCCGCGTAAAGCTGGCTCTGGCGCGCGGCATTCGTCAGGTGATCGTCGCCCCGGATGATGTGGGTGATGCCCATATCCACATCGTCCACCACCACGGAGAGCATATAGGTGGGCGTACCGTCCGAGCGCAGCAGAATGAGATCGTCGAGCTGGTTGTTGGCGATGCGGATATCGCCCAGCACATGGTCGCGCACCACGGTTTCGCCTTCCTGCGGCGCCTTGAAGCGCACCACGGGCTTGACGCCTGCCGGCGCCTCGCCGGGGTCGCGGTCCCGCCAGGTGCCGTCATAGCGCGGCGGGCGGCCTTCGGCGCGGGCCTTCTCGCGCATTTCTTCCAGCTCTTGCGGTGAGCAATAGCAATAATAGGCTTTACCCTCGGCGATCAGCTTTTCGGCGGCGGCGCGGTGCTTTTCCTGACGCGAGAATTGATAGACCGGCTCTTCGTCCCAGCCGAGCCCCAGCCAGTTCAGCCCCTCGAAAATCGCATCGATGGCGCCCTGAGTGGAGCGTTCGCGGTCCGTGTCCTCGATACGCAGAAGGAACCGGCCCCCGTGATGGCGCGCAAACAGCCAATTGAACAGCGCCGTGCGGGCACCGCCAATATGCAGATAGCCGGTCGGCGAAGGCGCGAAACGGGTGACGACTTTTTGAGTTCCGGTCATTCTAACGTTCAGCTTTATTTTCAGCGGGGTGACCCGCTGGAATTTCAGTCCTGGTGTGGCGTGAAGGCCCAGCCGCGGACACTGGCCTAAGGCCGAGGAAACCGTTGCGGCAGGGGCGTAAACAGGCTGCCGTTCTTACCACAGGCAAAGGGGGCGTGGTAGCGTTCCGCGCATACTTTTTTCCGGCTTTCCGGGCTCTGCGGGGCGAAATATTCGCGATTTGTTCTTGAGGAGGGGGATATCGCGCTAGGTACCGGAGATATTTGGCCCGCCGGGTCCGGGAGGTGGGGGCTGGGGCGGACCTGGAGGGGGCTCTCCGGCCCGGTTTTTTCCCTATGGCACGGGCTCTTGCGGGAATCGGAGAGGTTCGGCCTCTGGGCGCCGGTTTTCCTGGGGCTCGGGATTCTCCTTTATTTCAGCCTTCGGTTCGAGCCTGCCTGGGGCTGGGCGGCGCTCCTTGCCTTTGCCGCGTTCCTGGCTCAGTGGCGCCTTGCGGCGCGCCCGCTCTTGCGCCTTGAGCTCATCGCGGCGGGGCTTGCCGTGCTCGGCTTTGCGCTCGCGGGGCTGCGCGTCAGCATTATCGATCATTCCCCGCTCACGCGTGAGCTCTCCTACGGCATTTTGCAGGGCACGGTGAGCGCGGTGAGCCGGGAGGGCGACGGGCGGCTGCGCGCCGATGTAGAGATCGAGGCGCTGGAACATGTGCCGGACCCGCCCCGCAAGGTTCGCCTCACTTATAGGGGCTCGGACCCGCGCGCGCTGGCGCTGCGGCCCGGTGACCGGATCGAAGGGCCGGTGAAGCTTTGGCCCAATAGCCTGCCTGCCGCGCCCGGCGGGTTCGATTACGGCAGGGTGCTCTGGTTCGAGGGGATCGGCGCGGGCGGTGTCATGCTGGGCGCGCCGGAAATCCAGGGAGAAGCGGAAGGCATGCTTGTTGCCGCCCATAGAGCGCTTCATGCGCTGCGCCAGGCTATCGGCGCGCGGGTGCTCGCCGCCATGTCGCCCGACACCGGCGCGGTCGCCGTTGCGCTGATGACCGGCGAGCGGGCCTATTTGCCGGAAGAGGTGGAAGAGAATTTGCGCGCCTCGGGCCTTGCCCATGTGCTGGCGATTTCCGGTCTTCACATGGCGCTGCTGACGGGCGCGCTCTTCGGGGGCTTGCGCCTTCTCATGGCGCTGGTGCCGCGCCTTGCGCTGCATTACCCGGTGAAGAAATGGGCCGCCGCACTCGCGCTTGGAGGTGCCGCCGCCTATCTCGTCATTTCCGGCATGAGCACCGCGACCCAGCGTGCTTTCATCATGATCGCGCTTGTGCTGCTCTCGCTCATGCTCGACCGGCCGGCCATGACCATGCGCAATGTGGCGCTTGCCGCATTCGCGCTTCTGGTGCTCCGGCCCGAAAGCGTGCTCTCTGCCGGTTTTCAAATGTCCTTTGCCGCCGTGACGGCACTGGTTGCGGTGTATGAAACCCGCGCCGCGCAGCTCAATGCTTTGCTGGCGGATTGGCGCGCCCGCGGGCCGCTGCAGCTTGCGCTGCTTTATGGGGCCGGGCTCTTGCTGACGAGTTTCATTGCCGGGCTCGCCACGGCACCCTTTGCCGCGTTCCACTTCAACCGTGTCGCCGCCTATGGTCTCGCAGGCAATCTCCTTGCCATGCCGCTTGTCGCGCTGCTCGTCATGCCTTTTGCCGTTGCCGCTTTCGCGCTCATGCCTTTCGGGCTCGAGGCCTGGCCGCTCGCCATTATGGAGCTCGGGCTTGAAGGATTGCTTGCTGCTGCTGCCACCGTTGCCGCGTGGCCGGGCGCGGTGCGCGGCGTGCCGGGCGGACCGGAGGCCGCCTTGGGGTTCATCACTTTGGGCGGGCTTTGGCTTGCCTTATGGAAGGGGCAGGTGCGCTTTGCAGGCAGCCTCTTTCTTGCGGGCGGCGTTCTTCTTTGGGTGCTTGCGCCGCGCCCCGATATTCTCATAGCCGAAAATGCCCGCCTCATTGCGGTGCGGGGCGAAGACGGCAAGCTCATCCTCAATGCATCGCGCCCGGCCTTTCAGGCTTCCATCTGGCTGCGGGAGGAAGGCGACACCCGCAGCCCCCGCGCGGCGGCGGAAGACACCCTCTGGCGCTGCGACGGGCTTTCCTGTCTCTATGAAGCGCCGGGCGCCCCGCGCATCGCTCACATCAAGGACGAGCGGGCGCTGCTTGAAGATTGTCCGTGGGCAGACATTATTGTGATGGAAAAGGATGTAGGCTGGGGGCTTGAAGATAAAGCCTGCCATGCCCGGCTGGTGCTCGATTACGGCGATTTATCGCGCACGGGCACGCAGGCGCTTTACTGGAGTGAAGGAAAGCTGACAGTGGAAACGGTAAGGGGCGTGCAGGGTGTGAGACCCTGGACACGCCCCTATTAATTGTCACGCCCCTGGTAGTTTGCAGGCGCTTAGTAGCGGCGCATCAGGCCGACAAGGCGGCCCTGAACCTTCACCCGGTCCGGGCCGAAGATCCGCGTTTCATAGGCAGGGTTCGCCGCTTCCAGCGCAATGGAATCGCCTTTCCGGCGCAGGCGCTTCAGCGTTGCTTCATACCCATCGACCAGGGCCACCACGATCTCCCCGTTATTGGCCGTATCGCAGCGCTGAATAATCACCGTGTCGCCGTCCAGAATGCCGGCCTCGATCATGGAATCGCCTTTGACTTCCAGCGCGTAATGCTCGCCGTTGGAGAGCATGGCAAGCGGTACGGAAACCTGATGGCTTTCCTCCTGCAGCGCTTCGATCGGCGTACCGGCGGCAATCCGGCCCATGACGGAGACGGGCAGGGCGTCGTTCTCATTGGCAGGGGCGGGGGCCAGGCTCGCAGGGGCGCCGCCGCCCTCAATCACCTCCGGCTCGAAGCCGCGTCCGCGCGCCAAGCTCGGGGCCGCCGCGTCGGGCAGTTTGAGCACTTCCAGAGCCCGGGCCCGGTGGGCGAGGCGGCGGATAAAGCCGCGCTCTTCCAGCGCCGTGATGAGCCGGTGAATGCCCGATTTCGAGCGCAAATTCAGCGCTTCCTTCATTTCGTCGAAGGAAGGCGCAACGCCCGTTTCTTTCAGGCGTTCGTTGATGAACATAAGAAGTTCATGCTGCTTGCGTGTGAGCATGGGTGCGGCCCCAATATCTAGAACAAACGATAAACATTTCACTTGTTCTAGTTTGGTTCTTTTTCCGCGTCAACCCTTCTGTGGATAAAATTACCCTTCAAGGGGGAGGACATTAACCAGCGCCCCGGTTTCCGCGGCTGCCGCATGGGGCGGACGCACGATAAGGCAGCCCGCGCGGGCAAGGCCGGAGAGCATGGAACTGTCCTGAACGGAAAGCGGCTTGGCACGCCATTCCCCGTCCTCTTCCTCAAGCGCCGCGCGGATATAGTCCTGGCGCGTGTCATTGGCTTTGAGCGGTACGGCAAGGCGGGCGGGCAGAAGCCGGGGATGCGCCGCTTGCCGCCCCTGAAGGCGCATCAGCGCGGCGGCGAGGAAAAGCTCGGCGCAGACAAGCGCGGAGACGGGGTTGCCCGGCAGGCCAAGAAAGGGTTTTCCCGAAAGCGCGCCGAACATCAAGGGCTTGCCGGGGCGCATGGCAATGCGCCAGAACGCGACATCAAGCCCGGCGCCGCCCAGCACATCCTGCACGAGATCATGCTCACCGACCGAGGCTCCGCCCAGCGTCACCACCATGTCGGCCTCTTTCGCCGCTTGCGCTTTTTCCAGAAGGCTTTCCCGGTTGTCCCGTGCAATTCCGAGATCGAGCGGCACGCTGCCGCAGCGGCGGATGAGGGCGGCAAGGCCCGCGCCCGTCGAGGCAACGATTTGCGAAGGTCCCGGCTCCTCGCCCGGCGGCACCAGCTCATCGCCCGTCGCAAAAAACGCCACGCGCGGGCGCCGGTAAACATCGAGCGCGGTATGGTTCGCGGCGGCGGCAAGGGAGAGCGCGGCGGGGCCGAGCAGCGCGCCTTGTTTAAGCACGCTTTCTCCTTCGCGAAAATCGAGCCCGGCGCGGCGGATATGTTTGCCGGGGACGGCCGCTTCCAGAATGCGCACGGTGTCGCCGCTGCGCTCCGTATCTTCCTGAATGACGACCGTATCAGCGCCCTCAGGCAGCGGCCCGCCGGTGAAAATACGCACCGCCTCGCCGGAGCCTACTTTGCCCTCAAAGGCGCGCCCGGCCGGTGCGTCACCGATCACTTTCAGCTCCGCCGGAACCTTGGCGGCGTCTTCTGCCTTTAGCGCATAGCCGTCCATGGCCGAAGCATCGAAAGGGGGCTGCGTGCGCAAAGCGGCAAGATCGCAGGCGAGCACCCGGTGGCCCGCTTCGGCGAGCGGAATGCGCTCCGCTTCAAGCGGGGCAATGGCAGCGCCGATTTTCTCGATCGCGTCGGCAACGGGAAGAAGAGCCATGAGGAACCTTTTAGCCGGCCTCAAAGGTGCCGGATTTACCGCCCGATTTATGCGTCAGGCGAATGTCGGTGATGCGCATGCCCCGGTCCACCGCTTTCGCCATGTCGTAGATCGTCAGGCACGCGACATTGACGGCGGTCAGCGCTTCCATCTCGACGCCCGTCTGCCCGCTTACTTTCACCGTGGCGCTCACCTCGATGGAAGAGGCCTCTTTGTCGGCTTCAAGTTCGACGGAGACTTTGGAAAGCATCAAAGGATGGCAGAGCGGAATGAGGTCCGCGGTTTTTTTCGCCGCCATGATCCCGGCAAGGCGCGCGATCTCGATGACGTTTCCCTTGGTGATCTTATTGTCGAGAATGAGGGCAAGCGTTTCCGGTGCCATTTCGATGCGCCCTTTGGCGGTTGCGGTGCGCTGCGTCACATCCTTGGCCGAAACATCGACCATATGCGCCGCGCCCTTGTCATCGAGATGGGAAAGCTTGCCCGCCATGCTTAAAGCTCCTTGCGCATGAAACAGCGCCGGTCGATGGGAAGGCCGCTTTCTTCTTCATGCGCGTGAATGATGAAGAAGGCCGGCGACCAGTCCTCCCGCTCTACCACCGAAAATCCCTGACGGCCATAATAAGGCGCATTCCAGGGCACGTCCGTGAAGGTGGAAAGCGTCACCGCCGGTTTGCCGAGGGCTTTGGCCCAGTCGGAAACGGCGCCGATAAGCCTCCCTCCGAGCCCTTGCCGGCCATGGGCGGTATCGACGGAAATTTCATGGATGAAAACCGAATGGTCGAGCGGCGCGGACATGGCAAAACCGGCCAGCGCGCCGTCTTCGGCCTCGGCCACGAAACAGCCTTTGGCCCGCACGAAGGCGGCCGCCATTTCCGGTTCCATGAATTTATGTGAAAGATGCCCCATGCCGACGGTCTTGAAGAGCTGTCCCGCCGCCACCTCGACGGGGCCGAGAGCGGGAACATCGTCAAGTGTGGCAAGGCGGATTTGGTAACTCATCGGGTCAGGCTCTCATTTCTTCCTTGTGCAGCAATATGCGCGTCGCCTGTTCCACATCCGCCTGACGCATCAGGCTTTCCCCGATCAAAAAGCTGTTCACGCCGCAAGCGGAAAGCATGGCAAGATCGGCGGGCGTGTTGAGGCCGCTTTCCCCGACAATCAGTTTGCCTTTGGGGACAAAGGGTACGAGACGCTTTGTCGTCTCCAATGTCGTCTCAAAGGTCTTCAAATTCCGGTTATTGATGCCGAGCAGCGGCGAGGAAAGCATGCCTGCGCGCTCCAGCTCTTCCTCGTTATGCACTTCCACCAGAACGTCCATGTCATAGCCATGCGCGGCGCTTTCAAGTTCGAGCGCCTGTGCGTCGCTGACCGCCGCCATGATGATGAGAATGCAATCCGCGCCCAGCGCCCGCGCCTCGGCCACCTGATAGGTGTCGTACATGAAATCCTTGCGGATGACGGGCAGGGCGGTTGCTGCGCGGGCAGCGACGAGATATTCCGGCGCACCCTGAAAGGATGGCGTGTCGGTGAGAATGGAAAGACAGGCCGCCCCGCCTTTTTCATAAGCCTTGGCAAGCTCCGGCGGGTTGAAGTCCTCGCGGATAAGGCCTTTGGACGGGCTTGCCTTCTTGATCTCGGCAATCAGCCCGTAGCGCCCTTGCGCTTCCGTCTTCTGCAGCGCCTTGTAAAAACCGCGCACCGGCGATTGGCTTTCGATCTCCGCTTCAAGCGCGCTCAAGGGTTTGGCCGCTTTCGCTGCCTTGATCTCTTCCAGCTTATAGGCGCCGATCCGCTCCAGAATATCGCTCATGCTTCAGGCTCGTTCGATACGGCGACGAGACGCTTCAGTGCCTCTTTCGCCCGGCCTTCATCGATGGATGCGGCGGCCATGGCAACGCCTTCTTTCAGGTTTTGCGCTTTCCCGGCAACGATCAATCCCGCCGCGCTGTTGATGAGCACGATATCGCGGTAAGCGCCGGGTGCCCCGTCGAGGAGCCGCGTCAGCGCGCCGGCATTCTCCGCCGGATCGCCACCTTTCAGCGCTTCGGGGTCGGCAGGCGGCAGGCCCGCTTCTTCCGGCGTCACGGTGAAGCGGCGCACCTTGCCGTCTTTCAGTTCCGCCACATGGGTCGGGCCCGAGGTGGTGATCTCATCGAGCCCGTCCGAACCATGCACGACCCAGACATGTTCCGAGCCGAGTTTCTTGAGCACATGGGCAAGCGGTTCCACCCATTTTTCCGCAAAGACGCCCATCAGCTGGCGCTTTGCCCCTGCCGGGTTGGACAGCGGGCCCATCAGATTGAAGATCGTCCGTGTGCCAAGTTCTACGCGCACCGGGCCCACATGTTTCATCGCGGCGTGATGATAGGCGGCAAACATGAAGCCGATGCCGCTCTCCTCGATGCAGCGGCTGATATGGGCGGGCGGAATGTCGAGTTTGACGCCGAGCTTTTCCAGAACTTCCGACGAGCCGGAGCGCGAGGAAAGCGCCTTGTTGCCATGCTTGGCAATGGGCACACCGCAGCCGGCAAGCACGAAGGAAACGGCGGTTGAAATGTTGTAGGTGCCGGACGCGTCGCCCCCTGTTCCGCAGGTGTCGATGGCACCTTCCGGGGCGTTCACATGTGTCGCCTTGGCGCGCATGATCGCGGCGCCCGCCGCAATTTCTTCCACCGTTTCCCCGCGCACCCGCAGCGCCATCAGAAAAGCGCCGATCTGCGCCGGGGTCAGCGCGCCCGTCATCATCGCCTCGAAGGCGGCCGTCGCTTCGTCTGTAGTCAGGGGATGGGCGTCGGCGACTTTCGCGATCAGCGCTTTGAAATCCGTCATGGGTCTTCTTTACTTAAGGTCGGTCCGGCTCGGCGTAAGCTTAGACGGTTTCGGTAATGGCAATCCCGGCAAGCTCGAGGAAGTTGCGCAAAATGTCGTGCCCGTGCTGGGAAGCGATGCTTTCCGGGTGGAACTGCACACCGTGAATGGGCAGCTCCTTGTGCTGCACGCCCATGATGACGCCGTCATTGGTCTTCGCGGTAACTTCCAGGCAGTCCGGCAGGCTACCCGGCTCGATGGTCAGCGAATGATAGCGCGTCACTTCCAGCGGGCTCGGCAGCCCGGCAAAAACGCCTTTGCCCGTGTGATGGACCGGCGAGATCTTGCCATGCATGGGCGAGGGCGCGCGCACGATCTTCGCGCCGAAGGCCTGGCCGATCGCCTGATGGCCGAGACAGACACCGAAGATCGGCAACGTCCCGGCGGCCGATTTGATGAGATCGAGACAGATACCCGCCTGATCCGGATCGCACGGGCCCGGCGAAATCATGATGCCCTGCGGCTTCAGCGCCAGCGCATCTCGTACCGACAGCGTGTCGTTGCGGCGCACTTCTGTTTCGACCCCCAGATCGCCGAGAAAATGCACCAGATTGTAAGTGAAGCTGTCGTAATTATCGATCAGCAGGAGCATGGACGTACTCGCTCAGAATCAGATGGGCCGGACCTCCGCAAAAGCGGCTAAATGCATATAGGCGCGGAAGGTTCCCGTTTATAGGTGCGCTCCATGGCCGGGCACAAGGCGCTAAGGCGATTTTAAGGGTCAATGGGGTAAGAAATCCACAGATACCGGGCGGTGCGGCGCTTGCCGGATCGCCTCTAAATATGGTCTTATCCGCGTGACATGACACAGTATATGGGGGCCACCCAGCCGGGGCAAAGGCGGCAGCCCGGGCCAAATCTGAGGAGAACCAGCCGGCGCGCCGGGCTGGCCCAAGAGGCATTGCTCCTTGCTGCGCTGCTTTTCGCCGTGGGGCTCATCTCCGGGGCGGGGATCGGTCTTGCCCTTCCCGATGTGGCCATGGCCCTGGGGCTGAAGAAAGAAGGCCCCTCGCTTTCCGTGCCGCTGGCGCCCGGCCCGCAAGTCGCGTCCGCCGATATTCTGCCGCTTCCCCGCGTCATCGAGCCTGCCAATGCGGTGGAACCGGCCTTTCTGATTGCCGAGCCTCTGCGCCACCGCAAAGGCGATCTGGGCGGCCTTCGCTTCGCCGGTATTGCTGGCGGCCCCGCGCAGTCGCTTGCTGAACCTTCTCCGGTGGAAGAACCGGCAGAGCAGCAGATCGCTGCCGTCTTTGAAGACCGCCTGCCGGAGGGTGAGCTTGTGACCGGTTCCGTCACCAAGACGGCAAGCGAGCCGGCCGCACCGCCGGTGGAAGAGCACCAGGTCGCCGCCCTTGCGCCGCCCGCCAAAGAGGCCATCGCAGAGCCTGCGCCGCTTCTCGGGCCGGACGCACCGCAAATTTCCCTCATCCTCGATGATCTGGGGCTGAATGCCGCCGCTGCGCGCCGCGCCATGAACCTGCCCAAACCCGTCACGCTTTCCTTCCTGCCTTATGGGGAAGCAACCTCGCGCCTGGCCGCCGAAGCGCGCGAGGCGGGCCATGAGGTCATGCTGCATCTGCCCATGGAGCCGCTCGGCGATGAAGACCCCGGTCCCAAGGCGCTCACCTCCGGCATGAGCCCGGCGGAGATCGAAGAGACGGTGCGCTACAACCTTGCCGCCTTCAGCGGCTATAGCGGCGTCAACAACCACATGGGAAGCCGCTTCACAGAGGACGTGCGCGCGCTTATCCCCGTCATGCGGGTACTGCGCGAAAAGGGGCTCTTTTTCGTGGACTCGCTGACAAGCGAGCGTTCGCGCGCCGGGGAAGTCGGGCGCATGGCAGGCGTGCCGGGCACGGCGCGCGATGTCTTCCTCGATCATGCCGAAGGGCCGGACCATCTGTTACACCAGTTGCAGCTTCTGGAAGAAAAGGCGCGCAAAGAAGGCCGGGCCGTCGCCATCGCCCATCCCCACGATCTGACGCTGGAAATGCTCGATGTCTGGGTGCGCAGCCTGGCGGCCAAAGGCATCCGGCTCGTACCGGCGTCCGAAATCATCGCGCAGAACGCCGCGCGCGGCTAAGCGCTCTTTGCTCTGATTGTTATTGCCCGCGGCCCGTTTGCGAGGCAAAGCGCACCGCTTCTTCGGCGGCCCGGAACAGCGCCTTCGCCTTGTTCACGCTTTCCGTATATTCGCCTTCGGGGCTGGAATCGGCAACGACGCCGCCGCCCGCCTGCACATACATCTTGCCGTCTTTGACGATGGCCGTGCGTAGCACGATGCAGGTATCCATGTTCCCGCCCGCCGAGAAATAACCGACGCAGCCGGCATAAGGCCCGCGCTTTTCAAGCTCGAGTTCGTCGATGATCTCCATCGCCCGCACCTTCGGCGCGCCTGAGACGGTGCCTGCAGGAAAACCGGCAATCAACGCGGAAATCGCATCATAGCGCGCATCATCGAGCTCGCCGCGTACATTCGAAACGATGTGAATAAGGTGCGATGTGTATTGCAGGGCGAATTGGTCGGTCACTTCCACCGTGCCGATCTTGGCAACGCGGCCCACATCGTTGCGCCCGAGATCGAGCAGCATCAAATGCTCGGCCCGCTCCTTGGGATCGGAAAGAAGATCGGCTTCGATGGCCGCATCTTCCGCGCGGTTTTCTCCGCGCCGGCGCGTACCTGCAATGGGACGGATCGTGACTTCGCCGTCATGCACCTTCACCAGAATTTCCGGGCTCGAGCCGACAATGGAAAAGCCATCGAAATTCAGGAAGTAGAGATAAGGCGAGGGGTTGATGCGGCGCAGCGCCCGGTAAAGCGCGAAAGGCGGCAGATCGAACGGCGCCTCGAAGCGCTGGCTGAGCACGACCTGAAAGATGTCGCCGGCAAGGATATATTCCTTCGCCTGTTCGACCATCGAAAAATACGTTTCTTTCGGCGTGTTGGAGGCAGGCTCCGGAATGGCCGCCGCATCGGCGGCTTCCTCGACATGTGTCAGCGGGCGGTCGAAATTTTCGATCACCGCATTCAGCCGCTCGCTGGCGCGCGCAAAGGCGGCTTTCGCATTCACCGACGCGTCGGGGCGCACGGGCGTTACTAGAATGACTTCGTCTTTGACGGAATCGAAAACCGCAATCACCGTCGGGCGCACGAAAAGCCCGTCCGGCAAGCCGAGCGCATCCGGGTTCTCATCCGGCAGATGCTCCATCAGCCGCACGGCGTCATAGCCGAGATAGCCGAAAACCCCCGCCGCCATGGAAGGCAGGACCTCGGGAATGTCGAGCCGGCTTTCTTCCAGAAGCGCGCGCAGCGAGGTCAGCGTGTCCTCCGCGCAAGGCTCGAAGGCCTCCGCATCGAGCGCCGCTTTGCGGTTGATTTCCGCCTGATTGCCTTTGGAGCGCCAGATGATGTCCGGGTTCAGCCCGATAATGGAATAGCGCCCGCGCGTATCCCCGCCTTCCACCGATTCCAGCAGGAAGCTGTTCGGCGCGTTCGCCGTGATCTTCAGATAGGCGGAGACCGGTGTTTCCAGATCGGCAACGAGGCGCGTCCACACAAGCTGGGGTTTCCCGGCCTGATAGGTGGTCTCGAAGCTGCCGAAATCGGGTTCAATCATAACGGGCCGATGCGGGCAGACCCCGCATCCCTCATCTTCCAGTGTGGGCTTCATGTGCGTTACGGGCGGCTTTCTAGCAGAAATACCGCCCGTTGCACTTAGTTTCCGATGATGCGGTTGATCAGGGTCTGGTTGACGCTGATGCCGTATTTCTCCTGCAGGGAAGCCACGAGCGTGCCGACAACATCGTCCTGCGTCGTCTCCCGCAGCGTTTCTTCCAGTGAGGCGACGGCTTCCTTGTTGTCCGCCACGGCAGGGGTGCGCACATCCTTCACCTTCATCAGCAGCAGGCTGTCGCCATAGCCAACGGAGCCGAAGGTGAACTTACCTTCCGGCGTGCCGAAGAGATTGGCAACGGCAAAGCGCGAGAACGTCTCGTTGCTGGAGCGGCGGGAAAGCGGCGGGGAGGTAAGCACCGCCCGGTCGAATTCCCCGGCGATCACCTCGAAAGGCTCACCGCCATTACCCCGCGCTGAAAGGCTCTCGGCAAGTTCCACAAGCTCGCCCCGGCGCTTTTCACGCATCCACAGATCGACGACCTCATCGCGCACTTCTTCCAGCGGTTTAACCGCAGGCGCGTTCACGCCCGTCAGGTCGATCCAGTAATAGCCATCGTCTTCCGTCTCGATGGCATCCACCTCTTCGCCTTCTTCCATGGTGAAGGCGGTTTCGAGCAGTTTGACGAGATCGGGGACGTCGGCCGGCTCACCGTTCGCTTTCAGCCCGTCGCGCGTCACGCTCTCCACCCGTTCGAGCGGAATGCCCACCTGGCCCGCAATATCGGCAAGCGGCACACCGGCGGCGCGTTCATCTTCTACCCGGTTATAGATATCGAAGACGTCTTGTACCGCCTGCTCGGAGGCGAGCTGCTTCGTCAGTTCCTCGCGCACATCGGCAAGCTTGGCAGGCTTTGCCGGGGTGACGGAGAGAACTTTGATGACGACGGGGCCGAGCGCGCCGTCCAGCGGCTCGCTGACTTCGCCTTCTTTCAATGCGAAGGCGGCGTCTGCTACGTCCTTGCTCAGAAGATCGCCGCGCGTCAGATTCTCGCGCAGCACGTCTTCTTCGGAAAGGCCGGTGGGTGCTAGCACGTTTTCCAGCGTGTCGCCCTGGCGCAGGTTCGAGGCGGCTTTTTCCGCCGCTTCCATCTCCGCGAAGGGAATCTGGTAAAGCGTGCGCGTTTCCGGTTCGTCATATTGATCGCGGCGCTCTTCAAAGGCCTCCGCCAGCGCTTCCTCGCCGATCTCGATGGAAGCGGTGATGGTGTCCGGGCGGATTACCAGCACGTCAAAGCTGCGCGTTTCGGGCGTGGAGAAATTTGCCGCGGCCTTTTCGTGCAGTTCTTCGATTTCCTCTTCCGTCGGCGGTTCCGGATCGCTCGCCATGTCCGGTGTCAGGATGATGTATTCGGCCAGGCGCTTTTCATTGCGGTAGCCGTAGATCAGCTCCGTCAGCGCATCCGGCACATGGGTGCCCGAGATCGCCGCGCTCAAAAGCTGGTCGCGCTCCAGGAACTCGCGCCGGTCGTTGATCATCGTCTGCTCGTCGATCCGGTTCTGCGCCAGAATGAGATCGAAGGTCTGCTGGTCGAAGCGGTTGAAGGGCCCGTGAAAGCTCGGGTCCTCGTAAATGTCCTTCGCCACGGTTTCGTCCGCGACCGCAAGGCCCAGCTCTTCCACTTGCGCGTTCAGCGCGGCCATGCCCACCAACCGGGCGATCACTTGCCGGTCGAGCCCGTATTCACGACCTTCCACCGGGCCGACGGGACGGCCCAGCCGGTCGGAAAGCTCTTCGAGCTGCTGCTGATATTCGATCCGGAACCGGTTGGCCGGAACCTCCTCCGGGCCCACCTCGGCGACCACATCGCTGCTATACCCGCGAAAGATATCCGCGACCCCCCAGACGGCGAAGCTGAGCGCAATAAGGCCGATGAAAATCATCCCAACCCAGCCGCTGGCGTTTTTACGTAACGTGTCGAGCATTGATAGGTCCCTGGTGTTGCCCCGCCTAGGCCGCCTTCAGGCTGGCCGGACGGATAGGTCGCCGGAAAGGGGTGAAGGGCCGTGCCCTTCTATCCGCAATCAGGCCGTCATGTTCCCGCGTCAGAAAATCCCCCGCAAGGCCGGGCATGATAGGGGCGGGCGTGTGCGGGCACAAGCTCTTGAGCCACTTAACCTATTGGCCTTTTCCCGGGGGTTTGCTAAACGGCGCCTAAGCGACGTTCCGGGGAAGAGTCGCGGCGCTCATCGCGTGACCGCCTGAGTGCTTCCCGTTTTATCATCCGTACCGGCCTGAGGGGATAAGTTGACCATGGCAGCGAGCAAATCGGCGAAAGGCGCCGCGAAAAAGGCACCGCAGCGGCAGGTAAAGCCGCCCAAAGCACTTGTTGCCGGCAACTGGAAGATGAACGGGCTGAAAGCGAGCCGCCGGGAAGTGGCGGCGCTTGCCAAAAAACTGGCCGGCACCGGCCGGGTGCCTTGCGAGGTGCTGATCTGCCCGCCCGCCACGCTGATCGCGCCTTTGGCCGAAACCGCGAAGGGCAGCACGGTCAAGATCGGCGCGCAGGATTGCCACGCCAAAGAGACAGGTGCCCATACCGGGGATATCTCCGCCGAGATGGTTAAGGACGCGGGTGGCAAATTCATCATTGTCGGCCATTCCGAGCGCCGCACCGATCACGGGGAAAGCGACAAGGACGTGCGGGAGAAATCGCAGGCGGTCTACCGCGCCGGGCTCACCGCCATTGTCTGCATCGGGGAAACCGAGGCCGAGCGCGATCAGGGCGCGACCCTGAAAGTTCTTACCTCTCAGCTCAAGGGCTCGCTGTCCGATGAGGTGACGCCCAAGAACACCGTCATCGCCTATGAACCCGTCTGGGCCATCGGCACGGGCCGCACGCCCACCGCCGAGCAGGTCCGTGAGGTCCATGCCCATATCCGCAAGCGCCTCGTTGCCCGTTTCGGAGAAGAGGGGGCGAAAATCCGCATTCTTTACGGCGGCTCGGTGAAACCCTCCAATGCCGTAGAGCTGATGGCCGTGCCCAATGTCAACGGCGCGCTTGTCGGCGGGGCGAGCCTCAAGGCGGCCGACTTTTTCGGGATTATTAGCGCCTATCTCTGATTTCCGGGAGGTTCGGCGCTTGTCCCCCGGCAAAAGCGCCGTTTCGGCTCGATTAACGCTATTCGCGGGCTGGTATTCCGCCGGGTCTTGGTTTAAAAGCGCGGCATCTGTGGGAACACCGCATCTGTCAGGCCCGCGGGCAAAGGATACGTCGTCATGGCCACCATTTTGATCGTTATACATCTGCTGATCGCAGTAGCGCTTGTCGCAACCGTCCTTTTGCAAAGGTCGGAAGGCGGTGCGCTGGGTATCGGCGGCGGTGGCGGCGGCGGTATGGTGAGCAACCGGGCCGCAGGCAATGCGCTGACCCGCGCCACGGCGATCCTGGCGGCGCTCTTCTTTGCCACCAGCATCGGCCTGACGCTGCTTGCCCAGGCGGAAAAGCAAGGCTCGTCCATCCTCGAGCAGGTTCCTGCCGGGGTGAGCGAGGAGCCGGTCGAAGCGCCTGAAACGCCGGTTCCCGGCGTGCCGTCCGCGGATGAGGCAGGCGAGGGGGCAGCCGCGCCCAGCGCGCCGGTTTCCGAAGAACCGCAGGTGCCGAGCGCCGATTAACCGACGTTTTCTAAGAAATGAGTTTTTGACGTGCGAAAGCTATTTCCGCGCTTCGAATCGCATTGGCTTCGTATAGGATAAGGGTCCATGACGCGGTATATATTCATCACCGGCGGCGTGGTTTCTTCCCTAGGGAAAGGCATTGCATCCGCAGCACTCGGCGCGCTTCTGCAAGCGCGCGGGTTTTCCGTCCGCTTGCGCAAGCTGGACCCTTATCTCAACGTCGATCCGGGCACGATGAGTCCCTTCCAGCACGGGGAAGTGTTCGTCACCGATGACGGGGCGGAGACCGATCTCGATCTCGGCCATTACGAGCGTTTTACGGGGCGGCCCTGCTCGAAGGGTGACAACATCACCACGGGCCGCATCTATCAGGACATTATCGCCAAGGAACGCCGGGGCGATTATCTGGGCGGCACGGTGCAGGTGATCCCGCATGTGACCGACGCCATCAAACAATTCGTCCTCGACGGTAATGACGGCGTCGATTTCGTGCTCTGCGAAATCGGCGGCACGGTCGGCGATATCGAGGCTCTGCCTTTCTTCGAGGCGATCCGCCAGCTGGGCAACGAGCTGCCGCGCGGCGCCACCTGCTTCATCCACCTGACGCTGATGCCCTTCATCCCGAGCGCCGGAGAAATGAAGACGAAGCCCACCCAGCACTCGGTCAAGGAACTGCGCTCCATCGGCATTCAGCCCGATGTTCTGATGTGCCGCTGCGACCGGCCCATCCCGGTGGAAGAACGGCGCAAGATCGCGCTCTTCTGTAACGTGCGCGAGACGGCGGTCATTCAGGCCATCGATGTCGATACGATTTACGACGTGCCTTACCGCTATCACCTCGAGGGGCTCGACACCGAAGTGCTTGGCGTTTTCGGCATGGATGCGCCGGTGCCGGACCTGACGAGCTGGCAGAACATTTCCCATGTCATCCGCGAGCCGGAAGGCGAAGTGACCATTGCCATCGTGGGCAAATATACGGGCCTTAAAGACGCCTATAAGTCACTGATGGAAGCGCTCACCCATGGCGGCATCGCCAATAAGGTGAGGGTCAATATCAAGTGGCTGGAGTCTGAGATTTTCGAAGACCCGGACCAGATGCACCATCTGGAAGACGTGAACGGTATTCTCGTGCCGGGCGGCTTCGGTGAGCGCGGCTCGGAAGGCAAGATCGCGGCGGCGCATTTCGCCCGCACCCGCGCCGTGCCTTATCTCGGCATCTGCTTCGGCATGCAGATGGCCGTCATCGAGGCGGCCCGCTATATGGCCGGCATCGAGAAGGCCAGCTCCACCGAGTTCGGCCCGCAGGAAGAACCGCTTGTCGGCCTGATGACCGAATGGATGCAGGGCGAGGAACTGGTCAAGCGCGGCTATGATTCAGACCTCGGCGGCACGATGCGCCTTGGCGCTTATGACGCGGAGCTGAAGCCCGGCTCCAAAGTCGCGGAGATTTACGGCAGTACCGAGATCAGCGAGCGCCACCGCCACCGTTTCGAGGTCAACATGGCTTACCGCGAGCGGCTGGAAGAAAAGGGCCTGCTCTTTTCGGGGACATCGCCCGACGGGCTCTTGCCAGAGATCGTCGAGCTGCCAGATCACCCCTGGTATATCGGCGTGCAGTTCCACCCCGAGTTGAAATCCCGGCCTTTCGATCCTCATCCGCTCTTCAAATCTTTCGTTGAAGCGGCCTTGGCGCAGAGCCGGCTTGTTTGAGCATGGTGGAATCGGCCCGGTTTTACATTAGAGTGGGGCGGGCCGGACCGTCGGCACTCTTGAGAACGCCCGCTTAGTGGGCCTAAAGGTCGAGATTTATGAAACCCAACAGTACCGTTACCGTCGGCAATGTGCATTTTGCCAATGACAAGCCTTTGAGCATCATCTCCGGCCCCTGCCAGATGGAAAGCCGCGACCATGCCATGATGATCGCAGGCACGCTCAAAGAGATCACGGAAAAGTTGGGGATGGGCTTCGTCTTCAAGGCTTCTTTCGACAAGGCCAACCGCACCAGCATCAAGGGCGCGCGCGGCGTCGGTCTTGCCAATGCACTGCCGGTCTTCGAGGAAATCAAAAAAGAGTTCGGCGTGCCGGTGCTCACCGATGTGCACAGCCCCGAACAATGCGCGGAAGTGGCAAGCGTCGTCGATATTCTGCAGATCCCGGCCTTCCTGTGCCGCCAGACGGATCTGGTGGTCGCGGCGGCGAAAACCGGCAAGGTGGTCAATGTGAAGAAAGGCCAGTTCCTCGCACCCTGGGACATGAAGAATGTCGTGGAGAAGGTAACTGAATCCGGCAATCCCAATGTGATGACGACAGAGCGCGGCGTCAGCTTCGGCTATAACGCGCTGGTCTCGGACATGCGGGCGTTGCCTGAGCTTGCCTCGTTTGGCGCGCCGGTAATTTTCGATGCCACCCATTCCGTGCAGCAGCCGGCTAGCAAGGGCGCTTCCACCGGCGGGCAGCGCGAATATGTGCCGGTGCTGGCGCGCGCCGCCGTGGCGGTGGGCGTTGCCGGTGTCTTCATGGAAACCCATGACGATCCCGACAATGCACCCTCCGATGGACCGAACGCGGTATATCTCAGCGATATGGAAGCGCTTTTGAAAAACCTGAAAGCCTTCGACGAGCTCTCCAAGCAGCTTTAAGCTGCACCTAGTGGAGCGCGTGCTCCATGAACAGTGAGAGCGCGCAGCCGAGAAGAAAGAGCGGCAGCGCCAGGCGGCGCTTGGCTTCCAGCATATGCGGCACGAGATGCGAGGCGCTGACATAGAGCAGCGTGCCGCCCGCCGCCGCGAGCATCGGCCCGAGCATCGCGCCATGATCGTGCGGTGCGGCCGTTAAGGGAGCAGCAAACCCTGCTCCGTAATGCGCGCCGTCCAGCCAGAGCACCGTGAGCACTGCGCCGAGCGGCGTCATCAGTACCGCGCCGAGGACGGTATAAAGCAGCGCCCGGCGCGCGGAGACGTAAAAACTCATCAGCGCGAAGAGAATGACCGCATCGATGAATTTATGCGCGGTGAGCCCGCCCATGGTCATCAGCCCGGTTTCGAGCCCGCTCTCATAGGTCACCGTATAGACCGCGCCATCGGCGAAGGAATGGAACGCAATGCCGAGCCAGGCGGTGAGTGCGGGCATGGAGACGGAGGGATGGTGATGCGCGCTGTGAGGAAACAGCGAATCCGTCAGCCCGGCGATGAGCAGGAGCAGCACATAGCCCCCCAGCGCATATAGCGGAGCGTGAGGCGTACCCTGCATGGCCTCGGGAAAAAGGTGGGTCAGAACCGTGGTGAGCAGGAGTCCCGCGCCGAAGGCCGCCAGCAGATTGCTCCAGCCGAGCACGCGTTCACGGGCAATCCATACGCTTGCCACCCCGCATAGGCTGACGGCGGCGGCAACGAGGCTCGCCAAGACGCCATATTGTTGAAAAACACCAAGCACGTGCCGGCTCCCGGTAATGTGCGGGCGTTATATTGTAACAATCGCATTTGGGAAAGCCCAAACTGGCTACCGGGCCTCTTGGCCGCCATCCGGTTCTATCCGGCTCTATCCGGCTTGGGCAAGCTCCGGGCGCTGCATGGGCAGCCAGAACTGCACATTGGTGCCCTGGTCCGGTGTGCTGTGGATGGTCAGATCGCCGCCAAGCTGGCGCACGAAGCGGTGGGCGATGGGCAGGCCGAGGCCGGTGCCACCGAACTGGGTCGCATAGGCCGGGTCCGCTTTCCAGAACGGGTCGAGTGCCATGGCGATCTGTTCCTCGCTCATGCCGATGCCCGTATCCTCGATTTCGAAAAGCACGCGCCCGTCGGAAAATTCGCTCGAGCGCAGCGTGACGGTGCCCCCCGCTGGGGTGAATTTTACTGCATTCGATAGCAGATTGATGAGGATCTGTTTCAAGCGCCGGCGGTCCGAATAAACGGTCGCGGCATGATGGCCGGGCTCGAAGACGAAAGTCAGCTCACTTGCTCCGCGCCGGGACTGGGCAAGGTTCAGCGAGCTTTCCAGGGGCTCGCTCAAGTCGAAAGGTTCCGTTTCGCAGTCAGAGGCGTCCGTTTCGATTTTCGACAGATCGAGAATGTCATTGACGACATTGAGCAGGTTGCGGCCCGACATGAGAATATCGTCCACATATTCCCGGTAACGCTCGCTCAGGGGACCGAACATTTGCCCCTTCATGATTTCGGCAAAGCCGATAATCGCGTTGAGCGGCGTGCGAAGCTCATGGTTCATATTGGCCAGAAACTCGCTTTTCGCGCGGCTGTGCTTCTCGGCCATGTTTTGCAGATAGACCTGCCGCAACGCGCCTTCCAGCTCTTGCTCGCGTGCCATGATCTGCTTTTGCAGGATGATGTTGCGCCGGTGCGCACGGCGGCGGATCGTGAAAGCGGCGATGGCAAGCACGAAGGCATTGAACTCAAAATAGAGATGGCTCATCAGCACGTCGTTCGAGGCGACGGCAAAGGCGGCAAGCGTCCAAAGACAGATGTAAGCGCCGAGGCTGAGCGCCAGCCAGAAGGGCGACAGGAAAAAGAGCCCGATCGCCACCATGATGAACAGATAGTTGGTGAGCTCCGAGGGGTCTTGCGTCACCGTGACATGGGCGGTGACGTTGCAGGCCAGAATGAGTGTGCCGGCACAGAGCAGCGGATGGGCCCATTGATGGGGAATCGTATGCCGCTTGAGAAGGAACGATAGGCCGAAGCCAATGGTGGAGCTTGCCGCCGATATCGGGATCATGACTTTCGCGATGGGCGGCGGAAGGAACGTCATATGCATGAGCGTGATGGCGAAATAGGCCACACCCAAGAAAGCGAAAATCAGCCAGAGCCCATCGCGCAAAATCTCGTTGAAGTCCTGTTGCGTGGCTTCGACCGCTGGCGCTGTGTCCCCGGTGATGGCCTCTTCAATCTCTGGAGCGCGGTTATGCGCGGTCTCGCTCATCTACTGTCTCAGCTACTGTCGGGCCTGAAAATCATGCCAGTCCGTCAAGTTTAGCAAAAACGGTATTGAGAGAGTCCTAATCGCGATTTGCGAATACTTGGTATGCTGAAAACCTGAGCAAGGCGAAGCGCGTGGCTATTTTATAGCCACGGCTTTTATGCCTAACGAGCGTTAGGAATTCAGGCTTTTTCTTCCCCGCGGATGGAGGCGCCCACCAGCTCGCGCAGCTCCTCCGAGCCGAACTGGGCGCTCGTGCCATCCATCTTACCGAGCGCGAAATCCGGCGGCACCAGTTCCGGCCCCTCGCCGGCGGGCAGCGGCGGGGTGTAATAGCCCAGCGCATAGCTGCCCATGGCATAGCCGATCAGGGCCTGAAGGTCGGGCTCCAAGGTCTTAGCGATCTCCGGCGGGCAGGAGAGATACTGGTTTTCTTCCTGGCGCAGCCAGCCCAGCGTGTAGGTCAGATTGACGCCGATCCGGTCGCCGTTCGAGGTGTTGGCGCCGCCGCCATGGAAAACCCCGCCGGAATAAATCAGCACCGAGCCTGCACTCATTTCCGCATAGCCGATTTCTTCGTCTTTCGGCTGGTAATTATCGGGCCAGCCGAGCGAGCCGGGGCAAACCTGCGTCGCCCCGTTTTCCTTCGTGAAATCCGTCATGGCCCAGATCGTGTTGAACTGAGGCTCCATGTCTTTCATGTAGGTGCCCCAGGCCCAGCGGTCCCGGTGAATGGGCTGCTTGGGCTGGCCGGGCCGGATGCGGATAACCTGGGTGAGGTGGAGCTGGATGCGCTCGCAAAAGGGTTTGAGGAAGCTTTGCGCCGCTTCAAGGATCGCCGGATGCATCACCATCTCCCGCGCCTTTTGAGAGCGGGCGACGAGCGCGCCGGTGCGCGTCGTCTTGCGGCCGGTGAAATCGTCCCGCCCGTAATCGGTCGCCTCGATGTAAGGCATAAGCTCGCCGAGCGCCGCCTTTACCTCATTCGGGCTGAGCGCGTCCTTCAGGATGAGCGCTCCGTCGCGCTTGAGAATGGCGAGAATGTCATCCGCCGGCGCATTGGCGGGCAGGGTTTCGAGCTTTGGCATGATGCGTTCCTCCCGCCTCTTTGTAGCAAGAAGCTGAGAGAAACGGAAATTAGCCCCGGCCCCGGTAGGGCAAAACGCCCTGGTCGGGCACCCAGAGCCCTTCGGGAAGTTTGCCCGTCTGCCAGAAGACATCGATGGGAATACCGCCGCGCGGATACCAGTAGCCGCCGATGCGCAGCCATTTGGGCTGTAGCGTTTCGGCCAGGCGTTTACCGATGGCGACGGTGCAATCTTCATGGAACGCGCCGTGATTGCGGAAGGATTGGAGATAGAGTTTCAGCGACTTCGATTCCACGAGCCAGTCACCCGGCGCATAGTCGATGACGAGATGGGCGAAATCGGGCGCGCCCGTTACCGGGCAAAGCGAGGTGAATTCCGGGCAGGTGAAACGGGCAAGATAGTCCGTGTCGGCATGGGGGTTGGGCACGCGCTCGAGCTCTGCCTCTTCCGGCGTCTCAGGAGCGGCGGTTTTCGCGCCGAGCTGCGTCAAGTCTTTGGTATATTCCGCCATCGGATTATCTCCTAATCGGCTTCGCCCTCATAGACGCAGCCTTCCTTGCAGGTGTCCCGGTGCACTTCCACCCGCGCGATTTGCGGCAGGGAGTTTTTCAGCCGCCGCCAGATCCACATGGTCAGGCATTCCAGCGTCGGCGCGGCCAGTCCCTCGATCTCGTTCAGGCAGTGATGGTCGAGCGCCTGACGCGCATCTTCCAGTGCATCGCGGAATTCGGAAAACTCGCGAATGAGCCCCGTCTCGGGATCGGGCGTACCGGCCAGCCAGACGACGGCGCGGAAGGAATGGCCGTGCAGCCGGCTGTTCGGATGGCCGGGCGGGGCGGAAGGCAGATAGTGGGCTGCCTCGAAAGTGAACTCTTTATAGATACGCATCAGTCGATCCCGATGAACTTGTGTGTCTGCAGGCTGAGCCGCCATTTGGGGTGGGCCATGCAATAGGCCACAGCCGCGTTCGTGTTTTCCTTTTGCGCCGGCCCGTCCATGGGCTGCAGGAAGAAATGCTCGAAGGCGAGCGCGTCGAAATCTTCCGGCCGGGCCTTTTCCTGCGGGTAGACGAGTTTGAGTTCCTGTCCGCTGCGCTGAACGAGGGGCGCATCCGCTTTCGGGCTCACGCAAATCCAGTCGATGCCGGATGGCGCTTCAAGCGTGCCGTTGGTTTCCACGGCGATGGAAAAACCTTTCGCGTGAAGCGCTTCAATAAGCGGTTCATCGAGCTGAAGCAAGGGCTCTCCGCCCGTGCACACGACGAGCGGCGCGCCCTGCAGGCCCGTACCTTCCTTGGGCCAGAAGGAGGCGATGCGGGCGGCCAGTTCTTCGGCGCCCGCGAATTTGCCGCCATTTTGCCCGTCCGTGCCCACGAAATCCGTATCGCAAAAGGTGCAGACGGCTTTGGCGCGGTCTTCCTCGCGCCCGGTCCACAGATTGCACCCGGCAAAACGGCAAAAGACGGCCGGACGCCCGGCATTGGCGCCTTCGCCTTGAAGCGTATAGAAGATTTCTTTGACGCTATACATGAGCCCGCTGCTTCATCCACGCTTCATATCCCTGCCGGCGCAGCGCGCAGGCCGGGCAATCATTACAGCCATATCCCCAGTCATGGCGATGCGTCCGCTCGCCGCGATAGCAGGTATGGGTCTGCTCGCGGATGATCTCGATAAGTGTTTCCCCCCCGAGTTCCTCCGCCAGCGCCCAGGTCGCGGCCTTGTCGAGCCACATGAGCGGCGTTTCGATGGTGTAGGGCTTGTCCATGCCGAGGCTGAGGGCGCTTTCCATGGCTTTCATGGTATCGGCGCGGCAATCGGGATAGCCCGAATAATCGGTCTCGCACATGCCGCCCACCAGCGCCTGCGTGCCGCGCCGGTAACCCAGCGCCGCCGCGTAAGTCAAAAAGAGCAGATTGCGGCCGGGCACGAAGGTATTGGGCAGGCCGTTCTCGCCCATCTCGATTTCCATGTCGCTGGTCAGCGCCGTCTCGGAAATCCGGCCAAGCTCACTTAGGTCCAGTACATGATCGGGCCCGAGCCGGCGCGCCCAATCCGGAAAGTGCCGGGCGATTTCCGCCCGAACCTTCTCCCGGCAGATCATTTCCACGCTATGGGCCTGGCCATAGGAAAAGCCGACGGTTTCCACCGCCTCGAAGCGCTGCAGAGCCCAGGCGAGGCAGACGGTGGAATCCTGGCCGCCGGAAAACAGCACCAGGGCGCGTTTTGCGCCGTCTTTCGCGGGGCTGTCCTTTGGGCTCGCTTTTGAGGTCATGGCTCGTCCTTTCCTCCCGCTGTTGTGCAGATGGGGGCGCATCCGTCAAGTAACGAGAGGGACGGGCCGGAATGAGGACATGAAAAAGCCCCGGCAGGCGGACCCGCCGGGGCTTTGCAGCGCTTATGTTGCGCCTTCCCTGTCAGAAGCCTTTAGAAGGCATAGGAAATGCTGGCCGAGACGAAATCCCGGTCGTTGAGCGCGTTGCGGAAGCCGCCGCCGAAGCTGTTCGTATAGCCGAGCGAGGCGCGCCAGGCGCTTTGGTAGGAGGCGTTGAGGCCGAGCGTGACCGCCTTCAGGCCCGAAACGAAGCCGGGGCCGATGGGGCCGGGCGAGTAGCCCGTCACGTCATGCCGCCAGGCGACATTGGGGCTCAGCGTTACCGGCAGGCCGAAGGCGTTGTTGTAATCGGCTGCCACCACAAGGCGGTAACCGGCAGAGAACGCCGTGCCGTACTGAACTTCCGTCACGCCATTGGCAAAGAGCGCCGCGCCGAACGGGTTCTCGATGCCCCGCAGCGAGCCGGAGCGGTTCAGCGGATGGTCTTCGGCATCCGGCACATACATGAAGCCCACATTCGTCAGGAACGTCGCATTGTCCGAGCCGATGAACTGCGGCAGCCAGTGGCTGGTTGCGAACGAGTCGATCGTGTTGATCTGGCCCGTCAGCGTTTCCTCATAGACGATGGCCTGCGTCGCCTGACCGGGACCGACCGGATCGAGGCGGCTTGTTGTGGTGGCGCGGCCGCCCGTCAGGAAGGGCGTTGCGCCCTGACCGTCCGTCTGGCTGGCATTCTGCTGCTGGTCCGTGGTGGCCAGCGGCATGCGCGGCGTGAAGGCCAGCTCGCCCGCAACGGCGGTGCCGTCGAAAAGCGTGCTGAAGCTCGCGCCGAACGTCTCGATGCTGTCAGGGAACTGATAGAAATAGGTGCCCTGGTTCGCACCGTAAGAGAAGGCGCCCTGAATGGCCGTCGGGTTGTTCAGGCAGGTGGGGCTGCCGAAAAGCGCCGTACAGGTCTGAGCGAAATTCTGCGGCCCGTTGCGGAAGGTCAGGAAGGGCAGGCGGGAGGTGTAATGGGTGTAGTAAAGCCCGAACTCCGTGCCCTGATTTACGTCCTCGGCATAATAGCGCAGTGCCAGACCGTACTGGTTCGTGTCGTTGCGGCCCTGGTCTTCCCCGCGCGGCAGCGCGATGGGCAGAAGCGGGTTCGGCGGAAACGCGCCAGCCCCCGCAAAAGCGCTCAGATCATCGACCTGCGCGGCGGAAAGCGCGGGCAGGGAACCGGGACCGGCAATATCCGTCGTCGCATAGAAGGAGCCGGCCGGATCGAGTTCCGTTTCCACATGGTCGAACTGCCAGAAGGCTTCCATCGACAGATTGTTCGGGAAAGCCAGCTGCGCGGAAAGCATGGGCATCGGCAGGAAGGCTTCCTTGAGTTCCGAACCCGGTGTGCGTAGCGCGGCCACGTCCACCGCCTGGAAGGCATTGATGCCGCCCGGAATGAAAAGGCTCTCGCCCCAGTTGAGCGCCTGCTTGCCGGCACGCAGCGTGACGAAAACATCGTCCACGGCGAAGTCCGTGTAAACGAAGGCGTCGAGCAGATCGATGCCGTTATTCAGCCGCTGGCGCGCATCGTGATTGAGCTTGCGGTGACGCATGTCGTTCTGCGCATAGACATGGTCGTAGAAATACTTCACCCGCGCGAAGGCGCCGAAATTCTGCCAGCTGGCGGAAATGTCGTGAGTCGCCTTGGCCGTGATGGAGGTGAAATCCCACTGGTCGAAGTTCAAATTGGCGTCATCGGAATTGACACTCTGTGTGCTGCCATTTGCCGTGCGGCAGCCGCCATTGACGACATTGACCATCTCGCAGTCCCGGTCGCTCGCGCGCAAGGAGACCCCGAGGGAGACGGTGGAATCGACGTTGACGTCGACATTTCCGATCTCGAAACTTTCGGCCGAAGCCTGGCCGCTGAGAGCCAGAAACGAAACACCGGCCAAAAGACCGGCAAAATACGCTGCGGAACGCGCCTTATGGCGCTCCTGCGCGAAGCTGTGGTTACGCATGTTACCTCACCCACTACCCGTTATTGTTCTCATCTGATGCGGGCGGCCCGAGGGGGAGCCGCCCGCCAGAGGAATGCGACTGAAGGAAAAGCATCGAGGAGGAGGAGGAGAAGCTTCACCTTTAGTCAGGCGCGCTGATATCATAAAATATCTTATATAAAAATAGCATAATGCAAAATTATGTATCCCCAATTCTCAGGGATAAATGCAGTTAGGTTGATTGTGATGAAAATGCTGGTCACAATAACCGCGTTAAATAGAACAGTCGGGGGAGGACTCGTTCGTGAATGCAAAGGAAATGGTCCTGGCAGTGCTGATGCGCGGCCCGGCCACTGGATATGACATAAAAAAAGAGTTTGAGTTCGTTCTGTCACCGTTTCTCGATGTGAGTGCAAGCGGCGTCTATCCGGCGCTGAATGATCTGGCAAAAGAGGGGTTGGTGACCTTCAAAAAGGTCGAGCAGGAGGGCCGGCCGAACAAGAAGATCTACGAAGTCACGCAGGCCGGTAAGGAGAAATTCCTGGATGTGGCCTGTAATTCCGTCGAGTTGCGGCACAGTTTCCATTCGGAAGTCTTTTTTATCCTCACGGTTGCACAGCATATGCCGCCGGAACGGGTCGACCAGATTCTCGATCAATGGATCAAATTCTCTGTGGACCGGCTCGATACGGTCGAATCGATGATCGAGGAGGCGGAGGAGCAAAACCGCGAAGGGCTGCGCTTCGTTCTGGGCATGTCCCGGGCATCCATGGATGCCATTATGGATTATGCCAAAAAGGAACGGGGCAAGCTGTCCGCGGCACTGACCCACCGCTGGGAGGAGGCGCCGCCCCCCAATGGTGCGCGGGAGCGCGAAAGGGTGAGCGTTTAACGGTTTGGGGATCGCAAGAGCGGTCCCCAAACTGCTTTTGGGGCATTTGAGGCTTTTCCAGCGCTGCTTCCTTGGGTATGTATCGCCCGCGAATTCATCAAAGCGGAGCAGGGCACCCATGGCAGCCATCATCGACATTATCGGACGTGAAATTCTGGACAGCCGGGGCAACCCGACGGTCGAGGTCGATGTGGTGCTGGATGACGGCGCGGTGGGCCGGGCGGCAGTGCCCTCCGGCGCCTCCACGGGCGCCCATGAGGCGGTGGAGCTGCGCGACGGGGACAAGTCCCGGTTCGGCGGCAAGGGTGTGCGCAAGGCCGTGGAAGCGGTGAACGGCGAAATCTTCGACGCCATTTCCGGCATGGACGCGGGCGAGCAGGTGGCGATCGACCGGATCATGTGCCAGCTTGACGGCACGCCGAACAAGGCCCGCCTCGGCGCCAACGCCATTCTGGGCGTTTCGCTGGCGCTGGCAAAGGCGCAGGCGGATTCGACCGGCCTGCCGCTTTTCCGCTATCTCGGCGGCCCCGCCGCGCGCATTCTGCCGGTGCCGATGATGAACATCATCAATGGCGGTGAGCACGCGGATAATCCCATCGACATTCAGGAATTCATGATCATGCCCGTCGCCGCCGAAAACGTGGCGGATGCGGTGCGCATGGGCGCGGAAGTCTTCCAGAAGCTGAAGGCGGGCCTGAAAGACGAAGGCCACAACACGAATGTGGGCGATGAAGGCGGCTTTGCGCCGAACCTCGCTTCCACCGATGCCGCCATCGGCTTCATCATGAAGGCCATCGAGGCAGCCGGTTACAAGCCCGGTGAGGACATCTATCTTGCGCTCGATGCGGCCTCGACCGAG
This sequence comes from Rhodobiaceae bacterium UBA4490, assembly GCA_002389665.1. Classification (GTDB taxonomy): domain Bacteria; phylum Pseudomonadota; class Alphaproteobacteria; order Parvibaculales; family Parvibaculaceae; genus Tepidicaulis. The sequence goes on from DGNO01000001.1 coordinate 353,565, forward strand.
TTCTACAAGGATGGCATCTACGATCTGAAAGGCGAGGGCAAGAAGCTCGATGCCGGACAGATGGTCGACTATTGGGCGGACCTCGTGGGCCGTTATCCGATCATCTCCATCGAAGACGGCATGTCCGAAGACGATTGGGCGGGCTGGAAACTGCTCACCGAAAAAATCGGCGACAAGGTACAGCTCGTAGGCGACGATCTTTTCGTCACGAACCCGGCGCGTCTTGCCGACGGCATCAAGCAGGGCGTCGCCAATTCCATCCTCGTGAAGGTCAACCAGATCGGCTCGCTGACCGAGACGCTGGAAGCGGTGGAGATGGCGCATAAGGCAAGCTACACCGCCGTCATGTCGCACCGCTCCGGCGAGACGGAAGATGCGACGATTGCCGATCTTGCGGTGGCGACGAATTGCGGCCAGATCAAAACCGGCTCGCTCGCCCGTTCCGACCGGCTAGCAAAATACAACCAGCTCATCCGCATCGAAGAGCTGCTTGGCCCGGCTGCCGAATATGCCGGCCGTTCCATCCTAAAGGGCTGAGAGAGCCGAAGGAAACCACATGAGCACGCAAGAGCCGCTGCCTGTTGTCATCATCGGCGGCGGCCCTGCGGGGCTGATGACCGCCGAGGCGCTGACGGAACGGGGTATAGCCCCGCATCTTTACGACGCCATGCCCTCGCTCGCGCGCAAATTTCTGATGGCGGGCAAGAGCGGCCTCAACCTTACTCATGCCGAACCTTTGGAAGAGTTTCTGACGCGCTTCGGAGCGGCCAATGCGCCGTTGGACGAGCCCTTGCGCGCGCTTTCTCCGCAGCGCCTGCGTGAATGGGCTTACGGGCTTGGCGTGGAAACCTTCACCGGTACATCGGGCCGGGTCTTTCCGGCAGAGATGAAAGCCGCGCCGCTGCTGCGCGCCTGGCTTCGGCGTTTGCGGGCGAACGGGCTTACCACCCATGTCCGGCATAAGTGGAAGGGCTGGCGGGAAGACGGCGCGCTTTTGTTTGAAACGCCGGAAGGCGAGCGCGCTGTTAAAGCGCGCGCCGTGGTGCTGGCGCTTGGCGGGGCAAGCTGGCCGCAGCTTGGCTCGGATGCAGCCTGGGGGCCGTACCTTGAGGAAAAAGGCATCGCGCTTTCGCCCTTCCGCCCGGCCAATTGCGGCTTCGATGTCGCCTGGAGCGCGCATCTGAAAGAGAGCTTCGCGGGGGCGCCGCTCAAACCCGTCACGCTTTCTTTTGGCGGCCGCCAAGTGAAGGGAGAATGCGTGATCACGCAGCACGGGCTTGAAAGCGGCGCGGTCTACACGCTCTCCGCCGCTCTGCGCGAGGCGCTGGAGCGGGACGGGACAGCGGTGCTGGAAATCGATCTTCTGCCTGGGCGCAGTGAGCGCGAGGTGGCCGAACGTGTTGGCGAGCTGCGCGGGAAGAAATCCATGGCCACGCATTTAAAGCGCAAGCTCGGTCTTGCGGGCGCCAAGGCGGCGCTCTTGCGGGAAATGACGGACAGGCATGTTTTCGATGATCCGGCCCGCCTTGCCGCCGCGATCAAACATCTGCCGGTGCCGCTTTTGCGCCCGCGTCCCATCGAAGAAGCGATCTCCAGCGCGGGCGGGGTTCCCTTCAGCGAAATGGGAACGCGCTTCATGCTGAAGAAACTACCAGGCGTTTTTTGTGCCGGTGAAATGCTGGACTGGGAAGCGCCGACCGGCGGCTATCTGCTCACCGCGTCTTTCGCTACGGGGCGGACGGCGGGCGAGGGCGCGGCAAGATGGCTTGCTGGCTAATTTTCTTTTTTCTGTTGCCTATCCATTGTCATGCCCCGCTTCATGCGGGACATCCATGGGCAGTGCTTCAAACACTGTGACCGGTTGCAGTGGATGGCCCGGATAAACCGGGCCATGACAGGAATAAATAAAGTGCGGGAGGCGCTTCGCCTCACCCCTTCGAGCTGTGACAGACGGCTTGAATTTTATTGCCGTCGGGATCGCGCACATAAGCGCCGTAATAATTCGGATGGTAATGCGGGCGCAGCCCCGGCGCGCCTTCATCGCTGCCGCCATGGGCAAGGGCCGCGGCATGGAAGGCATCGACCTGCGCGCGGGTTTTGGCGAGGAAGGCGGCATGGACACCGTTGCCGGGTTTGGCGGGCTTGCCGTTGAAAGGCGAGAGGATGAAAACCTTCGGGCCTTTTTCCTCGCCATAGGCGGCGGAGCCGTCCACCTCGAAGAATTTGGGAATGCCGAGCGCGCCGAAAACGGCATCGTAAAAGGCGAGCGCCTTGGCAAAGTCATTGGCGCCGAGCGTGACGTGACTGAACATGAGAGCCCCCATTTGCTGACCTGTGTTGTAGATATGGGGAGGGTTGGGCGCAGCGCCAATTTGCCGAAAAGCGGCTTTCCACAGAAAAATCGAATCCTTGACTCCAAAAGCGAATCTCGACTCTTGACCGGGAGAATCACTCTGTGATTCTCTTGCCTTATGAGCCGCTTTGAACTGATTCGCACCCGTGAACCGCTTCGTCTGAGATACCTGCTTTTGCCGGTTCTCGGCGGGATTTTGGCACTTTACTTCGGCTATCACGCGACGATCGGCGGCCAGGGTGTGCAGAAATATCTGGAAAACGAGCAGGAGCTTTCCGCCCTTGAAGAGGAGCTGGAAGCCAAGCGCCAGACCCGCAAGGAACTGGAGCGGCATGTGGCGCTCTTGCGCCCGGAAAGCCTTGACCCGGATCTGCTGGATGAGCGGGCTCGCGCCTCGCTCGGCTATGCGCGCCCCGACGAAATTACGATATTCCGTGACCTGCGCTGACGTTACGGCACTTAACTGAAAACCAGTTAAGTCATAATTTCTTTATGCAAATCAAACTTTTAATGCCTAACTTTTAAGGTATTCGTGCGTTCATATGAGCATGAGCACGCCTTGAAAGGGAGGCCCCCCAATGTCTGCCAAACGTGCGGCGCCGAAAGCCAAAAGCGCGTCCCGGAAATCTGCCTCGAAGAAAACCGCCGCCAAAAAAACGGCAGCCAAGAAGAGCCCGGCGCGCAAACGCGCGGGCGGCGCAAGCGCGGGCAGCGGAAAACCCGAGGTGCCTGAGTTTACGCCCGAGCAGGAGATGAAGGCCTTCGAGGACATGCTGCTCATTCGCCGGTTCGAGGAAAAGGCCGGGCAGATGTACGGCATGGGCCTCATCGGCGGCTTCTGCCATCTTTATATCGGCCAGGAAGCCGTGGTGGTGGGCATGCAAATGGCCATCGAGGAAGGCGACCAGGTGATCACCGGTTACCGCGACCATGGGCACATGCTGGCCTGCGGCATGGACCCGAAAGGCGTCATGGCGGAGCTGACGGGGCGTGAGGGCGGCTTTTCCAAGGGCAAAGGCGGCTCCATGCACATGTTTTCCGTGGAAAAGAAGTTCTATGGCGGCCACGGCATTGTCGGCGCGCAGGTGCCGCTCGGCACCGGGCTCGCCTTCGCCAACCGCTATGAAGAGAACGGGCGCGTCACGCTTTGCTATTTCGGGGACGGGGCGGCGAACCAGGGTCAGGTTTATGAAAGCTTCAACATGGCCGAGCTTTGGCAGTTGCCAGTCATCTACATCATCGAGAACAATCAATACGCGATGGGCACATCCGTAAAGCGCGCCTCCGCGCAGACGGATCTCTCAAAGCGCGGGATTAGCTTCAACATTCCCGGCGAGCAGGTGGACGGCATGGATGTGCGTGCCGTGAAGGAAGCAGGCGAGCGCGCTGCCGAATGGTGCCGCGCCGGCAAGGGCCCTTACATTCTGGAGATGATGACCTATCGCTACCGTGGGCACTCCATGTCGGACCCGGCGAAATACCGGGCCAAGGAAGAAGTGAACAAGATGCGCGAAGAGCATGACGCGATCGAGCAGGTGCGCGCGCGGCTTCTGAAAGGCAAACATGCAAGCGAGGACGATCTGAAAGCCATCGACAAGAAGGTGCGCGGCATCATCTCCGAAGCGGCGAATTTCGCCCAGGAAAGCCCGGAGCCCGATGCCAAGGAGCTTTGGACCGATGTGCTCAGCGATGGGGAGGCCGCTTAAATGCCGCAGAACATAACCATGCCGGCGCTCTCGCCCACGATGGAAGAAGGCACGCTGGCCAAATGGCTGGTGAAGAAAGGCGACAAGGTCGCGCCCGGCGATGTGATCGCCGAGATCGAAACCGACAAGGCGACGATGGAGCTGGAAGCGGTCGATGAAGGCACGATCGGTAAGATCCTCATCGAGGAAGGCACGGAGAACGTGCCGGTGAACGATGTAATCGCGCTGCTTCTGGAAGAGGGCGAAGACGAAAGCGATCTCGATAAGGCTGAGACAAAAGCCGAAATGCCCGCCCCGAAAAAAGCTAAAAAGCAGGATGAGGCCGAAAGCGATGAAGAAGGGGATGAGGACGAGGAAGACGGCGGCAAACCGGAAGTAAAAATCGAGATTAAGGAACCTGACGTGCCGGAAGGCACGAAGATGAAGGAAACGACGGTGCGCGAGGCCCTGCGCGACGCAATGGCCGAGGAAATGCGCGCCGATGAACGCGTCTTCGTGATGGGCGAGGAAGTGGCTGAATATCAGGGCGCTTACAAAGTCACGCAAGGCCTTCTCGATGAATTCGGCGCCAAACGCGTGGTCGATACACCGATCACGGAACATGGCTTTGCCGGGCTCGGCATTGGCGCGGCCATGAGCGGGTTGCGCCCCATCGTCGAATTCATGACCTTCAACTTCGCCATGCAGGCGATGGACCAGATCATCAATTCCGCCGCCAAGACACGCTACATGTCCGGCGGGCAGATGAGCTGCCCCATGGTTTTCCGCGGGCCGAACGGGCCTGCCTCGCGCGTGGCCGCCCAGCACAGCCAGGATTATTCGGCCTGGTATGCGCATATTCCGGGGCTCAAAGTCGTCGCGCCTTATTCGGCGGCGGATGCTAAAGGCCTGATGAAAGCGGCGATCCGCGATCCCAATCCCGTCATCTTCCTTGAAAACGAAATCCTTTATGGCCGCTCTTTCGACGTGCCGGAGATGGATGATTGGGTCGTGCCCATCGGCAAATCGAAAGTCATGAAAGAGGGGAGCGACGTAACGCTCGTCTCTTTCAGCCGCGGCATCGATTATTGCCTGGAGGCGATGAAGGAGCTGGAAGAGCAGGGCATCTCCGCCGAACTGATCGACCTGCGCACGCTGCGCCCGCTCGATCTTGAGCCCGTCATTCAATCGGTGAAAAAGACGAACCGCGTGGTGACGGTGGAAGAGACCTGGCCCGTCTGCGGCATGGGCGCGGAAATCGCCGCGCAGATCATGGAACAGGCGTTCGATTATCTCGACGCGCCGGTTGCCCGCGTTAGCGCCAAGGACGTGCCGCTGCCTTATGCCGCCAATCTTGAAAAGCTGGCGCTGCCCAGCGCCAAGGATGTGGTGAAGGCGGTGAAAGCCGTCTGCTACCTTTAAAGGAGGGAGCCATGCCGATACCCGTAACCATGCCGGCGCTCTCTCCCACGATGGAAGAGGGCACGCTTGCCAAATGGTCGGTCAAAGAGGGCGATAAGGTCGGCCCCGGCGACGTGATCGCGGAAATCGAAACCGACAAAGCGACGATGGAAGTCGAAGCCGTGGATGAAGGCACGGTCGGCCAATTGCTGGTGGACGAAGGCACGGAGGGCGTACCCGTCAATAAGGTGATTGCGGTGCTCTTGGAAGAGGGCGAGGATAAGTCCGCGCTGGACAATTTCGATCCGGAAGCCGCATCGCCTGCGCCGAAAAAAGCGGATGGCAAGAAGTCCGAGCAGAAAGAAGAGAAAGAGGCAAAGCCGGAAGAAAAACCGGCTGCGAAGCCAGCTGCGAAGAAAGAGGAAGCTGCGCCTGGGAAACCGGACGGCAAACGCATCTTCGCAAGTCCGCTCGCAAAGCGCATTGCCGAGGACAAAAGCATCGACCTTGCCGCGCTGTCCGGCAGCGGCCCGCGCGGACGGATCGTCAAAAAGGATGTGGAAGAAGCAAAGCCCGGCACGAAGGCGGCGGCCTCTGCCGGTGGTCCAAGCCTTGCGCCGTCACTCGATCCGCGCGCTTTCTTCGAAGACGGCACGTATGACGAAGTGCCGATGGACAAGATGCGCAAGACGATTGCCAAGCGCCTCACCCAATCCAAGCAGGAAATCCCGCATTATTATCTCACCGTGGATTGCGAGATCGACGAGCTTTTGCGCGTGCGCAAGGAGCTGAACGAGCGGGCACCCGAGGGCGTGAAACTGTCGGTCAACGATTTCCTCATCCGCGCCGCCGCGCTGGCCCTGAAAAAAGTGCCGGAGGTCAATGCCAGCTTTGCCGGGGACAGCCTCCTTATGCATAAGCATGCCAATGTCGGCATTGCCGTTGCCATCGAGGGCGGGCTCATTACGCCCATTATCGGCAAGGCGGATGAAAAGGGGCTTGCTGCCATTTCAACCGAGGCGAAAGACCTTGCCGCCCGCGCGCGGGAGAGGAAGCTGAAGCCGCAGGAATATGAAGGCGGCGGCTTTTCCATTTCCAATCTCGGCATGTATGGCATCAAGAATTTCACTGCCGTCATCAACCCGCCGCAATCGGCCATCCTGGCGGTCGGTGCGGGGGAGAAACGCGCGGTCGTGAAAGGCGATGAACTTGTGGCCGCCACAATGATGACCTGCACCATGTCCTGCGATCACCGCGTGATCGACGGGGCGCTCGGCGCGCGTTTCCTTGAGGCCTTTAAAGGCTTTGTGGAATTTCCCGCCACCATGTTGATGTGAGGGCGCCATGGCAGAACAATCTTTCGACGTGGTGATCATCGGCTCCGGTCCCGGCGGCTATATCGCGGCGGTGCGGGCGTCTCAGCTCGGCCTTAAGACGGCCATTGTGGAACGGGACAAGCTCGGCGGCATTTGCCTCAATTGGGGCTGTATTCCGACCAAGGCACTGCTCCGCTCCGCCGAAGTCTATATGCTGATGGAGAAGGCCGAGGAGTTTGGCCTTTCGGCGGAGAAGATCGGCTTTGATGGCAAGAAGATTGTCGAGCGCAGCCGCAAGGTCGCGGACAAGCTTTCAAACGGCATCCAGTTTCTAATGAAGAAGAATAAGGTGAGCGTCATCGACGGCACGGCAAAGCTCGCCGGCAAAGGCCTCGTCGAAGTCGAAAAAGACGGTAAAACCGAAAAGATCAAAGCCAAGAATATTATCCTTGCCACCGGCGCCCGCGCGCGGGAGCTGAAAGGCATGGAAGCGGACGGCGAGCTGATCTGGACCTATAAACACGCCATGACGCCCAAAGAGATGCCGAAATCTCTGCTGGTGATCGGCTCCGGCGCTATCGGCATGGAGTTCGCGAGCTTCTATCGCAGCTTCGGCGCGGATGTGACGGTGGTGGAAGTGCTGGACCGCATCTTGCCTGTTGAAGACGAAGAAATTTCCAAACAAGCCGAACGCGCTTTCAAAAAGCGCGGCATCAAGATCATTACCGGCGGGCAAGTGCAGAAGCTCGACAAGGGCAAAAACAATGTCACCGCTCATGTGAAGACAAAGAAGGGCACGGAAGAAATCACCGTAGACCGCGTCATCAGCGCCGTCGGAATCACCGGTAATGTGGAAAATCTCGGCCTCGAGGATATGGGCATCAAGATCGAGAAAGGCCATGTGATGGTGGACAAATGGTGCGAGACGGCGGCCCAAGGCATCTATGCCATTGGCGATCTCGTTGGCGCGCCCTGGCTCGCGCATAAAGCCAGCCATGAAGGTGTGCTCGCGGCAGAGCGCATTGCGGGCGTGAAGGACGCGCACCCTCTCGACGTGACCAAAGTACCAGGCTGCACCTATTCTCATCCGCAAGTGGCAAGCGTCGGCCTGACGGAAGCGAAAGCCAAGGAAGCGGGCTATAAGGTCAAGGTCGGCCGCGCGCCTTTCCAAGCAAACGGTAAAGCCATTGCGCTCGGTGAGACGGACGGCTTCATAAAGACCGTTTTCGACGAAAAAACCGGGGAGCTTCTGGGTGCACACATGATCGGCCCGGAAGTCACCGAGCTCATTCAGGGCTATGTGGTAGCCCGCCAGCTCGAGACGACGGAAGCCGATTTGATGGCGGCTATTTTCCCGCACCCGACTTTGAGCGAACATATGCACGAATCGGTGCTGGACGCTTTCGGCCGGCCGCTCAATTTCTGATGGGACTTCCATGCTCGATCTTCTTACCGATCCTCAGGCCTGGGCAAGCCTTCTCACGCTCACCGTGCTTGAAGTGGTGCTCGGCATCGACAATCTGATTTTTCTGTCGATCCTCGCCGCCCGCGCGCCGGAACATCAGCGCGAGAAAATCAGAAAGATCGGTCTGGCCGGCGCGCTGCTGATGCGCCTTGCGCTGCTCTTTTCCATTGCCTGGATGGCGAGCCTGACCACCGTGCTCTTCGAAGTCTTCGATCTCGGTATTTCCTGGCGGGACATCGTGCTTTTCGGCGGCGGGCTCTTTCTCCTCGCCAAAGGCACGACGGAAATTCATCACATGCTTGAAGGGGCGGATGAAGGCCCGAAAGCGAAAGCTGGTACGACCATGGTTGCGGCCATCGTGCAGATCATGCTGCTCGATGTGGTCTTCTCGCTCGATAGCGTGATCACCGCCGTGGGTATCGCCGAGCATCTGGAGATCATGGTGCTCGCCATCGTGATTGCCATGGCGGTTATGCTCTTTGCGGCCAAACCCGTGGGCGATTTCGTGCTGGCGCATCCGACGGTGAAGATGCTGGCGCTCGCCTTCCTGCTGCTTGTCGGCGCCTCGCTGATGGCGGACGGCCTGCATTTCCATATTCCCCGCGGTTATATCTACGCGGCGATTGCCTTCTCCATCACGGTGGAAAGCCTCAATCTTTGGATGGCGGCCCGGCGTAAACGGCGTTTGGCCGCAGAGGGAAATAAGGCATGAGCATCGCGCCCAAAAATGTCGTGATGGTGCTGCTCGACAGTTTGAACCGGCACATGCTCGGCTGTTATGGCGGCGACGAGTTTAAAACGCCGAATATCGACCGGCTTGCGGCCCGGGCACAGTGTTTCACCAATCATTACACGGGCTCGCTGCCCTGCATGCCCGCGCGGCACGACATTCTTTGCGGCACCTGGGATTTTCTCTGGAAACCCTGGGGCTCCATCGAGTTATGGGAAGACGCCATTACCTACCGGCTGCGGGAGGCCGGTGTGACCTCGCAGCTGATTTCCGATCACCCGCATCTTTTTGAAACGGGCGGCGAGAATTATCACGTCGATTTCAGCGCCTGGGATTATCAGCGCGGTCATGAAGGCGACCCGTGGAAAACGGTAGGCGATCCCAGCTGGGCCGGCGCGCCGGACTTCATGCGCAAGCATCCGATGCCCTATGACAATTCGCGCGGCTGGTTCCGCGGCGAAGAGGATTTTCCCGGCCCGCGCACCATGGCCGCCGCTGCCCGCTGGTTGAAAGAAAACGCAGGCCGTCACGAGCGCTTCTTCCTTTTTGTGGACGAGTTCGACCCGCATGAACCGTTCGATACGCCCGAACCTTACGCCTCCATGTACGACCCGGACTGGGAAGGCCCGCATCTGATCTGGCCGCCTTACGTGGAAGGGGGCGTCTCTAAAGGGGTGATCGACGAACGTCAGGCCAGGCAGCTGCGCGCGTCCTATGGCGGTAAGCTGACCATGATCGACCACTGGCTCGGCAAGGTAATAGCGGCAGTGGAAGAGCAGGGGCTGTGGGAGGACACGCTTTTTGTCCTCTGCACCGACCATGGGCATTATCTTGGTGAGCGGGATATCTGGGGCAAGCCGGGCGTGCCGATCTATCAAACGCTCGGCCATATTCCGCTCTTGATAGCGGGAGCGGGGATTGAGGCGGGCACCTGCGATGCGTTGACGACGAGTGTCGATCTCTTTGCGACACTTGCGGAGATATTCGGTGTCGAAGAAAAGCTGCGTCAGCCGAGCCATGGGCACTCGCTCTTGCCGCTGCTGGAGGGAACAAGCGGCAAGGTGCGCGATTGGCTGCTGACCGGCGTTTGGGGCCGGGAAGTGCATCTCATCGACGGCAGCCACAAATATGCCCGTGCGCCGGAAGGGGAAAACGCCCCGCTCTGCATGATGTCGAACCGCTGGTCCACCATGCCGACGCATTTCCTGACCCGCGAGCAGGAAATGCCGCTGCCGGACGAGCGGGCGGTGCTCGGCCGGATGCCCGGCAGCACGGTGCCGGTGCTGCGCCAGGTCTGGGAGGCGCAAGATCACATTCCTTATTGGGCCTATGCGAAATTCAAAGGAAATTTCCTATATGATCTGAAGAGCGACCCCGCCGAGAAAGAAAATCTGGCGGGCGGCGCGAAAGAACGTGAGATCGCGGAAAAGCTGCGAATGGCCCTTCAGTCCATCGAAGCGCCGCAAGAGCAGTTTATCCGGCTTGGGCTGCAATAAGCGGGCGGCTCTTGCCAAAAGCAGGGGCGCGGCTTATCCCTCGCCCCTAAGAGAGGTCCCTGAGAAATGGCTCCCGAGGAGACCAGAATGGTAACGGTACTCGACACGGTTAAAGGCGAACGGCCCCGGCACCCGGAAAAGGCGAACCGGCCGGATACGCCCGTGCTGCGCAAACCGAAATGGATCCGCGTCAAGGCGCCGGGCTCGCCCGTCTATACCGAAACCAAGAAGATCGTCCGCGAGCATGGCCTTGTGACCGTGTGCGAGGAAGCGGGCTGCCCGAATATCGGCGAATGCTGGTCGAAGAAACACGCCACCATGATGATCATGGGCGAAGCCTGCACCCGCGCCTGCGCTTTTTGCAATGTGGCGACGGGTCTGCCGAAACCGCTCGACCCTGAAGAACCGGAGAATGTCGCCCGCGCGGTTGAGAAGCTCGGCCTGAAACATGTCGTGATCACGTCCGTTGACAGGGATGATCTTGCCGATGGCGGCGCGCAGCATTTCGTCGATGTGATCGGCGCGATCCGCGCCCGCGCGCCCGGCACAACGATCGAAATTCTCACCCCTGACTTCCTGCGCAAGGAAGGGGCGATCGAAAAAGTTGCCGAGGCAAAGCCGGATGTTTTCAATCACAATCTGGAAACCGTACCGCGGCTTTATCCGTCCATCCGCCCCGGCGCACGCTATTTCCATTCGCTGCGCCTCTTGCAACGGGTAAAGGAAGTCGATCCCACGATCTTCACGAAGTCGGGGCTCATGGCAGGGCTTGGTGAAAGCCGCGAGGAAATTCTGCAGGTCATGGACGACATGCGCTCGGCGGATATCGACTTTCTGACCATCGGCCAGTATTTGCAGCCGACGCGCAAGCATGCTGCCGTCGACCGCTTCGTGACGCCGGAAGAATTTGCTTCTTATGAGCGGATCGCGCGCACGAAAGGCTTCCTGCTTGTCTCCTCAAGCCCGCTCACGCGTTCTTCCTATCATGCGGATGAGGATTTCGTCCGCCTGCGCGAAGCGCGGGAAGCCTCGCTCAGCAAACAGCGCTGATTTCCATGCCGTCCCATAAAGAAACGCGTCACGTTCCCTTTTCCGCCAGCGACATGTTCGCGCTGGTCGCTGCAGTGGAAAAATACCCCGAGTTCTTGCCCTGGTGCCAGGGCGCGCGGGTGCGCTCGCGCGAGATCGCTGGGGACAAGGAAATTCTCCTCGCCGATCTGCTTATCGCTTACAAAATGTTCCGTGAACGGTTTACGAGCCGGGTGACGGCGGACAAGGCGGCGATGACGGTGGATGCCGATTACGTCAAAGGCCCGTTCCATCACCTCGACAATCATTGGCATTTCGAGCCTGCGGAGAACGGCTGCTTCGTTCATTTCTCGGTGGATTTCGAATTCAAGAGCCGCACGCTCGAAGCACTGATCGCCGGTGTTTTCGCCAAGGCCGTGGACCGCATGGTGGAAGCCTTTATCGAGCGGGCCTATGTGCTCTACGGCGAGACGGCGAATTAGATAATCCGCTCAGTCCGCCCCAAGCTGGCGGCGCACGAGATGAAGCGCTGCTTCCAGCGTTGCCATGCGCACTTCCCCGCGCCCGATATCTCCGAAGCGGTGCATCTCATGCATCATGTTCTGCCCCCGCCGCGCGCAGGCAATATGCACAAGGCCGATGGGTTTCATCGGTGTGCCGCCGCCTGGCCCTGCAATGCCCGTCACGGAGACGGCGATATCGGCTTTGGAATGGTTGAGCGCGCCTTCGGCCATGGCGCGGGCGACGGGCTCGCTCACCGCGCCGAAATCGGCCAGCATGTCACCGGGCACGCCCAGAAGATCGCGCTTGGCATCGTTGGAATAGGTAACGAAGCCGCGCTCGACGACGGAGGAAGACCCGGCAATTTCCGTCAGGAGGCCGGCGATCAATCCGCCGGTGCAGGATTCCGCCGTCGCCAGCATGAGTTTCCGCTCCCCGCAATCGGCCAGCACCAGTTCGGCCAGATGAATATGTTTGGGCAGAAAAACCATGTCGTGCTCGCTTAGAACAGAAAATGAGTGGCCAGGGCCATGGCGGCCATGCCGTAAAGCCCGGCGAGAATGTCATCCATCATGATGCCGGTGCCCCCGTCAAGGGTGCGGTCCGCCCAGCTGACGGGCCAGGGCTTTAAAATGTCGAAGAACCGGAAAAGCGCGAAAGCGGCAAGCCAGCCAAGCGGGGTAAGCGGCGCAAGCGCCAGCACCATCCATTGACCCGCCACTTCATCGATGACGACGGCGCCGGGGTCTTCCGCGCCGATTTCTTTTGAATAGATGCCGCTCGCCCAAATACCGATGGGAAGAAGCAGCGCCGCGGCACCAAGCAGAAGGAGCGGGGACAGCCCGAGCCAATAGACAGGCAGCGCGAATAGCAGCGCGGCGATAGAGCCCATCGTGCCCGGCGCGATTGGGGAAAGACCGGCGCCGAACCAGGTAGCCAGCAGGAAGGCGGCTTGCTTTCTCATGAGAATTCATCCGCAGGCAGACGGATGGTGGCGAGCGCCTGCGCCGCAATGCCTTCCTGGCGGCCGGTAAAGCCGAGCCCTTCCGTCGTTGTTGCCTTGACGGAGATGCGGTGCAGCGGCACGTCCAGAATTTCGGCAAGGCGGGCGCGCATGGCCTCGCGGTGCGGGCCGATTTTTGGGCGCTCGCAGATCAGCGTCACATCGAGATGAAGAAGCGCGCCGCCGCGTGCCCGCATCAGCTTTGCGGCGTGGGAGAGAAAAAGATGAGAGGCCGCGCCCTTCCATTGCGGATCGCTGGGCGGGAAGTGGCTGCCGATATCTCCATCGCCCAGGGCGCCCAAAAGCGCGTCCGTTGCCGCATGGAGGCCGACATCGGCATCGGAATGACCGGCAAGGCTCTGGCTATGGGGCACGGCAATGCCGCAAAGCATGACCTCGCTGCCCTCCGCAAAGCGGTGAACGTCATAACCGGAACCCGTTAGTGTTTCCATGTGTGCCGCCAAATAGGTTTCCGCGCGGGCGAAGTCTTCCGCCTGCGTTACTTTGAAATTCGTTTCCGAGCCGTCGACGAGACGCACGTTAAGCCCCGCCGCGCTGGCAAGCGCGACATCGTCGCTCATGTCGCTGCCTTCTGCTGCGCGGTGCGCGGCCAGAATATCGGCAAAGCGGAAGCCTTGCGGGGTTTGTGCGCGCCAGAGTCCCTCGCGCGGCACCGTTTCACCACAAAAGCCATTCTCGCCCCGGCGCAGCGTATCGGTAACGGCAAGGGCGGGCAGGGCGCCGGGCGCGTTTTCCAGCGCATCCAGTACGCGGGAGATGAGGTCCGCACTAATGAAGGGGCGCGCCCCGTCATGAATAAGCACCTGCTGCGGGGCGGGGGAGAGCGCTGCCAGCGCTTTTAGCCCGGCGAGGACCGAGGCCTGCCGGGTCGCGCCGCCTGGAACCGGCGGTAAAAGGCCGGGCAAGCCGTCTGCCGCTTCTTCATAAAGCGCGCGGTCATCGCCATGTACCACAACTTGGATGTGTGAAATGGCCGGATGGGCGGCAAATCGCGCCAAGGTGTGATAAAGCAGCGGCCTGCCGCCAATGGGGCAATATTGCTTGGGAAGAGGCCCGCCCGCCCGGGTGCCCCGGCCGGCGGCCACGATGAGGGCTGCTGCGGTCATGGCATTCCTTTCCCATGGCAGCCCCCACTTGGCAAGAGGCTTGGAAGGGCGGATCTATAAGGCGCTAGCCCGCAGAAACCCTTGCCAGCCGGGGAAAAGCCCCGTACATTGCATAATAGATAGGCAGTTGATTGAGATGCCCAAAAAAGCGGCCCCATCCATGCGTATTCAGATTGGCCCCGTTGAGGCCCGCAATTCAGTCTTCCTCGCGCCCATGTCCGGCGTCACCGATTTGCCTTACCGGCGGCTGGCCGAGCGGCTGGGAGCAGGGCTCGTGGTCTCCGAAATGGTGGCGAGCGAGGAGCTGGTGCGGGCGCGGCCCGATGTGGTGCGCCGCGCGGCGGGCGAGGGGCTGGAAGGCCCGCTCGTTATTCAGCTTGCCGGCCGTGAGGCGGAATGGATGGCCAAGGGCGCGGCGCTTGCCGAAGCGGCTGGCGCCGACATTATCGACATCAATATGGGCTGCCCCTCCAAACAGGTTACGACCGGCCTGTCCGGTTCCGCCCTGATGCGTGACCTCGATCATGCCCAACAGCTTATCGAAGCTGTGGTGGGCGCGGTCCGCGTGCCAGTGACGCTGAAAATGCGTCTTGGCTGGGATGAAAACTCGCTGAATGCGCCCGAGCTTGCCCGGCGCGCGGAAGCGGCAGGCGTGCAGCTTGTGACCGTTCATGGGCGCACCCGCTGCCAGTTTTACAAAGGCAGCGCCGATTGGGCGGCGATCCGCCCGGTGAAGGAAGCTGTTTCCATTCCGCTCATCGCCAATGGCGACATTCTGCGCCTTGAGGACGCCGCGCGCTGCCTTGAACTTTCCGGCGCTGACGGCGTGATGATCGGGCGCGGAGCAAACGGGCGGCCCTGGCTTTTGTCTCAAGTTGCCGAATTCCTCGAGACGGGCGCCGTGCCCGCCGAACCCTCTCTTGCCGAGCAATGGGAGATGGTGCGCACGCAATATGAAGACACGCTCACCCTTTACGGCACGGCACTCGGCAACCGTATCGCCCGCAAACACCTTGCCTGGTATCTCGACGAGTTGGCGGCGAAAGCCGGTACGCAGAGCGGTCCAATCAAGGCCGCTGTGCTGCGGGAAAACGAGCCGGAAAAAGTTATCGCGGCGCTGGAGCGGCATTACGCGAATGAAATGGAAAGGCTGGCTGCATGAACGTGAAAACGGCGGTAAAACCCGGCAAGGGATGGCCGGGAGCGGGGGGCGCGGGTCCTGAAAGCATTTTGAATGCGCTGCCTCATCCGGTTCTCGTCGTCGCAGCCGATGGCAAATGCCGCTACACGAACGATGCGGCGCAGCAGTTTTTCCAATCTTCCGATGCGGTGCTCACCCGCCGCCCGCTTTCCGAATTCGTGCCCTTTGGCAGCCCGCTTCTTACCCTGATCGATCAGGTCATGGACAACGCGGCCTCGGTCAATGAATACGGGGTCGATCTGGCCTCGCCGCGCTTCGGCGAAAAATCCGTCGATATTCAAGTCACGCCGATCAGCGAAACGGAAGAGGGCGAGCGGCAGGTGCTCGTCATCCTGCAAGAGCGCACCATGGCGCATAAGATGGACCGCCAGCTGACCCATCGCGGCGCGGCGCGCTCGGTCGTCGGCATGGCGGCGGTTCTCGCCCATGAGATCAAGAACCCGCTTTCGGGCATTCGCGGCGCGGCTCAGCTTCTGGAGCTGACGGCGGAGCCCGACGAGCGCACGCTCACCACGCTGATTTGCGATGAGGTGGACCGCATCCGCCAGCTTGTCGACCGGATGGAGATTTTTTCCGATGAGCGCCCGGTACCGCGCGAGGCAGTGAACATTCATGCCGTGCTCGGTTATGTGCGCCAGCTTGCCGAGAAAGGCTTTGCCCGCAATCTCAAGATCACCGAGGAATACGATCCCTCGCTGCCACCGGTTCTGGGGGACAGGAACCAGCTCGTGCAGGTCTTTCTCAATCTCGTGAAAAACGCAGCCGAGGCGATCGGCGCGCAGGACGGCGAAATCATTCTGACGACCGCTTACCGGCCGGGCGTGCGCATTTCCGTTCCCGGCACGAAAGAACGCGTCGGTCTGCCGCTTGAGATTTGCGTCATCGACAATGGTCCCGGTGTTTCCGAAGACATCAAGGCACATCTCTTCGATCCCTTCGTGACGACGAAATCTTCCGGCACAGGCCTCGGCCTGGCGCTGGTCGCAAAAATCGTCGGCGATCACGGCGGGATCATCGAATGCGACAGCGGCCCGCGCCGCACCGTTTTCCGCGTGCTGCTGCCGATGCATTCAGGCCCCGCGCCCGAAGACAAAGCCGCACCTGCCCCCCAGTTCGAGCTCAACCGATAAGAGGTCCCCATGCCCAGCGGAACAATTCTCATTGCCGATGACGATACCGCGATACGCACCGTGCTCAGCCAGGCGCTGGGCCGTGTGGGCTATGATGTGCGCGCGACGAGTAACGCCGCGACGCTCTGGCGCTGGGCAAGCCAGGGAGAAGGAGACCTTATCGTCACGGATGTGGTGATGCCGGATGAAAACGCCTTCGACATGATCCCGCGCATCAAACGCGCGCGGCCGGATTTGCCGATCGTCGTGATGAGCGCGCAGAACACGCTGATGACGGCGATCACCGCTGCCGAGCGCGGGGCCTATGAATATCTGCCCAAGCCTTTCGATCTGAACGAACTGATCCGCGTCGTCGACCGGGCGATGTCTGAGCCCAAAGAATCCGCGCTCCCGCGCGCTAAATCCGAAGATGAAGACAAGATGCCGCTGATCGGCCGCTCGGCGGCGATGCAGGAAATCTACCGCGTGCTGGCGCGGCTCATGCAGACCGATCTGACGGTGATGATTTCCGGGGAAAGCGGTACGGGCAAGGAGCTTGTCGCCCGCGCGCTGCACGATTACGGCAAGCGCCGCCATGGGCCTTTCGTTGCCATCAACATGGCCGCCATTCCGCGCGAACTGATCGAGAGCGAGCTGTTCGGCCATGAGAAGGGCGCCTTTACCGGCGCCAGCCAGCGCAATGCGGGCCGCTTTGAGCAGGCCGAAGGCGGCACGCTTTTCCTCGATGAGATCGGCGACATGCCGATGGAGGCGCAGACGCGGCTTTTGCGCGTGCTGCAGGAAGGCGAATACACGACCGTGGGCGGGCGCACCTCGATCAAGACGGATGTGCGGATCGTTGCCGCGACAAACCGCGATTTGCGCCAGCTCATCAATCAGGGGCTTTTCCGCGAAGACCTGTATTACCGCCTGAACGTGGTGCCGATCCGCCTGCCGCCGTTGCGCGAGCGGGCCGAAGACATTCCCGATCTCGTGCGCCATTTCCTCAAGCAGGGCGAAGCGCAGGGCCTGCCGCACAAGACCATCGACGCCGAAGGCATGGAATATCTCAAGCGCTACCGCTGGCCGGGCAATGTGCGCGAGCTGGAAAATCTGGTGCGCCGTCTTGCCGCTCTTTATACGGAAGAAACCATCGGCTCGCAGGTCATCGAAATGGAGCTCGCCGAGCCGTCCGTCGGGCCGGCCGTGGAAATCGAGCTCGGCGAGGAAACCTTGAGTTCGGCGGTCGAGCGAATCATCGGGCGGGAATTTGCCAAATTCGGGGGCGACCTGCCGCCCGCCGGTCTTTACGAGCGTATCCTGCGCGATGTGGAGCGCCCGCTTCTGTCGCTGTCTCTCGCCGCAACCAAGGGGAACCAGATCAAGGCGGCGCATCTTCTCGGCATTAACCGTAACACACTGCGCAAGAAGATCCGCGAGCTCGACGTGCATGTCATGCGGGGGCTCGGCTGACGCCGGCCCGCGCCCTGTGCGGCAAGACCCCACAAAGCCTCTGATGTAAACTTGCAACATTGTTGTTGATGTGTACCTTCCCAAGGGTCAGAATATGGCCAGTCCGGCCTCAGCCGTGACCGGTAGAGCACACTTGCCATTGGGGGGTAGGAGAGCTTGGCAGTCCGGTTTCGGGGGGCATGAGTTGGGAGCAGGACAGATAGACTATGTCGGCGACTGATCGGCTCACCGGTATCCGCTGGGATCGACGGGTTTTCAGTTTCATCCAGCGGCGCAATATCTCGGCAATTCTGGCTGTCGCCATTGTCGTGGCCGGGGTGTTTCTGGGCTCCTTCACCTATCTGATCCTGACGGGTGCCACTCCCTTCACGCCGGATGACGGCGTGGTCCTGATCCTGCTGATTCTCAATCTCGCGGTCGTTCTGACCCTCTGCGCGCTGATTTTCTGGCGCGTCGGGCGGATCATTCTGGCAAGGCGCAGCGGGATTGCCGGGGCGAAGCTCCATGCGCGCTTGGTGACGATGTTTTCGGTCGTCGCGGTGATGCCCGCCATTATTGTTGCGGTCTTCGCCACGGTCACGCTCAACCGCGGCCTCGACATCTGGTTCGGCGAGCGCACGCGGGAAATCATCGGCAATTCGCTGGAAGTGGCCGAAAGCTATCTGGAAGAACACAGTCAGGTGCTGCGCTCGGAAGTCACCTTGATGGCGAACGACCTGAGCCGCGAAGCCACCTCGATTTCGACGAGCCCGCAGCGCTTTCAAAAGCTGCTCGCCACCCAGGCGGCGCTGCGCGCCCTCAATGCGGCCTATATCATCTCGCGGGAGGGGAAAATCCTCTCCCGTGCCACCGCAAGTGTCGCCCCCTCTTTGAACCTGCCGACGGATGAACAGTTCGAGCAGGCCGAAGAAGGGCAGGTGGTGCTCTTTACCGTGCGCGACGGCAACCAGATCCGCGCGCTCTTGGAGCT
This sequence comes from Rhodobiaceae bacterium UBA4490, assembly GCA_002389665.1. Lineage (GTDB taxonomy): Bacteria > Pseudomonadota > Alphaproteobacteria > Parvibaculales > Parvibaculaceae > Tepidicaulis. The sequence continues at coordinate 372,424 of DGNO01000001.1, forward strand.
GCCGGGCGTCAATGGCGCCTATCTCTATGCGGCCCGTTTCATCGATTCCCGCGTTCTCGACCATTTGACGCGCACGCAGGCCGCAGTGAGCGAATATAAAAGCCTGCAGGGCCGCCAGAAGGGCGTGCAGGTGACCTTCGCGTTGATTTATATCGCGGTTGCCCTTGTCGTGCTGCTCGCCGCCATCTGGCTCGGCCTTTGGGCGGCGAACCGCATCGTCGAACCGCTGGGCCGTCTGATGGGCGCTGCCGAGCGGGTGCGCACCGGCGATCTTTCCACCCGCGTGGAAGAGGCGGGGGACGATGATGAGATCGACCGGCTTTCGCGCGCCTTCAACCGCATGACCTCGCAGATCGAGGAACAGCGCAACGATCTTATTTCCGCAAACCACGAGATGGATGAGCGCCGCCGCTTTACCGAGGCGGTGCTGGCCGGTGTGAGCGCCGGTGTGATCGGGCTCGATGCCGAAGGGCGCATCAATCACGCAAACAGGGCCGCGCAGCGCTTTCTCGGCGGCTCTTTCGAGGCATTTTACGGCAAGCCACTCGTGGAGGTTCTGCCCGCGATGGCGCAGGTCGTGGCGGCGGCCTCCGGCGCGAAAAAGAAATCCGCGCAGGAGCAGCTTTCTCTTTCCGTCAGCGGCCAGGACCGCACGCTCAATGTGCGCGTCGCCGGAGAGCTGTCGGGCGATGATATCGAAGGCTATGTGATCACTTTCGACGACATTACCGAGCTCGTGCTGGCGCAGCGCAACGCCGCGTGGGCGGATGTCGCGCGCCGCATCGCCCATGAGATCAAGAACCCGCTGACCCCCATCCAGCTTTCCGCCGAGCGGCTGCGCCGCAAATACGCCAAGGAAATTACCTCCGATCCGGATGTCTTCGAGCAATGCACGGAAACCATCGTGCGCCAGGTGAACGATATCGGCCGGATGGTGGATGAGTTTTCGTCTTTCGCGCGCATGCCGACCGCCGTCATGCGGGAAACGGATCTCGGCGAAGTGGTGCGCCAGTCGGTATTCCTGCAGCGTGTCGCGCACACGGAAATTCAATATGAGTTCGAGCCGCCGGCAAAACCCGTGGTGGTGGAAGCCGATGGCCGGCTTATCAGCCAGGCGCTCACGAATATTCTGAAGAATGCATTCGAGGCGGTGCGTGCGCGCCATGAGCAGGAAACGGGACGCAGCGATGTGGAACCGGGAGAAAAAGTCGGCACGATTTCGGCCAGCGTCACACTTGCCGGTCAGGAAGCGGTCGTCACGATTACCGATAACGGTTGCGGTTTGCCGAAGGAAAGCCGCCAGCGTCTGACGGAGCCTTATGTCACGACGCGCGAAAAAGGAACGGGGCTCGGCCTTGCCATTGTCAAAAAGGTCATGGAAGACCATAACGGGGTTTTGGAAATGAAGGACGCACCGGAAGGTGCCGACGGCAAGACGGGTGCGCAGGTCATGCTGCGCTTTCCTTTGCCATCTCATGGCCAGCGCCCGGGTCTGGTGTCAAACGTTAGGGAGAGCCGCGCAGCAGATGAAGACGCGCGGGTTTTGACGACAGAGGAGAAAGAGGCCGCACATGGCGTCTGATATTCTGATAGTTGATGATGAAGCCGATATCCGGGAACTCATTTCCGGCATTTTGGCCGATGAGGGGTATGACACACGCACGGCCCGGTGCAGCGACAGCGCATTGGCATCCATCGAAGAGCGTGTACCGACACTCGTTGTGCTCGACATCTGGCTGCAGGGCAGCCGTCTCGATGGGCTCGAACTGCTCGAGCTTTTGCAGGAGCGGTTCCCGAACCTTCCGGTGATCATCATTTCCGGCCACGGCAATGTCGAAACGGCGGTCAGCGCCATCAAGATCGGCGCCTATGACTATATCGAAAAGCCGTTCAAGGCCGACCGGCTCATTCTCGTCGTGCGCCGGGCGATCGAGGCCTTCCGGCTGCGCCGCGAAAACGAAGAACTGAAGATCAAAGCAGGCGTCGATAGCCAGATGATCGGCGCTTCGAGTGCCATGGTGCAGGTGCGCCAGACCATCGAGAAAGTGGCGCCGACGGGCAGCCGCGTGATGATCACGGGTCCTGCAGGCTCGGGTAAGGAAGTGGCTGCCCGGCTTTTGCACGCCCAGTCGCGCCGCGCGGCAAATCCCTTTGTCGTTATCAATGCCGCTTCCATGTCGCCGGACCGGGTCGAAGAAGAGCTTTTCGGCACGGAAGAGGGCAGCGACGGCCCGCGCAAGGTCGGTGTTTTCGAGCAGGCTCATGGCGGGACACTCTTCCTCGATGAAGTGGCCGATATGCCGGTCGAAACCCAGGGCAAGATTTTGCGCGTGCTGGTGGATCAAACATTCACCCGCGTCGGCGGCGCGGCCAAGGTCAGTGTCGATGTGCGCGTCGTTTCCTCCTCGAGCAAGGATCTGCGTAAGGAAATCGCCGATGGGCATTTCCGCGAAGACCTTTTCCACCGGCTGAATGTGGTGCCGATCACCATTCCGCCCATCGCCCAGCGCCGGGACGATATTCCCTCTCTCGTGAACCATTTCATCGAGCAAATTGCCCGCTCCACGGGCCTGCCGCGCCGGCGTATCTCGGACGATGCCATGGCAGCGCTCCAGGCCCATGATTGGCCGGGCAATGTGCGCCAGCTGCGCAACAATATCGAACGGGTGATGATCCTCACATCCGGCGGACCGGATACGCTCATTTCCGCCGATATGCTGCCGTCGGAGGTGAGCAATTCCTCTTCGGTGAATATGAACGGATCGGGCGGCGAACACATCATGGCGATGTCGTTGCGCGAGGCGCGGGAAACATTCGAGCGGGAATATCTGATGGCGCAGATCAGCCGGTTCGGGGGAAATATCTCGCGTACGGCGGCATTTATTGGTATGGAGCGCTCGGCGCTGCACCGCAAGCTCAAGTCGCTTGGCGTTTCAGCGCCGACGCGCATGGATATGGCACAATAAGGTTGCGCTCCGGCGCAAGAGGTCTTTCTTATGAAAGTCATTATTTGCGGTGCAGGCCAAGTCGGCTTCGGCATTGCCAAGCAGCTTGCTGCGGAAAAAAACGACGTCACCGTCGTTGACCAGTCGCCCAATCTCGTTCAGTCGATCAGTGACAGCCTGGATGTGCGCGCCATTGTGGGCCACGGCGCGCATCCGGATGTGCTGGACCGGGCGGGCGCGCGTGATGCGGATATGCTCATCGCCGTGACGTTCCATGACGAAGTGAACATGGTTGCCTGTCAGGTGGCGCATTCCGTTTTTAACGTGCCGACCAAGATCGCCCGTATCCGTGCGCAGAGCTATTTGCAGCCCGTGTGGCAGGACCTTTTCGCGCGCGATCACATGCCCATCGACGTCATCATTTCGCCGGAGCTGGAAGTCGGGCGCACGGTGCTGCGCCGCCTGGCCATGCCCGGCGCCTTCGAGACGGTGGATTTTGCCGAAGGGCGGGTCAACGTCGTCGGCATCAACATCGAAGACGATTGCCCCATCGTCAACACACCCCTCAAACAGCTGACCGAGCTTTTCCCCGATCTACGCGCCCGTGTCGTCGGCATCGTGCGCAACGGCTCGCTTTTCGTGCCGCACCGGGACGATCAGATGCTGGTGGGGGACGAAGTTTATCTTGCCTCCGATGCCCGCGACGTCAAACGCTCGCTTGCCATTTTCGGCCATGAGGAAAAACAGGCCCGCAAGGTACTGATCGTCGGCGGCGGCAATATCGGTCTTTATGTGGCTCGGCAGCTGGAGAAAAAAGAATCCGGCGTACGCGTTAAAGTGGTCGAGCGGGACCGCCAGCGCGCTGTCTATGCCGCCGACCATTTGAAACGCACCATCGTGCTGAACGGTGACGGGCTCGACCCGCAATTGCTGCGGGAAGCGGGCATTGGCGATACCGAAACCATCGTCACGCTCACCAATGACGATCAGGCCAATATTCTGACCTGCGTACTGGCGAAGCGGGAAGGCTGCAGCCGGGCAATGAGCCTCATCAACAACCGCACCTATTCGCCGCTTATGCGCTCGCTCGGCATCGACGCTTTCCTCAATCCGCGCGCCACCACCGTCTCGCATGTGCTGCAGCATGTGCGCCGGGGCCGTATCCGCGGGCTGCATTCGGTGCATGACGGGGCGGCCGAAGTGATCGAGGCCGAAGCGCTCGAAACCTCGCCGCTGGTCGGTAAACCCCTGCGTGACGTGCAACTGCCCGACGGCATTCTCATTGGCGCCATTGTGCGCGGTAAGGAAATCGTCATTCCGCGCGGGGATACGGAGGTGGCGGCGAAAGACCGCGTGATTATTTTCGCCCGGGCGGATCAGGTTCCGACTGTGGAGCAGATGTTCCGGGTCAGCCTGGAATTCTTCTGACGCGCAATGGTTTATTCCAACATCCTGCATGCGCTGGGCTGGCTGATCCTCGTGATCGCCGTCGCCATGGTCGTGCCACTCATTTTCGCCTTCGGCACGGCGGATGCCAAAGCCTTCTCCGCGTTCAGTCTTAGTTTTCTCTTCACGCTCTTTTCAGGCGGGGCGCTCATCATGGCGTTCCGCGATACGGGCGCGTCCCTGACGAAGCGCGATCTTCTGCCTTTCGTGGCGGCGGGATGGACCGTGATGTCCTTCTTCGGAGCCTTGCCGTTTTTCACCATCCACCCGGATGCGAGTTTTACCGGCGCGGTGTTCGAATCCGTTTCCGGCATCACGACGACGGGCGCCACGGTGTTCGAGACGCTGGATGATAAATCCCGGGCGCTCATTCTCTGGCGCGCCCTTCTGCAATGGCTGGGCGGGTGGGGGAGTGTATTTCTCGGTGCGGCGGTTTTTGCCTCGTTCGGCATTGGCGGCATGTCGCTGCGCCTCTCCCCTCTGACGCGGGGGGAGACGACCAATCCCTTGCAACGCCTGCGCTCGACGGCAACCGAAATCGGGCGGATTTATACGACACTCACCCTGGTCGGTCTGCTGGTCGTCTGGGCAAGCGGGGTTCCCGCCTTCGATGCGATCTGTCTGACCCTGTCCGCCGTTTCGACCGGCGGCTTTGTACCCACCGATGCGGGGCTTTCGGCTTATGAGGGGGTTGCGCCGAAATTCTGGTTAATGGTGCTCATGTGCCTTGGCGCAATCAGCTTTGCCACCCACCGCCAGGTGGTGCGCACGGGCCTGCGCGCCGTGCGGGAAGACCCGGAGGTACTCTATTTCTTCAACCTGGTGCTCGCGGCAAGCCTCGTGATCTGGTTCGTTACACTCATCGCCGCGCCGGGACACGGGGATATCTTCTCGACGCTTTTTGCGGTCATCTCGCTCGTCTCCACCACCGGCTGGCTTCCCCATGAAGCAGCCTGGATCGAGCGCACCTCGCCGGTGCTGCTTCTCGGCCTGGCGGTGATCGGGGGGAGCACGCTTTCCACCGCAGGCGGGCTCAAGCTGCTGCGTGCCGGGCTTCTCGTCAAGCAGAGCGGTAAAGAGTTGCAGCGCCTCGTTTATCCGCACGGCATCATCCAAAGCCGGTTCGGCGATAGGACCTTCGGCATTCAGCTCATGAAAAGCGTCTGGGCCTTTTTCGTGGTTTTCGTCACGGCGCTGGGGTTCGGCGGCATTGTCTTCGCCGCCATGGGCATCGATATGGAGCCGGCCTTTGCCGCCGCGCTTTCGCTCCTAGCCAATGTCGGCCCGGCCTACGATATGGCCCGGCTGGCGGGTATGGACGGGCCGAGCATTCATGACTTTTCCACTCTCGCCAAATGGTGGGGCATCATTATCATGCTGGCAGGCCGCCTTGAGCTCGTGCTCGTGCTGGCGTTGACGAACCGCGCATTCTGGCGCGGCTGATTTTAGAAGGACACCATGCCCCGCACCGCTTATGTCAATGGACGCTATGTGCCGCATGCCAGAGCCAGCGTTCATATTGAAGACCGCGGCTACCAGTTCGCCGACGGCGTTTATGAAGTGGCGGGACTGCGCGGCGGGCTTTTCATGGATATGGGGCTGCATATGGCCCGCCTCGAGCGTTCGCTCGGGGAGCTGAGCATTGCGCCGCCCATGTCCATGGAGGCACTGAAGGCGGTCCTGCGCGAGACCGTGCGCCGCAACCGGCTGACCGACGGCTATGTCTATTTCCAGATCACCCGCGGCGTCGCCCCGCGCGACCACGCCTTTCCGGCACACGCACGAAGCGCATTGGTGGTGACCGCAAAGCGCATCCCGCCCGGCCGTTTCGACGCGGCGATGGAGAGCGGCATCAAAGTCATTTGCGTGCCGGACCGGCGCTGGCAGCGGCGTGATATAAAATCCATCGCGCTCCTGCCCAATATTCTGGCAAAACAGGAGGCGCGTGCGGCCGGGGCTTATGAAGCCTGGCAGGTCGAGGACGGCGTCGTCACAGAAGGCTCATCCACCAATGCCTGGATCGTGACTAGGGCAAACACCCTTGTGACGCATCCGGCAGGCCCCGCCATTTTGAACGGGGTGACCCGCCAGGTCCTGCTGCAGGCGGCAAAACAGGCGGATATGAAGGTCGAGGAACGGCCATTTACACCGGAAGAAACCTATGAGGCGGCTGAGGCGTTCATATCTTCTTCATCGGCAGTCCTCTTGCCGGTCGTCGAAGTCGATGGCAAAAAGATCGGGCAGGGCACTCCCGGCCCGGTGGCACGAAAACTGCGTGAGCTTTACGAGGCAGTGGCCGAATTCTCGCCTTAACTTCGCCCGCATGAACCACTAAGGTGAAAGAGCGATACAAGGCGGGCGAAGCTCTTGCCTGGCAAAAACGACGCCCCACCTATTAGGCAGACCGTGCAAGAGTTCGCCTATCAATTTGAACAACCGTTCTCCCTCATTGTGGCGTTGGGGGGAAGAGCGGAAAAAATGGGTCAACCCATGTCAGACAAAACACAAAATCTGCAGGACACGTTTCTCAATAATGTCCGTAAAAACAAGATCAACCTGACCGTCTTTCTGGTAAACGGCGTCAAGCTACAGGGCGTGATTACCTGGTTCGACAATTTCTGCGTTCTGTTGCGCCGCGACGGTCACTCGCAATTGGTCTACAAGCACGCAATTTCCACCATTATGCCCGGCCAGCCCGTTCAATTGTTCGACGGGGAAGAGGGCGAGTAAGTTTCCGGTGTGAGGCCGGCTTAAGATTGACAGACCATCGTAAACTTCCGTCTTCCGGTAAGAAGGCGGCCGCCGGCGCGCAGGAAAAGGCGCGCGGCCCGGCAGAATTCCAGATCGGCCCGAAAGAGCCGACCCGCGCGTTCGTCATCGTCCCCTGGTTCAAGGCGCAGAAAGATGCGCGCCGTAAGCCGGAAAACCGGCTGGAAGAAGCGGTCGGACTGGCTGCGGCTATCGATCTGGACATCGTGGGCCGGGAAGTCGTGATGATTACGCAGGCGCGCCCTGCGACCTTGATTGGTACCGGCAAGCTCGAAGAACTGGGCGAGCTTATGTCCGCGCTGCATGTCGAGCTTGTGGTGGTGGACGGCACGCTGACGCCCGGCCAGCAGCGCAATCTGGAAAAAGCCTGGAAGGTGAAGGTGCTGGACCGCACCGGCCTCATCCTGGAAATTTTTGGGGCCCGCGCCGCCACCCGTGAAGGTGCCTTGCAGGTGGAACTTGCTCATCTGACCTATCAGAAGAGCCGGCTTGTGCGCTCCTGGACCCACCTTGAGCGCCAGCGCGGCGGCACCGGCTTTCTCGGCGGGCCGGGTGAAACCCAGATCGAGGCGGACCGGCGCGCCATTCAGGACAAGATCAACCGGCTGGAAAAACAGCTCGACAAGGTCAAGCGCACACGCGAGTTGCATCGCAAGGGCCGCCGGGAGGCGCCTTATCCCGTCATCGCGCTGGTGGGCTATACCAACGCGGGAAAATCCACGCTCTTCAACCGGCTGACCAAGGCGAGCGTCTTTGCCAAAGACCTGCTCTTTGCCACGCTTGACCCGACCATGCGGCTGGTCGATCTGCCAAGCGGGCGCAAGGTCGTGCTATCGGACACGGTGGGCTTCATCTCCGACCTGCCGACCCATCTCGTTGCCGCTTTCCGTGCGACACTGGAAGAAGTGCTGGAAGCGGAAATCATTCTGCATGTGCGCGATATTTCCCATGAGGAAACGGAGGCACAGCGGGCCGATGTGCTCGATGTGCTCAAAACCCTCGGCATCGAGCAGGACGGCGAGCGCCCCATCATCGAAGTGCTGAATAAAGCCGATCTGATGGAACCGGAACGGCGTGCGGCGCTGCTCAATCAGACGGACCGGCAAAAGGAAGTGACGCTGATTTCCGCGCTGACGGGAGAGGGGGTGGACCACCTGCTGGCCGACCTCGATGCGCTCCTGGCAGAACAGGCGCTGGTGGTTGAGGCGGCGCTGGGGCCGGAGGAGGCCGAGGCCCTGGCCTGGCTGCACCAGCAGGGCGTTGTGGCGGCGCAGGAAATGGATGAGGATGGCACGAACCATCTCGTGCTCAAGCTCGATGACGTGACGCTTGGCCGGTTCCGCAAACGTTTTGCCGCCACCGCAGCGCGGGTTCTGGCCGGTATACCCGAGCGCGAAGCGGAAGAAGGCTGAGGCTTCTGCGTGCCTAGCGGGCGAAGGTCAGTTTGCAGCAGCCCAGTTCCAGTGCATCGCGCCTCTTGTCATAGATGCCGGGCGCAAGGCTGTAGGCGATGGATTTGCCGCGCCGTTCGCTCAAAAGAAAGCCGCTCTCTTTCAAGGTTTTAAGGTGATGGGAGAGAAGATTCTGGCCGATGGCAAGGCCTGCATTGATCTCCTTCACCACCTTCGGACCGGCGGCGAGCAGCCGCAAAATGTAAAGCCGCGTCGGATCGGCAACGAGTTTCAACACGTCGGCGCAAGCCGCTTCGGGTGTAGATATTTTCATCATCTTGCCTTCCTAGCCGATATGACCGGCGAAATAGGCCCGGGACACCTCTTCCCGGGGCGTGTTGAAAATCGTCTCGGCAGGTCCGCTTTCGGCGACATAGCCGTGCCCGTCTTTCATCCAAAAAAACGTCACCGTATCGGCAAGGCGCCGGGCTTGGGCTAAATTATGCGTGACGAGCACCAGGCTCATCTGGGATTTGAGCTCGCCGAGCAGTTCTTCGATGAGGCCTGCCGCCATGGGATCGAGGGCGCTCGTCGGCTCGTCGAGCAGCAGGATGCGCGGCTCGAGCGCCAGCGCGCGGGCGAGGCAGAGCCGTTGCTGCTGGCCGCCGGAAAGCTGGGTTGCCGGTAAATCCAGCCGGTTTTCGACTTCCGCCCAAAGCCCGACGCTTTTCAGCGCCGCCTCGCTTCGGTCCGCGATCTCGCGCCTGTTGCGCCCGAAATGCTCGGTAAGCGGAATTTCCATATTGCGGCGGATGGAAAGGGGAAAGGGCGCGGGCCGCTGAAAAATCATGGCGACGGAACGGCGCAGCTCCTCCCGGCTTGGGGCGAACCGGTCGAGACGTGCGCCGAAAAGCTCGACCGTCCCGCCAACTTCGCAGCCCGGCAGGCTCTCATTGAGACAGTTAAGCGCAGACAGGAAACTCGATTTGCCGCAGCCCGATGGCCCGACAATGGCGTTCACCGCGCAATCGAGAAAGGAAGCGGAGACCCCCGTGACGACGGGCTTACCGCCGAAGGCGACCGTGACGTTATGAGCCAGGATGGCAGGAGGAGCGTGCCGCATTATCGGTAGTCCCGGTAAGAAGGAGAAAAGCGTGTCAGCGCCATCAGGGCGGCGTTGATCGCAAAAAGCAGAACGACCAGCACAAGCGCCGTGCGGTAGGCGTTCTCGCCGCCGCCCGGCACATTGAGCGCCAGATCGAGAATGTGAATGGAAAGCGTGCGCCCGGAATCGAGCAGGCTTTCCGGCAGCCGCGTGACATAGCCGCTGGTGAAGATGAGGGCCGCCGTTTCTGCGAGCGCCCGGCCGAGGCCGAGCACCAGCCCGATCATGAGGCCCGGCAGGGCGGCGGGCAGGGCGATTTTCCCGTAAAAGGTTAGCCGGGAAAGGCCGAGGGCATCCGCCGCCTGGCTGAAGGAGGCAGGCAGGCTGCGCAGGCTTTCCTCGGCGCTGCGGATGAAGAAGGGCAGCACCATGATGGCAAGCGTCAGCCCGCCCGTGAGGATGGAGATGCGCAGGCCGAGGAGATGCGCGAAGACCGCATTGCCGAACAGGCCGAAAACGATGGAAGGCACGCCGGCCAGCGTGTCGAGGGAGCGGCGGACCAGCGGCGCAAAGCGCCCGCCGCCCGCCGTATATTCGGCAAGGAAAATTCCCGTGAGAAGCCCGACGGGCAGCGTCGCGGCAAGACAGACCAGCAGGATAAGCGCCGTTGCTGCGAGCAACGAGCGGATGCCGCCCGCCCGGCCCGCATCCGCCGGGTCTTCGGTCAAAAAGCTGAGCTCAAAACCGGAAAACCCGCGCCAGACGATATCCCCGATGATGAGTGCGAATGCGCCAAGGATTACGAGGCCTGCGGTCCAGATGAAAAAGGCGGCCAGCTTATTTTGTGTCTGAGGGCGTGTCATGTGCGCCCCTCCTGCCGCTCGCTGCGCCCGGCCAGGGTGACGAGAAGCAGCGTGACCGCCATGACGAGAAAGCCGCTGAAGAAAAGCGCATGCCGGTGCGCGCCTGTCGCATAAGCCATTTCAAGGGCGATATTGGCGGTAAGGGTGCGCACGGGGTCTAGAAGGCTCGAGGGAAGCTGCGGCACATTGCCGGCCACCATGAGCACCGCCATGGTTTCTCCCAGCGCGCGGGCGAAGGCGAGAAACAGCCCCGTCACGATTCCGCGCCAGGCGGCAGGAAGCAGAACTGTGCGCAGCGCAGCCCATTTCGACAGCCCGAGGGCTGTGGCCGCGCGGTGCTGCTCGGCGGGGATCGCGGCAAGCGCGGCGCTCGAAAAAAGCGCCATGGTCGGCAGGATCATGATGGCAAGTACAAGCCCGGCGGCAAGGATGCTCGTGCCGGGCGCGGCCAGATGCTTGGCGATGAGCGGCACCAATATAACGAGCCCCCATAGCCCGTAAACGACGCTCGGAATACCGGCGAGCAATTCCACCGCCCGCTGGAAAAACCCTCGCAGGAGCGGCGGTGCATAAAAACTCTCGAACAGCGCCGCACCAAGCCCGAGCGGCGCGGCGAGCACAAGCGCGAGCAGAGAAACGGCAAGGGAACCCAGCACCATGGGCAGCAGGCCGAAAGCGCCGCTTACCGGGTGCCAGCTCGCGTCCGCCAGGAAAGCTGTAATGCCTGCCTCTTGCAGCGCGGGGAGCGCCTCATAGCCGACAAAGAAGGTGACGAAAACAAGCGCGAGCGCCGCGGCAAGCGCGGCGCTCCTCAGGCTGAAAAGAAAAAGACGGTCAGCGGCGCGGCGGGACAAAGGACTGGCCTTTAATGAGATCGTCCACCTCGGCGGATTGCGCGAAGGCAAGGAAGGCATCGGCCTTTTCCGATATCTCTCCATGCGTGACGAGGTTCAGCTCGCGGGCCATCGGGAAGGAGCCGTCGGCCACCGTCGCCGTGCTGGCTTCGACCCCGTCGAGTTTGACGAGCTTGATCGCCGCGCCGTTTTCGATTGCCACTTCCGCCGTGCCGATGGAAACGTAGCCGATACCATGGGGATTGGCCGCGACGGTTTTAATGCCTTGCTCATTGTCGCCGACAATGACGTCCGGCTTGATGGAGGGATTATCGAGCTTGAAATGGTCGAGAAAGACTTCCAGCGTCGAGCGGCCTTCGGCTTTGTGAATGAGAACGATGCCTGCATTCGGCCCGCCCAGCGTCTCCCAGCTCGTAATTTCGCGCTTATAGATTGAGACGACCTCAGCGCCGGTAATCGCCTCGATCGGATTGCTGGCATGAACGATGATGCCTACCCCGTCCCGGGCGAGAAGGTGTCCGGTCAGATCCGCCTCATCGGCTTTTAAACTGCGCGAGACCATGCCGATATCGGCAAGTCCCTTGCGTGCATCGGCCATGCCGCGCGAGGAACCGCCTGTTTCAACGTCGATCCGGACATTGCCGTTCTGCTCTTCGTAGCGCTTGGCGATTTCGAGCGCGAGCGGAGCAATGGTGCTGGAGCCCGTCAGGGTAAGGCGGGTTTTTTCCCCGTCTTCGGAGGAAGGGCTGAGAAAAAAGAAGATCGCTGCAGCAGCGGCGGCGAGGATCGCCAGAAGGGTGAGCGTTCGCGCGGTCATGGCTGATTCCGGTTTTTGATGTTCCGGTACCAGCTAGCCGCGCGCAAAGATCAAAGCCAAATGAATTCAATGTGAATGGATATGTTGGGCAAGGCCGTCTGCCCAATTTTTCATCACATCATGGTTTGGATGTTGCGGCTTTCTGGGCTGCTTTGTCGATGGCTTTGGCCTCATTCCAGAGCTTGTCCATCTCTTCGAGGCCGGCGTCCGCCAGTTTTTCGCCCAGCTTGCTCTCGACATAGCCGAAGCGGCGGCGAAATTTTTGGTTTGTCCGGCGCAGCGCCGATTCCGGATCGATATTGAGATGCCGGGCAAGGTTGGCCATGACGAAGAGAAGATCGCCGAATTCTTCTTCCTGTTCCGCGTGGGAGAGGCCGCCGCGCGCCGCTTCCAGAAGCTCGCCTGCTTCTTCCTGTATTTTATCGAGCACGTTTTCCGTTTGCGGCCAGTCGAAACCGACCTTTGCTGCTTTGTGCTGCAGTTTCACGGCCTGGGACAGGCCGGGCAGGTTGGCCGGCACATCATCGAGCAGGGCGGCAGGCTTCTTGTTCTTGGCGGCTTTTTCCGCCGCCTTGATCTCGTCCCAGCGGCCTTTGACGGCGCCTGCCGAGCGCGCCTCCTCATCGCCGAAGACATGGGGATGGCGGCGGATCATTTTCTCGCAAATCCCCTCCACCACATCGGCAAAGGTGAAGCTTTCTTCCTCGCGCGCCATTTGCGCGTGGAAGACGACTTGCAGGAGAAGATCGCCGAGTTCTTCTTTCAGGTCTTGCCTGTCGCCGCGCTCGATGGCATCCGCCACCTCATAGGCCTCTTCCAGCGTATAGGGCGCGATGCTGCGGAAGTCCTGCTCAAGGTCCCAGGGACAGCCGCCTTGCGGGTTGCGCAGGGCCGCCATAATGGCGAGAAGGGCATCAATCTGGCGCAGGTTCTCCGGTGTGCTCATGGCCCCTAGTCTGCCGGGCGATCGGCGATTCCACCAGAACTTCCATATTGCACGATGGCCGCTTCCGCATCCGAGACGTAATGCTCGCCATGGCCCTTTTCTTTCTCCTCGATCCGGCGGCGCAGTTCGGCCTGCGCGGCGCGCCCAAGCGGGAAACGCCAGATGACATAGGCGGCCAGCAGCATGAAGAGCGCGGGAAAGCCCACATAGATGTAGAGAAGCTGGTTCAGCGTCTCCGGGCTGTTGGCCCCGGCTTTGGGCGTGAAGCCGATCACGTCGAGCAGCGGATAGGTAATGCCGACGGCAAGCGCGGCAGCCACTTTCTGCGTCATGGTGAGAAGCGAATAATAAAGCCCGGTGCGGCGCTCGCCTGTCTCCAGATAATCATGGTCCGTCACATCCGCCATCATGGAGCGCAGAAGGAACGAGCTTGCTCCATAGGCAATGCCGTAAAGCGAATTGCCGATAAAGAGCCACCAGAACTCGCCGCGCGGAAAGAAGACCACGAGCGGCAGGGAAAGCGCGCCGTAAATGCTAGCATAGGCAAGCGCCCGGTGCTTGCCGGACCAATGGGAAATCTTGATCCAAAAGGGCACGCCCAAAAAGCCGGTGACGAAATAGACCAGCAGCAACAGGCTTGCCGCTGTCGGCAGCTCCATCACATAGACCGCGAAATAAATGTAGAGCGCGCCGGTAATGGCGGGTGCGCCGCTGGCCAGAATGTCGGCGATGAGCAAATGGCGGATCAGGCGGTTTTTGTAGATCGTCACCCAGATCTCACGGAAGGTTGCACCGATCTTACGGGCAAGCTGGCGCAGTGAGGTGTTTTGCGTCTGGGGTTTGCTTGTGTATTGCGGCTCGCCCACGAAGGAGCAGGCGGCCCAGATGGTGAGCGGCAGCATCACAATGATGAACCAGCCCATGGATTCCACTTTAAGGGCGCTGCCCACGTCATCGCCCAGCATTTCGATCAGCGCGGGCAGGGCGAGCACCGTCAGCATCCCGAAAATAAGCGCCGCCTCGCGGCTTCCCTGGATCGCCGAGCGCTCGTCATAATCGAGAGAAAGTTCGGCCCCCCAGCTCATGTGACAGATGGTGATGAGCGTCCAGCCGACATAAAGGAAAAACAGCCAGAAGAGCACATAGCCGGCCGTCACCGGCGCGCTCGGCATGAAAAGCATCCAGGCGGAGAGCATGAGGATCGGCGCGGACAGCACGATCCAGTGCCGCCGACGGCCCCAGCGGCTCGACACTTCATCGGAGACGGCGCCGAGCACCGGGTCTGTAAAAACATCCCAGAAGCGCGCGAGCATGAAGATCCAGCCGACGGTTGCAAGGCTGAGCCCCATATCCGCTTCGCCGTAGAAAGGCGGGAGGTAAACCGTGAGCGGCAAACCCATCGCCGCGATGGGGATGGCAGGCAAGGAGAACATGGCCACGCGCCAGCGCGGCAGGCGATCTGCGCTCATAATCCGGTTTTCCTCCAGAAAACGTCTGTTTTTATCTTGTGACGTTTTGTCAGTTTTGCGCACTAAACCGGATTTGCGCAGGGAAGTCCAGACTTGCCCGGGTTAAACTGCCTTATCGACAGGCCTGTAAGCTCAATCGGCCCCTACGGCAAGGTCTGAGCAGAAGGGGTTGGTCTTGCGTTCCCGCTCGAAGCTCGACATCGGCCCATGGCCGGGCACGAAGGCAATTTCGTCGCCGAGCGAGAAGAGCCGCTCGCGGATCGAGGAAATGAGCTGGTCGTAGTTGCCGCCCGGAAAATCCGTACGCCCGATGGAGCCCTGAAAGAGCACATCGCCCACCAGCGCGATCTTGGAGGGCTCATGGATGAAGACGACATGGCCCGGCGTGTGGCCGGGGCAGTGGCGCACCCGCAGGGTATAGCCTGCAAGCTCCACCTTATCCTCATCGTCCAGCCAGCGGTCGGGCTCAAAGGCGTCATAGACGGGAAAGCCGTATTGCTTGCCTTGCGCGGGCAGCGACTCAATCAGAAACTTGTCGCCGATATGCGGCCCCTCGATCTTGACGCCATGTTTCTTGGCAAGCTCGCCCGCCGCCGAGGCATGGTCGAGATGGCCATGGGTCAGCAGCACTTTTTCGAGCGTCATGCCGACTTCCTGCATCGCTTCTTCGATGCGCTCCAGATCGCCGCCCGGATCGACCGCCGCGCCCTTGCCGGTCTCATCGTCCCAAATGAGCGAGCAATTCTGCTGGAAAGGCGTAACGGGAAGGATTGCGACTTTCAAAGCCATGGGGGCCTCTTTCGTGACAATTTCAGTAGCTTTTAGGTAGAGGTTCGGGCCGCACCTGTCCAGTGCGTGCCCTGGATGCGGCAGGTGCCGGGGCCGCCAAGGGAAAATCCTCCTTTACTTTGCCTGAAAGCTGTGCGCATTGTCCTGCCACATCTCAAGCGTTCCAGCCGCGTAAGGGGACCTCCCGGTCCTTGCCTGTTGAGCGCCTTGTGCGAAAAAGCACCGGCCAAGCCCAGTACGCGGGGCTTTTCCCAAAAAATTGGCAATTGAGCCAGGGCACCGCCATATGGGGCGCGGCCCCGCCGTGATTGCTTGAAAGAGTTAGATTGACTGAATTTACGACCCTCGGCCTGGCCGAGCCCCTCCTTCGTGCCCTCGGGGATGAAGGATATAGCGAAGCCACGCCCATTCAGGCGCGCACCATTCCCGCGCTGATGGATGGCCGCGACGTTCTGGGCATTGCCCAGACCGGTACCGGCAAGACTGCGGCTTTCTCGCTGCCTATTCTCCAGCACATTTTCGAAACGGGCGGACGGCCCGCGCCGAAAACCTGCCGCACGCTTATTCTGGCGCCGACCCGCGAGCTTGCCATTCAGATCGGCGAAAGCATCCGGGCCTATGGCCGCCACATGCGTGTTTCCAGTACTGTTGTGGTGGGCGGCGCCAAACACGGGCCTCAGATCAAAAGCATGGCGCGCGGCGTCGATGTGGTGATCGCGACGCCCGGCCGTTTGATCGACCATCTGGACAGCCGCAACCTCTCCCTGCGCGCCACTGAAATCGTGGTGTTGGATGAGGCCGACCACATGCTCGACCTCGGCTTCCTCGTCGCGATCCGCCGGATCGTCAAGGAACTGCCGAAAGAGCGCCAGAACGTCTTCTTCTCCGCCACCATGCCCAAACAGATCGGCGAACTGGCGAGCGACATGCTGCACGATCCGGTGCGCGTCTCCGTCACCCCGGTGGCGACGACGGCGGAGCGTGTGGCGCAGAAGGTTTACTTCATCGAGCGCACGCGCAAACGCGATCTTCTGGCCGATCTTTTGAAAGAGCCCGAGTTCAGCCGCACCTTGGTCTTCACCCGCACGAAGCGCGGCGCGGACCGGGTGGCTAAGGGCCTTGGGCATGCCGGCATCGCCTCGGACGCGATCCATGGTGACAAATCCCAAAGCCAGCGCCAGCGCGCGCTTGCCGATTTCAAGTCGGGCAAGATCGAAGTCCTGATCGCAACGGATATCGCCGCCCGCGGTATCGATGTCGATGCGGTCAGTCACGTGATCAATTTCGAGCTGCCGGAAGTGGCCGAAAGCTATGTGCACCGGATCGGCCGTACGGCCCGCGCCGGGGCTTCGGGTATTGCCATTTCTTTCTGCGACAATGAAGAACGTGGTCTTTTGCGCGATATTGAAAAAGCCACGCGCCAGACCATCGAGATAGAAGACTTGCGCGAGGATAAGAGCGAGCCCGTGCGCGCTGAGGCGCCGAAGCGGGGCAGGGGCGGACGGCCCGGCGGCAAACGCCCCGGCGCAAGCGGCCCGAAATTCGGCAAGGCGAAAAAAGCGCCCTGGGCGAAATCGGGTGGCGCGAAATCGGGCGGTAAACCCGGCAACAAGAATGCCGGTGAAGCGTCGGGTAACGGCGCTGGACGGCAGGGCGCAGCCAAGAAGCGGCCCGCCAGAAACCCAGCGGCTGCCCGCCGGAAAGCGGCATAAACAAAGAAAAGCCGGAGACTGAAGTCTCCGGCTTTTTTCTTGGAAGCGGCAAGAGCCGTTTAAGCCAGCTCGCCCGACACCTTTTTAACATTCGCGCTCGCCTCATCGACGAAGGCGATGGATTCGGCAATTTTCCGCAAACCTTCGGAAATGTCGTGTACGCTTCCGGCGGAATTCTGCATGTTGGAAGACATTTCCTTCGTCACCGTCGATTGTTCTTCGACGGCGGCGGAAATCGTGGAGGAAATTTCATGGATGCTGCCGATGGTGGTGCTGATCGCCTGAATGGCATCGGCTGCGGTCGTCGATGCGTTCTGAATGCCGGAAATCTGCGCGCTGATTTCCTCCGTCGCTTTTGCCGTCTGGCTCGCCAGTGTTTTAACCTCGGAAGCGACAACGGCAAAGCCTTTACCGGCATCACCAGCCCGTGCCGCCTCGATCGTGGCGTTGAGGGCAAGAAGGTTCGTCTGCTCGGCGATATCCGAAATCAGGCGTACGACATCGCCGATCTGCTGCGCGGAGGCGGCAAGCCCGCCCACAATGTCGTTCGAGGAGCTGGCCTGATCGACAGCTTCGCGTGAAATGGCAAGCGCATCGGTGAGCTGGCGGTTGATTTCTTCGACCGAGTTCGACAATTCCTCAATCCCGGCTGCAACAAGCTGCGTCGTGGCGGAGGTTTCTTCGGAGGCATGGGCGGCATGGGAGGCCATCTCATTGGCCTTGCCCGTTGCCTGGGTAATGCCGGCCAGATCATTATCGATGCTTTTCTGAGCGGCGGCACGCTGCTTGCGTACCAACACTTCCGGCGTTCTATCGGTGGCGTATTTCACCACCTTGAACGGCTCGCCGTTCATATCGAAAATCGGATTGTAGCTCGCCTGCAGCCAAAGCTCGCTGCCATCGCGGCGCAGCCGGCGGAACTCACCCGCCCTGAACTCGCCCCGGCGCAGTGCCGCCCAAAACTCTTTGTACGCCTGGCTGCCGCGGTCTTCCGGCGGCATGAACATGCGGTGATGCTCGCCCTGAATGTCTTCGAGTTTATAGCCAGAGGCATTTAGGAAATTGTCGTTGGCATCGATGATCGTGCCGTCGAGATTGAACGAAATAACGGCCTGCGACTTACTGATGGCCGCGATCTGGCCTTCATAATCGGCATTGCGCAATTTCTGCTCGGTGATGTTCGTCGCGAATTTCACCACTTTATAAGGGCGGCCCAGCCGGTCGAAGATCGGGTTATAGGTGGCCTGGATCCAGACGCGGTTGCCGTTCTTTGCAATCCGGCAATATTCTGCCGACTGAAATTTCCCTTGCCGGAGGCTTTCCCAGAACTGTTCGTAAGCATGGCTATCGCGTTCCCGCGCATCGACGAAAATCCGGTGATGCTTTCCCGCGATCTCGCTGAGTTCGTAACCGAGAGTAGTAAGGAAATTCTCGTTCGCATGGAGGATGGTGCCGTCCATGTCGAATTCGATAATGGCTTGAGAGCGGTCCAGAGCGTCGAGCTTGGCGCGTTGTTCGCGGCCTGTGCCGGCTTGCCGGCGGAAAGAAAACTTCATTGTCACGGGCTCCCCTAAGAGTGTCTTTGGATAAACCAACAGCACTCACCCGGGTAAAACGTTAAACTCATCAAACTAAAGATGAGTTAATCGTGTCAGAAAAAACCCAATAAAAAGACAATGAGAACGGGAAAAATGACAATAAAAGCGAGTGTTCCTAAGAATATTTTCTTGGAACCGGGAGACTGGAGAACCACTTCCGCTTGACGGGCATCCTGACTGGAAATTTCCACGCCTATATTTTCATCATTATACGAATCGGCCGCTCGTTGACGGCTTGCTTCATCGTGATCCGGTCTATCGGTCATGACATGCTGTCCTTGACGCTTCTTGGAAAGTTCTTTGGCCAGAATGCAAACTTGTTACTTAGCATACGAACGTTGAAGACCCGCAGGTGTTCATCCGGAATGCCGATAGCGACTTTCGGAATTTTTGAGAAACATTCGGCGCAACCATGACGTTGTGGCAGTAGACTGACTCCGAACGAGGGGGGCAACATGACTGCATCCTGCACATCGAGCCGCGTTATCTCCGGCGTTCTCGCGTTGTCGGCCGGGGCCGGTTTTGGCCTTTTGGCATCGTCCGCATCCGCAGGCGGTTTTTATCTGAAGGAACAATCGGCTGAAGGGGTGGGCCGGGCTTTCGCCGGGGAAACGGCACTCGCGTCTGACGCCAGCACCGTCTATTTCAATCCGGCCGGCATGACCCGCTTTTCGCGGCCGGTCGCCACCGCCGGCGCCTATGCGCTTTTTATCGATTCCGAGCAGACCGACCAAGGCACCACGCGGACGGCAGCAGGGCCGCTTGGCAGCTTTCCTGCCGGCGGCAATGATGGCGGTAATCCCTTCGATACGCTGACACCGACAGGGAATTTTTACGCCGTTGCCCCTATCGACAATGACCGTTGGTGGGCAGGCATCGGTATCAACACACCCTACGGTTTTCAGAGCGACTATGATCCCGGATTCTTCGGGCGCTATGACTCCCTTAAATCCGATCTTATGACGGTCAATATCCAGCCGAGCATCGCCTATAAGCTGAATGAGATCTTTTCCGTCGGCGGCGGCATTAATTTTCAATATGTGGATGTGGAGCTCACCAACGCGCTGCCCAATGCCACACCCAGCACACCGGACGGGCTCTTCAAAGTGGAAGGCGACGACTGGTCCGTCGGCTGGAATGTCGGCCTGCAGGCCGAGTTCGAGCGGCTGGATCTCGGTATTCAGTACCGCTCGCAGGTTGAGCACGACCTGGACGGTAACTTGAACATCAGCGGTTTGACCGGGCCGCTTGCAGTGCAAAACGGAACATTTGGTGCGACGGCGCCGTTAACATTGCCAGATATTGCCTCGGCCGGCGTGGTCTACCATCTGCCGGATGGAAAGACGCGCCTGATGGGCGATGTGAGCTGGTTCAATTGGGCCGATTTCGAGCAGATCGCGATTTCCGCCTCGAGTGGCGCGCAGTTCAACAGCCCGCAGAACTACGAAGATACTTGGGCCGTAGCGCTGGGCGGCGAGCACGATTTCAGCGAGCGGCTGACTTTGCGCACCGGCGTACAATTTGACGAAACGCCGACGCGGAATAGTTTTAGAACGACACGGGTTCCCGACGGGGACCGCTGGTGGCTGACGGGCGGGGCGACATATGACTTGTCGGAGACGTACAGCGTTGCCTTGTCATATGCGCATATTTTCGTCAGCGAAGAGAGTTTGAACCGTACGGACAGTTTCTATGAGGGAACGCCCGCGCAGGTCAATTCGACGCTGCGCTCCCGTAATACGGGCGACGCCGACATTTTGGCCGTGGGGCTGACGGCAACGTTCTGAACCGGCGTGACCGCCGCCCCATCTCACGGGCCTTTCCACGGCCCGCCGATGCATGAGGGACGAGACCATGGACACGCACGACCTTCGCCAGAAATATTTCTCCAATCCGCTTTTCGGCTGGGCCAAGAAGGCGCTGCCCAGCATGTCCGACACAGAGCGCGAGGCAATGGAAGCGGGCGATGTCTGGTGGGAAGGAGAGCTTTTCAGCGGCCAGCCGGATTATGCGCGCCTCGGTGACATTCACTTTTCCGAATTGAGCGAAGAAGAGCGCGCTTTTCTGGATGGTCCGGTCGAAGAGCTCTGCGCCATGCTGGACGATTGGCAGATCACCTCCCAGCTCATGGACCTGCCGGAACCGGTCTGGGAATTCATGAAGAAGAAAAAGTTCTTCGGCATGATCATACCGAAATCCTATGGCGGGCTCGGGTTCAGCGCGACGGCTCATTCGGAAGTCGTCAAACGCCTCTCCACCCGCTCCGTCACCGCCGCCGTTACCGTTATGGTGCCGAACTCGCTCGGGCCCGGCGAGCTTCTCATGCAGTTCGGCACGGACGAACAGAAGGATCATTACCTCCCGCGCTTGGCCGATGGGCGCGAAGTGCCGTGCTTTGCGCTCACAAGCGACGAGGCAGGCTCCGACGCCGCCGCGATGAAAGACAGCGGCACCGTGTGCCACCGCATGGTGGACGGGGAAGAAGTGCTGGGCATCAGTCTTACTTTCTCCAAGCGCTATATCACCCTTGCTCCGGTCGCAACGCTGCTCGGTCTGGCTTTCAAGCTTTACGACCCGGAGGGTCTTCTCGGCGGCGAAAAAGAGCGCGGCATTACCGTGGCGCTCGTTCCGGCGGATACGAAAGGGGTGGAGCAGGGAAAGCGTCACTTGCCCGCGCTGCAGCCCTTCCAGAACGGGCCCGTCAGCGGCAAGGATGTTTTCGTGCCGCTGAGCGCCATTATCGGCGGGGAAGAACAGATCGGGCAGGGCTGGAAAATGCTCATGGCGGCCCTTGCCGCCGGGCGCGGCATCTCGCTTCCCTCGCTTGCAACGGCAGCGGCCTGTCTTTCCGCCCGCACCACGGGCGCTTATGCGCGCATCCGCCGCCAGTTCGGCATTCCGATCGGCAAATTCGAAGGTGTGCAGGAACGGCTCGGACGTATCGCTGGTATTGCTTATGAACTGGAAGCGGCGCGGCGTTTTACCTGTGCCGGGCTTGACCTCGGCCATCACCCGGCCATCGTCTCGGCCATTATGAAGGCCCATGCGACCTATAGGATGCGCGATGCGGTGAACGACGCGATGGATGTGCATGGCGGCAAGACGATCATCGACGGACCGCTCAATTATCTTGGTAATGTCTACCGCTCCATTCCCGTCGGCATCACCGTGGAAGGGGCGAATATCGTCACCCGAAGCCTGATTATTTTCGGTCAGGGGGTGACGCGCGCGCATCCTTATCTTGCCGATGAAATGCTGGCGCTTGGCGAAGAAAACGAAGAAGACGCCCGGCAGAAATTCGACAAGCTGCTTGCCGGTCATGCCCGGCACATTCTGGCGAATACGGGCCGGGCCTTCTTGCGCGGCTGGTCGGGCGGGCTTCTGTCCCCAGCAGGCGGGCCGCGGCAGCTGCGTAAATATTACCGGCAAGTCTCGCGCTATTCCGCCGCGCTCGCCTTTGCCAGCGAAATGGCGCTCGTCTCCCTGGGCGGGGATTTGAAACGCAAGGAGATGATTTCCGCCCGTTTCGGTGATGTGCTTTCCGAGCTTTATCTTGTCTCGGCGGTGCTGAAGCGCTGGCAGGAAGATGGCCGCCACCGGGAAGATCTGGTGCTGGTCGAATGGTGCTGCCGCTCCGCTTTCCAGCGCATCGAAGCGGCGCTGAAAAGCATTGCGGCGAATTTCCCGAACCGTCCGCTAGGCTGGCTGCTGCGCGCCATCGCGCTGCCCTATGGTACGCATACGACCGGCCCATCCGACAAAGTGGTAAGCGCCGCCGCCGAGGCGATTTCCGCTCCCGGCGAACAGCGCGACCGCATTGCCGCCGGCGTTTACGAGGGCAGGGACGGAGAGCCGATCGCCCTCCTGGAAAGAGCGCTGAGGCTTACCCTCAAAGCCGAAGAACTGGAAGAACGCCTGCGCAAGGCCGGGTATGAAGACAAGTGGGGAGAGGCTAAAGAAGCGAATGTCCTAAGCGCCAGCGAGTTTGCGCTTCTTAACGAAGCGGCCGAAGCGGTGCACCGGGCCGTGGTGGTCGATGAATTCGAACCGGAGCGTTTCGGTGCACTCTTGAGTTCCGGCAAGGAAGATGATCCTCTTCCTATCCCGCCGCTACGGGCTGCCGGCTCCTCCTGACCGGGCCGTCCGGCCCCGAAGGCAAAGGGCCTGCGAGCGGGTGGTCGATGGGGGATGCATGCTAACGTATCGGGACCCGCGCCAGCTTGCGCGGGACATTACAGCAGAACTCGGTCCTGCGCTCGAAGTGGGGCTGCCGCTTGGTATCGGCAAGGCGACCCACATCATCAATGCGCTGTTCGAGGAAGCGGAAAAGGACCGCGCGCTCTCGCTCGATATTCTGACCGCGTTGACGCTCGAGCGGCCGCGCGCCTCATCCGAGCTGGAGGCGCGGTTCCTGGAGCCCTTTGTCGAGCGGCACTTCGAAGGGTATGTCGATCTTGCTTACGCCACGGCGGCAAGGCGCGGACGGTTACCGGAGAATGTGCGTGTCTCCGAGTTCTTTCTCAATTCCGGTGCCTGGCTCTCCGATGCGGCTGCACAGCAGAACTATGTCAGCGCGAATTACACTGCGGCGGGCAAGGCTCTGCTCGACAAGCATATCAATCTGCTTGCCCAGCTCATTGCCGTGGATGAAAGCGGGCCGGAGCCCCGCTATAGCCTTGCCTGCAACCCGGATGTGACGCTCGATATTCTCCCGGAGCTGAAACGGCGCAAGGCGGCAGGGGAAAAAATTTGGATTGTCGGGCAGGTCAACCGCTCCTTGCCCTTCATGCCGGGCACGGCCGAAGTGCCGGCCGACATATTCGATGCCATTCTCGATACACCGGATGTGGAATTTCCCATCTTCGCCGCCCCGAAACGGCCCGTTGCGACGGAGGATTATGTGGCAGGGCTCCATGCGGCAAGCCTCGTTAAGGATGGCGGTACGCTGCAGATCGGTATCGGCTCGCTCGGCGATGCCGTCACCTACGCGCTTATTCTCCGCCACAAACATAACGCGCTTTTCAAGGAGCTGATTGCGCGCATCGCGCCGGATCTGGATGAAGCGGGGCCGCGCGAGACGGAACCTTTTTCGGAAGGGCTTTATGCCTCCTCTGAAATGTTCGTTGAAGGGTTCCTTGACCTTTATGAGGCAGGCATCTTGAAGCGCGAGGTGGCTGGCGGGCATGTGCTTCATGGCGGGTTTTTTGTCGGCTCGCACAGCTTTTACCGGCGCCTGCGGGGTATGAGCGAAGAAGAGCGGCGCAAGTTCGACATGGTGCCGATTTCCTTCACGAACTCCCTTTACGGCGAAGAAGAGCGCAAAAGGGCCGAGCGCAAGAATGCCCGCTTCATCAACAACACGATGATCGCGACACTTCTGGGCGCTGCCGCCTCCGATACGCTGGATAGCGGCAAGGTGGTGAGCGGGGTGGGCGGCCAGCATGATTTTGTCGAGCAGGCCCATGCCATGGCCGATGCACGCTCGTTCCTGATGTTGAACGCGGTGCGCCGGAGCGGCGGCGCAGTAAAATCGAATGTGGTCTGGACATATGGAGAAACCACCATCCCGCGCCATCAGCGCGATGTGTTTATCACTGAGTATGGGGTTGCCGATCTTTGGGGCTGCTCGGACCGGCAATGCATCCTGCGTATGCTGGCCATTGCCGATGAACGGTTTCAAAAAGACTTACGCGAAGAAGCGCTGAAGGCCGGGAAAATTCGGCCCTCCGATCCTTTGCCGCGGCCCGGCAACAGGCCGGAGAAAAACGAGGCGCTTCTGGCGGACGCTCGCGCGCAAGGATTTTTTCCGGCGTTCCCCTTCGGCTCCGACTTCACGCAAGAAGAGCAATGCGCGCTTCGCGCCCTTGGCGAGCTGAAGGCGGCGGGAAAGGGCAAGGCGGCGATGGCAAGGCTCTTCTGGGAAGGGCTGCGCGCACCCGCGCCGGATACCGCGCAGCTCGCGGCGCTTGATAGGCTGGAACTTGCGTCAGGCGGGTGGAAAGAGTTCGTCTACCGCACACTCATGAAAGGTGCTTGGGCACGCGCGTAAAACCCCGCCGCGGGAAAAAACGGCGGGGTTTATGGCATTGCGGTTGCTGGCGCGTTACGCCGCTTTGGCAATTTCCTGCAAGGCGCGGCCGGCATAATCCTGCTCGCCGCAAGCGGCAATATCTCCAAGTGAAATCACGCCGACAAGACGCTTGTCCCTGTCCAGTACGGGCATGCGCCGCACCTTGTTTTGGGCCATGTTATTGGCGGCCTCTTCGATGGTTTGATCTTGGAAGAGATAGCGTACGCGCTCATGCATGGCGTCTTTCGCGGTCAGCTTGGCCGGGTCTTTGCCTTCGGCAATGCAGTTCAAAACGATATCCCGGTCGGTGAGCATGCCAATCAGCTTGTCGTTTTCGCCGATGGGAAGGAAGCCCACATCATCTTCCTTCATTTTCCGGGCGGCATCCTTGAGCGCCATGTCCGGCGAAATCCAATCCACGGTCTTGGTCATGATGTCTTGGATCTTCATAACAGACCTCCTTATTTGAAGTGAATGGCGGGAAGAGAGACTTCCCTTTGCGCAGCACAGGGCCGTTATTTCCGAATGTGCCGCGTTTCGATATGTGGCAGGTCGCTATAGACCTTCAGCTCACCGGGCCGCGCAGACGGGGCATGGCCACCTGCCGGATCTTGCGGGATCGAAGCGTCGGGCGTACCGCGTGCACTGTGCGAACCTATTTGGCTAAGGGCATTGCAAAAGATAACACCTTTCAAGCACCGCCTGTCATCGACAACGAGTATGAGTGAAAGGTGTTTATCCGCGCGAAAGATATTCCTTATCTGCGCAGCTTCATCGCTTGGCGCGCAGGTCACGGCAACGGGGCTGACATAGTCACAAACGGGATGATCTTCTTGCTCCGGTTCGGTGCACGCGTCGAGCTGGCGGCGGTGCAAAGTGCCGATGACCTCATCACCATCAAGGACAATCAGCGTATCGGTGTGAAAGCGTTCAAGGCGCACACGCGCTTCGCGTAGCGGGTGATCCGTGTGAACGGTTGCCCGCGCCGGCTCCATTATGTCTGCAGCTTTCAGCATCGTTCTGTTTCTCGGAGAGTTTCCTAAGAAACGACATGTAGGTCTGCGTGTTCCGGCCAGGAAAACTTCTATTCGAATCGCAATCAGCGCGGCCGGCGGGATTGGAACGGCCGCCGCTCAAAGAACGTTGCTGTTGATAACAGGAGCAGTTGAAATCAGCAGGCGGCAGGGAAGCTCTATGCCTGATTAGTCAAGGGAGATTTCCATGGTTCTAAAACGCGAATTGAAAAAACTCTCCGCACTTGAATTCGCCCTTGCGGTTTCTCTTTTTCTTCCTGTCCGTACCCTCCCGGATGAAAAAGAAAAGAATCGCATTCGGCTGAAGAAACTCATGCGGCTGGCGGAAGAAAAAGCGAAGGAGAGCGGAGTTTACCGCGCGGGCGTTTTTGAAAACGCCTGGGCACAGCTTGAAAAAGCGCGGCTCTTCGAAGAGCCGGAAACGAAAGGCGCGGCGATCTTCTTTTCCGAAGAGGGGTTCCAGCTCTTTCGGCTGCCGCTGAATGTTGGAGAAGAAGTAGCGGTCGGCGGCCGCTATCACATCGCGCCGCTTCTCCCGGCGCTCGAACCGCACGGCACCTTCTATACGGTCGCGCTCAGCCTCAAGGAAAGTCATCTCTTCCGCTGCGATAAATCCGGTTGTGTCCGTATCGATCAGCTCCACATGCCGAATTTCGGTGCGATTAAAGGGCAAACGCAATTGCCTGCCGATGTCGGGTTTCACTCCTCCAGCCGGGGCAGCGCGGGCACGCCCGGCATCCAGCATCATAGCCAGGGCGACAGTCCCGAGGATTATCATCAGGTGCAGATCGAGCACTATGTGCACGGCGCGGCGAAGGCCGTGGACGAATACCTTTCCGGTATTCATGCGCCGCTCATCGCATTGGGCGATCCCAACCTGCTCGGCTATTACCGCAAATTCGCCCGGCATCCGGGGTTGATGCAGGAAGGCGTGGATAAGGCCTATCACGGCATGAACGAGGCGGATGTCTTCTCTCACGTCTGGCCGCTCGCCGAACCCGTTCTGGTGCGTCCGATCGACGATGCGTTGGACCGTCTTGCCGCGGGGCATGAGCGGGGCGATGAGAGCGTATGTCTTCTGGAATCGGATATTGTCGATATGGCGCGCGACGGGCGCATCGACACATTGCTTCTTGCCGAAGACGAGCGCGCCTCGCCCGGCACGCGCGGGCCGAACAACAAAGAAAACGCCGAAGAAGAAGCCGTCTCGCTATTGCGCAATGTCATGGCGCGCCAGACGCTTGCTCATGGCGGCGACATTTTTGTCGTGCCGCAAGAGCGGCTTCCGGAAGAGGGGATGGCCGGCGCCATTCTGCGCTACTAAACGCCGGTTGTGGGGCGGTCACCCTGCCGCTTGCCCGGTCGCTTGACAGTAAATCGCAAGGCGCATATTGAATCCCGGCTGGCCGGGTCCCACTTGCGGCCTATCAGACCAGCCCTGGCAGGCACCGCCTGCTCAGCTCTTGACCGGCTGTTGCCGGTTCCAAAAACACTGCCACCGAGAACGAGTGACCAAGGAACACCGGATGATCCGGCGCGTTCTCAGGGCAGGGTTGGGTGTCATCAGATGCGCGGCCCGGTTCTTCTTTCATCCACGATGCCGAGGCCCGCCATGATCGGATGGAGGAGTTGTCTTGACGTATTTCGAAGATCAATATCCAACCAGAACCAAGGAACGGATTGAACCTTTCGCGCGGCCGGACCCGGTTGTCTACGGGCATCCGGCATCTTATGGGAAGGGGCCACTGCGGCCGGATGAAGTGCATTCGTTCGAGGAAAACGGTTTTCTCTTTCTCGAGAACTTTCTGACTGAGAGCGAGGTGAACGGTTTTCTCAAAGACCTTGATGGCTATACGAAAGACCCGGCCATCAAGGAGAGAGAAGAAACCGTCACGGAGAAATATACCGGCGAAATCCGTTCCATCTTCGCCGTTCATAAGCTGTCCGAACGGTTCGACCGGCTCAGCCGAGATCCCCGTTTGCTGGATATCGCGCATCAGTTGCTCGGGTCCGACGTTTATATCCATCAATCGCGGATCAACGACAAGCCGGCCTTCCGGGGCAATGGTTTCAACTGGCATTCGGATTTCGAGACCTGGCACGCGGAAGACGGCATGCCGCGTCCACGCTGCATCAGCTTTTCGATTACGCTGACGGAGAATAACGACTTCAACGGCCCCTTGATGCTGATCCCCGGCTCGCACAAGACCTTCGTGCCGTGTACCGGCATCACGCCGCCGAAGAATTGGGAAGAATCGCTGAAGTCTCAGACCCTGGGTGTGCCGGCGGAAAAGGACCTGCGGGCCCTCGCACGGAAGGGAGGCATTGTGGCGCCGCGCGGCCCGGCGGGCTCGCTGGTGATTTTCGAAAGCAATACGCTGCACGCCTCGGCGAACAATCTCTCGCCTTATCCGCGCCGCAACCTCTTCTTCGTTTGCAACAGCGTGGAGAACAAGCCCGTCGCGCCGTTCTGCGGAAATGCGCCGCGGCCCGACTATCTTGCCACGCGCAAAAATATCGACCCGCTGCGCCCCGTTATCGAAACGCCCGGCGTCGCGGCTCATCAGAGGCAAGCCTATGAGCAGCACCAAGGGCAGGGCCATTTCATGAAAGAACCCGCCGCCGCGCAGATGTCGCGGCAATAGCACCGGCCAGCATATGAGCGCCGGAGCCGGAGGCCCCTCCGGCTTCGGCGTTTTGTTATCGGCCGTGACTTGCCGGGGCGGCCTTTGCGGCACTAGCATCCGGGAAAAGCAGAGTTGAAGGAGAGCCCCTATGAGCCCTTATAAAAAGACCGACGAGGCCCTTCGCCGCCTGACACCCGAGCAATACCGGGTGACGCAGGAAAACGGAACCGAGCGCCCCTTTTCCAATGAATATTGGAACCACAAGGGGGAAGGGATCTATGTCGACATCGTCTCCGGCGAGCCGCTTTTCTCTTCAAAGGACAAATTCGATTCCGGCTGCGGCTGGCCGAGCTTCATGCGCCCGCTGGAAGGCGCAGAAATCAACGAACTGAAAGACACGAGCCACGGCATGGTCCGGGTCGAAGTGCGCTCCGGCGGCGCCGACAGCCATCTCGGCCACGTCTTTCCCGACGGGCCGCCGGAAACGGGCCTGCGCTATTGCATCAATTCGGCCTCGATCCGCTTTATTCCCGTCGAAGAAATGGCCGCCGAAGGTTACGGCGATCTCCTGGCGCTGTTCGGCAAGGCGGCGGAATAGCGGCAGAGAGGGGTCTTCACAGCCAACCTGCTTAATGCCGGATTCTAAGATCTATTTGGCGCATAATATATATTATGGAAAATAATTAAGGACAAGAATGGCGGACTTCTCCTAGGTCAGGTTCGCCGCTGTGCCCGCCACAAGCCGGTTGAGCAGTTCTGAGAGTTCGTTCAGTTCGGCTTCCGTCCAGCGGTCCTGGAACATGTATCCGGCGCGCTTTTGGAATGTTGCATAGGCTTCGTTCAATTTGGTCCGCCCGGTCTCGGTAATGGTCACGAAGGCAAACCGCGCATCGCGGGCATCGGCCTCCCGGTCCACGACGCCGATCTTTTCCATCGGCGCGACCATGCGCGTCACGGTCGACGCGCTCACATGCATGCGCTTGGCAAGCTCGACCCGTGACAGGCGCCGGTTCGGCGCCTTATCCAAGTGCATGAGCAGGAAAAACTCGTTCACGGAAAGGCCGTGAACAGCGGAAAATTCCCCGGCAAGCCTGGCGCGGAATTCATCGGCGGACTGCAACAGTCTCAGCGCGTTTATGCTGGCAATATCATTCATGCGGGATATATAGATCATATTGCTTGCATATGCAAGTATAATGACTTATATGCCCATGCACGCATTTTGCCGCATTGGATACGTCATGAATTATGAACTTCTCTTCTCAGCCGCAGGCCTGATTGCCATGGCCGGATGGCTCGCGCTCCTGCTCTCGCCCTGGATACCCATTTGGTCCGACCGGATTGCCGGACTTTGGGTGCCGGGACTCCTCTCGCTGGGATATACGGTCCTGATAATCGCTTTTCCGGCCCAAAATGGCGGCGGTTTCGGGACTTTTGCTGACGTACGGCAGCTGTTTTCCAGTCCAAATGCCCTGATGGCCGGATGGGTTCATTTCCTGGCCTTCGATCTCATTGTCGGCGCCTGGATCTGCCGCGCGGCGCGGCGGCAAGGCGTCAAATTCTGGATGGTTGCGCCCTGTTTGCCGGTGACGTTCTTGTTCGGACCGGCCGGATTTTTGTTGTTTACCGCCATCCGCGCGTTGCCTTTGGCGGCTTCCCGCCGGCTCTGACACAACCTGGGCGCCGTCCGTCAGCCCGTCCGGGCCGACTGGCCCCCATCCACGGGCAAAAGCACGCCGGTGATGAAGCGCGCCTCGTCTGAGGCCAGAAACAGCGATGCGTTGGCAATGTCCCAGGCGTTGCCCATCTGGCGGCCGAGCGGCACGGCCTTGTTGCGCATCTCGTTGCGCTTTTGCCGTTCCTCGCCGCTGACATGCTGCTCCGTCGCCATGGGCGTTTCGATCAGCCCCGGCATGATTACGTTGGCGCGGATGTTCTTTGCGGCGTATTTCAGGGCCATGGCCTGTGTGAAGGCATTCAGCGCGGCTTTCGAGGATTTATAGGCGAAAAGCTGCGGCGGTGTGCAAACGGCGGCGATCGAGGAAATATTGGTGATGACGCCGGATCGCGCCTCGATCATCGCCGGAAGCACGTGTTTGCAGACCAGCATGATCCCTTTCATGTTCACCCGGAAAATACGCTCCCAGATTTCCTCATCCATGGAGACCGCATCCTGGTCCGCCACATGGCCGATACCGACATTGTTGTGCAGAATATCGATGCGGCCATAGGTTTTCAGGCATGCTTCGGCAATCGCCCGGCAATCGTCTTCCACCGAGATATCAGCTTCCAGCGCTGCGC
The DNA here is from genome assembly GCA_002389665.1 of Rhodobiaceae bacterium UBA4490. Lineage (GTDB taxonomy): Bacteria > Pseudomonadota > Alphaproteobacteria > Parvibaculales > Parvibaculaceae > Tepidicaulis. The sequence goes on from DGNO01000001.1 coordinate 403,160, forward strand.
CTTTGCCACCGGATTTTTCAATCAAATCAAGTGTTTCCTCGGCAGATTTAAGATTGCGGTCGACCAGAAGGACCTCTGCGCCCTCCTCTGCAAAGCGTATGGCGGTCGCCCGGCCATTGCCGAGCCCTTCGCCCGGCGCTTGGCCGGCGCCGACGACGATGGCGATTTTCCCGGCTAGCCGCCCGCCGTCGCTGGGCTTCACACGTTCCATTGCACGTCGCCTTCCTCAAGCTGAACGCCGAAGGAATTAAGCGCCATGGAGACCATCGTGTACTGGCCAGCGGTCATCACTATGTCCATCATCTGCTGCTCGCTGAAATGCTTGGCAAGCTCGGCCCAGGTCGCGTCGCTGATATGCTGGTCGTGATGCAGCTCGTCCGTTGCCTGCAAAAGCGCCTTGTCGGCGGCGCTGAGATCCGGCGTTTGCGGCCCGCTCACGCAGGAGCGGATTTCCTCATCGCTCATCCCGGCCTCGCGGGCGATCCGCACATGCTGCGTCCATTCATAGCCCGCCTGGCAGAGATAGCCGATCCGCAGGATGACGAGTTCGCGTTCGCGCGCCGGCAAGGTCGAGCCTGCCAGGATATAGCCTCCGTAAACGAGGAACTTCTTCAGCATTTTCGGGTGGTTGGCCATGGTGCGGAAGATATTGAGGTCTTTGCCGGCCTTGGCGGCGATCTCCCGCGTGTCCTCGCTCATATCCTTCGGGTCGAGCGGTTGGATCCGCGCTTTCTTCACTCTCATTTCGTCTTCTCCCTGATTTAGGCTTTGGGCGCAGCTTGGCAGAGAGAAACGGAAGAGAATAGAGAGAATGAGGGCGTTCTGCCCCAAGGCTTACACATTAAGGCACGCGGCGGGCACCGCCGCTTGAGGCAGAAATGACCCCTCACCCGGCTTTTTTCAAAAGCGCGTCGACGAATTCCGTCTTGTCGGGGTCGGCTTCGGGCGCATAAGGCAGTACCAAATAGCCGCGGTCGCCGCGCTGCGTTTCGATGAGATAGAGCGTTGCCTCATCGCCGGGGTCCGTGCCGCAATCGACGCTTTGGCTGTCGATCAGCTTCAGTTCCGGCAATGCGAAGGTGCAGCGGCCTTCATCGCAGGTCAGCTTATCTTTTTTCACGGCGAAATTGGTAGTGAAGCCCCTTTCCCGGGCATCGTCGATCAGTTCTGCGAGGTCCATATCTTCCTCCAGCGTCATGTCGTTCTCTTTAGAAAACGAAAGAGCCGGGGAATTGTTCGCCGAAACTGGCTCTAAAGGCCGGAATCCGGGGCTCTTTTGCGGCGCTCCTCGCCTTTGCGCGGCAGGCCGAGGCGGCGCCGGTCCGGGCCCGCATAGCTGCCCGTCGCCACAAACTCGCGCGGATGGGCGATCGAATGGGCGATGCGCGTCATCAGCATTTCGGAGGAAACCGGCAGGGTCAGGAACTCCGTTACGCCTGCATCGCGCGCTGCGACAATGTCTTCGACCACGGCGGAAGTGCTCACCATGATGATGGGCAGGCGGCGGATTTCTTCGGTGGAGGATTTACGGATGGCCCGGGCAAGTTTCAGCCCCGTATCCACATGGGTGAGCGGCCCGCAAATCACCACGTCCACGGGTTTCTCGTCGATCAGCATGGTCCGGAAGGCGTCTTTGGCGGTTTCCGTCTCGTAGACGTGATCGAAATCGCTCGCACGGCAAATTGCGCGCATCAGTGGGCGCACCGTAAGATCGCCGAGACATAGCAGGACGTTCCACTGCCCGGCGGCAGTATAACCGGATGACTGCGATGTTTTTGGACGGCTTCCGGGCACGGCGTTGTACCACTCACTGTGACAGATCAGTGATGCGGCATGACCGGTAAAGAGCTGGTTTCCGGGCGTGGTAAATTTTGCTTTTTCAGCGCTCTGGCAGCCAGTGCTAAGTCGCATTCTCAAGGGAGGACATTCATGGAACCGCAAGTGGCCGCACGCGAACCGGCAGAGATGGAACTTCAGGCCGGCAGGACTTATTTCTGGTGCCAATGCGGGCTATCCAAGAAGCAGCCGCTCTGCGATGGCTCCCATAAGGGCAGCGGCATCGAACCCCTCGCCTATAAGGCCGAAAAGGATCAGAAGGTCTGGCTGTGCCAGTGCAAGCAGACCTCCCGTGCACCCTTCTGTGACGGCGCTCACAAGAAACTACCGTGAAATCTATGCTGAACTCTTAGGCGAGCGGGCGCCGCCGCTGCATTACTTTCGCAGCTTCCGCCGCCTCCAGCGGTTCGAACCCGTGCTGGCGGTATAGCCCGTGCGCGTCGTCGGTCGCCAGCATCCAGCGGTTGACGGTGGCAAGCCGGGGGTCGGCGAGGATGCAGGTCATCAGCCATTTGCCAAGCCCCTGCCCCTTATGGGCCTCTTCGATATAGATATCCGATATCCAGGCAAAGCGCGCATAGTCCGTCACCGCGCGGCCGAAGCCCACTTGGCCTTCGGATTTATGGTAAACGCCATAAACTCTGGAATTACAGATGCTTAGCCAGAGATTTTCAGGTGAGCTTTTCGCTGCCCAGTAAGTGGCGCGAAGATTGGCGAGAATCCGGTCTTTATCGAGCCTTTCGGGATCGGTGGAAATTTCAAAATCACACTGTTCCCAAACGCTTATGCTCATCTGTTAACCATAATTCTCAAACTCGAGCACCATTCCGTCATAGGCCGGCTCGATGCCTTCCGGCAGCTCCCGCTTCAAGGTCTGGTAGTCGAGATCGACATGCAGATTGGTGAGCACGCCGTGCGGTACTGCCAGCCGTTTCAGCCAGCCCACCGCCGTCTCGACATTGGAATGGGTCGGATGCGGCGTGTAACGCAGCGCGTCCACCACCCAGCACGACACGCCTTCCAGCATCTCGAAGCTTTCTTCCGGCAAGTCCACCAGATCGCTGGAATAAGCGAAAGGGCCGATCCGGAACCCGAGAGAGCGAATGGCCCCATGATCCTGATCAAACGGCAACGCAGTGATCGGCCCGCCCTCGCCTTCGATCGTCACCGGCTTGCCGACTTTGATGAGATGGCCGTGCAGGATCGGCGGATAGGACGAACCTTCCGGTGACTGGAAGCAATAGCCGAAACGGCTGGTGAGCACGTCCGAGGTGGGGCCGTCCATATAGACATCGACCCGCCGGCGCCGGTTGATCGCCACCATTCTCAGGTCGTCGATACCGTGCGCCTGATCGGCATGTTCATGGGTGTACAGCACCCCGTCCAGCCATTCGACGCCCGTATCAAGCAATTGCTCGCGCATATCCGGGGAGGTATCGACCAGCACGGTCGTTTTCTTGGCCGGATCGTCTTCCCAGCGCTCCAGAAGGATGGAGCAGCGGCGGCGCCGGTTCTTCGGCTCGTTGGGATCGCACGCGCCCCAATGCCCGCCAATACGCGGCACACCGCCCGAGGAGCCGGAGCCCAGGATCGTTACTTTCAGCGTCATGCGGCCAGTGCCTCGCGCGGCACTTTGGTAAAGAGCCGGAAGAAATTATCGGTCGTGACCCCGGCAAGCTCGCCCTCGCCCATGCCTTTGATTTCGGCGAGCTTGGCTGCGGTATGGACGACAAAGGAAGGTTCGTTGCGTTTGCCGCGCTCGGGCACAGGGGCAAGGTAAGGCGAATCCGTTTCGACCAGCAGCCGCTCGAGCGGCACATCCGCCGCCGTCTGGCGGATATCTTCGGCTGATTTGAAGGTCAGAATGCCGGAGAGGGAAATATAAAGCCCGAGATCGACCGCCTTCATGGCCAGCGCCCGCCCGGAAGAAAAGCAATGGAGAAGTCCAGGAAAGGCGCCTTCGGCCATTTCCTCGGAAAGAATGCGGTCCGTGTCCGCATCCGCCTCGCGGGTATGGACGATGAGCGGCAGCCCCGTTTCCCGCGCCGCCCAGATATGGGAGCGGAAATTCTTCTGCTGCGCCTCGCGCGGGCTGTGCTCGTAATAATAATCGAGCCCGGTTTCCCCGATGCCGACGACTTTCGGGTGGCGGGAAAGCTCGATCAGGCGGGCCGCATCCACCTCCGGCTCGCTTTCCGCTTCATGGGGGTGAATGCCCACGGTGCAGAAGATATTGTCATAGCGCTCGGCCACGGCGAGCACCTTGTCGAATTCGGTCACCTTGGTGCCGATCGTCACCATCAGGCCGACACCGGCCGCGCCCGCCCGTTTTACGATGGCGTCGGTCTCGCCGTCGAAATCCTTGAAATCGAGATGGCAATGGCTGTCGACGAGAAGGTTCATGCCTGCCCCTTTTCCTCATCCACAAAACGCGGGAAGACGCCGCTCGGCGCAGGCAGCGCCGTGCCCGGCACAAGCTCAGCATCGAGGCTGGCAAAGCTGCGCGCTTCCGGCAGCACGGCCAAAAGGTCGAGCAGCTTCGCCGCCCCGCTCGGCACCACCGGCTGGGCCAGAATGGCAACGCGGCGGATCACCTCGGCGGTGACATAGAGCACCGTGCCCATGCGCGCGGGGTCCGTTTTCTTCAGCGCCCAGGGCTCCTGGCCAGCGAAATAGCGGTTGGCCTCGGCCACCGTGTCCCAGATGACGCCAAGCGCCTGATGGATCTGCTGACCGTCCATATGAACGCGCGCGGCGCCGAGCATGGCGCCTGCCTGGTCTAGAATGGCTTTGTCTTCCGCTGTCAACGCGCCCGGTTCCGGCACCTTGCCCTCCAGGTTCTTGGCGATCATCGACAAGGAGCGCTGCGCCAGATTGCCCAGATCGTTGGCAAGGTCAGCATTGATGCGGTTCACCACCGTCTCATGGCTGTAGCTGCCATCCTGGCCGAAGGGCACTTCACGGGCGAAGAAATAGCGGATCTGATCGGTGCCATAAGTCTGCGTGATCGTGAAAGGATCGATCACATTGCCCACCGACTTCGACATTTTCTCGCCGCGGTTGAAAAGGAAACCGTGGCCGTAAATGCGTTTCGGCAGATCGATCTCGGCGGCCATCAAAAGCGCCGGCCAGATCATCGCGTGAAAGCGCACGATGTCCTTGCCGATAATGTGCACATCGGCCGGCCAGTAATGTTTGAAACTTTCCGATTCCACATTCGGATAGCCGACGCCGGTGATGTAATTCGTCAGCGCATCGACCCACACATACATGACGTGTTTGGGATCGCCCGGCACCGGCACGCCCCAATCGATCTTGGTGCGCGAGATGGACAGATCGTTGAGCCCGCGCTTCACGAAGGCCGCGACTTCATTGCGCCGCGTCTCGGGCAGAATGAAATCCGGGTGCTTTTCGTAAAGCTCCAGCAGCCGATCCGCATAAGCGGAGAGGCGGAAGAAATAACTCTCCTCCTCGATCCATTCGACCGGCGTGCCCGTCGGCGCATATTTCTTGCCGTCGTCCCCGTCGCTCAGCTCGTCTTCGCCGTAATAGGCTTCGTCCCGCACCGAGTACCAGCCGGCATATTTATCGAGATAGATATCGCCCTTGGCGGCCAACTTCTCCCACAGCGTCTGCGCCGCCAGAATATGGCGCTGCTCGCTCGTGCGGATGAAATCGTCGTTGGAGATGTTCAGAACGGCGCACATTTTCTTGAAGAGCGGCGCCATTTCATCGGCCAGCTCTTGCGGGCTCACGCCGCGTTCCTTGGCGGTCTGCACCATCTTCTGCCCGTGGTCGTCCACGCCGGTCAGGAAATAGGTATCGACCCCGTCCAGCCGCTTGAAGCGCGCCAGAATATCCGTGGCAATCGCTTCATAGGCATGGCCGATATGGGGCGGGCCATTGGGGTAGGAAATCGCCGTCGTGATGTAAAAGGCTTTGGGAGCCGTCATATCTGAACTTTACTTGCTGTGGCCGGGCTCAGGCCCGAACCGTCAATCCACGCGAGGCCGCCTCGATCAGCGAAAAAGCGTTCAAAATCACCAGCTTGCGGTCGGTGTTGAGCGCGTTCGCCCGGGCGGCCATCGCGCCGATCTTTTCCCATACCTCAACCCAGCGATCAAGGCCGCCGCCAAGACTGCTGCTTTGCCCGATCCGCGCCGCCAGCTCGCCCTCGCGCGGCAGTGTCGTGCTGTCCGGCCCTTGGGAGAGTGTGCGCACCAGCCGTGCCGCCCAGTCGCCGAGGAGTTCCAGCGCCATATCGAACTTGTCGTCCTGCCCGCGCCTCGCAGCCATATCGGCAAAAGCGTGCAGCGCCTTAATATCGAGCCGCGGCAGGCTGGAAAGCACCGTCATCATTTGCGTGTAAAGCTCGATACCCCCTGCAGCGGCAATGGAAAGCGCCCGGCCGGCGCTGCCTTCGGATAGCGCGGCAACAAGGGCGGCCTGTTCCGGGGCAAGGTCGGGCGCATGTTGCGCCAGAATGCGGTCGATCGCTTCGGGCGCGAGCGGCGTCAGCGCCAGCTTGCGGCAGCGCGAGCGGATGGTTGGCAGCAAGCGCCCCGGCTGATGGGAAATCAGAATGAAGAGACTTTTGGCGGGCGGCTCTTCGAGTACTTTCAAAAGCGCGTTCGCTGCATTGGCGTTCATCTCGTCGGCGCTATCGACGATTGCCACACGCCAGCCCCCGCCCCCGGCGCTCTTGCCGAAGAACCCGGCCGTGCGGCGGACTTCTTCCACCGGGATGACGGTTTTCAGCTTCTTGGTTTTTTCATCCGCCGGGCGGCGCAGCAAGAGAAGGTCCATATGGCCGAGCCCGGCGATTTGCCGGAAAGTCGGATCGGCTTCATCCATCTGCAAGCTCGATACGCCCATTGCTTTCGCCGTTTCCGCGTCGCCGTATTTCAAGACGAAGCGCGCCATGCGGTAGGCGAGCGTCGCTTTGCCGACGCCCTTCGGCCCCGTCAGCAGCCAGGCGTGATGCATGCGCCCGCTCATATAGGCATCAAGAAAAGCAGCCTCGGCTTTTTCCTGGCCGATCAGCTCGCTCGTCTCGCGCGGCGCGGGAAGATCGCCCTGCCGGTCGGCTTCCGGTAGCTCGCTCATGCCGTCTCCTTCAGGCCGAAATGGCGTGTGACTGCGGCAATCATCGCTGCCGTCACCGCATCCATGTCTTGTCCCGCATCGATCACCACGCAGCGCTCCGGCGCTTTCTTGGCAATGTCGAGAAAAGCGGCGCGCAGGCGTTCGTGAAAGGCCTTGTCCATGCCTTCATAACGGTCCTCGCCGCCAGCGCGCGACGCGGCGCGCTTCAGGCCCTCTTCGACCGGCAGATCGAAAATCAGCGTGAGTTCCGGTCCCTCATCCCCCACCACAAGATCGTAGAGTGTCTGAATAAAGGCGGGGCCGAGTCCATGCCCATAGCCTTGATAGGCCATGGATGAGTCCGCGAAACGGTCGCAGAGCACCCAGCGGCCTTCTTTAAGCGCCGGGCGGATGGTGCGCGCCAAGTGGTCGGCGCGGGCAGCGAAATGGAGCAGCGCTTCGGTTTTGCCGTCCCAGCGGTCCGCATCGCCTTCCACCAGCAATTTGCGGATCACCTCGCCGCCGGGGGAGCCGCCCGGCTCGCGGGTTTTGACGGCGTCGATGCTGCGCCCGGAAAGCCACTCGGCAAGGCGCGCGATCTGCGTCGACTTGCCGGCGCCTTCGCCGCCTTCGAAGCTGATGAAATGCCCGCGCGTTCCGCTCACTGGCCCCCGCTCGCTGGACCCGTTATTGGCCCATGATCATTTGTTTGAGGGAAGCGATCGCGCGCCCGAAAAGGCCCTGCTGCTCGACATCGGCTCCCGCCACAAGCGGAATGCGCCGTGTCGGCATATCGGGCGCTGTGACGACGAGTGTGCCCGCCTGTTCACCAGCGGTGATCGGCGCCTGCAGAGGGCCGTTCCACTCGGCGGTGACTTTCATGTCCTTGCGCGCGTCGCGCGTCATGATGATCGTCACGTCCTCGGTGACGACGAGCGGCACCTTGTCGTAGACGCCCTGCCAGACATCGGCATTTTCGACCACCGAACCTGAGGCATAAAGATCGTATTCCTTGAACTCGCGGAAGCCCCATTCCATCAGCTTCTGGCTTTCTTCCGAGCGCTCGCGCTCCGAGCCGAGCCCGTTCACCACCATGATGAGCCGTCGGTCGCCCCGCTCGGCGGAGGCGACAAGGCCATAGCCGCTGTCTTCCGTATGGCCGGTTTTCAGCCCGTCCACACCCATGCCGAGATAGAGAAGCGGGTTGCGGTTGTGCTGCGTGATGCCGTTCCAGGTGAACTCGGTTTCCGCGAAATAGGGATAGTATTCAGGCAGATCGTAGATCATGTGCCGGGCAAGGATCGCGAGTTCCCGCGCGGTCATTTTCTGGTCCGGGTCGGGCCAGCCTGTGGAATTGGCGAAGGTCGCCTTGTCCATGCCGATCTCCCGTGCGCGGTCGGTCATGGCTTCGGCAAATGCGGCCTCGGAGCCTTTCAGCCCTTCGGCAATGGCGATGCAGGCATCGTTGCCCGATTGTACGATGACACCCTGGATCAGGTCTTTCACCGGAATGCGCGAATGAACTTTCGCGAACATGGTCGAAGAACCCGACGCCGCCCCGCCCTTACGCCAGGCGTTTTCGGAGATGGTGAATTCATCCTCAAGGCTGATCCGGTCTTCCTTAAGTGCTTCGAACAGCATCGTCATGGTCATGAGCTTCGACATGCTGGCCGGGCTCATCAGTTCGTCGCCTTTTTTCTCGTAAAGAATGGCGCCGGTTTCCCCGTCCATGAGAACGGCATATTCCGCCTTGGTTTCAAAGGAGGCGTAGGCGCCGGTGGCGCCAGCGGCCAGGGTGAAAGCCGCGACGGTGAAAACGAGAAACGAAAAGCGTGCCGCCTGAATGTAGGAACGGATCATAATACTCCTGCCCGATAGCTGTCCGGTGCCGGTGAGCCCGGCTCGCAAGCCGGGAGTTTAGAAAGTCGGCGCTTATTCCACAATGATGCGGGCGCCGTGATGTCCTTTATCGACCACGCTATTGAGCAGCGTGTCGGCCATCTCCACGTTATTGGCCGGAACCCGCACGCGGTAAAGCGTGCGCCCGGAGACATTGACCGGCGTGACGGTCACATCGCCGAGCGCGGCAAGCTCGCTTTGCACGAGCTGCGCATTCTCGATGCTGGAGAACGCCCCGGCCTGAACGTAGAGCTGGTTGGGCCCTGCCACCGGCACGACATCGACGCCGGGTTGCGGGGAAACAGGATCGTCTCTGACGGGCTGCATTCCGTCGGCGGGCGCGGATGAGATCGGCGCCATCGTGGCTTTCGGGGTGGAAGCTGCCTGACTGCCCGCCAGCGCGGCCGTCTGCACATTACCCGTCGGCACCGGCTTCAGCGACTCTACCGGTGTCTCGGGCGCCGGCATGACGAAGCTTTCCTTGGCCGAGGCCACCTGCACTGGCGGCTCGCCCGGCAGCGGCGCGCGGCTGAGATATTGTACCCGCACTTTTGCGGTGCCCTGTTTCAGATAGCCGAGAAGTTCAGCGGCCCGGCGCGAGAGGTCGATCTCGCGTCCTTTGGCGAAGGGGCCGCGGTCATTGATCCGCACGACGAGCGAGCGCCCGTTCTCCAAATTCGTCACCCGCGCCAGCACCGGCATGGGCAAAGTGGGATGGGCCGCGCTGATCGCATTCATGTCGAAGATTTCGCCATTCGCGGTCGGTTTGCCGTGAAATTGCGGCCCATACCAGGAGGCAATACCCGTGGAATCGTACGTCTCGTCCTCGGCGGGATAATACCAGACGTCAAAAATCTGATAGGGCGAACCGACCTTATAGACGCCGCCCGCACCGGAAGGCTGGCCGTCCCGCATCACCGATTTGGCGACATGGGTGCCAAGCTGTGTTTCGGCGCAGCCGCTCAAAAAGAGCGCTGCCGCCACAATCAAAACCGGGAAAAACATCCATCGGCTCTGGAAGAGGCGTGCCGCCCCCGCCGAGTCGGATACCGCCGCCGAATCCGCCTTGCCAGATAAGCTCATGATCGCGCTCTTGTCTCCTGCTTGGCCCCCGTCAGGCCGCCTGAAAGCGGCCCGGCCCGCATGAACACTCGAATCATACAGAAAGAAAGTCACCACGTCCTTACTCTATCTCAAAACCGGCGGGCGGGGAAAAGTCGGCTTCTCCGCGCATTCCGGGGAAAATCCACCGTTCAAAGAGCCCGGATGACGCCCTGCTCCTTTGCCCCTATAAGAACCTCATGAGTAAGACAGCCAAACCCGCAGAAAACCTGCCGGATAGCCTAACCGCAGGCCTGACCCGCCTTGTCCGGCAAAAGCCCGTCGGCCCACACGATCTCGATATGGCCGCGCTTTTCGTGCTGGACGCGGTGGCCAACATTCTGGGCGGGCGAAACTCGGAGCCCGGCCGCACGCTCCTTGCCTGGTGGAATGAGGCTCTCTCCGGCAATAGCGGGGCCGATGCCGGGCGCTGGACCTTTCTCATGGGCGCGCTTTGCCACATTCTGGAAACCGACGATCTTCACCGCACCTCCGTGGTCCATCCGGGCTGCGTCGTTGTTCCCGCCGCCTGGGCGCTGGCAAAGCGCCCCGGCGCTGAGGTGGAGGGCCCGGCGTTCCTGACCGCCGTTCTGCATGGCTTTGAAGCGGCGACACGGGTCGGCATGGCCGTGGGCGCGGCGCATTACAAAATCTGGCATAACACGGCGACCTGCGGGCCCTTTGGCTCGGCCATGGCGGGCGCGCATCTTCTGGGCCTCAGCGAAGCGCAAACCGTGCATGCGCTCGGCAATGCGGGCAGCCAGTCCTCGGGCCTGTGGCAGTTTCTGGAAACCGGCGCCATGACGAAGCATCTTCATGCAGGCCATGCGGCGGAAGCGGGCCTGCGCGCCGCGGAACTTGCGAAAGTCGGCTTTACCGGCCCGCCGAAAATCCTGGAAGGCGAGAAAGGCTTTTTCCGCGCCGCCTGCCCGGACGCAAAACCCGGCGCGGTGCTGGCCGACGCCGATGCGCCCTGGCAATTGACGCTCACCTCGATCAAGCCCTGGCCCTCCTGCCGTCACACCCATCCGGCCATCGATGCGGCGGGCGGTCTGCGCGCGCGGCTGAAGGCGGCAGGTGCGGCGGCTGAAGACATTATGAAAGTCGAGGCGGATGTCTATCAGGCGGCCATCGATGTTTGCGACCGCCCTTCCCCGGATACCGATTACGACGCGAAATTCTCGCTCCAGCACGCGGTGGCCGTGGCGCTGCTGCGGGACAAGGTGGATTTCGACGCCTTCGGACCCAAAGAGCGAGATCATGCCCGCGCGCTGGCCGCCCGCGTCGAGCTGCGCGCCGCCCAGCCTTATGACGGCGCCTACCCCATTTCCTGGGGCAGCGCGGTGCGCGTGCATCTGAAATCCGGCGAAGTGCTGGAAGAGACCCGCAAAAGCGCCAAGGGCGATCCGGAAGCGCCGCTCGAGCGGGATGAGATGATCGAAAAAGCCGCCATGCTCATGCGTCATGGCGGCGTTGCGGAGCCGGACAGGCTGATCGAAGACATTCTCGCCCTCGCCCAGCCGGGCAGCGCGCTGCCGGTTCTCGATATCGTCTGAAAGTAGCCGAGGCCTGAAACGCCTTAGCCGCCGATGCCCGCAATATGTGTCAGATAGAGCTGGGCTGCTGCGCCGATGAGGAGCGGACCCCAGAGCCAGCTCGTGCGCCAGAGGAAGCTGCGCTTCTTCTTGGCCTTTGCTTTCTTACCGCCGCTCTCTTCGCTGCTGCCCTCTGCCCCTGCACTCTCTTGCGCAGCGTCTGCTGCCGCGCTGCTCAATGAGCGCGTGGCAACCGGCGTCTCCGGCGCGGGTAACCTATATTCGGTGATAAAGGAACGGGCGATGTACAGCCCCAGCACCATCATCGCGATTGCCGGGACCCACCACTCAGTAAGATTGAACTCCATCGGTACTACTCTTGATCATTTCCCCCCTGAGGGCCGCCTTAACATGGGCGTACCTCTTTGGCTGCATATTGGCAAAAAAGCCTGCCCCCCGCAAAACAACAATGATTTGTTCGCGAAGCCCTTGTTTTTGAGGTGTTTTTTCGCCTGAGAGCCGGGCAAAAGAGGGAGGACAAGCCCGCTTTGCCTGTGATATAGCCTGCCGCACCGCCGGGGCGCGCAACCAGCCCCTATCCGTGGCGGGCTTTTGGAGGGGTGGCCGAGTGGTTGAAGGCACCGGTCTTGAAAACCGGCAGGCGGGGAACCGTCTCGTGGGTTCGAATCCCACCCCCTCCGCCAATGCTCCTACTTCCCTTTTGATTTTCCTCTTTTCATATCCGCGCTGGCGGCTTTGAGAAGGCGCTGGAAGGTCGGGCATTCCAGATGGCTGGGCGCGGGGCACTCGGCGGCATGGCGCAGCCCGTCCCGCATCGCGCGCAGCCGCCGGATCAACCGGTCGAGCTCGTCGGCCTTGTCGTGCAGCTGTGCCCGGTCGATGCGCGGGTTGCCGTCTTGGGCGAACATGGCGCCGATCTCCTGCAACGAGAAGCCGGCATTGCGGCCGAGGGAAATCAGCGCGAGGCGCTCATAAATCCCGGGGTCGAAAAGCCGCCGTAACCCCTTTCGGCCGCTCGAAGCGATGAGGCCGATTTCCTCATAGTAGCGCAGCGTGGACGCTGGCAGGCCGGATGCGCGGGCGACAGCGCCGATATCTGGATCTTTCATGCTTGACCTCAAGTTCACTTGAACTCGTAAGGTGCCTTCCGGTTGATCTGAAAACAAGCCGGGAGAGATGTCATGGCGCCGTTCTGGGAATTCACTTGGGCCGCATTGGCTTTGGGCGCGGGCGCGACCTTATGCATGGATGTGTGGGGTCTCGTGCAAAAACACATCTTGCGGATAAATGTGCTGGACTATGCGCTGGTCGGGCGGTGGATCGGTCATCTGCCCCAAGGCCGGATGCGCCATGAAGCGATTGCCCGCGCGGCGCCGGTGAAAGGTGAAAGGGCGCTCGGCTGGGCCGCGCATTATCTGATCGGAATTATCTTTGCCGCAATATTCATCGCTGCCGCCGGGCAGGCTTATCTCGCGGCCCCTGTCCTTGCCCCGGCATTGGCCATGGGGGTTCTAACGGTCGGCGCGCCCTACTTTATCTTGCAGCCGGCCTTCGGGCTCGGCATTGCCGCTTCACGCACGCCCAAACCCTGGTTTGCCCGTCTCAAAAGCCTGTCCACGCATCTCGTCTTTGGACTGGGGCTTTATTTGAGCGCGCAGGTATGGGCTGCCTCCCTGGCGGTTTGAGAAGAAGCGGAAGCGCCCTTTCCAAAGCGCGCTTCCGGTAATTTAAATTCAGCGTGGGTTAAACCGTCACGAAGCCTTCCGGCGACAATGTCCAGTAAGGGTTCCAGGCGACTTCCCAGGCATGGCCGTCCGGGTCTTCGAAATAGCCGGAATAACCGCCCCACTCCCGTTTCACCGGCTCACTGAGAATGGCGCCGCCTTTCAGTTTGCGGATCTCGCTTAAGAGCGCATCGACCTCCTCCGGGCTTTCGACATTATGCGCGAGCGCGATGCCGCCGCGCCGCACGGCGATGTCACGGCCAAGTTCTTTTGCCATCTCGTCCTGCTTGAAGAGCGAAAAGGCAAAGCCGTTCATTTGAAAGAAAGCGATATTGTCGGCGGTGAAACTCGGCGCCCAGCCGAGCCCGTCCCGGTAAAAGGCGAGCGCGCGGGGAAGGTCTTCCACCGCAAGGGTGATAAGCGTCAGTGCTTGTTTCATTTGTCTTCTAAGTCCCGTTGTCTTGGGCGTGAGACGCCCGGTTGAGCTGGGCGCGCCGGGCAGCAGGGAGTGGGGAGGAAATTTCCACGCGCCATCCCCGCCGGCCCGAGCGGCCAGCGGCAATGTCGCGGGACTGAACGAAAGCATGCCTTCGTACGTCAGTACATCGTCCGGCAAAGAGCAAGACCTGCTCAGCCGGCGCAACGGGACGGATCAACCAGACCGGCCTGACTTTTTCGACAGGGCGATTATGGCGCGCCCCTTGAAAAAGCGTCAAGTCCTGCTCCGTGCCGTCGCCGCACCGGCATGAGAAAGAGGTGGAGGGAAAGAGATGGAGCCAGATGCGTATTTCCCCGGTAGAGTGCCGCCCGCCCCAAGGGTGCGCTGCACGAGATACTGACATAAGGATTGAAGAATGTTCGACACTTGGGTGCCAATCATTTTCGGGCTTGTCTTGTTGATCGTGGGCGGTGATTTGCTCGTGCGCGGCGCTGTTCAGGTTGCGGGCAGGCTTGGCGTCTCACCTCTCGTCATCGGCCTCACATTGGTGGGGTTCGGCACGTCGACGCCCGAACTCGTCACCTCCGTCCAAGCGGCGCTGATCGGAGCGCCGGGCATCGCCTTCGGCAATATTGTCGGTTCGAACATCGCCAATATTTTGCTTATCCTCGGGGCTTCGGCGCTCCTTTATCCGATCGCCGTCACATCTTCGGCGCTGCGCCGGGACGGATTGGTCATGCTGGCGGCGGCGGGGGGCTTCGCGGCGCTCGCCGCAATGATGACAATGAACCGGTTTGTCGGCGCTGCATTCCTTCTGCTGCTGTTCGGCTATATCTATGTCGCATTCCGCCAGGAAAAGCGCGCGGCGGCGGATGAACATGGCGCTGTATATGACAAGGGGATCGCCCTGCAAGCCGCCGATCCTAATACCATCCCCGCCGCACAAGGGCGCGGCTCCCTGCTCTTTCCTATTCTGCTTACATTGGCCGGTCTTGCGCTTGTGGTCGGCGGCGGCACTTTTCTCGTTCGCGGTGCCGTCACGCTGGCGCAATCTTTCGGTATTTCTCAAACCGTAATCGGCTTGACCATCGTTGCCGTCGGCACGTCATTGCCGGAATTGGTCACATCCATTCTTGCCGCTTTCAAACGGCAAGGCGATGTGGCCTTCGGGAATATTATCGGGTCGAATATCTATAATATTCTCGGCATTGGCGGCGCCACGGCCTTGATCGAACCTGGCGCCGTGCCGGAAGAGATTGCCGGGTTCGACAATCCCGTCATGATCGCTGTTTCCCTGTTGCTCGTATACTTCGCTTGGACCGGCCTTAAAATTGCCCGCTGGGAAGGCGCTGTTCTGCTTCTCGGGTATATCGGCTACATCTATGTCATCTGGCCGTGAGACGCGCCTTGCGCCCCTCACCTTCAGCAAGGCTTCTTTGCGCTGATTCGAGCTTGAAGAATATTTCGCGAATGTCGTGCCTTTACCTGCCAATTTTTGTGTAGAATGCCCGCCAACAAAAAGACGGATGGCAAGGGAGAGAGCTGTGGCGGATTACGATCTGATCATCAAAGGCGGCAAGATTGTCGATGGCACGGGCGCGCCCGCCTTTACCGGCGACATTGCGGTGAAGGACGGCAAGATCGCCGCCGTGGGTCAGGTTACGGGCACGGCCACGCGCGAGATCGATGCCGGCGGGCTTTTGGTAACGCCGGGCTTCGTCGACATTCACACGCATTACGACGCGCAGGCGACCTGGGACCCTTATCTCACCCCCTCCTCTCTCCACGGCGTGACCACCGTCGTCATGGGCAATTGCGGCGTCGGCTTTGCGCCGGTGAAGCCGGAGCAGCGGGACGACCTCATCGACCTCATGGAAGCGGTGGAGGACATTCCCGGCGTTGCCATGCATGAAGGCATTAAATGGGAATGGGAGACCTTTCCCGAATATATGGACGCGCTCGATAAACGCCGCTTCACCATGGATGTGGGCGTGCAGATGCCGCACTGCGCGCTGCGCGTTTATGTGATGGGCAAGCGCGGCGTCGATAATGAATTTGCGACCGCCGAAGACATGGAAAAAATGAGCAAGCTCACCTATGAGGCGATCAAGGCGGGCGCGCTCGGCTTTTCCACTTCGCGCACGGATTTGCACAACACGCTGGAAGGCAATCCGGTGCCCGGCACCTTCGCGGCCAAGGACGAGCTCTTTGCGATCGGCGATGCGCTGGAGAAAGCCGGAACCGGCGTCTTCCAGATTTCAGCGACGCACCGGGACATGGACCAGGAATTTGAGTGGATGCTGGAAATGGCGCGCAAGACGGGCCGCACCGTGACCTTCAACTTGCAGCAGATCGACGAGCGCCCCGACCTTTACAAGAAGCTGCTGGCGATGCTGGACAAGGCGCGCGCCGAAGGCGTGACCAATCTGCGCGGCCAGCATTCGGGCCGCCCGGTCGGTATCCTGATGGGCTGGCAGACCTCCGTTCATCCCTTCATCGCGCATAAGGAATACGCAAAGCTTGCCAAGCTGCCGATCAAGGAGCGGATCGCAAAGCTGAAAGACCCGGCGGTGAAAGCCGGCATCCTGGCGGACAGCAATCCCAATCTCGGGGATTTCGGCAATTTCGTCACCGGCTCCTTCCACAAGATGTATCCGATGGGTGTTGAGGAAAACTACGAACCGGCCCAGGAAGATTCCATTGCCGCGATTGCGGCGCGTGAAGGCAAGAGCGCTAAGGAAATCGCTTACGATGCGATGATGATGAATGACGGTGAGGCGCTGCTTTACTTCCCGCTTTTCGGCTATTCGGACAATGATTTTTCTGCCATCGAGGAATTGCTCGAACATCCGCAAACGGGCCTGAGCCTCGCGGATGCGGGCGCCCATTGCGGCGCGATTTGCGATGGGGCGACACCGACCTTCATGCTCACCCACTGGGTGCGGGACAGAAAGCGCGGGCGCAAGCTGCCGCTCGAGCAGATCGTGCGCATTCAAACGAAAGATACGGCCGAGCAATATGCGCTCTTCGACCGGGGCGTCATTGCGCCGGGTATGCGGGCGGATATCAATGTCATCGATTTCGATAACCTGAGCTGCCCGCCGCCGGAAATGGTGTTCGACCTGCCGGCCTCCGGCCGCCGTCTCTTCCAGGGCGCGGAAGGTTATGTGGCGACCATCGTAAAGGGCGAGGTCGTGATGGAAGACGGCAAGCCGACAGGCGCCCTGCCCGGCAAATTGCTGCGCGGCCCGCAAGCTGCAGCCTGACCGTCAAAGAGGGCGAAACGAAAAAAGGGAGAGGCCGGGCCTCTCCCTTTTCTTTTTCGGTAGGGTCCGGTTTCAGCCTGCGTCTTTGAATTTTGCGGGGCGTTTTTCCAGGTTCGACATAATGGATTCGATCTGGTTCGGCGAGCCGATCAGCTTGTCCTGTTCGATGGATTCCATCAAAAGGCCGTCCGCCGCCGTCGCATAAGGGGCGGCATTGTAAATTCGCTTCATGGCGCGGATGGCATCCGGGCTCTTGCCGGCGATTTCCTTTGCCGTTGCCAGGGCTTCGGCGAGCGGGTCTTTCGTCACACGCGTGGCGAAACCATAGTTGAAGGCTTCTTCACCGGAGAAGACGCGGCCCGTATAGCTCAGCTCCCGGACGATATCTTCACGGGCAAGGTGGCGCATGAGCTGTGTGCCCGCCATGTCGGGGACGAGGCCCCATTTGACTTCCATGACGGAAAGCTTCGTGTCGGGCGCGACATAGCGGATATCCGCGCCGAGCATCACCTGAAAGCCGCCGCCGAAAGCAACGCCGTGAACGGCGGCGATCACCGGCACCGGCACCTCGCGCCAGATCCAGGCGGCATATTGCGCGTCATTGGCAATGCCCTGGGTGCGCTTTTCAAGCCGTCCTTCCCCGCTGCCCGCAGCCGGGTTCGAGCCCTTGCCGCTGCCGCCTTCTTTCATCTTGGCGAAATTGCCCATGTCGAGCCCGGCACAAAAGGCCCGGCCTTCGCCCGAGATGACGGCGACGCGGACGGAAGGATCGCTTTTCAGCTTCTCACTCGTCTCCAGCAAGGCCTGGAACATGGCCGGATCGAGCGCATTCATCTTGTCCGAACGCACGAGCCGGATATCGGCCACACCCTCTTCGATTTTCAGCGAAACGCGGTCGCTCATCTTTGTCTCCACCCTGTTGAAATGTCGGTTGGCGGCAGATTAGGCGAGTGGCAAGGCTCGCGCAAATGCCGCAGCGTCGCTGCCGCTGTGCCGCCTTGAAAACTACTTGCCGATTTTGAACGTGGCGCTTGCCCGCGCAACAAGCACGCCGTCGGGCGTGAAAAGCTCGGCTTCGGCAAAGGCGATGGATTTGCCCCTGTGACGCACCCAGCCCTCCCCGTGAAGCTCACCGACGCTTGCTGCGCCCAGAAAACTTGTTTTCATTTCCAGCGTGACTTGCGGCGTGCCCGGCACCTCATGGGTGCTGCGCACCGCATGGCCGCAGAGCCCGTCCAGCATGGCGGCAAGAAAGCCGCCATAGATGCGCCCGCCCCGGTTGATGAAGTTTTCGCCTGCATAATAAGAGGCCTTCACCCGGCCGGGTTCCACGGAAATGACTTTTTTGCCGAGGGTGACGGCGGCGGGAGATTCCCATGTCTGATCTTCCGGGCGCAGCTCGCTGTCACTCACTTGGTATTTCCTTCAGGCTGCGGCAAACGGCGCCGGTAAAGATCAAAAACTTTCTCCCAAACCGCTTCCGCCGCATCGGCCTTATAAAGCGGGCGTTCGGGAAAACAAAAGCCGTGTTCCGTGCCGGGCCAGATGTCGAGCTGGTAAGGCACGTTGTTTTTCTCGAGCGCCTCTTTTAAATCCGGAATGACGTTATCCGGCACCCAGGCGTCGGTTTCGGCAAAGCCGAAATAAAGCTCTGCCTTGATGCGGGGAGCCAGAAGATGGGGCGAGTCTTCCTTGTCCGTGACGATGCCAACGCCGTAAAGCGAAGCGGCGGCGGCAAAGCGGTCGGGAAACATGCCCGCTGCCGAGACGACATATTGCCCGCTCATGCAATAACCGATGCAGCCGGCAGGCCCGAAAGCGGCGTTGACATTCGTGTCGAGAAAATCGAGCAGCGCGCGGGTGTCTTCCATGACGAGCCCATTGTTGAGCGAATACATGGCATCGAACACTTCCTCGCGCACATCGTCATTCGGAATGGGGGTCGGGAAGCGCTTGCGCCCCAGCCGGTAATAAAGGTCCGGCAGGAGCACGTAATAGCCTTGCGCGGCGATACGGCGGCAAAAGCCGTAAAGCTCCTCGCGGATGCCGGGCGCGTCCATATAAAGAATGACGGGCGGATGGCGCTTGCCGTCTTCCGGCCAAACGGTGAAGGTTTCAATCTGGCCGCCCGGCCCGTTTATCTGCTCGATCTTTTCGTGCATCTGGCTCCTCCAGCGCGCAGCTTAAAAAGCTGCGGCCCCCTGTCAAAGAAAAAGCTGTCAAAGAAAAACACCGGCAAAGAAAAGCGCCGGCGCAGGGCCGGCGTCTCATCCTCATCTCTACCGGTAGCCGAGGTCAGGCCGTCGCCTTTGCGCTCTCGCGTTCCTTCATGCGCTCATACCAGGCAAGCACATTCTTGTTTTCCGGCTTAAGCGGCTGGCCGACGCTCACGCCGAAATCAAGGAAACAGAAGAGCAGAATATCGGCAAGGCTCATGCGTTTGCCCGCGAGATACTCTTTGCCTTGGAGCTGCCCGTCGAGCCAGGCGAGTTTGTCTTGAGCTATGGCTTTTAGCCCGTCGGCGGCTTCCGGCAGGCAGCGCATGCGGTTCTTGAACATCTCCAGCCCTTCGGAAAAACGGAAGCCGTTCGCCAGCGGCTCGCAAATGCCAAGATCGACGCGGCGCGTCCACATGCGCGTTTCCGCGCGCTCTTCTGGCGTTTTGCCGATAAGGCCTGACTGGCCTTCTTTCTCATCGAGATACTCGCAAATGGCCGTCACTTCCGCGAGGATCGTACCGTCATCGAGCTCGAGGCAGGGAAGCTGCCCGGCCGGGTTCTTTTTCAGGTAAGGTTCGGCGCGGTTCGCTGCGCCCATAATGTCCACTTCCTCGAACGGTACCTCGATGCCGCGTTCGGCCATATACATTTTGACGACCCGGGGGTTGGGACCGATGGAATTATAGAATTTCACTGCGCGCTCCTGTTGTTTGGCCATTCAGATTGGCTCTTTTGTCCAAGCCCATTTTCATAATTGGCTCTGCTCTAGGGCAAAGAAGACATGTCTGCTATGACAGGATCAATAGAAATCTTGAACGAGCAGGCCAATGTCGGAGTTGCGGGACGAGGCGCCGGGCGGACGGGCGCCCCTTTTCTATGGCTGGTACATTGTGGCCGCGGCCTTCGTCGTCATGACCGTGTCGGCGGGGCTCGGCTTTTACAATCTCGGCGTTTATCTGAAAGCTTTCGTCGCCGAGCGGGACTTTGCCGTGTCGGTGACATCGGCGGCGACCGCGAGCTTTTTCATTTCATCAGGCCTCACGGGGCTTATCGTCGGCGCCTATATCGAAAAGCACGATCCGCGCTGGTCGGTACTGGCGGGCGCGGTCATCGCCTCTGCCGCCATGTTCGGCGTGCGCTGGGTGGAAGAGCTTTGGCAGCTTTATGCCTTTCACATTCTCTTCGGCGCGGGCTATGCGGCCTGCGCGCTTTTGCCTTGCACGACGCTGGTGGCGCGCTGGTTCAACGAGAAACGCTCCATCGCGCTTTCTTATGCCTCCACCGGGCTTTCTGTCGGCGGCATTCTGCTCACCCCGCTTTCCGCCAAACTCATCGATATTGGCGGTATCGGCTGGGCGGCGCAGTGGCTCGCCCTGATTTTCTTTATCGGCATTGTGCCGGTGTCCCTCCTCATCTTCCGCCCCTCGCCTGCTTCCATGGGACTGCGGCCGGACGGGGCGGCAGTAAGCCGGGATGAAAAAGGCAACGCGCTGCCGGAAGCTGCGGCAGAGGGCGCGGATTTCGGCGCGGCGGTGCGCTCACGGCTCTTTCTTTTCATGGTCGCCGCCTTCGTCTTTGCCATGATGGCGCAGGTCGGCACGATCGCGCATCTCTTCCGCCTCGTTGCGACGCGCACAGGCAGCGATGATACCGCCTCCCTTGCCGTGGCGCTGATGGCAGGCTCCAGCATTGCCGGGCGCCTCATCGGCGGGCAAGTGCTCACACATCTTCCCGCCCGGCCCTTCGTTCTCGCGCTGACGCTCGTCCAGGGAAGCGCGCTCGTGCTTTATGCTTTTGCGCAAAGCGAGGCGGCGCTTTTTGCCGTCGCGCTTTTGTTCGGCACCTCCGTCGGCAATTTGCTGATGATGCAGCCGCTTATCGTGGCGGAGGCTTTTGGCCTTAAAGCGTATGGCCGGCTCTTTTCCTGGAGCCAGTTCGCGATGACGCTGGGCGTTGCCTCCGGCCCGGCAATGATCGGCTTTATCTACGAGCAAGCGGGCGGCTATCAGCCCGCCTTCCTGCTGATGGCCGCTGCCTCGCTCACGGCCTTTTTCTGCCTTCTGGCGGCAGGCTCCTTCGATGTCTTCCGCAAGAACGGCTGGCAGGCGCCAGTAAAACGACAAATAAAGTAAAAACGACAAACAGATAAGAGGAAACGCAATGTCCCGATTTGGCCCCGGCGTCACACTCAACGATCCCGCTTTCATTCACGAGACGGCGCTTGTCTATGGCAAAGTGACGATCGGTGAAGGCGCCTCACTCTGGCCCTATGTCGTTATCCGCTCGGAAATGCATGAGGTACGGATCGGCAAGCGCACGAATATTCAGGACTTCGTCATGATCCATGTCGGCAATACGACGCCGACCATTATCGGCGATAATTGTTCGATCACTCACCATGTCACGGTGCATGGCGCGGAGATCGGCGACAATTGCCTCATCGGCATCAATTCGACGCTGATGGACGGGGTGAAGGTCGGCAAGAACTGCATCATCGCCGGGCATTCCATTCTGACGGAGGGAACGGAAATTCCCGACAATTCCATCGTTGCAGGCGCGCCTGCCAAGGTGATCAAGACGCGGGACAATGGCGCGGCCAATATTATGAATGCCGCCTTCTATTTTGAGAATGCCAAAGCCTATGCGCGCGGCGAGCACCGGGTGACGGATCTGCCGGAATTCGGCGCGGCCATGCAGGCCGAGCTTGAAAAACTGGGCCGGAACAACGGCTGACCAGGTAGTTATGCCAGGGCTGGCGGAGGCCGCCCGCTGCCGTTAGACTGCGCGCCAAATCACTCCCATTCCCACTCAAATGGCAGGACCGATGAAACTTCCCAGCCAATTCTATAAGCCTCTCGCCATCGGCGCGCCCGCTCCTTTCCGTGAGCTTCCCGTGCGCACCGAGCGGATGATCCACTTCTTCCCGCCGCAAAACGAGAAGATGCGCGCCAAGGTGCCGGACCTCATTTCCAAGGTGGATGTGATCCTGGGCAATCTGGAAGACGCCATTCCCGCCGAAGCGAAAGAAGCGGCGCGGGCCGGTTTCATCGAGGTCGTCAAAGCCAATGATTTCGGCCAGACGGGTCTTTGGACGCGGATCAACGCCCTGAACAGCCCTTGGGTGCTCGACGATATTACCGAGATCGTCAGCGCCGTCGGCGACAAGCTCGATGTCATCATGCTGCCCAAGGTCGAAGGCGATTGGGACATCCATTATCTCGATCAGCTTCTGGCGCAGCTCGAAGCGAAGAACGGCATCAAGAAACCCATTCTCATTCACGCCATTCTGGAAACCGCGCAAGGGGTGAAGAATGTGAACGAGATTGCCGCGGCCTCCCCGCGCATGCATGGCATGAGCCTCGGCCCGGCGGACCTTGCCGCCTCCCGCGGCATGAAGACGACGCGTGTGGGCGGCGGCCATCCCTATTACGGCGTGCTGGCGGATGCCGAGGAAGGCCAGAGTGAGCGGCCCTTCTATCAGCAGGACCTTTGGCACTACACCGTGGCGCGCATGGTGGATGCTTGCGTTGCCAACGGCCTACGCGCCTTTTATGGCCCCTTCGGCGATTTCGGCGACGAGCGGGCCTGCGAAGCGCAGTTCCGCAATGCCTTCCTGATGGGCTGCTCCGGGGCGTGGTCGCTCCACCCCTCGCAGATCGACATTGCAAAGCGCGTCTTCAGCCCTGAAGTGAACGAAGTGCTCTTTGCCAAAAAGATTCTGGACGCGATGCCGGACGGCACCGGCGCCGTTATGATTGACGGCAAGATGCAGGATGATGCCACCTGGAAACAGGCCAAGGTGATCGTCGATCTTGCCAAGATGGTGGCGGAAAAAGACCCGGAGCTGGCGAAAGCCTACGGCTTTTGATCAACCGGCGCGGGCAAGCAGCCGGTTTAAAGCCTCTTCAACGGCGGCGATGGGCACAAGCGATGCGTCCACGCCGCCGTAATCTTTTGCATCGACGACTTCCAGCAGCCGCGCACCGGGTGCATATTTTTTTGGATCGTGCTTGGCAAAAATCGAGACGAGCGGCGCGCCGCCCACGGCAAGCATGTGCCCCGTGCCGGAATCATTGGCGACCGCCGCCTTCAGCCGCGCGGCTAGCGCCATGACAAGCAGCGGGCCTTTGACATCACCATAAGGATCGAGCCGGTTCCACTCGGGAAAAAGCGCTTCCGGCACAGCGGAGGCAAGCAGCGTAAGCCAGTCTTTTTCTTCCGGCCCCAGAAAGAACACGGGCACCCGCCCCTGATCTTTCTGCTTGCGGGCAAGCTCGATGAAATTATCCAGCGGCCAGCATTTGCTCTTGTCCCCTGCCCCCGGCGAAAAGCCGATATAAGAAGGCCCGTCCGGCAGCAGCGCGGCGGCGGCTTCGTTGACGCGGCTTGCAAGCGGCATGGCAAAGGCCGGGTCGGGAACGGCCTGCGGGGCGGCAAGGTCGAGTAGCTGCATTAAATAAGCGGAAAAGGAACGCGGCGAGCTGTTTCCTTTTTCCGGGCGGGTGTCCGAGAACATGAACCCGGCTGTGCCCGAGACGAACTGCCGGTGCGACAGGCGCTTCAGGATCAGCGTGCGCAGGACAAGCCGCTGCGTGTCGATGATGAGGTCGAAATGGCGCTTGCGGACAATCGCGCGCGGCAGCAGCAATTCGCCGGGCGATTTGCCGACACCGGCGCATTCGATCACTTCGTCAACGAAAGGCGCGGCGGCATCTTTCAAAAGCCCGGCATAAACGGTCTTGCCAAGGCCCGAGAGCCAGGTGATATGCGCGCCCGGAAAGCGGGCCCGGCAGGCATGCAGGAACGGCAATTTGATGATGCCGTCGCCGATCTGATCCTGGCCGGAATAAATCAATACCGAGCGGGCCCCGGCTGCGTTGGCCCCTTCTGAACGCTTCGCCACCCGTCCATCCTTAACGTCTTCAGGCGTCATAAAACAATGCCCCGCCGAGCGGTAAGCACCGGCGGGGCATGGCTAATGTCGCCTATCGGCTAGGGGTTAGGCAAGCGCCGCAAGCGCTTCCTTGGTGAAGGGCACGAGGTCTTTCGAGCGGCCCTCGCGGATTTTGTTCGGCCATTCCGGATCGACCAGAAGAGCGCGGCCAACAGCCACCATGTCGAATTCGTCCTTTTCCAGCCGGTCGAGCAATTTGTCGATGCTGGTTGGCTCGGAAGATTCGCCCATGAAGGCGCCGATGAATTCCCCCGACAGCCCGACGCTGCCCACGGTCATGGTGGGTTTGCCGGTCAGTTTCTTCGTCCAGCCGGCAAGGTTGAGGTCGGAGCCTTCGAATTCCGGTTCCCAGAAGCGGCGGGTCGAGCAATGGAACATATCGACACCGGCATCGGAAAGCGGCTTGAGGAAAGCGGCCAGCTCATCCGGGGTCGGCGCGATCTTGTGCTCGAAGTCCTGCTGCTTCCACTGCGAGAAGCGTAGGATGAGCGGGAAATCATCCCCCACCTCGCGGCGCACCGCGTTAATGATGTCGACGGCGAATTTCGTGCGCTGGGCGGCCTGCGAGCCGCCATATTCATCGTCACGCTCGTTGGTGCCCGCCCAGAAGAACTGGTCGATGAGATAGCCATGGGCGCCGTGCAGCTCGATCGCATCGAAACCGAGCTCGCGGGCATCCGCCGCCGCGCGACCGAAAGCGTCGATCACGCTCTGGATATGCTCTTTCGACATCGGGTCGGAAACTTTTTTGCCCGGCTTGAAGAGGCCGGAGGGTCCGGCGCTCGGCAGTTCGGAGCGCGGCGCATTGCCCGGATCGCGCATCGTGCCGACGTGCCAAAGCTGCGGCGCGATGAGCCCGCCTGCATCATGGACTTCCTCCACAACGCGCTTCCAGCCTTTCAGCGCCTCGCCGTGAAAGGCGGGTACATTTTCCGCCATGGTGGCGACGGGATCGGCAACGGTCGTGCCTTCCGTGATGATGAGGCCGGTGCCGCCTTCCGCGCGCCGGCGATAATAAGTGGCGACATCCTCGCCCGGCGTTTCACCCGGTGAGAACTGGCGCGTCATGGGCGCCATGGCAATGCGGTTCGGAACCGTCAGGCCGTTAAAGGTGAAAGGGCTGAAAAGTTTATCGAGTGATCCGCTCATGAAGGTCCCTTGAAATGTGAGGAGGCGGCGGCAAACCGCCCGGTACGAATTTGAATGGCGTACATATTGAGACTAAGGCCGCAAAAGGCAACCTCTGGGCGTTCACTTTCCGCGTGGTAGCTCACGTCTTTCCTTTCGGGACCAATCGGCTAGGCTGCGGTAAAACAACGGCAAATGGGGGGAGAAAAGCATGTGGGGTCCAAATCCGGTTCTGGAGAAACTGGGATTCGGCGAAAATGACCGTGTCGCCATCATCCATACGGACGATATCGGTATGTGCCAGGCTTCCGTTTCCGCCTTTATCGACCTTTGGGAGGCGGGCCGCATCACCGCCGGGGCGGCCATGGTGCCCTGCCCCTGGTTCGGGGAAATCGCCGCTTATTGCCGGGCAAATCCAGACGCGGATATGGGCGTTCACGCAACTTTGACCTGTGAATGGCCGACCTTCCGCTGGGGGCCGCTGAGCACCAGGGATGCGGGCACCGGCCTTCTGGATGAAGAAGGCGGGTTGCACAAGACGTGCGAAGCGTTGGCAGCGGACGGCCATGCGCCCGCCGTGCGGGCCGAGCTTGCCGCGCAGATTTCCCGCGCCCGCGCCGCCGGTATTTCCCCCACCCATATGGACACGCATATGGGCTCGGTCATGCATGTGAAATTCTACGAAGGCTTTGCGGAGACGGCGCTGGCCGCCGGTATTCCGCCTTTTGCGCTCCGGCTGGAAGAAGCCCAATGGCTGAAAGGCGGCTATGACGCAGAAAGCGCTGCAGTGCTTTGCAAGCAGAGCCAGCGGTTGGAACAGCTTGGCATCCCCCTTCTTGACAGAATATTGAATGTTCCGCTTGCGGAGGAGGAAGACCGGCTGGAGAAGACCCGCGCCGTCTTCCGGGCTATGAAACCGGGGCATTTGAGCTATTTCATTTTGCATCCGAGCAGGGACACGCCGGAATTACGGGCCATCTGCTCGGATTGGCGCTCCAGGGTCGCCGATTATGAGATTTTCCTCTCCGGCGACGTTGCGGAAACGGTCAAGGAAGAAGGCATCCACCTCATCGGCTGCCGGGATCTGGCAAAGCTGATGCCGGACTGGGCGGAGGCCTGATCTGAGGAGCCCGCGCTATCCGGCAATGCTTGCCGAATAAGCAGGGCACGGGTAACAATGAGGGATAAAAATTGTTCAGTAACCGCAGGTTGAGCGGCCCATGTTAAAGCGTGATGCAAAGTTTCAGATCGGCCAGGTCGTGCGCCACCGGTTCTATCCGTTCCGGGGTGTAGTGTTCGATGTCGATCCCACTTTCAACAATACCGAGGAATGGTGGCAGTCCATTCCCGCCGAGGTGCGCCCCCGCAAGGACCAGCCCTTCTATCACCTTCTGGCGGAGAACGAGGAGACGGAATATGTCGCCTATGTGTCCGAGCAGAACCTTTTGGAAGATGAGACGGGCCGCCCGATCCGCCATCCAGAGGTCCGGCACTTTTTCGGATCGTTGGAAAACGGTGTTTACCAGCTGCGCTCGGATATTGCACATTGACGGCGCGCTATCACCGCCCGGCATAAGGACCAACGACACTGCGTAAAGATCGCCGCCCCTACCCGGTCCGCCGCATCAGAGACGGGTTAGAGCGTTTTTACACGCGGCATTACCTCGCCCCTCATTTCGCGGACATCGGACCTGGGCTCGACGCCTCTTATCCCTGGACCATCGAGGTCTGGGGCCCCAACGTGACGGCTGGAAAGAACCTGCATATCCGTTCGGCTCGGGGCCACATGGTGCGCCTTTCCACATGGGACACGGGCACGCGCCAAGGCAGCATCGAGATCGGCGACAATGTGCTGATCTCCCCTTCCAATCAGATCGTTTCGTCCGTCGGCATTACCATCGGCTCCAATACGATGTTGGCGAGCGGTTGTTACATTTCCGATTCGGACTGGCACGACACTTATGACCGCACGGCGGAACATGAGAAATATGCGCCGGTCGTTTTGAAGGACAATGTCTGGCTCGGTGTACGCACCATCGTCGGCAAGGGTGTGACGATCGGCGAGAACAGCATTATCGGCGCAGGCTCAGTGGTGATGACGGATATTCCGGCCAATGTCATTGCCGTCGGCAATCCGGCAAAGCCCGTGCGCGAGCTCGACATGACCCGCGAATTCCGCAAGCGCGAGGAACTCTTCCATAATCCGGAAAAGCTGGCCCGCGATATGGATCAGCTGCAGCGTTATCTCCTGCGTGACAACACGTTCCTCAACTGGCTGCGCATTCTGGTGGCGCCGCGCCGGGGCGATTGACGAAAACGCGGCCCGTCACCAGCGCAGATATTGCGTTTCGGTGAAACCGGGCATGGCCTCTATCTCGTAAGCCTTGCCGCCTTCGTCTTTCAATGTGCCTTTGAAGAAGCCGAACATCTGATGGAAGTTGCTGGCGATTTTTCCACTCTCGCCTGTGGCGTGATAACCGCCTGCGGGCGTGAAGGTCAGATCGGCTTTGCCGTCCTGTGAGTAAATCCGCCACGGCGCATCAAGGTTCTCATCGTCGAAGTCGATCATGACGTGGTCGCATTTGACCATCGCGCCGTTTACCCAGAAACAGTTTTCCGTCTGCCCCGTCTCGTTGACGCCGTTTGAAACATTGAGCCCGAGCAATGTGCCGTCAGCCGCGCGGCCGGAGAAACAGGCCCAGTTCCAATAGGTTTCGGGGCGCAGAAAACCTGCCGTGTAATCATGATGGGCGCAGGCGCCGAGCGCCGCAAAATCATACTGTCCGAAGGGGCCGGAGGCCTCCCCCTCGCCTATAACGCCTGCGACCTTCTGCGCATACGTCCAACCGGCGGCGCCCGTCTGCGTGCAAAGACGCAAAGTCTCGAACCCGGCTCTGCTTTCACTGAAAGAAAGTGAGATCGCCGTGCCGTCATCGAGGCGGACGTCCAACTCTTTCGACAGCGTTTCTTTTTCGGCGCGCATGACGATGCGGTTTTCACCGAAACGGAAAAGACTTTCGCCCGCATCCGGATCGAGGGCGAAATGGCATTCATCGCCCTGGCGCGCACCGAAGCGGCGCTCTAGCACGAAGCGGTTTTCGGAAAAGTCGAAAATATAGAGGAAAGCCGATTTGAGCGCAGCGGAATAAGTCACCGCGCAGCCGAGCGCGAACCGCGCCGAGACCGCGCCCAAAAACTGAAAGCCTTTGAAATCGCTCTCGCGCCGCTCTTCCGGCAAAAGTACGCCGAGCGGTGATTTGAGTCTGTAGTCGCGGTAATGGATCTGGCCGATGGGGGCGCCGAAGAGCCCCTTGCTCACTGTCCCGTCTTCGCGGATCAACGGGCCGGAAAGGGGATCGATTCGGGAGTGGGTGTCAGGTTTTTTCATTGATGAAGATCAATGCCCCGCCATTCCGCCAGCGCTTTAAATGCCCCTCTGGGGAACGCGCTGAAAGGACAATAAAATGACCGACGCCGATACGCTTTACCTTGCCATCGTTCTGGGCGGCTTTGTGCTCTTTGCCGGTGTACTGGCTTTTTGTTCGGCAAAAGCCTCGCACCGTTAAGGGTGCGAGGACTTTTCCGGGACGTTTACTGCTTGCTCAGCCAGTCGAAGGCCGCCGAAATGCCCGACAGGCTCACCGGCACTTTCACCGGCCCGCGCTGGGCATGAACGAACGCCACCTGCATCGTACTGCCGGCACGCATCTGCTGGATGTTGTCGGTCGATAGCGCCATATGCGCTTCGCAGCCGCCGCCATGGCAGATGACGAACGGCGCGCCGAATTCCTTGTTCTCATCGACCTTGAAGCCGACGCCCTGCGGCAGCAGCGTGCCGAGCGGCGTCAAAGCGATCGCGCCAAAGCCGCCATCCTTGATGTTCGGCCCGATGGCGACGGAGATGATCCGCGTTTCCGGGTCTTCTTCCGCGCGAATGTCCACATAGACATTGCACACCTTGCGGGTGCTGCCGTCATTGAGGCCCATCTGCTGGCACCGCCCTGCCCAATTGCCGAATTTTTCGATCTGCGGAGCCGCCGCGCCGCTGCCGGCACCGGCGCCAAGGCCTTCCTGTGCAGAGGCCGTAACCGAGCCGAAAGCAAGAGCGATCATTGCGGTGAGAACAGCGATCGGCGTGAAAATCCGCCGTTGAATCATGATAAACCTCATAAGTTGACGTCACGGGAAAGAAGCCGCCACCCGGCCTCTATTTCCAATCGGGCACAATATAGACATGCTCTGCGGCATAAAAGGGGCAGAACCGTGATTGGCTATCTTGCGGGGACTTTGCGCCTGCGTCATGGTTGGAAAAAAGGTCTTGGGAGGGGATATGCGGCGATTCTGGGCGAAAATGAGCGCTACGGGCGCGTTTTTTGCGGCCATTTTGGTGGCGGGCGGCGCGGCCATTGCGCAGCCGCAACATGCCATCGCCATGCATGGCAGCCCGCTTTATAAGCCCGGCTTTTCGCATTTTTCATATGCAAATCCGCACGCGCCGAAGGGCGGCATGCTGAAGCTCGCGGCCATCGGCTCATTCGACAGCGTCAATCCCATGATCGTGCGCGGCACGGCAGGGCTCGGTGCGCGCGAGCACGTATTCGAAAGCCTGATGGCTCGCTCCTATGACGAGCCCTTCTCGCTTTACGGATTGATTGCCGAAAGCATTGAAACGCCGGATGACCGCTCCTGGGTCGCCTTCACCTTGCGGCCCGAGGCGAAATTTTCAGACGGCACGCCCGTCACGGTGGAGGACGTGATTTTCTCCATCGAAACCTTGCGCGAAAAAGGCCGCCCCAATCACCGCTACTATTATTCGAAAGTCGAAAAGATCGAGCGGCCGGATGCGCGCACGGTCAAACTGATTTTCGGCGAGGAGCGCGACCGGGAAATGCCGCTCATCATGGGGCTGATGCCGATCCTGCCGAAGCATATTTATGAAGGCAAAGATTTCGAAAAGACGACGCTTGAGCCGATGGTGGGGTCCGGGCCATATGTGATGAGCGAAATCAAGCCGGGCACGCGCATCACTTACAAGCGCGATCCGGATTATTGGGGCAAGGACCTGGCGGTCAATCGCGGTCTCAATAATCCAGATGAAATCATCTACGACTATTTCCGCGACACGAACGCGTCCTTCGAAGCCTTCAAAGCCGGGCTTTACGATGCACGGCCGGAATCCGACCCGGCGCGCTGGGTGGCAGGCTTCGATTTTACCGCCGTTCAAAAAGGCGATGTGCGCAAGCTCGCCTTCAAGCCTGAAACGCCTTCGGGCATGCGCGCCTTCGTCTTCAACACCCGCCGGCCCGTCTTTCAGGATAAGAAAGTCCGTGAAGCGCTGATCCATGCTTTCGACTTCGAATGGGTGAATAAGAATCTGTTCTACGGCGCTTATGAGCGCGTTCAGTCTTATTATGACGGCTCGGAGCTTTCCTCCCATGGCCGCCCGGCCAGCGAGAAGGAAAAGGCGCTGCTCGCCCCCTACATGGACGCCGTCGATCCTGCGATCCTGGCAAACGGCTATCAGGCGCCGGTGAGCGATGGAAGCGGCCGCAACCGGGAGAACCGCCGGAAAGCCATCATGCTGCTTCAGGAAGCCGGTTGGACGCTACAGGATGGGCAGATGAAAAATGCTGCGGGCGAGCCGCTCAGCTTCGAGATTCTCGTCTCAAGCCCGGATGATGAGCGCCTCGCGCTCAATTACGCCCAATCGCTGAAAGGCATCGGCGTTGCCGCCAATGTGCGCAATGTGGATTCGACACAATATGAGCAGCGCCGCCAGACATACGACTTCGATATGATCCTGAATTTCTGGTACGCCTCGCTCTCCCCCGGCAACGAGCAAAGCTTTTATTGGGGTTCGGAAGCAGCGCGCACGGATGGCTCGCGCAATTATATGGGTGCGGAAAATCCGGCGATCGACGCCATGATCGAGGCGATGCTGGCCGCCCGCAGCCGGGAGGATTTCGTTGCCGCGATCCGCGCGCTCGACCGGGTGCTGCTCGCCGGCTATTACGTCGTCCCGCTCTATTACCAGCCGGAGCAATGGGTGGCGCTTTGGGACAAGGTGAAGGTGCCGGAAAAAACCTCTCTTTACGGTTACCGCAGCGATGCCTGGTGGGTGAGCGAATAATGCGCCAGAAACTGTTCCCGAACCTGCGCTTGCCGCTGATGGCCGCGCCGATGTTTCTCGTCTCCGGGCCCGACCTTGTGGTCGCTGCCTGTAAGGCAGGGATTATCGGCACCTTCCCGACGCCCAATGCCCGCACGCCGGAGATATTGGAAGACTGGCTTCGGGACATTACAGCGCGTCTTGAAGGGGATACGGCGGCGGCGCCTTGGGCGGCCAACCTTGTCGTCCACCGTTCCAATACCCGCCTTGGGGATGATCTGGCGCTTGTCAAAAAATACCGCGCACCGCTCGTCATCACCGCCCTCGGCAGCCCGCGCGATATCGTTTCGGAAGTTCATGCCTATGGCGGACGCGTTTTTGCCGATGTGAATTCCGTTCCTTTCGCCCGCAAGGCGGCGGCTGCAGGCGTGGACGGGCTTGTCCTCGTTGCCTCCGGCGCGGGCGGGCATACGGGGCAGATGACGGGCTTTTCTTTCGTGCCGGCGGTCCGGGAGTTTTTCGACGGGCCCATCGTGCTCGGCGGCGGCATCACGACCGGCGGCGGCATCGCAGCGGCGGAAATGCTGGGCGCGGATTTCGCTTATATGGGCACACGCTTCATCGCGGCGGAAGAAAGCCTCGCCGCGCCGGACTATAAGCAGATGCTGACGGAAGTAAGCGCCGAGGATCTGGTGCCGACTCGCGCGGTGACGGGCGTGCTGGCCAATTGGCTGCGCCCGACATTGGAACGCGCGGGCTATGACGTGGCGATGCTTGAAGAAAAACCCAACATCGATTTCACCGACCCGCAAAGCGATGCCAAACGCTGGGCAAATGTCTGGTCCGCCGGGCACGGTGTCGGCGCGATCAAGAATGTCGAGCCGGTGCGCAAGATCGTGGACCGCCTGAAAGCGGAATATGACGCTGCCCGGCAGACATAAATCATAGTGGGTTTTCTTTCGGCCATTGGGGAGGACGGGCCATGGGATACCGCGTGAGTGAGGAAGACGCATCGCTTTACCGCGAAACGGGGTTCTGGGGGAATGAAACCCTTAGCGCCCTTTTCCGTGAGAATGTGAAAAGGACTCCGGAAGCGCTGGCGCTGTGCGATATGCCGGGCAAGGAAGCCGCCACCGGCCTTGCCGAACGCCGACTTACTTATGACGCGCTTCACCGTGCCGTGCAGGGGCTTGCGGATCAGCTCGGTAACGCGGGGCTTGAAGCGGGCGATATTCTGCTCGTGCAACTGCCGAATAGTGCCGAGCTCGCCGCCACGTATCTCGCGGCCTGGGAGCGCGGAATTATCGTTTCCCCCGTTCCCATGCAGTGGCGCCGTCATGAACTGGAAGGCGTGCTGGAAGCAACGGGCGCCAAGGCGCTGATGACGCTGGCGCGCTTCAAGGAAGAAAACCACGAAGCGCTTGCCCACGCCGCTGCCGAAAAAGCGTCTGCACGTCCTCAACTGTTTGTCTGGGGCGCGGCAGCGTCAAAGAACGCCCTGCCGCTTGAATGGCGCGAGGTGGAACCCCTACCGGCCAAGACAGGCGATCCGCAGCGACTTGCAACGATCTGCTGGACCTCCGGCACCGAGGCGCGGCCCAAAGGCGTACCGCGCCATCACGATCATTGGCGCGCCGCCGGCATGGCCATGGTGGAGGCCTGCGGGCTTGGCCAAGGTGACGTCATTCTTTGCCCCTTCCCGCTCGTCAATATGGCGGCGCTCGGCGGCACTTTCGTGCCCTGGCTTTTGACGGGCGGCACATTGGTTCTCCATCACCCGCTCGATTTGCCGGTTTTCTTAAAGCAGCTTGTTGCGGAGAAAGTGAATTACACCGTCGCCCCGCCCGCCGTCCTCAACATGCTGCTGAAGGATGAAAAACTGCTGGCGATGCTGGACCTTTCCAATTTCCGCAGCATCGGGTCCGGCTCCGCGCCGCTGGCGCCCTTTATGGTGAAAGGCTTTCAAGAGCGTTTCGGTCTGCCCATCGTCAATATATTCGGCTCGAATGAAGGCACCTGCCTTTCCTCCGGCGCGGGGGATGTGCCGGAGCCGGAAAACCGGGCGCAGTTTTTCCCGCGCATCGGTGGCGGCGGGCTGGACTGGCCATCTGAAATTTCCACCGTTACCCGCACGAAGCTTGTCGACCTGCAATCCGGTGATGAAGTCCTGGAAGAAGGTGTACCGGGTGAATTGGTCATCAAGGGCCCGACGGTTTTTGACGGCTATTGGCGCGAAGGCAGTGAAGACGGCCCGGCCCGGGCCATCGATGCGGAAGGGTTCTTCCATACCGGAGACGTTTTCGAGATCGCGGGAGACAGCGGGCGCTTCTACCGCTTCGTTGAACGGGCCAAAGACATCATCATCCGCGGCGGCATGAACATATCGCCCGGCGAGATCGACGGGCTTATGGCAGGCCATCCCGATATTGCAGAAGCCGCTGTCTTCGGGGTGCCGGATGAGAGACTGGGCGAGCGTATTTGCGCGGCGCTCGTGCCGGCGAATGGCAAGGCGG
The DNA here is from genome assembly GCA_002389665.1 of Rhodobiaceae bacterium UBA4490. Taxonomy (GTDB): domain Bacteria; phylum Pseudomonadota; class Alphaproteobacteria; order Parvibaculales; family Parvibaculaceae; genus Tepidicaulis. The sequence continues at coordinate 436,989 of DGNO01000001.1, forward strand.
TCACACTTCAAAGCCTGACGGATTATCTGAGGGCCGAAGGGATTGCCGCCTATAAGCTCCCCGAAATGATTACGGAAGTCGAAGCCCTGCCGCGCAACCCGCTCGGCAAGGTGCTGCGCCGTGTCCTGAAAGAAACCTATCTGGCGAAGGTATAAGGTGCGCGTTTTAATCCGCCGCCTTGAAAAGCTCCATCCGCGCCTGCTTGATCGCTTTCGTCTTTTCGCTCCACTCGGTAATGGCCTGCGCCGCCTTGCCGCCTTCCTCTTCCATATAAGCATCGTGACAGGCGTCTTTGGTGGTGATCTCACAGGCAAGACCGTTCGGATCGAAGAAATAAAGCGAATGGCAGAAGGTGTGATCGATGGGGCCGAAGGCCGGAACCTTCGCTTCTTCAAGACGGGTCTTGAAAGTCATCACCTCGTCCATCGTGCCGACTTCAAAGGCAAAGTGATAATCGTCGATGCCGTCTTTCAGCCCGAAAGTTTCATCGCTGGCGCTGGCCGGCGCATCGAAAAAGGCGATGAAATTACCGTCGCCCATCTCAAAGAAGAGATGCATGAAGGGCTTGTCCTCACCAGACGGCGTCTTGTCGAAGGACAGCGCGGCGGCGGGTTTCAGGCCCAAAAGATCGACGTAGAATTTGTATGTCTCTTCCGCATCGCGGCAGCGATAGGCGATGTGGTGAAATCCTTTGATCTGGGGCGCGGCGGTTTTCGTTTCGCCGATATGATCGACACTGCCCATCAGTTCACGGCTCATGGCTTCTCCTCCCAAAAATGCCCGGCGTGCTTGAACAAGCTTACGCCTCAAGGCGAAGCTTGAAAAGCTGCGGTTTCAGGCAGGGGATCAGGCAGGTTCCCGGGCGAAAATCGCTTCGAGGCTTGTCATGTTCATGCCGTGCTTGACGTAATTGTAGGGCGTGATGTTCACGGCCTTGACGATGGCGCGGGCGATTTCCGTGCCCACCTGCCCATCTTTCTGCGGCACCATGTCGAAATCGATCATGTTGATGCAGGCCGTGTCCTGCTCGAAGGCGGAGGCCGCATGAAGCCCGCCGCTGACGGCCCAGCTCAGGATAAGCCGGTTGATGCCTTCATGGGCCGCGATCAATGCCGTGTGCCAGTCCGGCTCGGCCAGCAGCCGCTTGATGACACCGAGAGCGCGGGCCTGGGCATCCGCGAAAGGCTCGCCCCCTTCCAGCAGCGTCGCGCCGGGTTCGCCCGCCTTTTCGAAATAAAGCGTCATGATGCGGGCGACATCGTCCCGCGATTTCACGGTGCCGAAACCGCCGCCGTGAATTTCATAAAGGTCTTCATCGGTTTCGAGAAGCGGGCGCGCCGCCTCGTCCTGCATGTCCAGAACGAGCTCGGCGGTTGAGCGCGTGCGCGGCGCGCCAGAGCAAAGTGCCCGGTCGAAGCGCACATGAGACAGCGCCTTGCCGGCCGCAATGGCTTCCTTCCGGCCGCGCGGGGTCAGCGGCACCACTTTGGTGTCGCCGCCCGCGGCCTGAATTTCCTTGCCGAAATAATCCACATGCCCGTGACGCATGAGATAGATCCGGCGGCGGCCCGTCGTGCCCGGCAATGCGCTCATCTGATGCCTTTCGGGCGGAAGCTTAAATCGCTTCCGCCTTTTTCAATGCGTCGATATCGCCGCCCGAAAAACCCCAGTCTTCCAGCGCGCTTTCCGTATGCTCGCCGATGGAAGGCGGCGGGCCCTGAATTTCCGACGGCGTGCCGAAAAAGCGCGGCGCGATATTGGGCTGCGCCACCCCGTCCCGCTCGACGATCGTCTCGCGCGCCTTGTTATGGGCGTGGTCCTTGGCTTCCTTGATGGAAAGAACCGGAGCAAAGCAGATATCCGTGCCTTCCATGATGGCGCACCACTCGTCGCGGGTTTTCGTTTTGAAAACTTCGATGAGTTTGTTCTTCATTTCTGGCCACTGGCCGCGGTCCATCTGCGCGTCCCAGATGGCATCGGAAAGCCCCGCTTTTTCACGCAGGATGGCGTAGAATTGCGGTTCGATGGAGCCGATGGAAATCCACTTCCCGTCTTTCGTCTCATAGGTGTCGTAGAAATGCGCGCCGCCATCGAGCATGTTCGTGCCGTGCTCGTCCGCCCACATGCCCGACGCCGTAAAGCCGTAGAACATGGCCATCAGCGAGGTCGCGCCGTCGGTCATGGCCGCATCCACGACCTGGCCCTTGCCGGAGCGGTTTGCCTCATGCAGCGCCGCCAGCATGCCCATGGCGAGGTAAAGCGCGCCGCCGCCGAAATCGCCCACGAGATTGAGGGGCGGTACCGGGCGCTCGCCCGGCCGGCCGATGGCGTGGAGCGCGCCCGTCAGCGAGATGTAGTTGATGTCGTGACCGGCGGCATTGGCGAGCGGGCCTTCTTGCCCCCAACCCGTCATGCGTCCGTAAACGAGTTTCGGATTGCGCTTCAGGCAGACATCGGGGCCGAGGCCGAGCCGCTCCATCACACCGGGGCGGAAGCCTTCCTGCAGGATATCCGCTTTTTCGATGAGTTTGAGGCAGGCTTCCACGGCATCCGGCGATTTCAGGTTCATCGCCACGGAGCGGCGCCCGCGGGCCGTAATATCGAATTTCGAGCCGCCTTGGCCGCCTTTGCGGTCGATGCGGATTACGTCCGCGCCCATATCCGACAGCAGCATGGCGCAGAACGGGCCCGGCCCGATGCCTGCGAATTCGACGACTTTCACCCCGGAAAGCGGCCCTTTGCCCGTTTTACCCATGACAGAATCTCCCTGATTTGTGGCCTTTGGCTTTATTGGCCCCTGTTTTACCGGCTGGCCGGGAACGGGTAAACCGGCGAAAGAGACCCTGCCGCCGTGACGTAGCGTCCCTGCGGGCGCTTGCGCGGGCGCGGCGCACGGGGTAGATGCCCACAGATGACAGACTTGAGCATGACAGAAACGCTTTCCCTCACCGCGCCCCGCTATACCGGCGCCTTGCCGCCTGCCCGTTTCAACATGGCGCAATATTGCCTGGAAGCGCCGGCGAGAGCCACGCCGGAGAAAATCGCCCTGCGCGTCGTGCATGATCTTGCCGCGCCTGCGGAAGCGGCGGAAAGCTGGACTTATGGCGGGCTTGAAAAAGCGGTGCGCGCGGTTGCCGCCGGGCTTCTGGAAAGCGGGCTGAAACCGGGTGAGCGGCTGATGATGCGCCTGCCCAACACAAGCGATTATGCCCTGCTCTTTTTCGGCGCGCTGGCGGCGGGCATCGTGCCGCTGCCTGCCTCGGCCCAGCTTACGGCGCGAGAGGCGAGTTTTCTGCTCGCGGATTCAGGCGCGCGCACCGTCGCGCTTGGCGAAGGCATGGAGATCGATGCGGCGGAAACGCAAGTCCTCACCCCCGCCGACATTGCCCGGTTCAAGCAAGGCGCGCCGCTCGTCTCTTATGCGCCAACACGGGCCGATGATCCCGCCTATCTCGTCTATACGTCCGGCACGAGCGGCAACCCGAAAGGCGTGCTCCATGCGCACCGCGCCGCCTGGGGGCGCCGGCCCATGTATCAGGACTGGTACGGCATCGGGCCCGAAGACGTCATGCTGCATGCCGGTGCCTTCAATTGGACCTATACGCTGGGCGTCGGGCTTACCGACCCTTGGGCGAACGGGGCGAGCACCGTGCTTTACACGGGGGAGAAGAACGTCCAGGTCTGGGGCGAGCTGATGGCGCGCTATGGCGCGACGCTCTTTGCCGCCGTGCCCTCGCTCTACCGGCAGATCCTGAAATATTGCGATACGGAACTTATTCTCGGCTCGAAGCTGCGCCATGGGCTGACGGCGGGTGAAGCCTTGCCCGAGCCGCTGCTCGAAGAATGGCGCGCCCGCACCGGCCGCGAGCTTTACGAGGCGCTGGGGATGAGCGAATGCTCGACCTATGTATCGACCGGCCCCGGCATGGACATTCGCGCGGGCTCGCCCGGCAAGCCGCAGGAAGGCCGTGCCGTCGCTATTTTGCCGGTTGAAGAGGGCAGCGATCCGCTGCCGCGCGGGGAAGACGGCCTCCTTGCCGTGCACCGATCCGATCCCGGGCTGATGCTCGGTTATTGGAACCGGCCGGAGGAAGAGGCCGAGGTGTTCCGGGGAGACTGGTTCATCGGCGGCGACGTCGCCGCGCTCGATGAAGACGGTTATCTCTGGTACCGGGGCCGCGCGGACGATGTGATGAACGCCATGGGCTACCGCGTCTCGCCCATGGAAGTGGAAGCGGCGCTTGCCGCCCATCCCGGTGTGGGAGAAGTTGCGGTTACAGAACTCAAAGTGCGCGCCGATGTCAGCGTTATTGCCGCTTTTGTCGTGCCGGCGGAAGGCGCGCCGCGTGATGCGCAGAGCATTCTGGATTTCGCGGCAGCGGCCCTTGCGAGTTACAAACGCCCGCGTGAGATCATCTTCGTGGAAAACCTGCCCCGTACGGCCAATGGCAAGGTGCAGCGCAAGGTGCTGGCCGAGCGGTACAGGCGCATCTAACCGACTATTTTCGTCACCCTCGCGCTTGACGCGAGGGTCCACGGGAAGACGCAGCAGACCAAGAGGCCGCATGGATGCTCGGGTCAAGCCCGAGCATGACGACTGGATTGATTGGTTAGATCAATCCTCAATCGCGTCCCAGGTCTCTTCCCAGAGCGCTTCGACGGCATCGTCGAGATCGATTTCGTAAGCCCAAACGCAAGCCAGAAACCCGAGCACGAAGCCCAGCAGAAATTTCGCCATCATCCCCCCTTGTGATCCTGCGTTTAGGCAGGCTTCAGGGATTGTCCGTCATCCACGGTGAAAAGGGAACCCGTGATGAGGCGGCCTTGGTCCCCTGCCAATAGGAGCAGCGTGCCGTCGAGATCGGAATCCTCCCCGAGCCGCTTGCGGGGGAAACCGGCGATCTGCTTTTGCCCGCCCGCGCTGTCGAACCATTCGGAATTGAGCTCGGTGCGGATATAGCCGGGGCAAATCGCGTTGACGTTGATTTCGTGTTTCGCCCATTCGCGCGCCAGCGATTTCGTCATCATGGCCGTTGCCGCTTTCGACATGCAGTAAACGGCAAGGCCCGGCAGCACGCTATGCGCGCCGATGGAGGCGATATTGATGATCCGCCCGCCCGCACCGCGCGCGATCATCCGCCGCCCGGCGGAGGTTGCCATGAAAAACGCGCCGCGCGTATTCGTGCCCATGATCTGGTCATAGGCTTCCGGCGTCACCTCCGTTGCCATGGCCTGCACATTCATGCCCGCATTGTTGACGAGAATATCAAGCGGTCCGAGCTCCGCTTCGATCTTGTCCATCGCCGTTTCAATACCGGCGGCATCGGTCACGTCGAGTGCAATAGGCAGCGCCTTGCCACCTTCTGCTGCGATTTCTTTGGCCAGTTCTTCGAGCCGCTCCACGCGCCGCCCGGCAATGGCGACCGCAGCGCCCGAGGCCGCCAGCACCCGCGCGAAACGCAGGCCGAGCCCGCTCGTTGCGCCCGTTACAAGAGCAGTTTTCCCGCTCAAATCCTGAGATGCGATTTTCACGCCAGACATGACCCCGTCCTTACCTTTTGGTTCTGATTGGCCCGCATCCTACAAGGTGCCAAAGGGGGGTCAAGGAGACGTGTTTTGCGTAGGGGCGCAGGCTCTGTCAGACTGCTCCCAAAGAATTGAAAGCCGAGGAGACGCCCTATGAAACTCGATATTATTTCCGACACGGTTTGCCCCTGGTGCTATATCGGCAAGAAGCGTCTGGAAAAGGCGCTGGCCGATAGCGGGCGCAGCGATGTCGAAATCAATTGGCGCCCCTTCCGCCTCGACCCTTCCATTCCGCCAGAAGGCGTGGATCGCCAGGAATATCTGGAACGCAAGTTCGGCCCTGAAAAAATGAAGGAAGCGGGCGGCGCGCTGAAAGAGATGGGCGCGCGCGAAGGCATTCCTTTCGCCTTCGACAAGATCGAACGCTCGCCCAATACACTGGACTCGCACCGCTTGATCCTTTGGGCAGGTAGCGCCGGTGTGCAGGACGAAGTCGTCAGCCTGCTCTTCAAAGCCTATTTCGAGGAAGGAAAAGATATCGGCGACAAGGACGTGCTTGTTGCCGTGGCCGAGGAAGCGGGCATGGAAGGCGATGTGGTGCGCGATCTTCTCAATTCCGATGCAGACCTGAAACGGATCGAATATGACGATTTCCAGGCCCGGCAAATGGGGATCACGGGCGTGCCCTGCTTTCTTTTCGAAAATCAGTTCGCGCTGGTCGGCGCGCAGGATGCAGACACGCTGGTGAAAGTCTTCGACCGTATCGAGATGAAGCTGAAAGAAGCGGCGGAAGTTCAAGGCTGATCAGGCTGCCGCTGCCGCTTCTCCTGCAATTTCCGCAAGTTCGCGCATCATGAGCCGCGTGCCGTTGAGCCGGTCCTCGGGCAGCGGCCAGTTGCGCATGAAAACGAGCTTGTGGTCCGGGCGCAGTTTTGCCTTGTCGCGCTCGTCATTGATGAATTCCACAAGCCCGCCCGGGTTCGGGAACTCGTTATTGCGGAACGTGAGCACCGCGCCCTTCGGCCCCGCATCGACTTTTTCCACCAACGCCTTGCGGCAAAGGCCTTTGATCTCGACGATCTTCAGGAGATGTTCGACCTCATCGGGCAGCGGGCCGAAACGGTCGATCAGCTCTGCGGCAAAACCGTCAATATCCTGTTGATCCTCGACGCTGGAAAGACGCCGGTAAAGCGCCATGCGGGCATTGAGGTCCGGCACATAATTTTCCGGGATAAGCACCGGCGTGCCGATATTGATCTGCGGCGACCATTGGCCTTCGTCGCCGCTGCCTTCTTCCCCGCGCAGCGAAGCGACGGCTTCTTCCAGCATTTCCTGGTAAAGCTCGTAGCCCACCTCTTTGATATGGCCGGACTGTTCTTCACCCAGAAGATTACCGGCCCCGCGAATGTCGAGATCGTGGGAGGCAAGCGTGAACCCGGCGCCGAGCGAGTCGAGCGATTGCAGCACCCGCAGGCGTTTTTCCGCCGTCGGGGTCAGCTTCTTATTGGCCGGCACGGTCATATAAGCATAGGCGCGGGATTTGGAGCGCCCCACCCGGCCCCTAAGCTGATAAAGCTGGGAAAGACCGAACATGTCCGCCCGGTGAATGACCATTGTGTTAGCCGTCGGAATGTCGATACCCGATTCAACGATGGTGGTGGAAATCAGCACGTCATATTGGCCGTCATAAAAGGCGGTCATCTTGTCTTCGATTTCCGTCGGCGCCATCTGCCCATGAGCCGTGATGAATTTCACTTCCGGTACATATTCCTTCAGAAAATCTTCCGCTTCCTTCAGATCGGAAATGCGTGGGCAGACATAAAAGCTCTGCCCGCCCCGGTAATGCTCGCGCAGAAAGGCCTCGCGGATGATAACGGGATCGAAGGGCGCCACATAGGTGCGCACGGCCAGCCGGTCCACGGGCGGCGTGGCAATGAGCGAAAGTTCGCGCACACCGGAAAGAGCGAGCTGCAGCGTGCGCGGAATGGGCGTTGCCGTCAGCGTCAGCACATGCACGTCCGAGCGCAGCTCTTTCAGGCGTTCTTTGTGTTTGACGCCGAAATGCTGTTCCTCATCGACGATCATGAGGCCGAGATTGTTGAATTTGATGGTCTTGCTAAGCAGCGCGTGAGTGCCGATGACGATATCGACATCACCGCTGGTAAGCCCGGCTTTCGTTTCTTGCGCCTCCTTGTGCGGCACGAGACGGGAAAGCTGGCGAATGTTGAGCGGCAATCCGGCAAAGCGCTGCGTGAAGGATTTAAAATGTTGGCGGGCGAGCAGCGTCGTCGGCACCACGACCGCCACCTGATGCCCGTCCATGGCGGCGGTGAAGGCGGCGCGCAGCGCGACTTCGGTTTTGCCGAAGCCGACATCGCCGCAGACCAGCCGGTCCATCGGCCGTCCTTTGGAAAGATCTTCCATGACCGCGTCGATGGCCTGCGCCTGGTCGTCCGTTTCCTCGTAAGGAAAGCGCGCGCAGAACTCGTCATAAATGCCGTCTTGAACGTTGATCGGCGGGGCGTCTTTCAGCTCACGCGCCGCAGCGATCTTGATGAGCTGCGCGGCCATATCGCGCAGGCGTTCTTTCAGTTTGGCTTTGCGCGCCTGCCAGCCCGAACCACCGAGACGGTCAAGCTGCACGGCGGCATCGTCGGAACCGAAGCGGGACAGAAGCTCGATATTCTCGACCGGCAGATAGAGCTTGTCGCCGCCATGATAAAGAATGAGAAGGCAGTCATGGGGCGCGCCGGAGACGTCCACTGTCTGCAGCCCTTCGAAGCGGCCAATGCCGTGATCGACATGCACCACCACATCACCGGGCGTCAGGCTCGAGGCTTCGGTGAGGAAATTGTCCGCGCGCTTCTTGCGCTGGCGGCGCACCAGCCGGTCGCCCAGCACGTCCTGCTCGCTGATGATCGCAAGTTCATCCGTCTCAAAACCGTGCTCGAGCCCCAACACCACGAGTTTGACGGTGGCGGCATTGCCGCTCAGCGCTTCGGCCCAGGTGCCCGCCAGCGCTTCATTCTCGATCTTGTGTTCGGCGAGTACCCCTTGCAGGCGTTCGCGCGCCCCGCCGCTCCAGCTTGCAATGACAACGCGCTTACCTGCTTTGCGAAGCCCTTGTATATGGCCGCCTAACGCATCGAAGACATTGACGCCTTCCTGCTGGCGCTCGGGAGCGAAACTGCGCCCTTCCCGCGCGCCGAAATTGATCACGTTCGCCTGCGTTTCCGGCAGAGCGAAGGGGGAGAAGGCCCGCACCCGCTTGCCCTCAAGCTGCGCTTTCCAATCGTTTTCGGTCAGATAAAGCGCGGAGGGTTTGAGCGGTTTGTAACTCGGCACATCCATGTTCTTCATGGGTTTGACCGAAACGCGCGCGTCGAAATAATCCTGAATGAGATCGAAGCGGGAGGCGCGCGCTTCATCGACCTGATGGTCGAGCGTGATAAGCGCGCCCGGTACATAATCGAAAAGCGTTTCGAGCTTTTCATGGAAGAGCGGCAGCCAGTGCTCCATGCCCTGATGCTTGCGCCCTTCACTCACCGCTTCATAAAGCGGATCGCCGTCATTGGCGGGCCCGAAAGTCGCGACATAGCCCGCGCGGAAGCGTTTGATGGAGGCCGGGTCAAGATTGACCTCGCTCACGGAGACAAGCTCAAGGCCGGAAAGCTGACCCACCGTGCGCTGGCTCTCTGGATCGAAAGTGCGCACGGAATCGAGCGTGTCCCCGAAAAGATCGAGCCGCACCGGCTCATCGAGGCTCGGCGGGTAGATATCGACAATCCCGCCGCGCACCGCGTATTCGCCGGGCTCGCGCACCGTGCCCGTTCGAGAAAAGCCGTTCTCGGCGAGATAGAGCAGAAGTTCGTCGAGATCGATGCGGTTGCCGACATGGGCATGCCAGCCCCCCGCCTCGAGCGTCTTGTGCTCCGGCACCCGCTGGATCGCGGCATTGACGGTGGCCAGCACGATAAGCGGTTTCTCCGCTCCCTCGGCACGCTTGGCGAGCCGGGTGAGCGTTGCCATGCGGCGGGCGACGATATCCGTATGGGGCGATACACGGTCGTAAGGCAGGCAGTCCCAGGCCGGAAAGGTCGCAATTTCCACATCGGGCGCGAAGAAGGACAAGGCCTCGCTCAACAGGCTCATGCGCGCGTCGTCGCGGGCGATGTGCAGCAGCACCTCACCCTCCAGCGCCCGTGCGAGATCGCTCAGCACCAAGGCATCGAACCCTTCCGGCGTTTCGCCAAGGTTCAACAGGCCGTCGGTTTCAATGAGGGGGCGTATGTCGGTCACGGGAGATGGCTCGCGGGCAAAGGGCTTCGGGCTTGGTCCAGGGAATTACTTTTGGCGGAACATCGTTCCGTCGAGATGGCTGAGGCCGCATATCCGTTTGAAGAGCGCGGTATCATGGGCCGGCTCCACCGGCTCGCGGCCCACCACCCAGGCATAGAGCATGTCGTCCGGTACCTCGAGCAGCGCTTCCAGCGCGTCGAGCTCCTCGGCGGGCAGGTTTTCCAGCTCGGCATCGATGAAAATGCCCAGAATGAGGTCCATTTCCTTCATTCCGCGGTGCCAGCCGCGGAATCGGATACGCTTGCGGCGCACGTCGAGTGGGTCGCTCACATCACTTCCTTTCCTTGTTGACCCCACGATATAGACCTAGAAAGAGGCGCTGTCAGCCCGCCGGTTGTTCACGCTCCGTTGCACGCTAGAATTGGCGCCCCCGATACTCGTAAAAGGCTGAAAATGCGGCCAGAAATTCTCTTTCCCCTGTTTGCCTCCGTCACCCGCCTGCCCGGCATCGGGCCGCGGCTGGAGAAGCTCTATGAGCGGCTGACGGGCCCGCATGTGGTGGATTTGCTCTGGCATCTGCCTACGGGAATCATCGACCGGCGCTTCCGCCCGCCCATTTCGGAGGTCAAAGACGGCGAAATCGCCACTCTGGCAATCACCGTGGGGCTGCATGTGCCCCCGCCGCCCCGCAACAACCGGGTGCCTTACCGGGTCTGGGTCTCCGATGAGACGGGGGAGATGTCCCTTGTCTTCTTCCGGGCGCGGGCCGACTACATCCAGAAAATGCTGCCCGAGGGGCAAAAGCGGCTGATCAGCGGCAAGGTCGATTTTTATCAGGGCCAGCCGCAAATGACCCATCCGGATCACATCGTCGCCCCCGAAAACGAAAAAGATATGCCGCTTATCGAGGCGGTCTATCCCCTCACCCAAGGGTTGACGCAGAAACAGGTACAAAAAGCCGCCGCGAACGCGCTGGCCAAAGCCCCGGCCCTTGCCGAATGGCTGGACCCGGCCTGGAAAGCCAAAAATGCTTGGCCGGACTGGCAGGAGGCGATCAGGGCGGCCCATGCGCCGGCAAGCGAGGCGGAACTGGCGCCCGAGGCCGCTGCCCGCGCCCGCCTCGCCTATGACGAGCTGCTCTCCAATCAGTTGGCATTGGCGCTGGTGCGCCTTCGGATGCGCGCCCGGGCGGGCCGGCCGGTAAAAGGCGATGGCCGCCTTCGGGCCAAGGTTGAAAAGGCTCTTCCCTTTGCGCTGACTGGCGCCCAAAAAGACGCGATTGCCGAGATCGATGCCGACCTTGCCTCGAACCGGCGTATGCTGCGCCTCCTGCAAGGGGATGTGGGCTCCGGCAAGACACTGGTCGGCCTCATGGCCATGCTCTCCGCCATCGAAAGCGGCGCGCAGGCCGCCCTTATGGCGCCGACAGAAATTCTCGCCCGTCAGCATGCCGCAGGTCTTGCCCCGCTCTGCGAGGCGGCGGGTGTCACCCTCGCGCTGCTTACGGGCCGGGAGAAAGGCAAGTCCCGCGAGGCGGTGCTGAGCCGCCTTCAATCCGGGGAGATCGATATCCTGGTCGGCACCCATGCCCTCTTCCAAGAGGATGTGCATTTCAAGGACCTTGCCGTTGCTGTGGTGGACGAACAGCACCGTTTCGGCGTTCATCAGCGCATGCAGCTGCAATCGAAAGGCGGTGCGGGCACAAATGTGCTGGTGATGACGGCTACGCCCATTCCCCGCACCCTGACGCTGACGGCTTATGGGGATATGGATGTTTCCCGCCTCACCGAAAAGCCGCCGGGCCGCCAGCCCATCGACACGCGCCTTGTCTCCGCCGAGCGCCTTCATGAGGTGGTAGAAGCGGTGCGCCGGGCGATGCAGAGCGGCGCGCGGGTCTATTGGGTCTGCCCGCTCGTCGAAGAATCCGACGTTCTTGACGTTGCCGCGGCCGAGGAACGCTACGGCGCGCTCAGCCATACATTCGGGGATAAAGTCGGGATCGTGCATGGGCGCATGCGGGCGGCGGAAAAAGACGCCGTCATGGCGCGGTTCCAGTCCGGGGAGATTTCGCTGCTCGTTGCCACCACGGTGATCGAAGTCGGCGTCGATGTGCCCGAAGCCACGGTGATGGTGATCGAACATGCCGAGCGTTTCGGCCTTGCCCAGCTTCACCAGCTGCGCGGGCGCGTCGGGCGCGGCAGCGGTAAATCCACTTGCCTGCTTCTTTATCACGGCGCCCTGGGCGAGACCGCCAAGGCGCGCCTCAAGATCATGCGCGATACGGAAGACGGGTTTGTCATCGCCGAAGAAGATTTGCGCCTGCGCGGCGCAGGTGAGCTTCTCGGCACGCGCCAGAGCGGGATGCCGGAATTCCGCCTCGCCGATATCACCGCGCACCGGGAGCTTTTAAGCGTGGCCTATGATGACGCACGGCTTATCGTCGAAACGGACCCGGAGCTGGAAGGACCGCGCGGCGAGGCGCTGCGCACCCTGCTCTATCTTTTCGAGCGGGACGACGCGATCAGGTATCTTCGCTCAGGCTGACACTCGCAGCCGCGTCTTTTCCCGCATCCTTTTTAGGCAGCTTTTTCACGTCCTCGGTCGGCGGCGAGACGAGGCCGGCAGAGATGATGAGCTTGGCGGCATCCTCGATCGACATCTCCAGCGGATAAATGTCTTTACGGGGCACGAAGAGAAGAAAGCCCGAAGTGGGGTTCGGCGTGGTCGGCAGGAAGACGCTGACGAGGTCGTCATCCGTCGGTGCTTTTTCCAAAACCTCACCCTTCGTGCTGGTCGTGATGAACACCAGCGCATAAAGCCCGCGCCTTGGATATTCGATCAGCGCCGCTTCCCGGAAGGACGTATTGCTCTGGGAGATCACGGTCTCGAAAATCTGTTTCAGTGCGCCGTAGATGCTGCGCACGACGGGCATCCGGTCCACCAGCCGCTCGCCCCAGACCAGCAATTGCCGCCCGAAGAAATTTGCGGTCAGCGCACCGAGCAATGTCAGCACGACAAGCGCGATGAGCAGCCCGAGCCCCGGAATGGAAAAGGGAATGTATCTTTCCGGCTGGTAAGCGGCGGGAATAAGCGGCAAGAACCAGTAATCCACCAGCTCCACGAACCAGCTTGTCAGATAGATCGTAATGCCAATCGGGGCCGCAACGACAAGACCGGTCAGAAAGTAGTTACGCAACCGGGTGAGAAACCCGACGCGGCTTGCCGGCAGGATGATATGCGGATCGCCTGAAGGTTTGTCCTGCTTGTTGCTCATGTCCTGGCCATTTGACGTAGGGGGGAAAAGGCATTGCGCCGGGGGTTTTTCAACATCCCCGAAACATGCCAGAAATAGGAACCGGATTCACGAAAACAAAGGCCGCAATCTCATGAAAAGGCGGCGGGACCGGACGCGAGGAGGAAGCATGACTGGCGATGAGGCGTATTTTCCCGGACGGAGGCTCGCATGAGCGCGGCACCGGAAGAGCTGGCCGCTGATCTGGCCCGGGTGATGAACCAAAAGGTCGAGACCCTGAACGGTATCGAGAACTTGAAACGCCTGTCGGGGGGCGCGAGCCAGGAGACCTGGGCCTTTGATGGGACGACACCCAAGGGCTCCCTGCCCCTTATTCTGCGCCGCGCGCCGGGAGGCACCGCCGCTTCCAAACGGGAAACCGCCGTGCCGCTTGCAACCGAAGCCGCCCTCATCCGCCTTGCGGAGAAAGCCGGCGTACCGGTGCCCCCGGTGCGTTATGTGCTGGAAGAAGAAGACGGTCTCGGCCCGGGCTTTGTCATGGACCGGGTGGAGGGCGAAACCATCGCCCGGAAGATCCTGCGCGATGAGACTTATGCCGCGGCCCGCCCGAAGCTTGCGCGCCAATGCGGGAAAATTCTGGCAAAACTCCATTCCGTGCCGATGGAGACGCTGCCGGAGCTGCGCCATTCGCCGGCCGCTGCCGAGATCAAGCAATATTGGGAAACCTATAAAACCCATGGCCACCCCCACCCCGTTTTCGAGCTTGCCTTTAAATGGCTCAGGGACAATGTGCCGGATGAAGACCGCATCACGCTGGTGCATGGCGACTTCCGGAACGGCAATCTGATGATCGGAGAAGACGGCGTGCGCGCCGTGCTCGATTGGGAGCTCGCGCATACGGGCGACCCGATGGAAGACCTCGGCTGGATCTGCGTCAATTCCTGGCGCTTCGGCAATATCGACCAGCCGGTTGGCGGTTTCGGCCAGCGGGAGGATATGTTTGCCGGTTATGAAGCGGCAGGCGGCCAGCCTGTCGATCCCGAGCGGGTGCGCTTCTGGGAAATCCTCGGCACGCTGAAATGGGGCATCATGTGCACGCTGATGTATGAAGCCTTCAAGACCGGCATGGACCGCTCCGTCGAGCGCGCCGCCATTGGCCGGCGCTCGTCGGAAACCGAGATCGATCTCCTTCACCTCTTGCTGCCGAGGACCTGACCCATGCAGGACATGCCGAAATCATCGGAAATCGTGGAGGTCGTGAGCGAGTTCATGCGCCAGCACGTCTTGCCGCAATTGCAGGGCCACACGGCTTTCCATGCCCTCGTGGCCGCCAACGCGCTCGACATCGTTAGGCGTGAGCTTGCTATCGCCCCGGAGGCGAATGAAGCTGAAAAGGCGCGGCTTGAAAAGCTGCTGGGCAAAGACGGGACACTAGAAGAATTGAACCGGCTTCTTTGCGCGCGCATTGAAGCGGGCGATGTGAATGGGGGCACGCCCGGCCTTGCCGATCATTTATGGGAGACGACGCTGACGAAGCTCGCCATCGATCAGCCGAAATATTCCGGCTACCGGCGCGCCAAAGGAGAAATCTAAGGGAGGAGCGCATGGCGCTTGTCACGCAGCGGCGCGAGAAATCCGCCGCCATCATCACCTTCGCCAATCCGCCCCGCGGCTATATGAACGCCGCGCAGGTGGCGGAGCTTGCTAAGCTGATCGAGGAAATCGAGCTCGATGCAAGCGTGCGTACGGTAATCTTTACCGGCGGCGTGCCCGGCGTGTTCGTCCGGCATTACGATGTTGGTGATATTCTGGAAGCGGCAGGCGCTGTGCGCAAATCGGGCCTCGATGGCGCGGCGCTTATGGAAGCGGGTAAGCGCGGCAATCCCATCTCTCAGCTCTTCGACAAGATCGACGGGCTCAACATCCCCACCATTGCCGCCATCAACGGTTATTGCCAGGGCGGCGGGTTCGAATTTGCGCTCTGCTGCGACATCCGCATTGCCGAGGAAGGAGATTACCGCATCGGCCTGCCGGAGACGAATATCGGTATCTTTCCGGGCGCGGGCGGCACACAGCGCCTGCCCCGCGTTATCGGCGAGGCAAAGGCGCTCGAACTCATCCTGAAGGGCGAAACCCTACCGCCGCAGGAAGCGGCCGAGGCCGGGCTCGTGCATGAATTCGTCCCAATGGGCGGCGCGCTTTCAAGGGCGCTGGAGATTGCGGAGAATTTCGCCGCCAAGACGCCGCGCGCTCTTGCCGAAGCCAAGCAGCTTGTGAAAGGCGCAGCGCGCGGACCTTTGCCTGAGGGCTGCGCCGAAGAGCGTGGGCGCTTTTCCCGGCTGCTTTTGGAAGATGACGAGGCCCTGCGCCTTATGCAAGACTTCCAGAACGGCACTCAGGAAATCAACAAGGCGTAAGCGATTATGTTCAGGAAGTTTGTCTACGGGCTGGCCGCCCTTCTGGTCGTCGGCGCCGTTACCGTGCTTTATCTTTCCATGAACCCCGATGTCGCGCAGCGCCTTTTCCTAAAGCCGGGCGCGCCTTTCGATGTGACAACCGCCCCGCTCGCTCCCGATTACAAGCGTCCTGAAAGTTGGGCCTCCCTGCCCGATAGGGAAGACCCTGCCGACACGCTCATTCCGGGCAGCGGCTATGAAGACGGCCAGGCCGAAGCGCAAGTGGATGTCTTTTTCATTCATCCCACGACCTATTACAGCAAGGACGGCTGGAACGCGGCCTATGACGAAGACGGCGAGACACGCGAGCTCCTGGAAGCAGGCGTGTTGCGCTTTCAGGCAAGCACCTTTAACGGCGATGCCCGCATTTATGCGCCGCGCTACCGCCAGGCGACGCTCTATTCTTTTATGGGCGACGGAGAGGATGAACAAAAAGCCCTCGCCTTTGCTTATGATGATGTCGCCCGTGCCTTCCGTTATTTCATCGAGACATACAACCAGGGCCGGCCTTTTATCCTCGCCGCTCATAGCCAGGGGTCGCTGCATGGCATGAGACTTCTGCAGGAACGCATTGCCGGAACCCCGCTCGCCAACCGCATGGTAGCAGCCTATCTCGTCGGCTATTCGATCCCCGAAGATATGGGCCGCGATGATCTGCGCCCCTGTGTAGAGGCTTACAGCACGGGCTGCTATCTCAACTGGAATTCCATCAGCGCGGAAGCGGACCGGAACGGCTGGACACAGAGCAATAAGATTTGGCTGAACGGGGAAATGACGACCATGGCCGGACACAGGCTTACGTGCGTTAATCCCCTGACCGGAACGAAAGACGGCAAAGCCGGCGCGGAGAAAAACCTTGGCGGCCTTCCCTTCGCAGAAGCGGAGAGCCGAATGCCTGAACTCATTCCTAGTGTCAGCGATGCGGCTTGCGAGAGCGGTGTTCTTATCGTTAATCCGGACGAAGACAGAGGCGATTTTTCCTACGGTGTCTTCGACGGAGACTTCCACATTTACGATTACAATCTTTTTTACGCGAATATTAGACAAGACATCCGCACACGAATTGGTGCATTCTGGAAAAGGTGATCGGCAGACGGGTTTGTAACCAGATCAGACTTGGGGGAGCAAGGATGATCCGCGATGCCGTATCGCCCGCAAAAGCTGACATCTTCCGATATTCATCCTGCTCATCCTGTGGGTGTTTTTCTGCGCTATTACCGCGCGGCCGCCGATGAGCGCGGCTATTTGCTGCGCGACAATTTCGACCCTTCCCGTGTACCCGGCACGCTGAACTGGCTCGCCGTCTTCGAATGCGTTTTCGATGGAGCAGATGAAAAATTTCTCTGCACGCTATGCGGCGCGGGCGCGAGCGATCTCTTCGGTTATGACTATACCGGCAACTTGCTCGGCGAAATGATGCCGCGTCAGGCAGCCGAGTGGCGCCTCAAGGAGTTCAGGGAGGTTATGGATGACGCCCGCCCTCGCTTCACCCGCGCAAGCTTGCCGGATGCAGAGCGGGATTTCATTACGCTTATTCGCGGTGTTTTTCCGGTATCGAAATCTTCAGCGCGTATAGATGAAATCATGCTTGTCGCCGCACCGGAGGAAACGCGTATTTCATCTTATGTTGCAACGTAAACGGATGGATGACGTACGCTCATCCGCCCTCTACACTGATTGCAATATGCAATTGCCGTAAAGAAACAAAAACAAAGATTATGGTTCTTAATCCGATCCAGCTCGCCGATCTCGATCCCCGTCATCCCGTTGCCGTTTATGCCGCCTATCATCAAAAGAAGATGGGCGCGGACAACCTTTTGTTGAAGGACAATTTCGACCCGATCGATCTGCCAAAGGTCCTGCCCTGGATGATGATCCTGGATAAAACCGGCGATCCGGCAGATCCTCAATTTATTTATCGGCTGGCCGGCACCGGTTGCCGGGAAATCTTTGGGATCGATTATACGGGCAAGCTTTTGGGCGATAATTTGCCCGCGGATGCAGCCGAGCAGCGGCGCGAAGAAATTCTCGATGTGATGGAACGCCGAACCCCGAGCATTACCCGCACGGCCATTCCGCTTGCCGGGCGGGAATTCATGACCATCATTCGCGGTGTTTTTGCGGTATCCAGCGATGGAGAAACGATAGACCGCATCCACATCATTATCGCGCCGGAAGACCAGCGCCTGCGCACTACGTAAAAGCCGGGCACGAGGCCCGGCTTTCATGTGATTTAAACGCCTTCGAGCCCGACAATCGCGACCGAGCAAACATTCTGCGACGGCGAACCGCCCAGATTGTGGGTCAGGCCGATCTTCGGATTGGCAAGCTGGCGCTCTCCGGCGCGGCCCTGGAGCTGCAGATACATCTCATAGGCCATGCGCAGCCCGCTCGCCCCGATCGGGTGACCGAAGCACTTCAGGCCGCCATCGATCTGACAGGGAACCGTGCCGTCGGAATCGTAGAAACCGTCCATCACGTCTTTCACCGCGCCGCCTTCGGGCGAAATGAAAAGGTCTTCCATCGTGACCAGCTCCGTGATCGAGAAGCAGTCATGCACCTCGATCATGGATACTTCCTCGCGCGGCTTTTCGATGCCGGCTTCCTGATAGGCTTTCTTGGCGGCAATGCGCGCCGTGTGGAAGTAAGAGCCGTCCCAGGAATTGTGCTGCGATTCAAGCCCGTTCGAAACCGAAAGCTGCATGGCCTTGATCGTCACAAGGTCTTTCTTGCCCATTGCCTTGGCGATTTCCGGCGTGGTGACGATGGCGGCGGCCGCCCCGTCCGAAACACCGCAGCAATCGAATAGGCCGAGCGGTTCGGCAATCATCGGAGCGTTCAGAGCCTGGTCTTCCGAAATCTCGTTACGCAGATGCGCTTTGGGGTTCTTCGAACCGTTCGCATGGCTCTTGACCGAGACATGGGCGATGGCACGTTTCAGGTCCTCTTTCGCAATGCCGTGCTTTGCCCGGTAGGCGGAAGCAAGCTGCGCGAAATTGCCTGGCGCAGAACCGTTCGGCGCCCATTGCGGGTTCAGTGTGCCGGGATTGGAAACGGGAAGCCCGCCATAGCCCGTGTCTTTCAATTTCTCGACGCCGAGCGCCAGCGCGATATCCGCCGCGCCGGATGCAACGGCATAGACCGCGCCGCGCAGGGCTTCGGAGCCCGAAGCGCAGAAGTTCTCAACGCGCGTCACCGCGATATTCGGCAGGCGCAGCGCGAGCGAGAGCGGCGTGCCGCCCTTGCCGGTGCCGATCTCATCGATATGCGTGGAGAACCAGGCCGCATCGAGCTGCGTCGGCTCGATGCCGGCATCCTGCATCGCCTCCAGATAGGCTTCCACCATCAGTTCTTCCGGGCCGGTGTCCCAGCGTTCGCCGAATTTCGAGCATCCCATGCCCAGAATTGCGACCTTGTCCTTGATACCACGTGCCATGTTTCTCTCCCTTTGGGTGCCAGTATTGGTAAACCGGTCGCTTATTCGGCGGCCCGACCTGTGTTTTGGCCCGTTGCTTGAACTGTTGCAGAAGAGCGGACGGGAACCGCCTTCCAGAAATAGCGTTTGAAGCCGCGCTTCTCGTCCACATCTTTGACGCGGAAAACCATCTTCACTTCCATGCCGGACTCAACCTCGCCCGGCGCGACATCGGTGATGTCCATGAAAATGCGCCCGCCGCCCTCGAAGACGATCATGCCGTAATGGTTGGGCGGCGACATGGAGAAGGTCAGATAGTCCGCCGACCAGGAAAGGATGGAGGCTTTCCGCTCGGCGAATTTGTAGGGCTCCTGCGTATCGACGGCGGGGTTGTTTGGGTTCACGGAAATGCGTGAGCGCGGAAATTGCACATTGCCCGTTTCCGTGCA
The DNA here is from genome assembly GCA_002389665.1 of Rhodobiaceae bacterium UBA4490. Classification (GTDB taxonomy): domain Bacteria; phylum Pseudomonadota; class Alphaproteobacteria; order Parvibaculales; family Parvibaculaceae; genus Tepidicaulis. Next base: position 456,387 of record DGNO01000001.1, read on the forward strand.
GCGCCCGCCGACGAGACCGAGGATCATATCCTCGTTGCGGTAAAGCGTGGTGAGCGCGGTTTTCTTGTCCTGCTCCGCGCGCATGCCTTTTTCCCATTCGACAAGCCCGTTAAAGGTCAGGAATTTCATGTAATTCGTTTCTTCCTGACGGTCGGCCAGCGCGCCGGTAATGCCGCGCCGGTCGTCCATGCTGGAAAGCTTGTCCGTCGTCTCGAAGATCAGCGCGTCCGCGCCGCCGCCGAAATGCGCCAGTAGAATTTTTTCACCGGGCTTTGCCTCCTGCAGCGCATGAACAAGCATGACAAGCCCGTGGGCCGCGCCCGTTTCCCCGCAATTGGCGGCGAGATTGTCCCGTACCTTTTCCGCCGGGATGCCGAGTTTCTTGGCCACCGATTGGGGCACTTTGGGCAGGGTGCAGGGCAGAATGAAGTGATCGATGTCGCTCGCCTGCAGACCCGCTTCTTTCAGCGCGCCCTCTACAGCCTGAGGAATGATCTTCAGATAGCCCTCATCGCGGATCCAGCGCTCTTCCCAATTATAGTCGAATTCTTCATGGGCGCCGCGGAAGTGGTCGACGAAATCCACTGTCAGAGAATGCGCGCCGAGGAACTTCGCAATGACGTTCTCTCCGCCGACGCTAAGTGCCGCCGCCCCATCCCCGAAATCGAGCTCCTGCGGACTGACGGCGCGCGCCTTGCGCTTGTCCGAGGCGAGCACCAACGCGTTCTTGGCCGCGCCCGCCTTTGCCGCGTGAAGCGCCTGCAAGAGGGCGCTCGTCCCCGCCCGCTGGGTGGAGGTGATGTCCACGGCCTGAATGCCCTTCTCAAGGGTGAGCGCGGCGGAAATGATCCCGGCATTCAGCCGGTCGGCGAAAGGCTGTGTCGTCGTGCCGAAATAAAGCGCATCCACGTGGGAGCGGTCGTCATCCGGACCCAGAAGATCGCGCGCCGCTTCCACAGCCATGGTGATCGTGTCTTCGTCCCAATTCGCCATGGACCGCTCCCCCTTGCCTTTCCCGGCAAGGTTGGGGGCAACCCAGGCATTGGCCGTGGTGATTGCTTTGCGCTGCAGACGCAGGCGCGGAATATAGCCGCCCAGCGCGGTAAGCCCGATTTCTCCGCTCATGACCGTTCTTCCCTGTTGTTGTTGGCCTGTTCCGGCCGCTTTTCAGGCAGTCTAGCGGTATTTACCGGCGGGCGACAATATCGCCGCCGGACCGGTTTTCCGGGCATTCCGCCTATGCGTCAAAGCAAAAGGAGACGCTGCGTCAAATAAGTGGCGCGCCTTGAAGCAGGCCCGTTTCCCCCCATTTCTGAAGGAATCGCGGCCACGCTCTCCATCACATTTTAGCGGTTTGGTGAGGGATCGGCGGCAGGATAAAATGAGAGGTAATGAGGCGTCTTCGCGCCTCTGAAACCGGCAGCGGACTGATATGGCGTATCGCAACATCTTTTTGATCGCGTTCGGCTGGATTTGCGTCGGCCTTGGCATTGTCGGCGCGGTGCTGCCGGTCATGCCGACCACGGTCTTTTTGCTGATCGCGGCCTGGGCCTTCGCCAAGGGTTCGCCCCGGCTCCACGGGTGGCTCTTGGACCATCCGCGCCTTGGCTCCTATATCCGCGACTGGGAGCTTTACGGCGCCATACCTCTGCGCGGCAAAATAACGGCGCTGGTGATGATCAGCCTTTCGGCAAGCTGGATGGTGTTCTTTTCCGCCCTGCCTGCCATTGCCATCGGCGGTACACTGGCGGTGCTTACCTGCGTGTTGATCTTCATTTTCACCCGCCCGTCGGCCGCGCCTGAAGGCGAGATTTAAGCGCTATTGGGAGGCGGCGGAGGCGCGTTTTACGAAACAGTCAGTGCCTTCTGCTTTCAGAGACTGGCAAAGCCCCTCGGCCTTGGAAAAACCGCTGAAAGCCCCAATCTGCAGGCGGTAATAAAGCCCCTTCTCACCCAGATCCGCCTCTACGATGTAAGGCTGCAAATCCTTTAAAAGCGCGGGATGCTTGGCGGTCGCCTTCGTCCAGGAGGCGCTGGCATCGCTCGGCGAGTGGAACGAGCCGATTTGGACGCGGTAAGTCGGCAGCGCCCCGGCATCGTTCTGCACGGGCTCTTCGGCACTTGCCTGGGCATAACGCAGCGCATCGGCCTGCGTCTGGAGCGCCGCCGTTGCCGGGCGGGAAGCCGGCGGTAGGCTGCCGGTTAGCGAACGGTCGGCGGGTACAGCCGGTTTTTTGAGACTGACCTGCCCCTGCGGCACGCCATTGGCGGCTGCCGCATAACGGATGACGGTCGCTTCCCAGCCGCTGAGGCTCGCAAGCTGCACGTCTTTTGTCCCGGAAGCGGACCACGGGTCCTGCGCCGCTGAGGCAGCTTGAGGCGTACTTTCCTCAATCGGTGCACGGGACGGCGCGGCGAGCGGAGAAGTGGCTTCTGCGGTTTTGGCCGGCTCGGGCTGCGCAGGCGGGTTTTCAGGAAGCGCCTGTTCGAGCCGTGCAACCTGAACCTGCGGTGCGCGAATTTCCTCGAGCGCTAGGGAACGGCTACGCGGTAGAGGCGCAGAGGCGGCAGGCGCAATGGCTGCGGTGCGGGCCGGTTCTTGCGTGCCGGGTTGCGGTTTGGGCTCGCTCAGCGCCGCCGAGGCGCCAATGGGCGAGAGGCTCTGCACTTCAAGCGGCTTTTGCTTTTGTGCGGGAAGCACGGGCAGCGGCGCCACGGGCTTATTTTCGGCAAGCTTCTCGGGCGTCAGTTGCGGCGCCATGGCGCTCAGCGTTTCCCGCGCCAGCGTGAAAGAAGGATCGAGGGCAACGGCCCGCTCGATATCTTCAACCGCGCCGAGCTTGTCGCCATTCGCATCTTTCGCCATGCCGCGCCCGAAAAAGGAAAGCGCGGCGCGCTTACCCATATTGGCATCGATCGCGGCATTATAATCAGCAATGGCTTCGCCGTAGCGGCCCTGCTGGCGGCGGATATTGGCGCGGTTATGATAGGCGACGGCGTAATCCGGATTGAGCTCCAGCGCTTTGGAGTAATCCCTCTCGGCGCGAGTGGCATCGCCCGTTCGCGAGTAAGCGGCGGCGCGGTTGTAGTAAGCCCGCGGCAGAATGTCGGCCGGCAGCGCATCGCGCCAAATGGCATTGGTGTAATCGGCAACCGCGTGACCCGGCTGAGCGAGCTGCAGATTGGCGATGCCGCGATGGTGATAGGCCAGCGCCTCGCCTTCCGCCGAAAGGCCGCCCGATTGCAGAGCTTTGTCGAGATAGTCCAGCGCGGCGCGCGCATTGCCCGATTGCAGCGCGGCGGTGCCGGCATTCAGCGCGGCAATTGCCCCGCCTCCGGTCTCGCTCGTGCCGCCGGAAAAGCCGGTTTCGGCAGCGCGCACGCTGGTGCCCGCGCCCGCCATTAGAAGCGTCAGCGCGATAGCGGAAACCATGTTCAGCCTGAAAAACAAACGCCGCATTTTGATCCTCGACCCCTCCCCGCAAAATAAATAGCACGAAGACCCTATCGCAAGCAGATTGCCGCGGTATTTAGCGGAAATCCGCCAATTAATTAAAGTTTTCAGGTCTCGCTTAAGGGGGAGGCGCGGCTTTGCCGGGAAATAAGCGGCATTGATTCGGCTTATTCCACCGTCACGGATTTGGCGAGGTTGCGCGGCTGGTCTACATCCGTGCCTTTGGCAAGGGCCGTGTGGTAGGCCAGCAATTGCACCGGCAAGGAATAGATCAGCGGCGCGGTGAGCCCGTCGCATTCAGGTACTTCGATCACGGCAACAGCATCCTTGCCGGCTTCCTCGATCCCCTTCTTATCCGAGATCAGGATGACCCGGCCGCCCCGCGCCATGACGACCTGCATGTTGGAAACGGTTTTGTCGAAGAGAATGGTGCTGGGCGCGACCACGACGACGGGCACATTTTCATCCACCAGCGCTACCGGACCGTGCTTGAGCTCGCCCGCTGCATAGCCTTCGGCGTGAATGTAGGAAATTTCCTTGAGCTTCAGCGCACCTTCAAGGGCCATGGGATACATCGGCCCGCGCCCGAGATAGAGCACATCACGCGCCTTGGAAAGATTGTGGGCAAGCCCCTGGATGAGATCGTCATGGGCCAGGACATCCGACATGAGGCGCGGTACTTCCATCAGCCGGCGCACGGAAAGACGCTCTTCGGCCTCGTTAAGATGACCGCGCGCCTTGGCCGCTTCCAGTGCCAGAAGCGCCAGCACCGTGAGCTGGCAAGTAAAGGCTTTGGTGGAGGCAACGCCGATTTCCGGTCCCGCATAGGTCGGCACGATGGCATCGGATTCCCGGGCGATGGAGCTTTCCGTCACATTGACGATGGAGATGATCTTCTGCCCCTGCTCCCGGCAATAACGCAGCGCGGCAAGTGTGTCCGCCGTTTCGCCCGACTGAGAGACGAAAACCGCGAGCCCGTTTTCCGGCATGGGTGCTTCGCGGTAACGGAACTCGGAAGCGATATCGATTTCGACAGGCAGGCGGGCGAGTTGCTCGAACCAATACTTGGCGACATGGCCCGCATAAGATGCGGTGCCGCAGGCAACGATGGTGACCCTGCTCAGCGTTGAAAAATCGACAGGCAGAGCCGGCAGTGCCAGGCGGTTGTCCATCGTGTCGATATATTCGGTCAGTGTATGGCCGATCACTTCGGGCTGTTCGAAGATTTCCTTCGCCATGAAATGCCGGTGATTACCTTTGCCGACAAGTGCTGCGCTCGCATCGGTGATTTTCACCGGACGGTCGACTTTTTTGCCGTCCGCATCATAGACCGTCACGCCACCGCGTTTGACGACGGCCCAGTCGCCTTCTTCCAGGAACGCCACCCGGTTCGTCATCGGCGCGAGCGCAAAGGCGTCGGAGCCGAGATACATTTCCCCGTCGCCATAGCCAATGGCGAGCGGGCTGCCCTTGCGCGCGCCGATCATCAGATCTTCTTCGCCGCGAAAGAGAATACAGAGCGCAAAAGCGCCCTCCAGGCGGCCAAGCGTTTGCGAAGCGGCGTCGATGGCGCTGGCGCCCGCCTTCATGGCCTGGGTGATGAGATGGGCGACGATCTCCGTATCCGTGTCGCTGGTGAAGGTCACACCGTCAGCTTCAAGTTCGGCGCGCAGCTCGCGGAAATTTTCGATGATGCCGTTATGGACCAGCGCCACTTTATCTGTGATGTGCGGATGGGCGTTCTTCTCAGAGGCCGGCCCATGGGTTGCCCAGCGCGTGTGGCCGATGCCGGCCGTGCCGTCGAGTGGGCTTGCTGTGAGCACGGCATCGAGCGCGGTCAGTTTGCCGACGGCGCGGCGGCGGTCGATCTCGCCATTGACCAGCGTGGCGATCCCGGCGGAATCATAGCCGCGATATTCAAGCCGCTTCAGCGCATCCAGAATGACAGGAGCTGCTGGCTGGGTGCCTAGAACGCCGACAATGCCGCACATAATATTCCCCGGTTGGTTTGGGTCTTAAGAGGATTTGGTTTTTTCTTTGGAAGCGCGGAAATTTGCCGCCCATCCTTTTTTCTCGAACTGTTTGCCGCGCGCAACGGCAAGGGCGTCCGGCTCGACATTTTTCGTGACGACGCTGCCGGAGCCTACATAAGCGCCGGCGCCGATGGAAACCGGTGCGACGAGCGAGCTGTTTGAGCCGACAAAGGCGCCGTCGCCGATATCGGTAAAGTGCTTGTCGTATCCATCATAGTTGCAGGTGATGGTGCCTGCCCCGATATTGGCGTCCACACCGACGCGCGCGTCGCCGATATAGGACAGATGGCTGATCTTGGCCCCGTCCTCGACCTTGGCTTTTTTCGTTTCGACGAAATTGCCGATCTTGGCCTTCTTGCCGACATCGGTGCCGGGGCGCAAACGGGCGAAGGGGCCGACCTGCGCATCCGCGCCGACATGCACGCCTTCCAGATGGCTGAAGGGTTTGACCTCTGCCCCATCCTCGACGTGAACGCCGGGGCCGAACACGACATTCTGGCCAATGAGTACATCGCGCCCGAGCTGCGTATCATGGCTGAAATAGACCGTGGACGGATCGAGCAGCGTCGCACCTTCCAGCAGTGCCTTCTCGCGCATCCGGTCCTGAAAGATTTCTTCGGCAACGGCAAGATCGAGCCGGCTGTTGATGCCGAGAATTTCGTCTTCGGGGCATTCGATGACGCACATGGAAAGCCCCCGCGCACGTGCTTCTCCGGCAATATCGGTCAGATAATATTCGCCTTGCGCATTATCCGGCTTGAGATCGTTCAGAAGCTCGAAAAGCAGCGGTGTGCGCACGGCCATGGCCCCGCCATTGCACAGATCGATCGCGGCTTCTTCGGGGCTTGCATCCTTCGCCTCGACGATCTTGATGAGCGCGCCTTCATCGTTCAGCACCAAGCGGCCATAGGGCGCCGGGTCTTCGGCCTGAAAGCCGAGAACGACGACATCGTTTCCATCTGCGCAGGTCTGCTGCATTCGTGTCAGTGTTTCAGGCGTGATAAGCGGCGTATCGCCAAAAACCACAACGGCGACGCCTTCGAACCCGGATAACACTTCTTCAGCCGCTTTGACCGCATCGCCTGTGCCGTTCTGTTCTTTCTGGTAAGCAACGTGGCTAGCGCCTTGCGACAACGCGTAGTCGGCGACCGCGTCCATACCGGGCGCCAGCACAGCGATGGTTTTATCGCTCGCACAGGCCGAAGCCGCACTCAGGACATGGCCGAGCATGGCTTTGCCGCCAAGCTCGTGCAGGACCTTCGGACGGGCCGATTTCATTCGTGTGCCCTTGCCGGCAGCAAGAACGATAATGGCTGAATTGATCACTGACATATATTTTGATCACTGAAGAAATGAATGCCGAATCCCCCGTAACCGGCAGCACAACCTGTCACAGATCGGGGATACTTAAGAAATAAAATAATATTTCAGGTTTTAACAGCGGCCCGCGCCTTTAACCTAAACGGAAAAAGGCTGCCGCAGAAAGCTGGCCTTACGCGGAGGGGTCGTCATGCATGGGAAATGCTGATGATGCTTCCTGGTTTTCGAGCCGGTCAGCGCGGGTGGCGAAATCCGGCAAAATCCGCTCCAGAAGCTCCCGCGTGTGCTGATGGTCCGATTTGAGCGCCGCCTCGATCAGCGAATCGAGCATTTTGCCCACAAAAGCTTCTTCCGGAACCCGGGGCCGGGCCAGCATAATCGCCTCATGCGAGCTGTTGACCAGCGCTTCCTGATGCTGGAAGAGGATTTCGTAGAGCCGCTCGCCGGGCCGCAGGCCGGTAATCTCAATCTCGATATCCTTGTCGGGTTGCAGGCCGGCAAGACGGATCATTTGCCGGGCCATATCGAGAATATTGACCGGTTCGCCCATATCCAGAACCGCAATGCCGCCGCCCTCTTCAAGCATCGTGTCGCGCAATGTAGACGCCTGAAGCACCAACTCGACCGCCTCGCGGATGGTCATGAAATACCGGGTCATACGCGGGTCGGTCACGGTCAAGGGTCCGCCCTGCTCCAACTGCCTTTGGAAGAGCGGCACAACAGAGCCCGCAGAACCCAGCACATTGCCGAAACGCACAGTGACGAAGCGTGTGCCGCCCTGCTCGCGCCCGCGAATATCCTGCGCCTGGCAATAGGTTTCGGCGATGCGCTTCGAGGCGCCCATGACACTGACGGGCTGAACCGCCTTGTCCGTCGAAATCATCACCATCATCTGTACATGATGGGCGGTGCAGGCATCGGCGACATTGCGCGTGCCCATGACATTCGTCAGCACCGCCTCGGAAGGCTGTGGTTCCAGAAGCGGCACATGTTTAAGTGCTGCCGCATGGAAAACGATTTCCGGTTTCTCGCGGTCGAACGTTTCGAAAAGCGATTTCCGGTCGCGCACGTTTACCAGCAACGCCTCGCGTTCGATCGCCGGAAAACGCCGGGCCATTTCACCGTCTATCTCAAAGAGATTGTATTCGCTGGCATCGACCAGCGTCAGCCGCGAGGGGGTGAAAGCCGCGATCTGGCGGACAAGCTCGGAACCAATACTGCCCCCTGCCCCGGTTATCAGCACCCGCTTGCCGGTCAAAAGCGCGGCCATAGCGCTGCGGTCGAGCCTCGCCTGGGGGCGGCTGAGAAGATCCTCAACATTGACCGGCTGCACCGTGATGCGGTTGCTGTCGGCATTCTGCAGCTGGGACATCTCCGGCAATCGGGAAAGACGGATGCCTTCTTCCTCCGTCAATTCCAGAAGCTTTTTTACTGGCTCCCCTTTTAAAGAAGGATCGGAAAGGATGAGATGGCCGATATGGGCGCCGCGCCCGCGCAGGCGGCGAAGGATGGGTCCGATTTCATTCAATCCGCCCAAAATCTTGACGCCGCGGATACGGCTGCCCACCGGGCGTTCATTGTCCGCATTGATCAGGCCGGAAACATGGTAAGGCGCGGTGCCGCTGCGCGACATTTTCCGGATGAAAGCCTCGGCTTCGTCTGTTGCGCCGATGAGCAGCACATTTAGCTGCTGGTCTTTGGGCGCTCCTTTGGCAAAGCCGGGCTGGCGTTCGTGCCAAAGGCGGAAGACAAGGCGGCTGCCGATAAAAAGCCCGCCGAGACAGAGAATATTGATACCGATAAAGGAACGGGGAAACCCGTCGAGCCGCGTCGTCAGAAAGAGGACTGCAAGAAAAATCAGATTGATCAGTGCCGCCGTACGCGCCAGCAGGATCGCGTCGTCCACCGATACCCAGCGCCACGCAATGCGCCCGTGGCGCGAGAGAACAATGGTAAAGATTGCAATGCCGGTAAAAATCGTAGTTGCAAGCACCGTTAGATCGAAGCGCCCGACTAAGCCGTCAAATCCTATGCGTAAGGCAATCGAGATCGGGACGGACAAAGCCGCCAGGAAAATGTCGATAGCCAGAATGGCCGCATGTCTAAACCTGTGGGAAATTACCATTGGGCAGTAATCCGTCACGCTCTTGGCAGGTGCATGTCGTCTTCCTTAGCACACCGTTTTGAACAGAGCCAGAACAAGGTAAATGGTTTATATCACAAGAGAATTTGGATAGAGAAAGATAGCTTAGAGGGCGTTATTTCGACCGAACTTTCTCGGGCAAGGTTTCTTCCCAGGCAAGGGCGTGGCGCACGATCTGCTCGAGATCGTCATATTGCGGGGTCCAGCGCATCCGCTCCTTGAGCAAGTTGGAATTCGCCACCAGGGCAGCCGGGTCACCTGCCCGGCGGGGTTCTTCCGTGGCCTTGACAGGGCGCCCCGAGACCTCCTCGACGGCCTGGATGACCTCGCGGACGGAAAAGCCGTGCCCATAGCCGCAATTGGCCGCAAGCGAGGTTCCGCCATCCCGCAAATATTGCAGCGCGGAGATGTGAGCCGCGATGAGATCCGAGACATGGATATAGTCCCGCACGCCGGTCCCGTCCGGCGTCTCATAGTCGGTTCCGAAAATACCCATTTGCTCCCGCTGGCCGAGTGCGGTCTGGCAGGCAATCTTGATGAGGTGCGTGGCATTGCGTGTCGATTGACCCGAACGGCCCGCAGGGTCGGCACCGGCGACATTGAAATACCGCAGCGCCACATAGCGCAGATCATGGGCTGCAGCCGTATCGCGCAGCATCCATTCCGTCATTAGTTTGGATGTGCCGTAAGGAGAAATGGGGGTGAGGTTCATGTCCTCAGTGACCGGTGACGTTTCGGGCATGCCATAGACGGCGGCCGTCGAAGAAAAGATAAAATGCTTCACACCGCTTTTTACGCAGGCCTCGATCAGGTCGCGCGATTTGGCGGTGTTGTTAAGATAATATTTGAGAGGGTTCTCGACGGATTCCGGCACGATGATCGAACCGGCGAAATGGACCACGGCATCGATGCCATATTGCCGGATCAGATTGCGGACAAGGCTGGCATCTCCGATATCACCTTCATGGAACTGGGCCTGCGGATGAACCGCCCAGCGAAAACCGGTGGAAAGATTGTCGAGAACGACAACTTCCTCACCGGCGTCCACAAGTGCCAGAACCATATGACTGCCGATATAGCCGGCACCGCCGGTAACAAGAACAGTCATGAAATTACCCCAGTTAACGTGTTGGCCTTACGCTAACTTATACGCGGAAATTTCTCTCCACGTAATTAATGAGAATTTCCAAGCATTCTTCCAGCGGTGTCTCTGCCGTATCGATTACGAGGTTCGGAGAATCCGGTTCCTCATAGGGAGCGGAAATGCCGGTAAACTCTTTGATCTCGCCGGCGATGGCCTTTTTATAGAGGCCTTTGGGGTCGCGCTGCTTACAGGTCTCCACGTCCGCTTTCACATAGATTTCGTGGAAACTGTCCCCGGCTGCCGCCCGGGCGCGGTCGCGGTCCGAGCGGTAAGGTGAAATGAAGGAGGTGATGGCCAGCATACCTGCCCGCTGGAAAAGCGCCGCCGTTTCACCCACGCGGCGGATGTTTTCCGCCCGGTCTTCCGGGGAGAACCCCAGATTAGCGTTGAGCCCATGGCGGACATTGTCACCGTCGAGCACGTAGGAGCTGTAGCCTTTTTCAAACAGCAGCTTCTCGAGCGCCACGGCGAGCGTCGACTTGCCCGCACCGGAAAGGCCGGTGAACCAAAGCACGCCGCCCTTGTGGCCGTTGCGCCGGGCGCGTTCTTCGATCGACACACCATGTTCTACACGCGTGATATTGGTCGACTTCGTCGCCATGATCATGCTGCGCTGGTCGGCATAGCCTTCCATGGAAATGATGCCGCCGCCTGCAATATCGTAATTGTCGACAAGCACGAACCGGCCCGTGCGGCCATTGTTCGTAAACTCATCGAGCGCCAGCATGCGCCGCGCACGGATCGTGACTTCCGCTACCTGGTTGCGCTCGACCTGTTCCGATTCAGAATTCGACAGATCGCTCGTATCGATGATGCGGTCGACCTTTTGCACCGTGACGGGTGTTTCGAACGTGCCGAGTTTGAGCTTGTAGCTTTTGCCCGCCGTCAACGGATCGTGCCCGAGCCAGAAGAGCCGCGCGCGGAAGACTTCCGTCTCGATCGGCGCATCTTCTTCGTGACTGATCAGCTCGCCGCGCTCGACGAAAATTTGTTCATCAAGCGTGATACCGATGGATTCGCCGGCAACAGCTTCGGTTGGCGGCGTGAAATCGTCCCGCGCGGACCAGCTTTCGATGCTCTGCACTTTTGCAGTCTTGTTTGAAGGAGAAAAGACCAGCTTGTCGCCGACCTTCAAACTGCCGGATTCGATACGTCCGGCGATGATCCGGCGCTGGTCGAATTTATAAACGTCCTGCACCGGGAAGCGCAGTGATTGGTCGACCAGAGGTGCATTCGGCAGGAAGCTGTCCAGCGCCTTGACGACCGTCGGGCCCTTGTACCAGGGCATGCTCTTCGAGCCGTTGGCAATATTGTCGCCTTCACGCGCGGAAACGGGAATGACGAAGGTCGGCTCCACCCCGATCGAGCGCAGGTAGTCGCGATACTCTTCCTCGATCAGATCGAACTGTTCCTGTTCATAGCCCACCAGGTCCATCTTATTGACGGCAACGGCGACCTGGCGCACACCCATCAGATGAAGCAGATAGCCGTGACGGCGGGACTGCTCGCGCACGCCTTCGGCGGCATCGATGATCAGCAGCGCGGCATCGGACTGTGCAGCGCCCGTGATCATGTTTTTCAGGAACTCTTTGTGACCCGGCGCATCGATGATCGTGTAATCGCGCGCTTCCGTTTTGAACCAGATCTGGCTCGTGTCGATGGTAATGCCCTGATCGCGCTCGGCCTGCAGTGCGTCCATAAGGAACGCATATTCGAAAGGTACGCCGCGGCGTTCGCACATTGCTTTGATCGACTCGTATTTGCCATCGGGCAGCGAGCCCGTGTCATGGAAAAGCCGTCCGACAAGCGTCGACTTACCGTGGTCGACGTGACCGACGATGACAATCCTGAGAAGATCCCGGGCTTTTTGCGCATCCGGGTTGATAGAAGCCAGTTTCACGTTTGTCTCACCCATTTTCCCGGTTCCTTATAGATAGCCGTCAGCCCGAAGACGTTCAAAGGCGTCTTCGCTTTCATGGTCCATGGCGCGGCCGGACCGTTCGGAAATCTTCGTTGTGCGCAGTTCCTCGATGATCTCAGGGATCGTCGTCGCGGTGCTGTCGACCGGGAAGGTGATGTCCTTGTCGCCGAGCGAGCGGTAGCGCTTACCGTCTTTGGCAAAATAAAGATCGATGGTCGGAATCTGTTCGCGCTGCGTGTAGGCCCAGATATCCACTTCCGTCCAATGCAGCAGCGGGTGCACACGGATATGAGTACCGGGCGGGAAGTCGGTTTTGTACTGGTCCCAGAATTCCGGCGGCTGATCGCGGAAATCCCATTGCCCGCCCTGCCCGCGCGGCGAGAAAACGCGCTCCTTCGCGCGCGTTGCTTCTTCGTCGCGGCGGATGCCGGCAAAGAGCGCATTGAACTGATATTTCTCGATGGCTTTCTTCAGGCCCGCGGTCTTGCGCGCGGCGGAACGCGCGGCAGGCGGCAAGCTCTGATCAACTTCTTCGATGGGCGGGCATTCTTCGCGCAGGAATTTCAGCCCCCATTCGTCCGCATAGCGGTCGCGGAAAGCATACATCTCCGGAAATTTCTTACCGGTATCCACATGCATGACGGGAAAGGGCACATGGCCGAAAAACGCCTTGCGCGCCAGCCAGATCATGACGTTGGAGTCTTTCCCGAGCGACCACAGCATCGCGATATTCTCGATGCGGTTAAACGCTTCACGGAAAATATAGATGCTTTGGCTTTCGAGCTGATCCAGCCGATCCATCAGTGTGCTCCCGCAATTCCATTCTTTCACACAGAAAAAATGTATTAAATTCAGTTACCCCGTAGGCGACTGTGATTTAATAGCCCGATAAGACGAATGCAAGAGCGAATTCCGAGGATAGGGCCGGATTTACATCTCTTCCCCCTGCTATGTCCGGTAAGAAGGAACCGGATGGTAACGGGGAACGGACTGCTGGCGCCGTTTCTCCTCGCTCCGGGCCCCGGTTTTACGCAGTGGGCGGTTCATTCTCGTCAATGTCGAGTAACGGCCATCCAGGCTAGCGATTTCCTTAAAGGGAATTCCCGGCGAATTTGAGGCGGAAAAGATGGAAGGCACACTGCGCGGTGAGAGCGCCGATTGGCGGGCCTCTTTGGCAAGGCGGCGCGAGGTAACGGCTAAATGCGCCAGAAGAAGCACCAACAAGCCGCCGGCAAATCCGTAAATCCCGGCTTGCGCGCCCAGCGGCCAGGCGTCAAAAGGCAAGGCATCGAGTGTCATGAAGGGTCTCCCTTTATTTATGCCCGCCCTTACGCAAAAAGCCTGCCGGGCGGAAGCGCCCGTTTCCAAGGCATTTTTGGTGTAATTCCTTGCCTAGCCCGCCGATAGCGCTCAAGCCTTGTGCAAAATGCGTAATGGTTAATCAGTTCTTAACCGGCCTTCCCCTGTGCGTTAATTGACCGCCCATGGCGACTCGCATAACAGTCGTTAACCGGCTCTTTGAGCGCTTATCGGTGAGATGCGGCATGGTCATAAAAAGCGATCGGCGCTGGCTTTTCCTGGTCCTACTCGGAGGAGCGCTCAGCCTTGGCGCCTGCGCTGGCCAGAGCACTGCAACCGGCGCGTCGGCAACCAACAAGCCCGTTGCCGGTTATCAGAGGCTCGGCACTGAAAAGGAAACGCTTGAAGAGCGCGTCAACCGGCTGGAGCAGGATCTGGCCGAGCTGCGGATCGACTATTCGGTCGTGCGCCCGGCCATGGAAAAGCTGGTTTTTTCGGAAAACAGCCTCGATAGGCGCCTCGACCGCATTGAAAACGCTTTCGGGCCCGCCACGGCGTCCCTCGGGCCGGAGGGCGATACAGCCCGCGCGCCCAGCCCTGCCAAGGCGTCTCAATCTTCCCCCGAAACCGCTACTATGGCCCGCATGGACCCCGTGCGCGACGAGATAAAGGCGGGCGGGACTACTGCTGCCGGGTTCGGTATTCATCTAGCCTCATACAGAGGCAAGGCAGCGGCCATGGAAGGTTGGAGCAAGCTGCAGCAAAGCTACAAAAGCGTCCTCGCCTCGTACCGGCCCATTATCCATAGATTCGATGCCGGCAAGGACGGCATGTATCAGCGCCTGCTCGCCGGGCCTCTGTCCACGCACGCCGCTGCGGAAAGCCTGTGTGCTTCCCTCAAAAAGCAAGGCGCATGGTGCCAAGTGCTTGCTCTCGATCCCTCATCGCAGTAAAGCCGGGCCTTAAGAAAAGCGACACATAAGTTGTTGAGGTCACAAATGGCGGATAATTCGGCAGAGATGGCACATCTTCTGGCTGGCTATAAGCGCTTCCGGGAAGGCACTTACGTGCAGAACCAAGAGCGCTTCGAAAGCCTGGCGAATGCCCAATCTCCCAAAGCCGCCATTGTATGCTGCTGTGACAGCCGCGCCGATCCCTCTATGATCCTCGACGTCAATCCGGGCGAGCTTTTCGTGATCCGCAACGTTGCCAATCTCGTGCCGCCCTATGAGGTCGACGGTGCCTATCATGGCACCAGCGCCGCGCTGGAATTTGCCGTCGAAGGCCTCCACATCAAGGACATCATCGTGATGGGCCATGCACGCTGCGGCGGCATCCATGCACTTTATGAGAACGCGCCCAAAGGCCACAAGAAGGGTTTCGTAGGCCAATGGATGAACATCGCAACCGAATTGGCGCTCTTCATCCGCCGCCAATATGCCCATGAAACACCGGAGAAGCAGCGCGACCGGCTGGAGCGGGAATCCGTCCTCGCTTCCATCGACCGTCTGAAAACCTTCCCCTTCGTCGAAGCGGCGCTGAAGGAAGGCCGCTTGCGCCTCCATGCCTGGTTCTTCGATATCGGCAACGGCATTCTGCTGGAATATGACGAGAAAGCAGAAGACTACCGCCCGGTCGATCTGCCCGGCTGAACGTCTGTCCAGGAACTCTTGAGAATGGTGGGGGAATGGTGAGCCCGACAGGGTTCGAACCTGTGACCTACTGATTAAAAGTCAGTTGCTCTACCAGCTGAGCTACGGGCCCTAAAATTTGGGGGGAAAACAAGACTGCTTTCCATCTGGTCTTGCACCGCCCGCAAGTGATTCCGCCTTGGCGGTGCAACGGGGCGGAACCTAAGCGGGGCGGCGGCGCTGGTCAACCCGAATAATGGCCTTTTCCCGCCCAAAATGCCGCATCCGCCGCCTGGTGAGCGATGTAGGTAAAACGGTCAGAGCGGGGGAATATCGCCGCCCGCCTGCTCTTCCTTGAAACGCTTGTAAAAGCCCGCGAAATCCCCCGCCTCGATGGCCGCACGCATATCCGCCATCAACCGCTGGTAATAAGCAACATTGTTCCAGGTGAGCAGCATCATGCCGAGAATTTCACCGTTTTTGATCAGGTGATGCAGATAGGCGCGCGAGTAATCCCGCGCCGCCGGACAATCGAGGCTCTCATCCAGCGGCCGGGGATCGTCGGCATGGCGCGCATTTTTCAGATTAACCTTGCCGCGCCGGGTGAAGGCCTGGCCGTGACGGCCGGAGCGTGTCGGCATGACGCAGTCGAACATATCCACCCCGCGCGAGACGGCTTCGACGAGATCGTCCGGCGTGCCCACCCCCATGAGATAACGGGGCCGGTCTTGCGGCAGCAGCGGCGCGGTATAATCGAGCACCCGCAGCATTTCTTCTTGCCCCTCGCCCACGGCGAGCCCGCCAATGGCATAGCCATGAAAGCCCGTCTCGATGAGCCCTGCCGCGCTTTCGGCGCGCAGGTCCGGATAAGTGCTCCCCTGCACGATGCCGAAAAGCGCCTGGCCTTCATGGCGGCGCGGATGGGCCTCGAAAGCTTCTTTGGAACGCACGGCCCAGCGCTGGGAAAGCTGCATGGACTCCGCCGCCTGCTTCTCGGTGGCCGGAAAGGGCGTGCATTCATCCAGCACCATCTGAATATCCGAGCCCAGAAGGCACTGAATATCGATGCTGCGTTCGGGCGAGAGCATATGGCGCGAGCCGTCGAGGTGCGATTGGAAAGTCACCCCCTCCTCCGACATCTTGCGCAGCTTGGCGAGCGACATGACCTGAAAGCCGCCGCTATCGGTCAGGATCGGCCCATTCCAATTCATGAACTTATGAAGCCCGCCGAGCGAGGCCACGCGTTCTGCGCCGGGGCGCAGCATCAGGTGATAGGTATTGCCGAGCAGAATGTCCGCTCCGGTGCCGCGCACTTGCTCCGTATAAAGCGCTTTGACGGTGGCCGCCGTGCCCACCGGCATAAAAGCGGGTGTGCGGATGACCCCGCGCGATGTATGCACGGCGCCAAGGCGGGCCTTGCCGTCTGTAGTGTGTAGGTCGAAACGGAACTCACTCATCGTCTTGTTCTTTCGGCATCAGCAAGCAAGCATCCCCGTAGGAATAGAAACGGTACTGCGCGCCGATAGCATGGGCATAGGCCGTTTTCATTTCCTCCGTTTCGCGGAAGGCGGAAACGAGCATGAAAAGCGTCGATTTGGGAAGGTGGAAATTCGTCATGAGAATATCCACGGCTTTGAAACGGTAGCCGGGCGTAATGAAGATATCCGTCTCGCCGGACCAGGCCGCCAGCTGCCCTTCTTCATTCACAGCGGATTCCAGCAGGCGCAAGGAGGTCGTGCCGACCGAAACGATGCGTCCGCCCTTGGCGCGCGCCTCGTTGAGTTTGGCGGCGGTTTCTGCGCTGACCTCGCCCCATTCGGCATGCATTTTATGGGCGTCCGTGTCTTCCGCCGTCACCGGCAGGAACGTGCCCGCGCCGACATGCAAGGTGACGCGCGCGCGCTCCACGCCGCGCCCCTCGAGCGCGTCGAGCAGCGCCGGGGTGAAATGCAGCCCTGCTGTGGGCGCAGCAACGGCGCCCGGCCGGTCGGCAAAGAGGGTCTGGTAATCCTCTTTGTCCTCCTCATCCGTCTTGCGCTTCGAGGCGATGTAAGGCGGCAAGGGAAGCTCGCCTGCCGCGGCAATCGCGGCATCGAGTGCGGGCCCGGAGGCGGAAAATTGCAGCACGGTCTCTGCGCCCTCCCGGCTTTCGACAAGGGCATGAAGTCCCGCCGTGAAATCCACCCGGTCGCCGGGTTTCAGCCGTTTGGCGGGCCGGGCAAAGGCTCTCCAGCGGTCAGGCCCAAGGCGCAGATGCAGCATGATCTCGACCTGCGCTTCTGCTTCTTCGCGCTTGCGGGTGCCGTGCAGGCGGGCGGGAATGACTTTCGTGTCGTTGAAGACCAATACATCGCCCGGCTCTAAAATTTGAGGGAGATCGCGCACGCCGGCATCTTCCAGCCGGCCTTTCCCCGGGCCAACTATCAGCATACGTGCTGCATCGCGCGGACGCGCAGGACGCAGCGCGATACGCTCTTCGGGTAATTCGAAATCGAAAATGTCCACCCGCATGAGGCAGTTCTCTATTGTCTCTGTTTAATGAAAGCGGGACACAATGAAAAAGCGGGCCGGGGCCCGCTTCCTCAGCTTCCGAAATCTCTTAGCGCCGATTAGGCGTCCGCGGCAACTTTCATCGAGACGATCTTGTCCGGATCCGGCACCGGCTCGCCGCGTTTGATGCGGTCCACATGTTCCATGCCGTCGATCACCTTGCCCCAGACCGTATATTGCCCATCGAGAAAGGTGGCGTCGTCGAAGCAGATGAAGAACTGGCTGTCGGCGGAATTCGGGTCCATGGCGCGGGCCATGGAGCATACGCCGCGCAGATGCGGCTCGCTGCTGAATTCGGCGGCCAGTTTCTTGCCCGACCCGCCGGTGCCCGTACCCGTCGGATCGCCCGTCTGGGCCATAAACCCGTCGATCACGCGGTGAAAGACGATCCCGTCATAAAAGCCGTCGCGGGCCAGTTCCTTGATGCGGGCGACGTGGTTCGGCGCCAGGTCCGGCCGCAAGCCGATGGTGACACGGCCCCAATCGAGATCGAGAAAGAGCGTGTTTTCAGGGTCTTTGATATCGGTCATTCAATCCTCAGAGTTTAATAATTGGCCGCGTCGGCGACATCTGCCGCGACGACCATCCGTACGATTTTATCGGGATCTGCAGGCGGCTCGCCGCGCGCGATCTTGTCGACATGCTCCATGCCTTCCACGACCTGTCCCCAAACCGTGTATTGACCGTTCAGGAAGGAGGCGCTGTCGAAGCAGATGAAGAACTGGCTATTAGCGCTGTCCGGGTGCTGCGAACGGGCCATGCCGAGCGTGCCGCGCTCAAAGGGAATGCGGGAGAATTCGGCGCGCAGGTCCGGATATTCCGACCCGCCCATGCCTGTACCCGTCGGGTCGCCCGTCTGCGCCATGAAGCCTTCGATCACGCGGTGAAAAATAATGCCGTCGTAAAAGCCTTCACGCGTCAGTTTCTTGATCCGCTCGACATGTTTGGGCGCGGCATCGGGCAGAAGCTCGATCACGACCCGGCCGTCTTTCAGATCGAGATAGAGCGTATTCTCAAGGTCCCGGGCCTGTGCCGGAAGGCTGAGAAGAGCCATGCCCGCCAGGGCGAGAAAAAATGCTTTCAATCGCATATGTGCAACCTCACTTACGGTACGCCCCAGCGCCCCGGTTCTCTTACTCAGTCGTCGTCTTCCTCGAACCGCTTGTGCAGCGCGGCGGCCACCCGTGCGGGTACGAATTTTTCCAGATCCCCGCCCATCGCGGCGATTTGCCGGACGAGCGTTGAAGAGATGATCTGCAATCCGGGCGCTGCCGTCAAAAACACGGTTTCGACATCCGGCGCCAGAATGCCGTTCATGCCGACCATCTGCGCTTCATATTCATAATCGGCAGGGCCGCGAAGTCCACGGATAATGATCTTCGCATCGGCCTTGCGGGCTGCTTCCACCACCAGCCCGCTAAAGGAGGTAACGCTGACGCGGCAGCCGGCTTCCCGGGCCATATCGGCGGTTTCCTCTTCGATCAGCCGGGCCCGATCCTCGAAACTCAGCAGCGCCTTTTTCGTGGCGCTGACGCCGATGCCGACCACCACATGATCGACCAGACGGAAGGAGCGGCGGATCACATCGAGATGGCCATAGGTCACCGGATCGAACGATCCCGAATAGAAGCCCACACGTTCCATAAGCACCCTCGTTTATTCTTGTTCTTCGTCTTCGTCGGAGCTTTCGCCGATATGTTCCACGGAGACGACGCGCTCGTCTTTGTTCGTGCGGAAGATAACGACGCCCTGCGTGGAGCGCCCGGCAATGCGCACGTCGTTGACGGGGCAGCGGATGAGCTGCCCGCGGTCGCTGACCAGCATGATCTCGTCATGATCCTCGACCGGGAAACAGGCGGCGAGACGGCCGTTCCGCTTCGTCACGGCCATGGCGATGATGCCTTTGCCGCCGCGGCCCGAGGTGCGGTATTCGAGCGAAGAAGAGCGTTTGCCATAACCGTTTTCGCTGACGGTCAGAAGGAACTGCTCCGCCGCGCCGATCTCGGCATAGCGTTCGGCGCTGAGCGCCACGTCGCCCTCGCCGGTTTCATCGCCCTCTTCATCCGCTGCGATTTCTTCAGGCACCTCTTCATCGCCCGCCGCCCGGCGCATGGCGTTCGACTGTTTGAGATAGGCGCGCGCTTCAGCCGGTGAAACATCCAGATGCCGGAGAATGGCCATGGAGATGACAGTGTCGGAGGCATCGAGACGGATACCGCGCACACCGGTCGAGGTGCGGCCGGAGAAGACGCGCACATCGGTGACGGGGAAGCGGATGCAGCGCCCATTTGCCGAAGTCAGAACAATGTCATCGTCTTCCGAACCGATCCGTACCGCGACGATGCCGTCATCGCCTTCGATCTTCATGGCGATCTTACCGTTACGGTTGATCTGTACGAAGTCCGACAGCTTGTTCCGGCGCACATTACCCGAGCGCGTGGCAAAGAGCACATCAAGTTCGTGCCAGGTGTCTTCATCTTCGGGCAGCGGCATGATCGTGGCGATCGTCTCGCCCTGCTGCAGCGGCAGGAGATTGACGAGCGCCTTGCCGCGCGCTTGCGGCGTTGCCAGCGGCAGGCGCCAGACCTTCATTTTGTAAACCATGCCGGTCGAAGAGAAGAACAGCACAGGCGTGTGGGTGTTCGCGACGAAGAGGCGGGTAACGAAATCCTCGTCCCGCGTGGACATGCCAGACCGGCCCTTGCCGCCGCGCCGCTGCGCCCGGTAGGCGGAAAGCGGCACACGCTTGATGTAGCCGAGATGGCTGACGGTAACGACCATATCCTCGCGCTGGATAAGATCCTCATCCTCCATCTCGTTGGAGGCGTCGGTAATCTCGGTGCGGCGCGGGGTCGCAAATTCTTCGCGGACTTTCGTGAGCTCGTCCCGGATGATTTCCAGTACACGCGCGCGGCTGGAAAGAATTGCCAGATACTCGGCAATCTTCTCGCCCAGCGCGTTGAGCTCGTCGCCTACTTCGTCCCGGCCAAGCGCCGTCAGGCGCTGCAGGCGCAGATCGAGGATCGCGCGTGCCTGGGTCTCGGAAAGACGGAACGTACCATCCTCTTTGATCAGGTGGCGCGGGTCGTCGATGAGGCGGATCAGCGGCGCCACGTCATGAGCGGGCCAGTCCCGGCTCATCAAGGCATCGCGCGCCGCGCCCGGATCGGGCGCCGTGCGGATCAGCTGAATGACTTCGTCGATATTCGCGACCGCAACGGCAAGGCCGACAAGCACATGGGCTCTGTCGCGCGCTTTGTTCAGCTCGAACTTGGTGCGGCGGGTTACCACGGTCTGGCGGAACTCGACAAAAGCCTCAAGCAGTTCCTTGAGGTTCATCGTTTCCGGGCGGCCATGGTGCAGCGCCACGGTGTTGCAGCCGAAGCTCGTTTGCAGCGGCGAGAAGCGGTAGAGCTGATTGAGCACTACGTCGGGCACCGCATCACGGCGCAGCTCGATTACCACACGCATGCCCTGCCGGTCGGACTCGTCGCGCAGATCGCCAATCCCTTCGATCCGCTTTTCGCGGACAAGCTCGGCGATCTTCTCGATCATCGAGGCCTTGTTCACCTGGTAGGGAATTTCATTGATGATGATCGCCAGCCGGTCCTTGCGGACTTCCTCGATCTCCACCTTGCCGCGCATGACGACGGAACCGCGGCCCAGATGATAGGCGCTGCGGATGCCCGCGCGTCCGAGAATGATGCCGCCTGTCGGGAAATCCGGCCCTGGCACGATTTCCATAAGCTGGTCGATGGAAAGGTCCGGGTTCTCGATCAGCGCGATACAGGCATCCACCACTTCGCCCAAATTATGCGGGGGAATGTTGGTGGCCATGCCGACCGCGATACCGCCGGCGCCATTGACGAGCAGGTTCGGAAACTCGGCCGGCAGAACCGTGGGTTCGCGCTCGGAATTGTCGTAGTTGTCCTGATAATCGACCGTGTCTTTGTCGATGTCGTTGAGAAGCGCATGGGCGGCTTTGGCCATGCGCACTTCCGTATAACGCATGGCGGCGGGCGGATCGCCGTCCACCGAGCCGAAATTGCCCTGCCCGTCGATCAGCGGCAGGCGCAGCGAGAAATCCTGCGCCATGCGCACCAGCGCGTCATAGATCGAGGAGTCGCCATGGGGGTGATATTTACCGATCACATCCCCGACCACGCGGGCGGACTTGCGGTAAGGCTTGTTCCAGTCGTAGCCGTTCTCGCCCATCGAGAAGAGAATGCGCCGGTGCACGGGCTTCAGCCCGTCCCTCGCATCGGGCAGCGCACGGCTGACGATCACGCTCATCGCATAATCGAGATAGGAGCGTTTCATCTCCTCTTCGATTGCGATCGGGCTTACGTCGCGCTCCGGCGGAATACCCCCGCCCGCACCGCCGGGGCCATCGGAGCCCCCGCCATTGCCCAAATCCCCACCGCCTTCCGGGAGAGGTTCATCGCCCGGTGCTGTCGTGTCATGCGTGTCGGACAAACTTGCTTACCTTCAAAAAGCTGCCCCGGAAGCAGGATGCGCCGGGGCACATAATCGGACCCAGAAACGGATAAGGACGGCTGCCCGAATCCCCTGAAATATGAGACGCGCACAATAACATTTCACCCTTTCAAGGGCAATCATCATATGCCCTTGAAAGGACCCCTTAAGTCCCTGACTTTCAAAGAAAAAATGCCTCTGACAAAAGTGCCGGCCGCGGCACGCGGAGACAGGAAAAAATCCGCCCTGCCCGCGCACATTTTTGCCCTGGGAATTGGCTCTGAAACGAGGGCTTGAAAAGACGAAGGGCGGCTCGCGCCGCCCTCCTAAACCTCGCTCTGGAACACGTCCTTAGAACGGAATTTCGTCGTCCATGTCCTGGTTGAAGCTGCCGCCGCCGCCCTGGCCACCGCCGAAATTCCCGTTGTCATAGCCGCCGGAGGAGCCGCCGAAGTCGCCCCCGCCGGAACCGCCGCCGCTGCGCCCGTCGAGCATGGTCAGTGACGAGTTGAAGCCCTGCAGCACGACTTCCGTCGAATAGCGGTCCTGGCCGGATTGATCCTGCCACTTACGGGTCTGGAGCTGGCCTTCCAAATAGACCTTGGAGCCTTTCTTCAGATATTGCTCTGCGATCTTGCACAGACCCTCGTTGAAGATCACGACCCGGTGCCATTCGGTGCGCTCGCGCCGCTCGCCGGTATTCTTGTCCCGCCAGCTATCGGAGGTGGCAACGCGCAGATTGCAAATCGGCCGGCCGTCCTGGGTGTGGCGGATCTCCGGATCGGCGCCCAGGTTCCCGATCAAAATGACTTTGTTGACGCTCCCGGCCATATGGTGCTTCTCCTCGTATTGCAGGCCCCGCGGGCATCGCAGCTTAAAACAGGCGGCGCGCGGAACGGAATAATCTGGACGCGACCCTAAAGGAAAGCCCAGAGCGGGGCTATAGGTTCGGCGGAAATGGCCCCGCTTTACCTGTGGACAGAATGGGCCCGGCGGCTCTTGCCAGACTCAGCGCCGCGTGCCATTTGTTCTTATTATGTTCCATAAGTGGCAGGAAGGGTCAAGAAGCCGTGTGTGCGCCCTTGCGCAGGGGTGAAAAATTCCCTGATGCGCTATATGAACGGCCAGACGGTTTTCACCCGCCCCGACGCCCACACGAAGCCAGTTAGGATTTTGACGCGCCATGCAGAAGTTCATCACCGTTTCCGGCGCCCGCGAACACAATCTAAAAAACATCACCGTGCAAATCCCGCGCGACAAGCTGGTGGTGATCACGGGCCTTTCGGGCTCGGGCAAATCCTCCCTGGCATTCGATACGATCTATGCGGAAGGCCAGCGGCGCTATGTGGAAAGCCTTTCGGCCTATGCGCGCCAGTTTCTGGAGATGATGCAGAAACCGGATGTGGACCAGATCGACGGTCTCTCTCCTGCCATTTCCATCGAGCAGAAAACCACCTCGCGCAACCCGCGCTCCACGGTCGGCACGGTGACGGAGATCTACGACTATATGCGCCTTCTCTGGGCGCGTGTCGGCATTCCCTATTCCCCGGCCACGGGCCTGCCCATCGAAAGTCAGACGGTCACGCAGATGGTGGACCGTATCATGGCGCTGCCTGAAGGCACCCGGCTCTACCTCCTGGCCCCCATCGTGCGCGGGCGCAAGGGGGAGTACCGCAAGGAATTCGCCGATCTGCAGAAACGCGGTTTCCAGCGCGTGAAGGTCGACGGGCAGTTCTATGAGATCGACGAGGTGCCGGCTCTCGATAAGAAATACAAGCACGATATCGACGTGGTGGTGGACCGGCTCGTGATACGCGGCGACCTCGGCAACCGGGTGGCGGACTCTCTTGAAATCGCCTTGCCGCTTGCCGACGGTATCGCCGTCGCCGAACTTGCCGATGCCAAGGAAGGCGAGACGCCGGAACGCATCATCTTTTCCGAGCGTTTCGCTTGCCCGGTTTCGGGCTTTACGATCGATGAGATCGAGCCCCGGCTCTTTTCCTTCAACAATCCTTTCGGCGCCTGCCCGGCCTGTGACGGGCTCGGCACGCAATACATCATCGATGCCGATCTTGTGGTGCCTGACCCGGGGCTGAGCCTGCGCCAGGGAGCCGTGGCGCCCTGGTCCCGCTCCACCTCACCCTATTACACCCAGACGCTCGACAGCCTGGCGCGCAAATACAAGTTCTCCATGACCAAGCCATGGTCGGAGCTGCCTAAACAGGCCCAGAACGTCATCCTCTACGGGTCCGGCAATGAGGAAGTCACCTTCAATTACGACGATGGCATGCGCTCCTACCAGACGCGCAAACCTTTCGAAGGCGTCATCCCCAATATGGAGCGGCGCTGGCGTGAGACCGACAGCAGCTGGGCGCGCGAGGAAATCGAGAAATATCAGAACGTCACGAATTGCGAGACCTGTAACGGCTACCGCCTGAAGCCGGAAGCGCTGGCGGTAAAAATCAGCGGGCGTCATGTCGGCGAAGTCTCTCAGCTGTCCATCAAGGAAGCCGATAAGTGGTTTGCCGAGCTCGACGGTTATCTCACCGACAAGCAGCTCGAAATCGCCAGCCGCATCCTGAAGGAAATCCGCGAACGCCTTCACTTCCTTAACAATGTGGGGCTCGACTATCTCAGCCTCTCGCGCAATTCCGGCACGCTGTCGGGCGGGGAATCCCAGCGCATCCGTCTTGCCTCGCAAATCGGCTCTGGCCTTACAGGCGTGCTTTACGTGCTCGACGAGCCCTCCATCGGCCTGCATCAGCGCGACAATGACCGCCTGCTCGCGACGCTGGAACGGCTGCGCGATCTCGGCAATACCGTCATCGTCGTGGAGCATGACGAAGATGCCATCCGCGCCGCCGATTACGTGCTCGATATCGGGCCCGGTGCCGGCATCCATGGCGGGCACATTATCGCCGAAGGCACACCGAAAGACATCATGGCGAATACGGAAAGCCTGACAGGCCGCTATCTGACCGGCTTCGAGCAGATCGATATTCCCTCCGAACGCCGGCCCATCTCCGATACGCGCCGCCTGAAAGTCACCGGCGCGCGCGGCAACAATTTGAAGAACGTGACGGCGGAAATTCCGCTCGGCACATTCACCTGCGTCACCGGCGTTTCGGGCGGCGGCAAGTCCACCCTTCTCATCGAGACGATCTACAAGTCCGTTGCCCGCCGCCTCACCGGCGCGCGCGAACATGCCGAACCCTTCGATCAGATCGAAGGGCTGGAATTTCTCGACAAGATCATCGATATCGACCAGTCGCCGATCGGCCGCACGCCGCGCTCGAATCCGGCGACCTATACCGGCGCCTTTACCCATATCCGCGACTGGTTTGCGGGCCTGCCGGAATCGCGCGCGCGCGGTTACAAGCCCGGCCGCTTTTCCTTCAACGTCAAAGGCGGGCGCTGTGAGGCGTGCCAGGGCGACGGCGTCATCAAGATCGAAATGCACTTCCTGCCGGACGTCTATGTGGAATGCGACGCCTGCCACGGACACCGCTATAACCGCGAAACGCTGGAAGTGAAATTCAAGGACAAATCCATCGCCGACGTGCTGGAAATGACGGTGGATGAAGCCGCCTCTTTCTTCAAAGCCGTCCCGGCGGTGCGCGAGAAGATGGAAGTCCTGCAGCGTGTCGGCCTCGGCTATATCAAGGTCGGCCAGCAGGCAACGACGCTCTCAGGCGGGGAAGCCCAGCGCGTCAAACTCGCCAAGGAACTTTCCCGCCGTGCCACGGGCCGCACGATCTACATTCTCGATGAGCCGACCACCGGCCTGCACTTCCACGATGTAAAAAAGCTGCTCGAAGTGCTGCATGAGCTCGTCGATACCGGCAATACGGTTGTCGTCATCGAACACAATCTGGAAGTGATCAAAACCGCCGACTGGATCCTCGATCTTGGTCCGGAGGGCGGCAATGGCGGCGGTGAGATTGTGGCTGCCGGGCGTCCTGAAGAGGTGGCCGAAGAGAAACGTTCTTATACGGGCCATTACCTCAAGGACATTCTGAAACGCCAGAAGAGCCGCGGCCCGGCCCGCAAGGCCCCGAAGCACATCGAAATGCCCATGCCCCCGCGCAAGGAAAAATCGGCGCCGAAGACCAAAGCGAAAGCCAAAGGGAAGGCGAAGGCAAAAGACAAGGCGGCGGAAAAGCCGAAAACGGCAAAGGCCTCAACCAAGAAACCGGCGGCCAAGAAAGCTTCGACGAAGAAAACCGCTGATAAAAAGACCCCGGCCGGCAAGACCCGCCGCGCTGCCGCCGAATAGGCATCTTAGTGCGGAATGCGAAGATGGCCGGGTTCCGGCGTTGCGCGCACGCGCCGGGCGGGCTAATCATGGCATTGGCTGTTTAGGCTGCGCCGACGTAGGGGAGCATTGGCGCAGGCGCAATATCGGGTGGTTTGCGTGATGGGGGCAATGTGAGGGACATTAGTCGGCGCCGTTTTCTTAAATGGTTCCTGGCCGGCACGGGTGCCTATGCAGGCATGGCCGCGCTGCCATTCGCGCCCCGCTTTTCTGCGGCCCTCGCCGAGCCGGCGCTGGGCCTTTATCACTTTCCGCAAGGCCTGGCCTCCGGCGATCCTCAGCCCGATGCCCTGATGCTCTGGACGCGGGTCGAAGCGCTGAGCGGCGCGGATGATCCCATCGATCTTTATGTTCAGATCTCCGAGCAGGAAGACTTTTCCAATGTCGTGATCGAACAGGCACTCCGCGCACTGCCTGAGGCCGATCACACGGTGCGCTTCTTTGCGCAAGGGCTCAAACCTGACACGCGCTATTTCTACCGCTTCTTCGCCGGGCCCGATGCCGCGCCTTTCATCGGCCGCAGCCGCACGGCACCGGAAGCGGGCAGCAAGCGGCCCGTGCGCTTTGCCATCGCCTCCTGCCAGAATTACGAGCAAGGCTATTTCAGTGCCTGGCGGCATCTTGTGCGCGAGGATAGGCGCGTGCCCGAAGAGGCGCAGATCGATTTCGTTCTGCATCTTGGCGACTTCATTTACGAAGTAACCGGCGATGTGCCGATGGACCGCACCCCTGCCCGGCTCGTGCCGAAGCTGCCCGATGGCAGCCCGCCCTGGGTGCCGGACGGCACGCGCACCTGGTGGCAGCCGGGCGCGCAAGCGGCGGTAACGCTTGCCGATTACCGGCATCTTTATAAGGTCTATCTATCCGATCCCGATTTGCAGGCCGCCCGCGCGCGCTTTCCCTTCATCTGTACCTGGGACGATCACGAATTCACCAATGATGCCTGGCAGGCCCACGATACCTATTTCGGTGAGGGGGAACCGGCGCAGCGGCGCAAGGTGGCTGCCAACCGCGCCTGGTTCGAATTCATCCCCGCGATCTTGAGCGGCGGCCCCGGCATTGGCGGCGTTGAGAATGCCGCTGCCGATTTTGTGGATGCCCCGGTCGAGGATGCGCCGTTCGAAACATATGACGATGCGTATCTGTTTGAGGGTGACAACAAGACCGCGCTGGAGACACTGACGATCTACCGTGCTTTTTCCTGGGGCAGTCTTGCCGATCTGATCGTCACGGACACACGCTCTTACCGCAGCCCGCCCGTGGTGAGCGGCCCGGTGGAAACTTTACTTGCCGAGGCGCCGCTGCCGCCCGTCGATATCGTCAAGACGCTGGACGCCGGGCGCACGGCCAATAATAGCGCGCCGCCCGAAACGATCACCTACAAGGAAACCTCCATCCCCAACCCGCGCCGCGCGGCCCCGCCCGGCACCTGCCTTGGCGCGCAGCAAAAAGCCTGGTTCAAGCAGGTGCTGAAACAATCCGATGCACGCTGGAAAATCTGGGCGAATTCCATCCCCGCTCTGCCGCTGCGCCTTAATCTCGGCTCCATTCCCTTCGCAGGCCTCGACACAGGCTATCTCGGCACCGATGCCTGGCAGGGCTATCCGGGTGAACTGACCGAGCTCATGGCTTATGTACGCGATGAGAAAATCGCCAATGTCGTTTCCTGCGCAGGCGACTATCACACCCACGCGGCAGGTCGCCTCCCCGTCGATCCCGATGCGGAGGAAACGGAATTTGCAGCCGTCGAGTTCGCCGTAACGAGCATCAGCTCCGGCAATCTTTATGAAGGCGTGGAAGCCCGGTCCCGCGACAGCGAGAGTCTGCGCCGCCTTGTGGTCTATGAGACCCCGGAAGGGCCGGTAGAGAACTGGAACAACAGCATCGTCAACGGCGTGCTGGCGGGGCTCGCCGCCTCGGTCACCGGTAGTCCCAACGTGTCGGGCGTCTTTGCCTCAAAAAGCGCCAATCCGGGCCTTAATTTTCTCGATTCCAACAGCCACGGTTATGGGTTGGTGGATTTGACGGAAGAAGAGATTTCCGTGCGCCTCGTCAATGTGGGCGATGTGCGCCGCGATGAAGGGCCGGAAGGAACCGAGCTCTTGCGCACCACGCTTTTGCGGGTGCCTGCCTGGAAAGACGGCGAGGAGCCGCCGGAATTTACGCCCGCCATTCAAGGCGCGCCGCTTTTTCCGTTCGCATGAAAGCTGACAAAGCAACGCAGACCTGACTATCATCCCTCATAAGAAAAGAGAGGGAGCTCATGGCGTTTAACGAATATGCGGATTATGACGGGCTTGGTCTGGCGGAGCTCGTCGCCAAAGGCGAGATCAGTGCAAGCGAGCTTGCGGAAGAAGCGATCAGCCGGATCGAGAAACACAATCCCACGCTCAATGCGGTTGTCACCAAACTTTACGACATGGGCAGGGAGGCGGCAAAGGCCCCGGCAAAAGGCCCCTTCTCCGGCGTTCCTTTTCTGCTGAAAGACATTCTGGGCGATGTGGCGGGCGTGGAAACGCGCTCCGGTTCGCGGCTAATGCAAGGCCTGCCGGCCCCAACTGACAATACACTGACACAGCGCTTCAAGGCGGCGGGCGTTTCCATTCTCGGCAAAACAAATGTGCCGGAATTCGGTCTGCTGCCGGTCACCGAATCCGCGCTTTACGGGCCTGCGCGCAATCCCTGGAACCCGGATCATTCGACGGGTGGCTCTTCCGGCGGCTCGGGCGCCGCGGTTGCCGCCGGCATCGTGCCCATGGCCCATGCGAATGATGGCGGCGGCTCCATCCGCATTCCCGCTTCCTGCTGCGGGCTTGTCGGCCTGAAACCGACCCGCGCACGCAACCCCCTCGGCCCCATGCTGGGCGACATCATGAGCGGCTTGATCAGCGAGCATATCGTCTCGCGCAGCGTGCGCGACAGCGCGGCCATGCTCGATTGCACGAGCGGGCCGGAACCGGGCGATCCTTATATGGCGCCGGTGCCGGAACGCCCTTTCCTTGAAGAAGTGAAACAGCCTGCAGGAAAGCTGCGCATCGCATTTTCCACCAAAGATCTTGGCGGCAACAGCGTTCATCCCGAATGCGTGAAAGCGGTGCAGGAAACGGCGAAGCTTTTGGAAGAACTCGGCCATGAGGTTGTGGAGACGGCACCCAATCTCAACATGGAAATGATGTCCGGCGCCTTCATGGCCGTTTGGGCCGCCGGTCTTGCCATGCAGATCGATGCAACCGCGCAGTTCACAGGCAAAGTGCCGAGCGAGGATAATCTCGAAGGCCTGACCTGGGGCCTTTACAAAGCCGGTCAAAGCATCACCGCCTCGCAATATCTCATGGCGGTAAGCGCCTTTCAGATGCTGGGCCGCGAGATGGCACGCTTCCATACCACCTATGATGCCTGGATGACGACCACGCTGGGCGCGCCGCCGCTCCCCTTAGATTCGGTCGATATTCATGAAACCGACCCTGAAAAAGCATTCGCGCCGGTTCAAACCTATGTGCCCTTCACGGCCATTGAAAATGCAACCGGTCAGCCTGCCATTTCGCTGCCGCTGCATTGGACACCGGAAGGTTTGCCGGTCGGGCTCATGTTTGCCGGACGCTTCGGGGAAGAAGGCTTATTGCTGCGTCTTGCCGCGCAGCTTGAAACGGCCCGCCCCTGGAAGGAGAAAAAACCGCAAATCTGGAACTAAAGACAATCCGGCACCGGTCTTTGGGAGGAGACGGAATGAAAAATTATGCAGATTATGACGGGCTCGGCTTGGCGCAGCTTGTTGCCAAGAAAGAAGTCACGCCGCTCGAACTCGTAGATGCCGCCATCGAACGGATTGAAAAGCACAATCCCGCTTTGAATGCCGTTGTGCATAAAGCATTCGATGAGGCAAGGCAGACCGCTAAGGAGGAGTTGCCGGACGGCCCCTTCAAAGGGGTGCCCTTTCTTATCAAGGATTTGGGCCTGAAAGTTGCTGGCCTGCCGCGTACCGATGGCAGCCGCTTTATCGGCACGCGCGTGGACAGCGAAGACAGCGAGCTTACCCGCCGTTTCCGTGCCTCCGGCATCGTCATTCTGGGCAAGACGAATACGCCGGAATACGGGATCACCGGCACGACGGAATCCGCCCTGCTCGGTCCCTGCCGATCGCCCTGGAACGAGAAGCATATTGCGGGCGGTTCTTCCGGCGGCGCGGCGTCGGCCGTGGCAAGCGGCATGGTGCCCTTGGCTCATGCAAGCGACGGGCTCGGCTCCATCCGTATTCCAGCTGCCTGCTGCGGGCTTTTCGGTATGAAGATCACCCGGGACCGGAACCCCAACGGGCCGGACGATTTCGACCGCGCCATCGGTTTCAGCGTGGATCATGTCGTCTCACGCAGCGTGCGCGACAGCGCGGCGATGCTCGATGCGACGGGTTATCCGGAAGCCGCTTCTCCTTACGCACCGCCGCCCAAGGCACGGCCTTATATTGAGGAAGTAGAGGCCTCACCCGGCAAACTGAAAATCGCCGTCTCCACGGAAACACCGAATGGCAAACCGATCGATCCGGAAGTGCAGCAGGCCTTCGAGAAGACCGTGGAACTGCTCAAATCGCTCGGTCATGAGGTCGTGGAACGCGGCCTTGGCGTCGACTACCGCCGCCTTTACCGGGCGCAAGGCATGGTCTCCGCCTCCAATTTCGCCGCCGGTATGCGCCGGCGCGTGGAACTCATCGGGCGGGAGCCGGAAGAGCACGAGCTTGAAAAACTGACCTGGGCGGCCTACCGCAATGGCGGGCGCGTCACCGGCGAAATGGCGCTTTACGGCTGGCAGGAATTGCGGCTCTTGAACCGGCAAGTCCTCTCGCTCTTCGAAGAATTCGATGTGCATCTTTCCCCGGTCATGGGCACACCGCCGCCGGAAATCGGTTATGTCGATCCCGTCAATCTTGACCCGAAAGAGGTCAACAAGCGTCAGGGTAAGGTTTTCCCCTTCACACCGCCCTTCAACTTCACCGGCCAGCCGTCCATGTCCGTGCCGCTTTGGCAAAGCGCGGCGGGGCTTCCCATCGGCATGATGTTTACCGGGCGGTACGGCGATGAAGGCACGCTCTTCCGTCTTGCCGGGCAGCTTGAAAAAGAGTGCCCCTGGAAGGACCGCCGCCCCAAACACTGGAATTGAGGACACCTCCTCACAAAGAGTTCAAACCGTGTGCCGTTGCATGCCCCCTCCCTCCCCCTAGCATGGGGGGAAGGAGGCTCCCATGCGCTTGTTCATTCGCCCTATCGCCGCAGCCCTATTTGCTATCTTCCTTACGTTCCCTGTCATGCAGGCCCGGGCGCAAGACGCTGGCGATGCCGGGCAGCGCGCGCGGATGGCCGATCAGCTCTTAAGCGATAACGGTTTTCTGCGGCGCATTGCCATCGATTGGCTGGCGGACAAAGGCGGCAGCAAAGCCGTACCCGCCTTGATCCGGGCACTGCGCTTCAAAACGGCTGAAGCGCCGGAAATTGTCGCCGCACTTGAAAAACTGACCGGGGCAAAACCCGGCGACGATTGGAAGAGCTGGATGCTCTGGCTGCAGCAGCATCCGGAGATCGCACCGCATAAAGATTATGACCGCTTCCTTTCAGCCTTTTTCTCCACGCTCGATCCGAAATTCGTGTCGCTCGTCTATTCCTCGATGCCCCATAATATTCGGCTGGAAGAGATTGTCTGGGGCGGCGTCAAGAAAGACGCCATCCCGCCGCTTGATGATCCGGCCATCATTCTTGCGAGCGAAGCGGATTATCTGACTCCGGAGGAACTTGTCTTCGGCATTGAGATCAACGGCGATGCGCGGGCCTATCCGCTACGTATCATGGACTGGCATGAGATGCTGAACGACGTGGTGGGCGGCGTACCCGTCTCCCTTGCCTATTGCACGCTGTGCGGCTCGGGCATCCTCTTTGAGACGGCGCTTGAGGGCCGGGAAAAGCCATTCCGCTTCGGCTCCTCCGGTCTTCTCTACCGCTCCAACAAGCTGATGTATGACCGGGAAACGAACTCCCTTTGGAACCAGTTCACCGGTAAGCCCGCTGCAGGCCCGCTTGCAGGCTCCGGCATCACGCTTCCTACCCGCCCGCTTGTCATCACGAGCTGGCAGGCATGGCGCGCCAGCCACCCCGAAACGAAAGTACTCGCCCTCGATACCGGCTTTGAGCGCGATTACCGGCCCGGCCAGCCATACGGGGACTATTTTGCCAGCAAAGAGCTCATTTTCCCGGCCTATCTCGATGATGAACGGCTAGGCGCGAAGGATTACGTTTTCGCCTTGCGCGGCGGCGCGGCTGACAAGGCCTGGCCGCTTTCGGCCTTCAAGGGCGGTGCGGTCATCAACGACATGGCAGGCGCCGTGCCCTTGACCCTGATTGGGACGGCTGAAAGCCAGACCGTGCGCGCCTACCGCACGGACGGGCGGGTCTTTGAGAAAACCGGTAATCCCGATGAAGTGCGCTCAGGCGGTGAAACTTGGCAGGTGACTGAGAAAGCCCTGCGCGGCCCGCAGGGAGAGGCCTTTCCCCGCCTTCCCGGCCATATCGCCTATTGGTTCGCCTGGTCGGGTTATCTGGGCGCTGGGGGTGAACTCGCCGAGGCCCGGTAAAATTCGCGTCTTGGCCCCTTTCCAGCGCTCCGGCAGAGTGCTATTTCCCGCTTATGAGCAATGAAAGCATCAAGCCCGTTCACGTGATCGGCGCCGGCATGGCCGGGTCGGAAGCCGCCTGGCAGCTGGCAAGCGCCGGTACGCCCGTCATTCTGCATGAAATGCGCCCCGTGCGCGGCACCGACGCCCACCAGACGGACGGGTTCGCAGAGCTTGTCTGCTCCAACTCGTTCCGCTCGGATGATTGGGAAAACAATGCCGTCGGCCTTTTGCATGAAGAAATGCGCCGGGCCGGTTCCATCGTCATGCAAGCCGCCGAAAAGGCGAAAGTGCCTGCCGGCGGCGCGCTTGCCGTGGACCGGGATATTTTTTCCGGCGCGGTGACCGAGGCGCTTGAGAACCATCCGCTCGTCACCGTGGAGCGCGGCGAGGTGGACCGCCTGCCGCCGGAAGAGTGGCACTCGGTTATCATCGCGACCGGCCCCCTCACCTCGCCCGCGCTTAGCGAGGCGGTGAAAGGCCTGACGGGCGCGGACGAGCTTGCCTTTTTCGATGCGATCGCGCCGATCGTCTATAAAGACAGCATCGATTTCGATATCTGCTGGTACCAGTCCCGCTATGACAAGCCGGGCCCCGGCGGCACGGGCAAGGACTACATCAATTGCCCGATGAACAAAGAGCAATATGCCGCTTTCATCGATGCGCTTTTGACCGGCGATAAAACCGAATTCAAGGACTGGGAAAAGGATACACCTTACTTTGAAGGCTGCCTGCCTATCGAAGTCATGGCGGAGCGCGGGCCGGAAACCTTGCGGCACGGGCCCATGAAACCCGTCGGTCTGACGAACCCCCATAACCCGGACGTGAAGCCTTATGCCATCGTGCAACTGCGCCAGGACAATGCGCTCGGCACGCTTTACAACATGGTCGGCTTTCAAACCAAGCTGCGCCACGGCGAGCAGAAGCGCGTGTTCCAGATGATCCCGGGGCTTGAGAAAGCCGAGTTCGCGCGGCTGGGCGGCTTGCACCGCAATACGTTCATCAATTCGCCGCGTGTGCTCGATACCTCGATGCGGCTAAAGGCCGATCCGCGCCTGCGCTTTGCGGGGCAGATCACCGGCGTTGAAGGCTATGTAGAAAGTGCGGCCATGGGACTTTTGGCCGGACGTTTCGCAGCAGCCGAGGCGCGGGGCGCTCAGCCCGTGCTGCCGCCTGTTACCTCGGCGCTCGGCGCGCTTCTCGGCCATATTACCGGCGGCGCGGAAGCGGAAACCTTTCAGCCGATGAATGTAAACTTTGGCCTTTTCCCGGAAATCGAGCCGCCCAAATCACCGGACGGCAAAAGGCTGCGCGGCAAGGAAAAAGGCCGCGCCCGCAAACAAGCGCTCACCGCCCGCGCCCTGCGCGATGTCGAAACCTGGCTGAAAGGTCAGGAAATGGCCGCCGCTGAATAGCTTAAATACGCCCGCGCCACTGCGACGTCAAAAAACGCCACTGCAGCCGGAAAGCGGGAACCTCCACCCGGTCGCGGAACGGATGGTCTTTGCGCGCCAGATAGCGTTTCTGATAAAGCGGCACCGCGGCGAGCGGCAGGAAAACCGGCAGGCAGTTTTTCGGTACATCGTTCATATGATGGCGCATTTCGTTCAGCGCTTCTTGCGACAGCGCGGCCATCTCGCGCATCGCTTCATAAAGGCCCGGCCGCGCCACGCCGTTGAACAGGTCTTCCAGTTCCACCTCATGTTTGGCGAGCAGCGATTGCGGCAGCATCATATAGCCTTGCGAGGCGTGATAAGGCAGCGCCCGCAAAAACCCGGTATAGGCATAGGCCCGCGCGCCCGCTGTAATGGCTGCATCAAGGCCGGGCTCTATCTCTTTTCCGGTAAGAAGTTTCGCGCCAAGCCGCATGAGCTGGCCTTGCGTTGCCTCCACATAAGCATCGAGATCGCCGAAATCCTGAAAGAGCCCGGCTTCCAGATCGCGCGAGCGCCCGTCGATAAGGTCGATGAGATCTTCCGCGCCAATAATGCTTTCCGGCAGAAGCTCGGCCAGACAGGCGGCAACGTCATGGCCGCGTGTCTCGCCTTTAAAAAGATGTTCCGCCGTTTCCCGCCACCATTGCAGACGGATTTCACCGAGCATGGGCTCGCTGACGAGTTCGCGAACCTTGGCGATTTCAGCGTTGAGCCCGTAAAGCGCGGTGAGCGCGCGGCGTGGCTCTTCCTTGATGACGAGCAAGCTCAAATAGCGCTCGAAATCAAGGCTGCGCAGCTCTTCCAGAACGCGGCCGAAGGGCGTCTCCGTCACCTTTCACCTCATAAATAAAGGGGCCGCTGCATGAGCGGCCCCTTTGCTTTACCGGCCGGGGCCGGTGCTTATCAATAGATGTTCTGCGCCGACACCATGGCGAAAAGCATCGGGATCGACAGCAGCGTATTGGTCCGCGAGAACAGCATGGCGGTCCGGGCCGCTTTTGCTTTCGCATCGGCTTCGGCATCTACCATACCGAGCGCGATTTTCTGGTTCGGCCAGATAACGAACCAGACGTTGAACCACATAATGGTGCCGAGCCACATGCCGATACCGATGGCGATATTCTTCTCGACGGCAAAGCCCTCGGTAATGCCAAGCGTAAAGGCTTCGATCAGATAGCCGTTCATCGATGCCAGAATGACACCGGTCACGATCGTGGCCATGGCGCCCCAGCGGAACCACCACAGAGCCGCCGGCGCGATGACCTTACCGATGGCCGGTTTCTGTTCGTCGGGAATGTTCGGCATGTTCGGGATCTGCACGAAGTTGAAATACCAGAGCAGACCGATCCACATCACACCGCTGATGACATGCAGCCAGCGGAAGATAAATGCCCAGAAGCCGTGACCGAGATCACCGCCCCAATTCAGATACATTGCAAAAAGAACCGCCGCGAGGACGAAACCGGCAATCACCGTGTTCCGAAGCGACGTGAGAATGGCAGCCATAATAGCCCTCCCCAAAAGTTTCACACCCAAAGGCCTCAAGAACCCGGCCCCCTGCCAATTGCCGGGAGTTATGCGACTCACTTTGAAGCGACTCGCAAAAACCAGAGCAACCCTAGGCGCATCAACTGCAAAAGCCAAGTAAAGCGTGGGGAGATTGGAAACTAGTCCACAGCAATGAAGGCGCCGGCGACGGGCCTGTCTTCACTTGCAAGGATATTATAGGTCCGGCAGGCGGCGGGTGTGGTCATCACATCGAAAGAGATGCCGTGCTCCGACAGATGATCGCGAATCACTTTCGGTAAAAATGCCATCGCTTTTCCGCAGCCGATCAGCAGCACATCGAAATCGGTCTTCAGTGCAATAAGCGGATCGAAAGAGCGAATGGTGGCGTCGTTCAGATCGGCGAGCGGCCAAGGCTCCATACGCGCGGGCAGAAGAAGAAGCGAGCCTTCCACCCGCTTGCCGTCCACGCGGAACCCGCCATCGCCATAGGCATCGACGGGCGGTTGACGGAAAGCGGGGTTGGAAAACTCCATCTCGGCTTTAGGCGCCTTTCTTGCCGGGTTCCGGGCTGCTTGCCGTCTCGCTCCAATCGCGTTTGACACCGAGGATGAGAAGCACCGGTGCGGCAACGAAGATCGAGGAATAAGTCCCGATGATAACACCCCAGATCATCGCGAAGGTGAAGCCGCGAATAACCTCTCCGCCGAAAATATAAAGTGCAAAAAGCGCGAGCAAGGTCGTCAGCGCGGTCATGGTCGTGCGCGTCAGCGTCTCGTTGATTGCCTTGTCGATCAGCTCGCCCAGATCCATGCGTTTATATTTACGCAGGTTCTCGCGCACCCGGTCATAAACGACGACGGTATCGTTCATCGAATAACCGACGATAGTCAGGATCGCGGCGATGATCGGAAGGCTGAACTCGATCTGCAAAAGCGAGAAAATGCCGATCGTGGTGATAACGTCATGCACCAGGGCCAGCACCGCGCCGATGGAAAACTGCCATTCGAAGCGGAACCAGACATAGACCAGCATCAATGCCACGGCGAGCACCACGGCAGTCACGCCCGAGTTCACAAGCTCGCCGCTAACCTTGGGGCCAACGACTTCCACGCGCCTGTATTGCACGCTCTCGCCAAGCTCCTGCTTGACCAACTCGACAACCTGCTGGTCGCTGCCGGGCTCTCCGCCCTGGCTTTGAATGCGGATCAGCACATCATTGGGCGCGCCGAAGGTTTGCACCTGCACGTCCCCGAGCCCCAGCCCGTTGAGCTGGGTGCGGATGGCCGAAATGTCGGCAGCTTCCGGCGTTTCGATTTCGATCATCGTCCCGCCTTTGAAGTCGATGCCGAAATTAAGTCCCTTGGTGAAGACCAGCGCAATGGACGCCAGCACGATCATAAGCGAAAAGGCGAAGGCCGCCTTGCGATAGGCAACGAAGGGGATCGATGTGTTTTCCGGAACAAGTTTCAGTCTCATGCTCGTTCCCCTTAAACCGTAAGTGCCGACGGGCGGCGGGATTTGTACCAAAGCGCCACGAACATCCGCGTCAATGTGAAAGCCGTGAAGACGGATGTCAGAATGCCGATGCCGAGTGTTACCGCGAAACCGCGTACCGGCCCCGCCCCAAGCTGGAACAGAATGGCCGCGGCAATGAAGGTCGTGATGTTCGCATCGAGAATGGTGCCGAGCGCACGGTTATAGCCGTTCTCGATGGCAACAAGCGGTGTTTTGCCCGCCTTCACCTCTTCACGGATACGCTCGAAAATCAGCACGTTCGCATCGACCGCCATACCGATGGTGAGCACCACACCGGCAATGCCCGGCAATGTCAGCGTCGCGCCGAGCACCGAAAGAACGGCGCCGATCAGCATGACGTTGGTCACAAGCGCGACATTGGCAAACCAGCCGAAGAGCCCGTAAGCAAGGCCCATATAGAGCACGACAGCGGCAAAGCCGATAATCGCTGCGATTTCACCGGCGGCAACCGAATCCGCCCCGAGGCCCGGACCGACCGTGCGCTCTTCCAGGATCGTCAGCGGCGCGGGAAGCGCGCCAGCACGCAGCAGAATGGCCAGGTCGTTCGCATCCTTAACCGAAAAACCGCCGCTGATCTGTCCGCTACCACCCAGAATGGGCTCGCGGATGACCGGCGCGCTCAGCACTACATCGTCGAGCACAATGGCAAAGGGGGCACCCACATTCTGCGTCGTGATATCGCCGAACCGGTTTGCCCCGCTCGTATCGAGCCGGAAAGTAACGATAGGCTCGTTCGTTTGCTGATCGAAGCTGGCTTTCGCATCGACGAGGTTTTCACCGCTCAGCATGGCGCGCCGTTCGATGAGAACGCCTTGCGGCGGCTCCGTATTGGAAAGCGGCAGAATCTGCGAGCCGGCGGGCACGCGCGTCGCCTGCGCCTGGGCCGCCGTCATGGAACGGTCCACCAGGTGAAAGCTGAGCTTCGCCGTCTGGCCGAGCAGGTCTTTCAGGCGGCGCGGATCGTCAAGCCCCGGCACTTCCAGGACGATGCGATTTTCGCCCTGGCGCTGAATGGTCGGTTCCGTCGTGCCCAGCTCGTCGATACGCCGGCGCACGATCTCGATGCTCTGGGAAACCGCCGATTGCGACATCGATACCCGAGCGGCCTCGGAGAAGGTCACGCCGATCGTGTCAGCCCCTTCCGCCGTGATCACCAGGTCCTTTTCCGGCAAGCCGCCGAAAAGGTTGGCGTCGACGAAACTGGAAAGCTCCTCCAGCGCCGCCATCGAGCGTTCCTGATCCCCGGCATCGTTGAGGACAACCGTCACACCTTCATTCGTCTGGCGCACACGGAAGCGCACTCTGGGTTCATCCAGCTGGCGCAGCGTGTTGCGCACATCCGTCCGCAGCGTTTGCAAACGCTCCTTGTAAAGCGCGTCGGTTTCCACCTCGAGCAGCAGGTAAGAACCGCCTTGCAGATCGAGCCCCAGCACGATCTGGCTTTGCGGCACCCAGCCGGGCAACCCGCTCAAGCTGTCTTTGGAGAAAAAATTAGGCGCGGTGTAGATGAACCCCAGCACGGCAATCAGCGTCACCAGGGTGATCTTCCAAGGAGGAAAGCGAAGCATGAAACGGTCCCGTTTCTTGAGGCGTGGCTCAATTAGTTGGAGTTGGCTGCCTCAGGCGCCGGCTCTGTCTTCGAGCGAACGGTGGTGATCGTGCCTTTCACGAGACGCACCCGCACGCCCTCGGCAATCTCCACCTGGATTTCATCCCCCTCGCTCACCTTCGTCACCTTGCCGACGATGCCGCCGGCCGTCACGATCTCATCGCCGCGGCGCACCGCGTTGATCATCGCCTGGTGCTCTTTCACCCGTTTTTGCTGGGGGCGGATCATCAGAAAGTAGATGATGACGAAAACCAGAATGAACGGAAAAAGCGAAATCAGCAGGTCGCTGCTGCCGCCACCGGTGCCCTGGGCGTAAGCCGGGGTAATGAACATCTTTATCTCCTGAAGGAGGCGCATGGCGCCGCTTGAATCCTGAGGCCGGACTATACCGGCGCGCTGGCGCTTTGCAAACCCTGTCTCGGCCCGAAACCGGGCCCAAACCTTTGAATTACCGTCGCTTTCACTGCGTTGACCATTTCCCGGCAGCGCCCTAATGTCCGCCCGTTCCAGGGCCGCCGTGAGCCGGACGGCGGGCAGGAAGAGCGCGACAAGGGAGTAAGCCGTATGACCAAAGACCCAGAGCTCTTGGCCATCCTGGAACGGATTGCCGTTTCCTTGGAAAAGTTGGCACCGGAGCCCGAGGCCGTTCCCTCTCTGGATGGAGCCGATGCCTTTGTCTGGGAACCGGAAACGGACCGGCTCTTGCTCGTCCAAACGGTCTCGCGGGTGGATATTTCGCTTTTGCGCGGCGTCGATAATGTCCGTGACATTCTGCTGGAAAACACCCGCCGGTTTACCGAAGGCCTACCCGCAAACAACGCGCTGCTCTGGGGCGCACGGGGTATGGGGAAAAGCTCGCTGGTCAAAGCCGCCCATGCCGAGATGAACAAGGCAAAGCCGGGCGCTCTCGCACTCATTGAAATTCACCGGGAAGACATCGACACCCTGCCCCGTCTGATGACGGCGATCCGCGAAAGCGGGCGGCGCACGGTCATCTTTTGCGACGACCTCTCCTTCGATCACGACGATACGAGCTACAAATCCCTGAAAGCGGTGCTGGAAGGCGGGATCGAGGGGCGGCCTGACAATGTGATCTTCTATGCCACTTCGAACCGGCGCCACCTCATGCCGCGCGACATGATGGAAAACGAGCGCTCGACCGCCATCAATCCGTCAGAGGCCGTGGAAGAGAAAGTCTCGCTTTCGGACCGTTTCGGCCTCTGGCTCGGCTTTCACAAATGCTCGCAGCAGGATTATCTGGAAATGGTGGCGGGCTACGCCGCGTTTCTGGAGCTGGATATCGCACCGGAAGAGCTGCAAGCCGGCGCCGTCGAATGGGCGGCAACGCGCGGCGGGCGCTCGGGCCGCGTTGCCTGGCAATATATTCAGGATGTGGCGGGACGGCTTGGAAAACCGCTGAGCTAATTAAGCGCGCACGATGCGTTTGGGATCCACCGGCTTCGTGCCTTTGCGCACTTCGAAATGGATCTGCGGTGTGCTCACACTGCCCGACTGGCCGGAAAGCGCAATCGTCTGCCCCTTCACCACTTTATCGCCGCGCTTGGCGAGAATTTTGCCGTTATGGGCATAGGCGGTCATCCAGCCATCGGCATGGCGTACGAGAACGAGATTGCCGTACCCCTTCAGCTCATTGCCGACATAGGCAACGACACCGCTTTGCGCCGCGCGCACCGGTGTGCCTTCGGGCACCGCGATGTTGATGCCATCGTTATGAAGGCCGCCTTCCTTGGACCCGAAGCTGGAAAGCACGCGGCCTTCCGCCGGCCAGATGAACCCGCCGGCAGGCGGCGGCGGCGCGGGAAGCGGCGGTTTCACATAAGGACGCGG
Organism: Rhodobiaceae bacterium UBA4490; assembly: GCA_002389665.1. Classification (GTDB taxonomy): domain Bacteria; phylum Pseudomonadota; class Alphaproteobacteria; order Parvibaculales; family Parvibaculaceae; genus Tepidicaulis. Next base: position 497,263 of record DGNO01000001.1, read on the forward strand.
CGCACCGGGCGACACGGTGCCCGTCTGACCCGGCCGGGCCTGCGGATAAGCAGCGGCCACCTGTACCGGCGTGCCTTTAAGGCGCAGCTTCTGGCCGACCTCGATGTTGTAAGAGGAATCGAGCCCGTTCAGGCGCGCAAGATCGGAGACCTGCATGCCGTGCATTTTTGAAATGCGGTACACCGTCTCCCCGCGTTTCACGACGTGATACGTGCCGCCGGAACGGGAAGCCGTTTGCGCAGGCGGACGGCGCGGCGTGCTCACGCTCGGGCGCGGCAGGGGCGAAGGCGCATTGCGCCGGGCGCTCGATGAATAATTCTTGGAACTGCCGGCCGATGAACCGCCATTGCGGTAATCGTACTGCGCATCCCACCAGGCAGGCTGGCTGGCGCAGCCGGAGATGAAGGCAAAGCTCAGAAAAAGAACGCCAAGACGTTTGAAAAGCGGTGCGCGCTGCATAAGGCCGAGCCCCGCACCGCTTTGCTGTGCCCGACTGGTCTTCATATCTGCCAGTCCCATTGCCACTTTCCGCCTCTTTAGCTCTCCCGTGCGACGCCCTCGACAAGAGGAACGAAGCGCACGTCCATCAAATCTTCCCGCTCGATGCCCGTCTCGGTGCGCGTCACACGCACCAGTTTCTGCTCGCGCGGCCTGCCGGGAATATCGACCGGCAAAACCATAATGCCGCCCACTTTCAGCTGGTCTACCAGCATTTGCGGCAATTCGGGGGCGGCGGCGGTAACCATGATCCGGTCGAACGGTGCCTGTTCCGGCCATCCGGACGCACCATCGCCCACCTTTGTAGTAATGTTGTGCAGATTTAAGGTTTCGAAACGGTTAACGGCATCGCGCATCAGCGTTCTATAACGCTCAATTGTGTAAACGCGCCGGCATAAACGGGACAGGATCGCTGCCTGATATCCGGAGCCCGTTCCCACCTCCAGAACCTTCATCCGGTCCCCGACCTCCAGCTTTTCCGTCATATAAGCAACTACAAACGGCTGGGAAATCGTCTGCCCGCATTCGATGGGCAGTGCGTGGTCCTCATAGGCCTGTTTGGAGAAGGTCGTGGGTACAAAGCTGTCCCGCGCCACCCGTTCGATGGCGGAGAGCACCGCTTTGCTTTTTATGCCGCGCCTGCGCAGTTCCATGATCAACGAAATTTTCGCCGGATCGGCAGCCGCAAACCCTTCTCTTTCCTCCTCCGGCATCCTGCCCCCTAACCGAATGCCTTGAGCAGCGCGCGCCTGGAGCGGTCATGCGTCAGCGTCATGTGGAGCGGTGTGATGGAGATGAAGCCATTATAAATCGCGTGCAGATCCGTGCCCTTGGGCGGGTTGGATTTCTTCGCTTCAAAACCGATCCAGTAATAAGGCCGGTGGCGCGCATCGATGCGCTCTTCCACTTTGACAAGCGACTGGTCGCGCCGGCCCTGCGCCGTCACTTCGATGCCTTTGACATGATCATGGGCGACATCGGGGAAGTTGATATTGATCAGCACTTCCTTCGGCCAGCCTTCTTCCAAAAGCTGCAGGATAAGTTTCGGCGCATGGTGCTCCGCCGTCGCCCATTTCACGTTCTGCTTGCCGTCGAACCCGTAAGCCTGGCTGAGCGCGATGGAGGGAACGCCAAGAATGGTGCCTTCCATGGCCGCAGCGATCGTGCCCGAATATGTCACATCATCGGCGATGTTCTGGCCGCGGTTGACGCCGGAAAGCACAAGGTCCGGCGCTTTATCTTTCAGCACATGGCGCAGCGCCATCATCACACTGTCGCTCGGTGTGCCGGAGACGGCAAATTTGCGTGCATTGACTTTGCGCAGCCGCAAAGGATCGGCCAGCGTCAGCGAGTGTGACGCCCCGCTCTGCTCCGTTTCCGGCGCCACGATCCACACATCGTCGGAAAGCTGCCGCGCAATCTTTTCCAGCGCCTTGAGGCCGGGGGCATGAATGCCGTCATCATTGCTGAGCAGAATGCGTTTTCCTGCGAGCGGCAGTTTTTTGCTCGTGCGTTTTGCGCCCGCCATCAGCCGATCACCTCAAGTCCGCCCATATAAGGCTGCAGCACGGCCGGCACCGCCACCTTGCCGTCTTCCTGCTGGTAATTTTCAAGGATAGCCACAAGCGTACGCCCCACGGCAAGACCGGAGCCGTTCAGCGTATGCACGAAGCGCGTCGCGCCCTTGCCTTTCTTGTCGGTGTCACCGGGGCGGTAGCGCGCGCCCATGCGCCGGGCCTGGAAGTCGCCGCAATTCGAGCAGCTCGAAATCTCCCGGTAGGCATCTTGCCCCGGCAGCCAGACTTCGATGTCATAGGTCTTGCGGGCGCCGAAGCCCATATCACCCGTACACAGCGTCATCACCCGGTAAGGCAGCTCCAGCCGTTTCAGCACTTCCTCGGCGCAAGACAGCATCCGCTCATGTTCCTCCGCCGACTTTTCCGGCGCGGTGATGCTGACAAGCTCGACCTTGGAGAATTGGTGCATACGGATCATGCCGCGCGTGTCGCGCCCTGCGGAACCTGCTTCGGAGCGGAAACACGGCGTGAAAGCCGTCATGCGCAGCGGCAGCTCTTCTTCGGCCAGAATGCTTTCGCGCACCAGATTGGTCAGCGGCACTTCGGCGGTCGGCACCAGCCAATAGCCGTTTTCGGTGCGGAAGGCATCTTCGGCGAATTTCGGCAGATTGCCCGTGCCGAACATCGCTTCATCGCGCACCAAGACGGGCGGTGCGACTTCCATATAGCCGAACTCACTAGTATGCAGATCAAGCATGAAATTGCCGATCGCCCGCTCAAGCCGCGCCATCTGGCTTTTCAGAACGACGAAGCGCGCGCCGGAGAGTTTCGCCGCCGCCTCGAAATCCATAAGGCCCATGCCCTCGCCGAGATCGAAATGCTGTTTCGCCTCGAAGTTGAAGCGGCGCGGCTCCAGATGCTTGTGCCGCTCGACATTGTCCTCTTCGTCCTTACCGGCCGGCACATCTTCATGCGGCAGGTTGGGAATGCGCGAGAGCATGTCGTCGAGTTCGGCGGAAATCCGCTTTTCTTCTTCCTCGCCCTTCTGCAGCGCTTCTTTCAGCTCGGCGACTTCCTTGATAAGGGCGCTCGCCCGCTCCTCATCGCCTTTTGCCTTGGCGGCGCCCACTTCCTTGGAAGCGGCGTTGCGCCGGGTCTGGGCTTCCTGGGTGCGGGCAATGACGTCCCGGCGCTTGGCGTCGAGCGCAATTAGTGTCTCGGCTTGGGGCTCGGCGCCCCGTTTGGCCAGAGCGGCATCGAAAGCCTGCGGATCGTCGCGGATCAGCTTGATATCGAACATGGATCGTCCGTCGGGTCAGATGTGGCTTCCGGCGCGACTCAGGCCCGCCGGACAACAATGATTTGGCTGCCTGTATAAGCGCTGGGAGAAGGCCCGTCCAGCAGGCCCGCTGCACCGTTTCCGGGGAAAAGAAATCAGTCGGAAGGCCTCAAATTAGACCTTCTCGTCCTCGTAGGGCTCGTCCTCCTCACGCTCCTTGCGCCGCCGCTCGATCATGGCGACGGAGAGGATCGAAATTTCATAGAGCAGCAGCGTCGGCAGGCCGAGGCCGACCTGGCTGATGATGTCCGGCGGGGTCAAAATGGCCGCCGCAGCAAACACCGCCACAATCGCGTATTTGCGCCCAGAGCGCAGCTGGGCGGCGGTCACGAGCCCTGCCCGCCCTAAAAGGCTAAGCACGACAGGCAGTTGGAAGCAGAAACCGAAAGCCAGGATCAAGGTCATGATCAGGCTGAGATATTCGCTCACCCGCGGTAAAAGCTCGATGGCGATTTTCCCCTCGCCGCCGCTTTGCTGCATGGAAAGGAAAAAACCAAGCGCCAGCGGCATGATCAGGAAATAGACCAGCGCCGCCCCGAGCGCGAAGAGCACCGGCGTCGCCAGCAGATAAGGCAGAAAAGCGCCGCGCTCGTTTTTATAAAGGCCGGGCGCGACGAACATATAAATCTGCGAGGCAAGCACCGGAAAGGCCAGAAATGTCGCCCCGAAAAGCGCGAGCTTGAGCTGTGTGAAGAAATATTCCTGCGGTGCGGTGAAAATCACTTTCAGATTGGCCGCATCGTCACCGGCGGCAATCTCATAGGGCAACAGCAGGATATTGTAGATCAGATCGGCGAAGTAGAAGCAGATAGCAAAGCCGATGGCGATGGCCACCACCGAATAGAGCAGCCGCGTGCGCAACTCGATCAGATGCGTGATCAGCGGGGCGCGGGAGGCCTCGATGTCGTCATCCGGCTCGTCGCTACGCTCGCTCATATGTTGGATTTTCCGTCTAGAGGGCCGGCCTTGCGTTCGGGCTTTTCCTGAGGCTCAGGCTGCGTTTCCGGCTTAGGCCCTTCATGGCCTTCGTAAACCGGTGTCTCGGCAGGTTTCTCCGGTTCGGAGTGTTCGGAAACACTGACGCGCTCTTTGTCACCCTCGGCTTCGGCGGCAATCTTATGCGCTTCTTCCGGCGGCACGCCGTCCATGATGGCCTTGTTCACCGCATCGACCGGATCGTTAAAGCTATCCTTCAACTTATTGACCGGATTGGCTTTGCGGATGTCCTGCACTTCCTTGCGCAATTCTTCCAGCTCCGCCTCGCGTGCCATATCGTCGAAAGACCGCTGAAACTCCCGCGCCATAGCGCGGACCTTGCCGGCATATTGGCCGACAACCCGCATCATGCGCGGCAGGTCTTTCGGACCCACCACGAGAACGGCGATCACGCCTATCAGAAGAAGTTCAGACCAGCCAATATCGAACATGATGCAGATGCCGCTCCGCCCGGCGCCGCCGTGCGTGAAGGTCAGCTATTGACCTTGCTGTCCTTTTCCGCATCCGCTGCCCGCTCAGCCGCAGGCTGCTCCTGTTTGTTTTCCAGAGTTTTCGCCGTGCCTTGTTCGTCGGCGTCATCCTCCGTCAGCCCTTTACGGAAGCTGCGAATACCTTTGGCGACATCACCCATAAGCCCGGAAATCTTGCCGCGCCCAAACAAGAGCACAACGAGCACCACAACGATGATGATCTGCCACGGACCGATCTGTCCCATTCAATAATCTCCACATACGTCTTAAGAGACGAAGCTAACTTCTTTTATCATCTCAGAATCCACTCCTCGCCGCAACGTGTGGCCAAGGTAGAGGTTCAGTCGTCTTCGCCTTCACTGGAAGCGCTCTGGGCAACATGGTCATCCAGCGCCTCCCCATACTCTTCATGTAGGGGGTCATCATCGAATTCGCCATCCCCGTCACCGCCCGTGTCGGAGGGAACCGGCACTTCAAAGCCCGGCGGCAGGTGCCCTTCGAGCATGCCGGAGGCTTTCAGCTCATCAAGCCCCGGCAGATCGGAGATGTTTTCAAGGCCGAAATGCACCAGAAACTCCTCCGTCGTCCCGTAAGTCACGGGACGACCCGGCACCCGGCGGCGGCCGCGCAGGCGCACCCAGCCGGTTTCCATCAAAACGTCCACCGTGCCCTTGGAAACGCTCACGCCGCGGATTTCCTCGATTTCCGCCCGCGTCACCGGCTGGTGATAGGCGATGATCGCCAGCGTCTCGAGCGCCGCGCGGGAGAGTTTTTTCTGCTGCTTGGCTTCCCGGCGCATCAGAAAGGAAAGATCTTCTGCCGTGCGGAACATCCATTTATTGGCCACACGCACCAGATTGACGCCGCGCTCGGCATAAAGCGCCTGCAAATCTTCGATCAGCGCGCCGACATCCGCCCCTTCGGGCAGGCGGGCGGCAATGCTGTCCCGGTCCAGCGGCTCGGCGGCGGCGAAAAGCAGCGCCTCGACCATGCGCAATTGCTGCGCGGGGTCCTGCACGGGGAATGCCTCGACATTGCTGTCGTCGCTCTCGCCGGCGTCCGCCTCACTGTCTGCGTCTTCATCGGAGGCGTCCTCAGAGGTTTCGTCAGCCGCTTCCTCGGCGCCCTCTTCCGCCTCATCGGCAGGCGCACCGCTCACAGCTTCTTCGCCGGCCACTGCTTCCTCGGCCGCATCTTCTTCGGCGGCTTCCGTTTCCACGGCTTCCAGCTCGGCCTCTTCTTTTTTCACTTCGCTATGATCCATCATCTACTCGTTCGTGCCGGGAGCGGCGCCGGACGGCCCGCCCGCCTCATCCCCGCGCCGTCTCACATAGACGGGCTGGAACGGGCCGGTCTGCCGGATTTCCAGCTTGCCGTCCTTCACCATTTCCAAAGTCGCGCTCAAGGTGCTCGCCAGTGCAGAGCGCCGTTTTTTGCCGGAGCCGAAATCAGGCGGGAAGAAACTGTCGATCCGCCCCCAATCCATGGCCGCGCCGATCAGGTTTTCCAGCCGCCGCCGCGCATCTTCGATCGCCAGGATCGGCAGCTTCTTTACCTCGTAATGCTCGGTAAAGGTGCCGCGTACACGCTGCACGGAATAGGCTTTCAAAAGCTCATAGAGGTCCGCCTGCCATTCAGGCGTGCGGATCACGCGCACCCCTTCGGGTTTGCCGCGCGCAAACACATGAATGCCCATGCGGGTGCGGTTTGTGAGCTGCTCGCTCGCTTTGCGCATCGCCTCCAGGCGCTGCAGCTGGAAAGCCAGGCGCGCCGCCATTTCGGCGCCCGAAAGCTCGCCTTCTTCGTCTTCCGGTGGCGGCAGCAACAGTTTCGATTTCAGGAAGGCGAGCCAGGCGGCCATCACCAGATAATCGGCGGCAAGATCGAGCTCCAGCTTCCGGGCTTCCTGAATGAATTGCAGGTATTGCTCGGCAAGCTCCAGGATGGAAATCTTGGTCAGATCGACCTTCTGGTTGCGCGCCAGCGTCAGCAGAACGTCGAGCGGGCCTTCATAGCCGCTAATATCGACGACCAGACTATCCTCATGCTCGCTTTCGGACGGATCGACCCGTACGGGCGCGTCGAAGTCCTCCGCCTCGCCCTTTTCCGGGGCGGCGGATGCTTCGGCGGCGCTCTCCTCCTCAGGCGGAGCAGCGTTGGGGTCGGTCGGCGGCTGGGTCATGTATTGGCAACTCGTTGAAGGAACCGGACGGCGGGCCGTGCCGCAGGCTGTCTGCCCTTATAACGCGCCTTGGGATTCGGGGCACGGGCTTTTGCCCGGATACGGCAATTTCCTGTGGGCGAATTGGCGGGTGCGGTAGAAAATTTCTAGGAATAGTTTCCAATAAGGCCCTGAAAGACCTCCCAGCCCGCTTCTTCATCGAAAGGCTGCCGCGGGCGGTAGCGGCCAAGGGCGTTTTCGGCCCGAAGCAGCGCCTTGCCGCCAAGCCGGGGCACCTCGGCCATGATGGCTTCCATCTCCCTCGGATCGCCATTGCAGTGAAGGACCACGTCGCAGCCAGCCGCAAACGAGGCCCGTGTCCGCGCGCCGAACTCCCCGCCCAGCGCTTTCATGGACAAATCATCGGACATAAGCAGCCCGTCAAAACCGATATCGCCCCGGATAACCTCCGTGATCACCTTGGCTGATGTTGTTGCAGGGGCATCGCTATCGATGGCGCTGTAAATGACATGAGCGGTCATGGCGAGCGGCATGTCCGCCAGCGCCCGGAACGGGGCAAAATCGGTTTCCCGCAACGTTTCAAGCGGTGTGTCCACGACCGGCAGCGCCTCGTGGCTGTCCACCCCCGCCCGGCCATGGCCCGGAATATGTTTGATGATAGGCAAGACCCCGCTTTGCAGCAGCCCCTCACAGGCCGCCCAGCCAAGGGCGATGACGGGCTCCGGCGTCAGCCCATAGGCCCGGTCGCCGATCACGTCATGAGCGCCCGGCACCGGCACATCGAGGACAGGCAGACAGTCGACAGTCACGCCCGCGCGGGCAAGTTCCCCCGCGATGAGCCGTGCGCCGAGACGAGCCGCCTCCAGCCCTTTTTCGGGATCGGCGCTGTAGAGCGCGCCGTAAGCCGCCCCGGTGGGATAGGAGCGCCAATGCGGCGGGCGCAGACGCTGCACCCGCCCCCCTTCCTGGTCGATCAGGACGGGCGCGTCCCGGCCGACCGCCTCCCGGTAGCTTTGGGTCAGGGCGGCAAGCTGGCCGGGGTTTTCGATATTGCGGGCAAAGACGATAAAGCCCCAGGGATCGGCCTCCTTGAAGAAGGCGCGTTCCCGCTCGCTTAAAACCGGCCCCTCGGAGCCGAATATCACCGCGCTTGGCGTCATACGCGCTTAGCGCTCCCGAACCAGGCAGTCGAGACCACGCGATTTCAACTTGGAGCAGAGGCTATCGGCGCTCGATTTGCTGTCCAGATAGCCGATCCGCAGCCGGTAATAGACGCCTTTATCGCCAAGATCGGCGCGCTGGATATCCGCCTCGGTACCGCTCAGAAGATCGCTGTGCTGCTTCTGCAAGCTGGCGAAGCGGGATTTGGCGTCCGCCTCGCTGCGAAGCGCGGCGATCTGGACCACATATTTGCCTGAAGAGCTGGAGGAAGAAGCCGCAGGTGCGGGCTTGCTGGCGCTCTGCGAAGGCTTGGCCTCCGGCGTACGAGGTGCGGCGCCCGGAATAACGGCTTCCTCGGGGCTGGACGGTTCGGCAGCCGTTTCCTTTTCAGCGGCGGGCTTTTCCTCCGTATCCCCGTTCGGCAGCTTCATAGGCTCCTCGGCACGCGGCAAGAGCCGTTCGACACCCTCTTCTTCGCTTTCCGCCCCGGCGATGCGGTCATAGATACGCTTGTCCTGATGCGGAATTTCCATGCCGCCCGGATCCTGCGGCGTGACCTTCGCGGGGCCTTGTTCGGCGCGGATCAGCGGCGGGGCGCTGCGCATCCCCTCCTTCACGCCTTGCTGATAGGCAAAGAAGAGGACACCCCCAAAGGCCGCGAGCAGCAGAATGATCCCGGCAAGCAGCAAGGGCCCGCGCCCGCGCTCTTCTTCCTCATCCGTCGCGTCATAGGTATGGAATTCTTCGTCGGACGGATGCGGCACGAAACGGCCATGTCCTTCATCATCCCGATCGGACATCAGCGCATCTCCTCTATTGCTTCTACCCCCAATATGCCAAGGCCCGCCTCCACCACATAGGCAGCAGCGCGAATCAGAGCCAGCCTTGCAAGCGTAACACTCTTGTTATCGGCGAGGATAAATCTGAGCGAGGGATCGTCCTTGCCCTTGTTCCAAAGCCCATGGAAGGCCGAAGCCAGCTCATAGAGGTAAAAGGCGATGCGGTGCGGCTCATGGGCCTCCGCCGCCGATTGCACCATGCGCGGAAACTGCGCCATTTGTTTAATCAGCGTCATTTCCGCTTCATCGCGCAGAAGCGCCATATCGGCCTTGGCAAGCGCGCTGTCGGATAGGTCAATACCGCTGACCTCAGCTTGCGCATTACGCAGCACCGAATGGATGCGCGCATGGGCGTATTGCACGTAGAAAACCGGGTTCTCGCGGGACTGCTCTTTCACCTTAGCAAAGTCGAAATCGAGCGGCGCATCGTTCTTCCGGTAGAGCATCATGAAGCGCACCGCGTCCCGGCCGACTTCTTCCACCACATCGCGCAGCGTGACGAAACTGCCCGCGCGCTTGGACATGCGCACCGGCTCGCCGTTCCGGTAGAGCTTCACGAGCTGGCAGATCTTCACATCGAGATCGGCCTTGCCGTCGGTGACGGCGGCAACCGCCGCGCTCATCCGTTTGATATAGCCGGAATGATCCGCGCCCCACACATCGATAAGATGCGCCGCGCCGCGTTTATATTTGTCATAGTGATAGGCAATGTCGGGCGCGAAATAGGTCCAGCTGCCATCCGACTTCTTCAGCGCCCGGTCCACATCGTCGCCAAACTCGGTCGATTTAAAGAGTGTTTGCGGGCGCGGTTCCCAATCTTCCGGTGTCTTGCCTTTGGGCGGCTCCAACACGCCGGTATAGATGAGGCCCTTGCCTTCCAGATAGGCAAGCGTTTCCTCGACCGCGCCGTTTTCATGCAGCGAGCGCTCGGAATAAAAAATCTCATGCTCGATGCCGAGCGCCGCAAGGTCCCCCCGGATCATTTCCATCATAGCCTCGATCGCCCGTTTGCGGACAATCTCCAGCCACTCGGCTTCCGGCATGGCTTTCAGCTTATCGCCATATTCGGCTGCAAGCTCCTTGCCGATAGGCACGAGATAATCGCCGGGATAAAGTCCCTCGGGGATATCGCCGATATCCTCGCCCAGCGCTTCGCGGTAACGCAGGAAGACGCTGCGGGCCAGTACTTCGATCTGCCCGCCCGCATCGTTGATGTAATATTCCCGGCAGACCTTGTAGCCCGCCTTCTCAAGCAGGTTCGCCAGCGCATCGCCGAAGACCGCGCCGCGCGTGTGACCCACATGCATGGGGCCCGTCGGGTTGGCTGAGACGTACTCGACATTCACGAGCTCGCCCCTCCCCGCATCCACTTCCCCGTAGGTGTTTCGCGCATTGAGAATATGTGCGACCTGCGCGCGCCAAAAGTCCGGCTGAAGCGTTAGATTGATGAAGCCGGGGCCGGCCACATCGACTTTGGTGAAATGACCGGCCGCTTCCAGCTTGGCAGCGAGCAGCTCTGCAAGATCACGCGGCTTCATTCCCGCCGCCTTGGCCAGCACCATGGCGGCATTGGTGGCGAGATCGCCATGGGCCGCATCGCGCGGCGGCTCGACCGTGATCTTGGAAAAGTCGAGATCGGCAGCAAGTTTGCCCTCGCTGCTCAGCGCGCCAAGTTGGTCGGTGATGATGGTCTGAAAATGCGAAAAAATATTCATGGTGCTACTAGATGTTTGCGGTGCGGGCGGAATGTAACGGCAGAAGCCCCAGCTTGCTAGTGTGAACTCAGCAAGCGGTTTTCCCCAGATCACTCTCCATTTCCTGATTTCCCGCCGGGATGAAAGACGATGCAAATGCAACGCCTTCCTTTTCTGTGCATATCCTTGCTGATTACTGCCCTGTCAGGCCTGGCGCCGCCCGGCCTCTCCTTCATCGATCAGGCATCGGCGGCGAGCCCTCTAGCCGCCCGCGAGAGCCTGAAACGGGCTTTTCGCACCGGCGATCCCTTTATCATCGAGGCAACGCTGCAGGCCGCTCTCGCTCGCCATCCCGAGCACAAAGCGGAAATCAAGGCACTTGCCGCCGAACTGAGAGGCAAGCCCCCACCGAAAGAACCGCCCCCTGCCCAAAAAGCCGCAGCCCCGGAAAAGGAAGCGCCGCCGGAAGCCCCAAAACTCTTCTTCGTTGGCTGGGGTGGTGAAGTCGAGGCCGGCGCAACTGTTCGAAGCGGCAATACGGACCGGCATAATGCGCTGGGACGTTTCAAAATGGAAAGAGACGAAGCGAACTGGCGCACCAAGCTGAACGGTAAACTGATCTACGCCAATGTCGATGGCAGGCAGACGGAAGAGGAATACGCGCTCGGCACGCGCCTTGACCATAAGCTCGACGATAAACGGTTCTACTTCGGTCAGCTCGCCGTTACGCGCGATGAATTTGCGGGTTACGAGTACCGCATCACGGAAAATGTCGGTTATGGCCACAGGTTCAAACCCGGGCCGGATTCCGAGCTTGAACTAACCGGCGGTATCGGCGGGCGTCACTCGCGCCAAACGGATGGCACGTCCGAAAATGAGCCCGTTCTCACAGCCAGTCTTGATTTCGAATGGGACATCAATGAAGGCCTGACTTTCGTGCAGACCGGCGAAACAACAGTCGGGACCAAACTGACGACGGCGGAAACCGAAACGGCACTGAAGACGCGCCTCGCCGAAAACTGGCAAATGAAAGCCGGGTTCGAAACAAGTTACATCACGGATGTGCCGCCGCGCGACCGCAAGCTGAGCACCCGCACCGCCGTCACGCTGCTTTACGGGTTCTGATCAGCTCATCCGCTCGTCATGCAGATCGAAGAGCCGCTTATGCTCACTGATGGCGAAGCGGTCCGTCATGCCGGCAATGAAATCGCAGACCCGCCGCGCGGTGCGCATGCCTTTCGGCCCGTCGCACCCCTCCTGCCATTCCGGCGGCAGAAGATTGGGCTCGGCATGGAAGAGCGCAAAAAGCTCCTGCACGATTCGCCGCGCCTTGCTCATCGAACGGTTGACCTTGTAGTGGCGGTACATGCGTTTGAAGAGAAAGCCCTTCAGCGCCGCATCGTTCTCACTCATCTCAGTGCTGAAGGCGGCAACCGGCTCGCTCGCCCCGCGCACGTCCTCCACGCTTTGCGGCTTGATCCGTGCGATGCGGGTTTTCGTCTCGCCGATGAGATCGCCCACCATCCGGCCGATCATGCCGCGCACCGCCTCGTGCTTCACGAGCTTCGGGTCGAGCCCCGGATAAGTGTCATAGACATCCTTGAACACCGCGCCCACAAGCGGCACATCCAGCAAATCCTCGAAGGTGAAAAGCCCGGCGCGCAGCCCGTCATCAATGTCGTGATTGTTATAGGCAATGTCATCGGCGAGCGCCGCGATCTGCGCTTCGGCAGAAGCAAAGGTGTGAAGCTCAAGATCCTGCACTTCCGCATATTCCACGATAGCGCGCGGCAGATCCTCGAGGCCCCGCCCATTGCCGATGAGCGGGCCGTTATGTTTGACGATCCCTTCCAGCGTTTCCCAGGTGAGATTGAGCCCAATCCAGCGCGGATAGCGCCGCTCGAGCTTGGTCAGGATGCGCAGCGTCTGGGCGTTGTGATCGAAGCCGCCATAACCTTCCATGCAGGCATCGAGCGCTTCCTCCCCGGCATGGCCGAAAGGCGTATGGCCAAGGTCGTGCGCCAGCGCCAGCGCTTCGGCGAGGTCTTCATCAAGGCCCAGTACCCGGGCGACCGAACGGGCGATCTGCGCTACTTCCAAGGAATGGGTGAGCCGCGTGCGGTAATAATCGCCTTCGTGATAGACGAAGACCTGAGTCTTGTGTTTCAGGCGGCGGAAGGCGGCGCAGTGAATGATCCGGTCCCTGTCCCGCTGAAAGGCGGTGCGCGTGGCGCTTTCCGGCTCCTCGAAGAGCCGGCCCCGCGAACGGGCGGCCAGGCTCGCGAAAGGTGCGGTAGCTGCCGGATTGGATAAGGCCAAAAAAACCCCCTGCGTTTTGTGCCTATTTGCCAAAAGATCGCCCGATACGAGGCAATATTTGACAATTGGGCCCTTCTTCTTACATCTCTTTAGAGTATTTCCAGGCTATAATACCAGCCATGAGTAAACCGGCGGGCTTTAACCAGCAAGACCGCAAGGCGGCCAAGCCGGTAGACAGAGAAGCGGATGGATCAAATGAGCGAGAGCATGGAATTGGAACTGCCCGGTGTGGGACAGCCCATTACCCTGTCCGAGCGGGCGGCAAAGCAAATCTCCAAAATCCTCTCCGGTGAGGAGCCCGGCGTGATGCTGCGCATCGCGGTGACGGGCGGCGGCTGCTCCGGCTTCCAATATGCCTTCACGTTCGACGATGAAAAGCAGGATGACGATCTGGTGCTTGAGCGGGATGGCGCGACCGTCCTCATCGACGAGCTTTCGCAAATGTATCTCGGCGGCTCCGAGATCGATTATGTGGACGATCTGATCGGCGCGGCTTTCAAGATCAACAATCCGAATGCCACGGCCAATTGCGGCTGCGGCACCTCCTTTTCGATCTGACGGCGAGCGCTGAGACAAGCCCGCTCAAGCATGATAAAAAGCCCGCTGCCGCTCAGCGGGCTTTTGTTTTGGAGGTCTCATGAAAATCGCCACATTCAACGTCAATTCCATCAAGGTTCGTCTTGGCCATCTGAAAGATTGGCTAAAGGAATCGGAAGCCGATGTGGTGTGCCTGCAGGAAATCAAATGCGTCGACGACGCCTTCCCGGCAGCAGAGATCGAAGACCTTGGCTATAACGTCGCCGTGCATGGCCAGAAGACCTATAACGGCGTTGCCATTCTCTCCAAATACCCGCTGGAAGATGTGACCTGCGGCCTGCCCGGCAATGACGGGGATGAACAGGCCCGTTATATCGAGGCCGTGGTGCCCGCGGGCGACACCGTGCTGCGGGTCTGCGGGCTTTACCTGCCGAACGGCAATCCGGTCGATACGGAAAAGTTCTCTTACAAGCTGGAATGGATGGACAGGCTCATCGCCCGCGCAAAGGAACTGCTGCTGCTTGAAGAGCCTTTCGTGATGATGGGCGATTACAACATCATTCCCCATGAAGACGATGTGCACGACCCGGACGCCTGGCGGGACGATGCGCTGTTCCGGCCTGAATCACGCGCCAAGTTTTATGAGCTGCTCAATCTCGGCCTGACGGAAGCCTTCCGCGCCTGTCATTCCGAGCCTCATAAATATTCGTTCTGGGATTATCAGGCCGGTGCCTGGCAAAAAGACAATGGCATCAGGATCGACCACCTGCTTCTGTCGCCGCAAGCCGCCGACCGGCTGCGCGCTTGCGACATCGACAAGGCCATGCGCGGGCGGGAAAAACCCTCCGACCATGTGCCGGTCTGGGCGGAGCTCGAGTTTTAAGCCTTAGCGCATCGGCTCACCGGGAAACGCATCGCCGCCCGGCATCAGCCGTACCCCTGCCCGCAAGCGCTTGTATGGCAGGACCGTGTGATCGGCCGGGTTCGGGCCGGGGCTTGCGACCACCAGCACCTCTTCGGCAATGGGCTCGAAATCGGCGCGGAAATGCACCGAGCTTTTCACCGCGACGACGCGGTAGTTTGAAGGCTCGGCGCCAAGATGCGTGAACATCGCCTGATCCGCGCATTGTACTTTGCGCTCGGCGACAACCACATCGATCGCGCCGTGCCGCAGAAGCGCGGCCCTGCCGAGAGAAATCTGCGCGCCTGCATAAAAAGGCCCCGTCGCGGCAAAGGGCGCATTGGAAAGCCGAAGCACCTCCCACTCGGCATGAATGGGTTCTTCCGGCGCGCCGCCGGTCTTTGCGCCGAGCGGCAGGGAGACCGTGCCACCCTCGCCTGCCTCATGCGCGGCGCGGGCAACTTCCGGATCGTAAATCACGCCCATCAGCGATTTTTCCAAATTGCTGTCCAGCATGGTTCTCAGAAGCTCGACAGTATCGCCATTACCGCCTGCGCCGGGATTGTCCTGTGTGTCGGCCAGAATGAAGGGGCCGGGCTTGCCCGTCTCTGCCACATAGGCAAGCGCTGCTTGCGGCGCCCAGAGCGCGCCCGCGAAACGGTCCTCCAACTCATAGAGCCGGCGGGCAAGTTCATCCGCAACACCGTCCGCTTCTTCCTGCGCTGCGGCATAGACAAGAACCGAGGGCCCGCAAAAGGCAATATCCGCCGGTGAAAAACCGGTGGCGAGCGAGACGGATTTCACCCCGCCGCGTTCAAGATCGCCGAGCCCGCCGTAGATTTCTTTCGCCGGGTCCACCAGTGTGCAGGAAGCGGTAAGCGGGATAAGAAAATCGATTTTCCGGAAGGCGCTCGCCGCGCGTGTTCCCTCGCGCAGCCGCGCTTCCAGCGCTTCGGCAGCGCGCTGACCCGTTTCAGCCATATCGACATGGGGATACGTCCGGTAGGTAAGCAGCAAGTCGGCTTGCGCATGCATGGTCTCGCTTATATTCGCATGCAGATCGAGACTGACGATAATAGGAAGCGAAGGCCCCGTCAGCGCCCGGATACGGGTGAGAAGCTCGCCTTCCCCATCTTCCAGATGCTCGCAGACCATGGCGCCGTGCAGATCGAGATAAAGCGCATCGATGCCTTCAGTTAAAGCCGTTTCGAGCTTCGACAGCGTGGACTTCGCAATGCGCTCAAAAGCGTCTTTCGTCACCGGGCCGGAGGGTGTTGCCGAGCACCATAAAAGCGGCACAAGCTCATGGCCGAGCGCCCCTGCCCGGTCCATGAAGCCGGAAATGGGAATATTCATTCCGCCAAACGCGTTCAGCAGCGCTTTGCCTTCCTGCAGCGCGGGCCAGGAATCGGCTTGCTCGAAAGCGGTAAAGTCCGCCTTCATCGGTGCGAAGGTATTCGTTTCATGCTGAAAGCCGCCAATGGCGATCTTCATTCCGTTCTCCTTGCCCTTTTCACGCTCATTGGCCCCATCGTGATTGGCTCAGCCCTCGCGCATCTCCCGATGAGCAGGTTAGACTAACGCCAACAACAAATTGAATATAGCGAACCGATAGGGAGCCATCATGATCAAACTCACATTCTGCCTTACCCGTAAGGACGGTATGACGCGCGAGGAGTTCCAGGATTATTGGTTGAACAGCCATGGGCCGCTGGTGCGCAAGCACGCGAAGGCGCTGCATATCAAACGCTATGTGCAGTTCCATAGCCGCGATTTGCCGGATACGGACTCGCTGCGTGCCTCCCGTGCCGGATCGCTGGAAGAGGCACCGGCAACCTATGACGGGGTGGCGGAGCTTTGGTGGGAAAACCTGGACGAGCTGCGCGCCGGCACACAAACGGACGAAGGCCGGGAAGCCGGACGGGCGCTTTTGGAAGACGAAGCAAAGTTTATCGCGTTCAAAAGCTCCCCGCTCTGGTTCGGCGAGGAAGAAGTGATCGTCGGCTAGCCCCGGCTCTTGCGGGCTTCAAGCCATTGGCGGGCCCGCGCTTCCCCTTGCAAGCGCACGTCCGCGCTGAAAATACCTTTGAGCTGATCCTGCAGCGCGTTCGCCTGTTCGCGCTCCTCATCCGTGCCGAGTTTCTTGGCAAGGTTAAGATACATCGCCCCTTCGACCGGTTCCTCGGCAATGCCCTCACCCTTGGCATAGATGCGGGCAAGTTCGAGGAAGGCGGGTACATAGCCTTTCTTGGCCGATAGCAGCAGCCAGCGCATCCCTTCCACCCGGCTGCGCGGCACGCCGAGACCGTTTCGGTGCATCTTGCCGAGATAATATTGCGCTTCCGGATTGAACTTCAGCGCCGCCTTGTCGAACCAGTCGAGCGCTTTCAAATAATCCCGTTCCAGCTCGATATCCGGAATGCCGGTCAGGTAATATTGCGCAAGGCGAACCTGCGCATCGCTATTGCCCATTTCGGCGGCCTGCGTGAAATAGGAAAAGGCCAGCGCATCTGAGGCAGGCACACCCTGCCCGTTCATATAAAGATTGCCGAGCAGATAGGCGGAAAGCGCATGACCGTCCGCCGCGCTTGCCTTCCATTCTTCAACCGCCGTTTCCACATCGCCGGAACGGAACGCGGTAATGCCCCGTTCGAAATCGGCCGCGGCTGTGGCGGGCAGCCCGCCAAGGCCGAGCAATGCGGCAGCTAGAGTGAGCGGCAATTTGCGCATAGACGCGCCTCCTTAAACAACGGTCATCGCGCCGGGGATCAGCCCGGCAGAAAATCAGCGTAGATGAAACCTTCCCGTTCCACCACCTCTCCGGGCCGGCAAGCGATGGGCTTGGTAAACATCGGACCTGCCGTAACAACGGTATGAAACTCGCCCCGTTCCCCGCAAGGATCGACGTTCGCCGGAAGCGCCTCGAGCAGTGCCGCATCAAAACGCCGCCCGGCAAATTCTTTGGGGGCCTGCCGGGGATCGACACAGACAAGATGCGCCTCGAGCCCGCCCTCGATCATCTCCCGGGCAAGCGCGGCTGTTTCCGCGCCCCAAAGCGGGAAGACGGGGGTGAGCCCCGTGCCTTTAAGCTTTTCCTCCCGGTAAGCGCGCACATCTTCCAGAAAAAGATCGCCGAAGATCATATGGCTGACACCTTGCGCCGTCAGCGCGCTTACCGCCTCTTCCATCCGCGCTTCATACGTCCCGTTCGGGCAAGGCCAGGGAATGGAGACTTTATGGCAAGGCAAACCAAGCGCTTCCGCCTGCAGGTCCAAAAGTTCTTCGCGCACGCCGTGCATGGAAACGCGCGAGAAGGTGCCCGTCACGGTGGTCAGAATGCCGGCGATTTCAAACTCACCTGTCTCCCGCGCTTTATAAAGCGCCCAGGCGGCATCCTTGCCCGAGCTCCAGGAGACATAGGCCTTCGGTTTTTTACTCACGTATCAGATATCCGCGTAACAATGTTTTTCCGCAGCCCCGCCCGGATGCGTCACCGCGCCTTTGCGCGCCGTGCCGACAAGCTGAGCATATTTCCAAAGCGCGCCTGAGGCATAATCGGTTTCAAGCGGCTTCCAGTTCTTCCGCCGTGCTTCCAGAACGTCGTCATTCACCTCAAGATCGATACGGCCTTTTTCCGCATCGATGGTGATCATGTCGCCGGTCTCGACCAGCGCAATGGGGCCGCCCACGGCGGCTTCCGGCCCCACATGGCCGATGCAGAAGCCGCGTGTCGCGCCGGAAAAACGCCCATCGGTGATGAGCGCCACTTTGTCGCCCATGCCCTGCCCGTAAAGGGCGGCGGTGGTGGAGAGCATTTCGCGCATACCCGGCCCGCCCCTGGGACCTTCATAGCGGATGATCAGAACTTCGCCTTCTTCATATTGCCGGTTCTCAACCGCCTCGAAGGCTTCTTCCTCGCAGTCGAACACCCGTGCCGGGCCGCGGAACCGCAAGGTCTGCATGCCCGCAACTTTGACGATCGCCCCATCCGGCGCGAGCGTGCCCTGCAGGCCGACAACACCGCCGGTGGGCGAAAGCGGGTTCGTCACCGGATAGATCACTTTCTGATCGGCGTTGAAGGTGATGCCTTCCAGATTCTCTTCCAGCGTCTTGCCCGTCACCGTCAGGCAGTCGCCGTGCAGATAACCGCCATCCAAAAGCGTGCGCAGCAGCATGGGCATGCCGCCTGCCTCATACATGTCTTTGGCGACATATTGCCCGCCGGGTTTGAGATCGACGATATAGGGCGTCTTTTTGAAAATCTCCGCAACTTCCAGCAGATCGAAATCGATGCCCGCCTCATGGGCCATGGCTGGAAGATGCAACCCGCCATTGGTGGAGCCGCCCGTTGCAGCCACGACGGTTGCCGCGTTTTCAAACGCCTTGCGGGTGCAAATATCGCGCGGGCGGATGTTCTGCGCGATAAGGTTCATGACCGCGCGGCCAGAGGCTTCGGCATACTCGTCCCGGCTTTCATAAGGCGCAGGCGCGCCGGCGGAGTTCGGCAGCGCGAGGCCGATCGCTTCGGACACGCAGGCCATCGTATTTGCCGTGAACTGTCCGCCGCAGGCCCCGGCGCTTGGGCAAGCCACGCACTCGAGTGCCAGTAGCTCTTCATCCGGCAAATTGCCCGCCGAATGCTGCCCGACCGCCTCGAACACATCGAGCACCGTCACGTCTTTATCCTTGTAGCGGCCCGGTAGGATCGAGCCGCCATACATGAAAACGCTCGGCACATTGAGCCGGAGCATGGACATCATCATGCCCGGCAGGGATTTATCGCAGCCTGCGATGCCCACCAGCGCATCATAACAATGCCCGCGCATGGTCAGCTCGACGGAATCGGCGATGACGTCCCGGCTTGCGAGCGAGGATTTCATCCCCTGATGACCCATGGCGATGCCATCCGTCACCGTGATAGTGGTGAACTCGCGCGGCGTCCCATGCGCCTCGTTGACGCCTTTCTTCACCGCCTGAGCCTGGCGCTGCAATGCGATGTTGCACGGCGCGGCTTCGTTCCAGCAGGTGGCAACGCCGACAAAGGGGCGGTGAATTTCTTCATCGCTCAACCCCATCGCATAATAGTAGGAGCGGTGCGGCGCCCGCTCCGGCCCTTCCGTCACGTGACGGCTCGGCAATTTCGATTTGTCGAAACTCTTGGCATCCATGGAAGCGCTCCTTTTGACGAACCGGCAGCCTTGCCGCGCGATAGTAGGCAGCAAAGGCGGGGGGAACCACCCCGGAAACGGTATTTTTCCGCCGATTGGCCCGCTTCGCCTAGGGTGCGCCCTTTCTCCAATTGACCCTCACGCCCCCCGGGGTCAAGATTTTCCCAACGCACGGGCTCACGTGCGGCGCATAAGCGGAAACGAACAGGGAGAAAGCCATGAAAGCGGCAGTATTGCGCGAAGTGGGGAAACCGCTTCAAATCGAAAATGTGCAGATCAACAAGCCAGGCCCCCATGAAGTGCTGATCCGCACCGTCGCGGCCGGCGTCTGCCATTCCGACCTTCACTTTCTGGAAGGCAAATACCCCTACCCGCTGCCTGCCATTCTCGGCCATGAAAGCGCGGGCGTCGTCGAACAGGTGGGCTCGGAAGTGCGCACGGTGAAGCCCGGCGATCATGTCGTTACCTGTCTATCAGCCTATTGCGGGCACTGCGAGCACTGCCTGACGGGGCATCTTTCCCGCTGCATGAGCCCGGAGACACAGCGCCAGGCCGAAGAAGAGCAGCGCCTGAAAGCCGCCGACGATGCGGCGATGTTCCAGTTCCTCAATCTTTCATCTTTTGCTGAGCAGATGCTCATTCACGAACATGCCTGCACGCCGATCCGTAAAGACATGCCGCTCGATCTTGCCGCCCTTATCGGCTGTTCGGTGACGACCGGCGTCGGCGCGGTCATTCACACATCGAGCGTGCGTCCGGGTGAGACCGTGGCCGTTGTCGGCTGCGGCGGCATCGGCCTTGCCGCCATCAATGGCGCGGCGATTGCCGGCGCCGGGCGCATCATCGCCATCGATGCCATCGGCTCGAAACTCAACCTTGCCAAGGAATTCGGCGCGACGGATGTCATCAACGCGAAAGACGGCGATCCGGTGCAGCAGGTGCTGGACTTGACAGGCGGCGGCGTGCATCACTCTTTCGAAGCCGTGGGCCTCAAGCAAACCGCCGAGCAAAGCTTCAAGATGCTGGGCAAAGGCGGCACCGCCAACATTATCGGCATGATCCCCGTCGGCGTGCATATCGAACTGCACGGCGCGGAGTTTCTACAAGAAAAACGCATCCAGGGCTCCAACATGGGCTCGAACCGTTTCCCGGTGGATATGCCCCGCTATGTCGACTTCTACATGAACGGCAAACTGAAACTCGATCAGATGATTTCCCGCCGCATCAAGCTGGAAGACGTAAACGAGGCGTTCGAGGAGCTCAAGAAAGGCGAGATCGCCCGCTCCGTCATCATGTTCGATCAGTAAGGTCAAGACATAGAGTAAAAAGGCGCCGGATTGCTCCGGCGCCTTTTTCATGCCCAATCATCGAAGGAAGAAGCATCCAGCAACTTCAGCATGCCCTGATCGCGGCTCACATGGGCAATGTGACAATCGGGTTTTGCGGAAATTTGAGCGCCGATCCGCTCCCGGAAAAGCGCCTTACACCCGAGACGCGGAAACTCATCCAGAATAGCGCTGGCTTCCTTTTCCGGGATTTCATCGAGACGCAGACCTGTAATGTCGATCAATGTACCCAGATGCAAAAGCGCAACCTCATCGCGGGCATCTGCGCCCGCCGCCAGATCCGTGTGGAGCAGAATTGCATCGTGAATGAGCGACGCCTTCTTTTCTGCATATCCTTTTGACAGAAGAAAACGCTCCGCAGCCACGGCGCCGTTTTTCTCGAAATCGTCTGGCCCGTCATAAGGCGCCTCAAGGCCGAGATCATGCAGCACGGCGGCGATGAACAGCGCTTCGGCATCGGGTTTCCGGCCGAGACTTTTGCCGATCACCGCCCCATAGCGGTAACTGCGCAGACAGTGATTGATCATGGTTTGGCCCGAGACGCCACGCAGCAAAGCGGTCGCGGCTTCAGCCATATCTGTGTCGGGATAAAGGATACCGTCGAGATCGGGAGTGAGTTTCATTTTCATGCTCCAGGTTGTGCCCTGGAAAGCTGCCAGCTAGGCGGCCTGGCTGAAATGACAAAGCCCGCACCGTTTCCGCCATTTTACAAATTGTAACAACGCTCTCCCGCCGCTTGAAACGGGCCGCCACCCCGCACATTTCCAAAAGGTCACCAACGGAGGACACCCATGTCTCACTCTGCAAACGCCGCCTCATCCGGCAGTCCCCTTGCAGCCATCGGCCTTGAACGGATGGACGATTGGCCGAAAGGCGCCTGGATCGCGATGATGATCGGCGGGTTCATCGTTTTCTGGCCACTCGGCCTTGCCATTCTCGGTTACATGATTTGGAGCGGAAAAATGCGCGGTTGGAAGAATAGCTGCAGACACGCGGGCCGCCGGCACCGGTCCCGCCCGACAGGCAACACGGCTTTCGATGCCTACCGGGAAGAAACCTTGAAACGGCTCGAAGAGGAGCAGCACACCTTCGAGGAATTCCTCGACCGCCTGCGCCGCGCCAAGGACGAGAAGGAATTCGAGGACTTCATGGCCTCGCGCAAAGGCCCGGCGGCGGATAGTTCCGCTTCCGTTTAAACGTCCCCCGCGTCACCCCTTGGGCTTAAGCCCCAGGGGTGACGTAATGGGATCAGGACATGTTTTCGATCTGCTTGAGCGCGTCCGACAGTTTGGCTTGCTTCACCAAAGCCTCTTCCCGGCGCTCGCGCTGCTCTTCGACCACATGTTCCGGCGCCTTGGAAACGAATTTCTCGTTCGCCAGTTTCTGATCGATCTGCTTGACGTCTTTGGCAAGCTTGTCGATTTCTTTTTTCAGCCGGTCCATTTCGGCCGACAGATCCATCACGCCGGCAAGCGGCAGCAGGATCGTGGCTTCATCCAGCACGATTTGCACCGAACCCTTGGGCGCCGGGCCGTCCAGCACTTCGGCGCTTTCAAGGCGGGCAAGCCGCGTGATGATGTCCTTGTGACGCTCCAGCCGGGCAAGGCTCGTCTCATTCGCGCCCGAAATGAGTAGCGGAATTTTCGCGCCAGCGGGCACGTTCATTTCCGCGCGCACCGAACGCACATCGGTAATGAAGCGGATCACCCAGTCCATCTCGCTTTGCGCGGCTTCATCGACAAGCCCGTCCAGCGCCGGCCAGTCCGACACGATGAGCATGCCGGCGCGCGGTGCGCCGGTTTCGCCCGTGCGCTGCCACAGCTCTTCGGTGAGGAAGGGCATGAAGGGATGCAGCAGTTTCAAAATCTGATCGAGCACCCAGGCCGCCGTCGCCCGCGTTTCGGCTTTCGCTGCTTCATCCTCGCCGTTCAGGAGGGGTTTTGAGAATTCCACATACCAGTCACAGAAGACGTTCCAGACGAAACGGTAGAGCGCGCCTGCCGCCTCGTTGAAGCGGTAGCCCTCAAGCTCTTCGGTGACCTTGCGCGCGGTCTGTTCGGCCTCGCCGACGATCCAGCGGTTCAGCGTGTGCTGAACGGCGCCCGGATCGAACCCTTCCTGGCGCACGCATTCATTCATCTCGCAGAAGCGGGCGGCGTTCCAGAGCTTCGTGCCGAAATTGCGGTAGCCTTCCACCCGGCTGGTCGCCAACTTGATGTCGCGGCCCTGCGCGGCCATGGCCGCCAGCGTGAAACGCAGCGCATCGGCGCCGTACTCGTCGACAAGGCTCAACGGGTCGATGACGTTGCCCTTCGACTTCGACATCTTCTGGCCCTTCTCGTCGCGGACAAGGGCGTGGATATAGACGTCGCGGAACGGCACATCATCCATGAAGTGCAGGCCCATCATCATCATCCGGGCGACCCAGAAGAAGATGATGTCAAAACCTGTGACAAGTACGCTCGTCGTGTAATAACGCTCGAGCTCCGGCGTCTTATCCGGCCAGCCGAGCGTCGAGAAGGCCCAGAGCCCGGACGAGAACCAGGTGTCGAGCACGTCCGGATCGCGCGTCAGCTCGGTCTCTTTTCCGTAGTGAGCCTTGGCGAGAGAGGCGGCTTCCGCCTCATCATAAGCGACGAAGATTTCCCCGTCCGGCCCATACCAGGCAGGGATCTGATGGCCCCACCAAAGCTGTCGGGAAATACACCAGGGCTGGATGTTCCGCATCCATTCAAAATAAGTCTTTTCCCAATTCTTCGGCACGAAACGGGTCTTGCCCTGCTCGACCGCTTCAACGGCGGGCTTGGCAAGCGTTGCCGCATCCACATACCACTGGTCCGTCAGCCAAGGCTCGATCACCACATCCGAACGGTCCCCATAAGGCACCTGCAAGGTGTGATCGTCGATCTTTTCCAGAAGGCCAAGCTCGTCGAGATCGGCAACGATGCGCTTACGCGCTTCAAACCGGTCGAGACCCTGATATTTCTCCGGTACGTTCTCGTTCAGCTTCGCATGCTGATCGAAAATATTGATCATCGGCAAATCGTGGCGGCGGCCGACCTCAAAGTCGTTGAAGTCATGAGCCGGCGTGATCTTCACCGCGCCCGAGCCTTGCTCAGGGTCCGCGTGTTCATCGCCGACAATGGGAATGAGCCGGCCGACGAGCGGCAGCACGACGTTCTTTCCGATCAGATGCTGACAGCGCTCGTCTTCCGGGTTCACGGCAACGGCGGTGTCGCCCAGCATGGTTTCAGGCCGCGTGGTGGCGACGGTGATGAACGTGCCCTCCTCGCCTTCCACCGGATAGCGGAAATGCCAGAGGCTGCCCTTCGTTTCCTTCTGCACGACTTCGAGGTCCGAAATCGCGGTCAAGAGTTTCGGGTCCCAGTTCACAAGCCGCTTGTCTTTGTAGATGAGGCCATCGCGGTAAAGCTCGACGAAGACTTTCAACACCGCTTTGGAGAGCCCTTCGTCCATGGTGAAGCGCTCACGGCTCCAATCGCAGGAAGCGCCGAGGCGGCGCAGCTGATTGATGATTGTCCCGCCGGATTCGCCCTTCCACTGCCAGACGCGTTCGACAAAGGCCTCGCGGCCCAAATCATGCCGCGTCACATTCGCGCCTTCCGCCGCCATCTGCCGCTCGACAACCATCTGCGTCGCGATGCCCGCATGGTCGGTGCCCGGCTGCCAGAGCACGTCCTTGCCGCGCATACGCTCGAAACGGATGAGGACATCCTGCAGTGTGTTGTTGAGCGCATGGCCCATATGCAAGGAGCCCGTCACGTTGGGCGGGGGAATGACGATGCTGTAGGTGGGCGCGCCTTCGCCCGCCTTGCCCGCGCCGGCGCGAAACGCCCCGCTCTCCTCCCAGGCCCGGTAAAGCCGTTCTTCGGCCTCTTGCGGTTGGTAGGTCTTGTCCAGCATGTCGTCCTCGTTGCTCAAAAGCTGCTTGAAAAGCAGGGTGCGGAGCCCCGTCCGCAATCATGAAAGGCGCGCCCGGTTTAGAGCACAGCCGCCCGAAGGCATCAAGCATGGCAAAGAAAAGGGCCGCCTCGCGGTGATTACGAAGCGGCCCGAAACTCTGTCATGCAGGAGTGGTTACGGCCGCCGCCGCGATACCCGTTCGATCTCCTCGCGTACCATCTGCTCGACCATTTCCGGCAGGTTGGCATCCAGCCAATCCTTCAGCATGGGCTTGAGCATATCGGCCACCAGATCCTCCAGCGTACGGGAATTGCCCGACGAGGTAAGAATGGAACTGGCCAGCGCGCCAAAGGCCGCAGACGCCGCGCTTTGAGCTTCATTGGAAAGCAGGCGGTCATCCGTCATTTCCGGGCGCGGCGCAGGCGCAGGCTCCGGCTCGAAAGCGGCTGGCTCGGGCTCAGGTTCGGGTTCCGGCTCCGGCTCGGCTTCCTCTTCCATGAAGGCCACATCAGCCTCTTCCTCGGCCGGCTCGTCCACATCGAAAGATACTTCAGGCTCCGGTTCCGGCGCAGGTTCCGGCTCGGGCTCGGGCTCGGGTTCTGGTTCCGGCTCAGGTTCGGGCTCCGGCATCGGTTCGGGCTCAGGTTCCGGCGGGGCCGCCGGTGCCGCTTCCAGCGCTTCCGTCAGCTCCATAATATCTTCTTCGAACGATTCATCGCCCGCTTCCGGCTCAGCCTCGGCTTCCGGCGCCGGCGCATCGCTCTTGGTGCCATCCTCGGAAATGATCCGGCGAATAGACGCCAGGATCTCCTCCATGGTCGGTTCCTGACCGTCGCTATTGCTACTCATCTATCGCACCTGTCCGGTTGATCGGTTTGCCAGCTTATGGCCCTTGGTCGTTCTTGGCCATATCTCCTGCATAACATGCAGGATGCTAACAAACGTTATGCCGGCCCCCTCTTATTCGTCCTCGATACCCCAGCCGATCCACTTATCGGCCACCTGCTCATAATTGCGCTGCGGATCGTAACGCTCGACATCGAGCCCGATCTGCTCCACCGAGAGCCCCCCAATTGCGGCCAGAAGCGAAAATCCGGCCACATATTCGTTCCGCTGGGCGGAAACGAGCTGCACCTGGGAATCCAGAAGCTCCTGCTCGGCGTCCAGCACATCAAGCGTGGTGCGCGCGCCCACCTGTTCTTCCTGGCGCACGCCGTCCAGCGCGATTTCGTTGGCGTTAACCTGCTCCGTGCTCGAGCGGATCACCGCTTTCGAGGCCCGGTACTGTTCCCAGGCGTTCTGCACGCTCTCATCCACCTGACGCAGCGTATCGGCCACTTGCAGGCGGTTTTGCGCATGAATTTGCTTGGCCTCGCGCACCCGCGAATATTCCGCGCCTGCCTGATAAAGCGGGATCGTGAGACGGCCCGTCACGCGGGTTTCATCTTGGCGCGCCGTCGTCGAGGACGGCTCTTCGGCATGGCTATAGCCTGCCTCCAGAGACACCTGCGGGAAAAGCGTGCCTTTAGCCGCATCGATCGCATGATCTGCGGCCCGCTCGGCATGGCGCGCGGCCTGCAGAACCGGATTGTTGGCGCGCGCAATCTCGATAGAGGCCGCTTCGCTTTCCGGGAAAGCCGGCAAGGCGGGCGGCGCATCGAGCGAGGCCGGCGCATGGCCGATGACGCGCTGATAGGCGGCGCGGCTTGCCGTCAGATTGGCCTCTGCCTGAATGAGGTTGGACTGAGAAAGGCTGAGACGCGCTTCGGACTGGGCAACGTCCGTGCGCGTGATCTCACCCACATTGAAGCGGTCTTGCGCGGCTTCAAGCTGGCGGCGCAGCACGGCGACGTTCTTCTTGCGCAATTCGACAACCGCCTCGTCGCGCTTCACGTCCATATAGGCCGTCACGGCGTCGAGCAGCGTGTTCTGCTCGGCATTGCGCAGGTTTTCCCGGCCTGCCATGACGCTTTCCTTGGCCCGGCGCGTCCCGTAAATCGTCTGGCCGCCGCGGAAGAGCGGCTGGGTGACGTTAACGGCCCCGGTAATCGGGTCCACCGTCTGTTTGCCGCCGAACTGGGGGATGGGAACGGCCGAATCCGTGTCCGTTTCCACCGTGCCGACAGTGCCCGTCGCGGTGATGGTGGGCCGCCAGCCGGCCTTTGCCTGGGCAACGCCTTCATCCGTCGCGCGCAGCCGGGCGCGCTCTGCGGCCAGGGCAGGGTTGCTGTTATAGGCTGCAGCCATCGCGTCATAGAGCGACTCCGCTGAGGCCGGCAGGCACCAGGCCTGGCTGACCAAAAACGTTGCTCCCATAAGACCGATCAAGGGCTTGCGGCGCGTCCCTTTAAAAGTGGTTCGCATCATTCAACTCCGGACGGTAATCCCCTGCACCCTCGGATAAAACTGAGCAGGCCCAAAGGCCTATATTCCTCAGTTTCGGCAAAAAACGTGAGTGCCACCTTAACGTTATCGAAAAGTAGTCGCGTTTGCGGCCATTT
Source organism: Rhodobiaceae bacterium UBA4490 (assembly GCA_002389665.1). Lineage (GTDB taxonomy): Bacteria > Pseudomonadota > Alphaproteobacteria > Parvibaculales > Parvibaculaceae > Tepidicaulis. The sequence goes on from DGNO01000001.1 coordinate 524,655, forward strand.
AGAAGACCCGGCGCTGATAATTCGTCAGAAAACGAACCCTTCGCTGAGTTCAAAGCCCGGTAGAAGCTCCGCCGCACCGTCAAAAGCGTCCCGGAACGTCACCGTTCCGCGCTTTTTCGTGTAAATCCGCCCGCGGCTGCGGCCATCTTCATGGAAAATCGTCACCAGACGGCCATTTTCCTTGAGTTGGTCCAACAAGTCGGCTGGAAGGTGCTCGGCCGCCCCTTCCAGTACGATCACATCATAGGGACCGCCCTTGGCATAGCCGGCCTCGAGAGCGCCCGTAATGACGGCTGCATTGGTGATGCCCAGCGTGTCGAGATTGGCGGTCGCCTTGCCGGCAAGGTCTTCATCGCTTTCCACGGCCACCACGGTTTCGGCGAGTTTCGCCAGCACGGCCGCCGAATAGCCCGTCGCCGTGCCGATATCGAGCACCACATCCCCCTCGCGGATCACCGCCAGTTCCAGCAGCTTGCCGAAGGAATAAGGCCGCATCACATAGCGCGGCGTCTCGCCTGCGCCCGTGACCCGCAAATCCCCGTCCAGATAGGCAACCGGGCGCAAGGCAGCCGGCACGAAAATCTCCCGCGGGACTTCCTGCGTTACGTCCAGCACGCGCGGGTCCGTAACACCGCTGGTCCGCAACTGGCTATCCACCATGTTCAAACGGGCATCAGTATAGTCGGCCATGAGATTTCCTAGGAGTTGGGTCGGGCGCTGTGCCCATTGCTGTCTTCGAGCGGGTTATAAAGGTCTGACACGGCAAAGACAATTCGCGATAGCCTATTCCACCCTGAGGCGCGTTTCCACATTGTCCTCAGCCAAAACTCTTGCTATATCCCCGGCCTGCCCTGAGGGTGGCCCGGCCGGACCGGGCGCCCGGCGGCAAAAGAGGCCACGTGGCGGAGTGGTGACGCAGCGGATTGCAAATCCGTATACCCCGGTTCGATTCCGGGCGTGGCCTCCAAATTTCCCCTTAAAATCATGCAGAAACCCTGGGCATAACCCTATCAGGCGTGAAACCCGTCCGCCATGACGGGCGGACGCGCCGCGGCCAGCCGCCAATCCCCCGCCTCTTCCCGCGCCTCGCGCGCGGCAATCGCGATACCGCCCCAGCAAAGCCCGAAAATCAGAAAGAGATGCCGCCAGTTATCGACATCGATGATGAGCGATTCGGCGGCATGGCCGACCAGCGCCGCCACGGCGACGAGGAGATAAGGCTGATAGGCGCTGCGCTGGCGCAGGGCCGCCTTCGTGCCGCGCACCAAAGTGAGCCCGATAAAGGCGAGATAGGAGAGGAACGAGAGATAGCCGCCCGCGATCAGAATGTTGAGATAGACATTATGCGGGGCAAGACCGGTAATCTCTTCCCATTGCGCCGGGCCCATGCCGAGCGGCGCGGTCAGCCCCTGCTGCAGCGCGTTGATCTGCCGGTCGAAGCGCCCGCCCTCGCCCACATCATAAGACTGGGAGAGCGAAAAACGCTGGGCAAAGAGATCGGAAACGGATTCGGCGGAAAGCGCCCAGGCGATGATCGCCACGCCGCAACCTGCCGCCAACGCCGTTACCAGAATGAGCCGGAAACGCTGCACGGGCGAGCGGCTGGTGATGAAAGCCAGCACCATAAAAACCGCGCCGGACAGCACAAGATTACCCCAGGCCCCGCGCGAGAAGCTGAGAAAAATGCCGAGCACCAAAACGCCCAGCACCGGCAGCAGCATAATATCCTTCAACGAGGTGGAAAGGCTGAGCCGGCAGGCAACGAAAAGCGTCGGCGCGACGAGGAACGCGCCGTAGACGTTCGGGTCGTTGAAGAAACTCGTGACGCGGCCGAAGCGCAGATAGAATTCAGCGGAGGCCAATAGCCCGAAATAAGCGGCAATGCCCGTCAGCGATGCAATCAACGCCGCGCCGACATAGCCCCACCAGATGGCGGGCAAGCGCCTTCTCGGATCGTCATAGACCATGGCCGCGAAAAAAACGAAAGAGACGATGAGGTAGCTCATCACCAGCATGAAATCGCGGGCACGCTGCGGCAGCAGCGCGTCGAGCGCGCCGAGCCCGTAACCCAGCATCAGAAAAAGCCAAAGCAGAACCGGCCAGCCAAGCTCTTTCGGGAAACGGATGCGCAAGATGACATGCAGCGCGACCGTCCCCGCCATCAGAAAATCGTAAACCGCTGGCTGAGCGACTTTCGACACGTCGCTCTTGAGATACGAGCTGAAAAGAAGCAGCAGGAAGATTAGCGCAGCGCTCGCCCATTCCCAAGGGTTGCGCAGCACAGCTTCGCGCGCTCTTGAAGAATGATCGATGCTCCAGCCGTCGCTCATCGCCCGGCCCTTTAGTAAGCGTTTTCTCCCTTGAGCAAGGCCCAAGGGGTTTTGATCAGAATGTAAAGATCGAACAGCAGCGACCAGTTTTCGATGTAATAAAGGTCGTATTCGGTGCGCTTGACGATCTTATCATGAGTATCGGTTTCCCCGCGCCAGCCATTGATCTGCGCCCAGCCGGTCATGCCCGGCTTCACGCGGTGACGGGCGAAATAGCCATCGACCGCTTCGCCGTAAAGATCCCCCGCCGCCTTGGCGAGCACCGCATGGGGGCGCGGGCCCACCATCGACATCTCGCCTTTGATGACGGAAAAAAGCTGCGGCAATTCATCGAGGCTCGTGCGGCGTAAAAAGCCACCGACTTTCGTCACCCGGTCATCGTCCGCCGTGACGAGCTTCGAGGCATTGGCGTCGGCATCCTCGTGTTTCAGGCTGCGGAACTTATAGACTTCGATCAGCTCGTTATTGAACCCGAAGCGGCGCTGTTTGAAAAAGACCGGCCCCTTGCTATCGAGCTTGATGGCCGCCGCAATGATGAGAAAGAGCGGCGCGGTCAAAAGCAATGCGAGCGCACCCAGTACCCGGTCTTCGATATTTTTGACCGCAAGGTCCCAGCCGCTCATCGGCTTGTCGTAGAGGCTTTTAAGCGCCAGCTCGCCAAGGCGGGAGCCATGCGCTTCTTCATCCGCATCCGGCAAAGCAAGGCGAATATCGACCGGCAATACCCAAAGCTTGGCGACAAGCTGGTTGACCCGTTCCTGCGCCGCCTGGGGTAGCGCCACAATCAAAAGATCGACGCGGTTGGAGCGGGCAAACCGCAAAAGCTCGTTCACAGTGCCGAGTTTCGGCAAACCGTTCACTTCACTCTCGCTGCGCTCATCCTGGCGGTCGTCGAAAAACCCGCATACTTCAATGTCGCTGCGCCCGGATTTCTGAATGAGTTGCGAAAGGCGGTCCGCGTCCTTCCCCCCGCCAACCACCACCACCCGGCGCGTCAATCGGTGGTCGCGCTGACACTGGGCAATATAGTTTTGAGAGAATGCGCGCGCCGTTACAAGGCCCGCAAGGCCGATGAAATACCAATCTACAAGCCAGCGCAGCGCTGCCGGACTTGCGCCAAGCGGAAAGAAGAGCGCCATGCAGGCAATGCCCGCAACCGCCGACCAGGCGGAAACGAGCGGACCCAGACCACGGTAAATATGCGCGAGCGTACGGATCTTATAGAGCGAGGAAAATTCAGCGCCCGCCGCAAAACAGAACGTCACCCCCAGCACCAGCCAAGCAAAGGTCGATGCGCCGAAGATCTCACCAAGCCGTTCGCCGTGCAGCAAGAAGATGAGAGCACCGCCAAGCGCAATGACGCCCGCCTCCCCCAGCCGCGCTGCCGTTTGAATGAAAAGCGGCGGCACACGGGATTTAACGGGCTTGCGCCGTTCGACACGCGGAATGGCGCCGGTGGGCTTGCCTTCCCTATAGTCGCTTTTCTTCGGATTATTGGAAGGCGCCGCACCCGGCGCATTCGGCATACTCATCCCTTTACCCCTGTGAGTGCGCGGCCGGGCGCGGGCACCGGCTTGGTTGCGTGCCGCGCTTCCATCGCCGCGAGATAGACCTGCGCCACGCCTTCGGCCATGGCCTTCAGGCTGAAGGTTGCGCGCACATGCTCCTGAAGACGCGCGGCCTCAGCCGCTGCTTCATCCTGCCTGCATGAAAGATTTTTCTTCATTGCTGCCGATAGCGCCGCCACGTCGCCTGCGGGTACAAGGCGGGCTGCTTCTGCACCGAAGATTTCCGCCATGCCGCCGACGCGCGTTGCAATCATGGGTACGCGAGCTGCAGCTGCTTCGAGTGCCACATAAGGCAGAGACTCTTTGTACGAAGGCATGACGAGACAGCGCCCAAGCGCGAACGCCTCACGCGCTGGCATCGGCGCATACCAGGAAAGGCGCGCCTCAAGACCGAGTTCTTTTGCCTTGGATTCGAAAAACGCTTTGTCCGGCCCGGCGCCGACCAGCGCCAATCTGCTCTGCCCGCCAAACTGCGACATGGCCTCCAGGAGCGTTGCAATGCCCTTCAGCACGCGCATCTCACCGAGATAGACGAAGTCCGCTGCATCGGCGCGCGGCGCGACAGGCACAAATTCGTCTTCCCGCAATCCGTTGTGCACAACGGCATGGCGCGGCGGTGTGCCGCCAACCTGGGAGCGATAAGTTTCAAGCCCGTACTCGGATTCGAAAATAACCCCGTCCGTACGCGCCCAAAGCGCCCGCTCGACGGCGTGAAAGACAAGTCCCGATGGGCTCATCCGGCTGTAATGAAGCGCGCCGCCATGCGGCGTATAAAACCGGAAGACTCCTCTGCCGCCCGCGGCGAGGCGCGTATAAAGCCCGCCTTTCGCACCGTGCCCATGTAGAATATCGGCGCCAAGCTCTCCGGCAATCGCACCGGCCTGTTGGATCGCGCCGATATCACCAAGCCCCGGCAGACGTCCCATCCGCACCCTATGGAGCCCCAGCGCACAGTGATGTTCGAGCGCCAAAAGGCGGTCCTCGCTCAAAGCATCCCCCGCCTCGCGCGCGCAGATCACGCCGACCATTGCGCCCGCCTCCGCCTGCATTTCCACAAGGTCGCGCACATGCCGGAAAAGCCCGCCCATGGGCGCACGGAAGCAGTGAACGATCTTCAAGCCTTTCAAGCTGGCGGGCAGGCGTTCTGTCATCAGAAATACCGCTCCGTGACATAGATCGTGTCGCCGGGCCGGATGAGCTCGTCCATCGGCAGCTCAAGTTCGATCAACTTGCCGTCCCGTTTGCGCGTGACGCGCACATAGCTCTGATCGGCGCGGTAGGTGAACCCACCGGCGATCGCAACGGCGGTGCGCGCCGTCATGCCATTCACATAAGGATATTGGCCGGACTGCGTCACCTCGCCCAGAATGAAGAACGGACGAAACGACAGGACCTGCGCCGAGACATTCGGGTTACGCAAAAGGCTTTCGCCCAGAACCCGCGCCACTTCCGCTTCGAGCTGCTTAATGGTCAGCCCGCGCGCCTGAATGCCATTGACGAGCGGCATGGAAATCTGCCCGCTGCCATCCACCGTGTATTCACCCGTCAGGTCTTCCTGTCCGAAAACCACCACACGCACCTGATCGCCGGAATCGAGCTGATAAGGCTCATCGTTCCCGGTAAGCGGGCGCTCGCTGATTACCCCGCCGGCAGAACAAGCCTGCAGGGTGAGCGCGAGGAAAGCGGTCATAAGGAGGCGCAGCATCGTTAACCCCATGTCCCGCCGCTCGGATGGAGGGCGGTGAAAGTCTTCGCGTTTTCGTGAATTTACCCGAAGAGTGGTTAATGAATTCCAAGGCTGGGGCGGATAGCGAACGTCGCTCCTTCCCCCGATGCCGTTGAAACCTTTGCCGAAATTACGCTTCTGCCCGGCCCTGTTAAATCTTCCGTTACCTAAACAACGTCTACTGGTGCCTTAAATGGGGACATCCGCCACCTGCGTGCGGATCGACTTCGATGCTGGCTGGGTGGCCTTTCAGGCCGTCCTTACCGATGGACGCATATGTCAACGCCGAGCCTTTCATCTCAGGTGATCTTCGGAGACCGCCGCCGCCCGGCAGGTGGCTCGGGAGAGGACACCGTCAATCCGTGGGACCTGCTGCGCGGCATCTGGGCCCGCAAGGCCGTTGTCGGCGGCACGGCGCTTGTCATTCTCCTCATCTCGTTTGCCTTCATCGCCACCGTCACACCGACTTACACGGCGGAAACTTTGCTGCGCATCGAGCCGCGCGCCGGCGAGATTTCCCGTTTCGACGATCTCTCCCCGCTTTCCTTGCCGGATCAGGGCGCGGTCGAAAGCGAAATCCAGGAACTCATTTCCTATTCCATGATCGCAAGGCTGGTGAGCGAGACCGGCCTCGACAAGACGGCGGAATTCAATTCCTCCCTGCGCAAGGAAAACAGGCTCGGCACGCTTTTCGGAGGCAGCGCAAAGAAGAAGGACAAGGTTTCTCTTTCTGAAATCGTGGATAAGGTGCAAGGGCGCCTGTCGATTTACCGCAAAGGCGAATCCCGGGTCATTTCGATCAATTTCACTTCTGAAGTGCCGGAACGGGCGGCCAGCGTCGCCAACCGGCTGGCCGAACTTTACATCCAAAAACAGATTGAGACCCGCCAGGCATTGCATAGCGAGGCCACGGGCTGGCTGCGCGAGCAGATCGAAACACTGCGCGGCGAAGTGCGAAAATCCGAGGCTGCCGCCGAACGCTTCCGCTCCAAACACGGGCTCTTCATGACGGGCGAGTCCTCGGACCGCGCAACGTTGCCCCAGCGCGAGCTTTCAGAGCTCACCAGTCAGCTGGTGCTCGCCGAAGCCACCTATTCCGAAGCGCAGGCGCGGCTCAGTCTCGCGCGCGATCTTGCCGCCGGTGAGCGCGACATCGATACGGTCGGCGAAGTTTTGAACAGCTCGCTTATCCAGAACCTGCGTCAGCAGGAAGTGCAGCTTCAAGCACAGATCGCGGAAATGTCCGCGACGTTGCTGCCCTCCCATCCGCGCATGCAGCAGGCCGAGGCCAATCTGAAAGATTTGCAGACGCAGATTTCCCAGGAAATCAGGAAAGTCAGCGCTGCGCTCGAAAACGAAGCGCAGATCGCCCGCTCCCGCGTTTCCACCATCAAGGCCAATCTGAACAAGCTGAAACGCCAGATGGGCGCACTCAACCAGAACGAGGTTGAATTGCGCGCGCTGGAACGGGAAGCTGCCGCCAACCGGCAGCTGCTTGAGAGCTTTCTGACGCGCTATGAAGCGGCGTCTTCGAAAGCCGAGGCCGATGCCCGCGCCGCCGATGCCCGTATTGTCTCACTGGCCGAGCCGCCCTCGCAGCCCTCTTTCCCGCAAAAAGGCGCCCTTGGCGTTCTGGCTGTCGCAGCCTCTTTGATCGGCGGCATCGCCGCAGCCTTTGTGGTGCAGGTATTGGCGCCCGGCTTTTTGACGCCGGAGCAGCTTGAGCGCACGACGGGGACGCCTTTCCTCGGCATCGTGCCCGGCACCGGCAAGCGCACCCCGCTCGGCCAGCTCACCTCCAATCTCGTTTACCGCCCGCACACGCCATTCGCCGAAAGTCTGCGCAACCTGCTCAGCCATCTCATGACGGCCCGGGTCAATGGACGCCCGGCCAAAAGCGTCACCGTCACCTCGTGCCTGCGCGGTGAAGGGCGCACGGCGCTGGCGCTCGGTCTTGCGCGTACCATCGCCCTTGGCGGGCGGCGGGTCATTCTGGTCGAAGCGGATCTTTTCACGCCTTCCGTTCACCGCGCGCTCGGCGACCAGGCGCGCTGGGGCCTCAGTGAAGTGCTGACGGGCCGCGCCTCCTTCGAGCAGGTCATTCACCGCGACACGATGACGGGCGCGCATATTCTGCAAGCCGGTACGCCGCTCACCAATCCCACGGCGGCGCTCGGCTCCGAACGTATGATCTGGATCCTCCAGGCGCTTGCCCAAACCTATGACTATGTGATCGTTGACACGCCGGCATTGAGCGAGAGCGGTGACGGGCAGATTCTCTCCCGGCTGACCGATGTCACGATCCTGGCGGTACAATGGCGCCGCACAGGCCGTCTTGCCGTCACCCGCGCGGTCAAGCAGCTGGCCGCGGCCACGAGCCGCCGTGTCGGCACGGTGCTCACGCAGATGAGTGCCAAGGAATACCGCTCCCTGACGGGCGATGACGCCCGGGGCTAAAGAGCTTCTCTTTTTTATGTCTCTCTAGAAACCGCGACCCTAGCGGGCGAAGACGAAAGCCCGTATGCCCAGCATCCGCCAGGCGGTTGCGCTGAGGATCAGCGTCAAAAGGATGCGCGAGACGGCAGTGGCTATAGCCGCGCCCAAAATGCCCCATTGCGGAATGAAGGCGATGTTGAGCACGAGGTTCGTGCTCGCCGCGATGCCGTAAGCAATGGTGGCATGCTTCTGATGGCCGGTCATGTTGAGCAGATAATCCACCGGGCCGCCTGCAGCGCGCACCAGCATGCCCGTGAGCAGTACCAGCAATGCAGGATACGCCGCGCCGAAATCACCCCCGAAAAGCCCGAGCAGGAACGGTCCCAGTACGACAAGACCGAGCACGACGCCGAGCGTCGGCCAGAAGATCATATGCGTAACGCGGGAAAGGAAGCGGCGCAGATCATCTTTATCGCCCGCGGCATGAAACTCGGCGATCTTCGGCGTTGCGAGCGCCATCACTGAAAAGAGCACGAAGCCGGCCAGGCTGTTGATGCGCACGCTCGCATAATAGATGCCGACGCTTTCCGGCGTCAGATAATGGCCGATCATCATCGTGTCCATATTCTCGATGACGAGCTCGAAGCCCTGGATCATCAGGAACGGCAAAGCGATCAACAGCCAGATGCGGGATTCGATAATCGGTTTCGGGCGCGGGAAATGCTTATGGAGTCGCCACTTTAAAATGACGAATTGCCCGGTCGAGGCGGCGACCACGGCGCCGAACAGCGCCGCAACGGCGCTTATCCCTGTCGGGCTCATGCCGGAAAATTCCATCGTGCCGACGATGAGAAGAATGCCGAGCGGGCGGAAAATATAATGCGGCATATAGGCGAGGTTCACCCAGCCATTGGCCCGCGCCATGCCGCCATGCACATCTGCCGAAGCTTGCACGGGTACGCATAAAAGCCCGATCGCAAAAGGCGCCACATAGTATGAATCGATAAGCGGCGTTCCGGCATAGAGGAAAAGCCAGCCAGCCCCCATCAGCAAAAGACCGAAGGAAAAGGCCATGCGCCGGCTGGCGACAAGCACACCGCGGATGCGCTCCCAGTCCGTTTTCGCCCGGTACTGCGCATGCAATTTCATGATCGCGTCCGGCAGGCCTAGACCGGCAATAAACCCGAGCAGCGTCACCCAGACCCAGACATAAGCAAAGACGCCGTATTCGAAGACACCCATCCAGCGCGCGAGCAGCACCTGCGAGACGAGCGCCACAGCCGCGCCGCCCACACGAATGCCCATGGCGAAAAAGGCGCCCTTAGCGACGGCGCCAAGATCGGCGTCGCCCATAAACCGGCCCACAAGTCTGGTTAGAGCGTCCAGCAGTAACGCGCCCCCTTTATGATCGCCTATTTTGTCGCGGACTGATTGCATGGCCCCGAACTGTCTGAATATTCACGTTCAGAATGCATGCCCGGTACTTGATGAATGGTTAGCATTATGGACTGGCGTTCCCTTTTCCCACAGTCCATATCCCTAACGGAAACGAAAGGTTTTATGAACAAAATTGAAGGGTTGATGAGGGAGAGTGAGATCGACGCGCAGTTTCAGGTCTGGAGGGAAAGCATGAAGACGGCACTGCTGAAGCAGGCTCTTCACGCATTGAACTGGATAGGCGCCCCGTCCTGGGCGCCGGCAGCTCTGCGTGGAAACGGTGCCATATTCATGCTGCACCGTGTGCGGGCCGAACCCCTGCCGGAATTTGCCCCAAACCGCATTCTCGAAATCACACCTGACATGCTCGACCGCGTGCTGCACCGTGTGCGCGATCTCGATTATGACATTGTTACGCTGGATGAAGCGGTACACCGGCTGCGCCATGGCGCAAAACGGCGTTTTGCCGTTTTCACATTCGACGATGGTTACAAAGATAACCTGACACAAGCACTTCCCGTATTCGAAAAACACGATGCGCCCATGACGATCTATGTCTCCGCCGGGATGCCGGACGGCACAATGGAAATCTGGTGGGTGGCGCTCGAGGAAATCATCCGCAAGGCGGATCATCTTGAAGCCGAGATTGGCGGACGCCACGTTTCCATGCCCGCAAAGACCGCCCGGCAGATGGACCTGGCCTTTGCGCGGCTATACTGGCCGCTGCGCGCCATGGATGAAGACGCGCTGCGCGCGGCCATCCGGCAGCTTGCCGCTCAGCATGGTATCTCAATTCCCAAAATCACCGAAGAAAGCGCCCTGAGCTGGGACGATGTAAAAACGCTGCACGCCCATCCGCTCGTGACCATCGGCAGCCACACAGTGGACCATTTTGCGCTCTGCAAAGTCAGTGAAGAACGCGCCCGCATGGAAATGAAACGTGGCGCGGAAGCAATTGCCGGCCATATCGGCGAAACGCCCCGGCACTTCGCGTATCCCTTTGGCGATGCGAGCTCGGCCGGTGAGCGCGAATTCCGCCTTGCCCGGGAGCTGGGTTTTGAAACCGCCACAACGACACGCAAGGGGCTGATTTTCGAGCATCACCAGGAGTACATGACGGCCCTGCCGCGCATCTCGCTGAATGGCGACTATCAGGATATCCGGCTAATCGATGTGCTGATGAGCGGTGTGCCGTTCCCCTTCGGCCGCCTTATTCCCTCGCTCGGTGTTGCCTGAGGCTTATTCGGCCGGGCCCGCGGCTTGTTTTTTCCGCTGCCGGCGGCGGCCCCACCAAACCTCCAGCTTGCGGCGCTGGCGCCGGATCGGAGCAAAATCCACCGAGAGAATCACCAGCCCGAGCGGCACCATCCAGAAGCCTAGAACGGGCAAAAACCCGAATATGCCGCCCACCACCAGCACAAGCCCAAGGGGCAGCCTGATAAAGGGGGAACCCGGCAGCGGATACCGCCGCCCATTGATGGTTACATGCGCCATTATCGCAGCATAATCCCTGTTTTGAGCCTGGCCATTAAGTCCCCGGAAAATATTCAACAGATATGATCATCTGGGTGGAAAAAACAGACGAAAGAGGGCTAGCATTGCCCGGAATCCTTTGATATATGCAACCTCCATCGGCGCAAACACGCCGATCTGATCCCCGGTAGCTCAGTTGGTAGAGCAATCGGCTGTTAACCGATCGGTCGCTGGTTCGAGTCCGGCCCGGGGAGCCAATTCAAACCGGTCCTGCTTTATGGCAGGGCCGGTTTTGTTTTGCCGGAACCCTATTGAGAGCCCTATTCCGCAGCCTCGGTATTTTGGGTGTTCAAATCGAGCCCGATGAAGCCGCCGGATTGCCGCTTCCAAAGGTCGGCATAAAGCCCGCCGCGCTCCAGCAATTCCTCATGGGTGCCGGTTTCCGCAATCCGCCCATCATCCATGACAACCAATCGGTCGAGCACCGCAATGGTCGAAAGCCGGTGGGCAATGGCGATCACGGTCTTGCCTTCCATCAGGCTGTAAAGTTGCTCCTGGATCGCGGCCTCGACCTCCGAATCGAGGGCGGAGGTTGCCTCATCCAAAATGAGGATCGGCGCGTTCTTGAGCAGCACCCGGGCGATGGCAATGCGCTGGCGCTGCCCCCCGGAAAGTTTCACCCCGCGCTCGCCAGCATGGGCCTCAAGCCCCCGCCGTCCCTGCTCATCTTCAAGCTGGCCGATAAAGCCGTCCGCCTGCGCCTGGCAGATGGCAGCCTCTACTTCCGCCTCCGTCGCATCCGGTTTGCCGTAGCAGATATTGTCGCGGATCGAGCGGTGCAGCAGCGAGGTATCCTGCGTCACCATACCGATTTTTCGGCGGAGCGATTCCTGCGTGACCTTGGAAATATCCTGCCCGTCGATGAGGATGCGCCCGCCTTCCAGATCGTGAAAACGCAGCAGTAAATTGACGAGGGTGGACTTGCCCGCGCCCGAGCGCCCGACGATGCCGACTTTCTCTCCCGGGTGAATGGTGAGGGAAAGATCGTCGATCACCTTCACGCCCTGACCGTAATTGAAGCGGATATGATCGAATTCGATTTGTCCCTCGTGCACCTCCAGCGAACGCGCGTCCGGCGCATCCTTGACGGTCTGGGACTGTGCGATGGTGTTCATACCGTCCTGCACGGTGCCGACATTCTCGAAAAGCCCTGCCACTTCCCATAGGAACCAGTCCGACATCGCCCGGATGCGCATGATCAGCGCAATGGCAACGGCAATTGAGCCGAGAGAAATCGCCGAGATATACCAGGCATAAATCGCCACGCCGCCGATGCCGGCAAGCAGGAAAGAGTTCAGCGTCTGCAAGGACACGGTGAGCTGCGTGACGAGGCGCATTTGCGGATGCACCGTGCCCATGAATTCCTGCATCGCGCCGCGCGCATAATCCTGTTCGCGCTGGGTATGAGCAAAGAGCTTTACCGTTTGCACATTCGTGTAGCTATCCACCACACGGCCCGTCATATGGGCCCGCGCATCGGCCTGCGCCATGGAAACGCGCTGCAGGCGCGGCACAAAATGGATGAGCAGGCCTATATATCCCGCGAGCCAAAGCATGAGCGGCACAAGCAGCCAAAGGTCGGCCTGACCCATCAGCACCACGGCGCCGGTGAAATAGACGCTGACATAGACGAAGACGTCGACCATCTTCATCACCGTCTCGCGGATGGCGAGCGAGGTCTGCATCACCTTTTGCGAAATGCGCCCGGCAAACTCGTTCTGGAAGAAACTCATGCTTTGCTGCAGCACATGGCGGTGCATGAGCCAGCGCCCGATCATGGGGTAATTGCCGAAGACCGTCTGATGCGTGAACAGCGACTGCAGCACGATGAGTACCGGGAAGCCGATGACGATCAACGCGCCCATGCCCGCAAGCTCCCAGCCATATTCGGCAAAGAAGGTCGCCCGGTCCGCCTCACCCAGCCAGTCGACCAGTGTGCCCATATAATTGAGAAAGACGACTTCGAGCGCCGAGAGCAGCGCTGTCAGCAGCCCCGTCACCAGAAGCCAGGGCAAGATCGGGCGCGAATAATGCAGGATAAAAGCGCCGAGCTTGCGCGGCGGCACTTCAGGCTCGGCTGCCGGAAAAGGGTCGACGAGATTTTCGAAGAAACGGAACATCAGGACCTGCAATCGATGGCACATGAAACCGGCCCGCAGGTCCGGAGCCTTCATATAGTGGCCGTTTCAGCCATCTTAAAGCCGGAAAAACAGCTTCTCAGGTGATTAAATATCACTGGTATTGGGAAAAATAATCCGGATTTTCGTGCCAGGCCGCTCGTTCGATGCCTCATCCAGTTCCAGCCACTCCACGTCGCCGCCAAGTGCCGCCGATAGCCGGTCCACAATGCGGGTGCCAAGCCCCCCGCGCCCGCCTTTATAGGCATCGCTGCGGATGCCGATGCCATTGTCTTCCACAATGAGCGACAGCGTATCGCCCAAATGCTCCTGGGTCAGGCGAACCTGGATGGAGCCTCTCATGCCATCCGGGAAAGCATATTTGAGCGAGTTCGTTACAAGCTCCGTAACGATCACGCCAAGCGTCACGGCATCCTTGGAAAGGATCTGAATGTCTTCGGCGTTGCAGTCGATGGAAAGCGCGCCGCGGGCGGTCAGATTGGTTTTCAGATCATCCACGATCGAGCAAAGGAAGGTATGGGCATCGACGCTCTCGCCCTCTTCCGTCAGGCGGAGGCGGCGCTGGGCGGAGGCAATGGCCAGTACACGCTCGCGTGCCCGGCGCAGCGCAACCGCCGCTTCATCGTTTTCCGTCTGATTGGCCTGCAACCCGAGGAACGACGCGACCAGCTGCAGTGAATTGCCCACCCGGTGATGCAGGTCCCGCAAGAGCGATTCCGCGCGCATGAACTCGGTCTCGAGTTTGAGCTTCGCCGCTTCAAGGTCGGAGGTGCGTTCGCTAACACGCCGTTCCAGTTCCATATTGATTTCCGAAAGTGCCGCCCGGCTTTCCTGCTCTGAAAGGAAACGGCTGCGGGCGACGAAAGCAGCGGCCACCGAGGAAATAGCGGTGAGCAATAGCGCAGTGAAAATCGTCACGATCAGCCAGAAACTGTTCGTGTCATAGACAAGCTGACGCTCGCGCAGGAGCCGGTCTTCCTCCGCGATAATGCGGGAAATTTCGGTGCGGATATTGTCCAGCGTTTCCTTGCCGTGGTCTTTTTTGACAAGCGCCGTCGCCGCGCCGTAATTGCCCGACAGACCGAGCTGCACCGTCTCGCGCAATTCCTGCAGTTTGATTTCCATCTGCCGGTCGAGCACGTCGAGCCGCACCTGGTGGATGGGATTATCCTGGGTCAGTTCCTTAAGCTGCTTTTGCGCTTCATCGACGGCAGCAAGCGCGTTCGCATAAGGCTGCAGATATTTGCGTTCCCGCGTGACGAGAAACCCGCTGCGGCCGGTCTCCGCATCCTGCAGGATGCCGAAGAGACGGCGGGCTGCATTTTGGATTTCAATCGTGCGCTGCACATCCCGGCCCGCATCGCGCCCTTCGATGGCAAGATAAGAGGCAAGCGCGCCCGTCACCAAAAGAAGGACAAGCCCGAGGCCCAAAAACAGGGCGACCATGTCAACCGCGTGGCCATTGATCCTGAAATAACGAAAGGGCATGAAACCTTCTTTATGTTGTTGTGCCCCGGCGCGCTTGTCAGCTCACCAGCCCGTTAGTCCCGCTCGTCCTTCTTGCCTTCCGGCGTTCCCGTTTCCTGCCTCCAGCGCTGCAGGCTTTGTTCCAACAAAATGCGCACAGCCTCGGAACGCGAGGGCACACGGTTGCCATAGCGGTAATCGTCGATCTCTTCCAACTCGGAATCCGTCAGCAAAAGCTGAAGTTTGACTACCCTCTTTTCCAACCGAAGCTCCCCCTACTCCACAAGCGCGGCGCGCGGCTTCGTCAACGCTTGCCACAGCGCGGCCTTGATAGATTGATCACGATAAGGCTTCGTGACCACAAAAGCAGGCTCAAAGTCTTCACCGGTCAAAACATCGTCGGGATAGGCGGTGATGAAGATGGCCACAGTATCCTGATCCGCCGTGATTTCCTTCACCGCATCGAGCCCTGTCCCGCCTTTGCCCAGGTCATAATCGGCGAGCAGAAGATCGGGATGCACACGCTCTGCGAGCGCAACCGCCTCATTTTTCGTACGCGCCTTGCCCAGCACCTTCACGCCTTGCGCGCTGACAAGATCGGCAATTTCCTCGGCAATCAACGGCTCGTCCTCGATGATGATCGCAGTTCCTTCCAGGGCGACATTGGTGCGCTCGCGCGCAGTATCGAGAAAGGCTTCCGTCACTTCCAGCGATTGATCGACGATCTGCGCGGCGAGTTGAATGGGAAAACCCAGCACATCGACCATCAGCAGTATCTGGCGGCTGAGGTCTTGTTCCGGTGAGACGCTTTGCAGGAGCGCGGAATTGGAAAACACCCGGGCCGATTGCGGCGCTTCATGCGCCTTGTTCCAGATTTCATAGACGGATTGAAAAAGCAGCGGCAGGCGCGCCGATTCCGGCATCGCTTCAAAGGGTTCGAGATTGATTTCAGCTAAAGCACTGCGGGCCACTTCATCGCCCAGAAGCTGGTCATTGGTCAGTGCCCGCAAATATTGCCGCAGGATATTGATTTCCTTTGTCAGCATGATGCCGCCTCTAACCCGTCGAGCTTTTGCGCCGCGCAAAAATGGCAGAGCCGGCCCCTAGGGTCAACTAATTGAAAAACAAAAGTTTTTACGACTAACGGCACCAAAACAAGCGCCCTAATTTGAGCAGAAACCCGCAAAGTTAACGCCGGATATGATCTTTTGTTCGCTTTTGTTCGTAAATCACCCGCAAAGGGGCTCACGAAGACATGAGTCCGCATAAAAATCGCGGCAGAATCATGGTGTCAGGACGGGGGCGTTTCTTCTACACTGACCCGTGATGTTTGGGAGGGCTTTGGTATGACCGGGTTCCAGGTTCCTGTTGACGTCACGGCGGCTGATTTGTCCGCCATGAAAAATATTCCGTGGCTGACACGCGCCATCTTGCGAATCGCCACGCGCATTTCCACTGGCAGTCTCACCGTCCAATTGCCCGACGGACGGAAAATCCGTTTCGCCGGCGCACATCCGGGGCCTGATGCCGAACTGCATATCCGGGACTATGATTTCGCAAAATATATCGTAACGGGCGGCGACCTCGGCGCGGCGGAGGCCTATTTACGCGGCCTCTGGGAAAGCCCGCGCATCGAAGTTTTCCTTCAGCTCTTTGCCGCCAACCGGCATGCGCTCAGCCAAAGCCGCAACGGGCTGAAACTTGCCCGGATTGCCGGGCGCATCGGCCATCTCCTGCGCCACAACAACCGGCGCAATGCGAAGAAGAACATCGAATATCACTACGATCTCGGGAACAGCTTCTATATGCGCTGGCTGGACCCGACCATGACGTACTCTTCGGGCAAGTTCGAAACGCCGAATGACGATCTCACCGCCGCGCAGCTCAACAAATACCGCTCTCTTGCCCGGCGCATCGATCTGCGTCCCGAACATCATGTGCTTGAAATCGGCAGCGGCTGGGGCGGCTTTGCGGAATTTGCCGCCAAGGAAATCGGCTGCCGCGTCACCGGCATCACCATCTCCAAGGAGCAGCTTGAATTCGCCCGCGCCCGCATGGCGCGCGAAGGGCTGCAGGACCGGGTGGAAATCCGCTATCAGGATTACCGCGACGTGCCGGAGAAATATGACCGCATCGCTTCCATCGAAATGTTCGAGGCGGTGGGCGAGCGCTATTGGCCGGCCTATTTTTCCAAGATCGGCGAATGCCTGAAACCGGGCGGTCTGGCCGGCCTGCAGATCATCACCATCGATGACAAATCCTTCCCCTCCTACCGCAGCGGTGTCGATTTCATTCAGCGCTATATCTTCCCGGGCGGCATGCTGCCCTCCATCAAAGCGCTGCGCGATGAGGTGACCTCTGCCGGGCTCGACTGGAAAGACAATCTGAATTTCGGCCTCGACTATGCAAAGACACTCGCCCATTGGCGCGACCGTTTTCTGGAAGCCTGGCCGGAAATTCAGCCCATGGGCTTCGATGAGCGTTTCAAGCGCATGTGGGAATATTACCTGGCCTATTGCGAAGCCGGTTTCCGCGCCGGCAACATCGACGTGACCCAGCTCACTCTCGCAAAAAACTAGACTTGGCCTCACCCCGCAGGCAGCCTCATCACGTCGTTCAGTGAATGTGAAGAGGCCAGGCATGGATTTGAAGCTCACCCCGGCAGAATATGGCCCCGGCGACGTGGAGGTGCTGCGCGAAGACACCGTCTGGCGCGAATGGGGCCGCGTGGTGATCTATGAATACCGCCACAAGCGCCATGACGGCAGCTGGTCGGGCACGGTAAAGCGGGAGATGCATGCGGTGCGCAATACCGCAAGCGTGTTGCCCTGGGACCCGGCGCTCGATGCCGTGGTGCTGACGGAGCAGCTGCGCATGGTCGGGCTCTTTCAGCGGGCCGAACGCCCCTGGGTCATCGAATGTATCGCCGGGATGATCGACGAAGGCGAAGACCCCGGCGAAACCGCCCGGCGCGAGGCGGAAGAGGAAACCGGCGCGCGGATCGGCAAACTTGTCCCCGTTATGAGCGGCTACACCTCCCCCGGCGCCTGGGGCGAGAAGGCCTATCTTTTCGCCGCCACGGCCAATCTCTCCCAGGTCGGCGGATTTCACGGCCTTGCCTCGGAAAACGAAGACATCCGGGCGCTCGTCGTGCCCTTCGATGAGGCCTTTGCCGCCGTGAGCGACGGGCGCATCGAAGACGTCAAAACCGCCCTTCTCCTCCATTGGCTTGCAGCCAATAAGGACAAATTGCTGTGAGCCCCGCCCAGCCTTGAAGCGGGCGGAAACGAGGGTTACTTTCGGGAAAGCAAAATCACGAAGAACCGGCCGCGCCGGCCCTCTAAGGACGATCTCATGAAAATAAAAAACGGATTGATCGATTCCATCGGCAATACCCCGCTGATCCGCCTGAAAAAAGCCTCCGAGGAAACCGGATGCGAAATTCTGGGTAAGGCCGAATTTCTGAACCCCGGTCAATCGGTCAAGGACAGGGCCGCGCTTTTCATCATCAAGGACGCGATCGCCAAGGGCACCTTGCGTCCGGGCGGCACGATCGTGGAAGGCACGGCGGGCAATACCGGCATCGGCCTGGCGCTTGTCGGCAATGCCATGGGCTTTAAAACCGTCATCGTCATTCCCGAGACCCAGTCCCAGGAAAAGAAAGACATGCTGCGCCTTTGCGGCGCGGAGCTTATCGAAGTCCCGGCGGTGCCATATAAGGACCCCAATAATTATGTGAAGTATTCCGGCCGTCTGGCCGAAGAGCTGGCGGCAAAAGAACCCAATGGCGCGATCTGGGCGAACCAGTTCGACAATGTCGCCAACCGCCAGGGCCATATCGAAACGACGGGTCCGGAAATCTGGGACCAGACGGACGGCAAGGTGGACGGCTTCATCTGCGCCGTGGGCACCGGCGGCACGCTTGCCGGCATCGGCATGGCGCTGAAAGAGCGCAACAAGGACATCGTGATCGGTCTCGCCGACCCGATGGGCGCCGCCCTTTACAATTATTATGCCCATGGTGAGCTGAAAGCCGAAGGCAGCTCGATTACCGAAGGCATCGGCCAGGGGCGCATCACGGCCAATCTGGAGGGCGCGCCTATCGACGAGCCGTTCCAGATCCCGGATGCCGAAGCTCTGCCCATCGCCTTCGATCTTCTCCAGCATGAAGGTCTTTGCATGGGCGGCTCAACGGGCATCAATGTCGCAGGCGCCATCCGCCTTGCCAAAAAGATGGGCCCCGGCCACCGGATCGTGACGATCCTTTGCGACTACGGGAACCGCTATCAAAGCAAGATGTTCAACCCGGCCTTCCTGAAGGAACAGGGCCTGCCGGTGCCGCCATGGATGGACAAATGAGCGGCGCCGCCGATACCCGCACCATCCCCGCGCTCGTGACAACCAAGTGGCTCGCCATTCATTTGAGCGAGCCCGACGTCAAACCGGTCGATGCGTCCTGGTATCTGCCGCAAATGAACCGGGACCCGAAAGCCGAGTTCGAGGCGGAACACATTCCTGGCGCCGTCTTCTTCGATATCGACGCGGTGAGCGATACCAAGAGTCCCTACCCGCACACGCTGCCGGCCCCTGACGATTTTGCAGAGGCGGCGGGCAAGCTCGGCCTTTCCAATGAAGATCACATCATCGTTTATGACACGGCAGGCCTGATGAGCGCGCCGCGCGTCTGGTGGATGTTCAAGACAATGGGGCATGAGAAAGTTTCCGTGCTGAATGGCGGCTTCAAAAAATGGCAGGCGGAACACCGCCATGTGAAAGCCGGCCGGCCGGAGAAAAAGGCAAAACGCTTCACAGCAAGCCTGCGCAAAGAAAACCTGCGCACACTGGATGAAATGCGCGGCCTTCTGGAAAGCGGCAAGGCGCAAATCCTGGATGCCCGCTCCAAAGGCCGCTTTGAAGGCACAGCGCCGGAGCCGCGCCCCGGCCTTGCCTCCGGCCACATGCCGGGCAGCCTCAACCTGCCCTTCGATGCGCTGGCAACACCGGAAGGCACGGTAAAACCGAAAAGCGAGCTCAAAGCTCTGTTCAAAGACGCAGGGCTTGCGCTCGAAAAACCTGTCGTCACCACTTGCGGCTCCGGCGTAACCGCCGCCGCGCTTTATCTCGCGCTCACCCATTTGGGCAAAGACGATCTTGCCCTATATGACGGATCATGGGCGGAATGGGCGGCGCAGCCGGATGCGCCGATTGAAACAGGCTGAAAATGCCGAAACGCTACCGAACGACGGTGACACATCTGGAAATGCGCGAGAACCCGCATGCGCATTGCCCGCCGCCTTTCGGCCATTACGCGCTTTTCCGCACCGTGGATATGCCCATCCATTTCTACCGCTATCTCTATCATGTGGTGGGCCGCAACCATGTCTGGGTGCACCGCAAGAAGATGGACGACGACGCGCTCAGCGCCATCGTCCACTCACCCAATGTGGAAATTTACGTGCTTTATATCGACGGTAATCCGGCGGGCTTCTTCGAGCTCGATTTCCGGCATCTGCCGCGCGCCGAACTCTCTTTCCTCGGTATCGTGCCGGAATTTATCGGCCGCGGCTTCGGGCGTTTCCTGCTTTGCGAGGCCCTGCATGCTGCGTGGTCCCGCAGCCCGAGCAAAGTGACCATCCAGACCTGTACGCTCGACCATCCCCGCGCCCTGCCGCTTTATCAGCGTCATGGTTTCGTGCCTTACGCACAAGAAGAGGTGGAACTGGAAGATGACGGCGAAGGGCCGGGCTTCTAGCCGATAATCTGACTGAGGAAAGCTTTCGTCCGTTCGCTTTGCGGGTTCGTGAAGAAAGTTTCCGGCGGCGCGATTTCGATAATTTCACCCTCATCCATGAAGATCATCCGGTCCGCGACTTCCCGCGCAAAACCCATTTCATGCGTCACGCAAAGCATGGTCATGCCGGACCCGGCAAGGTCCGTCATCACGTCCAGCACCTCTCGGATCATTTCCGGATCGAGGGCGGAAGTCGGCTCATCAAATAGCATGATCTTGGGGTTCATGCAGAGCGAGCGCGCGATTGCCACGCGCTGTTGCTGGCCACCGGAAAGCTGGCCGGGAAATTTGTCCGCCTGCTCCGGAATGCGTACGCGCTCCAGATACCCCACGGCCGTTTCTTCCGCTTCTGCCTGCGTCATCCCGCGTACATGAATGAGCGCCAAGGTGCAATTCTCGAGCACGCTCATATGGGGAAAGAGATTGAAGTCCTGAAAGACCATGCCGACTTCCCGGCGCACTTCGTCGATCCGCTTCAGATTTTCGGTGAGCTCAATCCCGTCAATGACAATGCGGCCCTGATCGTGCGCTTCCAGGCGGTTGATACAGCGGATGAGCGTCGATTTGCCCGAGCCCGACGGGCCCGCGATGACAATGCGCTCGCCTTCCTTCACGTTCAGATTGATGTCGCGCAGAACGTGAAAATCCTCGAACCATTTATGCATGTTCTCGATCTGAATGATCGGGTCGGCGGATTGCGGCAAAACTCTCTCCTCGTTCCGGTCTAGCGGCGCTCGCCCTGGCTAAGTTGTTTTTCCATGTAGAGCGAATAACGCGACATGGCGAAACAGAACATCCAGAAAACGAATGCGGCAAAGACATAGCCCGTTGCCGCGGTATTGGGGGATGCCCAATTGGCATCGGTGAAATTGGCGCGGATGATCCCAAGAAAATCGAAAAGCCCGATGATCAGTACCAGCGTCGTATCTTTGAAAAGGCCGATAAACGTATTGACAATACCCGGAATGACGACGCGCAGCGCCTGCGGCAGCACGATAAGCCCCATCATCTGCCAATAGGAAAGACCGAGCGCCTTTGCCGCTTCATATTGCCCGGAGGGCACCGCTTGCAGGCCGCCGCGCACCACTTCGGCCATATAGGCGGAGGCAAAAAGCGCAACGCCGATAATCGCCCGGAGCAGAAGATCGAAGGTCACCCCTTCCGGCAGAAAGAGCGGCAGCATCACGCTTGCCATGAAAAGCACGGTGACGAGCGGCACGCCGCGCCAGAACTCGATAAAAAGGACCGAGAGTGTGCGGATGACCGGGAGTTTGGAACGCCGGCCGAGCGCCAGCAAAATGCCGAGCGGCAGAGAGGCGAGAATGCCGGAAAGCGCAATCACGAGCGTGAGCAGCAGCCCGCCCCAATCGGATGTTTCCACCACCGACAAGCCGAACTTGCCGCCATGCAGCACGCCCCAGGCAAACATCGGAAAAATGAACAGCAGCGTTGCCGCGAGCCAGCCCTTATACGGCATGCGCGGGGTGAGCACGGCGGCAAGATTGAGGAAGAAGAGCAATAGGATGAGATTGGGCCGCCATATTTCCTCAGCCGGATAGCGGCCATAGATGAACTGCCCGAATTTCGCTTCCACAAAGGCCCAGCACGCCCCCGCGCCCTCCGCCCGGCACAGGCTGCCATCACTTGCATACCAAACAGCATCGAGCACCGCCCAGTTGAAAAAGGGCGGCACGGTCAGCGCGATGATCGCGGCACACACGAGCGTCGTGATCGTGTTGCCCGCGCTTGAGAAAAGATTGCGGCGCATCCAGCCGATAAGCCCCGTCTGACGGCTCGGCGCGGGCAGCGCCGGGTGGCGGCGGGTTTTGACGTAGGTTTCCATGCTCATGCCGTCCCCCGCTCTTTCAGCGCAAGGCGCGCATTGTACCAATTCATGAAGAGCGACGTGCCAAGGCTGATCAGAAGATAAACCGCCATGGTCATAGCGATGATCTCAACCGCTTGCCCCACCTGGCTGAGCGCGGTATTCGCAAAGACGAGCACAAGGTCGGGATAGGCGATCGCGACGGCAAGCGAGGAGTTCTTCGTCAGATTGAGATACTGGCTTGTGAGCGGCGGCACGATGACCCGCATGGCCTGGGGCAGAATGATCTTGCGCATGATAAGCCCTGAGGGAAGGCCCAGCGCCTTTGCCGCTTCCACCTGGCCTTTGGGCACGGCCTGCACGCCGGAGCGCACATTCTCCGCCACAAAGGCGCCGGTATAGATGGACAGCGCCAGCAGCAGCGCAATGAATTCCGGGATCAGCGAGATGCCGCCCTGAAAGCCGAACCCTTCCAGCACCGGCATATCGAGCGAAAGCGGCCAGCCCAGCACCAGAAGCAGCAAGAGCGGCGGCAGTACCGCAATGCCCAGCACCTTCCAGCCTTCAAACGCAAATCTTTTGCGGGCAAAAAAGCCAAGCACCAGACTGGCGAAAAGCGCCACGCAGAAAGGCGCGAAGGTGCCTGCCTCCCATAAAATCCGCGGCACGAAAAGACCGCGATTGTTGAGAAAGATGCCGCCGCCCGGCGTCAGGCTTTCGGCTTGCGAGGGCAAAAGCTGCAGGACGACGAAATACCAGAAGAAAAGCTGCAAGAGCAGCGGGATATTGCGCAAGGTCTCAATAAAAAATCCGGCAAGCCGCGCCACCAACCAATTGGGTGAGAGCCGTGCGATACCGACGGAAAAGCCGATCAGAGTCGCGAGCAGAATACCCAGCACGGCAACGAGCAGCGTATTCAGCACGCCGACGAAAAAGGCGCGCAGAAAGTCGGACTGAGCCGAATAATCGATCAGGCTGAAATTGATCGCAAAACCTGCCGGATTTTCCAGAAAACCGAAGCCGGAAGCGATATTGGCTTTTTGCAGATTAAGAACGGTGTTCTGCACCAGCTCAAAAATACCGAGCGCGGCAAGCAGAAGCACAGCGGCCTGCATGATCCAGCCGCGAATGCGCGGGTCCTGAAAACCGCGCGCCAGCGCGTTGTCGTCGGACAACCCAATAGCGCCAGAAAGCCAAGACTTGATCATCGAGCCCATCCCGCACTCACCGGACCGGCATGGCGTACATCAGCCCGCCATTGGTCCAGAGCGCATTCAGGCCCCGGGGAATGCCGAGCGGCGTATTCTTACCGACATTGCGCTCGAAAATCTCACCGTAATTGCCGACCTGCGTGATGATCTGAAAGGCCCAGTCGCCGCGCAGGCCGAGATTCTGTCCGTAGGAATTTTCAACGCCCAGCAGGCGGCGGATCGAGGGATTGTCGCTCTTTTTCATTTGCTCGGCATTGGCGCTGTTCACGCCCAGCTCTTCGGCCTCGATCATGGCGTAAAGCGTCCAGCGGACAATGTCGGCCCAGCGGTCATCGCCTTGGCGCACGGCTGGCCCAAGCGGTTCTTTGGAAATAACTTCCGGCAGGATAATGTGCTCATCCGGGTTCTTGAGCTTCAGCCGCTCCGCATAAAGGCCGGAGGCATCCGTCGTATAGGCTTCGCAGCGCCCGGCATCGTAAGCGGCAATCACTTCGTCGGTTTTCTCGAAGACCACCATCTCGAACTCAAGCCCGTGGGTGCGGAAATAATCCGCCGCATTGAGTTCGGTCGTCGTGCCCGTATTGGCGCAGATCGTTGCCTGGTCCAGTTCCAGCACGCTGGAAACCTTGAGGTCCCGGCGCACCATGAAACTCTGACCGTCATAATAAGTCACCCCGGCAAAATCGAGCCCGAGCACCGTATCCCGTGTCAGCGTCCAAGTGGTGTTGCGCGAGAGGACATCGATCTCCCCTGCCTGCAACGCGGTGAAGCGTTCTTTCGCCGAAAGCGCCCGGTACCGGACCTTCGAGGCGTCACCGAAAATAGCCGCGGCCATGGCCCGGCAGACATCCACATCGATGCCGCGCCAGTCACCTTCATCGTCCGGATTGGAAAAACCGGGCAAGCCCTGGCTCACCCCGCATAGAAGCTCGCCTCTTTCCCGCACCACGCGCAGCGTGCCGCCGCGGGCCGCCTCCGGCGCAAGGTTTTCCTGCTCCGCCTTGCTAAGCTCCTGCGCATCGCGGGCGGGGCCGGATGGCGCGCCCGGCAAGAACAGATAAACCAACAAGGCACCGAAAACGATGCCGAAGATCAAGGCCGGAGCCTGATTGCGCATGCCCTACCCCCGCAAAGCCCGTCTGGCGGCGAAAAGCGCCGCTTCTCTTTCTGCTTACCGATTTGACCGCTATTCTTACACCGAAGCCGCGCAAGATCATAGGCAGGGAGCCGCAAAGGCATGAAGAAAGGCGAGAAAAGACCCGAAACGCTGCTGGTGACGAGCGGCAGAAAGCCGGATGAGAATCACGGCATCATCAATCCGCCCGTCTATCACGCCTCCACCATCCTTCATCCGACGATGAAAGTGCTGAAAGAGGCAAGCCAACCTTACACCTATGGACGCCGCCGCACCCCCACCATCGAGGCGCTGCAGGACGCGATGTGCGAGCTGGAAGGCGGGCATGGCTGCGTCATCACCCCCTCCGGCCTTTCCGCCGTTTCAACAGCGCTGCTCGCCAATCTGAAAGCCGGCGATCACTTACTGGTGACGGATTCGGTTTACGGACCCTCCCGTACCTTCTGCGAACAGATGCTTCGCCGCTATGGCGTGGAAGTGGAGTTTTACGATCCGCTGATCGGTGCGGATATCGCAGCGCTGATGAAAAACAATACCGCCGTGGTTTTTACCGAAACGCCCGGCTCGCAAACATTTGAAGTACAGGACCTGCCCGCCATCGCCGAGGCCGCCCGTGCGAAAGGCGCCATCGTCATGCTCGACAATACCTGGGCGACACCGCTCTTCTTCGATGCTTTTTCGCACGGCGCGGACATAAGCATTCAGGCGGCTACGAAATATATCGTCGGCCATTCCGACGCGATGATGGGCACGATCACCTGCAACGAGCGCAGCTTCAAAGCCACGCTGCGCGGCCATGGCCATTTGGGCGTCACGGCAGGGCCCGACGATATTTATCTCGCGCTGCGCGGCATCCGCACGATGGGTGTGCGTCTGCGCCAGCATATGGAAACGGGGATCGCTCTTGCCCGCTGGCTGGAACAGCGCTCGGAGGTCAAGGAAGTCATTCACCCCGCGCTTGAAAATCACCCCGGACACGCCATTTGGAAACGGGACTTCAAAGGGGCAAGCGGGCTTTTCGCTGCCGTGCTGCACCCGGTGCCGGAAAAGGCGCTCGCCGCTATGCTCGATGGGCTGGAACTTTTCGGCATGGGCTATTCCTGGGGCGGCTATGAAAGCCTGATCGTGCCGGCAGAGCCCCATCGCAGCGCGACGGAATGGAAAGAGGAAGGCCCGCTTTTGCGCATCCATGCAGGGCTTGAGCATATCGACGATCTGACCGTCGATCTGGACGCCGGGTTCGCGCGCCTCAATAAGGAAAAATAACATGACACGGCGCGGCACTTTTCTCTTCGGGCTTTCTCTCCTGCTTTCTTTGCCGATTGGCTCACCGGCGGCAAAAGCCGCGTGCGAGCCCATGACCATCTATGCCGCTGCCAGCACCACGGAAGCGGTGAAAGAAATCGCCGCAGAGTTCGGCATCGAAGAAGCCTGCGCCGTGACGACCGTTTTTGCCGGGTCTTCCACTCTCGCCCGTCAGATCGATCAGGGCGCGCCCGCGCAGCTTTTTCTCTCGGCAAATGAAAGATGGATGGATTGGTTGGAAGCGCGCGGCCATATCGTGCCGCAAAACCGCGCATCGCTTCTCACCAACAAGCTGGTACTTATCGTCCCGAAGAAGGATAACCTTGTACCGCTTTATCTCAATGATCCAGGCAGCCTGAAAAAACTCATAGGTGACGGCAAACTCGCGCTCGCCAATCCCGATGCCGTGCCAGCCGGCATCTATGCAAAGGAAGCTTTGCAAAGCCTCGGTCATTGGGGGGATGTGCACCAGCAAATCGTGGCGGCGGATTCGGTCCGCGTTGCCCTTGCCTGGGTGGAGCGCGGGGAAGCAGCCGCTGCCGCCGTTTACCGCACCGACGCGCTGATCAGCGATCAGGTGAGCGTCGCTGCGGAATTTCCGGACACCAGTTATTCGCCCATCACCTATCCGCTTGCCATGCTGGGCCGTGCTCCCCATCCTGACACGGAGCGTTTTTTCGCTTATCTGAAAAGCTATGAGGCAGCGGAAATCTTCGCCAAATACGGGTTTTCCCGCATCGAAGACGTGAAGGAAGCCGTGCGGTGAGCCTGACACCTGCAGAACTCGAAGCGCTGCGCCTCTCGCTCCTCGTGGCAACGGTGGGCACGGCCGCCTCGCTCCTTCCTGCGCTCGGCATTGCCTGGGTACTGGCGCGTTATCGGTTCCCCGGAAAAATTCTGCTCGACGGGCTCATTCATTTGCCGCTCGTCCTGCCGCCCGTCGTCATCGGCTATATTCTGCTGGTCGGGCTCGGCCGGCGCGGCGTTATCGGCGCCTGGCTTTATGAAAGTTTCGGCGTCACCTTCGCCTTTACCTGGAAGGGCGCTGCCATCGTCGCCGCCGTCATGGGCTTCCCGCTTTTGGTGCGCGCGCTGCGTCTTTCAATCGAAACGCTGGATGACGGGCTCGTTGGCGCCGCACGCACGCTGGGCGCAGGCCCCTTCCGCGCTTTTATGACCGTCACCTTGCCGCTCATCACGCCCGGGCTTCTAACCGGCGCGATCCTCGCTTTTGCCCGTGCGCTGGGTGAATTCGGCGCGACCATCGCGTTCGTCGGCAATATCCCCGGCCAGACGCAGACCCTGCCTCTCGCGCTTTATTCAGCCCTGCAATTGCCGGGCGGCGAAGAAGCGGCCTGGCGCATTGTCCTTATCTCGACACTCTTTGCTGTGGCTCTGCTCGGGCTTTCCGAACTCAGTAACCGCTTCCTGACGCGCCGGCTCACAGGAACACGGCCATGAGCGTGAGACTGGCCGCCCATGTCCGCCACCAGGCAGGCGATTTCAGCCTCGATATAGCGCTCGAGGCGGCAGCCGGTATCACCGCGCTCCTCGGCCCTTCGGGTGCCGGCAAGACGATGCTGCTCAATGCCATTGCCGGGCTCATCCGCCCCCATGAGGGCCATGTGCATTTGAACGGGCGCCCGCTTTTCAGCACGGCGGAAAATATCTCGCAGCCGCCCGAGGCACGGCAGATCGGTTACGTTTTTCAAGATGCCAAACTCTTCCCGCATCTCTCCGTGCTGCAGAACCTTTCCTATGGCCGCGCGCGGGCGAGCGCCGTGCCTCATGCGCTTTCTTTCGATGAAGTGATCGATCTTCTCGCGCTCGGCGAGCTTCTAGAGCGGCGCCCGCATCATCTTTCCGGCGGGGAGAAACAGCGCGTCGGCATCGGCCGCGCCCTTCTTTCCGCGCCGCATCTTTTGTTGATGGACGAGCCGCTTGCCAGTCTCGACCCCAAACGGCGCGGTGAGATCCTGCCCTTTCTCGATGCGCTTCACCAAAAACTCAAACTGCCCGTGCTCTATGTCACGCACAATGTGGATGAGAGCCTGCGCCTTGCCGACCGGCTTGTCGTCATGGATAAAGGGCGCGCCGTTGCGCAAGGCGGCATCGAAGAAGTGCTGAACGAGGAAAACGTGCAGGCGCTGCTCTTTGGCCAAGCCGGTGATGTCACCTCCGAGCCCGTCACGTTTCTGAGCGGGCGCTGTCTCAGCGCCGTTGAAGACGTCGCCGAGATCGAAACCGCCTGGGGTACGTTTCTCATTCCCGCGCGCCACATTGCCGAGGGCGATATCCGCCATTTGCGCATCGAGGCACGCGAAGTGGCGCTCACAACCCGCAAGCCGGAAGGCCTGAGCATTCAAAACGCCTTCGAGGCGCGCATCAAAAAGATCACCAGCATCGGCAGCGGGCTCTGCGATCTCTGCCTCGTCTGCGCGGCAGATGAAGAGGCTCCGCTCCTGCGTGCCCGCATCACGCGCCGCGCGGTCTATACGCTGGGCCTTGAGGAAGGCGCCACCGTTTGGCCGCTCATCAAAACCGCGGTGCTTGCAAGGCCGGGCACAATCACGCAATAAGAAAGAACGGATAGAAGGAGAGCGACGTGGCGGATATCGAAGTCAGAAGCGAGATCACCGGCAAGGTCTGGAAGATCGAGGTCAGCCCCGGCGAGCGGGTCGAGGAAGACGAGCCGATCCTCATTCTGGAATCGATGAAGATGGAAATCCCCGTCGCCGCGCCGAAAGGCGGCAAACTCATCAAACTTCTCGTCGCCGAGGAAGACCCGGTCGAGGAAGATCAGGTCGTTGCCATTCTCGAAGAAGACTGATCACACCGCTCCGAAGAGCGCTTTCATATAGGGCGTCAAAAACTTGCGGTCGCGGTCCTTCTCGCGGCGCAGTTTCGTAAATTCCTGCCATTTGGGATAAAGCCCCGCAAGCTCCTCACCTTTCAGCCAGTGCAGCTTGCCCCAATGGGGCCGCCCGCCATAGCGGCGGAACACTTTTTCCACTTCCCGGAAAAGCCCTTCATAAGGTTGCTTGAAATATTGGTGGACGGAGATAGTTGCGCTGTCCCGCCCGTAAAAAGGGCTCAGCCAAATATCATCGCCCTTCACATAGCGGTATTCGAGCGGGAAAAGAAAATTATACCCCGCCTCGCGCATGGTGCGCCCGACGTCCCTGATGCAATCCGGCCCATTTTCTGCCGGTACTGCAAATTCCATTTCATTGAAGCGCACGGTCCGGTCACTCGGAAACGCGTCATGGGACCAATAGACATGTCCCTTGCGCGGCGCTGCCGGGTCGAGCGGCTTGCCCGCCCCTGCCATGAGCGCCTGCAACCCGGCGCGCTTCGCCGGAAAATGGATCGCAAGCTCGCACGCCGCGCGGAAGAAATCATCCGACGGCGCGTTCTCACCTTCCGGCACGCGGCGTTTTTGTTCCGCCGGCGCCTCGCTCTCGTTCAGGAGCTTCACATAGGCTTCTTCGGCATAAGGGAACCAGAAAAACTCGAAATGCCGGTTCTCCCGCGCAAGCGCATCTATCTTGGCGAAAAGCCGGTCGAGCGGCATACGCCCGCCAGTTTCTTCCAGCTTATATGCCGGGCGGCAAGCCATCTCGATGGCACTCATGACACCGAGCGTACCCATCGATACGCGGCCCGCTTCAAAAAGCGCCGTGTTCTCATTTTCACTGCAGGTAAGAACCTCGCCGCTCGCGGTCACAAGACGGAAGCCCGACACCGCCCCTGAAATGGACGGCAGCTCCTTGCCTGTCCCATGCGTGCCTGTGCCGACAGCGCCTGCGAGACTCTGCGCATCGATATCGCCCTGATTGGCAAGCCCTAGCCCCTCAGCCTGCAAAAGCGGGCCGAGCGTGCGCAGTTTGGTACCCGCCTTGATCCATGCGCGGCCTGTCTGAGGATCGGCGCTTTCCACCCCGGAAAGCGCACTCAGATCGGCAAGCGTGCCATCGGTAGCAGCGATAGGTGTGAACGAATGCCCGGCCCCGAAAGCGCGCAGCGGCCCCTCAGCCTTCTTCACGCCTTCGGCAAGCGCAGCCTCGCTCTGAGGCTTAAGCCGCGCGCGGGGCACCGCCGTCACCCAGCCCGACCAGTTTTGCCATGCCTCACGCTCTGCTTTTGCCATATCCCGCTCCCTTTGGCTCCAGCATACAAAAAACCCGGCAGCTGGGAAGCTGCCGGGTTCAAGGAGTGACGCGTTAAACGCTGAGGCTTAGCGCGTGGCCAAACGGCGGATCGCCGCCGGCGTGAACATGTCCTCGGTGATCTCGTCCGCATTGAAGTTGATCATCGGTTCGTTGTTCTTCAGGCCCTGGATGACGTAACGGCCAGCCGTGATGTCATAGGTCACGTCAGACGCGTTCCAGCAGGACGGCACATCGTAATACTGGATCATGTGACCTTCCTGGATACGCCACAGTTCACCGCGAGCGTCGTAAAGCTCACCGGCAGCCATGGTCCAGCTGTCTTCGTCGAAATACTTCACGCGGCGCGTATAGACGTGGCGGTGACCTTCACGAAGGTTGCCTTCCACTTCCCACACACGGTGAAGCTCATAACGCACCAGGTCCTGATTGATGTGCTTGGGCTGGGCGATATCGGCATAAGGAATGCCCTTCGCGCTCAGCTTGTAGCTGTTATAGGCAATGTATTTTTCTTTCTTGCCTTTCAGGTCCCATTTGTAGCGGTCCGGCGACCCGTTATAGAGGTCGAAATTGTCTGCGGTCTGCAGACCTTCCGAATAGCTCTGCGGGTTGTCATACGCAATCGTGGGCGCGCGGCGCACACGGCGCTGACCGGGGTTATAGGACCATGCCTTACGCGGGCCCTGCACCTGGTTGATCGTGTCGTGCACGAGGATGATTTCCCCGGCGCGGCGGGCAGGCTCGATCACGCTCTGCATATACATCAGCGAGATGTTGTCGAGTTCCTGGATCTTTTCCTTGGTCGGGTCCGTGTAGGTGAAGATCACCTGGTCCTGCACCACGATCGGCGTGAACTGAGCCGAGGTGGTCGGTGCCAGCGCGGCGAACTGACGGGTCAGTTTGAAGCCGCGGTAACGCAGGTTGTGGTTCCAGATAACTTCCACGCCTTCCTGCGGAATCGGGAACGGGAAGCCCAGCAGCGCGCCATCGACGCCGTTGCCATCGGCAACCAGTTTACCGGTCACGGCATTGCGTTTCGTTGCTTCATAAACATTTTCCGGGAACGCACAGGAACGGCGCGTCGGATAGACGTTCATCTTGTACGTGTCGTAAATCTTGAGAAGCTTGAGCTGACCGGGGGTCAGTTTATCCGCATGCTGATCCGCATTGGCGCCGGTGATCGTCATTTTGATCGCATCATCGGCATAAGGATCGGGGTGATGGTCACCCGGCGTATAGGAAACGTTGGAGGGGGGCTTGGAAAGGCCGCCGGTCCATTCCGGGATCGTGCCGTCGGCATTCCCGGCTTTCTCGGCACCGATGGGGGTCAAGTCTTTGCCGAGGCGTGCGGCTTCCTGTTCGGAAACACCGGCCTGGGCGGAAAGGCTGAGAGCGAATACAGCCAGAATATTAGCAGCCGCAATGGCTGCGGATTTACAGAGCGACATCTGTAACTCCCTGATCATGGGTTTCATATGTCGCGCGCTTGTTTTTATTGGGAGGAGTTGGCGCGCAGTATTGTCCTGCCTACTCAACGAGCAGACGAAGCCAATGTGTCTAGCAAAGTGTAACTTTTTTGCAAATACAGACTTGATTGGCTCAACTCAAAGCTGATTCAAGGCCGATTCAACCGTCCTTAGCCTGAATTTCTTCCCAGTTTTTGATCTGGAAAGCCCGGGCCATGCCCGTCGCCTCCTTGATCTGGGTGGGCGACATCATGCGCGAGACGTTTTCCAGCGCGGTCGTCGCAAATTGGGCAAACCCACCTTCCACAGCAAGGAGATAGTACATATAGGCCCGCTCCAGGTCGAGCTCCAGCCCATCGCCTTTTTCATAGAGTGTCGCGACGTTATATTGCGCTTCCACCATGCCCTGCTGGGCGGCGGCCAGATACCATTTGGCCGCTTCCGCAATATCCCGCTCGACGCCCCAGCCATTGTCGTAAAGCGTGCCGAGGTCCATCTGGGCGCGCGGATCCCCGCCATTTGCGCCGATCATGTAGTACTTCAGCGCCTTTTCAATGTCGCGCTTAACGACTTTCGCGTCGAAATATTCCTCGCCGAGGCGATATGCCGCACCGACATCGCCGCTTTCAACGGCCTTGCTCCACTCCTTGAAGGCTTCCTTGTAAAGCCCGCGCCGGTAAAGCCGGAAGCCGGTCTCTTCGGTCGGTACCGCGCTGTCGGCTTCCTCGCGCACTTCCTCGATCACGGCATCGACCGGCATATCGAGCGGCGCCATATCGACGGTGATTTCAGGCGCCTCATCGGCTTTTTGCGCAAGCGCCCGCCCGCCGATCAGCAGCGCGAGAGCCAGCGTCAGCGCGCTGCCAAATACCCAGAGAAGCCTGACACCCCGCTCCCGCCGTTCCCGGTTAAGCGCTACAGCTTTGACTTCAGTTCTGCGTATCATTCCCGATCCCGTTTCCATCCCCAGAATTCACGGCCTGCTCCGGTTCCCCGGAAGCCCGGCCAAGATAAGCCGCTCGCAGTGTTGATTAGGCGGCATCGGCTTCAACATGGTTAGCATACCGCCCGCAAACGGCAGGCAAACTCCAGATGCAGGGCACCTATTGTTTTTATTCTTCAGTACCTTGCCTTTATGATCGGCCCCTGGGGAACGTCCCAGCAAGTTAATAATTCGTCACAAAGTTGTGTGCCTGGGGATAATGTGGACAGGATACGGGCGCGGTCAAGGCGGCAGGAATGAGCGCTGATTTACTTTTCGGACTGGCCCTTTATCTGGGGGCGCTCGCCGTCTGTGTAGGCGGCGTTGCCTATCTCGCTCATGAAGTGAAGGGCCGCAGCGCGCTCAGCTGGGGCATCTTCGCGCTTTGCCTGCAAATCCTGGCGCTGGCGCTGCCGGTTGCCGCAGGCGCGCTGCTTGGCCTGTTCGATCCGCGGCTTTGGCTCACCGAAGGTCTTGGCGCGGTGCCGCCCGATATTCTCTCCCTTTCCGGCGAGCTTGCCATGATCGCCGGCGGCGCAGCGCTCGCCGTCCTGGCCTTCCAGTCCCAAATGCGCTGGAAAGCCTGCCCTGCCTGCCGCAGCCGCATCGGCTGGTCGAACACTGTTTGCCCCGAATGCCTGACCCCACAGCCCTCCTCCCCCGCAAAGGGAGAGAAGCCGGAACGGCTGACCGAGTTCCGGGTGTTTTTGCCGGTCTCTCTTGCCGAACGCCTTCGCCAATATGCCCGCGAAAGCGAAGCCTCCGGCAAAAAGCAGAAACTGGGCGAAGACGCGCTGGTCGGCCGCGTCATCCGCGAATGGGTCAGCCAAAAACTAGACGGCTAAATCCGCAGAATAAATAGGGCTATCTTGACAAAGCTTCCCCTGAAGGAGGAAGTATCTACCAAGCCTGCCGCAACGTCCTCCGGCCCACTGCACCCGTTCCAGTACGCTTCAGGAGCGATCCAGATGCCATCATCCGCCGATCCTTCGGGCACGCCCGGCTTTGCCGAGCTTTTCACACCCAAGCTCGTGACCGTGCTGAAGGAAGGGTATGGGCTTAACGAACTCAGAGCCGATATTCTGGCCGGGCTGACCGTCGCCATTGTCGCCTTGCCGCTCTCCATGGCCATTGCCATCGCTTCCGGCACCTCACCCGACAGAGGGCTCTATACGGCGATCATCGGCGGCTTCCTCGTTTCGCTGCTGGGCGGCAGCCGCTTCCAGATTGGCGGGCCCGCAGGCGCCTTCATCGTGCTCGTCGCCGCCACTGTGGCGCAGCACGGGATCGACGGGCTCATCCTTGCGACCTTCCTTTCCGGCTTGATGCTCGCCGCCGCGGGCTTTCTGAGATTCGGCACCTACATCAAGTTTATTCCCTATCCCGTCACGGTCGGTTTCACCGCCGGGATCGCCGTCATCATCTTCGCCAGCCAAATCAGGGACCTGCTCGGCCTGCCCGCCAGTGAAAGCGATACCGGCTCCTTCATCGAAAAACTCTCCGCCGCCGCTTCCGCTCTGCCGGAGGTAAGCCCGGCTGCCGTTTTCATCGCTGCGCTCACCATTGCGCTTATTCTTGCCTTCAAGGCGTTCCGCCCCGGTTGGCCGGGCATGCTCATCGCCATTGCCGCTGCCTCTCTACTGGCCTTTTTTACCGGGCTGCCGGTGGAAACGATCGGCACGAAATTCGGCGGCATTGCCCGCACCCTGCCGCTCCCCGCTTTGCCGGAGCTTTCCGCATCGCTTTTCTGGGCCGTTCTGCCCAACGCCTTCGCCTTCACGCTTCTGGGCGCGATTGAATCGCTGCTTTCCGCCGTGGTGGCGGACGGCATGACGGGGCGGCGGCATCGTTCGAACTGTGAACTTGTGGCACAAGGCGCCGCCAATGTGGGTTCCGCGCTCTTTGGCGGCATCTGCGTGACGGGCACCATCGCCCGCACCGCAACCAATGTCCGCGCCGGCGCGCGCGGCCCCGTCGCGGGCATGTGTCATGCGCTTTTTCTGCTGGCCTTCATGCTGATCGCCGCGCCGCTTGCGAGCTATATTCCGCTTGCCGCTTTAGCGGGCGTTCTGGTGCTCGTTGCCTGGAACATGATTGAAAAACACGCCATTGCGGTTCTGGTGCGCACCTCGCCCGGCGATACGCTCGTGCTCAGCGCCACGTTTCTTTTCACCATCTTCCGGGATTTGACGGAAGGGATCATCGTCGGCTTTTCCCTCGGCACACTGATCTTTTTGAACCGCATGGCAAAATCGATCCGCATCGAGCATCACATCCCCTTCGTCCCCGAAGACCAGGCCGATTGGGAAAACGGCACCCGCGCGCCTTACGATCCGGACCTTGCGTCCGACCCGGGCCTCGTTATCTACCGCATTTCAGGGGCATTCTTTTTCGGCTCCGCGGCAACGGTCGCCGCCGTGCTCGACCGGATCGCCGAGCGGCCGCAAACACTGATCCTCGATTTCTCCGATGTGCCGTTTCTCGATTCCACAGCGGCCAACACGGTGGAAGGCGCGCTGCGCAAAGCCCGCACCAGCAAAACGAAGATCGTTATTACGGGAACCTCGGAGGCGATCCGCAAGGTGCTCGCCGCCCACAGCATCGCGGAGCCGGAGATTGCCTTCGCCTCGACCATCGAAGAAGCGAAGGCGGGCACAAGCGGCTAAAAACGAAAAATGGCGATCCCGGCAGGACTCGAACCTGCAACCTGCTGATTAGAAGTCAGCTGCTCTATCCAGTTGAGCTACGGGACCTTTAACGCCTCAGGTACAGGCATGAAGAGCGCCGGAAAGCGGTCCTCCGGCGCCGGGCCACGTTAGTGGGTCCACTGCCCCATGCGGCCGAACTTGAAATTATCGGCATAGGCTTTGAGCTTCGGGCGGCGGGGCTTCGGCGCATAAATATCGTAAGGGATATTGTGCTTTTCCGCGTAAGCCACGGCCTCTTCCCGGCTGTCGAAGGAAAGCCGGACCTGTGAGCGCATATCGCCGGAACTCGTATAGCCCATCAGCGGGTCGATCGATCTGGCCTCTTCGGGCTCATAATCGAGCACCCATTTGCGGGTTTTGGCCATGCCGGACTGCATGGCGGTTTTTGCAGGTCGATAAATTCGCGCGCGCATTCGAACATCCCTTTCAGCCGTTAAATCCAGCCCCGGATGACGCCCTGGGACCGGCTCGGTCAGCCTTGGCCTGTATCGCCCGTCCGGCCCGTTTTGGCAAGTATTTCAGCACTCTTTCAGGGCCATGAAAGCGCCCCGATAGGTTCGCGAGAAGATTGCGTCACTGTCACATCACCGACAAACGAGGCGCCTATTTCTGCCCTCGTAGCGGCCACCAGTTCGCCGCTTCAACCGCCTCCAGAAGTCTTTCGAGTCGAGGATAGACCATGACACGCCCCCTTCCCGCCTCCGTCTTCAGCTCCAGCCTGTCCGGAACCTTGCCAGCCCGGCCCGGCACAACCGCCCAGGACACGCGTCAGCGCGACGGGCGGCTGATCCACAAATCGGACCTCATCGACCTTCTGAATGCCTGGAAGTTCAACGCCCATGACCGGGCCTGTGTGCTGGAACTTGCCCCCTCGTTCCAGCTCGACGGGCAGGTCTTCTATCACCTGGCCGTCGTCGAACGGCTCCTCGCCCGGGCTTACTGGGTGGGCAGCGATGCCCCCCGCGCCTTTCCCGCCGCGGCTTAAAACCCAGGCACACGCAGGTTCCTCGCGAGGCCCCGGCCGCTCAGACTTGACGGATGTACTCAGGAAAGAGTGGTCGGGGCAGCAAGATTCGAACTTGCGACCCCCTGGTCCCAAACCAGGTGCGCTACCAGACTGCGCTATGCCCCGACCGGGCAAGACCGGTCATCTCTCCGGTCTTCGGGCCTCAAGGGGCATGGATTACACAGGTCTTCGGTCCGGCGCAACCGGAATAGGCCGCTTAGCGACCCTCACCGCCCAGCAATTTGAAAACCCCGGTCGCCGCCACCACCTGCCGGCCTTCGCTTTCGATATGACCGCGCACGAAAACCACATCGCCGTCCACCTGCGTGACATGCGCCGTGCCTTGCAGCCAGCCGCCTTCCTTGGCGCTCGCCAGAAACTCGGCATTGATCTTCATCGTAACCGAAGGCCGCTTCACTTCGCGGAACACCGCCGTCGCCAGCACCCCGTCCGCGAAGGTCATAAGCATGCCGCCATGCACGATGCCGCGCGAATTACAGTGCCGGTGGCGCAGGCGCAGCCCGTGCCAGAAACCCTCGGCGGAGGTCTTGTGATAAAAAGGGCCGTTATGGCTGGAGAAAGGCCCTCTCGTGCGGCTCGGCTCGAACCCCGCCGGAGGATTGTCTTCCAGCTCCTGATGCGTGTCGCTGCCGGCTATCGTCACGTTTTAACTCGTTTGCTGCTCAACTCGTTTACTGGCGGGCCTGAAACAAGGTTCAAGAAAGCAGGGGCTCAATTATGAGGTTCGGCGTTCAGAATCTCGGCAACGGCAAGGCCCTTCTGCCCTTCCCCAAAACGCACCCGCACCTGCTGGCCCGGTACGAGCTCACGCAAACCGAAGCGGCGCAGCGTCTCCATATGCACGAAAATATCCGGCGTGCCTTCGCCGCGCGTCACGAAGCCGTAGCCCTTGGCCCGGTTGAACCATTTGACCGTCGCAATCTCATAGCCGCTGACCGGCACAACCGCCGTCGAGGGCGATTTCTGCGCCGCGCGCACCGGCTCCTTCACCGCCGTCGTATCGTCGATTTCGAGAATGCGCACCGCCTGCAGACCCTTCGGGCGCTTGGCCGCTTCACATGTCAGCGTCGTGCCTTCCGAGAGCGTGTCATGCCCCGCCGAGCGCAGGCAGGACAAATGGATCATCACATCCGCTTCGCCCGTATCGGGAATTAGAAAGCCGTATCCTTTGACAGGATCGAACCATTTGACGACGCCGGAAACTTCATAAAGCGGTTCGGTACCGTGAGCCGCACTCTGAATTTGTTCTTCCATCCCCACCCCGACAGCAATGTCACTCAGAACCTCGTGGCGTTCGCACTCCAGCACGCAATGTCGAAGCTCTTCTCACTACGGCGCAGTGAAAACACTACACCGCCTCCTCCGAGTTAACTATAGCAGTGCGGAAGCTCTCTTCAAAAGAAATCAAGTTTTCAGCGTGGAGATTTTCCCTCAAAGCCGGTCTTTATTGTCAGATTGGCACAACCGCCGCAAAATTAGGCAGCAATGACCGCAACTTGCAGCACCGGATGGATGCATTTAATAAGGTTCTTCGCAGCCCCTTGGACTCGGTATAGAACAGATTAACTGTTATTCGAGCAGGAACTGCAGCAACACACCCGGAACAACCGGGGTCACTCAGGGCGGAGAAACGGGGCATGGTGAAGGCGATCATCCTGGGACTTGGGCTTTTTGCCCTCTGGTTCCTGCTTTCCGGCTATACGATCCCGCTCATTCTCACCTTCGGCGTTCTCTCCTGCATCCTCTGCGTCTGGCTGGCGGCCCGCATGGACCTCATAGACGAGGAAGCCGTGCCGCTGCAGCTCAGGGCCGGCATTTCCAGCTATTGGGGCTGGCTCGGGCGCGAAATTGCCAAGGCCAACTGGGCCGTGGTGAAGATGATCCTGCGCCCGCGCCTCAATCTCGACCAGCAGCTCATCTATGTGCCCACCAGCCAGAAAACGGATATGGGCAAGGTGATCTATGCCAATTCGATCACCCTGACGCCGGGCACGATCACCGTTGAAACGGAGCCCGGCAAATTTCTGGTCCATGCGATTACGGGCGACTTCACCGATCCGGAAGGTCTTGCCGAGATGGACCGCCGCGTCACCGCTATCGAGAGCCGTACATGATGTTTACCGCCGCTATGTTCGCACTGGCCGTCGCCATGCTGCTTGTGCTGGTGCGCCTTTTCGCCGGTCCGACGCTCTATGACCGCGTTCTGGCGCTGAACTCGTTCGGCACCGTGACGGTGCTGCTCATCGGCGTTGTCGGCTTCATGACGGAGCGGCCGGACTTTCTCGATATCGCGCTTCTCTATGCGCTGATCAACTTCGTCGGCACAATCGCCATTCTGAAGTTCTTCCGCTACAAGGATCTCGGCCAGGGCCTGCCGGAGGGCGAAGACCCCGCCTCTCTTCAAAATGGAGACTCCAAATGAACGTCTCCCTCGATCTCGTTCTCGACATTGCAAGCTGGATTTCCTTCGGCCTCGGCGCGTTCTTTCTGATCGTCGGCGCCTTCGGCATGATCCGCCTGCCCGACTTCTGGTCGCGTCTCCATGCTGCCGGCGTCATCGACACGCTGGGCGCGGAGCTGATCGTACTTGGCATGCTCTTTCAGGCAGGCTTTACGATCGTCGCGGTCAAATTGCTGCTGATCGGCGCCTTCGTCTTTCTGACGAGCCCGACCGGCACCCATGCCGTTGCCAATGCCGCCTACGTAGCGGGTCTGCGCCCGCTCGGCCTGACCCGCGACGACACGGGCGGCACCAAAACCGATAAAGGAGCCTGAGCCGATGGAAGCCTTTATCGACATCGTTCTTTTCGGATTTCTCATCCTCACCGCCATCGCCATCATGCGGCTGCGCAACCTCTTCGCCGTCGTCATGCTCTCCGGCGTCTTCAGCCTGCTCTCCGCCGGTCTCTTCGTGGTGATGGACGCCGTGGATGTGGCCTTCACGGAAGCCGCCGTCGGCGCGGGTATTTCCACCGTCCTCATGCTCGGCACCATGGCGATGACCAGCCGCGAGGAAAAACCGCCGGTCCATAACCGCCTTTTCTCCTTCGCCATCGCCGTTGTTGTCGGCGCGGCGCTTATTTACGGCACGACGGACATGCCGCCTTTCGGCGCGGCCGATACGCCGGTCCATCAGCATGTCGGCCCGGACTATATCGAGCGCACACCGAAGGAAATTGGCGTGCCCAATATCGTCACCGCCGTCCTCGCCAGCTATCGGGGCTTCGATACGCTGGGTGAGGTTGCAGTGATCTTCACGGCAGGCATTGCCGTCATCGTACTCCTGCACGGGCGCACGCGGCCCGCCCGCAGCGCCGATGCGCGCAAAAAAGGAAAGGACGCCTGATGCACCATCATCTGATTTTGCGCGTCGTCTCCAAGATGCTCATTCCGCCGATCCTGCTCTATGCGCTTTATGTGCAATTCCACGGGGATTTCGGACCGGGCGGCGGCTTTCAAGCCGGGGTGATTTTCGCAGTGGCTTTCATTCTTTACGGCATCGTTTTCAGCCTCGACCATCTGCGCCGCGCCGTGCCGCCGCATGTCGTGCGCCGTTTCGTGGCGCTGGGGCTGCTCATCTATGCAGGGGTCGGGGTCGCCAATCTGCTGCTCGGCGGTAATTTCCTCGACTATTCCACCCTCGCCCATGACCCCAAGCACGGCCAGCATTACGGCATCATACTGGTTGAGCTCGGCGTCGGCATCACGGTGGCCGCCGTGATGATTTCCATCTTCTTCGCCTTTGCCTCCCGCCCGCCCACGATCAAGGACACGGACTGGTAATGTTCGACGATTTTTCATCCAGCTACATCATTCAGCACTACAATTACTGGATGGTCATCGTGTTGATGATGATCGGCCTTTATATCGTGGTGAGCCGCGGCAATCTGGTGAAGAAAATCGTCGGCCTCAACCTCTTCCAGACCGCCGTCTTCATGCTCTACATCTCCATGGGCAAGATCATCGGCGGCACCGCGCCGATCCTTACCGGCAATCCGGACGAGGTTTATTCCAACCCGCTGCCGCACGTCCTCATCCTCACCGCCATTGTGGTGGGCGTGGCGACAACCGCCCTTGGCTTGGCGCTCATCGTGCGCATCCGCGAGCGCTACGGCACGATCGAGGAAGATGAGATTGCCGACATAGAACAAGAAATCGACCGGCGGGAGAGCGCCTGATGTTATCCGCAATTCTGGCGCATGCCCCTGCCTTGCAAACGGTGGTGCCGCTGATCGCCGCCCCGCTCTGCGTCCTGTTCGGCCGCCGGCACCTCGCCTGGTTTATCACGCTGGCCGCAAGCCTCATCTCGGCTTTCTTCGCCGCCTATCTGCTCGCCCAGACATTGGACGGCAGCATCATTTCCTATGAGCTTGGCGGCTGGGCACCGCCGCTCGGCATCGAATACCGGATCGACGCGGTCAACGCTTTCGTGCTTTTCATTGTCGCGAGTGTCGGCGCGCTTGTCGCGTTCTATGCGCGCGAAAGCATCGAGCAGGAAATCGACCCTGCCCTGCACGTTTATTTCTACACCGCTTTCCTGCTCTGCCTGACCGGGCTTTTGGGCGTGACGATTACGGGGGACGCCTTCAACGTCTTCGTCTTCCTAGAAATTTCGTCCCTCTCCACCTATACCCTGGTGGCGCTCGGCGCCGGGCGCGATCAGCGCGCGCTCACTGCCGCTTATAATTACCTGATCATGGGCACGATCGGGGCGACCTTCTTCGTCATCGGTATCGGCTTCCTTTACATGCTGACCGGCACGCTCAACATGGCCGATCTCGCCGAGAGGATTGCCGCCCTTGGCGACAATCGCACCTTGCGCATCGCCTTCGTCTTCATCTTTGTGGGCATCGGGCTGAAGCTCGCCATGTTCCCGCTGCATCTCTGGCTGCCCAACGCCTATAGCTACGCGCCGTCCGTTGTGTCCGTCTTCCTGGCGGCAACGGCCACCAAGGTCGCGGTCTATGTGATGCTGCGCTTCCTCTTCACCGTCTTCGGCTTCGATTACGGCTTTCAGGCGGCAACGCTGCAGACCATCGTCGTGCCGCTCGCGGTCATTGCGATGTTCGCGTCTTCCATCGTCGCGATTTTCCAGAGCGATCTAAAACGCATGCTGGCTTATTCGAGCGTCGCGCAGATCGGCTACATCCTGCTCGGCATCTCGCTCCTCAATAAGCCGGGGCTGACGGCGGGCATCATTCATCTCTTCAACCACGCGGTGATCAAGGGCGCGCTTTTCATGGCTGTCGGCGCCTTCGTTTACCGCATCGGCTCCTCGCGCATCGAAGACCTGCGCGGCATCGGCAAGCAAATGCCCTGGATGGCCGCCGCCTTCGTTGCCGCGGGGCTCGGTCTTATCGGCGTACCGCTGACCGCCGGTTTCATTTCCAAATGGTACCTCATTCAGGCAACGCTGGATGAAGGGGCCTGGTGGCTCGCCCTTCTCATTGTCGGCTCGTCGCTGCTCGCCGTGATCTATGTCTGGCGCGTGGTGGAGGCGATGTATCTGGCCGCGCCCGTGCAAGAAGCGCCGGTGAAAAAGGCCCCCTGGTCCATGATCGTCCCGACCTGGATCATGGTGCTTGCCAGCCTTTATTTCGGCATCAATACCGAGTTGACCAGCAAAGCGGCCAGCACTGCCGCCGATCTTCTGATCCAGGCAACGCAAATCGAAAAAGCGCCGGAGACAGTTCCCGGCGCACCGGCGGCGGGAGAGTAAGAGATGGATATGAGCCCTTCCTTCGCCATTACCCTCGCCGTTCTACTGCCGCTTATCGGCACGGTATTGATCGGCATGTCGGACCGCCGTCCCAATCAGCGCGAGGCGGTGTCCATTCTCACCTCGCTGGCGCTTTTTTATGTGGTCGCGGGCTTCCTGCCCGATGTCATGAGCGGCGCACGCCCAAGCGCTACCTGGTTTGAAGTGCTGCCGGGGCTCTCCCTTGCCTTCGAGATCGAGCCGCTCGGCATGCTCTTCGCGCTTGTCGCTTCGGGCCTCTGGATCGTCACAGCGCTTTATTGCATCGGCTATATGCGCGGCAACAAGGAAAGTCACCAGACGCGCTTTTACATGTGTTTCGCGCTGGCGATTTCGGCTGCCATCGGCATCGCCTTTGCGGCCAACATGTTCACGCTCTTCATCTTCTATGAAGTACTGACGATTTCGACCTACCCGCTCGTCGCGCATAAGCAGAACGAAGCCGCGAAATCCGGCGCGCGGACCTATCTCGGCATTCTGATCGGCACCTCCATCGGCTTCCAGCTCATTGCCATCATCTGGACCTGGATGCTGGCAGGCACACTCGATTTCCAGCTCGGCGGTATTCTGGCAGGCAAGATCGATCCCACCATTCTGCCCGTCCTTCTTGGCCTTTATGCATTCGGCATCGGCAAGGCTGCGCTTATGCCGTTTCACCGCTGGCTGCCCGCCGCCATGGTGGCGCCGACCCCGGTCAGCGCGCTCCTTCATGCCGTGGCCGTGGTGAAGGCCGGTGTCTTCACCATGCTCAAAGTCGGCGTTTATATTTTTGGCATCGATCTCCTGGCCGTCACGCAGGCCTCCGACTGGCTGATGTGGCTTGCCGCCGCCTCCATCCTGATCGCCTCGACCATTGCGCTGACAAAAGACAATCTGAAAGCGCGGCTGGCCTATTCCACCGTCTCCCAGCTTTCCTACATCACGCTCGGCATGGCACTTGCCACCTCGCTCGGCGTCATGGGCGGGGCGATGCATATTGCCATGCATGCCATGGGCAAGATCACGCTCTTCATGTGCGCGGGCGCCATCTATGTCGCCACGCATAAGACCGAGATCAGCGACATGGACGGGCTGGGCCGCCTCATGCCCTTCACCTTCGGCGCCTTCCTTATCGGCGCGCTTTCAATCATCGGCCTGCCGCCGCTCGGCGGCGCGTGGAGCAAATGGTATTTGATGCTGGGCGCGGCCGATGCCGGCCATCAGATCATGATCGTGGTCTTCATGGCGAGCTCGCTGCTCAACGTCGCCTATCTGCTGCCCATCGTGGCGCGGGCCTTCTTTGTGCCCTCTCCGCGCTTTGCCAGTGTCGGCGCGGCGGCGGTGCCCGCGCGCAGCGGCATTCAGGAAGCTCCGCTTCTCTGCGTGCTGCCGCCGGTGATCACCGCAATAGGCTGCCTCCTGCTCTTCTTCTATGCCGGGGAGATCTACGACCTCATTTATCCGGTCGCTTTCCCGGATCCTACTTCCGCCGCCGTTCAAAGCTTGGCACCATAAAGGCCCCATGATGAACGCTAAGACAGACACCTCCCTTCCCGCGCTTGCCCGGCTTCTCGGGCGTCTCGACGGTAAGAAACTTTTCTGGCTGCTGCTACTTGCCGGCGTCCTTCTCACCTTGAGTGACTTTGCCTATCACCGGCATGAAATTTTCGACTTCGAGGCGCTACCGCTTTTCTATGCCGGTTTCGCTGCCGCTTCCGTTCTCGTGCTGGTACTGGCCGCCGCGATTTTCCGCGCGCTCTTCAAGCGCCCGGAAACATTCTATGCGCCGTTCAGCACCGACAGTGAGCCGCCTCTAAAAGCGCAGGAGGGCGATCATGCCTGATATTTTTCCGCCCGCGCTGATCTTCATTGCCGCCGCCATCGTTTTGCCCTTCCTGCCCAAGGGCAACTTGCGCGCGCTCTTCCTGCTCGCCGTGCCGCTCGTCGCCGCCCATGAAATCTGGCAGCTTTCCGAAGGCGTCACCCACACATATGAGCTTCTGGGTTATTCCCTGACGCTGATGCGGGTCGACCAGCTCAGCATCGTTTTCGGGCTGATCTTTTCTTTCGCCGCTTTCCTGGCGCTGCTTTATGCCTGGCACGTCAAGGACACGGTGCAGCAGGTCACGACGCTGCTTTATGCAGGCTCGGCCATCGGCGCCGTCTTTGCGGGCGATTTCGTCACGCTCTTCATTTTCTGGGAAGGCACGGCGGTTGCCTCCGTCTTCCTCATCTGGGCGCGCGGCACGGAGGGCGCCTATTACACCGGCATGCGCTATCTGATCATTCAGATCGCCTCGGGGGTTATTCTCGTTGCCGGTATGGCGCTGCATTATTACGAAACGGGCTCGCTCGCCTTCGAAGCGCTGACGCTCGGCTCGCTCGGCACCTGGGCGATCCTCATCGCCTTCGGCATCAAGGCCGCCTTCCCGCTGCTCCACACCTGGCTGCCCGACGCCTATCCCGCTGCCACGCCGACGGGCACGGTCGTCCTTTCCATCTTCACGACAAAACTGGCGATCTATTCCCTGGCGCGCAGCTTCGCGGGCACGGAAATCCTGATTTATATCGGCGTCGTCATGGTCTTCTGGCCCCTCATTTATGCCGCCGCCGAAAACGACCTGCGCCGCGTGCTCGCCTATGCGCTCAACAATCAGCTTGGGTTCATGGTGATCGCCGTCGGCATCGGCACGCCCCTGGCGCTGAACGGTGTCGCTGCGCATGCCGTTGCCCACATTCTCTATAAATCGCTGCTCTTCATGGCGATGGGCGCGGTGCTCTACCGCACGGGCACGGCCAAAGCTTCAGGTCTCG
This sequence comes from Rhodobiaceae bacterium UBA4490, assembly GCA_002389665.1. Lineage (GTDB taxonomy): Bacteria > Pseudomonadota > Alphaproteobacteria > Parvibaculales > Parvibaculaceae > Tepidicaulis. The sequence goes on from DGNO01000001.1 coordinate 569,460, forward strand.
GCGGGCTTTACCGCTCCATGCCCCTCACCGCGCTGCTTTGCATTCTGGGCGGGCTCGCCATGTCCACGCCGCTCTTTGCCGGCTTCGTTTCGAAATCGCTCATTCTTTCCTCCGTCGCCAAGGCGTATGAGCCTTTGATCTGGGCAGCGCTGCTTTTCGGCTCGGCCGGGATTTTCTATGTCGCCGGTGTGCGCCTGCCTTATCTGGCCTTTTTCGGCGAGGATAAGTTTGCCGGCGCCCCTGAGCGGCCCAAGGAAGCGCCATGGAACATGCTGCTTGCCATGGGACTGACGGCGGCATGCTGCCTCGCACTCGGCCTCCTGCCCGGCGCCTTCATGAGTTTTCTGCCTTACGATGTGGCTTATAATGCCTATACGCCGGATCACATTCTCACCCAGCTTCAGGTCCTCAGTTTTACCGCCATCGCCTTTTTCGCGCTGTGGCGCTTCGGGCTCATCAAACGGCCCGCGCCCGGCATTCTGGTCGATACCGATTGGCTGAACCGGCGCCTTGCCCTGGCAATCGTCAAACTGGGTGCTTATATAAGCCGGAATACGTGGGGCCTCATGAGCCGCACGGCCACCCGCCGCCTCGATGCCTTCCTGGCCAGTATTTACCGCGCGCATGGACCGCAAGGCCCGCTTGCGCGCAGCTGGCCGGCCGGTTCTATGGTATTGTGGATTGCCGTGCTCTTGGGCTTCACGCTCATTCTTAGCTTCAGCCAATCACTTTAAACGACAAGACGGGGAGAGACGCTCATGGATATGTCAGGCGAGGTTCGCATTCCCGCTCCGCGCGAAACCGTGTGGGATGCGCTCAACGATCCTTCCATTCTTCAACAGGCCATCCCCGGCGCTGAAACCGTGGAAAAAACCTCCGACACTGGGTTCGAGGCCGCGGTCAAAGCCAAGGTCGGCCCCGTCAGCGCAAAGTTCAAAGGCAAGGTCACGCTTTCCGACATCAACGCGCCCGCCGGTTACACGATTTCCGGTGAAGGCTCAGGTGGCGCAGCCGGTTTCGCCAAAGGTTCGGCCAAGGTCGATCTTGTGGAAGATGGTAGTGACACGATTGTCAAATATGAGGTCCATGCGACCGTCGGCGGCAAGCTCGCCCAGATCGGCCAGCGCCTGATCGATTCAACCGCCAAGAAAATGGCGGACGAGTTTTTTGCCAATCTGCGCAATGCCGTTGCCGGCCCCGTGGAAGCGGACCGGCCCGGCGCACACCCGGAAAGCGATGCGGTCGCGCCCACCGACGCGCCCATGCTGCCCAATGAGGATGCGGGCATGGGCCTTGCGCCCTGGATGTGGGGCACATTGGTCATTCTCGGTGTGCTTATCGTGATTTATTTCGTCGGAACGTGAACGAAACCGCCACCTTGGCGGTTGACGCTCGCCCTGCAAGTTCCCACACTTAACCAAAGGACAATTGCGCCGGATGCCGCACCATCCGGCCCTAATCCATCCTGCGTATATGAACCCGCTAATTTAAATGGGGAGGTGCCCATGCCCGTTGTCACTATGACGGTCAACGGCAAGTCGGTGAGCGGCGAAGTGGAGGGCCGCACACTTCTTGTTAATTTCATCCGCGATCAGCTGAACCTGACGGGCACCCATGTGGGCTGCGACACCAGTCAGTGCGGCGCTTGCGTTGTGCATATCGACGGCAAAGCCGTGAAATCCTGCGCCACCCTCGCCCTGCAGGCGGACGGCGCGGACGTTACGACGATCGAAGGCCTTGCCGCGGGCGGCGATCTGCATCCTGTGCAGCGCGCCTTCAAGGAACATCACGGCCTGCAATGCGGCTTCTGCACGCCGGGCATGATCATGACCGCCGTCGATATGATCCGCCGCAAGCCGGAACTCGACGAGAAAACGGTCCGCGAAGAGCTGGAAGGCAATCTGTGCCGCTGCACCGGCTATCACAATATCGTCAAAGCGATCCTAGCCGCATCGGAGGAAATGCGCGCTTAGGCTCCGGCAAAACCGGATCACATCGCACTGGGCGGAAACTGGGCGGCAAATGGGAGGAGAGCCATGTCGGAATGGGGTATCGGTAAGCCGGTTCGCCGGCGCGAGGACGACCGTTTCATTCGCGGGCGCGGCCAATATACGGACGACATCAACCGCCCGAACCAGACCCATGCGGTCTTCGTGCGCTCGCCCCATGCCCATGCGCTGATCCGTTCCATCGACCTTGAAGAAGCCAATGCCGCGCCCGGCGTCCTGGCCATTCTCACCGGAAAGGATGTGGCGGAAGACGGGCTGGCCGGGCTCATTTGCGGCTGGACCGTTCATTCCAAGGACGGCTCGGAAATGAAAGCGGGCGGTCATCCCATTCTCGCCGCCGAAAAAGTGCGCTATGTCGGCGATCATGTCGTTCTCGTCCTCGCAGAGACGAAAGCGCAAGCGCTGGCCGCCGCCGATCTCGTGCTCGTCGACTACGAACCGCTGCCCGCCGTCTCTTTGAAAAACAGCACCGAGCCCGGCAGCGCGCAGGTGCATGACGAAGCGCCCGGCAATCTCTGCTTCGAATGGGAACTTGGCGACAAGGCCGCGACGGAAGATGCTTTTTCGAAAGCCGCGCGCACCGTGAGCATCGATCTTGCCAATAACCGCCTCGTGCCGAACGCCATGGAGCCGCGCGCGGCGATCGGCGATTATGATGCGGGGCGCGATGAATATACGCTCTGGACCACAAGCCAGAACCCGCATGTCGCCCGGCTCGTGCTCTCCGCCTTTGTCGGCGTCGCCCCTGAGCATAAGCTCCGCGTCATTGCGCCGGATGTCGGCGGCGGCTTCGGCTCGAAGATTTTCATCTATCCGGAAGAGACCGCCTGCGCCTGGGCCTCGAAGAAAATCGGCCGTCCCATCAAATGGACGGCGGACCGCTCGGAAGCCTTCCTCGCGGATGCTCATGGCCGCGATCATTTGAGTCACGCGGAACTGGCACTCGATGAAGATGGCAAGTTCCTCGGGCTCAAGGTCAAAACCAAAGCCAATCTCGGCGCCTATCTTTCCACCTTCTCCGCCGCCGTGCCGACTTATCTTTACGGCACGCTCCTGTCGGGCCAATACGACATTCCCGCCATTTATGTAGAAGTCGACGGCGTTTACACGACCACCTCGCCCGTCGATGCCTATCGCGGCGCGGGCCGCCCGGAAGCGACGTATATTGTCGAGCGGATCGTGGAAACGGCGGCGCGCGAAACAGGTTTCGATCCGGCGGAAATGCGCCGCATGAATTTCGTCAAAACCTTCCCGCACCAAACCCCGGTCATCATGAATTACGACATTGGGGATTTCGAAGCCTCGCTCGATAAGGCGCTGGAAGTTGCAGATTATGCAGGCTTCCCGGACCGCAAGGAGGAAGCGGCTAAACGCGGCAAACTGCGCGGCATCGGCTTTTCCACCTACATTGAAGCCTGCGGCATTGCGCCTTCTGCTGCCGTCGGCTCACTCGGCGCCGGTGTCGGGCTTTGGGAGTCCGCGGAAGTGCAAGTCGCGCCCACCGGCAAGATCGAAGTCTTTACCGGCTCCCACTCCCATGGCCAGGGGCATGAGACGACCTTTGCCCAGCTCGTTTCCGAGCGCACGGGCCTGCCGCTTGAAGATATCGAGATCATTCACGGTGACACGGGCCGCGTGCAATTCGGCATGGGCACTTATGGCTCGCGTTCCGGCGCGGTCGGCATGAGCGCCATTTTCAAAGCCATCGACAAAGTAGAAGCCAAAGCGCGCAAGATCGCCGCGCAGCTTATGGAAGCCGCCGAAGACGATGTGGTGCTGGAGAACGGCGCCTTCACCGTCAAAGGCACGGATAAAAGCCTGAGCTGGCCGGAAGTAACGCTTGCCGCCTATACCGGCCACGGTTTCGACACCGCGGAGATCGAGCCCGGCCTTAAGGAAAGCGCCTTTTACGATCCGCTCAACTTCACTTTTCCTGCAGGCTGCCACATCTGCGAAGTCGAAATCGATCCCGAGACAGGGGTAACAGAAATCGTCAACTTCACCGCCATCGACGATTTCGGCACCATCATCAATCCCATGATTGTCGAGGGACAGGTGCATGGCGGGCTCGTTCAGGGCATCGGCCAGGCGCTTTACGAGCATGGTATTTACGATGAAGAAAGCGGCCAGCTCATGACCGGCTCCTTCATGGATTACTGCATGCCGCGTGCGGATAACTTCCCCGGCTTCAAACTCGGCTTCACACCGACCGTCTGCCCGTCGAACCCGATGGGCATGAAAGGCTGCGGGGAAGCCGGCGCCATCGGCTCGCCGCCCGCCGTCATCAACGCAATTACTGATGCCCTCGGCATCAAGGATATTCCCATGCCCGCCACGCCTGCGCGGGTCTGGGCCGCCATCCAAAACAGTGCCACACCGAAAGCTGCATGAGGACGACCTCAAATGTATCAATTCGACTATCACCGCCCCGCGAACCTGAAAGAAGCCGCCGAGCTTCTGACGAAATGCGATGAGGCAAAAATCCTGGCCGGCGGCCAGACGCTGATCCCGACGCTGAAGCAGCGCCTGGCCATGCCGAGCGATCTCATCGATCTCGGCGCACTGAAAGAGCTCTCCTTCATCAAGGCCGAGGGCGATGCGATCATGATTGGCGCGGCGACGCCCCATGCCGATGTCGCGGTCAATGCGGATGTGCGCAAACACCTCCCCTCCCTTGCCAAACTCGCCGAAGGGATCGGCGATCCTGCCGTCCGCCATAAAGGCACGATCGGCGGCTCGCTCGCCAATAACGATCCTTCCGCCGATTATCCGGCCGCCGTGCTCGCGCTCGATGCGAAAATCCACACGACGAAACGGCTGATCGAGGCGGATGAGTTTTTTAAAGGCATGTTCGAAACCGCCCTCGGGGAAGATGAAATCATCACCGAAATCACCTTCCCGCACCCCAAACGCGCCGCTTATGTAAAATTCCCGAACCCGGCCTCCCGCTATGCCATGGTCGGCGTCTTCGTCGCCGAAACACCCATGGGCATCCGCGTGGCCGTCACCGGTGCGGGCCAGGAAGGCGTTTTCCGTGTGAAGGAAATGGAAGACGCGCTCGCCAAAGACTGGTCGGCGGATGCGATCAGCGGCATCAAGGTGCCGGCGGAAAACATGCTCTCCGACCTGCATGGCGACGCCGAGTACCGCGCCCATCTCGTCACCGTCATCGCCAAGCGCGCGGTCGCGGCGGCTATTTAAATTCGATGCGCCTGCTTAACAGCACAGCTGTCACCCCGGGCTTGCCCCGGGGTCCATGCAGCGCCTCAAATTGCTGATATGCTGTTATGGACCCCGGCATAAAAGCCGGGGTGACACTTAGAGTGTGTAGCACCTCTGTGCCGAACGCGGTTGCAGCGGCTGTGTAAACCACTTCCGAAGGAGACGCGGTGAGCGCCAGCACAGACATCTATCGCTTCTACAGGCACCGTCAAAAACCCCAGTTCCGCTTGGCCTTGAAAGCACAGCTTGGGTTTCCGCCAGAAACGGCGGAAGGCGAATGGGAACTGACCCGCGAGCGTGAGGAAGAAGACGTCAACCTGGATGTCCGGCGCGAGATCGAAGAGAAAGGGTATTCTCTTTTCAAGATCGGCGTTACCTTTGCCGAATTATCCCTATCTAAGGATTGATTTTTCCCGCTAAACGGCAAAAACCAGTCTCAGCACCTGGTGCGCAAAGTTAAACAGGTTTCCATGTCCCTTCCCGCCTCCATCGATGAAACGGTCAAGCTGCTTTCCACCGGCGCCTATGTGGCGCAGCGGCCGCTGGCGACCGTGCTCTACCTTGCCTTGAAAATGGGAAAGCCGCTTCTGCTGGAAGGCGAAGCCGGTGTCGGCAAAACCGAGGTTGCCAAGGTTCTGGCAAGCGCCCTGGGGCGCAAACTCATCCGCCTGCAATGTTATGAAGGGCTCGACATTTCCGCCGCCGTTTATGAGTGGAACTACCAGGCGCAGATGATCGAGATCCGCCTTGCCGAAGCAGGCGGCACCGCGGCGCGCGAGGACCTCGCCAGCGATCTTTTCTCCGGAAAGTTTCTGCTGCACCGTCCGCTCCTGCAGGCGCTCGAACCGGATACCGCCGGTCCGCCGGTACTGCTGATCGACGAGCTCGACCGGACGGACGAGCCTTTCGAGGCCTATCTCCTCGAGCTGCTCTCCGATTTCCAGGTCACGATCCCGGAACTCGGCACGATCAAGGCGAAAGAACCGCCCATCGTCATCATCACCTCGAACCGCACCCGCGAGATTCACGACGCGCTGAAGCGCCGCTGCCTTTATCACTGGGTGGATTACCCCTCCGAGGAACGCGAGCTTGAAATCCTGCGCGCCCGCCTGCCTGAGGCGCCCGAAACGCTTTCGCGCGAAATCACGGCCTTCGTGCAGCGCCTGCGCGGCGAGGACCTTTACAAAAAACCCGGCGTTGCCGAAACACTCGACTGGGCCCGCGCGCTGATCGAGCTCGATGCCGTCTCACTGACCGGCGAGAACATCAACGACACGCTGGGCACCGTTCTTAAATATCAGGAAGACATTGCCCGCATTGAAGGCTCGGAAGCCGCGAGGCTTCTGGGGGAGATCAAAACCCGCATGGCGGCGGGCGAGGAAAAGGTGGGACTTTGAGCGCCGCGCCGCCTGCCGGGCATTTTGCCGAGAATATCGTCCATTTCGGACGGGTGCTGCGCCGGGCCGGGATGAGCGTCGGCCCGCGCGATATTCTCGATGCCGTGGAAGCGGTGGAATATGCGGGCTTCCACTCCAAGGCCGATTTTTATTGGACGCTCCATGCCGCCCTCGTGCGCAGCCATGAGGCTCATGAGCTCTTCTCCCAGGCGTTCCACATTTTCTGGCAGGAACCGAAGCTGCTCGAGCGGATGATGGCGCTCGCCCTGCCCGAGCTGCGCACGCCGGAGAACAAAGAGCCCGGCGAAAAGGCGCTCCGCCGCCTCGCCGAAGCCTTGATGAACGACGATGAAGAGCGGCAGGAAGAAGAACCCGATACCGAGATCGATGCCCGCGAAACGCTCTCGCGCGAGGAAGTGCTGCGTACCCGCGATTTCGAGCAGATGAGCACGGCGGAACTGGCCGAGGCGAAGGCCGCGCTCCGCCGCCTGCGCCTGCCCGTCAAAGAGCAGCTCACCCGCCGCGCCCGGCCCGCCCCGCGCGGGCGGCAGGTGGACATGCGCCGCACCCTGCAGCAAAGCTTCCGCGGCCACGACCTCATGGAACTGCGCCGGAAGGAGCCCCACCGGCGCATGCCGCCCATCGTGGTGCTGCTCGATATTTCAGGCTCCATGTCGCTCTATGCGCGGGTCTTCCTGCATTTCCTCCACGCGATCACCCATGAATGGGACCGGGTTCATGCCTTTCTCTTCGGCACCAGGCTCACCAATATCACCCGCCATCTCCACCACCGCGATATCGACGCGGCGCTCGGGGAGATTTCCAGGGCTGCCGAAGACTGGGACGGCGGCACCCGGATCGGCGAGACGCTGCGCCGCTTCAATGTGGAATGGGCGCGCCGGGTGCTCGGCCAGGGCGCCGTGGTGCTGCTCGTGACCGACGGGCTCGACCGGGAAGGCGGCGGCGGGCTGGAGCCTGAAATCAAGCGCCTCGCCCGCCTCTCCCGGCGGCTTATCTGGCTCAATCCGCTCTTGCGCTATGACGCCTTCGAGCCCAAGGCCGCCGGCATCCGGGCCATGCTGCCCCATGTGGATGAATTCCGGCCCGTCCATAATCTCGATAGTTTAAGCGCCCTGGTGGACGCGCTCTCCGGCACTCCCCATATGAAGGGCAACCGGCATTCCAGCATGAGAGCCCAGCTATGAGTGAAACCTTCACGGACGATCAGGTCTTGGAACAAGCCGCCGCCTGGCTGGCGGGCGGCCATAAAGTCGCCCTTGCCACGGTGATCGAAACCTGGGGCTCGGCCCCCCGGCCCGTCGGCAGCCAGCTCGTCATCCGCGACGACACAGCCTTTACCGGCTCCGTTTCCGGCGGCTGCATCGAGGGCGATGTGATCACCCGCGCCCTCGATCTGATGGAGAGGGACGCGCCCGAGATCCTCGAATATGGCGTCTCAGACGCCATGGCCTGGGAAGTCGGCCTTGCCTGCGGCGGGCGCATCCGCGTCCTGGTCGAGCCGGTAAAGGGGGTCTGATGCAGCGCCAAACCCTCGACGCCTTGCTGCGCGCCCGCGACGAAAAGCGTGCCGTCGTGTTGGCAACAAGGTTAAGAGATGGAATCGAAAAACTTATCTATCCATCTGAAAATATTGAAGAAACATGGTTAATTGAACCAGTTTCTCAAGTCGTGAAATCCGACAAATCGCGCACCGTGGAAGGCCCGGACGGCGAGTGGTTTCTCAACGTCTTCAATCCCCCGCTCCGCCTCATTCTGGTGGGCGCGGTGCATATCGCCCAGCCGCTGGCGCGCATGGCAGGCGATCTTGGTTATGACGTCGCCGTCATCGACCCGCGCGAGGCGTTTGCCAGCGAGGAGCGCTTTCCGGGCGTCCGCCTGGTGCGAAGCTGGCCGGATGAGGCCATGGCCGAGCTTGCGCCCGATGCCCGCACCGCCGTCGTCACCCTCACCCACGACCCCAAATTGGACGATCCGGCCCTTCAGGTCGCCCTCAAGGCGCCTTGCTTCTATATCGGCTCGCTCGGCTCCAAGAAGACCCATGCCGCCCGGCTGGAACGGCTGACGGCGGCCGGCTTCGATGAGGCCACCCTTGCCCGCATCCACGGGCCGGTCGGCCTTGCCATCGGCGCGCGCAGCCCGGCGGAAATCGCCGTCTCCATCCTTGCAGAAATGACGGCGAGGCTGCGGACATGAAATTCGCCGATCTGCCCGTGAAAGAGGCCGAAGGCGCGCTCCTCGCCCATAGCCTGCGCGCCGGGGCCAAAAGCTTCAAAAAGGGCCGGAAACTGAGCGCCGCCGACATTGCCGCGCTTCAAGCCGAAGGCATCGAAACCGTCTTTGCCGCCCATCTCGGCTCGGATGAGGTGCCCGAAGATGAAGCCGCCGCACAGCTTGCCGAAGCGCTCGGCGCCGATAGCGGGCTGCGGCCCGGCGCCCCCTTCACCGGCAGGGCCAATCTTTTCGCCGAAACGGCAGGCCTCACCCTGATCGACCGCAGCGCCATCGACCGGATCAACGCCGTTCATGAGGCGATCACGCTTGCGACCCTTGCCCCTTATGAGAGCGTGAGCGAGGGGCAGATGGTGGCAACCGTCAAAATCATCCCCTTCGCCTGCCCGAAAGAGGCGCTGGAAGAAGCCTGCGCCATCGCCCGTGAGCAAACAGCCCTCGGCCTTGCCCCCTTCCAGCCGCAGCGCTACGGCCTTCTTTCCACGCAGCTGCCGAGCCTGAAGGAAAGCCTGCTCGACAAGACCCGCCAGGTGCTGGAAGCACGCATCACGGCGCTGGAAGGCACGCTGGTGGACGAGGCCCGCCTTGCCCACGAGCCCGCCCCCCTGGCCGCCGCCTTGAAGGAGATGGCGGGGAAAGCCGACATTCTTCTCGTCTCCGGCGCCTCGGCGATCGTCGACCGGCAGGATGTGGTGCCCGCCGCGATCGAAGCAGCCGGCGGCAGGGTCCTTCATTTCGGCATGCCCGTCGATCCCGGCAATCTTCTGCTGTTGGGGGAGCTTTCCGGCAACCCCGTGCTCGGCCTGCCGGGCTGTGCCCGCTCGCCCAAGCTGAACGGCGCGGACTGGGTGATGCAGCGCCTTGCCGCCAATCTGCCGGTGGCGCGCGAAGACATCACCGCCATGGGCGTCGGCGGCCTTTTGAAGGAAATCTCGAGCCGCCCGCAGCCACGCGAAGGCGGCAAGGTGGGCAGCGCCCGCCCGCGCATCGCCGCGCTTATTCTCGCCGCCGGACGCTCCTCGCGCATGGGGCTGCAGAACAAGCTTCTTGCCCCCATCGACGGCGTGCCCATGGTGGCCCGCACGGCAAAAGCCGCTCTGGCCTCCGGCGCGGACACAATTATTGCCGTCACCGGCCACGAGAAAGAGGCGGTCGAGGCCGCACTTGCCGCGCACCTGCCCGCCGGTAACAAACTCCGCCTCACCCATAATCCGGATTACCGCGAAGGCCTCAGCGCGTCCTTGAAAGCCGGCATCGCCGCCGCCGAAAAGGAAGGCGCCGATGCGCTCCTTATTCTTCTCGGCGATATGCCGGATGTAAGCGCCAGCACCATCGACCGGCTGATTGCCGCTTATGATCCCGAAGAAGGCCGCCTCATTTGCATTCCCACATTCGCCGGCAAGCGCGGCAACCCAGTGCTGTGGGATGCGCGCTTCTTCGAGGAGATGCAATCGCTGAGAGGCGATATCGGCGCCAAACCGCTGATCGCGCAGTATGAAGAGGCGGTCTGCGAAGTGCCGGTGCCGGAGGACACCATCCACCGGGACCTTGACACGCCCGAAGCGCTGGCGGCGCGGACGAAGGCTTAGCGGTAGGTTGCAAGCTCGGATGGACCCCGGGACAAGCCCGTGGTGACGGTTTAGTGTGCCGTACAGCTTGAGTATGTCGCACAGCCTCTGCCTTCAATAGAAGCTGTCACCCCGGCCCCCGTGCCGGGGTCCATGCAGCTTTTGCAGCCCGGCACTCACACTTTCATCACGACACCCGCATGGGCCCCAAGCTCCAGCGTCCCCTCGCTCAAGCTCCCCACGCCCGTCTGGAACAGCACGTCGCCTTCCGCTGGGACGCTCTTCGCCTCCCGTGTGAGATTGAAAAGGCAGCGCCGTTTCTCTCCTTCATGAGCGCGCTCATAAATCAGCACGCCGTCCGGCCCTTCCTCGAAACGGATGGCGCCCCAGGTGAGCGCCGCATCGCTTTTGCGCAAGGCGATTGCCGCGCGGGTGAAATGCAGCACAGAGGTCAGGTCTTTTTCCTGCGCCTCCACGCTGCGGGTTAAGTGGCTCCCGGGCATCGGTAGCCAGGGCGTGCCGGAGGTAAAGCCCGCATGGGGTTTTCCTTCTTCCCAAGGCATCGGCGTGCGGCAGCCGTCGCGTCCCTTGGCGAAAGGGAAATAGAGATCGCCCACCGGGTCCCGAATGTCCTCGCGCACCAGATCGGCCTCCGGCAGACCAAGCTCCTCGCCCTGATACATCAGCACCGTACCGCGCAACGTCAGGAGAATGAGCAGGCAAAGTTTTGCAAGCTCGTCATCCCCCGCGCCGCCGCCCCAGCGCGTCACCGTGCGGATCACGTCATGATTGGAAAAGGTCACGCAAGGCCAAAGGTCGGGCGCCGCCGCCAGCACGTCTTCGTAGTAAGCGCGGAAGGTGGCAGGCTCGAAGGACCAGCTTTCCAGGAAATGAAACGTATAGCCCGTATGCAGCTTGTCCGGCTCGCCCGCATAAAGCGGCAGGCGTTTCGGCTCTTCGGAAAACTCGCCGAATGCCCAGCTCCCTTCATAATCGTCCATCACGCGGCGCACTTCACGCATCGACCATTCGTTTTCCAGCGTGTTGGCATCATGGATATGCTGCTGCAGGCGCGGCGCATGGGCCCAATCGAGGAAAGAGCGTTCCTCCATCGGCAAGGGCGGATTGTCGGTCAGCTTTTCGTCATGGACAAAACTGTTCGCCACATCGAGGCGGAACCCGTCCGCCCCGCGCTCCAGCCAGAAGCGCAGCACATCCATCACCGCTTTGACGACGTCTTTATTGTGGAAATTCAGCTTCGGCTGCTGGCGCAGAAACTTATGAAAGTAATATTGCCGGCGCAGCGGATGCCAGGACCAGGCGGCCCCGCCAAAGGCGCTCAGCCAATTGTTTGGCACCGTGCCGTCTTCCTTCGCCTCCGCCCAGACGTACCAATCCTTCTTGGCGTTATCCCGCGAAAGCAGACTTTCCTGAAACCAGGGATGCTGGTCCGACGTGTGGCTGAGCACCTGATCGAGAATAAGCTTCAGCCCGCGCCCGTGCAGGTCTTTCACCAGCGTGTCGAATTCGGCGAGCGTGCCGAATTTCGGGTCGATATCGCAATAATCCGACACGTCATAGCCATAGTCCCGGTCGGGCGAGGGATAGACCGGCGAGAGCCAGAGCGCGTCCGCCCCCAGCTTTTCCACATAATCAAGCTTACTGCGCAAGCCCGCCAGATCGCCGATCCCGTCCCCATTCGTGTCGCAAAAGCTTCGCGGGTAGATCTGATAAACAATCGCCCCTTTCCACCAGGCTTGTTGGCCGCCTGTTACATCGTTCATTGTGACGCCTCTTCCTCCCGCTTATGATCCTGCCAGCATAATAACAATCGCACTCATGCGTAAATCGGCAAGGCTGAGCTGCCTGGCCGCGAGAAAGGGAGAAGCCGTTTTGCCCCGCACCGTTCTGATCACCGACGTCACCCGCTTCATCGGCATGCCCGGCTCGAAAGCGCTGCTGGAGGAAGGCTACAAAGTCTTCGGCACGGATCCCGATTTCACCGATGACGGCAAACGCAGCGCTTATGAAAAGGCCTGTCCCGGCGCAACGGCGCTCCTACCAGGCTCGCCTGACACTTTGGTGACAGAGGTGGTGGAGAAAGGCGGCGCGCTCGATGTGCTCATCAATAATGACGCCTATCCCGCGCACCGCGCCGCCGTGGAGGAAGCAAGCGACACGCTCCTTGCCGAAACTTTCGAAGCGCTCTTTTTCAAAGCCTATGCCATGGCCCGCGCCGCCGTGCCGCAAATGAAAAAGCAGGGCAGCGGCAAAATCATTTTCAACACCTCCGCTGCGCCGCTCAATGGCCTGCGCAATTATTCGGTCTATGTGTCGGCGCGCGGCGCGGCCAATGCGCTTGCCCGCACGCTGGCGGTGGAGCTTGCCGCCGACAATATTCAAGTGAACGCCGTAGCGCCCAATTTCGTGGACAACCCGGACTATTTCCCGCCCGAGCTCATGGCCGATCCGGACAAGGCCGCGCGCATCCTGAAAAACATTCCGATGGGCCGCCTCGGCAAGCCCGAGGAAGCCGCCTCCCTTCTCACTTATCTTGCCAGCGAGAATTCCAGCTTTATCACGGGGCAGATCATTCCCCTTGCCGGCGGCTGGGCAAGCGCCCGTTAGAGACGCCGGACACGGGCCTTCATCAAGGACACGCGCATGCTTTCGGAAAATCCTGTCGAAGTGACCGCTATGGACCATCTCTATTTATCCGTCTCGGATATCGAGCGGTCCATGCGCTTTTACGACACGGTATTCGGTATTCTGGATTTCCGGCGCGGCGACATGAAAATCGCCGGGGCACCGCATTATCACTACTTCAACAAAGTGATGCAGATTTCTATCCGCCCGGCCTCGCCTCATGCCCCGGCCCACGATCCTTATCAGCCGGGGCTGCATCATCTTTGCCTGCAGGTGAAAGACAAAGCGGCGCTGAAAGAAGCCTGGCATCAGCTGAAAGCCGCCGGGATCGAGGCAAGCGAGCCCGCCTATCACACCGATTATGCGCCGGATTATTACGCGATCTTTTTCAGCGATCCGGACGGGCTGCGCCTGGAGCTTGTCGCCCGCCGTGCGCAGCGCGAGCGCATTCAAGCCGAATGGGCGCGCCTCACCCGTTTTGAAAATCCGTTCGACGCACTGGACTGATCTCAGTTCAGCAAGGCGGCGGTACGCAGCGTCGGGCCGATCTCTTCATGCAAAACGAGATCGGCAATCTCGTCCATATCCGTTTCTTCCCGGTTGAGAATGATCAGCCGCGCGCCATTGCGCTTGGCCAGAATGGGAAAGCCCGCCGCCGGGAACACTTGCAGGGACGAGCCGATGGCCAGAAAGAGATCGCAGCCCAGTGTCGCCTCATGGGCCCGTTCCATTTCCTTTTCCGGCATAGCCTGACCGAAGGAGATCGTCGCCGATTTGACAATGCCGCCGCAGTCCCGGCAATCGGGCGCGGCGCCCGAGATCTCGAACAAAGCGCGGACCTCATCGAGCTCATGGCGCAATCCGCAGCCGAGGCAAGTTGCATAGGTCGCATTGCCGTGCAGTTCGATGATTTTGTCTTCCGGCACGCCGGAGACATGGTGCAGCCCGTCCACATTCTGCGTGATGACATGGCTCACCTTGCCCTCGCCCACCCATTTGGCGATCGCCATATGGCCCTTATTGGGCGCGGCCTTCGCCATGGTCTTGTCCATTTCGAATTTACGCCGCCAGGCCTCCGCGCGCATATCGGCCGAGGCCATGAATTCCTGAAAATCGATGGGCGCATATTTCTTCCAAAGCCCCGTTGGGCTGCGGAAATCGGGAATGCCGGATTCCGTGCTGATCCCCGCCCCGGTAAAAACCACCACGCGGTAGCTTTCCTCGATTGCCCGTTTCAGTTCCTGGCTCATTGCCCCTTCCCGTCGTTTCCGTTCACCGTTTCTTTTTTGACCCTGCGGGCCATTTGCTGGATCATGCGGCCAAATTCAACCTGATTATAGGATGCTCATGCGTTATCTCCATACCATGGTCCGCGTCAGCGACCTCGACGCCTCGCTCGATTTTTACTGCAACAAGCTCGGCCTGAAAAACATGGGCCGCTTCGATATCGAAGAAGGCCGGTTTTCGCTGGTCTTTCTGGCGCCTCCCGGTCAGGAAGATGCGCAGATCGAGCTGACCTATAACTGGGACCCGGAAGAGCTCGGCGAAGGGCGCAATTTCGGCCACCTCGCTTACCAGGTCGATGACATTTACGAGACCTGCCAGAAGCTGATGGATCAGGGCGTCACCATCAACCGTCCGCCGCGTGACGGGCGCATGGCTTTCGTGCGTTCACCCGACAATATCTCCATCGAACTGCTGCAGAAGGGCAGCCCGCTGCCGGCGAAAGAGCCCTGGGCGAGCATGGAAAATACCGGGCACTGGTAAGCCTCATAAGCGGCAGGTACGAGCCTAGCTGAACAAGCGGTTCATAAGGCGTTCAGCCAGCGGGCAACATTCTTTCCTCATCCCGCAACGATGAGTCGAAGAGGTTCCCCCATGAAAAAACTCGCGCTCGTACTTGCCGGTGTTTTCGCTCTGACCGCGTTCGGCGCCAACGCGCAGCCTGCCCGCGCGGGCGATGTGAATATCGGCGTCTCGATTGGCTGGAACCACGGTTACGGCTACAGGCAGCATCACCACAAGCGGTATTACAAACATCACCGGCCTTACATCGCCAAGCGCCATCACTATGCGCCCAAGCATTACAAACGCTATTACCGTCACTCCTATCAGGGCGGCGGCTGGGGCAATCATTACTACCGTTCCTATGGGAAACGCCCTTGCCACCCCGTTTACCGGGACGGCTATTGGCGCGGGCGCCCGGCGAAGCTCGGCGGCACCATGTGCTATAATGGCCGCGGCCATTCCTACGTGCTGCGCGGCAGCCAATATCTCATCCACTTCTATTGAGGCCGAGGCAGGTAACCGCTTGGCAGCCGGAAAAGTGGCCAATTGCCCCCTCCTTCAAGACCCTATAACCTCGGTCCATGTTTGAACGGCATGGACCAACGGTTTTGCTTAGAGCTTTTGCCCCGGCTGTCGCGCTGGGCCTGACGCTGTCCTGCCTGGTGGCTCTGCAGGCCAGCGCCCAAGGCTTGCCGAACGATCCGCGCCGCCCCGGCTATCTGGAGGTGCGCGAGCGGGCGAATTACCGCGATCCGAATGAATTTTACTGGGAAGGCTTCCGCCTCAAAAACGACGGGGAATGCGACGGCGCGATCGACCGCCTGAAGCCGCTCGCCACACGCGGGCGCGGCTTCGAACAGGCGCAGCTCGCCCTGGGCATCTGCCAGCTCCGCCTTGCGGGTATGCCGCAGAATGCCGCGACCGCCCTGCCTAATGCGGAAAAACTGCGTACCGATCCGGACTTCAGCGAGGGCGTGACCTGGATCGAACGGGCGGCGGAGGCCGGTACCTTCGAAGCCCAGCGCACGCTCATAGCGCTTTACGTGGCAGGTGTGGGGCCGAGCGAAGACCCGGTGGACCTTGGCAGCTGGCTCCACCTTTATGACGTGAACCCCATGCGCCTTTCCTTGGGCGCGCAGGAAAACGACACGGAACTCTTGAACCGCGCCCGCGCCATGCTCTCCGACAGGCAAGAACTGCTCGGCCGCGCCAGAGCCCGCCAATGGGTGCCCAGTTTCTGGGCCCCCGCTCCCGTTGCAAGCACGATAGGCAAACCGGAAGAATGAAACTGCGCAATACGCCCGAGGCCTATGGGGCCGTCGCCGTGACGCTGCATTGGCTGATCGCGCTCGCCGTGCTCACCATGCTGGGTGTCGGTTTCTATATGGACTGGCTGCCGAAAGGCGACCCGCTGGTCTATCCGCTTTTCCAGTTTCACAAGTCCCTGGGGCTGAGCATTCTGGTGCTCGTCGTTCTTAGGCTCCTCTGGCGCATCAGCAATCCCACACCCGCCCTGCCGGCCCATATGCCGCGCTGGGAGCGGTTTGCTGCCAGCGCCGCGCATTACGGTTTTTATGCCGCGCTCCTTCTCCTGCCGCTCTCAGGCTGGGTGATGGTCTCCGCCTCGCCCTACAACATCCCCACGCTCTATTTCGGCCTCTTCGAATGGCCGCATTTGGGCTTTGTCACGCAGAGCCCCGATAAGGCGCTTTACGAAGACATTGCGCATGAAGTGCATGAAATTCTCGTCTGGGCAGCCCTTGCGCTGATCGGTCTGCATGCGGCAGCTGCGCTGCGCCATCACTATATGCTCAAGGACACGGTCCTCACGCGCATGGCCCCCTGGATGCGCCGCCCCTCATAAAGGATTGCCCATGTTTCCCACGCGCCGCCTTGCCCGCCTTCTCTCGCTTTGCCTGACCGCTCTCCTGTTCGGCGCTGCCGCCGCACAGGCGTCCGAGTGGACGCTTATCAAAGAGGAAAGCGCAGTGACCTTCGAGGCGACGCAAGGCAGCACGCCGTTCACCGGGCGCTTTGAAAATTTCACCGCCGACATCACGCTCGATCCGGAAAATCTGGAAGCCGCCTCCATCCGCGCAGAGATCGACACGGCAAGCGTGAAGACCGGCGCAGGCGACCGCGACGGCGCGCTGCCTGGCAGCCAGTGGTTCAATTCCTCGAACTTTCCCACGGCCGTCTTCCAGTCGCAGAAGGTACGCCATCTGGAAGGTAATGAATATGTGGCGGAAGGAACGCTGACCCTGAAAGGCATCGCCAATCCCCTCGCCCTGCCCTTCACCCTCGACATTGACGGCAACACCGCCCATGCGAAAGGCAGCACCGGGATCGACCGCCTTGCCTTCAAGGTCGGCGAAGGGGAAATGGCCGCGCCCGGCATTGCCGGGCTGCACGTCACCGTCCATGTGGACGTGACGGCAACCCGGTGACCCGCTCACATCTCCGAAAAATGGCTGTAGATCGTCCATAGGCCGAGCAACACGAAGCCCGAGCCCGCAATCAACTTAAGCGGCAGGCGGGCAAGATATTCCCCGGCAAAATGCCCGGCGAAAACCGCCATGGCCGTCGAAGCGGTCAGCGCCGCTGCCGCCACCATGAAAACGAGAAACGGCGAGACCTCGCGGCTCGAGGCGAACAAAACCGTGGCCAGCTGCGTTTTGTCTCCAAGCTCTGCAAGAAAGACGGCGATAAACATCGCGGCTAATTGTGACATGAATGCTCCCAAGGGCCGGTGAACGAGACGCGGCTTTACACCCGCCCGGCCCAGCACGAGCGGTAAAGCCGTCGGTCTCGCCAACCCGCAAAAGGCAATGCTTCTGCGTCGCGCACATGCCATGGCGGATATGCCCGCCAATTATGTTGACATGCGCCCCTCCCAAAACAGGAGGGCGGCTACTCCCCTAAGGTGCGCTTTGGATAGTTCAAGCTGCCGGAGCGATCAAGAAGAGATTTATAAAGTGAAGTTTTTATTTGCAGTTCTAGGTAGTACATCCCATGCTCTTTCAATCAAGAACGCTCGCGAGTTGGGGGATTAAGGAGACGCGGTATGAATTGCAGTTCCGACTGCGCGCCAGAAGGCGGTAAGTACTTCAATTCAACAAGAAAAGACGAACCCATATCCGAAGAATTGAAAGAGCAGATCACGCGTGCCGGCGCGCTCAATCCGCCCATTCTGATCGATCCCGCACTGGCCTTCGAATACCGCGTGCCCGCAGCGGGCCTCGGATATTGGAGTTCCAAGCGTACGGAAGAAAACCCCGTTCCGCCCCGCTCGGCCATCAGCCCGGCGGAAATCACCAAATATCTGCCTACGGTCGCCCTGATTGACGTTACCGAAAACGAAAATGGCGGCATTGAGCTTTTCAGCCGCCTGGCCGGTGCCGAGATCGAGCGGGTGTTCGGCATGATGAGCCGGCAGGACCTTCGAAAGCGGCTGCCGCCTGAAATCTTCGCGCGCTGGCAGATCATTTTTCGGGCGCTGTGGGTGGCAAAAGCGCCGCTGCGCGTCACCAGCCGCATCGCCTACGAGGAAAAAAGCTACCTCTATATCGAGTGCCTGTTCGCACCGCTGACCAACAGCGAAACGAATTCCATTACATCGCTCGTTTTTGCCGAATTCCGCATGGATAGCTGAACTCCGCGCCTTTATTTGGTTAATTCCTCTTTACCAAATACTCACAGCCTCCTTGACCTGTGAAACTTACGGTTTCATGATCAGACTGTGAGTCGGAGAGGAGCGAGTATTTGTTTTCAATTTGCGGATTCTTCCGTTTGATTTGAGAAAAGCTCGCCGGGGGGAACAATGTCATCGACATTCCAATCGACTATCGGCACGGGCGCGCAGAGCGGACCGCAGCAAGATGAGCATACAGAGATCCCGCAAAGTTTGGACGCGGTGATCACGCGCTGCGAAAGTTTTTCGCCGCCCAGCTTCATCGATACGGCGCTCGACTTTCGCTATGACATCCCTGAAACGGGCTACAGATACTGGCTCTCGAAATGCAAGGACGGTGCCTTTCCAAACCGGCGCGACATCAGTCCCGTCGAGCTTTCCGCGCAATTGCCGAATGTCGGCCTTTTCGAGGTGAACCGGAACGCGACTGCTCCCCTCAATCTCTATTGCCGGATCGCCGGGGACAGTATCGAGCAGGTCTATGGCAAGATGCACCGGCAATTCATCCGCGAGTGTCTGCCGCTTGAGCAAGCCACACGCTTCGATTGCTATGCCGCCGCCGTCCTTCTTGCCGGCGCGCCCATCCGCATCAGCGGCAAGGTCAGCCACGAAGAGCGTACCTTCATGGATGCGGAGATGATGGCCGCCCCGCTCACCACGGATGACGAGGACCGCCTGCAGATCATTGTCTTCGCGGAATACCAGCCGGTGTCCTGACGCCAGCCGCGCACGAAACAATTTCATGGAATTTTTTGGAGAACTCGCCCTTCCCCGGCCCGGTTCCCAGCCTCGTTGCGAGGCCTTGTCGGTGCCGCCGGGGGGAGAAAGTGGCACGCCCTACGGGAGTCGAACCCGTCTTTCCAGATTGAAAATCTGGCGTCCTAACCGATAGACGAAGGGCGCCCGGCGAGGGCAGCTTATAGGGGGTATTTCGCTATATTGCAAGCCGGTCCCAGGGCGAAAATGCCATTAAACCGCACTTAAATCGTCAATGTGCAGCTGGACGCCTTTTCGGCCCTGCCAATCGTCCGCTTTAAGCCGCCCGGCAACGTGATAAAGCCCTCTATGGCCGTCCAGAAGCGCCTGTCCAAGCGGTCCTTCCGCCGCACGGAATGCGATTCCCTTGATCGTGCCGCCATCCTCGCCGGAAAGAATGCAGCTGACATGGTTCTGCCCGACAACACGCGCGCGGATCAGCCGCAAACGCGGCAGCGCGAATCGCGGCTCGGTATTGCCGGCGCCGTAAGGCCCGGCCCGTTCGATCATTTCCAGCGTCGCGCGCGTCGCCGCCTTGGGCACGAGCGCGCCGTCCAGCGTCAGCCGCCGGTCACTCGCCGCCGCTTCCACGTCCGCCTCCATACGGGCGCTCAGAAAGGCCTCCAGCGCCTCTATCTTGCCCGCCTTCACCGTCAGCCCCGCCGCCATAGCGTGGCCGCCGCCATTGACGAGAAGCCCCTCTTCAAGCGCCGCCGTCACCGCCCGGCCCATATCGACGCCGGGCACCGAGCGGCCGGAGCCCTTACCCTCGCCTTTTTCATCGATGGCGATGACGAAGCTCGGCCGGTCCCAACGGTCCTTGATGCGGCTCGCCACGATGCCGATAACGCCGGGATGCCAGCCCTCGCTATGGGCCATGATGAGCGGCGGCAACGTGTTGCGCCGTTCCTGCTGCAAGCGTGCCTCGATGCGCCCCATCGCCTCTTCCAGCACCTCCGCCTCGATCGCCTGGCGCTCCTTGTTATACCGGTCGAGTTCCTCGGCGATCTGCGCGGCTTCCACGGGATCATCCGTCGAAAGCAGCCGCGTGCCGAAATCGGCGCGCCCGACGCGCCCGCCCGCATTGACGCGGGGGCCGAGCAAAAAGCCTGCATGGTAAGTCGAGGGAAGCCCGTCCAGGCGGCTCACATCGGCAAGAGCCGCAATGCCGGGATTGGCGCGCCGCGCCATCACTTTCAGCCCTTGCGCGACGAAAGCCCGGTTGAGCCCCGTCAGCGGCACCACATCGCAGACCGTGCCGAGCGCCACGAGATCGAGCCATTGCAAGAGATCGGGTTCTTCCCGCTCACCGTTAAACCAGCCCGCCTGCCTGAGCGCCCGGTTGAGCGCCACAATGAAAAGAAACGTCACGCCCACGGCGGCCAGCTGGCCGAGCCCGCTTTCATCATCGAGCCGGTTGGGATTGACGAGCGCGGTAACGGGCGGCAGCGCAGGCTCGGCCTGGTGATGATCGAGGACAAGCACATGCAGGCCCGCTTCCTTCGCCTGCCCGAGCGCCTTATGCGCCATGGTGCCGCAATCGACGGTCAGCACCACTTTCACCCCCTCCTTGCGCAGGCGCAGAAGCGCCGGGGCATTGGGGCCGTAGCCTTCCTTGATGCGGTCGGGAATGTAATAGCGCAGCGGCGCGCCTACGGCGCGGCAATAGCGGATGAGCAAGGCCGAGGACGTCGCCCCATCCACATCATAATCGCCGAAGACGGCCATGCTCTCACCCGACATGATGGCCTTGGCGGCGCGCTCCGCCGCCTTGTCCATATCGGTGAGAACGGAAGGGTCCGGCATATAGCCGCGAATAGAGGGCTCGAGAAATTTCGGCGCTTCATCGAGCCCAACGCCGCGGCCTGCAAGCACCCGCGCCAGCAATTCAGGCAGATCGTGCCGCTGGGAAAGGGTCAGCGCGAGCCGGTCGTCTTCAACCCGGCTCGCCCATCTTTTACCCGTGAGCGAGCGCTCGACGCCTAGAAAGGCGGCGCCTGCCGCGCCTTTCGCCTCTGGCTTGACGCCGTTCACTCGCTCTCCTTCAGGATCAGGGTTTGACGAATTTTTCCATCTGCGTATGCGTCGCCTTGATCGAGCGCACCGTGCCCGTCGAAGACCGCATCACGATCGTATGGGTCGAAACGGCGGGGCCATTGAAATGGATGCCTTCCAGCATAGAGCCGTCCGTTACGCCCGTCGCCGCGAAGATCACATCGCCCGAGGCCATTTCTTCCATATTGTATTTACGGTTGAAATTCTCGATCCCCATGCGCGCGGCACGCGCCTTCTGCTCTTCATTGTTGGTCACGAGACGGCCCTGCATCTGGCCGCCGATGCAGCGCAGCGCCGCCGCCGCCAGAACGCCTTCCGGCGCGCCGCCGATACCGAGGTAAATGTCGATGCCGGTCGACGCATCCGTCGTTGCAATAACGCCGGCAATATCGCCGTCGGTGATCAGCGTCACTTTCGCGCCGGCCTCACGCACTTCGCGGATGATGTCCGCGTGACGTGGCCGGTCGAGGATACAGGCCGTGATATGGCTCACATCGACGCCCTTGGCTTTGGCAAGCGCCTGCACGTTTTCGGTCGGGCTGCGGTCGAGATCGACCACGCCTTCAGGCAAACCGCCGCCAATGGCGATCTTGTCCATGTAAACGTCGGGCGCGTTCAAAAGGCTGCCGCCTTCGGCCATCGCCACCACGGCCATGGCGTTCGGCATATTCTTCGCCGTCAGCGTCGTGCCTTCCAGAGGATCAAGCGCGATATCCACTTTCGGACCTTTACCGGTGCCGACTTTCTCGCCGATATAAAGCATCGGCGCTTCGTCGCGCTCGCCCTCGCCAATCACGACCACACCGTCGATCTCCAGCGAGTTCAGCTCCTTGCGGATCGCGTCCACGGCAGCCTGGTCCGCGGCTTTTTCGTCGCCGCGGCCGGCCAGATATGCCGCCGCCACTGCGCCGCGTTCCGTCACGCGCGCCAGTTCCAATGCCAATGTGCGGCTTAATCCAACCGTCTTGCCTGCCATTCTAGTCCCCGTCCTTCTTCGTCATTATTCCTGTTCGATGCGGATAAGCAGCGGCTCGTCCACAACATCTTTATGCTTCGCCAGAAGCGCCAAAGCCCGCTGCATCGTGATTTCATCCGTATCATGCGTGATGAAGACGACGGGAAGACGGTTGTCCTCCTCGGGTATGGGATCCTTGCGCTGTACGATACGCTCGATGGAAACTTCCGCTTCCGCGAGCGCGCGCGTAATTTCGGCCATCGAGCCTGCCCGGTCCACGGCGTGAACGCGCAGATAGTAAGCCCCGGTGTGATCCTTGATCGGCTTGTAGCTCGCCTCTTCCAGCATGGAGGCGGGAAGACCGAAAGGCTGGGCAATATTGCCGCGCGCCACATCGACGATATCGGCCACAACGGCGGAGGCCGTCGGCCCCTCGCCTGCGCCGCGCCCTTCCAGCATCACCGGACCGACATGACTGCCCACAACTTCAACCGCATTGAAGACACCGGTGACGGCGGCAAGCGACGAGCTTTTACCAACCAGCGTCGGATGCACACGCAGTTCCATGCGCTTGCCGTCGCGCTGAGCGATGCCCAGAAGGCGCACTTTATAGCCGAAATCATCCGCCAGGCGAATGTCGAGCGGCGTCACCGTCTCCAGCCCTTCGACATAGACCTGATCGAAATCGGGCAGCGTGCCGAAGGCAAGGCTCGCCAGAATGGTCAGCTTATGCGCGGCGTCCGTTCCGCCCACATCGAAGCTCGGATCGGCTTCGGCATAGCCGAGCTTTTGCGCATCGGCGAGCACATCTTCATATTCCCGGCCGGAGGTTTCCATCACGGTCAGGATGTAATTGCAGGTGCCGTTCAAAATCCCCGACACACGCTCGATACCGTTGGCCACCAACCCTTCGCGCAGGGCCTTGATGATCGGCACGCCGCCGGCCACCGCCGCTTCGAATTGCAGCGCCACCTGGTTATCTTCAGCCATGCGCGCAAGCGTCGTGCCGTGATGGGCGATCAGCGCCTTGTTCGCGGTGACGACATGTTTGCCTGAGGCCAGCGCCTGCTCGACGGCCAGTTTCGCCGCCCCGTCGGACCCGCCGATCAGCTCTACAAAGACGTCGCTGTCCGGATCGGCCGCCATGGCAACCGGGTCGTCATACCAGCGAAAGGCATCGATATCGAAGCCGCGGTCATGCTGACGGTGGCGCGCGCTCACCGCGACAATCTCGATCTTCCGCCCGCACAGCGCTTCGATGCGCTTTGCTTCTTCGGTCAATACTTTAACGACACCGCCGCCCACGGTTCCGAGGCCGGCAATAGCAAGTTTCAGCGGCTCTTTCATACCTGACCTGCCCGTCCTTTCTCTTGCGCGCCTGAACCTGCATAGGTGACGACATTTGTATTATTGCGTTCGTAATCGGCCAGAATGCTGTCCGCATTGGCCATGAAGCGTTTCACGTTGGCGGCGGCCTGGCGGATGCGCTGCTCGTTCTCCACGAGCCCGACACGCACATAGCCTTCCCCGTATTCACCGAAACCGACGCCCGGCGCAACCGCCACATCCGCATGTTCCAGCAGCAGCGTTGCGAAAGTCAGCGCGCCATGCTCGCGGAACTTCTCGGGAATAGGCGCCCAGGCGAACATGGTGGCAGGCGGCGCGGGAATGTCCCAGCCGGCCCGGCCCATCGCCTCGACCAGCACGTCGCGCCGGCCCTGATAGACATTGCGGATATCCTGAATGCAGTCTTCCGGTCCGTTCAGCGCGGCGGTTGCCGCCACCTGGATGGGCGTGAAGGCGCCATAGTCGAGATAGGACTTGATGCGGGTCAGCGCACTGATCAGCTTTTCATTGCCCACGGCAAAGCCCATGCGCCAGCCGGGCATCGCAAAGGTTTTCGAAAGCGAGGTGAACTCGACGGCAATATCCTTGGCCCCCGGCACCTGCAGAAGCGAGGGCGGCGGCGCCGTGCCCTTGAAGTAGATTTCCGAGTAAGCCAGATCCGAAATCAGAATGAGATCGTTCTTCTTCGCCAGATCCACCACTTCCCGGTAGAAATCGAGATCGGCCACATGGGCAGTCGGGTTCGAGGGATAGTTCAGCACCAGCGCGATGGGCTTGGGCACGGAATGCTTGATCGCCCGGTGCACAGCGCGCAGAAATTCCTCGCCCGGTTCCACCACCGGCATGTTGCGGATCACGCCGCCGCAAATGATGAAGCCGAAGGCATGGATCGGATAAGTCGGGTTCGGCACGATGATCACATCGCCCGGCGCGGTGATCGCCTGGGCCAGGTTCGCCAGGCCCTCTTTCGAGCCCAGCGTCGCGATGATTTCCGTTTCCGGGTTCAGCGTCACCCCGAAGCGGCGCTCGTAGTAAGCGGCCTGAGCTCTGCGCAGACCCGGAATGCCGCGCGAAGAAGAATAGCGGTGCGTACGCGGGTTCTGCACCGTCTCGACCAGCTTATCGACAATATGCTTCGGCGTCGGCATATCGGGGTTGCCCATGCCGAAATCGATCACGTCGCAGCCTTCCGCGCGCTTCTTGGACCGGAGCCGGTTCACGACATCCAGCACGTAAGGCGGCAGACGCTTTATCCTGTAAAACTCTTCATCCATCTTCGGAAATCTCCCGGCATGCGGGTATGTTCTGGCGGGCCCTTATACCGCCAAATCAGGTCCCGGGCCATGCCGTAATCTGGGGAAACGCAAACTCCGGCTTCAGCGCACATAAACTGCGGAAACCGGGCCAAATCAAGGCGTTTTGTAAGGTTTGCCGCCTTATTCGATATAAATCTCGACCCGTCTGTTGCCTGCCTCACCGGCCGGCATGCTCTCATGATAGACGGGGCTGGCCTCGCCCTGGCTCTCGATGAGAATACGGGAAGGATCGATCCCCTGACGGGCAAGCTCGGCGGCCACGGCTTCCGCGCGGCGCGCGGCCACATCGAAATTAGCGAGTTTATGCCGGGCCAGCGGCAGATCGTTGGTGCGCGAGGAAGCATGGCCGACGACACGCAGCGCCGTGCCATATTGGTCGAGCGCGGCTTTGACTTCGGCCAGATTGCTCCGGTCATCCTCGGTCAGGTCCGTCTTGCCATGCGCGAAATAGACCGTGAAAGGCGCAGCTTCCGGCCCGCCCTGGCTGGTGAAAGCGGCCGCACCGTCGATGATCTGTGTGTCGAGCGAGGCGCCGGGTCCAGGCGGCGGCAGCGCGTTCAGCGCGTCCATATTCACCGTCACAGGCTCATCCTCGCCGCCAACAACCACGGTGCCGTGGGTCTGCTGGTAACGCGAGGAAACGACACCGCCTGCCGCTTCCAGCGCTTCAGGCGAAAGCTGGGGCGCTGAGGAGCGCTCGAACTGCGTCGTCGAGTAAGTCTGCGTACCCGGCTGGCTGGCAGCAGGCGCCTGGCGGTTTGCCAGCGACGGCGAGGTCGCGTTGGAAACCTCCCCGTCGATCGGCGCCATTTCGGTGCGCGGGTTGGCCGGCGCCCGGGAAGCGGACTGAGTGCCGGCGCGCGGTGGCACGGCGGCGCGGCGCTGCGGCTGAACCTGCGTCTGCGTACGGGCCTGAGTCTGAGTCTGGGTCTGGGTCTGGACCTGAGCAGGCTGCTGCGCGGGCGCGGCAGGCTGAGCGGTCTGTTGAGGCAGCGGCGCCGCTTCCTCGCGGGCGACATCTTCAACCGGTGTGGCGCGGGCATCGGCTGCGGCTTTTGCAGCCTCTTCCGGCGTCGGCTCTGACTGAGCGGTGCCGTTCAGCGAGCGGCGGCCACCGCGCGGCGGCGGCGGGATCACCCCTGCCGTGTCATTGCCCGCATCGCTCGCATTGGAACGGTCATCGCCGGCGCTTTTCGGCAAGGAAGGCAGCGGTGTCGGCTCGGCAACACGCGGCGCGGAAGCTGGCGGCTCGGTGCCGCCGCGCAGCACTTCATCCGTATAGCGCGAGCGTTCCCGGTCCGCGGCCAGCCCTTCGGCAATGCGCTGGCGCTCGGCAGCCGAGGAGGTGTCCTGCGGGCGGTCCGGTACGTCCTGAATTTCCGGGAAATCCGAATCAGTGCTGGTCTGCTGGGCGGAGGCGGCAGCAGCGTCTTCATCCCCGTAAATGAGACCGGGACGGGCCCAATCGGGGGCTGTCGAACAGGCGGCAAGCAGGCTGGCCATGGCGGCGGCGCTGAATGCGGCGCGCGCTGTGCGGCCTACGCGCTGCGTCATGCCGGGGCGCAGGCCCCGTTTTTCCGCGCCTTCCTTGTTCGAAAGCGTCAACCCGGTGTTCAGAAGGGCCATTAATCGCTCCTTTACAGGCGGATGCTGCCCGTGCCATTTCCTGAGACAAAGATGCCGGTCCAGTCCCTTCGAGTAAAGAGTCCCCCCAAACCGGCCAACTCAAGGGTATAGTATACAGCGTTTCCGAATTGCTAGGCCTGAGTTTGTTTATCTGGCTGAAATTCTTTGGAAACCGGCAGCCAGCGAAGTAACCCGGGTAGAGAATGCAAAGCCGTAACGGCAAAGACCGCCGCCCTCACGACGCCGAAAAGGGCAAAGACGCCGGAAAAGGCCCCGGAGAGCCGCAAGAGGACCCATTTGGCGCCTCTCTTGGGGGCAGCCCGCAGAATCTGGGCGCAAACCTTCTGAAAGCCGCCATCGATTTCATGGAGCTGATGGCCGAGCGCGGGCGCACGGAAGACGGCAAGCCGCCGCAATCCGTGATGGAAATCCTGGGCCCCGCCAGCGCCGCCCTTGCCGAAGCCTTCAAAAGCTACACGGTGGAGACCGCCCGCTGGGCCGTCGCCGAAGAGCGCCTGCGCCATGATTTCTCCGATGTCAGCGAATATGCCCTCAAACGTATGGTGGGCCTTGCCGACGCGCCGCTGATCGACACCTCGAAGGACAAGCGCTTCCGCCATCCCGCCTGGCGGGAAACCCCGCTTTTCGACATTCTGGCGCAAGGCTATCTGCTCTTTTCGCAATGGTTCATCAGCGTCGTGGATGCGGCGGAAGGCCTGAACCCGCACCGCCACGACATCGCCCGCTTCTATGCGCGCCAGATCGTGGACGCGCTTTCACCGTCCAATTTTCTTTTCACGAACCCTGAAGTCTTACGCGCAACCGTCGAGAGTAACGGCAAAAATCTGGTCGACGGGCTGCAGAACCTGCGCGCCGATTTCGCCAATGGCAATTGGCGGCTGACCCAGACGGATATGGACGCCTTCGAGATCGGGCGGAACATCGCCACGACCCCCGGCAAGGTCGTCTATCAGAACGATCTGATGCAGCTCATACAATATGATCCGGTGACCGAGGAGGTGCATCAGCGCCCGCTCGTCATCGTGCCGCCTTGGATCAACAAGTATTACATCCTCGATCTGACGGAAGAAAAATCCTTCATTAAATGGGCTGTATCAAAGGGTTACACGGTTTTCGTCATTAGCTGGGTAAACCCCGACAAGAGCCTCTCCCATAAGACCTTCGAGGACTATATGCGCGAAGGCATCCTCGAAGCCCTCGACGCTGTGGAAAAAGCGACGGGCGAACGCGACGTCAATATGATCGGCTATTGCATCGGCGGCACGCTGCTCTCCGCCACGCTTGCCTATATGGCCGCGAAGAAAGACAAGCGCGTCAAATCCGCGACCTTCTTCGCCACGCAGACGGACTTCACCGAAGCGGGCGATCTGAAAGTCTTTATCGACGAAACCCAGATAGACACCGTCAACAACCTGATGGGCGAGCGCGGCGGCATCCTGCCCGCCTCCGTCATGGCGCATACGTTCAACCTGCTGCGCCCCAACGATCTCATCTGGAACTATGTGGTCGGCAATTATCTGATGGGCCGCACCCCGCAGCCCTTCGATCTTCTGTTCTGGAATGCGGACGCCACCCGCATGCCCCAGAAGATGCACCTGTTCTATTTGAGCGAGTGCTATCTGAAAAACGGCCTGGCCGAGGGCAGCATGGAGCTTGGCGGGGAAAAGCTCGACCTTTCCAAGGTCACCTGCCCCGTCTATCTGCAATCGAGCCGGGGCGATCACATCGCGCCGTACAAATCGGTCTACAAATCCGTACATCTTTTCGGCGGCAAGGTGACCTTCACCCTGGCCGGCTCCGGCCATATTGCCGGCGTGATCAACCCGCCCGCCGCCAAGAAGTATCAATATTGGGCGAATGCCGAGCTGCCGGAAACGGCGGAAGAATGGCTTGAGGGCGCGGCCGAACATAAAGGCTCCTGGTGGCCGGATTGGGAGCGCTGGCTGCGCAAGAAATCCGGCAAGAAGGTCCCCGCCCGCGTTCCCGGCGACGGGAAGCTTAAGGTGATCGAAGAGGCGCCGGGTTCATATGTCCGGGTCCATGCCAAGGATTGACCGGGACGTGGAACCCGACCCCTCGCATTCTGCAAGGCGATAAGCGGATTATCCCTCTAGGGCTGCTTGGCCCCTCCCCCTAATCTCCACGGACACCCCACACCCGGCTGGAAAGAGGAGGCAGTTCTGGACACCGGCATTCTCTTGGTCGTCCTGGCGACCGCGCTCATGCATGCAAGCTGGAACGCCATGGTGCGCGCGTCGGGCGACAAGCTCGTCTCGCTCGCCAATATGACGGCGCTGACGGCGCTGATCGGCCTGCCGCTTATCTTCTTCGTGCCGCTGCCCTCCAGGGAAGTCTGGGGACTGCTCGCCCTCACCACCCTGCTTCACACCGGTTACAAGGTCTTTCTCGTGCGCGCCTATGCCCATGGCGGGCTCGGCCATGTCTATCCGCTGGCCCGCGGCGGCGCGCCGCTTCTGGTGGCGGGCGCAGGCTTCGTGCTTTTGGGGGAGACCCTGTCCCCCGCCTCCCTTGCCGGTATGCTGCTCGTTACGCTCGGGATCATCTCGCTTGCCTTCCGCAAGAACGGCGGCACCCAGGATGAAAAGCGCGCCACGCTCTATGCGCTCATCACGGCAGGCTTCATCGCTTCCTACACCACGGTGGACGGTATCGGCGCGCGGCTCGCCGAAACCTCCTTTGCCTATGTGGCCTGGCTCTTCGTGCTGGATGGGGCGGCCTTTACGGCGCTGGCGCTCTGGCGGCGCGGCCCCAGCGCCGCCTGGAGCCCGGCAACGCTTCTGCGCCAGGGCCTGCCAGGCGCGCTTCTTCAGGTCGTTGCCTATGCGCTGGTGCTCTGGGCCATGACGAAAGCCCCGCTCGGCCTTGTCTCGGCGGTCCGGGAGACAAGCGTCGTCTTCGCCGCGCTCATCTCCTCGCTCATTCTGAAAGAAAAGCTGGGGCCCATGGCCGCTATCGCCGCCCTTGCCGTGGCAGCCGGGGTTATCCTGATCGAAGGCTAAGCAGCTTATTCAAGCCCCAGCGCCTCATCGACACCGGCCATGATATTGAGGCACTGCACCGCCTGGCCCGAGGCGCCCTTGCCCAGATTGTCGAGCTGGGCGACAAGCCGCGCCTGTCCTGTCTTCTCATTGGCGAAGACGAAAAGCTTCATCCGGTTCGTGCCGTTGAGGTCTTCCGGATCGAGATTGGCAAGGCCCGCGCTTTCCTCCAGCGAGGCAACTTCGACGAAATGCGCGCCTTCATAAGCCGCCGACAGCGTTTCATGAATGGCGCCAACTTCCGGCTTGCCCGGCAGCGCCCAAAGCTGCAGCGGCATCTCCACCAGCATGCCCTTGTAATAGCGCCCGACGGCGGGCGAAAAGAGCGGCGGATGCGCCAGGCCCGTATAGGTCTGCATTTCCGGCACATGCTTATGAGCGATTGTTAGCCCGTAAAGCCGGAAAGGCTGGCGGGAATAGTTCTCGGCCGCTTCATCCTCGAATTCGGAAATCGTGCCCTTGCCGCCGCCCGAATAACCGGAGACGGCATTGATCGTCACCGGCCAGTCCTTCGGCAGGAGCCCGGCCTCGATGAGCGGCCGTGTCAGCGCGATCATGCCCGTCGGGTAACAGCCCGGATTGGAAACGCGCTTGGCGCCGGAAATAAGCTGACGCTGCTCGGGCGCCATTTCCGGGAAGCCATAGACCCAATCGGGATCGACCCGGTAAGCGGTGCTCGCATCGATCACGCCCACGTCCGGGTTCTCGATCAGCGAGACCGCTTCGCGCGAGGCATCGTCCGGCAGACAGAGAATGGCGAAATCCGCTTCATTGAGCTTCTGCGCCCGGGCCTCCCGGTCCTTGCGCCGGTCCGGATCGATCTGCAACAGGTCGATATCCGCGCGCGCGGCCAGACGCTCACGGATCTGGAGCCCCGTCGTTCCCGCCTCGCCATCGATATAGACCTTAATCATTCCGGCCTCGCTAAAATAATAAACTCAGTAAAGAAATGCGTTTCTACAGGAATATTTACCGCAAACTCAAGAACTCGGAAAGCTAGGCACCGCTAGCAATTAATTAAAATTCGAGAACCAAGTCTTAAGAGTGCCTGTGAATACTGCAGACAAATGTAATGCCTTATCGGGCATTAACACCCTCAACACAGGTGTTCTCCCCCATGTCGACAAAATCCGCATCCCTGCTCTCCGTTGCTTTCGCAGTAATGGAGCGCACGTTCAAGAACTTTTCCATTTCCTGGCGCATTGCCAGCCTTGTCGGGCTGGCCCTCGCTGGCCTGACGGTCATCTCCGTCACCTATTTCGCCGGCAACGCCGCGCTGAATGCCGCCGAAGCCCAGCGCAGTGAAGCCGAAACGCTTCTCGTCCTTGTAGGTGACATTGAAAGCGGCGCGCTGCGCATGCGCCGCCGCGAGAAAGATTTTCTGCTGCGGATGGACGAAACCTATCTGGCAAAATACGAAAAGGATGCAGAGCGCGTCGCAAGCGCGCTCACGCAGGTGCAGGGCCTTGAAATCGCCGGCGACCTTGAAGCACCGCTCGCCAAGCTGCGCGAGACCCTGCCCGCGCACCGCGCAAAGATGGCTGAGGTCGGCGCACTTTATAAAGAAGTCGGTCTTTCCGAAGAACTGGGCCTCAGCGGCACGCTGCGCAAGGCCGTGCATGAGGTCGAGGAAAAGCTCGACGCCGCCAATCTCGACGCGCTCACCGTCAAGATGCTGATGATGCGCCGCCATGAGAAAGACTTCATGCTGCGCGGCGATGACAAATATATCGGCCGGGTCGATGAACGGCGCAAAGAATTCGACAGCCTTATTCAAAGCTCCTCCCTCTTTCCTGCTGAGCGCAAACGCATTGGCACGCTGATGGATACTTATCAGCAGAGCTTCAAAGCCTATGCTGCAGGCGTGAAAGAAGCCGAAGCCGGTGTTGCCGAACTTTCCGACATCTACGCCGTCATGGAACCGGAATTCGATGCGCTATTCGCCATGGGCCGCGAGCTTTCGGAAAAAGCAATCGAGGACGGGCACAGCGTGCAGAGCACGGTCTCCTCATTGATGATCGCCGTCTTGAGCCTGACGGTACTTGGCGTGGCGCTGTCCAGCCTCTTCGTGGCGGTTGGCATTTCGCGGCCGATCAACAAGATCACCGGCGCCATGAGCAAACTGGCCGAGGGCGACAAATCCATCGCCATCCCCGCTCTCGATAGAGGCGATGAAATCGGCGCCATGGCAAAAGCCATGGAGGTCTTTAAACAGAACGCCATCGAGGCCGAACGCCTGGCGCTCGAACAGGCCGAGGAACAGAAGAAACGGGCCGAACGCGCCGAGATCATTCAAAAGATCAGCGCGAGCTTCGAAGGCTCCGTGAAGCAGGTACTGGAAAACCTTGCAGGGTCCGTCACCATCATGCGCTCGAGCTCGGGCGAGCTCACCGCGCTTGCCGGTGAAACGAGCCGCAAGTCGGGCGATGTCACCCATGCCGCTGACGCCGCCGCTGCCAATGTGCAGATGGTGGCAAGCGCCACGGAAGAGCTGTCGAGCTCGATCTCGGAAATCTCCCGTCAGGTAACCTCCACCCGTGATATCTCGGCGCAGGCGATCACCCGGGCCGAAAGCGCGGCAGAGACGGTGACGCGTCTTTCGGAAGCTGCCCAGCAGATCAACGATGTCGTGACCATGATCAACGACATTGCCAATCAGACGAACCTCCTTGCCCTCAACGCCACGATCGAAGCGGCGCGCGCGGGCGAAGCGGGCAAAGGCTTTGCGGTCGTCGCCTCGGAAGTCAAAACGCTGGCCGGCCAGACCGCCAAGGCAACGGAAGGCATTACCGGCCAGATCGCCGCGATGCAGGAAGCCACGTCCGCCACGGTCGAGGCGATCAAGCATATCACCGATATCATCACCGAAATCGGTCAGGGCACGACGGGCGTTGCCTCCGCCATCGAGGAACAGACCGCCGCCACCCAGGAAATTTCCCGCAACGTGCAGGAAGTCGCCAATGGCGTGCAGGGCGTGACGGACAATATGGCGGATGTGAACACGGCAACGCAGGAAACCGGCACTGCCGCGCAGAACGTCTCGAGCGCTGCCGAGGATGTATCCGGCCAGTCCACCATTCTGGATACGGAAGTCAAAGACTTCCTCTCCAAACTGGCAGCCGCTTAAAGCAGGCTGCAGAGCAACAAAAAGGGCGGCCTCTTGGGGCCGCCCTTTTCGTATCCGGTAGTGGCGCGCTTAACGCTTGGAGAACTGGAAGCTCCGGCGGGCTTTCGCGCGGCCGTATTTCTTACGTTCCACAACGCGGCTGTCGCGGGTGAGGAAGCCATGCTTCTTCAGGACAGCGCGCAGGCCCGGCTCGTAATAGGTCAGCGCGCGGGAAAGACCGTGGCGGATCGCCCCGGCCTGGCCCGACAGGCCGCCGCCGGTCACGGTCGCCATGATATCGAACTGGTTTTCGCGGCCAGCCACGGTGAGCGGCTGGTTGATCACCATGCGCAGCACGGGACGGGCGAAATAGCGCTCGAATTCCTTGCCGTTGATGACGATACGGCCGGAGCCCGGCTTCACCCACACACGGGCGATGGCGTCTTTCCGGCGGCCCGTGGCGTAGGAACGGCCCTGGGCGTCGATCTTCGGCTCGGCCTGAACGGCAGCTTCGGCAGCAGCGCCGTCATTGCCCAGCGCGCCTTTGAGATCCTCAAGAGTGGTGCGTTCTTCTGTCATAGCTTACGCACTCCGCGTGTTCTTGGGGTTGAGGGAAGCGATGTCGAGCTTCGCGGGCTTTTGAGCCTCATGCGGGTGCTCGGAACCGCCATAGACATGCAGGTTGGAAAACTGCCGGCGCGAAAGCGGGCCGCCCGGAAGCATGCGCTTCACGGCAAGCTCGATCACCCGGTTGGGGTGGTCGCCGCCCAGAACTTTTTCCGGCGTGGTTTCCTTGATACCGCCGGGATGGCCCGTATGGCGGTAATACACCTTGTCCGTCAATTTGCGGCCCGTCAGAGCCACTTTGTCGGCATTGATGACAATCACGTTGTCGCCGCAGTCGATATGCGGGGTGAAGGTCGGCTTGTGTTTGCCGCGCAGACGCATCGCGATGATGGACGCCAAACGCCCAAGCACCAGCCCTTCGGCGTCGATAAGCACCCAGTTTTTCTCGACTTCTGCGGTTTTGGCTGAATAGGTCTTCATGCTCAATCCCAGTCAAATCGCTTCAAGTAGGGGCATCATGCCCCGTTTGAGCCGCTTTTTATGGGAGGTGAGCCGGACAGTCAACGGAAATCGGCCTGAAAAAGCGCGTAAATGCAGCAACTTAAAGAAGCGGTATTATAATACCGTATTTATCGCTTTTCCGGCGGAATGGAATAGGTCACTTGGGCGTGGGCAGCGGGCCGCCCCTCCTCGCCTTCCGCCCAGATCGTCACATCCCCGACTGCCAGGCGCTGGCCGAGCTTCATGATCCGCGCTTCCGCCAGAAGGTCGCCTGGCGCGGGTTTGCGCATGAAATTGATGGTGAGATTGGTCGTGACCGCCAGCGCCACCTTGCCGATATGGGCCAGAATGGCGGCATACATGGCGTGATCGGCAAGCCCCATCATGGCCGGGCCGGAAATCGTGCCGCCGGGGCGCAAATTGCGCTCGGCATAGGAAAGGCGCAGAAGCGCGCGCATGGGCCCGACTTCCTCCGTCCGCGTGCCGCGCTCGCCCTCCTGCATTTGCGGAAAAACCTCCGCCAGATAGGCATCGACCTCCGCGGCGCTCATCACCGGCTTTGTTGCTCTTGTCATTTTTACCCCTTTTGCCGCTCAGCCCTTTGCACAAACAACACCTGACGCCGGGCCGCGCGGACACTATCATGGTCAAAACGGATAAAGGGAGACGGGAAATGAGCGAAGCTGCAAAGGCGCCGGAAACGGCCATGCCGGTTCTGCTGCGCGAGGATAAAGACGCTGTCGCCACCTTGACCCTCAACCGCCCCAAAGCCCGCAACAGTCTTTCCGAGGAACTGATGCAGGGTGTGCTCGGCGAGGTGGAGAAGATCGGCGCCGACCCGGATCTCAAGGTCATCATCCTGAAAGCCAATGGGCCGGGCTTTTGCGCCGGCCATGACTTAAAGGAACTGACCGCCGCCCGCACGGAAGGCGACAAAGGCCGGGCCTATTACACCCGCATCATGAAACTGTGCAGCCGGATGATGCAGGCCATCGTGCAATGCCCCAAACCCGTCATTGCGCAGGTGCATGGCATTGCAACGGCGGCAGGCTGCCAGCTCGTCGCCTCCTGCGATCTGGCCGTTGCCGCCCATGAAGCAAAGTTTGCAACGCCCGGCGTCAATATCGGTCTTTTCTGCTCGACGCCCATGGTCGCCCTCTCGCGCAACGTGACGCGCAAGC
The DNA here is from genome assembly GCA_002389665.1 of Rhodobiaceae bacterium UBA4490. Lineage (GTDB taxonomy): Bacteria > Pseudomonadota > Alphaproteobacteria > Parvibaculales > Parvibaculaceae > Tepidicaulis. The sequence goes on from DGNO01000001.1 coordinate 604,521, forward strand.
ACGCGATGGAAATGCTGCTTCTGGGCGAAATGATCGATGCGGCGCGCGCCGCCGAGTTCGGCCTGATCAACCGCGCCGTTTCAGCAGACGCGCTGGAAGCGGAAGTGGAAAAAATGGCGGCGACCATTGCCGCCAAATCGCGCCTCACGGTCGAGATCGGCAAGACCGCTTTTTACGAACAGCTCGAAAAGCGCCTGGGCGATGCCTATGACTATGCAAGCGACGTGATGGTGCACAACATGCTCGCGCGCGATGCCGAAGAAGGCATCGGCGCCTTTATCGAAAAACGCGATCCCGTTTGGGAAAATAGATAAGCGCCGGAACGAAACCGCCTTAAAAAACACGCGAGCCCCCATGTCCGAGACTTCTTACACGAGCGACTATCTCGCCGGGATTTTGAAATCCGCAAAGACCATCGCCATGGTCGGCGCGTCGCCGAAATCCATCCGCCCGAGTTATATCGTGATGAAGTACCTTCAAAAGAAAGGCTACCGCGTCATTCCGGTCAATCCGGGCGTGGCGGGCCAGGAAATTCTGGGGGAAAAAGTCTATGCCTCGCTGAGCGATATTCCGGAGAAGGTGGATATGGTCGATATTTTCCGCTCGAGCGAGGCTGCCGGTCCCATTGTCGATGAAGCAATCGCCATCGGCGCGACTTCCGTCTGGATGCAGATCGGCGTCATCAATCCGGAGGCCGCCGCAAAAGCGGAAGCGGCTGGCCTTAAAACCGTGATGGACCGGTGCCCGAAAATCGAATGCTCCCGCCTTTCAGGCGAGGCCGGTTGGATGGGCATCAATTCCAATCTGGTCAGCACACGCAGACAGCACCTGCTTTAAATCAACGTCCATAAGCGCGGCAACCGCGCGATAAATAATGGGGAGTCTTCCATGCCGGAGTACAGTTTCGACACTCTTTCCATCCATGCCGGCGCCAAGCCGGACCCGGCCACCGGCGCGCGCACCACACCCATCTATCAGACGACCTCCTTCGTCTTCGACGATGTGGACCATGCCGCAAGCCTCTTCAACCTGCAGCAATTCGGCAATATCTATACGCGCATCACGAACCCGACGACGGCGGTTCTGGAAGAACGCGTGGCAGCGCTCGAAGGCGGCGCGGCGGGTCTTGCCACGGCGTCGGGCCACGGCGCGCAGCTCCTGATCTTCCACACGCTGCTGCAGCCCGGCGATCACTTCGTTGCCTGCAAGAAACTCTATGGCGGCTCGATCACGCAGTTCAGCCAGTCCTTCCAGAAATTCGACTGGCATGTGGACTGGGCCGAAACACCGGATGCCGAAGGCATCAAGGCCGCGATCACGCCGAAGACGAAAGCCGTCTTCATCGAAAGCCTCGCCAACCCGGGCGGCGTCATCATGGATATCGAAGCGATCGCCAAGGTCGCGCATGACGCGGGCGTGCCGCTTATCGTCGATAATACCCTGGCCTCGCCCTATCTCTGCCAGCCGATCAAGCACGGCGCGGATATCGTCGTTCATTCAGCAACGAAATTCCTCGGCGGGCATGGTAACTCGATGGGCGGCATCATCGTCGATGCGGGCACGTTCGACTGGTCGGCCAGCGACAAATACCCGAGCCTCTCGCAGCCCAACGAGGCCTATCACGGCATGAAGCTGCATGAGACCTTCGGCAATATCGCCTTCGCCATCACCTGCCGGGTAATCGGCCTGCGCGATCTCGGCCCCGCCATCTCCCCCTTCAATTCCTTCATGCTGATCACCGGCATCGAAACCCTGCCGCTGCGCATGCAGCGCCATTCGGAAAACGCGCTGAAAGTCGCCGAGTTTCTGGAAAGCCACAAGGAAGTAAGCTGGGTGTCTTATGCGGGCCTGAAGAACAGCGCCTATTACGATGCCCACCAGAAATACTGCCCGAAGGGTGCCGGCGCGGTGTTCACCTTCGGCGTGAAAGGCGGCTATGAGGCAGGCGTCAAACTCGTCAACGGCATCGAGCTTTTCAGCCACCTTGCCAATGTCGGCGACACGCGCAGCCTGATCATCCACCCCGCCTCCACCACGCACCGCCAGCTTAATGAGGCGCAGCAGGAAGCGGCGGGCGCCGGGCCGGACGTGATCCGTCTGTCCGTGGGGCTCGAAGATGCAAGCGACCTCATCGCCGATCTCGACAAGGCGCTGAAAGCCTAGCCGCCCGCAACACCGTCATGCCCCGCTTTATGCGGGGCATGACGTTTTCTATAAACTGGAAAACCCTACCGCCGCGCGCTCAGATGCAGATGGAGCAGTGCCGCGCCAAGAACCAGCATCGCGCCGCCCTGATGGATCACTCCGAGGGGAATGGGCACGACGGCCAGCAGCGTCCAGATACCAAGCACCACCTGCAGCAAAATAGCCGCCATCAAAAGATGCCCGCTCAGCTTCACCGCGCGCGGCGCGTTCTTCAGCGTAAAAAGGTGATAAAGCGCAAACGCGGTGATCGCATAGGCCACCATCCGGTGATCGAACTGCACGGTGATGTGGTTCTCGAAGAAATTCACCCACCAGGGCGAGAGGTCGAAAAGCCCGCGCGGGATGATCCGGTCATCCATGAGCGGCCAGGTATTATAGGCATGCCCTGCCCGCAGCCCCGCCACGAAACCGCCCAGCAGCACCTGAAAGAAGATGGCGCCCGTGAGCACCGCCGCGCGCTTTGCGGTCCCGGTCCAGGTCAGCGCCTGGCCGAGCGTGCCGCGCAGAAGATCGAGCGCCACCCAGAAAATGTAAGCGGCAATGACAAAGGCAAGGCCCAGATGCGCGGTCAGCCGGTATTGACTCACATCCACCCGGTCCACGAGCCCGCTCATCACCATGTACCAGCCAAGCGCGCCCTGCAGCCCGCCCAGCACGAACATGGCCGCAAGCTTCGGCACCAGCTGGCGCTCGACGCGCTTCGTTGCCAGGAAGAAAACGAACGGCACGAAGAACGCAAAGCCGATGAAGCGGCCGAGGAACCTGTGTCCCCATTCCCACCAATAGATGTATTGGAACTCGGCCAGGCTCATGCCTTTGTTGACGAGCTGATATTCGGGGATCTGCCGGTACTTCTCGAATTCCTCGAGCCAATGCTCTTCGGAAAGCGGCGGGATGGCGCCCATGACCGGCTTCCACTCGGTAATCGAAAGGCCGGATTCGGTCAGCCGCGTCGCCCCGCCCACAATCACCATGCAAAAGATCAGCGCCGCCACCGTGAAAAGCCAATAGGCAATGGGCCGGCGGGCGGCAATCTGCCGGGCTGTGGGCCCGCTATGGGGCCCGCTATGGGGAAGGACGGCATCGCTCATGGCACCGGAAATAGCGCGATCGGGCCGAACCAACAAGAAAAAGCGGCCTGAAACGGCCCGCCTCCGCCTGTGACCCGATGGCGCAGTTTCCCGCGCTGAGGCTGGCCACCCTCCCCCGGAAATGCCATATACGGGGAAAGCTTGCGGCCCCATCCGGGGACCCAGCGAATGCCAGCTAACGAAAGACCGTCATGCCCGCTTCTTCTTCCCGGCTGCCCATGCGCCTTAGAAAACTGATCGGCACCTTTTTGCTGGTGGCCTGGATCATCGCCTACACGGTGCTGGCGGTCACGCTGGGCACGGCGTCTTTCTTCCCGCAGCATGTGGCCGTGCTGCTTGTCTATTACGTCGTGGCGGGCATCGCCTGGATCTTCCCCGTGCGCTACTTGCTCGCCTGGATGCAAAAGCCGGACATGCCCGCCTAAGCGCTGCTTGCACGCCTGCCGCCGCTTCTGCCACTCTGCCCCCAATCAACAACGATCCGGCGATAAGCCGGCAACAGGGGCAGCGGCATATGCGCATCGCAATCGAGAACGGCCATCTCTTCGACACGGAGACGTTGGATTTTACCGGCGAAGCAACGCTCGTCATCGAAGACGGGGTGATTGCCGGTATTGGCGAAAAAGCCGCCTCCGCCGATCTGCGCATCGACGCCAAAGGGCAATACGTCATGCCGGGTCTGATCGACGCGCATATTCACCTGCGTCTTGCGACCATGGATTTCCGCAAACTCGCCGCCTGGTCGGAAGTCGAGTTCGGCCTGCATATGGCACGGCTGGCGCGCGAAACGCTGGAACGCGGCTTTACCAGCGTGCGCGATATTGGCGGTGAGGTGGAAGGCATCATCCGCGCCATTTCAAGCGGCCTGCTGGAAGGCCCGCGTATCACCCGCGCCGGGCGCATGATCTCTCAGACAGGCGGCCATGGGGATGCGGAAGGCGGCGCCCGGCCCGTGCCGGACTGCGCCTGCCAGATGCGCCATACCGCTTTCGGCATTGTCGCCGACGGCGCGGACGCGGTGCGCAAAGCCGCCCGGCACAATCTGCGCGACGGCTCGGACTTTCTGAAAATCCATGTCTCAGGCGGTGTGGCAACGCCGAGCGATCCTTTGGAATGCACCCAGTACACGGCGGAGGAAATTACCGCCGCCGTCACCGAAGCGCGCAACCGCCACACCTACGTCGCCGCCCATGCCTATACGCCGGACGCCATCAAGCTTGCCGTGGCAAACGGCGTTCATTCCATCGAGCATGGCAATCTCATCGACAAGGAAGCCGCGGAAGCCGTCGCCAAAGCGGGCGCGGTCATGGTCCCCACGCTTGCCACCTATGAAGCGATGTTCGAATTCGGCGCGGCGCTGAAACTGCCCGCCCGCAACCGGGAAAAGAACAAGGCCGTTTACGACGCAGGCCTTGCCTCGCTGGAAATCGCGCGGGAAGCCGGTGTCACGCTCGGCTTCGGCACCGATCTTATCGGAGAAACGCAGAACCGGCAGAACCGGGAATTCGCCATCCGCGCGGAAGTGGAACCGGCGCGCGACATCCTGCGCGCGGTCTATCACGTCAATCCGGCGCTCTGCCGGTTGGAGGGGAAAGCGGGCACGCTCGCGCCCGGCGCCTTTGGCGATGTCGTCATCGCCCAGCGGAACCCTTGCGAGGACATCCGGCATCTGGCCGATGCCGCCGTCTTCTCGCACATCATCAAAGACGGCAAGCCGGTAACCCGGCCTGGCGCCTGAGATACAGGGTAATCAGTCGAGCCGGCCGAAGCTGATGAAGTTCAGCGCCAGAACGGCAACCAGGAAAATCGCAATAGCGTAAATCGCAACCATAGCGGCAGGCCCTTTCGGAGTTGATGCTGGCCCTTGGCATAATCAGCTTCGCGCCGGAAGGCAAGGCCTCCAAAAGAAAACCGGCCCTGGGAGCTCCCAGAGCCGGCTTCAAATGGTCGGAGCGGCCGGATTTGAACCGACGACCCCTTGTCCCCCAGACAAGTGCGCTACCGGGCTGCGCTACGCTCCGTCATTCCGGTAAGGGCTTAAGGGCAAAGACGGCCTCAAGCGGGGCGGACTATAGGGATGTGGCCTTGATCCGGCAATAGCTCTTTGGACCGAAAAAAGGCAAATATTCCAAATTAGTAGGTTTCCGTTTCCGCGTCCGGCACCCGCGCCTCTTCCAGCGCATCGCGCAGTTTTTCGAGGCGCAGCGCGATTGCCTCCAGCTCCTTGCGGGCCTTCAGGGAAAGCGGGGAATTGTCGTTGGCTTCCTCGGCAAGGTCCTCCTCGCCGCCGTTCTGCCGCTCCACGGTCTCGCGGGCGAGCTCGGCAATCGTGCCGTCCACATTGCCCCGCCCGGCCTCGGCAACGAAGCGCCCGCCCTGCTCGCGGAAGACTTTCTGCACGCCTTTGATCGTATAGCCGTCATTGTATAGAAGCGCGCGCACGCCGCGCAGCAGGTCCACATCTTCCGGGCGGTAATAGCGCCGCCCGCCGCCGCGCTTCAGCGGCTTGATCTGGGTGAATTTGCTCTCCCAAAAGCGCAGCACGTGCTGCGGCACGTCCAATTCGGCGGCCACTTCACTGATGGTTCGAAACGCTTCCGGCGATTTTTGATGCAAAGACACGCCTTAATTCTCAATTCTCATTTCCAGCAAACGGGTCCGCTAATTCGGCCCGGGAACTGGACCCGGCAGGTGTGAGAAAAACTAGTCCGCCGCTTCACCGGCCTGGGCACGCAGCGCGCTCATGGCCTTGTTGATTCGTTCTTTGAGCACATGGCTCGGACGGAAAACCAGCACCCGGCGCGGCTTGATCGGCACTTCTTCCCCGGTCTTGGGATTGCGGCCCATACGGCCGCCCTTCTGCCGGACGGAAAACGATCCGAACGACGACAGCTTCACCGTTTCTCCGTTCGCCAGACAGTCGGAGACTTCTTTCAAAACGGATTCCACAAGATCCGCCGACTCGTTCCGAGACAGACCAACTTCCTGATAAACCGATTCACTCAGTTGCGCCCGCGTTACCGTCCGCGTCATGGCGTCCTGCTCCCTCGTTTGATAGTGGGCTTATTTGATCACCAAAAAGCAGCCAATATCAAGGAGATAGTGAAGCTTCTTCAAGCAAGGTTATGTTGGATTTTAAACTTACCAACGAACCAGCGCAGAGCCCCAGGTAAAACCGCCGCCCATTGCCTCGAGCAGCACCAGATCGCCGCGCTTGATGCGCCCGTCTTTTACCGCCGCGTCGAGCGCGAGCGGCACGGACGCGGCAGAGGTGTTGCCCTGTTCACCGACCGTGATGACGACCTTTTCCGGCGCCAGGCCGATTCGCTTTGCCGTCGCGTCGAGAATGCGCTTATTCGCCTGATGCGGCACGAACCAGTCGATATCGTCTGCGGTGAGCCCCGTTGCCGCGAGTGCCTCTTCGATCGCCTCGGCAATGTTCACGACCGCATGACGGAAGACTTCCCGGCCCTCCATGCGCACATGGCCGACGGTGCAGGTCGAGCCCGGTCCACCATCCACATAGAGCTTTTCCTTGTAGCGCCCGTCGGAATGAAGATGCGCGGTCAGCACCCCCCTGTCATCCCGCGTGCCCGGCTGCTCTTCGGCTTTCAGAACGATAGCGCCCGCCCCGTCCCCGAAAAGGACGCAAGTGCCCCGGTCGTCCCAATCGAGAAGCCGCGAGAAGGTCTCTGCGCCGATCACCAAAATCGCACGGGCCTGGCCCATGGCAATGAAATTATTCGCTACCGCAACCGCATAAACGAAGCCGGAGCAAACCGCCTGCACGTCGAAAGCCGCGCCGTGATGCATGCCGAGCCCGGCCTGCACCGCCGTCGCCGTCGCCGGAAAGGTATTATCCGGGGTGGTCGTCGCCAGAATGATCATATCGAGATCATCCGCGCTCATGCCCGCATCTTCCAGCGCCTTACGGGAGGCGGCGAGCGCCAGATCGGAGGTTTTCTCGTCATCGGCGGCGATATGGCGGCGGTGAATGCCCGTGCGTTCCACGATCCATTCGTCGCTCGTATCCACCATTTTGGCGAGATCCGCGTTGGTCAGGACCTTTTCGGGAAGAAAGGACCCGCACCCGGCAACGACACTTCGAATGACACTCACGATACTGCGGCCTCTTCCCGTTCGGCAGCTTCCGACAAATCGCCGGCAAGCTGCACCAACACATCCATATCCGTTGCAATTTTCCGCACGAGATCGGCAGCGGCGACATCGAGCGCCACATCGATGGCGGAGGCAAAGCCGAGCCCGTCCGTGCCGCCATGGCTCTTCACGACAAGCCCATTGAGCCCAAGAAAGACGCCGCCATTGACGTTGCGCGGGTCCATCTTGTCGCGCAGCGTGCGGAACACGCTATGGGCGAAGAGATAACCGATCTTGGCAAAGAAGGAGCGCTCGATCCCCTCGCGCAGATAATGCGCCACCTGCCGGGCCGTGCCTTCCGCCGTCTTCAGCGCGATATTGCCGGTAAAGCCGTCCGTCACCACCACATCGACGGTGCCTTTGCCAATATCGTCACCTTCCACGAAACCGTGGAAATCGATAGGCAGTTCCAGGTTCCGGAGGATCTGCGCGGCGGCTTTCACCGATTCCGTGCCTTTGACTTCTTCCTCGCCGATATTCAGCAAGCCAACGGTCGGCCGCTCCACGCCGAAAATGACGCGCGCATAAGCCTCGCCCATCACCGCGAATTGCACGAGCTGCTTGGCATCCGGGCCGATCGTCGCGCCGAGATCGAGCACGATGCTCTCGCCCTTGATTGTCGGCCAGAGACCGGCAATGGCGGGCCGCTCGATATTCGGCATGGTGCGCAGAATCACTTTGGCCATGGCCATCAGCGCGCCGGTGTTCCCGGCGGAAACGGCCACTTGCGCGCGGCCCGTTTTCACGGCATCGATCGCCATCCACATGCTGGAGGTCTTACGCCCGCGCCGCAGCGCCTGGGAGGGCTTGTCGTCCATGCCCACGGCAACTTCGGTATGCACAAACTCGCTTGCGCCGGCCACCCGCGGATTGGCATCCAGCAAGGGTTTGACCTTGGCCTCATCCCCGAAAATCAAGAAACGGATATTGGGATGGCGGATATGCGCGGCCTCGGCCCCTGCAATCACGACCTCGGGCCCGCTGTCCCCTCCCATACCGTCCAGGGCGATGGTTATTTCGCGCATCACGGTTGCTCTGCCTCCGTCCCCTCAAAACTGTGCCGGCGGGCGCAAGGGCGCACGCGGCGCCCCGAACATAAACCCTAACAGGCCAGACTCAACCGTATTATATGCTTGAATTTTTTCGATTAATCGTCTTGACGGCGCAACTTGGCAAGAACGGCAAAAGGATTGTCCTCGCGTTTTCCGTCCGTTTTGCCGTCATCTTCAACCACAGGACTAAATTCCGCATCTCCCTTGCGCGGATAAGGATTGATGGCGAGGCTGAGATGTTCGGTGACCAGTTCGCCCACATCGATTCCCCCTTCATCCAAAGGATCGGGGTCATGGGCATCTTCCAGATCGACATGGATCTCGGCCTGCGGATTGACCGGCGTCATCTCGCTTTCGGGCAGGAAATAGGCTTCGAATTCATCGGCAACCTTGTCCTCGATGGGCTCCAGCGTCACCACACAGCTCTGCGTCACTTCAGCGGTGAAATGTCCGCGCACGGACACACCGCTCTTGCGCCAGGGTTTGACTTCCGCTTCCGCTTTGAAAGCGTCGAGCGAGACGAGCCCCAACCGCTTGGCGAGCGCGGCACGTTCCTTCTCATCGGCTTCGAGTTTCACCCGCACGCCTTTTGAGGGAAGATCCTGAACCTCGAGACGGTAACTGAATTCAGGCGCGCGGCTCATAGCGTCTCCCTTGCCGTTTCGCTGCCGGCACCGCTCAAGGCCGGCGCCGCGCCGAACGCGGCTTTGCCGGCCATCAGCGCGTCGATGGGCTGAGCCTCCAATTCCTCATAGACCCGGCGCACATAAGCGGCGAGCGCGCCGAGCTGCGTCTCATCCGCTCCGCCTTCAGGAAAGATGTTGCGGGAAAGCGCGGCACGCAGCGCGTCTTCATCGCCGCTTTTCAGTGCGTCGCGGTAAGCGGCGCTACGGCCGTAAAAGGCGGCGGCCATGGTCTTGATTTTCTTGCCGACGGAAAGGTCGCCGACACCCATCTCGCGCAAGGACTGGTCCATATCGGCAAAGAGCAGATCGAACAGCGCCTGCGCCTGTCGCGCCGCGGCCTCGCCCTTGCCGCTCAGCCGGTTCACCAGCAAGAAAACATGCAGCACGATCATGTCGAAGCGCCCATCCAGCGTGTCGGGCACCGCAAAGTCGCGGTAGAAGCCGGGCTGGCGCGCCTGCGCCACGGCGGCAGCATATAGGTCATGAACGCTTTGCTCGTCCGCGTTCTGTTTGAACCAGCGTTTCCAGAACATGCATACTCCTTGGAACCGGGCATCATGGGGAGCCGGGGTATCCGGCTGCAGGAACGAGGCTCCTTAGCCTGGATGAGCGGGGCTCTGCCCCTGCCCGCTCCCGTCTTCTATACCGGACGGCGCCGGGAAGAAAGAGCCTGCCTTTTTGGCGGCTGCCCGTGTTAAAAGTTGAATTTAGCCGCCGCTCCCGGTAGGTCAACGGGGGCAGCGGTCGCCCTTACAGGGCATAAACCGCAGATTCGAAGGAGTTCAGGCCTGATGCAGTCCGCTTTTCTCCCGCTTCGCCGCGCCGTGCGGCAGAAGATTTTTACGCCGCTTCTTATTGCCGCGCCGCTGGCTTTCAGCCTGGCGGCCTGCTCGCCGGTCATCGAAGAGCGCGGCTACAAGGCAGAGCCGGGAGATCTGGAGCAGCTCAAGCCCGGCGACAGCAAGACCGAGGTCGAAGCCCTGCTCGGCTCTCCCTCCACAGCCGCCATTATCGACAATGAGGCCTGGTTCTATATTTCCTCGAAAGTGGAAAAATATCTCTTCTACGAACCCGAGGAGATCGACCGCACCGTCGTCGCCGTCTATTTCGACGATCAGGAAGCGGTGGAGGAAGTCGCTTATTACACGCTGGAAGACGGGCGGATCGTCAATCTGGTGGACCGCAAAACACCGACCCGCGGCAAGCAGCTCACCATCCTGGGTGAGATTTTCGGCAATCTGGGCCGCTTCAACCGGCCGGGCGGCAGCAGCGCCGTGCCGACACCGGGGCGCCGCCGCTAAGCCAAGGCGCCGGACACCGGAATGCAGACATGAAAAACCCCGCGAAGCTGGCTTCGCGGGGTTTTCCTTTGTCAGCCGTAGAGCTTAGCCGTGCGCCAGAATGGCGAGCAGCAGAAGCGCCACGATGTTCGTGATCTTGATCATCGGGTTGACGGCAGGACCGGCCGTATCCTTGTAAGGATCGCCGACCGTATCGCCCGTCACGGCAGCCTTATGAGCTTCCGAGCCCTTGCCGCCGTGATTGCCGTCCTCGATATATTTCTTGGCATTGTCCCATGCCCCGCCGCCGGCGGTCATGGAAAGCGCCACGAAAAGACCGGTGACGATCACACCGAGGAGCATCGCGCCGAGCGCCGAGAAAGCAGCGGACTTATCCGCGATCTGCAGCACCACGAAGTAAAGCACGACCGGTGAGAGCACCGGCAGCAAGGATGGTACCACCATTTCCTTGATCGCCGCTTTCGTCAGAAGGTCCACAGCCGCTTTGTAATCCGGCTTTTCCGTGCCCTGCATAATGCCGGGCTTGGCGCGGAACTGACGGCGCACTTCTTCCACAATGGCCCCGCCTGCGCGGCCGACCGCCATCATGCCCATCGCCCCGAAGAGATAGGGCAAGAGACCGCCGACGAAGAGCCCGACCACCACGTAGGGATTGGAAAGCGAGAAGTTCGCTTCCACCCCGGCGAAATAGGGATAAAGCTCCGGATTGGCGGTAAAGAATGTCAGGTCCTGCGTGTAGGCGGCAAAAAGCACCAGCGCACCGAGACCGGCCGAGCCGATGGCATAGCCTTTCGTCACGGCTTTCGTGGTATTGCCCACAGCGTCGAGCGCATCGGTCGTATTGCGCACATCTTCAGGCAGCTCCGCCATTTCAGCGATGCCGCCGGCATTGTCCGTCACCGGACCGAAGGCATCGAGCGCCACGACCATCCCGGCAAGCGCCAGCATCGTCGTCACGGCAATGGCAATGCCGAAGAGACCGGCAAGGCTGTAAGTCACGACGATCCCGACCACGATAACGAGAGCGGGAAGCGCCGTGGCTTCCATGGAAACGGCAAGACCTTGAATGACGTTCGTGCCATGGCCCGTTTCAGACGCCTTGGCGATGGAACGGACGGGACGGAAATTCACACCCGTATAATATTCCGTGATCCAGATGATCAGGCCGGTAATGACCAGGCCGGCCACGCCGCACACGTAAAGATCCATGCCGGTAAAGTTGCCGGTGCTGGTCTCATAAGCCGTATCCAGCCCGAGCAGATGATCGGTCATGAAATAAAGCGCTACGAGCGACAGAACCGCAGAGGCCACGAAGCCCTTATAGAGCGCGCCCATGATGTTCTGGCTGGAGCCGAGACGGACGAAGAACGTGCCGATGATCGAGGTGATGATGCAAGTCCCGCCGATTGCCAGCGGATAGACCATCATTTCACCGGCGCCAGCGCCAACGAAGAAGATCGAGGCCAGAACCATCGTGGCCACCACGGTCACGGCATAGGTCTCGAACAAGTCGGCGGCCATGCCGGCGCAGTCACCCACATTGTCGCCCACGTTATCGGCGATGGTTGCCGGGTTGCGCGGATCGTCTTCGGGAATGCCTGCTTCCACCTTACCCACAAGGTCGCCGCCGACATCCGCACCCTTGGTGAAGATACCGCCGCCGAGACGGGCGAAGATCGAAATCAGCGAAGCGCCGAAGCCGAGCGCCACCAGCGCGTCCACCACGTCGCGGCTGGAAGCGTCAAGCCCCAGATGCACGGTCAGCACCGAGTAATAGACAGCAACCGACAGGAGCGCGAGCCCCGCCACCAGCATGCCCGTAACCGCACCCGACTTGAAGGCGACCGAAAGCCCGGCCGCCAGCGAGGTGCTTGCAGCCTGTGTGGTGCGCACATTCGCACGGACAGATACGAGCATCCCGATATAACCGGCAGCACCCGAAAGAATAGCGCCAATGGCGAAACCGATCGCGGCAAGCCAGGAAAGCTGCCAGGCAGCCAGCGCGAAAATCACTACACCTACCATCGCAATGGTAGTGTACTGACGATTGAGATATGCAGACGCGCCCTCCTGAATGGCGCCTGCGATTTCCTGCATCCGTTCATTACCAGGATCGGATGCCATCACGGAACGAATTGCCCAAAGGCCGTACACGATGGCCAGGACACCGCACCCGATGATAGCCCATAAAGCCGTGCTCATAGGATTGTCCTTATTGTTGCCTATAACTGTACGGGGAATACGCATCGCAGACGGATATAGAATCAGTCTGCGCCCCCTCTCTCCTCACAATGGAAAGGACCATGCCAAACCTGACCGCAGGTGGCAACAGGAACAGTTTTGCAGCTTGAAAGAGGTTTGGCCGTATCTTCGGCTTAAAAATGCCGGTAGCCGCCTTCGGCAAGCGGCGCGGTTTTCCCGCTCAAGTCTTCCAGAAGGACGGCAGGTTCGCCTTCCTCCATATAGCCGATGCGCGTGATGGGTACGCCGGTTGTCCCGCCCAGAAGCTCAAGCTTCACCCCCGCTTCGCCCGGCGCTGCAAAAACAATTTCATAATCGTCCCCGCCGCTCAGCACCGCACTCCAAAGCGTCTCATCTTGCTTTAGGAGCTTGCGCGCCGCCGCCGAGAGCGGCAAAGCGGATTGCGAGATGCGCGCGCGCAGCCCGCTTGCCGTGCAAAGATGCAGGAGATCGGCGCCGAGCCCGTCAGAGACATCGAGCGCCGCCGAGGCGATACCCCTGAGGCCGGTGCCGACGCTTACTCGTGGCTGCGGCAGGCGGTACCGCTGAATAAGTCCGCGGCGTTCGGCAATAGAGGAAAGCTCGATCTCGCCTCGCGCGAGCTTCAGTCCCAAGGCCGCATCGCCGAGCGTGCCGGTGACATAAACCGCATCGCCGGGCTTTGCGCCCGCGCGGCGGATCATCCTGCCCTGCGGGACATCGCCAATCGCCGTAAGAGAGAAAGTTGCCGGACCCGGCGTTTTCACCGTATCGCCGCCCAAAAGCTCGAGGCCGTAAATGTCCTGATCTTTCTGCAGCCCGGCAGCGAAAAGCGCGATGTCTTTTTCGCCGATCCCATCCGGCCAGGCGAGTGCTAGCAGATAGGCCCGGGGCTCGGCGCCCTTGGCAGCGAGATCGGATACATTTACCCGCATCAGCTTCTGCGCGACGAGATCGTATGGGTCCGTGGGCAGAAAATGCACGCCCGCGACAATAGCGTCCTTCGTCAGAACGAGGTCGTATCCAGGCTTTGGCTGGAACAGCGCCGCATCGTCCTGCAGGCCAAATGCGCCCTCGGTGCGCTTGGCCAAAGGCGCGAAATAGCGTTCGATAATCTCGAACTCGCCGGGTTTACCCTGTCCTGCCATTGGCGCCCGCATTGCTCCTGAATTCATCGGCGCGCAATTCGCGGCCGAGCTTATCGAGCAGCGCGTTCACGACTTTGGGCTCGTCGCCGTCGAAAAACGCATGGGCGATATCGACATATTCCGTGATCACCACTTTGACCGGCACATCCTTGCAGCGCTGCAGCTCGTAAACGCCGGAGCGCAAGATGGCGCGCAGCGTACTGTCGATCCGCTCCAGCTTCCAGCCTTCGGCCAGATTGCCGTGAATGCGCTGGTCGATGGCGCGCTGCTCGCGCACGACGCCGCGCACCACATCCTCGAAATGGGCTTCATGAGCGGGAAGATAATCCGCCTCCTCGTCCATTTCGCGGCCGAGCCGGTGCAGCGCGAATTCCTCGACGATATCGTCAAGCGGCGTGCCCACCATATCCATCTGATAAAGCGCCTGCACGGCGCCGAGCCTTGCGGCGCTGCGCGAGGCTCTGGTCTTACCTGCCGGTTTGTTCTTTTGCGGCGTCACGTCAGTTCACCGCCCGCCCAGCAAGCCGAGCTTGCCTTTGAGTTCGATCATGTCGAGGCAGGCCGCAGCCGCGCCGCCGCCTTTGTTCTTCTTGTCCACCTTGGCGCGGGCCCAGGCCTGGTCGCCGTTTTCCACGGTCTGGATACCGTTACCGAGCGCCAGCGAATGCTCGATGGTCAGATCCATCAGCGCCCGGGCGCTTTCATTGCACACCGTATCGTAATGGGTGGTTTCGCCGCGGATCACGCAGCCAAGCGCCACGAAGCCGTCGAAGGGTTTTTCGATTGCCCGGCGCGACATGGCATCGAGCGCGAATTTGACCGCGCCCGGCACTTCCAAAACGCCCGGCACGGCGATGCGCTCATAAGTGCCACCGCGCTTTTCGATCTCGGCAATCGCCCCGCGCGCAAGCTCGTCGGTAATGTCCTCATAGAAACGGGCTTCGACGATGAGGATGTGGGAAGACTTGCTCACGATGTGGCCTCGGCTTTGCTTTTGGAGGATTTTTCAAGGCGCGGATTATCCGAGATCGGCTCCTGCCCGACAATATGAAGATCGTAGCCGTCAAGACCGACAACCTGGCGCGTCGTGTCGGAGAGCAGCACCATGTTGTGAATGCCGAGATCGAGCAGGATCTGCGCGCCCACGCCATATTCGCGCAAGCGGCGCGGCATCGCCTGGCCGTTATCATCGCCCTTATGCAGCAGCATGTCCGAGACGACGGTCGCTGTCGTATCGCGGATGAGCACGATCACGCCGCGCCCTTCTTCCTCGATGATGCGCATGGAGTTCTGCAGAAGGTCCGAACGCCCGCCATGGGTATTCAGCTTGCCTTCCGCGCCCAGCATATCGTCGAAGACGTTGATCGCATGCATACGCACCAGCACGGGCTCCGGCGTCGAGATATCGCCCTTCACCAGTGCAATGTGCTCGGCATATTCCACGGTGTTGAGATAGACCTTGAGATCGAACTTGCCGCCATAGCGCGTGTCGATTTCCGTTTCGATGGCCCGGTGAATGAGATTGTCATGCTTGCGCCGGTAGGCGATGAGATCGGCAATCGTTGCGATCTTCAGCCCGTGCAATTGCGCGAACTGCACGAGATCGGGCAGCCGCGCCATGGTGCCGTCTTCATTCATGATCTCACAGATCACACCTGCCGGATAAAGCCCGGCCAGACGGGAAATATCAACCGCCGCTTCCGTGTGCCCGGCGCGCACCAGCACGCCGCCGTCACGGGCGACCAGCGGGAAGACGTGGCCCGGCGAAACGATGTCGCGCTCGGCCTTCGTCGGGTCGATGGCGACGGAAATCGTGCGCGCACGGTCATGGGCGGAAATGCCGGTCGTGATCCCTTCGCGCGCTTCGATGGAAACGGTGAAAGCCGTCTGGTGGCGCGACTGATTGGTGTTCGACATCAGCTGCAGATTGAGCTGCTTTGCCCGCTCGCCCGTCATGGAAAGACAGATCAGGCCGCGGCCGTATTTCGCCATGAAGTTGACCGCCTCGGGCGTCGCCATCTGCGCGGGGATGACGAGATCGCCCTCGTTTTCCCGGTCCTCGGCGTCCACCAGAATGAACATTTTGCCATTCCGCGCGTCTTCGATGACGTCTTCGACGGGCGATAGAAATTCCTTATACACAGATCTTAGTCCTCTTGCCTTAGGCGGGCGACATAGCGGGCCAGCATATCAATTTCAAGATTAACTGCATCCCCCGCCTTTGCGGTGCCCCAGGTGGTCACGGCCTGGGTGTGGGGGATAATGTTAACGCCGAAACGGTTGCCTTCCACCTCGTTCACGGTCAGCGAGGTGCCGTTCAGGGTGACGGAGCCTTTTTCGGCGATGAATTTTTTCAAATCTTCCGGCGCCTCGAAGGTAAAGCGCATGGAATCCCCTTCCGGGCGGATGTCGAGAATTTTGCCGACACCGTCCACATGGCCCGAAACGATATGCCCGCCGAGCTCGTCGCCGACTTTCAGGGCGCGTTCCAGATTGATGCGCTGACCCTCTTTCCAGGTGCCTAGCGCCGTGCAGTCCAGCGTCTCTTGCGAGGCTTCGACGGCGAACCAGTTCTGCCCGTTCTCAACGCCGCGCTCGACCACGGTCAGGCATGCCCCGTCGCAGGCGATGGACGCGCCGAGCTCGATGCCGGCGGCGTCATATGCCGTTTCGATGACAAGCCGCGTATCGCCCGTCTTTTCCATCGACCGCAACCGCCCGATATCCGTAATGATGCCTGTGAACATGCCTACTCCTGCCGGCGGAAACTGAAGCGCTGCAGCGAATCCTCGCCCAGCGCCAATACCTGGCGCCGCTCCAGCACCGGCGCCTCTTCCATCTTTTGAACGCCGAGCGCCGCCAGCGCGGGATACCCGTCCCCGCCGATGAGCTTGGGCGCCTGAAACCAGTCGATCCGGTCCACAAGCCCGGCCTGCACCAGTGAAGAAGCAAGCCGCGAGCCGCCTTCCACCATGAGCCGGGTAATGCCCCGCGCGCCGATTTCCTGCAAGGCGGCTTTCATATCCATGAGCCCGCCCTGCCCCCGCGGCACCTCGATGATGTCCGCGCCGCAATCGAGAAAGGCCGCGCGCCGGTCCTCGTCCCCGTCCGGCAGCGTCAAAATCCAGAGCGGTACTTTGGCGGCGCTCTGCACCAGTTTCGAGGTGAGCTGCATGCGCAGCCGCCCGTCGGCCACGATGCGCACCGGCGAATGCTGACCGAGCCCCGGCAGGCGGCAGGTCAGCGTCGGATCGTCGACGATCGCCGTCGCGCTGCCGATCATGATGGCATCGGCTTCCGCGCGCATCAGGTGGCCGCGGTTGCGCGCCGCCTCGCCCGTGATCCACTGGCTCTCGCCGCTGTGAGTGGCGGTGCGCCCATCAAGCGAGCTGGCAAGTTTCAGCATCACCAGCGGGCGGCCTTCTCGCACTTTCAGAATGAAGCCTTCATTGAGGTGATAGGCTTCTTCTTCCAGAACGCCCTCCACCACCTCGATCCCGGCTTTGCGGAGCATCTCGTGCCCTTTGCCGGACACGCGCGGGTCAGGATCCGTCATAGCGCTGACGACGCGGGTCACGCCCGCCTCAATCAAGGCTTCGGCGCAGGGCGGCGTCTTGCCGTGATGGGCGCAGGGCTCAAGCGTCACATAGGCGGTTGCGCCTTTCGCCTTGCCGCCGAGTTTGTTCAGCGCATGGACTTCCGCATGGGGCCGCCCGCTCGGCTGCGTCCAGCCGCGCGCGATAATGCGCCCGCTCTCAGGCGCCACCAGCACGCAGCCGACCGCCGGGTTGGGCGCCACACGGCCCAAGCCCCGCTGCGCCAGATGCAACGCCAGCTTCATATATCTGATATCGTCCGGCCCGCTCATGCCAATCCTTTGCAGCCTTCTTGCCGAAGGAGCTTTGCCGGATCAGCCTGGAATATCTTCCGGTCCGGAAAGCTCGCCAATAACGTCTTCAAAATCCTTGGCTTCGCGGAAATCCCGATAAACGGACGCGAAACGCACATATGCCACATCGTCGAGGGTCCGCAGCCCCTCCATCACCATTTCACCGAGCACCTGGGAGGGAATGTCGGATTCCCCCATGCTTTCCAGGCGCCGCACAATCCCGCTCACCATACGCTCGACCCGCTCGGCCTCAACCGGCCTTTTTCGCATGGCGACTTGCACCGAGCGCATTAACTTATCCCGGTCGAAGGGAACCCGGCGGCCATTGGTCTTGATGATCGTCAGCTCGCGCAGTTGCACCCGCTCGAACGTGGTAAACCGGCCGCCGCAGGCCATGCAGGCGCGCCGGCGCCGGATGGCATTATTGTCCTCTGTTGGACGGGAATCCTTCACCTGAGTGTCTTCGTTGCCGCAATAAGGACACCGCATGGTTTTCTTCCCCTCCAACCGGGCCCAAGCGCGGGCTGAGGCCCGGCCGGCTACCCCATTTTTCCGCTAGATTTCAGTAAATCGGAAACCGCTGGCAAAGGCCCAGCACGCGCTCGCGCACCGAAGCTTCGACCGCGCCATTGCCTTCATCGCCATTTTCCGAAAGCCCGGTCAGAACCTCGGAAATCAGCTCGCCTACTTCCCTGAATTCGGCCACACCGAAGCCCCGCGTCGTGCCCGCTGGGGTGCCGAGCCGCACGCCGGAAGTCACCATCGGCTTTTCCGGATCGAAGGGAATGCCGTTCTTGTTGCAGGTGATATGCGCGCGCTCAAGGGCAGCTTCCGCCACCTTGCCGGTGAGTTTCTTCGGGCGCAGATCGACCAGCATCAAATGCGTGTCCGTGCCGCCGGAAACAATGTCCACACCGTTGGAGGCAAGCGTTCCGGCAAGCGCGCGGGCATTGTCCACCACGGCTTGGGCATAAAGCTTGAAGGAGGGCTGCAGCGCTTCACCGAAGGCAACGGCCTTGCCCGCGATTACATGCATGAGCGGGCCGCCCTGAATGCCGGGGAAAATCGCCGAATTGATCTTCTTGCCCAGCTCTTCATTGTTGGAAAGGATCATGCCGCCGCGCGGGCCGCGCAGGGTTTTGTGCGTCGTCGTCGTGACGACATCGGCGTAAGGCAGCGGGCTCGGATGCGCCCCGCCCGCCACGAGACCGGCGAAATGCGCCATATCCACCATGAGATACGCGCCGACGGAATCGGCGATTTCACGGAAAGCCTTGAAGTCGATGACGCGCGGATAAGCCGAGCCGCCGGCAATAATGAGCTGCGGCTTGTGCTTCTTGGCAAGCGTTTCCACCTCGTCCATGTCGATCAGGTGATCCTGTTGGCGCACACCATACTGAACGGCGTTGAACCATTTACCGGACTGGTTCGGCGGCGCGCCATGGGTCAGGTGACCGCCCGCAGCGAGGCTCATGCCGAGAATCGTATCACCCGGCTTGATCAGCGCCATCATGGCACCCTGGTTGGCCTGGGAGCCGGAATTGGGCTGCACATTCACATAGGCGCAATCGAAGAGCTTCTTGGCGCGGTCGATGGCCAGTTGTTCGGCCACATCGACGAATTCGCAGCCGCCGTAATAGCGCTTGCCCGGATAGCCTTCGGCATATTTGTTGGTCATGATCGAGCCTTGGGCTTCGAGCACGGCCTGCGAGACGATGTTCTCCGAGGCAATCAACTCGATCTGCTCGCGCTGCCGGCGCAGCTCCTGCTCGATCGCATCCAGGATTTCAGGATCCCGCTCCGCAAGACCTTGAGTAAAAAACGCCGTCGTCGCGCTACCGGATGCCGCGTCGCTCACCGCCATGATCTGACCTCTTGATACCAAAGGAAGACGCAAGGGCTCTGCCGGATGATCACTACCATATCTTGTATCTTCCGGGCCCAATATTCTGGCCTCTTAGCATATGCGCCCATATCCGCCAAGCACACAGGCGAAGACTTAAATCGGGCGCTGCCGGGCCTCAACTGCTTTGCAAAATAGGAAGACATTCCAAGAAAACACAACATTTGTTGTTTGTTTTCTGTTTCCAACTTTGTAAACAAGCCCTACAGATTAGGGCAATTAACCATAAATTGATCTGACGTTGCTGTATTTAATGACCCGCATGCAATGGAAAATCTGTCGTTCTACTTGATTTTTCCTTCATCCTTGTTCATAAATCGCATCCGCTAATGGTAATTAAGTTTATTGACGTGTCGCGCAAGGCCCAAAGATGACCAGCAAAACAGACCCACAGGGCATATCGCGGGCCGAAGCTTTGGAGTTGGCATCGGAAATCGTTTCCGCCTATGTCAGCAATAACGCAGTCGCCGCAGCCGAATTGCCGGCAATGATCAAGACAATGCACGACACGCTGCTGTCGTTAGGCGGCAATCCGGAAATCGGCAAAACGGAACTCGATCCGGCCGTTCCGGTGAAGAAGTCGATCACGCCCGAATATCTGATTTGTCTGGAAGACGGGAAGCGCTTGAAAATGCTCAAGCGCTATTTGCGTTCGCGTTACAACATGTCGCCGGAAGAATACCGCGCGCGTTGGAACCTGCCGGCGGATTATCCCATGGTGGCACCGAACTATGCGGCCCAGCGCTCGCAGCTTGCCAAGGAAATCGGCCTCGGCCAGGCGGCAAACAGCAGCACCCGCCGTAAGCGCTAAGCCAGCCCTCGCCTCTTCTCTAAATTCTAAATGAGAATGCCGCCGCCATCATCCTCGCCGGAAGAAGGCGTGTCTTTTTTGGCTTTCGCGTCCCGCTCCATCACATAGCGCAGTTTGTTGATCGCGATGCGCTCCAGCTCCGCGTTTGGCGCTTTCGACGAGCCGACAATGGAAACTTCCGTGCCCGTCTGCGCATCGATGGCGCAGACCTTCACGAAGCCGCCCGTGGCGGGAAGAATTTCAATATAGATTTCCCGGCTGTCGCCGGCCCGCGCGCCTTCGCGGCCCTCGCCGCTGCTGCGATCAGGCGGCACGCTTCAAGTTGCGCTGGGTCCAGACCTTGTCCAGCGCATCCACAAGAGCTTCCATCATCTCGTCCGTGTGATAAGGCGACGGGGTGAAGCGAAGCCGTTCCGTGCCGCGCGGCACGGTCGGATAATTGATCGGCTGCACATACATGCCGTAGGTGTCGAGCAATTCGTCCGCGACTTCCTTGCACAGGACCGGGTCCCACACCATCACCGGCACGATATGGCTTTCGCACATCAGCACCGGCAGTCCGCGGTCGGCGAGCATACGCTTCAGCTTTGCCGAGCGTTCCTGATGCGCGCCGCGAATATTGTTGTCGCGTTTGAGATGCCGCACGCTCGCCAGAACGCCCGCCGCAATGGTCGGCGCCAGCGACGTGGAGAAGATGAAGCCCGGCGCATAAGAGCGCACCACATCGACAAGCACGGAGCTTGCCGCGATATACCCGCCCATCACGCCGAAGCCCTTGGCCAGCGTGCCTTCGATGATATCGACTTTATCCAGCACGCCGTCCCGCTCGGCAACGCCGCCGCCATGACGCCCGTAAAGGCCGACGGCATGCACTTCATCGAGATAGGTCAGCGCATTGTATTTGCGCGCGAGATCGCAAATCTCGCCGATCGGCGCAATGTCGCCGTCCATCGAGTAAACGGATTCGAAGGCGACGATCTTCGCCTGATCCGGGTCCGCCTGCGAGAGCAACTCTTCCAGATGGCCGAGATCATTATGCCGCCAAACCCGCTTCGGCCCCTTGCCGCGCCGAATACCCTCAATCATCGAGGCGTGGTTCATTTCGTCGGAAATGATCAGGCAGTCGCCGAAGACTTTTGAGAGCGTGGCAAGTGTCGCATCATTGGCGTTGTAGCCGGAGGTGAAAAGCAGCGCCGCTTCCTTCTGGTGGAGCGAAGCCAGCTCTTTTTCGAGTTCGACGTGGTAATGGGTCGTGCCGGCAATGTTGCGGGTGCCGCCGGAGCCCGCGCCATGCTTGTCGAGCGCGTCTTTCATGGCATTGAGCACCACCGGGTGCTGGCCCATGCCCAGATAATCGTTCGAGCACCAGACGACGATATCGCGCTTGCCCTCATCCGTATGCAGCGTTGCGCGCGGAAACGAGCCGCGATGGCGCAAGAGATCGGCGAACACACGGTAACGGCCTTCGCGCTTGACGGTGTTCAGCGCATCGGAGAGCAAGCCCTCATAATCCATGACGTCGGTCCTCTATATCGTACTCCGGTCCCGGTCGTTTCCGGCCTGGCCCGCCGCCTGAGATCAAGTCTCCCGCATCCAGATTGAATGGTGCTTAACGCGGGAAGCCCTCCAAGCGGCAGCCGCGGCCATTAAGGCCGCCGGACCTGAGTCTGGCCAGCCGCGAATTGTCGCAGCCGGACAGTCACTTAGCTCTTTTTTACTCCCATAGGCCCCGCGCTTCCAGAACCGATTTCAGAACCTCCGGCTCGTCCGTCATCAGCCCGTCCACCCCCATATCGATCAAACGGTGCATTTCCGCCGGTTCATCGATGGTCCAGACATGGATTTGCAGCCCCAGCTCATGGGCGTGATCGACCATCCGCCGGTCGATGAGGCGCAAACCGGACTGGTGAACCGGAAGCTGAGCGCAGCCCGCCGCAAATCCGCCGAGCAGGCCCTTGAGCGGCCCCAGAAAGCTGCCGAGCCGGAGCCGGGTTGCTGCAATCGGCCCCATGCTCGTGCAAAGGCCCGGGCCGAGCGCCGCGCGCATCGCGGCAAGGCGCGCATCGGAAAAGGAGCCGATCCCCACCCGCTCCGTCGATTTGGCGGCTTTCAGCACCTTGATCAACGGCTCGACGGCGTTGTCGGCTTTCGGGTCGATATTGATCTTGGCAGTAGGAAAAGCGGTGAGCAGGTCCGCCATCAGCGGAATGGGCTCCTTGCCTTCCACCTTGGCGCCGCGCACCTCGTCATAGGTCATCTCGGCGATGATGCCGGTCTTATCCGTCACCCGGTCCAGCCGGTCGTCGTGAAAGGCGAGCAGCACGCCGTCCTTCGTCGCATGCACATCCGTCTCGATATAGCGGTAGCCGAGCGAGATCGCATGCTCGAAGGCCGGCATGGTATTTTCCGGGTGCACATTCGCACCGCCGCGATGAGCAAAAGCTAGAAGGCCTTTCGACTCAAGATATGGAAATTTCGCTGGCCGCATTGTCTCTCCCCGCCTGACGCTGCCCCAAGCTAGCTTCGGGGCCCTGCCGCGCCAAGTTGGAAATCTCAATTGGGCCGGAAATAGCTATTGCGTGAGAGACGTCGTGCGCACGCGCTTGTCGAGGCTGTAAATATCGTCGCGGAAATTCACCACACCGTCCGCGCTCACCCAAGCGGTCAGATAAAGCAGATAGACCGGCACGGGCTCGCCCAGCGCCACATCCATCCGGTTGCCGGAGGCGACCGTGCTGTCCACCTTACGCCGGTCCCAGCCATCCGTCTCGCTCAGAAGCCAGGCGACGAGATCGTGCACTTTGTCCACGCGCACGCAGCCCGAGGAATAAGCGCGCGCATTACGCCCGAAAAGGCTCTTGGACGGCGTGTCATGCAGATAGACCGCATGGGGGTTCGGGAAGTGAATTTTCACCGTGCCGAGCGAGTTGCGCCGGCTCGGGTCCTGGCGCAGGCGCAGACGCTCGGCCGAAGCCGACGACCAGTCCACATTATACGGATTGAGCTCGCGCGGATTGGGCCCGTAATCGGAAAGGACGCGGATGCCCATGCGCTTCAAATATCCCGGATCCCGGCGGGCTTTCGGGATGATGTCTTTCTTGGCGATGCTCTGCGGCACGTTCCAATAAGGGTTGAAGGCAATGAAAGTGATCTTGCTTTCATATTCCGGGGTCTGACGGTCCGTCTTGCCGACAATGACGCGGCGGCGCAGTTCCACGCGCCCGTCCGAAACGGCTTCAACTTCCTGGCCCGCAATATTCACGAAGACATAGCGCCGCCCAAGCGTCGCCGACTGTTCGTTCAGGCGCTTCAGATTAACGGCAAGCTGTTTGATGCGCGTTTCGACCGGCACATTCATCGCGGCCAGCGTACGCGCGCCGATGATGCCGTCCGGCGTCAGCCCGTGGCGGCTTTGAAAGCGGCGCACTGCATCGAAAACACTCTCATCGTAAATGTTGGGATCGCCGCCGGAGGCCGCAAGATCGCCCGTCGCCACCAGCCGTTTGCGGATCAGCGCGAGGCGCGCATCGCGCATGCCCTTTTCGATCTTCTCGCCTTGCGGGATAGGTTCCCAGCCGCCCCATTCCTGGATCTGCTCATACATGGACATGGCACGCAGGAGCGGCCAGAAGCCGGCATCGCCCAGCGTCGGAATGGTCGAGCGGCTGACCCGGCTTTCCACCACTTCGGCCTGCGAGGAGGTGGCCCAGGGGTCTACCCATTGCAATTTCCAGGGATCGAAAGCCTGATCGGCGGCCTCTGCCTTCAGCGGCGCTGTGAGGAACGAAACGGCGCACAGGAAAACGAACGCGAGCGCGTTCAGCCACGCTGCGCCCTGCCGCTCATGCCCCCAAGCACCCGAATAGTTCACGTCTGCCCACCTTTGCCCAACAGGTTAACGGTCTGTTAACGGGGCACGGAAGTCAAACCGATTCGGCCTAAATGGCCTTTAATGAGACAGAAAGCCTCACTTTCGGCTGCAAACCGCGCCTCTTGGGCCTTACTCAGCAAGGCGGATGCCAAATGCAACGATTTCCGCCAAACTTCGCAGCAGTGCTAAATGCGGGAGCTGGAATGGAAAGCGCACCCTTCACCCTGATCGAACCCCGGCTCATGACCTCCTGGCCGCTCTACCTCCTGGCGAGCGCCCTGGCGGTTGCCGCTCTGATGGGGGCCGTCTGGCTCTGGAGCCTGAAGCGGCGCGATGTGAGCATGGTGGATGCCTTCTGGGCGCCGGGCTTTGCCGTCATCGCCTGGACGCTCCTGATCCTGACGCGCAACGTCACCCCCTTCACCCTGCTCCTCGTTTTCCTGACGACCTTCTGGGCGATCCGGCTCGGCACCTATCTCGCCTCGCGCTGGCTCTTCCACGCCGAAGAGGACCGGCGCTATGCGGCCATGCGTGCCCATCACGGAGAACGCTTCGGGCGGGTCAGCCTCTATACGGTGTTCGGCCTGCAGGCGGCGCTCATGTGGCTCATCGCCCTGCCGCTGCAGCTTGCGATCCTCACCGTGCCGAGCCCCACGCTCGGGGTGCTGGGCTTCTTGGGCGCGGCGCTCTTCCTCATCGGCTTTTCGCTGGAGGCGGCAGCTGACGCCCAGCTTCACGCCTTCAAGGCGGATCCGGCAAATGAGGACAAGGTAATGGAATGCGGTCTTTGGGGCTGGAGCCGGCATCCGAACTATTTCGGCAATGCAGTGCTTTGGTGGGGGCTCTTTCTCGCCGCGGCGGAAGCGGAAGCGGCGCGCTGGGCGTTCCTTGCCCCTGCCCTCATGACCTTCCTGCTCCTGCGCGTCTCCGGCGTGCGGCTTCTGGAAAAGACCATTGCGAAGCGGAGGCCGGATTACGAGAGCTACAAGACCCGCGTAAATGCATTTGTGCCGCTCCCTCCGGGCTGGAGGAAACGGCACAAAAGTCTCGAACGCTGAAAACGCAGTACTAGAGGCGGAAGCGGATCTGATCCGTCCAGAAGCGTTCAAGCTTAAACAGAGTGGAGTTCAGCATTTCCAGCTCGTCCATGCGGATATCCGCAACTTGCTCGAGCTGCTGCCAGTGGCGGTCGTAGAGCGCTTCCACGACCTCGCGAATTTCGTGGCCCATCTCGGTCAGCTTCACACGCACCGAGCGGCGGTCCTGATCGGAACGCTGGTGGTTGATGTAACCGGCCTCGACCAGCTTTTTCAGATTGTAGGAAACGTTGGACCCGAGATAGTGGCCGCGCGTGCGCAGTTCGCCCGCCGTCATTTCCTGGTTGCCAATGTTGAAAATCAGGAGCGCCTGGACGCTGTTGATTTCCGTGTTGCCCATCCGGTCCAGTTCATCCTTGATCACATCCAGAAGACGGCGGTGAAGCCGCTCTACAAGCGTCAACGATTTGAGATAGACGTCATGGCTTTCGGTGGCCTCATTGCCTGCCGTGGCTTCTGCCGCGTTGCTGCTCATCGAATGCATCATCTAATCCTCAAACTACTTATCCCCGCACACCCCCCTTCGCACAGATAAGCAGTGCCCGGGACGTACGTCTGCCATGGGGAAGAGCTTAAGACAGCTGAACTAATGAGCCCTTAAAGCAAATGTTCGCATTTTGCCTTTCGCAAAAATTTGCAGCGATTTCGGATATAAATTTCGCGATTCCGGGCGCGCAGGACGCCGCGACCTGCCGCGATACTTAATGGCGGATAAACAAACGCACTCCTGCGCCCCGCCGCTGGCTCATTCCGGCACAGCGGCGCGTCAGGATTTCTAATGGAAAACCTTAAAGTTCACCGCGCAGCAGTTTGATGATTCCCGAAAAGTCGATGCTGTCCTGCCCCGAGGCTTCGACCATCGCATAGAGAGAGGCGGCCATGGCGCCGAGCGGGGTCGCGGCATGGGCGCTCTGCGCGGCATCCTGTGCAAGACGCAAATCCTTCAGCATCATCGCCGCGGTAAAGCCGGGCTTATAATCATTATTGGCGGGGGATGCGGGCACCGGCCCCGGCACCGGACAGTAGGAGGTCATGGACCAGCACTGGCCCGAGGCGGTGGAAGAAATGTCGAACAGTGTCTGCGCATCGAGCCCCAGCTTTTCGGCCAACAGAAAGGCCTCGCTCGTGCCGATCATGGAAATGCCGAGCAGCATATTGTTGCAGACCTTCGCGACCTGGCCGTTCCCGGCGGCGCCCGCATGGAAGACGTTCTTGCCCATGACATCGAGCAAGGGCTTTGCCTGATCGAAGGCGGCTTTCTCCCCGCCCACCATGAAGGTAAGCGTGCCCGCCTGCGCCCCGCCGACGCCGCCCGAGACGGGCGCGTCCACCATTTCCATCCCCGCCTCGCGGGCAAGGCCGATCACCTTGCGCGCCGTCGGCACGTCGATGGTGGAGGAATCGATGAAGAGTGTGCCCTTCGCGGCCTGCGCCAGCAGTCCGTTTTCGCCGAGATAAACGCTTTCGACATGCGGCCCGGCAGGGAGCATCGTCACCACGACCTCCGCGCCTTTGACGACATCGCCCGCTTCAGTCGCCGCTTTTGCGCCTGCCGCCACCAGCGTGTCCACAGCCTCTTTCGAAAGGTCGAAGACGGTCAGCTCATGGCCCGCCTTGACCAGATTGAGCGCCATGGGACCGCCCATATTTCCAAGCCCGATAAAGCCGATCGCCGTCATCTCTTCCTCCCGCTTCCTATTGTTCCGTTTTGCGCGGCCTGACCGGAGCATAACGGTGATTGATAGCCAGCCGCGTCACCTTAAAACGTCAACTCGCCCGCTCCCAGGTCCGCGAAATAAGCCTGCACCATATCCTCGCTGACGCCGTCCAGCGTGGCCGGGTCCCATTTCGGTGCCTGGTCCTTATCGATCACGACGGCCCGCACGCCCTCATAAAAATCATGCCCGGCCATGAAGCGGTTCGTCAGGCGGAACTCAAGCTGCATGCAGGCATCGAAATCGAGTTTCGCGCCTGCGCGCACCTGAGCGAAAGCCACTTTGGTCGAAAGCGGGCTCTTGGCGCGGATGGTCTTGGCCGTTTCCTGTGCCCAGCCGCTGCCTGCCGCATCGAGGGAGGCGAGAATCTCTTCCACACTTCCCCCGGCAAAATGCGTGTCGATGGCGGCACGCACTTCATTCAGCGGCGCCTCGCCCGCAGGCTCGGCAAACCGGCCGATCACCTCGCCCGGCGCCGCATCGCCCTTGGCAAGCGCGGCTTTTAAATCTTCCAGTTTTTCCGACGGCACAAACGCATCGGCAAGGCCGGCATAAAGACAGTCCGCCGCTTTCAGCCGCGCGCCGGTCAGCGCCAGATACATGCCGACCTCACCGGGGCAGCGCGGCAGGAAATAGGTTCCGCCCACATCCGGAAAGAGGCCGATCCCCGTTTCCGGCATCGCAAAAAGCGTGCGCTCGCTCACCACCCGGTGCGCGCCGTGGATGGAAAGGCCGACACCGCCGCCCATATCGATCCCGTCGATCAGCGCCACATAAGGCTTCGGGTATTTCTTGATGAAGCGGTTGAGCCGGTATTCTTCCCGGTAAAAATCGATCTGTGTGCGGTCCTTCGCTTTGCCCCAATCATGCAGCGCGCGAATGTCCCCGCCCGCGCAAAAAGCTTTCTCGCCCGCCCCTTGCACGACGACGCAAGAGACAGCCTCGTCCGCCGCCCAGGCCTCAAGCTGGGGGTGCAGCGCGCGCACCATGGCGAGCGTCAGCGCATTCAGCGCCTTCGGTCGGTTCAGCGTCACAAACCCGGCAGCGCCTTCGCGCTCGAACAGGACTTCTTCCTCACTCATGAGAAGCCTTACTCCTTCAGCAATTCGCGCGCGATGATGACGCGCATGATCTCGTTCGTGCCCTCGAGGATCTGATGCACGCGCAGATCGCGCACATGCCGCTCCAGCGGGTAATCGTTCAGATAGCCGTAACCGCCATGGATCTGCAGCGCTTCGTTGGCCACACGGAAACCCGTATCCGTGGCAAAGCGCTTGGCCATGGCCGCGAACATCGTGGCGTCATGCGTCTTCGCATCCACCTTGACGGCGGCTTGGAGAAGCAGAAGCCGGGCGGCTTCCAGCTCCGTCGCCATATCGGCAAGCTTGAACTGCAGGGCCTGGAAATCGGCAAGCGGGCGGCCGAACTGCTCACGCTCTTTCATATAGGCGCGCGCCGTTTCAAGCGCCCCGCGCGCCGTGCCGAGCGAGCAGGCACCGATATTGAGACGCCCCCCATCGAGCCCGCTCATGGCGATTTTGAAGCCCTGGCCTTCCGCGCCCAGAAGATTGGCCGCGGGCACACGCGCATCCTCGAACATCACCTGCCGCGTCGGCTGGCTTTTCCAGCCCATCTTCTTTTCATCCGCGCCGAAGGAAACACCCGGCATGTCCTTTTCGATGATCAGGCAGGAAATGCCTTTCGCGCCCTCACCGCCCGTGCGCACCATGCAGACATAAATGTCCGAAACGCCGGCACCGGAAATGAAGGCCTTGCCGCCATTGAGAACATATTCGTCCCCTTCCTTCACCGCCTTGGTGCGCAGTGAGGCAGCGTCCGAGCCCGAGCCCGGCTCCGTCAGGCAATAGCTTGCGATCTTTTTCATGGAGGTGAGATCGGGCAGGTATTTCTGGCGCTGCTCTTCCGTCCCGTAAGTGTCGATCATCCAGGACGCCATATTGTGGATCGAGATGAAAGACGCCGTGGAGGTGCAGCCCCGGGAGAGCGCCTCGAAGATCAGCGCCGCATCGAGCCGGGTGAGCGCGGAGCCGCCTACATCCTCGCGCACATAAATTCCGGCAAAGCCGAGCCCCGCCGCCTCGCGCATCACATCCACGGGAAAATGAGAGGTTCTGTCCCACTCGGCCGCATGGGGGGCCAATTTATCGACGGCAAATTGCGCCGCCATGTCCTGAATGGCGCGCTGCTGTTCATCCAGCTCGAATTGCATGACGATCCTCCCATAACGGGTTCTTGGGCGGGTTCTGAACCGGGCGTTCAGGAAGGCGAGCCCGTTTGCAAAGGGTGATAACGCGGCTTCGAGCGGCATTGCAACCGCCTCTTGACCGGGATATGAGATGCTCCATGACAAAGAACCCACCATCCTTCGGTTCCCCTGCGTCTTCGGGCGCGGCTTTCCCGGGAACCCGCATGCGCCGGAACCGCAAGGCGGACTGGGCGCGGCGGCTCGTCGCCGAGAATACCCTTTCGGTCAATGATCTGATCTGGCCCCTTTTCCTGCAGGAAGAGCCGGGCCGCAGCCCCATCGCCTCCATGCCGGGGGTGGACCGGCTGGGCGTCAATGAGGCGGTGAAGGCGGCGGAGGAAGCCGCCAAGCTCGGCATTCCCGTGATCGCGCTCTTTCCTTACACCGATGGCGCAAGCCGGAACGAGACGGGCACGCTGGCGACCGATGAGAACAATCTCGTCTGCCGCACGGTGCGAGCCGTCAAAAAGGCGGTGCCGGAAGTCGGCATCCTCTGCGATGTGGCGCTCGATCCTTATACGAGCCACGGCCATGACGGGCTTTTGAAGGACGGCATTATCCTCAACGATGAAACGGTTGAAGTGCTGGTGCGCCAGGCGCTGATCCAGGTGGACGCCGGCTGCGACATCATCGCCCCTTCCGACATGATGGACGGGCGCATCGGCGCCATCCGCACCGCGCTGGAAATCGCCGGGCACCAGGACACGCAGATCATGGCCTATGCGGCGAAATACGCCTCCGCCTTCTATGGCCCCTTCCGGGACGCTATCGGCTCGACCGCAGCTCTCAAAGGCGACAAGCGCACTTACCAAATGGACGCAGCGAATTCCGACGAAGCGCTGCGCGAAGTCGGCCTCGATATTACCGAGGGCGCGGACATGGTCATGGTCAAACCGGGCATGCCCTATCTCGATATCGTGACGAAAGTGAAGCAGGCCTTCGCCGTCCCGACTTTCGCCTATCAGGTGTCCGGCGAATATTCGATGCTGGCCGGGGCCTGCGACCAGGGCTGGCTCGACCGCGAGCGCGTCATCTTGGAAAGCCTGCTCGGCTTCAAACGCGCCGGCGGCGACGGGGTGCTGACCTATTTCGCGAGGGAAGCGGCGGAGCTTTTGCGGCGCTGACGTTTTCATCCCGCGGAGTCAATGTGGACCCCGGCACGAAGGCCGGGGTGACAACCTGAGCCAGTTGGCTCGCCCTGCCTCACACAAATTCCAGACGTCACCCCGGGCTTGACCCGGGGTCCAAGCGGCATTCCAACGTGGCGCAACTTCCCGGTAGCCCCTCACGCCGACAGCGTCTCCGCCTCGGCAAGCGGCATCGCCTTTTCAAGCCAGTGGGGGCGCCCGTCCACGCGCAGCACCGTGTCGGTGACGAAGCCGTTGAAGCCCGTGGCAAGCGCCAGCGAATAAGCGCCCATAAGCCCGACCTCGATCCAGTCGCCTTCCTCGATATCGTCCGGCACGAGGAAAGGCCCGTCCATCACATCGAGACTGTCACAGGTCGGCCCGAACACGCGGAAGGCTTTGGGCGCGCCGGTCAGCGCCCGCCCGCCCTTGCCGAAGGCGCGGGCCGGCATGACGAAATTGCCGATATTGACCTCCGAGAGACAGCCGTAAATGCCCTCATTCACATAGATCGCATCGCCCTTGCGCAGATGCACCTGCAAGAGCAGTGAGCAGCCGTCGGCCACGAGCGCTCGGCCCGGCTCGCACATCAGCGGCAGCGTGATGCCGAGTTCTTTCACCGCAGCGGCGATGTCGGCCAGCATCGCTTCAAGGTCCACATGCACGCCCGCATAAGGCGCGGGGAAGCCGCCGCCAATATCGAGGAACTGAAGCGGCACATCCGCCTTTTCCATGATGGCAACGGCGCGTTTCAAGGCGCTGCGATAGGCATCCGGATCGAGGCATTGGCTGCCGACATGAAAGGTGAGCCCGGCGCGCATGCCCCGTTCATGAACGATCTTGAGAAGCCGCACGGCTTCTTCGGGCGGCGCGCCGAACTTGCTCGAAAGATTATAGACGGCGCCCTTGCCATCCGTTTCAAAACGCACGGCGACTGTTACATCGCGCCCGGCGATTTCCTCGATCTTGTCGATCTCCACTTCATGGTCGACGACGAAATCCGTGATGCCGTATACATCGGCCGCGGAGTCAATCGCCCCGCGCCCTTTCACCGGATGATTGAAATAACAATCGGCATCGGGAAGCAGCTCGCGCACCGCCGCGATCTCCGGCAGGGAGGCTGTATCATAGGAGGTGATACCGCCTTCGCTGAGCGCTTTCAGCACGAAGGGATGGGGATTGCATTTGACGGCATAAAGAACCTCACCGGGGAAATGCTCGACGAAAAGCCGCGCCTTTTCCCTCAACACCTCCGGCCAGACGATGAAAACCGGATAGGACGGATTGAGCCGCTCGATGATCGAGGCGACGGAGGGAAAGCTGCGGGCCTTCATCGGCGTTTCTCCCGTTCAAGTTCGTTTATTTTTCAAGGCGCGCGATGAGGCTCGATGTATCCCAGCGCCCGCCGCCCATTTTCTGCACTTCCGAATAGAACTGATCGACCAGGGCGGCGACCGGCAGATGCGAGCCGTTGCGCCGCGCTTCTTCCAGGCAAATCGAAAGGTCCTTGCGCATCCAATCGACCGCGAATCCGAAATCGAATGTGCCCTCGATCATGGTCTGGTAGCGGTTTTCCATCTGCCAGGACTGAGCGGCACCTTTTGAAATAACGTCGATAACGGCGGCAGGGTCCAGGCCGGCCTGTTTGGCAAAGTGAATGCCTTCCGAAAGCCCCTGCACAAGCCCGGCAATGCAGATCTGATTGACCATTTTGGTGAGCTGGCCCGCGCCGGGGCCGCCGAGAAGTTTGACCGAGCGGGCATAGGCATCGATCACCGGGGCGGCTTTTTCAAAATCCGCTTCGCCGCCGCCGCACATCACCGTCAGGACACCGTTTTCCGCCCCGGCCTGACCGCCGGAAATCGGCGCATCGATGGCGCCGATACCTTTGGCGATGGCCGCGCCGTAAATTTCCCGGGCGACATTGGCAGACGCCGTGGTGTGATCGACGAATATCGCGCCGCTTTTCATACCCTCGAAAGCGCCTTCCGGGCCGAGCGTAACGGCGCGCAGATCATCGTCATTGCCGACACAGGTGAAAACGAAATCGGCCCCGTCCGCCGCCCGCGCCGGACTCGGGGCGTTCTTGCCGCTGAATTCCTTGCTCCAAGCCTCCGCCTTTGCGCCCGTGCGGTTATAGACCGTGACCTCGTGCCCTGCCTTCTGCAGATGGCCTGCCATGGGATAGCCCATCACGCCCAAACCGATAAACGCCGCCTTTACACCCATCAGATCCTCACTATTTCTTGTTTGTCATGGCGGCACCCCATTTTGCCGTGGGACTTATCCCCGCCTTTTGCGGCCATGGTATAGAGGGAGCGGGCAAAACCAAAATGCCGTTACGCGAGGGGGAGGCCACCATGAACCGCTTGAAGAAAATCGCCAAATGGACCGGCATCGTCATTGCGGGCGCGTTTGCCCTCATCGCCCTTCTCCTGCTCGACCGGTTTTCCGCCGCCCGCCATGCCGCCCCGCAAATTCAAGGTGAGAAAGAAATAACAGCCGCGCTTGGCAGCAGCGTGGCATTGAGTGCGCCCGTCACGATCCTGCGGGATAAAAACGCCATCCCGCATATCGAGGCGCAAAGCGAAAAAGATGCGCTCTTCGCCCTCGGCTTTGCCCATGCGCAAGACCGGCTCTGGCAGATGGAGCTGCTCCGCCGGGTGGGCACCGGACGGCTTGCGGAAGTCTTCGGCCCGCCCGCCCTTTCCATCGACCGGTTTTTCCGCACGCTCGGCTTCGCCCATCTCGCCGATGACACGTATGCCGCCCTGCCCGGCGGGATGAAGAAACTCCTCGATGCCTATGCCGCCGGGGTGAACGCCTCCATGAGCGAGCGGGAGAAACCTCTGCCGCTCGAATTCCAGCTTCTCTTTCACGAGCCCGAGCCCTGGGAACCGCGCCACTCGCTCGTCATGGTGAAAATGCTGGGGCTCGGCCTCTCGGCCAATGCCTTCGATGAAATTGCCCGCGCACGGCTCGCCCGCGATTTGCCGCCCACAAGTTTTCAGGAATTTTTCGGCGTCGAAGAAGAACTCGCGCCCTTTCTCGTCGGCGAGCTTGGCAAACTTTTCCAAAAGGCGCCGCTGACCAGGACCGCAAGCGCCTGGCCCGATCTTGGGCCCATCGGTGCCTCCAATAATTGGGTGGTGAGCGGAGAGCACACGAAAAGCGGCAAGCCGCTGCTCGCGAACGATCCGCATCTCGGCATGCTTGCGCCCTCGCTCTGGTATCTCGTGCATTTGCAAAATCCGGTGGAAGGCGAGGCCCGCAATCTTGTGGGCGCGACGATCCCCGGCATTCCAAGCGTGCTGCTCGGCCGGAACGACCGCATCGCCTGGGGCCTCACGAATACGCGGCCCGACAGCCAGGATCTTTTTATCGAGCGGCTCAACCCCGACAACCCGGATGAATACGAAACGCCGGACGGTTTTGCCGCCTTTAAGCTCCGCGAGGAACGCATCAAAGTACGCTTCGGCTCGGATGAAGTTTTGAGCGTCAGGGCGACGCGGCACGGACCGGTGCTGCCGGAAGAAACCGTGGCAGGCGCGCCCTCGCTCGAAGAAGGTCATGTGCTTGCGCTTTCCTGGCCGGCGCTCGAGCCCGGCGATCTGACGGTCGCAGCAGGATATGAGATGAGCCGAGCGGAAAATTTCACCGGCTTTCTGGGTGCCTTGCGCGATGACTATGTCAGCCCCATGCAGTCCATCGTCTATGGCGACATTGACGGGAATATCGGCTTCATCGCGCCCGCGCATATTCCGCTGCGCGGTGAGGCGCACCGCACGAAAGGGCTGATGCCCGCCGAAGGCTGGCTGCGCGACAATGACTGGACGGGGATCATTCCCTTCGACGCGCTGCCGCAACTTTACAACCCGGCAAGCGGCATCATCGCGAGCGCCAACCACAAGATCGTGGACGACAATTACCCCTATCAACTCGCACTCGATTGGAACGCGCCTTACCGCGCCATCCGCATTTATGAGCTCCTGGAAGCGGGAGGCGATTTCACCGCGCAGGATTTCGCAGACATGCAGATGGACAATCTCTCGCTTTTCGCCGCCCGCGTAATGCCGCTCCTTCTGGAACATTTGCCCGAGACGCAAAAGGAAACCGCGGAAGGAAAACTGCTTGCCGCCTGGAACTATTCTCTCGATGCGGAAAAAGCCGCCCCGCTCATCTATGCCGCCTTTCTGCACGAGTTGCCGAAAACACTCTGGGCGGACGAGCTTGGCGCCTCTTTCGACAGTTACAAAAGCCCGCGTTCCGATTTTCTCTTGAGCATCTTCGAAGGGGCGCGCCCCAATGCCCATTGGTGCGATGACACGCAAACGGAAGAAATGGAAAGCTGCGCCGCCCAAACCGGAAAGGCCTTTGAAGCGGCAATGGCGGGGCTGCGCGAGACATACGGCGAGACCCCTCAAGATTGGACTTGGGGCGCGGCGCACCCCGTGGTCAACAATCACATTCCGGGGGGCAGCCTGCCTTTCCTGAAAAACTGGCTAAGCCTTGAAACACCTTCGGCCGGCGGCATGCACACGCTGAACCGCGGGCAATATCGAGGCAGCGGCGCGCGGCCCTTCGCCAATGTCCATGCGGCAGGCTTTCGCGCCGTCTATGATTTTGCCGATCTCGACGGCTCACTTTACATGATCTCGACCGGCCAGTCGGGCGATCCTTATTCGCCCTATTACGGTAATCTTCTGGAAGATTGGGCGGCGGGCAAAACCATCACCATTTCAACGCGCAAAGACGTTTACAGTGAAGGCGCGCTCGGCACACTCACTCTGCGCCCTGCAGGCAAATAGGCCGCCTATTCAATCCGGCCTTCCGCCGCGATCCGGCCCGTCTTGCAATTAGGCGAGGAGTTGATCGTGCATTTGTCAAAATAGAGCCGCACCGTGCCCGCCTGATCCTGCGTCATGTGATAGCAGTCTTTGGTATTGTAAGAGATGACAGGCGATTGATGGCACCACATATCGCCTTCGATCCACCAGCGCCCCTCCCCGTCGAGGCTGCGCGTCGAAGAGCGCTGCTGGTGAAACGTCTTGTAGTGGTAATAGACAAGCTCGACTTCCGAGGTGCCATCCGGCTTCAGCTTGATGATCGTGTTGGTGAGGCGGTTGCCGCCGGGAATATCAAGCCGGCCCATTTCCAGATTAAACGTATGTCCGCTTGACTGCGCGGCGATCTGGATGCCAGTCATCTTCGTCCCCTTTTGATTGAGGATCGTCTGCTCGGCCTCACCGCTGCTGCCTTTCGTGTCGTCCCCGCTCGTCCCCTCGGAGCGCCCGGCAACGGCCTGCTTGGCCTCACCTTCCACAGGCGTCGTCTTTTCCGCCGTCTGCGTGCGCTCGGTTTTACGCAGCGGAATGACATCGGGCTTCGGCTTCGGTTTTTCCACGACTTCCGGCTTTTCGGCGGGCTTCGGCGCCGGGTCCACATCGGCATCGGCAAAGACCGGGTCCTGCTGCGCCCCGTCGATATCCGCCGCCGCGTCGACATCCTGGCCCGGCCCAGCAGCAAGCTGAAAGAACAGCTTGTCGCCGCCGCCCGGTCCCGGCGCGCCGAAAATGCCGCCTGCCAACATGAAGATGATAAAGGCCAGCACATGCACCAGCGCGGAGCCGATGAGAAACCGCTTCATGTCCGGCGGTGAGGATGGCGATTGTTCGGCCAAACTCATGTTACTCCTCCCGTTACACCCCCGCCCGCGCCCGGCACCTCCCTGCCGGGCGGCGCGTTTCTTATTCCTTCGCTTGCTGCGTGATCAACATGACCTCCTTCACGCCGATATTGCGCAGGCCTTCCATGAGCTGAATGAGGTCATGAGCGTCCGCCGCTTGATCCGCCTTCACCGTCACGGCCTGCACCGCGAGTTTAAAGAAGCGGTTGCGCAGCATGTAGGGCGCCATTTGCGCGTCCATGGTCAGGTCCTGGAAATGGACGAAGCCGTCCGCCTCCACATAAAGGACCAGCTCTTCTTCCTGCTTCTTGTCGTCCACCTGGCCGGTGGGAAGCTCGACATCCACCGTGTCGGTCTTCTTCAAAGTGCCGGTGAGAAGAAAGAAGATCAGCAGCAGAAACACCACATTGATGAGCGGCACCACGCTTTCGATCTGGCGGCGGGGCGGGTTTTCTTCGAACTCGATCATTGCCCGCCCCCCACGCGTGTCGTTGCCACGGTGCGCGCGCCCGCCTGACGAGCCGCCTCCACCGCGCTGATGAGCGGCTGCACCTGCACATCCTTTTCCGCCAGGATGGAGACAACAGCCTCCTTGTCTCCGCCAAGCGCCGCCTTGATGGCCGCCGAGAGCTCCTCGACCGGCGCGGCTTCCCCGTCGACACGGAACGTGCCGCCGGGCGCAACACGCACCTCCACCACCGTGCGGTCGCTATCGGTCTCACTTGCCGCTTTAGGCGGAGTGATAACGGACAAGGTCTGCGTCTGCAGAAAGGTGCTGGCCAGCATGAAAAAGATCAGCAGCAGAAACACCACGTCGATCAGCGGCGTCAAAGAGACGATGCGCCGCTTGACCTCATAGTGCCCGAAAAGATCGTCGCCGCTTCCATGTTGCATGGCTGGCCTCAGACGAGTTTCAGGATGGCGAGCATTCGGCCCGTCGCATCACGCAGACGCAAACGCACCTGGTCCACCCGGTTCTCGAAGAGATTGAGCGCACCGATGGCGGGAATGGCAACGGCCAGACCCACAGCGGTCGTCAGCAGCGCTTCCCAGATACCGCCGGAGAGGATGGCCGGATCGACCCGGTTGCCCGCCGCTTCAAGCTGCTGGAACGCTTCGATCATGCCGATCACGGTGCCGAGCAGGCCAAGCAAGGGCGAAATATTGCCGATCACTTCCAGCCAGCGGAAATAGCCTTGCAGGGCGCCAAGCTCGTTGCCGCCGACACGCGCCATTTCCTCGGCAGGCTGCATGCCATTGCGCTTCGCCTCGACACCGGCCAGAAGCACGCGGGCGATGGGTGAGCGCTGCTTGCGCAAAATATCCGCCGCTTCATCAAGCTTGCCGGCAGAGGCTTTTTCAAGCGCCGGTTCCAGAAACGCTTTGCGCGACAGCCCGGCGCGCCAGAACTGCACCACCTTGAGCAGAATGACCGCAAGCGAGAAGACTGAAAGAATAATCAGGATAACGACGATCGGGCCGCCCTTATCGACCAGCGGCACCAGGTCCAGAAGACCGCCGCCATCGGCAGGGATAGATGCGGCGGCATCGCCTGCCGCCTGCGCCGCGCCTTCCACAGCCTCCGCCGTCCCCTCAACCGCGCCTTCGGCTGCATTTACAGCTTCTTCGGCATTTTCAGCGCTCGTTTCGGCGCCCGAACTCGTGACGTCGTCCACACTTTCCCCCTATGCTTGTTCTTCGCATTATGCGGTGGTAGAACCCACTTAGTAAATTAATTTTACGAAATCATGTAATGACCGGCAGGTCAACGGTCATACCGGATTATTACAGAATAACAGCGAGCGCGGCCCAAACCCATGTCCCAGCGTCTGCCGGACGATAAAAACAAAGTCAGCACCGCCGGGCCGGCCATCGCCGCCGCGCCGGACGAGGTTCCGAAGCCCCCTGCCGGCGAGACGGAGCTTGGGCCGGGCTATTTTCTGCAACTCCTGGAGGGGATCGGCGCCTCGCTGGAACAGGCCTATGACAGCGCCAACCCGCTGCCGCGCGGCCACCAGCGACTGATCCGCCAATTGCTGATCAAGGACGGCCAGACACAGACGGAACTAGCTACGGCCATGCACATCCACAAGGTGTCCGTCGGGCTCTATATCAATGAGCTGGAGGAAATGGGCCTAGTGGAACGGCGGCGCCATCCGAAGGACGGGCGCGCCTATTGCATCTACCTGACCGACTATCTGCACAAGTTCCGGCCCGAGGGCGAGCGCATCTTCGCGGAAATCCACGCCCATGCCATCAAGGGTCTGCCGACGGAAGAATACCGGATGCTGCTGCAGGCGATGGAGAAGATGTATTTGAACCTGCAGGAACTGGCGCGGAAGCCCGACATGGTCGCGCCGCTTACGCCCCCAGCGCCTGATAGCCCCCCCGGTGATACACCAGCGGACGCCCCTCCTGTTCGGAAGAAAACGCCTTGATCTGACCGATCAGAATGATGTGATCACCCGCATCATGGCGCGCATAAAGCTCGCATTCGAACACCGCAAGCGCTTCTTCGATGCGCGGGCAGCCGTTTTCCCCAGTGCTCGTCGCCACTTCCGCCAAGGAATGGTCGCCGCTTTTGGCAAGCTCGTTGGAGAGGTGTTTTTGATCCTCGCTGAGGATATTGACCGTGAATGCCTCGCACGTCTCGAAGATCGAAATCGTGTCGGAGCCCTTGTCCAGGCACCAGAGCACCAGCGGCGGGTCCAGCGAAACCGAGGAAAAGGAATTAACCGTAATCCCTATAGGGTCTTTCCCCGGCACTTTCGTGGTCACAATGGCAACGCCGGTGGCAAACCACCCAAAGGCGTTGCGGAGGGCCCGCGGATCGTGGGTCATTAACGCTGCTCCCAACGGCTGATTTGTGATCAATTCTTAATTAGACCGGTTTTAGGGAGGTTTGCAGGCCGGTGCAATGCCCCAATCACGCCGCGCCTTTTGCGCAGCGCCCGGTCTTTCGGCGCAATTTACCTAAACTCGGTATTAACCCGATTTCGCGGAGAATGAGCCAAATCGGAATACCAGCGGAATATCCGCCGGGCATCCGCCGTGAGACAGGGGGACCGTCGGGGTCATGAAGTTTATCATCGGCATTGTCATCGTCGTCAGCGCGGTCTTCGGCGGCTATTGGGGCGCCGGCGGCCACTTGGCCGTCTTGTGGCAGCCCTTCGAATTCGTGATCATTCTGGGCGCGGCCATCGGCGCGCTTGTTATCGGCAATCCGCCTGCCGTGCTCAAAGGCTTGGGCCGGACATTCAAGATCATGCTGAAGGGGCCGAAATACAAAAAGGATTCCTATCTGGAATTGCTCGGCCTGCAATACACGCTCTTCAAACTTGCCAAGGCCAAGGGCAGCCTAGCGCTCGAAGCGCATGTAGAGAACCCTGCCGAGTCCGACCTCTTCAACAAATTCCCGACCATCGCCTCCGACCCGCGCGCGCTGGAATTCATGTGCGATTATCTGCGCCTCGTAACGCTCGGCACAGAGAACGCGCATGAAGTGGAAGCGCTGATGGACGAGGAGCTGGAAACGCTCAACCAGGAAGACGAGCAGATGGTCGCCGCCATTCAGGCGCTTGCCGACGGCACGCCTGCGCTGGGCATCGTGGCCGCCGTGCTCGGCGTTATTCACACGATGGGCGCGATCGACCAGCCGCCGGAAATTCTAGGCCACCTCATCGGCGCGGCGCTTGTGGGCACGTTCTTCGGCGTGTTCTGCGCCTATGGCTTCTTCGCGCCCATGGCGATGGCGCTGAAAAACGCGTTCGAGTCCGAAAACAAATTCTACCTCTCCATGAA
This sequence comes from Rhodobiaceae bacterium UBA4490, assembly GCA_002389665.1. Lineage (GTDB taxonomy): Bacteria > Pseudomonadota > Alphaproteobacteria > Parvibaculales > Parvibaculaceae > Tepidicaulis. The sequence goes on from DGNO01000001.1 coordinate 644,548, forward strand.
GGCCGGCATTCTGGCGCATCTGCAAGGCTACGCGCCGGCCGTGTCGGTGGAATTTGCGCGGAAAGCGCTGATGAGCGATGTGCGCCCGACCTTCGCGGAAGTCGAAGAATCCACCCAGAACAATCCCCAGGCCGCCTGACGCAGGAATGCGGGGCGAAGGCCAGTGGTTTGACCCAGCGGTTTGACACAGCAAAGAACGGGCGATCCAGAAGGTGAACGAAGCACAACCCATCATCAAGAAGGTCAAGAAGGGCAAGCACCCGCACCATGGCGGTGCGTGGAAAATCGCCTATGCCGACTTCGTGACCGCGATGATGGCCTTCTTCCTTCTGCTCTGGCTGATCTCCATGACGACGCCGGAACAGAAGCAAGGGCTTGCCGACTTCTTCGCGCCGGCCAATGTCAGCCGTTCCACCAGCGGCTCAGGCGGCGTGATGGGCGGTACCGCCTTTGACATCGAAGGCTCGCGCATGGCCGGCACCACCCCGCAAGTGGTGATGAACATTTCCGCCCCACCCAAACCGAAAAATTCGTACAAAGACGAAAAAGATACCGCCGAGTCCGCCGAAACGGTCAGCACCGTTCAGGAGAAGCAGGGCCAGGAAGGCGCGACGCAGGTCTTCGACGAGCAGCGCCAGCTCGCCGCCTCCACCTCGCGCGAGAAAGACGACTTCCGCTCCGCCGCCGAGAGCATCCGCCAGGCGCTGCGCGACATGCCGGAGCTTGCCGAGCTTTCCAAAAATATTCTGGTGGAAGAAACGCCGGAAGGTTTGCAGATCCAGCTTGTCGATCAGGAAGGCCGCTCGATGTTCCCCGCCGGGATCGACGAGCCTTATGAGCGCACACGCCGCCTTTTGGAAGAAGTCGCCACGATCGTTCAGAAACTGCCGAACCGCATCGCCATTTCCGGCCATACCGACAGCTCGCCGAGCTATGGCAGCTCTTCCAGCCAGAAATGGGAGCTGACCGCCGACCGCGCCAATGCCACGCGCCGCATTCTGCAAGGCGCAGGCGTACCCGACGACCGGATTTATGAAGTGACCGGCAAGGCGGATACCCAGCCGCTTTTTCCGGAAGACCCGAGCTTGCCCGCCAACCGGCGCATTTCCATTCTCCTGAAACGCGAGGCGCCCGTCGTGCCGCCGAATTTCGGCGACAGCCGCGGATAATCAACGCATCTCCCTGCCCTTGCGCTTGCGCCCGCTTCTTCCTACTTATTTTGAAGCGGTAAAAAGCAAGGAGACCTGAATGAGCGCGAGCGGCAACGAAACCTATCCCTCCCCTCATTCCGCCTCCCGCCCCCATGCCGGGGCAGATCAAGCTGCCGATCCCTTCCGGGCCAGCGAATTCAACGGCATTCTCGTTTCACGCTTTCTGGCTGTTATTGCCGATTTTTTGATTCTGTCGGTGCTGATCGTCTCGGCCTGGCTGCTTCTCGGCGTGCTCGGTTTTCTGACCTTTGGCCTTGCCTGGCTGGCTCTGCAACTCGTGACCCCAGTCGTCTTCTTCGGCTATTTCACCCTGACACTGGGCGGCGAGCATTCGGCAACACCCGGCATGCGTTTTCAGGGCATTCACGCGGAAACCTGGGACCGGCGCGCGCCCGGCCTCGTGCAGGCCTTTATCCAGACCGTGCTCTTTTATTTGACGGTGAGCATTCTCACGCCTTTCATTTTGCTTGTGGCACTTTTCAATCGCCGCCGGCGCTGCCTGCATGATTATCTTTCCGGCATGGTTTACGTGCGCGACAGCGACACGCTTTAAACCCTTCTCATTCCTTTTCTTTGTCTTGAACGGGCGCCTCGCACAAGCGCCCCATTTCCACTAGACTTGGGTAAGTTCAGCGGGCAAATTGCGCGCCGCTGAAAAAAGAGGCCCATGGAAACATTACTCCCAGATAATTGGCAGATGTGGGTGACGTTCGCTGCCATCGGCACCGCGATCGTTTTCTACTCGATGAGCCGCTTTTCGCTGGAGCTGACGTCTCTCTTCGTCGTCGGCTTCTTGATGATTTTCTTTCATCTGTTTCCGTTCGAAGGTGCCCAAGACGCGAACCTTCTGAACAGTTCGGTTCTGCTTTCCGGCTTTGCCGCACCTGCGCTGATTTCCGTTCTTGCCCTGCTGGTTGTCGGCCAAGGGCTTTTCCATTCCGGCGCGCTCGACAAACCAACCCGCATCATCGCTTCGGCTGCGGGCAGCAGGCCGCAGCTTGTCGTCATCGCCACCTTGCTGCTCATCGCATTTGTCAGCGCCTTTTTGAACAATACGCCCGTCGCGGTGATGTTCATTCCGGTGCTTGCGACACTGGCCGCAAGACTGCGCCACCGGCCGAGCAAACTGATGATGCCGCTTTCCTTCGTCTGCATTCTTGGCGGCATGACGACGCTGATCGGCTCCTCCACCAACCTGCTTGCCGCCGGGATTGCCGACAGCACGGGGGTCGGCAAGATCGGGTTTTTCGATTTCACGGTGCTGGGCGTCATGCTGGCAAGCGTCGGTATGGTCTATGTGCTCTTCGTCGTGCCGCGCATTCTGCCCGACCGGGAGGGGCTTGCGGACGAGATCACCGGCGGCACGGGCAAACAGTTCATCGCGCAAATCCAGATCACCTACGATCATCCGCTTGTCGGCATGGAATCGGTGGCCGGGCTCTTTCCCCCGCTCAAAGACATGACCGTGCGCATGATCCAGCGGCGCGAGCACGCCTTCCTGCCGCCTTTCGAAGATGTGCGCCTGCAGCCGGGCGATACCGTCATCATTGCCGCTACCCGCCAGGCGCTGACGGAAGTCCTGAAAACACGCAGCGGCATTTTCGAAAACATGCTGGAAGAAAACCACCAGAACCAGAACTGGGACGGCGAGCGCGGCGATGAAACGCCGGAGCGCCCGACCGGCGATCTGACTATGGTGGAAGTGGTGGTGGCGCCCGGCTCACGCATGATCGGGCGCAATATCGAGCAGATCGGTTTTCGCTATGAAACCGCCTGCATCGTGCTCGGCATTCAGCGGCGCAGCCGCATGATCCGCGCACGCATGAGCGATATCCGCCTGGAAGACGGCGATGTGCTGCTCGTACTCGGCAAACCAAGCGATGTGGGCGGCCTCCGGCTCAACCGCGACGTCATTCCGCTGGAATGGTCGGCAACCGAATTGCCCGACCCGAGCCGCGCGCGCCGCGCGCGCTATATCTTTGCCGGCACCGTGCTTGCCGCCGTCTCCGGCATCGTACCCATCGAGGTTGCCGCTGTGCTCGGCGCTGCCGGGATGATCGCCTTCGACGTGCTCAATATCCGCCAGGCCGCCCGCGCCATCGACCGGCGGATTTTCCTCTTGGTGGGCGCCGCCCTTGCCATGGGCACCGCGCTTGACGTGACGGGCGGCGCGGCCTTCCTGGCTCAAGGGCTTGTGAACCTGTTCGCAGATGCCGGCCCCGCCGTCGCGCTTTCCGCCTTCTTCCTCTTTATCGCCGTCGCCACGAATATACTGACCAATAACGCAACGGCGGTGCTCTTCGTGCCCATTGCCGCCAATGCCGCCAGCCAGTTCGGCGTCGATCCCATGATCTTCATCTATATGGTGATTTTCGCCGCCAACTGCTCCTTCGCCACGCCCATGGGCTATCAGACGAACCTTCTGGTCATGGGCCCCGGCCATTACCAGTTTTCGGACTATATGCGCGCCGGGGTGCCGCTTATTCTTTTGCTCTGGATAACCTTCTCTTTGCTCGCTCCCTGGTATTATGGTCTTTAATAGGGATGCGTAGCGCCGAGAGGCAGTAAAGCGAGGAAAACAGCGTATGACGCGGCACGACCAGACGCAGTTTCCGCAGTTCTACATCACCGCGCCCTCGCCCTGCCCCTATCTGAAAGGCCGGTACGAGAAAAAGGTCTTTACCCATCTCGTCGGCGAGCGGGCGGTCAGCCTCAACAACATGCTCTCCCAGGCCGGGTTCCGCCGCAGCCAGGGCATCGCCTACCGGCCGGCCTGCGACGGCTGCGATGCTTGCATTTCCGTGCGCATCCGCGTCGATGAATTCACGCCCTCGCGCAACATGCGCCGAACGCTGAACGCCAACCGGGATCTCGTGCGCGTGAAGAAACCGGCGCTGGCAACCGAAGAACAGTTCTCGCTGCTGCGCGCCTATCTCGACATGCGCCACCAGCAAGGCGGCATGGCAGATATGACGGCGCTCGACTTCGTTTCCATGGTCGAGGACACCGCCGTCGATACCTCGCTCATCGAGTACCGGCCCCGCGCGGCGGACAGCGAGAACCGGCTGATCGCCGCCGCCCTGACCGACCGGCTCGAAGACGGGCTTTCCATGGTCTACAGCTTCTTCGAGCCCGATTTGAACGCCCGGAGCCTCGGTACCTATCTCATTCTCGACCATATCGAGCTCGCCCGGGAGCTCGGCCTGCCATACGTCTATCTGGGCTACTGGATCGAGGGATCGGCGAAAATGGCCTATAAGGCCCGTTTCAAACCGCTGGAAGCGCTGACCCGCGAGGGTTGGCAGCTTATGGAATAAACTTTTCCCTCTAGTCTCCCATCCCTTGCAGCGCCATTGCACCTTGCGCCGCCCTGCCTATACTGGCCCGCAAACCGGCCGCGCGGGGGATCATGGCGCGCCGACACATCAAGTCTTCGGGGAGAGCTTGCTCTATGAAACGCCGTACCTTCCTTGCTGGCGCCGGCCTGGCGGCCGCTTCTGCCGCGACACTTTCCGCGCCTGCCATCGCTTCCAATGTGAAACGCCTGAAAATGGTCACGACCTGGCCGAAGAACTTTCCCGGCATGGGCGTCTCCGCCGAGCGCCTGGCGGCCCGCATCAAGGCGATGACGGACGGCGAAATCGACATCAAGGTCTATGCGGCGACCGAGCTCGTGCCGCCGCTTCAATCCTTCGACACGGTGTCGAGCGGCGGCGCGGAAATCTATCACGGCGCCGAATATTACTGGCAGGGCAAGTCGCCCGCCTTCAACTTCTTCACCACCGTGCCCTTCGGCATGACGGCGAATGAAATCAACGCCTGGATCTATCATGGCGGCGGGCAGGAACTGTGGGACGAGCTTTCCGCCCAGTTCAACATCAAGCCCTTCATGGCCTCCAACACGGGCGTGCAGATGGGCGGCTGGTTCCGCAAGGAAATCAAAACGCTGGAAGACTTCAAAGGCCTGCGCATCCGCATGCCCGGCCTGGGCGGCGAGGTGATGCGCCGGCTGGGCGCTGCCGCCGTGACCATGGCCGGCAACGAGATTTATCAGGCCCTTCAGAACGGCACGATCGAAGCAACCGAATGGGTGGGCCCGTGGAACGACATGGCCTTCGGGTTCCATCAGGTGGCCGATTATTATTACTGGCCGGGCTTTCATGAGCCGGGCCCGGTTCTCGCCGTCGGCTTCAATCTCGGCGTTTTCAACGAGTTCACGCCCTCGCAAAAAGCAGCCGTTGAAGCGGCCTGCGCGGCGGAGAACGATTACACGCTCGCCGAGTTCAACTATTACAACGCCAAAGCGCTGCAGACTCTCGTCAACGAGCACAAAGTCAAGCTCAGCCGCTTCTCACCCGAAATCCTGGCCGAGTTCCGCCGCCTCTCCGCAGAGGTTGTGGAGGAAGCCGGCAATACCGATGCGCTGACCAAGCGCATTTATGAGAGCTACAAGGCCTCGCTCGCCCTCTCGCGCGAATGGACGAAGATCGCCGATCAGGGCTTTGTGGAAGCCCGCCAGGGTGTCGCTCTCGACGGATAGGAAAACTCGCGTGCTGCGTTTAGCCACTCTCATCGACGGCTTCAACGACCGGCTGGGCCGGTTCGTTTCCTGGGCGGCGCTTGCCATGGTGCTGGTGCAGTTCATCGTCGTCATCATGCGCTATGTCTTCGGCCTCGGCTCGGTGTGGATGCAGGAATCGATTGTCTATCTGCACGGCCTGCTGTTCATGCTGGCCGCCGGCTATACGCTGCTGATGGACGAGCATGTGCGGGTGGATATTTTCTACCGCGAGGCCAGCCCGCGCTATAAGGCGACGGTCAATCTCCTCGGCACGCTCTTTTTCCTCTGGCCCGTCTGCTGGCTGATCTGGGATGCGGCCTGGCCTTATGTGGCGCTCTCCTGGTCCTATCTGGAAGGCTCACAGGAAACGAGCGGCATTCAGGCCGTCTTCCTGCTGAAATCCGTCATTCTGGCCTTCACGGTGCTCGTGGCGCTGCAAGGTGTTTCCATTCTCGTACATGCCTTTCGCACCCTGCGCGGCCTTGAAACCCCGCGCAGCGAGCCGGCGCCGAAACTATAAGGTCAGCCTCCTTCATGAATCTCGCCGACACGCTCGATCTGATTATGTTTGCCGTTGCCTGCGGGGTGCTGCTGACGGGGTATCCCGTCGCCTTCACGCTGGGCGGCGTGGCACTGGTCTTTGCCGGTATCGGCATCTGGTTCGGCATTTTCGATTCAGGCTATCTGCTGGCCCTGCCCCAGCGCATTTTCGGCACGATGACGAATGAGACGCTGATCGCCGTGCCGCTCTTCGTCTTCATGGGCACGATGCTCGAGCGCTCGAAAGTCGCCGAAGAGCTTCTGGAGAACATGGGCCGCCTCTTCGGTTCCTTGCGCGGCGGGCTCGGCATTTCCGTTTCCATCGTAGGGGCGCTGCTCGCCGCTTCCACCGGCATTGTCGGCGCGACGGTCGTCACCATGGGCCTCCTCTCGCTGCCCACCATGCTGCGCCGGGGCTACAATCCTTCACTTGCTGCAGGTTCCATCGCCGCGGCCGGGACACTCGGCCAAATCATTCCGCCTTCCATCGTGCTCGTGTTGCTCGGCGATGTGCTTTCCAACGCCTATCAGAAAGCCCAGCTCGAACAGGGCATCTTCACGCCGGAGACCATGTCCGTCGGCGATCTTTTTGCCGGCGCCCTCATTCCGGGCCTCATGCTCGTCGGCCTTTACATCGCCTATCAGGCTTTCCGCGCGCTCATAGACCCCGCCTCCTCACCCGCCGTGCCCCATGAAGGCGAGGAAGAAGACACCGCCGCGCTGATCTTCAAGACGTTGCGCGCACTCTTTGCGCCCGTCGCCCTGATCATTGCAGTGCTGGGATCGATCCTTGCCGGGATCGCAACGCCCACCGAGGCCGCCGCCGTCGGCGCCATCGGCGCGGTACTGCTTGCCGGTTACCGCCAGCAGGGGGCGACGCGGCCCGTTATCATTGCCGCGCTCTCACTGATCGGTGTGTTGCTGCTCACCGCTTTTGTCGACCTGCGCGTCGCGCGCAATGAAATCAGCGCCGGGGAATATGCAGCCATCGCCCTCGCCTTTCTTCTCTGTGCGGCCATGGCCTGGGGCATTACCATCAGCCTCGTCCGGCTTTACCGCAACGATGTGCTCCCCAGCGTCATGCAATCGACGGCGCGCATCAGCTCCATGGTCTTCGTCATTCTGATCGGCGCAGCGCTCTTCTCGCTCGTCTTCCGGGGGCTCGGCGGGGACGAGACCGTGCAATCCTTCCTCAGCTTCGATGAGACAAGCCTGATGGGCCGGCTCTTCGGCGACATGGCGCCCATCATCGCCGTGATGGCCGTGATGTTCATTCTCGGCTTCTTTCTCGACTTCATCGAGATCACCTTTGTCGTCGTACCTATCGTCGCACCCATTTTGCTCGCCATGGGGTTCGATCCCGTCTGGCTCGGCGTCATGATGGCGATCAATCTGCAGACCTCGTTCCTCACACCGCCTTTCGGCTTTGCGCTCTTTTACCTGCGCGGGGTGGCGCCGGAGAGCATGCGCACGGCACAAATCTACCGCGGCGTCGTTCCTTTCGTGCTGATACAGATCGGCGCGCTGATCATCATTTCGCTTTATCCGCAGCTGGCAACCTGGCTGCCCACGGTTATTTTCGGTTAGGAGACGCATCATGGCATTGCCCGATTGGCTGAAACCGGGCCGCGGCCTGCCCGCTGCCGTGCGCACCTCGCTAATCACCATCGCCGCCGTCCTGGCGCTGGGCTATTTCCTGCAGTTTGCCGGGCTTTATGAGAGCGGGGAAAAACTCACCGCGACGGTGGAAGCCGGCAGCCTGAAAGACGGCATCGTGCCGCTGACCGTCACGCTGCGACTCAACAATCATGACGATGAAGGGGTGCTCTACGAAGCGGAGAACCCGTGCAATGTTTTCCGCTGGATATTGCTCGACCCGGAGCGCGCCTTCGTGCAATCGGAAGCCGAAGAAAACTGCCCGGACGTGCATATGGAGCAGTACATCAAGCCCAAGCACTATCTCGAGCAGAGTTATACGCTGGAGATCGATGCGCGCCGCCTGAAAACCGGCGAAAGCTATGTGCTGCAGATGCGCTTCTGGGGCGAGGAACTGCGCAAGGAAGTGCCGCCGCTGCTCCCCTGATCCCGCCTTGAGACGTTAGATTTTAGGCCCGAACGTTTCCCCATGCGGGAAGCCCTTGGGCGGCAAGCGTCCGGCCTGAGCCCGCGCGCCGAGCCAGTCCTTCAGCCGGTCGAAAAGCCTGTTGCGTCCGCCGCGGTCCACGACCGTGAGACCTTCTTTCAGCGTAAAGCACTTCACGTCTTTCAATACGCCGTCGCGGTATTTCTGCAAACGTACGCCTTTGCCGCGCGTCATCTCCGGCACTTCGGAGAGCGGGAAAAGCAGCAGCTTGCGGTTCTCGCCGATCACCGCCACCGTGTCGCCTTCCACAGGCGCAAGGGCGCAGGCTTCGACATCACCCGAGACATTGAGCACCACCTTGCCGGGCCGGCGCAGCGCCACGACCTCGGCCTCCGGCACGATGAAGCCGTGGCCGGAACTCGACGCCACGAGCAACTTACGCTCAGGATCGTGGACGAAGAAGGCCACCACATCGTGCCCGTCGTCCAGATCGATGAAGAAGCGGACCGGCTGGCCATTACCCCGCCCGCCCGGCAGCTTGTCCGCCTGGATCGTATAAAAGCGTCCGTCGGTAGCGAAGAGAATGAGCTTGTCCGTCGTCTGCGCATGAAAGACGAAGCGCTCCTTGTCGCCTTCCTTGTATTTCAGATCGCTTGTGTTTTCTGCATGGCCCTTGAGTGAGCGCACCCAGCCCTTGGCCGAACAGATGACGGTGATGGGCTCGCGCTCGACCATGGCCTCAAGCGGCACATCTTCCAGTGCCGGAGCATCGCCGAACGCGGTGCGCCGGCGCCCAAGCGGCGTCTTCGGTCCGAATTCCTTCTTCACCTCGCGCAATTCGCCGTCGATCTGCTTCCACTGCGCCTCGTCGGATTTCAGGAGCGCGCGCAAGCGCTTGGCTTCGGCTTTAAGCGCCTTGTGCTCCTTCTTCAGCTCCATCTCTTCAAGCCTGCGCAGAGAGCGCAAACGCATGTTGAGAATGGCCTCGGCCTGCGTGTCGGTCAGCTCGAAGGCGCGGATCAGTTCCTTTTTCGGCTCGTCTTCCTCGCGGATGATGCGGATCACTTCATCGAGATTGAGGAAGGCGATGATATAGCCGTCGAGGATTTCGATGCGCCGCTCGACCTTATCGAGCTGGAACCGGCTGCGCCGAACCAGCACTTCCTTGCGGTGCGCAAGCCAGGCATTCAGCACGTCGCGCAGGCTCATAACTTTGGGAACCTGCCCGCCATCAAGCACATTCATGTTGAGCGAGATACGGCTTTCCAGCTCCGTCGTCTTGAAGAGCGATTCCATCAGATGGAGCGGGTCGACATTGCGCGATTTCGGCTCGAGAACGACGCGGATGTCTTCGGCGGATTCGTCGCGCACATCTTCCAAGAGCGGCAGTTTCTTCGCCATCAGAAGCTCGGCAATCCGCTCGATGAGCTTGGCCTTTTGCACCTGATAAGGAATTTCCGTGACGACGATCTGCCAGCCGCCGCGCGGCAGGTCTTCCAGCTCCCAGCGCGCCCGCACCCGGAACCCGCCGCGCCCCGTCGCATAGGCCTCGGCCACGCTTTCCTTGCTCTCGATCATGATGCCGCCGGTCGGAAAATCCGGGCCGGGCACAAGATCGGCGAGCTTGGCCGCCGAAGCATTAGGGAATTTGATGAGATGGAGCGCCGCGTCGCACAGCTCGGCCACATTATGCGGGGGAATGTTCGTTGCCATGCCCACCGCAATGCCCGAGGAGCCGTTGGCCAGCAGGTTCGGGAAATTGGCGGGCAGAACGATGGGTTCTTTTTCTTCCCCGTCATAGGTCGCGCGGAAATCGATCGTGTCTTCGTCGATCCCTTCCAAAAGCAGCTCGGCAACCCGCGTCAGCCGCGCCTCGGTGTACCGCATGGCGGCGGCATTATCGCCGTCGATATTGCCGAAATTGCCCTGCCCGTCGACCAGCGGATAGCGCACGGCAAAATCCTGCGCGAGGCGCACCAGCGCGTCATAAACGGCACTGTCTCCGTGGGGGTGATATTTACCGATGACATCGCCCACCACGCGGGCCGACTTCTTGAAGCCCGAATTGGGATCGAGCTTGAGCTGGCGCATGGCGTAAAGAAGACGCCGGTGCACAGGCTTCAGCCCATCGCGCACATCCGGCAGCGCCCGGTGCATGATGGTGGAGAGCGCATAGGCAAGATAGCGCTCTTCCAGCGCCTCGCGCAGGCGGATCTCTTCAGCGGGCGATTCGGGCGGTACGGTTACTTTCGTCATGGCGCGACTATATCATGAGGAATGGCCGGCGCAGGACGCGCAGGCGCGGCATACTTGATAGACGATTCTCGCCTGAAATACAGGGGGCCGATGTCACTCAGGCAGGCCGCCCAACCCCAAGGCCGGGCCGGCACCCGCCTGGCGCCGCTCGAAAAGCTCCACCAGCCGCCGTCGCGCATCCGGCAAAGTGCGGTCCTGTGGGGCGAAAAGATAGCGGTCCATAAAATGAGCGGTCAGTTTCAGCCCATCGGCCACATCCTGCGCCGAGGCACCGCCTGCCTGCGCGCCCATCAGGAAGCCCGGCAGCGCCAGAAGCTTGCCCTTGTAAGGCAGCCCCGCCCCGCGGCTGACCGCCCGCCCGCTTTTGGGGGAGACGAACACCAGATCATCCCGCTCCCCGGTCGCGGCGCAGCGGCTGAGATCGAGACCGTAGCCAAGCTCCTGCAAAAGCCCGAGCTCCCAGCGCACGAGCACGGCGGGCCAGATATCGGCATCCTCCATGCTCTCCAGCAGGATTTCGAGCGCCTCATAAAGGGGGGTATGGGCCTCGCGTTCGGGCAGCGCACCGGCCACCGCGCAGACGGACAAGAGCCCGCTCAGCGCCATGGGCTCTTCCATCAGCATGCCTGCCCGGGATTTGACGAGATCGGCGGTGAAGGTACCCAGATGCTCCTGCAGCCGGGCCCGCCAGGTCAGGGTGAGCGAATTACCGGGCTGCAGCACCGGCTTCATCCGCCGGGAGGCCCCGCCCCGCACCAGCCCCATATGGCGGCCATGCTCGGCGGTCAGCACCTCCAGAATGGCGGAGGTTTCGCCATGCGGGCGCACGGAAAGGACGATGCCCTGGTCGCGCCACTCCACGCTGCTCACCTCCTGATTTACCTAGTTGGCCGTAGGGTCCCGCTCTGACCTACCAGATAATGTGAAACGGGCTTTCCAGTCAAAAAGCTGCAAAAACACCCTTCAAACCGGCATGGAAGAGGCTCTTGATCTTCAAAACCCGGCTCTGTGCAGATTCATCACAGCAGCCAGCAATTTTACCACATACTAGATCATGTAGCGCTTTAAGACGCGCCCCTCCAAACCGCAAAAGAGCCGAAGTATCAATTGGTTAACATGCAAATTGCACAGACTGGGCAAGCTCACTCTTTGGGAAAATCGAGCCCCATCTGCGAATAGCGTTCCGGGTCGTCGCCCCATTTTTCACGCACTTTGACGAAGATGAAAAGATGCACCCGCCGCTCCAGCATCTCTTCAAGTTCCTTGCGCGCCTGGGCGCCGACGGACTTGAGCGTCGCGCCCTGCTTGCCGATCAGGATCTTCTTATGCGCCTCGCGCTGCACATAGATCACCTGCTCGATACGCGCCGAGCCGTCCTTCAGCTCCTTCCAGCTCTCCGTCTCTACCGTGAGCTGATAGGGCAATTCTTGGTGGAGCCGCAAAAAGAGCTTCTCGCGCGTCACTTCCGCCGCAAGGTTACGCATCGGCGCATCGGCGATCTGGTCTTCCGGGTAAAGCCAGGGGCCGGGCGGCACATGCGCGGCCAGATAAGCGCGCAGATCGGCCACCCCGTCGCCCTTCTCCGCCGAGATCATGAAGGTCTCAGCAAACTTCACCTTGGCGTTGATGTCGGCGGCGAGCGCCAAAAGCTCTTCGCGGCGGATGAGGTCGATCTTGTTCAGCGCCAGCAAAAGCGGGCGGCGCACCTCCTGAAGACCCTTTAAAATAGCCTCCACCTCATCCGTCAGCCCGCGCTGGGCATCGACAAGAAGCACCACAAGATCGGCATCCTCCGCCCCGCCCCAGGCGGCCTGCACCATGGCGCGGTCGAGGCGGCGGCGCGGGCGGAAAATACCGGGCGTGTCGACGAAGACAAGCTGGCTCTCCCCCTCGATCGCAATGCCGCGCAGGCGCGAGCGCGTGGTCTGCACCTTATGCGTGACGATGGCGACTTTCGAGCCGACCATCTGATTGAGCAGCGTGGACTTGCCCGCATTGGGCGCGCCGATCAGCGCCACGAAGCCGGCCCGCTGGCCGTCTGCGCTCTTCAAGAGTCCGCCTGTGGGCGCCTCACTCATATCCTTCAACCTTTTCACGCTTGAGCAGCTTTTCCGCCGCCATCTGTTCCGCCGCCCGTTTGGAGGAGCCGAGCCCCTTGGCAGGCTTGTGCCCCTCGACACTCACTTCCACCTCGAATGTGGGCGCATGATCCGGCCCCTTGCGCCCGGCCAGGCTATAGCGCGGCAGACCGAAGCCGCCCGCCTGCGCCCATTCCTGCAGCACGGTTTTGGAATCGCGCGGCGGGCGCAGATCGAGCTGCAGACGCGGGCGCCAATGCCGTTCGATGAAAGCTTCGGCCACCTCAAGCCCGCCATCTAGATAAAGCGCGCCGATCACCGCTTCGCAAACATCGGCCAGGATCGTCGCATGGCGCCGCCCGCCGGCCCGCGCCTCGCCCGCGCTCATGGCGATATATTTGCCAAAGCCTGCTTCCTGCGCCACCGCCTCGCAGGTCTCCGCCCGCACCAGCGCGTTGAGCCGCACAGCAAGATCCCCTTCCCGCTCGCCCGGAAAAGCCTCGATCAGCATCCGCGCGATGACAAGCCCCAGAACCCGGTCGCCAAGAAACTCCAGGCGCTCATAGCTGCCATGGGGCGCCTCCGGCACGCTGCTCATATGGGTCAGCGCTTCGCTTAGAAGCGACGGGTTCTGAAAGCTGTGGCCCAGAACGGTGCTCAGCGGATGGGGAGAAGACGTATCGCTGGTATCGGCATCTTTGCGCGGCTTGCGCGGCATCGGTCAGTCAACCTCATGGAAAAGGCGGTTCCAGCGGGTGGCTGAAAACCAGTTCCAAATTTCCCAGATACGCGCACTGCCATCGGTGGAGAAGAAGATCACTTCCGCCCGGCCGACGAGATTTTCAAACGGCACATAGCCCACTTCGCTGGGTACGCGGCTGTCATTCGAATTGTCCCTGTTATCGCCCATCATGAAGTAATGACCCTCGGGGACTTTATAGACACCGGTATTGTCGAGATAGCCATTGGCGTCCGTATCGAGCGTCGTGTAGCTGACGCCATTGGGCAGCGTTTCACGGTATTGCGGATAGCGGCGCAGATCGCCCGACGGCGCCTTCTCGATGAAGTCTTCCATCCGCTCCCGTTTCACCGGCTTGCCATTGATATGCAGGATGCCCCGGCGGACCTGAATTTCATCGCCCGGTAGCCCGACAAGGCGCTTGATGAAATCGGTCTGATTATCGGTCGGCTTTTTGAAGACGATCACATCCCCCCGCTCCGGCTGGCTGGCAAGCACCCGCCCGTCGAAGAGCGGCAGCGAAAACGGGAAAGAATGTTTCGAATAGCCATAAGAGAATTTGGAGACGAAGAGGTAATCCCCGATCAAAAGCGTCGGGATCATCGAGCCGGAAGGAATGTTGAACGGCTGGAAGAGGAAGGCGCGGATGATCAGCGCGATCACCACCGCATAAGTCACCGTGCGCGCGGTATCGACCCACTCGCTCTCCCGGAAATTCTTTACCTTGTCCGTCATCGACATTGCCTACCGGCTCCCCCGCAAATCATAGCTCCGCGCCCGCGCGCCAAAGCGGCGCGACCATAGCATACCAGACCGGCAAGCCTAGTCCTTTCCTGAGGCGGATGGACGCAGGGATCAGTCTTTGGGAGCGGGCAAAGCTTCAATGATCACAAAGGCTTGGGCAAGCGGATCGTCATCGGTGATGGTGAGGTGGATGTGGGCGACCATGCCCGCCGGGGTCATCGCCTCCAGCCTTTTCAGCGCCCCGCCCGTTAGCTTCATGGTGGGCTGGCCGGTGGCAAGGTTCACCACCCCCATATCCTTCCAGAAGACGCTTTGGCGGATGCCGGTGCCGAGCGCCTTGGAACAGGCCTCCTTAGCGGCAAAACGCTTGGCGTAAGAGGCGGCGCGGTTGCGGCGGCGGTCGGATTTTTTACGCTCGATCTCGGTGAAAACACGGGTGGTGAAGCGCTCACCGTGGCGCTCCAGCACCTTGGCGACCCGGCGAATGTCGATCAGGTCGTTGCCCATACCGATGATCATGAAACCTCCCGGCCTTATTCCGCTTAACTTCGGTCCGTTTGCCCGCGCGCTGCGTCCATGCGCCGGCGCATTTCGCCGATCGCCGCTTCCAGGCCGATAAAAATCGCCTCACCCACCAGAAAGTGACCGATATTCAGCTCCCGCACTTCCGCGATTGCGGCAACGGGCGCCACCGTGTCAAAGGTGATGCCATGGCCGGCATGAACCTCTAGCCCCATCGAAGCGCCAAGAGCGGCGGCGCGCTGCAGCCGGGCAAGCTCGCGCTCGGCTTCCTCTTTCTTGCCCTCTGCAAAAGCATCGCAATAAGCGCCGGTATGAAGCTCGACGACCGGCGCGCCGAGCCGCACGGCTGCTTCAAGCTGCGCTTCGCTTGCCTCGATGAAAAGGGAAACCCGCGAGCCCGCATCGGAAAGGCGGGCGACGAAAGGCGCCAGATGATTATGCGCGCCCGCCGCATCGAGCCCGCCTTCGGTCGTGCGTTCCTCGCGCTTTTCCGGCACGAGGCAGCAGGCATGAGGCTTATGGCGCAGCGCGATCTCCAGCATTTCCTCGGTCGCCGCCATTTCAAGATTGAGCGGCAGGCCGATTTCAGCCGAGAGCCGTTCGATATCTTCGTCCGAAATATGCCGCCGGTCCTCGCGCAGATGTGCGGTGATGCCGTCCGCCCCGGCCCTCTGCGCCAGATGCGCGGCGCGCAGCGGTTCGGGATGACGCCCGCCCCGCGCGTTCCGGATCGTCGCTACATGGTCGATATTGACGCCAAGGCGCAAATTATTGCGGCTGCCTGTCATCCTGGCTCCTTACCTCTTCAGCACTGGCCTATTCGGTCAGCGCTTGGCCTTGCGGCTCCGTCTGCGCGGGAGCGGCGGCATTCCGTTTCCGGGCCCGCTGCGCAAGGGTGTCGCGGCGCTTCTTCTGATAGGCCTCAACTGCCGGTTTCGAGAGAAGATAGACCGTCACGGCAGCAGGAACACCCAGAAGCACGCTGCCCAACGACATCGGGCCGATAATCGGCAGCACCTTATCGAGGGCCTGATTGAAGAACAGGTCCGATGACAGCGCACTTGGATGCATATTGGCTGGCTCGTCATAGGACAGGAGCCAGCGCCCCAGATCGTAGGTGCCGATCCAGATGAAGGGGAAGGTAATGGGGTTGCCGACAAACGTGCCGAAAGCCGAGGCGATCAAGTTACCCCGGAAGATCCAGGCGACCAGAAAGCCGAGCATGAAATGAAAACCGACGAACGGCGTGAAGGAAGCAAACGCCCCCGCGGCCACACCGACAGCGATGGCATGCGGGGAGCCCGACAGCCGCCAGACCCGGCGCCAGCCATATTGGAACGCGCGCCGCCAGCCGCTGCGCGGCCAGAACCATTCGCGCAAGCGCTCGATCGGATGCAATTCTTTGCGGCGGCGGAACATCGGTCTGCGGTTCTTCCCATGGCGCCGGGCTTTTCGCCCGTTTCTGCCAATATGGCACTCAAATCCTAACGCTCTATGCGCTATTTCTTCCGGCTGCCCGGCTTTACCGCAGGTATCTGCGCCAAATCGGGCGGCAATTTGTCCGCCTCGTAAGCGGGAATTTTCAATTTTGCGAGGGAGACGAGTTTCGTCCCGATCTTGGCCTTGCCGCCGGAACGGTCGATGAGGCAGGCCCCGCCGACGACCCGGCCGCCATTTTCCCGAATAGCGGCAATGGCTTCGCGCGAGGACAGGCCGGTCGTTACAATATCCTCGACCATCAAGCAGCGCGCGCCTTTGGGGATAGCGAACCCACGGCGCAGCTCGAACGTGCCCGTCGGGCGCTCCAGAAACATCGAAGGCACGCCGAGCTGGCGGCCCATTTCATAACCCACAATGACCCCGCCCATGGCCGGGGAAACGACGAAATCGATTTCCTTGTCGATCTCCTCGCGCACCTTACCCGCGAGCGCCTTGCAGAGCTTGGCGGCACGCTTGGCGTCCATCAGAGCGCGGGCGCATTGCAGATAGCGGGCACTGTGGAGCCCCGAAGAGAGGATGAAATGGCCGTTCAGGAGCGCGCCTGCTTTTTCGAACTCCTTGAGCACCTGAGCTTCGTTCATGTCCCTCTCCTGGCATATCTGTTTCCGGCGGGCCGGTTTGCAGACCGATTTACGGACCTGGGCCCGCAAACCGTGGCCTGTCTCATACCCCGCCGCCCGAAAGCGGCGCAATAGAGTTAAATGCCGCGCCCCTGTCCTACCCCCTGCCGGCGGTCCGGAGAGCTCAGCCGCGAATGACCTTATTGACCACGGAAAGCCCCCGCAGCGCGCTCATGATGGAGGTGAGATGCTTGAGGTCGCGCACCTCCAGCATAATCTGAAGCGTATAAAAGTCGCGATCCCGCTGGGGTGTGGAGAGCGTATCGATATTGCCGTCATAATCGGCGATGAGCGTCGCGATGGAGCCGAGCGCGCCCACCTCGTTGCGCACCATCAGCGTGATCTTGGCAAGGAACGCGGCTTCTTCCTCGTTCTGCACATCCCAGGTGACATCGATCCAGCGCTCCGGCTCGCTGTCGAAGGCGGCCAGCGCCTCCGAATCAATCGGATAAACCGTCACGCCCTCACCCGGCGTCAGAATGCCGACGATCCGGTCGCCGGGCAGCGGGTAAGCTCCTTCGGCAAATTGCACAGCACCGTGGGACATGCGCTTGTCGAGTTTGACGAGCGGCTTCACCGCCCGCTCGCCCGCCGGCAGCGCCCGGCCGGTAGCGCCCTCACCCACTTTGGGTTTGCGCACGCGCGGATAGACCGCCTTCAAGACGTCATAGGCCTGAATACGGCCCTCGCCGACATCGGCCAGCAGCTCTTCGAGGTCCTTGCGGTCGAAGCGGCCGACAGCCCGCTCCAGCACCCCATCGCTGAATTCCTTACCCGCGAGCTCAAAGACACTGGAGACCATCAACCGCCCAAGCCGGGCAAGCTCATGCTGCTGGGACTGACGGGCGGCGCGGCGGATGGCCGAGCGCGCCTTGCCGGTGGCAACGAACGCCTCCCAAGCCGGTGACGGCGTCTGCGCCTTGGAGCGGATAATTTCCACTTCATCGCCGTTTTTCAGCTCGGTGCGCAGGGGCATGTGGCGGCCATTGATCTTGCAGCCAACACAGGTGTCGCCAATGTCGGTATGGACCGCATAGGCGAAATCCACGGGCGTTGCCCCGCGCGGCAGCGTGATGAGCAGCCCCTTCGGCGTGAAACAGAAAACCTGGTCGACAAAGAGCTGGAGCTTGGAATGTTCAAGCAGTTCTTCAGCCGAGCTGCCATGCTCCAGCATCTCCACAAGGTGGCGCAACCATTTGAATGTGTTTGCGAACTCTTCCGACGCCTCGGCGTGGTTGCCGCGATCCTTATAGAACCAGTGCGCCGCGATCCCGTATTCGGCCACCTCGTGCAGCTTGCGGGTGCGTACCTGCACTTCCACGCGTTTGCGCTCCGGGCCGATAATCGTCGTGTGGATCGAGCGGTAGCCGTTATTCTTCGGCGTGGAGATGTAATCCTTGAAACGGCCCGGCACCATCGGCCAGCTCGTATGCAGAATGCCGACCGCCTTATAGCAATCGGCCACGTCCTCCACGATGACGCGGAAGCCGTAAATATCGGAGAGCTGCTCGAGCGAGATGGAGCGGCGCTCCATCTTCTTCCAGACCGAGAAAGGCTTCTTCTCCCGCCCATAGACAACGACATCCATGCCATGAGCTTTGAAGGTAGCGCGCAGCATGTCGCTGATCCGCTCCACGATGTCGCTGCGCTCTTCGCGGATCTGATTGAGGCGGTTGATCAGCGTGGCGCGCGCTTCTGGCTGCAGCACCTGGAAAGAGAGGTCTTCCAGCTCCTCGCGCACTTCCTGCATACCCATGCGCCCGGCAAGCGGGGCGTAGATATCCATGGTTTCCTGGGCGATGCGCTGGCGCTTTTCAGGTTTGGAGATGAAATGCAGCGTGCGCATATTGTGCAGCCTGTCGGCCAGCTTGACGAGCAGCACGCGGATATCGCTCGACATGGCAAGCAGGAACTTGCGGAAATTCTCCGCCTGTTTGGCGTGTTCCGAATCCCATTCAAGGCGGGAGAGCTTCGTCACCCCGTCCACGAGATTGGCGACTTCCTTGCCGAAGAGTTCCTCGATCTCGGCCACCGTCGTATCGGTATCCTCGATCGTGTCGTGCAAAAGGCCGGTGATGATCGTCGCCGTATCGAGGCGCAGCTCGGTGAGAATGCCCGCCACTTCGATGGGATGGGAGAAGTAAGGGTCGCCGGAGGCACGCTTTTGAGTACCGTGTTTACGCGTGCCGAACACATAGGCGCGGTTTAGCGCTGCCTCATCCGCTTGCGGGTCGTAGGCAACGACACGGTCAACCAATTCGTACTGGCGCAACACCTATTCTTCACCCTTCCTACCCGGCACCCAAGCTGCCGGAACAAAATACGCCGCCCAAGCCAGGAGCCGGGGCGGCGCTGTCGGCGGGAGCACCCGCTTAACCGATTGTGCTGCGGGGCCTGCGCCCCTCTTCCCTGACTTGAGGGTGCGGCACTTACTTCTGCGGTGCGTCCATCTGGCTCTGCAGAGCACGCAGCAAGTCTTCTTCGCTCATGCGGTCGCCCGCGCCCAGCGCATCTTCGGCGCCGCCTGCGGCCTGTTCCGGCTGGGCGGTTTCCTGACCCGGCAGAAGCGCCATCGGCTCCATTTCCGGCTCATCCGTCTCCACCCGCTTTTGCATGCTGGCAATGAAATCTTCGTAGAGCTCGGTCGGCTGGACTGTCTGATCGGCAATTTCGCGCAGGGCAACGACAGGGTTTTTGTCGTTGTCGCGGTCGATCGTCAGCTCGGAACCGGCGGAAATGCTGCGGGCCCGGTGAGCGGCCAGAAGCACGAGCTCGAACCGGTTTGTGACTTTATCCACGCAATCTTCAACGGTGACACGCGCCATGCGGGCCTATCTCCTGCAATGTGAGGGATCATGTTTGCAGATTATCTAGGGGTTTGCACGCTCAAACGCAAGGGAAAACAAGCAATTAGGTGAAGAAAGGCCTGAATTGCTGCCCTTTTTCACGCTCCCTCCCATTCCCGCGCAATCCCGGCCAGATCCGCAGGATCAAGCCGGTCAAGCAGCTCCCGCGCGCTGAGCCCGAGAACCGGGTGGCGCCAATCGGGGGCGATATCGGCAAGCGGCACCAGCACGAAGGCCCGCTGGGTAAGGCCGCTATGGGGCAGTTCCAAGGGCCGGGGTTTCCAGGGCTCGCCCGGCTTCGGCCCGCCGCCTGCCGGTGCAACGACGAGATCGTCGAAAGCCAGAAGGTCGAGATCGATGATCCGCTCTTCCCAGCGCACCGCGCGCTCCCGGCCCAAAGCCTGCTCGATCCGGTGCAATTGCTCCATCAGCGCCTCGGGCGGCAGCGCCGCCTCCACCTCCGCCACGGCGTTGATGAAATCGGGCTGGGCGTAAGGACCAACCGCCGGGGTCCGGTAAAATGGGGAAACGCGCACGGGTTCCAGCCCATGCATGGGAAACTGGCCGAGCGCGGCGCGCAGCACATGGGCCGGGCTTTCATAAGCCCCTGCCATATTCGATCCGAGCGATATCAGGATCATGCCCATTCTTCCTGCGTACTTTAAACCGGCTGCATGCTTTAAACCGGCAGCCATACCTGCCATAAACCCGGGTCTACCGACACCAGGGCCAACCGATCAGAAGACCGACTTATGCCAAAAAAAGCCGCGCCCGCCTATACGCCCGAACCGCCGCTCGACTGCCCGCTTTGCCCTCGCCTTGTCGGCTTTCTGGATGAGCAGCGGGACAAGCACCCGGACTGGTTTAATGCGCCCGTCCCCTCTTTCGGCGATGAAGAGGCGGAGCTTTTGATCGTGGGGCTCGCTCCGGGCCTCCAAGGGGCGAACCGCACGGGCCGGCCTTTTACCGGGGATTATGCGGGCGATCTTCTCTACCCGACGCTGCTGAGCTTCGGCTGGGCGGAAGGCACGTTCAAAGCCGACCCCAATGACGGGCTGAAGCTGAAAGGCGCGATGATCACCAACGCGGTGCGCTGCGTGCCGCCGCAGAACAAGCCGACGGGCGCTGAGACCAAAACCTGCCGCGGCTATCTCGAAGCCCGCCTTGGCGCGCTGCCGAAACTGAAAGCCATTCTGGCGCTCGGGCGCATCGCCCATGACAGCACCCTGCCCGCGCTGGGATTGAAACGCACAAGCTTCACCTTCGGCCACAATGCCGCGCACGACCTCGGCAATGGACTGACGCTTTTCGACAGCTACCACTGCTCCCGCTACAACGTGAACACACGCCGCCTGACCGAAGAGATGTTCCACGACGTCTTCCGTTCCATCGCTGCGCATTTGAGCCGTTAGGGTTCGGTCTGCCGAAAGGCTGTATGGACCCCGGGTCAAGCCCGGGGTGACATTCGGTATTTGCGGATGAGCTACAGACTACCGTCTAGCTCTGTGCGTCACCCCGCCCCCCGTGCCGGGGTCCATGCAGCGCCAGCCACACACGAAAGCGGCAGCATGCAATCACTCAAAAATGCGACAGATACCCGCCATCGACCGCAAGGGTCTGGCCGGTAATGTATGAAGCTGCAGGCGAGGCAAGAAAGACCGCCGCGCCCGCAATCTCTTCCGGACGCCCCCAGCGGGCAAGCGAGGTGCGCCGGGAAAGCCAGTCGGCGATTTCGGGATTTGCGGTCATGGTTGCATTAGCTTCCGTCGCAAAGAAGCCGGGCGCCACGGCATTGACCGTAATGCCGTACTCGCCAAGCTCGGCGGCGAGCGCGCGGGTGAGGGCGCCAAGCCCGCCCTTCGCCGTCGTGTAAACAGCATCGCCCTTGTTGGAGATGGGCCCGGCAATGGACGTGATGTTGATGATGCGCCCGCCCTGCCGCGCGCGCATCAATTTTGCCGCTTCCCGGCTGAGATGAAACGGCGCGATAAGATCGGCGCCGATCAGCCGCTCCACATCTTCCATGCCGAAATCGAAAAGTCCGCGCCGGTCGCGAATACCGACATTATTGACGAGAATGTCGAGCCCGCCCTGCTCTTCCCCGATGCCGCGCAAAGCGGTTTCGACAAGCGCGCGGTCCGTCACATCGAGAAGAAGCGGCGCGGCCTTGCCGCCTTCTTCCTCGATCGCCGCAACAGCCTCCTCAAGCGCTTCCCGCCGGCGGCCATTGACGAAGACGAAGGCGCCTGCCGCCGCCAGCCCCTTGGCAATCTCAAAACCGAGACCACGTGCGCTGCCCGTAACGAGCGCGGTGCGCCCTTCCAGTGAAAATCCGGTGAAACTCATTACCCGTACCGCTGCTCCGTCCACGGATCGCCGTCATTATGATAGCCGCGCTCTTCCCAAAAACCGGGCTTATCCACTTCAGAAAATTCGATCCGCTTGATCCATTTCGCGCTTTTCCAGAAATACCAGCTCGGCACGATAGCTCGCGCGGGCGCGCCATGTTCGACCGTCAGCGGGCGGCCTTCCCAGCTATGGGCGATGAGCACGTTTTCATCGTCAAACATGGAAAGGCGCAAATTCGTCGCATAGCCGTCATAGGCATGAAAGATGACATGGCGCGCTTCAGGCAGCGGCTTTACGACCTCGAGAATATGCCGCGCCGAAACACCTTCCCAGCGATTGTCGTAACGCGACCAGGTGGTGACGCAATGAATATCGCTGAGGAAACTTTGCTGCGGCTGATCGAGAAAAGTCTGCCAGTCCCAGGTCACGGGATTTGCGACCGCCCCGTCTATGGCAAGCGACCAGGAGCCCGTTGAGATTTGCGGCTGAATGCCAAGATCGAGCACCGGCCATTTTTCCACCCGGTGCTGGCCGGGCGGCAAACGGTTTTCACGCGCCTGGTCTTGCCGGCCCGTCAGGTGCCGTCCCTCCGTCGCCGTCTTTTCTTTGGAGCGTATCAGCTTGTCTTTGATCTGCCCGAAGAACCCGCGCTCATCCGCACTCATATTTTTCTCCTGCGCTCTCGCGGGGCCGATACTAGCCCGGAAACGAAAAAGACGGCCAGTCCCGAAGAACCGGCCGCCTTCTTTAACCGAAAGGACGTACTGCTTAAAGCACGGCCAGAATGTTACGGATCGCGATAACGACGAGCACCAGCGTCGACACGGCGAAGAGCGTGAAGCGCAGCGTCACTTTGTTGATGGTGATCTGCACCAGCGAGTGCAGCACGCGCAGGCCCACATAGGCCCAGGCAAGTGTCAGGTTCAATTCATCCGCCACACCCGCAAGATGCGAATAGATGATCAGCGCGTAGAAGATCGTCGGCTGTTCATGCAGGTGATTGTAATTATCCGCCGCAGAGCGCGCCTTTTGCGGCAGCACGTTCAGCGAACCGGGATGCTGCGCTTCTTGCGGGTCGAGCCCAGCCGCATTCATCGCCGGAATACGGCGCGCATACATCCAGAACCAGACGATCAATGTCCAGGAAACCAGTGCGAGCACCGGTGTCAGAAAAGTCGTTTCCATGTGTCCCCTCCGCCATTCAGGCTTTGTTTTTCAAGCTTTGTTTTCCCGGGCGAATGGGAAAAGCCGGGGGTCAAAAAGTCAAGGAAACAATGTGTGAGAGAAAGCTGCGGCGCGCATTGACCTTGCGTCCGGTCAGCCTTTTTCGCGCAGCAGCCGGGCTTTGTCGCGCTGCCAGCTGCGGTCCTTTTCCGTCTGGCGCTTATCGGCCATCTTCTTACCTTGAGCAACGCCAAGCTCGACCTTGGCGATTCCCCGGTCGTTGAAATAAAGCCGGAGCGGCACGACCGTCATGCCCTGCTTGTTCACCGCATCGGAAAGCTTGGTGATCTCGCGGGCATGAAGCAGCAGTTTGCGCGGGCGGCGCGGTGCATGGTTGAAGCGGTTCGCCTGCAGGTATTCGGGAATATGGGCGTTGATCAGATAGACCTCGCCGTTCTTGATCTGCGCATAGGACTCACCAAGGCTCGCCGCACCGGTACGCAAAGATTTGACCTCCGTACCGGTGAGCATGATACCTGCTTCATAGGTATCCTTGATGAAGTAGTTATGGCGCGCCTTGCGGTTGTCGGCGACGATCTTGCCGCTTTCATCCTTCCGCTTCTTGGCACCGCCGGCTTTCGAAGACATATCTTCCCTATGCTGCCTTGTTCCGTGCTTACTGCCTAACCGTTGATCAGGCCGGCATGGATCATGGCTTTACGCACCAGCGTGCGTGTTTCGTCCTTCACCGCAACGAGCGGCAGGCGCAGTTCTTCCTCGCACAGGCCAAGCAGGTTCGCGGCATATTTCACCGGGCCGGGGCTTGCCTCAACAAAGAGTGCTTTGTGCAGCGGCATCAGCCGGTCCTGCAGCAAGAGCGCATTGGCATAATCACCGGCAAGGCACGCTTCCTGAAACTCGGCGCACAGCGCGGGCGCCACATTGGCGGCGACGGAAATGCACCCCACCCCGCCATGGGCGTTGAAGCCGAGCGCCGTGCCATCTTCCCCCGAAAGCTGAATGAAGTCGGGGCCCATTAGATGGCGCTGCACGCTGACGCGGGAAAGGTCTGCCGTTGCATCCTTCACCCCGACGATCCGCTCCAGCTCGGCAAGACGGGCCATCGTCTCCGGCTGCATGTCGATCACACTGCGGCCGGGAATGTTGTAAATGTAGATGGGGATGTTGGTCGCGTCATGCACCGCCTTGAAATGAGCATAGAGCCCATCCTGGGTCGGCTTGTTATAATAAGGCGTGACGACGAGCGCCGCATCCGCGCCCGCCTCCTCGGCATGGCGGGTGAAGTCGATTGCTTCCAGCGTGCTGTTCGAGCCCGTACCGGCCATGACGGGGATACGCCCCTTCACCGCCTCGATACACAGCTCGATGACCCGTTTGTGCTCGTCAGGGCTCAATGTCGGCGATTCACCCGTTGTGCCCACCGGCACAAGTCCATGTGTCCCCTGTTCCACATGCCAATCGACCAGACGCACGAAAGCTTCTTCGTCGATGGCGCCGTTCTTGAACGGTGTGATAAGGGCAACGATTGATCCCTTAAACATTGCAAAGCTCCTAGAGCACGGGCGGCACGGGCCGCCATGCGAAAACAAAACCGCGAAGCCCCGCAAAACCGATAGGAAACCGGTGTGAAACAGGGCTCCGCGGCGCGGAACATAGCCGCAAACACTCAGCCGGAGCAAGGAACTAGCACCTGGACGGTGCGTTAATTTGTTCTTCTGCCTCTGGCGGAGCTGAAGCAGGAATTGTAGGCTGAGGCAGGATGAGCCTCCCGGTACATGGTGAGCAAGGTTCTGGGTGAACAGGGTTCTGATGGTGCGAAAATTGTCTAATCGCAATGTTTCAGCCGCGCCGCGGGCGTTTTGCGGCATTTTAGCCCTTTTTACCGGTTTAACCCTCGGCGGCGGCATTGCCCCCACCAAGGCCGAAGCGCCGCCCGCCGTGCCGGTCAGCCGCCCGGCCCCACCGCCGCCCGTCAAATATCTGCCCCCGAGCGAAGGTCAGGCTTTCATCACCGCCCTCGATGCCGCCGAAAAGCGCGACTGGGCGGGCATGCTCATCGCCATGCGCACCATCAAGGACCCGCTGACCCGCGACCTTCTAGACTGGGTGCGCTTTCAGTCTTCGAAAAGCGGGGCGAGTTTTGCCGAGATCATCCAGTTTCAGGCGGACCATCCCGCCTGGCCCCGTCAGGAGCGCCTGACGGAGCGGGCCGAGGAAGCGCTGCTCGAATTTCCCGTCGATGACAGCGACGTCATTGCCTGGTTTACAGGGCGCGAACCCGTAACGGGTGACGGTAAGCTGCGCTATGGCCGCGCGCTGCTCGCGCAGGGCAATAATGAGGACGCGGCCTACTGGATCCAGCGGGCCTGGGCCGATCACCAATTCTCCCGCTCCCGGGAAAAAGAGATTCTCGACCGGCACGGGCACATGCTGAGCCTGCAGGCCCATGAGGACCGGCTGCGCCGCCTACTCTGGGAACAGCGCTATGATGATGCCAAGCGCATGCTGCAGCTCGTCAGCGAGAACGCCAAGAAGGTGGCCGAAGCCCGCCTCAGCCTGATGCGCCGCACGCGCGATGCCGACACCGCCTTCTCGCGTGTGCCGCCGCAGCTGCGCGGCGATCTCGGCCTGCTTTACGACGAAGCCCGCTTCCGCCGCCGCCGCGGCGAGAACCACCAGGCCGTGCCGCTCCTCTTGACCGCGCCGACAGCGCCGCACCGGCTCGATCAGGCAGGCGATCTTTGGACCGAACGCAAGATCGCCGCCCGCGATGCGCTGGAGCAAGGCAAATACAAAGAAGCCTATGAACTTGCCAAAGCCCATGGCCACGAGCGCGGCCTGGCCTTTGCCGAGGGCGAGTTCATGGCGGGATGGCTGGCCCTGCAATATCTGAACGAGCCCAAAACCGCCTTCACCCATTTCGAGACGCTCGCCAATGGCGTCTCCACCCCCATTAGCCAGGCGCGCGGCGCCTATTGGATGGGCCGGGCGGCGGATGCGATGGGCGATACCGCCAAGGCGCAGGTGCATTTCAAGGAAGCCGCCCAGCACGGCACCACCTTCTATGGCCAGCTTGCCGAAGCCGCGCTCAGCGCCGGGGCGAAGAAACCCGCAAAGCTCGTTATAGCCAGCGCCGACGCCGCCCCGCGCAAGGGCGAGGCAAGCCTGATGGCGCGCCCGGTCATGAAGGCGACGTTGATGCTCTATGACGCTGACTGGACGCGGATGGGCCGCGTCTTCGCGCTGCATTTGGCCGAAACGCTGGAGCACCCGGCCGAGCTTGCGGCGCTGGCCGAAAAGATCGGCGGCCTCGGATATCCGGAAGTTGCGGTGCGCATCGCCAAGACGGCAGCGGCCCGCAACATCGTGCTGCCCGAGCAGGCCTATCCGCTCGGTGTTGTGCCGAATTATCCGGCCAAAGGGCGGCCCGTCGAGCCAGCCTTCGTTTACGGCCTCTCGCGCCAGGAAAGCGAGTTCAATCCGCGCGCCGTTTCCCACGCTGGCGCACGCGGGCTGATGCAGCTCATGCCGGCGACGGCAAAAGGCGTGGCGCGGCGTGTCTCCGTTCCCTACCGCCGGGACCGGCTGCTCGACGATCCGGCCTATAACGCCATGCTGGGCTCGGCGCATCTGGGCGAGCTTTTGGATGAATTCTCCGGCTCCTACATCATGACCATCGCCGCTTATAATGCCGGTGAGCGGCGCGTGGATGAGTGGGTCGACACGTTCGGCGATCCGCGCTCCACCGGTGTCGATGCCATCGACTGGATCGAGAGCATTCCTTATTCCGAAACCCGCAACTACGTGCAGCGGGTGCTGGAGAACATTCAGGTTTACCGCGCGCGCCTTGCCGGCGGCATCGCCTCGCTCGATATCGAAAAAGACCTGAAACGCAATCAGGGCACGCCGATCACCGCGCCGCCGCCGCCCCGGCGCGCCGAGCGTACACCGCTTGCCCCGCCTTCCGCCGATGCCGGAGGCACGCCAAGCACACCAGGCGTTGCCGTGCCCGCCAAACCGCTCATGCAGCCGATCCCCGCGCGGCCCCAACCGCAAGGCGTGAAACCGCAAGCGGCAGCGCCTCAAGCGGCACCGGCAAATCCGCCCGCACTCCCACTCCCCTCTCCAGAAGGTGCCGCTCAGATGGCCCCCGTTATCGAGCCGTCCGAAAGCATGGTGCCGCAAGCGGTATCAACAGAGCCGGAGATTACCGGCAGCACGGGTCCCGCCGAGCCGGAACCGGTGAACAAACCGGCCGGGCGCATCATCCTCAAACCGCCACCCGGCCTCGAAACGCCGCGCGCGCCGAGCCAATGATCCAAGCCAATAATCCTGGCCAAATAACAAAGAAAACAAAATGAGCTTCACGGAATTCTTCTACACAAACCAGGAAGGCATGCGCCTTTATGCGCGCGACTATGGCGACGCGCTCGCTCCCGGCGTGCCGGTTCTGTGCCTACCGGGACTTACCCGCAATTCGAAGGATTTCGACAAGCTCGCCGAACGTCTCAGCGCGCAGCACCGCGTCCTCTGCCCCGACTTCCGAGGCCGCGGGCGCTCCGACTATTGCAAAAGCTGGACAGAGTACACGCCCCAGGCCGAAGCGCGTGACACGTTCGACCTGATGGCCGCCGCCGGCGTGCCCCATGCCGCTATCATCAGCACCTCGCGCGGCGGGCTCGTCGCAACGCTTATGGCGGCCCAGCGCCCCGGCGCGCTGAAAGGTGTGGTGCTGAACGATGTCGGCCCCGAAGTCGCGCAGGAAGGAATTACCCGCATTATGGGCTATGCCGGCAAGATGCCCGCGCCTGAAAGCTGGGACATCGCCGCCATCACGCTGCGGCAGATGAACGAGCGCCACTTCCCCACCATCACCGGGCCCGGCTGGCACGAGTTCGCCCATATGACCTTTCGCGATGAAGACGGTAAACCCGCGCTCGATTATGATTCCAAGATCGGCGACGGCTTGCGCATCGGCATGAAACTCCTGCGCGGCAAACTGCCCAATATGTGGACCGAGTTCAAAGCGCTTTACACGATCCCGACGCTCGTGCTGCGCGGAGAAAACTCGGATCTTCTTTCCGCCGAAACCGTCAAACGCATGGAAGAAGTGCACCCGCGCCTGACCGCCGTCACCGTGCCCGACCGGGGGCACGCGCCCTGGCTCGACGAGCCGCAATCGCTCGCCGCCATCGGCACGTTTCTGGAAGAGCTGGACAAGCAGCACGCCTGAGGTTCTCTCTACCGCTCATTGCGCCGGTCCTTTCACCTTCAGCATCTGGGTTGCCCCAAGCTGAAACTCAAAGGGAACTCTAACCGTCTCGCAAACGTAGCCTTCCAGCCTCAGCCGCTTCATCACGCAAGGCAGATGGCTCGAAGGGCGCCCGTCGAGATTGAAGAGCGGAAAGATGCGCACTTCCCCCGCCACGCGCGCAAGCTCCTTGACCGCGCGCAGGTGAAAAGCGGCATCGAGATCGTCCCCATAGAGAAAGAGAAGATGCGAGCAAAGCGCAAGATGAAACGCGCCATCGGCAAAGGGAAGCTTAGGCAGGGAGGCCGCGATATAGCGCTCCGGCGCGCGGGCCCGGTCCGCCATGAACGCTTGCAAGGTCTCGGCCCTTAGCGCTTCAAGCGCGCTTTCGCTGCCATAGGTTTTCCAATTGAAGCGCTCCTTCGCCTCACGCATCGCTTTGCGCATGGGTGCGCGCGCCGCCTCGAAACGCGCGGCGATATCGGCGCTCGCCTCTGCATAAAGCGGATCGGCGGCAAGCCCTTGCCCGCCGCGCGCGCAAAGCTCGCCCGTAAAAGAGGACGGCCCCGCGCCCGCATCGAGCACGGGCCCGGCAAGCGCCGCCGCATCCAGCGCGAAAAACGCTTCATATTCCTTGAACGTGCGCCCCCAGGGAACGATCCCCGGCAGCTCGAATTTGGCATTCATTGCCCTTCCCTCCTGCAAAACCGCAAGACAGAACCACGAGACAGGGCAGCGACAATAAAAAAGCCGCCCCGAAAGGCGGCCCGAACTTCAGATATGCGACACGCGCACGCGAAGGAGACCGCCTAAAAGGCGGTCCACCAAAGACCGGTAACGCGGCCGGCCGGAACGATCATGGTGCGTGCGTTCATCATGGGACGGAGAATAGCCGCGGCGGCGCGCTTTGCAAGGGCGAATTGCGCCGCCTTTGTGGAGCGGCTTGCCCACGCACTTCGCACTACCTCAGATGGACCCCGGCACGGGGGCCGGGGTGACACGTGAGTGTGGCGCAGGGCCCTACCTTTTACCGAAGCTGTCACCCCGGGCTTGTCCCGGGGTCCACATAAGAAAGGGCCGCCCCGGAGGAGCGGCCCCTGCCTTGAGGTTCCTGAACCTTACGGCTTTTCGAGAATGTGGATGGCGGCGGCGTTGCCCATGCCCACCACATGGGTCATGCCCATGCGTGCGCCTTCCACCTGGCGCTTACCGGCCTTGCCTCTGAGATGCGTAACGATCTCATAGACATTGGCGATGCCCGTCGCGCCCAAGGGATGGCCCTTGGACAGAAGCCCGCCGGAGACATTGACCGGGATTTTGCCGCCCAGCGCCGTCGCGCCCGTGTCGATCATCTTGCCGGCTTCCCCGTCCTTGCAAAGGCCGAGATTCTCGTAATGCAGAATTTCCGCCGTGGCGAAACAGTCATGCAGCTCGACAAGGTCGAGGTCTTCCGGCCCGACGCCCGCCATCTCGTAAGCCTGTTGCGCGGCCATGCGCGTGCAGGTCGAAAAGTCCGGCATCACAAGATCGCGGTCGGTGAAGGGATCGGAGGTAAGCGCAGACGCGCGCACTTTGATGGCCCGGTCCATAAGGCCGAGTTCCTTCACTTTCTTTTCCGAACAGAGCACGGCGGCAGCGGAGCCGTCCACATTCACCGAGCACATCAGCTTGGTGTTGGGATAGGAGATCATCTCCGCGCCCATCACTTCTTCAAGCGGCGTTTCCTTCTGATACATCGCCTTGTCGTTCATGGTGGAGTGGTGATGGTTCTTCACCGCCACCTTGGCGAACTGCTCGAAGCTTGTGCCGTGTTTCTTGTGGTGCTCCATGCCAAGCTCGGCAAAGACCGTCGGCATGGTGCCCGAACCCAGAAGCCCCTCGGTGGGAATGCCCTTGTCGCTTCCCCCGCCGCCGAGAAGCCCGCGGCCCATCTGCTCGACACCGACCGCAAGCACGAGGTCGTAAAGCCCCGCCTTGATGGCGATCCAGCCTTCGCGGAACGCGGTCGCGCCCGTGGCGCAGGCATTTGCCGTATTCACCACCGGAATGCCGGTCTGGCCGATCTGGTGCAGAATGCGCTGGCCCACCATGCCGCTTGCCTGGAAGAGATTGCCGCAATAAAGCGCCTGCATGTCCTTGATGCCGAGCCCGGCATCATCGAGCGCCAAGAGCGCGGCTTCCGCGCCCAGATCCGGCACCGTGCGGTCCGGGAAGCGGCCGAATTTGATCATATCCGTGCCGATGACATAAACGTCGTCTTTGCTCATGGGTTAAGCCTCCTCACGCCGCCGGTTGAAAGAAATAGGAAATATAGTGGTTGCCCTGTTTGTCGGTGCGGCCCGCATCCTTGAAGACCACATCGACATCCATCCCCATTTTGATTTTCGCAGGATCGGGCTCGATATTGATGAGATTGCCCTTCACCGTGCCGCCGCCTTCAATGTCCACCACGGCGGAAACGAAAGGCACTTCCACGCCGGGGAAAGAGCGGTAGACGATCGTGTAGGAATAGAGCTTGCCTTTATTCGGCAGCTTCACCGCTTCCATCTTATCGCGGGCAAAACATTTCGAGCAGACATGGCGCGCGCCGATAAAGACGGTGCCGCAATTGCCGCATTTGTGCCCTTCCAGATATGGTTCGCCATTCGCCGGCAGTTTGACGTAGTCCGTCACCGGGCGCAGCTCGCTCGCCGCTTCACTCATCGCTTTCTCCCTTGCACTTGTTTTTGGCACTTGTTCTTGGCGGTTGTTCTTGCCGCTATTCGTTAAGGCATGGCCCTTGCGCGGCAGACACCGCTTGTTTCTGGCGGAACTTTACCACCTTCGATAGCGCTGTCATCAAGGCACGAAAACACGTCGCGGCGGCAAGGGTTTATGCACGTCTGAAGAAAGCCGCTTGCCCGTG
The DNA here is from genome assembly GCA_002389665.1 of Rhodobiaceae bacterium UBA4490. GTDB lineage: Bacteria > Pseudomonadota > Alphaproteobacteria > Parvibaculales > Parvibaculaceae > Tepidicaulis. The sequence goes on from DGNO01000001.1 coordinate 675,938, forward strand.
AAACGGAACCAAGGCGGCAAGGCATCGTTTCTGCAGCATGATGGAAACACTCGCCGGCCAGTTCGAAACTTATCTGCCGCCCGCCGAAATCGCCTTACGCACAATCTCCGCCCTCGTGCTCGGCACTTTGATCGGGCTCGAACGGGAGCTGCGGCAAAAACCGGCGGGCCTGCGCACCTGCATGCTGGTGGCGCTGACCTCGGCCGCCTTCGTCGTCGGCAGTATCGAACTTTCCATGCGCCTTGCCGATGACGGGCCGGATTTCAATCTCGACCCCTTGCGCGCCATCGAGGCGATCGTGACCGGCATCGCCTTTCTCGGTGCGGGCGCCATCCTGCAATCGGGCGGGCATGTGCGCGGGCTGACCACGGGCGCCAGCATCTGGCTCACCGGCGCGATCGGCCTCATCGCGGGCGCGGGCCAGGTTCTCTTCGCCCTCTTCGTCGCCCTGCTCGGCCTCTTCGTCCTTCACCTCATGGGCCGCATCGAGCACCGCTGGGTGAAAACGAAAGGCGGGGAAAACGACGGCTAAAGGTCTCCATCATTCCCACCAAATGCTCGCGGACATCCGACGAACTTTATTTCCGCTACCCACACGACGATTGCTATGAAAAAATGTCACGTTCACCAAATGGGGGGGAGTGACATGCCTTTATTAGTTAGAAAAAGCGTTGCAGTAGGACCCTTCAGATTCAATCTCTCTAAGTCCGGTTTGGGTATATCTGCGGGTGTAAAAGGACTGAGAGTAGGGACCGGTCCCCGAGGCAATTATGTTCATATGGGACATGGTGGCCTTTATTACAGAAAATCACTCAAGCCGCCCCAAAAAAGCTCGAAGACTCATGAGTTCGACCAAACAGCCAACGCTTCGCCCTCTTCAAGTCAGCACGATTGGGAAGAAGGAGTTAATGCGCTGGAGTTAGCGCCCGCGAATGCCGAACAAATTGTGGCGGAGATTAACGAAAAACTCGCAAGAATAATTCTGTGGCCGTTCGTGGCTTCCTTGACAATTGCAATAGCTCTACTCGCCTATGATCAGTCTGGGCTGATAGCTATGGCATCTGCCTTGGCAATAGGATGCGCGCTTACATATCTCGCAATGTCACACGACGAAGTTAGAAGATCTGTGGTCATCCTTTATGACCTCGAACTAGACGCGCGAGATGCCTTTGAAAAATTTTCTCAGGAATTCGAGAAAACAGCAGCCTGCAAAAAAGCTTGGAACATACGCAACACTAACTCAACAAGCGACTGGAAGAGAAATGCAGGCGCCGGAAATCTTGTTGATAGACAATCCGCAAGCTTGGGGTTTGGCAGCCCGTCAATAATCAAAACCAACATTGAGCCACCTTGCATCAAAGGCGGAGCTCAAGACATCTACTTCTATCCCGACTTGGTTCTGCTCGTTCAAGGCAGCAAAGCCGGAGCCATAAGTTACACATCTTTGAAACTGGAATGGGGGGCCACTATCTTTGTCGAAACTGAAAGCGTGCCCACCGACAGCCAGATCATTGGCCACACATGGCGGTACGTCAATAAAAACGGCAACCCCGACAGACGCTTCAATAACAATTATCAGATACCCGAAGTGCGTTATCCAACGATGACTTTGAAAAGCTCTTCAGGTTTGGAAAAAGTTCTTCACCTCTCAAGCGTATCCAACACCCGCGAGTTATCAAAAGCCTTGGACGCACAAACAGAAACAGCCCGCCGGAATATTCACCGGTCGGAACCTGAAGCCGTGGAAAGGATTGCCACATAAAGTTTGGGAAAATGGCGGAGAGGATGGGATTCGAACCCACGAGACGCTTTTGACGTCTACTCCCTTAGCAGGGGAGCGCCTTCGACCACTCGGCCACCTCTCCGCCGCCGTGTATGCCCTAGCTGCCCTGCCGTTTCAAGCCGTTTCAGGCCGTTTGCGCCCCGAAATCTCAGAAAACTTGGGGAAAGCTCTGCAATCAAGCCTTTGATTCTGCTGGCCGAACCGCCCGCCTGATGCTGGCGGCAGGTCGGGCCAGCCCATTTCACCCACGAAGCCTGAGCCACCTGCCCGCTCGCACACTAAAGGCAATTCACAATCACATGATCGCCGGGCGATTCCCGCTCGCCCTTGGCGGAAACTGTGGGTAGGTTGGCGGCCATGATGCAGGCTGCCCGCCATATGAAACAGGATGCAAAGCGCACGGTCCTTTGGCTGTCGCTTTTCGTGCTGTTTTTGAATGCACTGCTGCCCGCCGGTTATATGCCCGGCGCGCGGGCGGAGGATGGCAGCTTCACCATCGTCATCTGCTCGGCCTCCGGCCTGAAAACGCTAACGCTGGATGCCGCGGGCAATCCCATCACCCATGACGAAAACGGCACGGCGGATACGGCAGGCTGTCTTTATTGGACCGCCACGGCCCATTACATCGCCGCGCCCGAGATCACGCTGACGGCGATGGCACTGCCCGTTGCCGCATCCCCGCGTGCCCCGCAAGCGCATGACGTGGTGCTGCCGCCCGCCATCGGCCCGCCGCTCGGCGCGCAGGCCCCGCCCTCTTTCCTCATCTGACTGCCGATCTACCGGAGCGCTTTTGCGCGCCCGCATTGTCATTTGAGGGACCCAATGTCTAATTCATCTGTGAAAGCTGCGCTCGGCGCAGCGCTTATCGCCTTCCCCGCGCTTCTTGCCGCTCCGGCTGAAGCGCATATCGTTCTGGAAACCACGAGCGCGCCTGCGGACAGCTATTTCCAGGTCACTTTCCTTGCGCCCCATGGCTGCGAAGGCTCGGCCACGACGGGCCTCACGATCACGCTGCCCGAGGGCACACTGGTCGCCAAACCGCAACCGAAACCCGGCTGGCAGCTTGAAATCACCAAGAAGCCGCTGCCCGAACCCGTGGAAGGCCCGCATGGCGCCCTCTTCGAAGAAGCCGTCGAGACGATCACCTGGCGGCACGGCAAACTGCCCGATGCGCAGTTCGATGCTTTCAAAATCCACATGCGTCTTCCGGCCGTGGATCAGGAAACCAAACTCTATTTCCCGGTGCTCCAGACTTGCGAGCAAGGCACCCGCAACTGGAACGAGATTGCGGAGGAAGGCGGCGCGCCCCCTGCCTCGCCTGCCCCCGCACTCACTTTGATGCCCGCGCAAAACGCGCATCACGCCCATTAAGCCGCCGGAGAAAACCATGAAACCGACCAACTTTGCCCTGCGCGTTGCAGGCGCTGCGACCCTTGCTTTGTCTGCCGTTCCGGCGCTTGCCGCAGAAGAGGCCGTCAAGCTGCCCGACATCACAGTTTCGGCGCAAACCGAACCTTCCCTGACCGTGCCCAGCGCGGAAGCTGCCAAGGAACGGCTTTCCCGCACCCCCGGCGGTGTGGAAGTCGTGCCGGCGGAAGAGTTCCGGGACGGGCGCGCCGCGACGCTCAAGGACGTTCTGGATTTCGTGCCAGGCGTCTTCGTACAGCCGAAATACGGCCAGGAGGATTTGCGCCTCTCGATCCGCGGCTCGGGCCTCTCGCGCAACTTCCATTTGCGCGGCATCCGCCTTCTCATTGACGGCATTCCGATCAATGAAGCCGATGGCGGGGGCGACCCGCAGGAAATCGATCCGCTGACCTTCCGCTATACGGAGGTCTACCGGGGCGCCAACGCCCTGCAATATGGCGCGGCATCGCTGGGCGGGGCGATCAATTTCGTCTCTCCCACGGGCTACAATGCGCCCTCTTACCTTTCGCGTGTGGAAGTGGGCAGCTTCGGCACGAAACGCTTGCAGCTTGCCGCGGGCGGCGTTGAAGGCAAGTGGGACTATTATGCCAGCCCCACCTATTCCAGCTCCGATGGCTACCGCGATCACACCGAGCAGGATTACCTGCGCTTCTCCGGCAATCTCGGTTACCGGGTGAGCCCTGAGGTCGAAACCCGCTTCTATCTCAATCTCAACACGATCGATCAGGACATCCCGGCCTCGCTGACGAAAGCGCAGGCGCTGACCAGCCCGCAAAGCACACAGACATCGAGCTTTACGCAGGACACGGCCCGCGACATCGATTCCATCCGCGTTGCCAACCGCACCTCGTTCATCCTGGGCGACTGGGATGTGATGCTCGGCGCGTCCTACACCAACAAGGATCTCTTTCACCCGCTCTCTTTCGGCATCATCGACAATTCCTATGAGAATGCCGGTCTTTATGCGCGCGGCACGCAGGAGGGCGAGCTGTTCGGCAACCGCACGCGCCTCACGCTCGGGGCCAATGTCATTGCCGGGATCAACCGGGCGCGCATCTGGCAGAATATCGGCGGCTCGCGCGGCTCCATTCAGTTCAACGATGTGGATGAGAAATCCTACAATTACGAACTTTATGGCGAGATCGAGCAATATCTCACCACCGGCATCGCTCTGATCGCCGGGGCGCAGCTCAACCATTCCATCCGCGAGCTCGACGACAATCAGCTCTCCAATGGCGATGACACGGGCCGCAAGACCTTCACAAGTTTCAACCCGAAACTCGGCGTGCTGTGGGATGTGACGGAAGAAGCGCAGCTCTTTGCCAATGTCTCCCGTTCTTCCGAACCGCCAACTTTTGCCGAACTCAACCCTTCCTCCGCACCGGGCTTTGCCGATCTCGATCCGCAGGAAGCCTGGACGGCGGAAATCGGCACGCGCGGCGGCAATGAGTGGATCGGCTGGGACCTTTCGCTTTACCGCGCCTGGATCGAGAACGAGCTGCAGCTCTTCGTAACGCCGGGCAGCGGCCAGGGCGGCTTCGCGCTCAATGCCGATGAAACCATCCACCAGGGCATCGAGCTCGGGCTCAACGTTAAACTGCTGGACGGCATTTTCGCCGCGCCGGGCGATGACAAGCTCTTCTGGCGGCAGGCTTACACCCTGAACGATTTCCATTTCGACGGCGACGCGGCCTTCGGCGACAACGAGCTGCCGGGCGCCCCGAAGCATTTCCTGCGTACCGAGCTGCGCTATGAGAACGAGGACGGCTTCTACATCGCGCCCAACGCCGAATGGGTGCCGGAGGGCTATCACGTCGACAACGCCAATACGGACGCCTTCAAGACCGAGGATTACGTCATTTACGGCGTCAAAGCCGGCTATGATTTCGGCAACGGCCTCAGCGTCTATGCCGATGGGCGCAACCTCCTCGACCGGACCTATATCTCCAACACCAATGCCCGGCCTGTGGCAACGGCCGCAGACGCGCTCTACAACCCCGGTGACGGGCGGGCGCTCTATGTGGGCATGGAGATCCGTTTCTAAGCAAAAGACGCGCTCAGCGCCGTGTGTGAGGCATTTAAGGGCGGCTCCGGGAAACCCCGGAGCCGCCCTTTGCATTTTTGCAGCAGTTTTTGCATTGTAGAGGCTGTAGCGCGCCCTTAAGTAACGCGGGACCGGCGCCGCTTTATCTCCGCCCTCAGCCCCTATCCAATCTCGGACCAAATCCCGGAGACGACATGATCTCGACCGCCCGGCTGACCATTCTGCTGGCGATGACGGTGGCGATGGGGCCTTTCGCCATCGACGCCTATCTGCCCTCCTTCCCCCGCATCGCCGAGACGCTGGGCGTGGAGGTGCATGACGTCTCGCTGACCATCTCCGTCTATATGCTGGCCTTCGCCTTCGGGCAGCTTTTCGGCGGGGCGCTCTCGGACAGTTTCGGGCGGCGCTGGGTGATGCTATCGGGCGTTGCTGTGTTTTCCCTCTCCAGCGTGCTGATCGCCCTTTCAGGCAGCCTCACCGAGCTTTTGATCTGGCGCGCGGCGCAGGCTTTCGGCGCGGGCTTCACCGCCGTTTCCGTCCCCGCCATCGTGCGCGACCGGGCAACGGGCCGGGAAGCGGCAACGCTCTTTTCCCTGATCGGCCTCATCATGATCATCGCGCCGGCCATCGCGCCCACCGTCGGCAGCGCCATTCTGGCCGTCTCCGATTGGCCGATGATCTTCATCTTTCTCGCCGCTTATTCCGCCATGATGATCGTGCTGCTCTGGTTCGGGCTTTTCGCAAAGCTTGAGACGATCACGCGCCCGCCGCGCGACTACCGCCTTCTGCCCGCCTATCTGGCGGTGCTGAGCAATCCTTCGGCGCTGCGCTTCATGATGATCATCACGCTCGGCTTTTCCTCCATGCTGATCTTCCTGACGCATGCCTCCTACATCTATCAAAAATGGTTCGGCCTTTCGGAGTTCGGCTTCTCGGCGGTCTTCGCGGCAAATATCGCGACCATGGCGGGCTGCAATTTTCTCAACCGCTTTCTTTTAAAGCGGATGGACCCCGATCATATTCTTAAATTCTCGGTACCGGTTCAGGCGCTCGCCATTGGCGGGCTCGTTGCGGCGGCTGCCTTCGATATCGGTCTTTGGATGTTCGTGCCCTGCATGATGGTGTCCGTCGGCTCGCTCGGCATGATCGGGCCGAATGCGCAGGCCTGCGCCATGCATCATTTCGAGCATCAGGCCGGCACCGCCGCCTCGATCATGGGCTTTACGCAGTTCATGCTGGCAGGGGCAATCAGCGCCGCCTCCGCGCTGGTGCCGGAATCCCTCATCAACATCACGCTGTTCATGGGCGCCTGCGGGTTCTTATGCGCTGCCCTGGCGCTTGCCCCGGCAAAACCGCTTCACGCGCACCAGCTCTAGCTTTAAGAGCTCTTGCGCGTGCCGTGGTAGCGGATCAGCCCTTCCTGGGCGACGGAGGCGGCAAGCTTGCCGTCCCGCGTGAAAATGCTGCCCCGGTTGAAGCCGCGCGCCCCTTGCGAGGTCGGCGCATCCTGCGAGTAAAGCATCCATTCATCGACGCTGAAGGGCCGGTGGAACCACATGGCGTGATCGAGGCTGGCCGATTGCAGCTTGCCGGAAATCCAGCTCACCCCGTGCGGGCGCACGCAGGTGTCGAGCAGCGTCATGTCGGAGGCATAGGCAAGCACACATTGATGGATGCGCAAATCATCCGGCGTCGGCCGCGTGGTCTTGATCCAAACGTTCTGCAGCGGCTCCATCGGCTCCGGCTTGATATAGGCCTGCGGGTCGACGGCGCGCACTTCGATGGGGCGCGGACGGGCAAAATGCGTGGCGATTTCCGGCGGCAGCCGGTCCATGATTTCCTTGCGCCGCTCCCGCTCCGTCGGCAGGTCTTCGGGCTGCGGCACATCGGGCATCTCCACCTGATGCTCGAAGCCTTCTTCCATTACTTGAAAGGAACTTGCCAGGTTGAAAATCTGCTTGCCGTGCTGAATGGCGACGACGCGGCGCGTCGTAAAGCTCTTGCCGTCCCGCGCCCGGTCCACCTCGTAAAGGATCGGCACTTTGGGATCGCCGGGGCGGATGAAGTAAGCATGGAGCGAATGACAGACCCGGTCTTCGGGCACCGTGCGGTAAGCGGCAGAAAGCGCCTGCGCAATCACCTGCCCGCCGAACACGCGCTGCCAGCTTGCATCGGGGCTGTGGCCGCGGAAAAGGTTCTGCTCGATGGCTTCAAGGTCGAGGAGCTCAATGAGATTTTCTGCTGGCAGGGTCATGACCGGCTCTCTTTCTTCATTGTTGACGCGGCGGAAAACGAATCTGAGCGGAAAATACGCGCTTAAGGTTGACGTGTCACGAAGACGTGAGGCCCGCCCAGCCAGGCAAAGCTCCGGGCAAAATAAAAGGCCCGCACGCCGTAGCGTCCGGACCTGTCAAAGCAAAAACATATACGCTTACTTTCTTACTGCTGGCTGGATGTTTTCCGCCAGTCCTATGGATCCACCCTATCAGTGCTGCGAAAGCCACTCCCGTGCCTGGCGCTGAGCGTCGGCAATTTCGTCCGGCGACATATCGCGGGCAATCTCGGTGCGGCAATCGCGGGCGGCATGATTGCCCCGCATGGCCGCAAGATTGAACCACTTATGTGCCGTCACATAGTCGACATCCACACCTTTACCCGTGGCGTAGATCAGCCCCAAACTGTAAAGGGCTTCGCTCTGCCCGCCTTCGGCGGCCATTTCGCATTTCTGAAGGGCATCGATTTGTACACGAGCCATCGTGCCAGCCTCCTCGATGATGCCTCAGGCTCCCACACTCCCATACTTGGAGGAGCCCCCCGACAAACAAGCAGGACATTCGCCTGCAACGAGGTTAATGAAAAATCCATCGCTTGAAAATTTGGTTAACAAGGATGGATTCTTCATCAGCAGCCGGATTTTTTTGCAAATCAGCTAACGACTGGGACTTTCATGCCACGCTCCACGGCAGGGCGCGCGGCGTTGGCAGCAAGCCAGCGTGAGACGTTATTCCCATCGCCGACAATGTCGCCTTTCAGCGACTTGATCATCTCAAACCCTACGGAAACCCAGGGATAGGTGGCCATATCGGCGATCGAATACTCCCCGGCCAGATACTCCGCACGCCCCAATTGATCGTCCATCACCTTCAGAAGACGCGCGGTTTCACCCATATACCGGTCGATCGCATAAGGAATTTTTTCCGGCGCCACATTGGCGAAGTGATTGGCCTGGCCCATCATCGGCCCGATATTCGCCATCTGCCAGAACAGCCATTCGAGCACCTTGGCGCGGCCCTCTCCCTCCTTCGGCAGGAACTTGCCCGTCTTCTCGGCGAGATAGACGAGAATGGCGCCGGATTCGAACAAGGAGACGCCCGTCTCCCGGTCGACAATGGCCGGGATTTTCGAATTCGGCGCGATTTTCACAAAGTCCGGTTCGAACTGCGCGCCTTTGGAAATGTCGATCGCATGCGCCTCATAAGGCAGGCCGCACTCTTCCAGCATGACGGAAACCTTGCGGCCGTTCGGCGTGGTCCAGGTGTAAAGATCGATCATTCGTGCCTCCCTCGCCGGGTCTGGTGCCCGGGCGTTTATCGCATTCAACAACTGCGATGGAATATGGGAGGCCGCGCGCTCGAACCCAAGGGCTCAGAGGCATAAGGCGCAGGACACTTAGTATTCCACAGTCACTTCAACGTGATGGTGGCGGTGTATCCGGCAGATCAGAGGACGCAGCGCATAAGAACCTGCCGGCAATTCAAAGCCGACCGCGTCATCGGGAAAAAGAAAATCGCCGACGACATCGCCGTCCTTGTTCACAAGCTGAAAGCCGTAGGTACCGCCCATCACGCGCACGATCTTGCCGGCCGCAGGCAGGTCGAGGGAACGGCCCCAAATGTTCGCCGTACCGAACGTGTCGTTCTCCACCCGCGTACCCGTTGCCGTAACGCGCTCAGCATGGGCAAGAGGCGCTGCAAACAAAATTGCAGCCAAAAGGCTCGACGCAAAAACCAGACCCCCGGCACTCCGCATAACATCCTCTTTCATCGCTTCTGCGCGGCGTTTACGCCGCATGGACGGCGCCCGCATCGAGCACGGGCGATCGCCGGACTTTAACACAGCTCCGGCAAAGCGCGAACAGTACGCTGGCCGGACAAACGGGCGCTCCCGGCGAGCGGAAAATGAAATGAAGAGTTGAAAGAAAAAAGCCGGCTGACGCGCCGGCGAAAAGAGGACTGAAAGATCGCACCGGCTCCGAATGCCGTAATCGGCTTGCCGCTAGGTCCATCCGGTTTGGCGATCACCGGCACCCGGACATCCGGCGCGATCTTCAGTTCTATGAGGCCGAAACGCCTTCGCCGCTACGGGCTGGGGTGTTCCGCCTTGTCTGCCGTTCCATGTTCCGCCGCATTGGAAACACTGAACGGTCAGACTGTCCTATGCCGCTGCCGCGCCGCGCCCTAAGGCGCGGCGGGACATTGCATGGCGGCTATTACTTCTTCTTGCGCGCAACCTTACGCTTGGCAGCAGCCTTACGCTTGGGAGCGGCTTTCTTCTTGGCCGCAGCCTTACGCTTGGGAGCTGCCTTCTTCTTGGCAGCGGTCTTGCGCTTCGGAGCTGCCTTTTTCTTAGCAGCGGTTTTCTTCTTGGCAGCCGTTTTCTTTTTAGCGGCTGTCTTGCGCTTCGGAGCGGCTTTCTTCTTAGCAGCCGTTTTCTTCTTGGCTGCAGTCTTCCGCTTCGGAGCTGCCTTCTTCTTCGCGGCGGTTTTCCGCTTAGCCGCCGTTTTCTTGGCAGCGGTCTTCTTCTTGGCCGCTGTCTTGCGCTTAGCAACCGTCTTACGCTTCGGGGCCGTCTTCTTGGCCGTGCGTTTCACTGCTGCTTTTTTCTTGGCCGCCGTTTTCTTTTTGGCGGTGGTCTTCCGTTTAGCTGTAGTAGCCATTGTCCATATCGCTCCTGATGTGCCGTTTCCTGTGACGACGTAAATTTAGGACCTAACGCACATACTTTAGTGAGCGCCCCCAATTAAAGGACGCAGACACCCATACTATGGTTGTCTCCTCTTGACTCGGCAACACTTTGATGCAGGCAAGTGTTAGCGAGTCTGCAACACATTCAGAAAAATGTGTTTACAAACGGTTCACTTCAGAAGCGGAAAAACATCTTCAGTTATCGGAAGACACACCCAATTTTTCGGCGAGCAGCTCATTCACGGTTTGCGGATTCGCCTTTCCTGACGTGGATTTCATGACTTGTCCGACAAACCAGCCGATCATTTTCGGCTTCTCTTTTACCTGCTCAACTTTATCCGGATTGGCTGCGATAACCTCGTCGACAGCCTTCTCGATGGCGCCTGTATCGGTCACCTGACGAAGGCCTTTTTCTTCGACAATTTTCGCCGGATCGTCGCCGGAATCGAACATTAGCTCGAAAACTTCCTTAGCGATTCGCCCGGAGATGGTTCCATCCTGGATGAGTTTGATGAGTTCGGAGAGCTGTTTTGCGCTCACCGGAGAGCTCTCGATCGTGAGCCCAGCCTTGTTGAGCGCACCGAAAAAGTCACCCGTCACCCAGTTCGCCGCCGCTTTCGGATCGCTCGTTTCGGCAACCTCTTCATAGAACGAAGCGATGGCTTTTTCCGAGACGAGCACGCTCGCGTCATAAGGCGAAAGCGCATATTCGCGGATGAAACGCTCGCGCTTTTCATCGGGAAGTTCCGGCAGGTCCTTGGCGATTTCGTCGACCCATTCCTGGCTGAAAACCAGCGGCAAAAGGTCGGGATCGGGGAAATAACGGTAGTCATGCGCCTCTTCTTTCGAGCGCATGGACCGCGTTTTGCCCGTTTTAATGTCGAAGAGACGCGTTTCCTGGTCCACCGTGCCGCCATCTTCGATCAAATCGATCTGCCGGCGCGCTTCATATTCGATGGCAAGGCCGACAAAGCGGATCGAGTTGACGTTCTTGATCTCGCAGCGCGTGCCGAATTCATCTCCCGGCTTGCGTACGGACACATTCACGTCCGCGCGCATCGACCCCTGCTCCATATTGCCGTCGCAGGTACCAAGATACCGCAAAATCGCCCGCAATTTCCGCACGAACGCCTGCGCTTCTTCCGAAGAACGCATATCGGGCTTCGTCACGATCTCCATCAGCGCCACACCGGAGCGGTTGAGATCGACAAAGCTCATGGAAGGGTGCTGGTCGTGCACGCTTTTGCCCGCGTCCTGCTCCATATGCAGCCGCTCGATGCCGACGGTCTTCATTTCACCGCCCGGCAGATCGATCAGCACCTCCCCTTCCCCGACGATCGGGTGTTTGTACTGGGAAATCTGATAGCCCTGCGGCAGGTCCGGATAGAAATAGTTCTTCCGGTCGAAGACGGAGCGCAGATTGATCTGCGCTTTGAGGCCAAGACCCGTGCGCACCGCCTGCTCGACGCATTTCTTGTTGATCACCGGCAACATGCCCGGCATCGCCGCATCCACCAGCGAGACGTTCTGGTTCTGCTCGGCGCCGAATTCCGTCGAAGCGCCGGAGAAGAGCTTGGCGTTGGAGGAAATCTGGGCGTGAACCTCAAGCCCGATCACCACTTCCCAGGCGCCCGTCGCCCCTTCGATCAGTTTGCTTGCAGCTTCTTGCGTCATGATCAGGCCCTCCACCAGGCGTCAGGCTCGGCGTTAAAGCCGGCGGCCTCTTCCAGCACACCTGCGGTGCGCAGCAACGTTTCTTCATCAAAGGCGCGGCCGATGAGCTGCAGCCCGAGCGGCAATCCCCTGGTGCTGAGCCCGGCAGGCAGCGAAATGCCCGGCAGGCCGGCAAGGTTCACCGTTACCGTGAAAACGTCATTGAGATACATGGACAAAGGATCGTCCGTTTTCTCGCCAATGCCGAATGCGTCAGACGGCGCGGTCGGCGTCAGCAGTACATCCACTTTCTCATAGGCTTGTTTGAAGTCCTGCGCGATGAGCGTGCGGATCTTCTGCGCCTTGATGTAATAGGCATCGTAATAGCCCGCCGAGAGCACATAGGTGCCGATCAACACGCGGCGCTTCACTTCCGCGCCGAACCCGGCTGCGCGCGTCTTCTCATACATGTCCGTAATATCGTTGCCTTCCACGCGCAGCCCGTAGCGCACACCATCATAACGCGCGAGGTTGGACGAGGCTTCGGCAGGCGCCACGATGTAATAAGCAGGCAGCGCGTATTTCGTATGCGGTAGCGAGACATCGACAATCTCAGCGCCTGCCGCTTTCAGCCAGTCGATGCCTTGGGCCCAGAGCTTTTCAATTTCTTCGGGCATGCCCTCCACGCGGTATTCGCGCGGAATGCCGACCTTAAGGCCCTTGATGTCCCCGGTCAGCGCCTTTTCGAAATCGGGCACCGGCTGATTAACGCTGGTGGAATCCTTCGGGTCATGGCCCGACATGGATTTCAGCATGATCGCCGCATCCTTCACCGTGCGGGTGATGGGCCCTGCCTGATCGAGCGAGGAGGCGAAGGCAACGATGCCCCAGCGCGAGCAGCGCCCGTAAGTCGGCTTGATGCCCACGGTGCCGGTAAAGGCGGCAGGCTGGCGGATCGAGCCGCCCGTATCCGTTGCCGTTGCCGCAAGCGCCGTGCGCGCGGCCACCGCCGCCGAAGAGCCGCCGGAAGAACCGCCAGGCACGAGCGCTTTATCCTCGCCCTTACCCTTCCAGGGGTTCGTCACCGCGCCGTAATAGCTCGTCTCGTTGGAGGAGCCCATGGCGAACTCGTCATTATTAAGTTTGCCGAGCATCACCGCCCCGTCGCGCCAAAGCTGGCTCGTCACGGTAGATTCATAAGTCGGCGTGAAGCCGTCCAGAATGTGGCTGCAGGCCGTGGTGCGCACGCCCTCGGTGCAGAACAGGTCCTTGATGCCGAGCGGAATGCCTTCCAGCGGCCCGCCCTCGCCCTTTTGCAGCCGCGCGTCGGAGGCTTTCGCCATCTCGGCGGCCTTCTCGGCGGTTTCCAGCACATAAGCATTGAGTGCGCGCGCGCCTTCCATCTCTTTGATGTAAGCGCCGGTCAGCTCGCTCGAGGTGATTTCCTTGGCTTTCAGCTTGTCGCGCGCTTCGGCCAGGGTGAGTTTTGTCAGATCCGTCATGCCGCGCTCCTATTCCACAACCTTCGGGACGGCAAAAAAGCCGTCATCGGCGCCCGGCGCGTTCTTCGTCACCTGGTCCTGAATATTGCCATCGGTCACAACATCCTCGCGCATCGGCAAGGCCAGGTTCTCGACGCTCGCCATCGGCTCGACATTGTCCGTATTCACTTCGCCAAGCTGCTCCACCCAATCGAGAATGGAGGACAGCTCCTTGGCAAGCGGAGCGACTTCTTCATCCGTAACGGCAATGCGCGCAAGCCGCGCAATGTGCCGGACCGTGTTCTGATCGACCGACATGGGCCTCTCTCTTTCGAAGGTTTAAGGAAACGGGCAAGATCACGCGGGAGGGCCCCCGTATCATCTTGATTTGGCGCGGAAAATAACAAAGCGGGCAGGTCCGGGCAACCGGCGCGGCAGCCCACCCCCAGCAGGGCCTTCAAGGAGTACAGCAAAACCTGCCAAATGGTGATTTACAATTCCTCACCGGAAGGCTACCGATCTTGCCATGACAGCGGAAATATTGAGCATCGAGGAGTTTGCGGCCAAAACGCGGCCCGGAAAGGCGCTTTTGGGCCTCGATCTCGGCACCCGCACCATCGGCGTCGCGCTTTCGAACGGCCTTTGGAATATCGCCAGCCCGCTTGAAACCATCAAACGCACGAAATTCACCGCCGATGCCGCCCGCCTTCTGGAGCTGATCGCGGAGAATAATGTCGGCGCGCTCATTCTGGGCCTGCCCCTTAATATGGATGGCAGCGAGGGCCCGCGCGCCCAGTCCACCCGCGCCTTCGCCCGCAATCTTGCGCAAAAGACCGATTGCCCCATCGTCTTCTGGGATGAGCGGCTTTCCACCGTCGCCGTCACCCGCACGCTGCTGGATGCCGATGCGAGCCGCAAGAGGCGCGGTGAAGTCGTCGACAAAATGGCTGCCGCCTACATCCTGCAAGGCGCCCTCGACCGCCTCGCCCGGCTTTAGGACGCCGGTTCGCCGCCCAGAACGGCAAAGGTTGCAAGCCCCCGCGCCGCCAGTTTGCCCCCCGGCAACAGGAAGCGTGCTTCGGTATGCACCTGTGAGCGCGACCTGTTGATGACATGTCCTTCAATCTCAAGCGGCCCCTCCTCAATAGGCCGGAAGAAATCGATGGAGAGATCGCCGGTACGAAGGCTTTCGTGATCTTTCAGAACCGTCATCGTCGCAAAGCTGAGTACCTGATCCGCTAGGACACCTAGATAACCGCCGAAGAGCACGCCTGCCGGATTGAGAAGCTCCGCATCGAGCGGCCACACTTTTTTCACGAAACCCGGCCGCCATTCCGCAATCCGCCCGACGCCCAGCCGCTCGATCACACTCGGCAGCGGCGTTTCCCCTTTGATACTCGCATTGATACGGTCCGCCCACACACCCATGATGCCCTCCTCCAGCTTTCAAAACCACGGGGTGAAAGCTAGCGAGGCAAATGGGGCTAAAATGGGACCGCCTGCCCCATGCCCCGCCTCTGGACCCGCAACAAGCGCTCTGCTAGAGCACAGCATTCCCTTGCGGCGCCTGCCTTGAAAGAAGAGCCATGGAAGCAATCCTCAACTCCCTCATTCCCGTCTTTCTGGTGATCGCGCTCGGCGCCGTCATCAAGCGCATCGGCTTTCTGGATGAAGGGCTCTGGGCGCCGCTCGACCGGCTGACCTATTACGTCTTCTTTCCCGCGCTGCTGCTGCACACACTGGCGACCGCCGACCTTGCCAATTTCGACGTCTGGCCCATGGCCTATGCACTTTGGGGCGGGCTCTTTTCCATGGTCGCGATACTCATGGTGCTGCGGGTCACGACAAAGCTCACCGGCCCGCAATTTGCCTCCGTCTTTCAGGGCGCGGCGCGCTGGAACGGTTTCGTTGCTCTTGCCGCCATCGGCCAGCTTTATGGGCCCGAAGGCGTAACCCTCGCCGCCGTCTCCTTCGCCGTGCTGGTGCCGACGGTGAACGTGCTCTCCGTGCTCATTCTCACCCGCTATGCCGGCGACACGCCGGCCGGCATGGGCACGGTGCTGAAACTTCTGTCAAAAAACCCGCTCATTCTTGCCTGCGCAGCGGGCATTGCGCTTAACGCGACGCATATCGGCCTGCCCGGACCGCTCGCCACCACCGCCGATATTCTGGGCAAGGCGGCGCTCACCATCGGCCTCATCGCCATCGGGGCGGGGCTTAAATGGCACGAAGCGCTCGCGCATAAATGGATCGTGCTGCTGACCAGCGCCTTGAAACTCGCGGTGATGCCCGCGCTCATGCTCGGCTGGTGCATCTTCTTCGACGTGACGGGCCTGCCGCGCCTCGTCGTTATTCTCTGCGGCGCAGTGCCGGGGGCCACCTCCTCTTACATTCTCGCGCGCCAGCTTGGCGGCGATGCCAGCTTGATGGCGAGCCTGATTACCGGCGGCACGATACTGGCGGCGGTTACGATGCCACTCGTGCTCTGGCTAGCTAGCTAACCCATCTCACGTCGTCACCCTCGGGCTCAAATGGACCCCGGGACAAGCCCGGGGTGACACGTGTTATTTGCGGCAAGGCGGTGTATGACATAGAAGCTGTCACCCCGGCCCCCGTGCCGGGGTCCAAGCAGCGTCACCAATCGGCATCCGCACTCAAAGCACCGGCATCGCCCGTTCGACGATCTCGCGCAGCGGCGCGCCGAGCGGCAAGGCGCCGTAAAGATCGCCGCTCTCTCCGCCGAAGCGTGAAGCGCAATAGGTTTCGCTCACGGCGCCCGGCGCAGTTTTAAGCAGAATGGAGGCGGCGGCGATCTTCGCCATGTCTTCCACCACGCGGCGGGCGCGCGGTTCGAGCGTTCCGATATCACTGAAACCTTCTTTCAGTTTCGCAAATGCAGCGTCGTAATGCCCGTTCATGCCCTTGGCGCTATCGAATTCGCTCAGCACCACCTCAAGCGCTTCGGGCTCGCGCGCCAGCGCGCGCAGCACGTCGAGGCACATGACATTGCCCGAACCTTCCCAGATCGCATTGACCGGCATTTCGCGGTAAAGCCGGCCTGCCACACCTTCCTCGACATAGCCGTTGCCGCCGAGGCATTCCATCGCTTCATAGGCAAAGCCCGGCGCGCGCTTGCAGTTCCAATATTTGGCAACCGGCGTCATGATGCGCCGGTAACGCGCTTCCTCTTCACTTTCATCGGCCATGTCGAAGGCGCGTGTCACGCGGAAGGCAAGCGCCGTATTTGCTTCCACTTCCAGCGCCATATCGGCAATGACATTCTGCATCAAAGGCTGATCGATCAGATGTTTTTGAAAGACACGCCGATGCGCGCAGTGATGCAGCGCCTGCGCGAGCGACTGGCGCATCATGCCCGCCGAGGACACCGCGCAGTCAAGACGCGTATAGGTCGCCATCTCGATAATGTTGCGCACGCCGCGCCCTTCTTCACCGATGAGCCAGCCATGGGCGCGTTTGAACTCCACTTCGGAAGAGGCATTGGAGCGGTTGCCGACTTTCTCTTTCAGCCGCTGGATCTGAATGGCATTGAGCGTGCCGTCCGGCAAAAAGCGCGGCATGAGGAAACAGGAAAGCCCGCCCGGCGCTTGCGCCAGAACAAGAAACGCATCGCACATGGGCGCGGAGAAAAACCACTTATGCCCGGTGATGAGATATTCGCTGCCCGGCCCCGCGCTTGCCTTGCCTGCCGGTTCCGCCTGCGTGGTATTGGCGCGCACATCCGTGCCGCCCTGTTTTTCCGTCATGCCCATGCCGAGCGTCAGCCCGGTCTTGGCCTGCATCGGCCCGAAGGTAGGGTCATAAGCGCGGGAGACGATCTTGGGCAGCCATTCCTCCGCAAGGCTCGGCTGGAAAAGCAGCGCGGGCACGCTCGCATTCGTCATGGTGATAGGGCAGATGTGACCGGGTTCGACCTGGCACATCATGTAAAGCGCGGCCTGACGGGCAGCGTTGCGCCCGGCCGGCACCGCCTCGCCGCGCGCCAGATGCTCCCAGGGCGAGGCGTGAATGCCCTGGGCGACGGAAATCTCCATCAGCGCATGATAAGAGGGGTGAAACTCCACCCGGTCCTGGCGGTGGCCGAAACGGTCGAAGCCTTTGAGTACCGGCAGATAGGTATTGGCCTGCCGCCCGAGGTCGAGCACCTCCGCCTTGCCGATCTTCGCGCCAAAGGCGGTGAGCTGGGCGGCGGCGTCACCCGCCCCTTCCCGCGCCACTGATTCTTGCAGGACCCGGTCGCTGGTAAAGAGATTGTAGTCCTCAAGCGGCGGGGCCTGATTGAAAACTTCATGGGTTTCGAACCCGGTTTCCGCGGCTACTGGCCTGCTCATCTCTCGCTCCCTTATTTTTCCGGATCGGCACTTGCGCCAAACTCGCTTCGAGCCTATAGAATGCCACTTTAATGAGCGCCGCCGAAACAAGTTCCGAACTGATTTTCCCCCACCGCCATTTGCTGGGCATCGAGGGGCTTTTACCTCAGGAAATCGGCTCGCTGCTCGATCTTGCCGACACTTATGTCGACCAGAACCGCCAGACCAATAAAAAGAAATCGGTCCTGAGCGGGCGCACGCAGATCAACCTCTTCTTCGAAAATTCCACCCGTACCCAGTCGAGTTTCGAACTGGCGGGCAAGCGTCTCGGCGCCGATGTCATGAATATGTCGGTCGCAAGCTCCTCCATCAAGAAGGGCGAAACGCTGATCGACACGGCGCAGACGCTGAACGCCATGCATCCTGACCTATTATGCGTGCGTCACGGCGACAGCGGGGCCGTTGCCCTCTTGGCGCGCAAAGTCGGCTGCGCGGTCGTCAATGGCGGTGACGGCAGCCACGAGCACCCGACCCAGGCGCTGCTCGACGCATTGACCATCCGGCGGCGCAAAGGCCGGCTGCAAGGGCTCACGGTGGCGATCTGCGGCGATATTCTGCATTCGCGCGTCGCCCGCTCCAACATTCTGCTGCTCAACACGATGGGCGCGCGCGTGCGCGTTGTCGCCCCGCCCACGCTCCTGCCCGCCGGGATCGACCGGATGGGCGTCGAGGTCTTTCACGATATGCGCAAAGGCCTCAAGGATGTGGACATCGTGATGATGCTGCGCCTGCAACTGGAACGCATGAACGGCTCTTTCGTGCCCTCGGTGCGCGAATATTTCCATCTCTTCGGCCTCGATGAAGCCAAACTCTCGGCCGCCAAGCCCGATGCGCTCATCATGCATCCGGGGCCGATGAACCGGGGTGTTGAAATCGACAGCGCTGTTGCCGACGACATCAACCGCTCGGTGATCCGCGAGCAGGTGGAAATGGGTGTGGCCGTGCGCATGGCCGTACTCGATGCGCTTTCGCGCAATCTGCCGAACACGCCTCTCGTCAATGGAGCGGGGAAATGAGCCGGACCGCGCTGATCAATGCCCGCCTTGTCGATCCGGCAAGCGGCCTTGACGAACAAGGCGCGCTCCTGATCGAGCACGGCAAGATCGCCGATTTCGGCGCCGCTCTCTTCAAAGACGGCGTGCCGGACGGGATCGAGGTGATCGATTGCGGCGGCCATGTGCTGAGCCCCGGCCTGATCGACATGCATGTCTTTACCGGCGAGCCCGGCAATGAGCACCGCGAAACGCTGGGCAGCGCCACGCAGGCCGCCGCCGCGGGCGGCGTGACGACCATCATCGTCATGCCCAATACGGAACCTGCCATCGATGATGTCGCGCTTGTCGATTTCATCAAGCGGCGCGCCCGCGACACAGGGCTTGTCCATGTGCACCCCATGGCCGCACTCACCAAGGGTCTGAAGGGCGAGCAGATGGCCGAGATGGGCCTTCTGAAAGAAGCCGGCGCCGTCGCCTTTACCGATGCCGACCACACGCTCGAAAATGCACAGGTCATGCGCCGGGCCATGTCCTATTCGACTTATCTCGATGCGCTCATCGTCAATCATGCCGCCGAGCCCTCGCTGGCGCGCGGCGGCGTGATGAATGAAGGCGAGCTGGCCAGCCGCCTCGGCCTTGCCGGCATCCCGAAAGCCGCCGAAACCATCATCATCGAGCGCGATATCCGCCTGGTGGAAATGACCGGCGCGCGATATCACGTTTCGCAGGTCTCCACCGCCGACTCCGTCGATGTCATCCGCCGGGCCAAAGCGCGCGGGCTGCCCGTCACCTGCGGCGCCTCCGCCTGCCATTTGACGCTGAACGAAAACGATGTCGGCAATTATCTGACCTTCTGCAAGCTCGACCCGCCGCTGCGCGCCGAAGACGACCGGCGCGCCGTGCTCGCAGGTGTCGCGGACGGCACGGTGGACGTCATCGTCTCCGCCCACGACCCGCAGGACCCGGAAACGAAGCGCCTGCCTTTCTCCGTCTCCGCTTTCGGCGCAGTGGGTCTTGAAACGCTGCTGCCTGCAACGCTCTCCCTCGTTCACAATGGCGATATCGAGCTTGGCGCAGCGCTGCGCGCGCTCACCTGCCGCCCCGCCGATCTTCTGGGGCTTGAAGCAGGCAGGATCGCCAAAGGCCGGCCCGCCGATCTCACCCTCATCGATATGGGGGTGCCATGGGTGCTCGATCGGTATAAGCTCAAATCTAAATCGAAGAATTCGCCATATGACGAGCGGCGCCTGCAAGGCCGGGCCATCAGAACAATCGTCAATGGCAAGAGCGTTTATGTCCAGGGAGAGGACGTCTAATCCATGCCGGATCCGATTGACTGGGGACAGGCACTTCCCTATTTCGCCGCCGCCTTGTTCGGCGGCTATCTTCTGGGCTCCATTCCCTTCGGCCTGATCTTCACGCGCCTTGCCGGGCTCGGCGACATCCGCCAGATCGGCTCGGGCAATATCGGCGCGACCAATGCGCTGCGCACGGGCAACCGCTGGGTCGCCGTCGCAACGCTTATCGGCGATGCCGCCAAGGGCGCGGTTGCCGTGCTTCTTGCCGCCCGCTTCGGCCCGGACACGGCGGTGCTTGCCGCTGTCGGCGCCTTTCTCGGCCATCTCTTTCCCGTCTGGCTGAAATTCAAGGGCGGCAAAGGCATTTCCACCTTTATCGGCCTCCTGCTCGCGCTTTACTGGCCCGTAGGCCTGCTCTTCTGCGCCACCTGGCTCGCCGTTGCCGTGATCTTCCGCTATTCCTCGCTCGCGGCTCTCGTCGCGGCGCTGGCGACACCTGCCTATCTTGCCTGGCTCGACCGCTGGCAACTTGCCGAGATGAGCCTTCTCCTTGTCGTCCTCATCTTCATTGCCCACCGTGAGAATATCGGGCGCCTCCTGCGCGGTGAAGAATCGCGCATCGGCGCCAAGAAGACGGATGGCTAGGCGCGCATGGCAGCGCCTTTAAGCGACAAAGAAAAAAGCGCGCGGCTGCGGCTCGCCCGCAGTGAAAATATCGGCCCCGTCACTTTCCACGATCTTTTGCGCGTTTACGGCACGGCTATTCGCGCGCTGGAAGCGGTGCCAGAGCTTGCAAGGCGCGGTGGACGCACGCGGCCCATCAAGCTTGCAAGCCCGCGCGAGGCGGAAAGCGAACTGAAAGCCATCGCCAAGAACGGCGCCGAACTACTCTTTTTCGATGAAGCCGATTTTCCGCTGCTCCTCGCCGCGACAGATCCCGCCCCGCCGCTCATCATCGTCAAAGGTCATAAGAGCCTTTTCGCCCGCCCCTCTATCGCCATGGTCGGCGCGCGCAACGCCTCTGCCGCCGGGCTGCGTATGGCAGGCGACATTGCCCGTGAGCTGGGCGCGGAAGGCTATGCCGTCACCTCCGGCCTTGCCCGCGGCATCGACACTGCCGCCCATAAAGCCGCGCTTGAAACCGGCACCATCGCCGTTATCGCCGGCGGCATCGACGTGGTTTATCCGGAACAGAACCGCGCCCTGCAGGAAGCGATCGGCGAGCGCGGGCTCCTCATCAGCGAAATGCCGCCGGGCACGAAGCCGCAAGGCCGGCACTTCCCGCGCCGCAACCGCCTCATTTCCGGGCTCTCACTCGGCGTCATTGTCGTGGAAGCGGCATTGCGCTCGGGCTCACTCATCACCGCGCGCTTTGCGCTGGAACAGGGGCGCGATGTCATGGCGGTCCCCGGCTCTCCGCTCGACCCGCGCGCGGGCGGCACCAATCAGCTCATCAAGGACGGCGCACCGCTTATCGAAAATGCCGCCGATGCACTCGCCGCCCTTGCCCGGCAAAGCACCGATGACTGGTTCCGCGAGCCCTCAGGCCGGGACGGATACGGCGAGCCGCCCGCCGTTCCGCCCGAGATCAGCGACCCGGAACGAGCCGAAATCCTGTCGCTCCTCGGGCCGACACCGGTGGAAGTCGATTTTCTGATCCGCCAATCGGGCCTGCCTGCCCGGGCGGTTGCCGCCATCCTGCTCGAGATCGATTTGAGCGGAAAGCTGCGCCGCGAGCCCGGCCAGAAAGTTGCGCTCATCCCGCCGGAAGAGACCTAACCCGCGCTGTCACAGGCTGGGGAGTGGACTAGAGAGCCGAGCGGGCAGCTTCTTGCGCCCGGCGCTTTTCTTCCTGGGAAATCTCGAAGGCCACTTCCGCTGCCATGGAGACGAAATGCGCCAGGCGCCGGTAGCGCGGCTCGTCGAGAAGCTTGGCGAGCCCTGCCAGCAGCTCGAAGGAGTACAGCGCCATATCTTCCTGGGCTGTGCCGCGCGCCTGAACCCCGGCGGGCAATTCCCTGGAAAGCGGAAGTTTGCTTGCTCTGTCAGGTTCCATTTTGGCCTCTTTCAACTACGGGTAAGTGGTAATCCGGCGACCGCCCGCCGAAAGTGAGTCAGGCTAACCCCCAAAATGTACTCATAAATTGCACCTATGTCAAAACACTCGTTTTAGTTGCATATTTCGGTACATTTCCCCGTCAAAATGACTTTTTTCCTGCCCTCTCCGCTCTTTTCACCCTTCCAGCAGGGCCTAATAAGAAGTAGTCCATTTGACAGCCTTCCTGCTTTTGCTCATTTTCTCCCACCGCCTGTTCGCAGAATGGACCGGGCCGCCACGCGGAGAAAAGCAGCGGAAACTGTCGGAACCTCCGGCCTAAGTGATTGTTTTCTTTAAGAGAGTCATACCTGCATGGACGTCGTCATTGTCGAATCGCCTGCCAAGGCCAAGACGATCAACAAATATCTCGGCTCGTCCTACAAAGTGTTGGCGTCCTATGGGCATATCCGCGACCTCCCCTCCAAGGACGGATCGGTCAAGCCGGATGAAGACTTCTCCATGGCCTGGGACATGGATGCGAAGTCCAAGAAGCGGGTGAACGAGATCGCCGACGCGCTGAAAGGCGCGAACGGGCTGATCCTCGCCACTGACCCGGACCGCGAAGGCGAAGCCATTTCCTGGCACGTTCTGGAGGTCCTGAAGAAAAAAGGCGTCCTGAAAGACGTCAAAAACATCTCTCGCGTGGTTTTCAACGCCATCACCAAGAAATCCGTGCTGGAGGCGATGGAACATCCGCGCGAGCTCGACAAGGAGCTGGTGGACGCCTATCTCGCCCGCCGCGCGCTCGACTATCTCGTGGGCTTCACGCTTTCCCCTGTGCTTTGGCGCAAATTGCCCGGCTCGCGCTCGGCCGGCCGTGTGCAATCCGTGGCGCTGCGCCTCATCTGCGACCGCGAGCTCGATATCGAAAAGTTCATCCCGGAAGAATATTGGACGCTTGCTGCCGATATGCGCACCGGCTCGGATGAAAATTTCGAGGCAAGGCTCTGGACGCTGGACGGCAAGCGCGTCGAAAAATTCGACATCAACAGCGCCGATGCCGCGAATGCCGCTAAGGCCCGCATCGAAGCCGCACGCTTCTCCGTGCGCTCGGTGGAAAGCAAGCCCGGCCGGCGCAACCCGCAGCCGCCTTTCACCACCTCCACGCTGCAGCAGGAAGCGGCGCGTAAACTCGGCTTCTCCGCCTCGCGCACCATGCAGACCGCGCAGCGGCTTTACGAAGGCGTGGATATCGACGGCGAGACGACGGGTCTCATCACCTATATGCGGACGGACGGCGTGCAGATCGAGCCCGAAGCACTCGCCCAGACGCGCAACGTCATCCAGAACGAATATGGCGAGCCTTATCTGCCTTCCTCCGCGCGCGAATATCAGACCAAGGCAAAGAACGCCCAGGAAGCGCACGAGGCCATCCGTCCGACCGATGTTGCGCGCCTGCCCTCGCAGCTCGGAAAGATTCTCGATGCAGATCAGCATCGCCTTTACGACCTGATCTGGAAGCGCACCGTGGCAAGCCAGATGGAAAGCGTGCGCCTCGACCGCACGACCATCGACATCGCCTCCGGCGACAATCAGATCGGCCTGCGCGCCACCGGCTCCGTCATCACTTTCGACGGCTTCCTGAAAATCTATCAGGAAGGACGCGACGATGAAGCGGACGGCGAGGACGGCAACCGCCTGCCGAAAGTCGCCATGGGCGATGCGCTCGGCCTTGGCGAGGTGAAAGCCGATCAGCACTTCACCGAGCCGCCGCCCCGCTTCACAGAAGCCAGCCTCGTCAAACGGCTGGAAGAGCTGGGCATCGGCCGCCCGTCGACTTACGCCTCCACGCTTTCCGTGCTGCGCGACCGCGGCTATGTCCATATGGACAAGAACCGCTTCGTGCCCGAGGACAAGGGCCGGCTTGTCACTGCCTTCCTGGAAAACTTCTTCACGCAATATGTGGAATATTCCTTCACCGCAGATCTGGAAGAAAAGCTCGACCAGATTTCGGCGGGCGAGCTCGACTGGAAGGAAGTCCTGCGCGACTTCTGGAAGAACTTCACCGGCGCCGTTGATGAAGCGCTCGAGCTACGCATCACTCATGTGCTCGACCGGCTGAACGAGGTTCTGGGCCCGCACGTCTTCCCGCCGAAGGAAGACGGCTCGGACCCGCGCGCCTGCCCCTCTTGCGAGGCAGGCCAGCTTTCCTTGAAGGTCGGCCGCTTCGGCGCTTTCGTCGGCTGCTCGAATTATCCCGAGTGTAAATTCACCCGCCAGCTCACCAAGTCCAACGAAGAAGCCGTGGCCGGCGACAAGGTGCTCGGCCAGGATCCGGAAACGGGCAAGGACGTGATGCTGAAAAGCGGCCGCTTTGGCCCTTACATTCAGCTCGGTGAAGCCGAGGGCGGCGAGAAGCCGAAACGCGCCGGTATCCCGAAAGGCTGGAGCGTTGCCGATATCGATTTTGAGCAGGCCCTGCAGCTGCTCTCCCTGCCGCGCGATGTCGGACCCCACCCCGATGACGGCGAGATGATCACCGCAGGGCTCGGGCGCTACGGTCCCTTCGTTTATCACAACAAGATTTACGCCAATCTGGAAAGCCCGGAAGAAGTCTTCACGGTCGGTCTCAACCGCGCCGTCACGCTTCTGGCCGAAAAGAAAGCCAATCCGGGCCGCCGCCGCACCGCGCAGGCCCTGAAGGAACTCGGCGAGCACCCGGCGGACGGCAAGCCCGTGCAGGTTTTCAACGGGCGCTACGGTCCTTATGTCAAACATGGCAAGATCAACGCGACCCTGCCCAAGGATCAGGACCCCGAGTCCGTGACGCTCGAACAGGCGGTCGAACTGATCACCGCCAAAGCCGGTAAGGCGCCTGCGGCCAAGAAGAAGACGGCGGCGAAAAAGAAAACCGCCGCAAAGAAAAAGACGGCTGCCAAGAAAAAGACGTCGGCGAAAAAAGCTTCGACGAAAAAAACCGCGGCCAAAAAGAAAACCGCCGCGAAAAAGAAAACCGCTGCAAAACCCGAAACCGCTGACACAGGTGAAGAGTAGAAGTGGCTGACAAGCGCGCCCCCCGCGCCCGCAACAAAGCTGCCAAAGATGGCGGCTCGCAGGCAGGCATGCCTTCGCGCGACGAAATCCTCTCTTTCATTACCAACAATGAAGGCAAGGCGGGTAAACGCGAAATTGCCCGCGCCTTCGGGCTTGCGGGCAATCAGCGCATTGCGCTCAAACGCATCCTGAAAGAGCTGACCGATGAAGGGCTGATCAAAAAGGGCAAAGGCAAGCGCCTTGCACCGCCCGGCACCTTGCCGCCCGTCGGCGTCATCAACATTACGGGCCGGAACGAAGACGGCGAGCTTGTCGCCGAGCCCCATCAATGGGACGAAGAAAATCCGCCCCCTTCCATCATCATCGCCCCGCCCCGCGCGAAGGACCGCCATCAGGGCGCAACCGTCGGTGTCGGCGACCGGGCGGTTGCCCGCCTCTTCCCGCTCGAGGGCGGAGAAGATTTTGCCTATGAAGCGCGTATCGTGCGGCGCATCGGCAAGGCGGCGGAAACACTGCTCGGCATCATCCGTGAACACACCGAGGGCGCGCGGCTTCTTCCCGTCGACAAACGCCTGCGCATGGAGTTCGAGATTTCGGGCCGCGACCTCGGCGATGCCCGCGAAGGCGATCTGGTGCTGGCCGAAACCTTGCCCGGCCCCCGCTTCGGCCTGAAGCGCGCCAAGGTGCGCAACGTGCTGGGCAATGCTTCCGATCAAAAATCCATCGGCCTCATTGCCATTCACGCCCATGGCATTCCGGATGTCTTTCCCGAGGCCGTCATCGCCGAAGCGGAAAAGGCAAAACACGCAAACCTCGGCACGCGCACGGATTTGCGCGACGTTCCGCTCATCACCATCGACCCGGCGGATGCACGCGACCATGACGATGCGGTTTATGCCGCCCCCGACGATGACCCGAAGAACGAAGGCGGCCATATCGTCTATGTCGCCATTGCCGATGTCGCCGCCTATGTCACGCCCCGCTCGCTGCTCGACAAAGAAGCGCGCAAACGCGGCAACTCCACCTATCTGCCGGACCGCGTGGTGCCGATGCTGCCCGAGCGCATCTCCAACGATCTTTGCTCGCTGGTGGAAGGCAAAGACCGCGCCTGCCTTGCCGTGCGCATGGTCTTCAACAAGGACGGGCGCAAAATCTCGCACCGCTTCATTCGCGGGCTGATGCGCTCTCACGCCAAACTTTCCTATCAGGCCTTCCAGAAAGCCGTGGACGGGCATGCGGATGAAAAAACCGCCCCGCTTCTCGATACCGTCATCATGCCGCTCTGGAACGCGTACCAGACCGCCGCCAAAGCGCGGGACCAGCGCGGCCCGCTGGCACTCGATCTGCCCGAATACAAAGTCGAGCTGACGGAAACCGGCAAAGTGAAAGCCATCCGCCAGGCCGAGCGCGTGGAAGCAATGCGTCTCATCGAAGAATTCATGATCCAGGCAAACGTTTCGGCTGCCGAAACGCTGGAAGAGAAAAGCTCGCCGCTCATTTACCGCATCCACGATGCGCCCTCGCAGGAAAAGATTTTCGGCCTGTCCGAGTTCTTGAAGAGCATGGATATTTCCCTGCCCAAGGGCCAGCGCATGACACCTGCCCAATTCAACAAGATCCTGGCGCAGGCGGAAAAAGGCGACTTCATCCATCTCGTTTCCGACATGGTGCTGCGCTCGCAAAGCCAGGCGGTTTACGACCCGCAAAATCTCGGGCACTTCGGGCTCAACCTGCGCCGTTATGCGCATTTCACTTCGCCCATCCGCCGCTACGCGGACCTCATCGTCCACCGCGCGCTCATCTCCGCGCTCAAATTCGGCAAGGACGGGCTGACGGATGAGGAGATCAAGGATCTGGAAGAGATCGCCGAGCACATCTCTTTCACCGAGCGCCGCTCCATGCTGGCAGAGCGGGAAACGACGGACCGCTATGTCGCCTCTTTCCTGCAATCGAAAGTCGGCGGGGATTTCGAGGGGAGGATTTCCGGCGTCTCCCGCTTCGGGCTTTTCGTGAAACTGGCCGATACGGGCGCGGACGGCATCGTGCCCATCTCTCAGCTTGAAGGCGATTACTTCATCTATGATGAAGGCCGCCAGGCGCTCATCGGCGAGCGCACGCATAAGGCCTACAGGATCGGCGAGAATGTGCGCGTCAAACTGCTCGATGCGGTGCCGGTGACAGGCGGGCTTTTGTTTGAAATGCTGGAAGGCGGCTCGACGCTTGCCCCGCGCAAAGGGGCGCGCAGTGCGCCCGGCAGAGGCCCGCGCCGCGGCGCCTCCGGTCCCCGCGACAAATCGAAAGCGGGCAAGCACCGGCGCGCTGCCGCAAAGGCTAAGCGCAAGCCCGGCGCACGCTAAACCCGCCCTTGCCGAGCGCGGCAATCGGACACATTGTTTGGAGACGCGGCGGTCTCTAAATACGGAGCCGATCAAGGAGAAGCGCATGACCGAATCCGGCACCCCTGTGACCTACCGCAATGAACGCCGCCTCTGGCCGGCCATGTGGAAAGGCATGCGCTTTACCTGCCCCCATTGCGGGGAAGGCAAGCTTTTCACGAGCTATCTGAAGATCACGCCGCGCTGCGCAAGCTGCGGTGAGGAACTGCATCATCACCGCGCCGACGATGCCCCGCCCTATTTCACCATTCTGATCGTTGGCCATGTCATCGTGCCGATGATGATGGCGCTCGAATTTGCTTATTGGCCCCCGCTCTGGGTCCATGCCGCCATCTGGCTGCCGCTCACCGCGATCATGTCGCTGGCGCTGCTGCCCGTCGCCAAGGGCGCGACCGTCGGCCTGCAATGGGCCTTGCGGATGGAAGGCTTCGGCCGCACCGGCTGATGCCGCCTCTCTAAAGCCATAGAGCCAATCACCCGCCATTACGCCTCTGATCGGGCTGTGCCGCCGCGCCTGCCCGCCCTATGATCACCGCATCCAAGACACCCCTCTCAAAGGAGCGCGGGATGAGCGAGCGGCAGATCAAAACCGTCGAGGAACTCGAAGCGCTTTACGGCGCGCCGGTTCCCGTTTCGCTGAGCAAGGAACGCGATCATCTCACCACGCATTACCGCGCCTTCGTGGAAGCTGCCCCTTTCATGTTGCTTGCAACGGCAGGGCCGGAAGGGCTCGACTGTTCCCCGCGCGGGGACCCGGCCGGCTTTGTTCATGTGGAAGATCCCCGCACGCTGCTCATCCCGGACCGGCGCGGCAATAACCGTCTCGACAGTTTGAAGAACATCCTGCGCGACCCGCGCGTCGCGCTGCTCTTCCTCGTGCCGGGCGTCGGCGAAACCCTGCGCGTCAATGGCCGCGCCTCGATCCTTGCCGATGAAGAGCTCGCCGCCCGTTTCACCATGCAAGGAAAAGCGCCGCGCTCCGTCATCAAGGTGGAAATCGAGAGCGTTTATTATCAATGCCAGAAAGCGCTTGCCCGTTCCGGCCTCTGGCAATGGGAAAGCTGGCCCAAAACCCGCCCCGTCCCTACGGCAGGCGAGATCAATCAGGGGTTCGACCCGAATTTCGACGGCGCGGCCTATGACCGCAATTACCCCGAACATCTGAAGAAATCGATTTACTGAGCGCATCTCGCAGACGGGCGCGGCTGGACTTCACATCGCCTTGGAGGCATTGTTTGGCCCACAGGGAGTTAAGCAATGTCCAAAAACGAACAGGCCGCAAAGGCCGTTTTCGATCCGAAAAACAGCCGCAATCAGGAATACCGGGAAGGCAAGGCCCCCGCCGTGCGCCCCAAGGAAGCGGCAACACTCATCCTCGTGCGCCGCGACGGGCCGAAGCCGCAAGTGCTGATGGGCAAGCGCCATGCGGGCCATAAATTCATGCCGAACAAATTCGTCTTTCCAGGCGGGCGCGTAGACCCGGCCGACAGCCGCATTGCCGTGAGCGATGATTTGCGCAGGCCCGTGAAAGAAAAACTGCTGAAGAAAATGCGCGGCACACCGTCCGAAGCCCGCGCGCGCGGCATGGCCCTTGCCGCCATCCGGGAGACCTTCGAGGAAACCGGCCTCATCGTCGGCAAGCCCTGCCCTGAAATCCGCCGCACGAAGAACCCGGACTGGCAAAGCTATTTCGACCAGAAGGTTTTACCCGCCCTCGGCGCCATGGATTTCTTCTTCCGCGCCATCACCCCGCCCTACCGCACGAAGCGTTTCGACACGCGTTTTTTCACGGTAGATGCGGAACACATTCAGGGCGATATGCACGATATTGCCGGCGGCTCGGACGAGCTTCTGGAAGTGCACTGGCTGACGCTTGACGATGCCCGCGGCCTCGATTTGCCGAACATCACCCGTGTGGTGCTGGACGAGCTGGATGAGCGCCTGGTGCTTTCCACCCAGGCCGCCGCGAAACGGCCCGTAC
Source organism: Rhodobiaceae bacterium UBA4490 (assembly GCA_002389665.1). Lineage (GTDB taxonomy): Bacteria > Pseudomonadota > Alphaproteobacteria > Parvibaculales > Parvibaculaceae > Tepidicaulis. The sequence goes on from DGNO01000001.1 coordinate 705,441, forward strand.
CCTTCGTCTATTTCCGCCAGGCGGGCCCCATCCGCGAAACGCTCTAGGCCGCGCGCTCATGACCAAGATAAAGCCGCGCGATGCGGCCTCTCTCATTTTGCTCGACGAGACGGGCGCCGAGCCGCGCGTCCTCATGGGCAAGCGGCACAGCAAGGTATCCTTCGTGCCGGATGCCTATGTCTTTCCGGGCGGCAAGCTCGATGCGAACGACGCGCATATCGAGCCCGGCACCGCCTTCACACCGGAAACGGAAAAGACGCTCGCCCATGCCGGTTGTCCGGGGGTGAAAGCCCGCCACCTTGCCCTTGCCGCCATCCGCGAAACACGCGAGGAGACGGGGCTCTATCTGACGCGCCCCGGCACCCTCAAAGGCCGCGTCTCCGGCACCTGGGAAGAATTCCGCGCCGAAGAACGCCTGCCCGATCTTGAGAAGCTTTCCTTTGTGGGCCGCGCCATCACGCCGCTTTCAAGTCCCATCCGCTTCCATGCCCGCTTCTTCCTTGCCTCGGCGGATCACACGGAAGGCACGGTACAAGGCTCGGGTGAGCTTTCCGATATCGACTGGTATCCGCTTTCTGAGGCGCTGAAATTACCGGTCATCGATGTGACCGAATTCATGCTGAAGGAATTGCAGGCGCGCGCCAAAGGCATCACCCACCCCGTGCCGCCGCTTTATTGCTACCGCAATGACAAGCCGGTCGTGGTGCGCCGGAAAGCCTGATCATCCGATCACTCTTCGCGCATACCTGAGCGCATGGAGCCGATGGCTTTCAGCAGCACTTTGCGCACGCTCGCAGGCAGCGGCAGCGGCATTGTCTCAAGGCTCGGGCGCATCGGCTGAACGGAAATCCCGACCTCCAGAATGCGCATGCCCTCCTCATCGAGCGCGCGCACGATGAGATCCACCGTGCCGATCGTCGTGCGGTCGCCCATATCGAGCGGCTGCGGCAAGCGGCGCTGCAGAAATTCTTCCGCGCTCAACTCCGCTTCTTCTTCGCTCACGCTGAAATCGTAAAGCGGGGCGACATCACCCATGCGCGCATCGGGTTTCAGAATGAAATCGCCGAAGAACGTGCTGGTGAACTCGTCCTCCGGCACCGGGCGGGCAAAAAGCTTATCGAGAAGCTGCACCTGCCGGGGCGTGACGAAGAGATAGATACTGTCCCCTTCCTTCAGCCGGCCTGCGCGCCGCGCCGACATGGAGGCCCCGTCCCGAATGACGAGCGAAGGCCGGGCCCAGCGCGGCATGCGCGCGCCGAGCGCCACCGGACTGTCCGGCGCGATCTTGTAGGTCACAAGCTCATGGCGTGAGGCGGTCGGCAGCTCGAGCTGAATGCGGTCCACCGGGCCTTTGATGGGCGGCACGAGCAGCCCCAGCCAGCGCGCCACGGGACCGATACTCCAGCCCTGAATGGCAAGCGAGAGCAGCACCACGATAAAGGCGATGTTGAAATAGCTTTGCCCGTCCCCGATGCCGCCAACAAGCGGGATGATCCCGAGCAGGATCGACACCGCCCCGCGCAGCCCCACCCAGGAAACGAAAGTCATATCGGCAGGCGAAAACCGGAAAACCGACAGGCACACCCAAACGGCGATGGGCCGGGCAAGAAAAATCAGAAAAGCGGTGATCGTTACCGCGCCCACAAAGACGGCGGGAAATTCCGAGGGCGTCGCCAGAAGCCCGAGCGTCAGGAACATCGCGATCTGGCAAAACCACGTCACCCCGCTTTGGAAATCCTCCAAAGCCTGGGAATAGCGCATGCGCATATTGCCCGCGATGAGCCCGGCAATATAGGTCGCAAGGAAACCGCTCGCCTCGACGATCGAGGCCATGGCAAAGACCGTGACTGCGAGCGAAAGCACGATGAGCGGATAAAGCGGCTTGTCGAACTGAATGCGGTTCACCGCCACAAGAATGAGCCAGCCCCCCGCCGCCCCGATCAAGGCCCCGCCTAGCATCGCCCAGGCAAAGCGGCCAAAGAGCCCGGCGCTCAGCGTGTCCACACCCGCGCCTGCCACGATAAGCTCGACAAGCGTCAGCGTCAGGAAAATCGCCATGGGATCGTTCGTGCCGGATTCGATTTCGAGCAGCGAGCGGATGCGCTCGCGGATCGTCACCCCGCCGACACGCAGGAGGAAGAACACCGCCGCTGCGTCGGTGGAGGCGAGAATGGTGCCGAGTAGCATCCCTTCCAGCCAGCCGACATTGAAAAGAAACTTGGCGGCCGTCCCCGTCAATCCGGCGGTGAGCAGCACCCCCGCCGTCGCCAAGACCACGGCAGGCACACCCGCTGCCCGGTAGGAGCGGAAGCGCGTTGCGTAGCCGCTGTCGAAAAGAATGACGGAAAGCGCGATGGAGCCGATGAGATAGGCCGTGCCCGCATCGTTGAAGACGACGAGACCGAAGCCGTCTTCCCCCGCCGCAAGCCCCACCACGAGGAAGACAAGCAGCAAGGGTGAGCCGATGCGGAAGGAAAGAAGGCTGGAAAGAATGGCGGCGCAGACAAGCCCGGCAACGATAAAAATGGCGACGGTCTGCGCTTCGAGCATTCAGTTCCTGCCTCGTGTTTCACATGTGACGGCAATTTTATCCCGCAATTTTGCCGCTACATTGTAGAAACAGTATTAAAGGCCGGATTGTTCGCTTCCAAACCGAATTCACCGGGCAGCCGTTCCGCAATAACAAGAAAAGCGCTTAAGAAATGGCCGAGATCACCCAAAAAGGCGCCCTGAGCGAAAAAGAACGCATCAAGAGCCTTGCCGCCGTCATTGCCTGCATCACGGCTGTCGGCATGGGGCTCGGCCTCTCGATCCCCTTGCTCGCCCTCCAGCTTGAGCAGCGCGGCACGGACACGGCGCTGATCGGCCTCAATACCGCCATGCCAGCGCTTGCCACGCTGGTCTTCACGCCCTTCATTCCGGCCCTTCTGCGCCGGGTGCAACCGGACCGGTTTCTCCTGGTCTGCATGGCGCTCTCGGCGGTCTGTATGCCCTGCTATTTCCTCTTCCCGAATATCTGGGCCTGGTTTCCCATCCGCTTCATCAACGGCATCGCGCTGACCGGGCTTTTCGTCGTCTCGGAATTCTGGATCAACCAGCTTGCGGACGAAAAAAGCCGCGGCAAACTGATCGGCCTTTACGGCGCCATTCTTTCCGGCGGCTTTGCCATCGGCCCGCTCATTCTGGCGCTGGTGGGCAGCGAAGGCGCGCTGCCCTTCCTCATCGTCTCTTTTCTGACGGTGAGCGCCAGCATTCCGCTTTTCCTTGCCTGGGGTCTTGCCCCGCGCGTGGAAGAAGCGCCGAGCCGGGGGCTTTTGACCTTTCTCTTCGTCGCCCCCGCCGCCACCCTTGCCGGGCTCATCTATGGGGCAACGGAGACCAATATTTTCAATCTCCTGCCCATCTATGCCCTGCGCACCGGCCAGACGGCGGAAACCGCCGCCCTGGTGCTCACCGTCTTCGGGGCGGGCAACATCCTCTTCCAGATCCCCATCGGGGCTCTGGCGGACCGGATGGACCGCCGCCTCGTCCTTCTTATCTGCGCGGGCTTCGGTTTTGCGGGCACGGCGCTCCTGCCCCTCGTCTCCCAGAGCATCTATCTCTTCATCCCCTCGCTTTTCGTCTTCGGCGGCGTGGTGGTGGGCATGTACACGGTCGGCCTCACCCTCCTCGGGGAGCGCTTCCGGGGGGCGGACCTTGCCTCGGCCAATGCCACTTTCGTCATGCTCTATTCGGTGGGCGCCCTTGCCGGGCCGCCGCTCGCCGGGCTTTCCATGGACGTCTGGGACCCGCACGGCCTTGCCGTCTTCATGGCCGGGCTGATCGGGGTCTATCTCATTCTGGTGGGCTGGCGCTATTCGACCCCGAAGCCGCGCGATCCCATGGCCTGAGCCCCGCTTGAGGTTCAAAGACCTCGAAAAGGGCCAAAATCTGCGATTCGGCGGGCCCTGGCCCTCAAGCCATGCTTGACATCGCCCGCGCGATGGGTAGTCTGCGGCGCAATTCCGAGGCACCAATTGTGAGACTTCCGTCCGGACTCGGCCGCGGCGGGCAAAGATTGAGGATTTCGCGATGGCGAAGCCGACCACGCTGAAAATCAGGCTCGAAAGCACCGCGGGCACGGGCTACTTCTACGTCACGAAGAAGAACACCCGTACGATGACCGAGAAACTGGTCATCAAGAAATACGACCCCGTCGCGCGCAAGCACGTCGAGTTCAAGGAAAACAAGATCAAGTAATCTTGGATGCAGGAGCCGCGCTCCTGTTCAATATATTTACCCGCAAGGGTGCCGAAGGGCGAGGCTGTCACTCATACAGCCTCGCCCTTTGCTGTATGATGCTCCCAAATCAACGCTTAGTTGCTGAGGGAGGACCAGATGTCCGCAGCAGAAGATTACCGCAAGAAAGCAAGCACGCTCACCTACCGCCATCAGGCCTTCATCAATGGCCGCTTCACCGATGCCGCCTCCGGTGAGACCTTCGACAATTACAGCCCGATCGACGGTCAGGTCCTGACCGCCATCGCCGCCTGCGACAAGGAAGATGTGGACCGGGCCGTAAAAGCTGCCCGCGCCATCTTCGAAAAAGGCACCTGGTCGGAAATGGCGCCGCGCGAGCGCAAGACCGTGATGCTGAAATTCGCGGCGCTCATCGCCGACAATGCCGATGAACTGGCATTGCTCGAAACCCTCGACATGGGCAAACCCATCACCTTCTCCCGCCAGGGTGACATGGAAGGCGTAGTGCGTACCGTGCAGTGGTATGCCGAAGCCATCGACAAGATTTACGACGAGCTTGCCCCCATGGGCACGGGCGCCGTCGGCATGATCACCCGCGAGCCGCTCGGCGTTGTCGGCGCGGTCGTGCCCTGGAACTTCCCGCTCCTCATGGCCGCCTGGAAATTCGCGCCCGCTCTTGCCGCCGGCAACAGCGTCATCATGAAGCCGGCAGAACAGTCTCCCCTCACCTGCCTGCGCGTCGCCGAACTTGCGAGCGAAGCGGGCATCCCCGACGGCGTCTTCCAGGTGCTGCCCGGCTTCGGAGAAACGGCGGGTCAGGCGCTCGGCCGCCACATGGATGTGGACATGATCGCCTTTACCGGCTCGACGGAGGTCGGCAAGTACTTCCTGAAATATTCCGCCGAAACCAACATGAAGCATGTGAGCCTGGAATGCGGCGGCAAGTCCCCCAACATCGTCTTTGCCGATGCGCCGGACCTCGATGCCGCCGCTCAAGATGCGGGCATGGCGGTCTTTTATAATTCAGGCCAGGTCTGCGTCGCCGCCACCCGCCTTCTCGTGGAAGAAAGCGTCCATGACGAGTTTCTGGAGAAGGTGAAAAAGGTCGGCGAAACCATGCAGCCGGGCGACCCGCTCGACCCCGCCACGATGATGGGCACCATGGTCGACAGCGAACAGACCGAACGGGTGAAATCCTATATCGAGATCGGCGCCAAGGAAGGCGCAAAGCTCGCCTATGGCGGCAAGCAGGTGCGCCAGAACACGGGCGGCTATTATCTGGAGCCCACCATCTTCGACGGCGTGAAAAACGACATGCGCATCGCCCGCGAGGAAATTTTCGGCCCCGTTCTTTCCACCCTCACCTTCAAGGATCCTGAAGAGGCGCTCTCTATCGCCAATGATTCGATCTACGGGCTGCAGGCAAGCGTCTGGACGCGCGACATCAACAAGGCGCACAAGGTGGCGCGCAAACTGAAAGCGGGCACCGTCAACGTCAACAACACCGATGGCGGCGACATCACCGTGCCTTTCGGCGGCTACAAACAATCCGGCATCGGCCGCGACAAGTCGCTTCACGCTTACGACAAATACTCGCAGCTGAAGACGACATATATCGAATTGAAGTGAGGGATTGTGCATCTGCACAAGAAACACATCGGCACAAAAGGCAAGGGCCGGCTGCAAGCAGCCGGCCCTTTCGTTTCCTCGTCGTCACAGGAAACGGCGGCCAATCGGAATTCGCGGCGTAACAGAGGAGGCCACTCCTAACCACGTGCCGACCGGCCTTCCTCGCGCGCCCGGGAGATGCGGCGGACCCGGACATCGCAAGGACCTAGATGACAAGAAAGGCTCGATACATATATGGCCGGAACCCGGCCATGGAACCCCCCTTTGCCTTAAGTATAGGGATAGCACGAAGCCTCCGGCGAATGAAGCAGGATAATAGCTAGGCTTAATATGTCATTGTTTTATAATAAAAAATTAAGGTTAACGCGGGACTTTAAACCGCAGAAAACAGCCATTTCTCCCAATCAAAACCAGCAGGCCCCTCTCCCCGCCCCAAAACGGGACGGCGGCGGGTGTGCTGGACTGTAGGAGAAATTGGCGGGCAGAACGGGTGCCTGAAAGGCCGCCCCAAAGACCTCGTTAAGCGGCCTCGGCAACCACCCGGTTGCGGCCTTCGCGCTTGGCACGGTAAAGCGCCTGGTCGGCCCGCTCGAGCAGTGCGGAAGCATCATCGGCAATCCCGAGCGTTGCTGCCACACCGATGCTGACGGTGATTTTCAGCTCCACCGCACCTTGCGCTGCAGCAAAAGCCCGGTCGGCGATCTGCTGGCGCAGCCTCTCGGCAATCGAATAGGCGAGCGCCACATCCGTGTCGGGCATGACGACGACGAATTCTTCCCCGCCCATCCGGCAGGCAAGATCGACGCCGCGCACATTGGCCTGCATGCGCCGGGCGAATTCTTTCAGCACATCATCGCCCACCGCGTGGCCGTGCGTGTCGTTGACCGGCTTGAAATAATCAATGTCGAGGACAAGCAGCGAGACGGGTTTGCCGGTCTCGTTATGCTGCGCCACCAGCGTGCCCAGATGGTGGGTCATGTAGCGGCGGTTATAAAGCCCGGTCAGCGGATCCGTGATGGCCGCCTCGAGGCTTTCCTGCACCGTCTGGCGCAGTTGATCCTGATAGCGCTTGTGGCGCAGCTGCGTCTTACAGCGGGCCAGCAGCTCGCTGCGGTCCAGCGGACGCAACAGATAATCGTTCACGCCAATGTCGAGCGCGCGCACGAGGCGGGGCATGTCGCCCTCTTCCACAAGCGCCAGCACCGGAATATTGCGGGTCGCATCGAGCGATTTGAGCTGCGAGCATAGCCGCAGCCCGTCCACTTCCTGCAGCGACAGGCTGATGACGATGAGATCGTAGCGATTGTCCTGCACGACGGAGAGAAGCCGGTTCGGATCGCCGAGCACGGCCACGTCATGCACTTCCGCCAGCGTTTCGGCGATGCGGCGGCAGGAGATTTCACGGTCGTCGAGCAGCAGCACGCGGCCTTTGATTTCGCAGCTCGGCCCTTCCGGCTCACCCGGCTCCACAAGGCCGATGCGCTGGCCCGTGCTTTCGCGCATGCGCAGCTCATCCATGAGCATTTTCAGGCGCACCAGGCTTTTCACGCGGGCAAAGAGCGCCACGTCGTTCACCGGTTTGGTGAGGAAATCGTCGGCGCCGGCCTCAAGACCTTGCACGCGGTCGCTCTGCTGGTCGAGCGCGGTCACCATGATCACGGGAATATGCTGGGTGCGGGCATCGGCGCGCAAACGGCGGCAAACTTCGAAGCCGTCCATGCCGGGCATCATCACGTCGAGAAGAACGATGTCGGGCAGTTCTTTCTGCGCAACTTCCAATGCTTCCGGTCCGGAAGCCGCCTGCAGCACCTCGAAATACTCAGCCGATAACTTAGCGTCGAGTAGCTTTAGGTTGGCCGGGACATCGTCGACAATGAGAACTCTGGCCGTCACCACTTACCCCAAAAAACGCTGAACGGTTTCCAGAAATTGCGTGACCGAAATCGGCTTGGCGATATAGGCCTCGCACCCCCCCTCGCGGATCTTTTCCTCGTCGCCCTTCATGGCGAATGCCGTCACGGCAACCACCGGGATGGAGCGCAAATTATCGTCTTCCTTCAACCACTTGGTGACTTCCAGCCCGGACACTTCCGGCAGCTGGATATCCATGAGAATAAGGTCGGGATGATTGGCGCGGGCGATTTCCAGAGCTTCGATACCGTCCCGCGTCTGCAAGGTGGTATACCCGTGAGCATCCAGCAGATCGTGGAACAGCTTCATATTGAGCTCGTTGTCTTCCACGATAAGAACCGTTTTCGACATTGCTTTCGAAGCTCCCCTGGGAAAAACATCCGGTTACCAGACAGAGAAGGTTCCGGCTGGCTTGTTACAGTTGAACTCAATATCGTTAACTAAGTCTTTAAAGGCAGACTGGAAGAAGCAGTTCTTTGCTGAAACCCGCCGGATACTTAAAATTGTCTTTCTGAGGAAAAAGGGCCTGTAAATGCAGAAAGATACTGCCGAAACCATCGCCCTTCAGGGCCTTGCCTATATCGCGGAAAACGAAAGCGAGCTTACCGCATTCCTGGAGGCGACCGGCGTCGATATTAAGACTTTGCGGGCCAACGCCTCGAGCCCTCATATTCTGGCCGGCGTGATCGACTTCCTCATGATGGACGACAAGCGCCTCCTCGCATTTTGCGAAGAGGCGGGCCTGCCCCCCGAAACACCGGGCGAGGCCCGCCAGGCCCTGCCCGGCGGCGACCAGCCTCACTGGACTTGAGGCCCCGCCCGGGCGATAAAACTGCCATGAAAGCTCCCGAACCAGATTTCCTTGCCCTGGACGCAGCGGTGCAGGCCCAGATCGACGCGCTGGACCTTGCCACCGGCCGCCCCCTCATCATTTCCGATGCCGATGAAGTGCTTTTGCAATTCGTGCAAGGCCTGGAGGTCTATTTGGAGCGCCAGGGCCTCTGGCTCGATCTGCAGAGCTTTGCACTCACGGGCAATGTGCGCCGCATCGGCACGAATGAGCGCATTCCCGCCGCCGAGATGCCGGATATTCTGGGCGGTTTCTTTGCCTCCGAAACCGCCTCGCTGAAAGCAGTGCCGGATGCCGCCGAGACACTGGCCGACCTTTCGAAGCGTGCGCAAATCGTGGTGCTCACCAATGTGCCGCAGGATCAGCGCGATGCGCGCGCCGCCTGCCTGGCGGGCCAAGGGCTCGATTATCCCGTCATCGCCAACACGGGCCTGAAGGGCGGCGCGGTGCGCTATCTGGCCGAGGCAGCCGGCCGCGCGCCCGTCTTCTTCCTCGATGACATTCCGCATAATATTTCGGCCGTCGCCAAGGCACATGAGGAAAGCCAGCGCATTCATTTCATCGCCGATGAGCGCCTGGCAAAATTGCTGCCGCCCTGCGACGACAGCCATTTCCACACGACAAAATGGCAGCTGGCAGGCGATTTCATCCATTCCCGGCTGGACGAAACCGGCTTTTAAGCGGCACGCCCCATGCGCATCGGCATCGACCTTGGCGGCACGAAAATCGAAGGCATTCTGCTTGCCCCGGATGGCCGGGTATTAGCCCGTGAGCGGCGCGAAACGCCGCGCGGGGATTATCCCGCCACGCTGGAGGCCGTTGCCGCGCTCTGCGCCGCGCTGAAGAAACAAGCAGGCGGCAAAGCCACGATCGGCATCGGCATGCCCGGCGCCCCTTCACCCGCCACCGGCCTCATCAAAAACGCCAACTCCACCTGGCTGATCGGCAAGCCCCTGCAGGCCGATCTCGAAGCCAGCCTCGGCCAGCCCGTGCGCCTTGCCAATGACGCCGACTGCTTTGCCCTGTCGGAAGCTGCCGATGGCGCAGGCGCAGGCGCGCGCTCCCTCTTCGGCGTCATTCTGGGCACCGGTGTGGGCGGCGGCCTCGTCTATGAAGGCCGCCTCATCAATGGCCCCAATGCCATTGCAGGTGAATGGGGCCACAATCCCCTGCCCGCCCCTCAGGAAGGAGAATTGCCGGGGCCCGACTGTTATTGCGGACGGCGCGGCTGCATCGAAACCTGGCTCTCGGGCCCGGGTCTCGCGGAAGACCATTTCCGCATCACCGGTGAGAGGACGAAAACCCAGGCCCTTGAGGCCCGCGCCGCTTCAGGCGATGCGGCAGCCGCCGCCACCCTCGCGCGCTATGCGGACAGGCTGGCCCGCGCGCTTGCCGGGGTGATCAATATTTTCGATCCGGAAGTGATCGTGCTGGGCGGCGGGCTTTCCAACCTCACCTTTCTTTATGAGGCTGTGCCCGCCCGCTGGGCGCGGTATATTTTCTCCGACCAGGTGGCAACGCGCCTCAAGCCCAATCTGCATGGCGATTCCAGCGGCGTGCGCGGAGCGGCCTGGCTGTGGAGCGAAGCGGAAGCCGCCGCGCTTTAAGCGGCTTGCCGCAAAAAACATCAAGGGAGCCAGATGGAAACCGGGCTGTGCCGGGACTGTTTCACGGTACTGCCGGAGGGCGCGAAACGCTGCTCCTCCTGCGGGCGGCCCCGGCTTGTCTTCCATCCGGAACTCTACTCCCTCTCCATCGCCCATCTCGACTGCGATGCCTTTTATGCGGCCATCGAAAAGCGCGATAATCCGGAGCTACGCGACAAACCACTGATCATCGGCGGCGGCAAGCGCGGTGTCGTCAGCACCGCTTGCTACATCGCCCGCACAAAAGGTGTCGGCTCCGCCATGCCCATGTTCAAGGCCCTGGCCAAATGCCCGGAAGCGGTGGTCCTTTCTCCCAACATGGAAAAATACGCCAAGGCGGGAAAAGAAGTGCGCCAGCTCATGCGCGAGCTGACACCGCTTGTCGAACCGCTTTCCATCGACGAAGCCTTTCTCGATCTCACCGGCACCGAGCGCCTGCACAAAGCCCCGCCCGCCATCTCCATGGCTAAGCTTACCAAGCGCATCGAGGCGGAAATCGGCATCACCGTCTCGGTCGGCCTCAGCTACAACAAGTTTCTGGCCAAGATCGCCTCCGATCTCGACAAGCCGCGCGGCTTCTCCGTCATCGGTGAAGCAGAAGCGCTGGACTTTCTAGCGGAGAAACCTGTCTCCCTCATCTGGGGCGTCGGCAAAGCTTTGCAGGCAAAGCTGGAGCGGGACGGCATTACCCGCATCAAGCAACTGCGTACTTACGAAGAAAACGATCTCCTTGCCCGTTACGGCGTGATGGGGCGGCGGCTCTTCCGCCTTTCCCATGGCCAGGACGCGCGCATCGTCAGCGCCGAGCGGGAAGCGAAAAGCATTTCCTCCGAGACGACATTCGCCAACGACATTTCGTCTTTTACCGAGCTCGACAAACGGCTCTGGCCGCTCTGCGAAAAACTTTCCGCGCGCATGAAAGCCGCCGGTCTTGCCGGACAGACCGTGGTGCTGAAACTGAAGACGAAAGACTTTAAAACCCGCACCCGCAATCAGCGCCTGTCCGACCCAAGCCAGCTTGCCGAAGTGCTCTACCGCACCGCCTCCCCGCTTTTGAAAAAGGAGTGTGACGGCAAAACCGCCTTCCGCCTGCTGGGCGTCGGCTTTGCAACGCTCACCGATGGTGATCTCGCCGACCCGCCGGACCTGCTCGATCCCGCAGCCGCGCGGCGCGCAGCGGCCGAGCGCGCGATGGATGAAATGCGCACCAAATTCGGCAAAGGCATCATCACGATGGGCCGCGGCTTTAAAACGCCTCAGCGCCCGCAGGGTTCCGAAGGCAAATAGTCGAGACTGCTCAGCCCTGCATCGACCTTGAAGTCGATGTAATCCATCTTCAGTCCGCTGGAAATCCCGTTCGCGTAAAGATGGTAGGCCACCTGATATTCAGGCACACCGTCAACGCGGGAGGGATTGTGATAGGAAAGCTGAACGCGCCACCATTCCTGCGCCGCCATATCCTTCGCCGCTTCTTCACCCATTTTCACGCCTTCCAGCGTCGTGTCATCTCCCCGGCTCTTACCGATAAAGGCCGAGGCGAGAAAAGCCGTATCGACCTCCGCCCCTTCATAGATCGGCCGGCTATAAGTCGTCTCGCCCGCCTCCGCCGTTTCCACCAAGGCAAGGGAAAAGGCACTCGGGAAAACGGTTTCCGGGGCAAGGGCTAGGTCCGGCGCATTGGGTTCTTCGAAATGCACCGCAGATGTCCCCTCTTTCGAGGCATGACCTTTAATGCGTTCGACCTCCTCACCGTTCATGAAACGCTGAAAGTCGAACTCAAAATTCCGCCCGTCCGCCGCCTCCGAGCTTCTGAAGCGCAGATCGCGCACCACCCGAATGTCGTCCATCGTCATGACCTGCATAACGAGACGCTGGGCGAGCTTGTAGCCGGTGCAGGCATTGCCCGTCCATTCCAGCACCATGCGCCCGGAAAGGTCGGCAATGTCCGCGGACATTTGGGAACTGTCGAGCTTGAGCTCATAGACGGCCCGGTGCGGCTGAAATTTACCGGCGAAAGCCGGCGGCACCAACGCCGCCCCCAGCACTGCCCCAAGCACTGCCGAAGCGGTTACCGAAGCCAAGGCTGCTTGCCGCAAATACCGTCCAAACACTGTCATCCTGCATCCTCTCCCATGCGCGGCCTTGCGAAGCGGCGGGTTTTTGCCGATCTTGTCATTGGCCCGTCCGAGCCGCCGAATTATGCCAGAAAGAAAGCCTGCTTGCATGTCCTTGCCGCGCGTCCTCGTCACCCGCAAATTGCCCGCCGATGTGGAAGCGCGGCTGAAACGGGACTACGCCCCGCTTTTGAACGAAGAAGACCGGCTTTTCAGCGCCGGGGAACTTGCCGCCCGCGCTGAAGGCATGGACGCGGTCCTGGCGACGGTGACGGACAAGCTCGATGCCGCCGCGATAAACGCCCTGCCGGGTAGCGTGCGCATCATCGCCACCTTCTCCGTCGGCTATGATCATATCGATGTCGCTGCGGCGGCACAGCGCGGCATTACCGTGACGAACACGCCGGGCGTGCTCACCCATGCCACCGCGGATATCACGCTCCTTCTCATTTTGGGCGCAGCGCGCGGCGCCGGCTGGGGCGAAGCCATGATACGCCAGAAGACATGGCAGAACTGGGCGCCGAGCGGCCCGCTCGGCACGGATGTGACGGGCAAGAGGCTGGGCATACTCGGCATGGGCCGCATCGGCCAAGCCGTTGCCGCACGGGCGCGCGCCTTCGGCATGGAGATCCATTATCACAACCGCAGCCGCCTTTCCGAAGCCGAGGAGCAAGGCGCGCGTTACCATGAAAGCCCGGAGGCACTGTTCGCCCAATCGGACATTCTTTCCATCAATTGCGCTTCGACGTCCCAAACCCGGGGCCTCGTCAATGCCCGCACGTTCACCCTTCTGCCGGAGGGCGCGATTGTCGTGAACAGCGCACGCGGCGATATTGTCGATGATGAGGCGCTGATCGCAGCCTTAAAAAGCGGCAAGGTGGCCGCTGCCGGGCTCGATGTTTATGCGGGCGAGCCTGACATTCACCCTGGCTACCGCGGCCTTTCCAACACGTTTCTGCTGCCCCACCTGGGCAGCGCGACACGCGAGACACGCAATGCCATGGGCTTTTGCGCCCTCGACAATCTCGATGCCTTTTTTGCCGGAAAAGCGCCGCCGAACCCCGTTACCCCCTGAGCCATTTTGCCCTGCCAACCTTGCCCACCGGCAGGCAAAGAGGAATTTTTTGCCTATTTCCACATGAAGAAGAGCCTCTAAACCCTTGGATTTATGGGGATTCGCATTTGGCACATGGCTTGCGCTGGCATTGGCGGGGATGACAAAGGGCAATGCCAGGAGAAAAAGATGGGGCTCGCCAAGGCAGATAAGACAACCACGCTCGATACAAAACGAGCGGCTCCCGCCACTGGGCAAAGCATTCACCCGGTGATCGATACGCTTGAAATGCGCATGCGCTGCGCACTGCTGCGCGATGCCGGCCGCGCGGACACGCCCGAAGAGGTGATCCGCCGGGCGCTCGATTATGCCTCCGAAGCCGAACAGCGCATCAGCGAGCTATCGGCCCGCGTCAAACTGCTGGAATCGCTCGCCGTCACGGATGAGTTGACCGGCCTTTTGAACCGGCGCGGCTTCCAGGACATGCTCTACCGCAACCTTGCCAGCGCCACGCGGCACAACGAGACCGGCGTCCTTGCCTTTATCGATCTGGATGAATTCAAACAGATCAACGACACCTATGGCCACGCGGCTGGCGATGCGGTGCTGCGCAAGATCGGCCAGTTCCTGCGCCGGAACATCCGCACCACCGATTACGCAGCGCGGCTCGGCGGCGATGAATTCGCCCTGCTTTATGTGCGCGGCGAACATGCCCGTGCACGCGAGCGGGCACGCGAGCTGAATGAAAAGCTCAACGGCCTTGTCGTGCCTTGGGAAGGTCACTCGATCGAGGTGCGTGCCAGCATCGGCATGGCAAGTTACGACAAGGATTCCACGGCGATGGAACTGCTCGATCTTGCCGACCGGGCGATGTACCGGGACAAGAGCCGGCCTCGTAAGAAAACGGCCTCCCGCCGCAAGAGCGCCGTCACACGCGCCCGCGCCGCGCAAGGAAATAAGGCCAGCGCATAAGCGCGGCCTTATTCATCACCCTTTTATCCGTCTGCCAAGGCGGCAGGCTGCGCCAGCACCGCCGCGTGCAAGGAGCGGCCTGCCCAGGCAAGATCGCCTGCCGGCACGCTGACGGCTTTGCGGGTGGGAAACAGCTCCGCCAGAATATCGCGCGCCCGCGCGTCATGGGCGTCCCCATAAGCGGGCACCAGCAGCCCGCCATTTACCGGATAGAACCCGACATAGGAAAACTGCGTGCCATGGCCTTCGGTTCCGGCAAAAAGATCGCGGGTGAGCGGCACGTCGACAATCTCCAGCGCCCTGCCCCGTGCATCCTTTGCTTCTGAAAGCTGGGCGCGCGCATCGGCCAGTACTTCGGCCTGCACAGGATCCGCCTCGCTTCCGCATGCAACGGCAACACGGGCAGGTCCGGTGAAAGCCGCCACCTGATCGACATGGCCGCCTGCTTCATCATGCGCCATGCCGCCGCCGAGCCAGATGATGCGCCGCGCGCCGCAGAACATAGCGAGCGCTTCTTCGATTTCGCGGTGCGAATGTTCGCGGTTGCGGTTGCTGTCGAGCAATACCGCTTCCGTGGCAATCAAGGTGCCTGATCCGTCCGCACAAACCGCGCCGCCTTCCAGCACAAGCTCTCCTTCGTAGCGTTTCAGACCGATCTCATCGAGCAGCTTTCCCGCCAAGCGCCGGTCATTGTCGATATGGCGGAAACGGCCGCCCAGCCCGTCATATTGCCAGTCGATACCCGCAACACCGCCCATCCCGTCGATCACGAACATCGGCCCGTTGTCGCGGATGCGCCCATCGTCCTGCGCCATGACATGCAGTTCGACCGCGCTGTCGCGCCCACAGGCAAAACGCGCGGTGGCCTCATCTTCCGGCCGCACGATGAGGCTGACCGGCTCGAACTCGGCAACGGCCCGCACAAGCCCTGCATAAGCGGCATGGGCTTGCGGCAGCGCCTCGCCCCAAATATCCGCGCGGGCCGGCCACTCGATCCAGGTGCGCTCATGCGGCTCCCATTCGGCGGGAAGAAAAAATCCGTCGGTGAGCGGGCTTTTATAAATGGACTCCATGATGCTCCGGAACTGTTGCGAATGATAATTACGGTGTAGGTTGAAGCGAGCACAGAGGCGGCCTTTAACGCAATGAAAAAAGCCCCACATGGGGACAAACACATATCGGGAAAGATCATGGCAGGACCGGCAACGTCAGCAGAAATCGAAAAACGCTTGAGCGATCTCGGCATCGCGCTACCTGCGCCGTCGGGCGCGGCGGGCAATTACGTGCCCTATGTGATCAGCGGCAATCAGCTCTTCATTTCCGGTCAGGTGCCGCTTTCCCCCGAGGGGTTGAAGTTTCAAGGCAAGGTCGGCGACGCCTTCAGCCTGGAAGAGGGCCAGGAAGCGGCAAAGCTCTGCGCCATCAACATTCTGGCTCAGGCGAAGGCGGCCTGCGGGGGTGATCTGTCCCGGCTCAACCGCTGCATCAAGCTCGGCGGCTTCGTCAATTCCACACCGGATTTCGACCAGCAGCCTGCGGTGATCAACGGCGCCTCGGACCTCATGGTCGCGGTACTTGGCGAGGCGGGCCGCCATGCCCGCACGGCTGTAAGCGCGGCGAACCTGCCCTTCAATGTCGCCGTTGAAATCGACGCCATCTTCGAAATCGCGTGAACATTCCTGCCTGTCATTTGCCTTCCCCCGCAGCGGCGCTAGACTCCTTTGCCGGAGGATCTTATGGGCGATGAAGAACAAGTCGTGATCCGCGTCGTGCACGCCATTAGCGAGGTAAAGGCGGAGGAATGGGACGCCTGCGCCAACCCGCCGGGCGAGCCGCGCAATCCTTTTGTCTCTCACGCCTTTTTGAAAGCGCTGGAAGAAAGCGGCTCGGCCACCCGCTCGACCGGCTGGGCGCCCTATCATCTCGTGATCGAAGAGCCGGGCGGCAAGCTGGCGGGCTGCCTGCCTATGTATCTGAAGAACCATAGCCGGGGCGAATATGTCTTCGATTACGGCTGGGCCGATGCTTTTGAGCGCGCAGGCGGGCGCTATTACCCCAAGCTCCAGGTCTCCGTGCCTTTTACGCCCGCCAGCGGCAGACGGCTTCTCGCCCACCCCGGCCCGGCGCGCGCCCATATCGAAAAACAGCTTCTGGCGGGGGCGATGGAAGTCTGCCGCCAGCTCGAGGCCTCCTCCATCCACTTCACCTTTCTGCCGAAGGAGCAATGGGACGAACTTGGCAAAATCGGTCTTCTGCAGCGCACCGATCAACAGTTCCACTGGACGAACCGGAATTACGCCACGTTCGATGATTTCCTTGCCGATCTTGCCTCGCGCAAACGCAAGAACCTGAAAAAGGAACGGGCCCGCGCGCTGGAAAACGGCATCGAGATCGAATGGGTGACGGGCGCGGATCTCACCGAAGATCACTGGGACGCGTTCTTCATGTTCTATATGGATACCGGCGCGCGCAAATGGGGCACGCCCTACCTCACCCGCGAGTTTTTCAGCCTGATCAACGAGACCATGGCCGATGACACGCTGCTTATCATGGCAAAGCGCGAGGGGCGTTATATTGCCGGGGCCTTGAATTTCATCGGCTCGGATACGCTTTTCGGGCGCAATTGGGGCTGTATCGAGGATCATCCCTTCCTGCATTTCGAGTGCTGTTATTATCAGGCCATCGATTTTGCAATCTCGCGGGGCCTCAAAAAGGTCGAAGCCGGGGCGCAGGGCGCGCATAAGCTGGCGCGCGGCTATCTGCCCGAACATACCTATTCCGCCCATTACATCGCCAATCCGGGCCTGCGCGAGGCCGTGGGCGATTATCTGGAGCGCGAACGCGCCTATATCGATCAGGATATCGAGATGCTTGGCGAGCACTCCCCCTTCAGGCACGATAAGGAAAACGAACCGGACTAGTCCGACGCCAGAACAAGGGAGAAACCCGATGGCCTATGATGACAGCAATGTCTTCGCGAAAATCCTTCGCGGGGAAATGCCCTCCATCGCGCTTTACGATGATGAGATGACCTATGCCTTCATGGATGTCATGCCGCAGGCGCCGGGGCACTGCCTTGTCATTCCGAAATTTCCCGCCGAAAACCTCTTCGATCTCGACGCCGACTATGCCGCCGCCATGGCGCGCACCGTGAAGAAACTGGCGCCTGCTGTCAAAAAAGCCATGGACGCGCCGGGCATCATGATCGCGCAGCTCAACGGCCCGGAAGCCGGCCAGACCGTCTTTCACATCCATACCCATATCATTCCGCGCTGGGACGGCATCGACATGAAACTGCATGCGCGCGAGATGGCGGATATGGACGAGCTGAAAGCGCAAGCGGAAAAAATCAAAGCCGCGCTGAACTGAACGCCGCCGGCTTCGACATCAAGGGGGAGAGAATGGACAAGAAGAACAATCTGAAGATCGCGGCAGGCCTTGCCGCTGCGCTCGCGCTGGCAGCGTGCGATGACCAAAAAGCGGCGGAAGATACCGCGCCAAAGGAAACGGAGGCACCGGCCGCGCAAGAAGAAAGCACCGCGCCCGCCGCCTCCCCCGCCTCTTACGCGCTTGAAAACGTCGTACCGGGCTCCGCTTTCCACGGCATTCACGGCATCACCGAAACATCCGATGGTAAGCTGCTTGCAGGCAGCGTGCTCGGCCGCGCGATCTATGAGATCGATAAAGAGACCGGCACCGTCAGCATTTATGAAGCCCCGCCCACCGGCATGGCCGACGATCTGGAAGAAGGCCCGGACGGCGCGCTCGGCTGGACCGCATTTCTCGACGGCAAATATTATCTACGTACGAAAGACGGCGAGCTGCGCACCCTTGCCGAAGGCCTGCCGGGGCTCAATTCCACCGCCTGGAATATGGAAGGCCGGCTCTTTGCAACACAGGTCTTCCTCGGTGACGCGCTTTATGAGCTCGACCCGCAAGGCGTCGCGCCGCCGCGCAAAATCATGGAAGGCATGGGGGGCCTCAACGGTTTTGATTTCGGCCCGGACGGCAAACTGTACGGCCCGCTTTGGTTCAAGGGCGAGATCGTCCGCGTCGATGTGGATGAGGGCACGCTGGAAACCGTGGCGACAGGCTTTAAAACACCCGCCGCCGTCAATTTCGATTCCAGAGGCAATCTCTGGGCCGTCGATACGGCGGAAGGCGCGGTCTATAAAGTCGATATCGACGATGGCACCCGCGTGAAAGTCGCCGATGTCGATGCCGCCATCGACAATCTGGCGATCACCTCGGACGACCGGCTTTTCATCACCAATATGGCGGATAACGCCGTCATCGAAATCGACACCGAAACGGGGGAAAGCACCCCGCTTGTCAAAGGCAAGCTGGCCGTCGCCGCCGATCTTGAGCTAGTGGAGGAAGACGGCCGCGAAGTGCTCTACGTTGGCGATGTTTTCGCGCTGCGCAAGGTCAACCTTGCCGATGGCAGCGTCAGCGAAGTGGGCCGCGTTTTCGGCTCGAATGTCGATTATCCGATTTCCGTTGCCGAAGCTCACGGGCGCATCGCTGTTGCCGGCTGGTCGGCAGGCGCCGTGCAGGCATTCGAAACCGGCGCGGCGGAGCTGCCGGGTCCCCATCACGGCTTCAACGCGCCGACCGATGCCCTGCCCCTGGCGGATGGCGGTCTGCTCGTCGCCGAATATGGCCGCGGCGCGCTGGTGAAAGTCGCGGCGGACGATTGGAAAAACCGCACGGATTTCGTCACCGGCCTCAAAGGCCCCGCCAATCTCATGCAGGCGCCCGACGGACGGGTCTATTTGAGCGAGCAGCTGGCGGGACGCATTTCCGTGCTCGATCTTGAAACCGGTGCGCTGATGCCCGTGGCTGAAGGGCTCGAAGGGCCGGAAGGGTTCGACATCGATGCGGCAGGCAATCTCTATGTCGCCGAAGTCGGCGCGCGCCGGATCGCCCGCATCGATCTGTCCACATCCGAGAAGACCGTCATCGGTGAAGACCTGCCCATCGGCTTCGGCTTTGAAGGGGACGTGCTGCCGCTCAACGTGCCGACCGGCGTTGCCGTTGCCAAGGACGGGTCAGTCTATTTCACCTCCGACATGGAAGCGGCGCTTTACAAACTCACGCCGCAATAGGCACGCTTTCAGACAACGAAAAAGGCGGGACCCGGCAAGGGACCCGCCTTTCTTTTAGTTCATCGCCTCACGGCTTAGCCGAGGTGGAAAACCACCAGCTTGTTGCCGTCGAGATCGCGGAAATAACCGCCGTAGAAATTGTCGGTGCGCGGACCGGGATCGCCTTCATTCGTCGCGCCAAGCTCCAGCGCCTTGGCATGGAACTGATCCACCACTTCCTTCGAGGGCGCGGCGATGGCCGGCATTACACCGTTGCCGACCGTGGCGGGGTTGCCGTCATGGGGTTTCGTCACGGCGAGCATCGCGCCATTGCCGTTACCCCACATTACGAAACGGCCCGGATCGGTCGCGGCCTGTTTGGCGCCCACCAGCGGCACAAGCTGCTCGTAGAAAGCCACCGCTTTATCCAGGTCGTTCGTCCCAATCATCAAGTAACCCAGCATCCCTGTTCTCCTTCATTGTCGCGGCGGTTCTTATGCCCGCCTTCAGGTGGCATCACTTAACAGCATTCACACTTGCCCCTGCAAGCGTCCCGGACAATTCCCTTGGAGATAAAATGCGAAGGCCTTGGGGCCAATTCATCACGTTTCCGTGTTGTCAAATCGGCCCGGCACAGTACCATGCCGCGTCTTTGTGAAATATGGGGGATGAGACATGTGGGCAATCGTTGCCGTTACCTTGCACCTGCTCGCCGGGCCGGATGTATACGTCATTACGGATGCAGGCACGTTCGAAACGAAAGAGGCCTGTGAAGCGGAAATCGCAAAATCCGTTCCGGCAAAACTCGAAGGCGCGGCGCTGGATGAATACAAGGCCGGCAGCCGGGGCTATATGTGCATCAAGGCCATCGAACCGAAATAAGCAGCCCATCTACTGAAAAGAAAAGGCCGCCCTCTTCTGGGCGGCCTTTCGTTTATTCGACCATCAGCGGCACTTTGGGGACGGACGAGCCGCCGCCCGGCGAGTTGCCGCTATCGCCGCCGTCACCGCCCGGCTTCTTCGGACCCGAGCCCTTGCCGTTCTTCTGCGAACGTTTTTTCGGCGGGGGCGCCGCTTCGAATTCAAAGCTGAGCGCATCGTTCTTGACGATGACGCGCACGACGCCGCCATGTTTCAGCTCACCGAAGAGCACTTCATCCGCAAGCGGCTTCTTGATGTGCTCCTGAATGACACGGGACATGGGCCGCGCGCCCATCTGCTGGTCGTAGCCATGGCCGACAAGCCAGCGCGTGGCCTCCGGCGTCAGCTCGATGGTGATGTGGCGATCGGCGAGCTGCGCCTCAAGCTGCATGACGAACTTCTCGACCACGCGGGCAATGACCTCTTCGGGCAGATTGCCGAAGGGGATCACCGCATCGAGACGGTTGCGGAATTCGGGCGTGAAGAGCTTCTTCACCGCTTCCTCATCTTCCCCTTCCCGTTTGATACGGCCGAAACCGATCGGCTCTTTGGCCATGTCGCTGGCGCCCGCATTGGTGGTCATGATCAGCACCACATTGCGGAAGTCGATCTGCTTGCCGTTATGGTCGGTCAGCTTGCCGTGATCCATCACCTGCAAGAGGATGTTGAAGAGATCCGGATGCGCCTTCTCGATCTCGTCGAGCAGGAGCACACAGTGCGGATGCTGATCGACACCATCGGTCAAAAGCCCGCCCTGATCGAAGCCGACATAGCCGGGCGGCGCGCCGATGAGACGCGAGACCGTATGCCGTTCCATATATTCGGACATGTCGAAACGTAAGAGCTCGACACCCATGATGCTCGCGAGCTGACGGGCAACCTCGGTCTTGCCGACCCCGGTGGGACCGGAGAAGAGATAAGACCCGATAGGTTTTTCCGGCTCGCGCAGGCCCGCCCGCGACAGTTTGATCGCGGAGGCAAGCGCATCGATCGCCTCGTTCTGACCGAAAACCACGCGCTTGAGCTCGTTGCCGAGATCGCGCAGCTTTTCCGTATCACTCTTGGAAACGGATTTCGGCGGAATGCGCGCCATCGTGGCGATGACTTCCTCGATCTCCTTCACCCCGATAGTCTTCTTGCGCCGCGATTCCGGCAGGATCATCTGCCGTGCGCCGGCCTCATCGATCACGTCGATGGCTTTGTCCGGCAATTTACGGTCCGCCATATATTTCGACGACAGTTCCACCGCCGACTTCACCGCTTCATTGGTGTAGCGCAGCCCGTGGAATTCCTCGAAATAAGGCTTAAGCCCTTTCAGAATCTTGATCGTGTCGGGCACCGACGGCTCGGTCACGTCGATCTTCTGGAAGCGGCGCACCAGCGCGCGGTCCTTTTCGAAGTGCTGACGGTATTCCTTATAGGTGGTCGAGCCGATGCAGCGCAGCGTACCGCTGGCAAGCGCGGGCTTGAGCAGGTTCGAGGCATCCATCGCCCCGCCGCTCGTCGCGCCGGCGCCGATGACGGTGTGGATTTCGTCGATGAACATCACCGCGCCCGGATAATCCTCAAGCTCCTTGATGACCGCCTTGATGCGCTCTTCAAAATCGCCGCGGTAGCGCGTGCCGGCCAGCAGGGTGCCCATATCGAGCGAGAAGATCGTGGCGTCTTTCAGAACGTCCGGCACTTCGCCATTGACGATCTTGCGGGCAAGACCTTCGGCAATCGCCGTCTTGCCGACGCCGGGATCGCCGACGAAGAGCGGATTGTTTTTCTGGCGGCGGCAGAGAATCTGGATCGTGCGCTCGACTTCCTTGTCGCGCCCGATCAAGGGGTCGATCTTGCCCTTCTCCGCCTTCTCGTTGAGATTGACACAATAGGCTTCAAGCGCTTCCGTCGTGCCTTTCGCGCCGCCTTCTTCCGTCACCGCCTCTTCTTCGACGCCGCGCACGGGGCGCGCCTCGTTCATATCTGCGCGCTTAGCGATGCCATGGCTGATGTAATTCACCGCGTCGTAGCGCGTCATATCCTGCTCTTGCAGGAAGTAGGCGGCATGGCTCTCGCGCTCGGCGAACATGGCGACGAGCACATTGGCGCCCGTCACTTCTTCGCGGCCGGAGGATTGAACGTGAATGACGGCGCGCTGGATGACGCGCTGGAAGCCTGCCGTCGGCTTGGCTTCCTCACCATCGTCGATGATCAGGCTCTGCAGCTCATTGTCCACATATTGGACAAGCTGCTGGCGCAAATGTTCCAGATCGACATTGCAGGCGCGCATGACCGCCGCTGAGTCCCGATCATCGATCAAGGCCAGCAACAGGTGTTCAAGCGTGGCGTATTCGTGCTTTCGCTCATTAGCCAAAGCCAACGCTCTATGAAGACCTTCTTCGAGACTACGGGACAATGATGGCACGTGTTTGTTCCTGCTATCTGAATGTTACCGTTTGAAAGCGCGTCCCTCTCTCCTCAACCTTTGTCTCGGCAGCGCTAATCCCGTTCCATCGTACATTGCAACGGGTGTTGATGTTGGCGTGAAAAATCGACGACTTGCGTCACTTTGGTCTCGGCGACTTCATATGTATAGACCCCGCAGATGCCGACGCCGTGCTGGTGCACATGCAGCATGATCTGCGCGGCCTCTTCCGGACCCTTGTTGAAAAACCGCTCCAAGATATGAACGACGAACTCCATGGGCGTGTAATCGTCATTAAGCAGCAGCACCTTGTACATGGAGGGCTTCTGCGTCTTGGGCTTCGTCTTGGTGATAACGCCCGTGCCGGTGCCGCCCTGGCCGCCAATATCCTCGCCGTCGCCATCTTCCGAGAGGCGCCAAGGCGAAAGAGAGGCGTCCAAACGCAGGCCCATACCTGCCGGATGCTCCGTCACTTCCGAAATATCTTTCTTAATCAACATCTTAGCGTGACGTTCCCGCATAACTGACTGTAAACCCACCGGACCGGAATTCCCCTGCCTCTATTACATAGGAAAAATTCAACCTAATGAAAGAGCCGGGATGCGCGCGAAGGGTCCCGGAAAGCCGCGCAAACCCTGCAAATTCACCTCACAAGCCTGCCATGGACCGGCCCGCCTGGACAAGCGGTCAAGATGGGCGCCGGGCAAATGCCCCGCCTTCACCCCGCCGCAAAGCCCCGTTCCGGAAAAACCTTCACCAGAATGCGAATAAAGTTTGAGGCAAATTTTTACCTTAACGAAAGGGTAATGACGCCTCCCCTAATGTAGCCGCTGGAAACGGTGCAGAAATTGCAGGATTTTTTCTGCGGCATCTTGGATTTTACACAAACTGACAGTACTGTGATGCAGGGATCAGGGGTTTTTGTAACTGAGCGGGTTTCCATGTGGGGGAAAGCGCGAATCAGTGCGTCCGGGTTGTCTTATTGGGGGATCGTCAGCGCAGCCATTCTGGCGCTGAGCCTCTTCTTTGCGCCTGCCGCGCACGCCAACAGTAAATATGCGGCCATCGTCATCGACGGCTACACGGGCAAAGTCGTGTTCTCCCGGAACGCGGATAATGCCCGTTATCCTGCTTCACTCACTAAAATCATGACCCTCTATATGGTCTTTGAAGGGCTGGAAAATGGCTCGCTGTCGCTCGACACCCGCATGAAAGTGTCGCGCCGCGCGCAAGGCCAGGCCCCTTCGAAGCTGGGCCTCAAAGCCGGTCAGTACATCCGCGTCGACGATGCGATCAAGGCGCTGGTCACGAAATCCGCCAATGACGTGGCAACCGTCGTGGCCGAGCATATCGGCGGCACCGAAAGCGCCTTTGCCCGCAAGATGACGGCGAAAGCGCGCGAGCTCGGCATGCGCCGCACCCGTTTCATGAATGCCTCGGGCCTGCCCAACACGCGCCAGAAGACCACGGCCCGCGACATGGCCAAGCTCGGCCAGCGGATCCGCGAGGATTTCCCCGAATATTACACCTATTTCTCGACCGAGCGCTTTTCCTGGCACGGGCGGAACTATTCCAACCACAACAATCTGCTGGGTAAATATGGCGGCACGGTCGGCATCAAGACGGGCTATACCCGCGCTTCCGGCTTCAACCTGACCGCCGCCGTCGAGCGGGACGGCAAATATCTCATCGGTGTTGTCATGGGCGGGCGCAAAGCGCGCACCCGTGACAATCACATGGTGGAAATTCTGGACGATGCCTGGGACCGGGTGCGGCCAGGCAATCCGAGCACCTTGATGGTGAAAGCGCCGCTGCCGATCGAAAAGCCGCCGGTGACCTTCGCCGCCAATCTGCCCAACACATCGGACCCCGCGCTGATGGCCTCGCTCGATCTGGGCAGCACATCCGGCCGCGGCGCGCAATTTACGAATACCGAATTCCTGCCGCTCGAGCCCCCGGCCGAAGAGGAACTGCCGCTGCGCCGCGCCTCGCTGAGCGAGCCTGCTGTGCCGAGCGCTGCGCCCAGCCAAGTCGAAAGCCCGGCGGCGCGCCTTGCCAAGGCCGCTCTGCGCGAAGCCGCCGAGCCGCTTGAGAAAGTCGGCAATCTGATCGCCCCGCCCGCTCACGCCCATGGCGGAAATACCGGCGCAACAGGCAGCACGCGCAATGTCGCCCTGCCGCCGCCGCCCAAGAAACAGCCCTCGCTGGTGGGCTCGCTCTTCCCGCCGGAAAGCTGGGTCATCCAGATCGGCGCCTACCGCGATCCGGCGCAGGCCGTGGACCGCATTCGCGAGGCCATGCAGGCCGCACCCGGCGAGCTTTCCAATGCCGTGCCGGTAACGGTGCCGGTGATGACGGGCGATACCACACTTTACCGCTCGCGCTTCGGCGGCTTTGACGAGCTGACCGCACGCAATGCCTGCGGCCAGCTTGCCCGCGTGAATATCAGCTGCATTGCGCTGCCGCCGTCCGGCTGGTCTGCGGCTTCCGCGCGCCGCGCGCCCAATAACGGCTAAGCCTATTTCTTGAGAAGCACGTCCTTCGCCTCGTTGATCTTCGAGGCGAGATAGGTGGTCCCTTCCCTATCGGGATGGACCTTGCCGAGCAATTTGCGGTGCGCCTGTTTGATCTCGTCTTCCGAAGCGCCTTCTCGAAGGCCGAGCACTTCCAGCGCCTCCGCCCGGCTCATTTGCCCTTGCTGCGGGGACCTGCCCCCCATGCCGCCGGCAGCACCGCCGGAAGCATTGCCGCCGAGCTGACCAAACGGCCCGAAACCGCCAAAGCCGAGAAGCCCCGCCGCCGCGCCGAACAGCACGACAGCCAGGCCGATACGGCCGGTCAGCGCAAGGCCGAGCCCGACGATAATGGCCGCCGCCGCGCCAAGGGTGCGCGCCCGGCTGACGACCCGCGCGCTATCGGCATAGGCCAATCTGTAGAGAAACCATAAAAGCCCGGCCAGCAGCACCCCGCCCAGAACGAACCAGATCATCCAGTGTCCTTTCGCGTTGTGGCGGCCCGGCGCCTCATTTCGAGGCCTGCTAGCCTTCTCCCGCCATTTCGGCCAGAGGCAGGTCCAGCGTCTCGATAAGCTGGCGCACTTCGGCGCGCGCCGCCACATGCGACATGGACCAGGCGCCCCCCTCTTTCAAGTCGAGCAGCGTAAGACCGGAGGGAAACATTTCCCGGAAGATCACCCGCTCGCCGAAGCCGGGCGCAAGGCGGAAGCCGATCCGGTCCGCCAAAGTTTCAAGCACACCTTCGAGGCGGCGCTTGTTCTTGGCATCCAGCATGGACAGCCTGTTGCGCATCACCACCCAGTCGATGCTGCCGCCATCGGCCATGGCGCGGCGCTTGCGGCTTTCCCAGACCATTTCCGAATAAACGCTGGGCCCCTTGATCTCATAGGTTTGCGGGTCGACACGGGCCAGCAGATCGAAATCGACGAAACTGTCATTCATCGGCGTGATGAGCGTATCGGCGACCGCATGGCCGAGCCGGGAGAGAAAAGAGTCCGACCCCGGACAATCGATCACCACGAAATCATGCGAAGCGGAGGCACGGGCAAGGCTCGCCTGAAAGCGCTCGCGCTCATCTTCCTGGCGCTCGGCGACGGTCTCCTTATCGGAAAGCTCGATCACCTGATGATCGGGCATGGCAAGGCGCACGCCATTCGACTGCGCCCAGGCCGCGCGGTTTTCCACATAGCGGCTCAAGGAGCGCTGGCGGCTGTCGAGGTCCATGGAGGCGACGCGGAAGCCTTCCTGCAAGAGAACGGCGATGACATGCATGGCGCTGGTGGTCTTGCCTGAGCCGCCTTTTTCGTTGCCGAGCACGATGACATGCGCGCGGCGGCTGCGCCCGCTTTTTGTCTGAGATTCGCCTGGCCCCTGCTCGCCCTGCATGCGGCCTCTCTCCCCCGTTTCAACGGGTCCTTCGTCCCGCGTCTCCTGCGCCGCCGTTTCCAGCGCGCCGTTCTGCCCGTCCACCATGCCCTTACCCCGACTCACAACCCCGATACTGCCACGGGCGGCGGAGTTTGTTGTGACCCATTTGGCAAGTCAACCGGCATCGCGCGCGCCGGACACCGCCGCGCAGGAGGGGCAAGCCGCAGGAAACTCCCATTCCCAGCCGCCGGCCGACATTTGGCCCGGCACTTATCCCCGCTTCTTTAAAAGCGGCGATACTGGGACATCGAAGCGCAAATGCAGGCGCTGCTTGCTGGGGGCCTGCCAGCCGTTAAACTGAAACAGCGCGGGCGATTCACCGCCGCCGAAACGGAGCCGGATTTGTTTGTCATGATGATGCGCCGCCCAATCGCGAGTTTTCTTGCAGGGTTTCTCTTTGCCCTTTGCGCGGGCCTTCCCGCTTTTACATTTCCCGCTGCCGAGGCGGCAGAAGCCGATGAGCAGAAAGCCCATTTCCGCGTCGTGCGGGTGGAAAGCGACGATGTTTTGAACATGCGCATCGTGCCCGATCCTTATGCGGCAAAAGTCGGCGCCGTTCCGCCGGATGCGCGGGGCATCGAGGCGACGGGCCGCACCGCCAAACGCGGCGATTACATCTGGCGGGAAATCATGTACCGCGATGTGACGGGCTGGGTGAACAGTCACTTTCTTGTGCGCGACCGGGCGCAAGCAGCGGGCGCGCCGCGCCAGATCACACCGGACCCTGAAATCACCGGCAGCACCTCCGGCACCAGCGTTTTTCTGGAACCCTTGAGCTGCGCGGGCACCGAACCTTTTTGGGGGATGCTTTTAAAAGGCCGTGAGACGGTGCTCGATTCGCTCGCCGACGGGCCCTTGAAGATCGATCTTTCCCCGGCCCGCCAATCGCCGCAAATGTCCACCGCCTGGGCGATCGACGCGCGCACGGAAGCCGGGGACAAGCCCGTCTCCATCATCGTCCGGCGCACCAATCAATGTTCGGACGGCATGTCCGACATCATCTTTCCATACGAAACATTCATCACCATCAGCGGCGGGCCTTTCTATGCCGGCTGCTGCAACACCGCATCGGGCAGCGGCAAGAACTAGCGCCGCCTTCCATAGAGGCGGATCAGGAGGGGTCATGCGGGGAATGCTCAGCGTCGATCAATTATCCGATCTCGTCGCCTCGGGAGAGATCGACACGGTCATTACCTGCATGCCGGATATGCAGGGCCGGCTTGTCGGCAAACGCATGACGGGCAGCTTCTTCCTCGATAGCGCCATCAAGGAATCCCATAGCTGCAATTACCTGCTCACCGTCGACATGGATATGGAGCCGGTGCCCGGCTACCGCTCGGCAAGCTGGGAAAAAGGCTATGGCGACTTTGCGCTGAAGCCGGATCTTTCCACCTTGCGGCGCATTCCCTGGCTGCCCTGCACGGCACTGGTGATCTGTGACACGCTGGATCACAACGGCGAGGATATTCCCACCGCGCCGCGCGCCGTCCTCAAGAAGCAGCTGAAGCGTCTGGCCGAAAAAGGCATGACGGCCAAAATGGCCTCAGAGCTTGAGTTCTTTCTCTTCGACGACAGCTACCGCGAGGCGCATGAAAAGCGCTACCAAGGCCTGCAAACCGCCTCCTGGTATATCGAGGATTATCACGTCTTCCAGACATCGAAGGAAGAAGGCGTGATGCGCGCCATCCGCAACGGGCTGGAAGGCGCAGGCATTCCCGTCGAAAACTCGAAAGGTGAATGGGGGCCGGGCCAGGAAGAAGTCAATGTGCGTTATGCCGAAGCGCTCGACATGGCGGACCGGCATGTGATCTTGAAAAATGGCATCAAGGAAATCGCCCATCTGCACGGCAAGTCCGTCACCTTCATGGCGAAGTGGCATTACGATCTGGCGGGAAACTCCTGCCATATCCATTCCTCGCTTTGGGATGCGAAGAACGACACGCCGCTTTTCAAACCTGAAAAGGATGGCGGGATGACGCCGCTCTTCAAACAGTTCATTGCGGGCCAGCTCAGCGCGCTGCAGGAGATCAGCTATTTCCTCGCCCCATACGTCAATTCTTATAAGCGCTTTGCCAATCTCTCCTTCGCACCGACCAATGCCGTCTGGAGCCGGGACAACAGAACGGCGGCACTGCGCGTTTTGGGGCACGGGGCCGGCACGCGGGTGGAAACGCGCGTGGGCGGCGCGGACCTTAATCCCTATCTGGCCTATGCGGCCATTCTTGCCGCCGGGCTAGACGGCATCGAGCGGAAGCTGGAGCTAGGTGATGAATTTCAGGGTGATGCATACACGAAGGAAGGTATTCCCTCCCTCCCCCGCAATTTGCGCGATGCGCTGAGCGCGCTGGAGGGCTCAAAAATGCTGCGCGCTGCCTTCGGCGACGAGGTAATCGAGCATTACCTTCATACGGGACGCTGGGAACAATATGAGTATGAGCGCCGTATAACGGACTGGGAGCTGATGCGAGGGTTCGAACGCGGATGACGAAGAAGCTCGAAGTCATATCCCCTGCCGATGGGTCGCTTTACGCCGAGCGGGAGCTGGCGGATGAGCGCGCCGTCATTGCTCTGCTTCACTCGGCCAAGAAAGCCCAGCAGGCCTGGTCGAAAGTGCCCCTGGAAGAGCGCGCGCATCTTTGCACGCGTTTCGTCGATGCCTTTTGCGCGATGAAAGACGAGATCGTGCCCGAACTTGCCTGGCAGATGGGCCGGCCCGTTGCCTTTGGCGCGGGTGAGGTTGCAGGCTTCGAAGAACGCGCGCGGGCGATGATCGGCCTTGCGAAAGAAGCGCTTTCTCCTTACGTGCCTCCCGCCAAGGAGGGCTTCACACGCTATATCAAACGCGCGCCGCTGGGCGTCGTGCTTACCATTTCCGCCTGGAACTATCCTTATCTCATCGCCGTCAATTCCATTGTCCCCGCGCTCATGGCCGGCAACAGTGTGGTTCTGAAAATGTCCCACCAGACACCGCTTTGCGCCGAGCGCCTGGCGCTTGCTATGGAAAAAGCGGGCGCGCCGGACGGCATCTTCCAGATCGTCCATATGGACCATGTAACGACGGCGAAGGCCGTCGCCCATCCGGATGTGAATTATGTCGCCTTTACCGGCTCGGTGAGCGGGGGCGCGGCCATCGAGCGGGCGGCGACGGGGCGCTTCATCGGTGTGGGGCTCGAGCTTGGCGGCAAGGACCCGGCCTATGTGCGCGCCGATGCGAACCTTACCCACGCGGTGGAAGGGCTGGTGGACGGCGCCTTCTTCAATTCCGGCCAATCCTGCTGCGGCATCGAGCGCATTTATGTGCATGAAAAACTCTATGAGGACTTCATCGACGCCTTCGAGAGCCTGACCCGCCAATATGTGCTGGGCGATCCGCTGGACCCTGAAACGACGCTCGGGCCCATGGTGCGGCCGGGGGCGGCGGAATTCGTGCGCGGGCAGATCACGGACGCGGTCCGCGCCGGCGCGCGCTCGCTGATCGACGAGGCGGAGTTTCCCGCTTCCCGCCCCGGCACCGCCTATCTCTCCCCGCATGTGCTGACGGATGTCACGCATAAGATGAGCCTGATGCGGGACGAGACCTTCGGGCCTGCCGTCGGCATCATGAAAGTCGCCTCCGATGAAGACGCGCTGCAGCTGATGAATGACAGCCCTTACGGGCTCACCGCCTCCATCTGGACGGAAGACGAAGAAGCCGCCATCCGGCTCGGCGACGGCGTCGAGACCGGCACGGTTTTCATGAACCGGTGCGATTATCTCGATCCTTATCTCGCCTGGACGGGCGTCAGGGACTCAGGCCATGGCTGCACACTCTCGCCCTTTGGCTATGAAGCGCTGACGCGGCCGAAATCCTATCACCTGCGCACGAAGACCTGAGGCGTATCTCAGGTGCTCGCCGACCGTCCGAAATAATCCCGCATCGTGCCCGAGCCGAAGAGAAAGAGCGTGATTGCAATATAGGCCGCATATTCCAGCGCCATGGCGAGCCAGCGCCCATCATGAACCAGAAACTGCGTCGTCTCGATCAGGCAGACCAACGCCATCGCGCCATAGCCCGCAACGGTGGCAGGCGGTGTAAGCGGCCAGCGATAGAAAGTGCCGAGCAGAAAGACGATGGATGTGTAAAGCACGGAGAGCCAGTGTCCGGCCAGCATGAGCGGCGGGAAAAGCGGATTGGCGACGGGCGTCCACGGCACGTCGCCAAGCAGAAGCTCCGCCGTGCCCATCAACGCCCAAACAAGCAGCCCGGCATGCAGGAGGACGAGCCCCGCAAGCACCGCCTTGGCAAGTTTCTGCCCCATATCCTCTCCTCCCTTTTCAGCTTCGCTTCCGGCTGCGATACTCCCCTCCATGCAGCCTGCATGAAAGCCTAGCACAGTGCCACGGGCGGCACTCAACCTTCCGGACAGCGACAGATGGACGATCCTTATATTTCCCTTCAGGCGGCCTGGTCCTACCCCACGGCCACACGGTTCGGCGCCGGGCGGATCAAGGAGCTCAGCACCGTTTGCGACGCGCACGGCCTGCGCCATCCGCTTATCGTCACCGATCCGGGCCTTGCAGGGCATGAAATGATCGCCGCCGCGCTGAACGATCTGGAAGAGGCCGGGCTTTCGCCTGCTCTCTTTTCAGCCATTCAAGGCAACCCGGTGGGCGCGAATGTGGAAGCGGGCCTTGCCGCCTACCGCGCAGGCCGCCATGACGGGGTGGTCGCTTTCGGGGGCGGCAGCGCGCTCGATGCGGGCAAGGCCATTGCCTTCATGAGCGGGCAGACGCGCCCGCTTTGGGATTTCGAGGACCGGGAGGACTGGTGGACCCGCGCCGACGCGAGCGGGATCGCGCCCGTCATTGCCGTGCCGACCACTGCGGGCACGGGCTCTGAAATGGGCCGCGCCGCCGTCATCACCGACGAGCGCGATCACACGAAGAAAATCATCTTCCACCCGAAAATGCTGCCCGTGGAAGTGATCTGCGATCCGGAATTGACCTGCGCCCTGCCCGCCGCCATCACGGCGGCAACGGGCATGGACGCGCTCTCCCATTCCCTTGAAGCTTATTCAAGCCGCATCTGGCACCCGATGAGCCAGGGCATTGCGCTCGAAGCCATGCGCCTGGTGCACCGCTGGCTGCCCGAAGCAGTGAAGGACGGGGAGAACGTCGCTGCCCGCGCCCGCATGATGGCCGCTTCCTCCATGGGCGCGGTCGCCTTTCAAAAAGGGCTCGGCGCGATGCATGCGATGAGCCATCCCTGCTCTTCTCTTTGCGGCACCCATCATGGGCTCACCAACGCCGTCGTCATGCCTTATGTGCTGCTCCATAACCGGCGCGCCATTGCCTATAAGATCGATGCGCTGGCGCGGTATCTCGATCTGCCGCGCCAGGATTTCGCGGGCTTCCTCGATTGGGTGGTGGAGCTGCGCCAGAAGATCGGCATTCCGGCGACACTCGCCGAAATCGGCGTGACAAGTGATCTTATTCCCCGCCTTGCCGCCATGGCGCTGGAGGACCCCTCGAATGGCGGCAATCCGGTGGAGATGGATCAGGGCGCTTATGAAACGCTTTTCCAAAAGGCGATCGACGGCGATCTGAGCTGAGCCGCCCGGCCTTCAAGTTCAATTGTCCCGCGCTCGGCGATTATGTATGGTCCGGCCCGGTTGAACGGCCTTTGGGGAGAGAGTGATGGCGCTCGACATGCAATATGGAATTCCGGTCGCCCGCACCATCGCGGAGTTGCGCGAAACGGTGAACGCCTGGCGCAAGGAGGGTCTGCGTGTCGGCTTCGTGCCCACCATGGGCGCGCTTCATGAAGGCCATCTCTCGCTGGTCGATCTGGCGGGCGCGGATACGGACCGCGTCGTCGTTTCGATCTTCGTCAATCCGACGCAGTTCGCCCCCGGTGAGGATTTCGAAGCCTATCCGCGCACGGAAGCGGCGGATGCGGAAAAGCTTTCCGCCCGCGCCCATCTCATCTTCGCGCCCAGCGCGGCGGAAATGTATTCACCCGATTTTTCAACGAGCGTGCATGTCATGGGCGTGACGGAAGATCTCGACGGCGCGGCGCGGCCCACCCATTTTGCCGGGGTGGCGACGGTCGTCACGAAACTCCTGCTCGCGGTACTGCCCGACAAGGCAGTGTTCGGCGAGAAAGACTATCAGCAGCTTCTCACCATCAAACGCATGGTGCGCGATCTCAATATCCCGGTGGAAATCATCGGCGGGCCGACGCACCGCGAGGAAGACGGCCTCGCCCGCTCCTCCCGCAATGCCTATCTGAGCGCCGAGGAACGCCAATCCGCCGGCAAGCTCAATGTCATCCTGCGCGAAACCGCCCATGCGGTTGCCAAAGGCGCGCCCATTGCGGCAGCGACGGAAGCGGGTATTACAGCGATCAAGGAAGCGGGCTTTCAAAGCGTCGATTACCTGGAAGTGCGCAACGCCGAGACGCTGGAGCCCTTTGCCGGCGACAAACCCGATGTGCCCGCACGCATTCTCGTCGCGGCCCGGATCGGCAAGACGCGGCTGATCGACAATATGCCGGTGGGATGAAAGGCCGCCACACCTTCACATGGCGCCGCCTTCCATGGACCCCGGGACGAGCCCGGGGTGACGGTTTGTGTGCGTTGAAAGGCAAGGCGCATACCTTATCGCACGCGTGTCACCCCGGCCCCCGAGCCGGGGTCCACAAAGCGTTTCAGCTTGCCGAAAAGGCCGCATGGACCCTCGGGTCGAGCCCGAGGGTGACGAGAGAGAGAGAACTACTTAAAGCAGCCCGAGCGCGCGTAGTTCGGCGCGCATTTCAGGGGGCATGTCGCCCGCCTCGCCTTCACCGCTGATATCTTCCGGCGCATCTTCCACCTTCAGATAGCGCCAGCCCTGGAAGGGACGCCGGGCGCGCAGTTCTGTTTGCACAACTTCCGGGTCGAGCACCAGACGGCAGCGGCGGATACCTTCTTCATCGGTAAAAGTTTCGACGTCCAAAAGCCGCTGGCGGCAACGGATGGAGCCCTTCATCACCCAGTAAAGCGAGCCGCCGTCCAGAAGCTCGTCGGCGCGTTTCGGCACCATGCGGGTGATATGGGCGATGACGTCAGGCAGGCCCGCCTCGCGCTTTTGCTGGCGGCGCATGGCCTGCCATTTCACCAGTTCGTCCGGCTCCTCAACGCCAACGCATAATTTGATCAGATGCAGTGTCACGCATTCTCCTCGAAGGTCAGCAAGACGGCGCCCCCTTCGACCTGATCCCCCGCCTCGACATTCACCGCGCCGACCGTGCTTTCGCCCGCCGCCTGCAGTGTCTGTTCCATCTTCATGGCCTCCAGCACGATGAGCGCATCACCTTTACGCACCTTCTGGCCGGCTTTGGCAAGCACCTGAATGATCTTGCCCGGCATGGGCGCGGTGAGCGCGCCGCTGCCCGCCTCATCGGCAAGATCGACATCGAGCGGATTGGGCCGCGCGAACTCGAAAGCCGCGCCGCGCCACATCAGAGTAAAGCCGTCTTTCAGCTCGATTACACCGGCAGAAAGCCGCTTACCATCCACAAGCGCGTGAAGCGTGCCGTCTTCATCGAGACTGCCTTCCACATAAAGATGCTGGTCTTCCGCCGTCACCTGCCAGCCATGGCGATGGGCCCGCAACTCAAGTTCCAGCACCTCCCCGCCGAAAAGCAGCCTCAAGCGCTCGGTGCGCGCCCCGCCCAGCACCCAGCCGTCTTTAAGCGCCCAGGGGGAATGATAATCCTCCCCGAGAAGAGCAAGTTCTTCCGGCCCTTCCTCACGCGCCAAAACCTCATGCAGCGCGGCAAGCGCAAGGACATCCGCACCGGGGCGCGCTCCCGCAGGCACCAGCGCGTCCAGATGCCGGTCGATAAAGCCCGTGTCGATTTCCCCGTCCCCGAAAGCCTTGTTACCCGCCACGGCGGCAAGGAAGGAGACATTGCTTTTCAGCCCGGCGATCTGGGTTTCCTCAAGCGCGGTTTTTAGGCGGCGCAGCGCCCCTTCGCGCGTTTCATCCCAGACGATAAGCTTGGCGATCATGGGATCGTAAAACATCGAGACCGCATCGCCCTCGCGCACGCCCGTGTCGATGCGCACGAAGTCGGTTTCCTCGGCAAGGCGCAGCCGGTGCAGCGTGCCGGTGGAAGGGAAGAATTTCTTCGCCGGGTCTTCGGCGTAAATCCGCGCCTCAATGGCATGGCCCTGAATTTCAAGATCGCTCTGCATCGCGGGCAAGGGCTCGCCTGCGGCAACGCGCAGCTGCCACTCGACAAGGTCCTCGCCGGTGATCATCTCTGTCACGGGATGCTCCACCTGGAGGCGGGTATTCATTTCCATGAAGAAGAATTTATCCGCGCTGAGCCCGCCCGAGGCATCGGCGATGAACTCGATCGTGCCCGCCCCTTCATAGCCGATGGCCTTGGCCGCGGCGACCGCCGCCTCGCCCATGGCTTGGCGCATGTCTTCGGGCATGCCGGGCGCCGGTGCCTCTTCCAGCACTTTCTGGTGGCGGCGCTGCAAGGAGCAGTCGCGCTCGAAAAGATAAACCGCCTCGCCGTGAGAATCCGCGAAGACCTGAATTTCGATATGGCGGGGCTGCGTGACGAATTTTTCGATCAGCACGCGCTCATCGCCGAACGCGGACGCGGCCTCGCGCTGTGCCGATTGCAGCGCTTTGTCGAACTCCGCCGCCGCCTCGACCTTGCGCATGCCCTTGCCGCCGCCGCCCGCCACCGCTTTGATGAGGACGGGATAGCCGATCTTCTCTGCTTCCGCTTTCAGGAAAGCCGGGTCCTGATTGTCCCCGTGGTAGCCGGGCACGACGGGCACGCCCGCCTTTTCCATCAGGGCCTTTGCCGCATCTTTCAGCCCCATCGCCTTGATGGCACTGGCGGGCGGGCCGACAAAGACAATGCCCGCCTTGGCGCAGGCGTCCGCAAAGGCGGCTTTTTCGGAGAGAAAACCGTAGCCGGGGTGAATAGCCTCCGCGCCCGATTTTCTGGCGACATCCAGAATCTTCTCGGCAACGAGATAGCTTTCATTCGCAGGCGACGGGCCGATGTAATAGGCCTCATCCGCCAGCGCCACATGCAGCGCGTCGCGGTCGGCATCGGAGAAAACAGCGATCGTGCGCAGACCCATGGCTTTCGCGGTGCGCATGACGCGCACGGCAATTTCGCCCCGGTTGGCTATGAGCAGGGAATTGAACATGAAACCTCACATCCTGAAGACGCCGAAGCGGGTTTCGGGAATGGGCGCGTTGAGCGAAGCGGAAAGGGAGAGCGCCATGACGCGGCGGGTTTCCTCCGGCGTGATGATGCCGTCATCCCAAAGCCGCGAGGTGGCGAAATATGGATGCCCCTCTTCCTCATATTGCCCGCGAATGGGCGCCTTGAAGGCGTCTTCGTCTTCCGCGCTCCAGCTTTCCCCGCGCGCTTCCATGCCGTCCCGCTTGACCGTGGCAAGGACGCTCGCCGCCTGCTCCCCGCCCATAACGGAGATGCGCGAATTCGGCCAGGCATAAAGGAAACGCGGCGAATAGGCCCGCCCGCACATGCCGTAATTGCCCGCGCCGTAAGAGCCGCCGACAAGCACGGTGAATTTCGGCACCTGAGCGGAGGCGACCGCCGTCACCATCTTCGCCCCGTCCTTGGCGATGCCGCCCGTTTCATATTGGCGGCCCACCATGAAGCCGGAAATGTTCTGCAGGAAAAGCAGCGGAATGCGCCGCTGGCAGCACAGCTCGATGAAATGCGCGGCTTTAAGCGCGGACTCCGAAAAGAGAATGCCGTTATTGGCGATGATGCCCACGGGATAACCGTGAATATGAGCAAAACCCGTCACCAGCGTCGTGCCGTAAAGCTTTTTGAATTCGTCGAATTCCGAACCATCCACCAGCCGGGCAATGACTTCGCGGATGTCATATTGGATGGAAAGCGAATAAGGCACGATGCCATTCAGCTCCGCCGGATCGTAAAGCGGCTCGCGCGGCGCGCTGAGCGGAATGGCAATGCTCTTCTTCCGGTTCAAAGTCGCAACAATGCGCCGCGTAATGGCAAGCGCATGGGTGTCATCCTGGGCGTAATGGTCCGTCACGCCGCTTTTACGCGAATGAACGTCAGCCCCACCCAGATCCTCGGCGCTGACTACTTCACCCGTCGCCGCTTTTACGAGCGGCGGGCCGCCCAGAAAGATCGTGCCCTGCTGGCGCACGATCACGGTCTCATCCGACATGGCCGGCACATAGGCCCCGCCCGCCGTGCACGAGCCCATAACCACCGCGATTTGCGGAATGCCCTTGGCGGACATATTGGCCTGGTTGAAAAAGATCCGCCCGAAATGCTCTTTATCCGGAAAGATGTCGGCCTGGTTCGGCAGGTTCGCGCCGCCCGAATCCACCAAATAGATGCAGGGCAGATGGTTCTGCAGCGCGACTTCCTGCGCGCGCAAATGCTTCTTCACCGTTTCAGGATAATAGGTGCCGCCCTTGATCGTCGCATCGTTGCAGACGATGACGCATTCCTGCCCCGAGACGCGGCCTATACCTGTGATAATGCCTGCCGCATGAATGTCCCCGCCATAAAGCCCGTAGGCGGCCATGGGCGAAAGTTCGAGAAAAGGCGTGCCGGGATCGATCAATCCCATCACCCGTTCGCGCGGTAAAAGCTTGCCGCGTGAAACGTGGCGTTCACGTGAGCGCTGATCGCCGCCGCTTGCATGTTTTTCACGCTGGCGGGAAAGGTCTTCAAGAATCCCCTGCATGCTGGCAAGGTTTTCCTGATAACGTTCATCGCGGGTCGAGATGGAGCTTTTAAGAACGGCCATTTGCCGCATGCCTCCGTTTATCGTTCTGGCGGCGCGTGGTAGAATAGTTCGTGACACTAACTACTTTGGGGGGGAGCATAGCCACATGTTAGCTGAAGCCAAGACTTTTCTGGACCGCTGGCACGGGTACATGAAAAAGCCCGATCCGGCTCTTCTGGACGGTTTGCTCGCCGAAAACGCCTCGATTTCCTCCCCCGCTTATTTCAAGCCCAAACAGTCTAAAGCCTATGTGGCGGCCATTCTAACGGCGGTGAACGAGGGTTTCGAGGATTTCCGCTACACAAAAGAGTGGGTCGACGGGCGCGAGATGATTCTCGAATTCGAGGCGCGCATCGGCGAAACCCAGCTCAAGGGCATCGACCGGATCACGGTGGATGGCGAAGGCCGCCTTCAGCATATCGAAGTGCTGATCCGCCCCCTCAACGGCCTCATCGCTTTGGCCGAGCACGTCAAAGCCTGTCTTGCAAAGGAAGCTGCCTGACCCATGCGCGCGCTTAAAATCATCGCCGTTACGCTTCTGATCGTCATCATCGCCATCGGGGTGATGTATCAATATTACCTGGGCACCGACCTTGTGGCCGAGCCGCGCCTTGAAGGCGCGCTCACCGGCCACACGCTTGCCCATGGCGGCAAGGAGCGCAGCTACCGGCTCTATACACCGAAGGAAGTTGCCGCCGACCCGCCGGTGATTTTCGTGCTGCACGGCTCGGACGGAGACGGAGACCGCATCCGCGCGCTGACCGCCTATGAGTTCGACAAGATCGCCGATACCCATGGCGCGCTCGTCGTTTATCCGGACGGCTATGAGCGGCACTGGAACGATTGCCGCGCGGCGGGCCCTTACGCGGCGAATGAGGAAAATATCGACGATGTGGGCTTTCTGCTGGCCATTGCCGAAAAGCACGGGAGCCCGCATGGCACGCCCAAGCTCTTTGCCACCGGCCTTTCGAATGGCGGGCACATGGCCTACCGGCTGGCGCTCGAAGTGCCCGAAGCCATGACCGGCATTGCCGCCATTGCCGCAAATCTGCCCGCAGAGAGCAATATGGACTGCACCGAACAGCCGGGCAGCACGGCGGTGCTGGTGATGAACGGCACGGCGGACCCAGTCAATCCTTATGCGGGCGGCACTGTTTCGCTTTTCGGCACGGGCAACCGGGGCATGGTGCTTTCCACCGAAGCCACGACCGAGTTCTGGGCAAAGAAAGCCGGTCAGGACACCACCATAGCCGTTCACTACGACGACACGGTGGACGATGGCACACGGGCCGCGGAAATCGCCTGGAAAGACCCCGGCAAACCGCCGGTCGCCAATCTGACGCTGATCGGCGGCGGCCACACGATCCCGCATCCCGATCAGCGCATGCCGCGCCTCCTCGGCCCCACCGCCCATGACATTAACGGGCCGGAAGAAATCTGGAAGTTCTTCGAGGAAGCGATGGCCGCGCGCGGCGATTAAGCGTTCTTGCTTGCAAGCAGCGTATAGGAGAGCGGGAACTGTGCGTCCCGCTCTTCGTATTTGTGCCAGGCAACAGCAATGTCATGGGCATATTCTTCGAAATGCCGGATGACGAAACCCGCCCCGATCACTGCATTGAAAACATCCGACAGCGGGTGCGGGAAAGAATAATGCACCGCGCCCTCATAGGCCTGCCCGCTCCAGTAATCGAGCCCGTCCGCTTCGGCAAAAGGTTCCCGGCGGAAATAAGAATGGACGGGCGTGAAGGCCGCCTCCCCTTCAAGCCCCGGCTCGAACATGTCGATGATGGGGTGCTTGTCATAGAGGAAAAGCTGGCCGCCCGGCGCGGCAAGACGGGCCGCCACCGCGAAGAAAGCGGCAAGGTCCGGCATCCAGCAGAGCGCGCCGATGGAGATATAAATGAGATCGAAAGCGCCGTCATGTTCCGGCCCGATCTCGTAAATGTCGCTGGCGATAAATTCCGCCTCGGCGCCGGCCGCTGCCTTCAGCTCGTTTGCCTGGGCAATGAATTCAGCCGAGATGTCGAAACCGGCACAGCCGCGCGCGCCCAGCGCTTCAAGCGATAAAAGCTCGCGGCCATTATTGCAGCAAAGCTGGGCAACGCGCTTGCCGGCAATGCCGGCGCGGGTCAGAAGCGCGGTTTCGGTGGCATCGAGACACGAAAAACCGGGCGTGCGGAACGAGGCAAGAAGGCGTTCCTGATTATGCCTGGCATGATAAGGCGCCGCCTCGTCCCAGGCCTTGGCGTTAGCCGCCGTGATCTCCGCGCGTTCCATCCATTATTGCAGCCGTTCCACCGCAAGGGCCACGGCTTCGCCGCCGCCAATGCACAAGGAAGCCACACCTTTCTTGGCATCGCGCTTTTCAAGCGCGTTGAGCAGGGTCACGAGAATGCGCGCGCCCGACGCGCCGATGGGATGACCGAGGGCGCAGGCGCCGCCGAACACATTCACCTTGTCATGAGGCAGATCGAGCTCCTGCATCGCCGCCATGGTGACGCAGGCAAAGGCTTCGTTGATCTCGTAAAGATCGACGTCACCCGCACTCCAACCCGTGCGCTCCAGAAGCTTTTTCATGGCGCCCACCGGCGCGGTGGTGAACCAGGCCGGTTCCTGCGCATGGCCGGCCTGCCCTCGAATGGCGGCAAGCGGCGTCAGCCCGCGCTTTTCCGCTTCCGACAGGCGCATGAGAACGAGCGCGGCGGCCCCGTCCGAAATGGAGCTGGAATTTGCCGCCGTCACCGTGCCGTCCTTGGCGAAGGCAGGCTTCAGATTCGGGATCTTGGAGGGGTCGGCTTTCAGCGGCTGCTCGTCGTCTTTCACCACGCTTTCGCCTTTGCGGGTCTTCACCGTTACTTGCGCAATTTCCGGCGCGAAAGAACCGTCCTTCGTTGCTTTTTGTGCGCGGGTGAGCGACTCGATGGCGTAAGCGTCCTGCGCCTCGCGGGTGAACTGATAATGCTGCGAGGTCGCCTCGGCGAAAACGCCCATGGCCGTGCCTTCATACGCGTCTTCCAGCCCGTCGAGGAACATGTGATCCTTCACCTCGCCGTGGCCCATGCGCATGCCCCCGCGAGCATTGGGCAGGAGGTACGGCGCATTGGTCATGCTTTCCATGCCGCCCGCGATCATCACCTCGCCCCGGCCGAGCGCGATGGCGTCATGCGCCAGCATCACCGCTTTGAGGCCCGAGCCGCAGACCTTGTTAATGGTCGAGCAGGCCGTGCCGTCTTCGAGGCCCGCATTGCGGATCGCCTGGCGGCCCGGCGCCTGCTTGGCGCCTGCGGGCAGCACACAGCCCATGAACGCTTCATCCACATCGCCAGCGCCCAGCTTTGCCCGCGACACGGCTTCCTTCACCGCGATGGTGCCGAGCTCAGGGCCCGAAAGCGGCGCCAGAGCTCCCTGAAACCCGCCCATCGGCGTGCGCGCGGCAGAGACGATGACGATCGGATCGCGTTCGGACTGGGACATATGCAAACCTCACTGATATGGTCGGTACCGTTTGGGGCGAGACCCTACACCAAAAAATAAAAAAGAGGGAGAGCGGGGTTGGAGAGCTTTCTTCACGATTTAAGCTGGGTGCTGCCGCTGCGCAGCGACATGGCGACGCCGGTGTTCCAAGCCTTCACCTGGGCCGGATACACCACGTTTTACATCATTCTTCTGGCGCTCGGGTACTGGATGCTGGGCAAGACGGTGTTCGCCCGGCTTGCCGTGCTGGTCGGCATTTCCGCATTGATCAATGCATTTTTGAAGGACTTCTGGCAGGACCCGCGCCCAGCAGATGCCTTCCGCCTCGACCATGCAGTGGGCGAATCCTACGGCATGCCCTCGGGCCATGCCCAGGTGTCGCTCACGACCTGGGGCTTTCTGGCGCTGAGTGTCCGCCAGACCTGGGCCTGGATCGGCGCAGGCATCATGATTGCCGGGATCGCCTTTTCCCGGCTCTATCTCGGCGTTCACGATGTGGAGGACATTCTGGCGGGCTGGGCCATCGGGATTGTGGTACTGGGCGCTTTCGTCTGGTTCCTGCGGGCCCATGATCACCGCTGGCACAATCTGCATTGGAGCTTCCAGCTCGTGCTGCTGGCCATTCTGCATGGGGCGGCCTGGTTCTTCTGGCCGGGCGGGCCGAGCGAGGCTTTTGCCATTTGCGCGCTGCTGGCCGGCTGGTGGCTGGCGGTCCTTGCGGACAAGAACTTCATCGCCTTTCAGCCCCGGAGCGAATGGTGGGCACGCGGCCTTTCGGGCCTTGTCGGCATCATCGGGCTCTTCGCGCTCTCGGCCGCCTGGGGGAAAGCCGCCGCGGCCATCGGCCTTGGCGACATTGCGGCAGGTTACCTGCGCACGCTCATCATCGCGCTTTATATCGGGGCGATTGCGCCGCCGCTCTTTCAGCTCATGCGCCTTGCCGAAAGGAAACCGGAGGCCGCCTAACGCGACCTCACCACAAGATGCTGCCTTGCCGTGCCGAAATAGCCGCTCTTATCGGCGAGCTTACCCATGGCAAGGCAGCCCCCTTCCTCATCGAGCCAGCTTTCCGCATCGAGCAATACCCACTCGCCTTCCGGATAGCGGATAAGATCGATGGTGAGGTCCGCATTCACGAAGGTCCATTTCGTGAAATCGAGCGCCGAGGATTGGCCGTTGCAGAAATCCCCGCTCGCCACCGCGCGCATGAGCGGGCTAATTTCCTCGCCCTCCATCATCGGCCGCACAAAGCGGTACCAGACCGCGGCGGGGCCCGGCTCAAGAAATGAGCCCTTGGCCTGACGCACCCAAAGCCCGTTCACAAAGGGGCTCGTGCCGGAAAAGACCCCCGTCTCCTCGGGAATGTCATCGGCATAGGGAAGCTCCAGCGCAGGCGGCTGGCTCAGCGCGGGCGTATCGACCTTCTGCTTGCGCACGGCAAGCACGCTGGCGCAGACGGTCTCTTTCCCGCCTTGCACGATACGGATATCGAGCACCTTGATCTGCCGTCCCTCACGGATCGGCGTGATGCGCAGATCCATCGGCGCAATCGGCACCGGGCGCATCAGATCGATGGTCAGCCGCGAGACGAGAAAATCCTCATCGCCGATATAGCGCTCCGCCGCCCGCGCGATCAGCGAGGACGGGGCCGAGCCGTGCTGCATGCCGGGGTCCCAAGGCCCTGCCGCATCGGAGGTGGGTATGATGAGATTATTCTCTTCGGAAAAAATCGCGCGCATGAGCACTCCTTGCCGGTTTATGCCGGTCTTATTTGGGCAAGCGGAGAGAAGAAACAACTATTTGCGAGGTAAGC
Source organism: Rhodobiaceae bacterium UBA4490 (assembly GCA_002389665.1). Lineage (GTDB taxonomy): Bacteria > Pseudomonadota > Alphaproteobacteria > Parvibaculales > Parvibaculaceae > Tepidicaulis. The sequence goes on from DGNO01000001.1 coordinate 748,301, forward strand.
GCAAAGCGCTTTGCGTTTTCCTGCCGTTCCTCACGCCGTTTCGCTGAAGAGCTCTCGGCCGATCAGCATGCGGCGGATTTCGCTGGTGCCCGCGCCGATTTCATAAAGCTTGGCATCACGCAGAAGGCGGCCCGTCGGATATTCGTTGATATAGCCGTTGCCGCCCAGCGCCTGAATGGCTTCGAGCGCCATCCATGTCGCTTTTTCCGCCGAATAAAGAATGGCGGCCGCCGCATCCTTGCGTGTCGTCTCGCCCCGGTCGCATGCCTTTGCCACTGCATACACATAGGCGCGGGCTGCATTCATGACCGTGTACATATCCGCGACCTTGCCTTGCATGAGCTGAAACTCGCCAATGGCCTGGCCGAACTGTTTGCGCTCATGCAGATAGGGCACCACCGCATCCATGCAGGCGCGCATAATGCCGAGCGGACCGCCGGAAAGCACGACGCGCTCATAATCGAGCCCGCTCATCAGCACGCGCACGCCTTCATTCAGCTTGCCGAGAATATTTTCTTCCGGCACTTCGCAATCCTGAAAGACAAGCTCGCAAGTGTTGGAGCCGCGCATACCGAGCTTGTCGAGCTTCTGCGCCGTGGAAAATCCTTTAAACCCTTTCTCGATGAGAAAAGCCGTGATGCCGCGCGGTCCGGCATCCGGCTCCGTCTTGGCATAGACGACCAGCGTATCCGCATCCGGGCCGTTGGTGATCCACATCTTGTTGCCGTTCAGCACATAGCGATCACCCTTTTTGTCGGCGCGCAGCTTCATGGAAACAACATCGGAGCCGGCGCCCGGCTCGCTCATGGCCAGCGCGCCGATATGTTCACCGGAGACGAGCTTCGGCAGATATTTCTGCTTCTGCGCTTCGGTGCCCATGCGGCGGATCTGATTGACGCAGAGATTGGAATGAGCGCCGTAGGAAAGGCCGACACTCGCCGAGCCGCGGCTGATCTCTTCCATCGCCACGACGTGCTCGAGATAGCCCATGGCCGAACCGCCATATTCCTCTTCCACCGTCACGCCGAGAAGACCGAGCCCGCCCAGTTCACGCCAAAGCTCTTTCGGGAATTCATTCGTGCGGTCGATATCAGCTGCGCGCGGGGCAATCTTGTCTTGAGAAAAATTATGTGCCGTCTCGCGCAGCATGTCGGCGGTATCGCCGAGATCGAAATTGAGTGAAGGATAAGCTGCGCTCATCGGAATATTCTCCCGTTCGTCTGAAATGCGTGAAGCTGTGTACCAGCTTGCTTGTGATTAAGGGCGGTAGCGGTTGACGCTATCCGTCTCCGTAAAGACCGTGTAAAAACCCGGGCCCGAGGCGCCGCCGATGGCGACCACCCCGCCCCTTCCCGGCACCAGGAGAAGACCATGGCGCGGTGTCGGCAGCGGCGCATCCTCACGCCATTTGCGCCCCTCTGGGCCAAGCACATAATGGGTTGCATGGGTTTGCGGAGGTGAGGCCTGCTCGCCGCCCACTACGTGAATATTCTCACCGAAAACGGCAGCCGCGTGTCCCGCCCGCGCCGCGGGAAGCGCCGGGCCTTCGCTCCAGCGCCCCGCTTCCACGTCGTAAATATCGACGCGGCCCGTTATCTGACCGTTCGCCAAGCGCCCGCCGATCGCATAGAGCTTGCCCTTATGCGCCACAAGCGCGAGGCCCGAGCGGGGCTGCGGCAGGGGCGCAGAAAGGACGGACCATTTTTCCGTTCCCGGATCGTAAACCAGAACGCTTGCCGCGCTGCCGCCCTCACCGCCGACAACATAAAGCTTACCGCCGAGCGCGGCCATGCCATGCCAGGCGCGGGGTGCCGGCATGTCCGGCCCGCTGACCCAGAAGCCGAGCGAAGGATCGAGCACCCAGAGGCTTGCATTATCCGCGCCCTTGCTCTCTTTCAGGTAGCCGCCGGAAAGATAAATCAGCCCGCCGAGGCTTGCCATGGCGCCCTGCTGCACCCCTTCGGGAAGCGCCGGGCCCGAGCGCCAGATGTCGCCCAGCATGTCGTAAATCTCGACGCTGTTCTGCGGCGCGGTAATGCCGGCGCCGCCCGCGACATAAATGTCTTCGCCGCGCACGGCAGCTGATGAGAAAGCGCGGGCATTGTTCATCGGCACGCCGTCCTGCCATGCGCCGGCAAGCGCGGCAGGGGCGCTTGCCAAGCTCACGAGCACGAGAGACGTAATCACACTTGCCAAACGCATCACATTCTCCTTCCGCCCGCGCTCACATGAGCCAGATGGCGGCCAAGCCGAGAAAAGCAAAAAAACCGACGACATCGGTCATCGTCGTCACGAAGACACTGGAAGCGACCGCCGGGTCGATATTCATCCGGTCGAGCGCCATGGGCACGAGGATACCCGAAACCGCGGCCACCACCATGTTCACAATCATGGCAGCTCCGAGCACGATCCCGAGCATCGCATCCTGAAACCAGACGCCGCCGACAACGCCGATAAGCAGTGCAAAGAGCACCCCGTTGACGACGCCCACCAGCAATTCACGGCGCATGAAGCGTAAGGCATTCAAAGGACCGAGCTCGCGCGTTGCCAGACTGCGCACGGCAACGGTCATGGTCTGCGTGCCCGCATTGCCGCCCATGGAAGCGACGATGGGCATGAGAACCGCCAGTGCCACCATCTGCTCGATCGTCGCATCGAAAAGCCCGATGACAACGGAAGCCAGAATGGCGGTGAGTAGATTGACGAAGAGCCAGGAGAAACGGTTGCGCGCGGTCAGCGCCACGCTGTCCCCCACCGCTTCTTCGTTGACGATACCGCCCATCAGCCGGATGTCTTCGGTCGCCTCTTCGGAGATCACCTCGACGATGTCGTCCACCGTCGTCACCCCGACGAGCCGGTCGTTCTCGTCGATCACAGCGGCGGAAATCAGGTCGTATTTTTCAAAGAGCCGGGCAACTTCCTCCCGGTCGGTATCGACGCGGATCAGTGTCTGCTCGGTATTCATGATGTCCGAGATTTTCGTCGGACGTTTAGAGCGCATCACCCGGTAAAGCGGCACGGTGCCGATGGGCCGGTACGCGGGATCGACGACGAAAATTTCATAGAACTCGTCGGGCAGGTCTTCCGCCTCGCGCATATAGTCGATCGTATGGCCCACATCCCAGAAGGGCGGCACCGCCACGAGATGGCGCTGCATGAGGCGGCCGGCACTGTCCTCGGGATATTCGAGTGCCCGCTCGAGCGCTGCGCGCTCATCCGCCGGCATTTGCGAGAGGATTTCTTGCTGACCTTGCTGGTCGAGGTCTTCGAGCAGATAAACCGCGTCGTCCGAATCCATTTCGGCGAGCGCTTGGGCAATGTCGCCCGGATCGAGCAGCGCGATCACTTCATCGCGCACGCCCTCTTCCAGTTCGGAGAGCACTTCGGGCTTCAGCTCCGGGCCCAGCATCTCCACCAGCGCGCGCCGCTCATCCGTGCGCATGAGATCGAGCAGCTCGGCGATATCCGCCGGGCGCATCGGGGCGATGAGATTGCGGACCTGGTCTCCGTCCCCGCGATCGAGCGCATCGATCACCTGCCGCACGAATTGCGGGGTCAAGGGATCGTCACGCTCTTCGCTTTGTCTGGCGACGGCTGTTTCGCTCAATTCGTCTCACCTTGCGCAAAGGGTCACTAAAAGGCCGGACCTTGAGAAAGCCCGGCCGCGCTCGAATCGTCCCGCCTAGTTTGCGACAAAGCAGGCGGCGGCGCCAGTTCCGGTTAGCAAGGATATAGGGAAAGCCGCGCATGAAAAAAGCCGGGTTTCCCCGGCTTTTTCATCGTTTGGTGCGGACGAGAAGACTCGAACTTCCACGGGTTTTACCCCACAGCGACCTCAACGCTGCGCGTCTACCAATTCCGCCACGTCCGCAGGCCATACGATTGGTGGCGGTGATGTAACAAATAGATTTGCGCTGCACAAGCCTCTTCGCACCGCCCGCCGCTTTAAATCGAAGGGTATCAGATGCCGTCGCCATCCGTGTTGCCGGGCAGGTGAATACCGCACTCGTCCTTGTCGAGCCCGGCCCAGCGCCCGTCCCGGTAGCTACCGCCCTCTTTCACCCGGCTGGTGCAAGGCATGCACCCGATGGAGGGATAGCCGTCTTTCACCAGCGGATGACGGGGCAGCTTGTACTTGTCGAGATAAGCCTCCAGATCATCCAGGTCCCAAAGGGCCAGCGGGTTGATCTTGAAGCGGGTGCCCTCGCCCATCCGCACTTTTTCTTCCTCGATGGCGTGCATGGCAGCACGGGTCGAGGTCTGGAAGCGCTTGCGCCCGGTGATCGAGGCGCGGAAGGGCTTCAGCCCCCGTTCCAGCGGCAGCACCTTGCGGATGAAGCAGCAATCGTCGGCATCGGTATTCCAAAGCACGCCGTCCGGGTCCTTGGCGTTCAGGTCGTCCGGATGAGGCCCGATGGCGCGCAGGTCCGTCAGGCCGAGCTTGTCCTGCAGCCGGTCGCGGTAGCGCAGCGTCTCACCGAAGAGCTTGCCGGTATTGAGAAAGAGCACCGGCGTTGTCGGGTCGATCTGCGAGATCATGTGAAGCAGCACGGCGGATTCCGCCCCGAAGGACGAAACCGCGGCGATCTCACCCGGGAACTCGTCCTTGATCAGCGCCTCCAAAAGCGGCGCGCCGGTCAGGCCTTCATATTTCTCCCGGAGCCGGAGCAATTCGGAAGACGTGACATTCTCGCTGTCCATGGCCGCGGCGCGGCGGTCGACGGTCTGCGTCTGCGCTGTTGCTAGCGTCATTTGAGCCATCCTTTATCTTCAATGAAGCGTTCTGTTTTCGCGCTGACCTGGGGGAGCGAGAGCCCATCGGCGCGCCATTTCAGGCGCTGCGCAGCCACTTCGTCCAACCGGTCCGCCCATTCCGGGCCGAAAATTCTCTCCAAATAGCGCCTGATGAAGCGGGCCATGCCGGGCGCCTTGCCGCCCGTCAGGATCGCCAGGATCAGGTCGCCCCGGCGCACCAGGGCCGGCACATGGAAATCGCAGAGATCGCGCTCGTCTTCCACATTGACGAGGGCGCCCGCTTCGCGTGCCACTGCGGCGAGACGCTCGCCTTCGGCGCGGGGCAGCCCCGCGACGAACACCACCCGCGCCACCTTAACGGCTTCCAAGTCCGCCTCAGGGCCCTCAGCAGCCTCTGCCAGCGGGCCTTCCGCCTCGGCGCTGAATACCCGCAGCTTGCCGGTGCCACCCGCCTTCAAAAGCGCTAGACGCTTTTCGCCCGCCTCACCGGCGGCAACCAGCACTGTCGGGCATAGATCCAAATCAAGGCTGATGGGCAGCATCGCGGCTATCCTGTGCCATCATGAAAGCCCTGTCGCTTCCATTGCACAATCAGATAAGCTGTTTTCCCGAATAATTCAATATTTGAAAGTAGAATAGAAAATATAACACTTATAATGTGTTATATATGAGGCAGCGAGACCACCCTCATGCACAGCAGGGGCGTTTTCGAAAGAATTATCGGGTAGGTTTAAGCGATGGATTCGAAATTGCGGATTTTGTCGGTAATCGACACGGCAATCTTGTCGCCTTGAACCACAATCTCCCCGCGCGCGATGGGGATATTATTGGCCAGGACCCAGATTTCTTCATCCTGCTGGGCGTCGAGCTCGATCACGGCGCCGCGGCCCATTTTCAAAAGCTGGTGGATAGGCATACGGGAACGGCCAAGGACCACCGAAATCTCGATATGGACCTTGTTAATCGCTGTGACGCTTTCCATAACTTCTAATGCACTCATAAGACAGCTCCTGAACCTGCCCCAGAATTTCATGCCGCGGTTGCCACATGGTTAATCCAGCCTCTCCAAATCCGGATTCTTTTGCCCCCTCACCCCTTCTTGAAGGGCCGGAATGGAAGATTTCCGATGCCCCCGTCCCTTATGAGGAGGCGGTGCGCTTCATGGAGGCGCGCGCGGCGGCCATTGCCGAGGGAGAGGCGGAGGAGCTTGTCTGGCTGCTGGAGCACCCCCCGCTCTATACGGCAGGCACGAGCGCGGACCCGGCGGACCTTCTTACCCCCGAGCGCTTTCCCGTCTATGAGACGGGCCGGGGCGGCCAATATACCTATCATGGGCCCGGCCAGCGGGTTGCCTATGTGCTGCTCGATCTGAAGCGGCGCAAGCCGGATGTACGGGCCTTCGTGCAGGATCTCGAGCGCTGGCTGATTGCGGCGCTCGCCGAATTCAACGTCAAAGGCGAAGTGCGCGACGGCCGGGTCGGCGTCTGGGTGGCGCGCCCGCAGCTTGGGGCCGGCCGGGAGGACAAGATCGCGGCCATCGGCATCCGCCTGCGCAAATGGGTGTCCTTCCACGGCATCAGCTTGAATGTCGATCCCGAGCTCGACCATTTCAGCGGCATCGTGCCCTGCGGCATTTCAGAGCATGGCGTGACGAGCCTTGTCGATCTCGGCCTGCCCGTTTCCATGCCGGAAGTGGACAGCGTGCTGAAAAAGACGTTTGCCGAAGTGATCGGCCCGCCGCTTCTGGCCAAACGGGAACCAGAGGCTTAAAGCCTTAAAGCAGATAGCGCGAGCGCCCGGCCATCAGCACCGCGCCGACACCGGCGCTGACCGCCGCGAACCAGAGCACACCGCCGATCAATGGCAGGCCCGCGACGCCCCACAGAATAAGCGCGCCGAGCACCACCGCCAGAATGCGCCGGTGGCGGCCAAGATCTATATTGAAAGCGCCGACAACCCCGGCACCCACCAGATGGATAGACATGACCATGCCAAGCGCCAGGCCCGCCACATAAAGCAGCAGCAGAATGAAGGCGAGCGGAATACCGACCACGGTGAGCGCGGCGAAGATCGCAAGCAGCGGCAGGCCGAGCAGCCAGCCGACCCCGTAGGCCACGGCTTGTGCCGGGGTCGCCCGGCCGACATCCTGCACCGCGCTCGTCCAGCCTGGGGCGACCAGCGCCAGAATGGCGGCGAGGAAGCCGAGAAAGACAGCGGAGGAAAAATTGAGGCGGAAGATGTAATTCACCCCGCTCTCGCCTTCCGGCGCGCGGCGCTCGAAGGAAATGGGGCTATCCAGAATCTGTGCGGAAATATCCCCGCCGATGAAAGCTTCGGGGTCGATATCGGGCTCCGAGGTCACGAAGAAGGAGAGATCGCCGGCAATATCCGCATCCGCTGCGATTTCGAGCTTATCCGCCCAGACCGAGACATTGCCTGCAACGGGCCCGTTGATCAGCACCCGCGGCGCCCGCGCCTCCAGATTGCCGCCGATCCGCCCGTCGATCACCGCAACACGGCCGGCGAGGAAGACATCGCCCGTCACTTCGGTATCGTTGCCGAGCACGATCCGGTCGCCGAGCGCGGTAAGCGCGCCGTCCACATCTTCCGATAGCGCGACATCCTTGCCGGTCATGTAAAGCCGCTCGCCCGAGCGCCATTCCATGCCCTCATTCGCCGCGGCAGGCGCGGCTGCTGCGCAGAAAGACAGAAGAAAGAAAAAAGCCGAAACCCAGCGCCGCATATCCCAAGACCTGCAAAGAGAGCCGGTAAGACCGGAATGTAATGAACCTGCCGCCAGTCTAGTCCGTCAGGCAGGCCGGGTCGAATTCATATCGCCCGGCAAGCCAATCGAGGATTTCCTTGCCGAGCGCCGTACCCTCGAAAGGCGCATAGCGCGCGGACATGGCCGGTGCATCGAGCTTGTCCAAGCCCTGACGCTGAAAGACCTCAAGATCGGCAATAAGAAGCCGCCCAAGGCTCTCCCCGGCTTCGGCAAAAGCCGCCCGCTCGAAAGCGGCGCGCGGATCGTACGCCTCCCCCAGCCGGTAGCTTTCCTCCAGCGCGCGCAAAGGAATGCGCGAAGCGGCGGGCTGGTTCATCGGGTTGACCGCATGGCCGGCAAGCAAGGGGCCGAGCGCACCCGGCCTGCCGGTAAAGGCGTCCAGATGCAAAAAGCGCGACATGCGCGCGCCGTCATTAACCGGATAATTGTCCCAGAGGAAAGGTCTACGGGAAAAGATCTCCGTCACTTCCTCGATATGGGTTTTCGTGAATTCCGGCGCGCAGACCTTCGGCCCCGTCCAGAACACATCGAAAGCCGGATCGAGGTCCCGCCCCAGATCCTGCATATAATTTTCCGGCATGGCGCCGAAGACTTTTTCAAGGATCGGATCGAAAGAGTAATAGCTCGGGCACATGATGAAGCGGCTCGCCGTGCTCAGCGCCGCGATCTCATCCGTCAGCTTTGCCTGCAGGCCCGCCAGTCCCGGCACATCGCCCTTCATGTCATCGAAGAGGATGCAAAGAATGTCGGGCCCGATGGCGTTGATCTCGTCCATCTTGCGTTTCAGTGCCGCGCGCGCCTCCGCCGTGTCATCGAGATAAAGTTCGAACGGGCTAAAGCCGATACCGAAGGAAAGCCCTTCGGCTTTGTAGGCCGCGGCAAGGCGGATGAGCGCTTCATGCTGGGCCGCCGGCCAGGGCGACTGCCAGCTTTTGCGCAAAAACGTGTCGCCCTTCGGCGCATAGATATAAAAGCAAAAGCCGCGCTCCTTCAGGAACGCGGCATATGCATGGCGGTCTTCCCAGCTCCATTCCCGGCCGTAAAAGCCTTCGATGAGCCCGGCGGGGCAACGATCCTCGTTCATTGCACCCGCGCTCATGGAACCCCTATTCGAATTCGAGGATGATCTCATCAACCGCGAGACTGTCGCCCGCCGCGCAGTTGATTTCCTTCACCACCCCGTCGCGCTCGGCACGCAGGATGTTTTCCATCTTCATCGCCTCGACAACGGCAAGGGACTCGCCCGCTTTGACTTCCTGGCCGACGTCCACATTGATGGAGACGACAAGGCCCGGCATCGGACAAAGCAGCAGTTTGGACGTATCCGCTTCCACCTTCTCCGGCATCAACAGCGCAAACTCATGAGCGCGGCGCGTGCGCACCACGACATTGGCCGAAGAGCCGCGATAATTAAGGTGATAGCCCTGCAGGCCCTTCGCGCGGTCAAGCTGCATGACAACCGGCTGGCCGTCGATCGCCCCGCGGAAGACGGTTTGCCCCGGCGTCCAGTTGCTGGAAATGTGATGACGGCTCGTGACCTCACCTTCATCACTCAGGAACGCCACATCGAGGCCGCCTGCCGCTTCCTGCGCTTTGACGCGCTGCGACCAGTCGGTGCCGAAGGAGACGACCCAGTCTTCCGGCAGCTTGCGCTGTCGGTGCGGCAACTGATGGGAAATCTCCGTCGCCCGCGCCGCATGCAGCTCGTTCACATAAGTAGCAACGAGCGCGAAGAGACCCGCCCGTTCCGGCGTCACCTCGATGCCGCTGAAGCCGTCCGGGAATTCCTCGGCGATGAAGCCCGTCGTCAGCGCGCCCGAGCGGAAGCGCGGATGCTCCATGATCGCGCCGAGGAACGGGATATTGTGCTGAATGCCCTCGATGCGGAACTGGTCCAGCGCCTCGGACATGGCATCGATCGCTTCTTCGCGGGTCGGTGCATGGGTGCAGAGCTTGGCGATCATCGGGTCGTAATAAAGGGAGATTTCACCGCCCTCGAAAACGCCCGTGTCGTTGCGCACCGTACGCATGCCCGTCACCCCTTCCGCCGGCGGCTGATAGCGCACCAGACGCCCCGTGGAGGGCAGGAAGTTGCGGTAGGGATCTTCCGCGTAGATACGGCTTTCGATAGCCCAGCCGTTCAGCTTCACATCCGCCTGTTTGAGTGAGAGCTTCTCGCCTGCCGCAATGCGGATCATATGTTCCACAAGGTCGATCCCGGTGATCAGTTCCGTCACCGGATGCTCCACCTGGAGGCGCGTGTTCATCTCAAGGAAGTAGAAGTTTTTTTCCTTGTCGACGATGAATTCCACCGTGCCCGCGCTGCGGTAATCGACGGCTTTGGCAAGTGCCACGGCCTGCTCGCCCATCGCCTTGCGGGTGGCTTCGTCGAGGAAGGGGCTCGGCGCTTCCTCGATCACTTTCTGGTTGCGGCGCTGAATGGAACATTCGCGCTCGCCCACATAGATCGCTTCCTTGCCGTCGGCCAGCACCTGAATTTCGATGTGGCGCGGCTCGGTCACGAATTTTTCGATGAAGATACGGTCGTCGCCGAAGCTCGACTTTGCTTCGGAGACGGAGGAATTAAAGCCGTCCGCAACCTCGCCTTCCGACCAGGCAATACGCATACCCTTACCGCCGCCGCCGGCCGAGGCCTTGATCATCACCGGATAGCCGATTTCATTGGCGATCTTCACCGCCTCATCCGTATCCTTGATGACGCCGAGATAGCCCGGCACCGTGTTGACCTTGGCTTCGTTGGCGAACTTCTTGGACGCGATCTTGTCGCCCATCACCTCGATGGCTTTGACGTTCGGCCCGATAAAGGCAATGCCTTCTTTTTCCAGCGCCTCGGCGAATTTCGCATTCTCCGAAAGGAAGCCGTAGCCCGGATGCACCGCTTCCGCGCCCGTCTCTTTGATGGCTTTGAGAATGTTATCGATAATCAGATAAGACTGATTGGACGGCGCCGGGCCGATATTCACCGCCTCGTCCGCCATCTCCACATGCAGCGCATCGCGGTCGGCGTCCGAATAAACGGCAACGGTTTGAATGCCCATGCGGCGGGCGGTCTTGATGACGCGGCAGGCAATCTCGCCGCGGTTCGCGATCAGAATCTTCTTGAACATGACGCCCCCTTACAACGGCAAATTGTCGTGTTTTTTCCAGGGATTTTCGAGCTCCTTGTCGCGCAGCAGCGCCAGAGCCCGGGCCACCCTGGCCCGCGTGCCGTGAGGCATGATCACATCGTCGATATAGCCGCGCTCGGCTGCGACGAACGGGTTGAGGAAGCGGTCTTCATAGGCCTTGGTATGCGCCTCGATCTTTTCCGGGTCGCCAAGGTCCTGGCGGTGAATGATCTCCACCGCCCCTTTTGCACCCATCACCGCGATCTGCGCCGTCGGCCAGGCATAGTTGATGTCGCCGCGCAGATGCTTGGAGGACATCACGTCATAGGCCCCGCCATAGGCTTTGCGGGTAATCACCGTCACCTTGGGAACGGTCGCTTCGGTATAAGCAAAGAGCAGCTTGGCGCCGTGCTTGATCAGCCCGCCATATTCCTGCGCCGTCCCCGGCAGGAAGCCCGGCACATCGACGAAGGTGACGATCGGAATCTCGAAACAGTCACAGAAGCGCACGAACCGCGCCGCCTTGCGGCTTGCATCGGAGTCAAGCACGCCCGCCAGCACCATGGGCTGGTTGGCGACGATACCGACCGTGCGCCCTTCGATGCGCCCGAAACCGGTAATGATGTTCTTGGCAAAGTTTTCCTGCAGCTCGAAGAAGTCGCCTTCATCCACCGTCTTCAGCACCAGCTCCTTCATGTCGTAAGGCATGTTGGGGTTGTGCGGGATGAGCGTGTCGAGTGAGGGTTCCTCGCGGTTCGGATCGTCGAAGAAAGGACGCTCCGGCACGCCGGACACGTTGGAAAGCGGCAGGAAGTCGATCAGCCGGCGCAGCTGCGTCATGGCGATCACATCATTATCGAAAGCCCCGTCGGCGACGGAAGATTTCGTCGTGTGGATCGAAGCACCGCCCAGCTCTTCGGCCGTCACGGTCTCATTCGTCACGGTCTTCACCACATCCGGGCCCGTCACGAACATGTAAGACGTATCGCGCACCATGAAGATGAAGTCCGTCATGGCGGGCGAGTAAACGTCACCGCCCGCGCACGGCCCCATGATCACGGAAATCTGCGGCACGACGCCCGAGGCCATAACGTTCCGTGTGAAGACTTCCCCGTAACCGCCCAGCGCATCGACGCCTTCTTGAATGCGCGCGCCGCCCGCATCGAAAAGGCCGATCACCGGCGCGCCGGTGCGGATCGCCATGTCCTGAACCTTGGTGATCTTCTTGGCATGAGTGCGGGAGAGAGAGCCGCCGAAAACGGTAAAGTCCTTGGCGAAGATATAGACCTTGCGCCCGTTCACCGTACCCCAGCCGGTCACCACGCCATCACCTGGGAATTTGGTCTTTTCCATCCCGAATTCGTGGCAATCATGTTCGACGAACATGTCGAACTCTTCAAAAGAGCCTTCGTCGAGGAACAGTTCGATACGCTCGCGGGCGGTCAATTTGCCCTTCGTGTGCTGCGCATCGATGCGGCGTTGCCCCCCGCCCATCCGGGCGTTCTGGCGCCGCTCTTCCAACTGGCGGACGATTTCTTTCATGGCGTCCCCTCACCTTGTTACTTTGCGTTTTGAGGCCGTTTTCAGACAGGCGGCGAACCCGCCCTTGCGATACCCTAAAAGCCGGGAAAAGCTGAAAATTTGGCGCCTTGAATAGCACCCGCGCCGGGCAATGACCACCCGCTTCTTGCCTTTCTGCGCCCGCTCCCGCGCAAGCTGGCGGTGACGTTGCGGCAATCTCTCCAGCCTAGGCGCTCAGCGTCCCAAAAGCGCGAGGAATCGCCCCGCCGCTTCGATAGCACCGCGCCGGGCCACCAGCCTGTCCCGCGCTTCCGCATCCTCGCCCCATTGCTCGGCCTGGAAGGCTTCATCGAGATGGGCGGCCTCATAAGCAGCCTCCGGCGTGATATGACGGTGATGGACCGCCAGCGCGATGATCAACGAGCCGGTAAGCGCGGTCAGGCTGGAAAAGCCGCTCAGCTCGAAATCGTCCATCCCTTCGACGGGGCCTCGAAGACGCGCCAAATGCGAGGCATCCTGTTCGAGAGGCAGCACGCTCGCAGTTATGGCAAGCCGCGCGCCAAAACTTTCCTCCGCCCAATCGAGCAGCGGCTGCCACTGCGCCGCCTGCCGCTCGGCCAAGGCTTCGGGAAAATCCGCCCGGTAACACAGGAGGTCCGTGCCCGCGAAATTCATTACTTCGTCGATCACCGCCGCCCGCTGCGCCGAAATCCGGTCGATGGCTGTATTGGCAAGCTTGGTGAGCGGCATGGAGAAAGTGTCGATATGTTCCTTCTGCGCGTCCCATTCACCGGCAATCGCCCGGCCAAGCGCTTCGGCGGGCACGCGCAGCACGGCTTTGGCCGGCGTCTTCACCACCCGCCCGTCAAGAGTGATGGCAAAGCCGCCTTCCTCTTCACGGATATCCACATCCTTGTAGAAGCGTTTGGGCTTCGGCGCTTTGGCGTCCTTGCCCGGATGCGGCTTGAAACGGTCCGCGGCAAGGTTCCGGCCCAATTCATCATCGATGCTCATTCCGCTGCCTCTTTACCGTTCAGGGTTTTGCCCTGCCATTCCGCCCAAAGCGTGCCGAGTGCTTCTTCCGTTTCGCCGAAATGCTGCAGGATGCGCCGCGCGCCACTGGCGCTGAGCGCGGTCGGCTCATGATAGCCCCAGGCAACGCCAAGCCCGTGGGCGCCCGCGCTCCGCGCCATCAGCATATCATAGCTGGTGTCACCGATAACGACCGTGTGGTCCGCCCGGGCGCCGGTTTCGCCGAGCGCCCGCTCGATCATGCCCGGATGGGGTTTGGAAGGCGCATCGTCGGCGGTTTGCAGCGTGATGAAATAATCGGAGAGCTCATGCAGCGCCAGAATGTTGCGCAGGCCCTTTTGCGATTTACCCGTCACAATGCCGAGCAGCACATCTTCTTCGTTCCGCAGCCAGTCCAGCGCCTCCTGCGCCCCCTCGAACAAAGGTTCGTGCAGATCAGGCCGCCCGCGCAGCGTCGTGAACGCATCGCGGTAAGCCTCCGTCACCCGCACCAAAGTGGCAGGGTCCTGCTCCGGCAAGAGCGCGGCAATGGCGTTTTCAAGCGAAAGGCCCACAATGGAAAGCACCTCCCCGCGGGGCAGTAATGCCAAACCGTTCTGCGTGAAGGCCTCGTTCATCGCCGCCACGATCATATGCTGACTGTCGACAAGCGTGCCGTCGCAGTCAAAAAGCACGAGCTTCAGTTCACCGCTCATGCCAAAAGCTCCGCAAACGGATCGCCGTCATCATTGGGATCGAAACCGAGCAGTTTCCAGGCTTTCAGCATATGCTCCGGCAACGGCGCGGTGCATTTCAGCCGCCCGCCTTCGGGATGCGCGATATCGAGCGCGCGGGCATGAAGATGCAGCTTGCGCTCGATCTCCCCGCCCGGATGCGCCTCCGCCCCGCCATATTTGCCGTCCCCGGCAATCGGCGTTTTCAGCGCATAGGCGGCATGAGCGCGGATCTGGTGCGTGCGCCCCGTCACCGGCATGAAGGCCACCCAGGCAAGGCGCTGGCCTGCCTGCGCCACCACGGCAAAATGGGTCGTGGCGTTTTTCGCTTCTTCATCCTCGAACTCGGCGGCATGCACCCGCTCGCGCCCCGGCCCGCCGAGCTTGGCAAGCGGCATGCGGATCGTGCCTTGCGCTGGGCGCGGCACACCGACGGTCAGCGCCCAGTAAATCTTGTGCGCATCCTTCTTTTTAAACGCCCGCCCGAGATAGGCCGCAGCCTTGCTGTTCCGCGCCAGCACCAGCACGCCGCTCGTATCCCTATCGAGCCGGTGGACGAGTTTCGGGCGCTCCGGCGCATCGAATTTCAGCCCCTCCAGCATCCCGTCGAGATGGCGTTCGGTTTTCGAGCCGCCCTGCACGGCTAGACCTGCGGGCTTATTGATGACGATGAGCGAACTGTCCTTATGGCGCACCAGCTCTTGCACATAGGCGCGGTCTTGCGGCGTGGTTTTCGGCTTCGGTTTGGCCGGCGGCGGGCTGAGATCGCCGAGCGGCGGCACGCGCACCATCTGCCCGGCTTCAAGGCGCGCATTGCTTTTCACGCGCCCGCCGTCCACCCGCACCTGGCCGGTGCGCAGCAGCTTTTCGACGCGCCCTTGAGTCAGGCCCGGGTAACGCTTCTTCAGCCACTTATCGAGGCGCACGCCGTCATCTTCGGCGCGGATATCCACTTGTTCGACATTGCTCACGTCAGCACCGCCCTTACGGCATAAAGTCCCGCGAACACCGCGGCGATGGAAAGGCCCATGGAACCGAACGCATAAAGCAGCGCCAGGCCCGCCTGTTTCTTTTCAAAAAGGTTCGCCACATCGAGCGAATAAGCGGAGAAGGTCGTAAAGCCGCCGAGCACGCCCGTCACGAGAAACGCGCGCATCTCAGGGGTAAGCGAAAGCCGCAAGGCGCCCGCTTCCACCAGCGCGCCGATGAGGAACGAGCCGATGACATTCACCCCGAATGTACCCCAGGGAAAATTCGGCCCGAAGAGGCGCAGCGCCTGTGCGGCAAAGAGATAGCGGGCGGACGCGCCCAGCGCTCCGCCCAGCGCCACGGATAGCAGCATTTTCACTTTGTCTTCTCCTGCCTCAGCTTTGCCCAATAGGCGAGCCGCTTGGCAATCTCCCGCTCGAACCCGCGTTCGGGCGGCTTATAGAACTGCCGTCGGTCCATTTCATCGGGAAAGTAATTCTGCCCCGAAAAAGCCTCCGGCGTGTCGTGGTCATAAACATAGCCTTCCCCGTAGCCAAGCTCCTTCATCAGCTTGGTCGGGGCATTGAGGATATGGGCGGGCGGCGCCACGGAGCCCGTTTCTTTCGCGGCGCGCATGGCTTGACCGTATGCCTTATAAGCCGCATTCGATTTCGGCGCGCTCGCCATATAAAGCACGGCCTGGGCAAGCGCCAACTCGCCTTCCGGGCTGCCGAGAAAGTCATAGGCCTCTTTCGCATCGAGCGCCACGCGCAGCGCCTGGGGGTCGGCAAGGCCGATATCCTCGACCGCCATGCGCACCACCCGGCGGATGATGTAAAGCGGGTCTTCCCCGCCCGTCAGCATCCGCGCCAGCCAGTAAAGCGCTGCATCCACATCCGAGCCGCGCACGGATTTATGCAGCGCACTGATGAGATTGTAGTGCCCCTCCCGGCCCTTGTCGTAGAGCGGCGCGCGGCGCTGGACGAGACGGATCAGCTCGTCCGTCTCCACCACCTCCGGCAGATCGAGGGCGAAAAGCTCCTCGGCCATATTGAGCAGAAACCGCCCGTCCCCGTCCGCCATGGC
Organism: Rhodobiaceae bacterium UBA4490; assembly: GCA_002389665.1. Taxonomy (GTDB): domain Bacteria; phylum Pseudomonadota; class Alphaproteobacteria; order Parvibaculales; family Parvibaculaceae; genus Tepidicaulis. Next base: position 764,290 of record DGNO01000001.1, read on the forward strand.
CCGCAGGGAAGCCCGCGCCTCCTCGGTAAGCGGAAGGCTGCGGCCTTCATAAGCTTCGGCCCGCTTCAACAGTTCTTCGAGCGCCGGATCGTCGAGCCGGTTCAGCACCAGCACCTGCGCGCGAGAGAGCAAAGCGGCGTTCAGTTCGAAGGACGGGTTTTCCGTCGTCGCCCCGATCAGCGTCACCGTGCCATCTTCCATCACGGGCAGAAAACTGTCCTGCTGGGTGCGGTTGAACCGGTGGATCTCATCGATGAAAAGCAGCGTGCCCTTGCCCGTTTCCCGCCGCGCGCGGGCGGCCTCGAAGGCTTTTTTCAGGTCCGCAACGCCGGAAAAGATCGCCGACATCTGGTGAAACTCAAGCCCCACATGCCCCGCCAGAAGCCGCGCCATGGTGGTCTTGCCCGTGCCGGGCGGCCCCCAGAGAATGATCGAGGAAAGATGCCCGGATGCGACCATCCGCCCGATGGGCCCCTCCGGGCCGATCAGGTGGCTTTGGCCCACCACTTCCTCAAGCGATTTCGGGCGCAAACGGTCCGCCAGGGGCCGCGGCGCCTCATCGCCCATTCCGGCTGCATCGAAAAGCGTGTTCATCCGCTATGCCTAGCACGGAACGGCGTGCGTCTCACCCCGTCCCGCCAGCTTGTCACCTAGCCGCGCACGCTGGCCGAGAAAATCTCGTCCCCGCGCTTGATCTTGAATTCCCATTGCCCGCGCGGCGTAGCGATCAGCTTTTGCAATTCGGCCGTATCGCCTACCTCATCCTCATCGATGGAAATGATGATATCGCCGGGCCGCACCCCGATCCGCTGGGCGGGGCTGCCGCGCTGAACGCGCAGAACGACAACGCCCGTCGCCAGCGTGTCGATGCGCAGCTCGTCGGCAAAGGCGGGGGAAAGATTGCCCACCGTCGCCCCGGAGAAGGGGTTGCGGCCCGAAAGCTCGGTCACATTGCGGGGCGGGTCTTCCGGCGGCAACTTCAGAGCAATGCGCGCCGTCCTCGTGCTGCCGCCGCGTACATAAGAAACCTCCATGGGCGTCCCCTCCGCCTTCGTCGCCACCCGGTAGCGCACGCTTTGGGGGTCGAACACATCGCGCCCATCGACGGCGCGGATCACGTCCCCGGTGCGAAGGCCCGCTTTGGCCGCCGGCCCGCCCGGATAGACATTCTGCACCAAGGCGCCGCCCGGCCTATCAAGGCCTAAGCTTTCGGCAAGGTCGGAAGTGACGGGCTGCAGGCTCGCCCCGAGCCAGGGCCGCTTCACCGTGCCGCCATCGACCGCGAATTCCACCACAGAGCGCACCATATTGGCCGGGATGGCAAAGCCGATCCCGATCGAGCCGCCCGAGCGGGAAAAGATCGCCGTATTGATGCCGATCAGCTGGCCGTCCATCGTCACCAGCGCGCCGCCGGAATTGCCCGGATTGACGGCGGCATCGGTCTGAATGAAGAACTGATAATCGGACACGCCGACCTGCGTGCGTGCCAGCGCCGAGACGATCCCGCTCGTCACGGTCTGCCCCACGCCGAAAGGATTACCGATCGCCAGCACGAGATCGCCCACCTCGACCGCATCGGAATCCTTGAAGGTAATCGCCGGCAGCGTCTCGCCTTTCGGGTCGATGCGCAGGACGGCCAGGTCCGTGCGCTCGTCTGCAAGCACGAGCTCCGCGTCGAACTCGCGCCGGTCCGCCAGCGCCACGGTGAAGCTATCGCCATCCGCCACGACATGGTTGTTGGTGACGATGATCCCGTCGCCCCGAACGATGACACCGGACCCCAGCGACTGCTGCACCCGCTCGCGCGGCACACCGAAGCTGAAACGGTCGCCGAAAAAGCGCTGGAAGAATGGATCATTGGAGAACGGAGACGGGCTCTCCTTCACCACCCGCTTGGAATAAACGTTGACCACGGCAGGTGCTGCTTTTTGCACAACCGGCGCATAGGAAAGCTGCACCTCGGCCCGCGAGCCGGGTACCACACGTGTGGTTTCGGCGCGCGCCGAAAGCGGCGTGAAAAGCAAAGCGGCGATCAAGAGGACGGCGGCAACCGCCATCCAGAACAGCGCATATGCGGAATCAGACATTACTTCCCCTACCATCACTCACTGCCCCGGCTGTGGGCGGCCCCCTCGTCGAGGGTATTTTGGCCCACGCCGGTATTTTGGCAAAGGCCGGACCTTGCGCAAGTTACGATCCAGCCAGATTCCTGAAATATCCGGTTTTTCCAAAACAAAAGGGCAGAAGCCGAAGCTCTGCCCTTTGTTTCTCGAAGACTTAAGTCACCGGCGGCCTTTAAGCGGCGGCATCCTCGTCATCCATGATCACCGGCCCGGAATCTTGCCCGCGGGCGGTCTCATCGCGGTCGACGAATTCAATGACAGCCATCGGCGCATTGTCGCCATGGCGGAAACCGGCTTTCAGAACGCGCGTATAGCCGCCCTGGCGCTCTTTGTAGCGCGGGCCCAGTTCGTCGAAGAGCTTGGCGGCCCATTTCTGGTCCGGCAGCTGCGAATAGGCCTGACGGCGCGCATGCAGGTCGCCGCGCTTGCCGAGAGTCACAAGCTTCTCCACATAGGGGCGAAGCTCTTTGGCTTTCGGCAACGTGGTAACGATCTGCTCGTGCTTGATCAGCGCAACGGCCATATTGGCGAGCAACGCCTTACGGTGGCTAGCTGTTCTGTTGAGCTTGCGGCCGGCTTTCCCGTGGCGCATGACTGTCTCCTGCTCTTCAATCTACGGCGCCTCACGGCGCGGCATGTCAAACTTAATACTGGTCTTCGAAACGCTTGGCCAGATCGTCGATATTTTCCGGCGGCCAGTTCGGCACTTCCATACCGAGATGCAGGCCCATCTGCGCCAGCACTTCCTTGATTTCGTTCAAGGACTTGCGGCCGAAGTTCGGCGTGCGGAGCATTTCCGCTTCCGTCTTCTGAATGAGATCGCCGATGTAAACGATGTTGTCGTTCTTCAGGCAGTTGGCCGAACGGACGGAAAGTTCCAGTTCGTCCACCTTCTTCAGCAGCGCCGGGTTGAATTCCAGTTCCGGACGGCGGTCTTCGACCACGGCTTCCTTGGGCTCTTCGAAATTCACGAAGATCTGCAGCTGGTCCTGGAGAATGCGTGCCGCATAGGCAAGCGCATCGTCCGGCGTCAGCGAGCCGTCGGTCTCGATCTGCATGGTCAGCTTGTCATAGTCGAGCACCTGGCCTTCGCGGGTGTTCTCAACCTTGTAAGAGACGCGCTGCACGGGGCTGTAAAGGCTGTCGACCGGGATCAGACCGATCGGCGCATCTTCCGGGCGGTTGCGCTCAGCGGCAACATAGCCCTTGCCCGTGTTGACTGTGAATTCCATGCGGATTTCCGCGCCCTCATCGAGGGTCAGCAGCGCATGGTTCGGGTCCAGAATGTCGATATCGGCGCCCGCTTCGATGTCGCCGGCGGTCACGATGCCGGGACCCGTCTTCACGAGGCTCATGCGCTTCGGACCTTCCGCATGCAGCTTGAGCGCCATCTTCTTGATGTTCAGGATCACGTCGGTGACGTCTTCGCGCACACCGGCGATCGAGGAGAACTCGTGCAGCACGCTGTCAATGTGCACGGCCGTCACCGCAGAGCCCTGCAGCGAGGACATCAGCACCCGGCGCAGCGAGTTGCCAAGGGTCATGCCGAAGCCGCGCTCGAGCGGTTCTGCAACCACCGTCGCCTGACGCTTCGGGTCGTGGCCCGGCTGAACTTCAAGCTTGGCCGGCTTGATCAATTCTTCCCAATTCTTCTGGATCACTTGTGCAACCTCGTGCCGTTTTTCGGGGTTTCGATCAAACACCCTGGGCAGCATTCCCTGCCCGTTCGATCCAGCGCTGCAGCCCGCGGCCGCAGCGCTTCATATTAAACGCGCCGGCGCTTGGGCGGACGGCAGCCATTGTGCGGGATCGGCGTCACGTCGCGGATCGACGTGATCACGAAACCGGCTGCCTGCAGTGCGCGCAGTGCGGACTCGCGCCCGCCGCCCGGACCGCAAACTTCCACTTCCAGGGTTTTCATGCCGTGCTCGGCAGCTTTCTTGCCGGCATCTTCGGCCGCAACCTGCGCCGCGAACGGCGTGGACTTACGGCTGCCTTTGAAACCCATGGCGCCGGAAGAGGACCACGAGATCGCGTTGCCCTGGGCATCCGTGATCGTGATCATCGTGTTGTTGAAGGAGGAATTCACATGGGCCACGCCAGAGGTGATGTTCTTCCGTTCCCGGCGTTTGACGCGTGCTTTTTCCTTGGCCATCTCTTAACCTTCGTCGCTTGCGGAAAACCCGCGTGATTACTTCTTCTTGCCGGCAATAGCTTTTGCCGGGCCTTTGCGGGTGCGCGCATTGGTGTGCGTGCGCTGGCCGCGAACCGGAAGACCGCGGCGATGCCGCAAGCCGCGATAGCAGCCCAGATCCATCAGACGCTTGATGTTCATGGCCGTCTCACGGCGCAGGTCACCTTCCACGGTGTACCCGGCGTCGATCGTTTCACGGATCTGGATCACCTCGGCGTCGGTGAGTTCGTTCACGCGGCGCTCAGGGGCAATACCAACTTTCTCACAGATATCGGCCGAGTGTTTGGCACCGATGCCGTGAATATATTGAAGCGCGATCACGACCCGCTTATTGGTCGGGATGTTGACGCCAGCGATACGAGCCACGTTGTCTCTCCTAATCCGAGGAATCGCAAGCCAAAAACCAGCACCAAGCAGCACCCGGATTTGCCGAAAAACGCCGGAATTCCGCCATTTTTCGTTAAGCAACCGAAAATCTGCCTGGAACTGTTGCTACGGAGGCCGGGATTATAGGAATTACCCCAATCCAGTCAACCGCTTAGGCAGCAGTTCCTGCGTTTCTTCTACAGTTTCAGCACGGCCTCAATTTCAGCCGTGACATCGTCAATCGATTTCATGCCGTCGACCGACCGGAGAATGCCTTTTTTCCCGTAATAGTCGATCAGCGGCGCGGTTTGTTCATGATAAACCCCAAGCCGCTTCTTCAACGCTTCGGCATTATCATCCGCGCGGGCGCCCCCGGCGGTCTCGGCTGCCCGGGTTTCGATCCGGGACAGCAGAATCTTGTCGTCAACTTTTAGCTCGATTACGGCATCGAGCGCCTCGCCGCGGCCCGCCAGCATCGTGTCCAGCGCCTCGGCCTGGGCCACATTCCGCGGAAAACCGTCCAGAATATAGCCGTTTTTGCAATCCGCCTGCTCGGTGCGCTCGGAAATGATGCGGACAACAACCTCATCCGGCACCAGATCGCCGCGCGCCATGATCGCTTCGGCTTTTTTACCCACTTCCGTGCCCGCGGCAACGGCGGCGCGCAGCATGTCGCCCGTCGACAATTGCACGAGCCCGTGGCTCTCCTGGATACGCTGGGCTTGCGTCCCCTTGCCCGCGCCGGGAGGGCCCAAGAAAATCAACTTCATCGACGGCTTCCCCTGAGCTTGGACTTCTTGATGAGTCCTTCATACTGATGCGCAAGCAGATGGCTCTGGATCTGGGCGACCGTATCCATGGTCACGCTCACGACAATCAGAAGAGACGTACCGCCGAAATAGAACGGCACGCTGTATTGCGAAATCAGAATTTCAGGCAAGAGGCAGACCAGCGTGATATAGCCGGCGCCCACCACCGTCAGACGGGTCAGCACGTAGTCGATATATTCCGCCGTGCGCTTGCCGGGACGGATACCGGGAATGAACCCGCCATATTTGCGCAGGTTTTCCGCCGTATCCTCGGGATTGAAAACAATCGCCGTATAGAAAAAGCAGAAGAAAATAATGCCGGCCGCGTAAAGCGCCATATAGAGCGGCTGACCATGACCAAGCAGCGCCGTCACCGTGTTCAGCCAACCGGGGCCCTGCCCTTGTGTGAAATTGGCGAGCGTGATCGGCAGCAGCAGAATGGACGAGGCGAAGATCGGCGGAATGACGCCGGCCGTATTCAACTTCAGCGGCAGGTGCGAGCTGTCGCCGCCGTAGATCTTCATACCCACCTGGCGCTTGGGATATTGCACGATGAGCCGCCGCTGCGCCCGCTCCATGAAGACGATGGCAGCGATAACGCCAACCACCATGACCAGCAGGAAGAGGATCAGCGCCGTGGAAATCGCGCCTTCGCGGCCAAGTTCCAGCGTGCCGACAAGTGCGGCAGGAAGTTCGGCGACGATCCCAGCGAAGATGATCAGCGAAATCCCGTTACCCACGCCGCGCGCCGTGATCTGCTCACCCAGCCACATCAGGAAGACGGTGCCGCCGACCAGCGTGATCACCGTGCTCGCCCGGAAGAAAAGTCCCGGATCGAGCACCACATTGCCTGCCCCTTCCAGGCCCACGGCAATGCCGTAGCCCTGCAGGGTGGCCAGAAGCACCGTGCCGTAGCGTGTATATTGGGTAATCTGCTTGCGGCCCTGCTCGCCTTCCTTCTTGAGCTGCGCAAGATGCGGGCTCACCGTCGTCATCAGCTGAATGATAATCGACGCGGAAATGTAAGGCATGATCGTCAGCGCGAAGATCGCCATACGGCCGACGGCCCCGCCGGAAAACATATTGAAGACGCCGAGCAGGCCGCTCTGCTGCTGCTGGAAGACCTGAGCCAGCGCGGCAGGGTCGATGCCGGGGAGCGGAATATAAGTACCGAGCCGGTAAATGATCAGCGCGCCGAGCGTAAACCAAAGCCGCTTCTTGAGTTCCTCCGCCTTCGCAAAGGCAGAGAAATTCAGATTTGCCGCCAGCTGTTCCGCCGCTGATGCCATATCATGCCGCTCCAGGCAAAGGGCAGGTCGATGCCTGCCCTAATTTCTTGGAATTATTCGGAAGCTTCCGGTTTCGGAGCGACTTTGACGCTGCCGCCCGCTTTCTCAACCGCCTCGATGGCGCCCTTGGAGGCACCGGCGATGTCGAAATTCACCTTGGCTTTCAGTTCGCCCTTGGCCAGAAGGCGCACGCCATCCTTCTTGACCCGGCGGATCACACCGGCAGCCTGAAGAGCTTCACCCGTCACCGGCGCATTCGCATCGAGCTTGCCGGCATCGATCGCGGTCTGCACGCGGCCCAGATTGACCTCGTTATATTCCTTCGGCGAAGGCACGTTGAAGCCGCGCTTCGGCAGGCGCCGGTGCAGAGCCGTCTGACCGCCTTCATACCCTTTGATGGCCACGCCCGAACGGGATTTCTGACCCTTGACGCCCCGGCCACCGGTCTTGCCCTTGCCGGAACCGATACCGCGGCCCACACGCATACGGGACTTACGGGCACCTTCGTTATCGGAAAGCTGATTGAGCTTCATTTCTCTGTCCTCGCCGCTGACGCGGTTTACGATTCTTCGACGATCCGCACCAAGTGTGCGACCTTGTTGACCATGCCGCGCACGGAAGGCGTATCTTCCAGCACGGAGGTCTTGTGCATTTTGTTGAGCCCGAGGCCGATCAACGTCTGCCGCTGATCGGGCTTGCGCCGGATCGGGCTAGCGATCTGCTGGACCGTAAGAGTGGACTTCTTGGCTGCCATCGGTCTAATCCTCGCTCAGGCTTACTCGCTTGCCAGCGCTTCGCCAGCACCATCGCTGCGGCGGCCAACAATGTCAGAAACTTTCTTGCCCCGGCGCGAAGCAACCATGCGCGGGCTCTGCTCCAGCGACAACGCATCGAAGGTTGCGCGCACCATGTTATAGGGATTCGAGGAGCCGAGTGACTTGGCAACCACGTCCTGAACGCCGAGCGTTTCGAACACGGCGCGCATCGGACCGCCTGCGATGATCCCGGTACCGGGAGGCGCCGAACGCAGAACCACACGGCCCGCGCCATGACGGCCTTCGATATCGTGGTGCAGCGTGCGCCCTTCGCGAAGCGGCACGCGCAGCATGTTGCGCTTTGCCGATTCCGTCGCCTTACGGATAGCTTCCGGCACTTCGCGTGCCTTGCCATGACCGAAACCGACCCGGCCCTTCTGGTCGCCTACGACGACGAGAGCCGCGAAACCGAAACGCCGGCCGCCCTTCACCACCTTTGCGACGCGGTTGATATGGACCAGCTTGTCCACAAATTCGCTATCGCGCTCTTCCCGGTTGTCCTTACGTGCCACTTTGCTCGTCCTTTGAATTGAGACCTTAGAAGCTCAGGCCGCCCTCACGGGCAGCGTCGGCAAGGGCCTTCACACGGCCGTGGTAGATGTAACCGCCACGGTCGAAAACCACTTCCTTCACACCGGCTTCCAGCGCGCGCTTGGCGACCAGTTTACCGATCTCGGCTGCAGCCGCCTGGTCCGCACCCTTAGCTGTGAAGTCTTTTTCCAGCGTCGAGGCCGAAGCCAGCGTTACGCCCTTCGTGTCATCGATGACCTGGGCATAAATATGCTTCGACGACCGGAAGACGGACAGCCGCAGGCGACCATTCGACATTTTGCGCAAACGGGCGCGATTGCGCTGTTTCCGCCGCTCGTTCAGATTGCGTTGCTGCTTGCTCATGGCTCTCGTTACTTCTTCTTGCCTTCCTTACGGAAGATGTATTCGTCCGAATAACGCACACCCTTGCCTTTGTAAGGCTCCGGCGGGCGGTATCCGCGAATTTCTGCCGCGACCTGGCCGACCTTCTGCTTGTCGATCCCGGTAATTTCGATTTCGGTCGGCTTCGGCGTTGCCACCTGAACACCTTCCGGCACCTCGTAAACCACATCGTGGCTAAAACCAAGAGCCAGCTGCAGTTTCTGGCCCTGAGCCTGCGCACGGTAGCCGACGCCGGTGATTTCCAGGTTCTTTTTGAACCCTTCCGCCACACCGTCAACCAGGTTCTGCACCAGCGTGCGCTGCATGCCCCACATGGAGCGGGCCCGCTTGCTGTCGTCGCGCGGAGCGACGGCGATGCCGTCTTCGCCCTGCGAGATCGATACTTCGTCCACCAGCGTGAGCGAAAGCTGACCTTTCGGGCCCTTCACCGCCACGTTCTGCCCGTCGATGTTCACAGTCACGCCGTTCGGGACGGTGATGGGTAGTTTACCAATTCGCGACATCGTTTTCGCTTCCTTGATCCGTTAGTCTGTTCCGCCGTCTTAGAAGACGCGGCACAGAACCTCGCCGCCGACATTGTTTTCGCGCGCCGACGCGTCAGACATCACACCTTTAGGCGTCGACAGGATCGAAACGCCGAGGCCGTTGCGCACCGCAGGAATGCCCCGCGCCGAGGAATAGACCCGGCGGCCAGGCGTCGAAACCCGCTGAATTTCATGAATGACCGGATGGCCTTCATGATACTTCAGGTGCACCTCAAATTCAGATTTACCGCCGCCATGGTCCACACGGGTATACCCGCGAATGAACCCTTCGGCTTCAAGAACGTCCAGAACCCAGCCACGCAGTTTGGAAGCCGGCGTGGAAACCGTCGACTTGCCCCGCATTTGGGCATTACGGATACGCGTGAGCATATCTCCGAGCGGATCGGTCATTGTCATGCGATCGCCCTCCTTACCAGCTCGACTTCACAAGCCCCGGGACCAGGCCATTCGACCCCAGCTCCCTGAGCGCAATACGTGACATACGCAGTTTGCGGTAATAAGCGCGCGGGCGTCCGGTCACATCGCAGCGATTGCGGATGCGGACCTTGGCCGAGTTGCGCGGCAGTTTCGCAAGGTCGAGCTGCGCCTGGAAGCGCTCCTCGGCCGAAAGCGACTTATCACTCGCAACCGCCTTAAGCTTTTCGCGCTTGTTTGCGTAGCGCGCGACCAGCTTCTGACGTTTCATATTCTTTTCAATGGCGCTCTTCTTAGCCACTTAAACCTCCGATGACCGCATTGCGGACCCGTGTCCAAAATTATTTGATGAAGGGGAAATTGAAGCCCTTCAACAACTCCCGTGCTTCGTCATCCGTCTTTGCCGTGGTGCAGACGATGATGTCCATACCGCGCACCTCATCGACCTTGTCGTAGTCGATTTCGGGGAAAACGATATGCTCACGAAGGCCCATGGCGTAATTGCCGTTGCCGTCGAAGCTCTTGCCGTTCAGACCGCGGAAGTCACGCACGCGCGGCAGCGCGATGTTCACCAGCCGGTCCAGAAATTCGTACATCTGGGCACGGCGCAGCGTCACTTTGCAGCCGATCGCCATGCCGTCACGGATCTTGAAGCCGGCTTCCGACTTCTTGGCCCGCGTTACGACCGGCTTCTGACCGGAGATGGCAGCAAGGTCTGCGACCGCCGCTTCCATCTTCTTCTTATCGGCGACGGCTTCGCCGACACCCATATTGATCACGACCTTATCCAGGCGCGGCACTTCGTGCACGTTCGCGTAGCTGAACTTTTCCTGCAGCTGCGCGCGGATCTGATCGTCATATTGCTGTCTCAGACGCGGCTTGTTTTGCACATCAGCCATCGATCACTTCTCCCGACGCCTTGGCGTACCGAACCTTGCGCCCGTCATCGAGCGTCTTGAACCCTACCCGCGTCGCCTTGCCGGACTTCGGATCGACCAAAGCCAGGTTCGACAACTGAATCTTCGCTTCACGGCGCTGCAGGCCGCCAGGGCCGGTCTGGGAAGCGCGCTCATGCCGCGTCACCATATTGACCCCTTGAACAAGCGCCCGGTCTTCCTGCGGGAAAACACCGATGACCTGGCCTTGCTTGCCCTTGTCTTTGCCTGTCAGCACGACGACCTTGTCGCCTTTTTTAATCTTCGCAGCCATCAGATCACCTCCGGCGCGAGCGAAACGATCTTCATGTGGCTCTTCGCACGCAGCTCGCGGGTTACCGGACCGAAGATACGCGTCCCCACCGGTTCGCCCTGGTTGTTAATCAGCACCGCAGCGTTGCGGTCGAAACGGATGACGCTGCCGTCGGGACGGCGGATGTCCTTGGCGGTACGAACGACGACCGCTTTCATCACATCACCCTTTTTCACACGGCCGCGCGGAATGGCTTCCTTTACGCTGACCACGATAATGTCGCCAATGCCGGCATATTTTCTCTTCGAACCGCCCAGCACTTTGATGCACTGAACGCGACGAGCGCCCGAATTGTCCGCGACATCCAAGTTCGTCTGCATCTGAATCATGGCTGTCTGCCCTTCACCTTAAGCGAGAGACCGGATACCCAAATGGGTTTCAGGCTTCGTCTCGAATAACTTCCCAACGTTTATTCTTCGAAATCGGCGGGCATTCGCGGATGCGAACGGTCTCGCCTTCTTTCACCGTGTTCGTCTCATCATGCGCGTGGTAGCGCTTCGACCGGCGCACGGTTTTCTTCAAAACCGGATCGATGAAGCGGCGCTCGACATTGACGACGACGGTCTTGTCGTTCTTGTCGCTCACGACGACGCCCTGCAGGATACGTTTCGGCATAGGTTACTCCTTGCCTGCTTCCAGCGCGCGGGCGCGCTGAACGGTCTGAACTCGCGCAATGTCCTTGCGCACCTGGCGCACGCGGAACGTGTTCTCAAGCTGTCCGCTGGCTGCCTGAAAGCGCAGGTTGAACTGCTCTTTCTTGAGCTTCACCAGCTCATCGGACAGCTGGTCCGGCGTCATATCTCTCAGCTCGCTGGCCTTCATGGCCTCATCCTCTCTTTAACGCTTGGGGCGTCACGCCCGCTTATGCCCCTTCGCCAGGACGGCTGACGAAACGTGTCTTGATCGGCAGTTTGGCCGCTGCCAGCTTCAAGGCTTCTTCCGCCACATCGTGCGGAACGCCGTCCACTTCGAACATGATCCGGCCGGGCTTCACGCGGGCGGCCCAATATTCAGGCGAACCTTTACCCTTACCCATACGGACTTCCGTCGGCTTCTTGGAGACCGGCACATCCGGGAAAATCCGGATCCACACACGGCCGGCACGCTTCATGTGACGCGTGATGGCACGGCGGGCGGCTTCGATCTGCCGGGACGTGATCCGTTCAGGTTCCATCGCCTTCAGGCCATAGGCGCCGAAGTTGAGCGCAGTGCCGCCCTTCGCCACACCATGAATGCGGCCCTTATGCGCCTTGCGGAACTTTGTGCGCTTCGGTTGCAGCATCTTTCAAACTCTCTCGTTTCCCGTTCGCCGATCAGTTGGCGCCGGCGTCGCGGCGGCGGCCGCCATCTCCACCTTCAAGCGCGCGACGTTCCTGCGCCATCGGGTCGTGCTCAAGGATCTCGCCTTTGAAGATCCAAACTTTGATGCCGATCGTGCCGTAGGCAGTGTGTGCCGTGGCAACGCCGTAATCGATATCCGCACGCAGCGTGTGAAGCGGCACACGGCCTTCGCGGTACCATTCGGTCCGGGCAATTTCAGCGCCGCCGAGACGGCCGCCGCAATTGATCCGGATACCACCGGCGCCGAGCCGCATCGCCGACTGAACGGCGCGCTTCATGGCACGGCGGAAAGCCACACGGCGTTCCAGCTGCTGCGCGATGTTCTCGGCAACCAGCGTCGCGTCGATCTCGGGCTTGCGCACTTCAAGAATGTTGAGATGGACTTCGGAGTCCGTCATCTCACCGATCTTGCGGCGCAGGCGCTCGATATCCGCGCCCTTCTTGCCGATCACCACGCCCGGACGGGCGGTGTGAATGGTCACGCGGCACTTCTTGTGCGGGCGTTCGATAACAACACGCGACACACCGGCCTGCTTCAGTTCCTTCTGCAGAAACTCACGGATACGGATGTCTTCATGAAGAAGCGTGCCGTATTCGCGGCCATCGGCGAACCAACGCGAATCCCAGGTGCGGTTGATGCCGAGGCGAAGGCCAATCGGATTAATTTTCTGTCCCATCAGGCAGACTCCTCGACTTGACGAACGACGATCGTGAGCTGGGAGAATGGCTTTTGAATCCGCCCCACCCGGCCGCGTGCCCGCGGCTTCCAGCGCTTCATGACCAGGTTCTTGCCGACATAGGCTTCGGCGACGACCAGGCCGTCCACGTCCAGATCGTGGTTGTTTTCTGCGTTCGCGACGGCGCTTGCCAGCACCTTCTTCACGTCATCCGAAATCCGCTTGCGCGAGAAAGTCAGATCGGCCAGCGCCTTTTCCACTTTCTGCCCGCGGATCATCGCTGCCACCAGGTTGAGCTTCTGAGGGCTCACCCGCAGCATCCGGCCGACGGCTTTCGCCTCGTTATCGGCGAGCGTGCGTTGCTTCGACGGCTTACCCATCGCTTACTTCCTCTTCGCTTTCTTGTCGGCCGCATGACCGTAATAGGTACGCGACGGCGCGAATTCACCGAACTTGTGACCGACCATGTCTTCCGACACGAGCACCGGAATGTGCTTCTGGCCGTTATAGACGCCGAAGGTCAGCCCGACGAATTGCGGAAGGATCGTGGAACGGCGGCTCCAGATTTTGATTACTTCCTTGCGTCCGCCTTCGCGAACGGCATCGGCCTTCTTCAGCATGTAGCCGTCTACAAACGGGCCCTTCCAAACAGAACGAGTCATGCTTCGTTTCCCTTACTTCCGGCGCTGGTGACGGCTGCGGACAATGAACTTATCCGTAGACTTATTCGAACGGGTCCGCTTGCCCTTGGTCGGCTTGCCCCAAGGGGTCACCGGGTGACGGCCACCCGAGGTACGGCCTTCACCGCCGCCATGCGGGTGATCGATCGGGTTCATCGCGACACCGCGAACCGACGGACGCTTGCCGTGCCAGCGCTTACGGCCTGCCTTGGCCAGCGTAATGTTTGCCTGATCCGGGTTGGACACGGCGCCGATAGAGGCCATGCACTTGCCGGAGACGAGACGCTGCTCACCGGAGCCGAGGCGCAGAATGGCGTACCCCTGGTCGCGGCCCACGAGCTGCGCGTAAGTGCCTGCCGAACGCGCCATCTGGCCGCCCTTGCCCGGCTTCATCTCCACATTGTGGATGATGGTGCCGACCGGAATGCTGGACAGCGGCATCGCGTTGCCTGGTTTCACGTCCACGCGCTCGCCCGAGATCACCCGGTCGCCGACGGCCAGACGCTGCGGCGCCAGGATGTAGGACAGCTCTCCGTCTTCGTATTTGATCAACGCAATGAATGCCGTGCGGTTGGGGTCGTATTCCAGACGCTCAACCGTCGCTGCCACGTCGTATTTGCGGCGCTTGAAATCCACCACGCGGTAAGCGCGCTTGTGACCGCCGCCGATACGCCGGGCCGTGATGCGGCCGGTATTGTTACGGCCACCCTTCTTCGTCAGCCCTTCGGTGAGCGACTTGACGGGCTTGCCTTTCCACAGGGCGCTGCGATCGACGAGGACCAGACCGCGCTGGGCAGGGCTTGTAGGTTTATAGCTCTTAAGTGCCATTGTTCTCTAGCTCTTCCCTTAGTCTTAAAGGCCCGTCGTCACGTCGATCGAGTAACCTTCCTCGAGCGTCACGATAGCTTTCTTGAAATCGCTGCGGCGGCCGATGGTGCCGCGGAAGCGCTTCGTCTTGCCCTTCTGGCGCAGCGTGTTCACGGCTTTCACCTTGACGCCAAAGAGCTTTTCGACGGCTTCTTTGACTTCCGGCTTGGTCGCGACCAGCGGCACACGGAAAATCACCTGGTTCTGTTCCGAAGCCATGGTGGCTTTTTCGGTGATCAGCGGCGAAACGATGGTGTCGTAATACTTGGCGTCGCTCATTTGAACCGCGCCTCCAGGCTGTCGAGGGCCGCTTTGGTCAAGACCAGCTTGTCGCGGCGCAGAATGTCATAAACGTTGATGCCCTGAGCCGGCAGCACATCCACATGGGGAATGTTGCGGGCTGCCAGAGCGAAGTTTTCATTCAGCTCCGGGCCGTCGATGATCAGAACCGAGTTCAGACCGAGCTTGCCGAACGCTTCCTTGACCGTCTTGGTCTTCGGCGCCGTCATGTTGACGTCTTCCAGAATGACCAGCTCGCCGGCCGTCGCTTTGGCCGAAAGAGCGTGACGGAGCGCCAGCGCGCGGATCTTCTTCGGCAGGCTTACGGCATGGCTGCGCAAAACCGGGCCGAAAGCCTTGCCGCCGCCGCGGAACTGCGGGGCTTTCTTGTTGCCGTGACGTGCCCCGCCCGAGCCCTTCTGGCGCACGATCTTTTTCGTGCTGCCGGCCACTTCCGAGCGGCCTTTGGACTTGTGCGTGCCTGCCTGCTGACGGGCCAGCTGATAGGTCACCATCCGGTGCAAGAGGTCGGCCCGCGGTTCCAGACCGAAGACGTCCTCCGGCAGATCGACCGTACCGGCCTTCTTGGCCTCAAGAGTCGTTACATCCGCCTTCATCACTCTTCACCTTTCTCTTCAGCTGCTTCTGCCGGTTCGGCGCTCTCGGCAGCCGCGCCGCCGTTCGCCGCACGGATCGCAGCCGGCATCGGCACACCTTCCGGCAGCGGATGCTTTACGGCATCGCGCAGGAAGACCCAGCCGCCTTTGGAGCCGGGAACGGCGCCGCGCACCAGGATCAGACCGCGGTCCGCATCCGTCTGCACGATTTCCAGATTCTGCGTCGTCACCCGCACCGAGCCCATGTGACCGGCCATCTTCTTACCTTTGAAGACGCGGCCCGGCTCCTGGCACTGACCCGTGGAACCATGGCTACGGTGGCTGATGGACACGCCGTGCGAGGCGCGAAGGCCGCCGAAATTATGCCGCTTCATGGCACCGGCAAAGCCTTTACCGATCGAGGTGCCGGAAACGTCCACCTTCTGGCCCGCCACGAAGTGGTCGGCGGTGATTTCCGAACCAACATCGATCAGATTGTCGGCGCTCACGCGGAACTCGGCCATCTTCCGCTTGGGCTCGACATGAGCGACGGCGAAATGACCCCGCATCGCGCGGTTCACGTTTTTCGGCTTCACCCGGCCAGCACCAAGCTGAACGGCGGAATAACCATGTTTGTCTTCGGTACGCTGAGAAACGACCTGGCAATTATCCAGACGAAGAACGGTAACCGGAACGTGCCGGCCGTCTTCGGTGAATACGCGGGTCATACCCAACTTCTGTGCAATCACTCCGGAGCGCATGGGTCCGAAATCCTTTTTCTAATCCGAGATCGCGCTCTTAGAGCTTGATCTCAACATCAACACCAGCAGCAAGATCGAGCTTCATAAGCGCATCGACCGTCTGCGGGGTCGGATCTACGATGTCGAGTACCCGCTTATGCGTGCGGATCTCGAATTGTTCACGGCTCTTCTTGTCGATATGAGGACCACGAATAACCGTAAACTTCTCAATGCGGGTCGGCAGCGGAATAGGCCCGCGCACCTGAGCGCCCGTGCGCTTTGCGGTATTCACGATTTCCTTCGTCGAAGTGTCCAGAATTCGATGATCGAACGCCTTCAACCGGATGCGAATATTTTGGCTCTGCATTGCTTCTTCCTAATGCCTACCCGGTGGAGGGGGCCCGTTGCCGGGCGCCGCCTGCCCTGATTACTCGATGATAGCGGAGACG
>DGNO01000004.1:0-66558 GCA_002389665.1 Rhodobiaceae bacterium UBA4490
CGTCAATTCCTTTGAGTTTTAATCTTGCGACCGTACTCCCCAGGCGGGATGCTTAATGCGTTAGCTGCGTCACCGAACAGCATGCTGCCCGACAACTAGCATCCATCGTTTACGGTGTGGACTACCAGGGTATCTAATCCTGTTTGCTCCCCACACTTTCGCACCTCAGCGTCAGTACCGAGCCAGTGAGCCGCCTTCGCCACTGGTGTTCTTTCCAATATCTACGAATTTCACCTCTACACTGGAAATTCCACTCACCTCTCTCGGACTCAAGACTGACAGTATTGAAGGCAGTTCCAGGGTTGAGCCCTGGGCTTTCACCCCCAACTGATCAGTCCGCCTACGTGCGCTTTACGCCCAGTAATTCCGAACAACGCTAGCTCCCTCCGTATTACCGCGGCTGCTGGCACGGAGTTAGCCGGAGCTTCTTCTGTGGGTACCGTCATTATCTTCCCCACTGAAAGAGTTTTACAACCCTAGGGCCTTCATCACTCACGCGGCATGGCTGCATCAGGCTTTCGCCCATTGTGCAAGATTCCCCACTGCTGCCTCCCGTAGGAGTCTGGGCCGTGTCTCAGTCCCAGTGTGGCTGATCATCCTCTCAGACCAGCTATGGATCGTAGCCTTGGTGAGCCATTACCTCACCAACAAGCTAATCCAACGCGGGCCCATCTAGGGGCGATAAATCTTTCTCCCGAAGGACGTATACGGTATTAGCACAAGTTTCCCTGCGTTATTCCGTACCCCTAGGTAGGTTCCCACGCGTTACTCACCCGTCTGCCACTCTACTAGTACCCGAAGGTACGTTCGCGTTCGACTTGCATGTGTTAAGCCTGCCGCCAGCGTTCGTTCTGAGCCAGGATCAAACTCTCAAATTGAGCTGATCCGACTGCTGCCCCGGTGGAAATACCGAGGCCGACGCAAAACACTCAAAATGTCTTTTGACCAAAAGGTCAAATGACAGGGTGTTTTAGAAACGTCAGACAGTCAGTGTCTTGTGCGTTCAAGCGTTTCTTCCGGTTGCCCGGAAGACGTTCCTGAACTCGCCAGGACCCGCCGTCCACGTTTCTCTTTCTCAAAACCACAATGTCAAAGAGCAGGTGTGCTTTAAGCCGCAAGGCGTCCCAAAACACGTCGGCCTGTTTCCAGACCGAAGAAGCTGATTCACCTCATTAACTTAACGAGGCGGCCAGCCTTTGTACGAAGCGTTGGATCTTCGATTTGGCCACAAAAACCGCTAAAACGCAAGACCTTGCGGAGTAGCTGTCTTTTCCACCGGGAAGTGGAGCGCCGTGGCCCGGTGAGCGCGGTTTATATGGGGACTCACCGAGGGTGTCAAACCTCTTTTTGAAGGATTTCTGAATTTTTTTGGCCGGACAAGTTAACCCATTGAAATATAAGAAAATATTCTCCGGAACGAGGCAAAAAAACTTCCACCCGCCCGCCTGCTGCCCCCGCGAAAACCGATTAAACCGGCTCCGAAATTGACTCAGTTTTCCGCCCGTGGCGGCACCTGCCGGGTAATTTTGGAGAAAATACCCGCCGATTCACGGTTTATTGGACCTTTTGTGACAAGCTCTGCTTACGCATTTGGAAAAAGCTTCGTATTTGGAAGGCTTTAGCGGACAGTCTTCCTGCTCAGTCGAACAAAAAGAGCTAACTTGCGGAAAACCGGGGGAAATATTGGCCTGAATAATGCGTGGCCAATTGACACTTGTTCCATAGCGGGTCATCGTTCTGATCACCGTTATGGGGATAGCGGAACCGGTCGCTGCTTGCCTCGCGCGGGCTTATCGCGTGAAGCAGCCTATTTCTTAGGCAAAGCAGTCAGGCCACCTGGGGAATTGGGGGTATCTTTGTTCGATTCGGGGACCCGCGTGGACGATTCATCGAGAAACGGCAATGCCGCGTATTGGCGGGCGGCAGAAGACACCGTCTGGCCGCAACACACACCTAAATGGCAGCGCTCCCTTAAAGAGCGCCTTCATACCTTCAAAGAACGCCTTATGGCATCCGCCGGTTATCTGGCCGTGCCCGGCACAGCTTCTGCCGGCGAGCGCAGCCGCTATCTGAAGGCCGCCGCAGGCATGGCGGGGCTTTCTCTTGCACTGCTCGGGATCGGGCTCGGCGCGCTGATCGCTCCTTATGCGACGAGCCAGCCGGCCATTCTTGCTGCCGATGCGACACCGAAGCTGCTGGTCGAGGATCTGCGCCCGCAGGAAGAAGGCAGCAACCAGGTCGCCGCCTCTTCCGGCAACACATCCTCCGTTGCACCCCTCACGCTGAAGCTCGATGCGCCGGCACAAACCGCGCAGGCACAGTCCGAGGCATCAAGCGGCACAGAGACAAGCGAAACGCAGACGGCAAGCACTCAGATCACGGACGAACTTCTCGGCGCCGATATGGCACCCGGCATGGCGGAGCCTGCAACGCCCGTAACACCGGAACGCATTACCCGCACCGTCGCGGTCGGCCGCGGCGACACACTGATGGGCGTGCTCGTCGACAAGGGCGCGGTGCGCGAAGATGCGCATATGGCGATCGCCGCCATGCGCTCTCATTACGATCCGCGCAAACTGCGCGCCGGTCAGGAACTGGAGCTGACCTTCGAGGAATGGCCGCGCGAGGCGGACACGACCGCAAATGCGGATGAAGAGGCACCCTCGAACACGCTGCTTTCCATGGCGATCAAGACGGATGTCGACCGCCAGGTTGCCGTACACCGCATGGCGGACGGCACTTATAAGGGCGAAGAAATAGTCACGGAGCTGAAGACCGGTTTCGTGCAGGCCAAAGCTACGATCGATTCCAGCCTCTTCCTCGCCGCCAATGATGCGGGCATCCCCCCCGCCATCACGGTCGAGCTGATCCGGATGTATTCCTACGACATCGACTTTCAGCGCGAGATCCGCGTCGGCGACAGTTTCGAAGTGTTCTTCGCCCGCGACTATGACGAGAACGGCGTTGCGGTACGTGAAGGCCAGGTCCTTTATGCCGCCATGACCGTCGGCGGCAAGAAGCGCCAGCTTTGGCGCTTCGATCCGGGCGACGGCAACTGGGACTATTTCGACCAGAACGGCCAGAGCATGAAGAAGTTCCTGATGAAGACGCCGATCGACGGCGCCCGCATCTCCTCGAATTTCGGCCGCCGCAAACACCCGATCCTGGGCTATACGAAACTTCATTCGGGTACGGACTTTGCCGCCCCGACGGGCACCCCCATCTATGCCGCCGGTGACGGCACGGTTGAGATGGCCCGCCGCTATGGCGGCTACGGCAACTATGTGCGGCTGCGTCACGCCAATGGCTACAAGACAGCCTATGCCCATATGAACGGCTATGCCCGCGGCATCAAGGAAGGCCGCCGCGTGAAACAGGGCCAGGTAATCGGCTATGTCGGCACCACAGGCCGCTCTACGGGCCCGCACCTTCACTACGAAGTCATGGTCAACGGCAAGAAGACCAACCCGCTCAAAATCCGCGTGCCGACCGGACGCAAGCTGGCGAAAGCCGAGCTGAAGAAATTCGCGGCCGTGCAGCAGGACATCGATCTGAAGATGGCCGCAGCGCCGGAACTGACGAAGGTCGCCAAAGCCGACATTGCCGAATAGAGCGCATAAGCAGACATGAAAAAGGCCGGAGATTTCTCCGGCCTTTTTTGTTTGTTTAAGCGCCGTGCCTATTTCTCCAGAAAGGCCAGCATCGCAGCATTCACCTCATCCGGCTTTTCCAGCGGAATGAAATGCGTGCCGCCCGGCACGATGTGAAGCTCGCCGTCCGGCAGAAGCGCCGCCATCTTTTCCGTATGTTCCGGCTTGATGGAATCGAACTCTCCCGCCATGACGAGAATGGGCGTCTTTGCACCTCGCAGCTCCGCCTCCGTGATCAAGGGCTCCGTCTGCCACATGGTTATGATCTTCTCGAAGAAGACAGGCCAATGGGCAGGATCCGCGGCGAGGTGCTCATACATGCCGCGCGCCGCCGCAAAAGCTTCATGATCCGCCGTGAGTGAGGAAAAATCTCCCCCGGTACCGCTGACATCGTAATTCGCCCCGATCGCCACCACCTTGCCGACACGCTCCGGCGCATGGACCGCAAGCAAGAGGCCGATAATGCCGCCATCGCTCCATCCCACGACATCGGCTTGCGCGAGCCCCAGATGATCCATCAATGCCGTCACATCGCCAGCCATATCGGTGTAATGCAGCGCACCCTCAGGCTCACTGGAGCGCCCATGACCGCGGCTGTCGATCGCAATGACACGGTGCCCGGCGCTCAAGGCACGGATCTGATAATGCATGCTTTCGATAAAGCCCGTCCCGCCATGCAGCACGATGACCGGTGGCCCCTCGCCATAGACCTCATAGTAAAGGTCGATGCCATTGACCGGCAGTTTCCCGGCGCTTTGCGGTGCGCCCGTCACCGCCTTCCAGGCATAGAACCCAGGAATGCCGCTCGCCGACTTGTTGACCCAGTACGCGCCTGCCGCCGCCAGAACCGCGAGGACGGCCAGCCCTGTCCATAACTTCTTCATGAAATCTCTCCCCTTCCGCGCCTCACTCTAAAGGTAAGAACAGGCAAAAGAACAGAAGGAAGAAGGGGGCGGACGGGACCAAAGAAAAGGCCGGGCACGGGCCCGGCCTTCTCGCTCATATTACTTGAGGCTTACTCCGCCGCCACCTGCTCGGCGGCCTTCTCATTAAAGAGCAAGCCGCCCTCGCCCAGCGTCACCTTGACGGTTTCCCCGTCCTTGATGTCGCCTTGCAGCAAAAGCTCGGCCAGCGGGTCCTGCACATTGCGCTGAATGACCCGCTTCAAAGGCCGCGCGCCATAAACAGGATCATAGCCCTTCTCGGCCAGCCAATGACGCGCGTCGCTGTCGAGCTCCAGCGTGATGTGACGGTCCGCCAGAAGCGCCAGCAGCCGGACAAGCTGAATATCGACAATGCCGTCCATCTGGCCGCGGTTCAGCCTATGGAAGAGCAGGATCTCGTCGAGCCGGTTCAGGAATTCGGGCCGGAAACGCGAGCGCACCACATCCATCACCTGCTCGCGCACCGCTTCGCTCTCCTCGCCTTCCTTCTGGCCGGCCAGGAATTCGGCCCCAAGGTTCGACGTCATGATGATGATGACATTCTTGAAGTCGACCGTGCGCCCCTGACCGTCCGTCAGGCGCCCGTCATCGAGCACCTGCAAGAGCACGTTAAAGACATCCGGATGGGCTTTTTCGATCTCATCGAACAGCACGACCTGATAGGGCCGGCGGCGCACCGCTTCGGTCAGCGCCCCGCCTTCTTCATAGCCCACATAGCCGGGCGGCGCGCCGATGAGCCGGGCGACCGAATGCTTTTCCATATATTCGGACATATCCAGCCGGCAGATCGCCTGATCGTCGTCAAAAAGGAACCCGGCAAGCGCCTTCGTCAGCTCCGTCTTTCCGACGCCCGTCGGCCCGAGGAAGAGGAAGGAGCCGATCGGCCGGTTGGGGTCCTGCAGGCCCGCGCGCGCGCGGCGCACGGCGCGGGAGACGGCGGCAACCGCTTCTTCCTGCCCGATGACCCTTGCGCGCAAGGTCGCTTCCATATGAAGCAGCTTTTCGCGCTCGCCTTCCAGCATCTTATCGACGGGAATGCCCGTCCAGCGGGAGACGACCTGCGCCACGTCTTCATCCGTGACGGCTTCATCCACCAGCGTATCGCGTTCTTCCTCGGCCTGCTCCAGCGCCTGCAATTGCTTTTCAAGCGCCGGGATGATGCCGTAGGAAAGCTCGCTCGCCCGCTCCAGATTGCCCTTGCGCTGGGCCTGCACAAGCTCGTTGCGCGCACCGTCAAGCTCTTCCTTGAGCTTCTGAGCATTGCCGAGACGCTGCTTCTCCGACTGCCAGGCGGCGGTGAGCGATGCCGATTTCGATTCGAGTTCGGCAAGTTCCTGCTCAATGCGCTCCAGACGCTCTTTCGAGGCGCTGTCGGTTTCTTTCTTCAGCGCTTCGCGTTCGATCTTGAGCTGAATGATCCGCCGGTCGAGCTCATCAAGCTCTTCGGGTTTGGAATCGACCTGCATGCGCAGCCGGCTCGCCGCCTCATCCACAAGGTCGATGGCCTTGTCGGGCAAAAAGCGGTCGGTGATATAGCGGTCCGACAAAGTCGCCGCCGAAACGATGGCGCTGTCGGTGATTCGCACCCCGTGATGGAGCTCGTACTTCTCTTTCAGCCCGCGCAGGATCGAAATCGTATCCTGCACCGTCGGCTCGGCAACGAAGACCGGCTGGAAGCGGCGGGCAAGCGCCGCATCCTTTTCCACATATTTGCGGTACTCGTTGAGCGTCGTCGCGCCCACGCAGTGAAGCTCGCCGCGCGCCAAAGCCGGCTTGAGCAGGTTCGAAGCATCCATCGCCCCGTCCGTCTTGCCTGCGCCCACCAGCGTATGCATTTCGTCGATGAAGAGAATGATCTGCCCATCCGCCGAGCTGACTTCGGAAAGCACCGCCTTCAGCCGCTCTTCGAACTCGCCTCGGTATTTCGCCCCAGCAATGAGCGAGCCCATATCGAGCGAAAGGAGCGATTTGTTGCGCAGGCTTTCCGGCACATCGCCATTGACGATGCGTAGCGCCAGCCCTTCCACGATCGCCGTCTTACCGACGCCGGGTTCCCCGATCAGGACCGGGTTGTTTTTCGTGCGCCGTGAGAGCACCTGGATCGAGCGGCGGATTTCTTCGTCGCGCCCGATCACCGGGTCGAGCTTGCCGTTGCGCGCCTCTTCGGTCAGATCGCGCGCATATTTCTTCAAGGCGTCATAGCCTTCTTCCGCCGAGGCACTGTCGGCGGTGCGCCCTTTGCGGATTTCATTGATTGCGGCATTAAGATTTTGCGGATTGGCTCCGGCAGCAGAAAGCGCCTTTTGCGCGCCCGTCCCAGGTTCGATGGCGAGCGCCAGAAGCAGCCGCTCGACGGTGACGAAACTGTCGCCCGCCTTTTTCATGAGCTGTTCGGCTTGCTCGAAAACCTTCGCCGTTTCAGGCGCAAGATAAAGCTGGCCGGCACCGCCTCCTTCAACCTTGGGAATGGCACCCAAGGCAGCTTCCACGGCATTTAGCGCCGCGGCAGGGTCGCCGCCTGCATTGCGGATGAGACCGGCCGCCAGGCCTTCTTCATCGTCCAGAATGACTTTGAGCAAATGTTCCGGCGTCAGGCGCTGGTGTCCCTCCCGCAGCGCCAAGCCTTGCGCGGATTGAATGAACCCGCGCGCACGATCCGTATATTTTTCCAGATCCATGTCGGTCCTCTCATCAGCACATCAAGGTTACCCGATAAAATCAGCATAGCCCGAGATGTCTATTGTGGCTTTGATCTGCCGCATGCCGCAGCTTTTCTTAAAGCCAAGACAAGCAGCAGAAGATGACGCGGCCCTTAAAGGCGCCGCGCTTCATCTATATGGGTGTGCCCCATCTGCCACACAAGAAGAGTGGATATGAAAATCTGGCGGAAACGCGCTTTCAGAGTGCTTATTGAGCAGCTTCAGCAGGCGCGCTGTCGGAGCCGGCTTCCGGCGCCCCGTCATCGCCGCCTTCCGAGCCACCCTCGCTGCGCGGGGCGCGGCGGCGGCGGGTGGTGCGGCGCTTGGGCTGGGCCTCCTGCTCGCCTTCCCCTGCCCCCTCGCTGGACGCGGGAGCGGGTGCAGCGGATACCGCCTCGCCGGTGTCTTCCCCGTTGCCGTCGGACGCGGCACGGTCTTCCCCGCGCGGGCCCTGCCGGTTCTGATTGCGGCCCCGGTTCTGACCTTGGTTGCGGCCCCGGTTCTGGTTTTGGCCCTGATTCTGGCCATCGCCCTGCGAGGCGGTTTCACCCGCCTCGTCATAATCACCCTCTTCGCCATTATCCTGGCCGTCGCTGCGGCGGGCATCGCCGTTCTGACGCGCCTCATCGCCCGGCGCGCCCTGATGCTGCAGAATCAGGCGGTAATAATGCTCTGCATGCTGAAGATAATTCTCCGCACCCACCCGGTCGCCGGATGCCTGGGCATCGCGGGCCAGCGCCTGATACTTCTCGCAAATATGTTGAACGGTGCCACGGATTTTGACGTCAGGCCCATTGCTGTCCATGGTCCGGCCAAGCGGATTTTGCGGACGGCGGCCACGGCCGCGGGCTCTTTTGGGGTTTTGACCCTGCCTCATTGTTTTTCGACTCTCGTAACAGTCCAAAAAAATGGATTTATCAACCGGCTATGATGCCCATTCGATAATGTGATCGGCATAGTGCGCCGCTGAAGCGGACAGAAACAGATTCCTCATCCGCCGTGAAAATTCGCTCACACGCTCATTACACAATTCCGCCAGTAAAATCTGCAAGGCGCGAACTGTTGAGGCAATGATGCGTAGAAGTTTGGCCAAGGCGCTCAATCACAGCGCCCGTTCCCGTTCTGCTTTGATTGCCTGAAATCAAGTCTGCCTGAAACCAAGCTTTGCCGCCCGTCGAATAGCTTTCTTCACACCATCAGGAGAGAAGAGTTCATGGGCGGGACGGCAACTCAAAGCGCCAACCCTCACTCGCAACCTAGCCGCTGGGCCCCGTCTTTCCAAGTCTTTTTTACGCGGCTTTTTATGCCCGTTTTATACTTTGCAGACCGCCAAAATGCGCGGCTTTCCGCCAAGGTCGCAGGCCGTTTCGATCACCCTCAAGCCTGCTTCGCGGGCCAGAGCAAAAAGCGCGTCTTCCTGACCTGCGCCAAACTCGAAAACGCCGATACCACCATCGCTCGCAAGCCCATCGAACTGAGCAAACAGAATGCGGTAGGGATCAAGCCCGTCCAAGCCGCCATCGAGCGCGGCGCGCGGATCATGCGCGCGCACTTCACGCTGCAGCCCTTCGATATCCGCACCCGGAATATAAGGCGGATTGCTTACCACGAGGTGAAAGCCGCCGCGAAGCGCAGCGCCCCAATCGGCGCAGGCGAAGGCTGCGCGGCTTCCAATCCCTAATGCTGCCGCATTCTGCCGGGCCATGCCCAGCGCATTTTCCGAGCGGTCGGTGCCGAGCCCCCAAGCACTTTCAAGCTCATAGAGCAGCGCCAGAAGCAGGCAGCCGGAACCTGTGCCGAGATCGAGAACGCGGGGGCTTTCGTTTTGAGGCAAATTAAAATGACGGAGCGCCGTCTCCACCAATGTTTCACTGTCGGGGCGCGGGTCGAGGGTTGCCTCATTGAGACCGAATGAAAGCCCCCAGAACTCCCGCCGCCCCAGGATGCGCGAGACGGGCTCACCCGTCAGCCGCCGTTGAAGATACGCCTCTACGGTCTCCCGCTCTTCAGCACTCAGCTTTTCTTCCGGTGCGGAGATCAAGGCAATATCTTCCACGCCAAGCGCGGCACATAGAAGAAGGCGCGCATCGAGCGCCGGATTCTCGATACCGCCCTGGGCAAGCCGCTCCACCATCTGCCGGCGCATCTCCTCCCGGCTCGGCAAAGCTCCGGCGAGCGGCGCCTCACTCACGCGACATCGCCCATGGCAGCAAGCTGGGCGGCCTGATCCTCGGCAATCAGCGCCGAGATGAGCTCCTCCAGCGCTTCGCCTTCCAGCACCTTGTCGAGCTTGTGCAAAGTCAGATTGATGCGGTGATCGGTCACGCGCCCTTGCGGGAAATTATAGGTGCGGATGCGTTCCGAGCGGTCGCCCGAACCCACCTGGCCTTTGCGCGTTGCAGCGCGCTCTTCCGCCTGGCGCTCGCGCTCGGCCTCAAAAAGCCTCGCCCGCAGCACCTGCATGGCACGGGCGCGGTTCTTGTGCTGGGATTTTTCATCCTGCTGCGTCACCACAATGCCCGTCGGAATATGCGTAATACGCACCGCACTGTCGGTCGTGTTGACGTGCTGGCCGCCCGCCCCGCTCGAGCGGTAAACGTCGATGCGCAGGTCCTTGTCCTCGATCTTGATATCGACTTCTTCAGGCTGCGGCAAAACCGCAACCGTTGCAGCGGAGGTGTGAATGCGCCCGCCCGATTCCGTTGCCGGCACGCGCTGCACCCGGTGCACCCCGCTTTCGAATTTCAGCCGCGCAAAAACCCCCTCGCCCGAAACCGCGAGAATGATTTCCTTATAGCCGCCAACTTCGCCTTCCGAGACGGAGATCAGCTCGATCTTCCAGCCCCGCGCGGCGGCATAACGCTCATACATACGGAAAAGATCGCCCGCAAAAAGCGCGGCCTCATCGCCGCCCGTCCCGGCTCGGATTTCGACGATAGCGTTACAATTATCGGCGGCATCCTTCGGCAACAGCATCAGCTCGACGCCGCGCTCAAGTTCGGGCAAGCGCTCTTCAAGCTCTTCGGCTTCCTCGCGCGCCATCTCCGCCATTTCAGGATCGGCCTGCATCTCGCGCGCCTCCTCGAGTGCCGCCACGGCATCGCGGTATTCCATAACCGCTGCCGCGATGGGCTGAAGCTCGGAAAATTCCTTGGAGAGTTTGACGAAACGCTCGGGCGCCAGATCGGAATTCATTTCCGATTGAATGGCATCGAAACGGTCGAGAACGCGCTGCAGTTTTTCCTGGGGTATCATAGGTCCGGTCTTGCAAAGGAGAAGGAAAGGGCGAAGGACCCCGCGCTAATCGCCCGCCGCCGCATGGGGCAGCTCTTTCTTTGCAGCTTCTTCTTCGGCGCGCGCCTTATCGATTTCGGCGGCCTTTTCCTCAACCAGCGAAACTAGATGATCGATCATCTTGTCATTGGCCATTTTATGATCCGGCAAGCCGGCAAGATAGACCATGCCCGAACCGGCGCCGCCGCCGGTAAAGCCGATATCGGTATGCGTCGCCTCGCCCGGTCCGTTCACCACGCAGCCGATGACGGAAAGCGTCATGGGCGTTGAAATATGCGCAAGCCTGTCTTCCAGCACTTTCACCGTCTCGATGACGTTGAAGCCCTGGCGCGCGCAGGACGGGCAGGAAATAATATTGACGCCCCGGTGCCGGAGGCCGAGCGATTTCAGAATATCGAAACCGACACGGATTTCTTCCACCGGATCGGCGGAAAGGGAGACGCGGATCGTATCGCCAATGCCCGCCCAAAGCAGCGAGCCGAGACCGATGGAGGACTTCACCGTCCCGCTCATCAGCCCGCCCGCTTCCGTGATCCCAAGATGCAAGGGGCAGTCCACCGCCTCGGCCAGCGCCTGATAGGCGGCAACGGTCAGGAAAATATCCGACGCTTTGACGGAAATCTTGTACTCACGGAAATCATTCTCCTCGAGCACGCGCACATGATCGAGCGCACTTTCCACCATCGCTTCCGGGCACGGCTCGCCATATTTTTCCAGAAGATGTTTCTCGAGCGAGCCCGCATTCACGCCGATGCGGATCGAGCAGCCATGATCCTTTGCCGCTTTCACCACCTCGCGTACGCGTTCGGGCGAGCCGATATTGCCCGGATTGATGCGCAGGCATGCAGCCCCCGCCTCCGCCGCTTCGATGGCGCGCTTATAATGGAAATGAATATCCGCCACGATGGGCACGGAAACTTCCGCCGTGATTTCCTTCAGCGCGCGCGCGGAAAGCCCATCCGGGCAGGAGACGCGCACGATATCGGCGCCCGCTTCTTCCAGCTGGTGGATTTGCGCCACCGTCGCCGCCACATCATGGGTCAGCGTGTTCGTCATGGACTGCACCGAAATCGGCGCGTCGCCGCCTACCGGCACATTGCCGACAAAAATCTGACGGCTTTTGCGCCGCTCGATATCGCGCCAAGGACGAATGCTCATGAACCAACTGCCTTTCGCAGGCTTGACCGGGCGGGCCGCGAAGGCCGCTGCCGTCTTTTAGAACCGTTTCGCGTTCTATAGCAAAATGGACGCGCCCTTGCAGCTATCAAGGCCGCGGGGCGGCGCGCGGGGCGGATTAAAGGCGCAAAAGCCGCATAAAAGGCCGGATCAGCGCAGATCGCCCGGATTGAGCGACTTGCCGGTCAGAACCAGACCTGCAGGACCTGCATAGCCGACCGACTGATCGTCCACCAGAATTTCAAAGGCACCCGCGTCCCGGGCGACAAGAATAAGCCCTTCGATATTGGGCGTGCGGTAGACATCGCCGGATTTCAGCGTCTGATTGATCAGCACATTGCCTGCCTGATCTTCCACCCGCATCCAGGCATCTTTAAGGGCGCGGATGATGACCCGGCCCGCAGCCGCGCCTTCCGCGCCGTAAATTGCCCCGCCATCGAGCGGGGTGGCCGTCGCCTCGCCCCCTTCAGGCGTTTCATAATCTTCCGGGCGGCCTGCGCGCGTGTCGAGCGTCTGGGCGGGGCTCGGTCCCGTCTCGCTGCCGGGCGCGGGGGTAAGCGCGGCGATCTGCTCTTCACCCGCCGCTTCATCTGCCGCGCCTTCTTCAAGCGCGGAAGCGGCAAGCTCGGGAGCCGAATTTTCAAGCGGCGCGGTTTCGAGCGGCGCGGCCTCATCCAGCGGCGTCTGGCGCTGCAGCGCCGGGCTCCGGCTCATCGGCGCCGCGGTTGCCCGGTCGCCTGCGAAGGAGCGGATTTCGGTATCGCCTTCCGCTGGCGCGGACCCCCCGGCATCGCTTTCCCCGCTTTGCGAAGGCAGCGGCGGCACGCGCTCGCTCACCATCTTGTCGGCGGAAATCGACAGATACCAGCCGCCATAAATCGCGCCGGCCAGAAGGAAGAAAAGAATGATCAGCGAGCCGCGCGGCAGCCGCGCTTCTTCGATGACCTCAGGAAAGGAGAAGGCGTCATTGCCGGCCTGCGGGCCTGCAGCACCCGGACGCTCGCCCGTTTCATCCGGCGGCGCGGTTTCCTGCTTATAGGCATCGGCCATGGCCGCGCCGTCGAGCCCAAGATGGGCGGCATAAGAACGAATAAAGCCCAGCGCATAAGGCCGGCCGGGCAAGGCGGAATGGCGTCCGTCTTCCAGCGCTTCAAGATAGGTGCGGCGGATGCGCAGGCTTTCGGAAATCTGCGCCAGATCCTCGCCGCGCTTCAGCCGCGCCGCGCGCAGCTTGTCACCCACACGCTCGGCCGCAGGGCTGCCCGTCTCAGGTACATCGTCACGAATGTCGCGCAGCTGCAACCGGCGGCGGCCGGCTTCCTGCTCAGCGTCTGAACCTTCTTGATCCACCATTAGTCCCGCTCGCGGAATCTCTCGTTTCGCCAAAACCCCAATGGGCCCTGCAGACCGTTCCCCCGTGCCTGCCGGACCCCAGCATCTTCCTTGTTTGCCAGCCGCCCGCAGCTTAAACGCCGCAGACCCACTCCCCAATACGCCTCCAATACGAACTGGCCAAATGCGAACCAATATGCGAATCGCAGGCGCAGGCCCTGACGGGCCAACTTTTCAGGATCGTAACGCTGTTTGGTTAACTAAATCACAAAGACGGAGGCGGGCGCAATGGCCGATCTATCTGAAATCAAAGGCAAAATGCGCTAATGCGGAGTGCCGGCGCCCCATAACCCTTCCAGCGGTGCCCTGTGGATACCTTTTCAAAGGTCCCGCCAAAACTAAAGCTGGATGTCGTTTTCTTCCGCAAAACGCAAAAGCTCGGCCCGGACAGTGGCGTCGGGACGCGCATAAAGGGCCTCCATGAAGCTGGAGAGCGCGCGGGTATCGAGCGATCGGACCATCATTTTCACCGGCCCGACGGCCGCCGGCGACATAGAGATCCGCCGGAACCCAAGCCCGATCAGCGCCATGGCCTCCAGGGGCTTGCCCGCCACCTCTCCGCACAGCGTCAGCGGCACCTCATGCTTTTCACACGCCAGCACCACATGGCGCAGAAAGTTAAGCGCGGCAGGCGAGAGCAAATCATAGCGCTGGGCGACGCGCGCATTGCCCCGGTCGCTTGCAAAAAAGAACTGCAACAAATCGTTCGAGCCGACGGACACGAAATCGACGAGTGGCAGAAGCGTGTCGAACTGCCAAGCAAGCGAGGGCACTTCCAGCATCGTGCCGACCATGAGACTTGTCGGGCGCGGCTTGTCGAACTTTTCAAGCCGGCGTATCTCTTTATCGACAAGCTGGCGGGCGCGCACAAACTCGGAAACTTCCGTCACCATGGGGAACATGAGCCGGAGCTCGCGCCCCGCCGCCGCCGCTAAAAGCGCGCGCAGCTGATGGCGCAACAGCGCCGGGCGATCGAGCGCGATGCGGATCGCGCGCCAGCCAAGCGCCGGGTTTTCTTCGTTCGCCACCTTCATGTAAGGCAGCACCTTGTCGCCGCCGATATCGAGCGTGCGGAAAACGACGGGCTTGTCGCCCGCCGCATCAAGCACCGCCTGATAAAGCTCCTGCTGGTCTTTCTGGCTCGGCAGCGTCGAGGCAATCATGAATTGCAGCTCGGTTCTGAAAAGACCGATCCCGTCCGCTCCAGATTCTTCCATATGCGGCAGATCGACAAGCAGGCCCGCATTCACATTGAGATCGACCCGCACACCGTCCAGCGTCCGGGGGTCCTCATGGCGAATGGCTTTATATTGTTCCTGTCGCCTCGCGCGGAAGCGCGCCTTTTCCGAATAAGCTTCGACGACTTCCTGGGAGGGGCGGATATAAAGCTCGCCCGTATCCCCATCGACGATAATGGCATCGCCGTCTTCGATATGATCGAGCACACCGTCCGCGCGCCCCACCGCCGAAAGCCCGAGCGCGCGCGCCACAATGGCGACATGGGCATTCGCCGCGCCTTCTTCGAGCACCAGCCCGCGCAATTTCGACTTGTCGTAATCGAGAAGTTCGGCAGGCCCCATATTGCGCGCAATGACGATCGCATCGTCCGGCAGCATGGCGCTGACGGAAGAAAGCCCGACCCCGGTCAAAACCCGCAAGAGCCGGTTGGCAAGATCGTCCAAGTCGTGCAGCCGGTCGCGCAGATAAGGGTCGGTCTGGCGCAGCATGCGCGCGCGCGTGTCATTCTGCACGCGCTCCACCGCCGCTTCCGCCGTGAGCCCCGTGCGCACCACATCGACCATGCGTTTCAGCCAGCCGCGGTCATTGGCGAACATGCGGTAAGCCTGCAGCACCTCGCGGTGCTCGCCCGCATGGGAAAGGTCGGAAGTGGAAAGCATCCGGTCGATGGAAGAGCGCAGCTCATAGACGGCGCTTTCAAGCCGGGCGATTTCCTGATCGACATCTTCTGCAATGAGATGGGTAACATGGACACGCGGTTCATGCAGCACGGCATGGCCAAGCGCAATGCCTTCGGAGAGCGAGGTACCGGCAAGATAATGCGGCTGGCCGGGCTGGCTGGCGGCAACTTCGGAGAATTCATCCGCATCGAGAAGATCCGCCGCGCCGATAAGCTCGGCAAGCACCATGGCGACGGTTTCCAGCGCCTCGACTTCTTCTTCGGAATAATGGCGCATCGTGCGGTTCTGCACGACAAGCACACCGATCACCCGCCCCCCGCGCAGGATGGGCACACCCATCAGGGACTTATAAATTTCTTCGCCCGTTTCCGGCCGGTAGGCGAAGGCGGGATGGGCCTGGGCATCCGTCAGATTGAGCGGGCGGGCATGCTGGGCAATGTCGCCGACAAGACCTTCGCCCACCCGCAGCCGCGTCTGGTGCACGGCGGAAGGGTTCAGACCTTGCGTCGCGAACAGTTCGAGCAGATTGCCTTTGCGCAGGAGGTAAAGCGAGCACACCTCGGTGACCATGTTCTGAGCAATCAGAACCACGGTCTTGTCGAGGCGTTTTTGCGGGCTGCCCGGTTCGGCCATCGCCTCCCGGAGCCGCCGCAGCAAAACGCGCGGATTGCCGACATCGCGCCGCATCAGCCCGTCACCTTTTCGGCTCAAATGAGAACGTTGACACCCGGTTTCCGCACAAAGCCGTTATGGGCCCGGTGCCGCTCACGCGGCATCGAGCTCATAGGCCGAATGCAGGGCACGCAGCGCAAGTTCGGTATATTCAGCGTCGATCAGAACGGAAACCTTGATTTCCGACGTAGAGATCACATGGATGTTGATGCCCTTGTCGGCAAGCGTCTGAAACATCTTTTGTGCGACACCGGCATGCGAGCGCATGCCCACGCCGATGATCGACAGTTTCACGACATCCGTATCGCTTTTCAGTTCCTCGAAACCGATATCGGCCTGCGCTTTGCGCAATACGTCTTCGGCGCGGGCCAGATCGCTCGCCGGCACCGTGAAGGTCACATCCGTGCGCTTGTCTTCTTCGGAGACATCCTGAACGATCATGTCCACATTGATCGAGGCATCGGCGAGCGGCCCGAAAATTTTCGCGGCGACGCCGGGCTGATCCTGGACTTTCTGGACCGTGATTTTCGCTTCGTCTTTCGTATAGGCAATACCGCTGACGACTTCCTGTTCCACAATCTCATCCTCACCGCAAACTAGGGTACCTGGGCCGTTGTAATTCGCTCCCTCGCCGCCGCCTTGCGGCGCGTCGGGCGCATCGAAACTGGAACGCACCTGCAGGCGCACACCGTGCACCATGGCAAGTTCCACCGACCGCGTTTGAAGAACCTTGGCGCCGAGCGACGCCATTTCCAGCATTTCTTCGTAACTGATCTTATCAAGGCGCCGGGCCTTCGCAACGATGCGCGGGTCGGTCGTGTAAACCCCGTCCACATCCGTATAGATGTCGCAGCGCTCCGCCTTGATGGCGGCGGCAATGGCCACCGCGCTCGTATCCGAGCCGCCCCGGCCCAGCGTCGTGATTCGGTTGTCCGGCCCGATGCCCTGGAACCCGGCGATCACCGCAACCTGCCCCTGTTCCAGGCGTTCGATCAGGTTCGTGCCGTCGATTTCGGTAATCCGGGCGGTCGAGTGCGCGCCGTTCGTGCGGATCGGCACTTGCCAGCCGAGCCAGGAGCGGGCAGCAACGCCCATTTCCTGCAGCGCGATGGACAAAAGCCCCACCGTCACCTGCTCGCCCGAGGCGACAACAGTGTCATATTCGCGCGCGTCATGCAGACGCGCCGCTTCGTTCACCCAGCCGACCAGTTCGTTGGTCTTGCCCGACATGGCAGAAACCACCACCGCAACCTGGTTGCCAGCATCCACCTCACGTTTTACGTGGGCAGCCACATTCTTGATACGCTCCACATCGGCTACCGATGTGCCGCCGAATTTCATGACCAAACGGGCCATCATTTCTCCTCTTTGACACGGGGCGTCTGGACCGCAGCCGTTCTTGGCTCCTATACAAGGACTGGATGAAGTTGATGAAACATCCGAAACTTTACGGCCCCGCACCGGCGGGCTCATACATACTGGCTTGCCCGGCAAGTCGCAACCGCCCCTGAAAAGGCGCTGCGGCCCAAGGTCAAACGCCCCAATGCCCGACCAGAAAGCCCCAAAAGATGCCCTCGACACCCGAAAACCCTGCTCTTTCTCAGGATAAACCCGCCAAAGGCCCGCAAGGGGTGACTGTGGATGAGGGAGAAATTGCCCGTTTCAGCGCCATGGCGGCGGAATGGTGGGATCCGCGGGGGAAATTCCGCCCGCTCCATAAATTCAATCCCGTCCGCCTCGGCTTTATCCGTGAGCAGGTCTGCGCCCATTTCGGCCTCGATGAAAGCGCTCGTCAGCCCCTTAAAGGCCTGCGCCTGCTCGATATCGGCTGCGGCGGCGGGCTTTTGAGCGAGCCCATGACACGGCTGGGCGCCGAGGTCGTGGGCGCGGATGCGGGTGAGGCGAACATCAAGACCGCCAGCGTCCATGCGGCCGAGCAGGGCCTTGCCATCGATTACCGCGCCACCACCGCCGAGGCGCTGGCAGAGGCAGGCGAAAAATTCGATGTCATTTTGAACATGGAAGTCATCGAGCATGTGGCCGATGTCAATGCGTTTCTGGCCGCTTGCGCCGCCATGCTCAAGCCGGAGGGCATGATGATCTGCGCCACACTCAACCGCACGTTGAAAGCCCTCGGCCTTGCTGTCATCGGCGCGGAATATGTGCTGGGCTGGCTGCCGAGAGGCACCCATGATTGGCGCAAATTCATTACCCCGCAGGAGTTTGAGAGGCATTTGCAGCGCCAAAACCTAGAGGTGAACCACTTGGCCGGCGTGTCGTATAATCCGTTGCAAGATAAATGGTTTCTCAGCGGCGATAGAGACGTAAACTACATGCTCGTTGCCGTGCCTGTGCGTTGATAGACGGACAGGAAACCGGAGAGTCTCCGGAAAGGGGAAGGGCAACCGGTATGGATCATAGCGTAAACCTGGAACCGAAAATTCAGCCGCGCCAAAAGCGGGCGAAAGCCACCTATGAGCGCCTGCTGGATGTTGCCGCCCGTCTGCTCGAAGAAGAAGGCGTGGAGCGCATCTCCACCAATATGATCGCCGAACACGCGGGCGTCACCGTGCCCGCGCTTTACCGCTACTTCCCGAACAAATACGCCGTGCTGCGCGCGCTAGGCGACCGGCTGATGGAGCGCCAGAACGAGGTGGCGATGGCGTGGCTTTCCGAGCAGGGAGAGCCAGACCCGGTCGGCCTTTTCGAAAGCGCTGAAGACTTCATGCTGCGCACCATCACCGTTACGGTGGAACAGCCGGGGGGCCTTGCCGTCATGCGCGCCCTGCGCGCCGTTCCCACGCTGCAGGATGTGCGCCTTGCCTCCCACCGGCAGGTCACTGATTTGATCGTCGAATATCTGGCGACGATCACGCCGATGGAATCGCGCGAGAAAGCCTGGAAACAGGCTCGTTTTTCTGTCGAGATGGGCTATGCCGCCGTGGAAATGGCGCTGGAGGAAGATCGGCTCTCCTATGAGGACATTGTCGGGGAGGCCGCCCGTCAACTCAGGGCCTATTGGGCGCCCTGGCTGGAAAAATTTCGCAAAGATAGCGATAACTAATTTATTGTTGATCGGCGCGGCCGTTTCCGCCATTGTCTTCAGAACAGCACATCAAGGGGGAATGATCGTGCCCAGTTCTGTAAAACCTCGCACGGCACATGCCGCAGCACATTCTTCAAAAAAAACCGCGCTGCCGCGTAAATTGAGCCGGTCCGTTCTGGCGCTCGGCCTCGGCGCCGCGCTTATGGGCCTTACCGCTTGCGCGCCCGACGAGCCGCAGGATGCCCGCAGCCCGGAGGAAATCGCCGAGGACGCGCGCGCGCGGCTTCCGGATGATCCCGTTCTTGCCGAAAAATATGCCCGCTCCTGCATGACCTGCCACGGCGACCCGATGAACGGCGCGCCGCTCTCGGGCGATGTGAAAGCCTGGGCCAAACGGCTTGAATGGCGCGGCAAAGAAGGCCTTCTGCAAAGCACGCTGAACGGCTTCGGCGCCATGCCGCCGCTCGGCCTTTGTCCCGATTGCTCAGTGGAAGATTTCAAAAAGCTCATCGCTTTTCTTGCCAATCAGCCCCAGCCGGACGCGGGGTCCTGACGCCCCTTTTAAAAAAGCACGACAACACCCAGGAGCCGGACCATGGACCTTACTCGCCGCAAAATCTTGACCCTCGGGGCCAGTGCTGCCGTGAGCGCTGCCGCCCTGACCGCCGGCCGGCCGCTGAAAGCGCTGGCGCAGTCCGCAGAACGCATCAAATGGCAGAACTGGTCGGGCGGGCAAAGCTGCCTGCCCGAAGCCCGCCTTGCGCCGGGAACGACCGGCGAGCTCGCCGCAATCTTAAAAGAAGCCCCGCGCCCCATCCGCCCGGTCGGCGCCGGCCATTCCTTCACCGCGCTGGTGCCGACGGACGGCACGGTGCTCTCTCTCGATAGGCTTTCCGGCGTCCTCGATGCAGATGCGGAAAAGATGACTGCCACATTCGGCGCGGGCACAAGGCTTGGCAATATCGGCAAGGCGCTGGAGGCAAAAGGCCAGGCGCTGATCAACATGCCCGATATCAACAAGCAGACCCTGGCCGGGTCCGTCTCCACCTCCACCCACGGCACGGGCGCGGAGTTCGGATCGCTGTCGAGCTATATCACGCAGCTTGAACTCGTTACGCCGGGCGGCGAGGTGCTGACCTGCTCGCCGTCGCAGAATTCGGAAGTGTTCGAGGCGGCACGCGTCTCGCTCGGCGCGCTCGGCGTTCTGACCAAAATCACGCTGAAAAACCGCACGCCTTACAAATTGACGCGGCGCATCTGGTCCCTGCCCTTCGATCAGATGATGGAAGAGGCCGAGAGCCTGGCCGCGCAGCACCGCAATTTCGAATTCTATTACATTCCCTATTCGGGCATGTGCCTTGCCATCACTCATGACGAAACGGATGAAGACATCCGCCCGCGCGTCAGTACCGATGACGATGATGCCGTGATGACCTTGAAAGCCCTGCAGGAGTGGCTCGGCTGGGCGCCCTCACTACGCGAATATCTCATCCGCTCGGAACTCGAGGACCTGCCGGAAGAAGTCTATGTCGACACGTCCTGGCGCATCTATCCGAGCGAGCGCGGCGTGCGCTTTAACGAGATGGAATATCATCTGCCCAGAGAAAAAGCGCTCGATGCCTTGAAAGAAGTGCGCCGCACGATCGAGGAAAACAATATCGAAGTCTTCTTCCCCATCGAGTTCCGCTTCGTGAAAGGCGATGATCTCTGGCTTTCGCCCTTTACCGGCCGTGACAGCTGCTCCATCGCTGTCCACCGCTACCATGAAGAAGAATACGAGCCCTATTTCCAGGCGATGGAACCGATTTTCCGCGCTCATGATGGCCGGCCTCATTGGGGCAAGCTTCACACGCTGGGAGCGGATGACTTTGCCGCGCTTTATCCGCGCTGGAACGACTTCCTGAAAGTGCGCCGCGCGCTCGATCCGGAAGGCATCTTCCTCAACGATCATCTGCGTCACGTTTTCGGAGAAGCCTGAGCCATGGCCGATTTCAAGAAGCAGCTTGCCTCCATCGACCGCCGCCTGCTCATCGGCGGCGGCGCGGCGCTGGGGCTGACCGCCGGTTTCTTCGGCCTGCGTCCTTCGAAGAACGGCGCCGAGGCGGGCGCCTATTTCAACGCCATGACCAGCGCGCTCAAACGCGAAAAGCTGGAACGTCCCACCCTTGTCATCGACCGCGCGGCACTCGACCGGAATATCGACCTGTTGAAAGCCGATCTCAGCCCCGAGATGGGTTACAGGATCGTTGCAAAATCGCTGCCCGCCCTCGGCCTCGTCAAACGCATCATGGAACGGGCGGGTACGAACCGGCTCATGGTCTTCCATCAGCCCTTCCTCAATTATGTCGCCGTCAATGTGCCCGAAGCAGAGATCCTGCTCGGCAAACCGATGCCGGTGGAAGCGGCCGCGCGCTTTTACGATCATGCCGCCCCCGGTCCCTTCGACCCGGCCCGGCAGGTGGAATGGCTGATCGACACGCCCCAGCGCCTGGCGCAATACGCAGACCTTGCCAAAGCGCGCGGCCTTACCATGCGCCTCAATATCGAGATCGATGTCGGCCTTCATAGAGGCGGCGTGCGCGGCAAAGCCACGCTCAAAACCATGCTGGAGACGGTTGATGCCGCGCCCGGGCTCAGCTTTTCCGGTTTCATGGGCTATGACCCGCATCTGGCGAGCATTCCCGGCCTTCTCGGCTGGCAGGAAAGCGCCATCGAAAGCTCGAAAGCCGTCTATCGGGGGTTTGTGGAGACCGCCCGCGCCCATTATGGCGAGGCCTGGAACAGGGACACGCTGACGCTGAACACAGCAGGCAGCCCGACTTACCGCTTTCACACGGAAAGCCAAATCGCCAATGAAGTGGCGGTGGGCTCCGCCCTCGTCAAACCGACCGATTTCGACATTCCGACCCTTGAGGGTCATGAGCCGGCAGCCTTCATCTCAACCCCGGTTCTCAAAACTTCCGAGCGCACGGAAATTCCGGGCCTCGAATTTCTTTCCGGCCTCACCTCGGCCTGGGACCGCAACAGCGCCAAAACCGCCTTCATCTATGGCGGCAAATGGCTCGCCAAACCCGTCGCGCCGGAAGGGTTGCAGCTCAATGCCTTGTTCGGACGCTCGACCAATCAGGAAATGCTGAACCATTCGGACCGCATTTCCTTGAAGCAGGGCGATCATGTCACCTTCCGCCCGACACAGAGCGAATTCGTTTTCCTGCAATTCGGGAATATCGCGGTCTACGATCCGGAAGAAGAGCGCATCGTGGAAAGCTGGCCGGTCTTCCAGCAGGGCGCATGAGGCGCGCGGAACGCTAGTTCGTCTTGCGCTTTTCGAGCCCCGGCAGCGGCGCCACCTCCACGCCTTCCTCGATCAGCTCGCGCGCTTCATCGAGCGTGGTCTCGCCGTAAATATCCCGGCGCGGCGTTTCCTCATAGTGCATGCGGCGGGCTTCTTCGGCGAACTTGTCACCGACATAATCGTAATTCGTTTCCACATGGCGGCGCAGCTCGCTCATCATGAGCGTGACTTTTTCGGCGATCTCGGCGCCCGCGCGCGTCTTGCCGGGCGTCTCAGGCTTCGTGTTCCCCTTACGCGGAATGGAGGGCGCCATCAGCCCTTTACGCACCTTGGCGCTGGCGCATTGCGGGCAAACCACATCGCCCGCCGCCGCCTGTTCATCGAAATCCGATGAAGAGCGGAACCAGCCGTCGAATTCATGGTCCTTGTCGCAGATCAGCCGGTAGCGGATCATGCCTATGCCTCTCCTGAAGCCTTAAAAGCGCCGGAAGGTGCCAAAACTGCCCTATCGTGGTCAAGCGCGGGAATGCGCGCCCGCGCCTCGGCGACCTTGGCCGGATCGATCTCTGCCAGAATAAATGTAGGGTCCTGCGCCGCTTCGGCCAGTATCTCGCCCCAGGGCGAGATGATGAGGCTGTGGCCATAGGTCTGGCGCCCGTTTTCATGGGTGCCTCCTTGCGCCGGCGCCAGCACGAAGCAACCCGTCTCGATAGCCCGGGCGCGAAGGAGCACATGCCAATGCGCCTCGCCCGTCTTCTGCGTAAAGGCGGAGGGCACGGTGAGAAAAGAGGCCCCGGCTTTTGCGAGCTGGCGGTAAAGGTAAGGAAAGCGCAGATCATAGCAGACGCTGAGCCCGAGCCGGCCCCAGGGCAGGTCCGCTGCCACCGCCTCCGCGCCCGGGCGGTAATTCTTCGATTCCCGGTAGCTTTCCCCGCCCGGCAGATCGACGTCGAACATATGGATCTTGTCGTAGCGGGCTTTGAGACTGCCATCCGGCCCGATCAGAAGCGAGCGGTTGACCACCTTGTCGGGCGCAACACGCAGGGCGAGCGAGCCGATCAGCAGCCAGACGGAAAGCTCATCCGCAAGTTCCCGGAAAGCTAAAAGCGCGGGGTCTTTGGCTTCTTCCACACAAGTGGCGAAAAGCACATCCGCCTTCAATTCCATGAGCGAGGTGGTTTCAGGCGTCGCGATGAACTGCGCGCCCGCGCCATGGGCCGCCCGGATGAGCGCGCTCGCCGCCTCGATATTCTCCTGGACATTGCGCCCCGTGCGCAATTGCACGCAGGCCGCTTTGAAAGGCGCCGCGGTCATCCCCTTACCGCTCCTTCTGGAAATCAGGCCGCGAGCAGCGGGTCGAGCTTGCCGGAGGCTTCCAGCGCATAAAGCTCGTCGCAGCCGCCGACATGCGTGTCACCGACGAAAATCTGCGGCACCGTATGCGCGCCGCCCGCCTTTTGCATCATCTGGCGGCGCAGGTCGGCATCCATGCCCACATCGATCTCACGGAACGTAACGCCCTTCTTGTCGAGCAGCGCTTTGGCCCGGTAGCAATAGGGGCACATCATGGTGGTGTAGATGGTGACGTTGGCCAAAATAATCCTCAACTCTTCAACAATGGTGAGGCTTATCATATAGGGGGTGCTTCCTCTCCCGCAACTCGCGCTATCGTGAGCACGCTGACCATTGCCGCGCCTTCCTTAAGAAGCACGCGGGTGCAGGCCTCCACCGTCGCCCCGGTGGTGAGCACATCATCGACAAGCAGCACATGTTTGCCCGCAATTTTGGCGCCCTTGCCGGCTTTCAGCGAAAAAGCCCCGGCGACATTGCGCCGCCGTGCCCCCGCGCTGAGGCCCACCTGCGCCTTTGTCGGGCGGTGGCGGAGAAGAATTTCAGGATCGGCAGGCTTGCCGGAAAGCCGGGCAAGAGCCCGGGAAAGCTCGGCCGCCTGATTGAAGCGCCGCCATAAAAGCCGCCGTGCATGGAGCGGCACCGGGCAAATCAGATCGGCCTCGGTGAGAAGCCCGCCGCCCGCCTGCGCCATCAGCCGGGCAAAGGTCGGAGCAAGCTCCAGCCTATCACCATATTTCAGCCGGCTGATGAGCCGAGCCGCGGCATCATTGTAAAGCAGCGCCGCGCGCGCTTGTGCAAAAGCGGGAGGCCGGGCAAGCGCCGCCGCCGAAACCGCGCCCTCCCCCGGATCATAGGCAAAAGGCGCGCCGGTAATCCGGCAAAAAGGCTCGCCGATGAAATCGAAGGCACTCCAGCAGGGCGCGCAAAACGCATAATGCCGGTCGAGCCCCGCCCCGCAGGAAAGACAGCGCGGCGGCAGAAGAAAATCCCCGGCCCGGCGCAATAGCGCGCGCAGAACCTGCCCGTCGCTCTTTCCCGCTCCGCCGGCCTCTGCCTGCATCTGCCCCTCCCGCCTCACCTGAAACGCCCGGCAATATCCTGCGCCCCTTCATCTTGCCAATAGACGATCCCGTGTCATAGTGCGCGCCTACCGCGCCGAGCGAGATGAGGGCTCATGCAACTTTTCGACCGCACGCTATTGCGCCGCCGCCGGGACCGCGCGGCCCCGGGTTTTAGCGCGCATGATTTTCTTATCCGCCATGCCGGCGAAGACGTGGCCGAACGGCTCATGGCCGTGAACCGCAGCTTTCCGCTGGCGCTCGATCTCGGCGCCCATCAAGGCGCGCTTTCCCATGCACCGCTGCCTGAGGATAAGATCGGCACCATTATCGAAACCGACCTTTCTCCCGCAATGTTTGCCGGGCCTGAGCAAAAGGTACGGCAAAAAACACGGCCCTTGCGCCTGGCCGCCGATGAAGAAGCCCTGCCCTTTGCCGAGGAAAGCGCCGATCTCGTCACCTCGCTTCTCTCGCTGCATCTCGTCAACGATCTGCCGGGCACACTCATTCAGATCCGCCGTATTCTAAAACCCGACGGGCTTTTCATCGGCGCGCTTTTCGGCGGGGAAACCTTGTCGGAACTGCGCGAGGCGATGAGCCTTGCCGAAATCGAATGCGAGGGCGGGCTCTCCCCGCGCATCGCCCCTTTCACGGAAATCCGTGATCTTGGGGGCCTCATGCAGCGCGCAGGCTTTGCGCTGCCCGTCACGGACGCCGATAAACTCACCGTGCGCTATGCGACGCCGATGCACCTTTTGAATGAGCTGCGCGGCATGGGCGAAACGAACATGCTGAGCGAGCGGCGAAAGACGCCGCTGCGCCGCGCCACGCTCATGCGCATGATGGAAATCTATCAGGAAAAGTTTTCGGACCCGGACGGGCGCATCCGCGCCACTTTCGACATTCATTACGTCACGGGCTGGGCGCCGCATGAAAGTCAGCAAAAGCCGCTGCGCCCCGGCAGCGCGAAAACGCGCCTCGCCGACGCGCTCGGCGTCAGCGAAAGGCCTGCCGGCGAAAAGCCGGGACCCAAGCAAGAATGAGAGAAAATTAAAACTCGAAAGAGCCGAGCTTGGCGGCAATATCCTAGAAGATGGCGACCACCGCATCGCCCACCAGCGAGGTGGCGCCGAACATGGCAAGGCCGATACCGGCTACGATCAGGGAATATTCCAGCGCCGTCGCCCCGCTTTCATCGCCGAAAAAACGGGAGGCAAAGGACCGGCCATCCAAAATTTGGTGGATGTCACCGCTTACACATACCGTCCGGTCGATCATCACAACAAATCCCTCAACGTTGCCACAAGCGGCTCGTCGGCGGGCGGCATCGGATAGCTCTCCATCCGGTTCGGCGCGACCCATTTCAAGGTCTGCCCTTCCAGAGGCTGGGCAATCCCCTCCCACTTCCGGCAGATATAGAGTGGCATCAGAAGGTGAAATTTTTCATAAGAGTGACTGGCGAAGGTCAGCGGCGCGAGACAGGACGCGCTGACATCGATCCCCAGCTCTTCCTTCAGCTCGCGGATAAGCGAAACCTCAGGCGTTTCGCCGCTTTCCACCTTGCCGCCGGGAAACTCCCAAAGCCCCGCCATGGATTTGCCTTCCGGGCGCTGTGCCAAAAGGACACGCCCGTCCCCATCGGCAAGCGCGCAGGCGGCCACGAGTATGATCGGCTTATCGCTCATCGCCCGCCCCGCGCCTAGCTGCGGTAATCGGCATTGATGGCAATATATTCATGGGTGAGATCGCAGGTCCACACCGTCGCAGAAGCAGTGCCGACGCCGACATCGACCTCGATGTCGATCTCCCGCCCCTTCATATGTTTGGCGACCGGCGCTTCGTCATAGCCCGGTACGGCAACGCCGTTCTTGGCAATGTCGATACCGCCCATGCGCACGGCAAGCTTGTCCCTGTCCGCTGCCTCGCCTGCCTTGCCAACAGCCATGACGACACGGCCCCAATTCGCGTCTTCGCCCGCGATCGCGGTTTTCACGAGCGGGGAATTGGCGATGGAAAGGGCAATGCGCCGCGCCGCCTGGTGGCTCGCCGCGCCGTTGACCGTGACGGAGATGAACTTCGTCGCCCCTTCCCCGTCGCGCACCACCTGATGGGCAAGCTCCTGCATGAGATCGTGCAGCGCCGTGCGGAATTCGCGCAGGCGCGGATCGCCCGCCCGCGTAATGGGCGGCCATGCCTGCCCCGTCTCTTTTTCAGCCTCGCGCATCGCCTCACCCGTTGCGAAAAGCAGCACGCTGTCGGAGGTCGAGGTATCGCTGTCCACGGTGATGGCGTTGAAACTGTCGCGCGTGCCCAGCATCAGCAAGGTCTGCAGGATGGGGGCGGGGATCGCGGCATCGGTAAAAATGAAAACCAGCATGGTCGCCAGATCCGGCGCCACCATGCCCGAGC
This sequence comes from Rhodobiaceae bacterium UBA4490, assembly GCA_002389665.1. Taxonomy (GTDB): domain Bacteria; phylum Pseudomonadota; class Alphaproteobacteria; order Parvibaculales; family Parvibaculaceae; genus Tepidicaulis. The sequence continues at coordinate 26,908 of DGNO01000004.1, forward strand.
CCTTTGCAATGCCGTTGATGCGCACGGGCACCCCGCCGATCATCACCTGGCGCGTTGTATATTTGGGAAAGGTGTCCGTGGTCATGATGGCCCCGGCAGCCGCTTCCCAATTGTCCCGGCGCAGCACTTTCATCGCCTTGCCGATGCCTCTTTCCAGCGGCTCCGGCGGCAGGAACTGGCCGATGACCCCCGTCGAGGCAATGAAGACATCCTTCTGGCGGCAACCGATTTCCTGCGCTGCTTTGGCAGCCGTCGCCCGCACCGTCGCCATCCCGGCCTTGCCGGTGAAGACGTTGGAATTGCCCGCATTGACGACGAGCGCGCGGGCCACGCCGTTTTCGATATTGGCGCGGCACCAATCGACCGGCGCACCCGGCATTTTGGAATTCGTGAAGACCCCGGCAACGCTCGTGCCTTCCGGGAAAACCGCCACAAGCATGTCGTCACGGTTCTTGTATTTGATGCCGGCCTGCACGGCGGCAAATTCCACCCCGGCCACTTCCGGCATTTTGGGATAGCTCTTGGGCGCAAGCGGGGACACTTTCGCGGCGGTTTTGCGCTTACCGGCGACTTTCGTGCGGCTGGCGGCTTTGGCCACCGGTTTCTTGGCAGCGACTTTTTTACGCGCGGCGCGTTTCGGCTTTACGGCCGTTTTCTTCTTGGCGATGAGCTGCCGTTTCTTCTTCGGCTTCGCCACTTTGCTCTTGGCGCGCACGCTTGCCGGTTTTCTTTTCTTACCGCCCGCTTTCGTCATCGCTCATCCCGTCTTTGCCGCTATCTGCCGCTATCTGCCTCTATACGCCGCTCTTATTGCGGCGCGATCACCGGACGCGAAGAACCGCCATCCGCCCCGACAATCTCGATTGTCGCATCATTGCGCAACTTTTCTATGAGGGCTTTCCCCTCTTCCTGAAGAAACTGCGCCGTCAGCTCGTCCTTTACCTCTTCAAAGCTGGGCTTGGGCTGCGGCCGGCGGTCTTCCAGCTTAATGACATGCCAGCCGAACTGGGTTTCCACCGGCTCGGAGATCTCGCCCGGCTTCAGCTTGAAAGCAGCTTCCGCAAAAGGCTCGACCATGTCGGTTTTAACGAAATAGCCGAGATCGCCCCCATTCTCGCCGCTGGGGCCCGTGGATTTTTCCGCCGCCACCTCTTCGAAGGCTTTCCCGCCTTCAATCTCGGCGATTACCTCGCGCGCCTCCGCCTCGCTTGCCACGAGAATATGCCGGGCGCGCACTTCATCTTCAGGTTCCCGGGCGGCGATTTCCTGCTGGTAGTAGTCTTTCAGCGCCTCGTCCGTCGCTTTGCCGGAAATGAGCTGCGTCCAGTAAACGTCGCGCAGCGCCTTTTCCTTGTAATAGTCGACGCGGCGCTTCACCGAGGGATCGTCCCCCAAGCCCTTTTCCTCGGCCTCCTGGGAGAGAATTTTCCGGTCGATCAGCATGCTCAGAAGATATTGAAAGCGCACATTCTGCGGCAGCTGGTCGAGCACCCCGCCCAGCTCCTCTTCGGCAAGGGCGAGATCGGAAAACATGATCGCCTCGCCATTAACCTTGGCGACGGCCTGATCAGCGCTTTCCCCGGCCAGGGCGGGCTCCTGAGCGAAAGCCGGCGCGATGAGGGGGGCTTGGACCATGCCTGCCGTAATCCCCGCTGCCAGTGCCGATGCAAGTAAGAGCCGCATGCCGATCCTTCCCGGCGGAAAACCGCCAAAGCCGATAAACTGTTTGATACACCCTGTTACCAGCCTTTCAGGCCTCTGAGAAATGAATCTGCTGTAATTTTAGAGATTTAGGGCCCGAAAGCGCCCCCCTGCGGCAGGCGGTGACATTGACAGGTTAAGCCCCCAGCCCTTACATGCTTGCCTACGTATTTCTGCCGTAAAGCGCCTCTAGAAAGGCGCTCCGGCACGCGAGGGGCTCCCCGCCCCCCGATAGAATGAGGTTAATACCCAATGGCAAGCTTGGGCGCCCTGGCTCGGCGGTTTTTCGGCACGTCGAATGACCGCAAATTGAAGGCTTACACACGCAACGTTGAGGCAATCAACGCCCTGGAGCCCGCCACCGAGGCGCTTTCCGACCTTGCCCTGCAGGAAAAGACCAACGAGTTCCGCGACCGGCTGGCAGGCGGGGAAAGCCTCGATGCGCTTTTGCCCGAAGCCTTTGCCGTGGTGCGCGAAGCGGCCCGGCGCACACTCGGCCAGCGCCATTACGATGTGCAGCTGATCGGCGGCATGGTGCTGAACGAAGGCAAGATCGCCGAAATGAAGACGGGGGAAGGCAAGACCCTTGTCTCCACCCTTGCCGCTTATCTCAACGCTCTGCCCGGCAAAGGCGTCCATGTCGTGACGGTGAACGATTATCTGGCCAAGCGCGACGCCGCCTGGATGGGCCAGATCTACGAATTCCTCGGCATGAATGTCGGCGTCATCCTGCATGGGATGAGCGATGAAGAGCGCCGCGCCGCCTATGCCGCGGACATCACCTACGGCACCAATAACGAGCTCGGCTTCGATTATCTGCGCGACAACATGAAGTATCAGCTGAATGCCATGGTGCAGCGCGGGCATCATTTCGCCGTGGTCGACGAAGTGGACTCCATCTTGGTCGATGAAGCGCGCACGCCGCTCATCATCTCCGGCCCCGTGGAAGACAAATCCGAGCTTTATACCAGCGTCGACAAGCTGATCCCGGATTTGCCGGAAGAAGCCTTCGAGCTCGATGAAAAGGCCCGCACCGTCAGCCTGACGGAAGAAGGCAACGAGATCGTCGAGACGATGCTGGCCGAGCGCGAACTTCTGAATGAAGGCGGGCTTTACGATGTGGAGAACATTTCTCTCGTCCACCACGTCAACAACGCCTTGAAAGCCCACAAGCTCTTCCAGAAGGACAAGGACTACATCGTCAAGGGCGGCAAGGTCGTCATCATCGATGAGTTCACCGGCCGCATGATGGAAGGCCGGCGCTATTCGGACGGGCTGCACCAGGCGCTGGAAGCCAAGGAAGAAGTTCAGATCCAGCCGGAAAACCAGACGCTTGCCTCCGTCACTTTCCAGAATTACTTCCGCCTCTATGAAAAACTTTCCGGCATGACCGGCACGGCGCTGACGGAAGCGGAAGAATTCATGGATATTTACGGGCTCGACGTGGTGGAAATCCCGACCAACCTGCCCATCTCCCGTAAGGATGAAGACGACGAGGTTTACCGCACCGCACGCGAGAAATACGAAGCCATCGTCGAAGAGATCGCCGATTGCATGGAACGCGGCCAGCCCGTTCTCGTCGGCACCACCTCGATCGAGAAATCCGAACTTCTTTCCGACTTCCTGAAGAAAAAGCGCATCAAGCACAATGTGCTGAATGCCCGCTACCACGAACAGGAAGCGCTTATCATCGCCCAGGCCGGTGTGCCCGGCGGCGTGACCATCGCAACGAACATGGCCGGCCGCGGCACCGACATTCAGCTTGGCGGCAATATCGATATGCGCCTCGAAGAAGAGGCGGCAGGCCTTGAAGGCGACGCGCTGGAAACGAAAAAGGCCGAGCTTCTCAAGGATATCGAAGCGAAGAAGCAGATCGCACTTGAGGCAGGCGGCCTTTACGTCATCGGCACGGAGCGCCATGAAAGCCGGCGCATCGACAACCAGCTGCGCGGGCGCTCGGGCCGCCAGGGAGACCCCGGCCGCTCGAAATTCTATCTTTCGCTCGAAGACGATCTGATGCGCATCTTCGGCACCGACCGCATGGACGGCATGCTGCAGAAGCTCGGCCTGCAGGAAGGCGAGGCGATCGTCCATCCCTGGATCAACAAGGCGCTGGAAAAGGCGCAGGCCAAGGTCGAGGCACGCAACTTCGATATCCGTAAGAACCTTCTGAAGTTCGACAACGTGATGAACGATCAGCGCAAGGTGATCTTCGAGCAGCGCATCGAGCTGATGCGCATGGACGACGTCTCCGAGACCATTGCCGACATGCGCCATGAAGTGATCGAAGACATGGTAAGCACCCACATCCCCGAAAAGGCCTATGCCGAGCAGTGGGATGTGGACGGGCTTCTGGAGGAAACGAAAAAAATCCTCAGCCTCGATCTGCCGATCAAGGATTGGGCCGCCGAAGAAGGCATTGCGGATGAAGAAATCCGTGAGCGCATCACCCGCGCCGCCGATGCTCATATGGCGCAGAAAGTGACGCAAGTCGGCCCGGAAATCATCCGCCAGGTGGAAAAGGCCGTGCTCCTGCAGCTCATCGACGGGCGCTGGCGCGAGCATTTGCAAATGCTCGATCATCTGCGCCAGGCCGTGGGCCTGCGCGGCTATGCCCAGCGCGACCCGCTTAACGAATATAAGACGGAAGCCTTTGAACTTTTCGAAGCGCTGCTCATTCGCCTGCGCCGGGATGTGACCGAGCAGCTGATGAATGTGCAATTCGTTTCCGAAGCCGATGCGCCGAAGCTGGAAGAACAGGCCCTGCCCGAAATGCACGCCCACCATGTCGACCCTCTCACCGGGCGCGATGAAATGGAAGAGGCCGGCGATACCGCAACGATGACGCGCGCCCGCGCCGATGTTCCCATGAACCCGAACGATCCTTCGACCTGGGGCAAGATTTCGCGCAACGCGCCCTGCCCTTGCGGCTCAGGTAAGAAATACAAGCATTGCCACGGAGCAGTCGCCTAAAGGCAAAAATGCTCAGCCGCCCGATTTGGCGGCGAAGGGATAGGCTTCAAGAGAAAACGCGGTAGCGGCAAGGCTATCGCGTTTTTTCATGCGCGCCCACCAGGCGGCAAGCTCGCCCCGCTCTTCCATCAAGGCAAGGCCCTGACGGGTTTGCATCAGATAGTCCATCATCGGCGCGAAGTGACAATCGGCAAGGCTGAACGCCGCGCCGACAAGCCAGTCGCCACCCCCATAATGGCCGGCAAAAGCGTCAAGCGATTTAGCCAGCCGCGCTTCCATGCGCTCGCTCAGCATGTCGTCCGGCCAGCCGCCTGCAATCGGCGCGAAGATCTGCTGCGTCACGATTTCGCGAATATCGGGCCAGATGTAATTGTCGAGCATGGCGATGGCGGCACGCACATGGGCGCGGCTTGCGGCATCTTCCGGCAGGAGCGCCGGGCCGCCCGCGGCCTCTTCAAGATAAAGGCAGATAGGGACCGTCTCGAAGAAGCGCTGACCGTCATGGGTCAGCACCGGCACCTTGGCGAAAGGATGGGCGCTTTTGCCCATCCCCTCCGAGATGAAGTCGATCTCCTCGAACGCATAGGCGAGCGCCTTTTCCTCCAGCACCAGCCGCACGATCCGCGTATAGGCGCTGTAGGCGGCGCCTTGCAGCGTCAGGCTCATGCGCCCGCCTGCTGTTCGAACTTCAGCCGCCGGCCTGCCGCCCAATAATGATAGGCCGCCCAGATGTTAAGCATCGCCGTGCCGAAAAGCGCCCAGCGCAGCGAATCCACGCCGAAGCCGTAATCGGCGCGCAAGACGTCGGAGATGATACCCACAACCTGCGGACCAAGGCCAAGGCCGATAAGGTTCAGGATGAAAAGCATCACGGCCGAGGCAAGCGCGCGCTGGCGCAGCGGCGTCAGCGTCTGGATCATCGCGAAGGATGGGCCGAGATAGAAGGCACCGAGCAGCGAGATCGGCACATAGAGCACCCAGAGAATGGAAACATCGATCCCGCCGATGCTAAAGGCCGGGAAATTGTCGATGAGATAGAAGACCGCGATAAAGGGCACGGCAGCGAGCTTGGCGATTGCCACGACCCAGGTGTTCCAGCGCACATCTTTCTTGGAAAGATGATCGGTCAGCTTGCCGCCGATCAGCGCGCCAAGCCCGCCGACAATACCGACAAGCGGGGCGAGCCAGGTGCCGACTTCCGCCGGTGACATGCCATGCGTGCGAATGAGAAAGGCCGGCCCCCAGGCGATACCGCCATAACCGACAAACGAGGTAAGCGTCACGCCGATGACCACATGGCGCGCAGCAATCTTGCTCCAGAGATGGTGAAAGCCCGCCTTGATCATGCCGGTGAAAAGCGCCAGCGTCATGGGCGGATGGGCTTCCTGCTCGCCCGCTCCTTCCGAATGGCCGCGCGGCGGCTCGACCAGCGTATAGCGCACGAGAAGCGCGATAAGGACGCCGGGCAGGCCAACCACGAAGAAAGCCATACGCCAGCCGTAAAGTTCCGTCACCCAGCCGCCGACGAAAAGCCCGATCATCACGCCGAGATAAACGCCGAGCGAATAGATCGCCATGGCGCCCGCCCGCTCGGTCGGCCCGTAAAGGTCGGCGATCATGGAATGGGAAGGTGGGCTCGAGCCTGCCTCGCCGATCCCCACGCCGATGCGCGCGAGCGCAAGCGTCCAGAAATTATTGGCAAGGCCGCACATGGCCGTCATGGCGGACCAGATGGCGATGGCGCCGGCAATGATGTTGCGCCGGTTGCTGCGGTCCGCCCAGATGGCGATGGGAATGCCGAGCGTGGCGTAGAAAAGTGCAAAGGCGATGCCGCTCAAGAACCCGATTTGCGTATCGGAAAGCAGGAGATCGGCCTTTAGCGGCTCGACCAGAATGCCGACAATGTTCCGGTCCACATGGCTCGATGTGTAACCGAGTACCAGAATGCCGAGCGCATAAGACCGGTATCCCGGCGTGATTTTATCGGCCGGTGACACCGGCGCCGTTTCTTGAGCCATCTCCTACCCCGCCTCGATTTTTCAAATTCTTGTTGCGGGCAATCTATCTGCTTGTTGCCGCGGCGACAATCGGCCTTTCGCGTTTTGCCGGGCCGGGCGGCGCTGAAAACCGCCCTCTGGCTTTGTTTGCACCGCGCTCTGCGGCTGTCATAATGCGCGCCAACAAACAATAAGGTCAGCAGGAGAGCGCTCATGACATCCCCCGTTCCCTTTAAGGTCGACATTCCCCAAAGCGTCATCGACGGCATCCTGGCCAAGGTCCGTCAATATGAATGGCATGAAATGCCGATTATCGATGATGGCGGAGACCGCTGGGCCTATGGCACGGACATGGCCTATCTGAAGGAGCTGTGCGAGTACTGGACGCACCATTATGACTGGCGCGCCTTCGAGACGAAGCTCAATGCCTTCCCTCAGTTCAAAACCGAAATCGACGGGCAGGAAATTCACTTCCTGCATGTCAAAGGCTCCGGTGCCAATCCGCAGCCCGTCCTTCTCACCCATGGCTGGCCGGGCTCGGTGCTGGAATTTTACGACGTCATCGAACCTTTGGCGCATCCGGAAAAATTCGGCGGCAATGCCGAAGACGGGCTGACGCTCATCGTGCCGTCTCTTCCCGGCTACGGCTTTTCCGGCAAACCGAAAAAACCCGTCGGACCGAAATTCACTGCCGCGCTTTGGGACCGGCTCATGCGCGAGGTTTTGGGTTACGACACCTATATCGCTCAGGGCGGCGACTGGGGCTCGGTCGTCACCGGCTGGCTCGGCTACGAGCATGGGATAAATAAAGGCGGCGGCTGCAAGGCCATTCACCTCAACATGTACGGCGTGCGCCCGCCTGCTCTTCCCGAAACGGAGGAAGAAAAGAAATGGGCCGAAGGCGCCGCCTTCATGTTCGAAATGGAAGGGGCGTATTTGCGCCTGCAAATGACGAAACCCCAATCGCTTTCCTATGCGATGATGGACAGCCCCGTGGGCGCGGCCGCCTGGATCGTGGAAAAATTCGCAACCTGGGGCGACACGCGCGGGCCGGACGGCACGGTGCATATCGAGCATGCTTTTTCGAAAGACACGCTGCTGACCAACATCATGATCTATCTCGTCACCCGCACCTTCAACACCGCGACCTGGTATTACCGCGGCATGTTCGAGGAAGGCGGCACGAACATGGCGCCGGGCACGGCTGTAACTGTGCCCACCGGCATTGCCAATTATCCGGGGGAACTCTTTACCTTCCCGCCCCGTTCGATGGTGGAGAAAGGCTATAATGTCGTTCACTGGTCCACGTTCGACAAAGGCGGTCACTTCGCGGCACTGGAACAGGGCGAGGCTTTCGTCAAGGATCTGCGCGATTTCATCGGCCAACTTACCGGCTGACCCCGCGCCGAAACCTCTCCGCGACCGATTACAGAAAGAAGCCCCATGACCCATCCCGTCATTCCCGCCGACCCGTTCACCATTCACGTCTCGGACGGCGAAATCGCGGATCTGAAAACCCGGCTCGCCCAGACCCGTCTGCCGAACGAACCGGACGGAAACGAAAATTGGGACTACGGCACCAATCTCAGCTACATGGAGCGGCTGCTGACCTATTGGCGCGATGATTTCGATTGGCGCAAGCAGGAAGCCTGGCTCAACACGTTCAAGCAGTACCGCACGACGATCACGGATGAGGACGGGGCCGATCACGAAATCCATTTCATCTATGAGCGCTCCTCGCAGCCGGACGCCATTCCGCTGATCATGACCCATGGCTGGCCCTCGAGCTTTCGCGAGTTTCTGGATGTCGTGGACCGGCTTGCCCATCCGCAAACCTATGGCGCGGACGGCCCGGCCTTCGATGTCATCATCCCTTCGCTGGTCGGTTACGGCTTTTCCTCAAAGCCGGCGCAGCCCATCGGCCCCGCCGCCATTGCCGAGCTTTGGCACAAGCTCATGACCGACGTGCTCGGCTACGACAAATACGCCGCCCAGGCCGGTGACTGGGGCAGCTTCGTCACCTCGCGCCTTGCGCTCCAGCATGCCGACAGTCTGCTCGCCATTCATCTGACCATGCTGCCGCTGCGCCCGGATGTGAAAGACAAGCCCGTAACGGAAGAAGAAGCCGCCTGGATCAAGGAAATGCAGGCCTGGTGGCGCCAGGAAGAGGGCTATCGCTCCATCCAGTCCACCAAACCCATGGCGCTTGCCTTCGGACTGCACGATTCGCCTGCAGGCCTTGCCGGCTGGCTCGCGGATAAATATTACCGCCTTGGCGACACCGAAAAAACCCACCCCTGGGAGGGCATGGAAGCGCGCTTTCCCATGGACACGATCCTGACCCAGTTCTCCATCTACTGGTTCACGGGCACCATCAATTCCGCCAACACGCTTTATAAGGCGGGGCCTGCGGAAAACTCCAACCGCCTGAAGCGGGGCGAAAAGGTCACCGTGCCCACCGCCTATAGCGAATATCCCATGGACACGCTCCCCCTTACCCCGCAAAGCTGGGCGGAACGCGGCTATAATCTGAAGCGCTTTAAAATCATGGAGCGCGGCGGCCATTTCGCCGCCATGGAAGAGCCGGAGCTTTTTGCAGACGACGTGCGCGCCGCCTTCAAAGAATTACTTCGGATAGATCGGGCAACATATGACACTTGAGCAGATGATCGCGCTGGGACTTCTCATTCTGGCGCTGACGCTCTTTATCTGGGGCAAACTGCGTCATGACATCGTGGCGCTCATTGTCATGATCGGCACGGGCCTGAGCGGCCTCGTACCGGCGGATGCGCTGGTGGAAGGTTTCGGCCATCCCGCCGTCATCACCGTCGCCGCCGTGCTTGTCGTCAGCCGGGCGCTGAAAAATGCCGGCACGGTCGATATCATCGCCCGCTATATCGGCCCTTTCACAAAAACCTCTTTCAGCCAGATGGCAGTGCTGACGGGGGTCTGCGCACTGGCCTCGGCTTTCATGAACAATGTCGGCGCGCTTGCCGTTCTCCTGCCCGTCGCACTTGCCAGCGCCGAGGAACGCGGCCGCCCGCCCGCTCTCCTTCTGATGCCGCTTGCCTTCGGCTCGATCTTGGGCGGCATGATGACGCTGATCGGCACGCCGCCCAATATCATCATCTCTTCTTTCCGCGCCGATGCGATGGGCGCGCCTTACACCATGTTCGATTTTTCCTATGTCGGCGCTCCCGTCGCATTGGTGGGCCTTTTCTTCATCACGCTGATCGGCTGGCGGCTCATCCCGAAAGAGCGCAAAGGCGGGGTTTCGGGCGATGCGCTTTTTCATATCAACGATTACGTCGTGGAAGCGCGCGTGCGTGAGAAAAGCAAGCTTATCGACAAGCGCATGGTGCATCTGGAACAGATGACGGGCGAGGAAATCGCCGCCACCGGCAAGGTGGGCCCGGATGGTCAGATCGAAACACCCGATCCCTGGCGCACCATCAGTCACAACGACATTCTCATCCTGCGCGCCGACCCGAAGGATCTGGAACCCTGGATCGACGAGCTGGGACTCGAGCTCATCACCGACCGCTCAAAAACCGCTGTGCAAAGCGAAAAGGAGCGGGGCGAGGCACTGCATTTGAGCGAGGCGATCGTTTCTCCCGATTCCATGCTGCTTGGGCGCAGTGCTGCTTCCATCGAGCGCCGCTCCGGCTATCAGCTCTCGCTGCTCGCTCTTGCGCGCAAAAGCGAGCCGGTGCGCCGGCGTCTTCATAATGTGCGCTTTCAGGCAGGCGACGTTTTGCTTCTGCAGCAGCGCGGGGAGCAGCAACTGGAACTCATTCAGGAAATGGGCCTCTTGCCGCTGCCCGAACGCGGGCTCAGCCTCGGCCAGCCGCGTAAGGCGCTGAGCGCCGTGCTGATTTTCGCCGGTTGTATCGCCCTTTCCATGCTCGGCGTCCTGCCCATCGCCGTCGCCTTCATCACCGCCATCGTCGCCTATCTGCTGCTTGATATTCTCAATCTGCGCGAGCTTTATTCCTATATCGACTGGCCGGTCATCGTGCTTCTGGGCGGCATGATCCCGCTCGGCACGGCGCTCGAAGCCTCGGGCACCACCGCGCTCATTGCCGGCAGCCTGCTTGAGCTAACGGGCAATCTGCCCGCCTGGTGCATCATCGCGCTTTTGATGGTGGTGACGATGTTCCTCTCCGACCTGATGAACAACGCGGCCACCGCCCTCATCATGGCGCCGCTGGCCATTGCCATAGCAGGCGGTATGGGCGTCAACCCCGATCCGCTCTTAATGAGCGTAGCCATTGGCGCAAGCTGCGCCTTCCTCACGCCCATCGGCCACCAGTCCAACACGTTGGTCATGGCGCCGGGGGGATATAGGTTCGGGGATTATTGGCGGCTCGGCCTGCCGCTTGAAATTTTGATCGTGGCCGTCGCCGTGCCGCTGCTCATGGTCTTCTGGCCGCTCTAAGCGAGCGCGCGGGTTCTTCTTACGAGAGCCCGTGCTTGCCCATGGCCATGAATTTCTCGCGCCGCTGGCGGCGGAGCGCATCGGCATCGAGCCCGTCGAGGCCGCGCAATTCTTCTTCGATGGCATCGCCCGTCTCGCGGATCATCTGCGCCCGCTCCCGGTGCGCCCCGCCCACAGGTTCGGGCAGGATGCGGTCGATGATGCCGAGCTCTTCAAGGCTCTGCGCCGTCACCTTCATGGCGGTCGCCGCCTCTTTGGCCTTGTCCGAGGAGCGCCAGAGAATGGAGCTACAGCCTTCCGGCGAAATCACTGCATAAATCGAATGCTCGAGCATCAGCACCCGGTTGCCCGCGGCAATCGCAATCGCCCCGCCCGACATGCCCTCGCCGATCACCACCGAAATCATCGGCACGGAAAGGCCGAGGCAGCGATCCATGGAGCGGGCAATGGCTTCGGCAACGCCGCGCTCTTCCGAGCCGATGCCCGGATAAGCGCCCGCCGTATCCACCAGCGTGATCACCGGCATATCGAAACGCTCGGCCATATCCAGAAGGCGGATGCCCTTGCGGTAGCCTTCCGGGCGCGCCATGCCGAAATTGTGGCGCATGCGCGTTTCCATGTCCGAGCCTTTTTCATGACCCATGATGACCACGGAACGGCCGCGGAACCGGCCAAGTCCACCGATGATCGCCGCGTCCTCGGCAAACAGACGGTCGCCGGCCAGCGGCGTGAAGTCCTGAATGAGGCTTTTGACGTAATCGACGAAATGCGGACGGTTGGGGTGGCGGGCGACCTGCGTCTTCTGCCAGGGATCGAGACGGCTATACGTGTCTTTCAGCAGCTGCGCGGCTTTGGTTTCGAGCTTGGCCACTTCATCGGAAATACTGACCGACGGGTCTTCCTGAGCCAGGGTTTTCAGCTCTTGAACCTTGCCTTCCAGTTCAGCAATCGGCTTTTCAAACTCAAGATAACTCAGCATCGCTCCCCGCTCGCGCCATCCCGTTCCAACTGTGACAAGAGAGCCACAAATTTGCGGCACACTGGCCCGGCTTCCCCCCCTTGTCAACTGCGTTGACGTGCCGGAGAGCCCCTGCCCGTCGCCGGATTGGTCCTGCCAAAAGGCGAGCGAATAGAAGACGTTAGGGAAGGCTGTCACAAAGGAGGCGGATACCCCGTCACCCATAGAGCCGGCACCGCCCGCGGGCCATGACCAATCTGGGGAGATGAAGAATGCAAGAGACCGCAATAAGAGAGCGCAGCGCGCTCATGAAACGGGGGCTGATCGCGCTTTTCGCGCTCACAACCGCCGCGAACGGGGTCTATATGCTCGCCGCCCCGCTTGCCTGGTACGGCGATATTGCCGGCGTGCCGAATACCGGCCCCTTCAACCCCCATTTTGTGCGCGATATCGGCGTCGCCTATCTCACCCAAGGCCTGCTCCTCTTCTGGGCGGCGCGGCGCCTTGCGCTCGCAACGCCTTTTCTCATTGCAGTCGCCATTTTCCTCGGCCTTCATGCCCTCCTCCATCTGTGGGATGTGGCAGCAGAGCGCCTGCCGATGGATCACCTGATCATCGATCTGCCCGGCGTCTTCCTGCCGGTCTTTGTCGCCCTCGGCCTTGCCTATTGGTGCAGACGTGAGCGCGCGAGAGTAAGCTGAGCAAATGAGCCCGGAAGAGACATTCGAAAGCCTGCGCCCCCACGCGATGCGCGTCGCCTACCGCCTGCTCGGCACGCTGGCGGAGGCCGAAGACGTGGTGCAGGAAGCCTGGCTGCGCTGGTCGCGCGTGCAGGCGAGCGAAATCCGCTCGCCCAAAGCCTGGCTCACCACCACCGTCACGCGCCTTGCCATCGACCAGCTGCGCGCGCAAAAGGCCCGCCGGGAAACTTATCCCGGCCCCTGGCTGCCCACCCCGCTCATCGAATTCGATCTCGACCATCTGCCCGACGAAAAGACACCTTCACCGGAAGACAGAATCGCCCTTGCCGATGATGTCTCCCTGGCGCTGATGATGGTGTTGGAGCAGCTCGGGCCGGAAGAACGCGCCGCCTTCATCCTGCGCGAAGCCTTCGACACAGATTACGGCGAGATTGCCCGCATCCTCGGCAAGTCGGAAGCTGCCTGCCGCCAGATCGTCAGCCGCGCCCATAAACATATCCGAGCCGGCAAACCACGTTTCGAACAAACGAAAAACCAGCACAGCTCCCTCCACACCGCTTTTCTGCAAGCCCTGCAATCGGGCGATGTAGAAGCCTTCGGCAAGCTCTGCGCGAAAGACGCGGTGCTGCTTTCGGATGGCGGCGGCAAGGTGCAGGCCGCCCTCAACCCGCTATACGGGCGCGACCGCGTCACCCGCTTCATCCTCGGGCTCTCGCGCAAATGGGTGCGCTGGGTGGAAAGCGGCCGGCTGCCCGGCCAGACGCTGGAATTTTATAGCGCCCAGATCAACGGCCTGCCCGGCTTCGTCACCTTCACGGGCGAGGAGACTTATATGAGCGTCGCCCTCGATACGGATGATGAAGGCCGCATCTCCCATGTCTATATGATGCGCAATCCCGACAAGCTGAAGCATGTGCACCGCCCATCTGGCTCGCCAACCCTCAGTTTCGATTTGCGCGCAGGCACCACGCCCGGCGGCACTCCTTAGAAACGCGCTTCAGAAGTTTTTGGCAAACGGGTGATGGGTTTCCACCAGCGTGCGCAGCCGTTCTTCCAAAACATGGGTGTAAATCTGCGTCGTGGAAATATCCGCATGGCCGAGCAGTTTCTGCAGGGAACGCAGATCCGCCCCGTTTGCCAGCAAATGGCTGGCGAACGCATGGCGCAGCACATGCGGGGAGACCTGGCGCGCATCGATGCCCGCCTCGCGCGCCACGTCCTTCAGGATTTGCGCAAAGCGGTGCCGCGTCAAATGCGGCTCCTTGCCGCGCGAGGGAAAGAGCCAGGGATTGCCCTCGCCCGTTTTCTTCGCCCGCAGTGGCAAATAAAGATAGACCGCATCACGCGCCGCCTCCGTCAGCGGCACCGTGCGTTCCTTGTTGCCCTTGCCTTTGACGAGGATAAGCCGCGTCTCCCCCGTCACCGCCCGCACCGGCAGGCTCACCAGCTCGCTGACGCGCAGGCCCGTTGCATAAAGGAGTTCAAGCAGGCAGACCGTGCGCGCGGCCTTGTAGGCCAGGCGCAGCTCCGCCTCCGCCGCACCGCTGGCGCTTTTGCCAGCTGACATCCGTGCAGCTTCCAAAAGCCGGTCCACTTCTTCCACGCTCAATGTGCGCGGCAAGCTGCGCGGGCGCTTCGGCCCTTCGATCGCCGCACTCGGATCATCGGCGCGCAGCCCTTCAGCAAAGAGAAATTGATGAAGCTGGCGGAGCGAGGAAAGCCGCCGCGCCGCCGTTGTCTCCGCCAGCCCCTCACTGGCGATGAGGCCCAGATATTTGCGGATATCGGCAGCGGCCGCATCTTCTAGCGAGCGCTGGCGCGTGCGCAGAAAGGCCGTGTAATCCCGCAAGTCCCGGAAATACGCATCAAGGGTGTTTTTCGACGCGCCGCGCTCGGCCTGCATCATCTCGAAAAACATCTCGACGAGACGGGCATCCGCCCCGCCGATGGTTTTTCCCTCCGATGACCTTTGCCGCCCCATCCGATTTTCCTTTTAGGCCGGCGGCACACGCCCCGCCTCGCTTGCCGCCAGCAGCGCATCGAGTGCCAAACGGAACGCTTCTTCGCGCAGCCCGACTTTCAGCAGCGCCGACACCATATTGGCAAGCGCCTGGGGATGAAGATTGCCAAGCCCCGTCTTGCCCGGCAGCGCCAGCGTGAACAGCACCGCCTCCCCGCGCCGCCCGGCAGCGCTCGCCTCTTCCAGCGCGCGCAGCAATTGCGGGCCGGGCATCAGCCCGTCCGGCAGCTCGCCGCTATCGAGCAGCGCCGCCCAAAGATCGGGGCTGAGCTGATAGCCGAGCGCATCGAGCAGCAGAGCCTCGCGGGCGGCAACTGCCCGCACGCGCCCGCCCTCGCCGATACGCAGTTTGAGCTCGGTGCTCGCCGCCGCAAGATCGGGCTCGACGCCGCGCTTGCCGGTCAAAAACCGCACCATACCTTTCAGCTCATCAAGCTGCGGCGTGCGGTGGCCTGCCTCGCTGAGCGCGGAAAGCCACATGGAGGCGCGCACCCGCTCCTCATTGATGATAAGCGCGCGCACGAAATGCCCGCCAAGCACGGGATCGGCCCCGCGCGGGGGAATGGAGGCGATGATGGGGCCGAGCACACGGGCGAGCATGCGGAAATCATCGGTGGTTGCCGCCGCTGCAAGCCCTTCACTGACAAGCATCGCCTTATCGCCCGGCACGTTTTCATCGGACAGGGTTTTATAAAGCGCGGCGCGGGCCTGCCAGGCCTCATCTGCCTCTTTGGGAAGGTCTGCGCTGCCATAAAGCGCAGCAAGCTCATGCGGATCGGCAAGATAAGCGGCGACAGCTTTTTCACCTGCCTGAATGCGCAGGCCCATATCGAGACCGTCCCGGCGCATCATGTCCGCCAGCAAGGAAGGCTCAGCCAGCGAGACGGCATCGGCAGGCAGCGCTCGCCCCGCCCCAAGATAAAGCGCATAATCAAGCGGGCTCAGCCGCTCGGGCGCCGGCGCATCGAGCTTCAGGCCGTCCGTCTTTTGCGCGAGCAGTGAATAGAAAAGCGCATCTTCCATGCCCTGCTCACGGGCAAGATCGGCGGTGAGATTGGCGGCAATGACCTCGCCGGCCTCTGCTTGGCAGAGCGCCGTCAGTTTCAAGCTGAAAGCGGCAAGCGGATCGCCCAGCGGGTCGCTGCCCACCGGAAGAAGGTCGAGCGAGCGGCAGGCTTCTTTCACATCGCCTGCGGCAAGAAAGGCTTCGGCGCGCAGCTTCGCGGAGCCCGCATCCGCCTTGACCCGCTCACGACCGGCAAAGAGCCGGCGCACCGCTTCGCTTTCGCCGCCCGCCATCAGCCGTTCAAGGCGCAAGTAAAGGATGGATTGGCCCGCCGTTGCGCCCTGAGGCGGCGCCGCGCTCGACAGCAAGAGCCGGTATTGGAGATCATGCAGCGAGGGCTGGAAGAGCGGCGCGGGCAGCTCCGGCAACAGCCGCTCAACCTCGCGCCGGCTCGTGCCCTGCCACATGCGCGCGCCGAGCCCGCCCTGATCTTCCGTCAAAAGCCCGATGCTTGCCTCGCCCACATCGCCGAGAACGCCGACTTCAATGCCCGATTCGAGCGCGCCGGGGCGCGGGGAAATCTGACGCGGCGGGAGGCTCGGCGCTTTCGGCGCCGCGCCGCCCGGATAAAGCGAAAGGGGCGCTGCGGCACCGGCATCGCTCTCACCGGGGGCCTCGCTTCCTTCCGGCACCTCCGGCAGGTTTTGCGGGATAAGTTGAACGGGGCCGCGCGGGGCCTCCTGTTGCGCCTCCTGGGCGCGGGCCAGCGGGGGCACCATCAGCGCAAAAATCGCCGATACGCAGACGAGCGCCGCGACTTTCCCCTGCCAGGCGCTTTTAACGGCCTTTGCAGAGGCGTTATTTCGAGAAGGCGTCATTCTCAATGACTTTCTGAACGGGCTGGACCTGCGGCGGATCGGACTGCGCAAGAAACACCACGCCCGCAAACAAAGCACCCGCCGCTATGGCTATCACCACCAACATGCGCACAACGCCCGCCATTCATTATCCCCTTCAACGCGTCTTCATGAAGACCGGGATGCATTTGCATCCTGCCTCGGCCGGAGCTTGTGCCGGATTTATCCATCCTGCCTGCCAGCTGCGGCGAAATTTTGGCAACCGCCCGGCGTCTCTCCGGGAAAGGTGCCGATACCAAGCTGAAAGCCTCTCAAAAGAGCCGTTACGAGGCCAGTGGACCCGTCCGGCTAATCTTGTAGGATGCCCCTTCGGCCCGGCCAACCGGAACTCCGGCCCTTCTATCCGGCTTTACCCCATTCTGCCAGATATGATGCCGGGTGAGGATAGGCAGGGCCTAAGCCCAATTCAACTTTAAGGCGGCAGCGCGCAAGGGTTGCCGCCCCGTTAAAGAAGAAAAGCAGGAAAAAAGAAAAAGATGACGCGCAGCGGCAAACCGGCGGAAGCGGCACCGAAAAGCGAAACGGCCATGGCCGCGCCTGGCGACCCGGATGCCGGGGCCTTGCGCAGCTTGATCGGTGCGCGCTCGCTGGTGCTGGTCGGCCTGATGGGCGCAGGCAAGACCACTGTGGGCAAGAGGCTCGCCCACCGGCTCGGCCTTTCTTTTGTGGATGCCGATGCCGCCATCGAGGAAGCGGCGGGGGAAAGCGTCAGCGAAATTTTCGAAAATCACGGCGAACAATATTTCCGCGAGGGCGAGCGGCGCGTCATTGCCCGCCTGCTCGATGAAGGCCCTTATGTGCTGGCAACCGGCGGCGGCGCCTTTATGGACGAAGGCACGCGCGAGAACGTCGCCGCCAAAGGCATCTCCGTCTGGCTGCATGCCGATCTCAGCGTTCTGGTGGAGCGGGTCTCCCGGCGCGGCGGACGCCCGCTTTTGCGCAAGAAAGACCCGGCAAAGGTCATGAAGGACTTGATGGAGGCGCGCTACCCCATATATGCGCAAGCTGATATCCGCGTGGAAAGCGGCGAAAGCAGCCATGACGCCGTCGTCGATGCGATCTTGCACGCATTGAAAGATTACCTTGAAGGGCAGAACCGATGAGTAAGGGTCAATCTGCGGCCCCTGAAAAAGTAAACGTGGCGCTGGGCGAGCGGGCCTACGACATTTTTGTCGGTCCTAAGCTGATTGCCCGCGCCGCCGATTATCTGGAACCGGTTCTGCGCCGCCCGCGCACCGCCATCATCACCGATGAAACCGTAGCCGGCCTTCATTTACCTGCCCTGACCGACAGCCTCGATACCGCCGGCATCCGCCATGCGCATCTGGCGCTGAAACCGGGCGAGCAGACGAAATGTTTCGCCGAGCTGGAGCGCGTCACCGCCTTCCTTTTGGAACAAGGCATCGAGCGCTCGGACATGGTGATTGCCCTTGGCGGCGGCGTTATCGGCGATCTGACGGGCTTTGCCGCCTCTGTGCTGCGCCGGGGTACCGATTTCGTGCAGATCCCGACGACGCTTCTCTCTCAAGTCGACAGTTCCGTCGGCGGCAAGACCGGCATTAACACGCCCCATGGCAAGAACCTGATCGGCGCCTTCCATCAGCCCCGCCTCGTGCTCGCCGATACCGGCGCGCTCGCGACCTTGAGCGAGCGGGAATTCCTGGCAGGTTATGCAGAGGTGGTGAAATACGGGCTCATCAACGACCGGAATTTCTTCGATTGGCTGGAAGCCAATCTGGACGCCGTGAAAGAAGGCGATGCCGCCGCCCGAACCCATGCCATCGTCAAAAGCTGCAGGGCAAAAGCCGCGGTCGTCGCCGAAGACGAACGTGAAGGCGGCGTGCGCGCGCTTCTCAATCTCGGCCACACGTTCGGCCATGCGCTGGAAGCGGCAACGTCTTATGACGCGCGCCGCCTCGTCCATGGCGAGGGTGTTGCCATCGGCATGGTCATGGCCTTCGAATTTTCCGCCATGCTGGGCCTTTGCCCCGGCCAGGACGCCGTGCGCGTCAAAGCCCATCTGAAACGCGCGGGCCTTCCCACCGCGCTAAGCGACATTCCGGGCACCCTGCCCGGCGCGGACGCACTGGTCGGCCTCATGGCGCAGGACAAGAAAGTCGTGGACGGCAAGCTTACCTTCATTCTGGCCCGCGGCATCGGCGAGAGCTTCATCACCCGCGATATCGATACGGGCGATCTGCAGCGCTTCCTGAGCGAGCGGGAGGCCGCCTGATGGAATATTTGGGGCTCTTCTGGACGGTGCTCGTCGTCTTCGTACTGCTCGGCCTTTCGGGCTTTTTCTCCGGTTCGGAAACCGCGCTGACCGCCGCCTCGCGCGCGCGCATCCACCGCATGGCCGAAGACGGGGACAAGCGCGCCAAACTCGTCAACCGGCTGATCGGTGATCCCGAACGGCTCATCGGCGCCATTCTGCTCGGCAACAATCTCGTCAATATTCTGGCCTCAGCACTTGCAACAACCGTGCTGCTGACGGTGTTTGGTGAGGCCGGCGTCGTCTATGCCACGCTGATCATGACGGCGCTGATCGTCATTTTCTCCGAGGTGCTGCCCAAGACCTATGCCATCACCAATGCCGACCGCATGGCGCTTGCCGTCGCGCCCGTGCTGCGCTGGGTGGTGCTGGTCTTCGCACCCATCACAAGGGGCGTGCAATTCATCGTCCGCCGCACCTTGTCGATCTTCAACATCAATACGGACGAGACGATGCATGTGCTCTCCGCCCATGACGAACTGCGCGGCGCGATCGACCTGCACCACCGCGAAGGGGCGGTGGTCAAACGCGACCGGGACATGCTGGGCGGCATTCTCGACCTTGCTGACCTCGAGGTGGGCGAGATCATGGTGCACCGGAAAAACATCGTCATGATCGATGCCAATCTGCCGGTGGAGGAAATCGTCGCTGAGGTGCTGGCGAGCCCTCACACGCGCGTGCCGCTCTGGAAGGACGAGCCGGAAAACATTATCGGCGTCATTCACGCCAAGGACCTTGCCCGCGCGCTTGCCCATGCCCGCGGCGATGTTTCGCAAGTCTCCATCACCCAGCTTGCAAGCGAGCCCTGGTTCGTGCCGGACACGACGAGCGTGCAGGCGCAGCTCAACGCCTTCCTGCGCCGCAAGAACCACTTCGCCCTCGTCGTCGACGAGTATGGCGCGCTGATGGGCCTCGTGACGCTGGAAGACATTCTGGAGGAAATCGTCGGGGAAATTTCCGACGAGCACGATGTCGACCGGCTCGACATCCGCCCCAAACCCGACGGCACCGTGGTGGTCAACGGCTCGGTCACGCTGCGCGATCTCAACCGCGCCATGGACTGGTCGCTGCCCGATGACGAGGCAACGACCATTGCCGGGCTTGTCATCCATGAAGCCCAGACGATCCCCGAGGTCGGGCAAATTTTCTCGTTTCACGGCTTCCGCTTCGAGATCGTGCGCCGCCAGCGCAATCAGGTGACGGCGCTGCGCATCACGCCGCTGCCGCCGTCCGACTCTTAAAAGAGGCAGGCGGCGCTCAGCCCTTCGCCGCCTCTTCGGGCGTCTGCGCCTTTACCGCCAGCGCGTGCACGGGATTATCCATCAGCTCGGCAACGGCCTTGTTCACCATCCGGTGACGCTCGATCCGGGACTTGCCATCGAAAGCCGGGGAAACGATATAGACATTGAAATGCGTTTCCCCTTCCGGCCGGGCCCCGGCATGGCCTTTGTGTTTGGCCGATTGGTCCGAAATTTCCAGAACCTCCGGTGCAAGCGCCGTTTCCAGCATGTCCCGCATTGTCTCTGCCACGCCCATCCCGGTTCTCCTTTAATAAATGACACCTGGCTAACGATCCCGCGCAAATAACGCCCAGGTTTACTGACGTCTAACGCGTTTTGTGCTTTTCTATCGGGCTCGGCAAGCGGGCGGCAAGCCGTCCCCTCGCTGGGGCCCCCTAAAACCGGGCGAAAGCCTAAAAACCCGTGCAACCTTATGGACACTAGAACCTGACCGCCGTGAAGCTGAACTCGAAATATTTCGATATGATCCGCATCGCACCGCGCAAGGCCAAGAATGCCGAGCCGGAGGTGCACCAGTGCCAGCATCCCGGCTGCACGGCCCCGGGCCCCCACCGGGCGCCCAAAGGCCGCCTGCCCGACGAAAAACCACCCGTCGAGGACTTCTATTATTGGTTCTGCACCGATCACATTCGCGAGTACAACCGGGCGTTCAACTATTTCGAGGGCATGTCCGAGGCTGAGCAGACCATTTACCGGGAGCAAATGGCTACCGGCTACCGGCCGACCTGGAAAATGGGGGTTAACTCCTGGGCAGGCCAGGCAGCCAAGGGGGACGCGACGTTTTTCGACGATCCGCTGGGCCTCTTCAAATTCCGCAATACCGGCCCCGGCGAGCAGGCCCAGGAGGAAACCGCCCGCCGCCGCCCGCCCCGCAATGCGGAGCGCAAGGCATTGGAAGCATTGGGCCTTGACGAGACCGCGGCCTTGAACGACATCAAGGCAAGGTATAAGGAACTGGTCAAAAGGTTTCACCCCGACGCAAACGGGGGCGACAGGGCTGCTGAAGACCAGTTACGCAAGGTCATCCAAGCGTATGACTATCTTAAAAAAAGCGGCTTCTGCTAATCTTCCCTGCATTTTGCATATTTGCAGGGAAAATAATGGGGCGGAAGGGCAGTAAACTCCCGCATAAGGGTGCCCGGCAACGCGGCCTCGCCGCCGTATCCGCCTGAGTTTGATGTAACGGACGTAGTGGACGGACCATGAGCGAATCTATTGAAATCACGGGATCAATCTCCAAAGAGATGCCTGAAAAGAAAATCAGCGTCCGCGACACGTTCGGTATCGATATCGACATGCAGGTGCCGGCCTTTGCGGAAGCGAACGAATATGTCCCGGATTTCGATCCCGACTATCTGTTCGACCGCGACACGACGCTGGCGCTTCTGGCTGGTTTCGCCTTCAACCGCCGCGTCATGGTTCAGGGCTATCACGGCACGGGTAAGTCCACCCATATCGAGCAGGTGGCCGCCCGCCTCAACTGGCCCTGCATCCGCATCAACCTCGATAGCCACATTTCCCGTATCGACTTGATCGGCAAGGACGCCATCGTCCTGAAAGACGGCAAACAGATCACCGAATTCCGCGAAGGCATTCTGCCCTGGGCGCTGCAGCACCCGGTAGCGCTAGTCTTCGACGAATACGATGCCGGCCGCCCGGACGTAATGTTCGTCATTCAGCGTATTCTGGAACTGCAGGGCAAGCTGACCCTGCTCGACCAGAACAAGGTGATCCGCCCGCATGGCGCCTTCCGCCTCTTCTCCACCGCCAACACGATCGGCCTCGGGGACACGAGCGGGCTTTATCACGGCACGCAGCAGATCAACCAGGGCCAGATGGACCGCTGGAACATCGTCACCACACTCAACTATCTGCCCCATGATGCCGAAGTGAACATCATTCTCGCCAAGGCCAAGAGCTACAACGAAACCCAGGAAGGCAAAGACAAGGTCTCTGCCATGGTGCGTGTGGCGGACCTGACGCGTTCGGCTTTCATCAATGGTGACATTTCCACCGTCATGAGCCCGCGCACGGTGCTGACCTGGGCGGAGAATGCCGAAATCTTCGGCGATATCGGCTTCGCCTTCCGCGTCACCTTCCTCAACAAGTGCGACGAGCTGGAACGGGCGACCGTTGCCGAGTTCTATCAGCGCTGTTTCGGGGAAGACCTGCCGGATTCGGCCAGCCAGGTCATGGTGGCCTGAACCAGAATTAAAGGCGGTTCGGAAGCGGAATAGCCATGCCCGAAGAAAAAAGCCCGGTCGAACCGTTTAAGCGCGCGCTGGTTTCGACCATGCGCACCATCGCGGAAACGGAAGAGCTGACGGTCACCTTCGGGACCGAACCTCCGGGCCTGCGCGGACTGCGCGCCCGCCTGCCGCTGCCGAGCCGCGAGCTCAATGCAGGAGAAGTCGCCGAACTGCGCGGCTTTTCCGATGCCTATGCGCTCCACCTTGCCCATCATGACGACAAGATCGGCAATGCCTATGAGCCGCAAGGCGGCAATGCGCGCGCGATCTACGACGCCATGGAACAGGCCCGCTGCGAGGCGATCGGCGCCAATCAGATGTCGGGCATGGCCTCCAACCTGACCGCGGCGCTCGAAAAACGCATCAAGACCCGCGGCTACGACAAAATTACCAATAAAGACGAAGCCCCGCTGGCCGAGGCCGTGGCGCTGATGGTGCGCGAAAAGCTGACCGGCGCCGCCGTGCCGGAAGGCGCGCGCGCCCTGGTCGATTTCTGGCGCGAGTGGGTCGATGAAAAAGCCGGCAAAGACATGGCCCGCCTTGCCGAGGCCGCCGAGGATCAGCGGGCCTTTGCCCGCGTCACCCGCGATATTCTGACCGATCTCGACATGGCCGATGAGCTGGGCGAAAGCCCGGACCAGTCGGACGAAAGCGAAGAAGGCCAGGAAGAGGGCGAGGAGCAGCAATCCGATCAGTCCCAGGCCGGCGAGGCCGAACAGCCCGAAGGCATGAGCGCGGAGGAGATGGAAATCTCCGAAGGCGAAGGCGAGGAAGGCGAAGGGGAGATGGTCGAGATCGACGCGGACGATGTGCCCGTCGATGGCGAGGAATCGGACGAAACCGCCGAAGGCAACCAGCCCTGGCGCCCCGACAATGCGCCCTCTCAGGCCCGCGAGCCCGATTACAAGATTTTCACCGCGCAATATGACGAAGTAATCGCCGCCGAAGATCTGTGCGACCAGGAAGAACTGGCGCGGCTGCGTCAATATCTCGATCAGCAATTGCAGCAATTGCACGGCGTCGTCTCACGCCTTGCCAACCGCCTGCAGCGCCGCTTGATGGCGAAGCAGAACCGGACCTGGGAATTCGATCTTGAGGAAGGCATTCTCGATGCCGCGCGCCTGACCCGCGTCGTCATCGATCCCATGCATTCGCTTTCCTACAAGATGGAACACGACATGAATTTCCGGGACACGGTGGTCACCCTGCTCCTGGATAATTCCGGCTCCATGCGCGGGCGGCCCATCACGGTCGCCGCGCTCTGCGCCGACATTCTGGCCCGCACGCTGGAGCGCTGCGGCGTAAAGGTGGAGATCCTCGGCTTTACGACCCGCGCCTGGAAAGGCGGCCAGTCGCGCGAGCGCTGGCTTTCGGAAGGCAAGCCCTCCAATCCGGGCCGCCTCAACGATCTGCGCCATATCGTCTATAAATCCGCCGACAGCCCCTGGCGCCGGGCCCGGCGCAATCTCGGCCTGATGATGCGCGAGGGATTGCTGAAAGAGAATATCGACGGCGAAGCGCTGATCTGGGCGCATAACCGCCTCCTCGCCCGGCCCGAACAGCGCCGGATCATGATGGTGATTTCGGACGGCGCGCCGGTGGACGATTCCACACTGTCGGTGAATGCGGGCAATTATCTGGAGCGCCATCTGCGCCGGGTGATCGAGGAAATCGAAAGCCACTCGCCGGTCGAGCTTCTGGCCATCGGCATCGGCCATGACGTGACGCGCTATTACCGCCGCGCCGTCACCATCGTGGACGCCGAACAGCTTGGCGGCGCGATGACCGACAAACTGGCCGAGCTTTTCGATGAAGAAGCAGGCGCCGCCCAGCGCGCAGGAGGCCGCAGCGCCGTGCTCAATCCGAAAGCCGCTCAGAAAGCAACGATGGGCGCGGGCGCCCGCCGCTAACACACCTCACTCAATCCGGTATGATCCGGTAGGCGCAGCGCCGCCCGCCTTCCAAAAGATAATCGGTGCGGGCAACCGTGACGCCCTCGCCCAGCACTTCTTCGAATAGATGCAATTCGGCCCGGCAAAAGCCCTGGCAGAAAGAAGCGGCGGCGCAAATCGGGCAATGATCCTCAATCAGCAGAAAGCTGCCGTCAGCGGCTTTCTCGGCCCGCGCCATATACCCTTCCTCAGCCCGAAGCACTGCAAGCTTTTCCACCCGCGCCTCCAGCGTTTTACAGGCGGCAAGCGCCGCGCCGTAACTCTCCTTGGCGCTTCTCTCGCGCTTGTCGATGAGCCGGTCGAGCCCTTCTTCCCCGTAAAGCTCACGCACGGAAGAAAGCAGATCCAGCGTCAGGTCCGAATGGCGGTCGGGGAAACGGCCATGGCCCTTATCGGTGAGCCGCCAGGCCTGTTTCGGCCGGCCCACGCCCTCACGCCGCTCGAAGGAGGCAACGAGCCCCTCCTCTTCCAGCTTCTTTAAATGCTGGCGCGCGCCCATGCCCGTCATGCCGAGCGCGGCACCGAGGGCCTGCGCGTTCTGCGGGCCCCGCGTCTTGAGCAGATAAAGAAGATCGTCGGCACGCACGCTCATGAGGGTGTTTTCTCCAATTTGGAAAGCTCATCCGGAGAATTTATCCATTCAAAACTAGTAGCTTGGATAATTGAGGTTGACAATCATTTTTTATAAACATATTGCTTTATAAAATAATGAAGGACGGCCCGTCATGCACCTTTCCCACAAAAACGAACCGGCTCCCGTCCTTGACGCCTCCTTGGCCGACCTCCAGGCCGACCCCCTGTCTGCCCGCCAGCGCTTCTTCAGCCTGGCCGCCGTCATCTGGGCCATGGCCATGGTGACCTTCATCATCGGCCTGACCTTTCCCTTTCTCGCCCTGCTGCTCGAGCGCCAGGGCGTCAGCACGGCCATGATCGGCTATTCCACCGCCGTGCAGGGCATGGCGATCCTCTTCATCGCGCCTTTCGCGCCCCGCCTCATCGCCTTCATGGGGCCGAACTGGAGCATGGCGGTCGGCATGGGCGGCTCGGCCTTCATTCTCGCTCTCTTGCCGCTCTGGCCGGATGTCTGGGTCTGGTTTCCGCTGCGCTTTGCCCTTGGCGCCGTCTCGAGCCTCCTATGGATCGCCAGCGAAGCCTGGATCAATTCCGTGGCGCGGGAGGAAACCCGCGGCCGCGTCATCTCCGTCTATTCCATTGCAGGGGCCGCCGGCTTCACGATGGGCCCCGCCATCCTCACGCTTGTCGGCACGGAAACGAACCTGCCCTTCCTCATCGCGGTGACGGCGCTTACCCTTCCCTGCCTGCCACTGCTGCTCGCACCGACGGCAGGCATCGCGTTTGAAAAGACGGAAAAAGGTGGCTGGGGCCGCGTTCTGGCACTGGCGCCTGCGCCCATTCTCATCACGTTCATTTTCGCAGGCTCCGAAGAGGCCCTGCATACGTTCTTCGCGATCTTCACCATGGAGCTGGGGGAAGGCGAGACGCTGGCACTGCGCCTCATCGCAGCGCTCGGCTTCGGCGGCATCATTCTTGGCTATCCCATCGGCTGGCTCGCCGACCACGTCAACCGGCTTAACCTGCTCATTCTCCTGACACTGACGATCTTCGCGGCGATCCTCGCCGTGCCGCAGATCTTCAACATCTACCCGCTCAACTACATCTACTTCCTCCTGCTCGGCGGGATCATGGGCGGCACTTATACGGTCGGCATGACCCTGCTTGGTGAGCGCTTCGAAGGCGCGGACCTCGTCACCGCCAGCACCATGACCACCACGTTCTGGGGCGTCGGTGCCGTGGCGGGGCCCAGCCTAGCGGGCCAAAGCATGGGGGTGATCGGCCCGAACGGGCTCATCTTCGCCATTTGCTTCGTCATTCTTCTTTATCTGCCCTTTCCGTTCTGGGAACGGTGGCGCCTTTTGCGCCGCAGCGCCCGGACATGACGGGACGGGCGCACTGCATCCCCTGCCGCAGTATTCCCGTCCCGTCATAAAGGTCCTTCATAAAACCGCGCTTGTTCATTTGCTCTGCATGCCTATGATGCCCGTCTCACCATTCAGGGAGGATGAGATGGGGGAGCGCGTGCCGGAAAAGGCCGGGCTACGTCTTTGGCGTGCCGGGTTTTTCTTTGTCGGTCTGGGCCTTGCCGCGGCCTTCTATGGCGGCTTCACGCTTTTCGCGGGCAACATGCCTGAGGAAGAAGCCGCTGCGCTGTCTGTCACGGCCTCGCCGGTGCTTTGGAACCCGGATGATTGGGAAGAAAAACAGACCGGCAAGCTGCGCTTCATTGCCGGGCTCGAGCTTTCCTCGGACAACCCGGACTTCGGCGGTCTTTCCGGCCTTTGGATTTCCCCCGATGGGGCGGCGCTCCTGGCCGTCACCGATCAGGGCAACTGGCTGAGCGCGCGGCCCGTTCATACCGGTATTGCCCTTTCGGCGCTGGAGGCGGCACGTCTTGCCCCCTTGCGCGGGCCGGACGGACAGGCACTGGAGGGAAAAGCCATGCAGGACGCCGAAGGCCTTGCCCTTGGCGGCACCCTTGCCTGTGTGAGCTTTGAACGCGTGCACCGCATCTCCTGTTACACGCACGAGGACGGGACGATCGGGCCTTATGCGGCGGACATGGATATCGGCGCGCTGAAAGAAACACTCCCGGCCAATGGCGGGCTGGAAGCGCTTGCCTCTCTCCCCGGCAAGGAAGGCGCGCCCGCGCTTCTTGCCATCGGCGAAAAACCGAATGACGACGGCGTCATGCCCGCCGCCTTCCTCTCAGCCGAAGGCCTTGCGCCTGCCGCTATCAAGGCAGAGCCGCCTTTCTCCATCACCGATGCCGCCTTCACGGCAAAGGGCGACCTTATTCTTCTGGAACGCCGTTACAGCCCGCTTTCCGGCGTCGGCCTAAGAATGCGCAGAATAAAAGCGGACGCATTGAATCAAAAAGAGCCGCTCACGGGCGAAGAACTCCTCAATGTCGGCCAGTCCTACACGATCGATAACATGGAAGGCCTCGCCATCCGCGAGACGGCGGAAGGGCGCCTCTTTCTCTATCTCATTTCCGACGACAATTTCAGCGCCGCCCAGCGCACCCTGCTCTTGCAATTCGAGCTCATCGAGTGAGGGGCACTACGAGGCAGGCAGCAACGGTGCGAGCTCCTTGAACATGAACGTCGTGGCATCGAGCCTGGGTGTGGCAGCATCTCGGCAATAGCCAGGGATACATCCGGCGGTTTCGTAGCCGAGCGAAGCATAAAGCGGCTCAGCTTTGTCGCCGCTGCGGGTGTCGAGCGTAAGGAGCGTGCGCCCTTCGGCGAGCGCAGCTTCTTCAAGCGCCAGCATGAGCGCGCGCGCCGTGCCGCGCCGGCGCCCATCCAGATGAACCATGAGTTTGTTTACATCCGCTCTGTGGCGCTGATTGGGAAGCGTAGCACGACCGAGCTGAACGCTACCGGCGATGCGCCCTTCTGCCTCGGCCACCCATAAAAGCCGCGTGCCTTCATAAAGGCCGGGCAAGACATGGCAGCGCCAGAAGTCTTCGGCTTCTTCTTGAGAGAAAGGCAGCACGAAGCCGATGCTTGCACCATCCAGAACGCAGGCATGAAGCAGCGCGCCAAGTTCCGGCACGGCTCTTTCAGCCTCTGCGGCGGAAAGGCGGGTGATGGAAGGTGCCGGCTGCTGCATCCCGCGCTCCCTAAACAACAAAGAGAATATAGCGGGCACCCTCGCCTGCCGGTGTTTCAAAGGAACTCGCCCCGAAAAGCCGGTAGCGCAAGCTGTCGCCGGGAGAAAGCACATAGGCCTCTTCCCCGAGCTTTACGGCCAGTTTTCCCTCGCGCATCAGCAAATGATGTTCGAGGCCGGGACGCGGCGGCGCGCTGTAGGCGATGCGCGCACCAGGTGCAAGGACGCATTCCACCGCCTCACCCGCCAGCGCTTCGGCGGGCGGCGACAAAGAGCGGCGCGTGAAACCGGCCTTCGCATCTTTCCAAATAGGTTGATCGGCCGGGTGCAGCAGCGGCGTATACCCCGCTTCCGCCATCATTATCAGCCGTGACATGGGCAGACCGTATACCGCGCAAAGCTTGCCGAGCACCGCGGCGCTGGCGCTTACCTCGGCTTTTTCCAGCCGGGACAGAGTAGCGCGGCTCACCTCGCTGCGCTTTGCAAGCTCATCGAGTGACCAGCCGCGCGCAGCACGCAGCTCCTTCAACCGTGCGGCAATGCGGCTGTCGATTGTCTCAGGCCTGCCTGTGTTTTCTCTCATATAAGAGAATATTTCTCATATACAAGAAGATGTCAATCCCGGATCAGAGCGTGCGCCCCCTCAAACCACCGCTTTGCGGAAGCGCACGACACTGACCGAGAAGAAAGCAAGGCCCAGTGCGGCGATGGCCGCAAACTCCGGCCAGACGATATCGAGCCCTGCCCCCCGGAAAAGAACCGCCTGCGAAATACTGACGAAGTGGCGCGAGGCCAAAAGAAGCGTCATCGGCTGAAGCCATTCGGGCTGGCTTTCGATGGGGGAGAAACTGCCGGAAAGCATGTTCATCGGCAGGATGATCAAGATGATCAAAAGGCCGAGCTGCGGCATGGAGCGCGTGAAGGTACCGATAAACACCCCGAAGGACGCCGCGAAGAAGATATAAAGCGCGGTACCTGCAAGAAAGAGCGGCATGGAGCCGGAAAACGGCACCCCCAACACACCCCTGACTAACAGGAAAAGCGACAAAGTGGCCGCTACGAAAATAACGAGCCCGTTCGCCCAGATTTTCGCCGAGAGAATTTCAAGCGGTGTGAGCGGCATGACGAGAAGATGCTCGACAGTGCCATGCTCGCGCTCGCGGATAAGCGCCGAACCTGTCAGGATGATTGCAAGCATCGTCAGCATATCGATGACACCGGCGATAGCGGCAAACCATTCCGATGTAAGGTTTGGGTTAAAGGCATAGCGCGTTTCAAGCCGCACCGGCAGGACGCTTTCGGCCGGCGGCTGCTTGAGAAAGCGGCGGATCTCATCCCTAATGATATTTTGAATATAGGCCGCGCCGATCTGCGCCTGCATGACGGCGGTCGCATCGATGTTCACCTGCACGGCAGGCCGCCGCCCGGCGATGATATCGGCCTCGAAATTCGGCGGAATGTCGATGACGAACATGTAGCGCCCGCTATCCATATGCTCGTCGATCTCGGCAACGGCGATCGGCTGCGGCTCCTTGAAATAGGGCGGGAAGAACGCCTCGCCGATACGCTCGGAAAGGATGGACCTGTCCTCGTCCGCAATGGCAATGGCCGCATTGTGGACATCCGCCGATATGCCCGTCGCCATGGAGTAAATGGCAAAACTGAAGGCATAGATCACGAAGAAGAACAGCACCTTGTCATGGAAGAGCGAGCGCAATTCCTTAAGGCCAAGCCGGTAGATGTTTTGCAGACGCTCCATCTCACCGCCCCTGTTTTTTAAGGAAAAAGAGGCTGAGCGCGGTGAGCACCGGCACGAAGAGACTAAGAAACGCGGTGTGAGGGAGAAGCTGCCCGAAATCGAGCGCCTTGGTAAAAGCGCCCACACTCACCTTGACGAAATAGCTCGCCGGCCAGAGATCGCCGATTACCCGCCCCGCGCCCTCGAGCGTTGCCACCGGCTGCAGCATGCCGGAAAAATGCAGCGTAGGGGTCATGGTCAATACGCCCACCGCTACAAGCGCAGCGATCTGCGTGCGGGTAAATGAGGAAACAAGAAAGCCAATGCCCGTCGTCGCGGTTACGTAAACGAGGGCGCTGAGCGCGAGCCCCGCAAAACTGCCTTTCATGGGAATGGCGAAGATGAAAACCGCCATTAAAAAGAGAATGACGAAATTGATCATCGAAATGGCGATGTAAACCACCTGCTTGCCTGCCAGGAACTCCATGCGCGTTACCGGCGTCACATAGAAATTCGTGATCGTGCCGAGCTCCTTTTCCCGCACCACGCTCAGCGCCATGAGAATGGCGGGAATGAAAAGCAGGAGAAACGGCACCATGGCAGGCACCATGGCATAGACGCTGCGGAAATCCTGATTGTAGCGGTAGCGCATCTCGATATCGGCCGACCCGAAGCGCAGCTCCTGCCCATAGACCCGCCGGGACATGTCGGCGAGGTAGGTCAGATGCAGCCCTTGCACATAACCGCCGATCGTTTCCCCGCGAAACGGCATGGCCCCGTCTACCCAGACCGACACCTCCGTCTGATGACCCCGCCGCAAGTCCTTTCCAAAGCCCGGCGGGATTTCAATTGCCAGTGCAATGTCGTTGCTCTTCAGGCGCGCATCGAGCTCCGCATGACTTGCAAGCGGCGCCTGCTCGAGGAAGTAGCGTGAGCCGCCATAGCCTTCTAGATAGGTGCGGCTTTCCGGCGTGCGGTCATTATCCAGCACCGCATAGCGCAGATCCTCCACATCCGTGGAAATACCGTAGGCCAGCACCACCATCAAAATAGCCGTGCCGAGAAAGGCGACGGTCAGGCGGATAGGATCGCGCCAAAGCTCCATCGCCTCCCGGTAGGCATAGGCGGTGAACCGCCGCCGGCTCCGCGTGAAGGCGCTCTCGCGGCGGGCCGCTTGCCTTTCCTCCCCGGCAGAGGCATCATGCTGGAGCTGGCCGTCTCCTTCGCTCAAACTGGGCCGCACTTCCTTCAGATAGCCGATAAAGGCGTCCTCGAGGCTTTCCGCCCCCTGCCGCTTCATAAGAGCCGCCGGTGTTTCAACCGCAAGCACGCGGCCTGCATCCATGAAGGAAAGCCGGTCGCAGCGCTCCGCCTCGTTCATAAAATGCGTGGAGATGAAAATCGTCACGCCTTCATTACGCGACAGATCGACCAGGATTTCCCAGAACCTGTTCCGGGCAACCGGATCGACCCCGGAAGTCGGTTCATCGAGAATAAGGATTTCCGGCGCATGCACGACGGCCACGGCCAGGGAAAGACGCTGGCGCACGCCGAGCGGCAATTTCTCCGCCAGTTCCTCTGCATAATTTTCAAGATCGAAGCGCTGAATAAGCTCGGCAATACGCGCTTCCATCCGCTCCGGAGCGAGATGAAAGAGACGGGCGTGAAGATCGAGGTTCTGGCGCACCGTCAGCTCCGTATAGAGCGAGAAGGACTGCGACATGAAGCCCACGCGCTTTCGGTTCTCCAAATTGCGGCCGTCCACCGCCTCCCCGAAAAGCCGGGCGCTGCCTTCGCTCGGCGGCAGAAGGCCCGTCAGCATTTTCATCGTCGTCGTCTTGCCGCAGCCATTCGGCCCCACGAACCCGAAAATCTCTCCCCGCTCGATGCGGAAATCGGCATGATCCACCGCCGTGAAATCTCCGAACCGCCGGGTGAGCCCCCGCGCCTCGATGGCGATCTCGCCTTCCCCTTCCGGGCGGGGCGGCACATTAAGCGCCTCATGCCCGCGCCGCACCGCTTCGGGCAGCAGCGCAACGAAAGCCTGCTCAAGATCTTCCGCACGCGTCTGCGCTTTGATCTCATCGGGCGTACCTTCGGCCAGCACCTTGCCGTCATTCATAGCGAAGAGGCGGTCGAAATCTTCGGCCTCTTCCATATAGGCTGTTGCAACCAGCACGCTCATTTCCGGGCGCTGGCGGCGGATCCGCGCGATAAGGTCCCAGAACTGAAGCCGGGAAAGCGGATCAACGCCCGTGGTCGGTTCATCAAGGATCAGAAGATCGGGATCGTGGATAAGCGCGCAGCAGAGGCCGAGCTTTTGTTTCATGCCGCCGGAAAGCTTGCCCGCCGGACGGTCCGGAAAAGGATCAAGCCCCGTGGCTTTGAGAAGATCGGTGATGCGCCGCGCCCGCTCCGCCCTTGGCAGCCCGAAAAGCCGGCCGAAGAAATCCAGATTCTCGAAGACGGAAAGGCTTGCATAAAGGTTCTTGCCGAGCCCTTGCGGCATATAGGCGATCCGGGGCATGACCTTGCGCCGGTGCCGGCCCCGCGCCATGTCCCCGCCAAGCACCTGCACGGAGCCGTCTTGAATCTTGACCGCGCCTGCCACCAACCCAAGCAGGGTCGACTTGCCGACCCCGTCCGGGCCGATCACGCCTGCCATGCAGCCTGAGGGCAGTTCGAGCGAGATGCCGTCAAGCGCCGCCGTGCCGTTATAGGCATGGTGGACACCGGAAAGCCGCACGACACTGCTCATGGCTGGCCCCGCGCTATTCGGGCAGGCGGACGGCAAGATCGTCCGGCCAGGCCATGGTGCGGTCGAGTTTTACATAGGCGACGCCGGGCAGGCCGGTTTTCACCTGCGTCATATATTGATCAAGCAGCTCGCGCGGTATCCGCACCTTGACGCGGAACATCAGTTTCTCGCGCTCGGAGCGGGTTTCGACTTCCTTCGGCGTGAACTGCGCCTGAGCGGAAACGAAAGAAACATGCGCGGGCACCACATAATCCGGCGCCGCATCGAGAATGATGCGCGCTTCCCCGCCGATCGCCACACGCCCCGCCTCCGTTGTCGGCAGAAAAATGGTCATATAGACATCCGTCACATCGAGCAGTGTCAGCACCTTGCCGCCGCCTGCCAGCACCTCCCCAGGCTCCGCCAGCCGGTAAAGCACCCGGCCCGGCGTGGGCGCGGTGAGCGCGGTTTCCTTCAATTGCGCGTTCAGCCTGTCGAGATTGGCCATAGCAGACAGCACGGCTTCCTGCGCATTGCCGAGCCCGGCCTTGCCTTGATCGAGCGCGGCCTTGGCGGCATCGCGCGCGGTGCGGCGCTGGTCGACCCGCTCTTCGGAAACATGCCCTTTGCCGAACAGAATGAGCGCACGTTCGAGTTCCCTCTCAGCCAGGCTCAGCTCGCTTTCCAGCCGGGCGATCTGTGCTTCCGCTTCGCTGCGCCCCTGCTTCAAACGCCGGATTTCCGCCTCCGCTTGCCGGATTTGCGCCTGCAGCTCCTCGGTATCCATGCGCGCCAGAAGCTGCCCGGCCTCCACCATGTCGCCTTCGTCGACAAATATCTCAGAGACGCGGCCGGCATATTTCGTGGCGATATCGGTCTCATCGGCTTCGATGCGCCCATTGCCCCAGGCAATGCCTTCAGGAACGGCGTTCCGGCTTTCAAGCCACCAGTAAATGCCGCCCGCAACGGCAAGCGCGGCGATAACAAGCACCGCGATGAGCCATTTGTTCAACCCGTTCGTCAACCTACTCAACCTTCCCGTCTTAAATGCCGGTCCGCCTCACGGCAGAATTTGCGTGCCCGCCGTGCCCGCCGCCACCAATGCGGCTTCTTTCAGACTGCCGATCGCGGCAGGCCGTCCCGTCTCTTCCACGAAACGGCACACCGCATCGACCTTAGGCCCCATCGAGCCTTTGGCAAAGGGCATCGCCCGCAATTGGGCAGGATTAGCCTCCGCGATCTTGCGCGCACTCGCCATCCCCCAGTCCTCATAGACGGCATCGACATCGGTCAGGATGATCAGCCGGTCCGCTTCAAGTTTTGTGGCAAGAAGGGAAGCGGCAAGGTCCTTGTCGATCACCGCTTCCACCCCGCGGGTTTGCCCCTCCACGCCCACAATCACGGGCACGCCGCCCCCGCCCGCGCAGATCACCAGCGCGCCTTCCTGTGCCAGCAAACGGATGGTCTGAAACTCCAGAATGTCCATAGGCTGCGGCGAAGGCACCACCCGGCGGAAATAATCGCCGTCCGCTGCCACCTGCCAGCCTCGCTCCTCAGCAAGTGCCTGGGCCTCGGCTTCGCTATAGACGGGGCCGATCGGTTTGCTGGGCGCGCCGAAGGCAGGGTCTGCGGGATCGACCCGCGTCTGCGTGATCAGCGTCGCAATCTGCCGCTCCGGCATCACATTGCGCATTTCCTGCGCAATCACATAGCCGATCATGCCTTGAGATTCCGCTCCCAGCACATCGAGCGGAAAGGGCGGTGCTTCTTTAAAGGCTTCCCCTTCAAGCGCCAGCAAGCCCACCTGCGGCCCGTTACCATGCACAAGCACCATCTCATTGCCATCGGCAAGCTGCGCAAGGGCGCCTGCGGCCCGTGCCATATTGCGCCGCTGCGTCTCAGCGCTCAAAACCTCGCCCCGCTCCAGAAGCGCGTTCCCGCCTATGGCCACAACCACTCTCATGTGCGGCGCGCCGGTTGCTGCTGGGTGATGCAGTGAATGTTGCCGCCGCCCAGAAGGATTTCCCGCGCAGGCACCGGGATGATCCGCCTGCCCGGAAATAGCGCGGCGAGCGCCTCCGCCGCCGGACCGTCCTGCGGATCATCGAAAGAAGGCATCACCACCACGCCGTTGCCGATATAAAAGTTGATATAGGACGCGGCCATGCGGTTGCCGGGCTGGCGGGGCAAGGTGCCCTCGATGGCATCGACACCGGAAGCCTCTTCCTCTCTAATGACCACTGGGGCAGGTTGATGGATCTTGTGAATGTCGAGCTTGCGGCCTTTCGCATCCCGCGCGGCGGACAGCCGCTTGAATGCATCGCGGCTGATTTCATATTGCGGATCGGACGTGTCATCGGTCCAGGTCAGGGCAACGCAGCCGGGCTTGATGAAGCAGCATAAATTATCGACATGCCCGCTCGTCTCATCATTGAAAACGCCGTCGCCGAGCCAGATGAACGTGTCGACATTCAAATAGTCGGAGAGGGTTTTTTCGATATCTTCCCTTGAAAGACCGGGATTGCGGTTGGGGTTGAGCAGGCATTGCTCGGTCGTCAGCAACGTGCCCTCCCCGTCCACATGGATCGATCCGCCTTCCAGCGTGAGGGTTGCCCGGTACCGGTCCACGCGCTCGATCTCGGCGATCTTTTGCGGCACGATATCGTCCTGATCCCAGGGGAAATAGAGCCCGCCCCTGATGCCGCCCCAGGCATTGAACTTCCAGTTGATGAGCCGTACGTCGCCCTTGCCATTGATCAGGAATGTCGGCCCGCAATCACGCATCCAGGAATCATTATAGGTCATCTCCACGACGCGGATATGCGGCGGCAGCATGGAACGGGCATTCTGGAACTGGCCGGGAGAAACCCCCATCGTCACAGGCTCGCCCTCGGCAATGGCGCTTGCCACGGCGGCAAAGGCATGCTGCGCCGGTTTTGCGCCGAGCCGCCAATTATCCGGCCGCTCCGGCCACAGCATCCAGCAGCCCTCATGCGGCTCGAACTCGCCCGGCATGCGGAACCCGTCCGCCCGCGGGGTGCTTTCCAGTCTTTTGGTCATGAGCTTACCTCTCCGCGGCTTTACCGCATGGACGAGGGAGGCCGCAGGTAGAGACCCCGCAGCCTCCACACCTGTCAGGTGCGCCGCGCGCCCGCCTTTGAGCGGGAGATGAGCCATTCCCCGACAAGGAAAGTGACGATCACGCCTCCGACGATGGAGCCGGCATAGGTCATATCGAACTCGCCCGGCACATAGACGAAGAAGACGATCGCCTGCACGATGAAGGAAAGGCAGAGCAGCGTAAGCACCCAGGCCCCGGCTGTCCCGCCCGGTACCCGGTAGGGGCGCGGTCTGTCGGCATCGATCTTCCGCAGCCGCAAGAAGGCGGCGAACATGAAGAGATAGCAGAGCAGGAAGACGACGGAGGAGAACGCAAAGAGCGTCCAGAAGAGATCTTCCGCATCCGCCGCCATGAAGCCGTAAACGACGATGACAACCGTCGTCACCACGCCCGTGATGATCGCCGCATTTGCCGGCGTCTTATGCACGGGATGAAGCTTGGCAAAGGCCGGGTTGAGATCGCCGGCATGAGCTGCTTCCGCCGCCGAGCGGTTGGCACCCATTGTCCAGGTGACCATATTGGCAAGGAACGTATAGAGCGCCATGACACCGAGCAGCGTCACGGCCGCGCCGCCAAGCCCTTCGGTGCCCAGAAGCTGATAGAGCGTGTCGATAATACCTTCGATGAGGCTGACTTCGTCCAGCGGCAAGGCAATGAGAATGCCGACCGTGCCGAGAAGATAGAACGCCGCGATGAGAAGGCCCGAAACGACGATGGCCCGGGGCACGTCTTTTGCCGGGTCGGTCATTTCCTCACTCGCCCCGGACATCAGCTCGAAGCCCATGAAGTTGTAGACAATGACCGGCAGGAAGGCGAGCGAGGCGCCCCAGCTCGGGCTCAGCGTTTCCAGAGTAATCGGATTGGCGACACCGTGATTGAAGGCGTAGAAGAAGCCGCCGAAGCCGATCACGCCCATGATCACCGCTTTGAAAATGGCGCCCACATTCGGCACCCATTTACCCACATCCAGCGTGATCATATTCACATAAACCGTCAGCCAGGTCAGGCCGATGGCAATGGCGATCTGCGGCCAAAGGCCGAGATCGGGGATGAAAAGCTGCGAGAAGATACCCGCGAAGATCAGGTAGACCGAGGGCTGCCAGAGCGCCACATTGATCCACCAGAGCCAGGCGGTCCGCCCGCCCCAGCGCCCGCCAAAAGCACGCTGCACCCAGGCATAGATGCCGCCCTGATCCGGATAGGTGCTCCCGAGCTCCGCCGTGATCAGGCCATAGGGAATGAAAAAGAAGATCAGCGTGAAAATCCACCAGAAGATCGACTGCACGCCGATCGAGGCCGATGCGGCAAGCTGGTCGATCACCAGGATCGCGCAGACCGTGAAGAGGGTCATATCGAGCCCCTTCAGAACACGTTTGAAGCCTTTCTTTGAGCCCGCCGGCGCGGCGGCCACATTTTCCTGTGACATGATTGCCTCCTTTATGGCCATGACGGCCGTTCAGCGGCGATACGCCTCGCGCTTGGAGCTCTAAGAGCCCGACGCCAGAAACGCCTCGATTTCGCCCTTGTGATGCGCAACGAGCTCGGGCGAGGGATGCTTCAGACGGGGATAGACCAGCCAGACGAGAATGCCTTTCTCGGTATGCAGCCGGTTTTCCGCCTGATCAAAAATGATGGATTGCGGCCCGTCCAGCACCTCGTCGGTGGCTTCCACCCCGCGCGAGGCGGGCAGGCAATGCATCACCTTGGCAGAGGGCGGTGCCTTTGCGAGCAGCGCGCTGTTTACCTGATAGGCCGGCATGAAGGCCGCGCGCCGGTCCGGAATTTCATCTTCCTGACCGACCCACCACCAAAGGTCCGTATAAATGAAATCCGCCTTGGCGACGGCGGCCACCGGATCGTCCGTCACGGTGAGCGTGCCGCCCGAGGTCTCGCAGTTTTTCCGGGCAATCGCCTGCCAGTCTTCCGGCGCCTGATAGGCTTTGGGCGCGG
The DNA here is from genome assembly GCA_002389665.1 of Rhodobiaceae bacterium UBA4490. GTDB lineage: Bacteria > Pseudomonadota > Alphaproteobacteria > Parvibaculales > Parvibaculaceae > Tepidicaulis. The sequence continues at coordinate 64,632 of DGNO01000004.1, forward strand.
CATGGGTGAAATGCATGCCCATCCGCGTGCAAATCCACATCAAGGAGGAGCAGACATTGGTGGCATCGCCCACAAACGTGACATGCAAGTCTTCGAGCTTCTTGCCCTTGGTCGCATGCTCCATCATCGTGAAGACATCGCAAAGAACCTGTGTGGGGTGATTGTAGTCGGTCAACCCATTGATGACGGGCACCGTCGCATCCTTTGCCAGCGCCACCACCGTTTCGTGCTTCAACGTGCGCGCCTCGATCACATCGACCATGCGCGAGATGACCCGCGCCGTGTCGCTGAGCGATTCCCGCGCGCCAAGATGAATCTCGCCGGGCTTGAGATAAAGCGCATGCCCGCCAAGCTTCGTCATCGCTACTTCGAAGGAAATGCGGGTGCGTGTCGAGGGTTCCTCGAAGAGCATGCCGAGAGACGCGCCTTGCAGCAGCTTCGGGCACGCCCCTTCCTTGTCGGCGACCTTGAGAAGCCGCACAAGTTCGATGATCTCAAGCAGCTTCTCCTTCGAGAAATCCTGCGTTGCAATGAAATGCTGCACCATAATCCGTCTCCGGCCTGACTTGCGTTACCCACCCCGATCACAGCAGGGAACACCTGCGCGGCCGGATATGCATTGATGCAGGTCAGTTCACGCCGGCGGGCCCTGCGCCTTTCCTGTCGCAGGGTTTCGTGACATTCCGGTTATGCCCGGAATGGGGCGGCGTTTTACCGTTAACGGATTGGGAGAATCGTCCTCTTGAGGGCGTGTCAGTAGCTCAGCGTCACCGACACCGTGCCGAGCTGGCCCTTTTCCGCCGCGCCCGGCAGCTCGCGCAATTGCCAGCCATAATCGAAACGCACGGAAAGATAGCGGTCCAGCACATAGCGCGCGCCGACCCCGGCGCTCTCCAGAGTGGCGGTTTGCGGCGTGCCGGGCTGGGCATCCCGGTCCCGCAGATAGCCGTAATCCCAGAAGGCGACAAGCTGGCCGCGGTCGCTGAGACCATCCGCCAGATTGCCGAGCACGGGAAAAGCGGGAGAGCGCAGTTCGCTGGAAAGAAGCGCGCCGGTTGCCCGGTTGACGGCGCGTTCTTCATAGCCGCGCACACTGTCCACACCGCCCCCGCCAAGCTGCTCGCTCGCGATAAGATTGCCGTCCGCCCATTGGCCTTTGGCGCGCAGCACCCAGCTTGCATCATAGGGAAGCTGCGTGACCCGCGTCAGCTCCAGCGTGTCGTAAAGATATTCGGAATCGGCGAAAGCCGCGCCCGACGCCGCAAAAGCCTGATCGGTATTGTGGCTGTTCAAATTGCCGGGGCTGTAGACGAGCGAATTGGTGAGTGCCGTCTGGCCATATTCATCCGCCGCGCTGGCCTCATAGGTCAGAAGGAACTGATCGACATTCGTCGTATTGGCGAAAACCTGGGTGCCGCCAAAGGCGAGATTGTTATTGGTGGATTTGTGATCAAAGCCGAGACTGACGCTGTGGCTTGCAAAGGAAAGAGAAGGCAGTGGACGGCGGTAGCGCGCGCTGAGCTGATAGGAACGCCCTTCCTGCCCGAAGAAGGGACCGAGATTGGGCACCTGCTTCACATGCGAGCCGAAGATCTGCAGCGTATCGAACCAGGGAAGCGGCGCGGTATAAGTGAACGCATGGGCGATGAAACGCGGATCGTCCGACTGGCCCGCCGGGCGCTCACGTTCATGCAGAACATCGCCGCTCGTGGTGATCTGATAGGACAGCTGATGGCCGAGCCAGAAGGCATTGCCCCAGTTGAANNCTCCAGCGGTCCCTGTCCGTCACCGGCGTACCGGTATTGTCATAACTTGCATAAACGCGTAGCGGAAAGCGGTCTTTCGCCGTCAACTCGATATCCGTCGCACCGGGGCTTGCGCCCGGTTTCAGCACCGCATTTACCTGGCGGAACGGGTTGGCATTGAG
>DGNO01000004.1:66641-66877 GCA_002389665.1 Rhodobiaceae bacterium UBA4490
ACCGCGCCGAGCCTGAATTCCGTTACCAGCACTTGCACGCTGCCTTCGGTCACATCCTGCGGGGGAAAGGATACATCGACGAAAGGCCGGCCCGCCGCGCGGTATGCCTCGATCACCGCGCGGGAAATGACATTGAGGTCCCCCTCATGCAGCGGCTTGCCGAGGAAAGGCTGAAGAGCCGCTGCGGCGCGTTCCACATCGCCAGCCTCCAGGCCCTTGCCGGAAATACCGGAAAC
>DGNO01000004.1:66910-116141 GCA_002389665.1 Rhodobiaceae bacterium UBA4490
ATACCTTTCAGCTCCGGCAGAAGAAGCGCGCCTGTGCCGGGCGCTGCTGGCGGCAGAGCCGGGGCCGGCGTCTCGATCTCTCCGCCCCCTTCCATGGCAGGCGGTTCCTGGGGCGCGATCCGCTCGAAATCTTCCTGCGCGAAAACCGGCGCAACCAAGGCAAAGCCGAAACCCGCCGCAAGAACGGCGGGTCCGGTGAGGCGGCCGATAAGACCGCGCCGCTTATCCCCCAACATCATCTCCCTCATTGTACGGCCGTTGATGCAAGGCCGTTTTGCGGCAAGGGCCGCAGATCCTGCACACTGATCGTCGTTGTCGTGGTCAAACGGCCCGGAGCCCCGTTGAGGAAGTTCCAATCGTCATCTTCCTCGTCCCCGCTCCCCGTGCCGATGGAGGCCGTGGTCAGCGCATCCGGGCCCGGCACATTGCTGCCGCCCGTATTAACGAAAAGCGGCAACGACCAGAAACCGCCCGAGCTTTCGCCCGACCCCACCGGCTGGTCTTCCGGCCGCCAGGTGGCGTTCAGCGTCGTCGGCTCGACCGAAACGATGTTTGCCTCAGGCGGCAGCACCGGCATCTGCGTCACGGTAAGCTGCCCGTCCACATAGGAAATGAGGTAGTTGGAAAGCCCGGAGCCCGTGGCATTGCTTGCCTGGATGAGATAGGTGCCGGGCGTAGCGTCCTCGCCCGTACCGGGGCTTGAAAGCGCAACGCCGCTGACGCTGTCTCCTGCCACAAGGCCGTTCACGAAATAAGAGGAAAGGAGGAGTGTATCGCCTTCCTGTTTCTCCGCGTCCGCCGCGGTAATGGTCAGGGCTTTCGGCGTAATGGTGAAATCGGCACCGGTAAAGCTGACCGTGTAATTGCCGCCGGCAGAAAGCGTGCCCTGCCCGATGGAGTAAGGACCGCCCGCCACCGTCTCGCCCGCCGCGCGGGAAAGCGCGCCGGTAAAGATGGAAGCATCGTCCCCATTGGTAAGCCCCGTCACGCTAAAGGTAAGCGTGGGGTCGGCTTGCCCGTAAATTTTGGAGAGCGCATCGGCGCTCACCGTCAGGCTTGCCGGGGTGATCGTCAAACCGGCGCCCGTGAAATCGATCACGTAGTTGCCGCCTGCCGATAGCGTGCCCTGATTGATGGCATAAGGGCTGCCCGCCACATCTTCACCTGCGGCCCGCGAAAGAGCGCCGCTAAAGAGCGCGGATGTATCGCCGCCGACAAAGCCTGAGAACCCGTAAGTGAAAGCCGGGTCCGCCTGACCATAGACCTTGGTGGCCCCGTTCGCGCTCACTGAGAGCGTGGCAGGGGTGATCGAGGCGCTGGACGACGCCGTAGGCGAGAGCGTGTAATTCGAGGCGTCGGCACCGGAAAGCGAAAGCCCCGTCACGTTTACGGGCTTGCCTGTCCCCGCATTTGCATTTGTAAAGGCAAAACTGCCCGTCCCCGCCGCGCTCACGGCATCGCCGCCAACGATCCCGGTCAGACCGAGAACCGTGCCCGTTGCCGCCGTCGTGCCGTCATAGACTTTGTCATTGGCGGACACATTTACGGTCAGGGCTTTCGGCGTAATAGTGAAGTCCGCGCCGGTGAAGCTGATCGCATAATTGCTGCCGGCAGAAAGCGTGCCTTGGCCGATGGCGTAAGGACCGCCCGCCACCGTTTCACCTGCAGCGCGGGCAAGCGCGCCGCTGAAGAGCGCGGACGTATCGCCGCTCACAAAGCCGGAAAAGCCATAAGTGAGCGTGGGATCGCTTGCCCCATAGACCTTCGAGCGGGCATTGGCCGTCACATTGAGCGTCGCGGGCGTGACCGTGAAATCGGCGCCCGTAAAGTTAATCGTATAATTGCTGCCGGCAGAAAGCGTGCCTTGGCCAATGGCATAAGGGCCGCCCGCCACCGTTTCACCGGCTGCCCGTGCAAGGGCGCCGCTAAAGACGGAAGCCGTATCGCCGTTCACGAGACCCGTTTGGGTGAAGGTAAGCGACGGGTCCGCCGCGCCATAGATTTTCGAGAGCGCATTGGCCGTCACATTGAGCGCCGCGGGTGTGATGGTGAAATTCGCGCCTGTAAAGTCGATGATGTAATTGCCACCCGCCGAGAGCGTGCCCTGACCGATGGCATAGGGGCCGCCTGCAACGGTCTCGCCGCCCGCGCGCGAAAGCCCGCCGCTAAAGAGCGCGGAGGTATCGCCGCCCACAAAGCCCGAGAAGCCATAAGTGAGCGTAGGATCGCTTGCCCCATAGACCTTCGAGCGGGCATTGGCCGTCACCGACAAGGTGGCAGGCGTAATGGACGCGCTCGAGGAGCTGTTGGGTGAAAGCGTGTAGTTCGAGGCGTCGGCGCCGGAAAGCGCAAGGCCTGTCACATTCACCGATTTGCCGCTCCCCACATTTGCATTGGCAAAGGCAAACGTACCCGAGCCTGCCGCCGTCACGTCGTCGCCGCCGACAATACCCGTCAGCGCGCCGATCGTGCCGGTGGCCGACACCGTGCCGTCATAGGTTTTATCATTGGCCGAAACGGCAACAGTGAGTGTTTTCGGCGTGATGGTGAAATCCGCGCCGGTAAAGCTGATCGTATAGTTGCTGCCCGCGCCAAGCGTGCCTTGCGTAATGGCGTAAGGCCCGCCCGCCACGGTTTCCCCCGCCGCGCGCGTAGGGGCACCGGTAATGACGGAAGCATCGTCCCCGTTCACAAGGCCCGAATGAGTAAAGGTCAATCCTGGATCCGCTGCGCCATAGATTTTCGAGAGCGCATTGGCGGTGACGTTGAGGCTCGCAGGCGTGATGGAGAAATCCGCACCCGTGAAGTTGATCGTGTAGTTACTGCCTGCCCCAAGCGTACCCTGGCTGATCGCGTAGGGGCCGCCCGCAACCGTTTCTCCTGCAGCGCGGGTGAGCGCGCCGGTGAAAATGGAGACCGTGTCGCCGTTCACCAGACCCGAATGGTTGTAGGTAAGCGTGGGATCGGCCGCGCCATAGGTTTTGGAAAGCGCATTCGCCGTCACCGAAAGCACGGCCGGGGTGACAGTCAGCCCGTTCACCAGCGGCACATAGGTAATCGAATAATTCGACGCGCTGCCCGAACCGAAAACGGCATTGGAAGCAAAGATGTCATAGCTGCCGGCATTCGCACCCGCCGCTGTGCCCGCGCTGGTGAGCGTGACACTGGAAATGCTGTCGCCGAACTGAAGGCCCGTGGCGGTGAAATCGGCAAGCGAGATCGTCTGGCCATACACCTTGCTTGCGGCATCGGGGGTAATGTTCAGCGTTACCGATGCCGGATCGATGGTCAGCGTGCCGGTATGGGTGATGTCGTAACCGAACTGACCCGAGTAATGCCCTTTGATGGCATAGGTCCCGGCATTCACCACACTCGAAAGATTATCCCCCAGCGTGCCCTGCACCGCGCCCGGCGCACCGGAATAGGTTGCCGTATAGCCGCCGCTATAAGCAGAACCGTCATAGGTCTTGGAGACGTTATTCGCTGCGACCGTGAAGCTGTCGAGGAACCCGCGCAGCAGCGGCGCAGTGTAGCCGTCATAAATGCGCCAGATGGCGCCGGTGCCGCCTTCATCGTCGATATCCCAGCCTGCGCCGGAGAATGTGGAAAGGTCCTGAAGCTGCGCCGTGGTGAGGCCGGCAATCCCCGACACATCGCCCGCGCCCGTGCCTTTCGCATTTGCAAGGCCGGAGGTTTGAGCATTCCAGAACGAGTTCGAGATGGTGCCGTTTCTGAAATCCCCGACAAAGCCGCCCAGATAGGGCGTCGGATCGGCGCCGATGATCGAGGCCGTGCCTGTTGCATAGGTGTTAGCGATCGTAGCAAAACTTTGCGTGAGCCCAATGAAACCGCCGACATAAGATGCCCCTTCGACATTGCCGGTCGCATAGGAGTTCGAAATCGGGGTTGCGGTGTTCAGGCCGACAAGACCGCCCGCAATGATGCCATTGGTAGAGACATTGCCCGTGGCAAAGGACTGCTGAATGCTGCCGCCGCTGGTTTCACCCACAAGGCCGCCGACATTCTGCCCGTCCGGATTGACCCGCGTGCCTTGTGAGGACACATCCCCCGTCGCATAGGAAAGCGTGATTGTACGGGTGTTGGTTCCAACCAGACCGCCAACGCCGCGCGCATTATCAAGGCCCGTTACCGTACCCGTCGCACCGGAAGCGGTGATCGTCCCGTCGTTCCACCCGGCAAGACCGCCAATGGCAACGTCATGCCCCGTCACATCCATGGACGAAACGACATTCGTTATGGTGCCCCTGTTAACGCCCACAAGACTTGCGGCATAGACGTCCCCGGTCACCGAGCCGCCGGAAAGGATCAGATTGCTGACCGCGCCGCCCGTGCCGATTTCCCCGAAAAGCGCGCTCTTGTCCGCGCCCCGTCCATCGATCACGAGGCCTGAGATCGTATGGCCCGCGCCGTCGAGTTCGCCCGTGAAGGCTGTGTTCCGGCCAATGGGGTTGAAGCCCGCGCCGCCATTCCAGCTGGCGGCGGCGGAGGCGTCGATATCATTCGCGAGCACGTGATGCTTGGTGAGCATGGACAACATGCCCGCGGAGCCGATGCCCTGGAGGCCGTAAATGTCGGCGATCTGGTAGGGCGTGGCGGACAGGCCATTGCCGCCCAAGGCCCGGATAAAGGTGCCGCCCGTGATGCGGAAATCATCTGCCGCAAAAGAAGGGAGCGTCCCGGTCTGGCTCCAGATGCCGCCCTGCAATTCGAAGCGGCCGAGATCGATCACAGGCGGCGCGTAAAGGCTGATGCTGCCGCTTGCATCGAGCGCAAGATCGCCGATACCCGTACCGATATTGTTCACCATGAGGATGAGATTGCCGCCGCTCTGTACGCTCAACCGGTGACTGTTATCGAGCCATTGGATATTCGCGCCCTGCAGCGATGCGAGGCTTCCCCCCTGAAGGGTCACATCACCCGCCGTGCCGATCGTCACGCCATTCACGCCCGTCACGTATAATGAGCCGCCAGCATCGAGCAGCACGTTCCCGGCGGACCCTGCCGTCAGGCTCGGCCCATAAAGCCTAAGATCACCCGTCGCGGACATATTGCCGTCAAGGATAAAGTTGCCGGGGCTCGTGTAGAATTCCAACGCGCCGGTAACGTCCAAATTCGACGCCGTGGGCGAGATGAAATCGAGATCCGTGTCGCTATAGCTGCCAAGCGCGGTGCCCATATCACCGAGCGCGCTGCTCAGGGAGCCGCTATTCGTGCGCACATAGAAGGTGTCATCCTTGACCGTCAGTCCGTAAAACGTACCGGAAAGGACATTGGAAAAGGAAGCGCCATCCTGCGGCAGATCGTCGAGGAAACCGATCACCCCGGACGGGTCGATCTGGCTTGCATCATAGACCTGATAGAACGCGCCGTTCGCCCCCGTGCTCAGTTGATCGAGCAGCGCGCCATTGTTGAGAATGCTGACGGCCCCGCCGGCAAGCGCCGCGCCGCCAATCGTCGCCGTGCCTTTGACCGCGACGGGCGCGGAGGCAAAACGCCATTTGAAATAGGGATAAAGGCCAGCCCCACCGCCCCAGACCGTGCTGCTGAAGCCGGAGGGCAAAGAGGACTGCATCTGCGATGTCGACCGCCCCGTCCCCTCGCCTGACGTTGTCCCGGCCGTATCCTGGTCATAATAGCCGTTGGTAATGGTGCCGATATTATAGCGAGTAAGCCCTCCTGGATTTCCCGTGACACGCCCCCGCGCATAGACATTCGTCAGGGTGCCGCGGTTCCCCCCGGCAAAACCGCCAGCGAAGTTTGGCGCATACACATGGCCCGTCGCATAGGCATCGGTGATGACACCGCCGATCTCATTGACGCCCACCAGTCCCCCCGCGCTCGAGCCGGTTGAACTGACATCACCGGCAGCGAAAGACTCCGTGATCGTCCCGCTGTTGTGGCCCACAAGCCCGCCGATAAAATTACTGTTCCCGGTTACCGAAGCCGTGGCATAGCTCCGGTGCACAAGTCCGCCTGTATCGACAAAACCTGCAAGCGAACCGGTATCCCCGTTGCCCGTAATAGCGCCGCCGACCAGGCCGATATTGCTCACACTGCCGCTGAGGTTGCGGAAAAGACCTGCGCCGTTAAGCCCCGGACGGTTGATCTGAAGATCCGAAATGACATGATCCGCGCCGTCGAGCGTGCCCGAAAAAGCGGTGCCTCTGCCGATAGGGTTGAACCCTTCGCTGGCATTCCAGCCCGCCGTGCCCGACGCATCGATGTCGTTCGCAAGCACAAAGTGACTGGCGAGCATGCCCGCGGAGGCAAGGCCCTGAAGCCCGTAGACATCGCTGATCTGATAGGGCGTTCCCGAAGTGCCGTCCCCGCCCGCTGCGCGGATGAAGGTACCGCCCGTGATGCGGAAATCATCCGCCGCAAAAGAAGGAAGCGTGCCCGTCTGCTCCCAGGTGCCGCCCTGAAGTTCGAAACGGCTGACATCGACCGTGACGGGCGAAGAAAGATCGGCAACACCGCCCACATCCAGCGTGAAGTGTCCCTGGCCATTCCCAAGCGCGCCGGAATAGAGAACGAAGGTCGTGTCCCCGCCCGAGCGTACGGTCAGATTGCTATCGCCAAGCCAGGTAATATCTTCACCGAAAATATTCACCGCACCCCCGGTGCTGGCGAACACCACATCACCGCCGTTTCCGATGGTGATACCGTTCGTGCCGTTCAAAAACAAAAAACTGCCTGCTTGGAGCGTCACATCGCCCGCCGTCCCGGCAATCAGCCCGCCAGCCTGCAGATCCAGGTAGGTGCTCGCCGTGATATTGCCATCCAGCGTGAAGTCGCCGCTCACGCCCGGCAACAGCGTGAGACCGCCCGTCACATCCAGATTGTTACCGGTAACGGAGATGAAATCGAGATCGCTATCGCTATAGCCCCCGAGCGCAGTATTGAAACCAGCGAGGAGACCGCTGAGAGAAGATTGCGGACCGCTTGCATAAAGGCGGTCATTTTCAATATAAACCAAATAGGACTGGCCAAATTGCTCGCCCGCATAGGCGGCGCCCGTATTGGCCGCATCGTCGAAGAACCCGATGACGCCTGTGGAGCCGATCTCGCTTGGATCATAGAGCTTGTAGAAACGGCCATCCGCGCCCGTGATCTGCAGTTTGTCCAGCAGCGCACCATTGCTCAGGATGCTGACGGTTCCCGTTTGCGGCAAACCATTGACCGTTGCCGTACCCTGAACGGCAACAGGGGCGGAAGACCAGCGCCATTTGAAATAGGGGTATAGACGGTCACCGCTGCCCCAAACCGTGCTGCTGAAGCCGGAAGGCAAGGCAGACTGCAGCTGCGACGTTGTCCGGTAAGTGCCGTGGCCGCCGCTCGTGCCGGTGGTCGGACCATCATAATAACCGTTGGTGATGGTGCCGGAGTTGCCGTCCGTCAGGCCTCCCGCGGGGCCGTTGCGGTCCGTCAGACGTCCTATCGCATAGACATTATCCAAGGTGCCGTAGTTCGTCCCGGTAAGGCCGCCCACATAAAGGTTCCCTTCAACCGTGCCTGCCGCATAGGAATTCTGAATCAGCCCGGTATTTCTACCAACAAGGCCTCCGGCATCTGAGCTGTCTGTCACCATCAGTACGTTGCCGGACGCGAAGGACTCGGTGATGGTACCGTGATTGGCCCCCGCTAGGCCGCCTACGAAGCCTTCATTGGAGGTTATGTCAGCTGTCGAAAAGCTGCGATGGATGAGACCGGTGCCCTGCATCTCACCGACAATGCCGCCCACGTAAGCCCGGCCCTCAATGCTGCCGCCGACGATTCCGGTATTGCGGAGCGTGCCGCCAAGGACGCGGAAGAGGCCGACGAAATTCGTCCCCGGGCGATTGATATAAAGATCGGAAATGGTGTGGCCAAAGCCGTCCAGTGTACCGGAAAATTCACCGCCGATCGGATCGAACCCTTCGCCCGCGTTCCAGCCGGATGTGGCAGAGGCATCGATATCCACCGCCAGCGCGTAGTGGCCAGCAAGGTCGCCCTCCATGTTCTGCAGATCGGTCACGTCATGGATCAGCGTATAGGCCGTGCCGTTGAGCGAGAGGCTGGCGCTCGCGCCGGAAAGTGTGAGGGAGCCTGCATTGACGATATGCTCGCCGCCGAAGATGAGCTCAACACCGGCGGTGTTGCCGCTCGCCGCCACATCGGCATTGAATTCGATATTGCGCACCGCATCAAGCGTCAGCGTGGTATTGGCGCTCCAGGTGATGTCATCATTGATGAAGATGTCGCCATTGCCCGCACTGCCGCCATTGTCGCTGTCGAGCGTCACATTGGTGCCGGAAAGGTTCGCGGAAACGGTGGCGCCCGTAATGTCGCCGCCGGAGGCGGCAACGGTCAGATCGTTGGGATCGATAAGCCAGGTGCCGGTCTCGCTGTCTTCCGCCAGCGTGACAACGCGCGCACTATCGGCAATATCGATTTTCTTGCCGGAGGTCTCGACGAAACCGCCTGCCGCGCCCTTACCGCCTTTTGCCTCCGCCGTGCCGGAGAAAGACATGTGCCGGTCCGCGATGAGAACGGCCTCGCCGCCATTTTTTCCCTCCGCCTCGGCGGAGACATCCACATGACCTGAAAGCGCGATGTCCCTGGCATCGACATCGATTGCGCCGCCCGAGCCATCCGCATTTTTCGCTTCGATGGTGCCGGAGATTTCCGCCGTGCCGGAGGCGGTCAGAAGCACGCGCCCGTTCCGCACCGTGCTGCCCGTTGCGCGAATAACGCCGTCGGTATTGCCCGCGAGCGCATAGACATTGCCGTTCGCCGCGGCAAGCTGCACTTCGGCGGCCGTCACCGCCCCCTCATTCGTCACATCACCTGCCGGCCCTGCACCCTGAATGAAAACACGCTGGCCCGTGCCTTCGGTCTGCAAAAGCACGTCACCTGCCGCTGCAAGCGAGGCCTCGCCCGCCGCCTCGATGCTGCCGGTATTCGTCACCGCGCGGCCGATCAGCACCACATCGCCGTTCTGCGAGACGATGCGGCCTGCATTCACCACATCGCCCTCAGAGGCGCCGGCAAAGCGCATGGCGCCGCCATCCATGAAATCTTCATTGGCGATGTCGCGGGTGGAGGCAACGAAAGACCCGCCGGTTACGACTTCGCCGCCGGGGCCAACCACGATGCCGTTCGGATTGATGAGGAAGGCCGAGCCCGTTGCCGTCAAAAGCCCGTCGAGGCGCGAAAGGTCGGTCCCGGTGACGCGGTTTAGCGTTGCCCCGGCGCCATTGTCGATCGAGACGCTGTTACCTGCGCCGATGGAAAAGCCCTGCCACTCGATAATCCCGGCCATCGAGCTTTGCGTGATCGTGGCACTGACGCCGTTTGCCTGGATCGTGCCCGCGCCGGCAACGAACTGGCCGCCTGTGGGAAGCGTATCTGCCGCAAGCGCCGGAACGCCGTAGCCGCTCGCAAGGATCGTTGCCCCAAGCAAGGCCCGGCGCGTTGCCCAGCGGCCTTTTTTGATAACCGGCATCTTGGAAGCCATGACGATCCCCTCTCACATACACAAACTCTCTTGAGAGGAAGAAACAGAAAAAACCATCGAGAATCCAGAGTTTTATTTATATTTTGGTAATTATATACATTAAATCATCGAGTGATTACGAAGTCATTCAAACACTCTTCTCATATTTACTTCATGAATACATTTATTCACGAAATGAATGAATACGCGTCGGGGGCTGCGCTTCGCACGAACCTGTGTTAATGAACATGCCCGTTTCAGTGAGGATCGCGCTCACCCGGCAGCGCTGGATGCAGGAAGGCCGATGAATATTCGCCAGCTCGATCTCAACCTGCTCCTTGTCTTCGATGCGGTGTACCGGGAGCGCTCCATCAGCGCGGCAGCCCGCAAGCTCGATCTTTCCCAGCCCGCCGTTTCCAACGCGCTGCGGCGGCTGCGCAAATTCACCGGCGATACACTCTTCTTCCGCTCCGGCAATGAGATGATGCCGACGCGCACGGCCAACGCGCTGGCCATTCCCGTTTCCCACGCGCTTTCGACGGTAGAGGAAAGCCTTTCTTCCCTGCGCGCTTTCGATCCGCGCACCTCGACCCGCGTTTTCCGCCTCGGCATCAACGATTTCATGCGCGTTACGCTGGTGCCCGCGCTTTCCAATCTTCTGGAACAGGAAGCGCCGAATGTGCGTCTGGAATTTAATAGGGAAACGCCGAGCCCGCCCGTGCTGCTCGAAGCGCTGCGGCGCGGCGAGACGGACCTCTCCTTCATGCCGCTTGCCACCGTGGCGGGCGAGAAGGACATCGTTTTCAGCCTGGTCAATACCGATACGCTGACGATGATTGCCCGCGTCGGCCATCCGATTCTCGAGGACGGGCCGCCCGTCTCCATGGAAGCCTTGTCCAAAGCCCGCCATGTCACGACCAGCAATGCTCCAGCCTTGCGGGCGATGGCCGAGGCGGCTTTCGCCGAAAATGGCGTCGAGCGCGACATTGCCTGCGTGCTGCCGGACACCGTGACGATCCCGGCTATCGTTGAGATGACCGATTATCTGGGCGTTGTCGGCAAAAGCTTTCTCCAGCGCCATCAGCGCGATCATGCGATTGCCGAACTGAAACTTCCCTTTACCTTTCCGGAGATCAAGGCCGGGCTCGTCTGGGCCAAAAGCGCCGAAGAAGATCAGGGCCTGAAATGGCTGCGCGAGAAAGCCGAAAGCATCCTGCATAGCGCCGTAAGGGTGGGAGAATAGAAACCTGCCCCTCTCCTTCGTCATGCTCGGGCTTGACCCGAGCATCCACTCAGCATTGCCCCAACCGCGACTTCAGAATGGGCCCTCGGGTCAAGCCCGAGGGTGACGAGATAAGGTTCTCCTCACGCCCCGCCATAGCCCGGCAGCGGGCGGATGAGGCGGCGGAAGAGCTGATAAACAAAGAGGCCGAGAAAGGCCCAGCCCACATGAATGGCCAGAATGACGGCGGTGCGGTTGGCGACCGGCGCATCCGACTGCATCAGAAGCTGCACATAGAAGAGCCCGGCATAGAGCACACCGCCCCAGAGAATCGCGTAGAAGGGCGCCCGCCACCAGGGAATGCCGCGCAGCCGGTCGAAAAGATAGACGCAGAGGATCTGCCCGGCAAAAAGCGCCCCGGCAAACGTCGCCATGACGGGCAGCGTCGCAAGCTCCCCTTGCACAGCCTGCAGGCCATACGTCGCCGTCGCCCAGATAAAAAGCCCCGCCACGATGACCCAGGAGACGAGCACCGCGCTCATCGTCACCCCCGGCCCGTAGCGCCGGTTCGTGAGGCAAAGGACGAGAAAGATCCCCGGCAGCACGAGATGGCCGTAATTCAGCCAGTAACCCGGATTGAGATACCATTGCTCGGGCGGAAACATATCGAAAGTAGTGACATAGCGGTCGCGCCCGGCATAGCTGAGCGCCAGCACGCCGATCATCCCGCCTACCGGCAGGAGCAACGTGGCGCACACGCCAAAAGCCCGCGAGATAAGTCCCGGCCCGGCGCTTTTCCGGCGCGCTTCGATGGATTGATCGCTCATCCTCTTTCCCCCAATCGCCTCACTCTAGCGGCTTCGGGCGCGCGGGCGAAGAGGGCAGACACGAAAAAGGCGGCCCCTTGGCGGGACCGCCTCGAAAAACCGTATTAACGGTTAATTCAGGCTGCGGCCTGGGCCTGCGCTTTCTTCTGCACGGCGCGCTTCAGCTTGAGGGCGCGGGAAGAAAGCTGGCCGTCATGAGATTTGAGCAGGAACACATCGAGCCCGCCCACATGTTCGACCGAGCGCAGCGCATGGGCGCTGACACGCAGGCGGAACTGGCTGCCCAAGGCTTCGCTCTGCAGCGTCACATTGCACAGGTTCGGCATGAAACGGCGGCGGGTCTTGCGATGGGCGTGGCTGACATTGTTGCCAGACATCACTGCTTTACCGGTCAATTCGCAACGGCGGGCCATTGCACGTTCCTCGTCTGCTCAGGCACTCTGGACTGCTCCCGGAAGCCGGGAAAGGGCCCGATCAAGGCCGCAAATCGCAAAGGCGGGTTATTCAAATAAAAGGAGCGCGCGATGGCGCCGCTCCTGAGGGCCGCACATATATCCGCCGCATCCGGACCCGTCAAGCCTATAGGGCCGGGAATGAGCCGGATTCCCGCCAAAAGAGCGTGAAATCGCCCTTTACGCCGGGGCCTACCGCCGGGCCCCGCCACGCGTCCGCGCCGTTAATCGCGCAGAAGCAGGGCCAAAAGGCTGCGGGCCGCCGCTGTGGGCGTGGTTTTGCCGGCCGCCACTTCCCCTTCCAGGGCTTTCAGACGGCTTTTCGTGCCCTCGTGGGTGCGCAGCTTTTCCATCATCCCTTCGCGCAGCTCGTTCCACATCCAGGCAAGGGCCTGATCGGCCCGCTGGGCCTCGAGCGTGCCCGTCTTTTTCATGATCTCTTCATAGCGCTGAATGGTTTCCCAGATATCGGCAAGCCCTTCACCCTTCAGCGCCGAGGCAAGGCGCACCTCCGGCAGCCAGTGCTGGCTTTTCGGCCGCATCAGATGAAGCGCCGTCTTATATTCGATGGCCGCGCGCTTGGCCGCGGGCAGGAGATCGCCGTCCGCCTTGTTCACCACCACGAGATCAGCTAACTCCATGATCCCGCGCTTGATGCCCTGAAGCTCGTCCCCGCCGCCGGGCGAGAGCAGCAGCACGAACATATCCACCATGTCGGCGACCGCCGTCTCCGACTGGCCGACACCCACCGTCTCGATCAGCACCACATCGAAGCCTGCCGCCTCCGTCAGCAGCATCGCCTCGCGCGTGCGCCGCGCCACACCGCCCAGCGTCCCGCCGGAGGGCGAGGGGCGGATAAAAGCATTGGGATCGCGCGCCAGCTCTTCCATGCGCGTCTTGTCCCCTAAGATCGAGCCGCCGGTGCGCGCCGAGGAAGGATCGATGGCGAGCACCGCAATTTTCAGCCCCTGACCGGTCAGATAAGAGCCGAAGGCTTCGGTAAAGGTGGATTTGCCAACGCCGGGCGCGCCCGAAAGGCCGATCCGCACCGCTTTGCCGGTTTCCGGCAAAAGCGCGGCCAAGAGCGCCTGGGCCTGTTCCTGATGGTCGGCGCGGGTCGATTCGATCAGAGTAATACCGCGCGCCAGCGCCGTGCGGTTGCCGGCGCGGATTGCTGCCGCCATTTCCTCGATATTGACCGGACCGCGCCCGCCGCGGCTCTTTTCTGCGGTTTTTTCCATGCCTGTTGCATACCGGGGAAAGGCGCTGGCGTCCATATCGAGCTTCTCCCGTCCGCCCGTTCAGCTACCGTTCACCCGCAAAAATCCAAGGTGCCCCTCAGGGAACGCGGCGGCATTTCACCAAAAGCCTGGACCCCCAATTTCGTGGCTCGAACGCTGCCGTGTTCCCCTCATCCCCAATTTGTTTGCAGATTTCGGCGCAAGACCTGCCGGCGATCTTGCCGAATGCCCCATCCCGCTCCATCATAAAGAGAACGTCGCCCGGAAAGACGAGACGTAAAATACAGTCTTCCGCGGACAGTCCGGGGCTGAATGCAGGATTGCCGAATGCCCGAAGAAACGAAAAGCGTCAAAAGAACTAGCCGCCTTGCCGCCGCCCTTGGCGCGGCAGCGCTGCTCGCCCTGCCCGCCGGCCAGAGCCTTGGCGAGGGCACACCCGCCCCAACGCTCACCCGCACGATCACGCTGACCCCGCAAACCTCTGCCGTCACCGCGGTCGATCTCAGCTACCAGTTTTATGGCGGCGGCTTTCACGTTCTCTCCCTCGACACGCAAGCCGTGATCACGCCGCAGAACTACGAAATCGCTTCGCAAGTTCAGACCGAAGGCATCGCCGATACGTTTTTCAACGGCCATATGGAAAGCCAGGCGCGCGGCGTCATGACCCCGCAGGGCCCGCAGCTTCTCTCTTACAGCCAAGATTATGAAGGCACGTTCGGCGAACGCTCGGTCTATATGTCCCGCACGAACAGCGGCGGCTATGACGTGACCGCCGTGCCCGAGGACGGGGTGCATGCGCAAGGCGGGCTTTCCGACCGGGTACTTCAGAAAACCGTCGATCCGCTTTCCGCCAGCATCTTTACCGCGCTGAATAAAGGCGGCGCGCCCTGCCGCCAGGTGATCCCGGTTTTCGACGGGCGGCGCGTCTTCAACCTGCGTTTCGAGCCGGACGGCGAGGACGTTCTGGAGCCGACCGTGGAAGAAGCCTATGCAGGCCCGGCCCTGCGCTGCAAAATTTCCTATGAAGCCGTCGCCGGCTACAGCCAGAAGTGGAAAGTGGCCGAGGCGAAAGACCCGCTGAAACCCTTCACGGTCTGGATCGCCAGATTTCCCTTTGAAGGCAAAGAAAAAGGCGCAGGGGAAGAGCTTTACGTCCCCGTGCGCCTTTTGATCGAAACCCGCTACATCAACGCCACCGCCCATCTAAGCCGTGTCGTGATCGACGGGATGGAGCGCGTCGCCGCCCAACACACGCCTTAGGCCTACCCCTTAAAGCTTACGCCAGCGCGCGGCGGCGTTCGCCGATGAGCCGCAAGACGTCCTGCGCGCAGTCGATGATGTTGCTGCCCGGCCCGAAGATCGCCGCAACGCCGGACTGCATCAGGAAATCGTAATCCTGACGCGGCACCACGCCGCCCACGGTGACGAGAATATCTTCCGCGCCTTCTTTCTTCAGCGCTTCGATAAGCTGAGGCACCAGCGTCTTGTGGCCGGCGGCAAGGCTCGAAATCCCCACCACATGCACGTCGTTTTCCACCGCATCGCGCGCCGCTTCTTCCGGCGTCTGGAAAAGCGGGCCGACATCGACGTCGAAGCCGAGATCGGCAAAGGCGGTCGCCACGACTTTCGCGCCGCGGTCATGCCCGTCCTGGCCCATCTTCACCACCAGCATGCGCGGGCGGCGGCCTTCGGTTTCGGCAAAGGCTTCGATATCGGCGGAAAGTTTCTTGAACTGTTCATCGCCTTCATAGGCTTGGCTGTAAACACCGGACACGGATTTCACCTCCGCTTTGTGACGGCCGAACACTTTTTCCATGGCATCGGAAATTTCGCCGACGGTTGCCCGCGCCCGCGCCGCATCGACCGCAAGCGCCAGCATATTGCCATTGCCTTCCGCGCCCTTCGTGATTGCTTCGAGCGCTGCGTTGACTTTCGCCTCGTCGCGGCTGGCGCGCAATTTTTTCAGGTGGTCGACCTGGGATTTCAGCACCTTGGCATTGTCGATATCGAGAATCTCGATCGGCTCTTCCTTATCGGTCTTGTATTTGTTGACGCCGACCACGACTTCCTCGCCCCGGTCGATCCGGGCCTGCTTGCGGGCAGCCGCTTCCTCGATCTTCAGCTTCGGCATGCCGGATTCGACCGCCTTCGTCATGCCGCCCAGCTCTTCAACTTCCTGAATGAGCTTCCAGGCTTCGCTTGCCAGCGAATGGGTCAGCGTTTCCACATAGTAAGAACCGCCCAGCGGGTCGATCACATTGGTGATGCCGCTTTCTTCCTGAATGACGAGCTGCGTGTTGCGCGCGATACGGGCGGAGAAATCCGTCGGCAGCGCGATGGCTTCATCGAGCGCATTGGTATGAAGGCTCTGCGTGCCACCAAGCACCGCTGCCAGCGCTTCCAGCGTCGTACGGATGACGTTGTTGTAAGGATCTTTTTCCGTCAGCGAGACGCCGGAGGTCTGGCAGTGCGTGCGCAGCATCAGGGACTTTTGATCCTTGGCGCCGAACTCGCTCATGATCCGGTGCCAGAGAAGCCGCGCGGCGCGCAGCTTCGCCACTTCCATGAAGAAATTCATGCCGATGGCAAAGAAGAAGGAAAGACGCGGCGCGAAGGCATCCACATCGAGGCCGCCTTCGCGGGCCGCGCGCACATATTCCATGCCATCCGCCAGCGTAAAAGCCAGTTCCTGCACCTGCGTCGCGCCCGCTTCCTGCATGTGATAGCCGGAAATCGAGATCGTGTTGAAGCGCGGCATGTTCTTCGAACAATAGGCAATGATGTCGGAGATGATGCGCATGGAAGGGGCAGGCGGATAGATATAGGTATTGCGCACCATGAACTCTTTCAGAATGTCGTTCTGAATGGTGCCCGAGAGCTTGTCCGGCGACACGCCCTGCTCTTCCGCCGCCACGATGTAATTCGCCATGATCGGAATGACGGCGCCGTTCATCGTCATGGAGACGGACATCTCATCGAGCGGAATGCCGTCGAAGAGAACCTTCATGTCTTCCACGGAATCGATCGCCACCCCGGCCTTGCCGACATCGCCGACGACGCGCGGATGGTCGCTGTCATAGCCGCGGTGCGTGGCAAGGTCGAAAGCGACCGACAGGCCCTTCTGCCCGGCGGCAAGATTGCGCCGGTAAAAAGCGTTGGATTCCTCCGCCGTCGAAAAGCCCGCATATTGCCGGATGGTCCAGGGCCGGCCCGCATACATCGTCGCCTGCGGCCCGCGCGTGAAAGGGGCAAAGCCCGGCAGGCTGTTGACGTCATAGCCTTCCCCGGCAATCCGCTCCAGATCTTCGGCGGTATAAAGCGCCTTGACGTCGATCCCTTCGGGCGTTTTCCAGACGAGATCGTCAACGCTGCGCGATTTGAGCTGCTTATTCGCCTGCGCTTCCCAATCCTTGACGGTTTTCTTATCGGCCATGACGCGGCTTCCCTGTTCTGTCGCTGGTCCCGGCGGGCTCTTTTACCCATGCCCGCCGCTATTTGGCGCGGAGTATCTGCAAACAAAAAGGGCCGGTCAACGCATCACGCCCGCCTGCCGCTCCGCCCCCTGCCCTGCCGTAGGGGCCTGCGGGAAAAATCGGGGCGCAAGGCAACCGAAAGCCGCCATCCAGCCTCGGCAGCGCCGGCGGGAGTTTAACACTTTCTAAAAATCGGCGCCGCTTTGGGTCATTTTCGCACAAAACCCGGGCGCGAAATACCGTCTCCCCTTGCCGAATTCTTCCGGATTTAGAGGAAACTTTACGTATCGGGCCCATAAAAGAACGAGCAAGCATGGGGTTGAGAGGTCAGGGTTGTCTGAAGGGGCAGATCCATTGCACGTCCAGAACGGACCAGAGGACGGACGAGCGTCGCCGCTCGAGGTTCCGGCCGACACCTATCGGCGTATCCGTTTCGGCCAGATCAAACGTCTGGTGAACGGCCATATGGCCGTGCTGCCAGCACTGCCGCTGCTCTCCGTCTTTTTCGCCTTTTTCCTTGAAAGCATCTATCCCCCGTTCGTGCCCGCGCTATGGGTCGGCGCCATGTGCCTGCATGCCGCCCTCGTCTGGGGACTGCGCCGGATGATGCAAAAGGATATGGCAGCCGTCGCCGCCGATCCGGATAAATGGGCGCGCCTTTACGGCTGGACCTGCCTTTTCGGTTCTTTTGCCTGGAGCACGATTGTACCTGTCTTCTGGAATACGGCCATTCCCGACCAGTCGCTCTACATCTTGCTCGTGCTGGTCTGCACGTCCTTCTTCACCGTCACCACCATGACAATGATCCCGCGCGTCTTTGTCATGAGCAACCTGCCCTATCTCATCACGATGGTAGCAGGCCTTGCCGTCTTGCCGGTGGTCGTCAATCCGGTGATTTTCCCGATCAATATCGTCGTGCTCGGCGTGAATTTTTTCGTCGCCCTGCGCGCCGCCAAACGGGACTTCGACAACAATCTCATACACATCGCCAATGAAGAGTTGATCGGCGATCTGGAGCGCGCCCGGGATATTTCAGAAGACGCGCTGGCCAGTGCGAAACGGGCAAATGCCGATCTCTCAAGCCAGGAAGAGCTTTTCCGCGCGCTCGTGGAAAACGCCAAGGAAGGCATCATTCTGACCGATCAGGCGGGCAATATCCGCTACATGTCGCCTTCCATCAAACATCTGGGCTACGATCCGACGACGTTTTTGGGCGTGCCGCTTTCCGATCTCATTACCCCGGACACCCGCCGCAAGGCCATCGAGCATTTTTCGCTGCAGAGCGATGCGCCCTATCCGCCGCTGATGCTGACCGATCAAATTCTGACGCCGACGGGACGGCGCGTCTGGATCGAAGCGCGGATCACCGATATGCGCCATGACCCGAATGTCGGCGGCTTCATCGCCAACGTCCGGGATGTGACGGAGCGCAAACACATTGACGACGAGTTGAGCGAGCATCTGGAAATCCTGAACGCGCTTGCCCAGGACGCCCCGCTCGACACGATCCTGCGCCGCCTCACTTACGACATCGAGAAAACCAATCCGGCACTGCGCGCGCTTCTGGTCCTGATCGAAGACGGTAAGCCGCAAAATGTCGTCGCCCCGTCCCTGCCGCGCACCATCCGCGACAAGCTGGAAAGCGGCGAGATTTCCCATGACGCGCTCTTGCTGAAGCGGGACATGCGTCTTGGCCAGGGTGCCATCGTGCCGGACATTGCCGCGGGCAAGGTCGATGGGCATCTGGCCGAATGCCTGAAACAGATCGGCCTGCGCTCTTTCTGGTCGCAGCCCATCATCTCGCGCAAGGGACGCCTCCTCGGCCTCCTCGCCGTTTTCCATATCCAGCCGCACACGCCGAGCACCAAGGAACTGAGCAAAGCGGACGGCGCGGCCCATCTTGCCGGCCTTGCCATCGAGCGGCGCCAGAGCGAAGGGGAGCTGCGCGAGGCGATGGAGCGCGCCGAGCTTGCCAACCGCGCCAAGTCCCGCTTCCTTGCCACCATGAGCCACGAGCTCAGAACCCCGCTCAATGCGATTATCGGGTTTTCCGAAATCATGCATACCCAGCTTTTCGGCCCGCTGGGCGACCGGCATTATTCCGATTACGCGAAAGACATTCTGACGAGCGGCAGGCATCTTCTCAGCGTTATCGACGACATTCTCGATATTTCGAAAATCGAGGCCGGGCGCTATGAGCTTGAAGCGCGCGAAATTGCCATCAATGACGCGGTCGAGTGGTCGGTGCTGCTCACCCAGCCCAAGGCGAACGAAAAGCACATCACCATCATGATGGAGCTTGCGCCGAACCTGCCGCTGATCCTCGCGGACCTGCGCGCCATCCGGCAGATCCTGCTGAACCTGCTTTCCAATGCCGTCAAATTCACACCCGAGCACGGCATCATCACCATTGCCGCCGAACGGGCGGCAAATGGCGGGCTTAACTTCTCCGTCACCGATACCGGCCTTGGCATTCCCGCCGACAAGATCGAACATGTTATGCAGCCCTTCGGTCAGGCCACCAACAATACGACCGAATATCAGTCGGGCACCGGTCTTGGCCTGCCCATCTGTAAATCCCTCATCGAAATGCATGACGGCCGCTTCACGCTGGAAAGCGAGGAAGGCAAAGGCACGCGCGTCACGCTTTGGCTGCCGCCGGAAAGATTGTGCCTGGAAGGTGAAGCCGTCACCGCCTCCTGACCCCCAAAAGAAAAGGCGCCCTGAGGCGCCTTTTGCATATGCGGTGCAGCCTTGGCCTATTCGGCAGCAGCTTTCTTCGCCGCCGGCTTGTCGATAAAGCCGAAGAGATGCCCGCCCACTTTGCGGATCTGAATTTCCTCCGAGCCTTCCGTGATCCGGTAGCGCCGGTGATGGCGGTAAATATGCTCGAAGGGCTTATGGCGCGAATAACCGATGGCGCCATGCACCTGGATCGCCAGATCCGCCGCCTGGCAAACGAGACGGTTCGCGCGGTAATTGCACATCGAGACTTTATCGGAGAGATAGCGCGCCACATCCGGTTTCGACATGCGGTCCATCTGCCAGGCCGTCTTGTAAACCAGATTGCGGATCATCTCGCATTCCGTATGCGCCTCGACCAGCGGGAACTGGATTGCCTGGTTGGAGGCGAGCGGCTTGCCGAAAGGCGCGCGGTCCTTGGCATATTGCACGCTTTCATTGATGCAATATTGCGCCGCGCCCACGCCGGACGCCGCCTGGCGGATGCGGTTTTCATGCACGAAGTGCTGCGCCAGCGCGAGCCCGCTTTCCGGCTCGCCGAGAATTGCGGTATCCGGCACCCAGACATCCTTGAAGGAAACACGCGGATGGTCGGTCGGCATGTTGAAGGTCCAAAGATATTCCTCGACCTTCACGCCGGGTAGATCCGTCGGCACGATGAAACAGGTAATGCCGCGCGCCGAGCCGTCCTTGCCGGAGGTGCGGGCGAACAGAAGATCGTGGGTCGCGACATGCATGCCCGTATTCCACATCTTCTCGCCATTGATCAGCCAGCCATCGACCCCGTCGCGCTTTTCCGGCACCGCGCGGGTTTCCATCCAGGTCGCATCCGAGCCGTGATTGGGCTCGGTGAGGCCGAAGGCCATGCGCACCTTGCCGGCGATCGAACCTTCGATCATTTCCTTCTTCTGCGCTTCGGTGCCGAAATCGCGCAGCATCAGCACGGTCGGGAAATTGCCGACGATCGAGCTTTCATTCTGCAGATCGTTATGGAGCCCGAGCCCTTTTGCCGCCAGATGCTCGCGGATCACCGCCATGCCGAGATTGGTGCCGTTCTGGCCGCCATATTCTTCCGGCAGCGCATAGCGCAAATGCCCCGCGGCATCTGCCCGGCGGCGCATCTCGGACAAAAGTTCTTCCCAATCGTGGCGCGGCAGCCCGCCATTGTCCCAGTCGGTGCGCGCATGTTCGCGCCGGTGATCGAAGAAACGGATATTGTCGTCCTGCTCCTCAAGCGGCTTGATTTCCTTTTCGATGAAATCGTCGAGGATCAGAAGATAATCGCGCAGATCTTGCGGGATATCGAAATCCATAAGGTCCCTCCCTAAAGCGTCATTTGCTTTGTTGCTTGGTGCTGTTTTTTCAATGACTGATGGGAGAACTATATCCTGTGTGCCGCGCGCGAAAAGCGCTGTCGCGCCAAGTCGCGCCCTGACGTCGCGTCACTGCCAAAAGACCTTCCCGTCAAACGTTAAGAAACATGCCCGGCACCGTAGCCACGTTAACGCTTTCTATGTGCAAGTCACTGCCTCACCACAATATTTAGCCGTGAACGGAACACGAAAACGAACATGTCAGTGATTCGGACGTGCTTTGTTTCCCTATTGATCCATTTCTTAACCGAGCCAATTTTAACCTTTTATCCGCAGCCGTAATGGGCTTGTTTTGACCCTTGCCACATGGCCGCTTTGCCCCGATTGTGCCCCTGTAATGACCCGACCTTCCCCACATCATCTTGTGTATGCCGATAGCCGCCTCGGCGCCGTTCTGGGACCGACCAATACCGGCAAAACGCACCTGGCGATCGAGCGCATGCTCGGCCATAGGACCGGCATGATCGGCCTGCCGCTCCGGCTTCTGGCGCGCGAGGTCTATGAGCGGGTCTGCCGCAAAATCGGCGCGCCGTCGGTTGCGCTTTTAACGGGCGAGGAAAAGATCGTGCCCACCCGCGCACGCTACTGGGTCTGCACGGTGGAGGCGATGCCGGTCAGCCAGCCTGTGGATTTCCTGGCCGTCGATGAAGTGCAACTCGCTGCGGATGCCGAGCGCGGCCATGTCTTTACCGACCGGATATTGCGCGCCCGGGGCATCGAGGAAACGCTGTTTCTGGGCTCTGAAACCGCCCGGCCCCTCATTTCCAAACTGCTGCCCGGCGCCCATATCGAAACCCGCCCGCGCTTTTCCGAGCTTACTTTTTTAGGCCCGCGCAAGCTGACGCGCCTGCCGCGCCGCTCCGCCGTCGTCGCCTTCTCCGCCGAGCAGGTCTATGCCATTGCCGAGCTCATCCGCCGCCACAGAGGCGGGGCCGCCGTCGTCATGGGCGCGCTGTCGCCCCGGACGCGCAATGCGCAGGTCGAGCTTTACCAGAACGGGGATGTGGATTTTCTCGTGGCAACGGACGCCATCGGCATGGGGCTCAACATGGATATCGACCATGTGGCCTTCGCCCAGACCGAGAAATTCGACGGGCGCCAGCACCGGCCCTTGCGCGTCAGTGAACTTGCCCAGATCGCCGGGCGCGCGGGACGCTATGCCAATGACGGCACCTTCGGCACGACGGGGGATGCCGCGCCTCTCGATGCTGAGACCGCCGAGCGCATCGAGGAACATTATTTCGAGCCCGACCGGCAGTTTCAGTGGCGCAATACCGATCTCGACTTTTCCTCCATCGACCGGCTGATGGCGAGCCTTGAGGCGCCGCCGCGCCGCGAGGGGCTGGTGCGCGCGCAAATGGCCTCCGATCTCGAGGCCCTCGGCCTGATGGCCCGCGACGGACAGATCCGGGACAAAGCAGGCAGTAAAGAGGCGCTCAAACTTCTCTGGGAAGTCGCGCAAGTGCCCGACTTCCGCAAGATCATGGCCTCCGATCACGCCGCACTTTTGTCACGGCTTTACTTTTTCCTCATGGAAGACGGTATCATTCCGGAGGATTGGCTTGCCAAACAGGTTTCGCTGACGGACAAAACAGACGGCGATATCGATACGCTCTCGACACGCATTGCGCATATGCGGACTTGGGCCTTCGTCGCCAACCGGAACGGGTGGCTGAAAGACCCGGACCATTGGCAAAAGCGCACCCGCGCGATAGAGGATAAGCTTTCCGATGCGCTTCATGAGCGTCTGACACAACGCTTTATCGACCGGCGAACAAGTGTGCTCATGAAACGTTTGCGTCAAAACGAGGAACTGATGGCGTCTATTACTGCTGACGGAGAAGTGCTGGTAGAGGGCGAATATGTCGGCCGGCTGCAAGGGTTCGTATTCGTGGCCGATCCGCGCGCCGAAGGCGTGCACGACAAAATTCTGCGCGCTGCCTCACTGAAGGCGCTTGCGAGCGAAATAGAAAGCCGCGCCGCGCGCCTTGCCGCTGCCGAAGACGGCGCCATTTCGCTGAGCGAGCATGGCCGTCTTCTCTGGGAAGGCCAGTCCGTTGCCAAATTGCACAAAGGCGAAGGCGCGCTGCGCCCGAAAGTCGAGCTCATCGCTTCCGATCAATTGACGGGCCCGGCCCGCGAGCAGGTGCAGGCGCGGCTCGAAAAATGGCTGACCGCCCATATCGCCCAGGTACTGGAACCGCTCGTCAAACTGAACGCCGCCGAAGACATTGCCGGCCTTGCCCGCGGCATCGCTTTCCAGCTTTACGAAAATCTCGGTCATTTGCGCCGCGAGACGGTGGCGAATGAGCTGAAAGAACTCGACCAGCCCGCCCGCAGCCAGCTGCGCAAATATGGCGTGCGTTTCGGGGCTTATTCCGTCTTCATGCCAGCTCTTCTGAAGCCTGCGCCCGCGCGGCTTTTGCTGACGCTCTGGAGCCTGCAGCGCGATACGGAGGCAGCCGATCCTTTTGCCGATCTGCCCAATCCGCCGGCACCCGGCCTCACTTCCGCGCCCGCCGAGCAGAGCGCGCCGCAAGGTTTCTATGAAGCGCTGGGCTTCCGCGTTTGCGGCACGCGCGCCGTGCGCCTTGATATGCTCGAGCGCCTGGCCGACCTCATCCGCCCGGTCATTGCCGAGCGGCGCTACAAAGGCGGTTTCCGCGTCACCCCCGACATGATGTCGCTTGTCGGCTGTTCGGGGGAAGAATTCGCCGGCCTCCTGCGCGGGCTCGGCTACCGCATGCAGCTTGAAAAAGTCCCCCAATCGGTGATCGAGGCGGAAAAACAGCCGCCGGCGCCCGAACCCAAGCCTGCCGCAGAGGCT
The DNA here is from genome assembly GCA_002389665.1 of Rhodobiaceae bacterium UBA4490. Taxonomy (GTDB): domain Bacteria; phylum Pseudomonadota; class Alphaproteobacteria; order Parvibaculales; family Parvibaculaceae; genus Tepidicaulis. The sequence continues at coordinate 90,564 of DGNO01000004.1, forward strand.
GCGCCCTCAATATCGCAGGAAGAGGCAGGCCCCGCCGCCTCCGAAACCGCCTTGCCGGGGGAAGTTGCCGCAGAAGCAGCTGCCTCCGAAGAGCCTGCCGCCGATGCCGTAACCGAAACGGCGGCGCTTGCCGAGACCACGGCGGACGATACGCCCACCGCCGCGCCTGAAACACCGGCCACGGCACCGCAGAACGAAAATCTGGAAGGCGGCGAGGCAGCGCCCATAGCGCCCGAAACACCAGCCGCGGAAGCAGCACCTGCTGAGGCCGGCGCCGAAACCGGCGATGAGCTCGTCGAAGCCGAAATCTGGCGCCCGCAGCGCAAGCACAACCCGCGCGCGCGCCGGCCCGATCAGCGCGGCCAGCCGAAGAACGCGGCAAAAGACGGCGGCAAAGGGGCCGAGGACGGCGGCAGGAAACCCAAAGGCAAGTTCCAGGGCAAACGCAAAGGCCCGCCCCATAAAGGCGGTAAGCCGAAATCCGGCCCGCAGCGCTTTTCAGCCAGCCCCGCGCGCAAAGACAAGATCGACCCCGATTCTCCTTTCGCCGCGCTGGCCGTGCTGAAAGAAAAATCCGGCAAGGAATGACGGCCCGGCCGGAAGACCCGGCTGCGGAAACAGCCGCAACACAGCGTCTCGACCGCTGGCTCTGGTTTGCCCGTTTCGTCAAAAGCCGGACCTTGGCCGCCAAACTCGTCGCAAGCGGCAAGATCCGCGTCAACCGTGAGCGGGCGCAAAAAGCCAGCCGCCTTGTGCGGGCCGGGGATGTGCTTACGTTCCCTCTAGGCTCTCATATTCGCGTGATCAAAATTCTCGCCCCCGGTACGAGACGGGGGCCGGCGAGCGAAGCTCAGCGGCTTTACGAAGACCTTTCCCCGCCCGCCCCCGCAGCCCCGAAGCCGGAAGCGGGCGAAAGAGACAAAGGCGCCGGCCGGCCCACCAAAGCCGACAGGCGCCAGATCGACCGGCTGAAATCCACGGAGTGAGGCGGGACAAGGCGGGAATCTTTAATTCCCATAAAATGTTTGTAGTTGTTATTAATATCCTATTCGGATATGGAAAATAAAAATCGAGGACCGTTCATGTTGAACCGGATCAAGGCGCTCTTTGCCGAGACGCCCGAAAAAGGTGAAGAAAAGAGCTTCGATGAAGGGCTCGTGGCCGCAGCGGCGCTTCTGGTGCGCGCGGCCCTGATGGACGAAGAGTTCGGCGCCGCCGAGCGGGATGTCATCTCCGCGGCGCTCAGCCAGTCCTTCGGCCTGAGCGAGGAAGAAGCCGCCTTGCTTCTTGCCGAAGCGGAAGCGGAAAACGTGGAAGCGACGGACCTTTTCCGCTGGACCTCGAAACTGCGCGATGATTTCGACCACGAGCGCCGGGTCCAGCTCATCGAACAGCTTTGGGAAGTCGTCTATGCCGATGGCCGGCTCGACGACTTCGAGGCCAACCTGTTGCGGCGCGTTGCCGGGCTGATATACGTTCCGGACCGCGAATCCGGCGCTGCAAGGCAAAGGGCGCGACAAAAATTGGGATTGGACAGCAACTAGCTTGCAGTCAGTAAAAGCCCTGGCGCACCAGAACGAAGCCAGAGGCCGAAAGACCGGAGAGCACGATGACCTATGTGGTGACCGAAAACTGCATCAAGTGCAAATACATGGACTGCGTGGAAGTTTGCCCCGTGGATTGTTTCTACGAAGGCGAGAACATGCTGGTCATTCACCCCGACGAATGTATCGATTGCGGCGTTTGCGAGCCTGAATGCCCGGCCGAAGCCATCAAGGCCGACACCGAGACGGGCCTGGAAAAATGGCTGGAGCTCAATACCGATTACGCCAACAAGTGGCCCAACATCACCATGAAGCGCGATGCGCCGGAAGATGCGGCCGAACATGACGGCGAGGAAGGCAAGCTGGAGAAATATTTCTCCCCCGAGCCCGGCGAAGGCGATTGAGCCGCCCGTATGCATGACCCGGAAAGGCGCCTGACCTCAGGCGCCTTTTTCTTTGGGTTAAGGAAAAACTCGACGAAACCACCCTATCCTTCTGTTTTCAGGAGGCTTTTGGGAGCCGGCGCTTCCTTTTTAGGAAAATATGTGGTATGCAGAGCAACAAATAGGCTCGTGCGAATCGACGACAGCGCCGGAAAACGGCGCTTTTGCTTTGAGCGATGGCCGTGCCTGAACCCGTTCCTGCCGCTTTGGCGCCCAGGAACCTCGAAATTGCGTGTATCAGAAACTTTGCACACGGCAAACGAGCAAACTGAACGCGGGAGATGGGCTCACCGCACTGGAACCTGACAGGCTTGCCTCATAATTGAACCGGCCAGTCCAACGCGCGGGACCCGCGGGGGCAAAACGGAACAAAGACGGCATACCCTGAACGGCTGGCCCTGAACGGCTGGATTTTTTCGTGAACTGGAAGCAGGCGCCCCCAGAAGGGGAAGCCCGGCGAGAATGGAACGAAGCTATGGCGACAAAAGCAAAAAAATCCCCGAAAGCCGCCGCCAAAAAGACGGCAGCGAAGAAAAAGCCGGCAGCCAAAAGCGCTGCCGCCAAAACCAGCGCGAAAAAAACCGCGGCCAAAAAAGCCCCCGCAAAAAAAGCAACAACCTCTAAAACCGGAACAAAAACCAACGTGAAAGCCGCACCGAAGAAGACCGCCGCCAAGAAAACCGCTGTAAAGAAAGCGGCGGCGAAGAAACCGGCCGCCAAAAAAGCCGCCGTGAAGAAGACCGCTGCCAAGAAAGCAGCCGCTTCCACCGCCAAGACCAGTGCCAAGAAAACCAGCGCCAGCAAGCCGGCCGCTAAAACCGCCGCCAAGAAGCCGGCCGTAAAGGCTGCGGCTAAAAGCGCCGTGAAGACTGCGCCGAAGAAAAAAGCGGCTGCAAAACCGGCGGAAGCTAAGAAAGCCGCGGCTAAGGCAGAAAAACCGGCAGCAAAGGCGGCAAGCCCGGCCAAAAAGGCCAAAACCGCCCCGCAGACGGAAGCAAAAGCGGCCAAGCCCGCCGCCAAGGCGCCTGTGAAAGCGGAAGAGCCGAAGGCCGAGGCCCCGAAAGCGGCGCCCAAGCCGAAGCCTGCGCCGAAAAAAGTGGTGATCAACTTCAAACCGAACGAATCCATCGTCTATCCGGCGCATGGGGTGGGCCGAATCCTGGAAATCGAGGAGCAGGAAGTGGCCGGCCACAAGCTGGAGCTTTTTGTCATCACCTTCGAGCAAGACAAGATGACGCTGCGCGTGCCCACCAACAAAGTGGACTCGGTCGGCATGCGCAAACTCTCCGACAAGCCCGTCGTAGAGGAAGCGCTGACCACCTTGAAAGGCCGCGCCCGCGTGAAGCGCACCATGTGGAGCCGCCGCGCCCAGGAATATGAGCAGAAGATCAATTCCGGCGATCTGATCTCCATCGCCGAAGTGGTGCGCGATCTGTTCCGCTCCGAGCGTCAGCCCGAGCAGTCCTATTCCGAACGCCAGCTTTACGAAGCCGCGCTCGATCGCATGGCCCGCGAAATCGCCGCCGTCGAAGAGACGAGCGCCGAAGCTGCCAGCGCGAAGATCGAGGACATTCTGCAAACGGCCGCCGCCAAGGCGAAACCGACCGAAGCGGCCTGACCCTTTTTTGCATCCCGCTCAAAAAGCCCGGCTTCAGCCGGGCTTTTTATTTGCCCGTTTCGGCCTACACACCCTTCTCCCCTGCGTCACACTTCCAAAAACCCTAGCGATAACAAGGGCATAAACGCCTTGTGACTTTGGAACTAATCCAAACTGTGATGGAGTGCGTATGAGGAGATGACAACGGCGGAGAGCGCCCCGCCCCGAAAACCGGGAGAGCGAGAATGGCGGCAACAGAAGTTGGACAATCTCAAACGGCCCAGCGCCGCTTTGCCAAAAACGCGCTGAGCAAACCTCTTTTGACCCTCGAACGCGAGCAGGAACTAGCACGGGCCTGGGCCGACAATCAGGACACCCGCGCCCTGCATGAACTGACCCAGGCGCATATGCGCCTCGTCATCGCCATGGCGTACCGCTTCCGCCATTACGGCCTGCCCGTGGGCGATCTCATCCAGGAAGGCAATGTCGGGCTGATGCACGCCGCCCAGCGTTTCGACGCGGATAGGGGCGTGCGTTTTTCCACTTATGCCGGTTGGTGGATCCGTTCCCAGATCCAGGATTACATCCTGCGCAACTGGTCGATCGTGCGCACCGGCACGACCTCTGCGCATAAATCCCTCTTCTTCAACCTGCGCCGCCTGCGCGCGAAGATCGCCAACGGCACGAAGGACGCGCTCACCCATACCGACCACCAATTGATCGGGCAGATGCTGCATGTTTCGCCCGAGGACGTGGCCTACATGGAAGGTCGCCTCTCAGGCTCGGACCGCTCTCTCAATGCCCCGGCCGGCGGTGCAGGCGAGGAAGATGCGCCGCAATGGCAGGACCTGCTGGTGGGCGACGACGAAAGCCCGGACGATCAGGCGATCTCCGCGCGCGATACCGAACTTCTGCGCCAGCATATCGCCCGCGCACTGCAAGAGCTGAGCGAGCGGGAACAGAAAATCGTCGAGACAAGGCAATTGCGCGAAGAACCGCTGACACTTGAAATGCTGGGCAAGCAGCTCGGCATCTCGAAAGAACGCGTGCGTCAGATCGAGCAGCAGGCACTCAAAAAAATGAAAGAGGCCCTCGTCGCCTCGCTCGGCCAGAACGCCGAGGCCGCGCTTCACGGCTATTGAGGTTCCGCAAACCCATCGCCTCCCTCTCCCGCAGCCGCCCTCTTGCGGGAAAGCCGCCTCACTCGGCGATGAGTTTGACCGTGCTGGACGGTTTGGGCTCGCCCCCCTCGCCCAGGCCGTTCAGCACCCGGAACCTTTCAAGCGCATAAGCTTCGACTTTCATGCGCGCGGCAAGCAAGGCTGCGTTTTGTCCCGGCTGAACCTTTACCGTGCGGATGCGCAGCGGCTTGATATGGGCAGCTTCCGCTTTGGAGAGGAGCCGGAAGCTTTTCACCATCCCATCGATCGAGGCGTCATGCGCGCCGCCTGCCTGAGGCGCCGTGCCGGCCAGGAACCGGTAGACGCGCCCGTCCCGCCCTTCGATCGCAACGATGCGCGTGCGCATATTCTGCAGCCGTGTCCAGGCTTCGGCGGCGGCAAGTCCGCCCACCTCAAAACGCCTCAGACCCGAAAGCCGCAATTGCCGCGCCCAGTCACCAGCAAGGTAGTCGGCAATCTCCTGACGCGGCGCTTTTTCCCCGGTATCGAATTTCACCACACTCTTGTCCGGCCCGAAAGCCCAGACGGCGGCAGGCGTGTTTTGCAGGTGAAAATCCGCCGGCGCCTTAAAGCGGAAGCCGAGGCCGGAATGTAAAAACTCTCTGCCTCTGATCACGCCTTCTTCGGGCCTGTCCCCGTAAAGCAGCCCGTCAACGGCGCGCAAATGCGCAGCTGCATTCATCTCCCCGGCGCCGTGCGGCACACCCGTTTCCGCGGCAAGGCGCGCGGCTTCCCGCACGCGCGCTTCATTTGCTGGATGCGTCGCCAGCCAATCGACCTGCGCGGCATTCGCATCCCGGTTGGCAAGTTTTGCAGCAAGCGCCGTTTCATCGGCGAGCTGTTTCAAAAAACTTGCCTGCGCATAAGGATCGTATCCGGCCCGCGCCAGATAGCGCACGCCGAGACTGTCCGCTTCAAACTCCTGCTCGCGCGAATAGCTGGCAAGCAGCCCCTGACTGCCTAGATTGAAAAGCTGATTGACCGCCGAGCTTCCCACCACCGCGCCGAGCAGCGTACCGAAAATCTGCGAGCCGACGGCGGCGGTTTGACGCTGGGCGCTGTGGCGGGCGGCGACATGGCCAATCTCGTGAGCAAGCACCCCGGCAAGCTCCGCCTCGCTATTGGCAAGCGCCAGCAGCCCGCGCGTCACATAAACATAGCCGCCCGGCAGCGCGAAGGCATTGACGACCGGGCTGTCGAGCACGCTCACCGTATAAGGAATATCGGGAAGATCGGAGGCCCGCGCCACGCGCAGCGCGACCTTGGCGACATAGGCGCCGACTTCTGCGTCCTCATAAACGCCGCCATAGGCTTTGAGGATTTGGGGATGCGCCTCAGCCCCGATCCGCGCTTCTTCCTCAGGCGACATGAAAGGCGTGAAGTCTTCCTCGCCCGTTGCCGGATTGGTCGTGCAGGCGGCAAGCCCGGCAAACGCCGCGCCTATAAAAGCGGGAACAAGAACCTTCCAAAGAGCGGCGCCTGCGGACCGCATTACTCTTTCCTTTTGCGCCATACGCGCCATCCCCCTAACACCGCCGCTGCCTGCTTTTTATGCAGATATTACATGGGCCGTCTGAATGCAGACTGAACACACGCATATGTGATTTTAGTTATATTGATACACAAAACCGCCTCTCACTAGAGTACTCACGTTAATCCACGATGAGAGGTGGGAAATGGACTCCCAGAAGAAAAGCTTTAAGAAAACCGCTCTCGTGCTCGGCACGGCCATGGCCATGACGAGCGCGGTAGCCGCAGGCCCCGCATTCGCAGCTTGCTCGCCCTGCAATCCTTGCAAGGCCGCATCCTGCAGCGCATGCAATCCCTGCAACCCGTGCAAAGCAGGCGGCTGCAGCCCCTGCAATCCGTGCAACCCCTGCAATCCTTGCGGCGCACACTAAGCACGTGATTTGAAAAACCCGGCGCAACAGGGCCTTTCGGGGCTGTGTTGCGCCGGGTTTGTCGTTTATAGAGGGGTGGTCAACCTCAGGAATTTTGCCGTGCGTGAACAGGACCCTTACCGCCCCGACCTTTCGCTGATCGCTCCCGAGCTGCGCCGCCGCATGGAAGCGGCCGCCGAAGAAGTGGTCGAGATCGCCAACGATCTAGCCGCCAACAACCGCAATGTGGTCAGCGCACTTTTCGATGCCGAAGCCCCCTTCTACGAATGGCAGCATTATCCGAAAGGCGACGTCTTCGACCCTGTGACCCATGCCCAGTTCTACTACCACTCCCATAACGGGGAATGGGAAGAACACGGACATTTCCACACTTTTATGCGCGCGGGCGGCATGCCGGAAAACGTCCAGCCAGTTTCCCATGAAGGCGAGGACAAACAGGACTGGCCGGAAGGCAAGGACGCGCTCAGCCATCTGATCGGCTTTTCCATCGACCATCACGGCCTGCCCGCCCGGCTCTTCACCACCAACCGCTGGGTGACGGGAGAAACCTTTTATCCGGCAGAAGATGTCATCGCGATGCTCGACCGGTTCGACATGAATGTCGCCGGACCTTTCGAACAAACGGGCCGCTGGCTCTCGGCCATGTGCCTGCTCTTTCGCCCGCAAGTCGAGGCGCTTTTGCGCGAGCGCGATGAAACCATGGCAGCGCGCGCCAAAATATATGCCCCCACCGGCAAGGATATTTACGAGGACCGCGGGCTGGAGGTGACCTCGGCCTGCGAGATTTCGATCATGGACCAGCTGCAATGGCTGGGACTGCTCGAAGACTGACCTCCCTCATTCACCGGGCTCATCTTCCTCGGTTTGCGGCAAAGCAGGCGGCGCGCCCGGCAACATCAGAACCTCGATCTGCTCGGGGTGGGTGAGCACGATTTCCGGCCCGTTCCTGTCCCTGAGCCAGCCGCGCACCCGGATCACGCCGCCTTTCAGCGCCGCCAGCATATCGGGCACGGGCTTGCCCGGCCCGAAGCGGCGCAGATCGCGCTTGGTGATCGTGACGGTGAAATCCCGCCGCCAGTTATGGGCAAAATTCATATAGAGTTTCGATTTGACGTAAGAGACGTCGATGACCTCTCCCTCGATCAGCTGAAAGGAGCCCGTGAGCCCCTCCAGCTTTTTCAAATCGTCCGCGCTGCGCACCGCGTAAAAAGGATGCGCCCAGATACCGCGCAGTGCCCGGCGCGCTTCGCCTTCCACTTCCAGGAGTTCGAGCGTGCAGCCGTAATTGTCGGCAAAACTATAAACCCGGGCCCAGCCTTGCTCGACCAGCGCCCGCTGCACCCAGATTTTCTCCTCGCCGACGAAAAGATGCGCCAGCACCCGCCCATGCCGGTCGACCGAGCGCCCATCCACCCTGAGCGCCACGTCTTTACCGAGCATCAGCTCCGCTGCTGCGGCCCGCGCTTCTTCCGCCAAAGGCCAGGGCATAAAGCCCTTTCGCCCCAAAGGTAGCTTTGGGGCCTGAATGCCGACGAAGCGGATCTCACGCCCATCGGCAAGGCGCGCCGTGTCCCCATCGATCACTTCCTCGACCACGCCGCCCGGCAGCTCACGCATGGCGCAGGGCTCCGCCCAGGCAGGCTCCGTCCAAAGGACGGCTCCCAAGGTGAGGAAAAGGGCAATGAGTGAAAGAAAGGAAGGCATGAACCGCCAAAGCTCGAAACGTCAAAGGACCACCGGATGGCCGGACTTGCCGGCAATGGGAAATGAAAACCTGCGTGAGGAGACGGCCCAGTGGACCCGCCCCATCAGGCGCCGGCCCCGTCCGGAATCTCCCCCGCATCATCATCCCGCAAGCCGGCCCGGTGAGCAATGATTGCCGCTTCCGTGCGGTTGCGCACATTCAGCCCGGCCAATATGGCGTTCACATGCAATTTGACCGTGGCAAGGGCGATGCCGAGCCGTTCGGCGATTTCCTGATTGGAGCGCCCTGCCGCCAGATGGTGCAGCACCTCGTGCTGGCGCGGGGTGAGACTGGCCAGCGCGCTTGCCCCCGGCTTCGCGGTAAAGCCGGGCGGCGCCTCGCTAAAGCCCTCGTCCTCTCCGGCCCGTAAATCCCCCTCAGGGTCGGCGCCGTAATCGGGCAGATGCGCCCCGCCTTTGGCAAAGGCCCGAAGGCCCCGTTCCAGCTCGCGGATGTCCCCATGTTTGGGAAGAAAGACGCTTACCCCGAGCGCCATGAATTCGGGGATCAGGAAAAAATCATCCCGGTCGAGAAAAAGCGCAAAGGCAAGCGTCGGCTGCGCCCGCAAAAGCGAGCCGAGCAAAAAGGCAGGCTCGGTGCTGGCGCGTGCGGGCACATCGAACAGCGCCCCGCCTACCGGCGCTCCCCGGGCCAGCACCCCGCGCGCCTCGCCCAGCGAGCCAGCTTCCGCGATATGAGCAGGCGCCAGCACCCGTTGCGCCAGCCCGCCAAGCGCTTGGCGCAGCAGCGGCTGCTTGGAGATCACCAGCAGCCCGCTTGAGGAAACGATATGCTCCCCGGCATCTTCCGCGCGCGCGCCTTGCGCCTCTCCGGCAATCGGCCCTTGCAACAATCCGCTCCACTTAAAAAACAGCGCTCCCGAAGGAGCGCCAACCCATCGCGCCGCGCCGCCTTTCAGCGGGCGCGGGCGGGCCGTTAAAATAGAAGCTGCACTATGTCTTTAAGATCTAAGAAAATCCCTTCCAATAAGGGTGCAATTCTTTCTTAAATTTAGAGAAATACTTTTAGGAAGAGCCGGAAATCTGCCATTTCCAGCAAAAACAACAGCCCGGCCCGCAATAAATGGTCTGCATTAAAGATTAAAGGCAAGATTACAGGCCAAGATCACAAGCAAGCGAACGGGGCTGATCTTACCGTTTTGATAAGATTTTTCTGAGTTACTGGACGGATAAGGCAAAGAGCGCGCCTGGGGAGGGGATCCGGCGCGCGCATAAGCCATTGTAAGGGTGGGGAAGTATTTATGTCCGTAAATCCGGCAACCAAAGATTCGTCTCTTTTCGGCTCCATCGCCGGCCTCGGCCGCGGCAAGGGGCAAGGCACAGCCAAAGCCGGCAAGATCTCGCTCGCCGATGCCGTGCAAATGCTCGCGGCGCAGGAATTCGTGGAGTTCCCGGAAGGCGCCGAAGAAGGCAAGGCCGGCCCCGTCTGGCAGGCCATGGCCGCCATCGCTCATGAACTATCGAACGGACGGCGCCTGCAGCAGATGGTGGACCAGATCCCTGTTTCCGTCGCCACCGTCGATCCCAAAACATTGACCGTCAGCTACGTCAATGAAACGGGCACCGAAACGCTGCGCATGGTCGAAAACGCCTTGCCTGTGAAAGCCGACAAAATTGCCGGGCAAAGCATCGATATCTTTTTCAAGAACCGCCAGGAAGAGGGCAAGCTCGCTGCCGATCCGGCGAACCTGCCTTTCAGCACCGTTGTTGAACTGGGCGAGGAGCGCTTCGATTTGACGCTGAGCCCGCTTACCAACCGCGAGGGAAAATACCGCGCGGCGATGATGAGCTGGCGCGTTGTGACGGACGAGTTGCGCATGGCCGAACAGGTGAAAGCCGTGGTCGGCTCCGTCAGTTCCGCCACCTCGGACGTGGAAAACAGCGTGCGCTCCATGACCGAGCTTGCGCATACCGCGGCAGAGAAAACCGCGCTTGTCGTCGATGCCTCGGGCCGCGCATCCTCCAACGTGCAGACCGTGGCAGGCGCCGCCGAAGAGCTTTCCGCCTCCGTGCGCGAAATCGGCCAGCAAGTCATGAAGAGCTCCGACATCGCCTCGCGCGCCGTCGACCAGGCCCGCTCGACCAATGCCACCGTGCAGAGCCTGACGGAAGCGGCGAACCGCATCGGCGAAGTGGTCAATCTCATCACCGACATCGCAAGCCAAACCAATCTTCTGGCGCTCAACGCCACGATCGAAGCGGCGCGCGCCGGGGAAGCCGGCAAAGGCTTTGCGGTTGTTGCCTCCGAAGTGAAGGCGCTGGCCAATCAGACGTCGAATGCGACCGAAGAGATTTCGAGCCAGATCGCGGCCATTCAGGCCGTTACGGCGGATTCGGTGACGGCCATCGCCTCCATTCAGGAAACGATCGACGAGATCAGCACCATCGCAACGGCGATTGCAAGCTCAGTGGAAGAACAGGATGCCGCCACGTCCGAAATCGCCCGCAATGTGACGGAAGCCGCCGAAGGCACGAGCCATGTGACGGAGAATGTCGGCGGTGTGGAAGACACGGTCCGCCAGACGAGCGAGGCGGCCAGCCAGATGTCGGGCTCCGTCGCCAGCCTTGCCGAACAGGCGGGGGGTCTGCGCGAACAGATGGATCAGTTCCTGGCAAAGATCATGAAGCACTGAGCGGCGCGAGCTGCCCAATAAGAGACACGAAAAGCGCGGGGGCCTTCCCCGCGCTTTTTTCATTCTGCACTCCATAAGAGCAAATGGTGATCCCGGCAGGATTCGAACCTGCGACCCTCAGATTAGGAATCTGATGCTCTATCCTACTGAGCTACGGGACCCCACTCTCCGCCCGCAGCGCGGGCGAAGACAGCTATAGCAGAGAGAAAATCGGGAAGGTAGCCCTCAAAACCCCGCAGAAACGCGCGCCTAACGGGCGTCAAGCGACCTTGTGCTGCTTTTCGCAAATCACGATCTTGTCGCGCCCGGAGCCTTTGGCTTCATAAAGCGCCTGATCGGCGCGTTTATACATGGCGGCGAGATTGTCGCCGGGTTTGAGCCCCGTCAGGCCCATGCTGACCCGGTAGGTCAGCACCTCATCCGGCAGCATCACCTGCTGCTTGCGGATCCGCGCCATGAGCCGGTTCAGCACCAAAAGCGCGCCATCAATATCTACGCCCGGCATGACAATGGCGAATTCTTCCCCGCCCAGGCGGTAGAAACGGTCCTCACCGCGGATGCTGGTCATGCAGAGATCCGCCATGGCTTTGAGCACCAGATCGCCCGCCACATGGCCATAGCGGTCGTTGATCGCCTTGAAATGGTCGATATCGATGACCGCCATATGCAGCGGACTGCCCATCAACACCGCCCGGCCGATCGTCTCCGGCACTTCCTTGTCATAGCCACGCCGGTTGAGCGCGCCGGTCAGCGCATCGCGCACGCTGAGCGCCTCGAACGCCTTGGCCTGGGCCTCTTTTTCCTTCAGCGCGATTTCCGTCATCACGGCATGCGCCAGATCCTTAAGCAGCAGCCTGTCGGCTTGCGAGAATTCGCGCGGCTTGGTGTCGATCACGCAAAGCGTGCCGAGCACGAAACCATCTTCGGTGATGAGCGGGGCGCCGGCATAGAAACGGATATTGGGATTGCCGGTAACAAGCGGGTTGTCGATGAAGCGCTCATCGGTATGCGCGTCTTCCACGACGAAAATGTCTTCGCCCATGATCGCATGAGCGCAGAAAGCATGTTCGCGCTTACCCTCCATATCGCAAAGGCCGACACGGGATTTCCACCATTGCCGGTCTCTGTCGATGATCGAGACAAGGGCGATCGGCATCTGGAACACCGCCGCTGCCAGACGTGTGATCCGGTCGAAATTTTCATCCTGAATATTATCGAAAATGTCATAGCGCTCGACGGCGCTTTGACGCTCGATCTCATTCTTCGGCAAAGGACAAGACATGGTTTCGAACCGCTCCACTCAACCTATGGTCTAGTGTCGGATACAGAACTTGAGAAAATGTATAAGCGGTCACTTAGATTTGAGGTCCATGCTTAACGGCTGGTTAAGAATTTACCCCCGTTACAGCGCATCCTCCTGGCACGGAACGTGCTCCTTCCCCGGAAAAGACAAAAGGCTTTTCTCAAAATGGGCCTCAGGCCCGGGATAGAAGGATGGTGTGAAATGGCTTGGATCACCGACACGGAACAGAAAAACGGCGCTAAATTCGGCACGGACTTGGTTAACATCCCCCACCGCATGGGCGAGAGCGGCCTCTTCACCGATGAGGCGCTGGCCGAACTGATCGATTCTTATCCGCGCGAATATTACATGCTCACCACCATGACGCCCCAGGGCGAGCGCCAGGTCTGGCGCAATGGCGATAAGGGCAATCTGAGCGGGGCGGAAGTGCTGCAGGCCATCAAGGAGGGCCAGCTTTGGCTGTGCCTGCGCCGTTTCGACATCGTGGCGCCCATGTATCACCAGATGGTGCAGGACGCCTTTGGAGAGCTCGAAGCCTCCAATCCGGGCCTCAAAACCTTCAAACATGAATCGAGCCTGCTCATTTCCTCCCCCGGCGCGCGGGTTTTTTACCATATGGACATTCCCATGATCGCGCTCTGGCACCTGCGCGGGCGCAAGCGCGTCTGGGTCTATGACGCGGACAACAAGACGCATCTGCCCGACACCTCCGTCGAAGGCATCGTGCTGCGGGAGACGGAAGAAGAAATCGCCTATGACCCGGAATGGGACAAGGAGGCCGTCGCCATCGATCTCGAACCGGGACAGGTCGTCTCCTGGCCGCTTAACGCGCCGCACCGGGTGGACAATCTCGACGGGCTGAACGTGTCGATCACGACGGAATTTTTCACCCCTGCCGCCCGGCGCAAATACGGCGTTTACTATGCCAACGGCTTTGCCCGCCGGCATCTGGGCTATACGCCGAAATCCGCCGCCTATGAGGGCCCCATGGCCTATGCCAAAAGCGCGGCCGCGCTCGCCATCAAGAAACTGGGCCTCGCCAAGGCCAGCGAACGGGCGATGATGTGCTCCTTCAAGCTGGAAAAATCCCGCTTCGGCCAGATTATCGACCTTGCCCCGCAAGAGCGCTGGAACATCCAGCAAGCCTGACCGGATTAAGGGCCCGCAGGGGAACCTGCAGGCCCTTTCCCCTCTTCCGGCGGCTTACCCGGTTTTCTTTGCAAAACCGAAAGGAAAAGCTGCCAGCTTGCTTGAGGTCCGGACCGCAATTCAGGGGACACGAAGGATGCGCGCGCTCCCATTCGACACAGGCGTAAAAAGCAACGGAACTGTGGCACGGCCCGCAGTGCCGCAAAGCGCGCGCGCCGCCGCCTCTGCCCATCTGACACTTTTCACTTCGCTTGAAGAGGCCGAGCCTTTCTGGACGGCCTTCGAGAAAGAGGCCGCCCTCCACGTCTTTCAGACCCATGCCTGGGCAAAGACCTTTCAGGAGACGGTGGGCAAGGCCGAGAACCTGCGCCCGCTCATCGTTGCCGTAGAGACAAGCCGCGGCGCACCGCTCATGCTCTTCCCCTTCGCGCTTGAAGAAAAAGGCGCGCTGACAAAGCTCATCTGGCTGGGGGGCGATACCGCCGATTATCAGGCTCCGCTTCTGGCGCCGGGTTGGCGTGCCGCGCTTGCGCCCCAAACCTTCACCGCGCTTTGGAAAGAGATCCGCGCCGCCTTGCCCGCGCATGATCTTATCGATCTCGGCAAACAGCCGGCGGACATCCAAGGCACGGACAATCCCTTCATGGAGCTCGGCCTCGATCTTCACCCCGCCGGCACGCATATGACGAGGCTCGGGCAAGACTGGGAAAGCTATTACAAATCCAAACGGTCTTCGAGCACCCGCAAGCGCGACCGCAACCGGCGCAACAATCTGAAACGCCTTGGCGAGCTTTCCTACGAGGTGCCGCAAAGCGCGGGCGAGATCGACACCTCGCTCGATGCGCTCTTCGAGCAGAAGAATGCCTTCTTCGCCGATTGCGGCATCGCGAGCTTTCTCAAAAAACCGGGCTATACGGATTTCTACCGGCAGATGGCGAAGGCCCATGCGGGTAGCGGGCTCATCGACGTCAGTCACTTACGCGTCGGCGAAGAGATCGCCGCTACGAACTGGGGCGCCCGGTTCCGCGGTCATTATTATTATGTGCTGGGCGGCTTCACCACGTCGCCGAGCGGCAAATATTCACCGGGCAGTCTCTTTCTTCTCGACCTTCTGGAAAAGGAAACGAAAGCGGGGAACATCCACACTTTCGACTTTTCCATCGGCGACGAAGCTTACAAAGACGATTGGTGCGAGCTGCATTTCCCGCTTTACGGCTATAAAGCAGCATCGAGCCTGAAAGGCCTTGTGGCACTTCTGCCGCTGCGCCTTGCCGCCCGCCTCAAGCGCCTCCTGAAGCAATCCCCCCGCGCCTGGGCTCTCGCCCAGAGCGTCCGCAAGAGGCTCGGTCAGCTGCGCCGGGGCTAAAGCCTTCTTTTCGTGTCCATTCGGCCCCCTTCGAACAAGGCCTTTTCATGCCGTGCCTTGAATGTTATGTAATAACATAACATTCATAGAGAGGGGACTGTCATGCCACTGCTCATCAGCTTGGCGTGCAAAAACGCACGCCGTTCCACCCTGCTTGCCGGCGCCAGCCTGCTGGCGCTTAGCGCGCAGGCTATTGCCGCGCCCGCCTTCGCCCAGGACGCGGCGGAAGCTTCTGCCGAAACCACTGCCGCAACCCCGGCCCGGATCGCCGCCCGCGATATCGTCGTGACCGCAAGCCCCCTTGCCAAAGCGCCTGAGGACCTTGCCACGCCGGTGGAACGGCTCAGCCGGGACGACATTCTCAGCGGCAACAACGCCTCGCTCGGCGAGCTTTTGCAGCATGAGCCCGGCATTTCCGCCTCCTCCTTTGCGCGGGGCGCGAGCCGCCCGGTAATCCGTGGGCTCGATAATTTCCGGGTGCGCATTCAGGAAAACGGGCTCGGCCTGAATGGCGCCTCCGCCCTTTCCGAAGACCACGGCGTGCCCATCGACCCGCTTTCGGCCGAGCGCATCGAGGTGATCCGCGGGCCTGCCGTCCTGCGCTATGGCAGCGAAGCGATTGGCGGTGTCGTCAATATTCTCAACAACCGCATCCCCAAAGCCCTGCCGGAAAAAACCGTGACGGGCGAAGCCTCGGGCCGCCTTTCCTCCGTCGATGACGGTCATCAGGAATCGCTGCTGCTGGATGGCGGGGCCGGCAATATCGCGGTCCATGCCGACGCCTTCAACCGCAACACGCAGGATTACGACACACCGCAGGGCGAGCAGCGCTTCACCGAAACGGAATCGAACGGCCAGGCCGTCGGCGCCTCCTACATTGCGGGTTGGGGCTATTTCGGCGCCTCGGTTTCCAAATTCGACAGCGAATACGGCATCCCGGCACCGGAAAATCCGGCAAGCCCCATCACCATCGAGATGGAGCAGATCAAATACGCCGCCGAAAGCGAGATCGACAATCTGACCGGTTGGGGCGAGACGCTGCGCCTTTCCGGCAGCTATTCCGATTACACCCATGACGAGGTGTCGGGCGGCGCCATCGGCTCGCGCTTCGACAATGAAGAAACCGAACTGCGCGCCGAATTGCTGCATCCCAAAGTCGGCCCCTTCGAGGGAGCGATCGGGCTGCAATGGTATGACCGCGATCTTTCGGCAGCCGGTGAAGGGGGCGAGCTCATTGCGCCGAGCAATACCCGCCGCACCGCGTTCTTCATCTTCGAAGAAACGCCGCTCACCTCGAACCTTACGCTCGAGCTGGGCGGGCGCATCGAGGAAACGGAAGTGGACGGTACCGCGCTCGATACCGCGACGGACACCGAGTTTGCCGCTTCCCGCGACTTCACGACGCTGAGCGGCTCGGCCGGGCTTGTCGCGAAACTCGATGGCGGCTTTGTCCTGGGCGGCACGGTGCAGGCTGTGGAGCGGGCGCCCGACGCGCTGGAGCTCTTCTCCAAAGGCCCGCATGAGGCAACCGAAACTTTCGAGATCGGCGATCCCAATCTGGGTGAAGAACGGGCCTATTCGGCGGAAATCTCTCTGCGGAAAACGGACGGCCCCTTCCGCTTCGAAACCGCCGCCTATTACACCGATTATGACGACTTTATCTTCAAGCGTCTGACGGGAGAAACCTGCGACGACGATTTCGCAAGCTGTACCCCGCTCGGTGCGGGCAGCGAGCTTGAGCAAGTCGTCTTTTCTCAGGAAGATGCGCGCTTCACCGGCCTGGAGCTGAGCGCGGAATGGGACGCCTTCACGCTTGGTCACGGTATGCTGGGCTTTGACGGGCAAGCCGATTACGTCCGTGCCAAGCTCGACACGGGCGGTAACGTGCCCCGCATTCCGCCCATGCGCTATGGCGCGGGGGTCTATTACAAGACCGATGCCATCTTCACGCGCCTCGGTTTCCTGAGGGCCGAAGAACAGGACGATCTCGGCGCCGGGGAAACGGAAACGGCTGGCTATACGCTTCTCAACGCCGATGCCCGTTACGATCTCGACCTGCCCGGCAGCGCGCTTCAGCTGAACCTTGCCCTTGAAGGGCGCAACCTTCTCGATGATGACGTGCGCAATCACGTTTCCTTCAAGAAGAACGATGTGCTGCAACCCGGCCGCGACGTGCGCCTGGTGGCGACACTGAAATTCTAAGTCTCCCCCGGGGGCTTCCCAGCCCTCCCGGGCCTGGAGCCGGGGGCAGCCTGAGCAACGCTTAGGCCGCCTCCGGCTCTAGTTTATCCGGCAGATGGTGATATGGTGGCGCGCCGATAATCATCCCCGGGGACAGAATGACCGCGCCGACCCAAAAGCAAAGCTCCGAGGCAGCCGCCTCCTTTTCCGAATTTCTGAAAACCGACCCGGCCGGCGCAGGCTTTGCGCTTCTGGCGTTTCTTTGCCCGTGGCTCGCCTTTCTTTCCCCGCGCGGCACCGGCGCTCTCATCCCGGTTATGGCCATCCTCATTCTAGGCGCGCATTTCTGGAAAAGCCGCGCGCTTGCCCCTTTGCGCTCCGCAAGCTGGCTCTTCGTCATTGCCGCCCTTGTCCTCACCGGCGCAAGCAGCCTCTGGGCGCCCAATCCCGATTTTGCGCTTGAGCGGCTTTCCAAGCTGGCGCTTTTCATTCCCCTCGGCGCCGCCCTAGTGCTGATCGCCTCCCCGGATAAAACGCGCCGCCCCTGGATCGCCAAGGCGCTGACCGCCGGCACACTCGTTGCCCTTCTTCTGCTTGCTTTTCATGTGGCAACCCGGGGCGGACTTTATGCCATCCTCAACCCGGAAGAAGACGCTGGCAGTAAACTTAATGCTTCAAATAAACCCGCCACCGTCATGCTGCTTTTGACGGGCGCGGCTTTTCTTGCCTGGCGCGGCCTTGATCAGGCACGCACCGCCTGGCTCTATGTCAGCGTGCTTTTCGTTATCTTCGCGCTGTCGCCCAGCCAATCGACGGCGACAGGCGTTCTCGTCTGGCTTGTGACGTACGGCATCGCCACGGCACTGCCGCGCTTTTCGCTCACTCTGACGTGCCTTGGCGGCGCGCTTTTCATTCTGGCCATGCCGTTTCTTTTCGTTGGCCTGTCCAGTCTCGATGCCAATAGAAGCCTCGATTGGGATGCCGCGTCGGTCGGCGCGCGCCTCGATATCTGGTACGCGGTGAGCTACAAAATCCTCGGCTCGCCCGTCTACGGCTACGGCGTGGAAGCGGCACGCTTCATTACCGACTGGTCGACGGACATGGCCTATCTGACCCGCGCGAAATTTCACCACCCCCATAACGGCATTTTGCAGATATGGCTGGAATTCGGGCTGATCGGCGCGGGCCTTGCCGCAGCCGCCTGGGCGCTGCTGACGAGAAAGATCACCCGCTTCGAGGCCCGCCATCGCCCCGCCATGATCGCAAGCTTCGCCGCCTTCTTCTTCGTTCTTTGCATCACCTATGGGCTCTGGCAGAGCTGGTGGGTCTGCATCATGGCCGGTGCCGTGGCGCTGACCCGGCTGGTGGCAACAAACGGTGAAGTGCCAGAAGGAGAGGCGGAATGAGTGTCCGCTCCCTACAGCTCATGGCCGGCTCACCGGCCGGCGGGGCCGAGACTTTTTATGTCACGCTGGGTGTCGCGCTTAAAAAGGCAGGCTTCGATGTGCATTTCGGTCTGCGCGCGCATGAAGACCGCGAAGCGGCGCTGAAGGCTGCCGGCGCGCCGCTTCAAACCTTCCCCTTCGGCAGATGGGATATCGGCACCGCCCTTGGCCTGCGCCGCTATATCCGGGAGATCGAACCCGATGTCGTCATGACCTGGATGAACCGCGCTGCCGAACGCTGCCCGAACGGCGATTTCGTCAAACTCGCCCGCTTCGGCGGTTATTACGACATGAAATATTACAAGCACCACGATCATGTCATCGGCATCGTGCCGGGCATCGTCAAATATCTGAAAGATTGCGGCTGGCCGGAAGACAGGGTGCATTACGTGCCGAACTTCTCCCGCGTCGAGGATATGGCCCCGGCGGACCGCGCCGCGCTCGGCACACCCGAAGATGCCCCGCTCCTCGTCGCCCTTGGCCGCCTGCATCAGGCCAAGGGCCTCGACGTCCTTCTGCAATCCATGACCGACGTGCCCGGCGCCTATCTCTGGATTGCCGGGGACGGGCCGCTTGAAGGCGAGCTTAAAGCGCAATGCACCCGGCTCGGGCTCGATACGCGTGTACGCTTTCTCGGCTGGCGCAACGACCGCACGGCGCTCCTCAATGCCGCCGACATGTGCGTCTTTCCTTCCCGCTACGAGCCGAACGGCACCGTGACCGTGGAAGCCTGGGCCCACCGCAAGCCGCTTGTCGCCGCGGCAAGTTCCGGCCCTGCCGAAATGATCAACCATGGCAAGGACGGGATGCTCGTGCCCATCGACGATGCCAAAGGCTTGGCACAGGCGATCAATCAGGTGCTCACCGACAAGACGCTTGCCGCCGAAATAGTCGGCAACGGCTATGAACGCTTCGAGGCGCAATTCACCGAAAAGGCCGTAGTGGAAACCTACCGGCACCTTTACGAGCATCTCGTGCGCACACGCTGAGCGGAAAGACCATGCAGCGCCCCGACGCAAAAAATATCCTGATCATCAAGCATGGCGCCTTTGGCGACATCATTCAGGTGGAAGGCGCGGTGCATGATGTGCGGCTGAATTATCTGGATGCCCGCATCACGGTCATGACCTCGCCGCCCTTCAACAAGATTTTCGCGCGCTGCCCCTGGATCGACGATATTTTTCTCGATACCCGCCCGCCCCGCTGGCGCCTCGATAAAATGTGGGCGCTGCGCCGCCGGCTGCGCGCGCAGCCTTTCGATTTCGTCGTCGATTTTCAGAACAATGAGCGCACCGCCTTCTACTTCAACCATCTCTTCCCGCCTGTTGCCTGGTCGGGGAAGGTGAAAGGCGCAAGCCACCGCCGCTCCACAGAGGACCCGAAGCAAATTCAAGGCCTTCCCCGCTTTGCCACGCAATTGCGCGATGCGGGTCTTGAGGTGCGCCATGCCGCCGCGCCCCACGTCTCCTGGATGGCCGAAGATGTAAGCGCCATACTGGCTGAGGCAGGGGTGCGGCCCGGCTATATCGTCCTCATTCCCGGCTGCTCGGCCAAGCACCCGCAAAAGCGCTGGCCCTATTATGCCGAGCTTGCCGAAAAGCTGCACGCTGCAGGCCATCAGACCGTCACCGTGCCGGGGCCGGACGAGCTGGAACTTTGCCGGGCGCTCCCCTCAATCATGCTGACGGGTGAGAATTATCTCGACTGGTTCAAACTTGCAGGTGTCCTGAAGGGCGCCGCCTTCGTTATCGGCAACGATACCGGTCCTTCGCATCTTGCCGCCCATCTCGGCGCGCGCGGCTTCGGGCTTTTCGGTTCGCATCTCGATGCCGAACGCACCGGCATCATTACAGACCGTTTCGGCGCGCTGCAGGTGGACAGGCTTGCGGATCTTTCGGCGGAGGAAGTGTTCACGCAGGTGATGCGGAAGTTGGAGCGGGCGGGCTGACCTCCTGCACAGCGTAACCACAAGAACAGCTGTCACCCCGGCTTTATGCCGGGGTGACAATTGTGCCTGAAGGATAATCGGAATACGGGAGCGCCTTCAGCGCCGCGCGTAAAGCAGCGCTCTTACTCAAATTCCGTATAGGATTTTTCTTCCACGATAGAGGCACCGGTCAGAAGATTGATGTCTTTCTTCACCGCGGCGCGTTTATCATTCGTCTTGTAAACCGCGCGGGCGAGTTCTACGAACGTGTCGCCGAAATCCTTGCGCGCTTCACACTCGCGAATGTCGTCCTCAATCACCCAAAGCGCTTCGTTGATTTTTTTCAGCTCGGCCTCGAGCTTGCGCAGCTCTTCCGTATCATCGAGATTTTCCGAGCGTGCTTTGGAAAGGACGTCGAGCTCGTGGCGCACGTTTTTCAGCTTGGCCTCATCGCTCATCCGTTCGGACTTGATGCGCAGGATCGTGATTTTATCGATCAGCTCGCCTGCCCCGACCTCGATGAAAATGGGTTTGGCCTCTGAACTGCCTTGCGCCATGGTAACTCCCCTTCCCGAACATCAACTGTTAGTATGCCCGCCGGTTATAACGGACACTGACGGGCTTTTCAGCCCTAAAAGGACACAGCATCCCGATGCCGTCATTTCCCGCCAGATGGTTTGCCCGCACGAAGCAGAAGGCCGAGCGCTCGGTGGCGATCGTGGAGAACCGGCGCTACCGGCGCACCTCCTTTCCCTGGCTCGAAGTGCAAATTCGCGGTTTCACGGCGACTGCCAAAGATTGGTCGGCGGGCGGCGTCGCGCTCGAAGCCGAAGGGCTCGACCTGCAGGTTGGCACCATCGTTAAAGGAGAAGCCGGCTGGGCCGCCGGATCGAAACGCACGCCCTTTTATGCCGATCTCGTGCGGCGCATGCCGGACGGGCGGCTCGCCTTCCGCTGGCTCGATCTCGATCCTGCATTCCTGCGCGAGCTCGATGAGGCAGCCCATGCGGGCGAGCCTGCGGAGCGGCCCTGAGCAGATCAAAATCAGCACGTCTCAGGCCGCCGCAGCGACGCTGCGTCAAGGCGCGGAGGCACCCGCAAAGCCTGACAGAAAGAAACGCCCCGCCTAAACTTCCCTCAACACCATCATTCAAAAAGAGGGAAACGTCATGGCGAGCTACAGCACTCTGAAAATCGAAAAGGAAGCCGGCGTCGATTGGGTCACCTTCAACCGCCCGGATCAGCTGAACGCGCTCGACACGCAGATGGTCGACGATCTTCTGGATTATTTCGGCTCGCTTTACATGAACCATGAGGTGCGCGTCGTGGTGCTGAAAGGGGCGGGCCGCGCCTATTGCGCCGGGCTCGACCTCAAAGAACGGCCGAACCGCGCCGATAGCGGGGTGGAAAGCGCCTCGGCTTCCCCCCAATCGGGCCTTGTCAGCCAGCGCCGGATTTCCGAAATCGTCATGCGCATGCGCCGCTGCCCGCAGGCCATCGTCTCGCTCATCCACGGGCCGGCCTGCGGCGGCGGCTTTGCCATGGCGCTTGCCTCCGACATCCGCATTGCAGGGGAAAGCGCGAAAATGAATGCTGCCTTCATCCGTATCGGCCTTTCGGCCTGTGATATCGGGGTGAGCTATTTCCTGCCCCGCCTCGTCGGCGTTTCCGTTGCTTCCGAGCTGATGATGACGGGCCGCTTCATCCATGCCCAGCGCGCGCTGGCAACCGGCCTTGTCAGCGAGATCGTGCCCGACGGCAAACTGGTAGAAGCCGCGCGCCCTTATATCGAGGACATGCTCACCACCTCCCCGCTCGGCCTGCGCCTCACGAAGGAATGCCTCAATATGAGCGTCGATGCCGGCTCGCTCGAGGCGGCCATTGCCATGGAAGACCGCAACCAGATCCTTTGCGCCCAGACCCGCGATTTCAAGGAAGGGGTGAGCGCCTTTCTGGAAAAACGTACCCCGGCCTATACCAATAGCTGAGCGGCGGGGGTAGAGTGGGCGCCCATTAACGCAGGGGCCGAAAGGCGGATCTCCGGGAAAGTGCGCCCGGATCAGCCGGATTTGACCCGGCCCCGGCGGTTTTGGGGCTCGACTCGCGGGCCGTTTTCGGTACACTCCGCGCGTTTTACTGACAACTTTGAAAATAGAGGGTTGCCATGCCGACTTATAAGGCACCGGTTGAGGATTTCAAATTCCTGTTCCACGAGTTTCTTCAGATCGACAAACGCACCGATCTGCCGGGGTTTGAAGACCTGACCCCCGATATGACGACGGCCATTCTGGAAGGCGGCGCAAAGTTCTGCGAAGAAGTGCTGCAGCCGCTCAATCAGGTCGGCGACGAAGAAGGCTGCGTGCTGGAAAACGGCGTGGTCCGCACCCCGAAAGGTTTCAAGGAAGCCTTCCAGCAATATTGCGAAGCCGGTTGGAACCGCCTCGGCGCGCCGGAAGAGTTCGGCGGCGCCGCCCTTCCCTCCGTCATCACCTTTGCCTTTTCGGAAATCGGCTCTTCGGCCAACCAGGCTTTCACCATGTATCCAGGCCTGACGAACGCGGCTTATTCCGCGCTTGCCGCCACGGGCGAGCCCTGGATGAAAGAGCATATCGTGCCGAAAATGGTGTCGGGCGAATGGTGCGGCACCATGTGCCTGACCGAGCCTCATTGCGGCACCGACCTGAAGCTTATGAAGACGAAGGCCGAGCTGCAGGAAGACGGCACTTACAAGATGAACGGCACGAAGATCTTCATCTCCGGCGGCGATCATGACATGACCGACAACATCATCCATATGGTCATCGCCAAGATCCCGGATGAAGACGGCAAGCTGCAGAACGATCTTTCCACCGTGAACTTCTTCATGGTGCCGAAATTCATCGTCGATCCGGAAACCGGCGAAATGACGAAGCGCAACGGCGTGACCGTCGGCTCCATCGAAAAGAAGATGGGCATCAAGGGCTCGGCTACGTGCGTGATGAATTTCGACGATGCCGTGGCCTATAAGCTGGGCGGCGCGCCGCAGAAGAAATCCGCTGACGGCGGCGAGAAGAAAAAGTCGAAATCGGCCGGTATGGCCGGCATGTTCGGCATGATGAACGGCGCGCGCATGGGCGTCGGCATTCAGGGCATCGCCGTGGGCGAGGTTGCCGTGCAGAACGGTGCAGCTTACGCGCTCGAACGCACGGCGGGCCGCGCGCTTACCGGCGCCAAGAACCCGGATGCAAGCGCCGACCCGATCATCGTTTTCCCCGATGTACGCCGCCTGCTGCTTTCCTCGCGTTCTTTCGTGGAAGGCGCCCGCGCGCTGGCCATGTGGGTTTCCATGCTCTTCACCGTGCAGCAGCACAGCCCGGATGAAAAAGAGCGCGAAGAAGCCGCCGATCTTTCCCAGCTTCTGACCCCGGTCATCAAAGCCTATTTCACCGACAAGGGCTTTGAAGCGGCGAACAATTCCATGCAGGTTTTCGGCGGGCACGGCTATGTACGCGACCATGGCATGGAACAGTTCGTGCGCGATGCCCGCATCAACCAGGTCTATGAAGGGGCGAACGGTATTCAGGCCCTCGACCTCGTGGCCCGGAAGATGAGCATGAAGGGCGGCCGCGCGCTGATGACCTATTTCGGAAAGATCGAAGCCTTCATCAAGGAAAACGAAGGCAACGACAAAATGAAGCCCTTCATCGAGCCGCTGAAAACCGGCTATGAGCGCATGACCAAAGGCGCCACCTGGCTCATGGAAAACGCCCCGAAGAATTACGACAATGCCGGTTCTGCTTCTTATGAAATGCTGAACATTTTCGGCGTCGTGACGCTGGGCTGGATGTGGGCGCAGATGGCCAAGCTCGCGCAGGAAAAACTCGAAGCGGGCGATGGCAATGCCGAGTTCTACAAGCGCAAGCTCGTGCTCGCCAAATACTGGCTGGAACGGGAAGTGCCGAACACGGCCGCTTATCTCGAACGCCTGCAGATGGGCGCCGACACGCTGATGGAACTGGACGAAGACGCTTTCGTCGCCTAAATCCGCTTCCACTGCGAAGATCAAACCCCGGCCTTGGTGCCGGGGTTTTTTCATGGGTATATGCCATTTGACGCGGCCGCCCGGAAGACGGATAGAATGAGCTTAAGGATAAGGAAACGGGCGGGCCTGCCCGTTTCACATAGGAGCTTTGGAATGAGCGATTACGATGCCTCGCAAGTCGGCCAGGAAAAAGGTGACGCCGCCTTCATGCGCGAGCGTCCCTATGGCGCCTCCTATGAGCCGACTTATTCAGGCGCGCTTTCCTTCCTGCGCACCCGCTACACCCGCGATCTTACGGGCGCCGACATCGCCGTGACGGGCATTCCCTTCGATCTTGCAACGACGGGCCGCTCCGGCGCGCGTTTCGGCCCGCGCGGCATCCGCGCCGCCTCCACCAATCTGGCCTGGGACTGGCCGCAGGGCTGGGACTTCAACCCGCTGGACAAGCTTGCCGTTGTCGATACGGGCGACTGCGTCTTCGATCCGGGCCGCCCGGAAAGCTGGCTGGAAAAGATGGAAGAGCACGCCCGCACCATTTTGGCCGAGGACACGGCGATGCTGACCCTGGGCGGGGACCATTTCATCACCTATCCCCTGATCCGCGCCCATGCAGCGAAATACGGGCCCCTGTCGCTCATCCATTTCGATGCCCATTCCGACACCTGGGAGGACGAGGAAGGGCGGATCGACCATGGCACCATGTTCTATCATGCCAAGGAGCAAGGCCTTATCGTGCCTGAGCGCTCCATCCAGCTCGGCCTGCGTACCCATAATTCAAAGACCCATGGCTTCAACATGATCCGCGCGCCCGAGTTCTGCCGCATGGAGCCTGCCGACATCGCCAAGGCGGTGAAGGAAAAAGTGGGCGATCATCCCGCTTACCTCACCTTCGATATCGACTGTCTCGACCCCGTCTATGCGCCGGGCACCGGCACGCCTTGCGCAGGCGGGCCGACGACACGGCAGGTGCTCGACGTGCTGCGCGCTCTTGAAGGCGTGAACATCATCGGCATGGACGTGGTGGAAGTTGCCCCCATTTACGATTTGAGTGAAATCACTTCGCTGGCAGCCGCCACCATCGCTTACCAGATGCTGGCGCTCTATGCAGCGAAACACAAATAAC
>DGNO01000004.1:116148-445619 GCA_002389665.1 Rhodobiaceae bacterium UBA4490
ATGCCGCTGACATTCGACCCCCTCCGCCCTTCGGACCGCGCAGTTCTGGAAGAGCTGGTGCGCGCCTATTACATCGATGACGGTCATGCGTATGACGAGGCGCTGCATGGGCGGGCGCTGGACGAGCTTTGCGTGGAAAACGAATTCGCGCTCGGCTGGATCATGCGCGAGGATGGAGAAACGGCAGGCTATGTCGTCATCACGCTCGGCTTTTCCATTCTCTATGGCGGCTTCGATGCCTTTATCGACGAGATTTATGTGACGCCGGAGCGGCGCGGCAAAGGCTTCGGCACCAAAGCGCTCCATTTCGTCGAGGAAGAGTGCCTGCGCCGGGGCCTCAGGCGCATGTATCTGGAAGTGACCCATCATAACCCCCGCGCCCGCGCGCTTTACGAGCGCCTCGGCTATGAGGATCATGAAAGCTACTTAATGTCTAAGACCCCAGAAGCTTGAAGGACTAGCTCGCTATATCTGTGTAATCACCTGGGAATGGAGTCACAGCAGGCAAGTTAAAGAAACGGATAGAAGCCTCAGTGATTTCATTAAAGCTATAGTTCACAAACCAAGAAACGTCTGTCAGATTTTTTGCTTCTCCGTAACCGTCGAGAATCAAAATTGAGTTGAATGGAGGAAAGGAGATTTCCGAGAACAGCCCATTCTCTCCCGTTTCTGCATTCAGAACGCCAACGGCACCTGCCTGACGGGTAATTCTCGATCTCTTCTCATCTCTCAATGACAAGAGCATTCGAGGCCTCATAATATTTTTGTCATGCTTGTTCAAAAGAAAACGGGCAAACCGTGGTCCTTCTGGAGGATTTGCACTGCAATGCATTGCAACAAACTGCTTCAAGACTCTAAGCGGGTAAAACTGCAACGTGATATCAGCAAACGCCCCTGTCGGTAGCGACCTAGCAGGCTTCATGCATTGTTTCGCAAAATCAATATAGGCAGGAGCATAGCAGGAACCCATGTAGCTATTACACCTTACGCACAATGTGTAAGCACCTGCTCCTCTTTGATTAAATTTTCCCCGAGGGTTTGTCAGGTAGTCCTCACCCTCAAGCAACCTTTTGGGGTTCGCTTCTAATACACGCTCGTTATTAAAAGCCGCCTCTGGAGGAACATGTTCATAGCTAAGCGGACCTTCGTCCCCACAGATTCGACAAACCCCAGACACCGATTTTCGTGCCATTGAAGCAATCCAACAGTAGCCAAACTAAAACGGACGTTTATCAATAGAAACACGCTCTTTCACAAAATCAAACACATCAAAAGACACACCCTTCCGGCCCCCTTTTCCCCATGCTAGGGTCCGCCCCATCAAAACTGAAATGACGCCTGCGGCGTCAATGACTTAAGGGGAAGGCATGAAGAATCTCTTCGATATCAAAGGCAAGGTCGCGGTCGTTACCGGCGGCTCGCGCGGGATCGGCGAAATGATCGCCACGGGCTTCGTGGAAAACGGCGCCAAGGTCTATATCACCGCGCGCAAGGCCGAGGCCTGCAACGCCACCGCTGAGCGCCTGTCGGAAAAAGGCACCTGCATCTCGCTGCCTTATGATCTCGGCACGATGGAAGGGGTGGAAGGCTTTGCCAAGGAAATCGCCGCGCGCGAGGAGAAGCTGGACATCCTCGTCAACAATGCCGGCGCCGCTTGGGGCGAGCCGCTCGACCAATACCCGGAAAAGGGCTGGGACAAGGTTTTCGACATCAACCTCAAAGGCCCCTTCTTCCTCATCCAGAAACTGCTGCCGCTGCTGCGCAAGGCCGCAACCTATGAAAACCCGGCCCGCGTCATCAACACCGCCTCGGTCAACGGCATTGTGCCACCGATCCTGGAAACCTATGCCTATTCTTCTTCGAAAGCCGGCATGATCATGCTGACCCGGCACCTTGCCGGCCGGCTGGCGCGCGAAAACATTCTCGTCAATGCCATCGCGCCCGGCCCCTTCCCCTCCAACATGATGGCGGCAACGCTGGCGGAGATGGGCGAGGAAATCAAAAAGTCGAACCCGCGCGGGCGCATCGGCGAGCCGGAAGATATTGCAGGTGTTGCGATCTTCCTTGCCTCCCGCGCTTCCGCCTACACAACGGGCGCCTGCATCCCTTGCGATGGCGGCTCGGCGGAAGTCTGAGCCTCAAAAGGACTTTAAAAAGAAAGCCCCGGCAGCGCTGCCGGGGCTTTTTCATTTGCAGAAGGCCAGCACCTAAGTCATTCCGCCGCCTTGGCGGACAGCGCCCGCTTGGCGTGGCCTGCGATCAGTTCGACGAAACGCGGGCAAAGAGCTTCGGGCAGATCGTGGCCCATGCCATCGATGAGCTCCAGCGCAGCGCCTGGAATATGCTTGGCGGTATCGATGCCGCCGTCCACCCGCACGAGATTATCGTCCTGCCCATGAATGACGAGCGCGGGCACGCGCACATTTTTCAGCCGCTCCACCCGACTGCCATCGGCCAGAATGGCGGCATATTGGCGGGCATAACCTTCCGGATAATACATCCGGTCATAGGCCTCGCCGATCAGCACTTCATATTCCGCATCGCTTTTACGGTAGGCCGGGCTTTCATACGCCCGCCGCCCTTTGATGGAAGTGGCGATGACATCGGCCCGCGCCGAGCTTGCCGCTTTCTCATTCAGCGCCTTTTGCGCCTCCTCCGTTGCCGGGGGTAAGGCGGGGTTGCCGGTCGAGGACATGATGGAGGTCATGGAATAAAGCCGGTCTG
The DNA here is from genome assembly GCA_002389665.1 of Rhodobiaceae bacterium UBA4490. Lineage (GTDB taxonomy): Bacteria > Pseudomonadota > Alphaproteobacteria > Parvibaculales > Parvibaculaceae > Tepidicaulis. The sequence goes on from DGNO01000004.1 coordinate 118,873, forward strand.
CATGTTCGATCGCCATGAGCTGCACGATCATACCGCCCATCGAAACACCGGCGACATGCGCCTTCTCGATACCCAACGCATCGAGAACCCCGATCCCATCCGCCGCCATGTCCGAAAGCGTGTAGGGCAGCTCCGGCATCGGCCCTTCCCCGCGCCCAGCTTTGAAAGCCTCCTTGATATCGGGCTGGCCGCCCTCCTCGAATTTCTGGGAAAGGCCCACATCGCGGTTGTCATAACGGACAACGCGGAACCCTTCCGCCACCAGCCCGTCGAGAAGCGGACGCGGCCAATTGATGAGCTGGGATGTATAGCCGTTGACCAGGAGAAGGGCCGGCCCGTCCTTCGGGCCCATCTCTTCCACCTCGATGGCAATGCCGTTGGCTTTGATCTGCATCTGCCTTACTCCGCTGCCTGCGCCTGGCCTGCCCGGCGGGCGGCTTTTTCGATCGCATCGGCAAATGTGCCGACCAGCGAGAGCGGGAAATCGTGCCCCATGCCTTTGACGGTCACAAGCTCGGCGCCCTTGATGGAGGCTGCCGTGTCCTTGCCGCCTTCAATGGGGACGAGCGGATCATCTTCCCCGTGCAGAACGACGGTCGGCGCCGTAACGCCGGCGAGCCGGGCCCGCCGGTCACCGTTTGAAAGGATCGCCGCCATCTGCCGGACCATGCCGTCCGGATGGAAGGAGCGGTGAAAGTCCCGCAGGATCCATTCGCGCAATTGCTCATCCGGGGTCGGGAAGGCCGGGCTGCCGATCGTCTTCCAGGTATGCATGCCCCGCTGCACCACCGCCTCAAGATCGCTCGGGTCCGCGGCAGGGGCCGTGAGAGCCGCCATGGCTTCGGGCTTTGCCTGCGGCAGTTCCGGATTGCCCGTCGTCGACATGATGGAGGTAAGGCTGAGCGTGCGCTCAGGATAAAGCGCGGCAACGAGCTGCGCGATCATGCCGCCCATGGAAGCGCCCACGATATGCGCCTTGTCTATGCCGAGCGCATCGAGCACGCCCACGGCATCCGCCGCCATATCATCGAGCGCATAAGGCGCATCCGGCGTTGCCCCGCTCATCAGTGCAGTGAGAAGCGCCGTCATATCCGGCACGCCCTTATCGTCGAACTTATGGGAAAGGCCGACATCGCGGTTGTCGAACCGCACCACGTGATAGCCGCGTGCCACGAGCTCTTCGCAAAGCTCCGCCGGCCAGAGCGTCATTTGCGCGCCCACCCCCATGATAAGCAGCACGCATTCGCGCTCCTCCGGCCCGAAACGCTCCACCTCGATATCGATCCCGTTCGCCTTGACCTGCGCCATCTCTTTCTCCCTGTTTTGCCTGCACCGCCCTTATTCCGGGCCGGCATCAATTTTTCTTATGGAAGCTTAGCAGGGCTTGTGCCCATGCGCCAAAACAGGGAATCTGAACCTCAATAAACCGCAAAAAACCGGCTGGGAGGCCCTCAAATGACGCTCAAATTCGACCTTTTCTGGTCATTCCGCTCCCCCTATTCCTATCTGGCGACCCCCCGCCTTGCCGCCCTTCAAGAAGAATACGATGTCAAAATCAATGTCCGCCCGGTCTATCCCATCGCCGTGCGCATCAAGGGCTTTTTCAAGCAGGTGAACCCGCTCTGGCCGCCCTATCTCCTGAAAGACACGGTGCGCATCGCCGAAATGGAGGGCCTGCCTTACGCCTGGCCGAGCCCGGACCCCATCGTTATGGACATCAAGTCGGGCGAGGTGCCCGAGGATCAGCCCTATATCTCCCGCCTCACGCGCCTTGGCGTGGCGGCAGCGGAAAAAGGCAAGGGCATGCCTTTCCTTTATGAGGTGAGCCGGATCATTTTCGGCGGCGTCAAAGGCTGGAACGAGGGTACGCACCTCCAGGAAGCAGCCGCCCGCGCCGGGCTCGATCTTGCCGAGCTCGATGCCTTGATCGAAAAAGACCCGGATCACTACGAAAAAGTCATTGCCGAAAACGAGGCGGCCCAGAAAGAGGGCGGCCATTGGGGCGTGCCGCTCATGGTTTTCGAGGGCGAGCCCTTTTTCGGCCAGGACCGCATCTCCCATCTCATCTGGCGCATGGAACAAAAAGGCCTAAAGAAGCGCACATAGGCGCAGCGCCCTTGAAAGCAGGCGGGGGGAGCGGCATTCTCCCGCCTTTGATACTGTCAGACAGAGGAATAGATGAAACGCGATTTGGAGGCCATGAGCAGGACCGCCTACGACCTGGTGATCGTGGGCGGGGGGATATCGGGCGCCTCCATCGCATGGGATGCGGCGCTCCGGGGGCTGAAAGTCGCCCTCCTGGAAAAAGAAGACTTCGCCCACGGCACGACCTCCGGTTCCTCCAAGCTCATTCACGGGGGCCTGCGCTATTTACAGAACGGCGAGCTTGCGCTGGTGCGCGAGAGCCTGCGCGAGCGGCGCATCTGGGAAATGATCGCCCCGCATATGGTCTTCCCTCTGCCCTTCCTGCTTCCGACTTACGGCCAGGGCATGAGCGGCAAGCTCATCATGTCGGTGGGCCTCACCTTCTATGATCTGCTGTCTTATGACCGCAACCGGCTGGACGACCCGGACAAAAAATTGCCGGGCTATAAAACCGTCTCGCGCGAGGAAGCGCTGGAGATCATGCCGAGCCTCAAGAAAGAAGGGCTGACCGGCGGCAAGATTTATTACGACTGCCAGATGTTCGCGCCCGAACGGCTCTGCCTTGAATTCATTCTAGGAGCAGCCGAGCACGGCGCCGATGCAGCGAACTATACCGAGGTCACCGGCTTTCTGGAAAGCGCGGGCGGCAATGGCAAGCGCGCCGAGGGCAAGCGCATCCAGGGCGTCCGCGTCAAAGACCGGGAAAGCGGCCAGGAACATGAAATCCGCGGCGCGCTCACCGTCAATGCAAGCGGGCCCTGGGCCGACAAGCTGATGGGGCTTGCGGAAGAAAACCCGCCCCGCCAGCTGATCCGCTCCAAAGGCATTCACGTCATCACGCGCCAGCTTTCCGGCGAAACGGCGCTGGCCGTCAAATCCGAAATCGGCGGGCACTTCTTCGTCATTCCCTGGCGCGGCCATACGATCATCGGCACCACGGACACCGTCTTCTCTCATGAGCCCGATGCGATGGGCGTGACGGAAGAGGATATCGAAAAGTTCCTCCTCGTCGTGAATGACGGTTTGCCGGGCCTCGGCCTGACACGCAAAGACGTGCAGCACTTTTATGTGGGCCTGCGCCCGCTCATCGACGAAACGCCGGAAGAAGGCACAAAAGATTCTTATAATGCGAGCCGCGAGGCGGAAGTCTTCGACCACGGCGAAAAGCACGGCATTGACGGGCTCCTCTCGGCACTGGGCGGCAAGTGGACGACCTCGCGCAATCTCGCCGAAGAAGTCGTCGACAAGGCGGCGGAAAAACTCGGGCGCAAACTGAAGCCTTGCGCCACCGAAAGCACCCCCCTTTATGGCGGCGCCATCAAGCGCTTCCGCCCCTTCCTCGATGAAGCAAAGCAGCGCCATCAGCGCTATGCGCCGGATATCATCGACAATCTCGGTCATTTCCACGGCGCGCGCATGGACGACATTCTGGAGCTTGCCGGGACCGAGCCGAGACTTGAAGAACGGCTGGACGATCAAAACCCGGATATCGGCGCACAGATCGTCAATGCGGTGCGCAATGAAATGGCGCTTCATCTCGATGACGCGCTGATGCGCCGCACCGGCATCGGCACGCTTGGCCGCCCGAGCCCGCAATTGATTGGCAAGGCCGCAGGTCTCATGGCCGAAGAACTTGACTGGGACAGCGCCCGGCGCGAGCAGGAAATCGCGCGCCTTTCCCGTTATTTCAGCACGAAACCGAACGGCACCGCATGACGCGCAAGATTGCAGCTATCGTCAATCCTTATTCAGGCGGCGGCAAAACGGGCCGCGCCTGGCCGGCGATTGAAAAGAAGCTGACCCGCGCGCTCGGCCCCGTCACCACATACATGACCGAGGGCGCGGCAACGCCGCATCATTTGCCCGCCGCCGGCCCCACCGCCAAAGCGCTGAAAGACGGCGCCGATCTTGTCATTGCCGTGGGCGGGGACGGCACGATCAATGAAGTGGTGAACGGGTTTTTCGAAGAGGGAAAACCGATCAACCCTGAAGCCGCCTTCGCTTTTCTGAACACCGGCACGGGCGGGGATTTCCGCAAGACATTCGGCTATGACGGCACGCTGGATGAAGCCATCGAAAAACTTGGAAAAGCCGAAGTCTCCCCCATCGACATCGGCAAGCTAACGTTCATTGCCGAAGACGGGCGCGAGACGGCGCGTTATTTCGACAATATCGCAAGCTTCGGTCTTTCCGGCGCCGTCGACCGCGCGGTCAACAAAGCCGGAGTGTCGAAACTCTTGGGCGGCAAGTTCGCGTTTTTCTGGGGCACGCTGAAAACCGTCCTCACCTACCGCCCGCAAGCGGTGCACGTGACGACGGATAGTGGCTTTGACGAAGTGCGCAATATCAGCACGCTTGCCGTTGCCAATGGCCGGTTTTTCGGCGGCGGCATGATGATGGCCCCGCACGCAAAGCCCGATGACGGGCTCTTCGACATCGTCATGATGTGCGATACGACATTCAAAGACATGTTTTCTTCTTCCGGCTCGCTTTACGAGGGCACCCACCTTGCCAATCCGAAAGTAACGAGCCTTCAGGCCAAAGTGCTCGAAGCCCGCCCGGCGGAGAAAAACGAGATCGTTCTGCTCGATATTGACGGGGAGGCGCCGGGACGCCTGCCCGCGCGTTTCGAGATATTGCCCGCTGCGCTCAACCTTTTCCGCTAGACCTGCCACCAGACCTGTCAAAGGACACGCTCATGACCATCGACCGCCAAACATTGCGCTGGAACGGCTGGGGGAAGGCCGATCAGGAAAATCCGCTGCCCGAAGGCGCGGCGCAATGGGAGTTCATCCGCGCGGCTCTCGGCATGCGCGCCCTTCCCTCCACTCCGGCCAAGCGCTTTACCGATGTCGTGCTGCCGAAAAGCCGCCTCAATGCCGACGCCATCGCCCGGCTGAAGGAAATCGTCGGCAACAATCAGGTGCGCGATGATGATTATGAACGCGCCTTTCACGCACGCGGCAAGAGCTATCACGATCTTCTTTATGTGCGCGCGGGCAAGCTAGAAGTCGCGCCCGATGCGGTTGTTTATCCGCGCTCCCTCGACGAGGTGGAACTCGTTCTGAAATATTGCCTGAAGAACAATATCGCGCTTGTGCCTTATGGCGGCGGCTCGAGTGTCGTGGGCGGCGTCAATGCGCAAAGCGGCGCGCTGGACCGCGCCGTCATCACGCTCGACATGACGCTGATGAACCGGGTTTTGAAAATCGACAAAAAATCTATGACCGCCACGTTGCAGGCAGGCATTTACGGGCCGGAGCTTGAAAAAGCGCTGAACGAGCATGGCGTGACGCTGAGCCATTTCCCGCAGAGCTTCGAGTTTTCGACGCTAGGCGGCTGGATTGCCGCGCGCGGCGCGGGCCAGCAATCGAACCGCTACGGGAAAGCGGAAAAATGGCTGGTCTCGGCAACGCTCGTGACCCCGAAAGGCATCTGGAAAACCGAAAGCACGCCGGCCTCCGCCGCAGGCCCCAATCTCAACCAGCTTGTCGCAGGCTCCGAAGGCACGCTCGGCATCATTTGCGAGGCAACGGTCAAAATTCACGAAGTGCCGGAAGAAAAAGACTACCGGGGCTATCTCTTCAAGAATTTTGCGAGCGGCGTGAAAGCCGTGCGCGCCATCAATCATGCAGACATTCCCGTCGCCATGGTGCGCCTCTCGGATGCGCCGGAAACCTATTTCTTTCAGGCGGCCAGCGGCGGCTCGGGCAGCGGCCTTAAAGCCAAACTGCAATCGCTTTATCTGAAGTCCAAGGGCCTCACCGCCCCCTGCCTCATGCTGGTCGGCCTTGAGGGAGACAAGGAAAGCGTTTCATACGCGCGCACGCGCACATCCGCCATTGCGGAGCGGTACGGCGCGACGGCCATCGGCACCGGCGCAGGCAAGAAATGGTATCAGGGCCGCTTTCACTCGCCCCATATGCGCGACCCGATGATGGATCACGGGCTCGGCATCGACACGCTCGAAACCTCGACAACTTGGGCGAACATGCTTCCGCTGCATGAAAAAGTGACCAACGCCATCGAAGAAGCAATCAGCGCCAATGCGCCGGAACCCGGCGAGCGCGGCATCGTCATCGCCCATGTCAGCCATTCCTATCCCGATGGGGCAAGCCTTTATTTCACCTTCCTCTTCCCGCGCAAGCTCGATGACGAGGTCGGCCAATGGCTGGCGATCAAACGGGCGGCGAGCGATGCCATTCTGGCAGGCGGCGGCACCATCTCGCACCACCACGGTGTCGGCACGGACCACGCGCCCTGGCTTGCCGAGGAAAAAGGCCCGCAAGGCTACCAGCTTCTCAAAACACTGAAAGCCGAATGCGACCCGGACGGCATCCTCAATCCCGGCAAGCTGCTGGACAATACGCGCGCCTGAGCCGCTACCTATACCGGAAACGAGCGAGCGTACCCGGCCCCCAGAGGAAGAGAAGGCCCGCACTCGCTGCGGCAAGCACCCAAAAGGTGACTTCCGGCGCATAATGCGATCCCCCGTTCGGGAAAAGAAAGAACGACACGTTGCTCATCGCATGAAAGAGAGCGGCGCAAAACACACTGCGCCCGCCGTTCACATAGACCCAGACCGTTGCCACACGCAGCAATACCGTGACACCGCAGTGCCAGATCACCCAGCTCCCATCGTGCCCGGTCTGGAAATAGGGAATGATGTGCCAGAGCGTCCAAAAGAGGCCGAGCATTAATGCCGCGCCAAACGCACTCCAACCCGCGCCGAACTTTTCATAAGCATACCCTTGCCATCCCAGCTCTTCCCCAAGCCCGGCGATTAAAAACATCGCAAAGAGAATGGGAAGCGCCACGACCTCAAAATCCGGTTCCGGGAGCGCCATATCCAGCATCCGCATGAGCACATAGGAAAGTGCCATGACGGCAGGCATGAAGGAAAAGGCCGCCACATACCAGCGCACGCGCTGCACCCGTGCCCCATCGGCTATCCGCCGCGCAAAGGCCCAGGCAGCATGCCGGCCATCGGCGCGCCACACGAAGACCAGTGCAACAATCCCCGGTACAAACGCCATAAGCGCGCTTACAGGCAAGTCCACTGGCAGAGGCAACCCGCCAAGAAACGCGCCGGCCAGCCAGAACGGTAAGGAACACAAAAGCACGGCCGCAAAATAACGGTAAGGCATGAGCATTCCTCCCTGCTCGGCCGGTGTTAGCCGTTACTATTTCGCATTACGTTCCGTTGGCGATCTTACGCAGCTCCGCCTTGGCGATTTTTTCAAGCGTTGAGCGGGGCAGCTCTTCCACGATGAAGAGCGCGCGCGGCTGCTTGAAATCGGCAAGGCCCTTCTTGCAAGCCGCCATCACATCATCTTTGAGAGAGGCGGGCGCTGCCGCTTCACCGCCCGGCACCAGCAGGAAGGCGACGGGCACCTCGTCCAGCATCCGGTCGGATTTTGCCACCACCGCGCATTCGGCAATACCGGGCACGCTCATGATGACACGTTCGATTTCGGAAGCGGCGACGTTCTCCCCGCCGACTTTCAGCATATCCTTGTCCCGGTCGGCAAAGGAAATATAGCCGTCCTCACGCAGCGTCACGCGGTCGCCGGTGATGAAAAAGCCTTCCTCATCGAAACTCGCCGCCGTCGCCTCCGGGTTGTTGAGATATTCCAGAAAGAGCGAGACGCCCCGAATGCCGCGAATGAGCAGATGTCCCGTCTCACCGGGGGTCACGGGCGTGCCGTCATCACGGGTAATGGCGATCTCATAGGCAGGCGAAGGCTTGCCGATCACCATGGAAGGCGCATCGAAATGCGGGTCCGAAACGATGCCATGCGTGATCGTCTCGGTCATCCCCCACCAGCCCATGGTCTTGACGCCGAAATGATCGTCGGTGGGCGGGGCGGCAACGCCGTTCCCCCACAGCCGGTAGGAATGATTGGCGGGCACCTTTTGCTCCACCAGCGCTTTCAAACAGAACGGCACCATGGAGGTCCAGGTACAGCCATGCTTGAGCGAGACCGGCCAGAAGCGGGAGGCGGAAAAACGCGGCTGCACGACGACGCTCGCCCCCACCCACAGCGCGGCAAGCACCGAATAGGACTGCGCATTCGTATGGAAAAGCGGCAGGTAGGTCAGATGCACGTCTTCGGGACGCAAATCCTCGTGCATGGCGCAGACCTTACCGCCCCAGAGCGCATTGGCATGGGTCCAGACCACCCCTTTCGGGCGCGAGGTGGTGCCGGACGTATATTGAATGCCGACAGGGGCCATGGGATCGGGGGCGCGCAGCGGCGCCTCCGCCGCCTCGCCGTATAGCGCCTCGAAGCTTTCTTCCCGCGCAGGCGCGGTGCCAGCTTCGGGCGCGGCGCCATTGTCGCTTTCCGTCACCGCCACCCATTTCAGATCCGGGCAGGCCTCTTTGACGAGCGCGGCAAAGCGCGGCTGCGTGATCGCGCCCGCAGCTTCCGCATGGGAAGCAAAATAGGTCAGATCATCGGCCACCGAGCGCGCATTGGTCGTCACCGCCACGGCGCCAAGATGCGCGCAGGCATACCAGGCAAGAAGGCTCTCTGGACAATTGTCGAGATGGATGAGCACCCGCTCGCCTGCTTTCACGCCGCGCTTTTTAAGACCTGCCGCAATCTGCCGTACGCAATCGGCAAATTCGGCATAGGTCCATGTCCGCCCTTCTCCCTCAAAAGGTTCCCAGATCAGAAACGGATGGGCCGCCCTATTGCGCGCATGGGTATCGAGAAGATGCGGCACATCGAAATAGGCGAAGGGATGCACGCCCGGCGTACGCAAGACACTCATGTTTTCTCCCCAGATAGTAGCGGTGAACGGAAAGGCGGGACTGCGCGGGTCAAGCCAGCGCTTTTTCCATCGCCTTTGCCGCCTCTTTGATGGCCGTTTTGGCCGTATCGAGCACGGCCTGCATGTTGAAGAAGCCGTGCACCATGCCCTCGTAATTGACATGGGTAACCTCGACGCCCGCCTCGCGCAGCGCATCGGCATAAGCTTTGCCTTCATCGCGCAGGACGTCATGGCCCGCCGTCACCACATAGGCAGGCGGCAGGTTTTTCAGCGTTTTGGCGCGCAGCGGCGAAAGGTACGGCTGCTCCCGGTCGAGGCCTTCGGGCGCATATTGATCGAAGAACCAGGCCATGGTGCGCGCTTCAAGCAGATGCCCTTCGCCAAAGGCGCGGTAGGAGCCGGTATCCATGCGCGCGTCCGTGACGGGATAGATAAGGAGCTGGAAGCTGATTTCCGGGCCCTTTTCGTTGCGCGCTTTGAGCGCCAGAACGGCCGCGAGATTGCCGCCGGCGGAATCCCCCCCGACCGCAATCCGGTTCGCGTCCCCGCCGATCTCGCTTGCATTCTTTTCCGCCCATTCCAGCGCGGCATAACAATCATCCACCGCCGCCGGAAACGGCGCTTCGGGCGCCAGACGGTAATCGACGGAAAGAACGATGCAATGCGCTTCATTGGCAAGCGCGCGGCAAAGCTTGTCATGGGTGGCGATATTGCCGATGACCCAGCCCCCGCCATGGAAATAAAGCAGAATGGGGAGCGCCCCGCCCGTCGCGATCGGCGTATAAATACGCACGGGAATGTCGGAAGCCGGCCCTTTGATCAGCTGATCGGAGGTGGAGCCGATGGGGATGTCCACCGTGTCGAAGACCTGCGCCATGGCCTCATAGGTCCGGCGCGCCTCGTCCGGCGGCAAGTCGTAAAGAGCCGGGCCTTCCGCCGCAGCCAATTGATCAAGAATGGCCTTCGCCTGGGGATCCAGGGTCATTGCGCCTCCCAAAGCCGGTTGTTGTTATTGCCTTCTTTTTACCGGCGGAAGGAGCCCGGAGCCAGCCCGGATTGCGGCGGCGCGCTTTCAATTCCGGCGCGCGCCCTGCCATGCGTTAATGGATGGCGTGGCCGTCCCGCGTAATGCGCCCTTCGAGCATGTCCCGCACGACCATCCCCACCAGCCGCCAGGCATCGGCCCGGCGCTCTTCTCCCATTAAAAGGAGCTGCGCCATGGCGCTTTCGGCATAATCGATGGCCCGGCTGCCATGCTGGTTGAGCATGAAAGCGGCGAGGCGGTTGAGATCTTCCTGATGCAGCATTTTTACCCCCATTCAGAGCATGCTTAACAGAAAGCAAAAGCGGGGCCAGTCGCCTGAAAAACCCAACCTATTGAAAACAAAAGAATTTCCTCACACACCCTAAAAGCACGGCGGCAATTTCTGCCGCCGCCCGCCCGTTTTTGCCGCCAAATGAAAGAAAAACCCCCGACTTAAGTAAATATTAGACGCTTCACCCCACTCTTTGGCCCGTCTGCCGAGCATTGTGCGCATGGGGATTTCGGCAGTTGAGGAGGAATGAGGCGATTATGAACTGGCTCTCCAACATTCAAATAAGCCGGAAAGTACCGGCTATTATCGTTCTGGCTGCCGCCGTTATGGGGATCGGCATTGGCCTGATGAGCTATATGCAAGCATCATCGGCCGTGCATGCGCAGATCCAGACGAAATTCTTCGCGGTCCTGGAAGCGCGTAAGGCGTCTTTCGAAGCCTATCTCGGCTCGGTGGAAGAGGACATGAACTCCCTCGCCGCCAACCCGCTGGTGATGGAAGCGTCCTATGAATTCAACCGGTCCTCGGAAGAATTCCGCGATGATGTAACCGCAGAGCTGCAGCGCCTCTATATCGATGAGAACCCGGAAGCGAACCGCAAAGACCTCGTGACCATTGACGGCAACGAGTATTACGGCGTCGTCCACGAGCAATATCACCCCTGGTTCCGCACCTTCCTCGACGAACGCGGTTATCATGACATTTTCCTGCTCGACCCGAATGGCGTCGTCGTCTACTCGGTTTCCAAGGAAAGCGACTTCGGCACCAACGTTCTGAACGGGCAGTGGAAAGACACAGCGCTGCGCAGCGTCTATGAAGCCGCAATGGCCGCCGAAAAAGGCGACATCGCCTATCAGGATTTCACCCACTACGCGCCCTCCGCCGACAGCCCGAACAGCTTCATCGCCACACCTGTTGTCGACCGTGCGGGCCGCAAGACGGGCGTCCTCGTCTTCCAGCTGCCGGTGAACAAGGTCAACCGCCAGATGAACATCGCACTTGGCCTCGGCGAGACGGGCGAAACCCTGCTCGTCGGCCAGGACTACAAGCTGCGCAACGATTCGCGCTTTTCCAGCGAGCCCACGACACTGAAAGCGGAACTCGCTGCCGATGCCGTCAAAACGGCGCTGGAAGAAGGCAAGCCTTCTATGAGCACGGATGAGAATCTGCGCGGCATGACCGCCGAAACCTTTGCCGTGCCGTTCACCTTCCAGGGTGTGCCTTACGCTATCGTGGCGCAGATCAGCACGGATGAAGCCTATGCCGATCTCGTTTCCATGCGCTGGATCATGCTGGGCACCGCGCTGGTGCTCGTCATTGCCGTGGCCGGCGCCGGGGTATTCGCCTCGCGCGATATTACCGCGCCCATCTCGCGGCTGACCCATGGCATGAGCGAGCTTGCCGAAGGCAATACGAATATCGACATGAGCGGCCTCGACCGGGGCGATGAAATCGGCGACATGTCGAAAGCCGTCGAAATCTTCCGCAATAACGCCATCGAACGCGCGGAGCTGGAAGAAGAAAACAAGCGCGAGGAAGCGGCGAAAGAAGCCAGAGCCAAGAATATCGACAAGCTGATTGCCGATTTCGAAACCTCGACCGCGCAAATGCTAGGCGCCGTCAGCGCTGCGGCAACGGAGATGGAGAACACGGCCCATGCCATGACCTCCACCGCCGATACTGCCAATGCCAAGGCCGGCGCCGTGGCCGCCGCGTCCGAGGAAGCCAGCGCCAACGTGCAGACCGTGGCGAGCGCCGCCGAACAGCTCTCGGCCGCGATCGAGGAAATCCGCCGCCAGGTGCTGCAGTCGAACTCCGTGGGCGAACGCGCGGCCAACACGGCCAATTCCGCTAACACGAAGATCGAAGGGCTTTCGGAAGCGGCCCGTCAGATCGGCGAAGTCGTCACGCTCATTCAGGACATTGCCGAGCAGACGAACCTGCTCGCCCTCAACGCCACCATCGAGGCGGCACGCGCGGGCGAGGCAGGCAAGGGCTTTGCAGTGGTTGCCTCCGAGGTGAAAGAACTGGCCAATCAGACGGCCAAGGCCACCGAGGAAATCAGCCAGCAAATCGGCTCCGTCCAGACCTCGACCAGCGATGCGGTCGATGCCATCCGCGAGGTGACAACGACTGTCAGCGAAATGCGCGAAATCGCCCAGACGATTGCCAGCTCCGTGGAGCAGCAGCAATCGGCAACGGTTGAAATTTCCCGCAACGTGCAGGAAGCAGCCCACTCCTCCGACGAAGTGGCGCAAAACATTGCGGAAGTCACCGTGGCGGCAAACGAATCTTCGGGCGCAGCAGGCCAGGTTCTGTCGGCGGCGGGCGAGCTTGCCGGCCAGTCCGACAAGCTGAAATCTTCCGTCGACAAGTTCCTGCGCGAAGTGCGCAGCGCCTGACCGCAGAGGAACATAAACACCAGGAAAGGCCCGGCTCGTCCGGGCCTTTTCAGTTCCGGCAAATTGTCACATCCGCGTCATTTTAAGGGAATGTTTAGAGCGTCCGTAAAATGATAGTGGCAGCAAAAGGGGCCTGAAACGGGCCAAAAGCAAAAGTTTTTCGCCAGGCAGGGCGGCCGGCGGCGAAGACGGGGACAGACTTCATGCGTTTCAATCTATCGTTCTTGCAGAAACTTCCGAAAATCCCGACGGGCGCATCGTCGTCCGCATTGGCCCCGCTCGGCGCGTTGAAAGACAAGATGCCGACACTGACGATCGCGCAGAAAATTCCGGCGATCATCGTCTCCGCCGCCTTCCTGCTGGCGCTCGGCATCGGGGTTTCGAGCTATCTGGAAGCAGCCCGCAACGCAGAAGAGTCGACCCAGGCCCGCCTTGAATCCATCCTTCTCGACCGCAAGGTCGCCGTCACCCGCTATCTCGGCGGCATCGAGCAAGATGTCCGCTTCATGGCCGCAACGCCCATGGTGCGCGAGGCAATTTCGCAGTTTACCCGCGCCTGGACCTTCATGGGGGACGATGCCCGCGACATTACCCGCGGCGTCTACACCTCGCGCGAATCTGACGGCGAGGGCGAGCGCACTTTTTATGCCCGCACGCACCGCTCCTATCATGCTTCTTTCCGCGACTTTGCCGAAAAGCGCGGTTATAGCGATGTGATGCTGTTCGATATCAACGGCACCATGATCTATTCCGTCGACAAAGCCGGCGATTTCGGCGCGCAGATGATCGGGCTTGATAGCGAATTCCGCAACACGGACATCGCTACCGTCGTCGACATTGCCCTCGGTGCGATCGACGACTCGGAAATCGCCTTCATGGACTTCGCTTCCTATAAGGCCATCGACGGGGAACCTGCCTCTTTTGTCGCCGCGCCGGTCTTTTCCAGCCGCGATGAAAAAATCGGTGTCCTTGCCTTCCGCATTCCGACCGACGTGCTCGATCAGATTCTGGGCGAGGAAACGGGCCTCGGTGAGACCGGCGAAGTCTTGCTTATCGGCGAAGATTACCTGATGCGCAATAATTCGCGCCTGACGGAAGAAGCAACGCGCCTGCGCCGGGAAGTGACGGGCGATGCCATCGACGCCGCCATTATCGACGAGCAGCCCTTCAACGGCATGCAGGAAAGCCATCTGGGTTATGACGCCGTGACCATTGCAACACCCGTCTCCTACAGCTATGCGCGCTGGGCGCTACTGGTGCAGACCTCGCTCGACGAGATCAACGCACCGGTCGCCGCCATGCGCAACGTCATGGCCGGTGTCGCCGCCATAATGCTGGTGCTTGTCGCCGGGGCCGGTTTCTTCGTCTCGCGCGGCATTACGAAACGCCTCTCCAAGCTCACCTCGGCCATGGGTGATTTGGCCAAGGGCGAAACGAATATCGACCTCAGCGGCCTCGATCAGGCGGACGAAATCGGTGACATGACCGATGCCGTTCAGATCTTCCGCGACAACGCCATCGAGCGCATGGAACTGGAAGAACGCCAGAAGCAGGAGCAGCAGGAAAAAGAAGCCCGCGCCCGCGCCATCGAACAGATGATCGGCGATTTCGACAAGGCCATGGGCGAGATGCTGGGCGCCGTCGCCGCCGCAGCCACGGAAATGGAAAACACCGCCAACACCATGTCGGAAGTGGCGGATGTCACGACGCAGAAATCTTCCGCCGTGACCAGTGCTTCCCAGCGCGCCGCCTCCAACGTGCAGATGGTGACGGAAGCGGCAAAAGAGCTTTCCGCCTCCATCGACCAGATCCGCGGCCAGGTGAACGAATCGAACACCGTAGGCGAAGAGGCGACGGAAGCGACCAATACCGCGAACGCTAAAATCGAGGGCCTCTCAGAAGCCGCCCGCCAGATCGGCGAAGTCGTCACCCTCATCCAGGACATTGCCGCGCAGACGAACCTGCTGGCGCTCAATGCCACGATCGAGGCAGCGCGCGCCGGGGAAGCAGGCCGGGGCTTTGCCGTCGTCGCCGCCGAGGTGAAAGAGCTTGCGACCCAGACCGCGAGCGCCACGGAGCAGATCGGCCAGCAGATCGCCGGTATTCAGAACTCCACAGACGAGGCCGTCGGCGCCATCCGCCGCGTGACGGAAACGAACAGCAAGCGGAACGAAATCTCCCATGTGATTTCCGATTCCGTCACCAGCCAGCAGGACGCAACGACGCGCATCATGGACAGCGTCGAGGAAGCGGCGAAATCCTCCGATGAGGTGAGCACGAATATCGAGGATGTGACCTCCGCTGCGCACGAATCCTCCGGCGCCGCGTCTCAGGTGCTCTCCGCTGCAGGCGAACTTGCCGGTCAGGCGGATAAGCTGAAAAAGACCGTGGACAGCTTCCTGCGCGATGTGCGCGCGGCTTAATCCATCAGGAAATCAAAACCGGAAAAGACATGGCGGGCCTCAAAACCCGCCATGTTCTTTTAAGTAAGCCAGCTCCTCAGCGCTGCTTTCCCGGCCGAACAAGGCATTGCGGTGCGGGAAGCGCCCGAATTTCGCAATCACGTCCCGGTGCGCAATCGCATAGGCAAGATTGTTCTCGATCCCCAGCTCTTCGAATAGCTTCACGCTTTCTTCCTGCACGCCCAAATCCTCGGCATGCATGAAAGGCATGTAGATCCAGACGCGGTCTTGCGTACTCAGCTTCTTGTCGTGCCCCCTGGCAATGGCATCGCGGGCAAGGCGGAGCGCTTTTTCATCGGCCTCGAAGGCGCGCGGCTCGTCCCGGTAGATATTGCGGGAGAACTGATCGAGCAGAATGACGAGCGCCAGCGCTCCTTCTGGCTCATCCGCCCAATCGTCATAGGCCCCGCTCAAGGCCTCACCCCGGGCAGCGGTAAACCGGCGGATGATCTCGGCATCGAAGGCTGCGTCCTTCGCAAACCAGCGCTCGGGTCCCGCTTCGCGCCAGAACTCAAGGACTTCCGCCGGGCTGACCGTGCTCATCCGCCGCTCCCTTAACCGATCTCGATCACATCGGAAGGACAGGGGTCCTGATAGAGCTTTTCAGCCAGCTCCGCGCGGCGCGAAAGCGTCGCCTGCTGGTTGACGTAGCCCTTATCCGTAATCTCATGGCCATCGATGGACGGCGGCTCGAGCATCAGATGGAGGCGCCGCACGCGGGTGGACGACCCGCCACCCGCCTTGTTATGGGCGCCGATTTTCTCCTTCAGATAATCCGCCACCGCCGGCGCGGAGACGATCTCCTGGGGGCTTGCTTCCGCCCCCAGCCCGGCAATGCGCCGCGCCGCTTCGATATTCGGCCAGGCAAGCACCGCGATATAAGGTTTGTCGAGCCCGGCAATCACCGCGTCCTGAACGAGCGGCGAGGTGGCCGCGACAAGATCGGCGCGCAGCGTACCGGTCGACACCCAGGTGCCGGAGGACAGCTTGAAGTCTTCCGTTACGCGGCCATCGAAAACGAGGCCAAGTTCCGGGCGGTTTTCATCGAGGAACTTCGCGGCATCGCCCAGCTTGTAAAACCCGTCTTCATCGAAGGCTTCGGCGGTTTTCTTTTCATCGCGCAAATAGCCCGGCGTCACCATCGGCCCTTTGACACGCACTTCCATCTTCGTGCCGTTGGGCACGAGTTTGAGCTGCATGCCCGGCAGCGGCAGGCCGATCAGCCCCACCCGCTCGGTGATCCAGTGGACGACGGTAATGCCCTGCGTTTCCGTTGCCCCATACATGGTCGTGAGCGGCATGCGCTGCCCCGTCTCCTCGATCGCAAGCGCCTGCATGCGGTCGTAAAGATCGCTTGAGAGCGTCGCCCCGCCATAGCCCATATATTCAAGGTTCTGGAAAAAGCTTTTGCGCAGCTGCGCATCCTGCTCCATGGCGTCCGCCAGCATCGCAAAAGCAACGGGCGCAGAGCCGAAAACGCGCGGGCTCACTTCCCGCAGATTGCGGATCGTTTCCTCGAACATGCCCGGCACCGGCTTGCCATTATCGAGATAGACCGTGCCGCCGCTGTTCAGATTGTTGTTGAAAGAGATATTGCCCGCGGAAATATGGTTCCAGGGCATCCATTCCAGACTGACGGGAATATCTTCCGGATCGGGGTCTTCCGTGCGGATCGCTTCTTGCGCGGCAAGCTGCGCCATGAGCATGCGCTGCGTCTGGATCACACCTTTGGGCATGCCCGTCGAGCCGGACGTGAACAGATATTTTGCCACCGTGTCATGGGTAATGCCGTCCATGCGCGTACGCAGTTCCGCCGAGACCGGCGTCGCGCAGAGCGCTTCATAGGTCAGCGGCGACAGATCCGCCGGCGCCCCGTCCATCGTCACGACCGTAACGCCCGAAAGGTCGAGCGCCTTCAGCGCCTTTTCGTAAAGCGCGCCGGAATCGGCGAAGATCATTTTCGGTTTGGTCAGCGAGAAGACGTGTTTGAGTTTGGAATGGTCCGAACTCATCAGCGAATAAGGCACGCTGATGGGGGCGACCGGCACCTGCGCTTTCATCGCGCCCAGCATCATCATCGCATGTTCGATGGAATTGCTGGAAAGGATCATGAGCGGCGTGTCCTGACCCATGCCTTTACCAATCAATGCCGAAGCGATGCGGTCGGCAAGCTCGTTTGCCTGGCCGTATGTGACATGCCGCCAAGGCCCTTCTTGCGTGCGCTGGCAAATGAAGGGGCGATCGGCATGCGCGTCCGCGCGCTCTTCGAGAATATGCGGCACGGCGTGCTTGAACTCGCCGAGCGGATAGGCGGATTCGATGATGACGCTGCCATCGTCCTTCCGCGTGATGTTCAGTTTCGGCGGCTTCTGCTTCAGCTCCTTAAAGGGCGGCAGCGGCGCGGCTTCGGCCAGGCTCATGATATTCCTCCTGTTGCAATGGCATAGCGGGAAGCGCTCCTGCCATTGGCAGGGCCTTCTTGTTCTTATTGGAATGTCGCAGGCGGAGGCTCTGCCCCCGCCTTAAATCTCGGGGCGGCGGAACCGCGCTCAGTTCACCTGACGCTCGCGTCCTTCCCAATAGGGTGCGCGCAGCTCCCGCCGCAGGATCTTGCCCGAGGGATTGCGCGGCAACGCCTCGATGAAATCGATGGATTTGGGCACCTTGTAGCTCGCGATCTGCGTCTTCGCCCAGGCGATGATGTCTTCCGGCTTTGCCTCCTGGCCGGGTTCGAGCACGACAATGGCCTTCACCGCCTCGCCCCATTTATCGTCGGGCACGCCCACCACTGCCGCATCGGCAATCGCCGGATGACCGAACAGCGCGTTTTCGACTTCGGCCGGATAAATGTTCTCCCCGCCAGAGACGATCATGTCTTTCACCCGGTCATGGATGAAGACGAAACCTTCTGCGTCGAAATAACCCGCATCGCCCGTGCGGAACCAGCCATCGGCATCCACCGCCTCTTTCGTCGCATCGGGGCGGTTCCAATAACCTTTCATGATCGAGCCGCCGCGGATCATGATCTCGCCGACATCGCCCGTCTTCACTTCCTTGCCGTCGGCGCCGATGATCTTCACCTCAAGGCCCTTATTGGGTTTGCCGCAGGAGCGCAGCTTGCCTTTCGCCGGATCGTGATCTTCCGGCGCCAGGTTCGTGCCCGCGCCGCCCGTCTCCGTCAGCCCGTAAAGCTGAACGAATTCGCAGCCGAACCGCTCCTGCGCTTTTTTCAGCACTTCTTCGGGGATGGGCGAGGCGCCATAAAGCACCTGGCGTACGCTCGACACATCCACATCGCCGATATTGGGCTGCTGCAGCAGGAACAGAATGACCGCCGGCACCATGAAGGCAATGTTGATCTTGTAGGTCTCGATCAGTCGCAAAATTTCCTGCGGGTCGACATCCTTCAAAATCACGTTCGTGCAGCCATGGGCATTGCCAAGAAGACCCACATTGACGCCGGCCACATGGAAAAGCGGCATGCAGACGAGATTGATCTCACCTTCATGCCAGTTCGCCCAGCCTGCCTCCACACCCTGGCGCAGAATGGAAATATAATTGGCATCCGTCAGCTGCACGCCTTTCGGATGGCCTGTCGTGCCGCTCGTATAAAGCTGAATGACATCGTCATCGGGCGCGATGGGCAGCATGGGATCTTTATTCTCGAACCGGTCGCGCCAATCCGCAAAAGCTTCCCATTCCGGATGCCCGCCATCGAGCGCGATCACCTTGCGCACACTCGGGCAGTCTTTCAGCACCTTTTCGACGACAGGATAGAAGTCGTCGCTGACGAACAGAATTTCCGTCTTGGAATCGTTGAGTACATAAGTGACTTCCGGCGGAGCGAGGCGCCAGTTGACGCCGACAACAACGGCCTTCGCCTTGAACGCGCCGTGCAGCATTTCGAAATAAACATCCGAGCTCTTGCCCATGAAGCCAATGCGCGCATCCGGCTTGCAACCTTCCGCGATCAGCCCCTGCGCCACCCGGTTGGAGCGCGCATCGAGCTCTTTAAAGCTCGTTTCTTTTCCCTCGAAAATATGCGCGATCTCGTCCGGCCGCGCCTTGGCCTGCGCCCGGCTGATATCGGCAACATTCTTGATTGCCCCAAAGTCGATCATCGTTGCCCTCCCCGGCATATGCTTGTGCGGCCGGGCGGCCGGTTCATTGCCGCCGCTCCTGGCTCTTTTCTTACCGGTGAGTTTAGCGGCGCGCGCCGCGCTGACAACAGGCACATACAGGATTTTCACCGGCCCGTCCCCGCACGCTTTATGGTAAAGGCAAAACCCGGATCACATTTGCTTGGCTTTAAGGAGACCGCCATGGCGCGCCTGCCCTATCCCGACCCCGCTTCCCTTGCGGAAAAAGACCGCGCGCTGCTCGCCAGCCTGCCGCCGCTCAATATCTTCCGGATGCTGGCGGGCGCCGGACCGATTTTCGCGCCCTTCATGAATCTGCTCGATGCCTATCTCAATGAAGGGCTTTTGGACGGCGAATTGCGGGAATTGGTGATTCTGCGCGCCGGACACAAATGCGGTTCGGCCTATGAGCTGCACCAGCATGAGCGCGTCTCCCGGCTCATGGGCATGAGCGCCGAGCGCATTGCCGCCGCCAGCGCCCCGCTGCCGCAGGAGGTTTATTCCGACGCTGAAAACGCGGCCCTGGCGCTTACCGACGAACTTGTCAGTAACGTCAAGGCTTCCAAAGAGGCACTCGACGCCGCCCGCAAGCACTTAAGCGATGCCCAAGTGCAGGAACTCTTGATCGTCATCGGGATTTACTTGCTCGTCTGCCGCTATCTCGAAACACTGGAAATCGATCTTGAAGAGGAAGAGATTGCCGTCACCGGGCTCGATGAAATCAAGGCCGGGGTCGGCGCGCTCAATGCCCAAAAGGGCTAGCGCGGCTCAAAAACAAGGGGAGGACCATCATGACATCGCTTGGGCTCGGCAAATTCGCCTACACGAAAGGCCTGCACGATCTGGGCAACGGCGCCTATGCCTGGCTGCAGCCCGATGGCGGCTGGGGCTGGTCGAATGCCGGGCTCATCGTCGATGGAGATGAAAGCCTGCTGGTCGACACGCTTTTCGATGTGCCCCATACCCGCGCCATGCTGGAGGCGATGCGCGGCGCGGAACCGAAAGCCGCCGCCGCGATCAAGACACTGGTCAACACTCACCACAATGGCGACCATTGCTACGGCAACGAATGCTGCGAGGGGGCGGAGATCATCGCCCATAAACTTGCCGCCGAAGCCATGCGCCACGAACCGCCCGCCATGCTGGCAGGCTTTCTCGATATGGCGCCCGAGCTTGGTGAGCTCGGAGACTATCTGACGAGATGTTTCGGCGCCTTCGATTTCAAAAATGTGCGCCAGGTGCTCCCCACCCTTACCTTCGAAAAGGAAATGACGCGGCAGGTCGGCGCCAAGACCGTCAAGCTCATGCATGTCGGCCCCGCCCATACGCCGGGCGACGTGCTTGCCTTTGTGCCAGAAGACAAGACGGTGTTCACCGGCGACATTCTTTTCATCGAAGGCCATCCCATCATGTGGGAGGGCCCCGTTGGCAACTGGATCGATGCTTGCGACAAGATCATGGCCATGGATGTGGAAACCGTGGTGCCGGGCCACGGCCCCATTACCGACAAGCGCGGCGTCGCGGCTTTGCGTGAGTATCTCGTCTATATCCAGAAAGAAGCGTGCAAACGCTACGATGCGGGCCTGAGCGCATTCGAGGCGGCCAAGGACATCGACATGTCAGACTATGACAGCTGGGGCGACGGCGAGCGCATCGCGGTCAATGTCGCAACGCTTTACCGGGAATTTTCCGGCAGCGATGAAACGCCGGATGCCGCAACGTTATTCGGCCAGATGGCCGAGCTTGCAAAGCGCAAAGCCTAAGCTTCCTCGCCAAGCCGTGATGAGGGCTTCATGGACGAAGCCTCTTCCCCGCCCCATACTCCCCCATCGATATTCAAAACAATGGGGAGAGACATGGCCAAGCTGACGCTGTACGAGCACCCGCTATCGCCATATGCGCAGAAAAACAAGATGGCGCTGCGCGAAAAGGAAATCGATTTCGAGTGCGTAACGCCGGATGCGATCGGCACGGGCGGCGTCGCCGCTTTTCTGGAAATTAATCCGCGCGCCGAAGTCCCGGCCCTCGTGACCGAAGACGGCACGGCGATTTTCGATTCCACCATCATCTTCGAGTATATCGAAGAGCGCTGGCCTTCTCCGCCCCTGCAGCCGCAAGACCCGGCGGCCCGTGCCCGGGCGCGCATGATCGAAGACGTCATGGACACCCAATATGAGGCGATCAATTGGGGGCTTGGCGAAATCCATTT
The DNA here is from genome assembly GCA_002389665.1 of Rhodobiaceae bacterium UBA4490. Lineage (GTDB taxonomy): Bacteria > Pseudomonadota > Alphaproteobacteria > Parvibaculales > Parvibaculaceae > Tepidicaulis. The sequence continues at coordinate 140,326 of DGNO01000004.1, forward strand.
CTTCAAACGCGCCGAAGGCAAGCTTGCCGACACCTTGACGGAAAATGCCCGCCGCCAGACGGAAGGCTTTTTTGCCTATCTGGAAAACGAACTCGGCGGAAACGACTGGCTGACGGGGCCGATGTTCGGGCGGGCGGATATGGCAGCGCTGCCGCTCGTCGCCGCCTCCATGAGCTTCGGCTTCCACCCCCAAAAGGGCAGCGCGCTCGAAGCCTGGGTGAACCGGGCCATGCAGCGCCCTTCCGCCGCGCAAACGGTCGAAGAAGCGCTCGCCTCACGCACCGGCATGGAACATGTCGCCGAGGCGGTGAAACAAGGCCTCTTCAAACGGCAATACCGCGACCACCGGCTCGAATGGATGATCAAGTCGGGCGGCATGGAAGTCGTCACGCGCGGCATCGAAACCGGCACCATCCGCTTTGCCAATGATTTTTCCAATGATGGTCAAGGAGCGCGCTGATGAGCGGCAAGGAAAACGAGATCCTCTTTCACCAATATGACGTCTCGCCTTTTTCGGAAAAAGTGCGCACCGTTTTCGGCATCAAACAGCTTACCTGGCACGCGGTCGAAGAACCCGTGATCATGCCGAAGCCCGAACTCACCGCGCTGACCGGCGGTTACCGCAAAATCCCGGTCATGCAGATCGGCGCGGATGTTTATTGCGACACGCAGATCATCATTCGCGAGCTGGAACGGCGCTACCCGAAGCCCTCGCTCTTCACGGAAGCGGACAAGGGTCTTGCCTGGGCCGTTTCCATGTGGGCGGACCGGGTACTGTTCCAAAATGCCGTTGCGGTGATCTTCGGCAATGTCGGCCAGGCCGTCGATGAAAGCTTTATCAAAGACCGCGAAGCGCTGATGGGCCGGCCTTTCGATGTGAATGCGATGAAGGCCGCAGCTCCCCTCATGGCCGAGCAGCTGCGCGCCGGGCTCGGCTGGCTGGAAGATCAATTGGCCGATGGGCGCAAGTTCCTGATGGGCGCGGCGCCCGGCCTTGCCGATGCCGCCTGCCATTACAACCTTGCCTTCATGCGCTGGCTTTTCCCGGACGGGCTGAAAGCACTGGAGCATTTACCCAAAACCGCCGCCTGGGAAGAGCGGGTGCGCGCCATCGGTCATGGCGAGCGGCAGGAGATGAGCCGCGATGAGGCGCTGGCCATCGCCAAGGCCGCCACAAGCACGACGAAAGAACAAGCCGATCCCCATGAACCCAATGGGCTGAAACCCGGCGACAAGGTGAGCGTCATGGCGGATGATTACGGGCGCGATCCCATAACGGGCACGCTCGTCGCCTCGGACGCGCAGTCCGTTGCGATCAAGCGCGAAGCGCCGGAAGTCGGTGAAGTGGTGGTGCATTTCCCGCGCGCAGGCTTTTTCATCGTCAAAGCCTGACGCAACACAAGCAGGCGGGTCAGTTGTAGTGCAACTCGTCCGCCTTTTGCTTGCGGGTACGATTGGCAAGGGCAAGGCCTGCAGCCAGAACCCCCGTCGCCAGAAACAGCACGTTGGAAAGATAAAGGATGAGCACGCGCCGCTCCGGCATCTTGCCGAGCGGGCGGATGGCAGCAGCGCGCGGGCTAAGCAGGGTCGATGCCTGCGTCTTGGGCGCGGAGGCCGAGCCGATCCCCGCGGTAAAGCGCGCGCCCTCTTGCGCCCTTGCTGCAAAGGCAAGCTGGGCAAGTTCCGGCGCCTCACGGATCCAGGTACGGCTCATGGAAACGGCAAGGTCCACATGCCCCTCCGCCTCCATCTGGCGGATGGCCAGACTGGCCGCCTGCCCCAAAACGAGTTGGCCGAAAGTCTCATCCCGGTAAGCAAGGGACAGCTCGGCGAGCCTGCCAGCCGGATCGACGGAAGAGACGATATTGCGGGCAAGGGTAGCGGCGGAGCGTTCGGCGAAATCCGGCGCGGAGGCGATCAGCACATGCTCGCGCGCCTTGGCCGCCGTCTGAATGGCCGAGGCCATGGTGCCGATGAGATTGGCGCCGAGCGCAAGGCCCGAAAGAACGGCAATCCCCCAAAGCACCGTGCGCCGGTTTATGGAAATACGCGCTGCCTTCACAAAGCCCCCGAAGCAAAAGCCGCCCGCCCCGGTTTGGGACGAACGGCGTTTACCTTAATGGGCAGTTCCTAACACTTCCTAAAAAGGCAGGAATTTCAAATCGTTAACGGATTAGGCAGCGTTAACGGGCGCACATGCCCCCATCGATCACGAGCTCCGTGCCCGTTACGTAGCGTGACTCGTCGCTGGCGAGAAAGACGATCCCCGCCGCGATATCCGCCGGCACGCCGGCATGACCGACAGGCGCCGCCAATTGGCCGAGTGCTTCTGCATCAATGGTATTCGCCCCTTCCTGCATTGCCATGGAAGAGGGCATGCCGCCCTGCGGGATCTTCGACCAGATGGCCGTGTCGATGATGCCCGGATGGATGGAATTGACGCGGATATTGTTCTTCGCTTCCGCGCATTCGAGCGCCACGGCCTTGGTGAAAAGCCGCACGCCGCCTTTCGTGGCGCAATAACCGGCAAGACCCGGCGCGCCTTTGAACCCGGCAACGGAGGAAATATTGATGATGGCGCCGCCGCCCGCATCGGCGATGGCGGGAATGCCGTATTTCGTACCGAGGAAGACCCCGTCCATATTGATGGCGATCTGGCGCTTCCAGTCGTCCAGCGACATTTCCGTCACCGGCCCGCCAATGCCGATCCCGGCATTGTTGACGAGGATATGCAGCTTGCCTTCCTTGGCGGCGATATCGGCATAGATCTCCTGCCAGCGCGGCTCGGACACCACGTCCTGGTTGAGATAGCGCGCCTTGCCGCCTGCCTTTTGAATGCGCTCGACGGTCTCGGCACCGCCTTGATCGTCGATATCGGTAATGACGACCTGCGCGCCCTCGGCGGCCAGCGCTTCGGCAGCGCCTCGGCCGATCCCGCTCGATGCGCCGGTGACCAGCGCGACTTTGCCCTCTAAGCGTCCCATCGGATTCTCCCTGTTTTTTGCACCGGCTTTCACCCGCCGGCTTGTCGCTTTGTTTGACTCGTCTAATGGCCAAAACTAGACTGCGGTCTAGTTAATAGCTCGGACCGGTTTCCGCAAGGGAAGATAACCGAACGGGGCCATGAGGAGAGACAGTTTGGACGCGAGCGCCGATATCGACAAGCCAGCTTCCTCCCGCCGTACGCGCAAGAAAGAGCGCACGCGGCGCGAGATTTATGAAGCGGCCATGGGTCTCTTCAACGAGAAAGACTATGACGATGTCACGATCGGCGATATTTGCGAGCGCGCCGACGTCGCCAAGGCGACGTTCTTTCTGCATTTCCCGAACAAGGCCGCGCTCCTTTCCGAATTCAACGAAAAACTGACGAGCGGGATCAGAGAACAGCTCGAGGGTTTCAAAGGCAGCGCCACGAACAAATTCTGCTTCGTGATTTCCGAGCTTGCCGGCGAATGGCAGCGCAATGCGCCCGTTATGCGCAAGATGACGCGCGAATTCGTCGATGCCCTGCCGACGCTGGAAGCGGGCAAGGCGGCGAATGAAAGCCTGCTGACGCTGACCATGGAACTCATCCGTGAAGCGCAAAAAGCAGGGGAGTTCCGCAAGATCGCCCCGCCTCACCGCCTTGCGGCCGCTTTCGTCGCCGCCTCTTCCGCCCTCACCATCGAATGGACGGAGATGCCCGGGGTGGACACCAGTGAAACACACAAAGAATTGCTCGACGTCCTTTTGAACGGCCTGAGACAGAAGCCGAAGTGACGTGACAAAAAACGAGAACGAAACTCGAGGAAATCAACAGGAAGGCTAAAGGAGAAAAACATGGCTGGAACCAAAATGCGCTTTGGGGCTTTCATCGCGCCCTTTCACCCGCTTGCCGAGAACCCGACCCTCGCCATCGAGCGGGATATCGAGCTGGTGCAGTGGATGGACAAGCTGGGATATGACGAAGCCTGGATCGGTGAGCACCATTCCGCCGGGTATGAGCTGATCGCGAGCCCGGAACTTTTCATCGCAACGCTGGCCGAGCGCACGAAAAACATTCGCCTCGGCACAGGCGTCTCCTCGCTGCCTTATCACCAGCCGCTGATGCTGGCCGACCGCATCAACCAGCTCGACCATATCACGCGCGGCCGCGTCATGTTCGGCGTCGGGCCGGGCGCTCTGCCTTCCGATGCCTTCATGATGGGCATCGAGGTTGCCAAGCAGCGCGACATGATGGACGAGGCGCTCGATGTCATCGTTCCGCTTCTGAAAGGCGAAACCGTGACGGCCAAGACCGACTGGTTCACGCTCAACGACGCGCGCCTGCAAATGACGCCTTACTCGCGCCCGCATGTGGATATCGCGGTTGCCAGCCAGGTCTCGCCGACCGGCGCCACCGCCGCCGGCCGCCACGGCGTCGGCCTTCTGTCCATCGGCGCGACCAATGCCGGCGGCTTCAACGCGCTCGCCTCCAACTGGGCGATCTGCGAAGAAAAAGCCAAGGACAACGGCAAGAGCGTCGACCGCGCCAACTGGCGTCTGGTCGGTCCCGTGCACATCGCCGAGACGACCGAGAAGGCCCGCGAGAACGTGCGCTTCGGTCTTGAAAAGTGGCTCTACTATTTCCGTGAAGTCGCCGCTCTGCCGCTCGCGCCCGATGACGGTTCGGACCCGGTGGACGCGCTGATCAATTCGGGCATGGCCGTAATCGGCACGCCGGAAGACGCCATTGCGCAGATCGAGCGGCTGCAAGAACAGTCGGGCGGCTTCGGCGCCTTCCTGCAGATGGCGCATAACTGGGCCGACTTTGAAGAAACGAAGCGTTCCTATGAGCTTTTCGCCCGCTATGTGATGCCGAAATTCCAAGGCCTCAACGAGAACCGCGAAGCCTCGCTCGATTGGGCGCGCAGCAACCGCGAAACCTTCATGGGCCAGGCCATGGCCGCTGTCGGCACGCGCGTTGCCAAACATATCGAGGAAAAAGGCACGGACAATATCCGCCCGGAAATCCTCGAAGCCATGGGCATTAAGAAAGACAAAGGCGCTGCCGAATAAGCACGGCAGCAGGCCAGACAAAAGCGAAGGGCGGCCCGGATCACCGGAGCCGCCCTTCTGTTGCCTCACACCATTCTTTTACAGGCGAAAATCGCCGGAGCAAATCTTTTCGTAGAGCGCCTTGTCCACGGGCACGAAAACTTTTGCAATCGGGTCATTGAAGAAGATCGGCTCGGCGATGGCTTCCGGGTCGAAGCCTTCCTTCACGAGATCGACCTTGCGGTGCTTGAACGTGCCGGTGATTTCCATTTCCGGCTGCACCCTGAGGAAAAGCGGCTGGGCATATTCAGGCAGCTGCGCCGAAATATGCTTATGGAGTCCGGCCATATCGAGGTTCTTGCCGACGATGGAGGCCATGCCGGCGCGCCCATCCGCACCCGGCACATGCACGCCGTAAACATTCGCCTCTTCGATGCCGGGAAAGACCGAGAGCACTTCGGCCACTTCCGAGGTCGCCACATTCTCGCCCTTCCAGCGGAACGTGTCGCCGATCCGGTCGATGAAGTAGAAATAACCGCGCGCATCCTGCTTCAGAAGGTCGCCCGTGCGGAACCAGGCATCGCCTTCGCGGAAGACGTTGCGCAGGATCTTCTTCTCGGTCTCTTCCTTCTTGGCATAGCCTTCGAAACGGGCCGAGGGCTTCGTCGGGTCGTTGAGGATTTCGCCCAAGGCTTCCCCCACTTCACCGGGCTTGCAGCGGATGCAGAACCCGTCCTTGCCGCGGATGGGCTGCTCGTTCTCGATATCGAAGCGCACGAGCTCGACATTGAATTTCGATTTCGCCCAGCCGGGAATGCGCCCGACCGCGCCCACCGTGCCGTCGAAATTCATCAGCGCGACATTGCCTTCCGTCGCCCCGTAGAACTCAACAATATTCGGAATCTTGAAGCGCTTCTGGAAGTTCGGCCAGATTTCCGGGCGCAGGCCATTGCCGATTGCAACGCGCAGCTTGTGCTTGCGCTCTTTGGGATGCGGGTCGGTATTGATGAGATAGCGGCACAGCTCGCCGATATATTGGAAGAGCGTCGCTTTATATTTGTGCACATCATCCCAGAACTCGCGGGCCGAGAATTTGCGCCGGATGATCACCGCGCCGCCGACCGTCAGCGTCGTGCCCACCGCGCAAACGCCGCCGGCGGAGTGATAAAGCGGCAGGCAGACATACATGCGGTCTTTTTCCGTCGCCCCCGTTGCGGCGGAAAATGAGCCCATCATGCCGAGGAGGCGCACATGAGGAATGCGCGCCGCCTTCGGGTTGCCGGTCGTGCCGCTCGTATAGATGAAAAGCGCGCCGTCCTCGATGCTCAGGTCCTTGCGCACTTCCGGCGCGGGATCGGATGCGGGCTGCTGCGTCAGCACATCGTCGAGATTATCGACACCCTGCACTGCCCCGCCCGTCGCCCAGACTTTCATGGGCCGCTCGAGCTGGCCGGCAACGGAGCTCATCGCCTCGGCGCATTCGGAGCCAAGAACAAGATGGCTTGCGCCCGAAATATTCAGGCAGTGAGCAAGCGGGCCGCCCGTCAGGTTCGTGTTGATCAAGGCCGCCTGGCCGCCTGCCTTGATGATACCGAGCCAGGCAACGAGATATTCGGGCCGGTTCTCCATCAAAAGCGCCACGACATCGCCTTTGCCCAGCCCCTGCGCCCGCACCCAGTGGGCATAGCGGTTCGCTTCCTCGTTGAACTGCTTATAGGTGAGGGTGCGATCCTCGAAATAGATCGCCACATTGCCGGGCTTATCGCGGGCCAGATCCTCGATAATGTCAGCAAAGGTGCGGTCGGGATTGTCGTAAACGGTATTCAGCCGTTTGAGCGTGCGCAGCGCCGAGCGCACATAGGTAATCTCTTTTCCGATACGGCCAAAAACCCCCATTACGTCCTCCAGATTTGTATTTTCCCTTGCAAGTTCTTTATGCGATGCCCCCGGAAAATGGGTCAAGGAAAACCGGTTGAAACCGGGGCGAAAAGCGCCGCGCCCTGCTGACAAATGCGCACAAACGCGTCATGATCCGCCCGCCCGCGCCCCGCACGTTCATGGACCCCTGCCAAGATGCCGAGTGACAGACCTGCTTCCCCGCCTCAAGAAATGCCGCCTGCGGACGTTTTTCTAGATGCGCGGGGCCTTAATTGCCCGCTGCCGGTTCTGAAAGCCCGCAAAAAACTTCTGGGTATGCGGGGAGGTCAAATTCTGGAAGTGGCGGCAACCGACCCTGTGGCCGTCATCGACATGCCGCATTTTTGCGCAGAGGCCGGCCATGATTTTCTGGGTAAGCGCCAGGAAGGTCCCATCACTTATTTCCGCATTGCGCGGGGGCCCATCCGGCAGGCGAGAGAAGACGAAGAACTCAACCTTTAAGCGCTGCCTGCTGCTCCTTGCCGAAGCCGACAAGCACCTCAGCCCCCCGCTCGAAGACCGGGCGCTTGATCAGAGCCGGGTGCGCGGCCATCAGCGCAATGGCGCTTTTCTCATCGGCGCCGGCTTTTTCCGCTTCCGAAAGCCCGCGCCAGGTCGTGCCCCGCCGGTTGAGCAGCACTTCCCAGCCCACTTTCTTCGCCCATCCGGCAATCTGCGCCTCGCTCACACCGTCCGAGCGCACATCGTGAAATTCCGCCTCCAGCCCCTCTTCCTTCAGCCATTTCAGCGCTTTTTTGCAGGTATCGCAGTTTTTAAGGCCGTAAACGCGCATGGAAGGCTCCCGGAAGACTGGAAAAGGGCGAAACACCGCCCCCGAATCGCGGAAAATATAGCAGAAGTCCTGCCCTCTTTCTTTGCTGGGCCTGGCTGCTATCATCACGTTCAGGGGATATACCCTAGGCAGGGCATACCCGCACGAAACCTTGTGTAAATGGGAAGGATTGCAGCTTGAGCACCGAGCAACAGACGGTCGCCGAAAAACCGTCTGCCAAACGCATTCGCCGCACCGCCGAAGAAGCCCAGCGCCTGATCCTGGATGCCGCTGAAAAGCGCCTCGCCGAACAGGGGCCGGAAGGCATCCGCCTTCAGGACATTGCCCGCGATGTCGGCATTTCCCATCCGGCCATTCTCCACCATTTCGAAAGCCGGGACGGGCTGGTGCGCGCGCTTATTTCGCGGGCCACCGCCCAACTGCGCGACAAGCTCTTTTCCACCATTCCCGATATCACGGGCGAGGAACAAGACACCCATAGCCTCGAGCTTATCGAAAGCGCCTTCGAAGCATTGAGCGACCGGGGTACGGCACGGCTTCTCTCCTGGCTCCTGCTCACGAATTCGGAGCGCGCCAAGCCGGTCAATCCGTCCGCCGAATTGCTGCAGGATGTTTCCGAACGGCTGCACACCCAGCGCATGCGCTTTTCCGAGGAAAGGGAAACCCCTGCCCCCGATCACGAAGACACCGTCTTCATGGTCATGCTGACGGCTTATGCCGCTGTCGGCGAAGCGATCATGGGCCGGGATTTTTATCAGGCCGCCGGCCTTACCGCGGACGCCGAAACCGCCCACCGCTTCCGCGGCTGGCTCGCCGCGCTTTTGGAGCGCCACGCCATCGAGCCTTACAAACAGGCCGGCAAACAGGAAGAAGATCAATCGGACGGGGAAAAAGCCTGATGCGGCCTCCGTGCCCCGCCCCTGAGGCGAAGCGTGGTGCGGGTGGTCGGACTCGAACCGACACTCTGTCACCAGAACTGGATTTTGAATCCAGCGCGTCTACCAGTTCCGCCACACCCGCACGAGGCTGAAAGCGCCAATGACGCCTTGGCCGAAGCGGCGCCATGATAGGGACAGGCGTCCGCGCGTCAATGGAAACCGCATGCTCTGCCCCAGATTCTGCCCCTTCCGGCCGGGCACAAGCCCATAGACAGGTCCGCCCGCCCCCTGTAAGCAAATCCACATGCTTAGAAAGCTCTACGACTGGACCCTTTCCGTCGCCGCCCATCGCCATGCGCGCTGGTGGCTGGCCGCCATCTCCTTCGCTGAGAGCTCTTTCTTTCCCGTACCGCCCGATGTCGCGCTCATGCCCATGGTGCTGGCCGAGCGCAAGCGCGCCTTCGAATACGCGCTGATCTGCACCATTGCTTCCGTGCTGGGCGGGATCGCCGGTTACGCCATCGGCTATTTTCTCTTCGACACGGTGGGTGCCTGGATCCTCGATGTGTACGGCTATCACGAGAAATTCGCCGCCGTGCAGGAGAGCTACAATGCTTACGGCGCCTGGATCGTTTTCACTGCCGGGCTGACACCGATCCCCTATAAAATCTTCACCATCGCGAGCGGCGTCACCCAGCTCAATCTGGCGGTCTTCTTTGTCGCGAGCTGCGCGGCAAGGGGCCTGCGCTTTTTCGCCGTTGCCGCGCTTTTGTGGTGGTTCGGCCCGCCCATCCGCGCTTTCATCGACAAATATTTCGGCCTTCTATCAATTCTCTTTGTCATCCTCTTGATCGGCGGCTTCCTTGCCGTCAGCTTAGTGCTCTAATCTGCAAGGAGAAAAGCCGTGGCTCTTATCCCCATCCCCAGCCGGTCGGTCCCCTGGTGGGTGCTTGCCATCACTGCCTTGACCATTGGCGGGGCGCTTTTCTTCGAACATGTCATCGGCCTTCAGCCCTGCAGCCTTTGCCTTGTGCAGCGCAATCCCTATTACGCCGCGCTGCCGCTTGCCTTCCTTGCAGGCATTGCCAGCCGCGAGGCGAATATCGGTATCATTCCGCTGGCACTGATGGGCGCGCTGACATTGATCTTCATCGTGAGCGCCGGGCTCGGCATCCATCATGCCGGTGTCGAATATGGCTGGTGGGAAGGCCCTGCCGGTTGCAGCGGCGGACTTTCCTTCCCCGGCTCCGTCTCCGACCTGCAGGCGCAGTTGCAGGGTGCGCGGCCGGTGCGCTGCGACGAGGTGCCATGGTCCCTCTTCGGTCTTTCTCTGGCAGGCTACAATGTGCTGATTTCACTTGGCCTTGCCGCTTTGAGCGCCTTGCCCCTCATACGGGCCTATACGCAGCAAGGCGTGGAGGATGACGAATGAGCAAGACGAAGACCGAAGCGCCGAAGAAACCGCAACCCGGCAATCCGCGCACGCCCGAACGCATAAAGGAAATGCTGCGCGTCGATCATGCCGGTGAATATGGCGCGGTGCGCATCTATGCCGGCCAGCTTGCCGTCTTCAAAACCTTGGCGCACAAAACCGAAACCAGCGAAGCGCTGGCGCGGATGGAAGCGGAGGAGCAGGAACATCTTGCCCGCTTCAACGAATTGCTGAACGAGCGCCATGTGCGCCCCACTGCCTTTTCGCCCTTCTGGCACGTAGCAGGCTATGCGATGGGTGCGGCCACCGCGCTCATGGGCGAGAAAGCCGCTCATGCCTGCACCGTTGCCGTGGAAGAAGTGATCGACGAACATTACGCCTCCCAGGTGCGCGAGCTCGAAGCGCTGGGCGAGGAAGAAAAGCCACTTTGCGAGACGATCGAGAAATTCCGCCTGGAAGAAGTGGCGCATAGAGACGAAGCGCTGGAGAAAGGCGCAAAAGATACTCCTGGCTATCCTTTGCTCGCGGGCGCCATAAAATCCGCCTGCAGACTGGCGATCCGGCTTTCCGAGAAAGTCTGAAACCTCTCTTTCAGCGCGATAGAATGCCGCACCGCCGGTGTGGTTAACGACTCGGCGCGGAATATTCTGTACGTAGACGGAAATATTCCCGGAAAGCTGAGTACACCCCCCATGCCCACTTCCGACAATTCCGCACCGGGCGGGCCGATCACGAACCGGCCTACATCCGAGGCGACGACATCTTCTTTGCTTGAACTTCCCATCGCGCGTCACGCGCCGGGGCACCGCCTATTCGGCACGCTCTATGCGCTTTGGACAAGCCTGGAAGGTACGCCGCCTGCCTGGCACAGGTTTGATCCGCAAAGCGCCGCGGGCACCATGGCACACGCCTTCATCTTTCAATTCGAACCGGAAACCGGGCGCTACCGCATCCCCTTTATGGGCGCGGAGCTGCAACGGCTGATCGGCGAGGATTTCTCGAACCATTATCTCGACGAAATTTTCCCGGTCGGAAATCTCGCCGGCACGATCATGCGTCTCGAGCAATGCCGCAAGACGGGCGAGGCGTTTCTAATTCAAAAGAAAACGAGCTGGGCGGAAGAACAGCAGATCGTTTTCAACTCGCTCTTTCTTCCCTTCACGGATGAAAAGGGCGCCGTCACCACGGTTCTTGCCGCGGTCGATTTTGGCAATCCCATCGTGCCCTGCGCTTACGAGCCGGCGCCTGCTTACGGTTCGAGCTCGCTGTCCCAGTAAAGATAGTCGCGCCAGCTCGTGTGCAGATAGTTGGGCGGGAAGCGGCGCCCGTTGCGGTGCAGCTCATGCACCGTGGGCTGACAGGGTTTCTGCGCAGGGATCATGCCTGCATCCTTGGGTAGCCTGTTGCCTTTGCGCAAGTTACAGGGCGCGCAGGCGGCCACCACATTTTCCCAAACGGTCTGCCCGCCTTTCGAGCGCGGAATGACATGGTCGAATGTCAGCTCATGCGCATCACCGCAATATTGGCACTCGAACTTGTCGCGCAGGAAAACATTGAACCGCGTGAAGGCAGGATACTTCGCAGGCTTCACGTAAGATTTCAGGCAGACGACGGACGGCAGCTGAATTTCGAAGCTCGGGCTGTGCACCGCCGTGTCATAAGTGGAAACGATATTCACCCGGTCGAGAAAGACCGCCTTGATCGCATCCTGCCAGGACCATAAGGACAAAGGATAGTAGCTGAGCGGCCGGTAGTCGGCGTTCAGGACGAGGGCCGGACACGCATCCGGCGAAACAAACGCGGCCTGGCTCACTGACGGACCTCCCTCTGTCATTCTGCCTGCCGAGAAACTACTATATCTTGTGCAACACTCTTGTGAAATAGCGAGAATTGGTCAAAAGCCAAGAAGCCCGAAAAATTATGAGCGATCGCCCCTCACCGCCTGTCTTCCGCTTCGCCCCAAGCCCCAATGGCTACCTGCATTTAGGCCATGCCTATTCGGCGCTGGTCGGGGCACAGGCGGCGAAAAACGCAGGCGGGCGCTTCCTTTTGAGGATCGAGGATATCGACCGCGGCCGCTGCCGGCCGGAATATGAAGAGGCGATTTTCGAGGATCTGGCCTGGCTCGGCCTCTCCTGGGAAGAGCCGGTCCTGCGCCAATCCACCCGTTTCGATGCCTATGAAGCGGCATTGAAAAAGCTGCGGGCGCTGGGTGTCGCCTATCCCTGCTTTGCCACACGGAAAGAAGTCATCGGCGCTATCGAAGAATCGGGCATCGGTCTCGACCGCTGGCCGCGCGACCCGGACGGCGCCCCGCTTTACCCCGGCCTCTACAAGGACCTGCCGCCGCGTGAACTCAGCCGGTTGATGTGGGAAGGGGTGAGCTATGCTTGGCGGCTCGACATCGAAAAGGCGAAGACGCTGGCAGAGGAAAAGCAGGGTGGCCCGATCTTCTTCACGGAAGAAGGCGCAGGCCCCCGCGGAGAAACCGGCCGCCTAGCCATCGAGCCAGAGCGTTACGGCGACACGATCATTGCCCGCAAGGACGTGCCGACCTCTTATCATATCGCCGTTTGCGTCGATGATGCCGCGCAAGGCGTCACCCATATCAGCCGGGGCCAGGACCTTTTCTACATGACCCATATCCACCGGCTCTTGCAGGTGCTGCTGGATCTGCCGGAACCTACCTACCGCCATCACCCGCTCATCCGCGATGAAACGGGGCGGCGGCTTTCCAAAACCGCGAAAGACATGGGGATAAGGGAACTGCGCAGCGAAGGGCTGAGCCCCGACGATATCCGCGCCATGGTCAGCCTTGCCGAAGCCGAACGGGCTTAAAGAAAAATATTCAGCATCACCGTCAACGTGACGAGGCTGAGCGCCGTTGCCAGCACCACGGCGGAAGAGGCCGCGCCTGGGGCCGCCTGATAGCGCGAGGCAAGCACGAAAGAGAAAACCCCCGTCGGCATGGCCGCCATGGTCGTTGCGACTTTCACCCAGAGCGGGGAAAGCCCGAAGACATAAAAAGACAAGACGAAGACGATGAGCGGATGCACCGCAAGCTTGAAGAAGGAAATCGTCGCCGCCGTGCCGACCGAACGCTTGATTTCATAACGCGTCAATGTCGCCCCGAGCGAGAAGAGTGCGCAGGGAATGCCCGTGCGGGCGAACATTTCCAGCACCGTGTCGGCTGGCCCCGGAATGCCGAGCCCGAGCTGGCCATAGGTAATACCCAAAGCCAGCGCGACGATGACGGGGTTCGTCACCATGCCTTTCAGGCTTTCGCCTAAAATCGCAGGCGGGGTCAGGCGCTTGCCGCCGCGCGGCTTCGTCGTCTCCAGCAAAAACGTCGCGATGGTGAAAATGGTGAGCCCGTGAAACGCAAGAATGAAGAAAAGCGGCACACCCGCCTCTTCCCCGTATGCGGTGAGAATAATGGGAATGCCGAGCATAACGGTGTTGGAAAACCCGCCGCCGAAACCGACGATCACGCTGTCCGCCGGCGAGCGGCGCAAAAACAAAAAGGCCGCTGCCCCGCAAAGCGCCCAGACGATGAGCACGCCGCCATAATAGGAAAGCCAGAGCCCCCAGGGCAGTTCGGCAGGAAGCTCGGTATTGGCGAGTGCACGGAAGAGCAGCGCGGGCAGCGCAAAGGTGAAGGCATATTTATCGATGCCGTCGATCGCCGTGGCGGAGAGAATACCGAACTTGGCTGCCAGAAGGCCGACGCCGATCACACCGAAGATCGGCAGAACGAGACTGATACCCGCTTCCATTTGATCACCCGCAAAGAAGCGGGAGAGGCCCCGCAACGGCGCGGACCCTAACGGCGCGGGCTCTGACGGTCAAATCGGGAAAGAACGCTTACCAGTCGTAAAGCCCGGTGAAGTTTTTAAAACCGGCCCCTTCCGCATAAGCCTGCCAGGCGGTGCGGAAGCGCGCGGTCGTCTTCGGGCTGTTGAAGCCCTGGCCGAGGCCGAGGATCACCAGTTCCTCGCAGCCCTCGTAATGAGCCTCTGGCGGGACAGGCAGCTTGCCGCCCCATTTCGTCAGCTTGCCATAATCGGAATCTTCGGCCCCGTCGGTCAGCAGCACCACGGTGGTGGGCATGGCCTTGCAATCGACGACCTGCGCCATCGTGTCGAGAAAAGGCACGATGTTGGTTTTCATCTGCGCCTCAAGCTTGCCCTCTTTGACAAGCGCAGGAAGATTGGCCACCAGCGTTTGAATGCCCTCGGCCACATCTTCAGGCCGGGCACGCGCGGAAATCACCTGATCGATTTTGAGGTGATTGGACGAGGCATCGTAAACACCGAAGGTGCGCACCATGACGCGCGAGCGCAAAGGCAGGGCATCCAGCTCTTCACCGAGCCGGGCGGCAACGCGCGCTGCATAACCTGCATCGGTGATCAAGGGATTGGATTTGGAAAGATCGAGCCCGACCAGGATCTGCCGCGCACCGTCCACCTCCGTACGGCCCGCATCGACGGCAAGCGCTGCGCCCGGCGCGCCCATGAGAGACGCACCGAAGAGAAACGCGCCAAGGAGTGCCAATCCCCGCATCGGCCTATTCCGCCGCACGCTTGTAACCACCCGGAGCCGGAACCTCCCGCGGACCGCGAAAGGGGGGCAGAATGTCACCGGCGGGTTCCCGCAGGCCCTCCTGTGAAACGCGCCCGGCCTGCATGGCATGGCGGGAATATTTCTCCCACCAGGCCCGGAAGGCTTCTTCATAGCGGGTGACCGTGTGGGACTGTTCGGCAAGCTGCGGGGCGGGCGCGGGCTGGGCCTCCGCCTTCGCTTTGCGGCCCCAGCGCGGGGCGGGCAGCGCCTTTTGCGTGGAAGCAAGGCGGCGGCGCGATTCCGACAGGCCCTGTTCATAAGCCTGGCACTCGCGCATCAGTCCTGCCCAGAGCGCATGGCGGCGGTTTTCCGTGCCTTCCATTTCCGAGAGGCGCTCGCGGCTTTCCGCATATTCTTCTTCCAATTGGGCAAGGCGGGCCATATCGCGCTTGCGCTGCACGAAATCCCGCGTCAGGAAAAGCCGGCGCAGATTGTTGAGCGCGAAGTGAAGGCACATGGCCGCAACGCCAGTGACAACCAGAAAGATCACGCCGAGCGAGGTCATCCAGAAAATCGGCTGATAGCCGCGCACCGTGGCAACGGAACCGGCGGCGGCTTCCGCCCCGCGTGTTGCATCCGTTTCAAGCCCGAGCTCGGCCAGCGCCCCGCCGAGCGAACCGCCGGAGCCGCCCGCGCCCACTTCCGCAAGCCCGTTCGGCAGCGACATCATGGCCAGAAGAAAGCCGACGCCGCCCAGCATCAAGAGCGCGAGCAGAAAAACGACGCGCACGAAAATGCCGCGCCCGAAACCCGACATATGTTCGATGAGAATATGCGCGGCGATCGTGGCAAAGAGCACCTGCAGCGATTTGAACGTGACGGAGGTTGCCAGCGTGCCCGGCAATTCCAGAAACTCATTGGCAAGAGCGCGCGTCCAAAATTCCGTGACGATAGCGTAATCGACGAACAGCGCGCCGCAGGTCACGAGCACCGCCAGCACGACCGCGCCCATATAGAAGGGGCGGAAGCGCGCCTGGCGCTCGCTTGCAATGTAATTGTCCTGGATCTGCGCGCGGGTGCCGTCGCTGATAAGGGAATTCATCTGAAATCTCATCTCGCCCTCCTTACGCCTGTTTCTTCGCGGAAGAGCGGCGGAAGCGGCCCCAGAAGCCGCCCGTCTTCGGATGCTCTTCCTCAAGCGGCGCGGCAAGGCGTTTGGCGAGCCCCACGATTTCCTGCGCCAGCACCTCCTGGCGCGCGCGCAGCCCGTGCAGCTCGCTCATATAGGCTTCATCGAGCGCGGTGAGCGAGGCATAGATGTGAATGTCAGGAAGCGGTTCGCCGTTGCGGCCATACTCATAGGCGGCATCGAGGGTGCGCCCGGCACCTGCGGCTTTTCCGGCGGATGAATAGGATCGGCTTGCCTGCGCCATGTCTCACCTCTTCCTTGCGGCCCGCGCGGGAGGGCGGGCTCGTCTCCGGCGCGAACGCCGGTCTGCATGTGAAGGGCGGGCGGCACGTCAGCGTTTCGGCCCCCCGGCCCGCTCTCACGGCGCCCTGTCGATGCGCCTGAAAGCCCTGCTTCCGGTAACGCCGCACAAGACCGGAAGCTCTTTACTTTTGCGCAATCAATATGACGAAACCAGTCCTGAAATGCGGCTGAAATGTGATCTTTTTGCAGATCGCCACAAGCAGGCCAGGGGCGGGCCAGAGGCAGGCCGGGGGCCAAACCCGCCAAACTGCCTACAAAGATGGCATTTGCCGCCTTTCAATGCGCGGGCAAGCGCCCATATCCCCTCTTCGTGCCATAAAGCCGTCAGGGGGGGAGCAATGGAGATTTTGGCTATATCGGGCAGCTTGCGGGCGGTCTCATCCAACACCGCAGTCCTGGAAGCGGCCCGCGCGCTCGCGCCGGAGGGGCTCAGCATCACGCTATACGAGGGGCTTGCCGCGCTTCCCCCGTTCAATCCCGATCTCGATGAGGAAAGCCTTTTGCCGGAAGCGGTACGCGCATTGCGATTAAAGGTCGGGGCCTGCGACGGGCTTTTCATCTCCGCGCCTGAATATGCCCATGGCATGCCCGGCGCGCTTAAAAACGCGCTGGACTGGCTGGTCGGCAGTCTGGAATTTCCCGAAAAGCCCGTGGCGCTGATCAATACCTCCCCGCGCGCTGTTCATGCGCAGGGCCAGCTTGTGGAAGTGCTCAGCACCATGTCCGCAAACCTCATAGAAGAAGCGTTCCTCACGCTCCCGCTGCTCGGCCGGGGGCTGGACGCAGAAGGCATTGCCGCCGATGAGGAACTGAGCGCAGACATAAGCGCCGCACTCTATGCCTTCAAAGCTGTGCTGCGCTGAAGCTTATTCGCCCTGCTTTTCAATCCCCGCCCAGACCATGCGGGCGAACTGCTCGGCTTTCAAAAACCCATCGCCCCATTCCGCATCGAGCGCGGCGAAGGGCTTAGCGCCCACCCAGTCGGCATAGGAAAGGCCCTTATCCCGCGCGCCATGGGCACTGGCGGAAGCGGTTTTCAGCATCTCACGGAAGGCAATGAGATCGGCGCGTGTGGCGAGCGGCCCATGGCCCGGCATGAAACGCGTCTCCGCATTCGTTTTGTCCAGCACCTTACCAAGCGCGGCGATCACCCCGTCAATGCCGCCGCCCGACCAGGCATCGATCACCGGATAAAACCCGTTGAAGAAAAGATCGCCCGTATGCACCACATTCGAGCGCGGCCAGTAGATGAAGGTGTCGCCATCCGTATGCGCGCCGTGCACATGGATAAGCTGCGCTTCTTCGCCGTTCAGGTGAATGGCCGAGCGGTCATTATAGGTCAGATGCGGCAGGGCGGCTTTCGGCGCGGGCGGCGCCGGGCGCTCGAAGGCGGTAATTTCCTGCCCCTTCTCCATCCGGGAGCGGACATTCTCATGGGCAAAAATCAGCGCGCCTTCTTTGCCCAGATTCTCATTGCCGCCCGTATGGTCGCCGTGCCAATGGGTGTTGACCACGAGCCGGATGGGGCCGGAAGAAATCGCGCGCACCGCCTCCAAAATCGACGGTGTCATCGGCGCATATTGATCGTCGATCAGATAAACCCCGTCAGGCCCGGCGGAGACACCGATATTTCCGCCCTGCCCGATCAGCATGTAAAGCGTCTCCGTCAGTTTGACAGTTTCGACCTTCACTTGCTCTTGCGCCAGGGCATTACCGCTTACCAGCATTGCCGCCAAAAATCCGTATACCGCTGCCCTGCTGCGCAATGCCTTGCCTCCTTGAGCTTGAAAACGAAACGGGCCCAGCATGAACCGGGCCCGTCTTCACCGCACATCACACTTGGTTGAGTGCGATGCGTCAGTATTCAGCGCTCTTGAGCGATTGCGGACAGCGGTAGGTTTTCATCTCCGCATAAACAGTGTCGCGTTCTTTCTGCAGAGCATCCAGCGCATCTTTTTCCTGCTGATTGCCCTCCGTGCCAAGCGCGAGCGGAAAGAGCACCGTCGCGGACAAATATCCCAAAGTTTGATTCTTGGTACGGTTGCCTTCGACAACGGCATTCAGATCGCGGGCCTTGGTTTGATTTTTTGCGAGTCGCTCCCGCAACGTCGCGCATTTTGCCAAGCGCTCGCTCTCGCCTGCATCAACCTGAGCAGGCGCGGTCTGCGCGGTCGGCAACTCAGGGGCACTGCGTACACAAGCGGCAAGAAGGCTTGCCGCCACGATTGCAAAAAACGCTTTATTCCTTAAAGGCAACGGCACGTCCCTTCCCCTCGAGAACACCCCAGCTCGCGAGGCCGATACCGACCGTGCCATAGCGCGTCAAAATCACCGCATCTGCGCCCAGTTTGTAAGCTTCCTCACGCAGCCGCTCGTTCACCATTTCCCGCGTCGGGTCCTGATCGAACAAGGTGGTTTTGGAAACACTGACGGAAATATCGCCCAACACGGCATATTTGCGGTCGGTAACATCTTCCTCTGTCAGAACGATGTCTTTCGCGGCCCGGCGGGACGAAACGGACGTGGAGCTTGAGCTCGCGGATGCTTTGTCGACGCTCGCGCTTGATCGGTGAGACGCACAGCCGGCAAGCAACACACCGGACAACGCGACAAGAACAACGGATTTCAGAATACTGGACATACTTACCCCCTAGTGAAAACAAGGGGTTCATGATGCAGGAGCCCGCACCTTCCTACAACCGATATTTTAATATACTCACGCCGCCCGCTCGTCCGGGTCCACGAGGGTGACGACATCGGCCATGATCTTGTTGAGGTCGAAATCCTTGGGCGTATAGACGGCGGCGACGCCTGCCTCGCGCAGGCGCGCTTCGTCTTCGGCCGGAATGATGCCGCCGACGATGACGGGGATATGATCGAGGCCCGCCGCGCGCATCCGCGTCATGACATCGGCAACGAGCGGCACATGGGAGCCTGAAAGGATCGAGAGCCCGACCACATGCACATCGCCTTCCTGCGCAGAAGCAACGATCTGCTCCGGCGTCAGGCGGATGCCTTCATAAACGATATCCATGCCTGCATCGCGCGCGCGTACCGCAATCTGCTCGGCGCCGTTGGAATGCCCATCAAGGCCGGGCTTGCCGACGAGAAACTTAAGCCGCCGTCCGAGCTTCGCCGAAACCGCGTCCACCGCCGCGCGCAGCCCATCAAGCCCGCCCGCATCATTGCGTGCGGCTTTGGAAACGCCGGTCGGGGCTCGGTACTCGCCGAAGACCGAGCGCAGCACGTCGCCCCACTCGCCCGTCGTCACGCCCGCTTTCGCGCAGGCAATGGAGGGCTCCATGATATTGCGGCCTTCTTTCGCCGCAGCGCGCAGCTCGTCCAGCGCGGCTTGCACCGCGCCTGCATCGCGCGCCTCGCGCCAGGCTTTGAGCGCGGCGACCTGCTCGGCCTCCACACCCTCTTCCACCGTCAGGATCGCGCCTTCACCAGCCGTGAGCGGCGAGATGGCGGTTTCCACATATTTGTTGACGCCGACAACGGAAAGCGAGCCTTCTTCGATGGCTTCAAGCCGCGCCGCATTCGACTGCACGAGACGCTCTTTCATGAAGGCGCTTTCGACGGCGGTGACCGCCCCGCCCATCTCCTCGATCTGGCGCAGCTCTTCAAGCGCCGTCTCTTTCAGCTCACGGACTTTCTTTTCCATCACCGTGGAGCCTTCGAAAATATCTTCATATTCCAGAAGGTCGGTTTCGAAGGCGAGGATCTGCTGGGCGCGCAGCGACCATTGCTGGTCCCAAGGGCGCGGCAGGCCGAGCGCTTCGTTCCAGGCGGGAAGCTGCACGGCGCGCGCCCGCGCATTCTTGGACAAGGTCACCGCCAGCATTTCGATGAGAATGCGGTAAACGTTGTTTTCCGGCTGCTGCTCGGTCAGCCCCAATGAGTTCACCTGCACGCCGTAGCGGAAGCGGCGCAGCTTTTCATCTTCAACGCCGTAACGCTCCCGGCAAATCTCGTCCCAAAGCTCGGTAAAGGCGCGCATCTTCGCGATCTCGGTAACGAAGCGCACGCCGGCATTGACGAAGAAACTGATACGCCCCACGACGCGTGCGAAATCGGCCTCCGGCACCTGCCCGCCCGCTTTCACCGCATCGAGCACGGCAATAGCGGTCGCCAGCGCATAGGCAAGCTCCTGCGTCGGCGTCGCGCCTGCCTCCTGCAAATGATAGGAGCAGACATTGGTGGGGTTCCATTTCGGCACTTCGCGGTAGGTATAGGAAATCACATCCGCAATGAGCCGCATGGAAGGTTTCGGCGCGAAGACATAGGTGCCGCGCGAGAGATATTCCTTGATGATGTCGTTCTGCACCGTGCCGGTGAGCTTGGCCCGGTCCGCCCCCTGCTCATCCGCCACCGCGATATAAAGCGCCAAGAGCCAGGCCGCCGTCGCGTTGATCGTCATGGAGGTGTTCATCTGGTCGAGCGGGATCCGGTCGAAAAGAGCGCGCATATCCCCGATATGACAGACGGGCACGCCCACCTTGCCGACCTCGCCTTTCGCCAGCACATGGTCGCTGTCATAGCCCGTTTGCGTGGGCAGATCGAAAGCGACGGAAAGGCCCGTTTGCCCCCGCGCCAGATTTTCCCGGTAAAGCGCGTTCGAGGCCTTGGCCGTGGAATGGCCCGCATAGGTGCGGAAAATCCAGGGGCGGTCTTTGTCGTGCTGAAAGGGCGTCTCGGCCATCTGCCATCTCCGGGTGGGCATGTTTCCGGAGCCAATAGCACAGCGCGCCCGCGCCGCCAAACCCTGACGGCCCGCGCGACGCTGCGTTTTCCGGGCTCTTGCGGCGAAGTGGCCCTAGAGCACGTCGGAGAGAATATCGACGATGATGCCCGTCGCCGCCGCCACAAGCAGCACGTCATCCCCGACGATCAGCCGCTCATAACCCTCATAGACAGGCAGGCGCAGAGACAGATCCTGCGGCAGATAGCGCTTGGCGATGCCTGGCGGCAGCGGCTTGCCGCGCGCGAGATTCTTGGCGATGCCCGGCGGCAAGGGCTTGCTGGTCATGCCGTGGCGGCCGAAATAGTCGCGGATGATCTCGGTTTCATTGACCCCGAAGCGGATTTCGGCATGAAGGCCGGGACCGGCATCGCCGCCGCGCTCAATCCCTTGCTTGGCATGGCCGGGCGGCCCGCCCGGAGACCCAAGCGCCTTGTCGCTCTTGGCCATCGCCGGTCCGGCCGAAAACCCAAGGGCAACCGCCAGCAGAAGGCGGGGCCCGAAAAAGGCGCGCAGAAAGGAAACGGGGTTGTCAGGCCGGCCAGAGCGGGCAGTGCGGGCGGTGCGGCGCATCATGGGAAACTCCCCTGCTGAGTTTGTTCGTCTTACCCCATCAACGCCGCTCCGCCCGCTTTGTGCCCGGGCGGATGCTTAGCTTCGCGAACCGAAAAACTTCACATCGAGCGCCCACTTATCCTCGTCCTTGAACGCCATCAGCGCCACGGTCGCCGAAACGACGCAGAGCGAGGGGAAGAAGAGGATATTCACCGCCTCACGCCCGAAAATCAGGCCGAGCGGATCGACCAGCGAAGGCCAGATCGCCGCCGCGCCGAGCGCCAGCGAGATGAACTGCGCGGGATAAGCGATGGAGCGCAAAAGGCCCAAAATCACGCAGAGCGCCAGCAGCGTCTGGCCGGTGCCCAGCACATATTGCAGCGTTTCGTTGCTCAACAGCCCGCCATAATATTTGTCCGAAACGCCGATCGCCTCCTCGGTCGCGCCGAGCCGCACGATCGCCCAGATCAACAGCAAAAGCCCCGTCGACAGACGCAGCAGCAACAAAGATAGTGGTTTCATTCAATGCCCCTCATATAACGGCGCGCCGCCGCGCCTTTGAACAGAGGGTAAAGTGGGTGCGGCCCCGGCCCGCCGCCAGCCACGTTTTTGTGAGGCCCATTTGTGAAGCTGGCCCGGCGCGCCCTGCCGCCGATTTGCCGCAAGGGACCTGCCGGGATATATACCCGGCAACCTGTCCTTCTCTTCAGCAAATGGGGCCTGCCCAGCCATGACCGCATCCGTGATTTTGCCCGATCTGACCCGCCTTCTTGCAGCGGGCAGCCAAGAAGCCGAAAAAATGCTGGCGGCGGCGCGGCGCGGCGTGTTCGACCTCGTGGCCGTGGACGGCAAACCCGACCGGGCAAAGCTCGATGAAGAACAATTTGCCTGCCACGGCCTTGCCTGGCTCGCGACTTATGTGGAAGCGCTGCGCCAGCTTCACGCCTATGCCGCGCGTATGGAAGAAGAAGGCCGCTTTGGCGAGATCGAGCAACTTCTCGTGCAGATCGGGGCCGGGGAATATCTCAACCAAATCTCCGGCGGCATTCAGATGAACCAGACGGAGATCGTGCGCCCGCACGATCTTCACATTCCAGATGAGGTGCATGCCGCCTTCCATACGAAGGACGTGCGCACACTCTGCGTGGAAGGCAATACGCCTGCCGTGCGCGCCCGCCTTGCCCAGCTCATGGCCGAGCAGGCGGGCACGGCGAGCTTCGGCGATAGCGGCCTCGATGAAACGCTAAGCCAGATCCGCGAGCAGATGCGCCGCTTTGCCGACGAAAAAGTGCTGCCCCATGCCCATCAATGGCATCTGGACAACGCCTATATCCCGCTCGACGTGATTGCGGAAATGTCCGAGCTTGGCGTGTTCGGCCTCACCATTCCGGAAGAATTCGGCGGGCTGGGCCTTGGCAAGGAAAGCATGTGCGTCGTCTCCGAAGAGCTTTCGCGCGGCTATATCGGCGTCGGCTCGCTCGGCACGCGTTCGGAAATCGCCGCCGAGCTCATTCTGGGCGGCGGCACGGACGAGCAGAAAAACCATTGGCTGCCGAAAATCGCCTCCGGTGAGATTCTGCCCACCGCCGTCTTCACCGAACCCAATACCGGCTCCGACCTTGCCTCGCTGCGCACGCGCGGCAAGAAAGACGGCGATGTCTATAAGATCACCGGCAACAAGACCTGGATCACCCATGCCGCCCGCGCCGATGTCATGACGCTGCTGGCGCGCACCAATGACGCGCCGGGCTACAAAGGCCTGTCCATGCTGCTGGCGGAAAAACCGCGCGGCGATGACGATGAGCCCTTCCCCGCCAAAGGCATGAGCGGCGGCGAGATCGAAGTGCTCGGCTACCGCGGCATGAAGGAATTCGAGATCGGCTTCGACGATTTCGAGGTGAAGGCGGAAAATCTCTTAGGCGGGGCGGAAGGCCAGGGCTTCAAACAGCTTATGGTGACATTCGAAAGCGCGCGCATTCAAACTGCCGCCCGCGCCATCGGCGTGGCTCAAAGCGCGCTGGAGATCGGCCTGCAATACGCGCAGGAGCGCCAGCAATTCGGCAAGGCGATCTTCTCCTTCCCGCGCGTCTTCACGAAACTTGCGCTGATGGCGGCGGAGATTCTGATCGCCCGCCAGCTCACTTACTTTGCCGCGCGCGAAAAGGATGAGGGCCGGCGCTGCGATCTGGAAGCGGGCATGGCAAAGCTGCTCGGCGCGCGCGTTGCCTGGGCGGCAGCGGACAATGCGCTGCAGATCCATGGAGGCAATGGCTTCGCACTTGAATACCCGATCAGCCGCGTGCTCTGCGATGCCCGCATCCTCAACATCTTCGAAGGAGCCGCGGAAATTCAGGCCCAGGTCATCGCCCGCCGCCTCCTCGACGGGGTGAACTGAGCGCTGCGCCTAAATCGGTCCTGTTCGAAAGCTGCCCGCCGGGATAGGCTCGCGCCAAAGCGGGCCTTGGTGGATAGCGGGCCTTGGCGGAAAGCAGCGGGCGGAACATTTCATGCGGAAAACAATCTGGGCATTGGGCGGCACGGCCCTTTTTCTCGGTCTTCTCTGGGCCGGGATCTTTCTTGTCTATATGCCCTCGCAGCTTGCGGTCGTTGCCCGCCAGCCTATCACCGAAACCCCGCGCGCCGTTGGCCTCGACTTCGAAGAGGCCGTGGTGGAGCCGGAAGATGCCCCGCTCAAACTGCGCGGCTGGTGGATGCCCGCAGGTGCACCACAAGCCGGGCCCAAAGCCGGGCTCCTGGCCATTCACGGTGCCGGCGGCACGCGCGAGATGCGCGCCACCAAGGGCCTTGGCATTTACAAGGACATGAACGCGCGCGGCTTTTCCATTCTTGCCATCGATCTGCGCAATCACGGCCAGTCGGACGGGGACGGTACAGGCCGCTTCGAGCTCGGCCTGAAAGAACGCCATGATGTGCGCGCGGGCCTTGCCGCCCTTAAAGCGCGCCTGCCCGGCAAGCCGCTATATGCCTTCGGCCTTTCCATGGGCGGGGCCTCGCTCATTCATGCGCTGACCGATGAGGAGATGGGAGGCGCGCTGACCGAAGATTTGGAAGGGCTGATCCTGCTCGACCCGCTGCTCGATTATGAAAGCGCCACCCGCGCCGGGGCTTATGCAGTGATGGGCATTCCGCATGCCATGACGGGCCCGGCCATCTGGACCGCGGAACGGCTTTATGATTTTCCCGGAAAGACCGACCGCCCGCTGGAACGCGCCTCACACGTGAACCTACCGACCCTCATCCTTCAGGATGCAGGCGACCCCGTGACCCAGCGCCGCTTTGCCGAAGAATTCACCCGCCTCAACAAACAAACGAAACTCTGGCTCGCGCCGGACGTGCCGGCCGATCATCCGGCCATGGGACCCGCCGGGCGCTGGGGCACCCATGGACGCGCCTACCTGCTGCACCCCGAAGCCACCATGCATCAGATCGATCTGTTTCTGGCGGCGACCGGCCATGAGACACGGCAAACGGCTAAGCGGGAAACAGCCGGGCGGGGAACGGAACAAGCTGGACAAACAGGCTCATTCGACTAGGTCAAACCCATGACAGACATTTTCGATTATCTCATTCCCCTTTCCCTCGCCGCCGTGCTGGTCGTTCTTCTGGCCGGGCTTTGGAACATGATGCGCGGCGGCTCCGCCTCGCGCTCCCAGACCCTGATGCGCTGGCGAGTCGGGCTGCAATTCGCAGCCATTTGCGTACTGATGGCGGCATTTTACTTCACAGCGGCGTGAGATGCCGGCTGCCGCCGCACCCGCCCCGTTCCGATCTGATGCAGATAAGCAACGCCCCCCGGGAAACCGACCGTTCCCCCTCGCACTTGCTTTGGACAAGCCCCTCCCGTAACCATTATTAACTCCTCAATTCCCTTCCTTCAGATAGGATGGGCTTAGGAATTGATGCGCTTTACTGGGGAAGCGCAGCCATGATTTTACGAAGGGGGCTCCCGTGATCCTTAGAAAGACCCTTGCTTGCGCCATGCTCTTTGCGACCCTTGGCGCTGTCCCAGCATTTGCCGCAGAAGAGTCGATCGTCGACGAAGTGCGCCTCGGCGTGATGGACCATGAACTGTCCTTGTTCCGTGACGACACGGATGAAGACGGTGTCGACATCAACGGCGAAGTGCTGTTCACCTCGCCGGACTGGCTGGAATGGGCCGGTTCTCCGCGCCCCCATCTCGGCGCGACAATCGCCACCCATAACGACACCACGAGCTTCATCTATACGGGCCTTGCCTGGGATTGGAACTTCTGGGGTCCGCTTTTCGTGGAAGGCGCGTTCGGCGCGGCTCTGCATGACGGCGAGACGGGCACCTCCACCCAGCAGAACGAACTCGGCTGCGCCTGGGCATTCCATGAAAGCGCCTCGCTCGGTTACAACCTGACCGACAATCACCGCCTGATGCTGACGCTGGAACACATCTCCAATGCGAGCCTGTGCGATGACAATGAAGGCCTGACGAATATCGGTGTCCGCTACGGTTACCGCTTCTAAGCCGGACGGAAATAGATTTCAGAAAACGGGGCTTCGGCCCCGTTTTTTATTGCTTAAAGCCCGGGCCGGGTCTTATTAAATTATCGTTTTACAGAAATTTATTTCTGTATTATGGATTTCCCTGAACTCAAGGGAGAGATCCATGACCGACCGCACCCGCCGCATTACCGTCCTCAGCGCCGTCACCAAACATCTCTGCAGTTTCCTTTTGATCGCCCTGCCTCTCGGCCTTGCCGCGTTCTGGCTGGTCTTCGCCGAGCCTGATCCGGCCCGTTTCGGCCCGGGCTTTGCCATGGGGCCCGACACGCCGCTGGAGCGGGGCCTCGGCCTTGGCCTCTCTCTGATCCCGCTTGCCATCGCGCTTTTCGCGCTCGTCAATCTGCGCCGGCTTTTCAGCTTCTATGCGGCAGGGGTCTATTTCACGCCTGCCACCGTGCGCTGCTTCACGAACATGGCCTGGGCGCTTGTCGCGGCAACGCCGGCGGGCATCCTGACGGGCGCGGCCCTTTCCGTCGCCCTTTCCTATGACAATCCGGCCGGCCAGCGGGAGCTAGCCATCTCTCTTTCCTCCGCCCAGCTCACCATGCTTCTGACCGGCATCGTGCTCCTGGTCATTTCCTGGGTCATGGCCGATGCCGTGCGCCTTCAGGAAGAAAACGCCGCCTTCGTCTAAGGAGTTTCCATGCCCATCACCGTTACGCTGGACGTCATGCTGGCGCGCCGAAAAATGCGCTCTAAAGAACTTGCCCAGGAGATCGGCATTACCGAGGCCAATCTCTCACTTCTGAAATCGGGCAAGGTGAAAGGTGTGCGCTTTGAAACGCTGGAAGCGATTTGCCGGGCGCTTGCCTGCCAGCCCGGCGACCTTCTCGTCTATGAGCCCTCGAACGGCCCGCCTTCACCTCTTGGCAGGGAGGCTGCGGAATGAGACGGGCACTCTTCATTCTCCTTGCCGCCGCTCTGCTCACCGCCTGCAGCCAGGCAGCGCGGGAGAGATTCGCCCGCGATCTTTGCCAGAATGCGCCCAATTGCACCGCTTATGACAAGGACGGCAAGCCGGTGAGCAACAAGGATTTTTGCGTCGGACGGCAGGTTTGCCGGGGCGTGCCTTAAGCGCCCCTCAAAAACTCGCATGATAATCATCATGCGAATGTTGACGCGGCAAACGGCGCCCATTAGCGTCTCTTCTCTCAAAGGGGGGAGAGATGGGCACCACAAAACCGAACCGGGGCAAACGGGCCGAAAGCAAGGATGAGAGCAAGCAGCGCATTCTCGCAGCCGCCGCCGACATGCTGCGCGAGGAAGGGGGCGGCAGCTTTTCCGTCGCCGATGTCATGGCCCGCGCAGGCCTGACCCACGGCGCCTTCTATTCTCACTTCCCCGACAAAGACGCGCTGATCGAGGCCGCCTTCCGCGCCGCCTTCAATTACCGGGAAAGCTGGCTTGCCGCTGCCGAAGGCGCGCCCGCGCATGAACGCGTGCCGCGCCTCCTTGAAGGCTACCTCAACGCCAAGCACCGCGACCGCCCGGCGGCAGGCTGCGCTTTTGCTGCTTGCGCCCAGGAATTTGCCCATGGCACCGCCGCGCAGCGCCGCGCCTTTGCCGATGAGATCGAAACCACACTCAGCCGGCTCACCGCCTTGCTCGGCGGCAAAGACGGCAACGCCGATACAGCTGCCTGCGAGAGCGAAGTGATCGGCCTTCTCAGCTTGTGCGTCGGGGCCATGAGCCTTGCCCGCGCCGTGGAGGACCCCGCCCTTTCAACCCGCATTCTGGAAGCGGCCTTGAATTACGGCCGAGGGCCAGCCGCCTGAACACATCTTTCGACGACAACCAAAAATAAAAAGACACCGGCAAGAAAAGACAGGAAAAAGAATGAGCGATATTTCAACCGCCGAGCATCCGAAAAACACCGTCACCGTCAAAGGCAAGTCCATGGCCTATGTGGACCTTGGCCCGGCAAGTGGCGAGCCCGTTCTCTTTCTGCATGGCAACCCGACCTCCTCTTACCTCTGGCGCAATGTCATGCCGCATCTCACCGGTCAGGCGCGCTGCATCGCGCCGGACCTGATCGGCATGGGCGATTCGCAAAAGCTCGAAAACTCCGGCCCGGACCGCTACACGTTCAAGGAACACCGTGAGTATCTCGACGGCTTCGTTGAGGCGCTCGGTATCGGCAACAATCTCACCCTCGTCATTCACGACTGGGGCTCGGCGCTCGGTTTCGATTGGGCAAACCGCCACCGCGAGGCGGTGAAAGCCATCGCCTATATGGAAGGGATCGTGCGGCCCATGGCATGGGACGAATGGAACCCGGACGCGCGCCCGGTTTTCGAAGGCTTCCGTTCGCCCGCCGGTGAGGAAATGGTGCTGGAGAAAAACGTCTTCGTGGAACGCGTGCTGCCCGGCTCCGTGCTGCGTGGGCTGACCGAAGAAGAGATGGCCGTTTACCGCCGCCCCTTCGAAAAGGCAGGCGAGGACCGCCGCCCGGCGCTTACCTGGCCGCGGCAGATCCCGCTGGCGGGTGAGCCGGCGGACGTGGTGGAGATCGTTCAGTCTTATGCGAACTGGATGGTCTCGAACGATCTGCCCAAGCTCTTCATCAATGCCGATCCCGGCGCAATTTTGATCGGCGCGCAGCGCGAGTTCTGCCGCAGCTGGAAGAACCAGACGGAGGTTACCGTCAAAGGCTCGCATTTCATTCAGGAAGACAGTCCGCACGAAATCGGCAAGGCCATCGCCCAGTGGCGCAGCCACCTTTAAGGCACTGAGCCCACCGCACCAATCAGCGCCGCCCTTTCATGGAGAGGGCGGCGTTTGCTTGCCCGCCTCAACATCCCTTGATCCTGCCCGCCGCCCGGCGCATCCTCTTCAAACATAAGACTGGGAGGGGATGCACCATGTCACAAGATATTCAAGCCGGAACCGTCCGTGCCTATACGGGCACGGCCAAAGCACTGCACTGGCTGATCGCGCTTTTCGTACTCGTCATGCTGATCTTCGGCTGGACGCTAGGCGATCTGCCGGAAAAAGAACATGTCGAAACGCTGGTCATCCACTCCTCGCTCGGCGCCTCCGTGCTCATTCTCATGACGGCCCGCCTCATCTGGCGGCTCACGCATCCCGCACCCGCCCTGCCCGCCGATCTGCCGCGCTGGCAGGTGGTGCTTTCAAAGGCCGTGCATCATAGCCTTTATCTCTTTCTCTTCC
Organism: Rhodobiaceae bacterium UBA4490; assembly: GCA_002389665.1. Lineage (GTDB taxonomy): Bacteria > Pseudomonadota > Alphaproteobacteria > Parvibaculales > Parvibaculaceae > Tepidicaulis. The sequence goes on from DGNO01000004.1 coordinate 169,441, forward strand.
TTCAGCCCCTCTGGGGCATCGGCCAATCGCTCTTTGCCGGTTTTCCGGTAAGCCCCTTCGGCCTCGGTCCGCTCCAGATCGAAGAGAACGAACAGCTGTTCGGGATTTTCCATACCGCCCATGCGATCAATGCGATGATCCTGATTGCGCTGCTGGTTCTGCATATTCCCGCCGCGCTCTATCATCACTTCATCCGCAAAGATGTGGTACTGAAAAGGATGCTGCCTTTCGCCAAGGTTTAAGGCGCAACCAGCTTCTCCCGCGCTCTGTCCCAGCGCCAGTTCGCGGCAGGGGGGGCGATGCTGACACCGCCGGTCCACCGGGCAGGCGGGGCAAGATCGAGATAGTCCCGCGTGCCCGCAAGCACGGCCTCGCCTGCCGGGGTAAGAGCCGCGCGGGCCTGCGGCCAATCTTCTTCATTCTCGTAAGAAAGCGTGAGCGGCGGGGTCGCCGCTGCCGCCATCTCTTTCAAGATCACCCAGAACATGAGATCGCCGAGCCAGGGCAAGGGCTCGCGCTCCAGCATCAGCGCGCGGAAGATGCGCCCCGCGCTGCGTTCTTCTTCAGCGAGAATTTCGAGAATAAAACGCTGTGTAAGCGAAAGCCCATCGCCTGCGCCCGGCAACTCGGCCAGATGGCGGCGCAAGGCGCGCGCAAGAAAGGGAAGCGGCAGATCCCCCCGCGCTGCCAAGCGGGTCAGCGCTTCCGGCGAGGGCGCTCTGAGCGCGGCGAAAGCCTCCTGCGCGCAGGAAAGCTGCGCAGGTGTCACGGTCTGACGCCGTTCCCAAAGAAGACGCAAGGCTTCGGGCGGCAATTGTCCGAGCCCCCAGAAAGGCTGCATGCCGGGAAAGCTGCCCGCCGTGGCAAGCTCCAGGCGCAGCGGCGCGCGCGCCTCCGCCAAAATGCTGAGCACATAAATCAGAATGAGCTGATCGAAACTGTCATGCTCGAACCAGAGAACGGCACGCCGGTAAGTCTCGCCCGCGCGCTCCAGCTTTTCCTGCACCTCGTAAAGGAGGTTTGAGCCCGGCACATCGAAAGCGCCGAACGCGCCGTCCAGAAAGCCCACGCGGGCGGCAAGCCAGTCCGCCCCTTCCCTGACCGGCCCTATGGCGAGCGGATTGGAGACTTCCAGAAAGTCACCCCTAAAGCCCGCGAGCGGCAGCACCTTTTCGATATCGTTCCCGCAGCGAATATGCAGCGTCGGCATATCGCTATCGAGCGGCGCTCGGACTGTGCCGGTCATATCCGCTCGCGCGGCGGTCATTTCTTCGACATGGGCTTTCAGCTTCGGCCAGCTGGCAAGGCCAAGCTCACGGGCAATGACAAATTGCGCATCGGCGAGCCTGAAGGGATCGCGGGGGCTTCCCTCCTTTTGCGCGGCAACACGCGCCAGCGCGGCGCTGTCGCCCGCAAGGGTGAGCCGGTGCAGCTCCTTGGCGCGTTTCTTCTGCTGGTCGAGATTGAGACGGAAAGGGTTCTCCGCCAAAGCGGGATCGGTCATGGCCGGTTCCTCTTCATCAGGTCCGTGTCCGCCTGTCAGACTGAAAAGGAAACCGTGAAACGGTATCTGTTCGTCTGGTCGCGGGCGCAGCCCTTTCCGCGGACAATGGAGGCATCGACCAAGCCGCGCTCAGTTTTGCCCGCCTGCCCCGCCCCGTCAAGCTACCCGGCATTTTGCATTTGCCGCCAAGGCGGTATCATCCCCGAAAGAAACCGGCGCTTCATAAACGCGCCGAGGCCCCTCCTGCCCGAACGAAAGAAACCGCCATGGTCGTTTTGAACAAGATCTATACCCGCACGGGCGATGAAGGCACGACCGCGCTCGGCACCGGCCAGCGCCTGCCCAAGCACGACCTGCGCATCGAGACCTATGGCACGACGGACGAGTTGAACGCGGTGGTGGGCCTTGCCCGCCTTCATGCAGGCAACGTTCCCGGCATGGACGAGATGCTGGGCCGCATTCAGAACGACCTTTTCGACCTCGGCGCGGATCTGTGCATTCCGCCCAACGAGCCCTTGCCCGAGATGATGGAAGGTTATGAACCGCTGCGCATCGGCGAGGAGCAGGTGGCTCGCCTCGAGCGGGAGATCGACGCCATGAACAAGGAAATGGCGCCGCTGAACTCCTTCATCCTGCCGGGCGGCAGTCCCCTTTCTGCGCATTTGCACCTGGCCCGCACCGTCTCGCGCCGGGCGGAGCGCATCATGACGGCGCTGAAGGAGCGCGATCCGGAAGGGGTGGGCGCCCCGGCCCTGAAATATGTAAACCGGCTCTCCGATTTCTTTTTTGTCGCAGCGCGCCATGCCAACCGGGACGGCAAGGACGATATTCTCTGGGTTCCCGGGGCCAACCGTTAAGCCGGATAGATTGAAGGGATAAAGCGACGCCAAGGCGCGTCAAATCGCCCCAGAACCGGCGCCTCTTGCGCCCGCTCGCCCTGCCGCAACGCTTTCACCGGGGTCTTTGCGGGCGAAACGGAAAGATCGCCCCTCCGCCTATCCCGCTTCATTGACAGGGCCTTGCACCCGGACTAGGTTGCCGCACCGCAACAGCGGAGCGACGGACAAACCCTTGTCTTTGCTCCGTATAGTCGCAGTTTCCCTCGATTGATGGCAGGGCCTGAGCCGCTTGAAAGAGCTTCAGCCTCGCGCCGCTGATCGGGAAAACGGCAACCCCGAGACCAGCGTCTGGCAACGCGCAGGAGTTCAGCTCAATGAAAGTCCTCGTTCCCGTCAAGCGGGTGGTCGACTATAACGTGAAGATCCGGGTGAAATCGGATCAGAGCGGTGTCGAGCTCGCTAACGTCAAAATGTCCATGAACCCCTTCGACGAAATTTCCGTCGAAGAGGCCGTCCGCCTGAAAGAAGCCGGCAAAGCCACGGAAGTCGTGGTCGTCTCCGTCGGCCCGCAGCAGGCACAGGAAACCATCCGCACAGCGCTCGCCATGGGCGCCGACCGCGGCATCCTGATCAAGACCGATGACACGGTCGAGCCGCTGGGCGTGGCAAAGCTGCTTAAAGCAGTGGCAGAAGAAGAAAAACCCGATCTCATCATCGTCGGCAAGCAGGCCATCGATGACGATTGCAATCAGACCGGTCAGATGCTCTCCGCTCTGCTCGGCTGGTCGCAGGGCACCTTCGCCTCGAAAATCGACATCGAAGGCGACAAGGCGGCCGTGACCCGCGAGATCGACGGCGGTCTGCAGACCATCAAGATCAACATGCCGGCAGTCGTCACCTCCGACCTGCGCCTCAACGAGCCGCGCTACGCTTCGCTTCCCAACATCATGAAGGCGAAGAAGAAGCCAATCGACACGAAAGAGCCGGGCGATTTCGGTGTCGACATCGCGCCGCGCCTTGAAGTGCAGAAAGTCGCCGAACCGCCCCAGCGTGAAGCCGGTATCAAGGTTGAAACGGTGGGCGAACTGGTTTCGAAGCTCAAGGAAGCGGGAGTGATCGGATGACAACCCTTCTTATTGCAGAACACGATAACGCCAAGCTGAACGACGCCACGGCGAAAGCCATGTCGGCGGCAAAAGCGCTGGGCGCGGATGTGCATGTGCTCGTGGCCGGTGAAGGCTGCGCCGCTGTTGCAGACGCCGCCGCAAAAATCGACGGCGCCGCCAAAGTGCTGCTCGTCGAAGATGCACAGTACGGCCACCGTCTTGCCGAACCGCTGGCAGCCCTGATCGTCAGCCTGGCCGGTAATTACGACGCCATCGTCTCCGCCGCCACCACCGTTGGCAAGAACATCATGCCGCGCGTCGCAGCTCTGCTCGACGTGATGCAGATTTCCGACATCACCGGCGTTGTCTCCGCGGACACATTCGAGCGTCCGATCTATGCCGGTAACGCCATTCAGACGGTGAAGTCGAAAGACGCCAAGAAAGTCATCACCGTGCGCACCACCGCCTTCCCGGCGGCGGGTGACGGCGGCTCGGCTTCCGTGGAAAACGCTTCGGCAGCCGACAATCCCGGCCTTTCCGAGTTCGTGAACGAAGAACTGACGAAGTCGGACCGTCCGGAACTGACCTCGGCCAAGATCATCGTATCGGGCGGCCGCGGCATGCAGTCCGGTGACAACTTCCACATGCTCGACAAGATCGCCGACAAGCTCGGCGCCGCTGTCGGCGCTTCCCGCGCAGCTGTGGACGCAGGCTTCGTGCCGAACGATTATCAGGTCGGCCAGACCGGTAAGGTCGTTGCGCCCGAGCTTTACATCGCCGTCGGTATTTCCGGCGCCATTCAGCACCTTGCCGGCATGAAGGACTCCAAAGTCATCGTCGCCATCAACAAGGACGAAGAAGCGCCGATCTTCCAGGTCGCCGATTACGGCCTGGTTGCCGACCTCTTCAAGGCGGTGCCGGAGCTGGAAGAAGAACTGGGCAAAGCCGGTCTTTAAGACAGGGCCTATGTCCTAAGCCATGCCATGAAGCGGCGCCGCCGGAAAATATCCGGTGGCGCCGTTTTCGTGTAGGCTCGCAAAAACACACGACACGCAAACATGCGACGAGGTGCTGGGAATGAGTTTCAATGAGGTTGCGGTCATTGGCGCCGGACAGATGGGCAGCGGCATTGCGCATGTCTGCGCCCTGGCCGGCTACAAGGTGCAATTGATCGACATGACGATGGACCGGGCCGAAGCCGGCATCGCCACCATCACGGGCAATATGAACCGCCAGGTGACGAGCGGGCGCATATCGGAAAGCGAGCGCGAAGCCGCGCTGGACCGCATCCGCCCCGCCGATGGCTACGGCCAGATCGACCAGGCCGATCTCGTCGTCGAAGCGGCAACGGAAAGCGAGGAAGTCAAACGCTCGATCTTTACCGAGATCTGCCCGCTGATTTCCGATAACGCCATCATTTGCACGAACACCTCCTCCATCTCCATCACGCGCCTTGCCTCGGCGACCGACCGACCGGAAAAATTCATGGGGCTGCACTTCATGAACCCGGTGCCGGTGATGGAGCTCGTGGAACTCGTGCGCGGCATCGCCACCTCGGATGAAACCTTCGAGGCGGTGCGCACGCTTGCCGAGCGGCTCGGCAAGCAATGGACAAGCGCAGAAGATTTCCCCGCCTTCATCGTCAACCGCATTCTCCTGCCCATGATCAACGAAGCCGTTTACGCACTTTATGAAGGGGTGGGCAGCGTGGAAGGCATCGACAAAGCGATGCGTCTCGGCGCCAATCATCCGATGGGCCCTTTGCAGCTTGCCGACTTTATCGGCCTCGATACCTGCCTTTCCATCATGCAGGTGCTTTATGACGGGCTTGCCGATTCCAAATACCGGCCCTGCCCGCTGCTTGTGAAATATGTGGAAGCCGGCTGGCTCGGGCGCAAAGCCGGGCGCGGCTTTTACGATTACCGGGGCGATCATCCGGTGCCCACGCGCTAGAACGCCGCTTTCAACAAGCAAGATGACGCAAGGTCAAGGCCCCTAAAAGGGGCCTTTTCTTTATCTGCATAAAACCTTTGCCTGTTTAGATTTTGGTTAGATTGCGTCTTCAGACTTCAATGAGGGCTGATCTTGCAGGGGAGGGCGAGAACATGCGCTGGTTCGGATGGCAGGAGGCGCCGCAAAGCGCCGCAAATGCCGCGACGGAAGGCACCATGCTCGAACGGCTGGCCGAGCCGCAACACCCCCAACTCGCCCTGCTTCTGGATTACTGGGAGGAAAAACGGGGGCCCGGCCGGGCCATGCCGGCGCGCGGCGACATTTCCCCCACCGACATTCCCCGCCTCATGCCCCATCTCGTTCTTTTCGACATTCTGGAGGACGGCAAGGACGGACAGATCCGTGTCTTCGGGTCCGAGCTCACCGAAATGGTCGGCGAGGACCGCACCGGCATGCGCCTCTCACAGATCAACTGCCAGAGGCAGGAACAATCGGCGCAGAACATCCGCCTGCGCTGGCTCAATATTTTTCATCTGACCGTGGCCGAAAAAGCGCCCACCTTCGTCAAGGCGCCGATGAGCAATAGCGGGCGCGATTTCATGATCTTTCACGGCGCCTGCCTGCCGCTTTGCGGCAAGGATAGCGAGGAGATGAAACAGATACTCGGTATTCTCGTCACGCTGCCCCGCTCTGCAGATGACTTGCTGCCGCCGCCCGTGCCTTACGGCACCGAAGCACCGGGCTTCATCTGACCGCGCAAAATAGGGAGCTGCACCCTTGTCCTCTCACACAGATGCATGATCCTCTTGGAAAAACGAGTCGTAGAACTCTCTGCAGCGCGCAGGCCGCGCCGGATAGGATAGGGGAAACGGCATGACATGCGGGCCGATCAATAGAATTCCAGCCGGGTTGCAGTGGATGGACGTGCCGCTTCATCCGCTCACCATCCAGCTTTACGACTATTGGCGCGAAAAGGCCGCGGGCCGCGCGATGCCCGACCGCGCCGATATCGACCCGATAGAGATCCCCCGCCTTCTACCGAATATTCTGTTGGTCGATTCGCTCACCGCCGAAGGCGATTTCCGCGTCCGGCTTTTCGGCTCCGAGCTTGCCTATTTGACCGGAGAAGAACGCACCGGCACAGGCCGCACTGAAATCGGCCGCAACCGCCCGCCAGAGCTTGCACAAAAATCCCAGGAACGCTGGAAAGTCGTGATCACCCGGCTGGTGAACGAGCAGGCGCCGCTCTTCCTGCGCACCCGCATGGATTATCACGCCGACAATCACCGGGTGCTCCATATTGCCGCCCTGCCGCTTTCAGCCGGCACGCCCGGCCAAATGGGTCAGGCCATTGGCATGATGGTGACGGAGGCCTGAAAGCCTATTCCCGCTCCAGCACGGCCCTGATCAGCGCCTTGGCATCGGGCGAATCCCATTCCGCGGCCCCGACAAGACGGCCGACCACGCGCCCTTCCTTATCGAGCAGCATGGTCAGCGGCAGGCCGAATGCGCCGAGCGTCACGCCTGCCCGCGCGGAAGGGTCCTGATAGAGCGCCAAGTTCGTCACCCCCACTTCCTCATAGAAAGCCTTGGGGCCCTCCATGCCGCCTTTATCGAGGCTGAGCGCCACGACCTCGAAATCCGCCCCCCCAAGATCGGCCTGCAACCGGTCGAGCGCCGGCATTTCATGGCGGCAGGGCCCGCACCAGGTCGCCCAGAGATTGAGCAGCACGACCTTGCCCTTGAAGGCATCGAGCCCCAGTTCCTCACCCGCCGCGTTCCGGAAACTGACGGGATCGGGGGCTTCGAGCTTGGGAAAACTCACAAATCCCTTCATCTCGCCCACCGAATAGGCGGCAAGGGGCCCGGAAGCCTGCCCCCCTTCAAGATTGCGCCCGCCCGGCTCAATCAAGTATATGACCCCTAAAGCAATGATCCCCGCCAAAGCCAGGGCTCCGAGCGGCAGCAATATCTTGGACCGGGTCATCAATTTACCTCCCACGCCCCGGCGCGGGCAATACGCCGGAGAAGACGAATGAGCAACAAAATGTGGGGCGGCCGGTTCGGCGAGAGCCCCGATGAAATCATGGAGGAAATCAATGCCTCCATCGGCTTCGACAAGCGTTTTGCCGCCCAGGATATAAGGGGCTCAAAAGCGCATGCCCACATGCTCGCCGAAAAGGGAATTATTGCAAAGGCGGACGTAGATCAAATTGTCGCGGGGCTCGACGCGATCGGCGCGGAAATTGAGGCAGGCGCCTTCGAATTCTCCCGCGCGCTTGAAGACATTCACATGAATATCGAAGCGCGCCTGAAAGAAACCGTGGGCGAGGCCGCGGGCCGCCTTCACACCGCCCGCTCGCGCAACGACCAGGTGGCGACGGATTTCAAACTCTATATCCGCGACACGCTCGATCATCTGGACACCCAACTGCGCGCCCTGCAGGAAGCGCTGGTGGCCAAAGCCAAGGCGCATGCGGCAACGGTGATGCCAGGCTTTACGCATTTGCAGACCGCCCAGCCCGTTACCTTCGGCCATCATTGCCTGGCTTATGTGGAAATGGCGGGCCGGGACCGGGGCCGCTTTGCCGATGCGCGCAAAAGGCTGAACGAAAGCCCGCTCGGCGCCGCCGCCCTTGCCGGCACCTCCTTTCCCATCGACCGGGAACAGACGGCGGCAGCACTCGGCTTCGACGGGCCGACGCGCAATTCGCTCGACAGCGTGTCGGACCGCGATTTCGTGCTCGAAACCTTGAGCGCGGCGGCGATCACCGCCGTGCATCTCTCGCGCCTTGCCGAGGAACTGGTGATCTGGGTGACGCCCGGTTTCGATTTCGTGCGCCTGCCGGACAGCCTGACCACGGGCTCTTCCATCATGCCGCAGAAAAAGAACCCGGATGCCGCCGAGCTCGTGCGCGCCAAGACCGGCCGGGTGATCGGCGGTCTGACCTCGCTGCTCGTCGTCATGAAGGGCTTGCCGCTGGCCTATTCCAAGGACATGCAGGAAGACAAGGAAACGGCTTTCGACGCGCTCGATTCCCTCTCGCTTTGCATCGCCGCCATGACCGCCATGGTGACGCGCCTTAAGGTGAACGAAGACGCGATGCGCGCCAGCGCCGCCAAAGGCTTTTCCACCGCCACGGATCTTGCCGACTGGCTGGTGCGCGCGCTGGACATGCCCTTCCGCAACGCGCACCATGTCACCGGTACGCTGGTGGCGAAGGCGGAGGCAAAAGGCTGCGATCTCGACGGGCTCACTCTTGCCGAAATGCAGGAAACCGAACCGCGCATTACCGAGGAAGTCTATTCCGTGCTCGGCATCGACAATTCCGTCAAGAGCCGCACGAGCTTCGGCGGCACGGCGCCGGATAACGTCAAAGCCATGGCTGCGTTCTGGGAAAAGACGCTCGCTGGGGATAACAAAACTGATCGGTAGAACCATGAAACGCACACTGACCATTGCGCTGACCGCCGCTCTGACCCTGTCGCTAGGCCTTGCCGCTTGCGGCAAGAAAGGCAATCTCCAGGACCCGCCCGCCCCGCAGCAGGAAGAGCAGGCCTCTTAAAACCGGCGCCCCAAAACCAGCGCTGCCGCAGAGAATCTTATGCATCATTTTGCCTACAAGAACGGCGTGCTTCATGCCGAAGATGTCGCGCTCAGCGATATTGCCGCAAAGATCGGCACGCCCTTCTATTGCTATTCGCGCGCCACGATCGAGCGCCACTATCAGGTTTTTGCCGATGCCTTCAAAGGCACCGACACGCTGATCTGCTATTCGGTCAAAGCCAATTCCAACCTTGCCGTCATTAAACTGCTGGCGGATCTGGGCTCAGGCGCCGATGTCGTCTCGCAGGGCGAGCTGCGCCGCGCGCTGGCCGCAGGCATTGTGCCTGAAAAAATCGTCTTTTCCGGCGTCGGCAAAACTGAAGAGGAAATGCGTTTCGCACTTGAGACGGGTATCCTGCAATTCAATGTTGAGTCGGAACCGGAACTCGAGCAGCTCTCAAAAGTTGCCGCCGCCATGGGCAAGAAGGCTTCCGTTGCGCTGCGCGTCAATCCGGATGTCGATGCCAAAACCCACGAGAAAATCGCCACCGGGAAAGCGGAAAACAAGTTCGGCATTTCCTGGCAGCGCGCGCCGGAGGTCTATGACCGCGCCGCTGCCCTTCCCGGCATCGAGGTGGCGGGCATCGATGTACATATAGGCAGCCAGCTGACCGACCTTGCCCCCTTTGAAGCGGCCTTTACCCGTGTAGCGGAAATGGCTGAACGGCTGCGCGCCGCGGGCCACGACATCAAGCGGCTCGATCTTGGCGGCGGGCTCGGTATTCCCTACCGGGGCACGAATGACGTGCCGCCGCACCCGACCGAATATGCAGCAATGGTAGAGCGCACTGTCGGGCATCTGGGCTGCACGCTGATGTTCGAGCCGGGACGCATGATTGCGGGCAACGCCGGCGTTCTCGTTTCCTCCGTCATCTATGAGAAGCACGGCACCGACCGGGCTTTCCTCATTGTCGATGCCGCGATGAACGATCTCATCCGCCCGACGCTTTATGATGCCCATCACGACATTCTGCCGGTGAGCGAGGCGCCGGACGCCGCACCCGTCACTTATGATGTGGTGGGGCCCGTCTGCGAGACCGGGGATTTCTTCGCCAAGGGGCGCCAGCTTCCCCCCCTCAAATCCGGCGATCTCATCGCGCTTATGTCGGCCGGGGCCTATGGGGCGGTGCTTTCCTCGACCTATAATACGCGGCCTCTGGTGCCCGAAATCATGGTCTCCGGCGAACACATGGCCGTGATCCGCCCGCGCCCAGATTATGACGCAATGCTCGGGCAGGATAAGATACCGGACTGGCTGGCCCCTTAAGGAAACGGACCTATCTGATCAGGGGGCAGCGGAACGCACGCGGGAAGAGGAGCCCTCGGCTTGGCGGAGCAAGACGCCTCACAAAAGCCTGGTCTGGAAAAGCCTGGCCTGCCTGCGCCGATCGAGCGGCGCGTGGGCGCAAGCCGCCTTGCGCTCTTCTGGGAGCGGCTCTGGCCCGCTCTCTGGCCGAGCCTCGCCATTCTCGGGCTTTTCACACTCGCGGGCCTCAGCGGCTTTCTAAGCAGCCTGCCCCTCGCCGCTCATTGGCTTTTGTGGTGCGCAAGTTTCGCCGCCGCCGGTTTTTTCCTCTGGCAGCGCCGCGCCGCGTTCTACCCGCCAAGCCGCGAGGAAGCGCTGCGCCGGATGGAGCACATCTCCGGCCTCTCCCACCGCCCGCTTTCCGCTTTTAACGATGAAGCCGCCGAGGGCACGGGCGAGGCGGCGCTTTGGGCCGCTCATCGCGCCTGGATCGCGGAGAAAGTCGTCAAGGCCCGTGTCGGCCTGCCCCGCGCCAGCCTTGCCGCCGCCGACCCTTACGCGCTGCGCGCCGCGCTCGTCACCGCTCTTCTCGTCTTTGCCGTCATCCTCGGACCGGAAACGGGGGAGCGGCTGGCGCGCACCTATTGGCCGGGCCTCGGCATGCCGGACATGACAACCAGCGTCGATGCCTGGGTGAACCCGCCCGCCTATACCGGCCGGCCGCCACTCTTTCTGGCCGGCGCCAAAGGCGCGCCGAAAGGCAAAAGCGACTTCGAGATCCCCGAAGGTTCGGTCCTGACCTTACGCGTTCACGGCCCCGGCCCGCGCCCGGCCTATGCGCTTGCAGGCGGCAGCGAGACCGCCTTCAAGACGCTCAGCGAAAACGCCTATGAAGCGCAGGTGACGCTCAGCGAAGACACGGCGCTCACCCTCAGCCGGGCAAGCAACGATCTTTACAGCTGGGACTTCAAGATCATCCCGGATGATGCGCCTGAAATTGCTTTCGAAGGGCCGCTCGGAGACACGCTGCGCAAGGCGCTGCGCCTTGGCTATGAAGCCAGCGACGATTACGGCCTAAAATCCGTTCAGGCGCGCATGGCACTCGGGCCGTCCGTTGTCCTGCAGGAACGCACGCTCTTTCAAACGGCTGGCAGCGATCCGCTTTTCGAACGGGCGGAAGAGGACGAAGAAGCCGGGGGTAAAAACGGCAAGCCGGAAAGCCTGCTCATGCCCCCGCCCGTCGTCGAGCTGCCCTTGCCGCGCCTGCGCCCCAAAAAAGTCTCCCAGGAAGTTTTCCGCGATCTGACGGCCCATCCCTGGGCGGGCCTGCCGGTCGAGCTTTGGCTCGCCGCCGAAGACGATGCGGGCCAGACGGGCAAAAGCGAAACGCGTTCCCTCACCCTGCCTGCGCGCCACTTCAAGGAGCCGCTCGCCGCCGCCATTGCCGAGCAGCGCCGCCGCCTTGCTCTTTACCCGGACTCGCGCATGAACATCGCCGGGTTTCTGAGCGCCTTTTCGCAGGACCTGGAACGCCAAGGCGGCGACATGACGGTCTTTCTCGGCCTGCGCGCAGCCTATTGGCGGCTGACCAAGGCGCAGCACCTCGCCGATCTGGACGGCGTGCTTGATCTTCTTTGGGACCTTGCCCTTCATATTGAGGACGGCGATCTCTCGCTGGCCGAGCGCGACCTGCGCGATGCGCGCGAGAAGCTGGCCGAAGCGCTGGCCGAAGGCGCATCGGATGAGGAAATCGAAGCGGCGATGGAGGCGCTGAAGTCGGCGCTCGCCCGTTATCTCGACGCGCTCTCGGAGAAGATGGGCGACATGGCCGAACAACTACCCGCCATGCCGCAGAACCCCGACACACAGGCGCTCGAGCGCTCCGATCTTGAAAAAATGCTGGAAGCGATCGGCGATCTCGCCCGCACCGGCGCCCGCGAGCAGGCCCAGGACATGCTTTCCCAGCTCGGCAATATTCTGGAAAATCTGCAGACCGGTGAGGGTCAAAACCAAAGCGCGCAGGCCCCTTCCGCTCTTTCCGAAGCGCTGAATGAAATGGGTGAATTGATCGGCGAGCAGCGCGAGCTCATGGACGACACGTTCGGCGAGGCCAAGAAGGAAGAAGCCCGCCCGCTTGAAGAGCAAGGCCGCCAGGGCCTCAGCTCCAACCAGCAAGGAGCAGGGCAAAGCGGCAATCAGCAAAATGGCACGCAGCAGGGCGGTGCCCGCCAAGGCGCGCAGCAAGGCGCCCAGCAAGGTGCAGGCAAAGGCGGCTATCCGGACCTGCGCGGGCGCCAGCAAGCCCTGCGCGACAAGCTGCGCGCCTTGATGGAAGAACTGCACAATAACGGCGAGGAAGTACCCTCCGCCCTTGAACACGCTCAGCGCGCGATGGATCAGGCCGATGACCGCCTGAAACAGGGCCGGGCGGAACGCGCAACCGGTGCGCAGGGCCAGGCCATCGACCAGCTGCGCGCGGGCGCCCAGTCCATGGCCAATCAGATGCTGGAACGCATGGCAGGCGGCATGGCCCGTTCGGGCAATTCGGGCCAGGGCAACGGCAATGCCAATACCGATCCTCTGGGCCGGCCGACCCGTTCCGCCGGGCCCGATTTCGGCGACGATGTGCAGGTGCCCGATGTGATCGATGCAGAGCGCGCGCGGGAAATCCTCAATGAGCTGCGCCGGCGCGCCGCCGAGATGGGCCGCCCGCAGATCGAGCTCGATTATCTGGAAAGATTGCTGCGGCGCTTTTAATCAGGCATCCGGCAGATAGCCGATATAGGGCAGCGCCCTATAGGCATGGGCAAGATCCATCCCGTAACCGATGACGAACCTGTCGGGGCATTCAAAGCCCACATAATCCGCATCGAAAGAGACCGCCCGCTTGCCCGGTTTATCGAGCAGCACGCAGGCAGCGGTTTTCGCTGCCCCGCGCGAGGTCAAAAGCCCGGTGGCAAATTCAAGCGTGCGGCCCGATTCCAGAATGTCATCGATGAGCAACACTTTGTCGCCGCTGACATCGGCCTCCAGATCTCGCAGCACCTCGACCTTGCCGGAAGAAGAGGTGGCGGCGCCGTAACTTGCCAGCGACAGGAAATCGACGCGCGGATTGGCGCCCGCAAAATGCAGCGCGCGCACGAGATCGGCGGCAAAAATGAAACTGCCTTTGAGCACCGGCACGATCAGAAAATCACTGCCGAAGTCGGCCACGATCTCGCGGGCAAGCGCGCCCAGCCGGTCGCCGATTTCAGCGGCGCTGAAAAGTACTTCGATGCGCGGATTTGCGTCTGAACCGCCCTTGCTCACCGGGCAGCCTCGTCCTTTTCCCCGCCCGTTTCATCACCGTTCTTTTCGGCCCCGCCTTCCGGCGTTTCCTCTTCTTCGGTAAAGCGGATGACGAGATCGCGCGCTTCAAGCGGCGGACTAGAAAGACGGGTGACGAATTCGGCCCGCTCGGCAGGATCGAGCGCGGTTTCGGGCAGACGGAAGGTCCAGTGATAAAGCCGCTCGCGGTTTTCCCCGCGCAGGTCGATCTGAACCGGGCGCAGCGGAATGCGCGCCTCGCCTTCATTGATCACTTCCCCGCGGATGGAAAGCACCGGCAGCCCGTTTTCGAACTGGTATTCGTAAGAGACGTTTTGAAATGCCATGTCGTCGATATCGACGGGATCGTTGAAGGCGGCATAAAGCGTTTGCGTGGCCGGCCAGAGGCGAATGATCTCGCTGCGGAAAGCGGCCGCGCCAAGCGCGGAGCCCGCGACAAAGGCGATGAGCGCCACCCAGCCTGCCACCTGCAGCGTGCGGCTGCCGCGCGCCTTGACGGGCATTTGATGGCGCGGACGGCTGCGCGCGGGCGCCGCCTCGTCTTCCTCATCGGCCTTTTTGGATTTCTTGGACGGTTTTCCGAAATCGGGGGCAAGCGGCGGCGGGGGCGGGGGTACATCCTCACTGCTCTCTGCCTCGCCGCTCTCCGCTTCAGTGGCAGCGGCGCTCTCCAGCTCTTCGGCGTCTTCCTTGGCCTGCGCGCTTTCCGGTTCCTGATGCCAATGCTCCCCGCATTTCGCGCAGCGGACCTTACGGCCCGACGGTTCGAAACCGGCGGCATCCACGTTGTAACGCGTATCACAGGATGGGCACGTTATAATCATGCGATTCGACTAGCGAGTGGCCTATATGTTCTTCGCACACAGTGCGTGGTGAAACAAGCTGAGCCCTACCATCCAGGATACGCGGATGGCACGGAAAACCGGCCCCGGAACGGCCTGCCGGAGAAAGGCCCAAGCCCTTTATTTAACGACCATACACGGTTAAGAGGGGGTTAAGGTAGAAGCCAAAACACAGCCGGAGACCCTTTATGGTGCGATTCGAAAATGTGGGCATGCGCTACGGCATGGGACCGGAAGTCTTGCGCGATGTCTCGTTTCACCTGGAGCCGGGGTCTTTTCATTTTCTTACCGGCCCGTCCGGGGCCGGCAAGACCTCGCTCTTGAAACTCATGTTTCTGGCCCACAAGCCCTCGCGCGGGCTGATTTCCATGTTCGGCCATGACATCGCAACGACCGACCGCAAGGACCTGCCGAGCCTGCGCCGGCGTATCGGCATCGTTTTTCAGGAATTCCGGCTGCTCGACCATCTCACCACTTACGAAAATATTGCCCTGCCGCTGAAAGTGGCCGGGCGCGAGGAAGCCAGCTACCGGGCCGATGTGCGCGAGCTTCTGGCCTGGGTGGGCCTTGGCGAGCGCATGGACGCCAAACCGCCGACGCTTTCGGGCGGGGAAAAGCAGCGCGCCGCCATCGCCCGCGCCGTCGTCGCCCAGCCCGAACTTTTGCTGGCCGACGAGCCGACCGGCAGCGTCGACCCGGAAATGGGCCAGCGCCTGATGCGGCTCTTTGTAGAGCTCAACCGGCTCGGCACTTCGATCCTTTTCGCCACCCACGATCATTCATTGGTCGAACAGGTGGGCGCACCCGTCCTCCTCATTCAAAACGGGGAGCTTGTCTATCATGGCTGAGAGCGCCGGCGCCCCGCCCGAAGAGACGGGCCTGCCCTGGACCGAACGGCTGCGCCGCATGGCCGCGCCGCAAAAAGGCGTCATGCCCGCCGCCGGCACGACGGGGCCGACGCTCGTCCTCGTCATCGCCGCCATGAGTTTTCTGGCCTGCCTCGCGCTCGGGGCATCGCTCATCGTCTCTAAAGCCGCCAGCGGCTGGGAAAGCGATCTCACCGGCACCTTGACCGTGCAGGTGAAGCCGTCCGATGAGGTAAGCCCGGACGACCAGATCGCCGCCGCCCGCTCTCTCCTCCTCGCCACGCCCGGCATCGTGAAAGCCGAAGCGCTCGGGCAGGAAGAAACCGCCGCGCTGATCGAGCCCTGGCTCGGCACGGGCACGGTTTCGGACAGCCTGCCACTGCCCCGCCTCATAGATGTGGCGCTCGAAAAAGGCGCAAAAATCGACATGGAAGCGCTCGCCGCGCGCCTTGCCGATGCCGCCCCCGGCCTCGTCCTCGACACGCACCGCCAGTGGCTTGAGGACCTTTTGGGGGCAACTTCGGCGGCACGCTTTCTTGCCTTTGCGGTGCTGGTGATCATTTCGGCGACCACCATCGCGCTTGTCATTTTCGCTTCACGGGCAGGGCTTTCGGCCAATCAGGAAGTGGTGGAAGTGCTCCATCTTTGCGGCGCGCGGGACGGCTTCATCGCCGCCGAAATCCAGCGCCATTTCTTCGATCTGGGCTGGCGGGGCGGCCTGATTGGCTTCGGCCTCGCGCTTTTCACATTCCTGCTGATGGAAATATTGGCGGCGGACGGGGCGCTCTTTCTGGTGCCACTTCCCTCGCTCTCCGCGCTGCATTATCTCTGGCTGATGGTGGTGCCCGCCGCGCTTGCGCTTGTGGTGGCCGCCACGGCCCGCTTTACCGTGCTTAGGGTGCTCGGACGGATGATGTGACGCGGCCCGTTCAGCCCCTGTATACTCCCCGGCAATAGACTGAAAATAATAGACTGTAAAAGTCAGGGTGTCCGAGAGGCGGCGCAAGCCCCGGAGGCGAAGTGGAGGAGCTGGAAATGGCTGAGGCCGGCCGGCAAGCGAGAAACGGGACTGCAGGCTGGATTGCCCGCCTGGCAGGCACGGTGCTGCTTGCCCTGCTTCTGGCCTATCTCATCGGCCTGATCGGTTTCATTCAGTCGCTGGAAAAGAAAGCGCCCGCAGCCCTTGCCCCGGCTGACGGCATCGTCGTTCTGACCGGCACGCCCGAACGGCTTTCCGAAGCCATGGGCCTTCTCGATAGCGGCAAGGCGAAGCGGCTGCTCGTTTCCGGCGTCAATCCGGAAGTCACCCGCGAGGAACTGCGCGCCGCGCTGAAAGCCGATCAGGCGCTGTTCGATTGCTGCGTCGATCTTGATTGGCGGGCGGAGAACACCATCGGCAATGCCATCGAGACGGCGACCTGGGCGCAGGAAAACGCCATGCAGCGCCTTATCGTCGTCACCAGCGCCTATCATCTGCCGCGCGCACTGCGCGAGCTGCAAAGCGCCATGCCGGAGGCGGAGCTGACCGGCTATCCCGTCTTTCAGGATCAAGTCCGCCTGAATGACTGGTGGGCCTATCCGGGCACCGCAAAGCTTCTCGTTTCCGAATATACGAAATATCTTGTCTCCTTCGCCCGCACATACCTCGCCCCGCCGGTGCCCGGCGCCTGAGGCGCATCCATAGGACGGTTCCCGTGCTCTTTCTGCGTTCCGCGCTTTTCAATCTGGTTTTTTATGTGTCCTCGGCGGTGATCTGCATTGCGGTAACGCCCGCCTTCATCCTGCCGCGCGGCGTTATCGTCTTTTGCATGCGCGCCTGGTCGCGCTGGACCATGTGGCTGCTGCGCGTCATTGCCGGCACGCGCTATGAGTTGAGGGGACTGGAAAATCTGCCGGGGGAGCCCGCGCTCATCGCCTCCAAGCACCAGTCCATGTGGGACACGATCATCTACGCCGCGATCTTGAACGACCCGGCCATCGTGCTGAAAAAAGAGCTGCTCTATATCCCCTATTACGGCTGGTATTCGCTCAAGGCGCAGATGGTGCCGGTGGACCGCGCCTCGGGCGCCAGCGCCCTGCGCAATCTCATCCGCCATGCCAAGAACGCGCTGGCGCAGAACCGGCATCTGGTGATCTTCCCCGAAGGCACGCGCGCGGCGCCCGGATCACGCAACCCTTACAAGCCGGGTGTCGCCGGGCTCTACAGCCAGCTCGGCATTGCCTGCGTGCCCGTGGCGCTCAATTCCGGCCTTTACTGGCCCCGCCGCAAGTTCCTGCGCAGGCCGGGCACCATCGTGCTGGAATTCCTGCCGCCTATTCCGCCCGGCATGAACCGCAAGGCCTTCATGGCCGAGCTTGAGGGACGCATCGAGCCGGCAACGGACAAGCTTTTGGCCGAGGCCGGGTTTTCCGGTTAAAGCTTTGCGCCCGCGCCGGTAACACCCCTGCAACTCTCCCGGCCTAAAATGCGCCTGCCAATCGAACTCACCGTGCAGGCGGGCGGCAAACCCGTGAACATTAACGGAACATTCATTGACGCCAGGGGTCCGGCTTCCTAGCTTATAGGGCCCTGCGGGAGCGCCCGCGCAAGGAGAGTGAAATGGGTGAACGCCCGGCCATTGCAGAGGAAATCTGGAACCTGAAATACCGGTTCCGCAGCCCGGATGAAAACCCCCAAGACGGCAGGGGCGATGCCTCTGTGCGCGATAGCTGGGCGCGGGTCGCCTCCGCCCTGGCGCTGGCCGAACCCCATGACCGGGTGGGCTGGGCGGCGCGCTTTTATCAGGCGATGGAAGATTACAAGTTCCTGCCCGCCGGGCGCATTCTGGCAGGCGCGGGGACCGGGCGCGACGTCACGCTTTTCAACTGCTTCGTCATGGGCACCATTCCCGACACGATGGCCGGCATCTTCGAGCATTTGAAGGAAGCCGCGCTGACCATGCAGCAGGGCGGCGGCATCGGCTATGACTTCTCGGTGCTGCGCCCCAAAGGCGCGCCGGTGAAGGGCGTGGGCGCGGATGCCTCCGGCCCCTTGAGCTTTATGGATGTGTGGGACGCGATGTGCCGCACCATCATGTCGGCGGGCGCGCGGCGCGGCGCGATGATGGCGACGATGCGCTGCGATCATCCGGATATCGAAGACTTTATCGACGCGAAACGCGAAGCGGGGCGGCTGACGAATTTCAATCTCTCCGTCCTTGTCACCGATGCCTTCATGCAGGCGGTGGAAGAAGACGGCGACTGGCAGCTCATTTTCGAAGGCAAGGTCTTCAAGACCTTGCGCGCCCGCGCGCTCTGGAACCACATCACCGCCTCGACTTACGCTTATGCCGAGCCCGGTGTGATCTTCATCGACCGCATCAATGCCCGCAACAACCTGCATTATTGCGAAAGCATTCAGGCGACGAACCCCTGCGGCGAGCAACCCTTGCCGCCTTATGGCGCCTGCCTTCTCGGCTCGCTCAACCTTGCCGCCCTCGTCAAACATCCCTTCGGCGCCGAAGCCCATATCGATGAGGACGAGCTTGCAGATCTCGTCCATGTCGCCGTGCGGATGATGGACAATGTGATCGACGTCTCGCGCTTTCCCCTGCCCGAGCAGGAGCATGAGGCGAAAGCCAAACGCCGCATCGGCCTTGGCGTGACGGGCCTTGCCGATGCGCTGTTGATGTGCGGCGCGCGCTACGGCGCGCCGGAAAGCCTGACGCTCATTCACCGCTGGATGAGCCGGTTGCAGCATGCCGCCTATGCCGCCTCCGTGGAGCTTGCCAAGGAAAAGGGACCCTTCCCGCTTTTCGAGAAGGAGCCTTATCTCGCCGGTGAAACCGTCAAGGCGCTGCCCCAGCATCTTCAGGATGCGATTGCCCATCACGGCATCCGCAACGCGCTTTTGACCTCCATCGCACCCACCGGCACGATCTCGCTTTTCGCGGGCAATGTCTCAAGCGGCATCGAACCGATTTTCGCGCCGAGCTACCGGCGCAAGGTGCGCCTTGCCGATGGCAGCACGCGCGAGGAAGAGGTGGTGGATTATGCCCTTGCCGAATACCGCGCCCTGAACGGCGCAGACGCGCCGCTGCCTGAGGCCTTCACCACCGCGCAGGACCTGACCCCGGACGCTCATATCGCCGTGCAGGCCGCCGTCCAGCCTTATATCGACAGCTCGATCTCCAAGACGATCAATTGCCCCGCCGATATAAGCTTCGAGGCGTTCAAGGATATTTATACCAGCGCTTATAAAGCGGGCCTGAAAGGCTGCACCACTTACCGCCCGAGCGAGGTGCGCGGCTCCGTGCTCTCGATCTCACCCGCCGAAAGCCCGGCGGAAGAAGAAAGCGGCGCGCCCGTTTTCGAGGTCAAAGACGGCGTCGTTTATATGTCGAAGCCGCTCGAGCGCGATGCGGTATTGCCCGGCTATACCTACAAGCTGCAATGGCCCGAAAGCGATCATGCCATTTACATCACGCTCAACGACATCATTCAGGACAAGCGCCGCCGCCCCTTCGAGATTTTCATCAACTCGAAGAACATGGAGCATTATGCCTGGACCGTGGCGCTGACGCGGATGATTTCCGCCGTCTTCCGGCGCGGGGGTGATGTGACGTTCGTCGTCGAAGAACTGAAAGCCGTGTTCGATCCGCGCGGCGGCTCCTGGATGAACGGGCGCTATGTGCCCTCACTTCTGGCCGCCATCGGCGAGACGATCGAGCGGCACATGATCGATATCGGTTTTATCGCCAAGCAAGACGGCAAGCCGCTCAGCGAGGGCAACTTGCTCGAAGGAGCGGTGGTAACGGGGATGAAAGGCTGCCCGCGCTGCGGTGAACGCGGGCTGGTGCGCCAGGAAGGTTGCGACACCTGCACTTCCTGCGGCTATTCGAAATGCAGCTAAGGGCAAAGGACAAAAACAACAATGCGCGGCGCCATCCATCATCTCGACCTGACCGTCAAAGACCCCGCCATTTCCGCTCCCTTTTACGATGCCGTTCTGGGCTTCATGGGCTATGCCCGCGTCGATGAAGACGCCGACAGCGTCGATTGGGCGGCGCGTCCCGCAGGCGCTTATCTCTCCATCGGTATTTTGCGCGCCGAAGCTAAAAGCGCGGGCCAGAAACACAATCGCTACGCCCCCGGCCTTCATCACGTCGCCTGGCATGCGCAAAGCCGGGAAGATGTGGACAGGCTCCATGCGCTGCTGAAAGAAATCGGCGCGGAAATTCTGGATGCCCCCGCCGCCTATCCCCAATATGGCCCGGATTACTACGCCGTCTTTTTTGCCGACCCAGACGGGCTGAAACTCGAATTCGTCTACGAACCTTACGCTGCCTGATGCCCCTTCAAATCACCAACCGCCAGGCCCGCCATCTGCTTCTCGACTTGCAGGGCCTGACGCGCAAACCCGCCGCGCCGCTTCCCAAAGAAGAGCTGCGCGCCCTGATCGGCAAGCTCGGTTATCTGCAGCTTGATTCGGTCAATGCCGTCGAGCGCGCCCATCACATGATGCTTTTCTCGCGCGCGGAAAAATACAAACGCGAGGATTTGCACGCGCTCCATGAAAGCGACAAGGCGCTTTTCGAGCATTGGACCCATGATGCCTGCCTTATCCCGATCGAGTTTTATCCCTATTGGCAAGAGCGCTTCAAAGCGGCCCGGCAGAAACTGAAACACGGGGCCTGGAAAACACGGCTCGGCCCGCATGGCCCTAAAACCATCAAAAGCGTCAAACAGCGGATCGAGAAAGAAGGCCCGCTCATGGCCCGTGACTTTGAAGACAAAGGCGCGGGCGGCTGGTGGGGCTGGGGGCCGTCCAAAACCGCGCTGGAATTTCTCTGGCGCACCGGCGATCTTGCCATCTCCAAGCGCGAGGGTTTTCAGAAAGTCTATGACCTGGCGGAACGTGTTATCCCCGACGATCACCGCACCCATACCCCAAGTGCGGCGGAAATCCGCGACTGGAAATGCCGCGAGGCGCTGAAACGGCTGGGGACGGCCACGCAAGGGGAAATTACCGCCTTCTGGGAAAGTCTGCCGCCGGCGGAAGTCAAAAAATGGCTGGCTGAGAATGCCCGCGAGCTATGCGAGGTGGAAATCACCGGCGCGGACGGAACGAAACGCGCGGCCATGGCCTTTAAGGATATCGAGGAGCGTCTTGAAGACGCCCCCACCCCGCCCACGCGCCTGCGCTTTCTCAGCCCTTTCGACCCCGTGCTGCGGGACCGGAAAAGAGCTGAGCGCATTTTCGGCTTCGATTACCGGATCGAGATTTTCGTCCCCGAAAAGAAGCGCCAATATGGCTATTACGTCCTGCCCATTCTGGAAGGGGCGCGTTTTACCGGCCGCGCGGACATGAAAGTTCACCGCAAGGAAGGTGTGCTGGAAGTGAAAGGCCTTTGGCTCGAACCCGGCATCAAATGGACGGGCGCCCGCGAGGAAGCCTTCCGCAAGGCGCTGGCGCGGCTCGCCAAGTTTTCAGGCGCCGAAACGATCAAGACAGACGCTGCGATACGGCGTGCCATAAAGCTTCAAGATGGGCGTCCTTAATGCCGATCTCGCGCAGATGCGTGAGCGTGCCGAAAAGATAATCGGGATTGGCCCCGGACTGGCCTTTCCCTTCCGCAATGAGGCGAACCTGATCGTCGAAAGAGAGCTTGCCGGCATATTGCAGATGCGCGCGGTCGACGATGAAGCAGAGCGCGGCCACCTTCTCACCCGTTTCCAGAAGCCGCACGGGGCGCATCACATCGAGATAGACGCTCGTGACCTGCTCGCGCTCCTGCAAGTAAGCATAGACCTCTGCGGCCTTTTCACCGGCCACGCGGAAGGCCGCGCCCCGGCATGCCCCGCCCCTGTCGAGGCCGAAAACGAGGCCCGGTTTTTCCGGCGTGCCGCGATGGACATGGGAGAAAACGCAAAACTCCCGGTGGTAGCCGTAAAGGCGCGCATCGCGCCGTTCCACGAAATCGAAACCCGGCCGCCACATCAGCGAGCCATATCCAAATACCCAGAGATCCTGCATGATACCTCTTACTTGCTCCGCCAGACCCTAGCGGGCAGACTTGAGGGCAGCAATAAAAGCCGGACCGATTCATAAATGGCAAAAAGCGCCGACACAGCCCCCCGTTTCCCTTGGAAGATCGCCGCTCCCTTCGGCGCGCTCGCGCTGATCGCGGGGGCCTATAGCGTTTTCTGGTTCACGCTTGCAGGCAATCTGGAAGAAGAGCTGCTCGCTTATAAAGGCCGCGTTCAGGACAGCGGGTTGAAGGCGGACTGGCAGACCCATGAGATGCACGGCTTTCCCTACCGCATGGGCGTGACGCTGAAAGAGGCAACACTGACCCGCGGCCGCGGCAAGACCGCCTGGGCGCTCGCCCTGCCGGAAATCAGCGCCCAGATGCTTCCCTATAGGCCCGGCCATTTCATCATCGACGTCAAAGGCGAGCAGGATTTGACGCTGAAAGGCCCCGAAGGCGAGCGGCGCTTCATCTCGAAAGCCGAAACGCTCTGGGGCAGCTACGTCGCACGCAAGGACGCCATCGGGCGGCTCGCCGTCGAGGTGAAAGACTGGACGGCCTCAGGCCTCAGTGAGGACAGCGGCACCTTCATCGGCTCGGCAAGCGCGGGCAGCTTGCAGCTTCACACGCGCCCCGCGCCCGACCCTGAGGCCGCCGAAGAAGACGCGCCGCCGCTGCCCCGCACCTACGACCTGGCGCTCAAAGCAACGGATATTGCTTGGGACTTCGGCCCCGTCACGGGCTGGCTCGAGCCTGAAATCGCGCTCATCGAAGCCCAGATGCGCGGCTATGAAGTGCCGGAGCGTCTGCCCGCCGATCTCGATACCGGCGCGCGCGCCTGGGCGGCTTCGGGCGGGCGCATCGCCATTTCCGATCTCCAGCTTCTCTGGGGACCTATCGACATGAAGGGCCAGGGCGAGCTGACGCTCGATGCCAAAGGCCGCCCAAGCGGGCGCATCGAGGCCAGCTTCGGCAAGGTGGAAGACCTGATTGCCCGGCTCGTTGAAACCGGCATCGTGAAGAAAGAAAGCGCGCCGGTCATCTTTGCCGGCGCGGGCATCATCTCCGCCCTGCAAGGCAAACCGCAGGACGGGCGCATGCATCTGCCGCTCGCCTTTCATGAAGGCGTGGTGTTTCTGGGGCCCGTCTCAATCGGGCGCCTAGAGCCGCTTTATTAAGCCGCCTTATTTTTTGGAAACGGATTTTGCGTGGGTGGGATTGCGCCCGAAATTCGGCGCATCCGTGTCCTGGCCCGCATCGATAATGGAGCGGCGCACCGCGCGCGTGCGGGTGAACAGATCGAACAGCATGTCCCCGTCGCCCCAGCGGATCGCCCGCTGCAGCGCGGCGAGGTCCTCGGAAAAGCGGCCCAGCATTTCCAGCACCGCTTCCTTGTTGTTGAGGAAAACATCACGCCACATGGTGGGGTCCGAGGCGGCAAGGCGTGTGAAATCGCGAAAGCCGCTTGCGGCATATTTGATGACTTCGGACTGCGTGACCTTTTCCAGATCCGTCGCCGTGCCCACGATGTTATAGGCGATGAGATGCGGCAAATGGCTGACGATCGCAAAGACGAGATCGTGATGCTTGGATTCCATCACATCGACATTCGAGCCGCACCCTTCCCAGAACGCGGTCAGCGCTTCGATGGCCTCCGCCTCCGTGCCCGGCGCAGGCGTGAGGATGCACCAGCGATTGTCGAAAAGTTCGGCAAAGCCCGCGTCGGGACCCGATTCTTCCGTCCCGGCAATCGGGTGGCCGGGAATGAAATGCACGCCCTCCGGCACATAAGGGCCGACATCGCGCACCACGGCGGTTTTCACCGAACCCACATCGGTCAGGATTGCGCCTTTCTTTAAGGCAGGTTCGATTTCCTTCGCAGAAGGCCCGAGCGCGCCCACCGGCACGCAGAGAATGACGAGATCGGCATCTTTCGCCGCTTCCGAAGCGCTCTCATGAGCACTGTCGATGAACCCGATTTCAAGCGCCCGCGCGCGCGTCTCTTTCGAGCGGGCAAAACCGGCAATATGCCCGGCAAGCCCCGCGCGCTTGACCGCATGGCCGATGGAGCCGCCGATAAGCCCGAGCCCGATCAGCGCGATGCGTCCGAAAAGAGGTTCGCTCTTGCTCATGCCTTCCCCAAAAACTCTTTCAATACGGCCACGACCTTCAGATTGGCTTCTTCCGTGCTCACCGTCAGGCGCAGATAATCCGGCAGCCCGTAGGAAGCGATCTGCCGGAGGATCAGCCCTTTCGAGCAGAGAAACTCATCCGCCTCCGCCGCGCTCTTGCCCGTTTCGGGCGGAAAGCGGAAAGAAATGAAATTCGTCACGCTGGGCACAACCTCGAGCCCGAGCGCGGAAATTTCCTCGCTCAACCAGGCACGCCATTTCTCATTATGAGCGACAGCTTTTGCCGTGTGCTCTTTATCCTCGATCGCGGCAATACCTGCTTTCATCGCCGGCACATTGACGTTGAAAGGCCCGCGAATGCGGTTCAGCACATCCGCAACGCTTGCCGGACAATAGGCCCAGCCGAGCCTGATCGCGGCCAGGCCATAGACTTTCGAGAAGGTGCGCGTCATCACCACATTGTCATGGGTCGCAACCAGCTCGATCCCGGATTCATAATCGTTGCTGCGCACATATTCAGCGTAAGCGGCATCGAGCACCAGAAGCACATCCTCCCGCAACCCTTCGCGCAGGCGCTTGATCTCGGAGAAAGAAAGATAGGTGCCCGTCGGGTTGTTGGGATTGGCGAGGAAAACGATCCGCGTCTTTTCGTTTTGCGCCGCCAGAATGGCATCGACATCCGCGGTGAGGTTCTTCTCCGGCACCTGCACGATCTCTCCGCCCGCCGCTTTCGTAA
Organism: Rhodobiaceae bacterium UBA4490; assembly: GCA_002389665.1. Classification (GTDB taxonomy): domain Bacteria; phylum Pseudomonadota; class Alphaproteobacteria; order Parvibaculales; family Parvibaculaceae; genus Tepidicaulis. The sequence goes on from DGNO01000004.1 coordinate 194,609, forward strand.
CGATGGGATAGATCAGAAAGCCGTGCCGGGTCGCAATCGCTTCATCGCCGGGTCCGATATAGGCCTGGGCCAGCAGGTGCAGCAATTCGTCCGAGCCTGCCCCGCAGACGATGCGTTCCGGATCGAGGCCATAAACGCCGGCAATGGCTTTACGTAGCTCCAGCGCGCCGCCATCGGGATAGCGCTCCATGGCGCCGAGCGCTTCCATCGCCGCCTCGCGCGCCTTGGGGCTCGGCCCAAGCGGGGTTTCGTTGGCCGACAGCTTGTACTGCTTGAGCGTGCCTTCCACTTTCTCGCGCCCGCCCACATAAGGGGCGATATCGAGAATGCCGGACCGGGGCCGAACGGGGCTCATCGCTTACTCTCCTTTTTCAAGACAGCCGGCAAGGCGCACGGGATCGGCATGTCCGCCGATCAGCTGCACCCCGTCGATGCCGTCCCGGTTATAGAGAGTTTCAAGGCGCCCGTCCCCGGCACTGATGAAACCGGTGAGACCAATCAGCGCAAAATATTGCCCATTTTGTTCTGTGCGCAGATAGACGCTGCCCGTCAGGCCTGCTTCTTCGAGCAAAGTTTCCACCGCGCCCGCGCTCACCGCTTCGGAAAAGCTCAGCACGGCAAGGCTCGTATCGGCGCCCGTTTCCTCAAAATCGGCCTGCGCCACCGCATAGGCTTCCGGCATCATGCCGGGTTCGGTGAGGAACGGCAGGCAGGCGACGACGCGCACCGGCGCCGTATCGCCGCGCCCCAGCATCGCCCACCAAGCATCGCTGCCGGGTTCGGGCGCGGGCAGAATGCCGATCACCGAGCGGTCCTTGGAGACCCGGCGCAGGACGTCCATCGCCTCCTCGCGCAGGCTCATCGGCGTGAAAGAACCGTAATAACCGCGCGCCAGATCCCAGAGGCGCAGCGGATCGCCGCCCCCGAAAACTTCCACCCGGAGCGGGCCTTGCAGGCGGATTTTCGCGGACATGATTTCCCGCCAAAGCCGAAAGACGACGGCAAGCGGCAACGGGCCTTCATGGCGCGCGGCAAGGGCGCGCAGCACTTCCGCTTCCCGGCCCGGCCGGAAGGCGATGAAACTGCCCTCGCCCGCCTCGCTCGCCGCCTGCGCCTTGGCTTCGGCCACCTGCCGCACGAGCTCGGTGCGCTCCATCAGCAAGTCGTGCATCCGCGCGTCGATCGCATCGATCTCCCGGCGCACATCGCTGAGCGGTTTGACCTCGCCTCTATCCTGATCCGCCATGCCTGCTTCCCGCCTCGCGGGCCTTCCTTAGGGCGCTCGCACGGGGTTTTCCGCCCCCTGCGGCCCTTGTCCCAGCCTGTGCAAAATGAGCGGTATTCATAAGGACGAACACGGCTAAAATCAAAGAAAACATTGACATTTCAGGCACCTCTGCCCCATCTAACGAGCTTATTCAAGCTGCCCTTTGCCTGCCGGCCAAAAGCCGCAGGCCGGGCAAGACGGCCCGGAAAACCGGGGCCGGGACCTGAATTCAGGCAAAAGCAGAGCTGAGAACCGCCCATGTCCGCAGCTGCGGGAGCACATACCGGCGCCACGCCGCAAGACCCCCGCCTTGAAGCGCCCGAAGCGCGCCTCGAGACGGTGACGTTCGGCCCAGACAAACCGCTCCGGCTGGATTCGGGCGAGAATCTGAGCCCGGTAACGCTGGCCTATAACACTTACGGCGAGCTCAATGCCGACAAGTCCAACGCGGTCCTGATCTGCCATGCGCTGACCATGGACCAGCATGTGGCCAATGCCCATCCCCAGACCGACAAGCCCGGCTGGTGGCTGCGCATGGTCGGACCCGGCCGGACCATCGACACGAACCGCTTCTTCGTCATCTGCCCCAATGTAATCGGCGGCTGTCAGGGCTCGTCCGGCCCGACCGAAACGAACCCCAAAACCGGCAACCCTTACGGGCTCGATTTTCCCGTCATCACCATTGCCGACATGGTGCGCTCGCAGGCCATGCTGCTCGACCATCTGGGCGTCGAAACGCTCTTCTGCGCCATTGGCGGCTCGATGGGCGGCATGCAGGTGCTCGAATGGGCAAGCGCCTATCCAGAACGCGTCTTCAGCGCCATTCCCATGGCAACGGCGGCGCGCCATTCGGCCCAGAACATCGCCTTTCACGAGGTGGGGCGGCAGGCCATCATGGCCGACCCCGACTGGCATGGCGGCACCTATCTCGACCATGGCACGCGCCCGACCAAGGGGCTTTCCGTGGCGCGCATGGCCGCGCATATCACCTATCTGTCGGAGACCGCGCTCTTCCGCAAATTCGACCGCAATCTGCAGGACCGTGACACGCTGACCTATGATTTCGGCGCGCCGGACTTTCAGATCGAAAGCTATCTGCGCCACCAGGGCATGACCTTCGTGGACCGCTTCGACGCGAACTCCTATCTCTATATCACCCGGGCGATGGATTATTTCGATCTCGCCGCGGCGCATGGCGGTGTGCTCGCCAACGCCTTCAAGGGAACGAAGACACGTTTTTGCGTCGTCTCCTTTACGAGCGACTGGCACTATCCGACTGCCTATAACAAACAGATCGTGCATGCGCTCATCGCCGCAGGCGCCAATGTCAGCTTCGTGGAAATCGAAACCGACAAAGGCCATGACGCCTTCCTTCTGGACGAGCCGGTGATGGACGACACGCTGGCCGGTTTCATCGCTTCCGCTGCGCGTCAGCGCGGCCTGGTCTGAAAGCAAGCAGAGAAGGTAAGCAGAGGCAGGCCATGGCGCTGGACACGACAACCCAAACCCGTATCGACCTTATCGCCGTCGCCGACCTGGTGCGCGAGGGCGCGCGCGTGCTCGATGTAGGCTGCGGGGAAGGCGAGCTTCTGGAATTGTTGCGCGACCGGCGGCAGGTCGACGGGCGCGGCGTGGAGATCAGTCAAGCCGGCGTCAATGCCTGTGTGGCGCGCGGCCTCTCCGTCGTGCAAGGGGATGCGGACCGCGATCTCGGGGATTATCCCGACGACAGTTTCGATTACGTCATTCTCAGCCAGACCATTCAGGCAACGCGCAACCCGCGTGAAGTGCTGGGCCAAATGAAACGGATCGGGCGGCGCGTCGTCGTCTCCTTCCCGAATTTCGGGCATTGGAAAATCCGCTTGCAGCTTCTTCTGTCGGGCCGTATGCCGGTCACCCGCACGCTGGCGGATGAATGGTACGACACGCCCAATATTCACCTGTGTACGGTGCGCGACTTTCTCGATCTCTGCGAGGCGGAGAACCTTGCCATCGAAAAGGCGCTGATGCTGGCAGGCGATACAAGCTGGACCGAGCATAATCCCGGCACCCGCGCCAATTTGCGGGCCGAGCAAGCGGTCTTCCTGCTTTACCGGAAATAAGCCGCGCTTACGTCACCACGGCTTCGGCATCACGCTCGCCCGTGCGGATACGCACGGCCTGTTCCAGATCGAGCACGAAAATCTTGCCGTCGCCGATCTTGCCGGTCTTCGCCGCCTTACCGATCGTCTCCACCACCTTGTCGGCGATGTCATCGCCCACAGCGATGTCGAAGCGGACTTTCGGCACCAGCGTGACCTGATATTCCGCGCCGCGGTAAATCTCGGTCTGACCTTTCTGCCGCCCATGACCTTTGACTTCCGTCACCGTCATGCCCGACACGCCGATGGCGCTCAGCGCATCCATCACGGCATTCGTCATGGCAGGTTTCACGATGGCCACTACAAGTTTCATGTCGATCTCCTGCGTCTTTTTCAAACGTCAATCATTGGACGAAGCGGATGCGCGCGGCACCGCCACGGGCCGCAAGCCCGGCAATACGGCCCGCGCGGATGCGCGGCGTACCGGCACCGGTGTGCCTGCATAAAACTGTTTGGCCGCTTCCACAAGCATGACCCCGGCAAGGCGCTGGCCGAAGACCCGCCCGCCCCGCTCGAAAGCCGAGGACCAGCGCAAAAGCGGGCGCCAATCGAAAGGTAAGAAAAAGAGCGCGGTCGACCAGTCGGTCGGGCTGAACATCGCATCGCGCAGGAGCCGGATAAGCTGGCCGCGGGTAAACGGGCGCCCATGGCCGAACGGCGTCGTCTCCCGCCGCGCCCAGATGCCCCGCCGGTTCGGCACGACGATGAGCAGCCGCCCGCCGGGTTTGAGCACCCGCCAGGCCTGGCGCAGCATGGTGCCGAGCGGCTCGGAACTTTCCACCGTGTGAACAAGCAGCAGCCGGTCGATACTGTCATCGGGCAGCGGCCAATCGGTCTCTTCGACCAGCGCGGTGCGGCTGGGCCCTTCCTTCGGCCAATAGATCACCCCTTGCTGGGCGGGCATCAGCCCGAGCACACGCTCGGCTTCATCCAGAAAGAGCCGCAAATAAGGCGTGGCATAGCCGAAGCCCGCCACATCCATGCCATGCAAATCCGGCCAGATTTCACGGATGCGCCGGCCCAAATGACGGCGGGTCATCCGCCCGAGGGGGCGGGCATAAAAATCCCTGAGATCGGCCACATCCATATGCATGGGCGAAAGCCTAGCAGAAACGGCGAAAAGGCGGAGGGGCTTTCTGCGCCCCGCCTTCCTTATTTCAGGGCGGACGCGCCGGTTCAAATCCGGCCCCCAACGCGCTAGGCTGCCCGGAACAAACATTCAGCCAGTGGTGGTCCCCATGTCCAAGCTTATCGTTCACCAGTTCCCGTGCCTCTCAGATAATTACGGCTATCTGCTGCACGACCCGGAGACGGGCGCGACCGCCGCCATCGATACGCCGGAAGTCGCCCCGATCCTGAAAGCGCTGGAGGAGAAAGGCTGGACGCTCACGCATATCCTCAACACCCATCACCATTTCGATCACGCGGGCGGCAATCTGGAACTGAAAGAAAAGACCGGCTGCACGATCATCGGCCCGAAGGGCGAGGCGCAGCGCATTCCCGGCATCGATACAGCGCTGGGCGATGGGGACACCTGCCCCTTCGGCAGCCGCGAGGCCAAGGTGCTGGATGTAGGCGGGCACACGCTCGGCCATATCGCTTATTATTTTCCGCAAGACGGCATTGCCTTTGTGGGCGACGCGCTTTTCGCGCTGGGCTGCGGGCGTATCTTCGAGGGCACGGCGGAGCAGATGTGGACCTCGCTGCAAAAGCTGATGGGCCTGCCCGACGAGACGGTAGTTTACTGCGCCCATGAATATACGCAGGCCAATGCCCGCTTTGCCGCAACCATCGAGCCTGCGAACAAAGCCCTGCAGGAGCGCATCCGCGAGATCGATGCGAAACGCGCGGAAGGCAAACCCACCGTGCCGACCACCATCGGCCTTGAAAAAGCGACCAATCCGTTTTTGCGGCCGATGAGCGAGGATGTGCAAAAAACACTGAACCTTGTCGGCGCGCCGCTGGTCGATGTCTTCGCCGAAACCCGCGCCCGCAAGGACAGTTTCTAAGCGGGTAGGAGAAATAAGCGGCTGAGAGGGGGCTCATGCTGTCATCGGAAGAAATAATCCTGCTGCTCGGCCTCGAGCCGCATCCGGAAGGCGGGCACTTCAAGGAAGTCTTCCGCGATGAGGGAGAGGCCGGCGCGCGGGCCCATTCAACCGCGATCTATTATCTCCTGCGCAAAGGCGAGCGCTCCCATTGGCATAAGGTGGATGCAACCGAGATCTGGCACTGGTATGCAGGCGCCCCGCTCCGGCTTTGCGTTGCCAAGGAGGAGGCGAAACCTGCCTCTGAATTCCTGCTCGGCAACGACCTCGTCCATGGCGAACGCCCGCAGCACGTGGTGCCTGCCCATGCCTGGCAGGCGGCGGAAAGCTGCGGCGAGTGGACGCTGGTCGGCTGCACCGTCGCGCCCGGTTTCGACTTTGCCGGCTTCGAGCTTGCCGCCAAAGACTGGGCGCCGGGCAAGTGAGCCGGGCCCGCGCCACCACCGCGCTTCTGGCCGCCTTTGGCGCCGCGCTTTTAGCGAGCCTGCCCGCCCATGCGCAAACACCCTGTCCCGGCGCGGGCGCGCAGAATGTGCTCGGCCCCGCCCGTATTATCGAAGTGGACACGCAAGGCGGCGGCGCTTACGGCACGCTGCAATATGCCCGCAGCCTCGATCTCGGTGAGAAGGAAATTCTCTTCACCTTCGATGACGGGCCGGACCCGGAGGTCACGCCGCAAATTCTCGACACGCTGGACCGGCACTGTCTCAAGGCGACGTTCTTCTTCACCGGCCTGCGCGCCGAGCGCTATCCGGAACTCGTGCGCGAAGCCTGGCGGCGCGGCCACACGATCGCAACCCATACCTATTCCCACCCCAACAATCTGCGCCGCTTCGCGCCCTCTTATGCGCGCGGCCAAATTACCCGCGGCCAGGAAGCGATTACCGCCGCCCTGCAAGGAGCCGAGGATACGAAGGAGGCCGAGCTTGCCCCGTTCTTCCGCTTTCCCGGCCTGAATGACAGCGCGCGGCTGAAAGCCTGGCTCGCGGCGCAAGACATCGCGGTCTTTTCCTGCGATTTCGGCAGCGACGATTGGCGGCGGATTTCCGCCTGGAGCGTCTATAAGCGCACCATACGCAGCGCCTCCTATATGGGCCGGGGCATCGTCATCATGCATGACACCAAGGCGCGCACGGCCACGGCCCTGCCGATGATCCTGGACGAGCTTGTAAAACGCGGTTTCACCGCCGCTCATATGCGCCCGAAAAAGAGCCCCGAAACTTTGGCCGGGCTGCCGGAGGGGACGCTGCGCCCCGAGCAGCCCTAATTCTTGCGGCAGGCATGGCGATTGACTAACGTTTGCCCATGAAAAAAGAACGCCGCAGCATGAATGACGTGAGCCGCCGCAAGGCGCTGCAATGGGGCACGGCCGCTGCCGCGAGCGCACTTGTCACGCCGTCACTCGTGCGCGCCGAAGCGCCCTACAAGCGCACTTTGAAAATGCAGAGCCTCAATTCCGGCGAAAAGCTCACTATCACCTATTGGGCGGACGGCGCGTACCTCAAAGACGCCTTGCCCCGCATCAACTGGTTCATGCGCGATCTGCGCGCCCATGAAAGTTTTAAGATGGATGTGCGCCTGCTCGATCTTCTATGGGAGATCGACCGGCACACGCGCTCGCGCAACCCGCTTTACACGATGTCGGGATACCGCTCGCCGGAAACCAACGCCATGCTGGCCGCCACAAGCGAAGGCGTCGATGAAGCAAGTTTTCACATGCGCGGCATGGCGATGGACCTGACGCAGGATTTCCGCGATCCTGAAGCGCTGTTTCTCGTGGCGAAAAAATTGGGGCGCGGCGGCGCGGGCTTTTATCCCACCAAACGCCCCTTCGTGCATGTGGATGTCGGCCCGAAAGACCTTTGGCGCTGGCCGGAAAAACCGCGGGAGGGGCGCGCCGCGGACTTTGACCGCAGCGATGCGGAAACGGCAGCCAAGGCAAAAAGCTGATTTCCTCACGGACTTATCATCTTGCAACGCACAAAAAGCTTGCGCATTGCAACAGGCCCTTGCGACAATTCGCCAAACCTAGAGAAACATGAAGACTAAAACGGAGCTGCAATGCAGCTACCGGCAAGGTGAACTGGGGGTCAGGTGGCACAGCAGGACGATACGGACAAAGACGTCATCAAAATCAAGAAATACGCGAACCGCCGTCTCTACAATACGGCGACGAGTTCCTATGTGACGCTCGAGGATCTGGCGCAGATGGTGCGCGACGGTGAAGAATTCATCGTGCATGACGCCAAGACCGGCGATGACATTACGCGCTCCGTCCTTACACAGATCATTTTCGAGCTGGAGGCAAAAGGCCAGAACCTTCTGCCTATCAAGTTCCTCCGGCATCTGATTACGCTTTACGGCGACAGCCTACAAAGCTTCGTGCCCTCTTATCTCGACATGTCGATGGATACGTTCTCGCGCGAGCAGGACCGCATGCGCGAACGCTTCACCGATGCCTTTGGCGGGCCGGAGCGCATGAACCAGTGGGAAGAACAGATCCGCCGCAACATGTCGCTTTTCGAAGACACATTCATGCGCATGTTCGCCCCCTTTGCCGGAGCCGGACGCAGCAGCGGCGGCGATTATAGGAGCGAGTACCGGCCCGCGCCGCGACAAGCCGCGGAGACGGCCCCGCCGCCTGAGGCGGCAAAACCGGAAAAACCCGGCGAGGAAAAAGCCGAACTCGACGAGCTCAAGAAGCAGATGGCGGAAATGCAGTCCATGCTGAAGAAGCTCGCCGACAAGAATTGACGCCTCCAAAGCGTTTCATTTCGGCACAGAACGATCCACAGCGTTAAGATTTAGACCCTCCAGCCCTCAAAATTCAGCGATTTTGTATTAAAGCTGAACGGAAAATCTGGCCGCACTCTTGCGGCTGGATTACCATGACGAGGGTAACGCACATAACGCAGAGCGCCTTTCCCGCCTTACCGGCGCGGAGACGTGAGGCGCGCGCAACAGGACGTGCTGAGGATAAGCCGGTGGAGATTCTTGCACCACGCCGCCCGGCCAGCCGAGGAAGAAACGCCCCGCTCGCACAGCGCCGGGCGAACCGTCCTTCCGCGCCCTTCCTCGCCCAATATGTCGACCAGCACTCCCCCCGCCCGCTCAGCCAGGAAGAAGCGGCCCGTAAACAGGCCAATGCCGGCAGCGCTTATCGCAGCGCCGAAGAGCTCTCGCCCTATCCGGTCAGCATCCGCCTGAAAGACCTTTAAGAAAAATCTCCAAGCGGTTTCCCGTGAGCAGATTCAGTAGCCGACCGCCGCACCGTCCTTGCGCGGGTCGGAGCCGCCTATCATCGTGCCGCGCGCATGGTCGATGAAAATCGCCTGGCCGCCGCCATGCGGCAGGAAAGCCTCGGACAGTTTATGGCCGCGCGCCTCGAGCCTTTTACGGGTTTCCACCGAAAGACCCTTTTCGACATCGAGCGCCTCTGCGCCGGGGAACGCGCGCGGGCTGTCCAGCGCCTCCTGCACGTCCATGCCATAATCGAGCATATTCGTGACGACATGGGCATGACCCACGGCCTGATAGGCCCCGCCCATCACGCCGAACGGCATCACCGTCTTGCCCTTCTCGCTCATCATCGCGGGAATGATCGTGTGCAAGGGCCGCTTGCCGCCGGCAACACAGTTCAAATGCCCCTCTTCCATCACAAAGCCCGATCCCCGGTTCTGGAACATGACGCCGGAACCCGGCGCGAGAATGCCCGAGCCGAAACCGAAGAACAGCGAATTGATGAAGGAGACCGCATTAAGGTCCTTGTCGACCACGGTCAGATAAATCGTCTCGCGGTTCAGCGGATCGCGCAGCGTGCTGAGATCGGAAATGCGGCTCTTCGCATCGATCCGCGCGGCAAGCTCACCCGCAAGCCCATCCGACAGGAGCCGGTCCACCGGCACTTCGCCGAAATCAGGATCGGCCACATATTTATCGCGCATATCATAAGCAAGGCGGGCCGCTTCCATTTCATAATGGAAGCGCTCGGCCCCATGCGGATCGAGCCTGCCCATATCGAGCCGCGAGAGAATGTTCAGCATCAAGAGCGCGGTAATACCCTGCCCGTTCGGCGGGATTTCGTGGATCTCGCGGCCCCGGTACGACGTTTTGATGGTCGTCACATAATCGGGCGCGTTTTCCGCGAAATCTTCCAGCTCATGAAACCCGCCGAGCGCCTGCAGCTTGGCGACCATGTCTTCGGCAACCGGCCCCTTGTAAAACCCGTCCCGGCCTTCTCTCGCGATCCGGCGCAGCGTTTCGGCGAGCACCGGCAGACGAAACTTATCGCCTGCCTGCGGGCCTTTACCGTCAATCAGCAGCTGGCGCGGCGCATCTTTATCATGCGCCAAATGCCCTTCCAGAAATTGCCATTCCATCGCAATGCGCGGGGCAACGGCAAAACCTTCTTCGGCATAGGCGATGGCCGGCTCCAAAAGGCGGCCAAGCTCCATCGTGCCATGATCTTCCACAAGCCGCGCCCAGGCATCCACTGCCCCGGGAATGGTGACGGAGTGAACGCTGTTAAGCGAAAGCTGCTCGACGCCCTTGGCGCGCAACTTTTCAAGAGAAAGGGATTTCGGCGCCCGGCCCGAACCGTTAAGCCCGATAATCTCCCCGCCGCCTTTCTTGGAAAGAAGCGCAAAACAGTCGCCCCCGATCCCGGTATTGTAAGGCTCGATCACACAGAGCACGGCGGAAGCGGCAATCGCCGCATCGACCGCATTGCCCCCTTGGCGCAAGATCGCGATCGCCGCTTCCGCCGCCAAAGGCTGCGAGGTGGCGCAGAGACCGTTCACGGCATAGACCGGTGAGCGGCCCGGGAAATGCAGATCGCGCATGACTTACTCCTTGCGGGACAGATCGAGAATAAGGGCTTTCAAATCGACGATGGCGCGTTCGATGCGCGTCATGCGCCCGCTAAGCTCCTCGAGCTTTTCCATCACCGCGCCCATGTCGCCTTCCTCAGGCGCCTCTTGCGGAAGCGGCGTCGACACGCCCGCCCTGTCGGCGATCTCGGTGGCAGGCACGGCAAAGAATTTGGCAAGCTGAGCCACTTCCTGCGGCATCAGCTCACGCTGGTCTTTCCAGATTTCGGCGACCTGGGAAGGGGTCAGGCCAAGCGCGGCGGCCACATCCATCTGGTTTTGGCCAAGCGCGCGCAGGCGCGTGTTGAACCAGTCCTGATCGAAGAAAAGCGCCACCCTTGCACCCTGTCTTTATTCCGCCTTAGCGGCCTTTGAATTGCGGCGCGCGTTTTTCCAGAAAACTTGCCACGCCTTCCCGGTGATCCTCGCTCTGGAAGAGCGTGCCGAGCGTTTGCGACACCCAGCCGCCGATCTCACGCAGTTCGCCATAAGCCGAGCGCCGGAGCCCCTCCTTCATATAGCGCAAGGCAAGCGGCGCGTTAACCGCCATGCGCGCCGCCAGCGCCCGCGCCTCGCTCAAAAGCGCGTCATGAGGCACGGTGCGCAGCACGAGGCCGATCCGCTCCGCCTCGCCCGCATCGATGACATCGCCGGTGAAAAGCAGTTCCGCAGCCTTTTGCGGGCCGACCAGCGCCGGCAAACGCCAAAGCCCGCCCACATCGGAGATAAGCCCGCGCTTGATGAAAATTTCACCGAAGGCGGCTTTTTCAGAAGCGATGCGCATATCGGCAAAAAGCGCAAGTTCCATGCCCCAGCCGACCGCCGGACCGTTGATGGCGGCGATGACGGGCTTTTCGCATTCAAGCGCGGCAACGGCGGCGGGCGTCGGCTCGGGCCGCACCGCCGTCAGCCGGGCGACGCTTTTTTCTTTCTGCTCGCCCGTCATCATTTCCTTCACGTCCTCGCCCGAACAAAAGGCAGGATCGGCGCCCGTCACGATGAGGCAGCGCGCCGCCTCGTCCTGACTTGCAAAGCGGAAGCCTGCTTCCACCTCATCATAGGCGCGCCGGTTCAGCGCATTGCGCCGCTCCGGCCGGTTGAGGGTGAGCGTTGCGATATGATCTGCCACCTCATAGCGCACGCACTCAAAATCCTTCGGGTGAATTTTGTAAGACGTCATCTCTCTTCCCCTGATCTTTGCGCCCGCGCCGAGCTTAGTTGCCCGCCAGCGCATCCGCGCTTGCATCGCCGAGCTTCGAGCCGCCATCGCAATCGATGATCGTGCCGGTGATGTAAGCGCCATTGTCCGAGGAAAGGAAAAGCGCCGTCTCCGCGATATCCGTCTTCGTGCCGTAATCGCGCAGCGCGAGACGCGATTTCACCGCCTCTTCCATTTCAGGCGTCGGCGCAAGGCGCGCCATGCCTTCGGTATCGGCAATGGGGCCGGGCGAGATCGCATTGACGCGCACGCCGGCCGGGCCCCATTCCATGGCAAGGCATTTCGTGAGCATGTTGATGCCCGCTTTCGCCGCACAGACATGCGACTGGAACATCATCGCGTTCACCGCCTGAGGCGCGGTGATGGAAATGAGCGAGGCGCCCGGCCGGTTCAAATGTTCGAAGGAGGCGCGCAATACATTGAACGTGCCGATGAGATCGATATCGACGACGGTCTTGAAACCGTTGGAGGACATGCCAAGCGCGGGCGCCACGAAATTACCCGCCGCCCCCGAGATGACGATATCGATCTTGCCGAACTGTTTGACGGTTTCCTCATAGGCTTTGGCGACGCTGTCGAAATCGCGCACATCCGCCGCCATGCCGATTGCCTCATGCCCCTTGTCGGTCATGGTCTTGGCGGCGGCAACGATTTTCTCGTGGCTGCGCGAGATGACGGCGACTTTCGCCCCATGCTCGGCAAAGTGCTGCGCAATGCCGAGATTGATGCCGCTCGAGGCACCCGCGATGAAAGCGACTTTCCCTTCAAGCGCCTTTTCCTTGATGATGCTGGCCATGCGTCTCTCCCCGTTTTTTGAAAGCCTTATTTTGAAATCTATAGGCACTAAACCGGGCAAGAAGCGCTCTTGCAAGCCGCCATGATGCCCCTGGCCCGCTTGACGCAAGGGGGCGCAGGGGAATGCCGGGTTCGTAGCCAGGTTCCCAGTTGGGTTCATCGCGGCTTTCGGCCATACTCGCCCTGATCCGCAGTTCCAAACCCAAGGCCCGCTTCCATGAAGAGTCTCAAATCAGCCATCGTGCTTCTCGCGCTTCTTATTCTTCTGGCCGGCATCGCCTATTGGTGGGCGGGCAAGGATTTAAAAGAGCTGAGCGGAGCCGAGCGCGCGCAGCTGAAGGCGGACGGGCTTGCCCATGATTTTGCGCCCTTGAGCGAGGGCACCGTTCATTACCGCCTGGAAGGGCCGGAAGGCGCGCCTACCATCCTCCTTGTGCATGGCTTTTCCGTGCCCTCTTTCGTCTGGGATGCGCATTTTGCACCGCTGACAGAGGCCGGTTACCGGGTCCTTGCCTTCGACAATTACGGGCGCGGCTTTTCCGACCGCCCAGAGGGGCCCTATGACGCCGCGCGCACGGACCGCCTCATCACCGATCTTCTCGCGCATCTGAATATCGCGGGTAAAATCCATCTCGCCGGCTATTCCATGGGCGGGGCAGCGGCCGGGCTTTTCACCGCCCGCCACCCGGAGCGTGTGCGCAGCCTCACGCTTATCGCGCCAGCAGGGGTGGAAGCCATCGAACCTTCCGGCGCGGTGAACCTGCTGCGCGCGCCGCTCGTCGGTGACTGGATCGGCCGCGTTTTCGGCAAGGAAATTTTCTATGACAGGCTGGCGGAAGAAGAGAAAACCCGCGACGGCGGCGAGGCCTTCACCGCCCGCTTTGCCAAACAGATGGAATATCGCGGCTACACCAATGCGCTGATTTCCACCATGCGCCATTACCCGATGCTGGACGGTGCGCCGGGCGCTTTCCGCAGTGTGGGTGAAAGCGGCGTGCCGATGCTGGCCATCTGGGGCGAACAAGACAAGGTGGTTCCCTTCGCCCACTCTGCCGCGCTCACGCGCCTTGCCCCGCAGACAAAGCTGATTTCGTTCCCGCAGCTGGATCACTCCCTGACCTATAGCGCGCCGGAAAAAGTAACCCCGCTCATTCTGGAGCATATCCGCGCCCATCACGTCGCCCTCAGCCCCGGCGGCATCGGCGCCAAACCGCGCGGTCCCGCCGCACGGATGCAGGCCCGCGAATGCGACTGTCATGTAAGCCCGGAAAAAATCACACCCGAAACTCCAGAGCTTTAGACGGAACCACGCAATTGCCAAAAGGGTGGGCGACATGTCGGTAGGTATATTTCTAGCCGTATTGATTGCCGCAATTTTGCATGCTGCCTGGAATGCACTTGTAAAGGTGAGCGCCGACCAACTTGTCCTTTTAGCTGTCCTTAAGGCCGGAACAACTGTTTTTGCTTTGGCCAGCGTCCCCTTCTTCGAAATACCGCCTACAGAAGCTTGGCTACATATTGTCATTTCGACCATTATCCATACCGGATATTTTCTTTTCCTAGTTATCTCGTATCGATACGGTGACCTCAGCCACGTATATCCTCTGTCACGCGGTGCGGCACCGCTAATCGTTGCCGCCATCGCCACCATCTTTCTGGGAGAGGTGCTGAGTCTTCACGCAACCTTGGCTGTGCTGCTCATAGCTATCGGCATTATGAGCTTGATGTTGACCAAGAGCGCGGATGGAAAATGGCAACCTAAGGTCATTGCTGCTGCGCTCACCACAGCCAGCCTCATTGCCGGGTATACTATTGTGGACGCAACGGGTGCACGCCTAACCGGAGATGCACATAGCTACATTCTTTGGCTAAACGTATTCAACGGCATACCCATCATCCTCATCACTCTTTTCTTCCGGCGGAAACAAATCCATACGCAGGTAGGCCATGTCTGGAAAGCAGGCATGCTGTCCGGCATTGTCTCTCTTCTTGCCTATTGGATTGTTCTGTGGGCAGCTACCCAGGCTCCACTAGCCATGGTAGCTGCAGTGCGCGAGACGAGTATTATTTTCGCAGTTCTCTTCGGGGTTCTGCTCCTCAGGGAAAGCTTGGATATTAGGCGGCTACTTTCCATTTTCGTTACCCTATCAGGAGCATTGTTACTGAAGATAAGCCGCTGAAACGGCATATGTCTCACCGCTTGCCGCGCGCCGCGAAGACGCCTAGAACCGGGAAACTGGAAGAAAGAGGCCTGCGCGCCCATCTATGCGGGGCATAGAGGTTTCAAGGCAAAGCACCGTGATCAAGGACATCAGCGACAAAGGCGTGATTTTGGAGGAGCTGGGCTGGGTGGACCCGCTGGCGCTTTTCGCGCCGCTTGCCCATGAGCCTTTCGCGCTCTTCCTCGATAGCGCCACCGCCGGGCCGGGCCGCGAGGCGGCGCTGCATGGCCGCTGGAGCTTCATTGCCGCCGATCCCGTCTGCACGCTGAAAGCGGAGCCGGAAGGCAGAGCCTTGCTGGACGGGTCGCCGTGCCAGGAGCCCGCCTTCGACCTCATCGCCCGTCTCCTTGCCCGCCACCGGCTTGAAAAAGAAGACCTGCCGGAAGCCGCCCGCGCCATTCCCTTTACCGGCGGACTCGCCGGGACGATCGGGTATGAAATGGCCTGCGCGCTTGAGGACTTGCCTGCGCTTTCAAAAGACCCGCTGCCTACCCTCGCCCTCGGCCTTTACGACGTCGTGCTTGCCTTCGATCATCAGACCCGAAAGCTCTTTTTGATCTCCACCGGCCTTGGCGAGGAAAAGCCGCCTGCCCGCGCCGCGCGGGCCGAAGCGCGCGCCGCCAAATGGCGCGCCCGCATCGCGCTCAATCCCGCACTTACTCCCTTGCACTGGCCGCTCAGCCCGCAGCCTGCCCATTCCGTCAGAGCGCTCAAAACACCGGATGCCTATAAAGCCGATATCGCCAGGGTCATCGCCTATATTCATGCAGGCGATATTTTTCAGGCCAATCTCAGCCAGCGCTTCGAAAGCGATCTGACGCCCGACGAAACGCCCTTCCTGCTTTACCGGCGCCTGCGCGCCCATTCGCCCGCGCCCTTTGCCGGGTTCTTCAATCTGGAAGAAGGCGCGCTGCTTTCTTCTTCCCCTGAACGCTTTCTCTCATCGGACGGCAAAACCGCGCAGACGAAACCCATCAAAGGCACACGTCCGCGCGGGGGAACTGCGAAGGAAGATGCCGCTCTTGCCGCCGAACTTCAGGCAAGCGGCAAGGACCGGGCGGAAAACGTCATGATCGTCGATCTGATGCGCAATGATTTTTCCCGTGTCTGCAAAGACGGCAGCCTGCGCGTACCCGCGCTCTGTGCGCTCGAAAGCTACGCGAATGTCCATCATCTCGTCTCGACCGTTGAAGGCGAGCTTTGCGAGGGAAAAACCGCGCTCGATCTTCTGATGGCAGCCTTTCCCGGTGGCTCGATCACCGGCGCCCCGAAAATCCGCGCCATGGAAGTGATCGCCGAGCTCGAGCAAAATCCGCGCGGTATTTATTGCGGCAGCTTCGGCTATCTCGGTCTTGACGGGCGTATGGACATGAACATTTCCATCCGTACCATGAGCATTGCGGGCGGCAAGGCACGTTTCAATGCGGGCGGCGGTATCGTGGCCGATTCCGATCCGCAGGAGGAATATGAGGAAAGCCTTGCCAAGGCGAGCGCCATGCGCGCCGCGCTTCTCGGCATCCGCCCCGATGAACGCGCAAACGAGAGCAGCGGGGCAAAGCACCGCTCATGATCCTGCTCATCGATAATTACGACAGCTTCGTTCACAATCTTGCCCGCTATGTGGGCGAGCTTGGTTATGAACGCCGCGTGCTGCGCAATGATGCGGTGACAATTGCCGAGATCGAAGCGATGCGCCCGGACGCCCTTATCCTCTCGCCCGGTCCTCGCACACCGGATGAAGCGGGCATTTGCCTTGGGGCGGTCGAGCGCCTTGCCCCGCAGCTTCCCATTCTCGGCATCTGCCTTGGCCATCAATGCATCGCGCAGGCATTCGGCGGCAGTGTGCGCCGCGCCGCGCCGCGCCATGGACGCGCCTCACCCATCCGTCACAATGGCGCGCTAGTCTTTGCCGGCCTGCCCAATCCTTTTGAAGCGGCGCGCTATCATTCCCTCGCCGTCGATCTGCCGGAAGGGGGAGTGTTGCAAGAAACCGCCCGCGCCGAAGACGATGGTGAGATCATGGCGCTTGCCCATGAAAGCCTGCCCGTAACGGGCCTGCAGTTTCACCCGGAATCGGTGCTCACCCCGCTCGGCCACAAGCTGCTCGCCAATTTCTTTGCCGCCTCAGGCCTCAAACCCTCAAAAGCATCGAGCCTGCGCCATGAGGAACTTGCCCCATGACGGTCTGGCTCAACGGCGCGCTCACCGGCTCCGGCATGCCGGTCATCGAACCCTCAGACCGGGGTTTTCTGTTGGCCGACGGGCTCTTTGAAACCTTGCTGGCGCGCGAAGGCCGCCCGCTTTTCTTTGATGCGCATCTGGACCGGCTGGAGCGGAGCGCCGAAGAGCTCGCCTTGCCCATCCCCGCCAGCCGCAAAAAAATCCGCAAAGGCATGAGCGCGCTTCTTGCCGCCAACAAATTGGATGAAGGCGAGGCGAGCCTGCGCCTCACTCTGACGCGGGGGCCGGGCGCGCGCGGCATCGCCTTACCTGAAGACCCGCATCCCACCTTGCTCATTACCGCCGCCCCGCTCGGCAAGGCGCCCGATACCGTAACGGCCATCACCGCCGCCATCCGGCGCAACGAAACCTCCCCCGCCGCGCGCATGAAGACTCTCGCCTATCTCGACAATATTCTGGCGCGGCGCGAGGCGAATGCAAAAGGCGCGGGCGAAGCGCTGATGCTGAACACGAAAGGCCGGCTTGCCTGCGGCACGATCGGCAATCTTTTTCTCTGGAAGGGCGCGGCGCTTTTCACCCCTGCTCTGGAGGAGGGCGTTCTTCCAGGCATTACCCGCGCGCAAATCATCGCC
Organism: Rhodobiaceae bacterium UBA4490; assembly: GCA_002389665.1. Lineage (GTDB taxonomy): Bacteria > Pseudomonadota > Alphaproteobacteria > Parvibaculales > Parvibaculaceae > Tepidicaulis. The sequence goes on from DGNO01000004.1 coordinate 211,982, forward strand.
CTTGCCGAAGAAGAAGGGCTCACTTGCCGCGAGGCCCCGCTCGAGCCGGATACTTTGCGCAGCTGCGACGGCGCGTTTTTGACGAACTCACTCGTCGGCCTGCCGCGCATCAGAAAAGTAGACGGCGAGGCCCTGCCCGATCATGCCCTGACCGGGCAGCTTGAAGCCGCTTACCTGGCGCTTCTCGAAAAAGAAGCGACAAAGGAACCTGGCGGCGAATGAAAACGGCGCCCCGCTGCCGGGACGCCGTCTGCAAACTCTTGAACGCAAGCGCGGTATTTATTCGCCGACGGAAAAGTCGCGCCGCGCCGTCGTAATGGTGACGGTGAAGCCTGCCACCACATCCAGCAACACCAGAAGCGTGATCAGGAAGAACGTCGAATTGCCGAAGGCCGGCAGCGCGATGAACTCGATCAGGCAGACAAGCAGCACGATCAGCGACAGCGCGTGATTGATGATCGAGGTCGTGCCGGTGCGCGTGGCGCTGACCAGTTCCAGAAACAAGAGAACCAGCCCGGCGGAAAGCAGCGCATCGCTCACGGCCACCCCCCAATTCGCGCCCGATATGAGCGCAACGGTGAACAGCTCGGTATCGAGGCTGGGTCCGGTCAGAAAAGCGATGATGTTATAGGCAATAACGATAATGGCCATAAGCGGCATCGAGCCCATATTTGTTCCCCCTTACAAATGGTCGGCCTCCATGGGCCAAAGTGTAGCAAGCAGTGCCCGTCAAGGCCATGTAAACTCAGGCCCTTAAACTATTTACGACAGAAAAAAACCGGAAAAGCAGGCTGAGAATAAAGAAAAAGCGCCGGGAAACCGGCGCTTTTCAATAAATCACCTGGGAGGCGAAGGACTTAGATGTCGTCCTTGGCTTCCAGAACCTGGCGGCCACGATACATGCCCGTCTTCAGGTCGATATGGTGCGGACGGTGCAATTCGCCCGTTTCCTTATCTTCCATATAGGCCGGCGCGGAAAGCGCATCGGCGGAACGGCGCATGCCGCGCTTGGAAGGGGTGGTTTTCCGCTTGGGAACAGCCATCTCATCGCTCCCGTTTCAACACCGGCATCAGGCCCGGCTCGAAACTGTCAAATCTTTCAAGGACTTAAATAATTCAGGGCGCGGCAAATCCGAGCCAGCGCCCCATTGGGTGCGCGTTATAGCGGCAAATGGGCCCCGCGTCTATGGGCTCGTGGCAAAAAACCGCGCCGCGCTCCCCTTTTCCGCGCGCCCCAGTCCGGTCCCCCTCAGACTGCCGCGCCTCAATCCGAAAGACAGCCCTCAGCGCCGCGGTAACGCGCCTCGGCCCGGATCAGCCAGAAGACGGAGGCGGAAATGCGCTTTTCTTCCTCGTCCACTGAGGCCCGCACCAGCTCGAAGCCGGGCGGATCGTCCTTCCGGCACTCTTCCAAGGGCCGCTCCGCAATAAAAACGCAGGAACAGGCAGTTTTGGCGACAGCCCGCGCACCCACTTCCGCGTCCGCCGCCATGCGCCGGGCAGGGCCGAGCACCAGCGCGATCAGAACGGCGAGCACCACCGCGGAAACGAGATATTTGATATTCACGGGCACATCCTTAGGCTGCTTTGGCCAAGATTAGGAGTACCCGCCCGTGTCAGCTCTGTCCATTACCGCTTCCGCCAAGCTCCCGCACGGGGCCCTGAAAAGCCTGCTTGCAGCATGCTGCCTGGCGCTTCTGGTACTTCCGGCGCAGGCCGAGCTCGCCCCTCTTCCTGCCCAGCCGGAAGAAACGCGCTGGCCGGATGGCGGCTGGCCGGAGGCGGCGGGACCCGAAGCGCTTCAAACCCGCATCCGCGAGACGCTCACCAATGAAGAGGACCCGCATCTGAAAGGCGTGCGCGCGCTTCTTGTCGTGCGCGGCGGCAAACTCATCGGCGAGGGCTACCGCGCGGGCTTTGACCGGAAGACACATTTTCAGTCCTGGTCCATGGCCAAAAGCATCACCCATGCGCTGACCGGTATCTTGAGCATGAAAGGCAAGCTCGACATCACCGCGCCCGCCCCCGTGCCCGAATGGCAGCGCCGGGACGGCGATGCGCGCGCCGGGATCCGCCTCGAGGATCTGCTGCGTATGCAGTCCGGTCTTACGTTCCTGGAAAATTACGAAGCGCCCTCGAAATCCCACGCCCTGCAAATGCTTTTCGGCTCCGGGCGAAAAGATATGGGCCATTATGCCGCCAGCCTGCCGCTCGCCCATGACCCGGGGACCCACTGGTCCTATTCGAGCGGCACCAGCAATATTATCGCCCGCATCCTGAAAGAGGCGGCCGGCACGCAAGACGCCGCCGCCTTCAACACCTTCATGCAGGAAGAACTTTTCAAGCCCATCGGCATTGAAAGCGCCGTGCCTGAATTCGATGCGAGCGGCACACTTATCGGCTCTTCCTTCGTGCATATGACGGCACGGGACTGGGCGCGTTTCGGCTATCTTTATCTGCGCGATGGAAAGTGGAACGGCAAAAGGCTCTTGCCGGAAGGCTGGGCCGATCATGCCCGCCGTCCCGCGCGCCATTCAGGCGGCCTCTACGGCGCTCATTTCTGGCTGAATGCGCCCGATCCTGAAACAGGCAAGCCGGCCCTTTCGGACCGGCTGCCTGCGGATGTGTTCATGGCGAGAGGTTTCGGCGGCCAGCTTGTGGCGATCTTTCCCACCCAGGACATGGTGCTGGTGATGCTGGGTGTCGTCTATGAAGACGATGCGGAGCCGCTGGTCAATCTGATTGCCGACCTGGCCGAGAGCGCTGCGCCCTGAGCCGGACGGAAACTTAGCGCTTCTCGTCTTCTTTTTTGTCGTTCTTTTTGTCGGACTTCACGGTGCCCGTCACCAGAAGATCGTCTTCGCTGATCCCGGCTGCCCCGCCTTCGGACATTTGTTCGAAGAGGCGCTGCATGCTTTCGCGGTCATAGGATTTCAGCGTGTCTTCGGCGGCAAGCGCTGCGCCCGCGCCAAGAAGGCCGGCCAGCGCCGCGCCCGTCACGATCTGCATGAATTTCGTCGTCTGGTTCCGCATGGGTCCCCCCGGAGTCGCGGTTTCGTCTCAATCTCTACCGCCACTCTAACGGCCAATCGGTACCAATTTATTAAAATGCAAAACGCGCTGTTGCAAACCGCACAGCGCGTTTTCTTCTCTTTAAGTAAATATTAACCCTGAAAGCAGCCGGGTCTTACGCCGCTACCGCCTTTGCCGGCTCCATGAAACGGTGTCCCGTCGCCTCTGCCACGGCCCGGTATGTCAGCTCGCCCTGATGGACATTGAGCCCGGCAAGAAGATGCGGATCATCCTGCAGCGCCTTGCGGTAGCCTTTATTGGCAAGGGCCAGCGTGAAAGGCAGCGTCGCGTTATTGAGCGCGAAAGTAGAGGTGCGCGCCACCGCGCCCGGCATATTCGCCACGCAGTAATGCACCACGTCATGCTTGATGAAGGTGGGATCGGCATGGGTGGTGGCTTTGGAGGTTTCGAAACAGCCGCCCTGGTCGATGGAAATATCGACCAGCACCGAGCCCCGCTTCATCTTGCGCACCATCTCTTCCGTTACGAGCTTGGGCGCCGCCGCCCCCGGCACCAGCACCGCGCCGATGACGAGATCGGCGCCGAGCACATGCTCCTCGATTGACTGCACCGTGCCAAAGATCGTGTTGAGCATCGGCCCGAATTGCAGATCGAGCTCGTAAAGCCGGTGCAGATTGATGTCGATGACCGTGACATGGGCTTCAAGCCCCATGGCCATGCGCGCCGCATTCGTGCCGGCCACGCCGCCGCCGAGCACCACGACTTTCGCCGCCGGCACGCCCGGCACCCCGCCGAGAAGCTGGCCGCGCCCGCCCTGCTCCATTTCAAGGCAGTGAGCGCCCGCCTGGATCGACATGCGCCCGGCCACCTCGCTCATCGGCGCAAGCAGCGGCAAGCCGCCGCGCTGGTCCGTCACCGTTTCATAGGCAATCGCGACGCAACCGGAATCGATCAGCGCCTGGGTCTGATCGGGATCGGCGGCAAGGTGGAGATAGGTGAAAAGGATTTGCCCGTCGCGCAGCATTTTCGTTTCGGAAGGCTGGGGCTCTTTCACCTTCACGATCATGTCGGCTTCGGCAAACACTTCCTCGGCGCTTGCCGCGATCTTTGCGCCTGCCTGCTCATAAGCCTCATCGAAGAGCCCGATCGCGGTGCCCGCATCTTTCTGCACCACGACTTCGTGGCCGTTCACCACCGCTTCACGCACGCTTGCCGGGGTCATGCCGACCCGGTATTCGTGAACCTTGATTTCCTTGGGGACACCGATGCGCATGGCCTCATTCTCCTAAAGCTTGAGGGGCCGCGCCGGGAGCCGGAAGGCGCGCGCGCCCTTTACATGAAGGAAGTCTAGGCGCGAAAAACCCCGCTCTCCAAGAGCGGCCTGGCGGGCGGATTGTTCCCGCGTTTAAAATGATAAGCGAAATAAAGGCGCGCGGGAAATGCGCAGCGGACGAAGAAGATGACGGAATTCAACGACGCTCTCAAAAACAGGCTGACAACGGGCCTCGGCGCCTTTCAGCACCAGCTTGCAGATGCCCCACATCTTAAACATGCCGCGGTCTGTCTGACGCTGCTGCCCCACCCGGAGCAAGCGCGCCGGGCCTCACTTCTTCTCACCCGGCGCGCGCCGCGTCTCAGTTCTCATGCCGGGCAATGGGCACTGCCGGGCGGGCGCATCGACCAGGGCGAAAGTCCGCTTGAGGCCGCGCGGCGGGAAATGCGCGAGGAGGTCAATCTGCATCTGGAGGAGGCGCATTGCCTCGGCCGGCTCGATGATTATGAAACCCGCTCCGGCTATCTCATCTCGCCTTTCGTCTTCTGGGCTGAGGAGACAGGCGCGATGCGCCCCAATCCGGGGGAAGTCGCCTCTCTTCATCCGATTGCGCTTGAAGCATTCGATAGGCCGGACTCGCCCGAGTTCATCACCATCCCGGAAAGCGAGCGGCCCGTGATCCGGCTTTATTTCGAAGACAGCAACATTCACGCGCCCACCGCCGCCGTGCTGCATCAGTTTCTGGAGCTTGCGCTGCATGGACGCGTCACCCGCGTCGCCCATTACGAGCAGCCGGTCTGGGCCTGGAAATAAGCTCAGCGCGGGCTGAAAGCGATATGGCTGAAGCCATGACTATGGGCGCGGGCACTTTCGGGCGCTGCCGCTTGCACGGCCTTTTCCGCAGCGCTTGCCGGCCAGAAAACGTTCCAGCCTTTCTCATGGAAATAAAAGACCAGCGTGTTCACCGTCGGCTCGATCAGCGCAACGCCCGTGGCAATCGCCACCGAGCCCGTCAGCGCGAAGGTCACCCCAAAGCCCACCCCGAAGTGCAGGACGGCGAAAGTGGCGGTTTTGATCAGGTCTCTCATCGCAAACCCCATGATGCGAATTAGAATGATTTCAAAATATAGTTTTTGAGAACCATTGTCAACAAGAAACCTTACCTTATGAGGGGAATGCGCGGCGGGCACGGGGCCACTCAGCCTGCCGCACTGGCCGGGCGCCCTCCGGTCCGTTAAAGCGGCACTTACCTTAACCGCGCTTTACCTAAAATTTTAAACGTCCGTGAACGGCTAAGCCTGCATTCTCCATCTTGAGGGTGGGGTCATAAAAGAATGCAGGTGTCACTGTGTTTCAGCGTCTGATTGCCCTCGCCCAGGAACCTTCCAGCGACAAGCGCCGCGAACTGATGGGGCAAGTCGCGGATATCTTCACCGAAAATGCAGAAACCTATTCGAGCCGGGAGCTGGCGCTCTTCGGCGAGATCATGGCGAACCTGCTCAACCAGATCGAGCGGGAAAGCCGCCGCGAGACATCGCAAAAGCTTGCCCCGCTCTGCCAGACCCCGCGCAGTCTCGCCCTGCAGCTTGCCCATGACGAAGCGGAAATCGCCGCGCCCATGCTGCAATTCTCCCCGGTGCTGACGACGGACGATCTCATCGAACTTGCCAAGGCAAAAGGTCAGCCGCATTTGCAGGCCATTGCGCGGCGCGCCCATCTGGAAAGCGAGCTGACGGACGTGCTGCTTGAAAGAGGCGAGGCACCGGTGCAGCAAACCCTTGCAGCGAACACACAGGCGGAATTTTCCGAATGGGGCGGCAAGCACCTCACCGAACTCGCAGAGGACGACGCCCTTGTGCGGAATGCCCTTTGGATGCGCGCCGAACAGGGCGGCAAGGCCTTCAGCAATATCATTTCGGTCCTACCGGAAGGCCACCGGGCGATTTTCGAAAAGCTGACAAATGCAAGCGAGGAGGCGGCCAAGAATCTTCTGGCCATTGCCGCCCAGATCGCCAAACGCAACACGCCCGAATACCGCCGCCGCCGGCTGCACGCGAAAATCGCCGCCAAGGAAATCAAGGCGGGCCGGCGCTCTCTCGACACGATCGTGCGCCAATATAGTGAAAAAAACTGGATGCTGGCCCTCGCGCATCTGCTGGCAAGCGTTGCCGGGATCGAGGAAAAATTCGTCATCAACATTCTGGCAAAAAGCGCGAACGAAGCGCCCGCGCTTTTGTGCCGCGCCCTCGGCATGCAGGACGAAACCTACCGCGCGCTCTGCCTGGCGCGCTGCGAAAGATTGAAACTGCCAGACAGCATTACCGAACAATGGCTGGAAGAATTCCGCGCGCTGGACGGCGAAACGGCCCGGCGGGGTCTGCGCTTCATCACCGTGCGCACGCGCCTAGAAAAGACCGGCTAACGCTCACTCTCCGCCCGCTTCCAGAAGAAAACGCGCGCGCGCGATGCCGAGCCGCGCCACAAGGTAAGGCAGGATTTCTTTTTCAAGCTGCGCTTTGAGCGTGTAAGGCGGGTTGAGAAGGAAAAGCCCGCAGCCATTGAGCCGGTCCGCGCGCGCCTCCCCATAGATCATCAATTCCGCGCGCAGCCAGCTTCCCGGCGCAAGCGTTTGCGCCTCACGGGCGAACCGGTCCACAGGCCCGCGCTCTTTTACCGGATACCAGATCATGTAGGTACCCGTGGCAAAGCGGGAAAGCGCTTCTTTCAGATGCGCGGCGAGCGCTGCAAACTCATCGCGCTTTTCGAAAGACGGATCGATCAGCACGAGCCCCCGGCGCGCTTTAGGCGGCAAAAAGGATTTTAGCGCAAGATAGCCGTCGAGCCCGTAAACCCGCGCCTGCTTGTCGCCCTCGAAGCGGGAGAGCAAGACCTCCTTGTCCTTTTCATGCAGCTCGCAGAATTTCGCCTCATCCCCTGCCCGCAAAAACCCGCGGGTGATGAAAGGCGAGCCGGGATAAATCCGCACGCCCTCGCCCGTCCCTTCCGGCTGCAGCGCGCGCACCCTCTCAAGATAGGGTCGGAAAATCTCCGGACAGGCCGGATCGGAAAGCAGCCTTGCAATGCCGCCCTGAAACTCGCCTGTCTTCTGCGCCTCCTCGCTTGAGAGGTCGTAAAGCCCGATGCCCGCATGGGTGTCGAGCACGAAGAACGGCTTTTCCTTCTGCGTGAGATAGGACAGCACCAGCGTCAGCACGCTGTGCTTGAGGACATCGGCAAAATTGCCGGCATGATAGATATGGCGGTAGTTCAAGAACAGCTTCCCAACGAAAAAGGGCGCCCGGTAAAGGCGCCCTCTTTTAACCCGTTAAAGCAGGGAAGAGAAACGGGCAATGCAGCGCGGATCCTGCCACTTGCCCAAGCTCTCTAGCGCTGCACCATCGTCTGGGCGCGCTTGGCAAACTCTTCCGCCTCTTTGCCATTGCCCTGGCGGATCGCGTCGATATCGACCGGTACCTTGACGCCTTTTTGCGCGGCGGGCCGCTCGGCGATCTTGTCGATCCAGCGCTGCAGGTGATCGAGCCCTTCGACGGACGCACCCGACCAAGCATGGGTGCGCACCCAGCACCAATTGGCGATATCGGCGATCGTGTAAGCATCGCCCGCCAGCCATTCGCTTTCCCCGAGACGGCGCTCCAGCACTTCGAAAAGACGGCGCGACTCGTTTTGATAGCGATCGATAACCGGCTGGATCTTTTCGGGCCAGTAACGGTTGAAGACATTGGCCTGCCCCATCATCGGGCCGATACCGCCCATCTGGAACATCAGCCACTGGATCACCTGCGAGCGGCCTTTAGCGTCCGCAGGCAGGAGCTTGCCGGTCTTTTCGGCGAGATAGAGCATGATCGCGCCGCTTTCGAAGACCGCAAAATCATCTGCATCACGGTCGATGATCGCCGGAATGCGCCCGTTCGGGTTGATTTTCAGGAACCAGTCCTGCTTCTGCTCGCCCGACTGCATGTCGATGGCTTTCACCTCGTAAGGCAGGCCGAGTTCTTCAAGTGTCACGGAAGCTTTCCAGCCATTGGGCGTGGAGGCGGTGTAAAGGTCGATCATGGGTTTTTCCTTGAGTTCCCAGAAAACAGGTTTTCTTTGAAGCCGGGCAGCAGACAGCACGCCTGCCATGCCCGCCGATTATGCAAGTGCCGTCGATATTGGCGGCGCCTGGCTAAAGCGCAACCATTTGCCCGGTGCCTGACACCGGAAACCCGCTCACTTGGCCGTGAAGCGCGCCTCACGCAATCGATGTGCCTGCAGGGACACGGGTCCCGCCACTTGTTCATTTTTATCAACATTTTCATGAACCAGGCTCAATCATCCCCCTTGCACCCAAGCAAAAAGAGAGAAAGACTTGTTGAATTCCCGCCTTTTTCTATGGCGGGCGGGGGTCAGCCAGGCAAATTCGGAGGATTGGGATTATGACGCGCAATAATGGCAACAGAGGCATGTCGGGTCTGCTGAAGGCGCTTTCGCGCCGTCAGTTCGTGACCGGCGCAGCGGCTGTGGGGGTGACCATCACGGCCATGCCGAAATTCGCCGCAGCGGAAGAGAAGAAGCTGAATTTCTACAACTGGGATACGTATATTGGGGAAACCACCCTCGATGACTTCAAGGAAGCCACCGGCATCGAAGTCACGATGGACCTTTTCGCCGACAATACGGAACTTTTCGCCAAGCTGCGCGAAGGCAACCCGGGCTACGACGTGATCGTGCCCTCGAACGACTATGTCGCGCGCATGTCCGAAGCCGGCATGCTGGAAGAAATCGATCATTCGAAGATTCCGAACATCAAGCATCTCTTCCCGCGCTTCCTGGGCGAGGACGTGTCCTTCGATCCGGGCCGGAAATACTCGCTCCCCTATATGTGGGGCACGATCGGCATCGGCTACCGCAAGTCGCGCATGGACGGCGTGCCGGATAGCTGGAAGTGGCTGATGGATTCGGACAAGTATGCCGGCAAGATCGCGCTTATGGGCGAATGCGGCACGCTGATGCAGATGGCCATGCAGTATCTCGGCCATGACATCAACACCACCGACCCGGCGCATTTCAAAGCCGCCGAGGAACTGCTGATCAAGCAGAAGCCGCATATCAAGTCCTTCGCCGAAGACAACGGCCAGGACCTGCTCGCCTCCGGCGAATGCGACATCGTGATGGAATGGAACGGCGATATTTCGCAGGTCATGGCCGAAGACGACGATATCGGCTATGTGCTGCCCACCGAAGGCGGGCTCCTGTGGGAAGATGCGCTGGCCATTCCGAAGGACGCGCCGCATCCTGAAAACGCGCATGCCTTCATCAACTACATCTATGAGCCCGAAGTGAACCGGCTCATCGCCGACTTCATCCAGTACGCTTCGCCGAACAAAACCGCGGTGGAAGGCATGGACCCGGCTTACAAAGACAATCTCGCCATCTTCCCGCCCGAAGAAGCGCTTGCAAAAGCACAGACGGCGAAATATCTCGGCGAGGATGTCGTCGGGCAGCTTGAAGAAGCTTGCACGCGTATCTTTGCAGCCTAAGACGGCAGCAAAACGGGGCGGATGGAAATCATCCGCCCCGCTTTCGTTCTAAACCACTACCAACGGCGCTCTGGGGGCGCCCGATTTCAGTCAAGCACGCCGGGGCAAAGGGCGAGAATGGAACATTGGCGTAAATCCGCAGGCGCTTTCTGGGCAGGCTTTCTGCCGCCCACTCTTTGGCTACTAGCCTTTTTCTTCGTTCCCCTGTCCCTGATCTGGGCGTTCAGCTTCGGCGAAAAATCCGGCATCATCGATATCGATCTCGTCTGGACGTTCGAGAATTATGCCCGGGCGCTCGAACCGCTTTATCTCGGCATTTTCGCAAAATCGCTCTGGATGGCGACGATCACGACCTTCATCTGTCTGGTTGTGGGCTTTCCGGTCGCCATCGGCATCGTCTTCGCGCCGCCCAAAATGCGCATGTGGCTCTTGCTGCTTGTCATTCTGCCTTTCTGGACGAACCTCTTGATCCGCACTTACGCGCTGATCGCGGTTCTGCGCACGCGCGGCCATGTCAATTTCGCGCTGGAATGGATGTGGGATCACGCCAATTCCTTCCTGACGCTGATCGGGCTCGGCAGCTTCAGCCTTCTGGGCGAGCGCTTCGAGCCGCTCGAAATGCTCTATAACAACACCGCCGTGGTCATCGGCCTTGTCTATGTGGGCCTGCCCTTCATGGTACTGCCGCTTTACGCCGCGCTCGACCGGCTGGACCGCTCCTATATCGAGGCAAGCCTCGATCTTGGCGCCGGACACACCCGCACCTTCTGGTCCGTGGTCGTTCCGCTTGCCCTGCCGGGCATCGCCAGCGGCATCGTCATCACGTTCATTCCGACACTCGGCTCCTTCCTGACACCAGACCTGCTCGGCGGGCCGGACAGTCAGATGATCGCCAATGTGATCGAGCGCCAGTTCAAATCGGCCAATCATTGGCCCTTCGGCTCGGCGCTCTCCTTCCTTCTGATGTATGCAACCTTCTTCGGCCTTGCCGTGCGTGCACTGATGTCGCGCAATGAAGAAAGGGGGGGCCGCTAATGGCTTTGCTTTCCCGCCTGCGCGCCCGGCGCGAACCCATTGGCCCGCTCGACTATTACCGCAAGCTCTGGCTGCGGCTGATCATGGCCGGCACGTTGATCTTTCTTTACGGGCCGATTTCGACTCTCGTCGCCTTTTCCTTCAATGACAGCCGGCGCAATATCGTCTGGCGCGGCTTTACGCTGAAATATTACGAAAAGGCGCTGGAAAACGACGAGCTGATCGAAGCCTTCACGAACTCGCTCACCATCGCCTTTTTCACCACCATCGTTTCGGTAATCCTGGCCGCGCTCGCCGCCTATGTGCTCTGGCGCTTCCGCTTTCCTTTCAAAGCCGCTTATGAAGGCGCCGTGGCGCTGCCCATCGTGATCCCTGAAATCTGCATGGGCGTGGCGATGATGGCCTTCTTCGCGCGCATCGGCTGGCCTTCCGATCTGCCCTGGCCTCTCTCGCTCTCGCAGATCACCATCGCCCATATCGCCTTTTCCTTCCCCTTCGCGGCGATCGTCATCCGCGCGCGGCTGGAGACTTTCAACCGGGAACTGGGAGAATCGGCGCGCGATCTTGGAGCCTCCGAAGCCCGCGTCTTCTGGGATATCGTGGTGCCGCATATGAAGCCGGGGCTGATTGCCGGCGCCCTTCTTTCCTTCACGCTCTCGCTCGACGATTTCGTGATCACCTTCTTCACCGCCGGCCCCAATACGGTCACCTTCCCGGTGAAGGTCTATTCCATGGTCCGGTTCTCCGTGACGCCGGAAGTGAACGCCGCCTCGACCATCCTCATCGGTCTGACGCTGGTGCTCACCGCCATCGCGCTCCGGCTCCAGAACCGCAACAATATGAACATGCAAGCGTGACGATTATGGCAGACATGCAAGACCCGATTATTCGCATCGAAAATATCTGCAAGACCTATCCGGGCGGTGTGCAGGCCGTGGACAATGTCTCGCTCAATGTGGACCGGGGCGAATTCTTCGCGCTGCTCGGGCCCTCGGGCTGCGGCAAGACCACGCTGCTGCGCATGATGGCGGGCTTTGAAATTCCGACCAGCGGCACGCTCCTCATCGACGGGCAGAACATGGCGGATGTGCAGCCCAACAAGCGCCCCGTCAACATGGTCTTCCAGTCCTATGCGGTTTTCCCGCATATGAGCGTCGCGCAGAATGTGGGCTACGGGCTGAAAATCGAAGGCCGCCCGAAAAGAGAAATCGCCGAGCGGGTGCAAGAAGCGCTCGACCTCGTCAAGCTCGGCCATCTGGGCGGGCGCATGCCGGACGAGCTTTCCGGCGGCCAGCGCCAGCGCGTCGCGCTCGCCCGCGCGCTGATCAAACGCCCGAGCGTGCTGCTGCTCGACGAGCCGCTATCCGCCCTCGATGCGAAACTGCGCGAGGCCATGCAGATCGAACTCGTGCGGCTGCAAAAGACCGTGGGCATCACCTTCGTCATTGTCACCCACGACCAGGACGAAGCGCTTTCCATGGCCAACCGCATCGCGGTGATGGAACAGGGCGTCGTGAAACAGATCGCCGGCCCCGCCGAACTTTACGAAAGCCCGAATTGCCGCTTCGTCGCCGACTTCATCGGCAAGATCAATCTCTTCGACGGCCAGGCAAAAGCGAATGGCAACGGCAAAACGCTGGTGGAGACGCCCGTGCTCGGAAAAGTCGAATTCGGCGGCGATGCAAACGGCCCCGTCTCGCTCGGCGTGCGCCCGGAAAAGGTCCGCGTCAGCCGGGAAAAACCGGGCGGCAATCTGCTTGCCGCCCAAGGCCCCGTCACCGACATCGCCTATTATGGCGGCTACTCGAAAGTCTTTGTCGATATCGGCGCGAAGGAGCCCGTCCTTGCCGACATCACCAATGCCGAGCGCAGCACGGGCCCCGGCTTTGAAAACGGGGAAAAGCTCTGGGTAAGCTGGCGGGCCGAAGACACGCTGGTTCTGACCTCGTAAACCGAAGCACACAAACACCTGCAGCTTGAAACCGGAAAGCCCCGCTTTCCGGTTTTTCTTCGTCCGGCGCGCCCTCTGGTCTTCCTTGACAGGTCAGTTAGCGTTTGCTAACCATTGCTTATCCCAAGGAGAAACCCGTGACTAACGCGCCGAGCTTTTTGATCGAAACACAAGACCCGCCCGCCAAAAAGGCGATCATGCTGGCGGCTCTCGATCTGTTCGTGGCGCGCGGCATCGAAGGCACGAGCATCCGCGACGTGGCGGAAAAAGCGGGCTATTCCAACCCTGCCCTTTACAAACATTTTGCCAGCAAGGAAGAGCTCGCCTTTGCGCTTTTCGAGCGCTGTTACGGGGAAATGAGCGCATGGCTCGACCGCACCCTTGCCGATACGGACGGGCCTTTTCCCGAACGCTTTGAAAAGCTCATCGCGGCCTATACCGGGCTCCTCGATAAATGCCCGGAAGCCTCGATCTATGTGAACGAGAACCTTGCCGCCTTCTGGCCGAAAATGCCCGCCGCCCAGAAAAAGCGCACGCTCATCACCCGCTACCGGGAAATCCTGGCGGCAGGGCGCAAGGAAGGCGCGGTCACGAACGGGCAAGAAGAAGAACTGCTCGTCGTCCTTGTTGCCGGCACGCTCGCGCAGTTCTCCCGCATGATCTATCTCGGCGGGCTGGCAAGACCTGCCGGCAAATGGACAAAGCCTTTATCGAAACTCTTGCTGCGCTCCTTGAGCTGAACCTCGTCCCCCCCGCGTCTCTTTTTATTTACCCCGTTAGTTAGCATTTGCTCACCGACCTCACAGGAGGACCCCATGAATGCAATCGGACACGGCATCACCGCCATCGTGCTGAAAAAGGCCTTCCCGGAAGCCAATCTCGGCTGGCTTCTCGTTTCCACCGAAGCTGTGGAGATCGCCTTTGTCGGCTTCAACATTGCCGGTATCGAACGCACGGAAATCGCCGTGCCGTTCAAAAGCGTAATGGACATGCATCTCGTGCATATGCCCTGGTCGCATTCTGTGCTGGCGGGGCTCTGCTTTGCCGGGCTCTTTTATGCCGCCGCACTATACTTCACGAAGAACCCGCGCATCGGCCTGGCGCTCGCGCTCGGCGTCTTCTCCCACACACTGCTCGACCTTGCGGTCCATGCGCCCGACATGGCGCTCGCCCCGCTCATTGACGGGCCGATGCTTGGCACAGGTCTATACGGTTCGCACCCGCAATGGGCCTTTGCCGTCGAAATCGCTTATGCGCTTTTTTGCTGGTGGATCGCGCAAGGTAATTGGAAGCTCTTTGCGCTTATCGTGATCGGCAATCTCATCTCGATCACCTCTTACTTTCCGAGCCTTGAGGGATCGGAAAACCTGCTCGCGGAGAACCCGGCCATCTTCCCCTATTTCGTGCTGGGGCAGATCGTCATCTTCCTCAGCCTGATCTGGCTTTTCGGGCGCAGCCCGCGCGGGACGAAAGCCGTTCCGGCCTGACGCGCATCCGGGCGGGCAGGTTTACTCCTGCTCGTCCGGCTCAAGGCTCCCGCGTTCGGAAATCGCGCGCACCTCGCGCAAAATCGCATCCGTACGCATTAGCGGCAGGATTTCGTTGATCAGGCGGATACCGGCGGCAGCAAGGCGGGCGGCATCTTTCTGATCGTAGCGGTCGCCGAGATTGCGGTAGAAGGTCGCCACTTCATCATCGACCAGGAACTTGATGAACTCGGCATAACGCTGCCAGCTGCGCACGCCGTAACTGATATCGTCCGTATAGCCGGCCGCGCGCACTTCGTCCCAAAGCTGAAGGAGCCGCGCATTGCGGTGATCGATCCAGCGCGTGCCATCGCGCTCCTCGACATGGATGAGCCCCATATCGATATATTCCTCGATATCGGCATCGGGCACATCAAGGCTCGCGGAAACTTCTGAAAGTGGGCGCTCCTTCAAGCCTTCAGGATTGGAGAGGAGCGGATAAAGCGCTTCTTCCAGCCCGATCAAGGGTTCCACCTGGCCGCCCCGGCGCTGCTCCTGGGCATGGATGACATGCTTGATGACGGAGAGCGGCAGAAAGCGTTCCTGCTGAAGCTGCTTGATGAGCTTCAGCCGTTCCACATGTTCGGTGCCGTAGCGCGCGACATTGCGCTTCGGGCGCTCCGGTTCCGGCAAAAGCCCCTCGCGGATATAGAAGCGGATCGTCTCCCGGCCCACACCCGCTGCCTGCTCCAGCTCCTTCATCTTCATCGCTACGCATACCTTTTCAGAAGAACCGGCCCAGTTTAGGCGATTTTGCCCGAAAGACCGAGAGGCCGGTCAAAAAAGAGCCCCGCCCGGCGGACCGGACGGGGCTGCTTGTCTTTTGCAGGAAGCCTCAGGCGACGCCGAGGCTTTGCAGGAATTCGTCCTTAAGCTGACGCTTGAGGATCTTGCCATTGGCATTGCGCGGCAGAGGCTCGGTGCGCAGCTCGATCTTCACCGGCACCTTGAAGGCGGCAATATGCTCGCCCACGAAGGCGCGCAGCTTTTCTTCCGTCACCTTGGCGCCCGGCTTGATCTGCACGATCGCGCCGACCTCTTCGCCCAGCACCTTGTGGGGAATGCCCACCACGGCAGCGTCCATCACATCTTCATGCGCATAAAGGGCATCTTCCACTTCCACGCAATAAACGTTCTCGCCGCCGCGGATCAGCATGTCCTTGGCGCGGTCGAGAATGAAGATGAAACCTTCCTCATCCACCCGCACCAGATCGCCCGTATGCAGCCAGCCATCGGTAATGGATTCGGCCGTCGCCTCGGGCTTGTTCCAATAGCCGCTGACCACGTTCGGCCCCTTGATCCAAAGCTCGCCCACTTCATTGGGGCCAAGCTCTTTGCCTTCCGCATCCACAACCTTGATGTCGCAGACGGGAATGGCGGGCCCGGCGCTGTTCGGCCGGTTGACGTAATCTTCCGCCGAATTCTGGCTCGTCACGGAAGAGGTTTCCGTCAGCCCGTAGCCGTTGCCCGGCTGCACCTGGGGAAACTCTTCCTTGATGCGGGTGACAAGCTCGGGCGCGGAAGGGGCGCCGCCATAAGAAATGCTTTCCACGGAGGAGAGATCGTAATCCTTGAAATGCGGATGTTCGAGCACCTGCCAGACCATGGCCGGCACGCCGCCGAACGCCTTGATCTTTTCTTCTTGGATAAGCTGCATGGCTTTCAGCGGATCCCACTTGTACATCATCACCAGCTTGCCGCCGCCGAAGGTCGTGCCGCACAAAATGGCGTGACAGCCCGTGGCATGGAAAAGCGGCACGGAGATCAGCGTCGAGGGCTTCGGCCCATCCGGGTCAGGCGGCTGCGGGATCTCGCCCCGGCGCATCATCGAGCGCGCGGTGCCGATGGCAAGCGAAAGCAGGTTGCCGCAAATATTGCGGTGCGTGCCGAGCGCCCCTTTCGGTTTGCCCGTGGTGCCGGATGTATAGAAGATCGTCGCATTGTCTTCCGGCTCAAGCGCGACATCGGGCATTTTCGTGTCGGGCAGATCGGCATAGGCCCCATAAGGCGCAACCACCTCTTCCCAATCATCGCCGCCGGCCAGATTGCCGACGCCGCGCACGACCAGAAGCCCGCCGAGATTGAGATTCTTCAGATGCGGCTTGATGCTTTCCAGCCGCTCACCGTCGACCACCGCCAGCTTGGCGCCGGAATCGGACAGACCGTATTCCAGCTCTTCGCCGGTCCACCAGGAATTGAGCGGCACGACAATGGCGCCGACAGCAGCGGCCGCCCAGAACGCGATCACCCATTCAGGATAATTGCGCATGGCGATGGCAACGCGGTCGCCTTTTTCGATGCCATATTTTTTCTGCAGCGCGGTTGCGAGCTTGGCCACCGCCCGGTAATGCGCTTCAAAGGTGACGCGCTCGCCTTCATAGACGAGAAAATCCAGATTGCCGTGCCCGCGGCTCACTTCGAGCACTTCGCGCAGGCTTTTGGGCGCATTTTTCCAGACCCGCATCTTCACGCCGCGGATCTCTTTTTCTTCCATCTCAAGCGGCGAGCCCTCGCCGGTCAGCAGCGCGTGGGCATCGGCAATCGACATGGCAGGCCACGGCGCGGAATTGGCGGCCGTTTCACTCATGGGGAAACTCCCTGCAACAGTTTGATTATTGGTATAGGCCGGTTTGCCCGGCTCGGTTTGGCCGGATTACACATCGAAAGCCCGCCGAGGCCAAGCCCAAACGGGTCAAAATCGGTGAAAAACCATGCGTTTTTTGGCTGAAGCAAGGCCCCGGCCTCACATCCGCCTCTCCAGCGCGCCCGATTCAGCCCGTTTAGCCCAGAGCCGGCAAAGCCGGAGAGGCTAACGTGCAAGCGCTTTGACCAGCGCCGCGCCGATTTCGGCAATGGCCGCGTTGCGCGCTTCCATGTCCGCATCCGTCTCGGCCAGATAGACGGCGGCCACGACGGGCGCCCGCCCGCCTTGAGGGTTCGGCCAGATCACGGCAATGATCCCCCGCGCGCCGTTTCCCCCTGCCCCGCTTCGGTCGGCAATCCGCCACGTCTGCGGCAGGCTGGCGCGCAGCAGCGGGCCCGCCACTTCATTGTTCTGCATCCACCCCGTAAGCCGCGCACGGCCTTCTTCCGGCACCCGCTCACCCAGCAGCACCTCATGGAGGGAGGCCATGGCTGCCGCAGGGGTGGTCGTGTCCCGAAGATCACCGGGCCGTGCCTCGTTCAGCGCTGTTTCCCAGCGGTCGAGCCGCGTCTGCGTGTCGCCGAGCCTGCGCATGAAAGCGGTAAAACCCTCCGGTCCGCCCAAGCTGCGCAACACGAGATTGCCCGCCGTGTTGTCGCTCACCCTCAGCGCCGCCTCGCACAGCGCGCCAAGCGTCATGCGGGCGCCTGCATGTTGCTCCGTAACCGGGGAATAGGTGACGAGATCTTCTTTCTCGATCGCGATCTGCCGCTCAAGCTCCTCCTCGCCCGCTGCCACACGGGCAAGCACACCGGCACAGGCAAATGCCTTGAACGTGCTGGTCAGGGCAAAACGTTCCTCGGCGCGGTACATCCAGCGCCGGCCGGTTTGCGTATCGAGAATGGCTAAGCCGACCCGGGCATTGAGACGCTGCTCGATGGCTGCCGCCGCAGCAAGCAGTTCCCCGCCTTGCTTGACCGCCTTGTCTGCTTCCTGCGCGGCGCGAGCATCCGGCACGGCGGTGCAAACGATAAATCCAGCCAGCAAGAGGCAAACCGCAGCCCAGCTGGACGGGCACTTCCACATCAGCCGGAGAAGGGGGGCATCTCGCCCCATTCGGAAGGCCCGTACATCTCCTCTGCCTCTTTCGCAGCCTTCTTGTAGGCCTTGCGTGAGCGGTAGGGGCCGAATTTCGGATATTTTTTGGGATCGGCAGGCACGATCTTGCCGCCTGATTTCGGCAACACCTGCAGATATTCCCCCTCCAGCCCGATCAGCGGAATGGGCGCGTTCCGGCGCGAAAAGACCCGGCGCATAGTGGCCGACTGCTCATGAAAGGCGAGATACTCACCCTCATCCACATCGGTGAGCGTGTCGTAAGCCTCGATGAACTCCTTCACATAGGCTTTGTCCACCGCCTCGATGTTGGAGATGACCCAGCAGCGGTCCTCGAATGTCCAGTAATACGCAAGCCCTGCAAATTCCCCGCCCTTGGTGAAATAGGGATAGAAGGGAAAGGCCCGGCAGGCGAGCAGACGATTGTCGCGCTCGCAATATTTCGCGCCGTTGCAGACGATGGCGACGCAGGTCTCTTCGATCTCCGCCACTTCCTTTTTCGCATGCGCATCTTTGGGTTTGTAGCGCTTCCACATATCGGTGCGCTTCTTCATCACCTTCCATTCGGGCGGCGAGGCGGCGGGAATGGCGTGCTCGTGATCGCAGCACACGGGCTGGCCGCCATTCAGCGGCGCGCAATATTTGCCGCAATCATGCGCTTTGGAAATCGGCGCGCCAAAATTCTCATAGATCGTCTGATAGTGCTTCTTCTTGGCGCCCATAATGTGGCGAGCCTCCCATAGAGCCGCTGATAACGTGCTGCAAATCAAGCCAGTGCCGCGCCTGACAGGATGGGCGTAACAGCGCATCAGGTAAAGAGCAAGTGCGGCTGCGGCGAAGAAAGATTGCCAGTCGGAACCGGCCGCGCCATTGGCCTTCACGCACGTCCTGCGTATGCTGGCCCGCCCGCATAAAAGCCCGCATATAAATAAAGGACACTCCGCTCATGTATCCGCCCCAGCGTATCGTCTGCCTGACCGAGGAAACCGTCGAAGCGCTTTATCTGATGGGCGAGGACGCGCGCATTGTCGGCGTCTCGGGCTATGCCGTGCGCCCGCCGCAAGTGCGCCGGGAAAAGCCGCGCGTCGCCGCTTTCACCTCCGCCAAGATCGACAAGATCCTGGAACTTGAGCCCGACCTCGTTCTGACCTTTTCCGATCTGCAGGCGGAGATCGTCGCCGATCTCGTCAAAGCGGGCATTGCCGTCCATGCTTTCAATCAGCGCGACATTGCCGGCATCTTCGACATGCTGCGCATGCTGGGCGGCCTGATCGGCGAGCCGGAAAAAGCCGAGGCGCTCTGCGCGCGCCTTGAGGCGCGGCTTGCCGAGGTTCGCGCCACTTCCGCAAAACTTCCCCGCCGCCCGAAAGTTTATTTCGAGGAATGGGACGAGCCCATGATCACCGGCATCGGCTGGGTGTCGGAGCTGATCGGTATTGCCGGGGGCGAGGAATGTTTCCCGCAACTCGTCAAAGAGCCTTCCGCTTCAAACCGCATCATCACCCACGGCGATCTCCTTGCCGCCGACCCGGATATTTTCATCGGCTCATGGTGCGGCAAGAAATTTCAGCCCGATGCGGTGCGCGCCAGACCCGGCTATGAAGCCTTGACAGCGGTGCGGACGGGCGCCCTCCATGAAGTCAAATCCACCATCATCCTGCAGCCCGGCCCCGCCGCGCTGACCGATGGCCTTGAGGCGCTTGTGGGCATTATCCATGGCTGGGCCGCCGCCCAAGCAGCCTGAGGAGCGGCCTGAGAGAACAATTTGAGGGCCTTCTGACGGCAGCCGGGCGCTTTCGCCGCACCGGCTCCTTGCCCGCTCACGCGGACTTTCCTTGCATAGTGCGAGTGAGTAGCAATATTAATGGTGCAAAGAACAACGCGGCAGCCCGGAAGGCTGCGGCGCCAAGGGATGTGTGAACCATGTCGGACACAACGGCCAATCGTGAAGGCCAGACAACTCTCGCCGAAATGCGCTACGGCGAAAAAGGCCGTATTGCCAGCATCTCCAGCCCCGCGGCTGAAAGCCCGGAAAATAACGAAAGCCTGGCCGCGCGCCTGCTCGAACTCGGCATCATGGAAGGGGCGGAGATCGAAGCCCTGCACCGCTCGCCTTTCGGCGGCGATCCCATGTCGGTGAAAGTCGAGCGCACCATCATTGCCCTGCGCCGCGCCGATGCCAGCACCATCATCATCGAACGCCTGAACGGAAACTAATATGAACTCGGCTCTGCGTCTCGCGCTGGTCGGCAATCCCAATGCCGGCAAATCCGCCCTCTTCAACGCTCTGACCGGCAGCCGCCAGAAGACCGGCAATTATCCGGGCACGACCGTGGAGCGCCGCGCCGGGCGCTTTCAAACGCAGCACGGGCTGGAAGTGAACGTCGTCGATCTGCCGGGCACCTATTCGCTCTCCGCGACAAGCCCAGATCAGGTCGTCACCCGCGAAGTGGTGCTGGGTCAGAGCGACAGCGAGCCGCTGCCCGATGTCATTTTGTGCGTGGTCGATGCAACCAATCTCAAACTCCATCTGCGACTCGTGCTGGAGCTGAAACAGCTCGGCCGGCCCATGCTGATCGCCCTCAACATGATCGATCTGGCCACCCGCGATAAGATCGATATCGATGTGGAGGCGCTGGAAAGCGCGCTCGGCATTCCCGTCATTCCGACCGTCGCCGTACGCCGCTCGGGCGTAAAGGAGCTCAGCGTCGAGCTGTCGAACCACCTCAATGACCTCGTCGAGGAAGCCGCCAAGACGGGCCCTGCTCCCGCCTGGCAGCCGCAGGACCTGAAATCCCTGCAAAAAGAAGCCGGCCGCATCGCGAAAGCCGCCACGCGCTCCGAAGGCATCGAGCATTTGATGACGCGCCGCCTCGATGCGGTGTTCCTGCATAAGGTTGCCGGCCCCATCATTCTCTTTGCCATGCTTTTCGTCATGTTCCAGGCCGTCTTCGCCTGGGCCGAAACGCCGATGGAATGGATCGATATGGGCATCGGCGCGCTGGCCGACTGGCTCACCGCCAGCCTGCCGGACAATGCCCTGCGCAGCCTGCTTGTCGACGGGGTGATCGCCGGCGTCGGCTCGGTCGTCGTCTTCCTGCCGCAGATCCTTATTCTCTTTGCCTTCATTCTGGCGCTGGAAGCCTCGGGCTATATGGCCCGCGGCGCCTTCCTGATGGACCGGATCATGGCAAGCGTGGGGCTCAATGGCCGCGCCTTCATTCCGCTGCTTTCCAGCTTTGCCTGCGCCATTCCCGGCATCATGGCAACGCGCACCATCGACAATCCGCGCGACCGCCTGACCACCATCATGATCGCCCCGCTCATGACCTGTTCGGCGCGCATCCCCGTCTATACGCTGCTCATCGCCGCTTTCATTCCCAACCAGGCCGTGGGCGGCATCTTCAATCTGCAAGGGGTCGTGCTTTTCGCGCTTTATCTGGCGGGCATCGTCAGCGCGCTCATCGTTGCCGGTGTCCTGAAGCGCACCGTCACGAAAGGCGCCTCCCAGTCGCTGCTCATGGAACTGCCGAAATATCAGCTCCCCAATCTGCGTGACCTGGTACTCGGCCTTTATGAGCGCGTGAAAATCTTCATGGCGCGGGCGGGTAAATTCATCCTGACCACCATGATCGTGCTCTGGGTGCTGGCTTCCTATCCAGCCGCGCCAGCCGATGCCGCCTTGCCGGATATCTATTATTCCTATGCCGGGCAGATCGGCCGGGTGCTGGAAATTCTCTTCGCGCCCATCGGCTTTACCTGGGAGATCGCAATCTCGCTCGTGCCCGGCATGGCCGCGCGGGAAGTCTTTGTCGGCGCGCTCGGCACGGTCTATGCGCTCTCGGGCAGTGAAGACCAGATCGCAACGAGCCTCGTCTCCCGCCTGCAAAACGCCTGGTCGCTGCCCACCGCCCTTGCCGTCATGGCCTGGTACGTCTATGCGCCGCAATGCCTCGCCACCCTCGCCGTTGCCAAGCGTGAGACGAACTCCTGGGGCTGGATGTTCTTCATGGCCGGCTATCTGACCGCCATTGCCTATCTGGCAGCGGGCATCACCTATTGGACCGCTACCGCGATCATCGGATAAGCCATAAAGATCAAGCGCTTACCGGATTAGTATGCGCTTTCTAGACTTCCTGTCCTAAACCTGCGCTCAACGGAAAGGGCGCCCCCCCAACCTGGGTTTCCAGGCGGGGCCCGAGCGGCCCCGGCCCTTTCCCCCAATGGACAGGAGAGTGACCATGGCGAAGAAAACCGAAACCCGCGAACTTTTCGCAACCGTTCCCGCCGCCCGCACGCTGTGGCTGGCCAGCCTCGGCTTTTACGGCCGCCTCTATGACGAAGCGCTGAAGCGCGCCGAACAGCCGCGCGAACGCGCCCAGACCCTCTTTAGCGGTTTCGTGGCCAAAGGCGAGGAAGTGGAAAAAGAAACCCGCACCACGCTGACCCGCGCCCAGAAGGAAGCAACCGACAATCTGAAAGCCGCCCGCACCCAGGTGCAGTCCACGGTGGAAGAGCGCATCGCCAAGCTGCGCGACGCCCTGCCGGTTCCCCAGCTTCCTGCCAATGTCTTCCCGGCCAATGCCCGGATCAAGGAACTGGAAGCGGAAGTCGATGCTCTGACCCGCAAAGTCAACGCGCTGAACGCCAAGAAGGCCGCCGCCAAAACGGCAGCGAAGCCGGCCGCTCCCAAAGCTGCCGCCAAGCCGCGCACCGCTAAAAAGGCTGCGTGAGTCCTCCCTGACGCAAGCTGAAACTGGCCCCGGCCTTACAAAGTCCGGGGCCTTTTTTTAAGCCGTTTATTGTGCACTGCACCTTAAGTTACCAGGACCCTTACAGGTCCTCGCGTGTTTTTCACTTCTATTTACTGGCGATTATGCGTTCTACTTAATCCCGGAGGAGCGCCGCCCCGGCGGCCAGCGACCGGAATACCGGCGCAAGTGAGGAGGGATAATCTATGGCGAACACGGATCATAATCTTGGCAAGAAGGCCGACGAGAACACCATTGCCATGAGCCCGCTGGTGGGCCTGCCGCGCGAAGAGCTGCTGGCGGCCATCGGCACCGTGCTGAAGGAAACGGCCCGCCACCCGATAAATTTCGCACGCCATGCCGGCACGTTCGGCAAGGATGTCGTCGACATCGTGCGCGGGAAATCCGAGCTCGGCCCGGAGCCGAAGGACAAGCGCTTCAAAGACCCGACATGGGCTTTCAACCCGGTCTACCGCGCCGGTATGCAAAGCTGGATGGCGCTGCAAAAGGGCCTCAACAATTGGGTGGACGATCTGGAGCTTGCCGAGCTTGAGCGCGCCCGCGCCCAGATCGTGCTCAACATGATCACCGATGCCCTCTCTCCCACGAACTCGCTGATCGGCAATCCGGCCGCCCTCAAACGCGCCTACGAGACGGGCGGGCTTTCCCTCGTCAAAGGCCTGAAAAACGCCTATGGCGACATCGTCCATAATGGCGGTATGCCCTCACAGGTCGACAAGCGCCCCTTCAAAGTGGGCGAGAACCTCGCCTTGAGCGAAGGCGCCGTCGTCTACCGCACGGAAATGGCCGAGCTCATTCAATACAAACCCCAGACACCGGAAGTTTATGAGATTCCGGTCTTCATGGTGCCGCCTCAGATCAACAAATTCTATGTCTCCGATCTGTGCCCGGAACTGTCGCTGGTGAATTACCTCACCCAGCTCGGCCATCAGGTCTTTATCATTTCCTGGCGCAACCCGACGAAGGAACACGCCCATTGGGGCCTGGCCGATTACATCCGCACCGTGACGGAGCTTTCCGACGTGGCGATGAAAATCACCGGTCAGAAGAAACTCAACATCACCGGCGCCTGCTCCGGCGGCATCACGGTTTCGACATTGCTCTCGAACCTTGCCGCGGAAAATGACGAGCGCGTGAACACCGTGACCCTGCAGGTCTGCGTCCTCGATCCGCGCCGCACGGACAGCGAAATGGGCTCCCTCGTCAACAAGCGCGGGCTGGAACTGGCGCGCAAACGCTCGGCCAAGAAAGGCGTTCTGGAGGGCAGCGATCTGGCGCGCATGTTCGCCTGGCTGCGCCCTAACGACCTCGTCTGGAACTATGTGGTCAACAATTATCTTCTGGGTGAAGACCCGCCCGCGTTCAATATTTTGTTCTGGAACAACGATTCTACCAATCTTACCGCTGCGCTGCATTCGGACTATCTGGCACTATATGAAAGACAGCCTTTTGCGAATCAGGGAACGGTTGATTTCATGGGGAACATGATCGATCTGCGCAAAGTCAAAGCCGACACCTTCATCGTTGCCGGCATGACCGATCACATCACCCCCTGGAAAGCCTGTTACCGCACGACCCATCTGATGGGCGGCAATGTGAAGTTCGTTCTGTCCGCAGGCGGACATATTCAGGCGCTTCTCAACCCGCCGCTGAATCCGAAGGCGAAGTTTTATTGGAACGAACAGAATCCGGACAATCCGGAAGAATGGCTGGCAGGCGCAAGCGAGAAGAAAGGCTCCTGGTGGGACGAATGGGCGGTTTGGCTTTCCGAACGCTCCGGCGCCCCCAAGCCCGCGCCCAAGAAACTGGGGAACCGTAAATATCCCCCGATCGAGGCAGCGCCCGGCAGCTATGTGTTCGAATAGAAAAGGATGAGTATATGCCGGTAGGCAAAACCCCGTCTCATACGCCGCATCTGCCGAAGATGCGCTATCCGACCATCGGCGGACAGAAACTGCGCGTGGCGATCTGGGAAGGATCGGGGCGGGCCCGGCCTATTCTCTTCTTCAACGGCATCGGCGCCAATCTGGAACTGGCAGCGCCCTTGGGCGAGGCCTTTACCGACCGCGACGTCATCACCTTCGACATGCCCGGCATCGGCAAGTCGCCGGCCCCGCGCTGGCCTTACCGGGCCTGGCAGGCCGCGCGGCTCGCCCGCAAGGTGCTCGATGAATATGGCTATGACGAAGTAGACGTGCTCGGCGTTTCCTGGGGCGGGGCGATGGCGCAGCAATTTGCCATGCAGTACCGCGCCCGTGTCGGCAAGCTGATGTTGGCGGCCACATCCGCGGGCATGGTGATGGTGCCGGGCAAGCCCAAGGCACTTTCCAAGCTTGCCCATCCGCGCCGCTATCTCGATCCCGCCTATCTGATGCGCAATTTCGAGCAGCTTTACGGCGATGATCCCAATATGGCCGAAACGCACGCGATCAGCATTCTGCCGCCCACCGCGCGCGGCTATATGTACCAGCTTCTCGCCATGGCGGGCTGGACCTCCGTGCCCTTCCTGCCCTTCCTGCCGCATCCGACACTGATCATGATGGGCGACAGGGACAATATCGTGCCGCTCGCCAACGGGCATATTCTCAAGACGCTTATTCCTCAGTCCCGCCTGCACGTCGTTAAAGGCGGCGGGCACCTTTTCCTCGTCAGCCGGGCCGATGAAATCATCCCTGTGATGCAGGATTTCCTGGACACGCCCGAGGAATTCGAAGGGGCTGGAGCACCTGCGCTCTAGCCCTGCGCATTCACCTTCAAAGGAGGCCTTCATGCCGCGACAGAAAACCCCCGTGGACCGCGCCAGCGAACTTGCCCGCCGTATCTGGCTTGCCGGTGTCGGCGCCTACGGCCAGGCATATGATGAAGCCCAGGAACAGATGTCGCGGGTGAATGAGGAAACCAGCAAAGTTTTCGACGAGCTGGTCAATCGCGGCGAAACGCTGGAAAAGAAACTCGCACCCGCGCGCGAGCGCATGAGCCAGCAATCGGACAAGGCGCTCGCCTCCCTCGAAGAACGCCTTGAAAAGATGCGCGCCATGTTCGGCATGAGCGGCAACGACCCCGACCTTGCCCGCAAGGTGGATACGCTGACCGCAAAGGTCGATGCGCTTTCCGCGAAGCTCGATGCGCTCGCCGCAGCGGGCGCAAAAAGGCCGGCGGCCAAAAAAGCAGCAGTAAAAAAACCTGCCGCGAAGAAAAAAGCGCCCGCCAAGAAAACCGCGGCGAAGAAGAAAACCGCCGCGAAGAAACGCTGATGCGAAGCGGGGAAGCTGAAGCGGCATGAAAACCCGCGACCGGATTCTCAAATCGGCGCTCGTCCTTTTCAATGAAGAGGGCGAGCCTTCCGTTTCCACCGTCGATATCGCCAATGAAGTCGGCATCAGCCCCGGCAATCTCTATTATCATTTCCGCGGCAAGGAAGTGCTGATCGAGGCGCTTTTCGATTCGTTCGAAGAAGAAATGCACATCGTTCTGGAAGCGCCCGTCGCCAAGCCCCTATCGGTCGAGGACAACTGGCTCTATCTCTATGTGGTCTTCGAAGAGATCTACGATTTCCGCTTCTTCTACCGCAACCTCTCCGATCTCTTGCAGCGCTATCCCCATCTTGCCCGCAGATTCCGCGACCTTCTCTCCTTGAAGGAACGCGCGCTCGGCGCCTTGCTGCGCGAACTGGCGAGCCGCGATTTCATTCATTTGGGTGAGGCGGAGCATATCCATCTTGCCGAACGGCTGACGCTGTTCATGACTTACTGGATGAACGACCGGGCCGTGCGCCATCCCGAAGAAGACGGACCGGACCTTATCCATCGCGGCGTCTTTCAGATGCTGCTCACCATCGGCGCTTATGTGCCGGAAGGGCGCGAGGTATTCCTCACACTGGTGGAAGGCTTTTATGCCGATATTGCCGCCAAAAAACGCCGCTGAACCGCATAATCCCGGCCTTTTCAACATTACGAAGTTTTAATTCCCTCTTCATGCAGCCGCGCGGCCTGCCTGGTTAGTATGAGGAGCGGGCACAATTTCGTGAGTGAACGGCCCGCAGCGCGCCGCCATTTGCGCCGCGCTGGCAGTCGGCAAAGACTCAACCACCCGGTTTGAGGGGGATCAGACTGCAAAAGAGAAAGGAGAAACCGGGACCAAATTGGAGGAATAAGCCATGAAAAAGAGCATTGCTCTGGCTTCGGTGCTGGTCGCCGGCTCGCTTGCCGGAACGGCGGCAGCCAAAGTGCCCGAAGCGCAAACGAACCGGCTTGGCAACGATTTGACGCCGATTGGGGCGGAGAAGGCCGGTAATGGCGGGGACATTCCCGCCTGGACGGGCGGGCTGACAAGCGTGCCCGACAGCGTCAAAGGGGATTTTCAGGCAGGCAGCCTGATGCCCAATCCCTTCGCCAGCGACAAACCCAAAGTCGAAGTCACCCCGGCCAATATGGGCCAGTATTCGGATAAGCTGACGGAAGGCTATAAAGCGCTTCTGACGACTTATCCCGATTACAAGATGAAGGTCTATCAGACCCGCCGCTCCTGCGCGTATCCCGAATTCGTCTATGAAGCGACGAAGCGCAACTCGCAGGTCGCGGACCTGACGCCGGGCGGTAACGGCGTCTCGAAAGGGATCATGGGTTTCCCGTTCCCCATCCCCAACAATGCGCTGGAAGTGATCTGGAACCACACGCTGCGCTATCGCGGCTTCAAGCTGACCCGTGAATTCACGGCAGCGCCGGTGACGCGTTCGGGCGAGTACGAGCTCATCACCGTGCAGGACGAAGCCATCTTGCAATGGTCCGACCCGAAGAAGAACGCGGCTGAAGAGCTGGACAATATCTCGCTCTACTACATCGCCAATACCGTGGCGCCTGCCCGTTCCGCCGGCAGCGTGATCCTCGTGCACGAAACGCTGAACCGTGCGCTGGAAGACCGCAAAGCCTGGCAGTATTCGCCTGGCACCCGCCGTGTGCGCCGTGCCCCGAACATTGCTTACGACAATCCGGGCACCAATTCCGACGGGCTTTCCACCTCGGACAGCTTCGACGGCTATAACGGCGCTCCGGATCGCTACAACTGGAAGGTGATCGGCAAGTCGGAAAAATTCGTTGCCGCGAATTCCTATGATGCGACGCTTGCTAGCTACGATCAGCTGATCAAGCCGTTGCATCTCAATCAGGATTACGTGCGCTACGAGAACCACCGTGTCTGGACCATCGAGGCGACGCTGAAAGAAGGTACCCGCCACGTCTATTCGCGCCGGGTGAAACATCTGGACGAAGACAGCTGGACCATGACAGGCGCCGAGCTTTACGACGGCCGCGGCGAGCTGTGGCGTGTGCAGGAACTGCATGGCCGCCAGTCTTATGCCGTGCCGCTCTGCAATAAGGGCGCGGAGATCGTCTACGACCTGCAGGCCGGCCGTTACCTCGCTCTGGCGCTGCAGAACGAAGGCCAGCCGATCAATTATGCGGCCGACGAACTGGATGTCGACCGCTACACCCCGGCTGCGATTCGCCGCCTCGGTGTGCGCTAATAACAACAAGCTTCTCACAATGGCTTGAAGCCGGCTCCCTGCGGGGAGCCGGCTTTTTTGCTAAGGCTTTCAATTCACTGAGAGTCCCGATCATCTTAGAGCAAATTATCTTAAGACAGATGATCGGCGAAAACCGGCCGCGCGGACCTTACAAACATTTAATGAAAGGTAACTCTGAAAGAAGGGTAACGTCCTTGTGGAAATGGGTCTCGGATATTCAAGGGGGAGGCCCGCGCCAGAAGACAGATAAAACGGGCAGAAGAACAGCGTGTGCTGACACTCCTCTTCCCTTCGGTCTGCGGCGATAATCACGGAGGGAACAATGAAAATGAGAAAGAGCGTAGCCTTGGTATCCGCCTTGGTCGCCGGCACGGTCGCCGGATCGGCTCTGGCCAAGGTGCCCGAGGCTCAGGTCAACCGCCTCGGCGCCGACCTGACGCCCATGGGCTCGGAAAAAGCAGGTAATGGCGGGGCGATCCCGGCATGGACCGGCGGCCTGTCCAGCGTCCCGGCAAGCGTCCAGGGCGAATACTCGGCCGACAAACTGCTGCCGAACCCGTTCAAGGGCGATGCGGTTCAGTTCGAAGTCACCGCTGGCAACATGGCGCAGTATGACGGGCAGCTGACGGAAGGCTATAAAGCCATGCTGTCGACCTACCCGACCTACAAGATGAAGGTCTATCAGACCCGCCGTTCTTGTGCCTTCCCGGAATTCGTTTACGAAGCCAACAAGCGCAATGCGCAGGTTTCCGAACTGACGCCGGGCGGTAACGGTGTGTCCGAAGGGATCATGGGGTCTCCTTTCCCGATCCCCAACAACGCGCTGGAAATCATCTGGAACCACACGCTGCGTTACCGCGCCTTCAAACTCACGCGTGAGTTCACGGCAGCGCCGGTGACCCGTTCGGGTGAATACGAACTCCAGACGGTGCAGGACGAAGCGATCATTCAGTGGTCGGACCCGGCCAAGAAGCGCGCCGAAGAGCTGGACAACATCTCGCTCTATTACATCGCCAACACCGTGGCTCCGGCCCGTTCGGCGGGTAGCGTGATCCTGGTGCACGAAACGCTGAACCGTGCCCTTGAAGACCGCAAAGCCTGGCAGTATTCGCCCGGTACGCGCCGTGTGCGCCGCGCGCCGAACATTGCTTACGACAACCCGGGCACCAACTCCGACGGCCTGTCCACCTCGGACAGCTTTGACGGCTACAATGGCGCCCCGGACCGTTATGACTGGACGGTTCTCGGCAAGTCCGAGAAGTTCGTTGCAGCTAACGCCTATGACGCTTCGCTGGTCAACTACTCCGACTACCTGAAGCCCCTGCACCTCAACCAGGACCATGTCCGCTATGAGCTGCACCGGGTCTGGAGCATCGAGGCCAATCTTCGCCCCGGCACGCGCCACGTTTACTCGCGCCGCGTGACCCATCTGGACGAAGACAGCTGGACTATCACCAACGCAGAACTCTATGACGGCCGCGGCGAGCTGTGGCGCGTTCAGGAACTGCATGGCCGTCAGGACTACGGCGTGCCGCTCTGCAACAAAGGCGCGGAAATCGTCTATGACCTGCAGGCTGGCCGTTACCTCGCTCTGGCTCTGCAGAACGAAGGTCAGCCGATCAACTACGGCGCCGAAGAACTGGATGTGAACCGGTACACGCCGGCCGCTATCCGCCAGCTCGGCGTGCGTTAATCGACCAGCCTCCCCGGAGGCAAAAGGAAGGCCGGTGCATCCCGCACCGGCCTTTTCTTTTGGGCAAAATCCAATCGCTCAATTTCTTGCGGCCTTTGCGCCATCCGCCTCTTCCGGCCGGAAGAAAAGCCCGAGCTGCAGGCTATGAGCGATGCGCTTGGCCTTTTCGGTAAAGACCGCTCCCGCCTCGGGCCCCGCAACGTCGTGAGCCGCTTCCTCGAAAAGCGTCAGCCAATGGGCGAAATGCTCGGGCCTGATGCTTTTCACCTTCATATGCGCCACCATCGGCTTGCCGTGATAGCGCCCGCTCATCAGCATGACCGATGACCAGAAGTCGCACATTTTCGCCAGATGCGGCCCCCAATTTTCCTCAGGCCCGATGGCGCGTGCAAAGATCGGCCCCAGCACCTCATCCGCCCGGATCCGCCGGTAAAATTCATGCACGAGATCATGTATCATAGTCTCGGTAACGGCCCCGGCCTGGGGAGAAGGGGAAACACGCATCGGCGCACCTTTAAGAAGCATTTTGGATACTCATTATCTGATGGCGATAGGCCCGGCTTCAATGGGTAAAAACACCGGCGAATGCGGCGAAACGTCTCCCTTTCTGCCGCGTTTATGACGGTGAAGCGAAATCCTCGCCCCCTCCCTGCTTTCCCCTTTGTACCGGCGGCGAACTAAGCTAGATGGGGCACGGGCAACGCCAAAAAACCTTGCCAAGAGACCTTGAAGGATCGGCCGGATATGACGGAAAAACTGACACTGGGCTGGGAAGAATGGGCAAGCCTGCCGCGCCTCGGCCTGCCAGCCATCAAAGCCAAGATCGACACGGGCGCGCGCACCTCCTCGCTCCACGCCTTTGCCGTCGAACCCTTCGGCTCCCCCGACCGGCCCCGGGTGCGTTTCGGCCTGCATCCCATTCCCAACCGGCCGGAAGTGGAAATCTATTGCTCGGCGCGCGTCATCGACCGGCGGGAAATCACCAGTTCCAACGGCGAAGCGGAAATGCGCTATATCATCGAAACGCCGGTCAATATCGGCGGGCGCGAATGGCCCATCGAGATCTCGCTGACCAACCGCGAATCCATGCAATACCGCATGCTGATCGGCCGCCATGCCTTGATGAAGGAAGATGCCGTAGAGCCGCGCCGCTCCTTCATTCAAGGCGAGCTTTCCTACGATGTTTACAAACCGCAGGCTTCGAAGCCGGAAGTCCAGCGCTCGCTGCGTATCGCCATTCTGACGCGCGAGCCTGAAAACTATTCCACCCAGCGCCTGATCGAGGCGGCCACCGCGCGCGACCATGTGGTCGAGCTGATCGACACGCGCCGCTGCTACATGAACATCAACGCCTTCTCGCCGGAGGTTTATTACGACGGCAAGCCGCTGCCCCGCTTCGACGCGGTAATCCCGCGCATCGGCGCTTCGCTCACCTCATACGGCATGGCGGTCGTGCGCCAGTTCGAAGCGCTCGGCACCTATTGCGTCAACACCTCCAATTCGATCGGCAATTCGCGCGATAAATTGCTGGCCCACCAATTGCTCGCCAAGCATGGCATCGGCATGCCTACCACGGCCTTTGCTTCCTCGCCGAAGGATTCGGACAATCTCATCGAGCTTGTAGGCCAGACGCCCATCATCATCAAACTTCTGGAAAGCACGCAAGGGCGCGGCGTTGTTCTGGCCGAAACCAAAAAGGCCGCTCAATCCGTGATCGGCGCCTTCCGCAATCTAAACGCCAACTTCCTGGTGCAGGAATTCGTCAAAGAAGCCGAGGGCGTCGACATCCGCTGCCTGGTGGTGGACGGCAAGGTCGTCGCCTCCATGCGCCGGGAAGCCCAGACCGGCGATTTCCGCTCCAATCTGCACCGGGGCGGCACGGCCCGTTCCGTGCGAATCACCAAACAGGAGCGCGACGCGGCCATCCGCGCCGCCAAGATCCTCGGCCTTGAGGTCGCTGGCGTTGATCTCCTGCGTTCCAACTCGGGCCCGAAAGTGCTCGAGGTCAATTCATCTCCCGGCCTGCAGGGGATCGAATCCGTCTCCAACAAAGACATCGCCGATCTCATCGTCCAGCATATCGAGCGGCGGGCCCATCCCATCGTGCGCCGGCGCACCGGCCGGCGGGCCGCAGCAGACTGACCGATATTTAGGGTAAAAACCCAAATTACTTGACAGACGCGACGTCAATCCTCCATAACTGACAAAATGTCATAACTGGAGGATGAGACCCGTGAACGCACCGGCCTATTTCGACGCGCCTGCAACCCCCGTCAGCCCCGATGTGGAAACCCTGATCATCGGCACCGGCTTTGCGGGCCTGTGCATGGCCATTCAGCTGCAAAAGGCGGGACGGCACTCCTTCATGCTGCTTGAAAAGGCGGAAGATGTCGGCGGCACCTGGCGGGAGAACACCTATCCCGGCTGCGCCTGCGATGTACCCTCGCATCTTTACTCCTTCTCCTTCGAGCCCAACCCGGATTGGAGCCGGATGTATTCGCCGCAGCCGGAAATCCAGCTCTATATCCGCCATTGCACGGAAAAATACGGCCTGCGCCCGCATATCCGCTTCAACACGGAAATGAAGCGCTGCGAATTCGACGGCGCAAGCGCGCTCTGGCATGTGCATACCGGCTCGGGCGAGGTCATTACCGCGCGCTATCTCGTCTCCGGCATGGGCCCGTTGCACAAACCCGTCTATCCGAAAATCGCCGGGCTTGAGACCTTTGAAGGCAAGAGCTTTCACTCGGCCCATTGGGATCACGAGTATGAGCTGACCGGCAAGCGCGTCGCGGTGATCGGTACCGGGGCGAGCGCCATTCAGTTCGTGCCGCAAATCGCCGGCAAGGTGGAAGAGCTTCATCTTTTCCAGCGCACGCCGCCCTGGGTTCTGCCCAAAGCCGACCGCGACATGAAACCCTGGGAGCAGAAGCTCTTCAAAGCCCTGCCCTTCCTGCAGCACCTTTTCCGCTCGCAGATTTATCTGCGCATGGAAAGCCGCGCGCTCGGTTTCACCGTCAATCCGAAGCTGATGAACAAGATCGCCGAGATGGGGCGTAAATATATCGCCTCGCAGATCGACGATCCGGCTTTGCGCGAAAAACTGACGCCGGACTATATGCCGGGCTGCAAACGGCTTCTGATTTCCAACGATTACTACGGCGCCCTTAACCGCGCCAATGTGACGGTGGAAACGGACGGCGTCGCTGAAATACGCGCCCATTCCATTCTGACCAAGGACGGGCGCGAGATTGAAGTGGATGCGATCATCTTCGGGACGGGCTTTGAAGCCGCCGATCCCATCAATCCCGGCCAGTTCATCGGTCCGGCGGGCGAAGACCTGCACGCCCATTGGGAAAAGGACGGGGCGCAGGCCTATTACGGCATTTCCGTCTCAGGCTACCCCAATCTCTTTTTCCTTTCCGGCCCCAATACCGGCCTTGGGCACAATTCCATCATCTTCATGATCGAGGCGCAGGTGAATTACATTCTCCAATGCCTGGATGAAACGCAAAAGCGCGGCGCGGATATGCTCGACGTGCGCCAGAACGTGCAGGACGCTTTCAACGAAAAACTGCAAAAGGAAATCAAGACGACCGTCTGGTCTTCCGGCTGCACGAGCTGGTATCAGCGAGAAGACGGCAAGAACACAACGCTCTGGCCGAGCTTCACCATGCGCTATTGGCACGAGACGCGCCGCCTCCATGCCAATGATTATGCCTTCGCCAAGGTGCCAGAAAAAGTGATGCTCGCCGCCGACTGAGCGGCCAATCGATAGTGAAAAAAGCCGTTCCTTGTGAACGGCTTTTTTGTGCCCGCTCTTATCCCGTGAATTATTTATGACAGTCATAAGCTGTTAGGGATCACCGCCTAAACCGGCGCTGTCGGCCAGGACGGATTTACGTCCGCTATAACAGTTCCGGGGTGCATGACGATGCGTATCGACGTCAAGCTGCTGACCGTGATGAGCAGCGTTCTCTTTCTTCTTCTGGCGTTGCTGGCGGGAACCACGCTTCTCTTTCTCGACCGCATAACGACGATGGAAGCAGCGCGCGCCGATGCTCTCGAAGGGTTGAATGCGCGCCTGCGCGCCGAGCTTTTCGATTTACAGGCTGCTTACCGCACAGTGCCGCAAAGACTGGAAGCCGATCCACTCAAACTCATGAGCGCCTGGATAAAGGAAACTCATGCATTCGAGGAAGAACAGCATGAGGGCCGCAGCGCGCTTTCCGCCCGCTATAGGGATATCGCCCAGCGGCGGGATTTGCGTTTGGGCCGCCTTGTCATCGAGGAATTGGAAGGCAGCGTGCGTGTTTCCATGGGGATCTTCGAAGAAGGCCGATACCAGTCTTCGGCGCGCGAATATACGTTGCAGAGCGCCCGCTTTGCGGAGGTAAAAGCGAAAGCCGAGGAAGTCTCGAATGCCATGGCGGACCCGGCCGCTCTCCAACAAAAGATTGGTGCGCTTAATCTTGAAATTGCTGAAGACAGCCTTTCCGCCGAACAGGCCCGGGCGCAAATGTCCACCGCCCTTGCCGACATAGCAGAGGAAGCCAAAAAGGTGGACGGAACCGTCGTGCTGATCCGTTGGCTTTTGATCGCCTCCACACTCATCGTCACTTTTGCGGCAACCGCCGCGGTTTATTTCGCGGCCCGCCATATCGTCACAAAGCCGCTCGTTCAGCTGTCGGCCTGCGCCCAAAAGCTGAGCGCACGCGAAGAGGCAGATGTGCCGCACAAAACCCGGCGCGATGAGATCGGCGCGCTGGCAGCGGCCCTCGATCATTTGAAAAGCGGTAATGAGAAGCGGCGGCTTCTCGAAGCCGAACAGGAACGGCGCGAGCGCGCGCTGGAAGAAAAGGCGGGCCGCGTCGGCGCCATGATCGCCGCTTTCAATGCGGCAGCGGCTGAACGTTTCGATGCCTTGAATGAGGCGGCAGGCACGCTGCACGGAACAGCCGAACGGATGAGCGGTCAGGCGCGCCAATCGGCGGCGCGCACGCGGGAAGCGGAAGCAGCCGCGCAGACCTCCCGCAGCGCCGTTGAAAAAGTGGCCGGTGAAACCCGCACCCTTATGGAGGGGGCGGGCCAAATGGAAAGCCAGATCAATACATGCCGGAGCCGCTCGGACGAAGCCGTTACCCGGATGGAAGCGGCGGGTGTGAAGGTCGGCACGCTCGGCCAGATTTCCGAGGAAATCGGGGAGATTGTTACGACCATTGCCGCCATTGCCCATCAGACGAACCTTCTCGCGCTCAACGCGACGATCGAGGCGGAGCGCGCCGGTGAGCGCGGCAAAGGGTTTGCCGTCGTCGCGCGGGAGGTGAAAGACCTTGCGCTTCAAACCCGTCAGGCCACTCAGTCCATTGAAACTCAGGTCGGCGCCGTGCAGGAAGCGGTGAACGGCGCCGTGAACGGCATGAGCGGTGTCGGCACCGCTATCACGCAAATCGATGCCGCCCTCGATGCCACCCATATTCTCATCGAAGGTCAAAACCGGGCGGCAGGCGGGATCAGCGAATTGATGGCGCAATTGACCGAAACCGCTCACTCCTTGGAGCGCACGGCCATCGAAGCCAAGAACGATGCCGACGCGGCAGGCAGCGAGGCCGCGCGCCTGGAAGATGCCGCCGGAACGCTGACCGGCCAATCGCACCTTTTGCAGGACGAGATCGAAACCTTCCTTTCGCGCGTCGAGGGAGCGTAGGCCGATCAGCCGAAAGAAAGAATGTGCCCCTCATCGGGCCGGATCGTGCCGTCAAGCGCGGCCTGATAGGTCGCAACGATCGCCGCTTCGCCTTTGCCTTCACGCACTTTCATCCAGCCTTGCGCAAAACCGGCAAAGGCGTTGGAGGATTCCGTTACCCGGTTCTGGAAACCGGCCGGCCCCCAATCCTTCATGCGTTTGGCAACCTGGGTGGGCGCGAAGAAGAATTCCGGCTGCGGCCCCGGCAGATTATCCGCGCCGCCCGCACCCTTGTCCCAATGCGCGCCGCCCACCAGCATGCTGTAGGTCAGATCAGGACCCAGGCGTTCATGCACCGCCCGGCGCACATCGCCGTTGCCGGCAATATCGACAAAGACGGATTTTTCTTTGTTCATATCGCCGACCCCGTCATAAAGCACCACGTCGTCATAGCAGCCGAGGGCGCGCACGAAATCCGCATTGCCTGGCGAGGTGAGACCTACCGTGCGCGCGCCGCCGTTCTGCTTCAAGAGAAAAGCAAGGCCGATGGAAGTCTTGGCTGAGGCACTGGAAATCACCACGGATTTTGCGCCGTAAAAATCATTATCGCGCAGCTGATCCTCGATCAGGAACGAAGTGGTGAAAAGCGGCTTGAAGAGCATCTGGAATGCTTCCTGCGCGCGGTCATAGGACGGATCGGCCGCACAGCGCAGATACTGATTATAGACATCGGCAAGCCCTTGGCGGTGCGCCGCCCCGTCGAAGAAAGAACCGTTCTTCACGTTGACCGGGCTTACCTTCAAATGCGTGGACATAGGCAGATAGCCGTAAAGGCGCTCGCCTTCGGTAATGTCCGGATGTCGGCTCGCGGCAACGGTCGCAAAACCCCAGACCGGAATGCGCCCCTTCGTTTCATCGTCCGCCGGAAAGAACGACCAATAGGACATCGCCTCACCGAAAGCGGCATAGGTGACGTTATTCGCCGTGAAAGCGAAATGCTCCACTTTGAGCAGCACCTCCCCCTCTTTCAGCGCATCCGCCGCCGCCACATCCGACGGGGTGAAGGCATGATCATGCAGATCGTTTTTGGAGACGATAAAATCTGTCGCGGCGCTCATCCGGTCCTCCCTTGGCTTTGCCTCAGCATGGCAAAGGGACCCGCGATGTCCAGACACAAAGCCGTTCAAATATGCAAAACGCCCGGGCAAGGTTGCGGCCTTGCCCGGGCGTTGCTGTCAAAAACGTGGAATGGCGCTTAGGCCGCGAGCTTCTTACCCGCTTCCGTTGCTTCCAGCTGGGCCTCCACGAAGCTCCAGTTCACAAGCTTGTCGAGGAAAGTTTCCAGGAAAGCGTCGCGCTGGTTCTGATAATCCAGATAGTAGGCGTGTTCCCAAACGTCACAGACGAGAAGCGGCGTCTGGCCTTTCAGATGCGGCGTTTCGGCATTGGGCGTCGAGACGATTTTCAGCGTGTCGCCGTCGGCCACGAGCCAGACCCAGCCGCTGCCGAAGCGCCCGGCGCCGGCTTTGACGAATTCGTCGCGGAACTTATCGGCGCTCGAGAAAACTTTTTCGATGGCCGCACCGATCTTGCCGGTGGGCGCGCCGCCGCCTTTCGGGCCCATGCAGTTCCAGAAAAATTCGTGGTTCCAGGACTGCGCGGCATTGTTGAAGACACCCGTGTCGCCTTTCTTGTCGGCGGTCAGCAGAATATCGACGAGATCCTTGCCCGCATAGTCGGTGCCTTCGATCGCGGCATTCAGTTTCTTCACATAGCCTGCATGGTGCTTACCGTGGTGAAATTCCAGCGTCTTGGCCGACATGGTCGGCTCGAGCGCGTCTTTAGCGTAGGGGAGATCGGGGAGCGTAAAAGTCATATGGTCCTCCTTGTGATACGCATTGGGGGATGGACATTGTCCGGCAGATATAGGGCACGGGCGCGCAAAACGAAACCGGTGCGCCCGAAATCACGCAAGAAACATGTCGACGTCCTGATAAGCGCACCGCATGCGTGTTTGGGTCTTGCCTGCCGTTAAGCGGGAACGTTATCCGGCCTTTGCATCGCCGGCAGCCACGGCGCGGCGCGCACGGCGCACTACATTGAGCAATCTTTCCGGGACCGCCTCGCGCTCGACAGAAGCAGGCGTCTGATTGAGCACGCGGTGCTGCGCCCGCATCAGCGAGAACTCCGCCGCCAGCACCTCATTGCGCATGAGCGCGGTTTCAACCGCGCGGCGCGCCTCGGGTGTATCCAGTAAACCGTCCAGATAGTCCCAAAGGTCCTGGTAGCTGATGGTGTGTGTCTCCGTCATGTGCCACTCAATACGATTGGGTTACATGTCAGAAAACGTCAGGCAGCGCAGCCTGTTCCGTCTTTCATCTCAGAAACGGCTTTCACCCGGCTTGTTTTGCGTTTTAAAGCGAATTGCCCTCGCCCACGACGGAGTAGTCGGTACTGCGCGCGCGCTGTTCGGGATCGTCCAGATTCTGCGCGTTGAGGCCGCGGGCAATCAGCTCGCGAATGGCAGCCGCGCGCGTGGGAATGCGTTTATCGAAACGCCATTCATCGATCAGGTTCAGCTCACGCTCGTCCAGCATGACCTGCAATCTTTCGGTTCTGTGAAGCTTACGGTTTTCAGCCATCTTTCCTGTCCTGCCCGGAGCGGAAGGAACGCCCCGAAGGACCCTTCCGCGGGAGCCTGTCCCGGTTATTCGTCAAGATGAGCCCGCCCGCACCGACCCTGCGGTCACCGGCCTTTAGCCTATCGCAAAGGCCGGACCGGCACAACTTACTCAAAATACGTCAGTTACGCTTCCTGATCATTATCATCAATAAACGCAAGATGCTAAAAATACACGATATGTATAAGTTGATGATACTACTTAACATGACAAAGTAATTCATGCGTTTTTACTTGAAGGAAATTTGAGGAGCGTTAACCTGAAAAGCGTCGGAACGAGATAACGCGACAAACGAGAGAAGGACTTACCCCCCATGAAGAACTTCGAACTCGACGCTCTGGAAACCGAAATCCCTCACCTGCGCCGCTATGCGCGCTCGCTGACGCGGGAGGTCACAAGAGCTGATGATCTCGTTCAGGATTGCCTGGAGCGGGCGATCGCCAAGCAGCAGCAATTCACCGCCGGCACGAATCTGCGCTCCTGGCTTTTCACGATTCTGCACAATGTGCATATCGACAATTGCCGCAAGCAGAAGCGCCGCGGCGAGACCGTGCCGGTGGAAGACTGGCAGTCGGGCCTTTCCGTGGAAGCGCATCAGCACTGGGCCATTGAGCTGCGCGATTTTCAGCGCTGCTTCAATCAGCTCAAATCGGACGAACGCAATATTCTGAAGCTGATCGCTATCGACGGGCTTCAATATGAAGAAGTGGCCGACCGGCTCGGCATTGCCACGGGCACGGTGAAAAGCCGGCTTTTCCGCGCGCGCCGCAAGTTGCGCGAGCTGGAAAGCGCCGCCGCGCACCGCACCCGCTTTGCCGGGCATGCCGATCACGGGCACCGGGCCTACGCTTCCTAAGAGCGCTGCCTTACCGCCGAATACGCGGTATACTTATCTCATGAACCTTCCCGATCAGCCTTTATTGCCTCGCACCGTGGGCGGCGACTTGCGCCGCGTCGGTGTGGAAATCGAATTCGGCGCCCTGCCTCTGAAGGACGCGGCGCATATCGTGCAGCGTCTTTTCGGCGGGCAGATACGTGAGGCCGAGCGCTTCTACTGGCAAGTGGAAGAGACGAAATACGGCACCTTCTCCCTGGAGCTCGACAGCCAATATGCGCATGGCGAAGGCAAGCTGCCGGAAGGCGCGGCCGAAGAAGGGCTCGACCCGCTGGTCGCCAAGTTGCAGCAAAACACCCGCGAGGTGATCGGCGAAATCAGCAAGATCGTCGTGCCGAACGAGATCACCTGCCCGCCCGTACCCTATACGGCGCTGGGCGAGATCGACGATCTGACGGGTGCGCTGGCCGCCGCCGGCGCCGAAGACACGAAAGGCTCACCCTTCTATGCCTTCGGCCTCCAGCTGAACCCGGAAGTTGCCGAAGAGAGCGCGGATTACATTCTCAATCATCTGCGCGCTTTTTGCCTCCTGCGCGACTGGCTGCGGGCGGAAATCGATGTGGACAGGCTGCGCCAGTTCCTGCCCTTCGCCGATCCTTTCCAGCCGGATTATGTGAAACGCATTCTGGACCCGGCTTATGCACCGGACTTGCCGGAGCTTATCGAGGATTATCTTACCGCCAACCCGACGCGGAACCGCGAGCTCGATATGCTGCCGCTTTTTGCCTATCTCGATGAGCCGCGCGTTTCCCGGCGCATCGGCGATGCGCTCGTAAAAGCCCGCCCGACCTTTCATTACCGCCTGCCCGATTCCCGCCTTGGCCAGCATCCCGCCCCCGTCACCCGCGAATGGCGGCGCTGGCTTGCCGTGGAGCATCTGGCAGGCGATAAAAAGAACCTCGCCGCCCTTGCCGCGCGGTATGTGCGTGAGGCGCCGCCGCCGGAAAGCTGGGCCAAAACCTGCGCCGCCTTTATCGAAAAGGGAGAAGCGGCATGACGCGCCCCCTTATCGGCATAACCGGCGCCCACCGGCGCGGCTGGCTCATGTGGCAGCTGAACCGCTTTGCCATCTGGCGGGCCGGCGGCAAGCCGCTGCGCGTTACCCCGCAAACACCGCAGCGTAAAATCGCGACCTGCAGGGGACTTGTCATCGGCGGCGGTGATGATATCAGCGCAGAGCTTTATAAAGGCGAAGCCACCCTTGCCGTTAAAACCGACCCGGAGCGCGACGCGCTCGAAAAAGCCGTTCTCGCGGAAGCCGAGGAACGCAAACTGCCCGTGCTCGGCATCTGCCGGGGCGCGCAAATGATCAATGTGCTGCGCGGCGGCAATTTGCATCAGGACATTTATGCGATCTACGCAGGCCTGAAAAAGCAAAAGACGATCCTGCCCCGCAAGACCGTCACGCTCGTGCCCGGCACACGCCTGCAGCAGCTTTTAAGAGGTGAGCAGCGCCGCCGTGTCAACGCACTGCACCACCAGGCCATCGACCGGCTCGGGGAAAGGCTGCGGGTCGCCGCGCACGATGAACACGGCATGGTGCAGGCGATCGAAGCGACGACGCGCCGCTTCCTCATCGGCGTGCAATGGCATCCAGAATTCCTGATCTTCGACAATTATCAGAACGGCCTCTTCCGCGCGCTGGTGAGAGCCGCCCGCCGTTTTGCCGAGCGCGAAAAAGAAATCCGCGCTTAATCGCGCTGCACTTCTTCCAGCCGCAGCGCGCTGAGCGCCCCGGCCAGCCCCATCAGCGCGAAGATCCCGACAACCGCGCCCGGCCCCGCATAAGCGGCAAGGAGACCGAACGCCCCGCCTGCAGCCAGGAGCACGCCGATGATCGTGTTGGAAAGAGCGGTATAGGCCGCGCGTTTCTCCTCTCCCGCCATATCGACAATATGGGTGGACCGGCCGAGCCGCACACCCTGATGGGCAATCATCAGCACGAAGAGCCAGAGCGGCAAAAGCCAGCCGCTGCCCGCCTCCCAGTGCCGCGTCAAAAGCGCCAGGAGAAGCGAGAGGGAGGTAAGGCACCCGGCAAGAAAAAGCACCTTCCGGCTGGAGCGGTCTGAAAGGCGGCCCCAGACATAACTGCTCACGAACCCTGCCAGGGCAGAAGCGCTGACAAAAGCACCGAGCGCACCGAAGGCGCCGCCCTCGCCTGCAGCCAACATTAGCAGGAAAGGCGGGGATAGCGCGCTCGCCATCAAGAAGGCACGGGCCAGAATGAACCGGCGCAGCGGTGCATCACTTTTCAAAAGACCGATCTGCGACAGCGCCACATCGAACGCGTTGCGCCCGCCTTCGCTGGCGCCGGGCACTTCTTTCAGCCGCAAGAACGCCGCAGCTGCCGTAAGCCACAAAAGCCCTGCAAGAAAAAGCGCGCCGAGAACGACCGTAAGGCTGCGCTCCAGGAAACCGCTCGCAAGCGCCAGCCCGAAAAGCAGCACAAAGCCTGCCGCCAAGCTGTTCGCCGTGCCCGTCACCGTGCCGCGCGCCGACTTCGTGACCGTCTTGCCCAGCACATCCTTATAGGCGACGGAGCAAGCGGAGCGGGCGAGCGAGAAAACGGCAAGGAGAAGAAGGATCAGCCATCCCGCCCGGCCCCCCTCAAGAAGCAGTCCCACGACGCCGATACCGAGCACCGCAAGGCCCTGAACGGCGGAGCCCGCCGCCCAGACGAATTTGCGCCGGCCGAGCGAGCGGATATAGGCGGCAATGAAAAGCTGCGGCAAAAGCGCGCCTGCCTCCCTGATGGGAACGAGAAACCCGGCCATGAAGGCAGGCGCGCCGAGCGCCTGCAGCAGCCAGGTCAGAACGATTTTGGGATCGGAGAGCCCGTCCCCCATTTTCGTCAGGGAAAGAGAGAAAAGATGTGCGGAAAAATTTCCCGGTTGTTCGTCGCACGCAGCCTCGGGAATGTCCCGGCACACACGCCCTTCATCGTCTCCGGTAAGAACGCCGTAAAGATCTTCTTGCAGCCCCGCCATCTCATCTCCCCTTTTCGTTTTGCAACGAATATAGCGCAACGGAACGGTGAGAAAAGCTGACCCAAACCCGTCTTCTTTTCGCCTTCATATTCTTACTTTCGCCTACTTCATCCGCTGGCGGAAATATTTATACCGCGCGGAAACTCTGCGCTCGCCAATGCCGTTGATGGAGCAAGGTTGCTTCGGAATACCGGGGCGCCGATACGAGACGAAAGAGATGAACGAAAGGAACAGACGATGAAACGTTTTCTGATCACGAGTGTCTCGGCGTTCGCCCTTATGGTTCCGGCCATGGCTGTGGCGGACATGGACTCTGGCAAAGGGGCCGAAGCCCCGCAGGCCCAGCCGAGCGAGAACTACACGCTTGACGAACTGGGTAGTGACATTGGCGAGGGCGTGGAAGCCACCGGCAACGCCATCGAAGAAGGTGCGGAAGAAACCGCCGAAGCCGTGGATGACGCGCTGACGGGTGAAACCGAATTGCGCACCGTTGCCGATCTTCAGGCCGAAGGCGGCTTGAGCAGCAGCAATGTCATCGGCAAAAGCGTGATCGGCAGCACAGGCGAAGAAATTGCTACGGTGCATGACATTGTGATCCCGGCGGAAGGTGAAGCGCAGGCCATCTTGAGCGATGGCGGCATTCTGGGCGTCGCCCCGCGTCTGACGGCGGTGTCTTATGCCTCGCTGACGCCCTCCTTCGAAGAGCAGGAGCTCGATCACTTCACGCTCGCCGCCACGG
Organism: Rhodobiaceae bacterium UBA4490; assembly: GCA_002389665.1. Taxonomy (GTDB): domain Bacteria; phylum Pseudomonadota; class Alphaproteobacteria; order Parvibaculales; family Parvibaculaceae; genus Tepidicaulis. The sequence goes on from DGNO01000004.1 coordinate 255,074, forward strand.
CGCAGGATTTGACGGAACAGCAGGCCTTCGTTTATGCGCAGGATAATGCGGAAGCAGCGAATGCCGAACTGATGGCCGCTTCCAGCACTAGCCTTCTGGAGCTGACCGGTCAGGAAGTGTCCAACAATGCAGGCGAGGAAATTGCCGAGGTTAAAGACATCTATGTCGATGACACCGGCGCCCCGCGCCATGTGCTGCTCGGCACCGGCGGCTTCCTCGACATGGGCGAGAAATTCGTCGCCGTCGATTATGACGATATGACCGTGGAACAGGGTGCCGGCGGCCCGACCGTCAATCTGACCCGCGCTCAGCTTGAAGCGGCGGCGAGCCTGGAGCTCGACGCTCAGCGCTAAAACCTGCGGAAATGCCAAAAAGAAAAGGCCGCCCTCGGGCGGCCTTTTTATGTCCGGCTGCTTCAGGCTTTCGGCGGGGTCCGAGGGGATAGGGGCGCCTGAAGCAGCCGGAGCGATAGACGGCTGGCGGGCAAGCCCGCCGGAAACCGGCTGTCTCAGGAAAAACGCATAACGCAAAAAGTGGTTCCCGAATTTATGCGCGTACCGGCGCCGCGCCTTCCATTTGCTTCAACCCCCGGATCTGGCCGAGCGCCCAGCCGAGCACGACAAGCGCCACCGTGATAATCGCCGCCTCGCCCAGAAGGTTGATCCGGCTGGCGAGAAAAGGCAGCAGAACCGCCGAGCCCACGACCCAGGAGATGTCGAGCGCGACGACCGCCCAGCCATGAGAGGGCTGAAGGGGCGCGCGCGTTGCTACCCATTCCACGCCGAGCGCGAAGACGAGAAGCCCGCCGCCGAGCACTTGCAGCAGCGGGCCGGCCTCCGGCGCGCCGATAAGCCCTGCCATCCAATACCCGGCACCGAGCAGCAGCACGGCAAAGAGAAAAGAGGACCCGGCATTGCAAAGAAGAACGCGGCGCAGCAACCGGCTGCGCGCATCGAAAGGGGCCGCCCCGGCCCAGGCATCGATCAGTTTCATCAGTCCGCTCCTGTGTTCACTAAGGACGGGACTGAGTTTGGCGCAGGAGAGAAGAAAACCAATTCTCCCGGAGGTAAGAAAGGCGCTTAGCCTTCCATCAATGCCGAAATCACCTCACGCGTTTCTTCATCGGCCGGCATGAACGCCTCGATGCGCAGCTCCTGCAGCGTGATGTCCTGCGGTGTGCCGAGCATGGTGATGACGGAGAAAAGCCGCGCGTTGAGATCGCCGATCTTCAAATGCACGGGGATCAGCAATTCGGCCGGCGCGCTGACATCGAAAAGATGCCAGCGGCGGGGCACGTCTTCCCGCTTCAAAAGATCTTCGAGAAGCTGCAGAGTCGGATCGCCGACTTGCGCGTGCATTGCCTCGCGGTGCATGCGCTGGATCATGTAATAGGCAACCTCGTCCCAATTGGCGATATAGGGACGCATACCCTCATCGGAGAAAATCTGGCGCAGCATGTTGGGCCGCTCGCCCGGCGCGCCGGCAAGGCCGGGGAAAAACGTTTCGGCAAGCTTGTCATACGCCCGGTTGCTTTTCAGCACGTTCCAATGCGCATCGAGCGCAACGGCACCGTATGGATTATAGCTTTCCAGCATGAAATCGATAACGGTCCGGATATGCGCCATTTCCGGCGCATCGATATCCGTTTCCGAATAAAGCGGGGCATAGCCTGCTGCAAGCAGCAGCGCATTCCTGTCCCGAAGCGGAATTTCCAGCGCCTCGGAAAGCGTGATCACCATGTCCCGGCTGGGCTCGGCGCGCCCGGTTTCAATGAAACTGAGATGACGGGCGGAAATCTCCGCCTCACAGGCAAGATCGAGCTGGCTCATCCGCCGCGTGGTGCGCCAGTTTTTAAGATATTTCCCGATAGGGGAGACATTCTTTTCCGCTGTTTTCGCTGCCACTTTGCCCATCTCTCATCCTCCTTGACGAAGTTTACTCAGGCTAAAGGGGCGAAAACAGGAAACAATTACCTCATCGGTAAGGGAGCCACTTCCTCAGAAAATAACCGTTGCGAAGAGCGTGTCGCTATAGGCGCCCGCCGGGGTGTTCTGCCCGGCGGGAAGGCGGCCATAGACGGGAAAATCCGTCACCCGGAAAAACAGCACATCGAGGAGATAGGCATTGGCGGCCTGGCCCGTGCCGCCCGTCCCATCACCCCAGACCTGACTGCGCGCCGCATCGAGATAAAGATTATAGGACAGCGCATCGCCGCCCGATTGCATGGCCCGCGCGCCATAGACCCCGCTCATGCCGGGGCTGAGCGCCACGTCATAAGAAACCACCGCTCCCAGCACCAGCGCGCTGCAGCGCACGGAGATATTGCCCACCGCATCGAGCGGGCCGGGCGCCAGCGGGTTATAGGTGCCGAATGTCAGCGCACTGCCCGTCACCTCGCAAGTGCAGCCAAGCCCGACGCAACTCGCCCGGCTTTCGGCAGGATATAAGAAAAACAGCGCGGCAAAAATCAGGGCACTCAAAAGCTGTTTCATAGGCCCGCCTGCCTTTCCGCCATGCAGCGGTGACGGGAAACGCGCGCTTCGGATGGCGGCTGCGCCGTGACCCGGCACCGCCCCTCCGGCGTTTGAAAAGAAATCTCTGGCCCAATGCCCGCTTCCAGGAAAACGCGCCCGCCGCGCCCGACAGGCACCGGCTTTCCGTCCCCATCGAGACGCGTAATGCGCCAGCCTTCCGGGAAAGGCGTCCCGTCGGCGCGGGCAAGATAAATCACTGCGCCCTTTTCCCCGGTCTTCTTGAACGCAACGAGATGGCCCGTGCGCGCGCCCGGCACGACGATTTTTTCCAGCACATCGAAACTCGTGCGCAGCGGCAGATCATGCGGGTCGATGGAAAGACGGTTTTCCTCATAAGCGCGCAGCGAGGTCAGCACCGCCCGGCCTGCCCCATCCGTGCGCGCAACAAGCCGCCGGTCCTGATAGATACGCACGTCTTCTTCATCACCCACATCGACAATCGCAAAACTGCCGGTAATGGGCGGGGCGAGCGCGGCCTCACCGCCTGCAAGAACCGCCGCGCCGCGTGCGGAAAGGCGCAGCGCCTGCGTGCCGCCGAAACGCGTTGCGAGCAGCGCGGCATCGCCGATGGAAGAGCGGTATTCGAGCCCAACTTCTTCACGCTGCGTACCGCCCCGCGAAAGGCGTGCGGAATATCCCACCTCGCCGATCGCCGCCGCATCCTTTCTGTAACGCAGATCGGAGGTCCAGCCCTCCCCGTCATAATCCGCGCCGAGCGCGCCGCTACCCTCACCCAGCGGAAAAGAGAGAAAGGCGCCGAAAAAGAAATCCTTCTCAGGTTTCAGAAGGCGCAAGGCGGAAAGCCGGTAAGTGGCGCCTGCGATGGGCCCCGAAAGCGTCAGCCCCGCGCTTCTGAAATCGGAACGCAATGACCCGGCAACACTTCCCCGCTCGTCCCTGTCGAGAAGCGAGAACGAAAGACTGTGCCCGCCCTCTCCCTGCACGGCGAACTGTCCCCGGGCCGTGGCGCGCGGCGGCGCATCGTCCTGTCCAAGCCGCCTGAAGCCGGGCGTTGCCGCCTCATAGGAAAAAGCCGCACTGAAAGGCGCGGCGCGCCATTCGTAAAAGCCGGCGCCCTTGATCCCGCTTTCGCCGTTCGAGCGGCTAAGCGTGGCGGAAAGATCGAGCGCGCCGAGACCAGAAAACGCGGCGGAAAGCCCGCTGCCGAAAGACTGAAAAGAAGAGGCTCCTTGCGCCCTTCCTTCCAGCGTTAAATTATTCGTCAGCCCGCGCCGGTAAAGCGCGGCGGCGAAGGGCGTGTCATAGGCATTCGAGCGCAGGCCAAACCCCTCGCGCAAGAAACCTGCTTCGAGCGAATAGGCGGCAAGGCCGGGGCGCAAAAGCTGGGGGCTTGCATAATAAGCCTGCGTCACTTGCCTTTCCCGGCCAAGCGCATCGCGCAGCACGACGGTAACCTCGCCGCTTCCTTGCACGGCCGGAATATCCCCGAGCGAGAACGGCCCTTCCGGCACCTCGCCCTGAAACCGGCGCACGCCATTGATGAAAAGATCGACCGCGCCCGGCAATTCCGCTTCGCCGGTAAAATCGAGCGTCGGAAAAGTGATGAAACCAGGCTGCAGCGAAAACTCCGTGCCCCATTTTATCCCGCCGAAGCGCAGCGGAGCCTCGCCGAATTGCGGCTGGGTCAGCGTATCGCCCAAACTCAGCCGGGCAAGGCCCGCCGGGTCGTCATGGGTGACATGGCTTTCAAGCCGCGTGCAGCGGCGCGCAGTACCATAAACGCAGGTGAAAACCGCCCGCGCATTGGAAAGGCCCGAAAAGATGACCCCTTCCCCAAGAAACCCGCCGCTGCTTTGCCCTTCACGCCAATCTGCGGAAATATCGTAATTGAAGAAAGCGCCCGCCCCTTCCGTGCGCGCTGCAAGCGCCTTTGACGACTGGACGGAAAGCAGCGTGCGCTTTTCACAGCCTGCCGCACAGACAAGATCGAGCGTGCCTTTATCGATATTGAAAGAGACACGCATCCCCGAAAGCCTGTCTGCGGCAATGAACACCTTACCGCCGCGCTGCACGGCCTCACCCTCGAAGGCGATACCTTCCCGGTTCACAAGAACGAGCGGAAGAAAAAGCCTGCCCCCTTCAACCAGAACACTGACCGCATCCGCGCGGGCCTTGCCGTCGATGACGGGAAGAAGAAAATGAAACTGCGCATCTTCTTTCTGACTTCTTTCAGAAGCACTACCCGTCACGTCCTCGTCAAACTGCGCATCGAGCGCGCCTCTGAGCGGCACAGGCCGCAGTGCCCCGGCAAGACTGTCGCCTCCCAAAAGAAATGCGGCAAGCATGAGCGCACTACTTGCGGACAAGACGGCGCGCATCATCGCCGGGCACCAAATCATAGAAGCGGGGAGAAGCATCACCGGCTGAGATGAGCGCCGCCTGAAAAGGCGCGCCCGTCCCATCACCCTGCCACGGCACGCATTCGCGCGCCGCCGCGCCCGGCAAATAGTACTTCTGCGTCATGAGGCGCGCGCCGGAGGGCGATTTGAGCCAGAGCAGTTTTTCATGGGCGCTGCCCTCATTGCGCGCATCAAGACAAAGCGCCCCGTCGCCGCGCGGCTTGAGTTTCAGCGACAACGTGCCCTCACTTGCCGCCGCTTCCAGAAAAACCGGAAGCAGCATCTGCAAGCGCACACGCAGACTCAAAGATGTATCGGGCGGGGAAATATCCCGCGCCAGCACCCGGAAAGCGGTTTCTTTTTCGCCCCATTCACCTGCTTCCATCACACCGGCCCGCACGAGCCGCCGCTCGCCGGGCGCCAGGGTGAAAATCGGCGGCGTGATGATCAATCCCGGTGCTTCCTCATAAAAATCTTCTCCCCCTTCCTGGTGCCAGCGATACCCCAGCATTTCGATGCTGACGGGTTTCTCCGCCGTATTGGCGACATGAAAAACACCGACCGGGTTTTCCCGCGGCAGGAGAAGCGAGACGGGACCGATCTCGAAGGCGGACGCATGGCCCGGGATCAAAAACAAGAACGCCGCGCAAAACCAGGAACAGAGAGACCGCATCATCTTCCCTCCCTCAATAGGTGATGGTCGCTGTGACGGTGTCGGTATAAAGGCCGGAGGGCACGGACTGCCCGCCGGGGATCTGGCCGTAAACGGTGAGCGCCTGCAGCGCGCCGCTGCCCGTTCCGCTTACGGTGTTGACGCCAGATGTCTCTCCCCAGACGCTGGTGCGGGCCGCATCGCTGTAAAGCGAATAGGCGAGCTGATTGCCTCCATTCGTCATGAAACGCGTGGCGACACTTGCCCCTGCCCCGAGCCCGGCGCTCAAGCCCACTTCATAAGCGGCGCCATTCGTGCAGGTGATTTCAAGCGTCGTTGCCGCATTGAGCGGCGTGCCAGAGACGGGATTATAATTGCCGAAATTGAGATCGTTCGCGGTGATCGAGCAGGCGGCGAGCACGCTCGCCGTCACCTGAAACGTGTCGCTATCCGTCGCCGCCTGAAGCGGCTGCGACAAGGAGAGAAGAAAGGAGGAAAGAAAGGCAGCGCTGAACCGGCGCAGCGATGGCCAGATGCCGAAGCAGATGAAGCTCATGACAAACGTCCTGTCGCCGCCTCATGGCCTGCGCGCCCGAACGCCGCTTCTATCCGCAACCTGAATGGGACGAACTCTCACATTCTTGCTGCGGCGCCGCACCTTACCTGAAGGCACAGCGAAACGTCATCTCCACCCATCCGTCAGAATACGGAATGTCACCTAAGAAAGCGTAAACCGGAAAGTTTATATTGAACGATACAACCTTTGAGCGCATATCCGGGAAAACAGCACCGAATAGCAGCGCAGGCGCTCCGCCTCAGCGGTTGAAAGCCTCGGGAAAAGGCGTTTCGTCCCGCGCGCGAATATCAGCAGGCGGCAAGCCGAACCCAAGATCGACAAACTCGAAACCGGAAAAAGGCTGCGTCAGGAACGGTCCTTCCACCTGCAGCAATTCTTCCAGCGCCAATGTCGTGCCGGCATGAGCGAGAATAAACGGCGCGCCGCTTTTGCCGTCGATCAGCGGCAGGCAGTTCATGATGACTTCTTCCTGCCGTTCGCGCTCATAACGCTCGCGCACGAGCACGCGCGCCCCGCAGGCATATTGGATCATTGAGCCGGCCCGTTTGACGCCGCGGGCAATACGCTCCGCGCCGATATAATCGCCGTAGCGCCGGCCTGTGATGTCATGAGGGACGCGTGCGCTATGGCCTGTGCCGACCAGACGGAAGACGACATCGTCTTCCGTGACTTCCATGAGAATAAGGTGAGGGAGAAGATTGGCGATCTGCCGGTTGGGGCCGACATCGCGGCGGTCGGGCAGCCCGCCATCGGCCGGCAAGAGAGAGCGCCAGTACTCCCCAAGCTGTTGCATGGGATCAATGGTTTGTACGGCGGACAACGCAAATCTCCCGCAGAATGAAACGGATAGGCCCCCCAGACTTTCGGCCGAAGACGGTCAGCCCGTCTCTGGCCCCGACTCTAAAATCGAGCCCCCAAAAAAACATTAACGCGAAGCCCGTCCCGCGCCTGCGGCAAAGCCGCCCGCATGGCGGTTTTTCGCGTCACGGCGCTAGAGTCCCAGCCCGTTTTGCCTATAGTTAATAGAACGCGACGGACAGTTTCAGGTTCCAGCCCGGAGGGCCGGCATGATCGATCTCGATCCCATTCTTCTTGCCCGTATCCAGTTTGCCTTCACCATTTCCTTTCACATCGTCTTTCCCGCTTTCACGATCGGGCTGGCGAGCTTTCTGGCCGTGGTGGAATGGCGCTGGCTTGCAACGGGCGATGAGCGCTTCCGCAAACTTTATAAATTCTGGGTGAAAATATTCGCCGTCGCCTTCGGCATGGGCGTCGTTTCCGGCGTCGTCATGTCCTACCAATTCGGCACGAACTGGTCGGTCTTTTCGGACAAAGTGGGCAATGTCATCGGCCCGTTGCTCGGCTATGAAGTGCTGACCGCGTTTTTCCTCGAAGCCTCTTTCCTCGGCATCATGCTTTTCGGCTGGGGCCGGGTCAGCGCGCGCATGCATTTCGCCTCGACCTGCATCGTCGCCATCGGCACGTTGATTTCCGCCTTCTGGATTCTTTCCGCCAATAGCTGGATGCAAACCCCGCAAGGCTTCGAGATCGGCCCGGACGGACGGCTTTTCCCGACGGACTGGCTGGAGATCATTTTCAATCCCTCCTTCCCTTACCGCTTCGCCCATATGGTCACGGCCGCATATCTTACCACCGCCTTCGTGGTGGGCGGGGTCGGCGCCTTTTATCTCTGGCACAAAAGACATGAGAGCGAGGCGCGCGTCATGCTCGGCATGGCGGTGATCATGGCCGCGCTCGTTGCGCCCTTGCAGGTTTTCCTCGGCGATCAGCACGGCCTCAACACGCTCGAGCACCAGCCCGCAAAGGTTGCTGCGATGGAGGGCCATTACGAGACCGGACGCGGCGTGCCGCTGCTGCTCTTCGGCTGGCCCGATGAGGAAGCCGAAGAGATGCGCTACACGGTCGAAATTCCCGGCCTTGCCAGCCTCATCCTCACCCATGACTGGGACGGCGAGGTGAAAGGCCTGAAAGACTGGCCGCGCGATGAGCGCCCGCCCGTTGCCTGGGTCTTCTGGTCCTTCCGCGTCATGGTGGGGATCGGGTTTTTGATGGTCGGCATCGGCCTTGTCAGCGCCCTCTATTATTACCGCGGCAAGCTTTTCGAAACGCGCTGGCTGCAGCTCTGGTGGATGGCGATGATGCCGAGCGGCTTCATCGCGCTGCTCGCCGGATGGTTCGTCACCGAAATCGGCCGCCAGCCTTATGTCGCCTACGGCATCATCAAAACCGCCGACGGCGTGTCTCCCGCCATTCTGGGGCCGCAAGTCGCCTGGTCGCTGCTCGCTTTCATCATCATGTACACGCTCGTCTTCGGCGCGGGCAGTTTCTACATCCTCAAACTGATCGGCAAAGGCATTCCGCCGGGCGAAGACAGCGCGCAGGACGAAGGAAGCGATTATTACGGCCATGGGCTGGAAGCTGCGCCCATGCGCGCGGCAGGCAGAAAACCGGAGGCGCCGCATGTTTGACTTTTCTTCCGCGCTCGATCTTCCCCTGATCTGGGGCCTTCTTATCGCGGCAGCGGTTTTTCTTTACGTGCTGCTCGACGGGTTCGATCTCGGCCTCGGCATTCTTTTTCCCTTCGCCCCATCCGACAAATCCCGCGACCGGATGATGAATTCCATCGCGCCCTTCTGGGACGGCAACGAAACCTGGCTCGTGCTGGGCGGCGGCGGGCTCTTTGCCGCCTTCCCGCTTGCCTATGCGGTGCTCATGCCCGCCTTTTACATTCCCATCATCCTGATGCTGCTCGGGCTCATCATGCGCGGCGTCGCCTTCGAGTTCCGCTTCAAGGCGGAGGGCAACTCGCGCCGCCTCTGGGATTACACGTTTCACTTCGGCTCGCTTACCGCTGCGCTTTGCCAGGGCATGGTGCTCGGCGCCTTCGTGCAAGGGGCGGAAGTTTCGGGCCGCAATTTCGCAGGCGGGCCGTTCGATTGGGCAAGCGCTTTCAGCGTCATGACCGGGCTTGCGGTCGTTGCAGGCTACGTGCTTCTCGGCGCCGCCTGGCTCATTATGAAGACGGAGGAGGAAACGCAGGACTGGGCCCGAAAGGTCGCGTCTTACGCGCTCGGTCTGGTCGGGATTTTCATGGGGCTCGTCAGCCTTTCCGTACCCTTTCTCAATCCCGCCATTGCCGATTTCTGGTTTTCGGCGCCCAATATCTTCTTCCTCACGCCCGTGCCGCTTTTTACCGCCGCGCTCTTTGTTCTCCTTTGGCGCGATCTGCACCGCGCCGATGCCGAATACCGGCCCTTCCTGACCGCCATGGGCATTTTCGCGCTGGGCTATCTCGGCCTTGCCCTCAGCCTTTATCCCTGGATCGTGCCCTTCGAGATCGATATCTGGGGCGCAGCCGCTGCCGGCACCTCCCTCTCCTTGCTGCTTGTCGGGGTGCTGCCGCTTTTGCCCATCATCCTCGGCTATACCGCCTATAGCTATTACGTCTTCCGCGGGAAGGCGGGCCATGAGCCGATTTATTGAGCGCACGCGCCGCTGGCTCAGCACCCATCCCAAAGCCCGGCAATGGCTCTGGTTTGCCGCGCTTTGGGCAGGCGGTCTTGCCGCCGTCACCGCCCTTTCCTACCCCATCAAGTGGCTTATGACCGGGCTTTAACCATGCGCGCGGGTAAGCGCGTTCCCATGCGCCGTTGACCTGAACGTGAATTCCCGTGATCGCCTCTTCCTGCCATCTTTTGATCAAACGTCCCAAGTTACGGGACGAAACAGATGAAACGGCAGAAAACAGGGGCCGGGTATGGATGTACTCAACGACATTCTCGACACGCTGGATCTGAAGGGCGCGCTTTATTTCCGCACTGATTTTTGCGCTCCCTGGGGTGTCACGGTGCCGGAGCTGCAGCAAGCTGCCCGCTTCCATCTTGTGGTGCAGGGCAATTGCCATGTAACCTTCCCCTCCGGCGCGGAAATCGATCTGGGGCCCGGCGATCTGGTGCTCATTCCCAAGGGCCGCTCGCATGTTCTGTCCGACAAAAGCGGTGCGCACGCTCCGCCGCTTGAAACGGTGCTGGAGCGCGCCGGTTTTGCCGGGCAAGGCGTCCTTGTCTGGGGCGAAGGCAGCGCCCATGCGGCCACTCAAATGGTCTGCGGGCACCTCTCCTTCCGCGGCGGCGCGGACCATCCGCTGCTGCGCGCCCTGCCCGAATATATGCTGGCAAGCGCGGCCACCCGGGCGCGCACGCCGCTGCTCGATGAAATGCTGCGCCTTGTCGCGCGCACCGTCTTTTCCGGGGAGATCGGCTCGGACGCCGCCGTCACGCGCCTCTCGGAAATCGTTTTCATCGAGCTGTTGCGCGCCGGCATTGCCGAAGACCCGCAGCTCGGCACGATGCTCGAAGCCTTGCGCGACAAGCAGATCGGCCGCGCCCTCGAACTTATTCACGCCAACCCCGCCCGCCCCTGGACGGTGGAACACCTGGCGGCGGAAATCGGCATGTCGCGCAGCCGTTTTGCCGACCGCTTTTCCTCGCTGATGGGCGTCGGCCCCATGGCTTATCTGGCCGATTGGCGGCTGCAAAAAGCACTGGCGCTGCTCGACGATTCGCGCTGCTCCGTGCAGCAGGTCGCAACCCAAACGGGCTATCAGTCACCGGCCGCTTTCACCCGCGCTTTTGCCGGAAAATTCGGCCTTCCGCCGACGGAATATCGCCGCGCCCTCGCTTGAGTTTGCGTTCCGTCCCAAAGACATTGCAGTAAATCCCTATCTCTTGCGGGCTAATTGATCAATCGTCCGGCCCGCCACAAATTGCCCCTGTCGGCCAGTAACGGCCCGAAGGAGCGGCAGTGCCCGCGTCCCGAAGGCCATCCGTCCGTATCTGCCGCAAGGGGCACCCTTTAAAGAACGCTCCTTCCGGCATCATTGATGACCGGCCATGCACGGCCAGTTCGAACAAGGGTAAGACCATGAATATCATCGATCACCTCTCCGTCGGCGTCCCCAGCATTGACGAGGCGCGGAAATATTACGACGGCCTGATGGAAACGCTTGGCTGCACCTGCATGGCCGCCACCGACGGCTTTGCCGCTTACGGCAATGGCTCGGTCCAGTTTCTCGTGATGCTGCCCAATGACGGCGGCACGTATACCGCCGGCAACGGCACACATATCTGCTTTGCCGCGGCAACGCGTGAAGCGGTCGACGCTTTCCACAAGTTCGGCTCCGCCAATGGCGGCCAGTGCGAAGGTGAACCGGGCCCGCGCGCGGCCTATCCGAAGCCGGACATCTACACCACCTTCGTGCGTGACCCCTTCGGCAACAAGCTCGAAGCGATTCACAACGGATTTTCTGCGTAACCTTTGACTATATGGGGCTGATTATGGAAACGGCTTATCACTACCTCGCCCTCAGCGGCGTTCTTACCGTCCTTCTCTGGACACCTTACATCCTGGCACGGGTCTTCGTTTGGGGCCTGCCGACCTTCCTCAACAACTATCCGGATGGCTATCCGGCCAAACAGCCCGAGCCGCCGCTTTGGGCCCAGCGTGCACAGCGCGCGCATTTGAACATGGTCGAAACCATGCCGGCTTTCATCGCCGTCGTGGTGGCCGCAGGTTTCCTCGCGGGTGAAGCGGCTGTTGCCGTCGTCGCCACTTGGGCTGCCGTGTTCTTCTATGCCCGCATCGCCCATGCCGTGGTCTATATCCTGGCCGTGCCTTTCCTTCGCACACCGGTCTATCTGGTGTCCTGGGCGGCCATCTTGATCATCGGCGCCCAGTCTCTCCTTTGACCGGGCTCTTCACTAATAGGCCGCTTCTCTGATCGGCATAAGGGTCGATGCCTCTCATCGGCAGGCCGCAAGGCCGCGGGAGGGCGCTTCCAGACGGGAGCGCCCTCTTTGCTTTCAGGACCTATTCCAGCAGCGCGCTAAGCAAGCGGGCAAGCTCACCGGCCTCTTTCCCGCTTTTCAATTTCGCGCCCACATGCGCCTCGATCGCCTTGCGGTAAACGGGCCACATATCCTTAAGGAGCGCGCGCCCGGCCTCGCTGATCACGATGATCTGGCCGCGCCCGTCTTCCGGGTGGCGGCGGCGCTCTATGAACCCTGCTTCTTCAAGGCGCATGAGCAGACGGGAAATATTGTGCTGGGCAATCAGAAGCTCCGCCTCAAGCGCGCCCGGCCGCAACCCACCCTTGGCGCGGCGCAGCTCCAACAGCACGTCATACCAGGCAAGCGGGGGAAAGCCCGCCTGTTTCAGATCCCGCTCCACCGCGCCCAGTACATGCCGGCCCGCGCGCATCAGCCGCGCCCAAGCAAGAACGGTCTCCTTGGAAGGTGTTTCCCCTGACATGGGCCAATCATCCCCCATCCATGCAGCTGCATCAAGATTGACAAAATGGCGCGCCGCCCCATATAGATGCAACTGCATCTATATGGAAGGAGACCGGCATGACCCAATCCGCCCAGAAGGCTCAAGAGCCTCTCACGCTTGTCAGCCACACGCTCTGCCCTTACGTGCAGCGCGCGGTCATCGCGCTGACGGAAAAGGGCGTGCCTTTCGAACGCAAGGATGTGGACCTTTCCAACAAACCGGACTGGTTCAAGAAAATCTCCCCGCTCGGCAAGACGCCGGTGCTGGTGGTGGGCGAGCAACCGATTTTCGAATCCGCCGTCATCGCCGAATATCTGGAAGAGACGGCGCCGAACCCGCTGCACCCGAAAGACGCGCTTGCCCGCGCCGACCACCGCGCCTGGATCGAATTCGGTTCAGCCATCCTCAATGACATTTCCGGCTTCTATAACGCCAAGGACGCGGAAAGCTTCGAGGCGAAACGCGCGCAGATAGCAGAACGTTTTGCCCGGCTCGAGACCCGCGTTAAAGCAGCGCCCTGGTTCGACGGGGAAAACTTTTCCCTTATCGATGCGGTCTTCGGCCCGGTCTTCCGCTATTTCGACACGTTCGAACGCTTCGGCACCTTCGGTTTCTTCGACGAGACCCCGAAAGTGCGCCGCTGGCGCGAAACATTGAGCGCGCGCCCCTCCGTGCAGAACGCGGTAAGCCCGGCTTATCCCGAACTCCTGACCGAGTTCCTGAAAAAACGCGGCTCCTATCTTTCCGGCCTGATCGAAGCCAAAGCCGCTTAAAGCTGCGCGCCTTCCTCGCCATCTCCGCAAGGGGATGAAACGGCAGGGGAGGTGAGCGCAAGACGGCGGAGCAGAAGAAGGCGCAGCATCTCGACCTCGTTCAGCACATCCAGAGGATCGCGCTGCGCTGTTTCTTCCAGTGCCTGCCGCAGCCAGGGGCTGGTGCGCGGGTTGGAGCGCACGAAGGCTTCCGCCCTCTCCAAGCGTAAAGACCGCGTATCTTCACCTTTCATCACACCCTCTCCTTACTCGGCAGCGCTCAGAAAGACCGGGTCTTCTGCGCCCTTCCCCGGCAAAGGTTCATCCGCCCAGGTAAGATCCCCGGCATAGCGCGCGGCAAGCCGGCCTTCTTCGTCCATGGCGAAAAGATGCAGCCATTTATTGTCGAAGAGCGCGCGCACCTGACTGTTCCGCGCGAGGATTTCCGTCATCGCTTCCTTCGGCGCTTCGATGCAGATAGAGAGCCGGAGCGGCCGGTGCATCAGTTTTTCCCCATCATGAACGGACTGCCAGGGAAGGCCGGCGCGGAGGGGACCGGTGCTTCCTTCCAGCACCCCCATGCCCCCCGTCACATTGTGGAGAAGCTTGTTGCCCGCGCCGAAGACCGACGGGGCGACCGCCGAGCCGTAATATTGCAGGCTGATCCAGCTTGCGACGACCACAGGCGCCGTCAGGATGAGCTCGAGGACGGAAAACTCCTTATCCGCGTGCCAGTCATATTCATGCAGGAAAGCCTCACCGGAAAGATCGAGCCCGTGAGTGCGCATCCGGGGCGCGGCGATAAAGGCCTTACAGCCGGCAAGCCCCCATTCCGGGCGCACTTCCGCCCAATTGTAGCTTCGTGCCGCAACATCGCCCGGCGTCTTCGCGCCCGGCAGCCGCCGCGCCCGTTCGGCCCGGGCAAGAAGCCCCGCTTTTTCAAGCGCGCCCCTGAGCAAGGCGATCTCTTTTGCATGGCCTGCTGCCGGCACATCCTTATCGAAGAGCGTGACCTCGTCTTTCGTCGTGTCATGCAGCGCGGCAAGGAAGAGCGTTTGCGAAGGGATCACGATACCCCTCTGCACAAGCTCGGCCCGCACCAGAGGATCGTTGAGAAGCGATGCCAGCAAACGCGCGTTCACATCCCCCGCATAGCCCCCGCAGGCCCCGCAATGAAGCGCGCTCGCATGGGGATTGTTGCGCGCGCTTGCCCCGTGCCCTGCAAGAAGCACGAGCCGGGCGAAATCCTTCGTCATGGACATGGCCCGCAGCACGCTCTCGCCGAGCGCCGCGCGCTCGGCAAGATCGAGCGCGGGGGCGAATTTCGGCGCCGGGTCGGGCGCCTTATGCGCCACGCCGCCGCCCAGCCCGTCGCGGAAGAGCTTGCCCACATAAAGCGGGCCCGTAGCTTCCACAAAGGCGAAGGAGGAAACGGCGGCCATTTTAAAGCGGCCCCAGGCCCGGCTCGCCCGCGCCAAAAGCCGGGCGCGCAGATCCGTCTCTTTTTCTTCTTCTCCTACCGCGCAGCTATGGAGCGCCGGAGACAGCAGAACCGGCAGCCGCTTTTCCTCTACATCCGAGGCAAGCGCATGATGCGCCGCCGGCAGGCCGAAGAACCCGGCAAAGCCCGATGTGCGCGCGCCGGGATAGGCCGTCTCCAGCGCGCGGCGGAAAACTTCCGAGCGCACGTCTATGCAGAAGGCGGCATGGAGCGGGGTTTGCGTCTCCTCTTGTCCGGCAGAATGCCCGCCGGAAAGAAGCTGCATGGCAAGGCGCCGCTGCCCGGCCCGCTCCGCCGCTTCCTGCAGAATTTCATCGGCAATAAGGCCGGGCGTCACCTGAGGCGCTTTCTCATATTCAGCAAGCGCCTCCTGCCAGGCAGGCGCGATTTGCTTTTGATGGAGAAGATAAAGCGCTTCTTCCCAGACAAGCCGGATGATCAGAAGATCGCACAGCGTCTCGTCTGCGCCGCCTTCAAGCTCCGCCTGCCAGAGCCGGTAGCGCGCCGCCTGCGCCCAGCCGCCGAGCTCCATCAAGAGCCGCTGGAAGTAAAGCGGACGCGCAGCCTCGCTTACCTGAAGCGTTGCCAGCGCGCGCGCCGCCGCTTCCAAGGGGCGCTGCGGCGCATCGGCGACATGGGCCGCAAAACCGCGAAGGCCGAGAATTTCCGGCACAAGGTCATAGGTCGCCGCTGCCCGCCAGGAAGCATAAGCCCGCTCCTTGCGCGGCAGAGCCCAAAGCGCCTGACCCTCATCGAAATAAGCCCCGGCCCAAGCCCCGATTCGCTCGGCGGCAAGGCCCGGCCAATCGGTGCCGGAAGCATCGGCGGCAAGCCCGGCAATCGTCGGTAATGCATCGGGCCCCGGCATCTCGGCTTGCACCGCGCGCTTTAGGGCAGCGATATCGGCAGGCCGGCCTGCATGGGGCGAGGCGGCACGGGCCGCTTCCAGGTCTTCATCCAGGATCGCCCCTTTGGCGATTTCCGCTTCATACCAGCTGCGCGCCATCGTCACTTTGATGCCGGCGGTTTTGCCGAGAAGGGCGCCCGTCTCTGCAAGCCCCCTATCCGCTTGGCCGAGAAAAGGATTGACGGCAACCGAGGAGGAAAGCGGCCAAAGCGGCGGCACGGCACGCGCGGCTTCTTTCATTGCTGCATCAAGATCTTCTAGCGCCGTTTTGTTTGGAAGAGCAGACGTCACCGTCATCGCCTTATCCTTTCTTTGCAGCCGGATGCCCGGCGGAAATCTGTTCTCTCACCTGCCAGCTTCCCAGGAGGCGGTCGAAAAGCGCGTTGGCGTAAAGCCCATTGGCCAGATGCGCCCGCGGGCCCGCCGCCGCCGGATGCGCCGACCAGAGCGGGAAGGTCGCCTGGGCAAAAGCCGTCAAAGCGAAGCTGAGCACTGCAAGCGTGATGAGCGCCCATTCGAGCGGGCCCGGAGCGGGTGTGGCGGGCAAGGTGCCCGCCGTCAGCCATTCGGCGCCCGCTTGCAGTGTGAAATAACCTGCCGTTGCAGCCAGCGAATAAAGCGCAGTGCGCTGCGTCAGCAATCTCGGCGCGGCATCCGCAAGGCCCTGGGCAAGGAGATACGCAACGCCGAAGATGAGGATGGCGCCGAGCGCGACCGCTTGCGGGGATTTCGTCTCGAAGCCGAAAAGCGCTCCCGTGCCTGCGAAAATCGCAAGAGCGATGAGGAAGGACCGCCCCACGGCCTTGCCGTTCGGCACCGCGATGGGGCCGGGCCGCTTGATCGCGGCGACATTTTCCACGGCACTGCCCGAAGAAAGAAAGGCATGGGCTTTGTAGAAGGAATGCGCGGCGATGTGCAAAAGCGCGAGCGGGAAGAGCGCAAGCCCGCATTGAAAGATCATGAAGCCCATCTGCGCGATGGTGGACCAGGCGAGCGAGGTTTTGACCGCAGGCTGCGTCAGCATCACCAGTGAGCCGAAAAGCGCGGTGAACCCGCCGATAAGCACCAGCGCGGCCAGTACGCCGGGCGCAAGCAGCATGACATCGGCAAAGCGGATCAGAAGAAAGCCGCCCGCATTGACGACACCGGCATGAAGAAGCGCGGAAACCGGCGTCGGCGTATCCATCACTTCCGTCAGCCAGCCATGGGCCGGGAACTGCGCCGACTTGAAAAGCGCGGCAAGAGCGAGGAGGCCTGCGGCGAGAATGAGTGCCGCGCCGCCGCCGTCCGCAAAATCGGCCCGGGCAGCCGCGCTGAGCGCGCCGATTTCCTGCGTACCGTAAGCCATATAGAGAAGCAGCGCCGCCCCGATCAGCGCGCCGTCGCTGAGCCGCGCCATCAGCGCGTGTTTGCGCGCCGCCCGCCGGGCCGGAAGACGCTCGGGATAAAAGAGCAGAAGCCTTTGCAGGAAAAGGCTCGCCGCGATCCAAGACAAAACGAGCCCCGACAATGTGCCTGCCTGTACAAAGAAAAGAACCGAGGCAAGCGTCAGGCAAAGCCAGCCGGTAAAGGAACCTTGCCGCGCCTCCCCGTCAAGATAACTTGCCGAAAACCGCAACACCGCCCAGCCGATGCTGGCGACGACCAGCAGCATGGTGAGGGAAACCGCATCCGCCATGAAAAGCCCTTCAAGCGGGGCAAGCGCCGGAGGCAGGAGCCCCTCACCTGCCCCGAACGCGGCAAGCCCGGCGGCGCCCAGCACGGCAAAAAGGGAAAGAAGCGCCGCGCCTTCCGCCGCGCGCACATGGGCGCGCGGGCGCAAACCCGGTCCCGCAAAGGCGGCAAATCCGGCAAGCAGCAAAAACAGCGGCGCAAGGACCGGCATGAGCGCCAAAAGCGCGGCGGCGACAGAGCCATCGAGGCTGGGCAGGACAGGCATAAGGTCTTCTCCACTTGGTGCAGCCGGTTGCGCAGTAAAGTAGGCACGAAACGGAGATAAGAAAAATTCATTGTTTATGTACTTTCGTTCTATTAAATAGAACTTATGAGCGAGCTCAATTTCCATCACCTGCGCTATTTCTGGGCAGTCGCCCATGACGGCAACCTGACCCGCACGGCCGAACGTCTCAACGTGTCCCAATCGGCGCTTTCCATTCAGATAAAGCAGCTTGAAGAACGGCTCGGCCATGCGCTTTTCGAGCGCCGGGGCCGCCAGCTCGCCCTGACGGAAGCAGGACGGCTCGCGCTCGACCATGCCGATGCAATCTTTTCCGCCGGAGAGGAGCTTCTGGCCAATCTGCGCGCCAGCGGGCGCAGCCGTCGTGCGCTGCGCGTCGGCGCGCTTGCCACGCTGTCGCGTAACTTCCAGATCGCGTTTCTAAAACCCGTTCTCGGGCGTAGCGATGTGGAGGTGATTTTGCGTTCCGGCACAGCCGCCGAGCTTTTACGCGGGCTTGAGGCGCTCAATCTCGATGTGGTGCTGCTCACCCAGCCCCCGGCCCGCGATGCCATTACGCCCTTTGTTTCACACCGCCTTGCCCAGCAGCGTATTTCACTGGTCGGGCGGGCGGAACTTGTCGGCCGGCGCAGCAAGGGAAAACTGCGCGAGCTTCTGGCAAGCGAGCCGGTGCTGCTACCCACCGCCGACAGCAGCGTGCGCACGGATTTCAACGCCTTGATGGAACGCTGGAACATTCAGCCGCAAATTGCCGCAGAAGTAGACGACATGGCCATGCTGCGGCTTTTGACGCGGGAAGGGGTCGGCCTCGGCGTCATTCCGCCTATCGTGGTGAAGGACGAGCTTGCCTCCGGCTTTCTGAAAGAAGCCGGGAGCCTGCCCGGCATCGCGGAAAACTTTTACGCCGTCACGATGGAGCGCAAATTCCCGAACGCGCTGGTGCGCGATCTCGTTTCGGCGAAATTCCCGAAACTTTAGAAAGAAGACCCAGATTATATATCGAGCCGCTTGGCCGACGCCTTGAGCCAACCATCGAAGGCGGTAAGCGCCGGGCCTTCATAGTCCTGCTTCACGAGATCGCTCATCAGGACGCGGGCATCGGCAAGAACCATGGAGCTGAGGAAAGCATAAGCCTGCTCGTTACGGTCTTGCTTGGCATTAAAAGGCACACAAGGCTCCGGCTCGAAAAACTCTTCCACCACGGCGGCAACCAGCATTTCCTTACTGGTGAAATGCTTATAGATCGTCGCCGTTGAAACGGGCGCGGCCTTGGCAATGTCGATCACCGAAACGCTTTGAAAGCCGCGTGCGGAAAACTCCTGATGGGCCGCCACGAGAATAGCCCGGTGACTTTCTCTCCGGCGTGCATTACGCCAAGCGCTCAGCTTGCCCGGCACGTTTCGTTTGTTATCCGGTGCTTTCATCTCCGGCATGCAAAGCCTCTGCTTGTTGACGATGGGAGCGCCGCCTACCCCGTTGCCGGAATCTTATCCGTACCGGTACATTCCCGCAATGGCGGGCAGGAGAGGCAATATTGCCTCTCCCGCTTTTTCATCACCCACATGCCGGTCAGTTCAACCTATGAGAAACGGCACTCTCCTCGCCGGAAGATGCGGCCTCCCGTTTCTCCGCTTCCCAGCGCAGCACATGTTTCTGAAAAGCCGAAACCACCTCATCCGCCAAGACAGGATCGTCAATGACTTTCAAGAGGTCGACCAGCACGAGAAACCCGGAACGGATATGCGGATCGTTGATCGTGGCAAAGCGCGACATGAGCAATGCCCGGTTTAAAGAAGATTTACTTGAGCCCGCTGACATGGGACCGCCTCCACTCACATTACGCTGCTGAAACAACAAGATCCTCGAGACCGCGGATGTCCGCCTTGCGGCCGAGGCGCGAGGCGGCGATATCGAGCGCCTCTTTCGTGCAGAGGATCCAGCCGGCAACGGCCGGGCCCGTCGCAAAATGCTTTTCCCCGCCCAGCATCTCGAAGGGAACGCCGGACTGGAACCAAGCCTCGGCAAGGCGCGGCGGCATGACGAAAAGGATTTTGGAAATCTCGCAGCGCCGGGCGAATTCATAGAGCCCCACACCGAGCTCCTGAATGACCTTGCGCCGCGCTTCGGGCGCAAGCGAGGGGTCGGCATGAAGACGCGAGCCTTCCCAAACATCGTCCGCCTCGGGCGGCGCCATATTGTCCAGCATATCCGGCCAAAGGTCTTTGATCATATAAGACTGGGTGGAGCGCAAAAGACGCACACCGCCCAGCACCCGCCCCGTCACCTCATGGCGGCAAAGCAAATAGCCCGCCTGCGGGGTGTCGAACTCGTCATATTCCCGGCCGTTCTCATGGGGAACGTCCCAGCCTTCCTGCTCGATATAGAGCTTGTAGCGCAGCTTGTGAAACTCATCGAGCGGCGTTCCGGCAATGAGCCGCGCCCCGCGGCCAACGTAGTCAAGCATGGTGCCCTCCTGATGTCCTTTGAAGGACTTCAGGAGACCAAAGAGCCGGAGGAGACGGGATACGGTGACTTTGCCGTATTGTGCTCGCCGATATTACCGGGCCCGTATTGCGCAGGCCCCTCTCACGTCAAAAGACGCGGTATCTCAGGGCTGAATAAGGCCGAGCTGCACCGCCCGCACGGCGGCGGCCACGCGGCTGCTCGCCTCCAGCTTACGCGAGGCATTAGCTAGATAATGATCGACGGTCTTGGGCCGAAGCCCGAGAATTTCGGCGATCACCCAGGAGCTTTTTCCCCGGCAGACCCATTCGAGACATTGCTGCTCGCGCGCGCTCAAGACCGGCCGGCGATCCATTATTTCGGGCAAGGCTGCGCCGGGTCCGGAGGTTTCCACAGCCGCCTGCTGAAGCTGGTCGTGGACGAGATGAAAGATCGTCGCGGCGGACCGGGCGGTCAACGCATCCGCCGGGCTGACGGCGCGCGCTTCATCGGTCACATAAGTCACCGCGATAAGTTCGCCCTGCCCCCCGCCAATGGTAAAGGAGAGCCCTTCGCGCAAGCCGAACTCCCAAGCTTCCTCCATGAACCGGCGCTGCGGGCGGCGCAGCGGTGCATGGTCCTTAAACTTGGACCAGACCAAAGGCGCGCGGCTGGCCCGGCAGGCAAGCAGCACCGGATCGAGCCTGTGATAGGACTGGCGGGCATAACGCAGGCCCCACTCCACCGGTAATCCGAAAGTCGGACGCAGACGCTCCGCATAAAGCTCGGGCTGGGCAAGCAGGCTAAGATCGGCATAGGAACAGGCATTGAAGCCGAGCTCATGGCTCGCCGAGATGAAGGCGCCGAACGCCGCCTCCGGTGTTGCGCAACCGGCAAGGGTTCCCATGAAACGGTCCAGCATCCCTTCCCCTTCAGCTTGCTCCATCGAGCGGCCCGGCATTGCCCTTGCCCTGCAAGACGGCAGCCGGAACACCCAAACAAGCCTAAAGCGCCCGCCGGGTTTTTCCAATTCAAGCTTGGGTTAACTGAGAAGGTAAGAGCGCGGCCCCTTCTGCGCCCTTGAATTCCGAGGGAAGGTGCCCTTGAGCCCTGCCTGCTTAACGGTCCTGCAGACCTTTGCCGGCGAGAATTTTCGGCGCGGCCTTTTCGATTCGCGCCTCCCGGGTCTTGGCCTGCTTGGCCTGAGAAAAATGCAGGACATAGCCGCGCCGCCGCCCCGGCGTCAGCTCCTCAAACGCTTTCTTCAGCTTGGAATCGTTTTTGAGCGCGGCGGTCAACTCGGCCGGAAACGGCAGATCGTCTTTGGCGAACTCGATTTTCAAACCAGCTTTTTCTGCCTCGATCGCCTCGCCGATATATTTCTTGAGGAGAGGCTTCGCCTTCTCGATCTCCGCTGCGCCGGTAAATTTAACAAGCCGCATAGAACGGGAGTGCGCGCCCGGCGCGCTCAAAATCTCTTTGCTGTCTTTCAGAAGCGCGCCTTTGAAGAAAGCCAGCGCACAATAATCCTTCAGCCCCCAAATGGCGGCGATATTGCCGCCGTCAAACGTGTAACAAGGCGAGCGCCACTTATAGGTTTCTTCAAGCGGGCACTCGCGCATGATGGCGCGCAGCGCACCCATCTCCTTTTTCCACTTCTTCGCCTCTTTGAAAAAGGCATCGGCCTTGGCATTCACTGCAGTCATTATCCGGCTCCCCAAACTTCACCGACATGAACATCTGAATGGTGGAAACCGAATGTGACCAATGAAACGTGCGCTGTCCATGGGCGTCCCCCTGTGCGCCGCGGTCATGAAAAAACTTTTGCAGGTTGAGAAAACCGTACAAAGAAAAAGGCGGCGCCTTGCATAGGTGCCGCCTTTTCATCTGTCGTTGCCAGCTGTCCGTCAGGCGCTGAGCGCCTGTTTCTGCTGCTGGGCTTCATAGGTACGGAAGCCCGCATAGCCCGTCGCCGCAACCTGATCGCAGATCGCGCGGTACGTGTCGACGCCGCCGACATAGGCCATGAAGGTGCGCGGCTTGCCGGGCACATTGGCGCCGATATACCAGCTATTGGCCTGCGGGAAGAGCGTCAGCTCGGCGGTTGCCTCGTTATGCTCGGCCCATTCGTCTTCCGCCTCTTCCGTCGGCTCGATGGCGGCAAGCTCGCGCTCGCGCATCCATTTGATGCAATCGCTCACCCAGTCCACATGCTGCTCGATGGAGACGAGCATGTTGGACAGTACAGAGGGACTGGAGGGCCCGGTGATCGTGAAGAGATTGGGGAAGCCCGCAATGCCGATCCCCAAATAGGTATGCGGCCCGTCCGCCCATTTGTCGCGCAGCGCCTGACCGCCAATGCCGCGAATATCGACATTCAGGATGGCGCCCGTCATGGCGTCGAAGCCAGTGGCGAAAACGATGGAATCCACCTGACGCTCGCCGTCCTTGGTCTTGACGCCCTTTGCGGTGATCCGCTCGATCGGTGTCTCGCGCACATCCATAAGCGAAACATTGTCCCGGTTGAAGGTCTCGAAATAACCCGTATCGAGGCAGGGACGCTTGGTGCCGAAGGGGAAAGAGCGCGGCGTCAGCGCCTCGGCCACTTTCGGGTCCTTCACCCGTTCGTGGATTCTCTCGCGAATAAAATCCGACACCCAGTCATTGGCCTGCTGGTCGGTCATCGTGTCGCGATAGGCGCTGGACAGCGCGGTCAGGATGCCCGTCTCCCAGGCCTCTTCATATTTCGCCCGTCGCTCCGCCTCGCTCACATCATGCGCCGAAAGGAGCGCGCGCGGCGGATTGGGAATACCCGCCGGATGGTGCTTCTGCGCTTCCCGGTACTCGCGGTAGTGCTTCTTCATCTCGGAAATTTCCGAGTTGGTAAGCGGGCGGTTGCCGGCGGGCAGCGAATAGGCGGGCGTGCGCTGATAGACGGTGAGCTCTTCGGCCTGCTCCGCGATAAGCGGGATCGACTGAATGGCAGAAGAGCCCGTGCCGATCACCGCAACGCGCTGGCCGGTGAAATCGACACCTTCATGCGGCCAGCGGCCCGTGACATAGGTCGAGCCCTTGAAATCGTCCGCTCCCGGAATATCCGGCTGTTTCGGCACAGAAAGGCACCCCGTCGCCATGATCACATATTGCGCGGAAATCGCCTCGCCCTTGTCCGTGTAAACCGTCCAGCGCTTTTCTTCCTCGTCATAGATCGCGCGGGTGACGCGCGTCTCGAAGGTGATGTCGCGGCGCAGATCGAACCGGTCGGCCACATGCTCGGCATAGCGCAGGATTTCCGGCTGGGTGGCATATTTCTCCGACCAGACCCAATCCTGCTCCAGCTCCAGCGAGAAGCCGAAAGAATAGGCCATGCTTTCAATGTCGCAGCGCGCGCCGGGATAGCGGTTCCAGTACCAGGTGCCGCCCACCCCATCGCCCGCCTCGATGACGCGCGTCTTGAGGCCCATCTGCCGCAGCCGGTGAAGCTGATACATGCCGGCAAAGCCCGCGCCGACGATCACGGCATCGGCTTCGGAGAATTTCGCCAGATGGCGGTCCACCTGCTCGCCGACATATTCCACCGCCTTGGCCTGCGCGGGCAGCAGCCCCGGCATCGCAAAGAAATTGTGCATCTGCCGGTCGAACTGTTTTTGCGTGACGGGCACCCCCGCTTCTTGCAGCCGGGCGGCATAGGCCTCGCTTTCCTCGCGCAGAATGTCGAACTCGGCGGTCACGACAACGGCAGGCGGCAAGCCGGAAAGATCCTTGGCGCGCAAAGGCGATGCTTCGGGCGACAGCCGCTCTTCTTTATCGGGCGCATAATGATCCCAGAACCAGGCCATGAGCGGCGTGTTGAGCAGAAGCTGATTGTCGGGGTTTGCATAGCCCTGCGTTTCCATCGCCCCGTCCGTCACCGGATAGACGAGAATCTGCAGCGCGATCGCCGGCCCGCCTTCCGCCTTTGCTTTCTGGGAGACGCTTGCGGCAAGCGTGCCGCCCGCGCTGTCACCGGCGACAATGAGCGGCACCTTGCGGCCGGCAAGCGCGCTCATGTTTTTCTCCGCCCAGAGCAGCGCGTCCCAGGCATCGTGATGGGCCGTGGGGAAACGGTGTTCGGGGGCTTTACGGTAATCGACGAGCAGCACCGTGCAGCCGGTGCGCTCGGCAAGCTGGCGGCCCAGCGTGTCATATTGATCGATATCGCCAAGCACCCAGCCGCCGCCATGATAATAGACAAGAACGCCGCGCGGGTTTTCGGAAGGCTTCAAAGCGCGGGCACGGACCTTCGCACCGTCTTGCGCGGGAATATCGATTTCCTCGGCGCTGAACATGTCCGGACCCGCCGGATAGGCGTTGGCCATCTGGCCGCCGACGAAGCGCGCTTCCTCCGGGCTCAGCTCATGCATGGGCGGCGCACCTGCCGCCGCCATTTGCGAGAGCAATGCCGTTGTCGCAATGTCCAGTTTCATCTCTTGTCCTCCCAGAGCCGTCATCTTCTTTTTGACATTTTTTATAGGCATATGCTCCCCGCCGCTGAGCCCGAAGTCAAAAGCATATTGAGGCGCGCGCGGAATTCGCCGCGCGCTCCCAAATGCAGACAAGAACGCCCTCGGTTTCCGCTGGGGAAACGGGAGAGCGCTGCGCGCACGGGTTCTTTATATTTCGGGAAATAATTAGCGGGCCGGATATTCGGTGATCGGTTACTCGTCAGACAGAGGCCGAGCGGGCAGTACGGTGAATAGATCGGAACGAAAGAGCTCCCCGGCGCGGCAGCGTTGACAGTGCAGTTGATCGTGCTGTAAACCCTGCATATTTGCAGTCATCGGTTTACTTTACTCGGTTCATACTACGAGGAGATAAGGCAGTGCGACATGATGCATGAAGATCGGCGGCAAGAAACCGATGCGACAATGGGGTCGGAGAGATCCTTTGGCATAGTGTTTACCGTAGTCTTCGCAGTCATTGCCGTAATACCTGTCTTTTACGGCGAGTTGCCGCGCCTTTGGGCAATCGGGGTTGCCGCAGCGTTCCTCGCCCTCGCCCTCCTGTTCCCTTCAGGGCTGAAGCCACTGAACGTCGTCTGGTTCAAGCTAGGGCTCCTTCTGCACAAGTTGGTCACACCGCTCACGCTTGGGTTTATGTTCTTCGTTGTTCTTATGCCCATCGGACTTCTCATGCGGCTCATGGGCAAGGACCCGCTGCACCTGAAGATGGCGCCGCCGGGCGATAGTTACTGGCGCGTCCGCGGTGCCGGTGAGCCTTCGGGGTCGTCCATGAAAAACCAATACTAGGATAACACCATGTCCTTTCTTCTTGAGATCTTCTCTTTCATTCGCGCTAGGAAGAAGTACTGGCTTATCCCGGTAATGGTGGTGATGCTTCTATTCGGCGGCCTGATTGTTCTTACCAAGGGCTCGGCGGTCGCTCCGTTCATCTATACTATCTTCTGATCCCGTTTCCTTTGGGGGGAGCATGCGCATCCTAGGCATCTCCGCACTGTATCACGACAGTGCGGCAGCAATGGTCGAAAATGGTCAAGTCATCGCCGCCGCTCAGGAGGAGCGATTCACACGGCGCAAGCACGACTCAGATTTTCCAGTGAACTCCATCGCCTACTGCCTTGAGGCCGCCGGGTGCGGCCTCGAGTCCGTGGATCAGGTGGTCTTCTATGACAAACCCTTTTTGAAGTTCGAGCGACTTCTTGAGACGTATTTGTCTTTTGCCCCGAAAGGCTTCAAGTCGTTCAAGATGGCGATACCGGTTTGGCTTCGAGAAAAGCTTTTTCAGAAGGATCTAATCCGCGACGAGTTGCAAGCGATCTCCAAGAACTTCGAGTGGAAGAGCCGCCTCCTCTTTGCAGAGCACCACCTTTCACATGCCGCGTCAGCGTTCTTCCCGTCGCCGTTCGAAGAGGCCGCCGTGCTTACCATGGACGGCGTCGGCGAATGGACGACAACGTCGTTCGCTATGGGTAAGGGTAGCGAGCTTCATATTGCGAAGGAGATTCATTTCCCGCACTCACTCGGCCTGCTGTACTCCGCCGTCACCTATTATCTTGGATTCAAGGTGAACTCCGGAGAATATAAAGTCATGGGCTTAGCCCCTTACGGTGAACCGAAGTACGCCCACATCTTCTTCGATAAGATTATCGACGTGCGAGACGACGGTTCGTTTTGGCTAGATCAGCAATATTTTGACTATTGCACAGGCTTGACAATGGTCAACGATCACTTTGCGAAACTGTTCGGCCACCCTGTGCGCAAGCCGGAAAGCGAAGACCTGACGCAGTTTCACATGGACATGGCGGCGTCCATCCAGGCCGTTACTGAAGAGGTTGTTCTCAAGCTCGCGCGTAGTGCCGCTAAGGAGACCGGTGCCAAGAACCTCTGCCTCGCCGGAGGCGTGGCGCTGAACTGCGTGGCCAACGGCAAGATTTTGCGCGAGGGCATATTCGAGAGCATCTGGATTCAGCCCGCCGCAGGCGACGCCGGCGGTGCACTCGGCGCCGCCTTGGCAGGCTATTACCTTTTCGGCGAGAATGAACGGACCGTCGATCCGACAAAGCAAGATGCCATGCGGGGCTCTTACATAGGCCCTGAGTTCGAGCAGGACGACATCGAACGTCGACTTACGGCTGCCGGAGCTAAGTTCGAGGTCCTTTCCGACAGCCGCCTGTACGAGAGCACAGCCGCCGCACTGGCCGACGGTTCGGCTGTAGGCTGGATGCAAGGACGTATGGAGTTCGGTCCGCGCGCCCTAGGCGGTCGATCCATCCTGGGCGACCCGCGCTCGCCAAATATGCAGAAGCTGCTGAACCTAAAGGTGAAGTACCGCGAAAGCTTTCGTCCGTTTGCACCCAGCGTTCTAGCAGAAGATGCCTCGCATTGGTTCGACCTAGATAGCGAAAGCCCCTACATGTTGATCGTCGCCCCGGTCCGCGAGGAACACCGGCGCGCCATGACAGAAGAGGAGGAGCAGCTTTTCGGCATCGACAAACTGAACGTGCCACGCTCAACAATTCCAGCTGTCACGCACGTCGACTACTCCGCGCGCGTCCAGACGGTGCACAAGGAAACCAACCCACGTTATCATACCTTGCTAAGCGCATTCAAACAGCGCACGGGCTGCGGCATGCTTGTAAACACCAGCTTCAACGTCCGTGGTGAACCGATTGTTTGTACGCCCGAGGACGCTTTCCGCTGCTTCATGGGCACCGAGATCGAGGTTCTGGTGGTCGGCAACTGTTTCCTCCGCAAAGAGGACCAAGATTCGTCGCTGCAGCAGGACTACAAAGACATCTTCGAACTCGACTAAGGCTCGACCTCATGGGCGTGAGAACCTTTCTTCAGAACGCAGTCGGCGGCTTGGCTACCGTCTTGATGGCGATGAGCGTCTCCCTAGTGCTGGGGGAGGTCGCCATCCGCGTCATAGACAACTATCCGTTATCCCAGCTAAAATTACCCCGGAGCAACGCACCCACCCCCCAAAACCAACCACTCACACACTACGATGCGGCCCTTGAGCATGCCAAGAACGTAGCACTTTCTGACGGAGTTTCCCGGGATTGGTTTATTTCCGAGGATCCGACACCCTTCCAACGAGCAACGCCAGCTGATTGGAAAGAAGTTTACGACACACGTTTGCAGGGAACAGCTTCCTTTGACTTTTTCAAGCTATGGAACCGCAATTTCGTTCAATCGTTAGAGTGCGGCAGCCCTCAGCTTGAGTCATATTTCCGCGGTTTCCCTGGTTATTTATTCGTTTTCAGCACAGAGGACGGCACCCCTTACCCACGGTACAGATTCATTCCTAATTCTCGAAACCCCCTGGGCTTACGGACCAACCAGTACGGGCTTCGCGGACCCGACATCGCGTTCAAAAAAGAACTAGGTACGATTCGCATAGCCGTCGTTGGCGCTTCGACGACCGTCCACAGCCACGGTTATCCATTCTCCTATCCCGAACTGCTAAACCACTGGTTAAACCTGTGGGCGCAGGTTAAGAACTATGACATCAAATTTGAGGTCATGAATTTTGGACGGGAAGGAATCAATTCTACTGATATCGCCAGCGTAGTACGCTCAGAGGCTGTACCGCTCGATCCAGACTACATACTCTACTACGAGGGATCCAACCAGTTCTGGCCCGGCTCCATCGTCAAAGGCGATCTGCCCTCCCGCCGGACCGGCCTAGAGTCCGAGGCCACGCAGGACCTTTTGGACGCGTTGGCCGAATATTCTGCTGTGGCCCGACGGGTTCAAGAGCTTATGAGGATTTTCGCAAAAGATCCTGGAGCGGAAGAGGACAAGCCGGAACTAAACGTAGTTTGGCCTGCAGACGTCGACGAGAAAGATCCCGACCTTGAGTCACCAAACCTCCCAATCAATCTCCCGACGATCCTGAACGACCTTGAGAACATCCGCAAAGCAGCGGCTCATTCAGATGCACAATTTATCATGACGTCATTCAAATGGCTGGTCGAGGACGGGATGAAGCTCGATCCAGTTCGGCATCAGTCCATACACCGGTACCTGAATGTTGGCTTCTATCCCTACAGCTATCAATTGATGGAGCGTCTTGCCGCGTTCCAAAACTTAGTCTTTGCTAAGTACGCGCAGCAACACGAGGACGTCGAATTCATTGACGTCGCAGCTCTTTATCCCTCCGATCCTGACCTTTTCGTCGATGCCATTCACCAGACATACGGCGGCGTCAGACTGCGCGCGTGGACCGTCCTGCAGGAGCTTATCCCGGTCCTTGAGAAGGACATTCAGGAAGGAAGGTACCCTCGTCCAGCCCGAGAGACGTCAGGTCCGCCGGTTCCCAAGAACATTCGTACGGTTGAGTTCGACTGTGGCGCAGACCGAACGGCGAGGTTGAGCGAACCACTGACGAACCTCATGCCACTGCCGGGGGCACTGATGAAACTAGACAACGGCGTGTACTCGCTCACGACGAAACCTGAGCAGAACG
The DNA here is from genome assembly GCA_002389665.1 of Rhodobiaceae bacterium UBA4490. Lineage (GTDB taxonomy): Bacteria > Pseudomonadota > Alphaproteobacteria > Parvibaculales > Parvibaculaceae > Tepidicaulis. The sequence continues at coordinate 284,077 of DGNO01000004.1, forward strand.
CCTATTCTGCGGAAGCGTCGCTGCCGGAAGTAGCGCGGAGTGGCACCCCCTACAGGGTCCGGCTCGACGTACAAGTCGAGTACGGTTCGGTCCAGTTCGGCGTTCTGACCGAGAATCGGGCCAAATGGATAAATATCACCCCGCCGATCACGGAGTCGGAAAGCTGGCAGAGCGTTTGGCTTACCGTTCCAGCAAATGGCCAGCGAAGCGGCCCCTTGTTGGTGACGAACGCCAGTGCTGACGGCGTGTCCCGTATCAACGTACGGGACATCTCGATTTACGAACCCAGACAGATTCACCCTAAGCTTGAAGTCATATCGCAAGAAATCAAGTTGCGCTGATGTAAGGCTAAATGAAGAGGGATGGGGTTCGTGGCCGCATGCCGCGCCGAATTGAAGCACTAACGCTGCAAACGCCACTACCTGATGGGAGCTGGCAAGTTGCGACCAAGGGACAAGCCCCCCTCTAAAACAGGCTCAAAAGGCACGCACCAAGGCGAAGTGGTGGGTGAGAAACAGGCAATCGCACAGAAATCTCTGAAAAATCAACAAGATATATAAATTAAGTGGCGGAGAGGGGGGGATTCGAACCCCCGATAGAGTTGCCCCTATGCCGCATTTCGAGTGCGGTGCTTTCAACCACTCAGCCACCTCTCCGGAGCGTTTCGAGCCCGCGTTGGCGCGGGCCGCGCTGGTCAGGCGCTGGAAACGGCGCGGAATGTAACGTGGCGCGCACCCGCGCACAAGCCCGCTATGCCGCCTCTTCCAGAAGAAGTTTGCGCACCGCCGCCTCCAGCAGCGCAGGCACGCCGGCGGCCCGGTCGATCTGCTCGGCGACAAGCTCGGCCTGCATGTGCAGCCCGTCGAAAACCGCAAGAAGAAGACGGGCAAGCGTTGCAGGCGGCAGGCGGCGCGCGGCCTTGCCCGCCTCCTGCGCCTCGCCGACAAGATCCGCCAAAGCGCCGTGAAAAGCGACATAGAGTTCCATCAGCGCGGCGCGGCCCTCGCCCCCTTCCCCGCTTGCAAGCTCCATCAGCTTGACCGCGCTCATGCCCGCCCCGCCAAGGGCGTGCGCCACCTCGTCCATCAGCGCGAGAAGTGCTGCCGCCGGATCGCGCGCGCCTGCGCCAGGCTCAATACGGGCAAGCACGGTGCCCGCCTCCGCCGCCACACCTTTGAGAAGCGCCGTGCGCAGCGCCTCTTTACTGTCGAAATGAAAATAGACCCCGCCCTTGGTCAGCCCTGCCCGCTCGGCAATGTCCTGCACGGAGGCTTTTTCAAAGCCGAGCTCGCCGAAGGCCGCGCCTGCCGCCGTCAGGATCGCGGCGCGGCGCACCTCTTCGGGCATCTTCTTCCAGCCGGAGCGCTGCGCGCGGGCCATGATGTCTTCCTTTCAGGACCGAGTCTTGAGGCGAGAACCATAACAGGCTGATTTGGCGGGAAAAGTTTTTCCGACCCGAGAGTCTTTTTCCTCTTTAAAGATCGCTTGAGGCCATTAAATACCGACTGGTCGGAATTTAATGGAGAAAGACATGAAAGCCCTGGAACTTCACACCAGCCAGTCCCTGGAAAATCTGCGCCTGAGCGAGCGCCCGCGCCCCGCGCCCGGCCCGAACGACGTGATCGTGGAAATGAAAGCAGCCACGCTGAATTACCGCGACATCATTTATCTGACGGGCATGATGGGCTATGGGGCGGATTTCCCGCTGCCTTTGACCCCGCTTTCGGACGGGGCGGGCATCGTGGTGGAAACGGGCGCGGCGGTCACCCGCGTCAAAAAAGGCGACCGCGTCGCGCCGCTCTTTTATCAGGACTGGCACTCGGGCCCGATCACCCGCGAAGCTTCGGCGAGCACCCTTGTCGGCCCGCGCTATCAGGGCATCGCACAGGAATATGTGAAGCTCAGCGAAGAAGGCGTGGCGCTGATCCCGCCGCATCTCAGCTATATGGAAGCCGCCGCCCTTCCCTGCGCGGGGCTGACCGCCTGGAACGCCGTCGTCACGCGCGGCAAGGTAAAGCCCGGCGACACGGTGCTCGTGCAAGGCACGGGCGGCGTCTCCCTCTTTGCCCTGCAATTTGCCAAAGCCGCCGGCGCACGCGTGATCCTTACCTCATCATCGGATGAAAAACTGGAAAAGGGCCGCGCGCTCGGCGCCGATCACACCATCAATTATAAAGCCGAGCCCAATTGGGCAGGCGCCGTGCTCGAGGCGACGGAGGGACGCGGCGCCGACATCGTGGTGGAGATCGGCGGCGGCGAGACCTTTCAGCAATCCCTCTTTGCCATCCGCCCCGGCGGCTTCATCGGCTTTGTGGGTTTCGTCTCCGGAGCCTCGGCGGAAGTCCTGCTTGCCCTCATCAATGCCCAAAGCGCGCGTATCGAAGGCATCAGCATCGGCAACCGCGAGGAGTTCGAGGCGATGGCGCGGGCCATTTCCGCCAATAGTCTCCGCCCCGTCATCAACAGCACCTATGCGCTTGAAGATTACCGCGCCGCCCTCAGCGCGCTTCAGGCCCAAACCCATATGGGCAAGATCGGCATCGAGATCGGCGCCTGAGGGACGCACACGCCCCTTTCCGTTGCCTATAAGCCTGTGGTCTATTCACGGGCACTGGGGAGCGGAGAGGGGCAAGCGCCGTGCAGGACCGGAAAATTAAAGAAACCACAAAACAAAACCGCTTCGCCGCGCGCTTTGCCCATTGGTTCACCGCCTCGGGCGTCATCCCGGCGCTTTTATCCATCGACGCGGTGATGCGGGACGATTTCCGCATGGGGCTGATCTGGCTCGGTGTGGCCATGATCATCGACGGGCTGGACGGCCCGCTTGCCCGCAAGGTCGATGTCTTTTCTCACACCCCGCGCTTTGACGGCGCGGTGCTGGATTTCGTCATCGACTATCTGACCTATACGGTTATTCCGGCGCTGATGGTGGCGCGGTTCGCGCTCGTGCCCGAGCCCTTCGAGCTGCCCGCCGCCGCCTTCATCATGGCGACTTCGCTTTATTGCTTCGGCAATAAGGACATGAAGACGGCGGATAATTACTTTCAGGGCTTTCCCGCCCTCTGGAACCTCGTCGTTCTCTATATTTACGTGCTGGGCACCGGCGCGCTCTTCAATCTGGCGCTCATTCTTGCCCTCGGGGCGCTCACCTTCGTGCCGCTGAAATTCATCCATCCCTTCCGGGTGCGTGAATGGCGCGCGCTCACCCTGCCGCTCACCGCCCTTTGGGCGGCAGGCGCGGTTTTCCTCGTCTGGTTCGGCAACGGGCCCGCCCCCACCCCGCTTCTGCCCGAATCGGCGGTTTTAGGGCTCTGGCTTCTCGTCAGCCTCTATTTTGCCGGGCTCAGTCTCTGGCGCTCCGCCCTCGATTGGCGCAGCTAAAGGCCGGGGAAGCGCGCCGCCCCGGTTAAAGCCGGAAATCTGCGCCATAGAGGCAGATTCTCCCCTGCCCCTGCTTGACACATAGAAGCGGGCGGCTATAGTGCCCGCCAATTCACGGGCGGGCCAAAAGTGGCCTTTTGCCCGCTTTTTCTCTTTGGAATGGATGACATCCCATGTTCGCAGTCATCAAGACCGGCGGCAAGCAGTACAAAGTCGCGAAAGACGACGTGATCACGGTGGAAAAACTGGCCGCTGAAGCCGGTTCGACCGTTGAACTCGATGAGGTACTGATGCTCGGCGGCGAAGGCGCCCAGACCAAGATCGGCGCGCCTCTCGTGGACGGTGCCAAGGTCACGGCGGAAGTCGTGGACCAGACCCGTGCCCGCAAAATCATCGTTTTCAAGAAGAAACGCCGTCAGAACTACCGCCGCAAGGCCGGTCATCGCCAGCACCAGACAGTGCTGAAGATCACCAACATTGCCGGTTAATCAGGCGTTTTAGGAGAGACCCATGGCTCACAAAAAAGCAGGTGGTTCGTCCCGTAACGGGCGCGACTCGGCAGGCCGGCGCCTCGGCGTCAAGAAGTTCGGCGGCGAGCGCGTGATCCCCGGCAACATCATCGTGCGTCAGCGCGGGACCAAATGGCATCCCGGCGAAGGCGTGGGCATCGGCAAAGACCACACGATCTTTGCAGTGACCGAAGGCACGGTGTCGTTCCGCATGCGCAAGAACGGCCGCACCTTCGTGAACGTGCTCCCGGCAGGCACGCCGGCTCAGGCCGCAGACTAATTTAGCAGATGGATGCCGCCATCTGCGGATGGCGAGAACATCGGATCAAGAGGGAGATGGGACCGCCATCTCCCTCTTTTTTATTCCCTCTTGCCCAAATGGCGCCCGAAAGGCGCTGAAATGAAACCCAGGTGCCCCGCAAAGCAAACCGCGGCGCACATGCCTTGCCAGGCCGAAGAGGAACCAGCAGGGGGAGGAGGGACCATGATACCCGTTCTGAAATCGGGCGAGCTGACCATAAGACCGTTTTCCATGGCCGATGCGCCGCGCCTTGCCGGCCTCATCAATAATTGGAACATCGTCTCCATGCTCACCCGCGTGCCCTACCCTTATGAGATCGATCATGCGCGCGGCTGGATTGCCTCTCATCCCGATATCGAGCAGGAAGGGGACATTCCCCGCGCCATCGTCTGGCGGGATGAGCTTGTGGGCGCCACCGGCTACCATCACCTGAAGGAAGCAGGCTGGGAGATCGGCTACTGGATCGGCCAGCCTTATTGGGGCCGGGGCATCGCGACAAAGACGGCCCGTCTTCTCGTCAAACATGCCTTTGCCGATTGGAAGCTCGGCCGCCTCATCTCCGGCCATTTCGCCGACAATCCCGCCTCCGGCCGGGTGCTGGAAAAGGCAGGCTTCCGCTATGTGGGCGAGGAAATGCGCTATTCTTCCGCGCGTGAAGAAGAGGTGCGCTGCCTTTTGCTTGAACAGACCTTGAGCGACTACCTCTTGACCGAGGACGCCGCTTAAGGCTTCTTGACACGACTTCCGGGCCTTTGCCCCGCGCAAGGGCCCGGAAGCAACGCCCGCCGCATGGCTAAAGAGCCTGCAACGGGCAGAACCGACGGAAAGAACATGAAGTTTCTCGATCAGGCCAAGGTCTATATCCGCTCCGGCGACGGCGGGGCGGGCTCCGTGTCTTTCCGGCGCGAAAAATATGTCGAATTCGGCGGGCCCGACGGCGGTGACGGCGGACGCGGCGGCGATGTCATTGTCGAATGCGTGGACGGGCTGAACACCCTCATCGATTACCGCTACCAGCAGCATTTCAAAGCCAAGACCGGCGGCCACGGCATGGGCCGCAACCGCCATGGCGCAAACGGCGCCGACATCGTTTTGAAAGTGCCCGTCGGCACGCAGGTTTTCGAGGAAGACGGCGAAACCCTTCTTTGCGACATGACGGAGGTCGGCCAGAAACTCGTCCTTGCCAAGGGCGGCAATGGCGGCTTCGGCAATGCTTATTTCAAAAGCTCGGTCAATCAGGCCCCGCGCCGCGCCAATCCCGGCCAGGAAGGCACGGAAAAATGGATCTGGCTGCGCCTGAAACTCATCGCCGATGCAGGCCTTGTCGGCCTGCCCAATGCGGGCAAAAGCACTTTCCTTGCCGCCGTCAGCCGCGCCCGCCCGAAGATCGCCGATTATCCGTTCACCACGCTCAATCCCGGCCTCGGCGTCGTGCAGGCGGGCGGCGACAGTTTCGTGCTGGCCGATATTCCCGGCCTCATCGAAGGGGCGCATGAAGGCCACGGGCTCGGCGACCGCTTTCTCGGGCATGTGGAGCGCTGCGCCATTCTTCTGCATCTCGTCGATGGCACGAGCGAGGATGTAGCGGGCGATTACCGCACCATTCGCGGCGAGCTTGAAGCCTATGGCAACGGGCTGGATGAAAAGCCCGTCATCCTGGCGCTCAACAAATGCGATGCCTTGACCGAGGATGTGATAGAAGAGCGCGCCAAGGCGCTGGCCGGCGCAAGCGGGCAAGAGCCCATGCGTCTTTCCGGCGTTGCAGGCCAGGGCGTCGAAGACGTGCTGTACAAGCTTCTGAGCGAAGTGCGCCGCGCGCGCGCCAAAGCGCTGAAAGAAGATACCGCCGCCAGCGAAGAACACCAGCAAGGCTGGCGCCCTTAAGCGCAAAGGCCAGAGCAGAAGCCATGAACGAAGAGCGCCTCACCAAAGCCAAACGCGTCGTCGTCAAAATCGGCTCCGCCCTTTTGACGGACAAGGCCACGGGCAAGCTCAATCAAAGCTGGTTCGCCAGCATGATCGAGGATGTGGCGCGGCTGCGCGCGCGCGGCCAGGAAGTGGTGATCGTTTCTTCCGGCGCGATTGCGCTCGGGCGCGGCGCGCTCGGCTTGCCCAAAGGCACGCTGAAACTGGAGGAAAGCCAGGCGGCAGCGGCCGCCGGGCAAATTCACCTTGCCCATGCCTTTCAGGAAGCCTTGAAGACACATGGCGCAACCTGCGCGCAGGTGCTTCTGACCCTCGATGATACCGAGCAGCGGCGGCGCTATCTCAATGCCCGCTCGACGCTCACGACACTGATCAAACTGGGCGCGGTGCCCGTCATCAACGAAAACGACACGATCGCCACCACCGAAATCCGCTACGGCGACAATGACCGCCTCGCCGCCCGCGTCGCTACCATGATCAGCGCCGATTGCCTGGTGCTTCTTTCCGACATTGACGGGCTTTACACCGCCCCGCCGCAAACCCCCGGCGCCAAACACCTGCCCGTCGTCAAAGCCGTAACGCCTGAAATCGAAGCCATGGCGGGCGATGCCGGCTCCGAATTTTCCAAAGGCGGCATGAAAACCAAGATCGAAGCGGCCAAGATCGCGGTAAGCGCGGGCTGCCAGATGGTGATTGCCAGCGGCCACGTTCTTGCTCCGCTCAAAGCTATAGAAGACGGCGCCCGCGCCACTTGGTTCCTGGCCGATCAAAGCCCCGCTTCCGCCCGCAAGCGCTGGATCCAGGGCTCGCTGCAGCCGCGCGGCAAACTGATCATCGATCAGGGCGCGGCCAAAGCGCTGGAAGGCGGGCGCAGCCTCCTGCCCGCCGGGGTGAGCGGCGTGGAAGGTCATTTCGAGCGCGGCGATGCCGTTATGGTTAAAACCGCCGAGGGCCGGGAAATCGCCCGCGGTCTTGTTGCTTATTCGAGCGAGGATGCCCAACTGATCATCGGGCATAACAGCAGTGAAATCGAAGCCCGGCTGGGCTATCGTGGCCGCACCGCCATGATCCACCGGGACGATCTGGTTTTAACGAAGAGATAGACGCGAAAGACGGATTGAGCAGATGAGCATGGCCGAAGACCAAAGCGCCGATGTCGCCGGACTGATGGAAGAAGTGGGCCGCAAGGCCCGCGCCAGCGCCGAGCTTTTGGCGCTTGCCCCATCCAAAGCCAAAGACGCCGCCCTGCTTGCCGCCGCCATGACGCTGCGCGCCAATGTCGATGACATTCTCGACGCCAATGCGCGCGATATGGCTTTTGGCCGCGAAAAGGGCCTGACCACCGCCATGCTCGACCGCCTGGCGCTCGATGAAGAGCGTATCGAAGGCATTGCCAAGGGGCTTGAAGCCGTCGCCGCGCTGAAAGATCCCGTCGGCGACATCATGGCCGATTGGGAACGGCCCAATGGGCTGCGTATTCAGCGCGTGCGCGTGCCGCTCGGGGTGATCGGCGTCATCTATGAAAGCCGGCCCAATGTCACCGCCGATGCGGGCGCGCTTTGCCTGAAAGCGGGCAATGCGGCGATCCTGCGCGGCGGCTCGGAAAGCTTTCATTCCAGCCATGCCATTCACGACTGCCTTGTCGAAGGGCTTTCCGCCGCAGGCTTGCCAGAAGCGGCGATCCAGCTTGTCCCCACCCGCGACCGCGCCGCCGTCGGCGAGATGCTGCGCGGGCTCGGCGGCAGGCTCGACGTGATCGTGCCGCGCGGCGGGCGCGGGCTCATCGAGCGCGTGCAAACGGAAGCCCGCGTGCCGGTCTTCGCCCATCTCGACGGTGTCTGCCATGTCTATGTGGACGGGGCAGCCGATCTCGATATGGCGCGCGACATTGTGGTCAATGCCAAGATGCGCCGCACCGGCATTTGCGGGTCGGCGGAAACGGTGCTGGTGGACCGGGCCTGCGCGGGCACGCATCTGCGCCCCATTATCGAGGCGCTGCTCGCCAAAGGCTGCGAAGTGCGCGGCGACGACACGGTGCGCGCGGAAGTCAGCGCCGCCGAAGAAGCCTCGGAGGATGATTGGTATACAGAATATCTTGACGCCATTATCGCCATCAAGGTCGTCAACGGCGTGAGCGAGGCGATCGAGCATATCGGCAAATACGGCTCCCATCACACCGATGCCATCGTCACCTCGGATGAAAAGACCGCCGAGAAATTCTTGAACGAGGTCGATAGCGCCATCGTCCTTCACAACGCCTCCACCCAGTTTGCCGATGGCGGCGAATTCGGCATGGGCGCGGAGATCGGCATTGCAACGGGCCGTTTCCATGCGCGCGGACCGGTGGGCGTCGAACAACTCACAAGCTTTAAATATATGGTGCGCGGCAAAGGCCAGACGCGCCCTTGAGCCGCCCCTAAAGGACACGAGCTGCCCATGCGCACCGCCACGCCAGCGCTGATGCCCGGCATGAAGGTCGGCCTTCTGGGCGGCTCGTTCAATCCGGCCCATGAAGGCCACCGCCATCTCAGCCTCATGGCGATGGAAAAGCTGCAGCTTCACCGCGTCTGGTGGCTCGTCTCGCCGCAAAACCCGCTGAAAGACAAAGCCGGCATGGCAAGCCTCGAAACGCGCCTTGCCTCGGCGCGCGCGGCGGCGGACCATCCGCGCATCTGCGTGAGCGATATCGAGCGCCGCCTTGGCACCGCTTACACGGCAGACACGCTGAAGGCGCTGAGCGCGCGCTACCCCCATGTTCATTTCGTCTGGCTGATGGGCGCGGACAATATGGTGCAGTTCCCGAAATGGCGCGACTGGAAGACCATTGCCCGCACCGTGCCGATTGCCGTTTACCCGCGCCCCGGCTTCACCTTGAAAGCACGCCTTTCCAAGGCCGCGCAATATCTTGCGCGCTGGCGGCTCGAGGCGGCGGACGCGGCGCTTTTGCCGCTTGTCAAAGCGCCCGCGCTGACCTTTATTGAGGGGCCGGAGCACCCGGCCTCCGCTACAGAAATCCGCGCCGCGCGCGCCCGTTCCGGACAACCCGCATGGACCACATCACGCTGATCGGCATGAGCGCTGGCACACTGACCACGCTCGCCTTCCTACCCCAGGTCTTGCGCGCCTGGCGCACCCGCTCCACCGCCGATGTCTCGCTTTTGATGTTTCTGGCCATGTGCCTCGGCATCGTGCTCTGGCTGATCTATGGGCTTCTCGCCGGCGACATGCCGCTCATCATCGCCAATTCCGTGACGCTGGTGCTGGCCGGCGCCGTGCTGGTGGCGAAATTCAGGTTCGGCTGATTTCCCCTCCTGCCATTTCCTGACAACAGACCTTACACGCAGCAATCCCTTGTCAATGGCCGCGTGCAGGCAATGGGCCCCTTTGGCTCCCCGGAACCCATTCTATCCGCAACCGTTTTTCACGAAACGGTGATGGACACCTGACATCTACTCGTGATGGACTAAATAGAGAACGGTTCCGCCGGGCAAGCCGGCGGGAGGGAGGGGCACATGCCAGGGCCAGCACAGCCGAACATCGAACCGAATAAAGACCGCACCGCGCGGGCCCAAAAAAGCACCGGCGGTGTTGCCGCGCTGAAAGCTCAGCGCACGCCCCCTGCCGATCTGAACGAGCGCGAGGCGATGCGCGCCTATTACCTGACCGTGCGCCGGGACAGCGAGGCGCTGGCCGCCCCGCTCGCGGCCGAAGACATGGTCGTGCAGACCATGCCCGATGTCAGCCCGACAAAATGGCATCTGGCGCATACGAGCTGGTTCTTCGAAACCTTCCTGCTGAAGCCTCACGCAAAAAGCTACAGCCCGCTCAACGAGCAATATGACCTGCTTTTCAATTCCTATTACCAGCAGGTCGGCCCGCAATGGCTGCGCCCCCACCGGGGATTTCTCTCCCGCCCGACGGTTGCCGAAGTGATGGACTACCGCGCCTATGTAGACGGCGCGATGCTGGAGCTGATGGAAGAAGCAGGTGCCGCGCTTTGGCAAAAGCTCGCCGTACTCATCACGCTCGGCCTCAATCACGAGCAGCAGCATCAGGAACTCATTTGCACCGACATCAAACATGTGCTGGCGCAGAACCCGCTTTCGCCCGCGCTTTATACGCCGCCTGCGGAAAGCACCTCCGCGCCTGCCTTGAGCTGGAGCGAGTTCGGCGGCGGCATTTACGAGATCGGCCGCGACATGGACCCGGCCGGTTTCAGCTTCGACAATGAAGGCCCGCGCCACGAAATTCTGCTGCGCCCCTTCCGCCTGGCAAGCCGGCCCGTCACCAATGGCGAGTTCCGCGCCTTTGTGGAAGATGGCGGCTATGAACGCGCGCCGCTCTGGCTCTCCGATGGCTGGAACGCGGTAAGCGAAGGCGGCTGGCAGGCCCCGGCCTATTGGCGCCGCGCAGATGACGGGTCCTGGCGCGAGTTCACGCTGCATGGCGAGGTGCCGCTCGATGAGAACGCGCCCGTCACCCATATCAGCCTTTATGAAGCGGCCGCCTATGCCGAATGGGCAGGCGCGCGCCTGCCGCTTGAAGCCGAGCTCGAAATCGCCGCCCGCGGCCTGCCCCTTGAGGGCAATTTCCTGATGCCTCAGCGCGATGGCGGCGCCGCGCCCATCATCCACCCGCAAGCGGCAAGCGCAGCAGGCGATGGCCCGCAGCAGCTTTTCGGCGATGTCTGGGAATGGACGGCAAGCTCTTATAGCGCTTATCCCGGCTACCGCGCGCCGAGCGGTGCCATCGGCGAATATAATGGCAAGTTCATGTGCAATCAGATGGTCCTGCGCGGGGGGAGCTGCGCGACCCCGCACGGGCATATGCGCGCCACCTACCGCAATTTCTTTCCCGCTGCCGCCCGCTGGCAATTTTCCGGCTTGCGCCTGGCAAGCGACGTTTGACCTTTCCCCTTAAAGGCCCCAAGGAACCGATCCGTTATGAATGCTTCTCTCGATCTGCGCGAAAAACCAGCACGCGAAAACCGGGCACCGGCGGATCTTGCTTTTTTCGAGGATCTTGAGCCGCCGCTCGGCGACTTTCTGGCCGATGCGAGCGCAGGCCTTGCAAGCGCGCCCAAAACGCTCTCGCCGAAATATTTTTACGATCAGCGCGGCTCGGAGCTTTTCGAAGGCATTTGCGAAACGCGCGAATATTACGTCACCCGCACCGAGATCGCGCTGCTGGAAAAACTGGGTCCCGCCTTTGCCGAGAAAGCAGGCAAGGGCGCGCGCATCATCGAATATGGCTCGGGCGCGGGCGTCAAAATCCGCACGCTTCTCGATGCGCTGGATGAACCGGCCGCCTATATCGCCATCGATATCAGCCGTGAGCATTTACTCAGCGCCACCCGCACGCTTGCCGCCGATTATCCGCGCATCGCCATGGGCGCCATTTGCGCGGACTTCACAGCCCCGCTCACGCTGCCGCGGGAAGCGGCGATCGGCAACGGTCTTGCCCTCGGCTTTTTGCCGGGCTCAACCATCGGCAATTTCTCGCCTGAAATGGCAGAGCTTTTTCTCTCCCGCATCGCCGCGATGCTCGGCAAAGGCGGGGCGCTGCTCATCGGCGTCGATCTGAAAAAAGACAAAGCCGTGCTCGATGCCGCCTACAATGATGCAGCCGGCCTCACCGCCGCCTTCAATCTCAATGTCCTGAAGCGCATGCAAAACGAGCTCGGCGCCGTCCTTGAGCCGGGCAACTTCATGCACAAGGCGTTTTTCAATGAAGAAAAAGGCCGCATCGAAATGCATCTGGAGAGCCTGTGCGATCAGGCCGTGGAGCTCGGCGGCACGCGCTATCCCTTCGCCAAAGGCGAGACGCTGCATACGGAAAATTCCCACAAATACACCGTGGAAGAGTTTACCCGCCTCGCCGAAAAGGCCGGATTTGCCGCCGATACCGTCTGGACAGATGAAAACGACTATTTCAGCCTTCATTGGCTAAACGTCGCAGCCTGATCAGGCCGGTTGAATCTCGCCCGCCAACAGTCATATTCTTGGCATAGAGCGCCTCTAGCGTTAGAGATGCTCCCGCCGGGCGGCAGGTGCTGCCGGCGATATGTACCCAAGAGAAAGGAACATACTCCTGAGCATGGACAGGACGGGCTTTGATGCCCCGAGTACACCGGCAGGCAGCTTCGATGCCGCCGTGTCCAACACCGGTAAAAACGCGGCGAAAAATCAGGCCGCGGAACCGCGCCAGACGCCCGAGCGGGCCCTCATTGACGTGGTTCTCGAAAGTCTCGGCGATGACAAGGCCGAGGATATCGTCTCGATCAATCTGGAAGGCAAAACGGCAATCGCCGATCACATGGTGGTGGCAAGCGGACGCTCGCACCGGCATGTCAGCGCGGTCGCCGATCATTTGCTGCGCCGGATGAAAGAGGCCGGGTACGGCACGGCGCGTGTGGAAGGGCTGTCGCAGGGCGACTGGGTGCTGATGGATGGCGGCGACGTCATCGTGCACATCTTCCGGCCGGAAGTACGCGAATTCTATAAGCTGGAAAAAATGTGGTCGGCGGATGTAGAAGCCGAACATGTCGCCGTCAATTAACTGACGGCTGAAAGCGGATGCGCATTTTTCTTGGCTGTGTCGGGCGGCTGAAAGCCGGGCCCGAACAGGAGCTTTGCTCCGATTATCTGGCGCGCGCAGGCGCCCTCGGCCCGGGGCTCGGCCTGACGGGCTTTCACCTTACCGAAGTCGAAGAGAAGAACAAAAGCGCCGGGCTGAAAGAGCGCGAGGCGGCAAAGCTGCTCGCCGCCATTCCCGAGACCGCGCTGATCGTGGCGATGGACGAGCGCGGCAGCGCCATGGGCAGCGAAAAATTTGCAAATTGGATAGGCCAGGAGCGCGACAGCGGCACCGCCGATATGGCCTTTCTGATCGGCGGGGCGGACGGGCTTTCGCCGCAAATCCGCGAGCGGGCCGCGAAAACGCTCGCCTTCGGGCCGCAAACCTGGCCCCATATGCTGGCCCGCGTGATGTTAACCGAACAGCTATACCGCGCCGTCACAATCCTCGCCGGTCATCCCTATCACCGTCCGTAAAGCGCGCAAGAGCCAGGGTAAAGCGGGACATATAGACAGTCCTCCGGCGCTTGGTTAAGTTGCCCGGCACTTCCAAATCTGTGAGTCGTTTCCGAATATGGCCCATCCGGCGCACCCGCTTGTTCTTGCTGTAATCGACGGCTGGGGGCTCAATCCAGACCGCAGCAACAACGTGCTGGCAGAAGCCAAGACCCCCATCTATGACCGCCTCTCGGCCCGCAACGCGCGCACCGCGCTCACAGCGAGCGGCGAGGCCGTGGGCATGAAGCCGGGGGAAGCGGGCAATGGGGAAACCGGCCACCGGGTGCTCGGTCTCGGCCGGCCCGTAATCCGGCCCGCGCAAACCATCCACGAGACGTTCGTCAGCGAGGGGGCGAGCGGCATTTCTTCCCATCCCGTCCTGCAAGACATGCTGGCCCGGCTGCGCCGGCTCGGCGGCTCGGTTCATCTTTTCGGCATTGCCTCACCTGCGGCCAATTACGCCCACCAATATCACCTGGCCGTGCTGGCCGCGCTGCTCAGCCATGAAGGCTTCGACGTCTGGGTCCACGCCTTTGCCGACGGGGTGGACAGCCATAGGGTGAAAGCCGTCGATTACATGGCCGAGCTGATGGAAGACTTGGCAGGCGCGGAGAACGCGCGCCTTGCGACCGTCATGGGCCGCAATTATGTGATGGACGGCGTCGGCCTCGCAGAGCGCCTGCCCGCCGCCTATGACGCCATCGTGCATGGACTGGGTGAGCAGATCGAACACGGGCCTTCCCATGTCGCCGAATATGAGGCGAAAGGCACCCCGCCCCATCTCGTGCCCCCCGGCGTCCACATGCATTACCGGGGCATCCGCCAGGACGATGCGGTGCTGCTGATGAACCTGCGCGCCGACGGCTTCCTGACCCTGATGGACGCGCTCACCGGCGAGGAATTTTCGCTCTTCGAGCGCAAGGGCAAGGCGGATCTCGCCGGCGCCTATTCGCTTTATGAGCTCATGCCGCCGCTCGACGGCGCGGTGCAGCCGCTTTTTGCAATGGAAGACCTGCAAGGCTCGTTCAGCGAAGCCATTGCAGGTGCAGGGCTCACACAATTACATCTCACCGACCCGGCGCTGGCCAACAAGGCCCGCCTTTATCAGACGGGCGGGCGCAAAACACTGTTGCCCGGCGAGAGCTTCGAGATCATGGAGCCGCCGGCGCGCACGAAATTCGAAAAGAAGCCGGAACTCGCCGCCCTCGACATGGCAGGCGAGGCGGTCAAAGCCATCAAGAAGAAGTCGCACGACGTCATCGTGCTCAACTTCGCCAATGTCAGCCTTGCCGCGCGCACCGGCGATGTTACGCTGACCCGCAAGGCGGCGGAGGTGATCGACAAATGCCTCGGCAAGATTGCCGCCCAGCTTGAAAAACGCGGGGGGACCTTGCTCATCACCTCGACTTACGGCAATGCGGAAATGATGACGGACCCGGAAACCGGCGACGTCTATCCCGGCAACACGACGAACCGCGTGCCGCTCGTGGTGGTGCGCGGCGGCCAGGAAGCGCCTGTGCAATTGCGCCCGGGCACGCTTGCCGATGTCGCCCCGACCATGCTTGCCCTTTTGGGTATCGAGCCGCCCGCTGCCATGACCGGTGCCTCGCTCGTTGTGACAGATGAAGAGATGTCGCCCCGTGCCGCGCTTTAAGCGCAGAGAAAAAGCTCCCCGCAGCCCTTCGCTTCCGACGGCTGGCCCGCTGCCTGTGTCTATGCCTGTAGCTGTGCTTGCAGCTGCTTTAGCGCTGCCTGCAGGCATGCCGGTTGCCGCCCAGGAAACGGCGCCCGACCCGCAGGCCCTTCAATCCATCGAAAAGGAACTTGGCACCGCCAAGGAACGCCAGGTCATGCTGGAGGCGGAAGCCGAAGAGCTGCGCGCGGAAGTCGCCAAACTGCGCGCCGAGCTTATCAAAGCCGCCGCCCGCGTGCAGGCGCGCGAAGAGGACGTCACCCTTTCCGAGGACCGGTTGCAGGGCCTCGTCGGCGCCGAAGCCGTGCTGCGCGCCCAGCTCAGCGCCCGGCGCAAGGATCTTGCCGAAACGCTGGCCGCGCTCCAGCGCCTCGATAGGAACCCGCCGCCCGCCCTTGCCGTCAAACCGGACGATGCCCTCGGCGCCATGCGCTCGGCCATGATCCTCGGCGCGCTTGTCCCCCAGCTTGAGGCGGAGGCAAAGGAGATCCGCACCCGCCTCGATGAACTGCGCCGGGTGCGCCAGGACATTCTGGAGGAACGCGAAACGCTTTCCACAGCGAGCGGCGCCCTTGCCAGCGAGCAAGAGGAACTCGAACGCCTGCTCTCCGCCAAGCTTACCGCCCAGGCCGAACTCGACAAGCGCCTTGAAACGGAACGCGAGGAGGTTGCCCGGCTGTCCCAGGAAGCGCGCACCTTGAGCGAGCTGATCGAAAAACTGGAAGCCCGCGCCGCGAGCCGCCTGCCCGAAGCACGGCCCGAACGCCGCCCGCAGCCCCCGGCCTCAAAACCGCTCTCCCCCGCCGAAGCCGGCCCCGACCCGCGGCCGCAGCCCCAGACCCAGCCCCCGGCACCACCTGAGGCGCGCCCTGACGAGGGCCAGCAATTGGCCTCCCTGCCCTCCGGCACACCGCTCATTTCAGGCCCAAACCGGCTTTTCTCCAAGGCGCGGGGGCAGATCCGCCTGCCCGCCAGCGGGGAAATCACCAAGATTTTCGGGGAAAATGACGGCGCCGGCGGGCGCAATCGCGGATTATCTTTGAGAACCCGCGAAGATGCGCAAATTACTGCCCCATTTGACGGTAAAATAGTGTTTGCTGGACCCTTCCGGCGATATGGGCAACTCTTGATCCTGTCGGTGGGCGAAGGATACCATTTGCTTTTCGCGGGCCTGGAGCGAATCGATGCCCAGGTCGGCCAGCAGGTCCTGGCGGGCGAGCCGCTGGGCCAGATGGCAGGCGCCGAAGCAAAAAATGCGGCGGTAAAGGGAAACGTTAAGCCCACCCTCTATATTGAATTCCGTAAGGACGGCGAACCGATAGACCCCAAACCCTGGTTCGCCCTGAGTGAGAGAAAGGCGCGAGGATAATGAAGAGGCAGATACTTGCCAGCTTTGCCATTGGCACTCTTTCGGCCACCCTGGCCATTTTTGCTCTTCAGCCCATCTCCCAGGAGACCCCGGCCAACGCAGCAAATTCGGAAACCTACCGCCAGCTCAATCTGTTCGGCGACGTTTTCGAGCGCGTGCGCGCCGATTATGTGGAAGAAACGGACGATGCCTCGCTGATCGACAATGCGATCAACGGCATGCTTTCCTCGCTCGATCCGCATTCCAGCTATCTGAACCCGAAAAACTACCGCGACATGCAGGTGCAGACCCGCGGTGAATTCGGCGGTCTGGGCATCGAAGTGACGATGGAAAACGGCCTCGTCAAAGTCGTCACCCCGATCGACGAAACCCCGGCGTCGGAAGCCGGTGTGCGCCCGAACGATCTGATCACGCATCTCGACGACGAGCCCATCATGGGCATGTCGCTGTCCGAAGCGGTTGAGAAAATGCGCGGGCCGGTCGGCACCGCCATCAAGCTTTCCATCATCCGCGAAGGCCGCGACGAGCCTTTCGATATTTCCATCACCCGCGACAAGATCACGATCAAATCCGTGCGCTACCGGCGCGAGGGCGATATCGGCTATATCCGCGTCACGACCTTCAACGAGCAAACCTCGAGCGGCCTCGACGAGGCGGTGACGGCGCTGCAGAAGGAAATCGGCGCCAATCTGAAGGGCTACATCATCGACCTGCGCAACAATCCGGGGGGTCTGCTCGATCAGGCGATCTCGGTGTCCGACGCTTTCCTCGAACAGGGCGAAATCGTCTCGACGCGCGGACGCCATTCGGAAGACACGCAGCGTTATAATTCGCGCGGCGGCGACATGACGGGCGGGCGCCCGGTCGTCGTGCTCGTCAATGGCGGCTCCGCCTCGGCCTCGGAAATCGTAGCCGGCGCGCTGCAGGATCATCGCCGCGCAACGATCATCGGTACGCGTTCCTTCGGCAAGGGCTCGGTGCAGACCATCATTCCGCTGGGCTCGGACGGCGCGATCCGCCTGACCACGGCGCGCTATTACACGCCCTCGGGCCGCTCCATCCAGGCCAAGGGCATCGATCCCGATCTCGTGGTGCGCCAGGAAACCGAAGAAGAAAAGAACCGCCGGGTAACGGGCGAAGCCTCGCTGCGCGGCCACCTGACCTCGGAAGAAGGCGAGGAAAAAGAAGCCTCCGGCTCCTCTTCCTACGTGCCCGCCAATAAGGAAGACGACACGCAGCTGCTTTATGCGATCGACCTTCTGAACGGCAAGAAGCCGAGCGCTCAGGCCGCCGCCAACAAACAGGCAAAATCCAATGCCGGCGTGGAGCAAGGCGCCGCCAATTGACAACATGGGGCTGCGCCTTGAGCGGTAACGCAAGACGCGCAATGAGGCCGTAATGTCCACGGAAGACGAGAACACGGCGGAGGAAACCGCCGGACAGACCCCGTGGCTCAAGGAAAGGCTCCAAAGGCGGCGCGACCTGGCGAAACGCCAGGGCCGCTTCAGCCCGCTGATGATCGCCGCGCTCGCCGTGGCGCTCATCTATGGCGCCATTGCCGGCTGGCTGGCGCTGAGCGAGCCTGAAAATACCAAAACCCCCGAAGTCATTATCGCGCTCGGCCCCGAGCCCGACCCGCCCGCAACCGGCAAGAGCACGAGCGAGGGGGAGGACTTGAGCAAATTGCTGCGCCGGGCGGGGCCCGACCTGCCGCCGCCCATGCCCCTGACGGAAAAAGAGACGGAAGCTCCCGAGGCCCCAAAAGCGCCCGCGGAGACGCTCATCCCCGAAGAGCCTGAGCCCGAAGAAGCAGCCGAGGAAGCGCAAGAAGAAACCGTTCAGGCGCTCACCAAGGCCCCCATCGAGACACTGACCAAGGAAAGCAAGTACGGCCCGCTGCCCGTTATCGGCGCGGACGGCGCCCGCCCCTGGCAGGCCTATGCCCGCCCGCAAGAGCCCGTTAAAGGTCCGGCCGCCGCTCTTGTGATAGGCGGGCTCGGTATTTCGGAAAGCGCGACAGCGAACGCTATCGAAAAGCTGCCCGCTGAGGTCTCCCTCGCCTTTGCCCCTTACGGGCGTAATCTGCAGCGCTGGATCGACGAGGCGCGGGCGGACGGCCATGAAGTGCTGCTCGAACTGCCCATGGAGCCTTTCGATTATCCCAATAACGATCCCGGGCCTTACACGCTGCTGACAGGGGCGAGCGCCGCAGACAATCTCGACCGGCTCGACTGGCTGCTCAGCCGCTTCACCGGCTATGTGGGCGTGCTGCCCTATCAGGGCGCGCGCTTTACGGCGGAAAAAGATGCCATGATGCCGATCATCGAGGCGCTCTCGGCGCGCGGCCTGCTCTATATCGATGCCGGTGTCGGGCGCCGCTCGGTCGCAGGCGAACTTGCCGTGGAAAACGCCATGCCCTGGGCAAGCGGCGACCGGCTGATCGACCCTGCCTTGCGCGAAAACATCATCGAAACGTCGCTGGACAATTTGCGCGGGGACGCGGAAAAAAACGGCACCGCGATCGGCACCGGCTCGGGCTTTCCCATCACGGTCGAAAAAGTTATGGAATGGACCGAAGCGCTGGAAGGATCGGGCATCACACTTGTGCCCGTCAGCGCTGCGGTGGAACGGAAAATGGAAAAGACCCAATGAGCCCAGCCCTTGCTGACACGCTCCCTTACCGGCCCTGCGTCGGTGTCATGCTCCTGAACAATGAAGGCAAAGTGTGGATCGGCAACCGGCTGGCCGGGGAAGGCCTGCCTGCCGGCAATCATTGGCAGATGCCGCAAGGCGGGATCGACAAGGGCGAGCTTCCCGAACACGCCGCTTTCCGTGAGCTGCATGAAGAAACGGGCACGCGCAACGCCAAGATCATCGCCGAGGCGCGCGAATGGTTCCGCTACGACCTGCCGCCGGAACTGATCGGCAAGGGCCTGAAAGGTAAGTTCCGCGGCCAGGAGCAGAAATGGTTCGCCATGCGCTTTACCGGCCAGGATGGCGACATCGACATCATGGCCCATGAAGAACAGGAATTCAGCGAATGGCGCTGGGCCGATATCGACGAACTTGTCGATCTCATCGTGCCCTTCAAGCGGCCGGTCTATGAACAGGTCGTGGCCGAGTTCCGCGCGCTGACGCTGGCCGGCGCTTAAGCCGCCGCTGCCATCGCCCGGCGGCGCTTGAACTGCATCACCTTCCAGACGACCGGGGAAAGCGTGCGCACGACGCGCCCATGCGGATGCATGCCGATGGCTTTTGCAATCATGGAGACGAGCCGGTCCGTGTGATGGCGCTTATAAAGAGTGAGCGCGCGCAGCTCGTAGGCCGCGGCAAAACGCTTGCGGCTATAAGGCGTGCTGCCATCGGTCGGCGTATTGGCGGCGTAATAGGCCGAGGCAAGCTCGTCATCATCGGCCTCGCTCAAGCGGCCTAGCGCCACTTTCGCCCGCCCCCAGAGCGAAGGCGCCTCGCCTTCGAATTTGCGCAGCACATCGTAGAAAAGTTTGTAATGGCGGAACTCATCGGCGGCGATGCGCGCGGCGATTTCCTTCAGCACCGGCTCGTCCGTCGCATCTTTAATGGCCGTGTAAAAAGAAGACGTGCCGGTTTCCACCACACAGCGCGCGATCATTTCACCCGCCCGGCTGCCGCGCACACTTTCGGTCGCATCGACGGGAATGGAATAGATGTTCTGGAACCGGGCGAAAGCTTCATCGAAAGTAAAACCGGGATCGGCCAGCTCCGCCCAGGCCGAAAGCGCCTTGCCGTGCTGGGACTCTTCGGCGCCCCACACCCGGATCGTTTCCTGAATCTCCGGATAATCCGCAAAGACATTGCACAGATAGGTCACATAGTCGGCGGCGTTATATTCCACCATCGCCGCTGCCTTGACCGCAGCCAGGATATCCGGATCGACGGCGTCCGCTTCAAAAGCGTCCCAATTGATGTCGTCTAACGTCCAGTGACCCATGGTCGGCAACCCGTTTTGCTGTTCAATCCCGAATTATACTCAAGGACGAGGCTGATTTAAGACTGAATCGCAAAGAAAAAGGGCGGCAATCTGCCGCCCTCTAATTCCCTATAGCTCAAAAGGTCTTGGGCTAAACCGCCGCGCGGACCTCTTTCAGCTTCGCCAGCCGCTCGGCTGCTTCCTCGCGGGCCGCGTCCGTCTTGGCATCGGCGGCATCTTCCTCGGCATTCTTGATCTCCTGATCGAGATCCGCCGCATCGACGGCGCCCAGATCCAGCGCCTGTTCGGCAAGGATCGTCAGACCGTCCGCGTTCACTTCGGCAAAGCCGCCGCGCACGAAGAACCGCTTTTCCGTGCCGTTCTCCACCACATCCAGCACACCCGGACGCAGCGTCGACATGACCGGCACGTGGCCGGGGCCCACACCGAAGACGCCCTCGGCGCCCGGCACGGTGACCTGATCGACTTCCGCCGTCATCAAAAGCCGCTCGGGCGAGACCAGATCGAATTTGAGTTTCTCAGCCATCTGAGCCGAAACTCCCTTTCAAGCGATTGGACTTAAGCAGCTTCCGCAGCAAGGCGCTCGGCCTTCTTCACCGCGTCTTCGATGGTGCCGACCATGTAGAACGCCGCTTCGGGCAGATGGTCGTAGTCGCCATTGCAAAGACCCTTGAAGCCTTTGACCGTGTCCTTGATGTCCACGAGCAGGCCGGGCGAACCGGTGAAGACTTCAGCCACATGGAAGGGCTGCGAGAGGAAGCGCTCGATCTTACGGGCGCGGGCGACCGTGATCTTGTCTTCTTCGGAAAGCTCGTCCATGCCCAGGATCGCGATGATGTCCTGCAGGCCCTTATAGCGCTGAAGGATTTCCTGCACCTGGCGGGCGGTTTCGTAATGTTCCTGACCGACAACGCGCGGCTCGAGAATACGGCTGGTGGAGTCAAGCGGGTCCACAGCCGGATAGATGCCCTTTTCCGCGATCGAACGGTTCAGCACCGTCGTGGCGTCCAAGTGGGCAAAGGAGGTGGCCGGCGCCGGGTCGGTCAAGTCGTCGGCAGGCACGTAAATGGCCTGCACCGAGGTGATCGAGCCCTTGGTCGTCGTGGTAATGCGTTCCTGCAGCGCGCCCATGTCCGTCGCCAGCGTCGGCTGATAGCCCACGGCGGAAGGAATACGGCCGAGCAGAGCGGACACTTCCGAACCTGCCTGCGTGAAGCGGAAGATGTTGTCCACGAAGAACAGCACGTCCTGGCCCTGGTCGCGGAAATGCTCGGCAACGGTCAGACCCGTCAGCGCCACACGCGCACGCGCGCCGGGCGGCTCGTTCATCTGACCGTAAACGAGCGAACATTTGGAGCCTTCGCCGCCGCCTTCTTTGTTCACGCCCGATTCGATCATTTCCCAGTAAAGGTCGTTACCTTCACGGGTACGCTCACCAACGCCGGCGAACACCGAGTAACCGCCATGCGCTTTCGCGATGTTGTTGATCAGTTCCTGAATGAGCACCGTCTTGCCCACACCGGCGCCGCCGAAGAGACCGATCTTACCGCCCTTGGCGTAAGGCGCGAGAAGGTCCACGACCTTGATGCCCGTGACGAGCATTTCAGCTTCCGTCGACTGCTCGACGAATTCCGGCGCGTCCTGGTGAATGCCGCGCGTGCCCTCGGCCTTGATGGGGCCGGCTTCGTCCACCGGTTCGCCGATCACGTTCATGATGCGGCCAAGGGTGCCATCGCCGACCGGCACCTGAATGGGCGAGCCAAGGTCTTTGACGTCCTGACCGCGCACCAGACCTTCGGTCGAGTCCATTGCGATCGTGCGGACCTGGTTTTCGCCCAGGTGCTGAGCAACTTCGAGCACCAGACGGTTGCCGCCATTATCGGTCTCGAGTGCGTTCAAAATCGCCGGCAGATTGCCGTCGAACTGAACGTCCACCACGGCGCCAATAACCTGGGTAATTTTTCCGACAGCTGTGCTCATGTCGTCTTTCCCTGTTTCACGTCGAAAAGAAAGCCCTTGCCTTCTTCCGTTCATCGCCAAGCCGGCGCCCGTCGCGGGTGCCGCAGCTCTTTCCTCAATTCCGGCCGGGCGAAGCTCCAGAAGAGCCTTGTCCGTCCACTCATTTCCTTCGGGCCGTTCCGGCATCGGCAGCGCGCGAACCGCGCCCGGCCTCGATGCCCTGATCCCTTGCAGGATCCTTTTCAGCCCGGCCTTGAGCCGCTCAAAAAGCTGCCCGCGGCCTTGTCCGTCCGCTCTCGCCATCTTCCCCTCCGGTTCTTCTCCCAGCCCGTCGGGGTATTGCGTGTTCTAACCGTGCCTCTTTCGTGACGAAGGCTCTTAAAGAGCCTCGGCGCCCGAAATAATCTCGATCAGTTCTTTAGTAATCTGCGCCTGACGCGAACGGTTATACTGCAGCGTCAGCTTGTCGATCATGTCGCCGGCATTGCGCGTTGCATTGTCCATCGCGGTCATGCGCGCGCCCTGCTCGGAAGCGGCATTTTCAAGCAGGCCTTTGAAGATCTGCACCGAAATGTTGCGCGGCAAAAGCGTTGCCAGAATTTCCGATTCTTCCGGCTCGTATTCGTAAGCGCCGGCACCGGCATCCACTTCCTCGGCTTCGCCCGCTTCGGGCACATGCGCCGGGATAAGCTGCTGCGCGGTCGGCACCTGGCTGATCACCGAACCGAACTCCGAATAGAACAGCGTCGCCACATCGAACTCGCCCGCATCGAACATTTCGAGCACGCGTTCGGCGATCTCATTGGCATTGTTGAAGCCGATCTTCTTCGTGCCGGACATGTCGATCGTGCCAACCATCGACTGCGGAAAGAGCCGTTTGAGCTGATCGGCGCCTTTTTTTCCGACGCAGAGGATCTTCACGGTCTTGCCTTCACCGGTCAGGCGGCGCGCATGTTCGCGCGCCAGCTTGACGATGGCGGTATTGAAGGCGCCGCAAAGGCCGCGGTCGGCGGTTGCAACGACGAGCAGATGCACATCGTCTTTCCCGGTGCCGACCATCAGCTTCGGCGCTTCGTCCTGCCCCGTCATCCCGGCGGAAAGATTGGCGAGAACCGCTTCCATGCGCTCGGCATAAGGCCGTGCGGCCTCGGCTGCTTCCTGCGCACGGCGCAGCTTAGCCGCCGCCACCATCTGCATGGCTTTGGTGATCTTCCGCGTGGCCTGCACGCTTGAGATACGGTTTCGTAGGTCCTTAAGGCTTGGCATAAGCCCTCAACCTCCAGCTAGCCAGCCTTAGGCAAACGCCTTGGCAAATGAATCGACAGCTTCCTTAAGCTGGGCTTCCGTCTCGTCCGAGAGCTTCTGCTCGGTGCGGATCGTATCGAGGATGCCGGCATGCTTTTCGCGGATCGTGCGCAGCAGCTCTTCTTCGAAACGGCCCACATCGCCGACAGCGATCTGGTCGAGATAACCGCGCACACCTGCGAAGATCACGACGACCTGCTCTTCCACTTTCAGCGGCGAGAACTGGCCCTGCTTGAGCAGCTCGGTCAGACGGGCGCCGCGATTGAGCAGACGCTGCGTGGTCGCATCGAGGTCGGAACCGAACTGCGCGAAAGCCGCCATCTCACGGTACTGCGCAAGCTCGCCCTTAATCGGGCCGGCCACCTGCTTCATCGCCTTGATCTGCGCGGACGAACCCACACGGCTCACCGAGAGACCGACGTTCACAGCCGGACGCACGCCCTGATAGAAGAGGTCCGTTTCCAGGAAGATCTGACCGTCCGTGATCGAGATCACGTTGGTGGGAATGTATGCGGACACGTCGTTGGCCTGGGTTTCGATGATCGGCAGCGCCGTCATGGAACCTGCGCCATTGTCGTCGTTCATCTTCGCCGCGCGCTCGAGCAGGCGGGAGTGAAGATAGAACACGTCGCCCGGATAAGCTTCGCGGCCCGGCGGGCGGCGCAGCAGAAGCGACATCTGACGGTAGGCAACGGCCTGCTTGGAAAGGTCATCATAGACCACCAGCGCATGCATGCCGTTGTCGCGGAAATATTCACCGAAGGTGCAGCCGGCGAAGGGCGCGAGGAACTGCAGCGGCGCTGGATCGGAGGCCGTGGCGGCCACGACGATCGAATATTCCAGCGCGCCGTTTTCTTCCAGCGTCTTCACGATCTGCGCAACCGTCGAACGCTTCTGACCGATGGCGACATAGATGCAGTAAAGCTTCTTGTGCTCGTCGTCGGACTGATTGAGCGGCTTCTGGTTGAGAATGGCGTCGATCGCCACAGCGGTTTTACCGGTCTGACGGTCGCCAATGATCAGCTCGCGCTGGCCGCGGCCGATCGGGATCAGCGCGTCGATGGCTTTCAGACCCGTCTGCATCGGCTCATGCACCGATTTACGCGGGATGATGCCCGGCGCTTTCACGTCCACGCGGCGGCGCTCAACACCTTCGATCGGGCCCTTGCCGTCGATCGGGTTGCCGAGCGGGTCGACGACGCGGCCGAGAAGACCTTTACCGACCGGCACGTCCACGATGGCGCCGGTCCGCTTGACGGTGTCGCCTTCCTTGATGTCACGGTCGGAGCCGAAGATCACGACACCGACATTGTCTTCTTCAAGGTTCAGCGCCATGCCTTTGATGCCGCCCGGGAACTCGACCATCTCGCCGGCCTGCACATTGTCGAGGCCGTAGATACGAGCGATACCGTCACCAACGGACAGCACCTGACCGATTTCCGATACTTCAGCCTCTTGGCCGAAGCCCTTGATCTGTTCTTTGAGAATTGCAGAAATTTCCGCGGCCTGAATGTCCATCAGCCAGCCTCTTTCATCGCGAACTTGAGCTTGTTGAGCTTGGTACGGAGCGAGGCATCGATCATCCGGCTGCCCATCTTAACGATGAGACCGCCGAGAAGCCCCGCATCCACTGAAGTCGTGATCGCCACGTCCTTACCCATGGAAGCTTTCAACGCTTCCTTGAGCTCGGTGACCTGGGAATCAGAAAGCGGATGGGCAGAAACCACATCCGCTGAAATTTCGCCGCGCCGGCGCGCCATCAGCGCGCCAAATGCCTTCACCATGGAGGGAAGCGCGAAAAGGCGGCGGTTCTTGATAACAACGCCGACAAAATTCTGTGTGAGATCGCCAAGACCGGCCCGCGTCATAACAGCGTTCATGGCCCGCAACTGCTCATCCGATTTAAAAAGCGGAGAACGGATAAAGCGGTCCAGATCGCCGGAGGAACCGATCAATGAGACGAGCGTGGAAAGATCCCCTTCCACCTGCTCGAGAGAGCCGCCAGCTTCCGCCAATTCAAACAGCGCGACCGCGTAACGGCCCGCCATACCAGCGACGATGGAGTCTTCAGATGACACGTTTGGCTCGCCTGCGCTTGAACTTCTCTGGAAGAAAGATCCGCCGATCGGCGAACTTCTCTAACCTATTGAATTTTTTGACTTTTTTGGCACAAAAAGACGCCCGCCAAAGCCGGTGTCCCCTAAGCCGCGCTGTAGGTAACACAAGGTGTAAGGGCTGGCAACACGAGTCCTTACGAAAAGTGAGCGGGTGCGGCAAAAGGTACATCATGCAGGCATAAAAAGCGCTTGTGCCGGTCTTTTCAATTACTTGGCAAAGAAGCGGGGGGCAAAGAAGCGCCCGCCCCTGCAGGGCTGTCCTCAGGAGAAATTGTAAGGGTCGATATCCACCGCCACCCGCACGGCGGCCGGAACCTGCACCTGGGCAAGCCACTGGGCGATATAGCCTTGAATATGCGCCTCCCGGCGGGCTTTCACGAGGAATCGCATCCTATGGCGCCCCCGCAAAAGGGCAAGCGGAGCGGGCGCCGGGCCCAGCACGTCGATCTTCTCCGAAAGGGGGGCAAGGCGGGCCATATCCCGGGCGAGCGCCTGAAGCTGGTCTAGCCGGGGCGAGGAGAGCACGATGCCGGCGAGCCGCCCATAAGGGGGATAGCCGAGCCGCTCGCGCCCCGCCGCCTCCCGCTCCAGAAAGGCGTCGCGGTCCCCTGAAAGGAGCGCCCGCATCACCCCGTGCTCGGGCATATAGGTCTGCATCAGCACCCGCCCCGGCTTTTCCGCCCGGCCCGCCCGGCCCGAGACCTGATGGAGAAGCTGGAAGGTACGCTCGGCAGCGCGCAAATCCCCGTTCTCAAGCCCAAGATCGGCATCGACGACGCCCACAAGCGTCAAAAGCGGGAAATTGTGCCCCTTGGCCACGACCTGCGTGCCGATGATGATATCGACCTCATGCTCTTCGATCTGGCGCACCGCCTCGCGGTAGGCGGCAGGCCCGCGGAGCACGTCGCTCGAAAGGAGCGCCACCCTTGCTTCGGGGAAAAGCTCGGTGACTTCTTCGGCGATCCGCTCCACCCCCGGCCCGCAGGCCACCAGCGCATCTTCCGCCCCGCAGGCCGGGCATGCTTTGGGGGAAGGGGCGGTATAGCCGCAATGATGGCAGGCAAGTTCCTTGCGGAAGCGGTGCTCGACGAGCCAGCTGTCGCATTGCGGGCATTCCAGCCGGTGCCCGCAGCTCCTACAGAGGGTAAGCGGCGCATAGCCGCGCCGGTTCAAAAAGAGTAGCGATTGTTCTTGCCTGGCCAGTACCTGCGCCATGGATTTGACGAGACCGGGGGAGAGCCAGCGCCCGCGCTCGGGCGGATCGGCGCGCATGTCGATGGCAAAGACATCCGGCATTTGCGCCGCCCCGTGACGCTCTGACAGCACGAGATGCTGGTAGCGCCCCGCCCAGACATTCGCCATGGTTTCCAGCGCCGGCGTGGCGGAGGCAAGCACCACCGGAAAGGCGCCGAGCGAACCGCGCACCACCGCCATGTCGCGGGCATTGTAATGGACGCCTTCATCCTGCTTGAAGGCGATCTCATGTTCTTCATCGACAACGATGAGCCCGAGCTCGGCAAAGGGTAAAAAGAGTGCCGAGCGCGCGCCGACAACGATGCGCGCGCGCCCTTCCGCCACCCCGCGCCAGACCCGGCGGCGCTCGCGCGCCGGCAGGTCCGAGTGCCACTCGGCAGGGCGGCAGCCGAAGCGCGCCTCAAAGCGGTCGAGAAACTGCGAGGTGAGCGCGATTTCCGGCAGAAGGATGAGAACCTGGCGCCCGGCGGCGAGCGCCCTCGCCGCCGCATCGAAATAAACTTCCGTCTTGCCCGAGCCCGTTACCCCATCGAGAAGAAAAGTTTCAAAGCCGCCTTCTTCGATCCGCGCGCCGATTGCGCTCGCCGCATCGTCTTGCGCCGATGAGAGCGCCGGGCGCGGGGCTTCAAGATCCGGCGCATCGAAACCGCGCTCGGTGGTGAAAGCGACTTTTTCCAGGACGCCCGCATCGGCAAGGCCCTTAACGACACCGGCCGAAACACCGGCTTCTTCGGCAAGCTCACCGGAGCGCCGGGCAAAGCCGTCCCGCGCCACCTCCAGAACACGGGTTCTGGCTGGCGTCATTTTAGGCAGCGCGGCCTCCCCTCCTTCCGCCAGACGGTAGGCGGTGCGCAGGCGCGGCGGCTCCAGCGCCCCCGGCGCGCGCATGGCAAGGCGCAGCACCATGCCGGGCGGGGAGAGCGTGTAATCGGCCACCCATTCGGTGAATTTGCGCAGGCCCTCCGGCATGGGCGGCACATCCAGACGGTCGGTCACTTTCTTAAGTTTTTTATCCGCCACCTCGCCGCTGCCCGGCCCCCAGACGACACCGACCATTAACCTTGGGCCGAGCGGCACGGTCACATAATCGCCGGGGGCGAGTCTTAACCCCTCGGGAACGAGATAGTCGTATGCTCCGGAAAGAGCGAGCGGCAGGAGGACGCCAACACGTTCCCCGCCCGCCGCCGCGCCTTTCACGGCATGCGGCGCGCTCTCAGGCGAAGCGCTGTGGGAAAGTTTGGTGGTCATGACACGCAAGATTAACCCTAGCCGGACCAAAGGCACATATAAACCTCTCAAGCCTTGCGCGCATCGGCGGCTGCCGTCAAAGTGCTGCCTGGGATCGGGGGATTTTTCAAACGGAAAAAGCTGATGGACGCGTCATGCGCCCGCGCTGCGTTTGATGAAGCCAAAAACGGACGGGAAGCGGTATGAAATTCTTTGTCGATACGGCAGACATTGACGAGATTCGCGAGCTGAGCGAAACGGGCATGCTGGACGGGGTGACGACGAACCCCTCGCTCATGGCCAAGACGGGCCGGCCCATGCTCGATGTGCTCAAAGACATTTGCGCCGCCGTCGACGGACCGGTGAGCGCGGAAGTCACGGCCACCGATTCGGAGGGCATGCTGCGCGAAGGCCGCCACCTGCGCGAGCTTGCCGACAATATCACCATTAAAGTGCCGCTCACCTGGGACGGGCTGAAAGCCTGCCGCCAGCTCACGAGCGAAGGCACGATGGTCAATGTCACGCTGTGCTTTTCCGCCAATCAGGCTTTGCTTGCCGCCAAAGCGGGGGCGACCTTCGTTTCGCCTTTCGTCGGCCGGCTCGACGATCTCAACCTGAACGGCATGGACCTCATCGAGGATATCCGCACGATCTACGACAATTATCCCGCTTTCACGACCGAGATTCTCGTCGCTTCGATTCGCAATCCCAACCATGTGAGCGAAGCGGCTTTGATCGGCGCCGATGTTGCGACGGTGCCGCCGCAGGTGCTGCGCCAGCTTGCGCAACACAATCTCACCGACAAGGGGCTTGCCGCTTTCCTTGCCGACTGGGAAAAGACCGGCCAAAAGATTGTATGAGTAACGCGCCATGAGCCAGCACAACGATTCGAGCAATCCCCTAAGCCGCGCCGACGAACCTAAATCGCTGAGCCCGGCGGATGTCAGAAATTATCTTCTGGCTCATCCAGGCTTCCTCGACACCAATCCCGATCTCGTCGAAACACTGATCGCGCCTTCCACCGAGCATGGCGGCAATGTGCTCGATCTGCAGCAGATCATGGTCAAGCGCCTGCAGCGCCGTGTCGCGCAGCTGAAAGACATTCAGGCCGATCTGATCGAGGCGACCTCCTTCAACGCCCTGGCGCGCGAGCGCGTCCATGCCGCGGTGCTGCGCCTGCTCGATGCCAAGAGCTTCGAAGAACTGATCGACTTCATCATTTCGCCCGGCGGTCTTGCCGCCGCCCTTGAAGTGGAAGCGGTGGTGCTTTGCGTCGAATCGGCGACGGAAGTCAGCGGCATCGGTGTGCGCGGCGTGCGCATTCTGGAAAGCGGCGGCGTCGGGCGCATTCTCGGCGTAACCCCTTATGTGCTGGCCGATCATATCGTCGCCTCGCGCGGCCTTTATGGCGGCCTTGCCGATGAGATCGGCTCGGAAGCGCTGATTCGCCTCGACTTTTCTTCTTCCGCCCCGCCCGGCCTGCTTGCCATTGGGGCGCGCGATCCGCAACAATTCCATCCGGACCAAGCGGGCGATCTGATCGAGTTCATTGCCCGCATCATCGAGCGGTGCATGCGCCTATGGCTGGACCTTCCCGTGAAGGACAAAACGCAAGGCTGAAGGAAAAGGCAGGAACGGACGAACCCGACCTGCCGGCCCTCGCCGATGCGCTGCCCGCCGCCCGCGATCTGCGCGATATCTTTCTCACCTGGCTCGAGCATTTAAGCGGCGAGAAACGGGCAAGCCCCAAAACCATCGAACATTATGCCCGCGACCTGACTCGCTTTTGCGAATTCATGGGCGCGCATCTGGGCGGCGCGCCGTCGCTGAAAGATCTGAGCAAGCTGACTACTGCAGATTTCCGCGCCTTCCTTGCCCAGCGCCGGAACGACGGCATCGCCTCGCGCTCGCTCGCCCGCAATCTTTCCGCGCTGCGCATGTTCTACCGCTTTCTGGAACGCGAAGGCCTCAGCGACAATCAGGCACTGCTGCGCATCCGCTCGCCGAAACTGCCGAGCGCCCTGCCGAAACCGCTGCCGGTGGACGCCGCCCGCGCGCTTATCGAAGAAGCGGGAAAGGCACCGCAAGAAGCCTGGATCAGGGCGCGGGACGGCGCCCTCCTCACGCTCCTTTATGGCTGCGGCCTGCGCGTATCAGAAGCGCTCTCGCTGACCGGCGCCGATCTGCCGCTTGGAAAGACGCTGCGCATTCTGGGCAAAGGCCGCAAGGAACGGGTCTTGCCGGTGCTGCCCGCCGCGCGCGAGGCGGTATCTGCCTATACCGCGCTCTGCCCCTATCCGATAGGCGAAGAAGACGCGCTTTTCAAAGGCGTGCGGGGAAAAGCGCTGGGGGCCCGGCAGGTGCAAAAACTGACCGAGCACCTGCGCCTCATTTTAGGGCTGCCCGATAGCGTTACGCCGCATGCGCTGCGCCACTCTTTCGCGACACATCTGCTGGCGGCGGGCGGCGATTTGCGGGCGGTGCAGGAACTGCTCGGTCATGCCAGCCTTTCCACCACACAAGTCTATACCGCCGTCGAGGACGCGCAGCTTCTGGCCGTTTACGACAAGGCCCATCCGCGCGCGCGCCGGTAAGCCGGCTTACATGTGAATGGGCCGCCCATGCACGGCAAGCGCCGCTTCCTTGGTGGCTTCGGAAAGCGTCGGATGCGCATGGCAGGTGCGGGCAATATCTTCCGCCGAACCGCCATATTCCATCACCGTCACCGCTTCATGGATCATCTCACCGGCCTGCGCGGCGATAATATGCACGCCGAGCACGGCATCGGTTTCCGCATGAGCCAGAATTTTCACGAACCCGTCCGTCGCCTTGTTCGCCTTGGCGCGACCGTTCGCTGTGAAGGGGAATTTACCGGCTTTATAAGGAATGCCCTCTTCCTTTAGCTGCTCTTCCGTCTTGCCGACGGCGGCAACTTCCGGGCCCGTATAAACGACACCCGGAATGACATCGTAATTCACGTGAGGTTTTTGACCGGCAAGCATTTCGGCAAGCGCCGTACCCTCTTCCATCGCTTTATGCGCAAGCATCGGCCCTTTCACGGCATCGCCGATGGCATAAATGCCGGGCGCGCTCGTCTTGAAATGCCCGTCGATTTCCACGCGCCCGCGCTGATCCGTATCGACACCTGCATCCTCAAGCCCGAGGCCCGAGGTATAAGGCACCCGGCCGATGGCCACGAGAACGATATCGGCTTCCAGCACTTCTTCCTTGCCGCCCTTGGCCGGCTCGACGGAAACTTTCAGCACCTTTGCGGAGGTATCAACCTTCGTCACTTTCGAGCCGAGCTTGAACTTGAAACCCTGTTTCTTGAGCGTGCGCTGGAAATTTTTCTGCACTTCCCCGTCCATGCCGGGCAGGATGAAATCGAGAAACTCCACCACGGTGACATCGGAACCAAGGCGGCTCCAGACCGAGCCCATTTCAAGGCCGATCACCCCGCCGCCGACCACAACGAGACGGCCGGGCACTTCTTTGAGGTCGAGCGCGCCGGTCGAGGAGACCACCCGCTTTTCATCGATCTCGATACCCGGCAGCTTGGCGACATCCGAGCCCGTGGCGATAACAATATTCTTTGCTTCGAGCGTGCGGCTGCCGCCCTCATTCAGCTTCACATCGACCTTGCCGTTCCCGGCAAGCTTGCCTGCGCCTTTCACCCATTCGATCTTGTTCTTCTTGAAGAGAAACTCGATCCCCTTCGTATTGCCTTCGATCGCCTCGTCTTTGACCGCCAGCATTTGCGGCAGATCGAGGCCGAGCTTTTCGACCTTGATGCCAAAATCGGCAAAGTGTTTCGCTTCTTCGTAAAGCTCGGACGTATGCAGCAGCGCCTTGGAGGGAATGCAGCCGACATTGAGACAAGTGCCGCCCAGCGCCTCGCGCTTTTCAACGCAGGCGACCTTCATGCCGAGCTGAGCGGCGCGGATGGCGCATTCATAACCGCCCGGCCCCGCGCCAATGACTACGAGATCGAAAGAATCGGACATCGAAACCCCCTTTAAGGTGGGTGAGGCAACGGGACGGGCGCCCCGGTGATGGAATTAAAGATCGAGCAGCAGACGCTGCGGATCTTCCAGGCTTTCCTTGACCCGGACGAGGAAGGTCACCGCTTCCTTGCCGTCCACGATGCGGTGATCGTAGGAGAGCGCCAGATACATCATGGGACGGATTTCGATTTTCCCGTCCACGGCCATCGGCCGTTCCTGGATCTTGTGCATGCCCAGAACGCCCGACTGAGGCATGTTGAGAATGGGCGTCGACATCAGCGAGCCGTAAACCCCGCCATTGGAAATGGTGAAGGTGCCGCCCTGCAGATCTTCGAGCTTCAGGTTGCCGTCGCGCGCCTTGGCGCCGAAATCGTTGATCGCCTTTTCGATCTGAGCCAG
The DNA here is from genome assembly GCA_002389665.1 of Rhodobiaceae bacterium UBA4490. Taxonomy (GTDB): domain Bacteria; phylum Pseudomonadota; class Alphaproteobacteria; order Parvibaculales; family Parvibaculaceae; genus Tepidicaulis. Next base: position 316,564 of record DGNO01000004.1, read on the forward strand.
CGACATGTCCTGCGCGTCCTTGACGACGGGCACGACGAGGCCTTTGTCGGTGCCGACCGCGATGCCGAAATTGTAGTAATTCTTGTAGACGACCTCATCGCCGTCGATCTCGGCATTAATCGCCGGAATGTCGCGCAGGCCCGCGATGCAGGCTTTCACGAAAAAGCTCATGAAGCCGAGGCGCACGCCGTGCTTCTTCTCGAAAAGGTCTTTGTATTCTTTCCGCGCCGCCATGACATTCGTCATGTCCACCTCGTTGAAGGTGGTGAGCATCGCCGCTGTGTCCTGCGCCTGTTTCAGGCGGCTCGCGATGGTCTTGCGCAGACGCGTCATCTTCACGCGTTCCTCGCGCGCGCCCTGATCTTCGCGCCCGTCTTCGCGCTTGGGGGCTTCCGGCGCCTTGGCCTCCTGAGCCGGTTTGCTTTCCGGCGCGCTCGGCACATCCCCGCGTTTTTCGATGGCTTTCAGCACGTCGCCTTTGACAAGGCGCCCGCCCTTGCCCGTGCCTTCGATCCTGGCCGGGTCGAGATCATGCTCGTCGATCAGCTTGCGCACCGCCGGCGACAGCGCCTCGGAATCATCCTCTTCGCCGCTGTCATCGCTTTTCGATGCGGCAGGCGCTTCGGCCTTCTGCGGCTTGGCTTCTTCTTTTGCCGCTTCCTGCTTCGGCTCTTCTTTCTTAGGTTCTTCCTTCTTCGGCTGTTCTTTCTTGGCGGGAGCGCCTTTGCCCTCGCCAATTTCACCCAAAAGCGCGCCTACTTCCACCGTATCGCCGTCCGAGACCAGAATTTCGGAAAGAACACCCGCCGCAGGCGCCGGTACTTCCACGGTCACCTTGTCGGTTTCCAGCTCGACCAGCGGTTCATCCGCCTCGACACTGTCGCCCGGCTTCTTGAACCACTGCGCAACGGTCGCCTCGGTGATGGATTCGCCAAGCGTTGGAACACGAATTTCGGTAGCCATGCGTTCTTTCCTTTTGGCTCAAGGCGGCTGAAAGGGAGGGTCAGTCGATCCTGAGCGCTTCTTTGAGAAGCTGGTTGAGTTCCTGCAAATGTTTGCTCATGAGACCCGTTGCGGGCGAGGCCGCGGCGGGCCGGCCCGCATAACGGGCCCGGTGATAGCGCGAATCGATATGGGTCAGCACCCATTCGACATTGGGCTCGATGAAGTTCCATGCGCCCATATTCTTCGGCTCTTCCTGGCACCAGACGATTTCCGCCTGAGGGAAGCGCGAAAGCTCCTTGATCAAGGAACGGGCGGGGAAGGGATAAAGTTGCTCAACGCGCAGAAGATAGACATCGTTGATGCCGCGTTTCTCGCGCTCCTCGTAAAGATCGTAATAGACCTTGCCCGAGCACAGCACCACCCGCTTGATCTTGGAATCTTCGACGAGCTTGATTTCCTGATCCGGCAGCATTTCCGCGTCATCCCAAAGGAGACGGTGGAAAGACGAACCGGTCGCAAGCTCTTTCAGCGAAGATACGGCCCGTTTGTGACGGAGCAGCGACTTCGGCGTCATCAGCACCAGAGGCTTGCGGAAATTACGGTGCAGCTGGCGGCGCAGAATGTGGAAATAGTTCGCAGGCGTCGTGCAGTTCGCAACCTGCATATTGTCTTCCGCGCAGGCCTGCAAATAACGCTCGAGGCGGGCCGAAGAGTGCTCCGGCCCCTGCCCTTCGAAACCATGCGGCAAGAGCATGACGAGACCGGACATGCGCAGCCATTTGCGCTCGCCCGAGGAGATGAACTGGTCGATAACGACCTGCGCGCCATTGGCGAAATCGCCGAACTGCGCTTCCCACATGACAAGGCAATTGGGCTCGGCCAGCGTATAGCCATATTCGAACCCGAGAACGGCGTTTTCCGAGAGCATCGAGTTGATGACCTCATAGGTGCCGTCGGCGCCGATATTGTTGAGCGGCGTATATTCGCCCCCCGTTTCCTGGTCGTGCAGCACGGAATGGCGCTGGGAGAACGTGCCGCGCTCACTGTCCTGGCCGGACAGGCGCACACCGTAGCCTTCCTGCAGGAGCGTACCGAAAGCAAGATGCTCGGCCATCGCCCAGTCGAGCCCTTCACCGGTCTCGATCATCTTGCGCCGGTTTTCCATTAGCCGCTGGATCGTACGGTGCGGGGCGAAGTCTTGCGGAATTTCCGTCAGCTTCAACCCGAGCTTGCGCAGATCCTCGATCTCGACATCCGTGTCCCCGCGCCGCGCTTCGCCCTCGGCTTTGGACAGGCCCGACCAGCGCCCATCCAGCCAGTCGGCCTTATTGGGGCGGAAAGCGTTCGCCGCTTCGAAGTCGCCCTCCAGCCGGTCGTTGAACGCCTGCATGCGCTGATCGGCCTCGTCCTGGGTGAGCGTGCCCTCTTCCACCAGACGGTCGGAATAGATCTTCACCGTGGTCGGATGTTCCTTGATCTTCCGGTACATCAAGGGCTGGGTGAACATGGGCTCATCGCCCTCGTTATGCCCGTTGCGCCGGTAGCAGAACATGTCGATGACGACAGGCTTGCGGAACTTCTGGCGGAACTCCGTCGCCACTTTCGCCGCATAGACCACTGCTTCCGGATCGTCCCCGTTCACATGGAAGATCGGCGCCGCCACCATCTTGGCAAGATCGGAAGGATAGGGCGAGGAGCGCGAATTGATCGGGCTCGTCGTGAAACCGATCTGGTTGTTGACGATGAAGTGGATCGAGCCGCCGGACTTATGGCCCGTGAGCCCGGAAAGGCCGAGACATTCGGCCACCACGCCCTGGCCCGCAAACGCCGCATCGCCGTGAAGGAGCAGCGGAATGACGGTGCCGCGGTCGCGCCCGCGCTGGTCCTGCTTGGCGCGCGCCTTGCCCAGCACCACCGGATCGACGATCTCAAGGTGAGAAGGGTTGGCGGTCAGCGACAAGTGCACCTTGTTGCCGTCGAACTCACGGTCGGAAGACGCGCCGAGGTGATATTTCACATCGCCTGAGCCTTCCACATCTTCCGGATTGGACGAGCCGCCTTTGAATTCATGGAAGATCGCCTGATAAGGCTTGCTCATCACAGCGGCGAGCACATTGAGGCGGCCGCGGTGCGGCATGCCGATGACGATCTCTTCCACACCCAGCGCGCCGCCGCGCTTGATGATCTGCTCGAGCGCCGGGATCGCAGCTTCCGCCCCATCGAGGCCGAAACGCTTCGTGCCGGTATATTTGCGCGCCAGAAACTTCTCGAAGCCTTCCGCCTCGATCAGCTTTTCAAGGATCGCGAGCTTGCCCTGCTTGGTGAAGGAGATTTCCTTGTCCCGGCCTTCGATGCGCTCCTGCAGCCAGGCTTTTTCCACCGGGTCGGCGATATGCATGAACTCGATGGCGAAGGTCGAACAATAGGTGCGGCGCAGAATGTCGAGCATCTCGCGCACCGTGGCCGTTTCGAGGCCGAGCACATTGTCGATGAAGATCGGCCGGTCCATGTCTTCCGGACCGAAGCCGTAGCTTGCCGGATCAAGCTCCGGGTGGTCCGATTTCGGACGCAGCTTCAAGGGGTCGATATCCGCATCGAGATGGCCGCGGATACGGTAGGCGCGGATCATCATCAGGGCACGGATGGAATCGAGCGTCGCAGAGCGGATATCCGCCTGGCTGGCGGAGGCGGGCGCCCTGTTTTCGATTTTCGCCTGGATTTTTGCCTGGTCGGCGGCAGGCCAATTGCTGTCGAGGGCGCTGACCAGCTCCCCGTTCGCATGGACCGGCCAGTCGGCGCGCGCCCAGGAAGGGCCCTTGGCCTCTTTCAGCACATCGTTCTTGTCATCGCCCAGGGAAGAGAAATAGGTCCGCCAATCGGCATCGACCGAGTTCGGGTCTTCTTGGTATTTGGCGTAAAGGCCTTCGACGAAAGTAGCGTTGGCCCCGAAGAGAAAGGAGGTCCGCTCAAATTCGTCGTTCGCGCTGTTTTTGCTCATCAAACGGCCGGTGCGGGAGGCCCGCACCCCCCTTTATGTGAAGATGCCCGGCGTGCCGGTCTTATGGTTAAGAGTGTGGCACGCCGGGGGTTAACTAGCCATTTAAATTCTTGCGACGGCGCTTCAAGAGGCAGGTGCTAACTCATTGAAGCGGCGCAGAAGAATTCGTCCCCGATTCATTTCTTGAGCCGGGGACGCAGGGCTTATTTCTTCAGAAGATCGACCAGCGTGGTGCCGAGCGCGGCGGGCGAATCCGCCACCGCAATTCCGGCCGAGCGCATGGCTTCGATCTTGTCGTCGGCGCCGCCTTTGCCGCCAGCGATGATGGCGCCGGCGTGGCCCATGCGCCGTCCGGGAGGCGCGGTGACACCGGCAATGAAGCCGACCATCGGCTTCTTGACCTTGGAAGCTTTGATGAACTCGGCCGCTTCTTCTTCCGCCGAGCCGCCGATCTCCCCGATCATGATGATGGACTGGGTTTCATCATCGGCGAGGAACATTTCCAGCGCGTCGATGAACTCCGTGCCCTTCACCGGGTCGCCGCCGATCCCGATACAGGTCGACTGGCCGAGATTGGCTGCCGTGGTCTGCGCCACCGCTTCGTAAGTCAGCGTGCCGGAGCGCGAGACGATGCCCACCGAGCCGCGCTTATGGATGTGGCCCGGCATGATGCCGATCTTGCATTCGTCCGGCGTGATGACGCCCGGGCAGTTCGGTCCGATGAGACGGGTGTTCGAGCCGCCGAGGGCGCGCTTCACCTTCACCATGTCGAGCACCGGAATGCCTTCGGTGATGCAGACGGCAAGCTCGATGCCCGCATCGATGGCTTCCAGGATCGCATCGGCCGCGAAAGGCGGGGGCACATAGATCGCGGAGGCATTCGCGCCGGTCTTTTCCACCGCTTCGCCCACCGTGTCGAAGACCGGCAGATCGAGATGCGTGCTGCCGCCTTTGCCGGGGCTCACGCCGCCGACCATCTTCGTGCCGTAGGCGATCGCCTGCTCGGAGTGGAACGTGCCCTGATTGCCGGTGAAGCCCTGGCAAATGACTTTGGTATTCTTATCGACCAGAACAGCCATTACGCGGCCTCCTTCACGGCTTTGGTAATTTTGTCTGCGGCATCGGCAAGATTATCCGCCGAGATGATCGGCAGACCGCTTTCCGCCATGATCTTCTTACCGAGATCCACATTCGTGCCTTCAAGGCGCACGACCAGCGGCACATTGAGCGAGACTTCCTTCGCCGCGGCGACAACGCCCTCGGCAATGATGTCGCAGCGCATGATGCCGCCGAAGATGTTGACCAGAATGCCGTTCACATTCGGGTCCGACAGAATGATCTTGAACGCCGCCGTCACTTTTTCTTTCGTCGCGCCGCCGCCCACATCGAGGAAGTTCGCCGGCTCTTCGCCGTAGAGCTTGATGATATCCATCGTCGCCATGGCAAGGCCTGCGCCGTTCACCATGCAGCCGATCGTGCCGTCGAGCTTGACGTAGTTCAGATCGTATTTCGATGCTTCGATCTCGCTCGGATCTTCTTCGTCGAGATCGCGCAGCTCGGCGAGATCCTTGTGACGGTAGAGCGCGTTATCGTCGAAATTCACTTTCGCATCGAGGCAGAGCAGATCGCCGTCCTTGTTGACGATGAGCGGATTGATTTCGAGCATGCTCATATCCGCATCGACAAAGGCTTTATAAAGGTTCTGGATCAGCGCCGTGCACTGCTTCACCTGATCGCCCTTGAGGCCAAGCGCGAATGCGACGCGCCGGCCATGAAAGCCGGAAACACCGGAGGCCGGATCGACCGAGAAGGTGAGAATTTTTTCGGGGCTTTCCGCCGCCACTTCCTCGATATCCATGCCGCCTTCGGTGGAGGCGATGAACGCGACGCGGCCCGTGGCGCGGTCGACGAGGCAGGAGAGATAAAGCTCGCGCTCGATGGCCGAGCCGTCTTCGATGTAAAGGCGCTTGACCTCTTTGCCTTCCGGCCCGGTCTGGTGCGTGACCAGCGTCAGGCCGAGCATCCGCTTGGCTTCGGCTTCGACCTCTTCGATCGACTTGACGACTTTCACACCGCCTGCCTTGCCGCGGCCGCCCGCGTGGATTTGCGCTTTGACGACCCAGATGGGACCGCCGAGTTCTTTCGCCGCCTTCACAGCTTCCTCTGCCGTGAATGCCGGAATGCCCTTGGCAACGGGCACACCGTATTTCGCAAGGACAGCTTTCGCCTGGTATTCGTGAATATTCATATGGACTCGACCGGCTGAGGCATGCGCGGGACCCACACATGCGAGGGTTATAAAAATTGCCTAATCGGTGCCGAGTTATAGCACTCGTCACTCCGATAGCAACCGCGAACTGCGGTCCTTTGCCGCAGCCAAGCGTGACGCGGCGCAAAGAGAAAAAATGAACGTATTTTCAGTTCGCAGCCGCTCTGCCGCCTACCCTGCAACACAAACTGCCAATGCAAAAGGGGCAACCGGAGCTGCCCCTTATAAAGGTATCCATCGCCGCTTTGTCAGCGTCTCATCACCACTGGCTCTCCTGAATGTCAGAAGAGTTCACCGGCAATTTCAGATAGAGCCCGTCCCGGCCAATTTCGACATTCACGGCACGCACCTCGGCAACCCCGCGCAGGAAAATCGAGCGGGCGAGCGCATTGGGCAGCGGCGGCACCACATGGGAATAGACGAGAAGCCCCGCCCCCGCCTCATTGGCCGCTTCCGCCGCCTCCACCGGGCTTGTGTGATAGGTCAGCGTGTCGCGCAGGATCTGCGCGGTATCGGGCAGGCGCGGTTCGATGCCGCGCGCCAGCGTTTCGACCATATGCGGGGCAAGCGCCTCATGCACCATCACGTCCGCACCCTTGCCGTGACGCACGACATTGGGATGCTTCACCGTATCGCCTGAAAAAACGACGGAGCGGTCCTTGTAATCGATCCGGTAGCCATAGGCCGGGTCCACCGGCGCATGGCCGACGCGGAAGGCGGTGATCTTCAGCCCGTCTTCCTCAAGCACCACCGCTTCCGAAAAATCATTGAGCAGCGGCACGGGCTGAGGCGCATAGCGCGCGCCGGAAGGCGGCATGATTTCCGCGCCGTGATGCGCGGTTCTGTAAACGCTGTCGAGCGCATAAGCCGCCGAAAACCCGTCCGTCACTTGTTTCACACCAGCCGGGCCATAAACTTTGAGCGGTTCATGGCGCCCCTGCGCCCAGCTCTGCAGCACGATATTGGGCAGGCCCGCAATATGGTCCGAATGAAAATGGGTGAGCAGCACGCCCGATAGCGCACCGATGGGCATTTGGAGCGCGGCGATCTTTTCCGCCGCCCCGCCGCCCGCATCGATCAGGAAAAAGCGCCCGCCTGCAAAGACCCCGATACAGGCCTGGCCCCGCTCCGCATCGGGCAAGGGCGAGCCCGTGCCGCAAAAGACGATATGGAGCGCGTCATCGTCCAGAAGCGCAGTGCGCACATGGCCCGCCCGCGCCTCCACCGCCCGGGTGAAAAGCGCATCCTGCACGGCCGGCACTTGCAGCGCCCCGTAAAGCGCGCCCGCCAGAAGCACGGCCACGCCCAAAATGCCCACGCCCAGTTTTCCCCGCTTTGTCATGCTCGCTCCTATAAACATGAACTTGAATTCAAATTCATATTCCGTCAGAATAGACCCTGCGTCAAGCGCCGTCCTTTACCTGGAGAAAAGATGCCCGAGCCCCTTCCCTCGCCTGCCCCCGCCATGCGCCGCGCCAGCCAGGCCCGCGCCCGCGACAAGCAGGAAAAGCTGCTCGGCGCCGCCCTCACCCTTGTCGCCGAGCGCGGCTTTGAGGATGTGAAGATGAGCGACATCACCGCGCGGGCCGACTGCGCGGTCGGTACCGCCTATTACCTCTTCGGCAACAAAGAAGGGCTCTTCCGGGCGCTGAAGGAGCGCTTCACCGAAGAGATGAACACCAAGATCGACGCGCTGGGCGAGCGCCCGGAACTGACAAGCGCCCCCCTTGCCGAGGTGATGGGGGAAATCGTGCGCGCCATTCTGGCCGATCTGCGCGCCAATGAAGGCGTGCTGCGCGCCGCCCTTGCCCGCTCGGCCAATGCGCCGGACGAATGGCTGAGCTTCCGCGATCTCGTGCAGCGCTTGCAGCACCGCCTGGCCGGGGAGCTTGGCCCGCGCCTCAAAGAGATCGCTCATCCCGACCCGCGCCTTGCGCTCGGTTTTGCATTGCAGCTCATTTTCAGTACGGCGGCCAATACGCTGCTCAACGATCCGGGCCCCTTACATCTGCATGACAGCGCGCTCGAGCGCGAGCTGACCCGCATGGCCTGCGCCTATCTCGGCCTTTAAGGCACACTGGCAAACAGGGAGCATAAGAAAAGGGGCCGCCGCGGCAGCCCCTTCGCCATTCCACACATGCGGAAAACTTATTTCTTCTTGGCTTTACCTTTGGGCGCGGCGCCCTTGGCAACGGCCGGATTGATCTTCTTACACGCATCGACCAGGCCTTTGACCGAGCCGACGGACTTGTCGAAGTTTTTCTTTTCCGACGCGTTGAGATTGATCTCGACGATCCGCTCCACGCCCTTGTCACCGATCACGGTGGGAACACCCACATACATATCTTTCACGCCGTACTGGCCGTCCAGATACGCCGCACACGGAAGAACGCGCTTCTGGTCTTTGAGGTAAGACTCGGCCATGGCGATGGCGGAAGCAGCCGGCGCATAGAACGCCGAGCCGGTTTTCAGAAGGCCGACGATCTCCGCGCCGCCGTCACGCGTGCGCTGCACGATCTCATCAAGGCGCTCTTTCGTGGTCCAGCCCATCTTCACGAGGTCAGGGAGCGGAATACCGGCAACGGTCGAATAGCGCGTCAGCGGCACCATCGTGTCGCCGTGGCCGCCCAGCACGAAAGCGCTGACGTCTTTCACCGAAACGTTGAACTCTTCGGACAGGAAATACTGGAAACGAGCGCTGTCGAGGACACCCGCCATGCCCACGACTTTGTGGTGCGGCAGACCGGAGAACTGGCGCAGCGCCCAGACCATCGCGTCGAGCGGGTTGGTGATGCAGATGACGAAAGCGTTCGGCGCATGCGCGGCAATGCCTTCACCCACCTGCTGCATGACCTTGAGGTTGATTTCCAGAAGATCGTCGCGGCTCATGCCCGGCTTGCGCGGCACACCGGCGGTCACGATCACCACATCGGCGCCTTTGATGTCTTTGTACTTGGTCGTGCCGGAATAAGCGGCATCGAAACCGTCAACGGGAGAGGACTCGGCAATGTCGAGACCCTTGCCCTGCGGGATGCCGTCGGCAATGTCGAAAATGACCACGTCGCCGAGTTCTTTAAGGCCGGCAAGATGGGCGAGCGTGCCGCCGATCTGCCCGCCGCCGATAAGTGCAATCTTTTTGCGCGCCATGAAAATGCCTCCGGAATGATGCCTATAAGCCGCCAAGCTGAATGCCCTGGCAGCGAGCGTTGAGTGTGCGCGGCGTTCGGGGCCGGTTCTAAGGCCCAGCTTGGGTCTTGGGGGCCGCACATCGTTAATCCGCGTGCCTAGTAGCGTGAAATCGCTGCGCCCGCAATGGTTTCGCCCCTCAAAAGACCGTATTTCGGCCTGTTCCGGCGCTTGGCGAGCCGTCTGGAATGCCTGCCCGTCGCCTGTCCGCCATTAACCATGACGCCCGTGCCAGATTGACTCACAGGGCAAGGAAGCGCACGATAAAAAAGCCTGAAAAGTATGGCTGCCGGTCGCACTATTCGCCGTCCTGTCAAGGAATGGGCGCAAACTGGCGAAGGGCGGCTCAGGCACCAGCGCAGGCCCCATAAGGACGGGGGCAAGATCCGGAGCCGGCGCTAGGCGTTAACGCGTAACATGGGGGCGGGCAGCAATGCCGAAGGGGTTCGTGAGTTTCGTTAAATCTTCCATTTCCGGCCAGCCGGGCAAAGGGCGCAAGCTGCGCAATGCAGCGCTGACCGCCGTACTCGGCCTTTCCTTGAGCGGCTGCGGCGCACCGTTGATCGGCGCCGTGACGGTGGGCGAAGTACTCACCATCGCCGGGATTTCCGCCAGCTTCATTACCGGCCGCGATCTGACCGAACATGCGCTTTCCGCCGCCACAGGCAAGGACTGCCGGATGCTGGAAAGCGTTCTGCGCTCCGACCGCGGCTTTTGCGAGGAGCACGGGTCCACCGCCACGAAAGAAGATTTCGGCGGGCTGATGGCCCTCCTGGAACCCGACACCGCGGGCACCGCAACGGCGCTGGCGAGCGCCCATCAGCCGCGCCTTGCCGCTGCTGAAATTCACGGCTTCCGCCCCATCGACCGGCAGAAGCTGGAGCGCAATTTCACCCTCGACCGGGCCGCCGTGCCCGCCAAGACGAAGGCCCGCGGCGAGCGGCTTTCCTTCGGCTTCCTGCAGGCCTCCTACGGGCAGACCTGGAGCTACGAGCTGACGGCGGAAAAGAAACTGCGCGTAGCCGAAGCCAAAGCGGCGGGCGAAGCAGCAAAGCGGGATAACACGCCGGTAAAAACGGCCGCCGTGAACACCCGGCCCGAGCCGAAGCCGCTGCCGGCCCAGCGCTCGGACGGCAAGGTGATTTTCCCGATTACCCGCTAAGAGACACCGAAACTCAATCGGCGGCGTGAAGGGCGGCATCCTCGCCCAGATACTCCGCCGATTGCATTTCCATCAGCCGCGACACCGTGCGCTCGAACTCGAACGCCCCGTCCCCTGAAGGATAAAGCGCCTGGGGCGCAGCTTCGGCGGAGGCGACGAGCTTTACGCGCGCCTCGTAAAGCGCATCGATCAGCGTGACGAAGCGCTTGGCCTCATTGCGCCGCGCGGGCCCGAGCTGAGGAATATCGTCGATCAGTACCGTATCGAATGTTTCGGCAATTTTCAGATAGTCGGCCGCGCCGAGCGGCTTTTCACACAGATCGGCAAAGGAAAACCGCGCCACACCGTGCGCCGCGCAGGGCACTTCCACCGCCCGCCCCTTCACTTCAAGGCGCCGCGCATGGCCCTGCGCCCCGTCGGTCAGCGCAGCGAACGCCTCATCCATCGCGGCGCGGGCGGGGCTCCCGAGCGGTGTGTGATAGACCTGCATTCCCATCATCCGGTCGAGCCGGTAATCGCGCTCGCTTTCAAGGCTGAGCACTTCCATCTCTTCCTTGATGAGCGCAATGAAGGGGAGAAACCGGTGCCGGTTGAGCCCGCCCTCGTAAAGCCCGTCGGGCGCCCGGTTCGAGGTGGCGACCACCACCACCCCCCGCTCGAAAAGCGCCGTGAACAGGCGCCCGAGGATCGAGGCATCGGCAATGTCATGCACCTGAAATTCATCGAAGCAGAGAAGCTGGGCTTCCGCGGCGATCAGGTCGGCGACGGGGGGAATGGGATCATCGCCCTTGGCCTTGCCCGCCTTTTCTTTTTGCCGCCAGGCAAAGATGCGCTCATGGGTCTGCGACATGAAGGCGTGAAAATGCACCCGGCGCTTCTGGGCAAGAGGCGCGCCCTCGAAGAAGAGATCCATCAGCATGGATTTGCCGCGTCCGACATCGCCCCAAAGATAAATGCCTTCGGGCGGGCTCACCGGCTTGCCGATGCCGAAGCGGCGCAGCGGCCCTGCCTTCTTGCCCGGCCGCCAGGATAAAAGCTCGTCATGCAGGCGCGCCAAATGCCCCGCCGCCCGTTCCTGCGCCGGGTCATGCGCGATCTCGCCGGCCGCGACACGCGCGCGGTATGCCTGTAAGGGCCCCTCGCTCATGAGGCGCTTTTAGCGCATATGCCGCAGAAAGCAATCGCTTCGCGGGAAGAACAATTGACGAACGAGGTGTGCCCGATGACAGGAGTGCGTTTGAGGGTTACTGCAGGCGCTGTTCTATTACAGGAAGCTGCATGGACCCCGGCTCGGGGGCCGGGGTGACACGGAGTGCATTGGGAAAGCTCAGTGCCCGCTCCACACGCATGCTGTCACCCCGGGCTTGACCCGGGGTCCATGAAGCGGCGCGGCAACCACCTGCCTCAAAGCGAGGCGGTCAGCCCCACAAACCTCTCCAGCACCGGCACCTTGTCCTGCGCTACGGGCAGATCGAAATGCTCATCGAGCGCGGCGGCGATTTCTTCGGCAGAAGAAAGCATATGCGTTTCCGGTTCCTCGCCCACCGCACGGAGCGTCAGCATGTCATTGAAGAGCATTTTGCGCAGGCCCGGCGCCGGGCGCTCGGCGATGAGGTAATTGACGAAAAGCGAGGAGGGATGCGTGGAGGTGAACCAATTGCCGAGCTCATAATCGGCGGCCGCCGCCGTCTCCAGCCCGAAAGCGCAAATGTCGCCCCAGCGGTTGCCAAGATCGGCCTGCAGAAGAAGGCTGCTGCCTTCTTCCACCAGGCGGAAATCTTCATGGGAGGTTTTCTGCACAAGGCCCGGTATGAGTTTGAGCGGCACCGTCTGGCGGATACCGCCAAAGCCCGCATCCACCAGATAAGGCCCTTCGGGCAGATGCACGCGGATCAGCATATGGGTGAGGCCCGTGGGCGGCGCGCCCTCCGGCATCATCCAGCGCACACGCCCGATCAGCCCGTCTGCCTTAAAACCGAGTTGCCGCAGCACGCGCAGCAAGAGCCCGTTCTGCTCGAAGCAATAACCGCCGCGCCGCTCGCGCACGATCTTGCGCTGCAGGCTTTCCGGATCGAGCGCGATACCGCGCCCGAAAAGAATGTTGAGATTTTCAAAGGGCACCGAGGTGGCCTGCGCAAACTGAAGGCCGCTCAGCGTTTCGAAGTCCGGTTGGCGCGGGCCCTGATAGCCGATCCGCGCGAAATAGGCATCGAGATCGACCGGGCTTTCTTCGGGCAGAGCAGCTTGAGCTTGAGCGGACATGGGATGACTCCAAGAAAAAGGCGCTGCCATTAGATGGCAACGCCTTCATGTTCCGCAAGAACCAATCAGGTTCTATTTCATGGTCGGGATGACGAAGCTCGAACCTTCCTTGACGCCGGTCGGCCAGCGCGAGGTGACGGTCTTCACCTTCGTATAAAAGCGCACCCCTTCCGGCCCGTGCTGGTTCGTGTCGCCGAAGGCCGAACGCTTCCAGCCGCCGAAGGAATGATAGGCAAGCGGCACCGGGATCGGCACATTGATGCCGACCATGCCGACCTGCACTTGGCTGGCAAAGCTGCGTGCCGCATCCCCGTCGCGGGTGAAGATCGCAACGCCGTTGCCATATTGATGTTTCGTCGGCAGCGATGCAGCTTCCTCGAAATCCTTCGCCCGCACGATCTGGAGGACCGGGCCGAAAATCTCTTCCTTATACATGGACATGTCCGGCGTCACTTTGTCGAAGAGCGAGCCGCCGAGGAAGAAACCGTTCTCATAGCCCTGCATGGAAAAGTCGCGGCCATCGACCAGCAGCTCCGCGCCTTCCTTGACGCCGAGATCAATGCAGGCCTTCACCTTCTCGCGGTGCTGCGCGGTGACGAGCGGGCCGTAATCGGCATCGGGATCGGTGGAAAGGCCGACTTTGAGCGACTGCACGCGCGGCACGAGTTTTTCGACGAGCCGGTCCGCCGTTTCCTCGCCCACGGGCACCGCAACGGAGATCGCCATGCAGCGCTCGCCCGCCGAGCCGTAGCCCGCGCCGATGAGATCGTCGACCACACGGTCCATATCCGCATCGGGCATGATGATAGCGTGGTTCTTCGCCCCGCCCATCGCCTGCACGCGTTTGCCGTGCGCGGCAGCCGTGCCGTAAATATATTCGGCGATCGCCGAGGAACCGACGAAGCTCACCGCTTCGATGGCGGGGTCGGTCAAAAGCGTGTCCACCGCTTCCTTGTCCCCATTGATGACGTTGAGCACGCCTGCCGGCGCGCCCGCTTCCATCATCAGTTCGGCCAGACGCAGCGGCACGGAGGGATCTTTTTCCGAAGGCTTGCAGACGAAGGTGTTGCCGCAAGCAATGGCGACACCGAACATCCACATCGGGATCATGGCCGGGAAATTGAAGGGCGTGATGCCGGCGGCAACGCCGAGTGGCTGACGCATTGAATACATGTCGATGCCGGGGCCCGCGCCTTCGGTGTACTCGCCTTTGAGAAGATGGGGAATGCCGCAGGAAAATTCGATCACTTCCAGCCCGCGCTGCACATCGCCTTTGGAATCCGCAATCACCTTGCCATGCTCGTTGGAGAGCATTTCGGCAAGCTCGTTCATATTGGCTTCCACCAGGCGCTTGAACTCGAACATCACCCGCGCGCGGCGCTGCGGGTTGACGGCGGCCCAATCCGGAAAGGCCTTTTCGGCGGAGGCAATCGCGGCGCGCACTTCATCGGCGCTTGCCAGCGGCGTGCGCGCGGAAACCTCACCGGTATTCGGATTGTAAACATCGAGGAAACGGCCGCTCTGGCCCTTCACGGCCTTGCCGCCGATAAAATGCGTGAGTTCTTTGGTCATTTTTTTCTCCCGGCTGGGGCCCGAGATCCGGGCAGACGCCTTCCTGCCTGTCTGCTTAACGCCGCAGCCCGGCGCCCGCAAGCCCCGCTCACGGTCTCTTGCGCTCCTTGTCGAGTATATTGGCCAAAAGCCGAAGGCCACGCCGAAAAGGCAGAGCCCGCCCCTGCGTCAGGCAGGAAGGCGGGCTTCCGTGCCGGTAAACCAGCGCTTTTTCAGCCAGAGCGCCACGGAGACGAGCGAGATCAGCACCGGCACTTCCACGAGCGGGCCGATGACCGTGGCAAAGGCGACGGGCGAGGCAATGCCGAACGTGGCAATGGCAACGGCAATGGCAAGCTCGAAATTATTGGAAGCCGCCGTGAAGGAGAGCGAGGTGGTGCGCGCATAATCCGCCCCCAAAAGCTTGCCCATGACAAAGCTGACCGCGAACATGACGAAGAAATAGATGGCGAGCGGCAGCGCGATGCGCAGCGCATCGACCGGCAGGGCCAGCACCGCCTCGCCTTTCATCGCAAACATGACGAAAATCGTAAAGAGCAGCGCGGCAAGCGTAATGGGGCCTATGCGCGGCAGGAAAGTATTCGTGTACCAGTCCTCGCCTTTGCGCGCGCGCAGCACTTTGCGGGTGAGATACCCGCCTGCGAAGGGCACACCGAGATAAAGGAAAACGGCGCCCGCCACAGTCCAGAAGCCGATATCGAGAATTTGTCCCTCAAGCCCAAGAAGCGGCGGCAACACGCCGAGAAAAAACCAGACATAAGCGGGAAAGAAGAGAAGCTGAAAGAGCGAATTGAAGGCGACAAGGCCTGCCACATATTCGTTGCTGCCACGGGCAAGCTGGTTCCAGACAATGACCATGGCAATGCAGCGGGCAAGACCGATGATGATGAGACCCGTCATGTAAGCCGGTTCATCGCGCAGAAAAATCACCGCAAGCGCAAACATCAAGACAGGACCGATCAGCCAGTTCTGAATAAGCGAAAGCAGCAGCACCTTTCTGTCTTCAAAGACGCGCGGCAACTCTTCGTATTTCACCCGCGCGAGCGGCGGATACATCATGAGAATGAGCCCGGCGGCGATCAGGAGATTGGTCGAGCCCATCGAGAACGAGCCGAAAAGATGAGCGGCTCCCGGAAAGAAGGTGCCCAGCACCGTGCCCGCCGCCATGGCAGCGAAAATCCAGAAGGTGAGATAGCGGTCGAGAAACGAAAGGCGGCTGGGCTGGCTATCGGCCATGAAACGATCCTGAAGAAAACTAGAGGGAAGGAGCCGGCGCGGTCTTGCCGATTTCATCGAGCCGCTCTTTCACGCCTGTCCGGCCCAGACTGGCAAGCGGCAGGCTGGTGAAAATATCGATCCTTGTACGGATCTGCCGAAAGACATCGAGGAAATGCGCTTTCGTCTCGGTTTCGGAGCCTTCAAACGCATCGGGATCGGGAAAGGGCCAATGAGCGCTGACGGGATGGCCGGGCCAGATGGGGCAGACCTCATTCGCCGCGTTATCACACGTGGTGATGACGAAATCGATCTCCGGCGCGCCCGGCCCCTCGAATGCCTCCCAGCTTTTGCTGGAAAGACCTTCCACGGCGATACCGGCAAGGCGCAGCGTTTCAAGAGCGCGCGGATGGACGCGCCCTTTCGGCCTACTGCCCGCGCTATAGGCCTTGAACCGGTCCCCTGCCGCATGGTTGAGATAGGCTTCCGCCAGGATGCTGCGGCAGGAATTCCCGGTGCACAGGAAAAGCACGTTGAAGAGACGCTTCTCGCTCATCGAACTTTCCCTCAACAGCAGCCGGAAAGGCCGCAGCCGGTAATGTTTTCCGCCTGTGCGGGCGGGGCGTCATATGCCTGCGCTTCCAAGTTGGAATGCCCGCGCTCCTCGGTCTGATGGAAAGTGTAGAAGGCTTCCCAGGCGACGCCGTCCGGGTCCGTCGTCCAGCTTTTCTCGGACTTGTGATAGCAGCATGTCGTCACGCCTTCGGGCAGATAGGGCGCTTCGGCCTCTTTCAGACGGTCAAAGACTTCATGCAACTCGTCTTCGCTTTCCGTCTGAATACCCGCATGGGTGAAGCCCGGCGTGCCGCCGCCCCCTTCGATAACGAAATTGACGCGCGGATCGTCCAGCATCCATTTGGCATAATCGTCTTTGCGCACGCTCGGCGCGGCGCCGAAAAGCTCGGTGTAAAACGCGATGGATTTTTCCAGATCGCTTGCATTGAAGCTCACATGAAGGCGTTTCATCACACACACTCCTTTTCCAGAGAAAGGGTTTGAACGGAACCGCAGGCCCCGCCGCAGCAATCTTCAAGCAGGTATTGCGTCAAGGCCTGCATGGCGCCGAGCTCGGCCCGGTAAATGATCGAGCGCCCTTCCCGCCGCGCCTGAATGAGCCCGGCCCGCGCCAGCTCTTTCAGGTGAAAGGAAAGCGTGGGCTGGGCAACGCCCAGCGCCTCGGCCAGCGCGCCGGCGGCCAGCCCGCCCGCCGCCGGATCCGGCGAATGGGCCCGCACCAGGGCCCGGAAAACCTGAAGCCGGGTTTCCTGAGCAAGAGCGCCAAGGGCGAGAATGACATCTTCCTGTTTCATAGTTCGATATTTATGGAAATATCAAATCATTGCAAGAGGTCTCGAAATATTTTTATGAAGCCCGCCCCGCTTTATCCCCGCCCGGCGAATTGAGTGGTACATGTGTGGCGACTTAAATCAGGGAAGGGGATTTCATGCGCGTGGTTGTTATGGCGGGCCTGGCGCTCGTGTTTTTCGCAGGGGTCTGGGCCTATTGGAGCTACCGGGAAACATTGCCCCGGCAGGCCGCGGGCACGCTCAAACTGGCCGAGCGGGAAGGCGCGGCGCTGAGCTATTACGTTTCGGGCGACGGCCCGCTGGTCATCATGATCCCGAGCCTCGGGCGGGCGGCGAGCGATTTCAATGAGCTGGCCGGCGCGCTGAACGGGGCAGGCTTTCGCACCGCCGCCATCGACCCGCGCGGCATGGGCGAAAGTTCGGGCGCGGAGGCGGAAGGCCTGACCCTGCATGATCTTGCCAAGGACATCGACACGATTGCGCAGGAAGAAGCGCCCGGCGAAAAAATCTTCGTCCTCGGCCATGCTTTCGGCAACCGCGTGGCGCGCACCTATGCGAGCGACTTTCCTGAAAAGGTGAAAAGCACGCTGCTTCTGGCCGCCGGCGGCAAAGTACCCATCGCCCCGCGCATCCGCAAAGCACTGGGACGCAGCTTCTATGTCTTCGCGCCGGATTTCTGGCGCGGGCCGGAAGTAAAGCTCGCCTTCTTCGCTGACGGCAACACCGTGCCGGATTACTGGATGAGCGGCTGGAACTGGAAAACCGCCAAGCTGCAAGTCGCCGCGACACAGTCCACACCCGCCAAGGAATGGTGGCAGGGCGGCAGCGCGCCCCTTCTCATCATCCAGGCGATGCAGGACACGATTGCCCCGCCCGAACACACATCCGTGCTGCTGAAAGAAGAATTCGGTTCCCGCATCACCGTCGCGGAAATCGAAAATGCCGGTCACGCGCTCCTGCCGGAACAGCCGGAGAAGATTGCCGAAGCCGCCATCCGTTTCCTGCGCGAGAAAGACAGCGCGCCTTAGACCGGCAACAAGCAAAAGGCCGCCCCGAGGGACGGCCTTTGCAACATTCCGGGCAACTTCCGGATAGCGGAGAGGTCAGACGCGGCGTTCCACCATCATCTTCTTGATCTCGGCAATCGCCTTGGCCGGGTTGAGGCCCTTCGGGCAGGCCTTGGCGCAGTTCATGATCGTGTGGCAGCGGTAAAGCCGGAAGGGGTCTTCCAGATTGTCGAGCCGCTCGCCGGTTGCCTCGTCACGGCTGTCGATCAGCCAGCGGTAGGCCTGGAGAAGCACGGCCGGACCGAGATAGCGGTCGCCGTTCCACCAATAAGAAGGACACGAGGTCGAGCAGCAGGCGCACAGAATGCACTCGTAAAGCCCGTCGAGTTTTTCGCGGTCTTCCGGCGACTGTTTCCATTCTTTTTCCGGCTCCACCGTCTTGGTCTGCAGCCAAGGTTCGATGGAGGCGTGCTGCGCATAGAAATTGGTGAGATCGGGCACCAGGTCCTTCACCACGGGCATGTGGGGCAGCGGGTAAATCTTCACATCACCCTTCACCTCGTCGATGCCCTTCGTGCAGGCAAGCGTGTTCGTGCCGTCGATGTTCATCGCGCAGGAACCGCAAATGCCTTCGCGGCAGGAGCGGCGGAAGGTCAGCGTCGCGTCGATCTCGTTTTTGATCTTGATCAGCGCGTCGAGCACCATGGGCCCGCAGGAGTCGAGATCGACGTCATACGTATCTATGCTCGGATTTTCACCATCATCCGGGTTCCAGCGATAGACGTGGAACTTCCGTACATTCTTCGCATCCTTCGGGCCCGGATGGGTCTTTCCCTTTTTGACGCGGGAATTTTTCGGCAGTGCAAGTTCAACCATTTGCGTACCCCTTCACCGGCCTTAATAGACGCGCTCTTTCGGCGCGATATAGTCGATTTCATCTGTCAGCGTGTAGCTGTGCACATCGCGGTAGCCGAGCGTGACGTTCCGCTTGTCATCCACCCAAGCCAGCGTGTGTTTCATCCAGTTGTCGTCGTCGCGGCTGGAGAAGTCCTCGCGGGCATGGCCGCCGCGGCTTTCCTTGCGCGCCTCCGCCCCGTTCATCGTCGCGCGGGCCTGAACGATCAGGTTGTCGAATTCCAGCGTTTCGATGAGATCGGAGTTCCAGATGAGCGAGCGGTCCGAGACACCGATATCGTCGATACCCGCATGCACTTCTTCCATAAGCTTGACGCCCTCTTCCAGAACATCGCCCGTGCGGTAAACCGCGCAGTTGTTCTGCATGACGCGCTGCATGCGAAGGCGCAGATCCGCCGTCGGCGTGCCGCCCTTGGCATTGCGGAAATGATCGAGACGCTCGATGGCATAATCGCCCGCGCCCTTCGGCAGGTCCGGCGCCTTGGTGGACGGGTCCACCACATCCGAGGCGCGCAGGCCCGCCGCGCGGCCAAACACCACAAGGTCGATCAGCGAGTTGGAACCGAGACGGTTCGCCCCGTGAACGGAGACGCAGGCTGCCTCGCCAATAGCCATCAGGCCCGGCACCGTCGCCTCGCCGTCTTTGCCGGAGATGACTTCGCCGTGATAGTTCGTCGGGATACCGCCCATATTGTAGTGCACGGTGGGGAGCACCGGGATCGGCTCCTTCGTCACATCGACGCCCGCGAAAATCCGCGCGGATTCGGAAATGCCGGGCAGGCGCGAATGCAGCACCGCCGGGTCGAGGTGATCGAGATGCAGGAAGATGTGGTCTTTGCCTGCGCCCACACCGCGCCCTTCGCGGATTTCCATGGTCATGGAACGGGAGACCACGTCGCGCGAGGCAAGGTCTTTGGCTGAGGGCGCATAGCGCTCCATGAAGCGCTCGCCTTCGGAGTTGACGAGATAGCCGCCTTCGCCGCGCGCGCCTTCCGTGATCAGGCAGCCGGCGCCGTAAATCCCCGTCGGGTGGAACTGCACGAATTCCATGTCCTGCAGCGGCAGACCGGCGCGCAGCACCATGGCATTTCCGTCGCCCGTGCAGGTATGCGCGGAGGTGGCCGAGAAGTAAGCGCGGCCATAGCCGCCCGTCGCCAGGATCGTCTGCTTGGACGAGAAGCGGTGCAACGTGCCGTCATCCATCTTCAGCGCCACGACGCCCACACAGGCGCCCTGATCGTTCATGATGAGATCGATGGCGAAGAACTCGATGAAGAATTCAGCATCATAGCGCAGGCTCTGGCCGTAAAGCGTGTGCAGGATGGCGTGGCCCGTGCGGTCGGCAGCCGCGCAGGTGCGCTGCGCAATGCCTTTGCCGTACTCGGTCGTCATGCCGCCGAAAGGACGCTGATAGATCTTGCCTTCTTCCGTGCGGGAGAAGGGCACGCCGAAATGCTCGAGCTCGTAAACGGCTTTGGGCGCTTCGCGGCAAAGATATTCGATGGCGTCCTGATCGCCCAGCCAGTCCGACCCTTTGACGGTGTCGTACATGTGCCATTTCCAATCGTCCGGCCCCATATTGCCGAGCGAAGCGGAAATACCGCCCTGCGCCGCAACCGTGTGCGAGCGGGTGGGAAACACTTTGGTGATGCAGGCGGTCTTCAAGCCGGCCTGAGCGCAGCCAAGCGTGGCGCGCAGCCCGGCGCCGCCGGCGCCGACCACCACTACGTCGAAGGAATGATCCTGGAATTCATATGCTTTTGAGGCACTCATGCCGGACACTGCCTTTTATGAATTGAATGTCACATGGCCCGGAAACCGGGACCCGAATTTTAAGAACCGAAACCGAGCTTCAGCGCCGCATAGACGCAGGCAAGCCCGACCGCGAGCGCGAAGAAATTGTTCCCGATGATCGAGAGCAGTTTCAGATTCTCGCCGTGCACATAATCCTCGATCACCACCTGCATGCCGAGGCGCATATGCCAAATGCCCGAGACGATCAGCGCCAGCACGATGACGGTGACGAGCGGCATGGAAAGATAGGCCCGCACGGTCTCATAGTCCGCGCCGGCCAGCGCCACGAGCGAGGCAAGAAGAAAAATCACCAGCGGGATGTTGGCGATCGCCGTCAGCCGCTGCAGCCAGAAATGTTCCGTCCCGGCTTTTGCCGAGCCAAGGCCGCGCACGCGGCTCAAAGGTGTGCGCATATCGCTCATCAAAGCGCTCCCATCATCTGATAGGCGATCACCCAGACCACCAGAGTTAGAATGACCGAGCCTGCAACCGTGGCGCGGGCCATCCATTCGACAAGGCGCAGGTTGAAGCCCTTGCCCATATCCCACACGAGATGGCGCAGACCGCCCAGCATGTGGTGGATCAGTGCCCAGGTGTAGCCGAAGAGCACGATCCGCCCGTACCAGGACCCGGCATGGGCCGAGAAGACCTCATAAACCTCCGCCCCGCTTGCCGCGGCGATCAGCCACCAGGCAAGCAGCAAAGTACCGAAATAGAGCGCGGCGCCGGTAATGCGATGCACGATCGACATCATCATGGTGAGCATTTTGCGGTAAATGCCCAAATGCGGCGAAAGCGGCCGGGAAGCGGAAGGTGAGTCAGCCATTGAGGACCTGCCCCTGATATTGATTACTCAAAGGGTTGCTTTTGGAGAAAGTGTTTAGCCGAGCCGGGGCGTCAAGGCAAATGCAGAAGAAAAATCAGGCACTTAAGGCTTATTTTTGCGAATGAATCGCAAAGTATCGCTTTCCCTTGCGGCAGCCCGCACGCCCCGCCAAACAGCCTCTGCCGGGAAGGAGGCACCCCGAAAAGACTAACAGGTTAAATTAACCGCCCGTACATGCCGATCCTCTATCAAGGTCCCAAGCACCCGGCTGCCCCGCCTTTGGCGACTCGCAGGCGCATCCGGGACGGGGTGGGTCAGACGGCGGTCGGTACTAATGTTCACGGTTCTCGAATGCATCACGAGTGAGCACAATTTGTGGCTCGTAGGCCTTGCCGCCACCGTGTGCATGATCGCCTGCTTCAACGCCATCGACCTCTTCTTTCGCGCCTGGGCGGCGGAAGGAAAGGCCAAGTTCTATTGGCTGCTGGGCACCGGGCTGGTGGCGGGCTCCGGCATCTGGGCAACGCATTTCATCGCCATGCTGGCCTATCAATCCACGCTGCCGGTCGCTTACGACATTCCGCTGACGGCGCTTTCCGTCGTTATTTCCGTCGTGCTTTGCACGCTGGGGGCAGGCATCGCCCTTTACATGAACCGGCTGACACTGGCCGGGCTGACCGTCGGCGCGGCCATCGGTTTCATGCATTTCACCGGCATGTCGGCGCTGCGCCTTTCGGGCCACATCGAGTGGGACGGCACCTATGTCATCGCCTCCTGGGCCATCGGCCTCGGCACCATGGCGCTTGCATTCAATCTCATTCCCTATCTGACCGGGATGCAGCGGCTCACCGCGGGCACGGTGCTTTTCACGCTCGCCATTTGC
Organism: Rhodobiaceae bacterium UBA4490; assembly: GCA_002389665.1. Classification (GTDB taxonomy): domain Bacteria; phylum Pseudomonadota; class Alphaproteobacteria; order Parvibaculales; family Parvibaculaceae; genus Tepidicaulis. The sequence continues at coordinate 338,965 of DGNO01000004.1, forward strand.
GGGCTGCACTTCACCGGCATGACGGCAGTCACGCTGGCTCCCGACCCCACCGTGCCCTTTTCCTATGCCACAGCGGACCCCAAATGGCTGGCAATCTTCACGGCCATGCTCTCCGCCATGATCCTGGGCACCGCGTTTCTCATGGCGGTTTTCGACAAGCATCTTGCCGGGCGCAGCGCGCAAGAAGCCGAACGCCTGCGCCTTTACACCGAAGAACTGGAAGCCACGCGGGACGAGCTGGAAGCGGCGCGCGACAATCTTCTCAGCGCACTCGAAGCCGCTGCGGCAGGCAGCCAGGCAAAATCGCAATTCCTCGCCGCAATCAGCCACGAACTCAGAACCCCGCTCAACGCCATTATCGGCTTTTCCGAGATGATGGCGCACGAGCATTTCGGCCCGTTGCCCAATGATCATTACCGGGAATATACCGGCCATATTCATGAAAGCGGTAAGCACCTCTTGGCGCTCATCAACGACATTCTGGATTTTTCCAAACTCGATGCCGGACATCTGGAACTCGAAGAAACGACCGTCGAGATCGCGCAGGCCGTTACCTCCGCCCAACGGATGATCGCTCACCTGGCCGAAAGCGGCGAGGTGGAGGTCCGCATCGCGGACCTAAGCCAGCTGCCGCTGCTGACGGGCGACGAGCGGCGCATCCGCCAGATACTGCTCAACATCTTCTCCAATGCGGTCAAATTCACGCCGAAAGGGGGATCGGTCGAGCTTTCCGCTGCATTGCAGGACGACGGCAGCTTTTGCATCGCCATTCGAGACACCGGCATCGGGATCGCGGAAAAAGACATTGCCCTTGCAATGGAGAATTTCGGGCAGATCGACAATTCGCTGCACCGTCAATATGAGGGCACCGGTCTCGGCCTGCCACTCTCGCACCGGTTGATGGAACTGCATGGGGGCCGGCTCGAGCTTGAAAGCGAGCTTGGAGCGGGCACATGCGTGCGGCTGATCTTTCCTGCCGAGAGGGTGATCGATGCGTCCTCGCCGCTACCCAAAGGCGTTCTTCGTATTTAGGACGCGCTCCAGGCTCACTCTTCCTTCAGACGCGCGCGCAGCCAGGCAATGGCTGCCTCCCTATCGGTAAAAAGCCGGTTGGGATAGGGACTGCGCTCATAACGCATGAAGAGATTACCCAGCATCTGCGCAAGCTTACTGTGGCCGAGAATGGCAACGGCGGCCGTCGTCCGCCCGAGTTTTTCCGCTTCGACCACTTTGGCGACCCGGCCGAGATCCACCGCGGATGCCGCTTGCACCAGAATAGCCACCTTATAGTCAGGCCATTCTTTATGCACTTTCTCCACCACCGCTTCGAGAAGCTCGGCGGTGATGATCTGCGTTCCATAATCGATTTCTATGATCCGCGGCTCAAGCTCGCGGATTTCAACTTCATAGAAACGAAGCTGCTTGAGTGCCGTACCCATAAAGGCTCATCCACGGCCCAGTACCCTTCTCAAAAGAGTGACACAGCGATACACACTCAGCAAGTCAGGCAGCCAACTTCTCTCTCAGCCAGCAAAGCGCTTCGTCCTTATCGACGAAGATTTTCTGCGGATATTCCCCCGCCGTCGGGATTTTGACGAAAGCCTGGGCAATATCCGTCTGCAGACGGTTGCGCACCAGGATGCCGCCGGCGCAGATGAACTCCGAAGCCTTCAGCTCTTCGAGCACATGCGCGACCTTGTCGAGATTGGAAATCGCCTCGGCGCTGGAAAGCAGCGCCACCTTCTGCCCAGCCCAGTCTTTTTTGATCTTGATCAGAAGCGAGCGGACGATATCCGCCGTTACGAGATAATTACCGTAATCGAGAGCGATGATACGCGGCTCGATTTCCTCGATATCGACTTCGTAAAATTTGAATTGCTTCATTGCCTCATGCCGCAATGACCGAAACGCCATCCCCTACGCTTCACACGGCGGTCCCCTTTGCCCCATCGATGTAAAACTCTGTCGGAAAGTTTTTTGCCGGGCAATCGCGGGCGGCTGAAAAATCACGCCAAAGAGGCAACAAAAACCGCCAAATGACACAACCTCACACAAGTGTGTTTAAAACGGATAGTAGAAGCGAGATTGCATCATAGAGGCATTCTGCCCGTCAGTGTTTCGCCAGCTCTTCTCGCAGCCAGGCGAGCGCTTCTTCCTTCTCTTCGAAAATACGCCGCGGGTGAGCCGTCTGTTTTTGTCCATGGACGACGCGGACGAGCTCTCTCTGCAGCGGGTTCGAGGCGAGAACGGCGGAGGCGACGATAAAGCCCGATGCGTTCTTCTCTTCGATCACGGCAGTAAAATTACCCATCTCCGTGGCGCTGGGCGCGATGGTCAACATGGCGATTTTCGTCTCGCCCCATTCACGCAAGAGCCTGTCGAGAAGATCGGCAAGCAGGACGGGCGTAACCAATTGGCTGCCGTAATCGGTAACGACGATACCGGGCTCGATTTCCTCGACCTTCACTTCATAGAAAGTGAATTTCTTCATGTCGCCCTAGCGGGGCATCAGAACCCAATAATCAAGGTCCAGAATGACGCCCTCTGCATCCCCATCGTTCTCCATCCCGGGGAAATCGTGACACATGCGGTCTTTGGCGGCAATGGTGCGAATACGCAGGAGACCGAGATCGTCCCGGCCGGGGCAGAGCGCTTTTTCAAGCAAATGCGACCAGGCAAAAACCGTATCGCCGCCGAAGCAGGGCGCGACGTGCCGCCCGCCATTGATTGCCGCAACCAGGAAGGCATTGCCGAGCCCGTTGAAGGAAAGCGCGCGGGCAAGGGAAATCACATGGCCGCCATAAATGAGCCGGCGCCCGAAACGGCCCTTACCTTCCGTAAACTGGTTGAAATGCACTTTGGCGGTGTTCTGATAAAGGCGGGTCGCCATCATGTGCTCGGCTTCCTCGATCGTCACGCCGTCCACATGGTCGATCTTTTCACCGGCTTCATAGTCATCCCATTTGAAGGGCGAGCCCGATGCGGCAAGGTCGATCTTCGAAAAATCCGTGCCCTCGGGCAGCGCGATAGCCGAGGGATCTACCGCGCCCGGCAGGTCCGGCACTTGAGGGTCGGGCGCAGGAGACGCCTCATCGCGTTTGCGCACCATCACCCAGCGCACATAATCGAGCACCGCCTCGCCCGCCTGATTGTGCCCGGTAGAGCGGACATAAACGACGCCGGTCTTGCCGTTCGAATTTTCTTTCAGGCCGATCACTTCCGAACGTGCCGAGAGCGTGTCGCCGGGAAAGACGGGTTTCAGGAAACGGCAATCGGCATAGCCGAGATTGGCAACCGCATTCAGTGAAATATCGGGAACGGTTTTGCCGAAGACGATATGAAAGGCGAGCATGTCATCGATGGGCGCGCGGGCATAACCCGCGCTCCGGGCAAATTCATCGGAAGATTGCAGCGCAAAACGCACCGGGAAGAGCGCGGTGTAAAGCGCGACATCGCCTTCCGTCACCGTGCGCGGCGTTGCATGGGCAAGCACCTGTCCGATCTTGAAATCCTCGAAGAAATTACCCGGATTGGTTTTCGTCATCGTTTTCTTTCTGCTTTAGGCTTGTCGTCATTGCCGCATGGCGGCGCTTCAGTCCTTCGCAACGAAATCATCCGGCACGAAACGCTGGCCCGCATCTTCATCCACATAGGTCATGATGCCGTCCGCCCAAAAGCCAACCTTGCCAATATCGGGAAACCGGGAGACATCCGCTTTCAGGTGCTCACCGCCCATCAGATAGACAAGATCGCTCGTGCCGGGGTTGGAGAGATGATGCACGGCGCCGTCCGCCGGAAAGCCGACATAATCGCCGCTGCGCACCATGGCCGTCTCCCCGTCGATCCGCAGCAACCCTTCACCTTCCAGAATGAAGATAAACTCTTCTTCGGTCGTATGCGCATGGGCAATAAAGCTTTCCTTGCCTGCCGGCACGCGCGCGAGGGTAAGGTGTACCCGCTCCATGCCTGCCTGCCGGGAAAGCTGGCGCATCTCGATCCGTGAATTGGGATTGAGCGGATGGGCAAACCGGAACCCGCCTTCCGTCTCGAAAGAGCCGGTGCGGACCACATAGTCTTCGATGGATTTGCTCATCTTGCCCTCCCTTGAGGCAGTGTTTGGGCGCCAAGCACACGAAGGTCTATGCGCTCTTCTCAAGCTCTGTGATCGCCTCGGCAATGGCAACGGTGCGCCGGGCGATTTCTTCGTGCAAGAGCTCGACCATGCGCCCTTCCACTTTCAACACGCCCTTGCCTTTGTTCTCCGGCTGGGCGAAGGCATCGATAATGGCGCGCGAGAAAGCGACATCTTCCGGATCGGGCGCAAAAATCTCATTGCAAGGGCCGACCTGTGAGGGATGGATCAGGGTCTTGCCGTCAAAGCCGAGCTCGCGGCCTTGCACGCACATCTCCTTGAAACCGTCTTCATCCTTGATGTCGTTATAAACGCCGTCGAGCATCACAATGCCATAAGCGCGCGCCGCCAGCATGGAAAGCCCGAGGGATGTGATCATCGGCAGCCGCAGGGGCGTGTGGGCGCAGCGCAGTTCCTTGGCGATGTCGTTCGTGCCCATCACCCAAACGCTCATCCGCGTCGTCTGGCTCATCGCGGCAATGGCTTCGGCGCGCAGCATGGCAAGCGGCGTTTCCATCATCGCCCAAAGCTGCAGCTCGGGGCCTGCGCCCGCTTTTTCCAGCGCCTCATGCGCGCGCGTCACATCTTCCGGCGAGCTGATCTTCGGCACCAGGATGGCGTCCGGCCCGGCGGCCACCGCCGCCTCGATATCACCCGCGCCCCAAGGCGTGTCGAGCCCGTTCACGCGGATCACGATTTCCCGCTTGCCATAGCCGCCGCCCACAACGGCGGAGGTCACTTGCGCGCGCGCTTCTTCCTTGGCGTCCGGCGCCACCGCATCTTCCAGATCCAGGATCAGCGCGTCGGCGGCAATGCTCTTTGCTTTTTCCAGCGCCCGGGCGTTCGATCCGGGCATATAAAGCACGCTGCGGCGCGGGCGGGCGGACTGATCGGCCATAAACTCTCTCCAATGGTCTTCTGCAAGGCTTGAATTGGCGGCAGACTATAAAGCCCGTGCCCCGCTGCCAAGCAGCGATTCGCCATGAGGCCGCGCAGCCAAAGCTTACGCTCTAAGGAAATGCCGGATGGCCAATATTCTTTGTCTTTCCAGCCAGGTCGCGAGAGGCCATGTGGGCAATTCCGCCGCTGTTTTCACATTGCAGCGCCTCGGCCATGAGGTGATGGCGCTGCCGACTACGTTGCTTTCACACCATCCGGGCCATGGGAAACCTGCCGCTCGAGTAACCGATCCCGGTTTTCTGGAAGCCGCGCTTTCCTCCTTGGAAGAAAAGGGCTGGCTTGCGGATTGCGATGCGGTGCTCACCGGCTATTTCGCCCATCCCGAACAATTGGATATCGCCGCAAGTTTCATCGCACGGCGCCGCAAAGAGGCAACGGAAAGAAAGCAGCCCTTTCTTTATCTTTGCGATCCCATTCTCGGCGATGAAGACACGGGGCTTTACGTTCCTGAAGCTATCGCCTCGGGCATGCGCGCGCTCAGTGCCCTTGCCGATATTCTAACGCCGAACCCGTTCGAGCTCTCGCATCTTGCCGGATTGCCCTGCGAGAACATGGCGCAGACGCGCGCCGCGGCCCGCGCGCTGAAAACACCTTATGTGCTTGCCACCTCCGCGCCGCCGCCGGAGCCCGGGTTTGCGGCAAGTGTGCTGGTAAGCCCCTCCCATGCCTGGCGCTGCAGCACGCCTTTCATCGAAGACGTGCCGAAAGGCACGGGCGATCTGATCAGCGCGCTCTTTCTGAGCCATTTCCTGGAAACGGGTGAACCCGCCCATGCGCTCGCCCTTGCCTCGGATGCCGCTGCCGCCATTATCGCGGCAAGTAGAGGTGCTGATGAATTGCGGCTCATTGCCCATCAAGAAGCGCTCCGCCCCAAAGCCCCGCGCTTTGAGCTTGAGGAACTTCAGCCATGATCATGGCAGGTGCCGATGGTTGCCCGGCAGGCTGGGTGCTGGTGCTCTGGCAAGGACCGGAAGGCCCGCCGCCTGAAGCCCGATTGGTGAAAAAACTTGCCGAGGTTCTGACCTGGGACGAGCGACCTGCCTTTCTCGCTGTCGATATGCCGATCGGCCTGCCGGAAAAAGCCGAGCGCGGCGGGCGGCCCTGCGAACGCGAGGCCCGCGCCCGGCTCGGCCAGCGCCAATCCTCCGTCTTTTCCACCCCGGCGCGCGCCGCCCTTGCGGCTGAGGAGTTTCAGGAGGCCTGCCATCTCAACCGCGCGCATTCGGAGCCGCCGCGCGGTGTTTCCAAACAATGTTTCAACATCTTCCCGAAGATCCGCGAGCTTGCAGCACTTGCAACACCGCAAACGCAAAGCTGGCTGCGCGAATGCCACCCGGAGCTGGCATTCTGGGCAATGAACGGGGAGATACCGCTGCACTTGCCGAAAAAAGTCAAAAGCGCGCCGGCGGAACCCGGCCTCGCGCTCCGCCGCACCCTTCTTGAAAAGGCGGGCTTTCCGCTCGCACAATTGCGCGCACCCGCATTCAAGCGCAAGGAGGTGGGAAAAGACGATATTCTCGATGCATGCGCCTGCGCCTGGAGCGCCTGGCGCATGAGCCAGGGGGCAGAAATCCGCCTGCCCGCAGATCCCCTTTTCAATAAAGAAGGGCTGCGCATGGAAATTTCCGCGTGATGCCGATGGCGGCTTAAACGAATTCGATCTTGTTCTTCACAGGCCGCTCCTGAAGACGGGAGGCGGGAAGACGCACCGTCACTTCCGTGCCACGCCCAGGCTCGGAGCGGATCACCACCGTGCCGCCATGCAGCCGCGCGAGCGCCGCGGTGATCGGCAGGCCGAGCCCCGTGCCGTCGGCCATATAGACCGTGTCGCCCGTCGAGATTTGCTGGAACGGCGTCAGCGCTTTCGGGATATCCGATTTCTCGATGCCGATGCCGGTATCCGCAACCGAAATCGCGATACGCCCATCCACCTCCCGCTCTACCGAGAGGACCACACGGCCCCCTTCCGGCGTGAACTTCACCGCGTTGGAGACGAGGTTGAGGATCATCTGGCGAAGTGCCCGCCGGTCGGCGATCAGCCGGGGCAGGTCTTCGGCAATGAGCACATCGAAAACGAGTTTGGCTTCCTGCGCACGCCAGCGGATCAGCCGCTCGCAGCCGCGCACTTCCTCGCCGAGATCGAGATCTTCATCCGCGAGCTCCATCTTGTTCGCCTCGATCTTGGAGAGATCGAGAATGTCGTTGATGAGGCTGAGCAGATGGTTGGAGGAGCGGTAAATGTCGCGGATATATTCTTTATATTGCGGGTTTTCGATCTCGCCGAACATGCCGCCCGTCATGATCTCGGAAAAACCGATGATCGCATTAAGCGGCGTTCGAAGCTCATGGCTCATATTGGCAAGGAATTCGGACTTCGCCGCATTGGCGATCTCGGCAGCATCGCGCGCCTCGCGCAAAGCCGTCGCCGCTTTTTCACGGGCGCTGACTTCGCTGTTGAAACGGTCGAGAACGAGATTGTAACGGAAGGCAAGCTCGCCTGCTTCCGTGAAAGGCTCGACCGGCACCTTGTGGGAAAAATCCCCGCGCCGGCTTTGGTCTTCCATCCGCCCCAGAAGTTCGGAAAGCGCGCTGCTTGCCCCGTGTTCGGAAATATTGAGCCCTTCGCGCTCGGCCCGTGCGCGCACGCGCATCGCAAGGAAAGGATCGATGAGTTTCATCAGCGCAAAGGAAAGCGTGAACGCATAAGCCCCTGCCGCGGCAACGCCGGTAAGCTGCACGGTGAATTGCTCGAACCGGCTCACGCCGTTCGGGAAGTAGGACATCTCACCGAAAAACGCGACGGCGAGCGTGCCCCAGATACCGGCGGCCAGATGCACCGGCACCGCGCCCACCGCATCGTCGATCTCCAGCCGCTCCAGCAGCTTGGCAGCCAGCACCGAGACGAAGCCGCCAATAGCGCCGATGAGAATGGCCCCGCCCGTGCTCACGATATGCGCGCTTGCGGTGATCGCAACGAGCCCGGCCAGGACGCCGTTGATCGTCGCGCCGACATCCGGGCGCTCGTCCGTTGCCCAGGTCAGCCCCATCACCGCAATGCCCCCGGCGGAAGCCGCAAGCAGCGTATGAACAAGCACCACCGGCACCACATGATTGACGGCAAGCGTGCTGCCGCCATTAAAACCGAACCAGCCGATCCAGATGAGGAACATGCCGAGGGCGGCAAAAGGCAGATTATGCGGCTCGATGACCCGCCCGCCCTGCCCGAAGCGGCCAAGGCGCGGGCCGATAACCAGGATAGCGGCAAGTGCCGCCCAGCCGCCGACGCTGTGAACGACCGTGGAACCGGCAAAATCGATAAAGCCGAGTTTCTCAAGCCAGCCGGTCGCGGAGCCCGAAGCAAGCCCGCCCCAGGCCCAATGGCCGATGATCGGATAGATAAAAAGGGAGAGAATGAAAGTCGCGGCAAGGTAGCCCTTGAAGCTCATCCGCTCGGCAACGGCCCCGGAGACAATCGTGATCGAGGTGCCGCAAAAGGCGAGCTGAAAGAAAAAGAACACCATCTCGCTGGAACGCTCGGGCGTTACCTCCGCCTGGCCCGCCAGCATGAAGCCGTCATGGCCGATAAGACCGAAAGCGCTCGGCCCGAACATCAGCCCGTAGCCCACCGCCCAGAAGACAAGACTGGCGAGAGAAAAATCCGCGACGTTCTTTACCGCGACATTGATGGAGTTTTTCGCGCGGATAAGCCCGGTTTCAAGACAGGTGAAGCCTGCCTGCATGAGCAGCACCAGCACGGTACAGATCAGAACCCAGGCGATATCGAGCCCGCTCATTGGCGCCATTGCCATTGCCCCGCAACGCTGTCGCCGGAACCTCTTTGTTCCGGCCAATGAAAAGACGCCACCACGCGCGGGGTATAGTTATCACTCACTAGTCTTAATAAGTGGAAAACGGTCAGTCTATCCTATGAAAAAACGCCCTCCCGGCAGGCCGGAAGGGCGTTTTCATCTAGGAGATCGCTGCGATCAGGCTTTTTTCAGATAATCCGAGCAAAGCACTTCGGCGATCTGAATGGCGTTGAGCGCGGCGCCTTTGCGCAAATTGTCCGACACGCACCACAGGTTCAGGCCGTTTTCCACCGTCGGATCGACGCGAATACGGCTGATGAAGGTGGCGTAATCGCCCACGCATTCGACCGGCGTGACATAGCCTTCGTCCTCGCGCTTATCGACGACGAGAATCCCCGGCGCTTCGCGCAGGATTTCGCGCGCCTCATCATCGGAAATCGGATTCTCGAACTCGATATTCACCGCTTCGGAATGGCCGACGAAAACCGGCACCCGCACACAGGTCGCCGTGAGCTTGATCTTCGGGTCGAGCATCTTCTTCGTCTCGGCCATCATCTTCCACTCTTCCTTCGTATCGCCGTCTTCCATGAAGACATCGATATGCGGAATAACGTTGAAAGCGATCTGCTTCGTCAGCTGTTCCTTGACGATGGGATCGTTCACATAGATGGCACGCGTCTGCGTAAAAAGCTCGTCCATCGCCGCCTTGCCGGCGCCGGAAACCGACTGGTAGGTGGAGACGACCACACGCTTGATCGTGGCTTTCTCATGCAGCGGCTTCAGCGCCACCACCATCTGCGCCGTGGAGCAGTTGGGATTGGCGATGATGTTCTTCTTCGTGTAACCGGCAATCGCCTCCGCATTCACTTCCGGCACGACGAGCGGCACGTCCGGGTCCATGCGGAACTTGGAGGAATTGTCGATCACGACGCAGCCCTGCGCGGCGATTTTCGGTGCCCATTCTTCGGCCACCGAGCCGCCGGCCGACATCAGCGCAATGTCGGTATCGGAGAAATCGTAATTCTCCAGCGCCTTGACCTTCAGGGTCTTGTCGCCGAACGAAACTTCCGTGCCTTGAGAACGGCGGGAGGCGAGCGCCACCACCTCGTCGGCGGGGAACTTGCGTTCCGCCAGAATGTTCAGCATCTCGTGACCCACATTGCCCGTGGCGCCAACGACAGCGACTTTATAACCCATGTGTTTCTCCTGAAGCCTTAAGCGGCTCCTTCTTGCGGATCGCCTTTTCACGGGACCGTCTGACTTGCGATCCCGGATAAAGTCAGACGGTCATATTTTAAGCGGACAGTTTGGTGAGCGCGGCAAGCACCGCGTCGCCCATTTGTTTCGTCCCGACCTTTTTCATGCCGGGCTGCATGATGTCGCCCGTGCGGTAGCCTTCGGCGAGCACTGTCTCTGCGGCTTTCTCCAGAAGATCCGCATCGGCGCCGAGATCGAACGTGTAACGCAGCGCCATGGCGAAAGAGAGGATCGTTGCAAGCGGATTGGCAAGCCCCTGGCCCGCGATATCGGGCGCCGAGCCGTGCACGGGCTCGTAAAGCGCCTTGGCCTTGCCGTTGGCATCCTTGCCGCCGAGGGAGGCGGAAGGCAGCATGCCGAGAGACCCCGTCAGCATGGCCGCGACATCGGACAGCATATCCCCGAAGAGATTGTCGGTGACAATAACGTCGAACTGCTTGGGTTGTTTCACAAGCTGCATGCCGCAATTGTCGGCGAGCATATGATCGAGCGTCACGTCGGAGAATTCCGCCTTGTGCAGCTTGACCATTTCTTCATGCCAGAAGACGCCGGAATGCATGACGTTGCGCTTTTCAACGGAGGTGACGCGGTTGCCGCGCTTACGCGCAAGATCGAAGGCCACGCGCCCGATGCGCTGCACTTCATGCGTCGAATAAACTTGCGTGTCGAAACCGCGGCGCTCACCGTTCGGCAGATCCTCGATGCCGCGCGGCTCACCGAAATAAACCCCGCCCGTCAGCTCGCGCACGATCATGATGTCGAGCCCTTCCACGAGCTCGCGCTTCAAGGAAGAGGCATCGGCAAGCGCGGGGAAGCAAAGCGCCGGGCGCAGATTGGCGAAAAGTTCAAGATCCTTCCTGAGACGCAGAAGCCCCGCTTCCGGGCGCACATCGAAAGGCACGCCGTCCCATTTCGGCCCGCCCACGGCGCCGAGCAGCACGGCATCGGCTTCCGCAGCCTTTGCCATGGTCGCATCCGACACGGCCTGGCCATGCGCGTCATAAGCGCAGCCGCCCACAAGGTCGCGCTCGGTTTCGGCATCGAAACCGCGCTCCTTATTGAACCAGTCGATAATGCGCTCGACCTCGCCCATCACTTCAGGGCCGATGCCGTCGCCGGGCAGGATCAGAATTTTCTTCGTCATACGTCTCTCGTTTCTTTTTCTTCGCCGTTTTGCCGCCTCAGTGCCGGGCGGCGGAGCACCCGCTCTCCTTAAACCCCAAACTGTCACCCCGGCTTTATGCCGGGGTCCACAGGATCTCTCAACCCGCAGCCATCTCATTATGGACCCCGGGACAAGCCCGGGGTGACAACCGAGTTCATGGCAAGGGCCGTGGCCTTTGACTGTCCCTCAGAGCCAGGGCTGTTCCTCGGCGCGCTTGGCCTCGAACGTTTCGATGGCCGATTTCTTCTGCAGCGTCAGCCCCACATCGTCGAGCCCTTCCATCAGGCAATGCTTGCGGAAAGGGTCGATGTCGAACTTGATGACGCCGCCATCGGGCCCGCGGATTTCCTGTGCCTCAAGATCGACGGTGAGGCGGGCATTGGCGCCCCGCTCGGCATCGTCCATCAGCTTGTCCACATCTTCCTGCGGCAGCTTGATCGGCAGAATGCCGTTCTTGAAGCAGTTGTTATAGAAGATGTCGGCAAAGCTCGTGGAGATGATGCAGCGGATGCCGAAATCAAGCAGCGCCCAGGGCGCATGTTCGCGGCTAGAGCCGCAGCCGAAATTATCGCCCGCCACCAGAATTTCCGCGTTCCGGTAGGCCGGCTTGTTGAGCACGAAATCTTCGACTTCCGAGCCGTCATCCTTGTAGCGCATCTCGTCGAACAGGTTCTTGCCGAGCCCCGTGCGCTTGATCGTTTTCAGGAACTGCTTCGGGATGATCATATCCGTGTCGATATTGATCAGCGGCATGGGAGCGGCAACGCCCTCGAGTTTCTTGAATTTATCCATTGTCGCTCTCCTTAGCTGAACTTCCGCACGTCCACGAAGTGACCGGCGATGGCCGCCGCCGCCGCCATTTCCGGCGAGACGAGATGCGTGCGCCCGCCGCGGCCCTGGCGGCCTTCGAAATTGCGGTTCGAGGTCGAGGCGCAGCGCTCGCCCGGCGCCAGCTTGTCGGCATTCATGGCAAGGCACATGGAACAGCCCGGCTCGCGCCAGTCGAAACCGGCTTCGATGAGGATCTTGTCGAGCCCTTCCTGTTCCGCCTGCTCTTTCACCAGGCCCGAGCCCGGCACCACCATGGCGCTTACATGCGCAGCGACCTTGCGGCCCTTGGCGATCTTGGCGACCTCGCGGATATCTTCGATGCGCCCGTTCGTGCACGAACCGATAAAGACGCGGTCGAGCTTGATGTCCGTCATCTTCGTATTAGGCTCAAGACCCATATATTTCAGCGCCCGCTCAATGGCCGTACGCTTGGCCTCATCGGCGATCTTGGCCGGGTCCGGCACCGCCCCTTCGATGGAGACGACGTTTTCCGGGCTTGTGCCCCAAGTCACGATGGGCGGCAGGCTGGCCGCATCGAGCACCACTTCCTTGTCGAAATGCGCGCCCTCATCGGAGGGCAGGCTGCGCCAATAATCGACGGCCCTTTCCCACATCTCGCCCTGCGGCGCGCGCGGGCGGCCTTTCAGGTACTCATAGGTCTTTTCATCGGGCGCAATGAGGCCTGCGCGGGCGCCGCCTTCGATGGTCATGTTACAGACCGTCATGCGCCCTTCCATGGAAAGCGAGCGGATCGCTTCGCCGGCAAACTCGATCACATAGCCGGTGCCGCCGGCCGTGCCGATCTCGCCGATGATCGCCAGAATGATGTCTTTCGCGGTGACATGGGGCGGCAACTGCCCGTTCACCGTCACGCGCATGTTCTTCGCCTTGGACTGAATGAGCGTCTGCGTGGCAAGCACATGCTCAACTTCGGACGTGCCGATGCCATGCGCCAGCGCGCCGAAGGCGCCATGCGTCGAGGTGTGGCTGTCGCCGCACACGATCGTCGTGCCCGGCAGCGTGAAACCCTGCTCGGGACCGACAATGTGCACTATGCCCTGGCGGATATCGAGCATCGGCAGATATTCCACGCCGAACTCAGCCGCGTTCTTTTCCAGCGTGTCGACCTGCAGCTTCGATTCCGGATCGTCGATGCCGTTCGCGCGGCCTGCCGTCGGCACGTTATGGTCGGCCACGGCCAGCGTGTTGCCCGGCGCATGCACTTTGCGGCCCGTCATGCGCAGGCCCTCGAAGGCCTGCGGGCTCGTCACTTCATGGACGAGATGGCGGTCGATATAAAGGAGGCAGGTGCCGTCTTCTTGCTCATCGACCAGATGCGCATCCCAGATTTTGTCATACATAGTTCTGGGCGTGGTGCGGGCAGACATTTCTCTACGCTCCTATCTTGCTTCTTCTTGGGGGCTCCCATCCTGGCCTTGCGGCCGGTCCTTCCGGATCGGGCCCCGTCTTCATGTCTCAAACGGGTATAGCGGCAAACAAAAAGCGGGCCTGGACGTGTCGCCCTGCCCGCTTTTCGGATGCTCGGATAAATGGGCGAGCAGGGTTACTCCGCAGCCTTCTCCTTGGTGCGGGTCTTATCCTGGCGCTCAGCAATACGGGCGGACTTACCGCGGCGGCCGCGCAGGTAATAGAGCTTCGCGCGGCGCACTTTACCGCGGCGCAGAACCTCGATGGAATCAACCAGCGGCGAGTAAATCGGGAACACACGTTCCACACCTTCACCGTAGGAAATCTTGCGTACCGTGAAGCTTTCCTGCAGGCCGCCGCCGGAGCGGGCAATGCACACGCCTTCATAGGCCTGGATGCGCTCACGGGTGCCTTCGGTCACTTTCACATTGACCTTCACCGTATCGCCAGGGCCGAATTCCGGCACGGTTTTCTTCTCGGAAAGAGCGGAAATCTGCTCTTTTTCGAGTTCCTGAATGATGTTCATCGGCCTGTCCTCATTTCTATATAAGCGCCGCCCCGATAATCCCATCGCTGCGGGCGCGCTTCCCTAACATAATTCAATCGCGATGGCGAGAGGCTTTGAGATATTTCTCCCAAAGATCCGGACGCCTTTCGCGCGTTAACTTTTCCGCCTCCTGCCGCCGCCACTCGGCAATCCGGCCATGATGGCCGGAAGTGAGGATTTCCGGGATTTCCCGGCCCTCGAAAACGGGCGGCCGCGTGTAATGCGGATATTCCAGAAGCCCGGTCTCGAAGCTTTCCTCCTCGCCCGAGGCCTCTTTTCCCATGACCCCCGGCAAAAGCCGGATCACGGCATCGAGAAGCGCCAGCGCCGCCGGCTCTCCTCCGGAAAGAACAAAGTCGCCAAGGCTCACTTCTTCAAGCCCCCGCGCCTCGATCACCCGCTGGTCGACCCCCTCGAAGCGCCCGCATAGGAGCACCGCGCCGGGACCTTCCGCCAGAGAACGCACTCTCGCCTGATCGAGGGGCTTTCCCCTCGGGCTGAGATAGATAAGCGGCCTCTCGTCGCTGGGCCCGTGAACGGCGTCGATCGCGGCGGCAAGCACATCCGCCCGCATGACCATGCCCGCGCCCCCGCCTGCGGGGGTGTCGTCCACGGAGCGGTGTTTATCGCGCGCAAACCCGCGAATGTCCACCGTTTCAAGCGCCCAGCGCTCTTCTTCTAGTGCCCTGCCCGCCAGCGAAAACCCAAGCGGCCCCGGAAACATTTCCGGAAAGAGCGTCAGCACGCTCGCCCGCCAAGCAGAACCTGAAAAGACAGATCCTGTAGCGGCAGTACGGTCCTCAGCCATCGCCCTGGGCCTTACCGGCTTCAGCGCCCGCTTCCGCCTTTTGCGCTTCGGCTTTCGCCTTGGCGCGCGGGCTGCGGCGGCGCTTTTTCGCCCGGGGCTTGTCCGGCTCGAAAAGGCCCTCGGGCGGATCGGCGATGAGCCGGCCTTCGGCCAGCTTCACCTCGGGCACATTGTCCTTGGTGAAGGGGAGAAGCTCGGCCTTGCCGTTCGGCTGCTCGATCTCCAGAAGATCGCCGGCGCCGAAATCATGCACCGCGATCACCCGGCCGAGCAGCTTGCCGTCCGTGGCCCAAGCCTCAAGCCCGACGAGATCGGCATGGAAGAACGCCTCTTCCTCGCCCTCGCCCGCCTCCGGCGCGCCCAGCTTTTCGCGCGGCACATAAAGCTCGAGCCCGCGCAGCGCCTCGGCCTGCTCACGCCGGGTTATGCCTTCCAGCTCGGCGACGACAACGCCCTCGCCTTTGCCGGACCCCGTCACTTTCAGCGCGAAGCTGCCCTTTGCCGTTTCCACCGGGCCGTAATCGCCAATGGCTTCGGGCTCAGCGGTAAAGGTTTTGATGCGCATGCGCCCATGCACGCCGTGCGGCGAGGCAATCACGCCAAGGCAGACTTTCGTCTCCCCGGCTCCCTCTCCCGCATCATCTGGGCTCATGCCTCAATCCTCTCACCACCTTGACCAAAATCAGGCTTGGCCCGATCAGGCTTCGGCGGATTCCTCAGCCGGAGCTTCCTCGGCGGGGGCTTCTTCAGCCGGTGCCTCGGCAGCAGCTTTCGCTTCTTCCGCTTTCAGACGCTCAGCTTCCAGACGCTCCTGCGCTTTCTGGCCCGGCTTGCCCTTATTCGGGTTGTTGCGGGCTTCGCGCTTGATGAGGCCGGCTGCATCGAGGAAACGGGCGACACGGTCGGTCGGCTTGGCGCCCTGGCCGAGCCAATGCTGCGCACGCTCGGTGTCGAGCTTCACGCGCTCTGCATGATCCTTCGGCAGAAGCGGGTTGAACGTGCCGATCTTTTCGATGAAGCGGCCATCGCGGGGCGAGCGCACATCGGCGATCACGATCCGGTAGAACGGACGCTTTTTGGTGCCGCCACGGGCCAGACGAATTTTCGTTGCCATATTTGAACTTCCTTTTCTTCGCTCAACTCAAGGGCTTGCGCCCGTTAATTCTCAAAACCGTTCCCTGAACTCAAAAATCTGAATTCAAAATCTCAAGATCACTTCTTTTTGCCGCGCCCTGAAGGCAGACCGGGAAGACCGCCCGGACCACCAAGTCCCGGCAAACCGCCGCCGGCAATCGAGTTCGATCCGAGGCCGGGCGGCAAACCGCCGCTCCCGCCCATTTGCTGCAAAAGCCGTTCGGCCTCTTTCGGATCGCTCGGCACCTCCGGCATGCCGCCGCCCATACCGCCACCCATACCGCCGAAAAGGCCTTTCATGCCCTTCTTGCCCATCTGCTTCATCATGTCCGCCATCTGGCGGTGCATCTTGAGCAGGCGGTTGATCTCCGGCACCGAGGTGCCCGAGCCTGCGGCCACGCGCTTCTTGCGGCTGGCATTCAGCACTTTGGGGTTGCGCCGTTCCTGTTTCGTCATGGACGAGATGATCGCCGCCTGACGCTTGAAAATACTGTCATCGAGCTGGGCCTGGCCGAGCTGCTTCTTGATCTTGCCCATGCCCGGCAACATGCCGAGCACGCCCGCCATGCCGCCCATCTTGCCCATCTGCTGCAATTGCTCGGCAAGATCATCAAGGTCGAACTGACCCTTCTTCATCTTGCGCGCCATGCGCTCGGCTTTTTCCGCGTCGATGGTCTGAGCGGCTTTTTCCACCAGGCTGACGACATCGCCCTGGCCGAGGATGCGCCCGGCGATGCGGCGGGGATCGAAATCCTCCAGCTCGTCGATCTTCTCGCCCGTGCCCAAAAGCTTGATCGGCACACCCGTGACATGGCGCATGGAAAGGGCAGCGCCCCCGCGCCCGTCGCCATCCGTCCGCGTCAGCACGATGCCGGTCAGCCCGATGCGGGACTGGAACTGCTCGGCGACATTCACCGCGTCCTGCCCCGTAAGGCTGTCGGCCACGAGCAATGTTTCATGGGGGCCTGCCAGATCGCGCACCTGCGTGATCTCGGCCATCAGCGCTTCATCGACATGCAGCCGGCCGGCGCTGTCGAGCATCACCACGTCGTAGCCACCCAGACGCCCCGCTTCCATGGCGCGCCTCGCAATTGCCACGGGCTCCTGGCCTTCGACGATGGCAAGGGTGGGAATATCGTTTTGCTCGCCCAGCACTTTGAGCTGTTCCTGCGCGGCGGGGCGGCGCGTGTCGAGCGAGGCCATCAGGACCTTGCGCTTTTCGCGCGTCATTAGCCGCTTGGCGATCTTCGCGGTCGAGGTCGTCTTACCCGAGCCTTGCAGGCCCACCATCATAATGGCGACGGGGGCCGGAGCATTGAGCGAGATTTCCGCCGCCTCCGCGCCCAGCGTATCGACCAGCGCGTCATGGACGATCTTGACGACCTGCTGGCCGGGCGTGACGGATTTCAGGACTTCATGGCCCACGGCACGGGTGCGCACTTTCTCCACGAAAGCGCGGGCGACGGGCAGGGCCACATCGGCTTCGAGCAGCGCCCGGCGCACTTCGCGCAGCGCTTCATCGACATCCTTTTCCGACAGCGCGCCGCGCCCGGTCAGTTTGTCGAAGACGCCGGAAAGCCGGTCCTGAAGATTCTCGAACATGCCTTGCGCTAAACCCTTATACGCAAAAGAAATTTGCACCTGTGAGCGAACCCTCGCCGACAGGTGGTGATCCTGGCCAATTGGCCTCATCCGGACCATTCGGGACGGATTGTTCCGAAAGGTGGCCGGAAATTAGGCTGAAGGCAGGCTGAGAGTCAAGATAATCGCTCTATCGCGCCATTTTGAGGGGCCCGCCCCGATGGGAGCGCCCAGGGAGCGCTTGACCGTTAAAATGCCGCCGATTTCCTTTAGACCCCGGTAAAAGGCCCGCCGCTAGCCTTGGCCCATGATCGGCGCGCTTTCCCATGCCCTGACGGGGCTTAAATCAGCCGCCTCCGCTTTTACAAAAGCGGCGGAGACGATTGCCCGTGCGCCCGTCTCCCGGTCCGAAAGTACCCCCGGGGCGCCTCAGGCGGGCACGCTGACGGGTACACAGCCCCTCTCCCGGCCACCAGAAGATACGCTCCTCACCGGCACACTCGACCTTCTCCAGGCCGAACACGCCTATAAGGCCAATGCCAAGGTCTTCGCCGCCGTCTCCGAGACGGAGCGGGACGTGATTGATATTCTGTCTTGAGTTCGGGCTTTCCTGATTAAGGCTCCCCATATAACTCGTCATGCTCGGGCCGGACCCGAGCATCCATGCGGCCCCTCTGCCTGAAACAACCTTCCGATGGACCCCGGGTTAAACCCGGGGTGACGGCCTTTGTATGGAGCCGGGGTCCACACAGCTTCTCCGCAAATCGCAGCCTCTCTATGGCCCCTAGCGTCGAGCGCGAGGGTGACAAGGGTTGAGGATTTACGCCCCCTCCAGCCCCTCGATCAGCAGTTCCAGCGCGGCTTTGGCGAAAAGGCGCATGTTCTCGGCCCGCGCGGCGACCCCGGTCGAAACGATGCAGGCAGAGGAGCTGGGACCCGCAAGGGCGATGGCGGCGGTGCCGGCAGGGGGTCCGTAAGGCGAAGGATCGGGCCCGGCCGCGCCCATTTCCCCGAGCGCCCAGTCCGCCCCCATCTGGCTGCGGAAGCCTTCGGCAATGGCGGCGATATAGTCTTCGGTGAGCGGGCTTTTGCCTTTAAGTGCTGCCGCCTCCAGCCGGTAAAGGGCGCGGCCCGCCTCGCGCGTATAGATCACCGCGCCGCCGAGATAAAAGCCGGAAGCGCCGGGCTGCGCGACAAAAGCGGCGGAAAGCAGCCCGCCGCAGGTGGATTCGGTGACCGCGAGGCGCTCGCCGCGCGCTTTCAGCAAGGCCCCCGCCCGGCCCGCCAGGTCTCTTAACTCATCCATCGCGTATCCTTTCCCCTTCCGCGCCAGCCCTGCGACCCCGGCCCTGCGACAAGGTTGCGGCAAGGCTTTATTGGCAATTTACCCCTCTTTCGCCATATAACGCGCATAGAAGCCCTAAGGAACAGGGCTTTACGAGATCAAAGGCGCAGCCATGGCAACCCGCGTGCCCTATTTGAAGATGAACGGCCTCGGCAACGACTTCGTCGTGCTGGATGCCCGCGCGCGCCCGCTGGAGCTGACGCCGGAAATCGTCGCCGCCATATCGAGCCGCGAAAGCGGCATCGGCTGCGACCAGTTCATCGTCATCGAACCGGCGCGGGATGGCGGCGATGCGTTCATGGATATCTGGAACAATGACGGCGAGCGGGTGGAAGCCTGCGGCAACGCCACGCGCTGCATCGGCGATCTACTGATGCAGGAAAGCGGCAAGGAAGAAGTGGCTGTCGAAACCGTGGCGGGCACCTTGCGCGCCATGCCGGGCAAGGACGGCCTTATCACCGTCGATATGGGCGAGCCCCGCCTTGAATGGCACCAGATCCCGCTTTCCGAAGAAATCCGCGACACGCGCGGCATCGAATTGCAGATCGGCCCCATCGACGCGCCGATCCTGCACACGCCCGCCGCCGTGAATATGGGCAACCCCCATGCGATCTTTTTCGTGCAGGATGTGAACGCCTATAACCTCGCGCAGATCGGCCCGATGCTCGAACATCACCCGATCTTTCCCGAGCGCGCCAATATCTCGCTCGCGCAGGTCGACAGCCGCACCCACATTACCTTGCGCGTCTGGGAACGGGGCGCGGGCCTGACGCGGGCCTGCGGCACCGCTGCCTGCGCGGCCGGCGTCGCCGCGATCCGCAAGCGCCTGACCGAGCGCACCCTGCAAGTCGCACTGCCGGGCGGCGAGCTCACCATCGAATGGCGCGAGGCGGACAATCACGTCTATATGACCGGCCCCGCCGAGCTCGATTATAAAGGCGAGCTCGACTGGGAAGCCTATGCCGGAAGGAGCGCCTCATGAGCGCGCATCTTCATCAAGGCGGCGATGAGGAACGGGAGGTGAAGCCTGCCGAAATCCTCACCTTCGGCTGCCGCCTCAATACGTATGAATCCGAAGTGATGCGCGGCCATGCCGAAAAGGCCGGGCTCGAAAACGCCATCATCGTCAACACTTGCGCGGTGACGAACGAGGCCGTGCGCCAGGCCCGCCAGGCAATCCGCAAGGCGCGCCGCGAAAACCCGCTCGCCCGCATCGTGGTGACGGGCTGCGCCGCGCAGATCGACCCGGACGAATTCGCCTCTATGCCGGAGGTGGACGCGGTGATCGGCAACGAGGAAAAGCTGAAGGGTGAAAGCTTCACCCGCCTTTCCCTCGGCCAGAACGAGAAAGTGCGCGTCAACGACATCATGTCGGTCAGCGAGACGGCGAGCCATTTCGTGGAAGGCATCGAGGGGCGCGCCCGCGCCTTCGTTCAGGTGCAAAATGGCTGCGACCACCGCTGCACCTTCTGCATCATTCCTTACGGGCGGGGCAATTCGCGCTCGGTGCCGGCGGGCGAAGTCGTCTCCCAGATCCGCAAACTGGTGGCCAATGGTTACCGCGAGGTGGTCATTACCGGCGTCGACATCACCTCCTATGGCGCGGACCTGCCGGGCAAGCCTTCGCTCGGCAATCTCTGCGCCCGCATTCTGAAACTGGTTCCCGAGCTTGAGCGCCTGCGCCTTTCCTCCATCGATTCCATCGAAGTGGACGAACCACTGATGCGGCTCATCGCGGAAGAAGAACGCTTCATGCCGCATCTTCACCTCTCGCTTCAGGCAGGGGACAACCTGACCTTGAAGCGGATGAAGCGGCGCCACTCGCGCGAGGATGCCATTGCCTTTTGCAAGGAAGCCAAGCGCCTGCGCCCGGAAATGACTTTCGGCGCCGACATCATTGCGGGCTTTCCGACCGAGAGCGAGGCGATGTTCGAAAACTCCCTCCGCCTTGTCGACGAGTGCGAGCTGACCTTCCTGCATGTCTTTCCGTACTCTGCCCGCCCCGGCACCCCGGCGGCGCGCATGCCGCAGGTGGACGGCGCGCTCATCAAGGAACGGGCCCGGCGCCTGCGCGAAAAAGGCGAGGCGCGCCTGACAAGCGCCCTGCAAAGCGCGCTCGGCACCACGCAGAATGTGCTGATGGAAAAGCCCGGCCTCGGACGCACGCCGCATTTCTTCCAGGTCGTACCCGATGCCGCTGCGACGGCGTTGGCAAGGGAAGGCGAAATCCTGCCGCTTACGATCAAAGGGCTTGAGGATGGCAAGCTCATCGGTATGTTGCCCGCATGAGCGAGCACGAGACCAATCCTGAAAAACCGGAAAAGAAATCCCTCTTCAAACGCATGAAGGAGGGGCTACAGCGCTCCACCCAGGCCTTGAGCGAGGGGGTAAGCGGCATCTTCACCAAGCGCAAGCTGGACGGGGAGACGCTGCAGGAACTCGAAGATCTGCTGATCATGGCCGATATGGGCCTCGATCAGGCCGCTGCGATTGCCGAGGCCGTGGGCAAGGGCCGCTACAACAAAGAAGTAAGCCCGGAAGAGATCCGCGAGATCCTGGCCGAAGAAATCGCCGCGGTGCTTGCGCCCGTCGAAAAGCCCTTCGAGATCGACACGGCCAAGAAGCCCTTCATCGTGCTCGTGACCGGCGTCAACGGCTCGGGCAAGACCACCACGATCGGCAAGATCGGCGCGAAGCTGAAGAGCGAGGGCAAGTCCGTCATGTTCGCGGCAGGCGATACGTTCCGCGCTGCCGCCATCGACCAGCTGAAAATCTGGGGGGAGCGCATCGGCGCGCCGGTGGTTGAAACGAAAGTCGGCGGGGATGCGGCCGGCCTTGCCTTCGAGGCGATCGACCGGGCAAAGGCGGAAGGTACCGACGTCCTTCTCATCGACACGGCCGGGCGCCTCCAAAACAAAGCGGGCCTCATGGCCGAGCTTGAAAAGGTCGTGCGCGTCATAAAGAAGCGCGACCCGGAAGCCCCGCATCTCTCGCTCCTCGTGCTCGATGCCACGACGGGCCAGAACGCCATCAACCAGGTGGAAGTCTTCAAAGAGACCGCCGGGCTGACCGGCCTCATCATGACGAAGCTCGACGGCACGGCGCGCGGCGGCATTCTCGTCGCGCTCGCCGGACGCTTCGGCCTGCCCGTGCATCTCATCGGTGTGGGCGAGGGCATCGACGATCTTCAAAGCTTCGATGCCAAAAACTTTGCTCGCGCGATCACAGGTGCGCAAAAATAAGCATCGATCAGCTCCCTGATCAGCACTTCTTGATTGACAGCATCGCAGAAGTAACCGCCAATTTATTCCGCAGCTCTCAAAATTTTTTGAGAGGTGAGTCACTGTGACTTGCGGGGGCAGGATGGCCATGCGTGGCGCGACACCCCCCTCTATAGGAGGCCACGACGATGGCAACGAAACCGGCCAAGAAGACGGTTAAAAAAGCGGCGACGAAAAAGGCGGCTGCCAAAAAAGCAGCCCCGAAAAAGAAGACGGCAGCAAAGAAGACCGCTGCCAAGAAGGCGGTGAAAAAGGCCCCGGCCAAAAANNAAGAAGGCCGCGACCAAGAAAGCGGCAACCAAAAAGGCTTCCACGAAAAAGGCTGCGGCAAAGAAGAAGACCGTAGCCAAGAAGAAGGCCGCGCCGAAGAAAAAGGCTGCCGCCAAAAAGAAAGCTGCCCCGAAAAAGCCCGCTGCCAAGAAAAAGGCAGCGAAGAAAAAGGGCCCGGTGCGCAAAAAGACCCCGGTGAAAATGGACACCCCGGCAGCGCCCGCCGCACCCGCCGTCTAAGACATTCCGTCTTTCCGAAAAAGGGCCCGCTCGCCGGGCCCTTTTTATTTTGCCTGCGGGACGGGTTGCCGCCGGATGCGAAAAAAGCTCCGCTTACGCATTTTCCGATTGACGGAATCATCAACTTAAAGGCGAAATCATCTGGCGGCATTTTCCGGGCGGCACGTCGTCACCGCTTCGGAACACCGCATCACTGAGCGGGCCTCCGGCCGGCATGGTGCCGGGGACGCGAGGCCCCTTTACTGGAGAGCCAGACATGGCGAAGACTCAGAAGGCAGGCGGCAAGGCCGCCGGTGCCAAGACCGCAAAAGCCCCCGCTAAAGAAGCCGGCGCCGCCGCTTCCAAAGCGAAAAAGGCCAAGAAGTAAGTAACGCTTCTGCGCCGCCGAAGAGGCCTTTCGCAGCCGGGCTGCGCGGGGAAACCGAATTGGCGGCGCAGCTCTGATGCCCCCCCGCCCGCCGGCGCCGCCCAGATCCGCGCCCAGAGCGGACCTTAAAGCCCTTCATTGCCGCCCCCGCTCCCCCACCCTATATTGCCTGCCATGAACAAGCATGACACGCGCCCCCACGAGATGGCGGAACCGGCTCCCGCGGACCAAAACACCGGCGAAGAGCCTAAAAAAGCCGCGCCACCCAACAAAACCGGCATGAGCGGCAGCCAATGGCTGCGCATGGCGCTCGAAGTAGGCCCGCTCGTGGTGTTTTTCCTGGTCAATGCCAAGGCGGCTGCCTGGTTCGATGTGGCGGACAAGGCCAGCATCTTCTATGCGACGGGCGCCTTCATGGTGGCGACCGTCATTTCGCTCAGCGCGTCTTACATCCTGCACCGCCAGATCCCGATGATGCCGCTCGTGACCGGCGGTTTCGTGCTGGTCTTTGGCGGGCTGACGCTCTTTCTGCAGGACGATCAGTTCATCAAGCTGAAACCGACCCTGACGAATGTGCTTTTCGCCGCCGGTCTTCTAGGCGGCCTCGCCTTCGGCAAAGCCTCGATGAAATATCTTTTCGACGGCGCCTTCCGGCTCACCGAAGAAGGTTGGCGCACGCTTACTTTACGCTGGGGGCTGTTCTTTCTTTTCCTCGCGCTCTTGAACGAAGTGATCTGGCGGAACTTCTCCACCGACTTCTGGGTGAGCTTCAAGGTCTTCGGCATCATGCCGATCACCATGGTCTTCGCCCTGGCGCAGCTGCCCGTGGTCAGCCGCCATCAGCTTGAAGAAAATGGGGAAGAGCCCGCACGCGAGCCTGCCGAATAAATCCTCACTCCGCTTTTGGCGGCATCCGGTTCCCAAGCTCGCCCGGCGGGTTGCCGAAAGGCACGATCCGTTCCTGATCCTTGACCGCGCGGTAATGTGTCAGCGCCCAATGAACGGAGGGGAAAGCAAGCTCGTCCCAGGGAATATCATCCCACTCATAAAGCGCGACTTCCAGGCTCTCCGGTCCCGCGCCGATTTCCGGCACCGACAGGCTCGCCCGGTACATGAGCTGCACCTGGGAGATGCGGGGAATGTTATAGACCGCAAGAAGATCGTGAATGCGGATATGCGCAAGCGCTTCTTCATGGGCCTCGCGCTTGGCACCTTCCTCCGTCGTCTCGCCCTTTTCCATATAGCCTGCCGGCAAAGTCCAATACCCCTTGCGCGGTTCGATGGCGCGGCGGCAAAGCAGGACCTTGCCTTCATGCTCGACGACGGAACCGACGACGATCTTCGGATTGACGTAATGAATGAACCCGCATGTGTCGCAAACATCGCGCGCCACATCATCGCCTTCCGGCACACGCTCGGTGAAGGAAACATCCATTTTCGGTTCGGGTATTTCTGATCGCCACGCCATCCCGCTTCTCCCGTGTTCTTCTACATCTTTTTATATAGACGTCTTTTTTGAAAGGTCATCCGCACACCCGACGCGCTTTATCCATGACCGTCATTACTCAGTTCTCACGTAATTGGACAGCATGCGATTCTCAAAAAGCCTGCACGCCGATTGGGCGAACGCATAAAAACAATGCAGCCCTTTGCAATACCTCTTTTCCGGGTACGGACATTAAACGCCACGTCTCATGCTCAGGCTGCGCCGCGTTGTAATATGGCACCACTTCACGCGCAGAATATCATGAAAGTGACTGCAATCACCGCCGCAGTTTCGCGAAACACTTGGCGCGGACGCCATAAATGTGCATATGTTTGCCCGTCAAAATTCTCTGCGCGCCGTCTCACGGCCCATCCCAAAAAAACACGTTGGAGGTCTCCACCGCATGGCACCGCGTAAATCCACCGGCTTTGAGCTCGACAGCTCGCTGAGCCATCTTCTCCGGCGGGCACAGCAATTCGCCTATGATCAATATACGAAAGCGCTCGCCGATACCGGCCTGACGTCCCGCCAGTTCATCGTTCTGTTAGCTGTGAGCGAAGAGGAAGGTCTGAGCCAGACCGATCTCGTCAACCGCACCGGCATCGACCGTTCGACGCTTGCCGACATGATCAGCCGCATGATCAAGCGCGGCCATCTGGCCCGCAAGCGCACTGCCGAAGACGCGCGCGCCAATTCCGTGCGCCTCACGGCAGCGGGCCGCAAGGCGTTGCAATCCGCAATGCCGCGCGCCACGAAAGCCGAAGAAGCTTTGAACGGCCTCATCTCCAAAACCGTGCAGCGCGATCTCGTCAAAGCGCTCGGCCAGCTCGTCAGCTCGGCTGAAAAAGTAACGGCGGAAGAAGACGCAGCGCCCGCGCCGAAAAAACCCGCGGCAAAGAAAAAGACGGCTGCCAAGAAAAAGACCGCCGCCAAAAAGAAGACCGCCCGCAAAAAAGCCTGACGGGCGCAGTCGTAACGCAATCAGCCGGCCTCCGGAAACGGAGGCCGGTTTTTTGTTGCCGGTCTTTGCGAAATGAAGAGAGGAAAATCAGACGGTAATGTCGATCAGCGATCCGGGCCGTGAACGGGGGACAGGCGCATCATCACGAAGATGTGCGAAGGGCGCCTCACGCCGCCCGGCTTCCCGGCTCGCCTCGAAACGGGCCTCCTCGGCACGCTCCGTCCGCTGCGCTTTGCGGGTCTCGGCCGCCTCGCGGGCTTCTGCTGCCTGGCGCGGCTGCTCGGCTGGCAGGCGCACCTGCTGGCCCTGGCGCTTGGCCGCTTCAAGGGCGGCAGCGCTGATTTCCACCTGAACGCCGGAGGTGCTGTGGCGCAATCCCTGGCTCTGAGCCTGGGCTTGGGCCGCCCCTTGCGCCTGCTCCGTGCGCTGCGTTTGCCCCGGCACCTGGCCGCGCGCAGCAGGCGCGCCCGGACGCTCGGTCCGGCCCGCATAGGCTTGAGCTGCAATATGCACAGGATTGACGAAAGGTTTTACCGGCACGCGCACGCATCCATGGTTTCACCAAGGCGATACCCGGTTAATAAAGGAATAGGACTAATAGAGGTTTAACGGGACCGGCCCTCGATGAGCGGCAGCAGCGTCTCTTCGATGTCCTTCGGCGCGAGCGGGCCGACATGCTTGTGGATGATGTTACCCTCGCCGTCGACGACAAAGGTTTCCGGCACCCCGTAAACACCCCAATCGATGCCGACTTGCCCGGAGCGGTCCGCCCCCACCCGTTCAAAGGGATTGCCGAGCGTGCCGAGGAAGCGGCGGGCGGCTTCCGGCTGATCCTTGTAATTAAGCCCCACGAGACGCGCGCCGCGCTGGCGCAGCGTTTCAAGCAGCGGGTGTTCCTGACGGCAAGGCACGCACCAGGAGGCCCAGACATTGACCACCGTCATCTCGCCGGTTCTCAGATCTTTCGTGGCAAGGCCGGGTGTCTCCAGTCCTTCGACGGGAGGCAGATCGAACTCGGGCACCGGTTTGCCGATTAGCGCCGATGGCAGCTCGGAGGGATCGCCCGCAAAGATCGCAAAATAAAAGAGCGCGGCGAGACCGGCGAAAAGCACGGCGGGAATGAACGCGGTCCAGCGCATCAGCGCCCTCCCGTTTCGCCGGAACTTGCAGCACTAGGACCCGAAGCCCTCGCGCCGGAAACACGGCGCCGCCCGCCCAGCTTTTCTTCAAGCTCCTGCACCTTGGCCATTTGCCGGCGCTTGTCGGCCAGTCCCCAAAGCGCGAGGCCTGCCATCACCAGCGCCCAGAGCGCAAAGCTCGGCCAGATGAAAGGCGCATAGCCGCCCATGTGAAAAAATTCGGCCATTGCTCAAAAGGCTCCCGCTTCCGCGCTCGCGCGGGCCAGCTGCAGCTGGCGCACGCGGCGGCGGTAAATCTCCGCCTGCATCCGCGTCAGCATGACGGCGAGGAAAAAGAAGGTCGAGCCCAGCGCCATGACGAGCAGCGGCCAGAGCATGGAAGGATGGATCGCCGGCCCGTCGAGCCGAAGCACGCTTGCGCCCTGGTGCAGCGTGTTCCACCATTCAACCGAGTAATGAATGATCGGCACATTGACGAAGCCGACCAGCGCCAGCACCGCTGCCGCGCGCGCCGCGCGCACCGGCTCCTCGATCGTCGCCCAAAGCGCCATATAGCCGAGATAGAGAAAGAACAGGATCAGCACGGAGGTAAGCCGCGCATCCCAGACCCACCAGGTGCCCCACATAGGCTTGCCCCAGAGCGCGCCCGTGACAAGTGCCAGAAACGTGAAGGCGGCGCCGACGGGAGCCGCCGATTTCGCCGCCACATCGGCGAGTGGATGGCGGAAGATCAGCGCCGTCGCGCTCGCCCCGGCCATCAGCGTATAGCCGAAGAGCGACAGCCAGGCGGCGGGCACATGAATGAACATGATCCGCACCGTCTCGCCCTGCTGATAATCGGGCGGCGCGGTGAAAAAGCTCATATAGAGCCCGGCGCCGAGCAGCCCCAAAGCCAAAAGCCAGATCACCGGCAGCAAAAGCCCGGAAAGCCGCAAAAAGCGGGTCGGATTGGCAAGGGCGTGAAGATTTCTGACCATGGGGATTGGTTTAGCGCCGCAGCGCCCCTCCGGCAAGACAAGCAAGGGTGAGAGGGCATTTTGCCGCGATCATGGCTGCATTCATGATGTCTCCCCTGTTCACCGCAAATTCGCCCGCAGCGCCGCCGCCCCGCCGAGCGGGCCCACCACAAGAGCGACCAGCGACACCGCGCCGAGCAGCAAAAGGCTCGCCTGCCCGTTCGAGCCCGGGGAGGAAATCAGCACATTGGAAACCGCGCTCACCCCGAAAATCAGAGTGGGCACATAAAGCGGCAGCACGAGGAGCGATATCAAGAGCCCGCCCCGGCGGATGGCAACGGTGAGCGCCGCGCCTACCGCGCCCAAAAGCGAGAGCGCGGGCGAGCCCACCAGCATCGCTATAATGAGCGGCAGGATGGAGTTTTCCGGCAGATTGAGCATCAGCCCGAGAAAGGGCGCGGCCAGAATGAGCGGCAAGCCCGTCGTCAGCCAATGGGCAAGGGCTTTGATGAAGACCGTCACTTCCAGCGAAAGCGGCGCCAGCATCAAAAGATCGAGCGAGCCATCCTCCTGATCGGCCTGGAAAAGCCGGTCGAGCGTCAAGAGCGCCGAGAGCAAAAGCGCCACCCAGAGAAAGCCCGGCGCGATGCGCCCCAGCAAATTGAGATCGGGCCCGAGCCCCAGAGGCACGATGGAAACCGCGATGAGGAAAAAGGCAACCGCCATGCCCCCGCCGCCGCCCGCCCGGGCGGCAAGTTTCAGCTCACGGCGCAAAAGGGTCAGTACCGCGCTCATGCCGCAGCCCCGCTCGCAAGCGCGCCGAGATCGAGCCGCCGGACATCGCCAAGGCCAAGATCGGCATGGGTCGCGGCAAGCACGATACCGCCGCGCACGCTATGCGCCTCGATAAGGCGGGCAAGACGGCCCACATTTTCGGCATCAAGGGAGACGGAGGGCTCATCGAGAAGCCAGATAGGCCGCTCGATCAGTGCAAGCCGGGCAAGTCCGAGCCGCCGCTTCTGACCGGCCGACAGTACATCGGCGGGCAGATCGGCAAGGTGATCGAGCGCAAAGGCGGCCAAGGCCGCCTCGAGCGCCGCGCCTGATGCCGCCCCCGATGCCACACCGCCATAAAGCGCGCCCCAAAAGGCCAGGTTCTCAGCAACCGAAAGCCCGTCCTTCACCGCATCGAGATGACCGGCATAGAGGAGATGATCGGCAATCTCGCTTTCCGGCTCCGAGCCCTCCAGCACGATCTGCCCGTCACTCTTCTCCAAAAGCCCGGCGAGCAGGCGCAAAAGTGTGCTCTTGCCCGAGCCGTTCGGCCCCGTCACAAGGAGGATGTCGCCCGAGCGCGCCTCAAAAGACAGCCCATCGAAAACCAGCCGTCCGCCGCGCTCGCAGGCCAGCCCTTCGCCTTTCAGCGTGAGCAGCGGGTAGGGGCGCTCTGCCTCAAATGTCGTCAAAACGTCCGCCCCGTCCCTTGCCGCCTGCAAAGCGCTTGGCCCCTTCCAGCGTCTCGCCGGAGGAAAGCACTTCAAGCCCGTGCCGCGTTTCATTGGCCATGGCCTGGGCATAAGGCATGTCCCATTGCTCATAAGCCGAGAGCCGGTCATGACGCAGGCAAAGCTGCGGGAATTTGGCGATCTCCCGCGCCAGCTCCTCCGCCGCTTCCCGGCTCTTGCCGGATGGGACGACGCGGTTGGCAAGACCGATTTCCAGCGCCTCGCGCGCGCCAACGGGCCGGCCCGTCAGAATAAGATCCATCGCCCGCGACTGGCCGATAAGGCGCGGCAGGCGCACCGTGCCCCCATCGATCAGCGGCACGCCCCAGCGGCGGCAGAAGATGCCAAAAGTCGCATCCTCTTCCATGACGCGCATGTCGCACCAAAGGGCAAGCTCCATGCCGCCTGCCACCGCATAGCCCGATACCGCGCCGATCACGGGTTTTGAGAGCAGCATGCGCGAGGGCCCCATCGGCCCTTCCGGCGACAGACGGTCGAATTCCATGCCCGCTGCAACCGGTGTGACGCGGTTGCCGCCCCCTTGCGAGACGGCTTTCAGGTCCGCGCCGGCGCAAAATGTTCCCGCGCTGCCGCAAAAAACCCCAACCAGCGCCTCTTCATCCGCCTCGAAAGCGGCAAAGGCCTCCGCCAGCGCCTTGGCGGTGGGCCGGTCGACGGCATTTTTCACCTCCGGCCGGTTCAAAATGATGGTGGTGACGGGGCCGTTCTTCTCGACACGAACCGCTTGTGATGTCGTCATGCATTTCCCTCGCAACTGGCCGGGCGCGGCTTCTTCAAAAACGGCCTGCATGTCACCGTTCTGCCATGCCTTGCCGGTCTATTTTCATCCTCTCAGACGTAGCATCCGCTGGAGAAACTTATTATAGTCGCGCCCGCGCAAAGACTTTTGTTTTATGAGTTTTAGCACGAGTTTTCCGTCTTTTCGCGCCGCGTATATCGACAAGCGCGTGAGCTTGGGCTTTATAGCAGCTCAAAAGCTCCGCAAAAGATTTCCGCGCCCCACTGGCCGGCCACCCAAAACCGGTTTCCGGCCATCAAAGCGGCACTGAGGGACGCATACGAGACCGATGTCTGCGCCGCTCCCGCAGACGGCATCAAGCATGAGGATGAGGACCATGGCCAAAGCCCAAGCCAAGAAAAACACGGCAAAGAAAACCGCCAAGAAAAAGGTGGCAAAGAAAGCCGCCACCAAGTCGGCGGCGAAGAAAACCACTGCCAAGAAAAAGGTGGCCAAGAAAGCTGCCGTGAAGAAGACGGCGAAAAAGGCCCCGGCCAAAAAGACGGCCGCGAAGAAAAAAACCGCAGCCAAAAAGAAAACCGCTGCGAAGAAAACCGCTTCCCGGAAAGCGGCCCCGAAAAAGAAAACCGTCGCCAAGAAAAAGACCGCTGCCAAAAAGAAAGTAGCGGCCAAGAAGAAGACCGCCGCGAAAAAGGCTGCGCCGAAGCGTAAGGCAAGCGCCAAGAAAAAAGCGGTGAAGAAGACCGCCGGCAAAGCGACGACGAAGCGCAAGGTCGCCGCCAAGAAGCAGGCAGCGAAGAAAAAGACCGCGGCTAAGAAGAAGAGCCCGGCCAAAAAGAAAACGGCTACAAAGAAGACGGCCGCAAAAAGGACCGCGGCAAAAAAAGCCGCGGTGAAAAAGCCCGCCGCCCGCAAGACGGCGGCAAAATCGGCGCCTAAAGCCAAGACGAAAGCCGCTCCCAAGGCTGCCGCCAAGGCCGCGCCCAAAACCAAGAAACCCTCAGTCAAAAGGACAACGAGTAAAGTGAGTCTGTCGCCCCTCGGTAAGAACTCCTTCGGCGCGTATAAATCGCTGAAAGTGGGCTCGAAAGAATACACGTTCTACAGCCTGAAAGAGGCCGAGAAGAACGGTCTGGACGGGATCTCCCGCCTGCCCTTCTCGCTCAAGGTTCTGGCGGAAAATCTGCTGCGCTTCGAAGACGGCCGTTCGGTCACCGCCGACGACATCAAGGCCCTGAAGGGCTGGCTTGAAACGCGCAAGAGCACGCGCGAAATCGCCTATCGTCCGGCCCGCGTTTTGATGCAGGACTTCACCGGCGTGCCCGCCGTTGTGGATCTTGCCGCGATGCGCGATGCGGTTTCCGCCCTCGGCGGCAGCGCCGACAAGATCAACCCGCAAGTGCCGGTGCATCTCGTCATCGACCACTCGGTGATGGTGGACAGCTTCGGCACCCAGACCGCTTTCAAGGAAAACGTGGATCTGGAATATCAGCGCAACAAGGAACGCTATGAGTTCCTGCGCTGGGGCAGCCAGGCCTTCGACAATTTCAACGTTGTGCCGCCCGGCACCGGGATCTGCCACCAGGTGAACCTGGAGCATGTGGCGCAGACGGTCTGGACCCGCCAGGAAAAAGACGGCGCCGGCAATATCGTCGAAATGGCCTATCCCGATACCTGCGTGGGCACCGACAGCCACACGACCATGGTCAACGGCCTCTCGGTCCTTGGCTGGGGCGTCGGCGGCATCGAGGCGGAAGCGGCCATGCTCGGCCAGCCCGTCTCCATGATGATCCCGGAAGTGATCGGCTTCAAACTGACCGGCAAGCTGAAAGAAGGCGTGACGGCGACGGACATGGTGCTCACCATCACCGAAATGCTGCGCAAAAAGGGCGTGGTCGGCAAGTTCGTCGAATATTTCGGCACGGGCCTCGATCATCTGACCCTGGAAGACCAGGCGACGATCTCGAACATGGCGCCGGAATATGGCGCGACCTGCGGCTTCTTCCCCGTGGACGAGCAGACGCTTGCGTACCTGCGCGCCACCGGCCGCGACGAAGACCGCGTCAAGCTCGTGGAAGCCTATGCCAAGGAACAGGGCATGTTCCGCACCAAGGACACGCCCGATCCGGTCTTCACGGACACGCTGGAGCTCGACCTTTCCGACGTCGAGCCGAGCCTTGCCGGCCCGAAACGCCCGCAGGACCGCGTGGCGCTTTCCAATGTGGCGCAGAGCTTCTCCAAGACGCTTGCCGATGAATTCGGCAAGGGCGATGAAGCCCACCGCCGCGTCGATGTGGAAGGGGAAAACTTCACCCTCGGCCACGGCGATGTGGTGATCGCCGCCATCACCTCCTGCACCAACACCTCGAACCCCTCGGTTCTGGTGGCAGCCGGTCTCGTCGCCCGCAAAGCGCGCGCGCTCGGCTTGGAGGTGAAGCCCTGGGTGAAAACCTCGCTGGCCCCCGGCTCCCAGGTCGTCACCGACTATCTGGAAAAAGCCGGCCTGCAGGACGATCTCGACGCCATGGGCTTCGATCTCGTCGGTTATGGCTGCACGACCTGTATCGGCAACTCGGGCCCGCTGCCCGCGCCGATCTCGAAAGCCATCAACGAGAACGACATGGTCGTTTCCTCCGTGCTTTCCGGTAACCGCAACTTCGAAGGCCGCGTGAGCCCGGATGTGAAGACGAACTATCTCGCCTCGCCCCCGCTCGTCGTCGCCTATGCGCTGGCCGGTTCGACCACGATCGACATTTCCAAAGATCCGATCGGCACGGATAAGAACGGCAAGGACGTCTATCTGAAAGATATCTGGCCGAGCAATCAGGAGGTCGCCGAAACGGTGCGCTCCTGCGTGACGCCGGAAATGTTCCGCAAGCGCTATGCCGACGTCTACAAAGGCGACAAGCACTGGCAGGCGATCAAAGTGACGGGCGGCCAGACCTACGCCTGGAACGGCGAGTCGACCTACGTGCAGAACCCGCCCTATTTCGAAGGCCTGCGCCCAGAAGCACCCGGCTTCGAGGACGTCAAGGATGCCCGCATTCTGGGCCTCTTCGGCGACTCGATCACCACCGACCACATCTCGCCGGCCGGCTCCATCAAGCTGCAAAGCCCGGCAGGCGCGTATCTGACGCGTCACCAGGTCGGTGTGCAGGACTTCAACTCCTACGGCTCGCGCCGCGGTAACCACGAAGTGATGATGCGCGGCACCTTCGCCAACATCCGCATCAAGAACCAGATGGTGCCGGGCGTGGAAGGCGGCGTGACGAAGCTGCAGCCGGAAGGCGAGGAGATGCCGATCTACGATGCCGCCATGAAGTACAAAGAGCGCGGCACCCAGCTCGTCATCTTCGCGGGCAAGGAATACGGCACCGGCTCCAGCCGCGACTGGGCGGCCAAGGGCACGAACCTGCTCGGCGTTTCCGCCGTGATCGCCCAGTCCTTCGAGCGTATCCACCGCTCGAACCTGGTCGGCATGGGCGTTGCCCCACTGCAGTTCGAGGAAGGCCAGAGCTGGCAGTCCCTGGGCATCGACGGCTCCGAGACCGTAACGATCGAGGACCTGTCTTCGGTCAAGCCGCGCCAGAAAGTGAAGGCCACGATCACTTACAAAGATGGCAGCGTTAAGGACATTTCGCTGCTCGCCCGCATCGATACGCAGGATGAAGTCGATTACTTCAACAATGGCGGCATCCTGCCTTACGTGCTGCGGGGTCTGGCGGCGGATTGATCTGCCGGCCGATCACAAAGTATAAAACCGGGAAGCGGGGCGCTTAAAAAAGCGCCCCGTTTTCTTTGAGATCACTTGCTTTTCGCCATCAAGCCAAGTTGACTCGCCCGTGTGGGGAGCCTGACCTATGTTAAAACCATGACGATATCCCGGCGTACCATATTGCGCGGACTGGGTGGCGGCGCAGCCTTGACGCTTTTGCCGCACCCGCTGGCCGCAGCCGTTTCCGGCACCGCTGCAAGCGGCGCAGGGAGCACGGCCATGCCTGTCGTTGTGGAACTCTTTACAAGCCAAGGTTGTTCTTCCTGCCCGCCCGCCGATGCGCTCTTGCATGAGCTTGCCGAACGTCAGGACGTGCTGGCGCTGTCCCTCTCCGTCGATTATTGGGATTATCTCGGCTGGAAGGACACACTCGCCTCGCCCTCCAATACCCGCCGGCAAAAGGCTTATGCCGCCAATATGGGCGCGCGCACGGTCTATACGCCGCAAATGGTGATCAACGGCGTCGAAGACGTTGTCGGCTCCCGCCGCAAGGAAGTAACCGGCGCGATCGAAGCGCAGCAAAACCGCGCGCCAAGCGAGATGGTACCGGTCAGCCTGACACGCGACGAGAATGCGGTGCAGATTGCGGTCGGCGCCAATCCGCTTCTCGGCAATGTCGAGGCGACGCTTTGGATGGTCTATTTCGAAGATCAGGCGACGGTCGAAATCAAACGCGGGGAAAACCGCGGCCGCGAGCTTTCCTACACCAATGTCGTACGCGACATGGTGCCCATCGGCATGTGGAAGGGCGAGCCCTTGCATATGGAAGTGGCGATAGAAAGCCTGGCCTCTCCGGGCTATGACGGCTGCGCGGTCATCCTGCAGACCGACGGCCAAGGTCCCATTCTGGGCGCCGCCAAGCTCAGTATGTAACGCTCGGGCAGGCAGAAAACTACCTGTCTGCAGATAGAGAGCGCTTTTTCTTACTTTCCGGTCTTTAGCCCATCCGCATCGGACGGGCGCGTGATCGCCTGCATGGACTGGGCAAGTTTAACGGCGGTCGGCTGATCGAGCCGGAAAGCCCAGCCTCTTGCGCGCGCATTGATCGCATCGGCTCGCGCGCGCACCGCAGCAAGATCGCCGCCTTC
Source organism: Rhodobiaceae bacterium UBA4490 (assembly GCA_002389665.1). Lineage (GTDB taxonomy): Bacteria > Pseudomonadota > Alphaproteobacteria > Parvibaculales > Parvibaculaceae > Tepidicaulis. Next base: position 373,790 of record DGNO01000004.1, read on the forward strand.
GGGCACGAGCGCCGGATCGGCCTCGGCATAAATCTTCGCCCAAAGCACATCGGCGCTGCCCGTCATGCGCACATTAAGGCGCAGACCGCTGAAAGTTTCGGTAAAGGCGAGCGGGCCTTCATCGAAGGAAAGATTGGTATCGGGGATCACATCTTCCGGCACGAGCCCGACCAGCGCCGTCGCGCTGCCATTGACGATGGCCGCCCCGCGCCCCGTGCGCCCCTCCGGCGCATTGGTCAGCGTGAAATTCGTTTCCTCCGCGCTTTCCCGCGCAATGATGACCGGCTCCTCGCTCTCCGCCCAAAGCACGGTGCGTTTAACCTCCTCGCGCGGCAGTTCGAAGACTTTGAGATCCAGCCACTCGGAAACGTTTTTGAGAAGCGGCAGCCGCCCCCGCGCAAGCCAGGCCTGATCATCGCCGTCTTTGCGCGCATAAAGCAGCCCGCGGCCCTGCGCATCCTGGGTATCTTCCACCACCTCGCCGGCAAGCAGCGCGGCAAGGCGCGCGCCCTCCCCGTCCAAAACCTCGATGCGAACGGCACGGCCGAGGTCCTCGGGCGCCGTTAGCCCGAGCGGGCGGTGCCATTCGGGATTGGCGGTGCGCGGCTCGAAAGCTTCAAGCTCGACAAGCCCCACGATGAGCTTGCGCACGAGTTCAGGCTTTGCCGGAAAATCGAACCGCTGATCGAGCACCCAGCCCTCACCTTCTTTGCGCTTCAGCGTGATCTTGGATTCCCCGCTCAGCCCCTTGCCGATCGTATAGACGATCCGCTCGGCTTTATTGATGCCGGTTTCCAGATCTTCAAAAAAAGGTTTGGGCTCGAAGCGCACCTCGGTTGCGCTTTGCTGCGTGAGAACCGCCGTCACCGCACCGATGACGCTCAGCCCCGTCACGACGGCAAGACCGGCAAGCCAGCGTAGCGCGCTCTTTTGCGGTTGATCGGCCATGAGTTCTCCTGCTCGAGAGGCCTTAGCGGCCCGAATATTTCAGCCGGCGCCGGCGCCGGTACCAGGCAACGCCCAGCGCGGCGAAAGCCACGAGCACCGGCATCAGTGCCACATTGATGAAACGCACCTGCCCGCCCAGCGCCTCGATGTCGCGGCGCAGATTGCGCTGCACCTGGCGCAGCTCGCTGCGGCTGTCGGCTAGCTGATGGCGGATGCGGCGCATCTCTTCAGCCTCACGCTGGGAAAGCACGTCGCGCCCGCCAAGCTCGCTGCCCGCACGGGTTTGAAGCTGGGTGAGGCGCTCTTCCGCCGCGCGAATATCGGCCTGTAGCGCTTCTTCTTCCTGCAGGAAGCGCTCCTCGGCTTTGCGCCGCAGGTCCTGCACCACAAGGAAAGGCCGCTCGGAGCGCTCGCGCGTGCGCAGCGAGATGAGCTCATCGGCGCCCAAAAGATTCTCCGCCGCATTCAAAACGAATTTCGCATTGTCCGCGATGGGCTGCGCCACCCGCTCGCCGAGATAGCTCTGCGTCTGCACCCAGAACCGGTCATCGAAAATATCCGAATCCGCGACGATGATAAGATTGGCTTCTTCGGTGCCTTCAGCGACATGCGCCTCAGCGGTCTGCTCGCGCGCAGCTTCCTCATTGCCAGCCGGATCGGGCGGACCATCCGCAAACGCCGAGGACATAGTCCCGTCCACACGGGCGGCCAGAATGTAAGCGTCATCCGTCGGATTGAAATCGCGCACCAGCTCGTCCGGACGCGGCCCGCTTTTGACATACTCCAGATCGAGCAGTTTGGAATCCTTGGACGAGGTAACGAGCGGCGTCAGGCGTGTTTCAGCCCCCTCGCGTTTCACGAGATGACCGACCGTGCCGAGATTGAGCCGGTCGATATCCGCGGTCACAAGATCGTTCTCATCCATCTGCTCCGGACCGATGGCGAGCCAGAGCGGATAATCCACTTCCTGGCGGCGCACATCGAAACCGGCCTGCACGCGCTGGGCAAGCGCGCGGTCCGAGACGATTTCATCGGCCGGCATTTCAACGCCCCAGGCGTCCATGAGGCGCGGCAGATTGGAGGCTTCAGTGTACCCGCGCACCGGCTCCCCGTTCGGCCCCGCCGTCAGGCTGACCTCGGAATGGGGATCGATGAAGATCAGCGCCTTGCCGCCTTTGACAATGAACTGATCGACCGCATATTCCGTCGTCTCATTCAAATCGCGCGGATGTGCGATGAGCAGCGTGTCCACCCGGTTCGGCACACGGGTAAAATCCTGTTCCAGAAATTCGATGTCGAAGCGGCTGCGCAGTTCCTCATAGATCATGAAGGAAACCGACTGGCCTTTCATGGCGGCGAGAAGCCCGCCCGCTCCGGTATCAAGCGGCAGGTTCGTCACCACACCCAGCACCGGTTTTTCCGCTTCGCTGAGGTTCTGGATCATGCGGATGAGATCGTATTCGAGATATTCTTCGCGCTCGTCCGAGAAGAAAGGAATGGCCTCGCGCCCATCGACGAGGTTGGTGCCCGCCAGACCGAAATAAATGACCTCGCCTTCCGTCGTCGGCGCGCCTTTCAGGCCGAGCGACATGGCCCGGTCTTCCTCTTCCGTGAAAGGTTCAGGATCGATCACTTCCAGAATGAGCTCGTCGCCCGCCACCGCCTGCATCTCTTCCAGCATGTCGCGCACCCGGCCCGCATAGGTGCGGATGCGCGGATAATCGGTCGCAAGGCTTTCGGAATAGAAGAAGCGCAGCGTCACCGGCTCTTCGATATTTTCAAGCAGCGTGCGCGTGCCTTCCGAAAGCGTGAAAAGCCGGTTCTCAGTCAAATCGAGCCGGGCCGAATGGAACGTCAGATTGGCGAAGAGATTGAACGAGACGAAAAACACCGCAAGCAGTGCCAGCGTGAGCAGCGAAACGTTCCGGCGCCTCAGAGAAAATTTCATATCCCTACCCCGCCTTCTTCATATCGACGATGACCGCCGTCGCCACCAGCCACACGCCCATCAGCGAGGCGAAATAGAGCATGTCGCGCAGATCGATCACGCCGCGTGTAATCGCATCGAAGTGGGTGAGGAAGCTGAAAGAGGCAATGGTGGTGATGACCGCTTGCGGCGCCCAGACGGCAAAGAAGTCGATGACGATGGGAAGCCCGCTCACCGTGAAAAGGAAGCAGACGACGACAGAGACGACAAAGGCGATAACCTGATTGCGGGTGATCGCAGAAAGGCACGAACCGATGGCCAGATACCCGCCCGCCATCAGGAAGGAACCGATATAGCTTGCCAGGATCACCCCGTGATCCGGGTTGCCGAGATAAGAAACCGTCAGCCACATCGGGAAGGTAAGCGCAAGCGCGATGCCCACGAAAACCCAGGCCGCTAGAAACTTTCCCAGTACCGCCGCCCAGAGCGGCACCGGCAGCGACAGCAAGAGCTCGATCGTGCCGACCCGGCGCTCTTCCGCCCAAAGCCGCATGGCAACGGCGGGAATGAGAAAGAGATAAAGCCAGGGATGGAAATCGAAAAAGGTTTTAAGGTCCGCCTGCTCGCGCTCAAAATAACCGCCGAGATAAAAGGCGAAAGCGCCGGTGCAGAACAAAAAGATGATGATGAAGACATAAGCCAGCGGCGTGGCGAAATAGCCCTGCAGCTCGCGCTTGAAGATCGCCCACATTTCCCGCATCAGGCCGCCTCCCCGCTCGCATCCGTTTCCGTATCGGGCCTTGTGAGCCTGCGGAACACTTCATCGAGACGGCCGGGCTCGCGGTAAAGCGTGCGCAGCGTCCAGCCTTTTTCCTTCGCAAGATTGGCGATCTCATCGATGAGGCGTGTATCGCCTTCGGCCCCTTGCGGCTGGAAGACGGTGAAAGCGGCATCCTCGCCGCGCGGCTGCGCCTCGACGGCGGCAACGCCCGGCAGCGCGCCCAGAATTTCCGCGACACCGCCCGACTGCGCGGCGGGCATGATCAGCGAAACGGCATTGTGATAGCGCGAGCGCGCCATAAGCTGTGCCGGCGTGCCATCGGCCACGATCTGCCCGCGGTCGATGATCAGCGCGCGGGTGCAGATCGCATCCACTTCTTCCAGAATATGCGTGGAAATGATGATGGCTTTTTCCGGCGCCATTTCCGCGATGAGCTTGCGCACCGCATATTTCTGATTGGGGTCGAGCCCGTCCGTCGGCTCGTCCATGATGAGGACGGCGGGATCATGCAGGATGGCTTGGGCAAGGCCCACACGGCGGCGGAAGCCTTTGGAAAGCGTGTCGATGGCCTGTTCCAAAACACCGCCGATTTCCGTGCGTGCCACGGCTCTGTCGATCGCCGCTTTCGCGTCCGCCCCTTTCAGGCCGCGCACATTCGCGATGAAGCGCAAAAACTCGAGCGGGGTCATATCGGTATAGGCGGGCGCGCCTTCGGGCAGATAACCGATCAGGCGCTGGGCGGCGAGGGTTTCCTCATCCATCTTGTGGCCGCAGACCGAGATCGAGCCTTCGGTCGGGGCGAGATAGCCCGTCACCATTTTCATGGTGGTGGACTTGCCTGCGCCGTTCGGCCCCAGAAAGCCCAGGACCTCTCCCTTCGCCACGGAGAAGCTGACCCCGTCCACCGCCGTGAACGGCCCGAACTTCTTCACCAGATTACCGATAGCGATCATGGAGTTGGACGCTGCCGTCAAAAGAACCCGCTCCCCGGCGGTCGGACCCGCCTTGCTCCTTACCCCGGATCCTACGCAAACCGGGACAGTTTATTGAAAATCTTGATAAAGGAGCCCCCCGCCCCCTTCAAGTGAACAATCGGTCATGATGCGGAAGAGTTCAAACCCTGAGCATCAGCCCGCCATCGACATTGAGCCCGTGCCCGGTGACGAAGCCGCCCTCGTCCGAGGCGAGGAAAAGCGCGCCGCGGGCAATATCGATGGGCTGACCGAGCCGTTTCAGCGGGGATTTCTTAGCCCAGATTTCCGCGATCTTCGGATCGTCGAAATTCACCGTCATGCCGGTCTGAATGGCGCCGGGCAGAATGTAATTGGCGGTAATGCCGTAGCGCCCGAGCTCCAGCGCCAGATTGCGTGTGAGGCCCGCCACCCCGGCCTTGGAGGCGGAATAGGCGGCAAGCCCGTAATCGGTGCCATCCGCCATGACGGAGGCCACATTGATGATGCGCCCGGCAGGCGAGGTCTTGAGATGCGGGATCGCGGCCTTGGCGAGTTTGAAATGCGCGGTGACATTCACCGCCAGGGTCTTGTCCCAATACTCGTCCGGAAACTCTTCCACCGGCGCGCCGAACGCCACCCCGGCATTGTTCATCAGGATATCGATCCGGCTGAAAGCCTTGATCGCCGCGCCGATAATCTTTTCGGCAGCGTCCGGTGCGGAAACGTCCTGGCCGAGCGCCGTGATTCGCTCATTGCCCTCGTGAGCCTTAGCGGCCTTATCCGCGTCGAGATCGACGGCAAGCACCTTCGCCCCTTCGGAGGCGAAAAGCTCGGCTGCCGCCTTGCCGATCCCCGATGCCGCGCCCGTCACGATCGCGCCTCTATCTTGCAGCCGCATGGCCACCTCCCCTGTTTTTCATTTTTCGTTGGCGGCAGCATAACGCAGGACGCGCCCGCGAAAAGACCCGGAAGCAGAAAAGCGGAAGGATAGGCAAAGCAGGGAGAAGAAAGCGCCCATGAAAAAAGGCGCTCCGCTGGAACGCCTTTCATCTTGCTGCCTGACTGGTTGCTGTCTTGCTGGGCGTGAGGCACATGCCCGGCCTTGCAACTCAGCCTCTCAAGGGGAAGAGGGTTGACCCGGTTCGTTTGCAGCTCGGTGGGGCTGGGGGGCTGACTATTCCGAACCACTCTCGAACCGGGCCAGTGAGGCAACGATTGCAAGATGGCGGTCTTATGTGGCGGGCCAAGGGCTGAAAAAAGGCAATATTGTGATTGCGCACACGGGGCGCGATTTTCGCGCTAAATCCTTTTGCCAATTGCAAAAAACAGCATTTCCCGCGCTGTTCCAAAGCGGCACGCAAGCACCTCTTCCGGCTTGTCAGCAAGCAGTAGGCGGGCGATCATTCGGCCATGGCAAAAAGCATTGTGATCGTCGGCAACGGCTACCGGGCGGCAAGCGGGGAAACGGCAACCCCGGACCGCGAAATTTCCTGGACGCGCAAGGAACTCGATTTGCTGTTACGCGTTTATGGCCGCCAGGTCGCCGCCGGGGAATGGCGCGATTATGCCATCGACATGCTGCGCGACCGCGCCGCCTTTTCCATTTTCCGCCGCTCCGCCGAAATGCCGCTTTACCGTGTCGAAAAGCGCCCGGCGCTCGCCGCCAAGCAAGGCGCCTATTGCGTGATCTCCATGAGCGGGGCGATTTTGAAGCGCGGGCATGATCTCGCCCAAGTGCTCAAAGTGCTGGAAAAGAAAAAAGACACGTTCCGCCTGATCGGCGCCTGAGAGGCACCCCCCAAAGAAAACGGCCCGGAAGTTCCGGGCCGTCTTTGTTGAAGCAGGAAAACTCAGGCCTGCATGACGAAGCTGTAAGGCCCGCCGGTTTTAAGCGCGCGCTGATAAGGCGCGCGGGCCTGCAGCCGTTTCACATACTCGGTGAGCGCTGGATACTCCTTCAGCCAGCCGCGCGAGCCTGCCGCCTCCAGCACGAAGGAAAGATTGATATCCGCCCCGGTCAGCTCCGCGCCCATGAGGTAAGGCTGCTTGGAAAGCGTCAGGTCGATATAGTCGAGCTGCTTTTTACATTCGGCATCGAGGATCGGCTGCAACGGCGCGCCCGCTTCGCCCAGAAAGCCGTTAAAGAGCGTCATCAGGAACGGCGTCATGGCCGAGCCTTCGGCGTAATGCAGCCACTGAGCGTAAGTGAAATAGTCATCCGTATCGGGCGCCGGCATGAGCTTGCCATTGCCGTATTTGCGCAGGATGTATTCGATGATCGCGCCGGTCTCGGCAACGGTCTTGTCTCCATCCGTGATCACCGGCGATTTGCCGAGCGGGTGTACTTTTTTCAGACTGTCGGGCGCGCGGCGCGTATTGGCGTCGCGCTCATATTTCACGACCTCGTAAGGCAGCTCCAGCTCTTCCAGAAGCCAGAGGATGCGCTGCGAGCGCGATTCGTTGAGATGGTGCACCTTGATCATGAGGTCTCCCCGTTTCGATGAATGGCAGTGGGCCGGATGATAAAGAAAAACCCCGGCCATATGCCGGGGTTCTCCTCACATTCGTGTGTCCTTGCCGCTATTCCCGATTGCCGAAAAGCTGCAGCAGGAAGAGGAACATGTTGAGGAAGTCGAGATAGAGACGCAGCGCGCCCATGATCGACTTTTTCGCCGCCACTTCGTGGCCGTCGCCCTCGTAATACATTTCCTTGATCGACTGGGTGTCATAGGCGGTCAGGCCTGCGAAGATCAGCACGCCGATCACGGAGATCGCGAATTGCAGCGCCGAGCTTTCAAGGAAGATATTGACCACCATCGCGATGATGATGCCGATGAGGCCCATGAAGAGGAACGAGCCCATGCCCGAGAGGTCCCGCTTCGTCGTATAGCCGTAAAGGCTGAGCGAGCCGAAGGAGAGCGCGGTAATGAAAAAGACCCGCGCAATGGAGTTGCCCGTATAGATCATGAAGATCGTGGCCAGCGACACGCCGACCATACCGGCATAGAGCCAGAAAGTGGTCTGCGCCGCGCCCACGCTCATTTTATGGATGCGGAAAGACAGGAAGAACACCATGGCAAGCGGCGCCAGCATCACCACCCATTTCAGCGGCGTTGCATAAAGCGTCTGCCCCAGCTGCGTCAGGGCCAGACCGCCATCGGCGCTCGGCGCCACGCTCATCTGGAAGAAGGCGTAAGCAACCACACCCGTCAGGGCGAGCGCACCGGCCATATAGTTGTAGACCCGCAGCATGTAGGAGCGCAGGCCCGCATCGATTTCAGCGCCCTGCGCGCGCGTGCCTGCAGCACCCGAATAGGCTCTGCGTTCGTCAAAACCAGCCATGCGATATTCACCTCTCTGCATGGAGTGAAAGAAATCCCAAGTAATATTGTCTGGAATTGTGGCCGTTTCAAGCGCAACCGGATGAAACTTCGGCAAGAGAGAAGGAAAAAGCCCTTTATTTTTAAAGGTTTCTGAAGAAACCGGTCGCAGCGGCAGCCCACTCACCGGGCCTGATCGAGCAGGACCCGCAGCCGGGTAAGCACCGGGTGAATAAGCGCCCAGTCTTCTTCCCCAATCTGGCCGAGAAGCTCGCCTGCCAGGGGACGCATCCGGGCAACCGCTTCCCCGCGCATGGCCTCGCCCGCCTTCGTCACCGCCACGCGTTTGACGCGCCGGTCACCCGCGTCCGGCACGAGGCGCACCAGTTTCTTGTCTTCCAGCTTGCGCACGGTGGAGGACATGGTGGGCTGAGAGACTTGGTGAGCGCTTGCCAGCTCGCCGATCGTTTCTTCTTTTTTCAGGCGCAAGAGATGATTGAGCACCCCGAACTGGGCGACCGTCAGCCCCTCCGGCAAAACCCGGGCAAACAGATTGTCGGCCAGATGCGCGATGATGCTGATTTCCGTCATCACCGCAAAGGCGCGCGGGTCCCCCGGCAGCCCGGCGGGGGCCGCGTCTTTATGTGAGGGCCCCGGCTTGGAGGGCTCGTCTTTGCCGGTCATAAGGCGGTCAGTCTCGATTGCAGCGGCCAGCGGGGCGCAGGCTCGGGAAAGGCAGCATAACCGAAGCGGAAGAGCCCTTGCACGCGTGCGGGCGCAGAAACGCCGAGCATGGCATGACAGCGCTCATAAAGCGCCGCCATTTCCGGAAACTCCTGCAGCACCTGGCTCAAAGGATGAAACCCGAGGCCGAGCCTAGTGGCGGCAAGATTGAGCCGCACCCACTCCGCCCCCGCTTGGAGCTGATCGGCCCGCGTGTTCGCCGGGCTCGTCAGCCAGCCGAAGGCGGCGGCGCTGTCGATGAGGCCGTTGTAAAAATCGAGCGTGCCTTGATGGGCAAGGCTTCCCTTCTCATCCATCTTTTCCCGGCTGAGAAGGCCTGCAAGCTGCATGGCTTCCATCATGGGGCCGGTAAGGGAAATCCCATCGGGGTTACGGTTGACTTCGCTTGCCCCGATCCGCGTCAGCTTCGTGCTTTCTGCATGGGGGGCGGGCGCGGAGGTTTCCGCCAGCCAGCCTTCCCGGCAGAGCGCTTTCAGATCCTCGACCGCTTCTTCTTCCATGCTCCAGGCAAAGCTGCCCGGCGCCGTGCCCGCCCAATTGGGCACACCCTCAAAGGCAAGCGCCTGCAGCTTTTGCAGCATTTCGGGCGCAACAGGGGCGGAGGAAAAATTGCCCCGCAAGGTGCGCCGCGCCAATGCTTCCCCGAAAAGAGGATCGCGCGTCACTTCAGCGCGCGTGAAGACCACTTCGGCGATGGGCCGCTCATCGAGCAGCGGGTAAGGCTCGCCTTCCGGGAAAGGCGTGATGCGCGCCTCATACCCCTTCTCGGCCGCCGCCTGACGCAGAAGCTCCAAAAACGCGCCGAGCCCGATCGTGATCTGCCGGTTCGGCGGATCGGTTTCGGGTAGAAGACGGCCGAGGTCGCAGGTCAGCACCAGCCGGTCCTCGCCTTTCAGCTCGATTGCCCAAGGCTGCCTGTTATGCGGGTTCGGCGCGAGAATGGCATAGGCCGCCGCATCGAGGCGGATATCCCCAAAGCCCCGGCTCGCCGCGTCCCAGGGCGCACGGGCAGGCTCGATATCCTTGGAAAGAACATAGGCACCGCCGCCGCCCAGAACGGCAAGGCTGGCACCGCCAGTAAAAAGAAGGGCACGGCGGGTGATCATGACAGGCTCCTGTGAAGTTTCATAGGTATATATAAAATAGATATCTATGTTTTTCAAGAAGAAAGAAGCCGGGCGCGACACCCGGCTTAAAGCTCTTTCTTTTCAGATAGTTATACCGCTACTCCGCCCGCAGCACCGGCGCGGCCTTTGCCGAAAGTGCGCTATAGGTGCCCAGAAGCCCGAGCCCGAGCGTTGCCGCCGCCCCGCCCAGCACCGTCGCCGCCAATGTCCAGGGCAGGAAGGTCCAGGGCGCCTCCATCACTTGCGTAATGACGAGCCAGGCGGCAAGCGCCCCGGCGCCAGAGGCAATGACCGCCGTGCCGAGCCCGAGCGCCAGATATTCCATCGCATAAGCGCCGAGCACCCGGCCTCTTGTGGCGCCCAGCACCTTCAGGATCACCGCGTCATAGACCCGCCGCCGGTGCCCCGCCGCCATGGCGCCCGCCAGCACGAGAACGCCCGCGCTCAACGTGACGATGCTGGTGGCGCGCACCGCCACGGCAAAGTTTTCGATCATGGCGTTGATCGTCTCCAGCGCTTCCTTGACGCGCACGCTCGTCACATTCGGAAAGGCGCGCGAGACATCGCGCTGCAATTGCAGCTCGTTTTCCGCTTCCATCGTCACGGTCGCCAGATGCGTATGCGGCGCGCCGGCAAGCGCGCCAGGCGAGAAGACAAGAACGAAATTGATGCCGACCGATTGCCAGTCGATCTCGCGCGTATTGGCAAGCCGCGCACTTAAAGGACGGCCCAGCACATTGACGGTCAGCGTATCGCCCACTTCCATGCCGAACCCGGCGGCAAGCTCTTCTGAGAGCGAGACGAGCGGCGGGCCGTCATAGCCCGGTCCCCACCACTCCCCGCGCACGAGGGTGGAATTGTCGGGCAGCTCTTCGGCATAGGTAATGCCCCGGTCACCCTGCAGCGCCCAGGCGACGTTCGGCGGCACGTCCATGTCTTCCGAGCGCGTACCCGCGATCTCGGTGATCCGCCCGCGCAGCATGGGCACCCGGTTCATCGCTTCGACGCCCGGTGTCTCATTCACGATGCGCTCGAACTCTTCCACCTGCTCCGGGCCGATATCGACAAAGAAGAAAGAAGGCGCGCGGTCCGGCAGCTCGCCCTGGACCTGCGCTTCGATATTGCCGTCGATCAGCGAGACCGTGACAAGCAGCGTGAGGCCGAGGCCGAGAGAAAGAACGACGCTCGGCGTTGCCGCGCCGGGACGGTGGAGATTGGCAATGGCAAGGCGCAGTTGCGGCTGGCGCACGCGGGGAGCTTTACGGGCAAGCCACATCAGCCCCTGGCCGGTAAAGCGCAGCACGATGAAGCTCAGCCCCGCGCCCGCAACGAACCAGGCAGCAAAGAGCCGCTCATCGGTGAGCCCAATGGCAAGGGCGGCAAGCAGAAGCAGCGCCCCGCCCGTCGCCACGACATAAGGCGGGCGCGGCCAGCGGCGCACCGGCGCGACGATATCGCGGAAAAGCCCCGTCGCCGGAATTTCCCGCGCCCGCGCAAGCGGCCAGATGGCAAAGGCAAGCGCCGTCAAAAACCCGTAAGCCGCAGCCAGCATCAAAGGTTCGGAATAAATCGCAAAGCGCGCGGGCACGGGAATGAGATCGCCCGCCGCGCTTTGCACGATGAAGGGAACGGCCGCGCCGAGCCCAAGCCCCAGCACGATGCCGATAAGCGAGAGCGCAACCACTTGCAGAAGATAAAGCCGGAAGACGAGACGGCCCGGCGCACCGAGGCATTTAAACGTCGCAATGACCTCGCGCTTGGAATCGAGATAGCTCGTCACCGCATTGCCGACACCGACACCGCCGACGATCAGCGCGGTCAGCCCCACCAGTGTGAGAAAGAGCGCAACGCGCTTGACGAAGCGGCGCACGGATGGGGCGGAATCCGAGCGGTCCTGAATGCGCCAGCCCGCCTGCGGGAAACGGCTTTCCGTTTCATCGACAAAAGCGGCAACGGCGGCATTGGAGCGCTGCGCCTCGGGCAGTTTTACGCGGTAATGGAACTGAGCAAGCGAGCCCGGGCGGATAAGCCCGCTCGCGCGCACCGCCTCCCCGCTTACGAAAAGCCTCGGCCCAAAAGCCATGCCGCCCGAAAGCTTATCGGGTTCACGCTCGATAATGGCGCGGATTTGCGTTTCAAGATCGCCGACTTTGACGGTATCCCCGAGACCGACACCGAGCCTGTCGAGCAGGGTCTGCTCGGCAACCGAGCCCCAAATCCCTTCTTTTTTGGTGAGCGCGTCCTGCAGCCGCGCGCCGCTGGAAAGAGAAAGCGCCCCGTAAAGCGGATAAAGATCATCGACGCTTTTCAGCTCGACAAGCGAGCGCTCGTCGGTCTCCGGCGCATGGGACATGGCGCGCATCTCGATAACCTGCGAGACCTCGCCGCTTGTGCGCAAATAGGCAAGCTCGTCTTCGCGCGCCTCCCGGTGAATGAGGCGCAGGCTCACATCGCCGCCCAAAATCGTCTGGCCCTCCTGGGAGAGCCCTTCGACAAGCGCGGAGGAAACCGAGCCCACACCGGCAATCGCCGCAACGCCGAGCATCAGGCAGGCCAGAAAGATGCGGAAGCCTTTCAGCCCTGCGCGCAGCTCGCGCCGGGCAAAACGCGCCGCGATCTTGAGTTCATCGAAAGAGGAAAGAGAAGCTGCCATGATCCCGCGCCTATTGCGCGGCGGCGCGGCGGGCGCCCGGATGCACGCTCTCGACCTTGCCGTCTTTCAGCCGCACCACCTTGTCGCACATGCCCGCCAGTTCATTGTCATGGGTGATGAGCACCATGGTCGTGCCGCGCCTGCGGTGCAGATCGAACATCAGCTCGACGATCTGCTCCCCCGTCGCCGCATCGAGATTGCCGGTCGGCTCATCCGCCATCAGAATTTCAGGGTCTCCCGCCACGGCGCGGGCAAGCGCCACGCGCTGCTGCTCGCCGCCTGAAAGCTGGCCGGGATAATGATCGAGCCGGTGCGAAAGGCCCACGAGTTTCAGTTCCTCCTCGGCCCGCTCGAAAGCGTCGGCTCTGCCCGCAAGTTCGAGCGGCACCGCGACATTTTCCAGCGCCGTCATGGTGGGCACCAGGTGGAAAGATTGAAAGACAATGCCTACATGATCCCGGCGGAAGCGGGCGAGCCCGTCTTCATCGAGCTTGGTAAGCTCGGCGCCCGCCACCTTGACGGAGCCGCCGGACGGGCTTTCGAGCCCCGCCAGCACCATAAGAAGCGTGCTTTTGCCGGAACCTGAAGGCCCGACCATGCCAACCGCTTCACCCGGCGCTATATCAAGGGAGATGCCGCGCAAAATATTGACCTCGCCTGCAAGGCTGGGCAGGGTCAAAGTGACACCGGTCAGTTCAATAATGGAATTCGCCACGTGACCCATTCTCCTCCGCATCTTCCGGGATACCGCGCCAAAGCCGCGCCGCATCCTAGCGCATATGGCGCCTTGAAAGCGGCATACAAGTATTCAGGCAAGTGCTTAAAGTCATTGGCTTTTACGCTGGCCACCCTGATCTGGATTATACCGGGCGGTCCAGTTTGGGCGGAAGCCGGAGAAACGCCGGGCGAAACCTCCAAAGAACCCTTGGAAATCGTGGCTTTGGGCGACAGCCTGACGGCGGGCTACCAATTGCCGCCGGGCAAGGGCTTTGCCGAGCAGCTCGGCAAAACCCTTGCCGAAAAAGGCTATAACGTGGGCGTGATGAATGCCGGCGTTTCCGGCGACACCTCCTCAGGCGGGCTTGCAAGGCTGGACTGGGCCGTGGGCCCCGAAACCGACGCCGTCATTCTCGAGCTTGGCTCGAACGATGCTCTGCGCGGCATCGATCCTGAGCTTACCCGGCGAAACCTTGCCGCGATCATCGAGGAATTGCAGAGCCGCGGCATTGCCGTGCTGCTTGCCGGCATGCTCGCCCCGCCCAATATGGGCGCCGAATATGAGCGGGCCTTCAATCCCATCTATCCGGGCCTTGCCGAGGAATATGGCGTGCTTCTTTATCCCTTCTTTCTCGACGGGGTGGCGGCGGAACCGGAACTCAATCTCGGCGACGGGATGCATCCTAATGAGGAAGGCATCGTGGTGATGGTGGACCGTATTTTCCCCGCCGTCGAAAAATTGATCGCGCGGGCACGGGAAAAAACCGCCCCTACCGGTGAAACGGCAAAAGAAATCACGCATAAAGACGGGGAAGGCTGAGCGCCGCCTGCGCCGCAACAAACATCAACGACAAATATAAGACCTACAGGGGGACATTCATGGAATATCGCGAGCTTGGCCGCACCGGCCAAAAGGTATCTGCTATTTGCCTCGGCACCATGACATGGGGCGAGCAGAACACAGAGGCCGAAGGCCATGAGCAGATGGATTATGCCGTCGAGCAGGGCGTGAATTTTTTCGACACGGCGGAAATGTATGCCGTGCCGCCGCGCAAAGAGACGCAAGGGTCGACGGAGCGCATCATCGGCACCTGGTTCAAAAAGAAAAAGAACCGCGACAAGATCATTCTGGCAACGAAAGTCTCAGGCCGCGCACCCTTCGACTGGCTGCGCAAGGACGGCTCGCCCACCCAGCAGACCCGCGCACAGATCATGGAAGCCGTGGACAGCTCTCTTGAACGTCTGCAGACGGACTATATCGACCTTTACCAGCTGCATTGGCCGGATCGGCCCATGGCCATGTTCGGCGCGGGCGGCACGAGCTACCAGCATTTGGGCGAGGAAGTAAATCCGATCGGAGAAATTCTGGACGCGCTGGATGAGGTCGTAAAGTCCGGCAAGGTACGCTGGATCGGCCTTTCCAACGAAACGCCCTGGGGCACGATGAAATTCCTGCATCATGCGGAAATGAAGAACCAGCCGCGCGTGCAGTCCATCCAGAACGCCTACAACCTTCTCAACCGCACCTTCGAGATCGGCCTCTCCGAAGTCGCCTTGCGTGAGAAAGTCGGGCTTCTTGCCTATTCACCGCTCGCACAAGGGTATCTCAGCGGCAAATATCAAAACGGTGCGCTGCCCAAGGGCTCGCGCAAACAGCTTTTCAACCGCCTGCAGCGCTATGAAACGCCGTTTGCCGAGGCAACCATCGACAAATATCTGGCGATTGCCAAAAAGCACGGGCTCGATGCCTCCCAGCTTGCCAATCAGTTCGCAACGACGCGGCCTTTCGTCACCTCGAACATTATCGGCGCAACCAGCATGGAGCAGCTAAAACTCGCCATCGGCTCGGCCGGTATACCGTGGACGGAGGAACTTGAAAAAGAAATCAATGCCGTCCATCAGGAACAGCCCAACCCCTGCCCGTGAGGGAGACACTCTCCGCATCATCTTGAAGGGAAAGCAGCCGCGCGGGGTTTTGTCTTGAAAACGACATGGCCAAAGCGCACTCTGAAAGGGACCGAGAGGTCCCTTTTTGATTCGCGGGCTGCAAAGGCCCGCATCCCTTGAGCATTTCTTGAGGAGGGCCCCATGATCCGTCTTTTTACTGCCCTCGAAATTCCCTTAGCCATTGCCGGTCAATTGACGGCCCTGCAATCCGGGCTGAAAGGCGCGCGCTGGATAGATCCGGAGGCGATGCATATCACGCTGCGCTTTATCGGCGAGGTGCCCGAAGACACGGCCCATGACATCGACCGGGCCTTGAGCGGTATCTATGCCGCGCCTTTCGACATCACGCTCGACGGCATCGGCGAGTTCGGCGGGCGCAAACCCCATGCGGTTTGGGCCCGCGTTGCCGACAATCCCGGCCTCATGCAATTGCAGGCCCGCCAGGAAACGGCGCTGCAGCGCGCCGGCCTTGCCCCCGACCGGCGCAAATATACTCCCCATGCCACGCTTGCCCGTTTGCGGCGCGGCACGGACCCGGCGGACGTCATGCGCTATATCGAACGCAACAATCTCTTCCGCGCCGGGCCCTTTCCGGTTTCCCGCTTCGTGCTCATGTCCTCCCGCCTCAGCCAGGGCGGCGGGCCTTACATTACCGAGCGCGCATACGACTTCACCAATCCGGGCGGCCTGGATGAAGACGAGCTGGAAGAAGAAGAAGCGTTTCTCGAAGCTATGTTCGCAGGTGCCTGATCAGCCCGTCCGCCGCTTCTTCGATAAGATCGAGAACCGGGGCAAAGCCGTCTTCGCCGCCGAAATAAGGGTCCGGCACCTCGCGCAAAGGCGCGTCCGGCGCATAATCGAGAAAGAGCCGCAGCGTGCCTTTAAAGCTGGTGGGCGCCAGACGCTGCAAATGCGCAAGGTTCTTGCGGTCCATCGCCAGAAGATAATCGAAGCGCGAAAAGTCCGCCCGTGTGACCTGACCGCCCCGCAGCGCGGAAATATCATAGCCGCGCGCGGCTGCCGCCTCCTGCGCCCGCAGGTCCGGCGCTTCGCCCACATGCCAGTCGCCGGTGCCGGCGGAGGCGACATCGAGCGCAAGACCCGCGCCTTGCGCTTTTACGCGCAGCACCCCTTCGGCCATGGGCGAGCGGCAGATATTGCCAAGACAGACAAAGAGAACCCGGACCATGTTTTTGACGTTCCCCTGAAAGGATGAAAAGAAGGATGGCTAAGACACGTCCATCCTAATGCGAAATAAAGGAGGCAGTCATGAGCGTCCCGAACAAAGCCAATCAGCCGCCGGAAAAGATGAAAGGCCCCGCCCTGAAGACCGCGCTGGACGGCCTGAAAGGCTGGAGCAAGGTGCGCGGGCGCGAGGCGATCACGAAGAAATATGTCTTCAAGGATTTCAACGAAGCCTTCGGTTGGATGAGCCGCATCGCGCTGATCGCGGAAAAGGCGGATCATCACCCCGAATGGTTCAACGTCTTCAAGAATGTCGAAGTGACGCTGTCCACCCACGATGCAGGCGGCGTGACGGACAAGGACATTCACCTTGCCCGCGCCATGGACAAACTGGCGGGTAGAGCCGGTAAGGCAGCTTAAGACCGTCTTAAGAGGTCCGGTCCATGCTGTCCCCATGAGCTCACTTGCCGCCACCGCCGTCGCCGTCAATCAGGCCCAGACCAAGGCCCAGCTTGCGACGATCATTCAAAAGCAGCAGCATCAGGCGGACGCCTCGCTGGTGGCGCTTTTGCAGCAAAGCACCGAGGCGCTGCAGGCGGCAACACCGCTCGGTGTCGGCGGCAAGGTCGATGTGACCGCCTAAAGCCCTTAAGAAAGCACATCTTGAAATGCAAAAGGCCCGCGCCGGACGCGGGCCTTTGTCTTTTCTTGGGGTCGCGGGAAGCGCTGCCTCCCTGCGCCGCTTAGCGCGGGGCCATGCGGATGGCGCCGTCGAGGCGGACATCTTCACCGTTGAAATAGCCATTGGTGATCATGGTCTTGGCGAGCGCCGCATATTCGGCCGGCTCACCCAGACGCGGCGGGAACGGCACCTGCGCGCCCAGCGCCTGTTTCACTTTTTCCGGTGCGCCGGCAAGAAGCGGCGTGTTGAAGATGCCGGGCAGGATCGTGTTCACACGAATGCCTTCGCGCGACAGGTCGCGGGCGATCGGCAGCGTCATGCCGACAACACCGCCCTTGGAAGCGGAATAAGCGGCCTGGCCGATCTGGCCGTCTTCGGCGGCAACGGAAGCCGTGTTGACCATGGCGCCGCGCTCGCCGCCTTCCAGCGGATCCAGCGACATCATGCCCGCAGCCGATTTGGCGATGCAGCGGAACGTACCCACGAGGTTGATCTGGATGATCAGGTTGAACTTATCGAGCGGGAAATGGTCGATCGCGCCCGTTTCCTTGTTGCGGCTTGCCGTCTTGATGGCGTTGCCCGTGCCTGCGCAGTTCACCAGAATACGCTCCTGGCCGATGGCCGCGCGCGCCTTGGCGAAACCGGCATCGACGCTGGCTTCGTCCGTGACGTTCACATTGCAGAAAACGCCGCCCAGTTCCTTGGCAACGGCTTCGCCTTTTTCCTCGTTGAGGTCGAAAATGGCAACTTTCACACCGTCTTCGGCCAGCGCGCGGGCGGTTGCTTCACCAAGGCCCGAGGCACCGCCGGTGATCACGGCGCTGATATTGGAATCGAGTTTCATCTGCTTCTCCCTGTTCTGCCGCGCGGGCCCGAGCTTGCGGAACTGCGCGCGGCTATCGTTCATGTCGGCTCTTGCTGGCAAGCGATTTAGCAGATTTTCAAAGGGCTTGGCGAGTTTTTCAGCCCGAAAAGAAGGGATTTGAGGGCTTGACGCAACGTTTCCCTGAAGAAAGGCCCGGCTCCCGCAAAGCGCGGAGCCGGGCCTTTTTTGAACCTAAAGAGGGGATCAGCGCCCGCGCAGTTTCAGGATCGCAATGATGTGCAGGATCATGAAGACCGGCACCAGGAAGGAGGGGATCATGGTGAGCGGAAATTCCGCCAAGAGCCCCGTATGCAGATCGCCTGCCTGATAGACCGGCCCGTTCTCCCGCAGGATCACGCCCATTGCAAAGGCACTGATAAAATCGAGGAAGCCGATAAAGATGAGGCCATAGGCGGCGGTGCGCCAGCCCGCGCTTTTCTGCCAGATCATCAGCGCCACAAAGGGGGCGGCGAGACCCACCAGAATGTCGCCATAGCCCGCCGGAATGGCGAAGGTGCCGGGCAGAAGACCGTAGCCCCAGGTGAAGACGAAGGCCGCGCCGACGACGCGCCAGCCCTGAACGGCGGTCACAAGGCCAAGATCGATGGCGCCGACCCAGGCTTTCACCCCGCTAAGCGTGCGGTAGGCGAGAAGGAAGAGCGCGGGCGGCAGAAGCGCGGCCACCACGATGGCGAAGGGCGGCTGATCGCCCACCGCATCGAACACGCCGTTCTTGGCGGCGGTCATGACGGTCATGCCCCAAATGGCGAGCAGGATAAGGACCAGCGGTTTCAACAGCGGCTGGCCGGAAGCCGGTGCGGCCGCCTTCATATTGGTGTCGGTCATGAGCGGTTCCTTTAGGTGTAGATACACATTTAGGGGTAAATAAAAAGCGGGGCTCAGCCCGCCGCTTGAGAAAGAAGCGAAAGCAGCTGCTGGGCAGGCTCCGCGCCGAGCTCGGCCACTTTCTTTTCCTGAAAGGCGCGCCAGAGCGGCAGCGCACGGCGATAAGCCTTCTCGCCTTCAGCGCTTAAAGCTGCAATGCGGCGGCGTTTGTCATTGCCCTGCCGGTAGGCGATGAGCCCGTCCCGCTCCAAAAGCGCCAGATTGCGCGTCAGTGTCGTGCGGTCCGTGCCGAGCGCCTCGGCAAGCTGGGCGATGGGAAGCGGTCCCGCCTCTTCCAGTACCGCCAGAACGGCGAATTGCGCCGAGCCAAGACCGGCTGGTTTCAACGCCCCATCGAGATCGCGCGCAATCAGCCGCGCCGCGCGGCGCAGGTTGAAGCAGAGACAGGCGGCGGGCGAGGCCAGATCGGTGGTTTTCAAATTCATTTAGGTGTATATACACCTAATTAGCGGAATGTCAAGACCGCCGCCCTCCCCGCATCTTCCCAGCCTTGTCTTTGCCATTTTGCGGGCCCACATTTCACCCCATGAGCAAACGGCCCGACAGCGCTGCCCTGCCGGATTTCGAAGATCCGGCCTACCAACTGCCCGCCGCCGTGGCGCAGAACCGCACCCGTGTGAAAAAAGGCTTCTGGCGCAAATTGCTGCGCGTCGCCGGGCGCGTGCCCTTCGCCGAAGAAGCGGCGGCGGCTTATTATTGCGCGCTCGACCCCCAGACACCCACCCGGGTGCGCGCAACGCTGCTGGCAGCGCTTGCCTATTTCGTCACCCCGGCCGATTTCATTCCCGATGTCATCGCCGCCTTCGGCTTCACCGACGATGCAACCGTGCTGATGATGGCGCTCTCGCTCGTCTCCGGCCATCTGACCGACAAGCACCGGGCGGCGGCGCGCAAGGCGCTTGGCAAAACACCGCCGCACGAACCGCACGAGAATGCGGAAAGCGGGCCCCGCTAGAAGCGCCGCTTACTCGGGCAGGCGCTCCACTGACTTTTCGGCGGCCCTGGCTTCTCTCGCCGCTTGCGATTCCCGCCGCACGATATAAAGCGCCGCGCCGATGATCACGGCGGCGCCTGCCAGCGTCCAGATCGTGGGGATATCGCCGAAGATCACGATCCCGGCAAGCGCGAGGAAGATGAGGCGGGAATATTCGAACGGCGCGATCACCGTCGCCTCGCCCACCCTGTAGCCGCGGATGAAACAATTATGCGAGGCCGCCCCCGCGCTGCCCATAATCGCAAGCAGCGCCAATTGCTCCCAGCTTGGCATGATCCAGACGAGATAGGCCGGAATGGACGTGACGATGAGCCCGCCCACCCCGGTATAGAACATCAGCGTGATGGGCTGGTCGTAGCGCGAGGCGATTTTGACGAGCACCGTGGCGAGCGCCACAAGCGCTGCGCCCAAAAGCGCGACGAGCGCCGCCGGATCGAGCGCGCCTGTCGGGCGCAGCATGATGAGGACGCCGCCAAAGCCGACAAGGGCGGCGATGACCCGCCGCTTGCCGATGGGTTCGGAAAGCAGCAGCGCAGCCAGCGGCACGAGAAAAAGCGTGCGTGAGAAGTTCAGCGCTTGGGCATCCGCCAGGGGTAAATGCGCGAAAGCATAGAACCCGCAAATCATCGCCGAGGAGCCGACAAAGCCGCGCAGCATTTGCAGCGGCAGCACCTTGGTGCGGATGCCGCCTTCCGCGCCGCCTGCCCGGATGAGAAAAGGCAGAATAACGATGATCTGAAAAAGCTGCCGGAAGAAGGAGACCTGAAACGGATCGAATGTCTGGCCGAGATGTTTGACCAGCACCGCCATCACCACAAATAGCATGGCGGAGAGAAGCAGCCAGAGCGCGCCTTGCACATTGGCAGGCAGGGCCGTGAGGCGGGCGGTCATTTCTTCACGTCGGCTCATTATTTCCGCCTTTCCTTACCTCTCAGGTCATTGCCGCCAAACACGGGCACGGCTCATAACCCCTGCATCTACTCACCAGAGCCAGGACGCATCCCATGGACGAGACCTTCAAAGACATGATCGCCGGCGCCGTTGCCGGCGCGCCTTACGGCAAGACCCTGGGCTTTGAGCTGACGGGCCTTGAAGAAGACCGCGCCGTTCTTTCCCTGCCCTACCGCGAGGCGCTGACCACGATCGGCACCATGGTGCATGGCGGCGCGATCGCCTCGCTTGTTGATGCCGCCGCCACCGCCGCTTGCTGGGCAACATCCCGTTTGCCGGAAAATCCGCGCGGCTCGACCATCGGCTTTTCCATCAATTATCTCGATGCCGCGTTGAGCGCGGACCTTATCGCCGATGCCCGCGTCATCCGCCGCGGCGGCTCGGTGCATGTGGCGACTATCATGGTCAGCGACAAGGCAGGAAAGCAGATCGCCCAGGCGACGGTCACTTATAAGCTTTCCGGTAAACCCTCCGGCAAATAGGCGGCCCGCCCACCTTACCGCGTCCAGGCGCCGCCTTCATTCGTGCGGTAGCCGATGGCGCGGTAGGCGGCATCGACCACGGCCTGGCCGCGCTCGTTGAGCAGAATGCCCATGCCCATCTGGTTCATCGAATACCCGAAGCTCATACCGGCTTCCGGATCGGCAAAGCCGATGGAGCCGCCCATGCCGACATGACCGAAAGCGGCTTCGGAAAGAATGACCGACGACTGATTGCCGGGCGTTTCGCCCCGGTTGTCCATCGACTTCATGAAGCCGAGCCCGAAACGGGTCGGGATAAGCAGTGTTGCATCCTCGCGCGTTGCCATGGAAACACGGCTCATACGCGTCACGGCTTCCGGCGAAACGAGTTTGACGCCGCCCAGTGCGCCGCCATTGGCAAGCGGCGCATACATGCCCGCAAGGCCCCGTCCGTTCGTGATGCCATTGGCCGAGCCGATTTCGGCTTCATGGGCGGCGCGTGAATTGAAATCCGCCTTGCCGTTATTCATCAGGAAGAGCGACGAGGGTGAAGCAGGATCGGAAAGAATGGCCTGCGTGAATTTGCCGACCGGCGCTTCAGGATCGAGCGGCGCATTGATCATGCCGGCAACGCGCGGCTCTTTATCTTCCGGCAGCCCGATCCAGAAATCGAGGCCGAGCGGGCGCGCCACTTCTTCCTGAAAAAACTGCCCCAGCGGCTTGCCCGCCACGCGGCGCACGATTTCGCCCACCGTCCAGGCGAAAGTGACGCCGTGATAGCCGTTGCGCGTGCCCGGCTTCCAGAAGGCTTCCTCGCGCGCGACGAGATCCGTCATATAATCCCAGTCGTAATAGGCGCCGTCTTTCAATTGCGCGCGGATATGCGGCACGCCGACGGAATGATCGAGCATCATGCCGACTGTCGCTTCTTCCTTGCCGTTCACCGCAAATTCCGGCCAGATTTCTTTAACCGGCTGGTTGAAATCAAGCTGGCCCCGGTCGGCAAGCATATGCGCGCAAAGCGCCGCCACGCCCTTCGTGCAAGAAAAGACGATGGAGATCGTGTCTTCTTCCCAGGCCGCGCCGTCTTTTGCTTTATGCCCGCCCCATAGATCGGCAACGGTCTTGCCCTCATGAGTGATGCAGACGCTCGCGCCCACTTCGCCGCGCGAGATGAAGTTTTCCGCAAAGGCCGCCGCCACGCCTTCAAAGCCGCTGGCGCAGCTGCCCCGGATGACGGCCTTGCCGGCCTCTTGCTCGATCTTTTGCATGGTCATGACGTTTCCCCGTTTCTGCAGCGCTTTCATGCGCCTTATTGCGATTGTGTTTGTGCACCGGTATTTCTCCGGCTTTGCAGAATTCCCCTGATCTTCGGTTTGAGCTGCCGCGTCAGATAAGCATAACCCTGTTTCGACAGCGACATGCCGTCCCAGCGGAAAAGCGCGTCTTTCAGCTCATCTTCTTCGGTGAAGAAACCGGGCGTCAGATCGATGAAATGAACCGGCGCACGTTCCTCGGCAAGCTGGCGAAGCAGCGCATTGGTGCGCTTTGCGCCCGGCCAGCGCGACATGCGCATCGGGGCGGGCGGCACGGAAACGATCAGCACCGGCGCATCCACCCCATGGGCACGAATGGCCGCCAGAAAGATTTGCGTTTGCGCAAGCACATCTTCCGGGCGGCGCCCGCGCACATCCGCCAGATCTTCATCGCCCGCCATTATGACAATGAGGCTCGGCTCATAAGGTTTGACGATGCGGGCCGCATAATGGGTGAGATGGGCGATACGCGCCCCGCCAAAGCCGCGGTTCAGCGCATCGAAAGGCATCATGTCGGCGCTAAGCGTTTCCCACAGCCGGACATCGCGCCCGCCGATGAAAAGCACCGCGCCTTTCTCCGGCGGGTTGGAGATATCGCGGCGCTCGAAGGCCGCGATATCCCCTTCCCAGTAGGAAGGCTCGCCGGAGGCGAACAGCACATAAACGAGAAAGCCGAACAGAAGCACAAGCGTGCCGCCGATAAGCGCGGTCCAACTGATTGCGATGCGCCCCATATGCCCGCCGCTCCCTCTCGTGCCTTGGCTTTGCCGCTTAGCGGACCTGAAGGACGACCTTGCCCTTCACTTTGCGGCCCGCCATATCGTTCAGCGCGGAGGCCACGTCTTCGAGCTTGTAGCTTTTGGAGACATGCGGCTTGATCTTGCCCGCTTTGAACATCTCCATCAGCTCGCGCAGGTTTTCTTCATGGCGCGCGCGCTCACGGCCCGTGAAAGCGCCCCAGAAGACACCGACGATCTGACAACCTTTGAGCAGCGCGAGGTTGAGCGGAATTTTGGGAATGTCGCCCGCGGCAAAACCGACAACGAGATAGCGTCCGTTCCAGTTCATGGCGCGCAGCGCCGGTTCCGCATAATCGCCGCCCACCGGATCGTAAAGCACGTCGGCGCCCTGGCCGCCCGTCAGTTCTTTGATCTTTTCAGAAAGCGCCTTTTGCTGATCCCGGTCGAGCGGACCGGAAGGATAGACGAAACCGTCATCGGCGCCGTGTTCCTTGGCGACAGCGACCTTGTCTTCCGACGAGGCCCCCGCAATCACCTTCGCACCCATCGCCTTGCCGAGCTCGACGGCGGCAAGGCCGACACCGCCGGCCGCGCCCAGAACCACCAGCGTTTCGCCGGGCTTGATTTCGGCACGGTCTTTGAGCGCATGATGCGAGGTGCCGTAGGTCATAAGGAAGGCGGAAGCCGTCTCATAATCCATCTCATCGGGGATCGGCAGCGCGCGGGCCTCTTCCACCGCGATTTCCTCGGCAAAGCCGCCCCAGCCGCAAGAGCCGATGACGCGGTCGCCGACTTTGATCTTTTTCACACCGGCGCCGACCTTCGTCACCTTGCCGGAAACCTCACCGCCCGGCGAGAAGGGCAGCGGCGGCTTGAACTGATAAAGGTTCTGGATGATGAGCACGTCGGGGAAATTCACCGCGGCGCTATGCACCTCGATCACCACTTCCCCGTCTTTCGGCTCGGGGCTCGGCACATCTTCGATGACCAGTTTTTCCGGCGGCCCGTATTCCTTGCAGAGGACGGCTTTCATGTCTTTCTCCCTGTTTTGACTGTTGTTTCCAGGATTGCGCCAGGATTGCATTTGGAAATTCCCATTAACCTTCCCATAGCACAGCCTGCCCGATGGCCGCTAGCGGGCGCGCTCCCGGCACAGGTCAATTTGTCCTTCTGGCACGAAAATCGCTCTCTCGCCCCCGAGCCCGGACAATCCGCAAGGGCGTGGCTCAGAACGGTACAACCCAAGGGGAATAATATGAACTCGATTGTGAAAGGCACGGCGATTGCCGGTCTTCTGACTGTTGCGCTGACGAACGGCGCGGGGGCTTACGATCTCAACAACGCCATCACGAACGGCCAGACCACACTGCAGGATGTCACCGCCGACACGAACCTGTGGGTGAAAGCAGTGGACACGAAAGTCGACGTTTCCACCGCCGCTATTGCCAACTCGCTCTCCGCCGAGCTGAAAGGCAATACCTATCTGGAAAACAACCAGGTGCTGGGGGCAGCAGCCGATGTGAAAGCGGCAACCGTCGTGGAAGCGGAATGGATCGGCGGCAAAGCCACGATCAACACCCAGGCGATCGGCAACAACGTGACGGCCTCCGTCGCCGATGCGCAGTTCGTCAACATTCACAACAATCAGACCACCGGCTGGCAGGCCCCGCGCCCGACCGATCCGGAAGCCGTTTCCAACGTGACCATCGAAAACGCCGCGAAGGTGGACGTTTCCGCCCTTGCCGCCTCCAACGCCTTCGCGCTGGAAAGCAATGCGCAGGAAATCAACCTCACCAGCGCGCAGTTCAACAACTCGCTGACCACCGCCGTCTCCAATGTCAGCATCGGCTATACGAACGCGCTGAAAAGCTCGAGCGTGGCCATCGGCAATCAGGTCTCCATCGCCCCGATCGCCATCAAGTAAACCGCCCGCTCTTCAAGGTGCGCAAAGGACCGGGAACCGCAAAGGTTCCCGGTTTTCTTTTGCCCGAATGCCCGTCCCAAATCGGGACTCGGCCCGGTTTTCCGCAGTTTCCCGCGCTTGGCATGGCTCTCGCAATACCGTGATCAAGCGCCGTTCTCAGGCTCATATTGAAACAGCAGCCGCCCGATTGGAGGCACGACATGAAACCGACCCGTCTTTTTCTCAGCGCCGTACTGGCAACGTTCTGCGCCGCACCGGCTCTGGCCGGGGACCCGGACCACACCGTGCTGAACGGTCAGATCAACCTCAAAAACATCGTCGGTGAGCTGAACATCTATGTCGATGACGCAGGCTCGCTCGGCCAGACCGCAAGCGCCCAGGGCAACAGCTTCGAGGCGGAGCTTGACGGCTCCTCCGATGTCGACACCTATCAGATCAATCATTCCAACGTCGAAGCCGACCTCAATCTTGAAGCCGGCTGGATCGAAGGCGAGGCGACGACGGTCTCCCAGTCCTTCACGAACTCCGCCACGATCAAGGGCGACGGCACAGGCGGCGTTGCCGTGAACAATTATCAGGAAGCCGATCCGAGCTGCGATTCCTGTTATGACGATGCCAAGACCTTCATCGCCGTTGACGGCGTGGGCACGCTGGACAGCTCCACCACCGCCGTTGCCAACTCGCTGAACGTCTATAACAACGCGCCGGGAACGAATATCAATTCCCAGCAGATCAACAATTCCAAGATGAGCGCCGTCTCGAACATCTATGTCGGCTACGCGGGCAGCCTCAATGCCTCCTCGGCCGCCGTCGGCAACAGCGTGATCGTCGGCAAGTAATCCTGCTGCCAAGCAGGGGAATGCGGCGCGGATGCGTATCAAGCCGCCGCCGCTCAAGGGAACCGGAGATGCGGGGGGCGCGTCTCCGGTTCTTCTCATTCGGCCCTGCGGCGCGCTCTTCTTGCCAAGCCCCGCCCGAGCCCTTATCCCTTGCCGCGACGGAAAACGAGCAGGCAAGACGAGATGAGCCAAAAAGGACCGAGAGGATATTTCGGCTTCGGCGTGGAAGGCATTTCCAAGCCGATGAATATGGGCAGCCTGATCCGCTCCGCCCATGCTTTCGGCGCGAGCTTCGTTTTCACCGTGGGCGCGGCGCACAAAGTGCGGGCCGCCAAATCCGACACCTCCAAGACCCCGCAGCACGTGCCTTATTATGAATGGGACCGTGCGGGCGACATGATCCTGCCGCGCGGCTGCCACCTTGTCGGGGTGGAACTGACGGAGGACGCTGTCGATCTGCCCAGCTTCCGCCATCCCTTGAATGCGGCTTACATTATGGGCCCCGAGCGCGGCAGCCTGTCGGAGGAAATGACGGCGAAATGCGATTTCGTGGTCAAGATCCCCACGAAATTCTGCCTCAACGTGCAGATCGCCGGCGCCGTCATCATGTATGACCGGCTGCGCTCCATGGGAAATTATGCCCCCAGGGCGCTGATGCCGGGCGGCCCGGTGGACGGCGCGCGCGAGCACACCCATGGCGGCCCCATCATGCGGCGCGGCGGCATCAAAATGCCCATGAAGCGCCCTTATGAGGAAGAAGAGGACGCGGACTAACCGCTCCCGGAAAGTTGAGGGTGCACAAAACAGCCGGAAGAGCGCCCCCGGCGCGGACATATTTCCGCCGCATCCCGCCTGCAGTTTCGCATCTGAAGGTCCGTCCGGACGCCGCTCGAGGCCCGCCCCGTTTCAAGACGGCGGCAGCGGACCGGGGACACAGGTGGAAATGTATGGGGGGCTTGGGTAAGCTGCGCCCGGACCCCACTGGAAGAATCGAGTCGGAAGAAGATGCGCAAACGAGAAAGAGCCTTCCTTAAAGGTACGATTTTAGCGGCCCTGCTGATGAGCGCGGCCCCGGCGCTGGCCGAAGCGCCCAAACTGCTCGGCAAATTCAACGATTGGACGGCTTATACCTACGGCTCCGGCAAGGACCGGATCTGCTACGTCATGTCGGAACCCAAAGAGCAGCGCCCGCGCGGCGTCAATCGCGGCGACGTCTTCATGATGGTCACGCACCGGCCCGGCCAGAACGTGCGCAACGAGATCTCCATGCGCGCAGGCTATGTTTTCGATGAAAAGAGCCGGCCTTATTCGGAAATCGGCTCGGACAATTTCCAGATGTTCACCGGCGTCAATGAAGGCGGGGAAGCGCGCCATTGGGCCTGGCTGGAAAATTCCTCCGATGAAAGCCGCATGGTCAACGCCATGAAGCGCGGCTCGGACATGATCGTCAAAGGCACCTCGAGCCGGGGCACGCTGACGACCGACACCTATTCGCTGTCCGGCGTTACCGCCGCTATCGGCAAGATCGACGACGCCTGCCGCTAAGCGCCTGAATTAAGGGCCGAAAGCCCGCAAAAAGCCGCCGCGCCTTGAAAGCCATGTGCCTTGAAAGCCATGGGCCTTGAAAGATAGCGCGGCGGCCTTTTCTTGTGCTATAGCAGCCCCAGATTGAACGGCAGGCGCGCGGGCCCCAAAACCGGCGGAGTTCCGGCAAAGCCCCGCCTCCCCAACTCCTCGAGAAAATGCCGGATAGGCAAATGAGCGTGACACTGGACATATCCCATAAGGTGGAAGGCGCCGGCGACAGCCCGGCGGCGAACGAGGCCGCCCGCACGGGCCTCATCGGCGTGCCGCGCCCCAAACTCCAGGAAGCGCTTGAGGCGGCGGGCATTCCCGCCAATCAGACCAGGATGCGCGCCGGCCAGCTCTGGACCGCGCTTTACCATCAGGGCCTGACCGACTTTGCCGATATCACCACGCTTTCCAAAGCGCTGCGTGATGAGCTTACACAACGCTTTACCCTGCAGCGCCCGGAAATCGTCACCGAGCAGATTTCCACCGACGGCACGCGCAAATGGCTGATCCGTCTTGCCTCCAGCGATCCGCGCGCACCGGCGCCCGAAGTCGAAGCCGTCTATATTCCTGAACCCGACCGGGGCACGCTCTGCATTTCCTCGCAGGTCGGCTGCACGCTCAATTGCACCTTCTGCCATACGGGCACGCAAAAGCTCGTGCGCAACCTGACCGCGGAAGAGATCGTCGCCCAGATCCTCATCGCCCGCGATGCGCTTGGCGAATGGCCGACGCCGAAGGAAGGGCGCAAGATCACGAATATCGTTCTCATGGGCATGGGCGAGCCGCTTTACAATTTCGACAATGTGAAAGACGCCATCGACATTCTTTCCGACGGCGAAGGCCTTTCCATTTCCAAGCGCCGTATCACGCTCTCCACCTCCGGCGTCGTGCCGATGATCGAGAAAGTGGGTTCGGAAATCGGCTGCATGCTCGCGATCTCGCTTCACGCGGTGAACGATCCCATCCGCGACATGCTGGTGCCGCTCAACAAGAAATATCCGATTACGGAGCTTCTGGATGCCTGCCGGAATTTCCCCGGCCTTTCCAACGCCCGGCGCATCACCTTCGAATATGTGATGCTGAAAGGCGTGAACGACAGCAAGGAAGACGCAAAAGAACTCGTGCGGCTTCTGAAAGGCATTCCGGCCAAGATCAATCTCATTCCCTTCAATGCCTGGCCCGGCGCACCTTACGAGTGCTCGGACTGGGAAGAGATCGAAACCTTCGCCGATATCGTCAACCGCGCAGGCTATGCAAGCCCCATTCGCACCCCGCGCGGGCGCGACATCATGGCCGCCTGCGGCCAATTGAAATCGGAAAGCGAACGGCTGAAGGCCAGCCTGCGCGCGGCGCAATAGGCCCCATCTTTCCTTTCCGGCAACAGGTCCTTTCCCGATTGTGAGGCGACAGCCCCCCTTTCCCCGCGTTACGCTCCGGCAAACGCGAAAAGAATACGAGGGAGGCGGTCATGACTGCATTCACGGTGAAAGAAATCTGGCGCTATCCGGTCAAGTCCATGCAGGGAGAGCGGCTGGAGGAAACCGTGCTCACGAAAGGCGGTATCCCTTTCGACCGGGGCTGGGCGGTGCGCGATGAACAGACCCAGACCATTCGCGGCGCCAAACATATTCCCGGCCTTTTGCATTGCTCGGCCCGCTATATCGAAGGCACCTCGGCAGGCGCCGTGCCGCATGTGGAAATCACGCTGCCCGATGGCAGCAAAACGGGCTCGCAAGAAGAAGACGTCAACGCCCGCCTTTCCAAAGCATTGGAGCGGGAGGTAACGCTCTGGCCGCTGCAGCCCGCCGACGACAGCGCCCATTACCGCATCAATGAGACGGCGGCGTCCCAGGAAGAACTGGAAGCGAATATGCGCGCCATGTTCGGTGTGCGTGACGATGAAACGCTGCCCGATCTCAGCGCCATTCCGGGCGAGCTTTTGTCGGAAGTCATGGAATATGCAAGCCCGCGCGGCACCTATTTCGATCTATATCCGGTGAACCTTCTCACCGAAGCCTCGCTGCGCCGCTTTCAGGAAATGACCCCTTCCTCGAAGCTCGATGTGCGCCGCTTCCGCCCGAATTTTCTGATCGCCGATGATGAAAAGCTTTCATCGCTCGCCGAATTCGGCTGGGTGGGCAACAAAGTCAAACTCGGCGGTGCGGCGCTCGATATCGATATCGAATGCATGCGCTGCGTGATGACCACCCGGGAGCAGGCCCCGCACGGACAAGGCGCCATTCCGCGCGATCCGGAAATTATGCGCACGCTGGTGCGCGAAACGAAGCACAATCTCTCCGTCTATGCGAATGTCGCAAGCCCAGGCGCAGTGAAGGTTGGAGACAGGCTTTCCGTTTAGACGGGCCGGCGCGAAAGGCGGTATTGCCAAAGCATCAGATAGGGAATGAGTACCAACTCAATCGCAAGAAAGAACAGGATTTCGACCGGCAGCGTCTCCAGCGTGTAAGCGGAGAAAAGCCGGCCCGCGCCGCCCACCGCAACGCCCGCCAGAACGGTTTGAAAAAGAAGGCTCGGCTCATGAAGCCGGTTGCGGATAAGAAAAAGCCCGACGCCGAGGGCAAACCAGACCCCGTTCAGGAAACGCAGATTGCTGTCTAGCATCGCATAGGCAGGATCGGCTCCATGCGCAGCAACAAGCGCGTGCGTTGTCACGAGCCCGGAAAGCCCGCCCGCAATGGGGATCAGGGCAAGCACCATCACACAGGGTCTGAGATATTTACCGTCCGGAAACATGAGCCCCTCCCTCCTTGCATGGCGCAAGAATAGCACGGCGCGGGGGTCATGCTGAAACTGCGGCGGGGAGAGACGCTGCATGGCCCCCGGGACAAGCCCGGGGTGACAGCATCGTTAAGATAACAGGCGTTGCCTAACTGCACACACCGAGTGTCACCCCGGCTTTATGCCGGGGTCCATACCAATGCTTGCTGCAAGTTCGAAAGCCGTCAGGGGCCTCGCCTTTGGCACCTGCATCACGAAGCATGGAAGCCTCACTTGCCCTTCGCCCAGTTGAAGGCCTGCTCCATGCGGTCATGGCCCCAGAAAAGCTCATCGCCGACGGTAAAGCTCGGCGCGCCGAAAATGCCGCGCTCCCAGGCTTCATCGGTCTGCGCACGCAAAGCGCCTTTGTTTTCCTGGGTGAAGGCGGCGGCAAATGCCTCTTCCGGCTCGACGCCGACAAGATCGAGCACTTCGGCGAGCACCGCGTCATCGGAAATCATCAGCCCGTCGACGAAATTCGCCCGGTAAACGGCACGGCTGAAATCCTCGCCCCAGCCTTCCTTCATACCGGCAAGCGCGAGGCGCGCGGCCTTCAGCCCGTTCTGCGGAAAGTGTGAGGGCTTGTTGAAGGGCAGCTTATAAGCCGCGCAAAGCCGCTCAAGATCGCGCCACATATAGCGCCCCTTCACCTCATAGACATTGAAGGGCGAATCCTGCAGCCCCTGCTCGAAAAAGATCGGCCCGAGCAGCATGGGCCGCCAGATAACCTCCACCCCCGCCTTTTTGGCAAATTCATCCACCCGCATCGCCGCCGGATAAGAATAGGTGCTCGCAAACTCGTACCAGAACTCGATTTTCGCCATATCCATCCCCGCAAAAGGCTCACTATTGCCCTTTTCCTAGCACGCGGAGCCCTGCGCGGCGATCCTTCAACGGCGCGGCCTAGCTTGCGGAAATGACAGAGAAAGCACCCAACGTCCGCCCGGCGGCTCCAGCCTGCCCTTGCGGAAAGCGCCCGATCCGCTCTATACCGGCCTTTCCTTCAACCCCGCCGGCCTTCAACCCCACCGGAACACCTGCCTTGGTCAAACTCAGCCCGTTTCACGAACATCCCCAGCGCGAGAAGCTGACAAACGAGGTGCATTCGCGCCCGCCCGCCGAAGTGCCGGGGCCAATGATCTGCACCCATCTGGCGCTGCTCACCGGGGAAAACGGCTTCGAAGGGGAGCGCATTCACTTGCGTGAACTCGCCGCGCTGTTCGGCGCGAAGGCGCCGGAAAAATTCGGCAACCACCTGGTGCTGGAGCTCGGCAACCGCAAGCTCGTCTGGGAACGGCATACGGAATTTTCCACCTATACGTTTTTCGAATATCTGAGCGAGAACCGGAAACCGGAAGAGGCCTTCGCCCATCCACCCTTGAGCGCGCTGCCGGAAAACTGGAAAGAGAAGCTCTCCGGCGAATTGCTCGTCGCCATTAATCTCGCCGTGGTCAGCGCGCCGCCTGAAGAAATCGACCCGCATCTGAACGCGCTTTTCGATCCCCAGCGGCTCATCGGCGCGCGGGTGGCGGGCGGGGCGGCAGCGGCCTGGACCGACTTCACGCTGCACGAAGACGGGCTGTCGCGCATCCTCATCGCCAACCAGTCTTTGAAGCCGGGGCGCATGGGCCGCCTCGTGCAGCGGCTTTTGGAAATCGAAACCTACCGGATGATGGCGCTTTTGGCCTTCCCGCTCGCCCGTGCGCTCGCCCCTGAAATTTCCAACATGGAACAGGAGCTTGCCCGGATCGCAACGGAGACCGCCTCGATCAAGGGCCTGGCGGACGAGCAGCGCCAATTGCAGGAACTCACTTCGCTTGCCGCCCGCGTCGAGCAGCTGACCGCGCGCACCGATTTCCGCTTTTCGGCAGGCCGGGCCTATTACGATCTTGTGGTGCGGCGCATCGGCGAGCTTGATGAACAGAAACTGCCCGGCATCCAGCAAATCTCCACTTTCATGGAGCGCCGCCTGGCGCCGGCCATGCGCACCAGCGAGGCGATGGACCGCCGCCTCGACACGCTTTCCCAGCACATTGCGCGGGCAAGCGGCCTCTTGCGCACACGGGTGGAAATTGCCGTGCAGGAGCAGAACCAGAGCCTGCTGTCATCCATGGAAAGCCGCGTGCGCCTGCAGGTGCGCCTCCAGGAAACGGTGGAAGGGCTTTCCGCCGTCGCCATTTCCTATTACCTGCTTGGCATCATTCACTATGCGCTTGAGGCCGCCCATGAAGCGGGCCTGCCCGTCCATCCCAATCTAGCGGTCGGCATCCTCGCCCCGATCATGCTGGTGGCGGTCTATCTCGGCGTGCGCTCGGTGAGAAAACGCCTCAAAGGCAGCTGAAACAGGAAAAAATGCGGCCCTTCGGCCCTTCCTCGCCGAAAGAGTAACCAAAGGGCGCCGGAAAGGGGCGGAAACCCCTCGCGCCCCCTTGTCTATAAGGGGCTTTTGCCTATAGTGCGCCGCAACACGGGGGGCCGCCCAGCGTCCCCGTTCCGGCCGGCCCGAAGGCCGGAAAGACCGGCAAGCCGCCACCCTTAGCGAGGGGACACGCCATGAGCGACAGCAAGAAAAACGTCAATAAAGTGGTACTCGCCTATTCCGGCGGGCTCGACACCTCCATCATCCTGAAATGGCTTCAGGAAGAATATGAGTGCGAGGTCGTCACCTTCACCGCCGATCTCGGCCAGGGTGAAGAGCTGGAGCCGGCCCGCAAGAAGGCCGAGATGCTCGGCATCAAGGAAATCTATATCGAGGACCTGCGCGAGGAATTCGTGCGCGATTATGTCTTCCCGATGTTCCGCGCCAATGCCCTTTATGAAGGCATTTATCTCCTCGGCACCTCCATTGCCCGCCCTCTCATCGCCAAGCGCCAGATCGAGATCGCGCGCGAAGTGGGCGCGGATGCCGTCTGCCACGGGGCAACCGGCAAGGGCAACGACCAGGTCCGCTTCGAGCTTGGCTATTATGCGCTGAACCCGGAAATCAAAGTCATCGCGCCTTGGCGCGAATGGGACCTGACCTCGCGCACGCGGCTCATCGAATTCGCTGAAAAGCACCAGATCCCGATCGCCAAAGACAAGCGCGGCGAAGCGCCCTTCTCCGTGGACGCGAACCTTCTGCACATCTCCGCCGAAGGCAAGGTACTGGAAGACCCCGCCGAAGAAGCGCCCGAATACGTCCACAGCCGCACCGTCGCCCCGGAAGAGGCGCCCGACAAGCCGACCTATATCGAGATCGGTTTTGAAAAAGGCGATCCTGTTTCCATCGACGGGGAAAAGCTTTCCCCCGCCGCCCTTCTCACCAAGCTCAACAAGCTGGGCGGGGACAATGGCATCGGCCGGCTCGATCTCGTGGAAAACCGCTTCGTCGGCATGAAGTCTCGCGGCGTTTACGAAACGCCGGGCGGCACGGTGCTGCTTGCCGCCCACCGGGGCATGGAAAGCCTCACCCTCGACCGCGGCGCCATGCATCTGAAAGACGAGATCATGCCGCGCTATGCCGAGCTCATCTATAACGGCTTCTGGTGGAGCCCGGAGCGCGAGATGCTGCAGGCCCTGATCGACAAGAGCCAGGAAATGGTGACGGGCTCCGTGCGCGTCAAACTCTATAAAGGCAATGCGACGGTCGTCGGCCGTTCTTCGCCCTACTCGCTCTATTCCATGGAGCACGTCACTTTTGAAGAAGACAGTGTTTACGACCAGCGCGATGCGGAAGGCTTCATCAAGCTGAATGCACTGCGCCTGCGTCTTCTTCGCTCCCGTAACAACCGCGTAAAGTCATAGCAGAGGTATCATGCGTCTAGACGCCATCCCGATTGGCAAGAACCCGCCCTACGACATCAATGTCGTGATCGAAGTCCCCCATGGCGGCTATCCGGTGAAGTACGAGCTTGATAAGGCATCGGGCGCACTGGTGGTGGACCGTTTCCTCCACACCTCCATGAACTATCCCTGCAATTACGGCTTCGTGCCGCACACGCTGTCCGATGACGGCGATCCGGTAGACGTGCTCGTCGTCTCGCGCATTCCGGTCGTGCCCGGCGCCATCATGCGCTGCCGCCCCATCGGCGTTTTGATGATGGAAGACGAAGCGGGCCAGGATGAGAAACTTCTCGCCGTGCCGGTGGAAGCGCTCAATCCTTATTACAAGAATGTCGCGTCCTACGAAGACCTGCCGGAAATTCTGATCAAGCGCATCGCCCACTTCTTCGAGCATTATAAAGACCTCGAAGACGGCAAATGGGTGAAGATCAACCGCTGGGGCGGGCCGGAAGAAGCCGCAAGCCTCATCGTCAGCGGCATCGAAGCGGCGAAGAACGCAAAAGAAGCTGCCGAGTAAACCCAGCTTCTTCTGAAATTGAAAACCGGCCCCTCACAAAGCGGGCCGGTTTTTTGTTGCCCGCGCCCGCACTTGCGCTTTTGCAAAACTGAACCGCCCGCCCCCTTGCGCGCGCCGCCGCTCCTTGCGCATGCTGGCTTCCTGCCAAGGGAGAAAGCCATGCCGCAAAGCGCCGAAGAGACCTACAAACTCTGGCATCAGTTCGTGGAAACGGGCGATGCGAAATTCCTGCCCGCACTCTTTGCCGAGGATGCCGTGCTGCGCACACCGGTTTACTGGAAGGAACGCAAAGGCATCGAGGTTTTCGTCATCATGAGCTGCGTGCCCGAAGCGCTCGGCCCCATCACTTATGTGCGTGAATGGATCGACGGCAAGGATTGGGCGCTCGAATTTTCCGGCAAGATCGATGATATCGAATTCAAGGGCATCGACCTCATCACGCTGGGCGAGGACAATAAGATCAAACTGATCGAAGTCATGCTGCGCCCGCCAAATGCCGGGGCGCTTTTCCGCGCGCGCATGGAAGAGCTGGTGACAAAGGCAAAGGCAGCGCTCGAAAAAGGCGCGGCTTCTTAAAAAGGAACGGCGGCAGCGGGCAGTTCCCAGCCAGGCTGAAGCCCGAGCACCTGGCCCGCCACTTCCTGCGCGAGCTTATCGCCATCGGATGAATTAGTGAGAATGACGACGCCGCCCCGGCGCGCCGGGTCGATCACCATAAGCGAGGCGAACCCCGGATTGGCGCCCCATTGCCAATATGTCTTGCGCCCTTCCGCTTCCCGCATACCGATCCCGAGCCCCCATTCCATATTACTTGTCACGGGGACGGTTTCGCCCATCATCCGCTCGCGCCATTCGGTCCCGAGACGGCGCGCCTGAATGAACCCCGCCATGAAGCGTCCAAGATCGCCCGCCGTGCTGCGCAGGGAACTTGCCGCATTGAGCTCGCCCGCCGGCATGCGCGGCACCGGGATGTGCTGGCTCAAAATTCCCACGCTGAGGCCGATGGCAATGAGAAAGGAGACGGTGCTGACAAGCCGCCCGCTTCCCTCATCCCCGCGCGACAGCGTGCCGTCGCGCGGCCCGTGGAAACCGAAAAGCCCGGCCAGAAAACTGACAATGAAATAAAGCACCGCAAGAGCGGCAAGATAGGCAACCGTGACGATCAGAATAAACGGCATGCGCCCCGTACCGATATAGGGCCAGACCAGCGCCACCGCCGTGACAAAGGCAAGCCCGGCAGGCGGCAAAGCGTCCGTCCAATAATATTTCGGGCGGTCGAGCGCGAAGCGGTAAAGCGCCCAGCCCGCGCCGATGAAGACGAGGCTCAACGCAAGGAACGGCAGAAGAATGATCAGCACCGGCTGCAGCACCGGCACATAGCCGCGCGCCATGTCTCCGAGTGCGCCGGAGGGCAGCGCGAAATAACTCTCGCTCATGCCGAATGGCGCAAAAACGAGATCGCGCATCACGGTTTGGAAATCCGCCGCCGCGATTTCTTCCACCGCATGCTGGAGATACATATAGCCGATGCCGGAATAGGAAAACTTGCGCCCCGGCGCAAAGGCGAGCTCGCTATCGGGCGCTGCGATATTGTTGCCGAGGCCGGACGTGTGGGTGAGCAATTGGCGCACCGTCAGCGCGGAAACATCCCCCCCTTCCATCGGCCAGGGTCTGGGCAGCGCTTTTTCGAGCGGCGCATCGAGGGGCAGGAAACCCTCCCGCGCCAGAATGAGAATGCCGTAAGCGCTGACGCTTTTGCCGAGCGAGGCTGCCTCGAAAAGCGTTTCCTTCCGCACCGGCGCGCCGTTCCATGTATCGGCAACACCGAACGTGCCTTCATAGACAAGCTGCCCGTCCCGCACCACGGCAATCGCCGCGCCCGGCACATCGAGTTCGGCAAGGCGGCGGGGCACGTAAAGCTCCATCGCCTGCACCATTTCCTCCTGCGGCCAGGAGAGCATGCCTTGATCGTCGCGGTAGCGGTCGGCCGCGGCAGGAGAAAGGGAAAATGCGAAACAAAAGAAAGCGAGGGCGGAAAGCGCAACCTCTTTGAAGACTGCCGAAGAAATCCGCTGCATAAGCCCCCTCATCCTTGCCCCCGGGTACCGTTCAATCGATCGGCATGCGCGGGATTTGAAAATTAAGCCGCAGCGCATCGATCTTCTGGCGCAGCTCCGGCTCAAGCACGCCTGCCTCCGCCGCCTTGGCGCAGGCGCGCAGCTCCTCGCGGTTCTTCACCCCGAGCACGACCGTATCCACACCGTCCATGGAAAGCGCATAGCGGTGCGCAATAATCGCCGGGTCTTCTCCAAGCTCCGCGCAAAGCTTGCGGAAGGGCGCGGCTTTTTCAAAATCGCGCATTTCGGGATGATCCGCCGGCAGCTCCCGGTCGAGCGCTTCGGTCAGCGCGCCGGCCTGCACGGCCCGGATACCCATCACGCCGACGCCGTTATTCTTGGCCGTGCGGATGATGTTGCGCGGCTCCGGTGGCTCGTCATAGCGGCGCATGGAGCCGGCGGAATCGAGCAGATTGGTCACGGCCTGCACGGCGGCGGGTTTTTCATCATGGCGCAGCGCGTCCATGATGGATTTCGGCAGGCCCGTGCCCGTGATCCCCCAATCTGTGATCAGCCCTTGCGCTTTCAGCTTCGCCATCGCCGGAATGACGGTATCGACATAAAGGCTCCAGCGCGTCGCCCAGCGGTCCTGGTTTTCCGGATCGTCCTTATAGACGTAATCGTCCGGGCAAATATTCGTGTGAAGGAAAAAGAGGTCCACCTGTTCCAGCTTCATCGCTTCCAGGCTGCGCTGCAGCGAGCGTTCGAATTTGCCCTGCACCTCTTCGCTCGGGCGCGAGCCGAGAAAGCATTTCGTCGTCACCCGCGCGCCGCCCGGCAATTTGCCGCCAAAGGCTTCCCCGATCACAGCTTCCGCTTCCCCGCGCCCGTAAAGCGGGGCCATATCGAACAGCGTAATGCCGAGATCGGCCGCCTCACGCGCCGTTGCCACCGCCTCTTTACGGTCCGTTTCGCCCCAGACTTGGCCTAGCCCCCCGCCCCCGAGGGTAAGCAGGCTGACGGGCCAAAGCGAGCCGAGCATACGCTGTTCCATATCGATGAGCCTTTCTTACAGTCCGTCTGGCTTACAGTCCTTCTGGCGCGGCGATCCCGGCTTGGCGGCAGGCGGCAATGAGCGTGTTGTGCAAGAGACAGGCAATCGTCATGGGGCCGACGCCGCCGGGCACCGGCGTAATCGCGCCGGCCACTTCCTTGGCCGCCTCGAAATCCACATCGCCCACAAGGCGGGTCTTGCCTTCGCCTTTTTCCGGCGCGGGAATGCGGTTCATGCCGACATCGATGACGGTCGCGCCAGGCTTCACCCAGTCGCCTTTCACCATCTGCGCGCGCCCGACGGCGGCAACGAGAATATCCGCGCCCGCGGCCACTTTGGCGAGATCCGCCGTGCGCGAATGGGCGATGGTGACGGTGCAGTTCTCTTTCAAGAGAAGCTGCGCCACCGGCTTGCCGACAAGATTGGAGCGGCCGATCACCACGGCATTCTTGCCCGCAATATCCGCCATCACATCCTTGATCAGCATCAGGCAGCCAAGCGGCGTGCAGGAGACAAGCCCGTCAAGCCCGCTGGCAAGGCGCCCGGCATTCACGGGATGCAACCCGTCCACGTCCTTGTCCGGTGAAATCGTATCGATGACTTTCTGCTGGCTGATCTGATCCGGCACCGGGAATTGCACAAGAATACCGTGTACGGACGGGTCGGCGTTGAGCTCACGCACTTTCGCAAGCAAGTCTTCTTCGTTCGTGTCCGCAGGCAGTTTGAACTCGAAAGAGTTCATGCCCACTTCCTTCGTCGCGATGCCCTTGTTGCGGACATAGACCTCGCTCGCCGGGTCGTTGCCCACCAGCACCACCGCAAGGCCCGGCGTCAGCCCGTGGTCTTTTTGAAGCCGCGCCACATGCTCGCCGATGCGCCCGCGCAGGCCCGCCGCATAAGCTTTGCCGTCGATGATCCGTGCCGTCATCCCGTCTTCCGTCATTTCTTTCTGGCGGCCGCCTCGAGCCGGGCTTGCAAAGCCCCGCTCTCTTCCAGCTGCGCATCTTCAATCAACACCACTTTCGTGCGGCCCGTTTCCCCGCTTAAAACACGAAGACGCCCGGCAGGCAGACCGAGCGACTTGGCAAGCAGTTTCAAAACGGCGCCGTTCGCTTTTCCCTTTTCCGGCGCCGCGCTGACACGCAGCCGCAGGAGAGGCGCCCCGTCCGCATCTTCCTCCCAGCCGTCTATCTGGCTGGCCTTTGCCCCCGGCACCACTTTTAAAGTAAGCGCGAGGCCGTCCGGGTGGGCGCGCAGGCCCGCGCCCTTTTCCTCTTCTCCGGCCAGCCCGCTCAATAGCCCATCAGCGCCGGGGCGACATAATAGGCAATGATGTCCTGCAGCAGGATAAGGCCCAGAATGAGCACGACGGGCGAGAGGTCGAGCCCGCCCAGATCCGGCAAGACCCGGCGGATCGGCCGCATGGCAGGTTCCGTCATCCGGTAGAGCATATCGGCCACCGTGAAGACGAAACGGTTCTGCGTGTTCACCACATTGAAGGCGATGAGCCAGCTTAAGATGGCGCTCGCGATCACGATCCAGATGTAAAGCTGAATAACGAGCATGATGATATTGAGAAAGGGCATATGCCGCCGCCTTGCGAATCTGTGAGAAAATCCCGAGGGTTAGATGTAAACGCGCTGGCCCCCTTGCGCAAGATGCCCGCCGCTGCGGGCCGGGCTCTTTCACCCGCCTGCGCGCCTCTTGACAGCTCCCGCCTCCCGGCCCTAAAGAACCCGCTCCAGGCGCAAACCGCGCCTTTGTGGGGCCGTAGCTCAGTTGGGAGAGCGCGTCGTTCGCAATGACGAGGTCAGGGGTTCGATTCCCCTCGGCTCCACCATATCCCCGTCGCATCACGCGCTGACATGGTGATTCTAGCATGAACCACCTTGGAGCCGACAAGCCCTAAATGAGGGAACGGCTGTGATTTAGGCTTGATGCTTTCCGAAAAGTAAAAACCCCGCAGCGGGAACTGCGGGGCTTTGAGAAACGCTTTGAATGCGCTCGCCTGAACTGTGAGTGCATTTTAGGCGACGGAACCCTGTTGTCAACTGCCTGGGCAGTGCGCAGGGCATTAAGCCGATGCCGAAATGCATATGGAACAAGTAGCTGCAACTGAAACGCACGTCGGACACGAAGCTGTTCATGCAAGGGGCTTCGCCAAGCGCGCGGAGAATTTCGAGAGCGTGAACATGCTTGCCGAACAGTTTGAGGGGGATCCCCACTACGCATCGATCAGGGCAGGGTCACTGGTCGGGTCAGCCTTTGTGCTTGTGGAACCGGACTTGCCGGGGAAAGCCGAAAAGGTCCTGCATGTGCTCGTCCAGCACACGCCGCGCGAGGCCTGGAAGAGCGGCAAGACCATTAAATGCACATTGAGCAATGCACGAATCGCGGGGCTATGCGGAATCAACAAGCGCAGCGTTGTGCGCCTGCTGGCCCTGCTGGAAGAGCGCGGCTGGCTGGTGCGCCGCTATACCAGGGCGAATCAGCGCTACGGGGCGGGCGGCATTGACCTGCGCCCCCTCGCCCGGCGCCTGCCGGAGCTCGAGGCGGCCTATGCGCGGTTCAATGAGGAGCTGAGGGAAGAGCGGGAGCGGCTGCACGAGGAGCGCCTCGATATCCCGGCCCCTGTGGAAAGTGCAGAGGATCCGGAACCCGGGAAGGTTACCAGTGCATCCAGACATGACATGAGGGACAACCTAAACCTCTACAATAAAACCTCTGGTCTTACAGACCTTGTACAAGAGCAGGCAGAAGGGTGCCGGCCGTGTCCTCCTCCAGCCCCCTCGCAGACAGAGCCTCTGGCCAGCGACAAGGATCTGGTTTGCCTCATGGCGGAGGCCTCCCCCACCCTGCAGCGCCAGCTTGAGTCAGCGCATCTGGAGGAGCTGCTTTGCGGAGAACCCTCGCATACGGCCCTGCAGGACGTATCGCGGTCCATCGGCTGGCTGGTGCGCCAATACGTGCGGATCAGGCCGGACGCCTGGCAGAAAGCCGTCGAGCGGCATGGCTGGGCGGCGCTTGCGGCCGTTCTGGTGGCCGTGGACCGGCAGGGGATCAAAAACCCCGGGGCCTACCTCTTCTCCATGCTGCAATCCTCGATTTTGAGACAAACGATCCATCACAACCTGCGATCGCTTTGCAGGCAGGGAGGCGGCAATGCATGAGCTTGAGCATATGCTGCGCGTGGTGAATCCTCAGCTTGAGCTGATGCGGATGCTGGTGCTGACTTTCTCCAAGGTCTCCCGCTGGCAATCCGATGAGGAATGGCACCTTTTGACGCTTCTGGTAACG
Organism: Rhodobiaceae bacterium UBA4490; assembly: GCA_002389665.1. GTDB lineage: Bacteria > Pseudomonadota > Alphaproteobacteria > Parvibaculales > Parvibaculaceae > Tepidicaulis. The sequence continues at coordinate 414,870 of DGNO01000004.1, forward strand.
CTCGAAGAGGATCAGGAGAAGTGGCGCCGCCGGGACCTGGTGATTCCGGCACGGCTTCGGTATTGGAGCGGGCTACACCGCAAGACACCCAAAGCGATCCGCCGCACACTGCGCCGTCTCGAGCGGCGGCGATGGCTGAGATGCATCTACGACCGCTCAGGCAAGAACCTTGTGGCGGTCGATCTGGACCCGGTTCTGCAGCGCCTGCCCCTGCTCTGGGAGCTTGAGGAGCCGCCTACCGAGGAGCGGGCGGAGGAGAAGGCCTGGATCGATGCCATTCTGCGCGAGATGGCGCGTAGCGGGCCGGAACGGCCGGTTGGCTGATTATTTCTCATCCAGCCTCTTGCCCCATGCCTCGCCTATGCGTCGTCGTGCTGCTTGCCGCGATCTGGTCAGCAATTCCGCTGTCGGGCTCATGTCAGCTGCGCCTCACATCGGGCTGTCCGTCCCGGCTTGTCTGCTTGGGCGCTCCCGTGCCGGTGCTCAACCCCAAAGAGGCGCCCCGTGTTGCGGCCGTTCCGGCCGCTGCCCGCGCCAGGCGCCATTTTGAGGCCGCTCCTGCCGTCGCTTGAGCCCCGTCCCGCTGTCCGCCCTTCCGGCAGCCATAGACGGACACCCCATTCGATGGAGACGAACATGAGCAACAAACCGACACACCGCGTCTTTCAGGTGATCGAAACCGGCAAGGGCAAGAAGTTCTGGAACCGCATTGGCGGCGCCTGGGAGCATGAAGACGGCGACGGCTTCAATCTGAGCCTGAACAGCTTTCCTCTCGACGGCCGCATGGTCATCCGCCGCATCGAGAAAGACGACGAGGAATGATCAGAGCCTGGCCCCGGAGCTTGTCTCCGGGGCAGTTTCTAATCTCCCGGTACTGCCAGATATGTGTTGCGCAGAACTGAGCGTGCGGGCGCCGGACGCTTAATAACCTCTCCCGAAGATGTCTTGCCGACATACGGCCAATCAGCATGAACGCGCATGTAAAACTGAAGCCATTGTGCAGGCGGTTTGAACATGATTTCAACGTGCTCACCCGTCCGCTTGTCCGTTATCGGCGTGCACACAATCTTGTCCGTGATTAAATGCAAAAGCATCCGAATTGATGCAGCATATTTGCGATTACCCCACTCATATCCAATCACATCGACCGCGCGCACAAGGTGACGCTTGATTGTGGTTGTCGATACGCCAGCCTTTGGCACTGGCGGCAATGCCAAAATATAATCACGTCGCTCCTGCAGCTCCGTCAGCCGATTATAGTCAACTTTGACGCCATGCTCGATAGCATCCAGAAGCCTGGCAATACGAAGCTCAAGCGCTGCCGCCTCCTTTTCCAGCTCACGCCGCTCTCTTAGCTCTCGTTCAATACCGCCCGAAAACATCGCATTCCAATCATCGACACTGGCAATAAAGTTGGAAAGTTCAGCAAGAAACACCGACGCGAGCCGGTCCTCTCGCCATCCACGCGAGTTTTTGCATTTCTTCTCAAACCTATGCGTCACACAAACATATCTTGTGCTGTTAGCCAGGTTCTTTATACCACCACACCATCCACACTTGACCAATCCCGTCAGAGGGCGAACATTTTTCGCACCCTTGACGGGCACCTTATGCCGCCTAACAGAAGCCTTATTGGAAACACTTCGATTTCGCCGCCGCTCTCCAATAATCTTCTGCGCCTTTGACCAAAGACCATCAGAAACAATCCGCAATTCTGGAACCGGCACCTTGACCCAATCTCCGATTGGATTGACAACATACTTTTTCCGCCCGGTGCGCGGATCCATGACTCGATGCGTTCGGTTATATACCAGCAATCCACGATAAAGATCATTATACAGAATGCCGCGAAATCGGCTTGCCTCCCCACTTATCGCAGCCGTACGCCACAATTTTCCACTCGGCGAGGGAATGCCCTCATCATTCAGCGACTGCACGATCTGCCTGACAGGGACACCGGAGGTAAATTCTTCAAAAATTCGGCGCACAATCACAGCCTGATTTGGATCCACCTCGCGCAGGCCATTTACATATTTACCGCGCTCATCCACAACCCCGCGAACCGCTCTATATCCATAAGCCACACTTGAGGTTGCCCTTCCGGCCGCCGCTATCGCTCTATGTGCTCTGCGCACTTTGTCTTTCATGTCGCGCAGATAAAGCGCATTCATCGTTCCTTTGAAGCCAACATGCAGATCACTCACCTCACCCTCGTGTGCCGTCCAAACCTTTACGCCATAATGCTGCAAAAGCTCATAGATCGACGCAATGTCCGACAGGGATCGCGATATACGGTCAAGCCCTTCAGCAACAATAAGATCAATGTCACGGTTTTCCGCAGCTTCAAGCAAAGCAGTTAAGCCAGGGCGCGACATTGTTGAGCCAGAAAGCGCCGCATCACTAAAGACAGCTTTGGCTTTCGCTTCGCCGAAATGACGCTCCATCAAGGAGGTACAAAGGGCAACCTGATCCTCAATGGATGCAGGATTCTGAAGGTCACTCGAATATCGAGCGTAGATTGCAATGCGCATGGCTTCACCGGCCCGGATTACGCTGGGCCACAACTTGCTTTTGATGTGATGCCTGGCTCATGCAGCGGGGGTATGAGCTGGGGACGTGATCCTAAATAAGCGATTCCGCTCTGATAGGGAAGATAGCCACCAAACAAACCCACCATTGCTTTCGAAATTTTCTAAGCACGCTTTCCCGAACCCATTGAACGAGTTTGCACAAGATTGAATGTGCTTGCATGAGTTTGCATATCATTGCACGAGATCACGGTCCGTTGCGCACGATATAGGCAGCACACCAGAAAGTGTTCAGAGCTATTCCCATGAGGAGTTCGCACTTGCGACCGTTAGCCACAGCAAAGGACTCATATTGCTTTTGGCGGGCTGCTGCGCATAATGATTGCCATGGTCAGGCTAACCTCTAGAATCGTTATGATCAGCATTTTGCTCAGCCTGCTTTCGCTGGCTAGCGCGCATGATGTGATTCTTGACGGAACGACGCAGGGCTTGAGCGCCAGTGGCGAAAGTGTTGACCACAGCAATGATGCGCCCGGTGCCGATAAATGCGAAGTCTGCCACATTTTCCAGCACATGGACGTGCCGGCCCCGCAGCTTGCGCGGGCTTTTTTCGGTGAAGCCTGCGTATCCCCAGGTCGTGCAGCTGATGCTGAAAGCCTTGCCCACACTCCCGATGGGCCACCTCCTCAAGATTTGATCGCCTGAATGCACTGCGCCCCACGCTGGGCGCTCTGAGATATCTTTCTATCTACAGGTGATCCATGAAAGCCAGTACCCGCTTATTGCGGCAGGGGCTGCTTGGCGCGTGTCTGCTCTCTGCGCAGACAGTTCCCGCGCTTGCCGCTGACCCCATCACTCTCTCTGAAGCCGTCCGAATTGCCCTCACTCAGAACCTCTCTGTTGAAAGAGCGGCACAGGGACTTGAGGAGCGCAAAGCCCTCTCCCAGCAAGCCGCCGTGTCCCCCAACCCCGAAATCGGGGCAGAGGCGGAAAACATTCTCGGCTCCGGCCCTTATGAGGGCCTGGACGAAGCTGATTTTACCGTAAGCCTGTCCCAGCGCATCGAGATTGGCGGTAAACGCGCGGCGCGCGTGAAAGCGGCACAACAAGCCGAAGCCGTATCGCAAGCGGCCCGGGACGCAACCGAACGGGCCCTCCAGAAAGATGTCTCGATTGCCTTCAATCACCTGCTTGCCGCCCAGGAACAGGTAAAAGCCGCCAAAGAAGCAGCGGAGGCCATCAAGCGTCTCTTGCCTGCCTTGCGCGAAAAGGTGGAACGGGGCGCATCTTCAGAAGCAGACTTGAACCGGGGACAGCTCGCGCTCGATCTGGCCGAAATCCGGTTATCGAACAGCGAGACACAATTGCGCACAGCGCAGCAGGCGCTTCTGGCCCTGTGGTCCGAGCCTGCCTACCGTCCCGTAGAGGCGGCCGGGACCTTTGGCGTGCCTGACAGTAATCTACCGTCTTTTGAAGAACTGAATACGCGTCTTGAAGAAAACCCCCTGCTTGAGAGTAGACGCGCGGAAGTCGAGCAGCGCCGGGCCACGTTCGACCTTGAACGGGCAAAGGCCGTACCGGATCCCACTATCAGTGCCGGCACGAGGTATTTCAATGCGACGGATGAAAGCGCTTTTCTGGTTTCCTTCTCGATCCCTCTCACCGTTTTTGACCGGAACAGAGGCAATATCGATGCAGCTGCGAGCCGCATTACCCAGGCTGATCTTGGCGCACGGCTTTCTCATGCAGAGTTGAGCCGGAAACTGCAGGAAGCCTATCAGGCCTATACCGGCCGGTGTGGTGAAGCGGAACGCCTGCACCGCTCTGTCCTGCCTGCCGCAGAGCAGACGTTTCGGACCATTCGCAACGGCTATATCCGGGGGCGCTTCGGCGTGCTCGATCTTCTAGGTGCTACGCAAACGGAGATAGAAAGCGAAATTCAGGCTGTAGAGGCTGTGCTCGCTTGCCGCAATGCCGCTGCCGAAATCGCCGGGCTAACCGGTCTCGACCTTCTGAATACCGGCGCCGCATCCCGCCGCAAAGCCGGAGAGTAATTGACATGAAAAATACCACCCCAAAGAAGATGTTCCTGTTCCTCAGCGTTCTGCTCCTTCTTGCCGCTCCAGCCTACGCCAGCGGGCCACACGAAGAAGATGACCACCACGAGAATGAGGAGCATGAAGAAGAGCACAAAGAAGGAGAGCATGAGGAAGGAACAATCCATCTCTCCGCCGATCAACTCGGAACGGCGGAACTGGGCATCCGCAAGGCCCAGGCCGGGACGATCACTCCCTCGCTGAATGTATTTGGCCTTATCCGCCCCAATCAGGAGAAACTGGTTCACATCGTGCCGCGATTTTCCGGGGTTGTGCTGGATGTAAAAAAGCGCCTCGGTGAGGTAGTTGAAAAAGGCGACGCACTGGCTGTCATGGAAAGCAATGAAAGCCTGCGCGCCTATACCCTGCGCGCGCCAAGCAGCGGGCAGATCGTACAATGGAATGTTGCGCCAGGCCAATATGCGGGCACCAGCGACACCTTGATGGTGATTGCCGACCTCGGTTCAGTCTGGCTTGATCTTCAGATCCACACGCATGATGCTGATCTCATACGGGAGGGGCAGACCGTCACCTTCGAAGGGCGCGTGGATGACAAGCCCGTTACATCGGAAATCGGCTACGTATCGCCAATTGCCGCGCAGGACACACAAAGCCTGTTAGCGCGCGCTGTTATTCCAAATGTTGAAGGCCATCTCAAGCCAGGTCTTTATGTCACCGCCAAGGTAAGCTTGCAGCCTGTCGAGGCTTCCGTCGTGATTGCCCGCAGTGCCGTCCAATATGAGGGGGCTGACCCCATCATATATGTGCCTGCCGGAGCGGGAGAGTTCGAGGAGCGCCGGATCACACTCGGCCAGGCGGACGACACCCATGTAGAACTTCTTGATGGTTTGGCACCTGGCGAGCCTTATGTCGCGGACAACGCGTTCATTCTCAAAGCCGAGGCGGGCAAAAATGCCGCCTCCCATTCGCATTAAGGGAGGCGCGCATGATTTCCCGTATCGTTTCCTTCTGTGTGGCACATCGCTGGCTGGTCCTGTTGACCACAGCATTTGTCGCCGCCTTCGGCATTTACAACTTCACACGCCTGCCCATCGATGCCGTGCCGGATATCACGAATATCCAGGTGCAGATAAATTCCGCCGCTCCCGGCTATTCCCCCGTGGAGGTGGAACAGCGCGTGACCTTCCCACTTGAAACGGCAATGGGCGGCCTTCCGGGGCTGGATTACACAAGGTCTCTTTCCCGCTACGGCCTTTCCCAGATTACCGTCGTCTTTGAAGACGGGACGGATATATACCGCGCACGTCAATTGATAGGCGAGCGTATTCAGGCCGTATCAGGCGAACTTCCTGCCGATGTGGAAACCTCCATGGGGCCGATCTCCACCGGCCTGGGCGAAATCTACATGTACACGGTAGAGGCTGAACCTGGTGTGCTGACTGAAGAAGGCGTGCCTTATACGCTGTCGGACCTCCGGGCGCTGCATGACTGGGTGGTGCGCCCGCAGCTGCGCACCGTAGGCGGTGTCGTCGAAGTCAATGCGATTGGCGGGTATGAGCGCCAGCTTCATATCGTGCCAGATCCTTATAAACTCACCTCATATAATCTCAGTTTCCACGACGTGGTGCGTGCGCTCGAACAGAATAATGTCAATGTCGGCGCAGGCTATATCGAGCGCAGCGGCGAGCAATATCTCATCCGTGTGCCGGGTCAGGCAGAAAAGGCGGATGAGTTTGCCGAAATCCTGCTCGGTACACATAAAGGACGCCCCATCTATGTGCATGATGTGGCGGACGTTACGTTTGGCAAGGAACTACGTACCGGCGCAGCAACGCATAATGGCAAAGAAACGGTGCTGGGCACCGCGGTCATGCTGATCGGTGAAAACAGCCGGGACGTGGCGGCGGATGTCGGCACGAAGCTTGAATCCATACAAAAGAGCCTGCCGCCCGGCGTGAAGATCACCACGCTCTATGACCGAACCTCTCTGGTTCAAAAAACCATTGCCACGGTCCGCACCAATCTGGTGGAAGGCGCAGCCCTCGTCATTGTGGTGCTCTTCGTGTTGCTGCGCAATTTCCGTGCAGCACTCATTACGGCAGCGGTTATTCCCCTTTCCATGCTCATTACGGTGAGCGGCATGGTGGAATACAAGATCAGCGCGAACCTGATGAGCCTCGGCGCCATCGACTTCGGGCTAATTGTCGACGGTGCCGTTATCATTGTCGAAAACTGCCTGCGGCGGTTGTCGGACGAGCAGAAACGGTTCGGCCATACACTGAGCATGAAGGACCGCTTTGCTGTTGTGACGGACGCAACGCGGGAGGTGATGACACCGGCTATGTTCGGCTCGTTCATTATTACGGTGGTCTATCTGCCCGTCCTCACCCTCACCGGCGTTGAAGGCAAGATGTTCACCCCCATGGCACTCACCGTCGTGATCGCGCTTCTCTCGGCCATGGTGCTGGCACTCACCTTCGTGCCAGCTGCTATCGCCATCTTCATTCGCGGTGATGTGGTGGAGAAAGAGAGTCCTGTCATGCGCTGGGCGCAAAGGGGTTATGACCCGGCGCTTGGATGGGCGATGCGGCATCAGAAGGCCGTGGCGGCCGGAGCCGTCGTGCTTGTCGTTATCGCGGCGTTGGGTGCAACACGCTTTGGAACGGAATTCATTCCCCGCCTCGATGAGGGAGATGTCGCTGTCCAGGCGCTGCGTGCACCGGGCACCAGCCTCACCCAATCGGTTGAGATGCAGCAGAAAATCGAAAAGGCGTTGCTGGAACTGCCGGAGGTGCGGGAAGTCTTTGCAAGAACCGGCACGGCTGAAGTGGCAACAGATGCCATGCCCCCCAATATCTCCGACGGCTATGTCATGATTAAGCCGAGGGACGAATGGCCGGATCCCGGCAAGTCCAAAGAAACGCTGCTGGAAGAGATGGACGCGATCCTGGCAACGCTGCCCGGCAATAATTATGAAATCTCCCAGCCCATCGAACTGCGCTTCAATGAGCTGATTTCCGGCGTGCGCGCCGATCTCGGCATCAAAATCTACGGCGATGACATGGACACGCTTCTGGCCTCGGCCAATGAAGTCGCAGCGGTCATGCGGCAGATCGAGGGCGCCTCGGGCATCAATGTGGAACAGGTTTCGGGCCTGCCGGTGCTGTCCATCGAGATCAAGCGGGACATGGCGGCCCGCTTCGGCCTCAATGTGGCGGATATTCAGGAGGTGGTGCGCGCCGCCACGGGAGGGGCACGCGCGGGCACATTTTATGAGGGAGATTGGCGCACACCCGTCATCGTCCGCCTGCCCGAGAATGTGCGGGAGGATATTGGCCGGTTGAGGGACCTGCCCATTCCCCTGCCGCCGGAGCATCAGGATGAAACGGCGCAACCTGTCTCCTATTCGCCGTTCGATGGGGCGATGCCGCGTGTCGTGCCGCTCCAGGCCGTGGCGGATATCCGCCTCGTACCCGGCCCCAACCAGATAAGCAGGGAAAACAGCAAGCGCCGCATCACCGTTTCCGCCAACATCAGAGACAGGGACCTCGGCTCCTTTGTCGAGGAGGCACAAGCCGCCGTCGATGCCCAAGTAAGCCTGCCCCCCGGCTATTGGTTCGAATGGGGCGGGCAGTTCGAGCAACTCGTCTCGGCAGCGCAGCGGCTCAGCATCGTTGTTCCGGCGGCCCTGGTGCTCATCTTTGCGCTTCTTTTTGCCAGCCTTGGCAACGCAAAGGACGCGCTGCTCGTCTTCTCCGGCGTTCCCCTCGCCCTGACCGGCGGGCTGGCCGCCCTCGCCTTGCGGGGCCTGCCGCTTTCCATCTCGGCAGGGGTCGGCTTTATCGCGCTTTCCGGCGTTGCCGTGCTGAACGGCCTCGTCATCATCAGTTTCATCAAGAACCTGCGCCAGCAAGGCAAGGAGCTGGATGAAGCGATCTGGGAGGGTGCCGCCAAGCGGCTCCGCCCGGTGCTGATGACAGCGTTGGTTGCCTCGCTCGGCTTCGTGCCCATGGCGCTCGCCACAAGCGCAGGCGCCGAGGTTCAGCGTCCGCTTGCTACCGTGGTGATCGGCGGGATCATCTCCTCGACGCTTCTCACGCTTCTCGTGCTCCCTGCCATCTACCGGCTGGCTCACGCCAGGGAAGCTTGAGTGACTTATGGGAGGGCTTGGTCAGCAAATCTCGCCCTCCCTTTCGCTTTGCGCGGCCGCTGACGAATAGCTAGCCCGTCTAAAGCCACTCAAAGCTCTAAGTGTATGATTTTCCATGCGATTGAATGAGTTTGAACGAGTTTGCATAGGTTCGCACTAGATCGCACGAGTTTGAACGAAATCGCACGAAATTACCCTGTCGTTTCGGGGGCAGGATATGGCAGGTGGGCCCACCCGCCGCCGCTGGGGCGGCCTCCTGCTTATTCGCGCGGCTGCGCCGCGCTCAACGTTGTTGATCATTCGTTCTTCCCGGAGACACGTGTTCGACCAAGTTCTAGGTTCCGTGACCTTCAGCTCTGCCGCCATGCCAGAGCGTATAGATTGACGGGATGACAATGAGCGCCAGTGCCGTGGCGCTTAAAATGCCGCCGATCATAGGTGCGGCGATCGGCGCCATGACTTCGGTTCCCGTGCCGTTAAAGAGCATGACCGGTAGAAGCCCGGCTATAACCGTCAGGAAGGTCATGACAATCGGGCGTAATCGCCGCAACGCGCCCTGGCGGATGGCGTTTTCCACCTCTTCGCGTGATGGGGTGCGGTCTTCGTTCAACGCGAGTTCGCGCAAGGCCTTCAGCTCCTGCCTCAGATACATGATCATCAGCACGCCGACCTCGATGGCGACACCTGCCAGCGCAATGAACCCGACCGCCACGGCGACGGAGAGGTTGTATCCCAGAAGATCGATCAGCCATAAGCTGCCCACCAAGGCGAAGGGCAAGGTGCCCATGATGATCAGCACGTCCCGGATATCCTTGAAGGCAAAATAAAGCAGCATGGCGATGATGAGCACCATGACGGGCCCCAGCAGTATCAGCCGTTCTTGTGCCCGCAAGAGATATTCATATTGCCCGGACCAGGAGATGGAATATCCGGCAGGCAGGTCGAGCGCGCCGGCAACCGCCTGCTTTGCGTCCGTCACATATGAGCCGATGTCGCGGCCGGCAATATCCACATAAATCCAGCCGTTGAGCCGGGCATTCTCGCTGCGAATCATGCTCGGGCCTTCGGCGATGCGAATATCGGCGACCTGCCCGAGCGGAATATGCGCGCCGGCCTCCGTGACGACGGGAAGCAGCCGCAAGGCGGCAGGCGTTTGCCGCGCCTCTTGAGGATAGCGCAGGCTGATCGGAAACCGCTCGAGCCCTTCCACGCTTTCCCCGAGCACCATGCCGCCGATGGCGGTGCGTATGACATCATGGACGTCTGCAATGTTCAGCCCGAGGCGCGCTGCTTTTTCCCGGTCGATATCTATATCGACGAACCGCCCGCCCGTTACCCGTTCGGCATAAACGGACGAGGTTCCTTCCACGGTCTCCAGGATGGTCTCGATCTTGCCGCCGATTCTGTCGATGACGCCAAGGTCGGGTCCGGCAACCTTGATGCCGACGGGCGTTTTGATGCCGGTGGCGAGCATGTCCAGCCGGTTCTTGATGGGCATGATCCAGACATTTGTCAGCCCCGGAATATCTACCGTCCGGTTGAGTTCTGCCTTGAGCTTTTCGGGCGTCATGCCTTCGCGCCACTGATCGCGGGGCTTGAGCTGGATGACTGTCTCGATCATGGAGAGCGGGGCAGGGTCCGTTGCCGTATCGGCCCGCCCAGCCTTGCCGTGAACGCTTTCCACCTCCGGTACCGTCTTGATCAGCTTATTGGTCTGATGCAGCAGATAGGACATCGTGCTGGCGGAGGCGCCCGGAAAGGCGCTGGGCATGTAGAGAAGGTCGCCTTCGTCGAGTTCCGGCATGAACTCCGATCCTACCCGTGAAAGCGGCAGGGCGGCACTGAGAAGCAATACCCCTGCCGCTGCCAGAACGATAAGCGGTCTGCCCACGGCAAAATTTATCAGGGGACGGTAAAGAGCCGTGAGGAACCGGTTGATGGGGTTGCGGTCTTCCGGGGCGATGCGCCCGCGTACCAGAAAGCCGATGAGTACGGGGACGAGTGTCACGGACAGCGCTGCCGAAGCCGCCATGGCATAGGTCTTCGTATAAGCAAGCGGAGAAAACATCCGCCCTTCCTGTGCCTCAAGCGTGAGAATGGGAAGGAAGCTCAAGGTGATAATGAGGACGGAGAAAAAGATAGGCGGGCCCACTTCCGCGCATGCGTCACCGATGAGTTTCCACCGGTCCTGGCTGTCCGGCTCCTGTCCTTCCAGCTTCTTGTGCGCGTTTTCGATCATGACGATGGCGGCATCCACCATGGTGCCGATGGCGATTATGATCCCGCCTAGCGACATGATATTGGCGTTTATTCCCTGTAGCTTCATCACGATAAAGGCAGCCAGGATTCCCAGGGGGAGGCTGATCACGACGACGAGCGACGATCTGAAGTGGAAGAGAAAGACCGCGCAAACCAGCGCAACGATAATAAACTCTTCGATGAGCTTCTCGCGCAAGGTGGAGACGGCCCTGCCAATCAGCGCGGAGCGGTCGTAGGTTGCGACGATTTCAACTCCTGCCGGCAGGCCCGATTCCAGTTTCTCGAGTTTTTCTTTCACGCGGCCGATCGTTTCCAGCGCGTTTTCTCCGTACCGCATGACGATAACCCCGCCAACGGCTTCTCCCTCGCCATCAAGTTCGCTGACGCCGCGCCGCAGATCGGGGCCGAGGCGGATTTCGGCGACATCGCGCAAAAGAACCGGCGTGCCTGCCTCATCGGTATAAAGGGGAATTTGCTCCAAATCTTCCATCGAGCTGACATAGCCGTTGGCTCTGACGATGTACTCCGCCTCTGCCATTTCGATAATACGCCCGCCCGTTTCCTGGTTGCCTCGCTCGATGGCGCGGCGCAGCCGGGACAGGGAGATGTTATGGGCCCGCAATTTGTTGGGGTCGGCAACGACCTGGTATTGCTTGACCATGCCGCCGATCGTGGCGACTTCGGACACGCCCTCGACGGCCTGCAGCTCATATTTGAGAAACCAGTCCTGCAAGGCCCGCAGCTGGGAAATGTCCCGTTCCCCGGAACGGTCCACCAGCGCATATTGATAAACCCAGCCAACACCTGTGGCATCCGGGCCGAGCGCTGGCTTTGCCCCCTCCGGCAGGTCCGGCGAGACTTGGCTTAAATATTCGAGAACCCGCGACCTTGCCCAGTAAAGATCCGTGCCGTCTTCGAAGATCACATAGATGTAGGAATCGCTAAAAAACGAATAGCCGCGCACGCTCACAGCGCCAGGTACGGAAAGCATGGCGGTGGCGAGCGGGTAGGTCACCTGGTCTTCGACGACTTGCGGCGCTTGGCCTGGATAGCTCGTCTTGACGATCACTTGCACGTCCGAGAGGTCGGGTATGGCATCGAGCGGGGTCGTTCGGACAGCCATTACACCGGCGCCGGCAAGGACAAGCGCAAGAATTACGACCAATACGCGGTTCGCAATCGACCAGCGGATGAGGGACTCGATCATTCTGCCATCTCCTCAGGCATCATTTCAGAGGCAGGCTGAAGAGAGATGATTTGATATCCCGTTTCGTTCTTTCTGAAGCTGACGCGGACCCGGTCACCGGCTTTGAAATTCGACAGGTCCACGTCACTTGCAACGGCAAAACCCATCGTCATGGAAGGCCAGCCAAGTGCGGGAACGGGATTGTGGTCGAGCGTGATCTGCCGGGCAGAAGCGTTGAGGGAAAGCACCGTTGCTTCGGTTTCATAGGTATCCGGGCTATCCATCTCCATATCCATCTTCATATCCGCCGCTATGGGAGCGCCATCCATGTCTGAGGTCAGGCGCAACAGCGCGGGGTCGAGGCTGGCCTCCGAGTCGATGAGGAATTGCGCGGAGGTGACGACGCGTTCGTCTTCCGAGATCCCTTCCAGGATTTGAATGCGCCCACCCGATTCAAGACCGGGGGTGACCGCGGCAGGGCGGAAGCGGCCTTCGCCGAGCGCGATGATCACGCGGTCCTGCGATGAGTGGCGGATCACAGCCGATGTGGGCACAGTCATCGCGTCCGGTATGGGGTCTGCCTGAATTTCGACATTCGCGAACATGGCCGGCTTGAGCATGTGATCGGGATTGTCGAGCCGGAGCCGGACGGGAATGGTGCGTGTGCGGGGATTGGCCGTCGGGTAAATGTAATCCACCTGTCCTTGCCAGGATTTGCCGGGGAAAGCGGGCAGCGTGATTTTAGCCTTTTGGCCGGCGGTAACGCGGCCGGACGCCGCCTCGAAAAGATCCGCCATCACCCAGACACTGGAAAGATCGGCAATGCGCATCACCGCATCCATCGGGCGGATGAAAGCTCCCTCGCGCATGTCGAGCGACAAAACGACACCGGATTGAGGCGCGTGAATGTCCACAAGGCGGACGGCTTTTCCGCGCCGTGCGAGTTCTTCCATTTGAGCCTCGCCCATACCGAGGGCGATGAGCCTTTCTTTGCCTGCCGCGATCATTTGCGGCTGTCCGAGCCGCCGGGCCTGAAGATATTCGCGCTGTGCGGTCAAAAGTTCCGGCGCATACAATCTGAAAAGCACTTGCCCCTTTGTCACGCGTTCACCCACGGTTTCCACCATGAGTTCCTCGACCCAGCCTTCGCTGCGCACATTGATGCTGGAAAGCCGTTCCTCGTCGGCGGCAATAAAACCGACCGTGCCTATCTGGAAGGAAAGCGTCTCCCGCCGTACCGGCGCCGTGCGCACGCCGATATTGTTCACGGCGGCGGCGCTTATCTGTAAGGCCGGTTCGTCCGACATGCTTTTGTTGCCATCGGCATAGACGGGGATCAGGTCCATTCCCATGGGCGATTTACCGGGTTTGTCGCGCCGGAAGTTCGGGTCCATCGGCGCGACCCAGTAGAGAATTTCATCTTCGCTTTGCATTCCGGCGGAACCGGTTGGCGAACCGGTACCCCCGCCTGTCAGTATTCCTGCGCCGTAACCTGCCGCCAGGGAGATGGCGGCAATTCCCGCGCAGATCGCGATAAAGGTCTTGTTCATGAGGGGTCTCCCGCGAGATATGAGAGCTTGGCCCAGGTTTTCGCCCGGTCGATCTGCAAATCCAGATAGGTCAGTTCCGCATCGAGGACGGCCAGCCGGTCGCGGATGATCTCCGGGAAGTCGCTGCGGCCATCGGCATAAGCGCCGAGCGAGGCCGTTGCCGCTTCACGGGCCCTTTGGGTGACGGCTCGTTCGTAAAGTTGCAGGCGGCGGGCAAGTTCCTGCCAGTCGGCCAGGGTGGCGGTGAGTTCCCGTTCAAGATCCTTCAGGAGCGAGCGCCGGTTCAGCCGGGCTGCTTGCCGCTCCTTCATGGCGGCGGACAGGCTGCGGTCCTGGCGCCCATGCGTGAAGAGGGGAATGGAGAATGTAAGTCCGACACTGGCGAAATCCGCGCGCCCGCCGGCCCGGTAGCCATATCCTGCATCGACACTCCAGGAAGGTTTGTAAGCTTCTTTTGCAAGATCGACGCGGACATCCTCGCGCAGCTCGGCTGCCCGTTCGACATCTATGGCCGGATGGGCGGCAAGTGCCTGTTTCAGTTCATCAGGTGAGCGCGGCTCATTCAGCTCCGGAAGATTTGCTGCCGGCGGCCGGCGGGACTGTGCACCGATATATCTGGCCAGCTCCGCCGCCGCATTTTCCTTGCGCTGGGAAAGGGCGGCAAGGCGGTCCTGCATCAGGGAAATTTCAAGATCGGCCCTGAAGACGTCCTGGCTGCTCGAAGCGCCGCTCGCAAATGCGCCGGTCTGTGCGCCGGCGAGGTTCTGCAGCGCGCCGAGATTGGCTTTCACGATCTGGCGGGCTTTTTCCGCATGATAAAGGTCCAACCAGGCTTGACGCACATCGAAGACGATCCGGCGCACCAATAGATTTTTCTTTTGCCGCTCGATTTTTGCTTCTGCCTGCCGCTTACGGCCCCGCAAGGTGAGTGTGTCGCCGGGTAAAAATTCCTGACGCAGCCCGACTTGGTATTGCGTCATGGGTTCTTGAACGTCGCGAAGCGTGTCGGTGGGAAAGTTTGCAAGGCCTGCCCGTACGGTTGGATCGGGTAGTGCGGAATCGGCAACCGCGCGCTCCTCCAGGCTTGCCGCGCGCGCATCGAACCGTTCAAGGGCAGGGTCCTGCGCTGTCGCGGCAAGACGGGCGGCTTCATCGAAGCCAAGGGCGGCTTCCCCGGCGAGGAGCGGTGTTGTCCAGGCAAGGGTGCCCGCGCAAACCACGAAGGTTTGTGCGAACCGGAAAAGGAGTTTCATGAGAATATCGTCTCCTCAAACAGATCATGACGCTCTTCCGGCCTTGTGACCGGAAGGTGTGGCGCAGCGCTGCAGCGTTACGCAGATGATCTGTTAGAGACGGGGAGGCGGAGGATCGCTGGAGGGGACTAGATGTAACGCAGTCTTGGCCTCCGGAATGGGGAATCTATCGCTCTGGAGATGAGCGCTGATAGCGCAGTCCGGCGCGGTCAGATTGGGAAGAGAGCCGGAGCTGCAAGCTGTGCGGCAGGTCTTGTCGCATGTTGCCATGTTATCCTGGGCATCGCAGGAGCGGTCATCCATGCAGGGACCGCATGTGCCGCATTCGTCCATTTTACCGGACATCGCCGCCGCTGGGGCCGCATTATCTTGCTCTGTGGCGGTTTCTTCGGGCATGGCGCCTGCATCCGCCAGGGTAGCGGCAGCGGCCATATTCATATCCGCAGGCAAAAAGGCGCCGGGCGCGAGTATGAGCGCCAAAGCGACAAGCGGATATATGAGCCATCGGACCATGGATCCATCCTAGCCAGTCCGCCTTCCCGGTCCAGAGAAAACCGGCCATGCGGCGATATGCTCCGCATCTTGTGAAGAGCTGCCGTCGGCATAACGGCGATAGGCTTGCGATATCACCATATCGTGCAAGGACCGACTCATGGCTACCGAATCCTTAATTACCTGTCCGGCATGTAGTTACAAAACCGTGGAGCAAATGCCGACCGACACATGCCAGTATTTCTACGAATGCAAATCCTGCGGCACGCTTCTGCGCCCTTTGGCCGGCGATTGTTGCGTTTTCTGCTCTTATGGCGACCGGCCCTGCCCGCCGAAGCAGGCTGAGTAACGCTCCCTGCCGGCCGCTTTCCCGGCGCCTGAATTTATGAGGGCGCGCCGGTATCCTCCGCACTATTTTGCGAGGGCCATTTGGCGAAGGCCAGAAAATAGATCAGGGCAATATTTGCGACGGGCACGATGGATAAGATGCCCAATATGCCCGGGTAACCTGCCTTCTGGCAGATGCGCCAGAAGGGGATGACAACGATGAGCGCCAAGATGAGCATCCAGATCAGATGCGCACCCGCCATGTTTCCTTGCATCATCACAAACTCTCCTTCTTCATCGAGCCGAAGCTCCCGGTCCGTGCCGGGCCCGGCTATCAAGAACCCGTAGCCTTCCGGCGTTTTAAAAAGATCATTTCCGAAATAACGATCGCCGCCATCGCCCCCAGGGCGACGACGAGAACGGTCATGTCCGTCTCCATTTTCACCCGAATAAAACCACCGAGAACGGCCAGGTCGAGAAGGATGGCGGATATGAGGATCGCGGCATTCGCGCCGATTTCCTTGCGCAGATATCTCAGGATGCCCCAATGCACCGCGATATCCATGATCAGGTAGAAGATGATCCCGAGCGCGGCAATCCGGGTGAGATCGAAGAAAACGGTCAGAACGATGCCTAAAACGACCGTATAAACGAGCGTGTGTTTTTGGATGCTGCCGGGCATGCCGAAATGGCTGTGAGCCACCAGACGCATTTGGGTGAGCATTGCAAGCATGCGCGACACGGCAAAGATGCTGGCGATAATGCCGCCCGCTGTCGCCGCCATGGCCAGAATGACGGTGAACCACAGGCCCAGATCGCCAAGTGCCGGGCGCGCGGCGGCAGCAAGGGAATAGTTCTTCGTTTCTATGATTTGATCGATCGGCAGGTTGCTGGCGACCGCAAAGCCGACCAGCGCATAAATCACGACGCACAGGGCAATGGAAATCAAGATTGCCCGTCCCACATTCTTGTGCGGTTCGGTCAGTTCCGAGCCGCTATTCGTGATGGTCGTAAATCCTTTAAACGCAAGGATGCCAAGTGCGGTGGCTGCTAGAAAACCGTCCCATGAGGCCCGGGGGCTGGACTGCGTGAAATCCGCTGCGATATCGTCCGCCAGCCATATGCCCACTGCACCGAACAGAACGATACCGACGAGTTTGAGCACGCCGATGAACGAGGCAACGAATTCGATGATCTGGTTTTTCGACAGGTTTATCAGGAAGGCCGCAACCAGAAGCGCGACACCCAGCGCCGGCACCCAGTTGCTGTTATCCGGCACATCGAAAAGCTGCAGCGTGTAGGCGCCGAACGTGCGCGCCAAAAAGCTTTGCGCAATGACCATGGAAAAATACATGAGAAGCGCATTGAAGGCAGTGGGCAGGGTGCTGCCATAAGCTTTGTGCAAATACATCGCAATGCCGCCCGCCGATGGATACGCGGCGGACATCTTGACGTAAGAATAAGCACTGAAAAGAACGACAACGGCCGCGGAAAGAAACGCAATGGGAAAGAGCGGCCCGGAAAGTTCGGCCATTTGGCCGGTCAGGGCGAAAATGCCCGCGCCAATCATCACACCCGTTCCAAGCATGACGGCCCCGGCGAGCGTCAGACTGTCCTTTTTGTATCTTGGAGAGCGGTCTTCCTCTTTCATTTTTCCGGCTCTGCTTGTCGGCTTTTTTGAAATTGCCCCAGCGTTCACTCATGCATGATTTGAGGTTCATTTCAACAAGAGGCGGGGAAGTTTGTTGTATATCAAGTGGTTTTGCGAATGCCCATCATTCCCCGATTTAATCCGTCTAGGGATAGGTTCTGGACAATGAGGATTTGCAGGTTCACTCTGAAAGAGCAAGAAAAGCATCACCGATAGGGTAGTGATGTGAAGAGCGGCGCGCGGATGAGCCGTGTTTCGGCTTTATGATACGCGAGCGCTAAACGCATCCCTGGACCTTAGAGGTGGAACAAGCCGGAGGTTGCCATGTCAGAAACTTCAGAAATGCAAAAGCGTTTTCGAGTTGTCCCGGTCGGCCACAGTTTGTCCCTGTTTCTCCTCATCAGCTATCTTCTGTGTGTCGCGTTCGGTCTCATCGCGCCGGGACCGATGCGGATGTACGAGGCTTGGGCACCGCTTTTGCCCGGGTTTGAATGGCTGACGGTGCAGGGATTTGTTTTGGGACTGATCGGCGCTTATCTCTACGGCTGGTACATCGCCATCGTTTTCGTGCCCCTCTGCAACTTTTTTCATGCAAGAGGGTAGGTTTGGGGCTGTTTTCTGATGCTGTTGTGCTCTGTGTCTGAGGTTGGGCGGGGGGCTCCTAGGTCTGGCTTTGTGCTTTTAAGCGGTTTGGCCCGGCCGAAGTTCAGCCGCTCCCACACCATTCGCCATTCCGGCTCATAAAGAGCGAAGCGCCCGCACATGCGCACTCTCCGGTTGAAACGTCATCTGCGCGCAAAAAGTGATCGCGCGCCTAATTGCGTTCATTACCCCTTCCAATATCATGATTTCACCAAAAGCGGGAATGGGGGTGGTCATGCATATTTCCGAACTCAACACGAAGGATTTTGTCACCAACTGCCGGGCGATTGAAAGCCCGGAGGAACTTGCCGAATGCGCGCTCCTGGAGGCGCGGAAGCTCGGCTTCCAATACATTTCGGCAAGCGGCGGGGCGCTGCGCTACCCCAAGCCCGAGCAGGTTCTTTATCCAGGCTTCCCGCCGGAATGGACCAGCCATTACCTGCAGAACGCCCTTTATGAACACGACCCGGTGCTGAAACGCGTCACAGAGACCGAGCTGCCTTTTGAATGGTCCGATCTCGAAATGCCGGAACCTGAAGCCGCCGCGATCTTCGCGCAGGCGCAGGACCTTGGTTTGAAGAAGGGGTACGTCGTGCCCCTCCAGGGGCTCAACAGCTATACCGGTTATGTCTCTTTCGGCGGAGCCGACGCCGAGCTGACACCGCAGGGGCGCCTCGATCTCCAGCTTATCGGCATCTATTTCCATCACCGCCTGCGCGAGATGCGCGACGCCTCGGACGAGGCGAGTTATTGGGGCAATGATCTGACCGGGCGCGAGCGGGAATGCCTCAACTGGATCGCGGCCGGAAAGAGCAACTGGGAAGTTGGCGAGATACTCAGCATCAGCGAGAACACCGTGAAGACTCATGCCGACAAGATCATGAGCAAGTTCGGCGTCACCACGCGTGTGCAAGCTGTGGTTGAGGGTATCCGGCGCGGTCTCATCGGGCTCTAGATAATCTTGCCTTGAGCCGCCATCCCCTGTTCAGGGGATAGCCGGTTTGAACATTCTGGAGCCTCCTTATGCCCAGACAGGCAAGGAGGTTCCATCATGTTCTATGTCATCGATCCCGATAACCGGCACCTTTACGGCGCGCAGCTGGAAGACATGCACCGCGTGCGCAAATCCGTCTTCATCGATGAGCGCAAGTGGGACTTGAAGGCGACGGGCGGGCTTGAAATCGATCAGTACGATCTGCCTCAGACCGAATATGTGCTGGCGCTGAACGAGGAGGACCGGGTGCATGGTGGCATGCGCTATCTGCCCCTTACCGGCCCGAACATGACGGACGACCTATTTGCCGAGCATCTCTACAAGCCGCTAGCGCCGGAAGGGGCAATCGAGGCGACGCGCGGCTTTGTCGCCAAGGAAGCACGTCAAAGCAATCTCTGGGGGCTCGGCCTCTGCGCGAAGTTCGAATACCTGCTCTGGAAGGGCGCAGCGCGGCTTATCGAGACCATCGATATTACGCTCTTGCCGGTCCTTTTGGAGGTGGGCTGGGACATTGAGCTGACCAGCCGGCCGTTCTCCGATGGCAAGGCAACCTATGTCTGCATCTCAACGAAGGTGGATGGCAAGGCGCTCGATCTGCCCCGAAGGAAGTTCGGCATCACATCCCCCGTTCTTTACCGCGTATCTGAGCCAGGAGCCGCGTCCCGGTGCCTGGCAGCTTAACGGCAGAAGGAGGAGGCCATGGGAAGCACGAAGAAAGGACCTTCACCACCAGAAGACCCGGAGCCGGTTTTTTCGCTGACCTTTGACGGCGCGGAAATGCAGGTTCAGATGATCGTCCCCGAAGGCGAGAAACTGGAAAAGCGCACGGTCTATTACGACTGTGCCCCCGATATGGCGGAAAGGCTGCGTGTTGGCTTGCTCTACTATCTGGCCGACATGGCGTTTAAGCAGCGGCTGATTACGCCCAAAGAGAAACTTATCCCCCCCGACCCTCACTGACTTCATACCCTCCTCTCGCAAGAGGGGAGGGGGCTTTGTTTGAGCCCGGCGACGTTCACACCGGTGCCGTCGAATTGGATGCCGCGACATGGTCGAAGGGCGGTCGACAGAGGATCAAATACACCGTTTGTCACACCTCTCTCTGCTTCAATGAGCCGGCGAGATCTGAGCCATTGATATCCGAGTACTGATGATTAATAATGCATTATGTAGTTTATCGTGTGTCCTAGTAATTGATTCATAATCTGCACGATATCTCAAAGCTCAACCAAAGGATGCTCAAAAATGGCAGTGAAACACACTCCTACCGGAGAAGTGCACCAGGGATCAAAAGGTGGAACCACAGGATGCGGCTTCAATACAAATGCTAACCCCAGTCACTGGGTGAACACATCTGAACGCATCACGTGCGCAAAGAACGGCTGTAAGAATTGAACAGGTTCATAATGTGGCAGGTTAACTAGCCGTTTTCTCAAAGGGTTTTTGGCAGGCTTCATCTCGCAAGAGCAATTTGAGTTCTGTGAGAATGTTGTTCGCCACAATAGACGTCACGGGGGAGGCAATGCCTAACGGCAGACGAGTTCACATTGAGCGAGCCTTATTCATTATTGGCGACCAAAACACAGGAAAGAGTGTTCAACTTCGTAGCATGTTTCGTGATTTGCGTTTAGGTGAGCAAGGGAATATTCCCGTGAGCCCCAACCTCACCAATGCATATCCCTTGAGTGTTGAACGCTGGCTATACCTTCGCTTAACGTCGCCGCATGAGAAAAATGAAACGCCGGAAGAATTCCTGGACAAGTGCGATAGCGAGATGCAGCAAAATGCGCATGGCGCAAAGCGATGGAATTTTTCGGGCGCGATTCAGCCGAACGCAGCTAACAACATGCCTGACGCGGTGAGAACCATTGAGGAGTTTATCCGGCGCTTCGATCCGGAGCGAGTAAGAGCAGTCGTATTGCACCCAGACAAAGAAGGGAATCTAATACATTCTTATGATCTGTTGAATCTCCTCACCCGGCTCCGTGCGCTGTCGCGAACGGAAGTCATTATGACGGATGCGCGGTCTCGAACCGACAATGGCCTTATCTACGCTGATTTTTTCGACTTCACGTAACTACTGATCTTATTTCCGTTTTCTTATCTGCAGCTATGATGTGTCAGCTTCGCGCCAAAACTAGTCATTCGTTCTTACGACCGAGTAATCACTTTGATTGGCTTAGCGAGCATTTGTGGCAGTGGCGTGTATGGAGATAGCGGTTCGAACCCCACACGCGGTCTGTCAGCCTCGGAGGTGGGTTTCTCTACCGATATTGAGTCAAGCAAATTACTGAGCATTCCGATTGCGTCCGACACTGCACTGGCCATAATAGCCATAATAGCTATTATGGATTGAGCTGCATGAAAACGCTATCCGCTCGTGATGCCAAGAACCGCTTTGGCTATCTGATCGATATCGCGCGCCAAGAGCCGGTCGCCGTGGAAAAGCATGGTAGGCCTGTCGTCGTGGTGCTCAGTGTCGAAGATTACGAGCGCCTGACAATCGGCATATCCGCCACCCTTACTGAGGATAGGGGGCCGAAATGACCGAAAAGACTGCCTATCCGCTGATTGATGTCTTCGCGGGGCCAGGAGGCCTTGGGGAGGGTTTTTCGTCCTTGATGCGCGGAAAAAAGGACGCTTGCTTCAGGAGTGCGATTTCAATTGAGCAGGACGAGTTCGCTCACCGGACGCTCTTCTTGCGGCACTTCCTGAAAAGCTTCGAGGGTGGTGCGCTTCCTGAGGATTACTATCGGTATCTCCGAAGCAGCATAACTCTTGATGAGCTGTACGAGCTGCATCCGGACCAGAAGGCGCACGCAGAACGCTCGGCAATCAGAATTTCGCTAGGAGCCGACAATCATGAGCGCGTTCGCAAACTGATCACCGATAGACTCAAGAACCAGAAGAAGTGGGCGCTTGTCGGTGGTCCACCTTGTCAGGCCTACTCGCTCGTTGGCAGGTCCAGAATGATGGGTGACCCGAAATTTGAACAAGATGCGCGACACTTCCTGTATAAAGAGTATCTCCGGATCATCATCGATCATGCCCCTCCCGTTTTTGTCATGGAGAACGTCAAGGGGCTGCTTTCGGCTCGCGTGAAAGGCGAACTGGTCATCAACCGGATCACAGCCGACCTTGCCTCTCCAAAGGATGCTCTTGGCATTTCTTCCAACGGCCTTGGGTACAGACTGTATTCGCTTTCGGAAGAAGAGCTTCCGGGTATTGAAGTTGATCCCCGCATGTTTCTGGTGCGCGCCGAAGAGTACGGCGTTCCGCAGGCACGACACCGGATGTTCATTGTCGGTGTTCGCAAAGATATCAACATCCGTCCCGGAAGACTGAAGCCGCACAAACCTCCGACGCTGAAACAAACCATTGGTAATCTGCCGAAAATCCGAAGCGGTATCTCAAAGGGCGGGGACTGCTATGAAAGGTGGCGTAAAGAAATCGCCGGGCTTGATCCCGCTGCCGTTCGCAAGGAACTGAACGGTCACGAGTATGCCGGCGATCTGATGGAGCTGATGCGGATTGGTATGGCTCAGCCACTCATGGGGTTGGAAAAGTCTTCCTCCAGATATCCGGCACGCCCGCGCCTTTCTCATGATGCGCTGGACAGCATTTATGACCCTGAGCTTCCGGTACTGGACGGCCACGAGTCCCGTTCACACATGCCATCCGACCTGCGCCGTTACTCATTTGCAGCATCGTTTGCATCTGTTACTGGAAAGAGTCCGAAGCTTGCGGACTTCCCGCAAAGCCTGCTTCCAGATCATGCAAATGTGGAGGATGGCAGGGCTGGAAAAATGTTCTCTGACCGTTTCCGCGTTCAGCTTCCCGATCAACCTTCTACAACCGTCACATCACATATCTCGAAAGACGGTCATTACTTCATCCACTACGATCCGAGACAATGTCGCAGCCTGACGGTGAGAGAGGCGGCCCGCCTTCAGACCTTCCCGGATAACTATCATTTCGAAGGTCCGCGCACCTCTCAGTATCATCAAGTCGGCAATGCCGTGCCGCCTTACCTTGCACGGCAGATCGCGGCAATCATCGCGGACGTTCTTGATCAGATGAAAGACGGGGATGCGTGACGGATCGGATTTCGAAAGAACGCCGCAGCTGGAACATGTCCCGAATACGGGGCAAAGACACAAAACCCGAAGTTCTTCTTCGTAGCCTTCTCCACCGAAAAGGTTTTCGCTTCCGGCTGCATGTCTCCGGCCTACCTGGTAAGCCGGACATCGCTCTCCCCAGATACCGCACCGTCATCTTCGTACACGGGTGCTTCTGGCATCGCCACGAAGGATGTTCGAATGCGACGATGCCGAAGACCCGCGTAGGGTTCTGGACCGAAAAATTTCGCAAGACGGTAGAGCGGGATGCTCGCAAGCGGGCCGAGCTGGAAGCACTCGGCTGGCTGGTGCTGACCGTATGGGAATGTGAGCTGAACACAGACCCACAGAAAGCCATAAGCCGTATAGTGAATCAGATTCTTGAGGGATCCTAGTGCTATACATTTTGTGTATATATCTCATACATATCCATGATATATGTTTAATGATCGAACGACATGCGTGACATGTGTTGTCATCTGTAACGCGCAAGGAAGGCTGCTATGCGCGACAAAAGGAAAAAATTCATCGACCTGGCCGAAGCAAGGGTCAACCGCGCCATAAAGGACATCCGCCTGATCGGGAATCTGGCGAACAAAGCGTCCTATGAGTACGATGACGATGATGCAAAAGAGATTTTCAGGGCGCTTCAGAAAGAGCTGGATGCGGCCAAAAGCAGATTCACTGGAAACGGGAAGACAGGTGAGGATTCATTCCGGTTGAGCCGAAAATAGGGGGGGGGCATGAGCAAGTTCGGACTGGCATTCCTGCCGAACAACGGTGGTGAAGCCGAGGGACTCAGTGATGCGGGAATTGAAACATTCCGCGAAAATCCTTTTGCAGCTGTTGCACGCGAGACCGGGCAGAATAGTCGTGACGCACGTGATGACGCGACCAAGCCGGTTGTGCTCAAGTTTGACGTCATCTCCCTTCCTGCCGATGCATTCCCGTCAATCGAAGAATACCGAGACGCAGCAGAGCTCTGCCTGAAGAAGTCGGAGGCCGCTGCGCGAGAGAAAGAAACCGGTTTTTTCCGCAACGCGGTCAGCGCGCTAAATGGCGATGAACTGAAGATCCTTCGGATAGCAGATTTCAACACAAAGGGTGTTCGCGGGCCTTGTGTTGAAGGCAGGCCGTTCCACACGCTGGCAAAAACCGATGGAATGAGCGTGAAGGAGGACGTCAGTTCCGGCGGATCTTTCGGCATCGGCAAGAATGCAACCTTTGCGCTCTCCGACATTCAGACCGTTTTTGTCTCAACGATGTATGAGGCGGAAGGTCAAATGCATTCACTTTGTATGGGGAAAACACAGTTCATTTCTCATGCGGACAGCGCCGGAACCCAACGACGACGCAAGGGTTACTGGGGTAAGCCCGAAGGATACATGCCCGTTGATACTCAGGAAGACATACCGCAGTGGCTACGCAGAAAGGAGCAAGGTACATCTCTTTTCTCAGTTTGTTTGAGGGAGACCCGGACAGACTGGCGCTATGAAATGACTGCTGCAATCCTCATCAACTTCTTCAGCGCAATTGAACGCCGCGAGATGGAGTTCGAACTGGATAATGGTTCTATCCTGATCAACCGGAACACCATTCAGTCTCTCTTTAGGAGCCCAGAGGTCAATGAAGCCGTCGATCAGCTGAATGCCCGACATACATTTGATGCCGCGCGCACACTTCATGAATGCCTTATTGACTCGCAGACCATCACTGAGATCATCGAGGTTCCTGAGCTTGGCAGTGTCAGGATGCACACGCTTCTGCGGGACGGGCTTCGCTACACGGTAGGGATTATTCGAAACGGCATGTATATCACGGACAATCTCACCTACTTCAACGAACCCTTTAAACGCTTTCCGCTCCACAAAGAGTTTGCCGTCATCATTGAACCGGAAGGTGTCGCAGAAGGAGAATGGTTCAAGCGTCTCGAAAACCCCCGTCACGATACGCTGTCAGCGGAACGCATTACAGACCCGGCCCTTCGGGCACAGGGGGAGCGGGCATTTTCTCGGCTTGCAAAGGAGATTCGCAACAGGATCAGAGAAGTTGCACGTTCTCAACCTGTCGACAGTGTCGATCTTGACGAGATGAACGAGTTCTTCGTGACCGAAGGCTTCCGCACCGAGGACGATGCCGGAACTGAAACTGATCCGCGTGCAAAAGTGCCAACCAAGATGAAGCGCAGCACCCCGAAACGCACCCCGCCTGCTGCCCGGCAATTCGGCTCCCCGGATGATCCTCCCGGCCCGGGGCCAAGCCCCGGTCCGGAGCCGAGTCCGGAACCAGGGCCGGTGCCGGGACCTGGGCCTAGGCCGAGACCGCGAAAGGAGATGCGCCCCATTGAGCTGATCGCGGAGCGTGCTCTTATTCCTGACAGGGGCGAACTGAAAAAGCGGCGACTGATCTTCACGTCGCCTGTGAGTTCAGACATCATTATCTCTACCGAAGCAAGCGGTCTGAATGCGGAGGAGCGCCTCACGATCATCAGCGCCTCCATCGGGAGCGTTAACAAAGATACTCTTGAGATAAATTGCGAAGCCGGGAAGCGTCAGATTGTCGATATAGAGTTCGACGTTTCATATGGTGGCCCGATTGAGATTTCTGCTTATGAGGTTGCTGAAGATGAAGAGGATGCCACGTCATGAAGATCAACGAGCGTATGCGCTATCCGCATCCTGTCCTGAGCGAATTCTCCTCTGACTATTCTGCTGGTGAGATGAGTGCTGAGTTTCTGCAGCAGCAGACTGAGGACAATCAGCTGAAGATAATTTCCGAAATCACTATTGGAAACGACGATCTTTCATCCCTCATCTCCTCTCAGAAAGCCGCATCGGGTTATTTTCTGGTGAGCAGACGGACCTACTTTAATCATCTTCAAGAGGCACCTCCTGGAAAGTCGGAAAAGTTTTTTGATCTGTCACAGCTTCACGGGCTGGTGACGATCCGCCCGATTGTCTGGACGCTCAAGAGCCTTGACGACTTTTCCAGTCCCCTGATCGACGCAGAATTCGGCGAGAAGATCAGTATAGGGAAGGGCTCTATCATCGCCATGGGGCCGGAGTTCCGGTTCTCAATCGATCCCAGGAAGTTCAAGCCGTTCGAGACCATTTTCAAGCTTGCCATTGATGATAATGTTGAGCCGGGAATGATTGAAGTGGACACCGATGACGATAAGATCACCATTCTCGCTGAGTCCGCGACACACACCGCACTCGACAGCATGCGCAACCTGCCTGCTACTCGTTCTGTGATGCTCAGTGCCGTCTACATGCCGGTGATTGCCGACATTGTCTCCAGAATGCAGCAAGAGGACAAAAGCTTTGAAGCTCGGCGCTGGTTCCAGGTCTTTTCCGCTAAGTGTGATGACCTCGGAATTCAGCCGGAAGACCCGTCGGTCTCTCCACTTAGAGTGGCGCAGATGCTGCTGAAAGCTCCCTTGAAACAAACGACAAAGGCAATGGAGGCAGCATCATGAGTGCAGAGATCAAATATATTTCCGAGGCGGCACTCACTGATCTGCGAACAAATATCCATTCAAACCTAGAGCTTTACCGGAGGGCGGGGTTTCACCACCTCGAAGACGAACCATCTTGGGACATCGGTCTAAAGATAGACTACGACAAAGAGCTTCTTTCCACACTTGATCTTACACGGCAGCAGAACATCGTGGATATCGACCGAAAGAATTCTCTGATCGTTGGAGAGGCTCTGGCAGAGCTAACACCCTCTTTGGCAAATGAGGAACTCGTCTGGGTCAGGATTTCCCATATTGATTGCTTCGAATATTCTAAAGCCAGGTGGTTGTCTGAAACAGATAGCGACGAAGCCTTGATAGCTTCAATTCAGAGTCATTTCTTTGCTCCGACTCAGACAGCTATCAGGGATGATCATGCAGTGTCGCGGTTGTGGTGGAACTATCATATCGCTAAGAGCTGTATGCCGGATGATGTCGAGAAAGCGCTTGGCCTGATGCTACGAACAGCCGACATCAGATCGA
This sequence comes from Rhodobiaceae bacterium UBA4490, assembly GCA_002389665.1. Classification (GTDB taxonomy): domain Bacteria; phylum Pseudomonadota; class Alphaproteobacteria; order Parvibaculales; family Parvibaculaceae; genus Tepidicaulis. The sequence continues at coordinate 442,077 of DGNO01000004.1, forward strand.
ACTTCGTTGAGAGGATCTGGATGAGCAGCAGAGGACAGATTGGGGGCGCTATTCTGAGGGCAATTGATGCCAGAGCGGAAATTACCGCTACCGAAAACAAATTCCGTTCCTTCATGAAAATTGTCAATAGGTACGGCGGCGGCATCGTGTTTGAAGCACTCAGCGAAGCTGAAGCGGATGAATTCGTTGCGGAATGCTGTGATCGGGTCAAAGAGGTTAGTGAAGCAGCTTAGATGACAACCGGCGTCTCGACCCACCCCTTTGCAAAAGAGCTCAACGAGCTTCAGGATGCGACAATGCTGCTCCTGAGTACGGTGCGGGATGAGGTCGACCGAACCTTTCGAAACAGCGGTCAAGATAAGGAGGTGCTACAAACGCTGAAGCAGCTCTTCCATTATATGTCCGAAAGAAGCCAGGCGGTCTCGTACCTTGTTTCCTCCGGCTTTCCGTGGGACGCCGAGATAATTCTGCGGTCATGCTATGAAGCGTCAGCAAAAATCTGGTTCATCTGCTTTGAAGGCAAGTCAGAGCGTACCGCGCTAATTCAGGAGTTTTGGGGGCTCTATGCGGCGACGCACGACCACAAACGAAAACACCGCATCGTTCCCGCTCGAAATCTGAGCAAGCAGCGCGGAAGAGAAGGCAGCGCCGCCATCTTTGACGGGCTCGTTAATGAAGCCATTTTTCCGGCATCTTCCACAAATAAGCGCACACGCAGGGACATTGAACAGAAATGGTCATTCACGGAAATCATCAACTCACTTTCGGACCCTAAGAATAACGAGATGAAGGTTCCCAATGCTGATGTTCTACTTCACATGTATGGTCAGCAAAGCCACCTGATACATGCTGACGACGCTGCACTTGGCCTCATCCTTGATCGCGCGCTGCGCAACAATGACGAGCTGCCGATACTGGAGGCATCTCACGCCGCAAGGATCATGTCAGATCAGGGTAGCCTCGGGGTACTCTCCGTTGGTGCTCTCAGACATATGCACGGCGTTAAGGAGCTTATTCCTTTTGAGGTTGCAGAGTTATGGAGCAATCAGACAAAGTGCTCAGAATCTCTCTTTAATCAGTTTTACGATACGCAGCGAGATTTCTACGAAACACATACCAGCTGAATTCCAGTCATTGGCGCGTCACGTTGGCCATGACCGCTCTGGCGAAAAGAAATCATTCTAGCATTTCCAGTTGAGGTAGTTCTCGAATACCGGTCCGCTTATATCAATGAAACGTAGAGTGGCACGGCGGGGCGTAGGTCGTCTTGTTTGGTATACTTCATGTTCCGATCAAGGCTCTAGTTTGTAGCCTTTTTTCCTCTGGATAGAACTAGACGCTTTTACTGCCAAGTAACGACCGTTTTTGGATTTCACCAGTAAGCCGACCACAATATTCTGCTCGTCGCGTTGCAACTTGATTACGGTTCCTTTTCCGTCAACAAGATCGGCTTTCCATTCCTTGGAAGCCCGCGAAGCTAACCCATCTTCCTTGGTTTGGAGTTCTTGTCTGGCCGGCATTCTTCCCAAACGTTCAATCGGCCCCGAGACCGCTCGCGGAATAGATTTATCGGCGGTTTTGCGCGGCGACCCACCCAACAGCAGATTCAGCATTTCCCGATGCGCCAGAATGAGCACGATCGCCATGGGATCGTTATAGGTCTCCGCCAGCAAAAACTGCTTCCAGTTTCCGATCGCTCTGCCGATGAGCCCCGGCCGCTTCGGAACGGCGCGCCGCGTTGTCAGGTAGCGGCGCCACAGCGGCCTCATGGCGGGATGCCCTTTGAGCATCGGCCGCGCCTTATAGCGCCGCGCCGGCATTGAGTGCGCGGCCCTGGGTTCTCTTGCCTTCTCCATAGGCTGGAACGGTCCGAGCCGCTTCTCCAGCGCCGGTTTCGAGGTCGAGCGATCGAAGGCGCTGGCTTTCATGGCCTGCTTGCCTTCCCGCGCCTCCACAAAGACCAGACCGTTCGCTCGCTTGGCAATAGCGACCCCATGGTGAGCGAGCCCCTCATGGAGACCTTGCCAGTCTTTCGCCTTCTCAATGCCCTTCAATATCTCCGGCTTGTTCTCCAGCATGTAACTCTGGAAGGACTGTTGCCAGGTATGGCGCTCATAATCCTGAGCTTGCGGTGAGAGACCTTCCCGGCCGCGTTCCTTGCCGTCTGTCATACCCGGATCGATCGCAAGGCCGTATTTCTGCTCAAGGGTGCGGGCGGTCTTCGCAAGCGCCCGGAAGTCATGGCGCGGATAGGCCATCTTGAGGGTGTTCGGGTTCACCAGGTTATAGGCCACGTGCATATGGAAGTTGTCGGTATTGATATGCGTACCCGCGACGCGCTGATGGTCTTGGAGCCCCAGCGCCCCCGCAAACTCGGCCTCAATATCTTTAAGCCTTTCGCTTGAGAGCTTTTCCTGGTCTTCTGGGCGGAACGACACGAGCAGATGATAGGTCTTGTTCTTGTTTTCCGGTTTCTGTTTCCTGACCGCCTCGATCTCGGCAAGCGCCACATCAAGATCGCCCAGCTCTTCTCCTGCATCACAGCCCGCGATCCAGAGCCGGTCCAGCTTCTCGCCCTTGTCTTTGGCGGCCGCAATATATTTGCCGAGCGCCGTGAAGTTGTCGGCAATCTGGCTGTCTTTTGGGAGACGGCGCGCGATCATCGCCGCTTCCCCTGGACGAGCACCCGCACATCGATCGCGGCCGCTTTGAGGTGCTGCTGGGTCTCTGCGATCTCACCCGCGATTTCGTCGAGTTTTTGGGTCAGGCTTTCCGGCGGCTCCTCATCGAGCGCGAGCTTGAAGAGATTACCCAGCCGGGCGAGGTCCGCATTCACCTTCATAAGGTCCCTTATGCCCTGCCAGGCCACGAACTCCGTGGGATCGGGCACACGGTAAGCCATGGTCAGACGGCGCAGGAAGTCGGAGCGGTTAAGGCGAAGACGCGCCGCTACCTCATCGAGATGGGCTGCCTCCTCGGCCGTAAAATAGGTCTTGATGCATTTGCGGGTCGTGGCCATGGCTCAGAGCTCCATGCCGCTACCCCGGCCGCGCTCTTTGCCGGTCTTCGCCTGAAGCCCCAGCGCCTGGCGCTGGCGGGCTTCATAGAGTTTGGCGCCCGCGCGCATGTTCTGCTTGCGCGCCTCGATGATCTGTTTCTCTTGCGTATCGAGGCGGGACTTGTCCTGGTTGAGGAGGCGCGCTGCATGCGAGGCGAAGAACTGCCGCGCTTCATCGAAGGGCACCCCGCCGCGCCGGTTCTTCGGCAGCGAATGCGCCTCATCGACAGCCCTATACTCTCCCGGCCGCTGGACGAGCGCGGAGAGCCGCTCAGCCGCCTTAAGCTCACTTAAGGCCGCATCGAGGCTGCTCTTCATGGCGGGGCTGCTGACATATTCCGCCTTGTCATTCTCCAGGAAGTGCCGCTCCAGGGTCAGGATGGTCTCAAGGTGGCCCGATCGCCGGGCCTCCTGCACCGCCTGCAAAATATCGCCGCGTACCCGTGTGCGGTTCTTCGCTGCACGGGTGCGGCCGACTTCCTGCG
>DGNO01000002.1:0-16392 GCA_002389665.1 Rhodobiaceae bacterium UBA4490
TTACTCGATGATAGCGGAGACGACGCCTGCGCCGACGGTACGGCCGCCTTCACGGATAGCGAAGCGCAGCTTCTCTTCCATGGCGATCGGAGCGATAAGCTCGACTTCCATCTCCACATTGTCGCCCGGCATAACCATTTCCGTGCCTGCCGGAAGCTGAACCACACCCGTCACGTCCGTCGTACGGAAGTAGAACTGCGGGCGGTAGTTCGTGAAGAACGGCGTATGACGACCGCCTTCTTCCTTCGTCAGGATGTAGGCTTCTGCCTTGAACTTCGTGTGCGGCGTGATGGAGCCGGGAGCCGCCAGAACCTGGCCGCGCTCAACACCTTCACGGTCGACACCGCGCAGCAGCGCACCGATGTTGTCGCCCGCTTCGCCCTGGTCGAGCAGCTTGCGGAACATCTCAACGCCCGTGCAGGTCGTCTTCTTCGTATCCTTGATGCCGATGATTTCGATTTCATCGCCAACATGGATGATCCCGCGCTCAACGCGCCCCGTCACAACCGTGCCGCGGCCCGAGATCGAGAACACGTCTTCGATCGGCATCAGGAACGGCTGGTCCTTCGGACGCTCAGGCTGCGGGATGTACTCATCCACCGCTTCCATCAGCTGAAGAATGGCTTTCTTGCCGATCTCTTCGTTGCTGTCGTCCAGCGCCGCAAGAGCCGAGCCCTTGATGATCGGAATATCGTCGCCCGGGAAGTCGTAAGAGGACAGAAGTTCGCGGATTTCCATTTCCACGAGCTCCAGAAGCTCTTCGTCGTCCACCTGGTCGACCTTGTTCATGAACACGACCAGAGCCGGCACACCCACCTGGCGGGCAAGCAGAATGTGCTCGCGCGTCTGCGGCATCGGGCCGTCGGCAGCCGACACAACCAGGATCGCGCCGTCCATCTGCGCTGCGCCCGTGATCATGTTCTTCACATAGTCGGCGTGGCCGGGGCAGTCGACGTGAGCGTAGTGACGCTTCTCGGTCTCGTACTCAACGTGCGCCGTCGAGATCGTGATACCGCGGGCGCGCTCTTCAGGCGCCTTGTCGATCTGATCATATGCCGAAAACGTCGCACCGCCCGTCTCTGCCAATACTTTCGTAATAGCCGCCGTCAGCGTCGTCTTGCCATGGTCAACGTGACCAATCGTCCCGATGTTGCAATGCGGCTTGTTCCGCGAGAACTTTTCCTTGGCCATTGCCCTATCTTACCTTTTGCCTGACCCTAATCTATGATCGGTCTTGTTAACGCCTGCCGTCCCGCCGTAACCGGCCACAGGATCGGCCCCTTCAAGTGTCTTCGAGCGTGAACGCTCCAGAAGTTCAAGAGATGGAGCGGGTGAAGGGAATCGAACCCTCATCGTCAGCTTGGAAGGCTGCTGCTCTACCATTGAGCTACACCCGCCTTGAGCGATCCTCTTGGATCCGTTCCTATCCCGCATTGACCGGTGGTGGAGGGAGTTGGATTTGAACCAACGTAGGCATAGCCAACGGATTTACAGTCCGTCCCCTTTAACCGCTCGGGCATCCCTCCGTGCCAGTCAAAAATCTGTTTAAACCCAGTGAGTTCCGGCAGAAAATCCCTCACTCTCAGTGAGCGGGTTTATGCGGACCTCCCCAAGCTGTGTCAACCGAAAATCCGCTAAAATGCATAAAAGCCCCCGCAGCGCCTCTCTCGTTTTATTCAATCGAGCTCGAAGCACTGTGTTGACTTGCGTTGCGAACGCCGGTGGCCGGGACTATAAGCGGCCTCATGAAAGAGCGCAAGCGCCCGGGCCGCCGGGAAATCGGGAAAAAAGAGGCAATTCCGGGAAAGCAAGGGTCCCGGCGCGGCGCCCGCTCGCCTGCCGGTCAAAGCCCTTACATTTACGGGCTGCATGCGGTCGAAGCGGCGCTGCAAAACCCGGCCCGCACCCTCCATAAATTCCTCGCGACCCAGAACGCCTGGAACGAAATCACCGCCCGGCTCTCTGCGCCGCCGCGAATCGCGCCGGAGATCACCTCCGCCGAAGAGATCACCCGCCTTTTGCCCCCCGGCGCGGTCCATCAGGGCATCGCGCTCCATGTTGCCCCCCTGCCCGAGCCCGATCTGGAAGAGGCCTGCCTGGAGGCAAGCCGCATCGTCGTGCTCGATCAGGTCACGGACCCGCATAATGTGGGGGCGATTCTGCGGTCCGCCGCCGTTTTCGGCGCCTCGGCCCTTGTTATGACGGACCGCAACAGCCCGCCGCTTACCGGCGTGCTCGCCAAAGCAGCGTCAGGCGCCGTAGAACACGTAAAAATCGCAAAAATCGGCAATCTCTCCCGCGCGCTGCAAGCGCTCAAGAATATGGGCTTTCTCATTGTCGGCCTCGACGGGGATGCCGAGACGCCCCTTTCCGAGGTCGACACCGCCCGGCCCATCGCCCTTGTCATGGGGGCGGAAGGTGCGGGCCTGCGCCGCCTGACGCGGGAAACCTGCGATCTTCTGGCAAAATTGCCCGCTTCCGGACCGATGCGCAGCCTCAACGTCTCCAATGCCGCCGCCGTCGCCCTTTATGAGCTCGCCCGGCCCCGTTAATTCGCCTGCTTTTAAGTCATAAGGCCGCGCGCAAGGCCCGCCAGCGCCAGAAGACACAGCCCGATCAGCGCCACTTTGCGCACCAGCGCCTTATCCACCCGCATGAAGACATGCGCCCCGGCAAAAGCCGCCGCCATCATCACCGGGGCAAGAAAGGCAAAGCGCCAGGCCTCAAGGCTCCCGTAAAGCCCGTTTCCGGCGGCAAAGCCCGCAGCCACAAGGTCTGTGCCGAGGAAAAAGCCGATCAGCGAGGCCCGCGCCATTTCCTCCCGCCCCGGCACGGAGAAGAAGAAAAGCACCGCGGGCGGCCCGCCGATCGCCGCCGCCCCGTTGAGCCCGCCCACCGCAAGGCCCGTCGCCACCGTCGCCGCTTTGCCCGGCGCTTCCTTCGGCCCGATCCCGGCAAGAAGCGCCAAGGCAGCGCAGGCAACCCCTGCCTGAATGACAAGCACCATGGTGTCCGCCCGCAGCGCCATGAGAAGCGCGAGCCCCAAAGGCGTCGCCACCACCATGCCCGCAAACATCCAGAAAAGGGCCCGCCAGTTCACATAGGCAAAAGCGCCAGGCAGCAGCACGGCGCTTGCCAGCACTTCCAGCAGAAAGATTACCGGCACCACTTCAACCGGCGGCCAGATGAGACTGAGCGCGGAGACGGAAAGCAGCGAAGCCCCGAAACCTGCAAAACCGCGCAAGAAAAAGGCAAGCGCTACCGCAAAGGCCGCGAACCACAGCGCCGCCGGGCCTGCCTCCCCGGCCATGAATGTCACAATCTCCACGCCCCCTCCTCGCGCACCACTTCCATGCTGCGCCAGCTTACCCTGACCAGCGCAAGCGGGGAAAAGATGCCTCGAACCTCACAGGCACCCGCCTCAAATCCCCAAAAAGCCTGTTGTGAGATGAGACGGCGGCCAGTATGTTCGCGCCCGAAGCCCTTGTAGCTCAGTTGGTAGAGCACCTGATTTGTAATCAGGGGGTCGGGAGTTCGAGTCTCTCCGGGGGCACCATTTTCCGCGCATAATTCCGCCAGATTTTTCGGCCACCCTCCTTCTTCTCATAGCCAAAGCAGTGAAAGGAGAAGACGCCATGCTGAAAAGGATCGGCTCGCTCCCCGCCCATGTCGTCGCGCTGGAAGCGGAAGGCACCGTCAGCGCCGAGGATTATGAAACCGTTCTTATCCCCGCCGTCGAAGAAGCTTTGAAAGAGCACGGCAAAGTCAGCTTCCTCATGGTGCTGGGCGATGCCTTCGAAACCTATGAGGCGGGCGCGCTCTGGGACGACACGGTTTTCGGCTTCAAGCACCTTACCGATTTCAAGAAAGTCGGTGTTGTGACGGACCGGAACTGGATTGCCGAGACCATGCGCCTACTCTCGCCGCTCATTCCCGCCGAGACCCTTGCCTTCCCGCTCAAAAAGCGCGAGCAGGCGCTTAAGTGGATTGCAAACTGAGCTGCCGGCGCCGGTAGGCCAGCATTGCGATAAAGATCACGCAGACCCCGCCCACCGCCGCCGGAAAGAGCATGGTGGTGAGCGTGTAATTTTCCAGCGCCCCCAAGACGACGAAATTGCGCAGTGCGGCAAGCGCGAAGAAGCTCGCCTGTTCTTCGAACGGAAAGCGATAGGCCTTGCGGAAAGTGGGCCCGAAGCCGAGAAGATCGACGCCGGTCAGCACCACTACCGCCCATAGGGGATCATGCGTCAGATACCAGAGCGGCAACGAGGTCAGCGCGAGCGATAGAAAAGTCCAGTCGAGCCGCGTAATCGTCATATCGCCCCGGCGCCGATAGGCGAGGTACGCCACATAGAAGGTAATGAGCCCCGAAAGCGCGATGGGCCAGGCGCCGACACCCGCCCCATCCGCAAGCTGGGCGAGCGCGACGATGAATGTCACCGCGCCCCAGATCACCCAGGAAAAAACATGCGGCCGCGTCGCGCCCTTATGGATGGAGCGGATATAGGGCCAGAAGGCGAGAAAGGTGAGCGCCACGGCAATGACGCTGAGCAATTCCTTGTAAGGCACATCTTTCTCCTGCGGGGCCGGTCCTTCCTTCCATCTTTTCTATATTTCCGGCACAGGCAAGCGGTTGGCGGCAAGATAATCCGCCACGTCCTTCACGATGGGCGCCACGGCAGAACGCGCGGCGATGCGTTTACGCCAAGCCGCAAGGTGGGAAAGCGCGAGGTCCGGCGCGCCGCCCAGGAAAGAAGCAAAATAGCTTGCCGTGAAAAAGGCGATATCGGCGTAGGAATATCCCTCGGCAATAAATTCTTGGTCCGCAAGGCGCGCATCCATATCGCGGTAATAGGCAGCCATCTTTTCCAGCGCTTCTTTGCATTCGGGCCGGGATATGTCCGCTGCCGCGTTGATCAGCACAATGACATTGGGGAAATAAATTTCGTCGGCCTTCAGTTCCATCAACCGCGCCATGGCCCGCGCCTCGATGCTGCGCGGCCAAAGCGGCGGCTCCGGGAACTTCTCTTCGAGATATTCGAAGATCTGCGTGGAATCGAAAATCTCCACCTCCCCGTCGAGCAGCACCGGCACCTGCCCTTTCGGGTTGAGCCGCGCCACATCGGGATGCAGCGGGTTATAGCGGGTCTTCAAAGAAAACGGCACATACTCGATCTCGCATGGCGCATTCTTCTCGGCGACGGCAATGCGCGCCTTCGTGCCGAACATGCTGAGCGGTCCTGTCAGTAATTTCATCTTTTCGCCCTCTCTTTGTCAGAGAGTGAAGATGTGCACGGAACCGGTTTTTACACGGACCAATTTCGAACCCGCCCGCAATCCTCTTACCCAGGTTCAAGCAAGCACAGGTTCTTCATCGCGCAAGAGCGAGGCGACAAGCGCCTCCCCCGCTTTGCCGGGCGGGCGGCGCGTCGTCCACACCGCCGCGAACCGGCGCAGCGAAGGCTGGGCGATGCCATCGCAGTTCAAGTGCACAAGCCGTCCCGCTTCGATGGCCGGGCGCGCCGTTTCCTCCGGCATGAAGCCCCAGCCCAGCCCCTCTTCGATCATCATGCGCAACGCGCTTTGCGTATCGACGCCCCAGACATCCGTGCGGTGCACGCGGTAATCGAAGGCGCGGATATCGAAGGCGCCGCTATGCAAATGGATCTGGCGGTGATTTTCCAATTCGGCAAGCGGAAAGGCGCCCTCGATCTGCGCCAGCGGATGGGCTGGCGCGGCAACGAGCGCGATCTTGTCCGCGGCCACTTGCCGCCCGTCGATCCCGTCCCATTGACGGCCATGGTCGAGCAGCATGATGCCGAGCGGAAACTCTTCCTCGCGCACCGCCCGCACCACTTCCTCACTTTCCGCCCGGCGCACGGTGATGGTGACGAGCGGAAATTGCGCTTCGAATTTTTTCAGCGCGTCCACAAGAAAGCCTTCCGGGTAAGAAGGATCGGCAATGAGGGGAAGCACCGCCTCCACCTTCTCGCGCAAGGAGCGCGCCCGCGCTTCCCAGCGCTCGGCCCGGCGCAGAAGGATTTCCGCATCATTGAGGAGCGCCTGCCCTTCCGGCGTCAGCGAAACGCGGTAGGTCGAGCGGTCGAAGACTTGAAAGGCGAGCTGTTCTTCAAGCGCATTGATCGCATAGCTGATCGCCGAAACCGCGCGGCCCAGCGTGCGCGCAGCAGCGGCGAAACTGCCGCCTTCCACCACGGCCTGAAAAACCCGGAGCTGGTCGAGAAGGTTGGGGTGCATCTGATTAATCAAATAATTTGAACGAGAACGACAATATTATTCTGTTTTTCCCGTCATGCAATCGCCCTAGCGTCAGCCGGCAATCTCGACATGCCTGAAAGGAGCCGGCCCATGACAACGCACCCGACCTTCACGATTTTCATTCTGCTGCGCGCCGCCGCCCCCTGGCTGCGCCTCACCCATGAGGAGCGCAGCAAAGCGGCAAGCGCCGCCTTCGCCCCCTGGATGAAGGACCACCCGGACGCCAATATCCGCTATTTCGATGCCGAGGCTTTTTCCGGCCGCTGCTCGGACATTCTGCAGATCGAGACAAGCAACCTCGCCGCCCATTGCGGGCTGATGGACCGCCTGCGCGATTCCGATCTCTTCACCGTGCCCTATTACGAGCTTATCGACATCATCCCGAGCGTCGAAGACGCGTTCCGCGCCAGCAATCTGGCCGCATGAGGAGAGGCCCTATGAACGTTTCTGCCTTGCGCTTCCTCAGCACGCTCACGCTTGCCCTTTGTTTTTGGCTCGGCCTTGTCCAATCGGCGATCTGGAACGGCGCCGAGACCCCCGCCTGGATCACCGCGCTGCCGGGCGCTCAAGACTTGGCATCGCATATCTTTGCCCGTACCGGCGCACCGCTCGGCATGGAGCCTTATTACTTTTTCGGGCGCATCGTTCCCGCCGTCTATGCGGGTTTGCTCATTACGCTCTTCTGCCTGCCGCACCTGCGGCCAGCTCTACAGCGCCCTCGCGCCTACCGCCTCATGCTTATCGCCCTTCTCGTTGCACTGGCGGGCGATCTCACCGCCTATTGGGGCGGCGGCTGGTACGGCACGGGCGTCCGGTTCTGGGGGTTCTGGGTGACGGAAGTGCCGAGCCTTCTTGCCGCCATGGCCGCGGCATTGACGGCAGGCATCACGATACGCCGTGAAGACAGGACGGTAGGTCTCGTCCTTGCACTCCTGCCGCTCATGAGCATTCTGGCAACGCTCGCCTTCGCCTATATGCCGCACGGACCGCTTCTCGGTTTTTGCCTTGCCGGTTTTCTTCTCCTTTGGCTACCAAGCGGTTCCCGCCCTGCCGCTTGACCGGTAAGATGAGAGCGACACGGCCAACGCCAAAGGAGAGCCGATGACCGCCGCCGCTCTTGTCTGCGCCTTCGACATTGCCGGCACGCCCACGGGCATTGCCTGGCAGAACTTGCATTCCCCGCCCCCCGCCGAAGGCTGGCGCTGGGTCCATCTCAACCGGACCGAACCTTCCGCGGTGAAATGGGTGCGCAAGGACAGCGGGTTACCGAAACATGTGGCCGAAGCGCTGCTTGCCGAGGAAACCCGCCCGCGCTGCGCCGTCTCGCCCGAAGGCACGCTGCTCATCCTGCGCGGGGTCAATCTCTTCCCCGAAGCCGACCCGGACGCGCTCGTCTCCATCCGCCTATGGATCGAGCCCGGCCGCGTCATCAGCCTGCGCAAAGTCAAGCTGCTCGCCATCGACGACATACGCCGCGCTTATGAGACCGGTGCCGGGCCTGCCAGCATCGGCGACTTCGTCATCGAACTGGCGCGCGGCCTGACCGAGCGCATGGGCGCGGCCATTCAGGACATCGAAGAAGAGATCGATGATCTGGAGGAAAGCGGCATCGACCTGCCGAGCCAGGACATCCGCAAAAGACTGATCGACATCCGCCGCCAGACCATTCCGCTGCGCCGCTATCTTTCCCCGCAGCGAGACGCGCTGGGGCAGCTCGTTGCGGCGAAACCGGACTGGCTGGATACTTGGCAGCAAAGCCGGCTGCGCGAGGTGGCCGATCAGGTGATCCGCTATGTGGAAGATCTCGATGCCTTGCGCGAGCGGGCAAGCATCCTGCACGAGGAACTCTCGAACCGGCTCTCCGAAACGCTGAACCGGAACATGTATATTCTCTCGCTCGTCGCGGCCGTGTTTCTGCCGCTCGGCTTTGCCACGGGCCTTCTCGGCATCAATGTAGGCGGCATGCCGGGGGCGGAGGATGCGGCGGCGTTTTATATCGTCTGCGGTATACTCATCGTTATCGGACTTGCCGAGATTGCGCTCTTCCGCTGGCTGAAATGGATATGAGCATCAGTTGACGTCGCAGGAAACCTCGCAAATCTCCTTGCCGTCCACCACTTCGCAAATGCCCGTGTCGAGCACGATGGAGGCGGTCTTGGCGCCCGGCGCAGGAAGGCCCGGCAATTCCTCGAATTGCGGTTTGACGGGGCTCCCCGGCATGGCAGGCAGCGGCGTGTCGATGCCGGGCCGGTAATTCGTGCCCCTGAACGCCCGCGTCAGATCGATGGCGCATTCGCCTTTCAGTTCCGTCTTGAGCTCTGCGCCCTCTTCCACCGGGCAGTGACCGGCAACCTTCACGATCGCCCATTCAGGCCGCACCCCTTCGCGCAGGCCGTAGCGCTTCGTCTCGCCCGCCGGAATGGTAAGCGCGCAGCCGCCGAAACCGAAACAGGCATCGTTCCCCGTCGCCTTCAGCGTCAGCTCGCCGCAGGTGCGGTTCTTGAAGGAAATGACATTGGCGCTGCCCTCCGCCGCATAGGCGTGGGTGCGGGCGGAGGCAAGCACCGCCGCCACCGTCAAAACAAAAGCAATGAGTAAGCGCCAGATCATGCCGGTCTCCCTTCCTAAGTGCTGCTCCAGCTTGGCGAAGGCGCCGCCTCTCCGCCTTGATCCAGAACAAGCCTGATCCCGAGCATGGCCTTTGAGGAGGAAAAAGAAAAGGCCGGTTCCAGGAACCGGCCTCAGCGGCGTTTGACGCCTCCCTGGTTGATCCAGGGTTGTTGCGGTACCGGCCTCTCGTTCTTCTTGCGGAACGCTCGGGCCGGCGCCGTTTAACTCAAAATTCTTTAGCCCGTCTTCTTGCCCTCCTCGGCAATCTGACGGCCCAATGCCACGATGGTCGGAATTTCATCATCGGCCAGTTCCTTCATGCGCTCCTTGCGGGCCATGGCCTTTTCGACATAGGGCGCAAGTTCTTCATCCTTGCGCTTTTGCCGTTCGGCTTCCTTTTCCTTGAACTCGGGCATGACGTCGCTGGCGAAAAGCTCCAGCGCCTCGCAAATATGCTCATGCCGGTTGCGCCCGCCCTGCTGAATGAACGTCACCTGATCGACGCCTGCCTCCTGGAAGCCGCGCAGATGATCGCGCATCTGATCCGGCGTGCCGATGCCGCGGTTGCCGCCTTCTTCGGGCATCGTGTCGCGCGCCGCTTCAAAAGCATCCCAGATATTCGTGCGGCCCGGCTTGTGCTCACCGAAAATATAATGATGGCCGAGCCCGTAACCGAAGAAGCGGAACCCGTCCATGCCGCGGCGTTTGGCTTCTTCTGCATCCCGGTGCACGGAAAAGCCCGTCACCATGGCGATGTTCGGATTGACCGCATGGCCGATCGGCACGCATTCCTCTTTGAAGATTCGGTAATAATCGTCCACCCATTGCTTGGCCTCCGAGGCGTCTACAAAGGCGAAGGTCAGCGCGCCGATGCCGAGCCGGGCGGCAAGCTTGATCGTCTCGCGGTTCGAGCAGGCCACCCAAAGCGGGGGATGCGGGCGCTGCACCGGCTTCGGCACCACATTGCGGCAGGGCATGGAGAAATACTTGCCCTCGAAACCGGGATAAGGGTCCATCGCCATCATATTGGCGCATTGCTCCACCGCCTCACGCCACATGGGCCGTTTATCGGCGACGGGAATGTTGAAGCCGCCAAGCTCGGCCAGCGCCGAGGATTCGCCCGTGCCCCATTCGACGCGCCCGTTCGAGACGAGATCAAGCGTCGCAATACGCTCGGCGACACGCGCCGGGTGGTTATAGGGCGGCGGCATGAGGTTGATGCCATGACCGAGGCGGATATTCTTCGTGCGCTGCGAACAGGCGGCCAGAAAAACTTCCGGTGCGGAGGAATGCGAATATTCCTCGAGAAAGTGATGCTCGACTTCCCAGGCATGATCGATGCCGAGCTTGTCCGCAAGCTCCACCTGATCAAGCGCGTCCTGGAAAAGTTTCAGCTCATCGCCCTCGTTCCACGGGCGCGGCAATTGGTGCTCGTAAAAAATACCGAACTTCATGAAGCTGCCTCCCTTGGCCTTCCGCTCTTATTGCTTCTTCAAGCGGCTTTGGCCCGCGCGCCGAGCGCATTGAACTGATCGAGCAGTTTCGCGCCCTCCGGCATCGCCTCGAAATGTTCGCGCACACGCGCGTAAGAAAGCTCGCGCGCCTTTTCATGCTGGGTTTCGGCATGCCAATGGATCATGCCCTGCCAGATGGGATCGATCAGGTCCTTGCCCGCAATCGTGCCGCCATCCACGGTCTTGAAGGTAAAGGCGCGCATCTCGGAGACGACGGTCTGCAGATAGCCCACATGAATGGCCTCATCCGTGCGGATGCGCTCAACCATGGTTGCCGCCCGCTCCGCCGCCTCGCGCCGGTCCTGGAAGACATCCGGATCGCGCATAACCTTCTGGCAGAAGCTGAAAAAGGCCTCGGCGCGCACTTCGATCATCAGCACATTCATCAGAAGCAGGATGATCTGCTCATAGACTTCCGGCAGTTGCGGCATCAGGCGGCCCTGGTCCGGACGGCTGATATTATCGGGCTCGATATCGGCGGGATAAGCATTCGCGCCGAAAAGCAGATCGCGCGCGGCAAACCACATCGCATCATGGGCGCCATATTGCGGCTGATCGGGATCGCCCCCTTCATCGGCGCCGTGGGCATAAAGGAGCCCCTTGCCGAGATGTCCCGTTGCCGTCTCGGAAATATCGTCGACGATGATGTCCTGGAAATCCGGCGCGGTGAATTCACACAGCGCCCGCCCGCGCGCTTCGACGATGCCCGTCACCGTCAGCGAATTCCAGAGCGACTGGCCATAGCCGTTTTTGAGGAGAAATTTCTGCTGCTCGACATTCGGAAAATTGCCGTGCTTCAACAGCTCGACCGAGGCATCGATCAGCGGCACGCCCTTTTCCTTCAGCGCGCCCTGCCAGGCTTTGACGGCCGGCCAGCGGTGCAGCGTGCGCGGGGAGATATAAGTGCCTGCTTCATCGAAGCCGCCATGCATCAGATATCCCGCATCCTCCTGCCGCTTGGCATAAGGATGATCCGCCATCAACTCTTCCTGGCTGTAAACGAGCTTTGCCATTGCCTTTCCTCCTCCCAAAGGTCCGGTCTGCCGGTGCTATTGCCGCGTCAACGCCCCAAAAAGAGCCTGCGCGATATCGTTGATCAGTTTGTCCCGGTCGACCTGATAGAGATAGCCATAGGCCATGCCCTGGCTGATGGCGCCGACGATCAGGTGGCCGGAAAGCAGCGGATCGACATCCGAGGGAATGTCCTTTTCCGCGCGCCATTGCAGCACCATCTCGGTCCATTGCGCGGCCCAGCGTTCCATCGGCGAGCGGCGTTTCGTCTCTTCCACCGAGAGCATCGCCGTATTCGTCATGGCCGCGGCCAGCACGCCGGGATTGGCGTCCGAATATTCGTAAATCGCATAGAGCGTTTCTTTCACGCTCTCTTCCACGGTGCGCGCGCGGCCCAAGTGGTCCTGCAGCACGACTTCCAGCTCGTCGCACACTTCGTCCGCGAAGGTAAGAAAGCAGTCGAGCTTGTCCGTGAAATGAAGATAGAACGTGCCGTGGCCGACACCGGCCAGTTTGGAAATGTCCTGCGGACGCGTCGCGTGGTAGCCGCGCTCGACAAAGAGCTGGCGGGCGGCAGCAATCAGCTTGCGCCGGCTTTCAAGCCGCCGGCGCGAGAGGCCGTTCGTCGCATCCCCGCTCCCCGCCTTTTCGGCAGGCGCGCGGGCCGCATCGCTCACGGCTTCCTTGGTTGTCGTGTCACTCATACGTAAAGTCTCCCCCTTCACCTGACAAATTGTCAATATGCATTATGACAATTCGTCAAAAAAGAATGCGCCCGATTCCCCATCGGGCGCAAGCCAGCTCCTCAAAACATCTTGTGAAACGCGCAGCCCGCTGCGTCACTCTTCATCCTGCAGGCGGGAAAAAACCAGATTATGCGCATCCGAAAGCGGCGCGCGGAACCTGTAGCCTGCCATATCGAAGGCTTTCAGCCCGTCCGCATCGCGCACATCGTTTTCGACGATGAAGCGCGCCATCATACCCCGCGCGCGCTTGGCATAGAAACTGACGACGCGTGCCGCCCCTGCCCGCTCTTCCTTGAAGACCGGCGTTATGATGGGCACGGAAAGTTTTTTCGTATCGACGGCTTTGAAATATTCGACCGAGGCGCAATTGACGAGCGCGGCCGCGCCCGCTTCCTCGATATCCGCATTCAAAAGCGCCGTCACCTCTTCCTTCCAGAAGGCATAAAGGTCGCGCCCCTTCGGATTGGGCAGCCGCGTGCCCATTTCCAGCCGATAGGCCTGAATGAGATCGAGGGGCTTCAAGACCCCGTAAAGGCCGGAGAGAATCCGCAGCCGCTTCTGCGCTTCTTCCACCGCCGGGCGTTTTAATGTCGTGACATCGAAGCCGCGATAAGTATCACCGTTAAAAGCATAGATGGCGGGTTTGGAACTGCGCTCGGGATGTTCCGGATCGAAAGCCTGAAACCGCTCATAAGTCAGATCGGCAAGATCTTCGGAAAGATCCATGAGCGATTTGAAGTCGGAGCGGCTGCATTGGCGGGCCACTTGGCCAAGCTCGCCCGCCTCTTCCAAAAGGCGGGGCATCGTGGGAGACGCATCAAGGGCCAGCGGCCCGAAATCGAGCGCCTTGGCAGGCGACACAACACACAGCAAACTCACGCAGCTTTCTCCTCCGCCCCGTGCAGCGCCTTCCACAAGCTATAAGGCGTCACGGGCATATCGATATTCTCCACCCCCGCGACGCGCAGCGCATCGAGAATGGCATTGATGAAAGCGGACGGTGCGCCCACCGTGCCGGCTTCCCCCGCCCCTTTCACGCCGAGCTGATTGTTCTTAGACGGGATCTCGTTATAGCTCGTATCGAAGAACGGCAGATCGTCGGCGCGCGGCATCCAGTAATCCTGGAAGGAACCGGTCAGTAGCTGCCCCGATTCCTCGTCATAAACCGTCCGCTCGCCCATCGCCTGACCGAGCCCCTGCACGATCCCGCCATGCACCTGCCCCGCAACGATCATGGGGTTGATGACGTGGCCGAAATCATCGACGGCAATATAGCGCGTAATCTCGAAATCGCCCGTGTCTCGGTCGATCTCGACTTCACAAATATGTGCGCCGTTCGGATAGGAGTTTCCGGCTTCCTTATATTCGCCCGCCGCTTCCAGCGCGGCGCTGTCCGTTTGGCCTTCGGCTTTGCGCGCCACTTCGAAAAGATCGATGCGCTTATCTGTGCCCACCACGGCAAAGACCGCCTCGCCGTCCGCGCCCCGGTATTCGATATCGGCCACGGCAGCTTCCAGCTCATTAGCAGCGATCTGCTTGCCCTTTTCGATCAGCGTGTCGGAGGCGACGCCAAGCGCGCCCGTTGCCATGTAAACGGCTTTCGAACCGCCCGTGCCCGCGCCGCCCGGCAGCACATCGCTATCGCCGGAATGCACAACGATCTGATCGGCATCGAGGCCGAGGCGGCTGGAGATGAACTGCGTCCAGACCGTTTCGTGCCCCTGCCCGTTCGTCTGCGAGCCGGTATAGGCATGCACGACATTGGTTTCCACATCCACGGCAAGCTGCGCGAATTCGGACATGCCCGCCGCCGTGCGCTCCACGTAATAGCAAAGGCCGAGACCGAGGAGTTTGCCGTCCTTCGCCTTTTCCGCCCGGCGCTTTTCAAAGGCTTCGTAATCGGCCTTGGCCAGCGCATCGTTCAGGTTACGGTTGAAGTCGCCGGAATCGAACGGCAGCGAGGGCTTTTGATTGTAGGGCATTTCCTCGGCGGGAATGAAATTACGCCGGCGGATTTCGATGGGCCCAAGACCCGTCTCGTGACCCGCCTTATCCATCAGCCGTTCGATGAGATAAGAGGCTTCCGGCCGCCCTGCCCCGCGATAAGCATCGACGGGCACGGTATTCGTCAGCACCGCGCGCACATGGTTATAGATCGCCGGTACTTTATAGACGCCCGCCTGCATGTCGCGCGGCGCAAGTGTCGGGATGAACGCGCCGAACTGGCTCTGATAGGCGCCGAGATTGGCGATCGTATCGATATAGATGCCGAGAATGCGCCCGTCCGCATCGAGCGCAAGCTGCGCTTCGGTCACGTGGTCGCGCCCTTGCGTGTCGCTCAGGAAGGATTCGGCGCGGTCCGCCGTCCATTTCACCGGGCGGCCGAGCTTCTTGGCCGCATAAAGCACCAGCGGATATTCGGGATAAGCGAAAGTCTTCATGCCGAAACCGCCGCCCACATCTTCGGTGATGACGCGCAGTTTTTCCGGCGGAATTTTCAACGTGTCATTTGCAATGCGGTCGCGCAGCCCATGCACACCCTGGCTCGGCACGTGCAGCGTGTAGCGGTCCTGCTCTTTGTCATACATGCCGAGCGCGGCGCGCGGCTCCATCGCATTCACGACGATGCGGTTGTTGATCAGCTTGAGCTTGGTAACGTGATGAGCATTCGCAATCGCCGCGCGTGCCGCGTCCTCATCCCCCTTGCCCCAGTCATAGGCAAGGTTGGAGCCTGCTTCTTCCCAGATCACGGGGCTCGAGGGGTCGGCGGCTTTTTCGGTATCGACGACAACCGGCAGTTCTTCGAAATCGATCATCACAAGCTCGGCCGCATCGCGCGCCGCAGCCTCGCTTTCGGCAATCACCGCGGCAATGGCATCGCCGGCATGGCGTACCCGGTCCACCGCCAGCACATGGCGCGTCGTTTTGAACGCAGGGCTGCCGTCCCGCTGCTTGATCAGCGCCACTGCCGCATTCGACACTTCGCCGAGCCCTGCCTCCTGCAATTCCTGGCCGGTCAGCACGTCGAGCACACCCGGCGCTTCGCGCGCGCTTTCGGTATCGACGGAAAGAATTTTCGCATGCGCATAAGGCGAGCGCACGACCACCATATAGGCTTGTCCGGGCGCGCGGAAATCATCCGCATATCTGCCGCCGCCCGTGATCAGCCGGTCGTCTTCCACACGCCGCACAGATTGACCGACACCGAATTTGACCATGGAAAGTCCCCGCTCAGTTCTTGTGAGAATTCAAGCTGAAAAAGCCGATGCCTTTATCTAGGCACCGGCCTTATCGAAAACAAGTTTACCTTAATCCCGGTAAGAAGCGTCCTGCCGGTCGAGCGTGCGCAAAAGCGCGGGCCAGGCCAGATCGCCAATGCCGTTCGCGGTGCCGAATTTCGCCTGACCGGCGGTTTTCTCCGGCACGCCCTGATCCGGCATGGTCAGCTCACGCCCGCCCGACAGCGCGCGCACCTGCATGGTGCAGGCCCGCTCCAGGAAGAAGAGCCGCAGGAAGGCATCCGCGCAGGTCGCCCCGGTGGTGAGCAGCCCGTGATTGCGCAGGATCATGGAATGTTTCTCGCCGAGATCGGCAATCAGCCGCTCGCGCTCATCGAGATCGAGCGCGATGCCTTCATAATCGTGATAGGCGAGATCGCCGAGCACGATCATCGCCGTCTGGCTGAGCGGCAGCAGCCCGTCAGCTTGCGCTGAGACCGCCACACCGTCATTCGAATGCGTATGGATGACGCAATGCGCATCCTTGCCGGTCGAATGCACGGCGCTGTGGATCGTGAAACCGGCCGGGTTCACCTTAAAGGGCGTGTCCATCACGATCTCGCCATCGAGATCGATCTTCACCAGGCTCGAGGCGGTGATTTCATCGAAGGTCAGGCCATACGGGTTGATGAGGAAATGATTGTCCTCCCCCGGCACCCGCGCCGAAATATGCGTGTAAATAAGATCGTCCCAGCCGTAATGGGCAACGAGACGGTACGTGGCGGCCAGATTGACGCGCTGCTCCCATTCGGCAGCGCTCACCTGTTCACGGACCGCAGGAAAGCTAAGATCTTCCGCGACGGACATGGCGTCCTCCCTAATTGCTGAATTGCCTCAAGATTGGCCCGCTGAGCGGCAACTGTCAAACCACCCGGTTAAAAATGCGGGGGCAGTTGACACGCTTGTTGGCGCCCTACCGCCTTTTTCCTCTGCATGGACCCCGGCACGGGGCCG
>DGNO01000002.1:16416-828682 GCA_002389665.1 Rhodobiaceae bacterium UBA4490
CGGCCCCGTGCCGGGGTCCATGAAGCGCCCGTGTCAGGCACAACGCCTATTCCGCCGCCGCCTTCATCTCCGGCTCGAGCACCTTGCCCGGATTGAGAATGTTCTTCGGATCGAGCGTGCGCTTCAGCGTGGCCATGAGCGCGATTTCCGCCGGGCTGCGGGACCAGCCGAGATAGGGACGCTTTTCGAGCCCGATCCCGTGTTCGGCGGAAACGGACCCGCCGATGTCGCGCAAGGGATCATAGACGATCCCCTCCACCAGCCGCCGCGTCTCCGGCGTGCCGTCATGGCTGCCGACAATCACATGCAGATTGCCGTCGCCCAGATGACCGAACACGATCAGCGAATGACCGGGCACTTTCGCTGTAAGGTCCGCTTTCACTTTCTCGATATAGGTTTCCATATCCGCGATACGCAGGCTCACATCGTAGGTGAAGATCGGGAAGAGATTGATCACTTGCGCCACATCGTCCCGCAGCGCCCACATGGCATCGCGCTCGGCCTGGCTCTTGGCGATGACGGCATCACTTGCAAGTCCGGCTTCCAGCGCGCCCATCAGCGCGTTTTCAAAACGCGGCGTGTCTTCTTCCTGATTACCGCCTAGTCCTTCCACCAGCACATAGTAAGGGGAGCCATGCGGCAGGATCGGTTTGCCTTGCGCAGGCTCGGTGGAAACGAGCTTGTAGAAATCCTCCCACATCACCTCGAAGGCCGAGAGCGTGCCGCCCATCGCCGCTTCCATATGGCGGAGGAGTTTGGGAAGTTTGGCGAATTCATCCACCGCCACGAAGCCGGTATCCTGGCTCTTCGGCGCAGCGCGCAGGCGCAAGACGGCGCGCGTAACGACGCCGAGCGTGCCTTCCGAGCCGATGAAAAGCTGCTTCAGATCGTAGCCCGCATTGTTCTTGAGCATCTGGTTCATGGCGGAAATGATGGTGCCATCGGCCAGCACTGCTTCCACGCCCAGCACCAGCTCACGCATCATGCCGTAACGCAGCACGCGGTTGCCGCCCGCATTCGTCGCGATATTGCCGCCGATCGTTGCCGAGCCGCGCGCGCCGAGATCGAGCGGAAAGAAGAAGCCTTTTTCTTCCGCCGCATCGCAGGCCGCCTGCAGCGGCACCCCGGCGCCTGCCGTCATCGTGCCGCTGACGGGATCGATCCCCTCGATCTTGTTCATGCGTTCAAGCGAAAGCGCGATCAGCCCTTCCGCATTGCCGCCTTCCACAAGGCCGGTCTTGCCGCCCCAGGCGACAACACCCTGCCCCGCCGCGTGGCAGGTCTTCAATACGAAGGAGACATCTTCGGTCGTCGCGGGCCGGATCACGGCTTTCGGCGTGCCCAGATGGCTCCAGCCGCCTTGCGCTTTTTCCGCTGCCGCTTCGCCTTCCAGAACCCCGCTCTCCCCGAGCTTGGCTTTCAGATCTTCGAGCACGCCCATGACGTTCCTCCCGCTGTCTGTTTCTTGCGCCGACTATAGCATATCAGCGGCTCAAAATACGCCCGACCGCCTCTTTCCAGCGCCCGTAGCGCCGGTCCGCATCCGCGCCAGGCAATGCCGGATCGAAATGCCGGTCGCAGCGCCATTTCGCGGAAATATCCGCCGGGCTTTGGAAGAGCCCGGCTTCGAGCCCGGCAAGATAGGCCGCCCCCAGCGCCGTCGTCTCAATCACTTCGGGCCGCTCCACCGGGCAGCCGATCATGTCGGTGAGGTTCTGCAGGAACCAGTTATTGGCCGCCATGCCGCCATCGACGCGCAGCGCGTTCGGGCGCGAGAGGCCGGCCCCCTTCATATCCGCCCCCATCGCCTCCATGAGATCGCGGGTCTGGAAGGAGACGGATTCCACCCCGGCCCGAACGATGTCGGCGGCATGGGTGTCCCGCGTCATGCCGAGAATGGCGCCGCGCGCATGCGGGTCCCAATAAGGCGCGCCGAGGCCGGTAAAAGCGGGCACGAGAATGACATGGCCGTCGGGGCTTGCCTCTGCCGCCAGCCTTTCGGAGTCCGCCGCGCTCTTAATGAGTTTCATTTCATCGCGCAGCCACTGGATCGTCGCCCCGGCCATGAAGATCGAGCCTTCCAAGGCATAATGCGTTTCCCCGCCGAGCCGGTAGCCCACGGTCGTGAGCAGCCGGTTTTGCGAGGCGACGAATTCCGTGCCCGTATTCACCAGCGCAAAACAGCCCGTGCCATAGGTGGATTTCATCATGCCCGGCTCGAAACAGGCCTGGCCGATGAAAGCTGCCTGCTGGTCGCCCGCGACACCGAGAATGGGCACTTCCGCGCCCAGCACCTCCTTGCCCGCCACACCGAACGGCGCGCAGCAATCCTTCACCTCTGGCAGGAGCGCGCGGGGAATATCGAACCAGCCGAGAATCTCATCGTCCCAGTCCTGCGTGCGGATATTGAAGAGCAAGGTGCGCGAGGCATTGGTGGCATCGGTCACATGCGCTTTGCCGCCCGTCAGGTTCCAAATCAGCCAGCTGTCGATCGTGCCCGCGGCCAACTCCCCCTTCACCGCCCGCTCACGCGCGCCTTCCACATTGTCGAGCAGCCAGGCGAGCTTCGTGCCGGAAAAATAAGGATCGAGCAGCAGGCCGGTCTTCTCCTGCACCACCGCTTCTTTGCCCTCGGCACGCAGCATCTCACACAGGCCCGCCGTGCGCCGGTCCTGCCAGACGATGGCATGATGCAAAGGCTTGCCGCTCGCCCGCTCCCAAAGCACGATCGTTTCGCGCTGATTGGTAATGCCGATCCCGGCAATGGAGGGGGAGCCCGCTTTCTTCAGCGCCTCGCGGCAGACCTCCACCGTGTCCCGCCAGATTTCGGCGGCATCATGTTCCACCCAGCCGTCTTCGGGATAAATCTGCCGGAACTCGCGCTGCGCAACGGCGAGCTGCTGCCCCGTCTTGTCGAAAACCAGCGCCCGCGAGCTGGTGGTGCCCTGGTCGATACTCAAAATCGCGTGATCCGCCGCCACACTTTCCCCCTTCAAATGCCGCTTTCATCCCGCGCTAGGCTACCGCTCAGGCCGGACGGCGCAAGCCGGAAGGCGCCCTCATGCCGCCTTTACCGCCCCAAACGCTTCTCATCGGCCAAAGAACGCTTATATGCGCAAGAAACCATTCAGAAACGGGGGACGAAAATCCCCCGCAACCATGTTAAACAGTGCCTATGGATCAACACCAGCCCATCGAGACGAAACGCGCGCCCGCCGGGCAGATGATCGACCCCTACGGGCGGGCCGTGACCTATCTGCGCGTCTCCGTAACGGACCGCTGCGACTTCCGCTGTGTTTACTGCATGGCCGAGCACATGACCTTCCTGCCGAAGAAGGAAATTCTGACGCTGGAAGAGCTCGACCGCGTCTGCAAAGCCTTCATGCGCAAAGGCGTGCGTAAGATCCGCCTGACGGGCGGCGAGCCGCTGGTGCGCCGGGATATCATGACGCTGATCCGCTCGCTGGGCGATGAAGTGAAAGCGGGCAATCTGGACGAGTTGACCCTGACGACGAATGGCAGCCAGCTCGCCCGTTTCGCCGATGAGCTTTACGAGGCGGGCGTGCGCCGCATCAATGTCTCGCTCGACACGCGCGATGAAGAAAAATTCGCCGAGATCACCCGCTGGGGCCGTTTGAACCAGGTGGTGGAAGGTCTGGCAGCCGCAAAACGCGCCGGGCTTCAAGTGAAGATCAACACCGTCGCGCTGAAAGGCACGAACGAGAGCGAAATCCCCGCGCTCATCGACTGGGCGCATGGCGAGGGATATGACATCACGCTGATCGAGACCATGCCGCTCGGCGATATCGACGGCGACAGGACCGATCAATATTTGCCGCTCTCCAAAGTGCGCGGCGAACTCGAAGAGCGCTGGACGCTCTCCGACATTCCTTACAAGACAGGCGGGCCCGCCCGCTATGTGGAGGTGAAGGAAACCGGCGGCCGCCTCGGCTTCATCACGCCGCTCACCCATAATTTCTGCGAGAGCTGCAACCGCGTGCGCCTGACCTGCACGGGCCAGCTTTTCATGTGCCTCGGCCAGGACGACGATAAGGACCTGCGCGCCAAGGTGCGGGCGAGCGAAGGCGACGAACTTCTGGAAGCGGCCATCGACGAGGCGATTTCGCGCAAGCCCAAGGGCCATGATTTCGTCATCGACCGCGCGCACAAAGCGCCCGCCGTCAAACGCCACATGTCCCTCACCGGCGGTTAATATCTCTGCTCCCTAGTCTGTTCTGTGGCCCAGGCCAGATAATCGCCGTCCACCCGCCCGAGCGGAATTTCCAGGAGCGCCGGGACGTCATAAGGATGGATGCGGCGCACCTCTGCCATTGCGCGCACTGAAAGCGCGGCAGGTACCTTGATGAAAAGGCTCACCTCCTCGTCGATCTCCACCTTGCCCTGCCAGCGGTAAACCGAGCGCATACCCGGATAGATATTGACGCAGGCGGCAAGCCCCGGCTCCACCAGCGCGGTTGCAATTTTCTCCGCCGCTTCCATATCGCCTACGGTGGTGTAAATGAATAAAAGCGCGTCTTCGCTCATGGGTCCTCCCTTACGATTCCCCCGCCCCCGCCGAACATGTATAGTGCCCGCCACCGGCCAAAGAGCCAATGCGCCAGCCCGCGCCCAATAACGAGACGGCCAATGACGTTTGAAAAAATCGCCTTTGTCGCCACGGATGTGTCCGAAGCGCAAGATGCCCTGGAACAGCTTTCCAAGCGCTACGGCAATTGCCCGCCCGAAGAGGCCGATGTCATCGTCGCGCTGGGCGGCGACGGGCTGATGCTGCAAACGCTCCACCGCTATATGGAAAAACGTATCCCCATTTATGGGATGAACCGGGGCTCGGTCGGCTTCCTGATGAACGAATACCGGGACAACGACCTGAAAGAACGGCTGAACGCGGCGGAGGTAACGACCCTCCACCCGCTGAAGATGGAAGCGGTGAGCGTCGATGGAAAAGAAACCTCGGCGCTTGCCATCAACGAAGTCTCGCTGCTGCGCGAAACGTTTCAGGCCGCAAAAATCCGGATCGCCATCGACGGGCGCGTGCGGATGGAAGAAATGATCTGCGACGGCGTGCTTGTTTCAACGCCTGCCGGCAGCACGGCCTATAATTTTTCCGCGCAAGGCCCGATCATTCCCATCAATGCCGAGCTTTTGGCGCTGACGCCGATCAGCGCCTTCCGTCCCCGGCGCTGGCGCGGCGCGCTCTTGCCGCATACGGCTTCGGTGACGTTCCATGTGCTTGAAGCCGCAAAACGCCCGGTCTCCGCCGTGGCCGATCATACGGAAGTGCGCAATGTGGAATGCGTCACCGTTTCGGAGGAAAGCAGCATCGACCTTCTGATGATGTTCGATGAAGGTCACACGCTCGACGAGCGTATCCTCGCCGAGCAGTTCATTCATTAGGCGTCTCAGCCCATAATGTTTTCAAGCTTCTCTTCGGTCACGGCATAGCCCGCTTCGGCGGGAATGGTCAGCACCGCGCCCTCGCCGCGTTTTTCGACCTTGGGCAGCACGGTGACGATCTTTTCCGCCTGCGCAGCCTTGAACGCTGCTTCCATATTTGCGCTCTTACCGAGCTTCAAAAGGTTCATCCGCGTCGGGAAGATTACCGTGCGCGTGCCTGCTTCCGCTTCCCGCACCGCTTCATTCGGATCGATCCAGACGGAATCGACCGATTCCCCGCCATCATGGGCGGCGACATGGTCTTCCGGCGCAACGGCAATATAAAAATGCGTGTCGAAACGCTTCGGCATCATGTCCGGCGTGATCCAATGAGCGAAGGGCACCAACATGTCGCAGGCAAGCTCCAGATCGAAATGGGTCAGGAACTCGGCAATACCCTTCTCGCTGCGATTGAGCGGCTCGCGCCAGCTTTCCATTTCTTCGAGGCGGCTGCCGGCAACGAGCTTGCCCGTTTTGTTGTCATAGGCAAGCAGCACACCCGATTCCTCGAATGCCTCGCGGATCGCGCCGACCCGCAGCGCCAGCAGCGTATCGTCGAGTCCATCCGCCCCGCGGCAGAGCCCACGCACTTCCGGCGCGCTGTCATGCTTGTCGATTTTCCCGCCCGGAAAGACGAGCGCGCCCGAGGCAAAGTCGATCTGGTGATGGCGCACCACCATGAAAACTTCGAGCCCCTTATCCCCGTCCCGCAGCAACATGATCGTCGCCGCCGGAATCAGGGCGCCGGATTTTTTCTCGCTCATATATGTCCTCCCAAGAGACGCAGCGTTTTCCGCCGTTTTTGGTTTTGAGGCTTTCCCGCCCCTTCTTCCTTGCTAGCAGAGAGAGCGGGAATGGGAAAGAAAAGCGCAAAACTCGAGGAAATCCGCGCCTTGAACACGCCAAAAGGGACAATTTTAGATTTCCGCTTCACCGCCTTCTAACGCCCGCTTGCTAGAAACGGGAAGGCACAAAAAGCGGCGGACCCATGCTCCAGCAATTGGATGAT
The DNA here is from genome assembly GCA_002389665.1 of Rhodobiaceae bacterium UBA4490. Taxonomy (GTDB): domain Bacteria; phylum Pseudomonadota; class Alphaproteobacteria; order Parvibaculales; family Parvibaculaceae; genus Tepidicaulis. The sequence continues at coordinate 22,880 of DGNO01000002.1, forward strand.
TTGAATGATGCAAGAGCGGCCATCGCCCTCGATCAGGGCGAGTTTCATCTGCTCTTCCAGCCCAAGATCGAGCTTGCCAGCGCCAAGATGACCGGCGCGGAGGCCTATGTGCGCTGGGCCCATCCCGAGCTTGGCCGGCTCTTGCCCGCTAGCTTCCTTTCCGCCCTCGAGCGCCAGGAGCGGCTGGCCGACCTCACCAACATGGTCCTGCGCGAAAGCGCCCAGGCCGCGCGGCGCTGGTACAACCAGGGCCGCAGCTGGCATGTAACGGTGAACCTTTCCCCGGCAGAACTCATCGACCCGGAACTCGGCGACCGGCTGACCGCCCTTGTCGATGAATGCGAGCTGCCTTACGGGCTTTTCGTTTTCGACATTCCGGAATCGGCTTTTCTCGTGCGCGATGAAAACCTGATCCCGGTGCTTGAAGATATGCGCCACCGCGGCTTCGGCCTGGCGCTTGAAGGACGCGGCGCGATGACCGCCTCGGCGGAGGACATTCCCCTTGCCCTTTTCAATGAGATCAAGGTGTCGGGCAGCGCGATCATCAAATTCGCCCTGACGACGAAATCCGCAGGCGGGCTCATCGCCGAGCGCCAAAAAATGGCGGCGGCCCATGCCCTGCCGCTGACGGCGGTCGGCGCGGAAGATGCCCGCACACTCCATGCCCTGAAAGAACTTGGCTTCACTTATGCCCAAGGCGCCTTCATCAGCCGGCCAGCAGAGGCACGCGTACTCGACACATGGACAGTGCCTGCCGCCGTCAAAGCCGCGCTGACCGGGCCCGCCCCCCGCACGCGCAAGGCCACAGCACCTCAACGCGCAGAGAAAAAACCGGCGTCCAAAGCCGCCCCCCTTAAGAAGAGCCTGCAGGACACCGCTTTCGGGCCGGAGATGGTGACGCTTGATTTCGAAGCGATCGGCGATTTCGATCTTGCCTTGCCGGGGCCGGGAAATTTCAACCCGCTCTGCCTCATCATGGCCGAACGCATGCGCCTCATCCGCCATGCCCCGCAGCTCCATGGCCGCCGCGTGCCCGGCATCGGTAAGCGCATCGTCATGAAAGTGCCCGAACCGCCCATGAAAAAACCGAGGCGGACCGGTATGCTGGCCCGCCTCGGCTTTTAAAGCCCGTTCGGCTTCAATCAGACGCGTTCGATAATCGTCGCAATGCCCTGGCCGACACCAATGCACATGGTGCACAGCGCATAGCGGCCCTTGCGCCGCTCCAGCTCATAGGCCGCCGTCGTCAAAAGCCGCGCCCCGCTCATGCCGAGCGGATGGCCGAGCGCAATCGCCCCGCCATTCGGGTTCACATGATCCGCATCTTCCGGAATGCCGAGATCGCGCAGCACGGCAATGCCCTGCGAAGCGAAAGCTTCGTTGAGCTCGATCACATCGAGATCGTCGGTAGTCAGGCCTGTTTTCTCCAGCACCTTGCGCGTGGCAGGCGCAGGCCCCATGCCCATAATGCGCGGCGGCACGCCGGCGGTCGCCATGGCAACGATGCGCGCGCGGGGTTTGAGACCATGGGCGGCAATCGCCTCTTCCGAGGCAATGATCATCGCGCAGGCGCCGTCATTGACGCCCGAGGCATTGCCCGCCGTCACCGTCCCGCCTTTGCGGAAAGGCGTCGGCAATTTTGCAAGATCTTCCAGCGTCGTTTGCGGGCGCGGATGCTCGTCCTTGTCCACCACCGTCTCGCCCTTGCGGGTGGAAATGGTGACGGGCACGATTTCTTCCGCAAGCCGCCCGGCTTCCATCGCAGCGCCCGCCTTCTTCTGGCTGCGGTATGCAAAAGCATCCTGGTCTTCGCGGCTGATCTGGAATTCCTCGGCGACGTTCTCGCCCGTCTCCGGCATGGAGTCGGTACCATATTGGCTCTGCATCAGCGGATTGACGAAACGCCAGCCGATCGTCGTGTCATACATCTGCACATCGCGCGCGAAAGCGGTGCCGCCCTTGGCGACCACGAAGGGCGCCCGCGACATGCTCTCCACACCGCCCGCCAGAATGAGATCGGCTTCACCGGATTTGATGGCCCGCGCGGCGGTACCTACCGCATCCATGCCCGAACCGCACAGCCGGTTGAGCGTTGTGCCGGAAACGCCGACGGGCAGGCCCGCAAGCAAAGTGGACATGCGCGCCACGTTGCGGTTGTCTTCGCCTGCCTGGTTGGCACAGCCGAAGATCACATCATCGACCCGTTCCCAATCGACGCCGCTCTGGCGTTCCATCAGCGCCATCAGCGGCACGGCGCCCAGATCGTCCGCCCGCACGCTCGACAAGGAGCCCGCATAGCGGCCGATAGGCGTGCGCACGGCATCGCAGATAAATGCTTCTTGGGAAGAACGGATCATTGTCGGCCTCATCCAGTGTGAATCAGGATGGGGACCCTATCAGCTTTTTTCCGTTGCGTCAGGCAACCTTTTCTGTAGCCCGCTCTGCGCTTTTGCTCAGCTGCTGTTCGTGGCGGATGAGCTTCGCAAGGCCTGCCAGCAAGAAATCGAGATCCTTGGTTTCCATGCCCTGATATTGGGTCAGCACACGCTCGACCATGCGGGCGCGGAAGGCCGGACGGCCGAGATCGAGATGCGCTTCCTGCAGCTCGTGATAGATGTCGAGGGCCACACGGAAGGCCGGATAGAAGACTTCCGGCAGGCCAGCGCGCGAATAGATGGCGCGGAAGCCGAGCGGGCCTTCATCATGCACGAGCCGCCATACTTTCTGCTCCGGCAGGCCGGTGAGATAGGCCATCGCAGCTTCGACGAAAAGCATTTCGCCGAGGCAGGCGGCGCGCAGGATCAAAGACGGCGTCAGACGGCCATTGCCGGCAAGCTGGCGCACGAGATGCGGCATGTCGTCGGCGCGCGCATTACTGTCCACCAGATTGACGGTGGCGCGTTCGCGGCTTTCGTCGATGAGGCGCGCAGCAACGTCCTCGCTAATGTCATGCTGCTCGATGAGATAGGTGCGCAGCCGGTCGGACACCATCGTGACCAGGCGCTCGATCATTGTGACCGGCAGATCGCCCCGGCGCACCAGCGGCGCAGCAATGCTTTCGTCGTCACCGTAACGATCGACCACCTTGCTCATCGTGTCATCGGCAATCTCCGCCCCGTCATTGCCGACAAGGCGCACCACGGCGCGGCGGTTATCGGTGTTGACGAGCGCCTCACTCACCGGCGCGGAAACGGTGGCGCGCCCGGCAATGGCGACCTGCTTGGCAGCCGAACCTTTGACGATGATGTCAATGAGATCGGCATCGGTAAGAACGGGAGACTCTTCGAGAATGGGCGCGGCCACTTCGTCGATATCGCGGGCGAGAATACGCACGATGTCGCGCGGCGCACCGGGCAGCGCGCTCAGGCTTTTCGACAGGCTCTCGCGCACCAGAACGGCGGCGTCATGCACCATGAAGCCGAGAATGTCCTGCGCCAGCTCACGCTGGCGGTCGGTCAGTTCCACATTCTCGTATTGGCTGGCAACCTTGACCGCGACCTCGGCCCGCACCGTGTCGGAAGGTTCCGTCAAAAGCCGCTCGATATCGCGTTCGCTGAGCGCCAGTGTTTCCGCCATGGTCCGTTCCTTTCGAGCTTTCGCGCGCATGCCCGCTTCTGCGAGACATCTTTGGTCGGGACAAATTATCAATCAGACGTTAATAACCCGTTCGGCGGGTAGGTCGTTTTTTATGAAAGCTCTATTAAGATCGAAGGCGGATTTCCGCTTCCCCTTCAACCCCTTAACGAAGCGCTGCTCACTCCGCCGGGGAGCTTTCCTCCGCCGGCGGGCTGCGGAAAGGGTAAACGAGCTGATCACGGAAACGTGCCGGCATAGGCTCATGAATGCCGATCCGCGCAGGCGGCCGCCGGCTCGGATCGTCATAATACGTGCCGAAAAGCCGGTCCCAGAGCATCAGGTTCTCGCCGTAATTGCGGTTGCCCTCTTCCAGCCGCATGGAATGGTGCCAGCGATGGAGCTGCGGGGTGTTAAAAATGAAATCGAGATAGCCGGTGCGCGTCTCGATATTGCAGTGGGTCAGAATGCCGATAAAGGCCGTCGTCGCGCTCACCCAGAGGAAAACGTCGAGCGGCGCGCCCAGCACATAAAGCAGCGGCTGACTGAGCAGAATGCTCCAGAACGTATCGACGAAATGAAAGCGCCCGGTATTGATGAACCAGAGCCGCGTCACCGAATGATGCACGGCATGGAAGCGCCAGAGAAACGGTATTTCATGGGCAAGCCGGTGCGCCCAGTATAGGCCGAACTCGGCCACGACCAGCCCCAGCACCGCCTGCGCCCAGAGCGGCCAGCTTTCCGGCCAGATCGCATAAGACGCTTCGCTCGGATCGACCACCGCAGCCGCGCCGACCGCAGCCGAAACCACAACCGCCACTTGCACCAGCCCCTTATTGAGCAGCGTGTGTGAGAGATTGGCCAGCGTCTGATGATCGTTTTCCAGCCAGGTCCGCTCATGCGGCAGAAGCCGCTCGAACAGGCCGACCGTCAACGCAAAACAGACATAGACCGCATTGAAGACGAGAACCGGATACTCCGTCTGCATGCCGAGCCCCGTCAATGTCAGCGCCGTGGCCAAAAGCCCCGGCCAGATGACATAGGAGACGGCGCGCCGCCAACCGGCCGCGCTATGTGTGGGTTGCATTTCAGACGGTTTACTCACCTCGCCCTCCGTTCGAACACTTTTGGGCCGCCATACCGGCAGCCGCAGGCACTTGCTGAGGGTTTTCATGATTAGCCCCTTTACCGGGCCGGTGCAATTTCCCCAAAAGCACACCTGAACACTTATTTGGCATGTGCGATACAGGTGGCCGCCGCAGGGTCGAGATCCAGCCTTTTGCGCGCGATAGGCTCACCGCAAACCGCACAGAACCCGTATTCCCCCTCGTCCATACGGGAAAGCGCGGCATCGATCTTCTGAAGCTGAACCTGGCGGCGGCGCGCCGTTTCCTGCGCCATGGCCTGGGCCTGCATGGCATCCATGCGCGACAGCCGTCCGACGCTCTGCTGATCCAGCGTCACGGTTTTCACCGCCTCGCGGGAAGCACCGGAAAGCGCATCAAGCTCGTCCTTCTGCGCCAAAAGCAGCGCTTTGTAGCGGGCAAGCTCCGATTCTGTCAGATCGTCCATGGGCTGAGCCTAGCCCTCCCCCGCAAATCTGGCCAGCGAGCCGCAGGCTCGTGCTTTGACAGGCCGCCCGTTTCGTGGATGATCCGCCCATCAAAATTTAAAACCAAGAACCAACAGCAATAAGCAAATACGGGGAACGTCACATGCTCGAAGGCATCCGCGTCATCGAAATGGCAACCTATATCGCAGCGCCCGGCGCCGGCGGCATTCTGGCCGACTGGGGCGCGGAGGTGATCAAGGTGGAGCCGCTGTCCGGCTGCCCCATGCGCAGTTTCTTCAAATCCGTGGGCGTCGATCATCTGAAAGGCAATCCGGTCTTCGACCTCGACAACCGCGGCAAGCGCTCCGTCGCCCTCAACACGGCGACACCGGAAGGGGTGGAAGCGGTCAAGCGGCTGGTGAAGGACGCCGATGTCTTTTTGACCAATGTGCGCCCCGGCGGGCTGGAGCGCGCAGGGCTGGACTATGAAAGCCTGAAAAAGGTCAACCCGAAGCTGGTTTACGCCACCGTTTCCGGCTACGGCCTTCAGGGCCCCGACCGGGACCGGCCGGGTTTCGACATGGCCGCCTTCTATGCCCGCTCCGGGCTCGGCGCCATTACCACGCCCAAGGGCCAGGAGCCGGCGCCGCTGCGCACCGCGGTCGGCGATCACACGACCTCCATGGCCACCACGGCAGGCATTCTGGGCGCGCTTCTGGAGCGGCAGCGCACCGGCAAGGGCCGCCTCGTCGAAGCTTCGCTCCTGCGCACCGGCATTTATGCGCTGGGCTCGGACATGTCCATCCAGCTCAAATTCGGCAAGCTGGGCTCGACGAAGTCGCGCCATGAAGCGATCAACCCGCTGAACAATTTCTTCAAAACCTCGGACGGCATCTGGATCGCCATCATCCCGCGCCAGGGCTCCGTCGATTGGGACGCGATCTGCAAGGCCATCGGCCAGCCGAAGATGATCGAGGACCCGCGCTTCAAAAGCTCTCGCGACCGGCGCGCCAATGGCACCGAGCTCGTAGACATTCTCGATGCGGCCTTCGCCCAGCACGATCTGGAATATTGGACAAAAGCGCTCGATGAGCAGGACATGGTCTGGGCGCCGATGATGCCGCCCGGCGATGTCGCCGCCGACCCGCAGGCGGAAGCTGCCGGAGCCTTTTTCGAGGTGCCGGAAAATGATGGCTCGGGCACCTTCCGCGCGCCCGCTTCCCCTATCCGCTTCGGCGGCGAGGGCGAGGACGCCCACCCGCGCGGGCCCTCGCCCGATCTCGGCCAGCACACGCTCGATGTGCTCAAGGAGTTCGGTTATTCGGAAGCCGATATCGCAGGGCTGCAGAAATCCGGCACGATCGCCTGATTTTCTTATACCCCCTCAGATGAGCTAATTACGCCACCGCGCCGCGCAGGGAATAGGCGTCATTCGCCGCCTTGCGCGCGCCGTTGCCGCCGCTCTCCGCAAAAGGCACGTCGAGCGAGGCGAGAATATCGATCAGGACCGGCGAAAGCTGCAGCCCGCCGCTGCCGGGCACGCCGGAACCGGGAAAGCCGGCATAGCCGCCGCCAGCCTCACCCGAGGGCGCGCCATAGCTGCGCGCGCTCGGCGCAAAATCCCGCGCCACCGCGTAAAAGCGGCCCGGCGCTTCATTCGCCGGAAGGCTGGGCACGGGCACATCCGTGTCGCCATGTTTCGAGACGAGGTTGGCATAAACCTCTTTCAGCGAACGCGGCTCGCCTGATTTGGAATAGAAGATTGGCTTGTTGGCATTTGCGGCCTGAGGAAAATATTCCGCCGCCGCGCCATTCGGGTTCCTGTCGAGCGCCGTCAGAAAATCGATCGCCCCGCCCGTTCCCATGAAATGCGCGATATAGAGCTCACCCTGGTTGGGTTCGCGGCCCAGCGTCTTTTCCAGGGCATCCGAAATATCGCTGGTCAGCGCCCCGGCCATGAGCGAGGCCGCCTCGGCATCGTGGCGCAGGGCAAGAATTGCCTCCTTCGCCTGCCCATCGGGCACAAAATACCGCCCCTTGCCATCCTGCTGAATGGCGGCGGCTTCCTGCGCATAGCCAAGCTCGGCACCATGCTTCTTGACCGTGCCCAGCCAGGTTTGCTCGATAAACTGAAAGAGCCCTGCCGCACTCGAAGTCTTTGCTTTTGCTTGTGTTTCCAGCCCCGACTCCCGGACGGCCGTCTTCAACAGATAGTCGAAATCCGTGCCAGTTTTCAGGCTCGCCTTATGGATGGCCTGAGTGACGGGGCTCTGCGGTGATATGGCGCTGATAAGGCTCATAAGGGTCTTGCTCCAAGATCTGCCCCTTCAGGAGCAAAGCCCGTGCCAGCTCAAAATGTCCTCGGTCGAAGAGGTCATGCGACAATAGGGGCGCTTACGCGTATCATTTGCCCGCGAGTCACCAAGGGAGGGGAGGCCCATGGCGGAAACCGAAATCGCCGCGGAGACGGCGATGGCCGAAAATGCGGCCAAAGCCCCGGCAGCAGCCGGGCATATCGAATATCCCAGCCAGCTTTATGCCTGGTACGCGGTGGCGGTTCTCGTCATCGCCTATACGTTTTCCTTTATCGACCGGCAGATCCTGAGCCTGCTCGTCGGGCCGATGAAGCGGGATCTGGAAATCTCGGACTTCCAGATGAGCCTGCTGCAGGGCTTTGCCTTCGCCATTTTCTACACGCTGATGGGCCTGCCCATCGGGCGCATGGTGGACAGCCACAACCGGGTGCGGATCATCACCATCGGCATTGCCGTCTGGAGCCTGATGACGGCTTTATGTGGGATTTCAAAGTCTTACATGCAGCTCTTCATCTACCGCATGGGGGTGGGTGTCGGCGAAGCCGCACTCTCGCCTGCCGCTTATTCCATGCTCTCGGACTATTTCAAGCCGGAGCGGATCGGCGTCGCCATCGGGGTTTACGGCACCGGCGTTTATATCGGCGCGGGCCTCGCCCTCGTCATCGGCGCAGAAGTCGTGGAAGCGGCCCGGGCGGCCGGTTCCAGCACCTTCCCCATTATCGGCACGGTCTATCCCTGGCAAATGGTGTTTTTCATCGTCGGCCTGCCCGGCCTTCTGGTGGCGCTCTGGGCCTGGACACTGCGCGAGCCGCCGCGCCACGGGGCGACGGAAACCCCGCCCCTGCGCCAGGTTCTGGCCTATATGAAGGCAAACCGTTTCACCCTCGTCTGCCACAATATGTGCTACGCGCTCTCGGCCATGATGGGCTATGGCGTTGCCGCCTGGATACCGGAATTCATGATCCGCACCCATGGCTGGAGCGCGGGGCAAATCGGCTCGGCCTATGGCTGGATCATTGCGATTTTCGGCACGGCGGGGGTTATTGCAGGCGGCTGGCTCGGCGATTTTGCCGCCAAACGCTCCCGTAACGGGCGGATGCTGGTGCTCGCGCTGACGGGTATTCTGACCCTGCCCTTCGCCCTTGCTGCGCCGCTTGTGGATAATCCCATGCTCGCCGTTTACCTGCTGATCCCGGCGACCTTCTTTGCCACCTTCACGACCGGTGGCGGGCCTTCGGCGATGCAGGAACTCATGCCGAACAAGATGCGCGGCATGGCCTCGGCCATCATGCTTTTCGTGGTTAATATCATCGGCCTTGGCCTCGGCCCGAGCGCCATTGCCTTCATGACCGACTTCATTTTGCAGGATGAATCGCAGCTTCGCTATTCCATCGCCATCGTGCCGGCGGTGCTTCTGGCGGGCTCATCGGTCTTCGGTTTTCTGGGGCTGAGGGCTTATCGGCGCAGCCGGGACTTCCGCGATCAATATGAAGCCGCGGAAGCTTGATTAACCATAAAAAACAAGCGCTTATGCGGGGTTCCGGAATCGATTTCGGAGCCCCGCCTCACATTTGAAGGCGCCCTTGAATCGAAATCTTAAGAACAAAAAAACGTAAGCTCAGCAAAGCCTTAGATCGGGTTTCGCAGAAGCGGCCTGACCCTGGGTCAAGGAGCCATTCATGCCTACGGCTTCACCCTGGCGTTCGGCTTCAAGCGCTGTCATCCAGCCAGGTACGCGGCCCTGCTCGGCGGCAAGATCGATCTTGAAGAGAAGCTGGTCGGCATCGAACGCATCCGCCAGATAATCGTCCGCCCCGGCGGCCAGCGCGTCGCGGATGAGCTTTTCCGTTACCTCTTCGGCCAGCAGCACCACATGGGCACCCTGGGAGGGATAAGCATCACGGAAAGCGTCGATCGCCTGCGCGCCCGCCCCGTCCTTCAGCCAGGACTGCACGAACAGCACATGGAAATCCTGGGTGCGGGCGTGAAAGCGGATATCGGCCCCGCAGCGCGCCTCCAGCACCTCAAAGCCCAGCCGGACCAAAAGGTCGGCAAACCGGCGGCGGCGCGGATCTTCGGAATCGGCAATGACGCAGCAAGGCATGGGGCAGTTCTCCATGGGGTCCCCTGCCGGGGTCCCGTTTCGACTGGCCCTGAGACTACACAGGCTTTCTAAACCAACGGTTAACCCTGATTTACAATTTATGAGCGCCGAGACCTGTTCAGAGGCCCATTTGGGGGCCGGTCTGTGGATAACCGGGCTTTTGCGCGATCATGCGCCCACCGCGAGCCGGGCGACGGTGACGTTGAGCTTGCTCATCAGAAGATCGGCCTTGCCGGGACCGTAAGGTTCCGCCTCGCCCAGCCCCCAGACCGGCTTCGGCCAGGCCGCGTCCCCTTCGAAACGGGCGACCACATGGACATGGAGCTGCGGCACCATGTTGCCGAGAGCTGCCACATTCATCTTTTCCGCCCCCGAGGTTTCCCGCAGCGCCCGGCTGGCAAGCTCGATCTCCTCGAAAAACCGCCATTTATGAACCGCCGGTACCTCGTCGAAATCGCGCAGGCCCTCGATGCGCGGCACAAGGATCAGCCAGGGATAGCGCGCATCGTCCATCAGGAGAACGCGGCAGAGCTCCCAATCGTCGACGGTTTTCGTGTCTGCCTCCAGGCGGGGATGGAGTTCGAACATAACGCCTCTCAATAGGACTTCGGCTGGCCGAGCACCCGCTCGGCGATGAAGGAGAGAATGAGCTCGCGGCTCACCGGCGCGATGCGGGCGATCATCACCTCGCGCATATAGCGCTCCACGTGAAACTCTTTGGCATAGCCCATGCCGCCATGGGTGAGGATGGCGCTTTCGCAGGCATGGAAGGCGGCTTCGGCGGCCAGATATTTGCCGGCATTCGCCTCCGCCCCGCACGGCTGGCCCGCGTCGTAAAGGGAAGCGGCCTTGAAAACCATGAGGTTCGCCGCTTCCAGCTCCGCCCAGCTTTTGGCGAGCGGATGCTGGATCGCCTGATTCTGGCCGATGGGCCGGCCGAAAACCACCCGCTCGCGGGCATAATCGGAGGCCTTTTTAAGGGCGATGCGGCCGATGCCCACCGCTTCGGCGCCGATCAGCACGCGCTCCGGGTTCAGCCCGTGCAGCAGATAGTGAAAGCCTTTGCCCTCTTCGCCGATGAGGTCTTCCTTCGGCACTTTCAGTCCATCGAAGAACACCGCGTTCGTGTCCACCGCCTTGCGGCCCATCTTGGCGATCTCGCGCACTTCCGTCGCCCCGCCCCGGTCTAGATCCGTATAAAAGAGGCTGAGCCCTTCGGTGGGCTTGGCGCAGTCCTCCTTGGGTGTGGTGCGGGCAAGAAGCAGGATCTTGTTCGCGGTCTGGGCCGTCGAGGTCCACATTTTCCGGCCATGGACGAGGTAATGATCGCCCGTCTTTTCCGCGCGGGTGGAAATTGCCGTGGTGTTGAGCCCGGCATCGGGCTCCGTCACCCCGAAGCAGCAGCGGTCCTCGCCCTTGATGAGCGGCACGAGCATGCGCTCTTTCTGCTCCGCCGTGCCGAAGACGACAACGGGCATCGGCCCGAAAAGGTTCATATGGATGGAGGAGGCACCGGAAAGGCAGGCCCCGGATTCGGCAATGGTCTGGGCGATGATGGCCGCTTCCGTAACGCCGAGCCCCGCGCCACCATATTCCTCGGGCATGGCGATGCCGAGCCAGCCGCCGCTGGCGATATCGGCGACGAAATCCTCCGGAAACTCGCCGTCCGTGTCCCGGGCCAGCCAATAGGTATCGTCATATTTCGCGCAAATCCGGGCGACGGCGTCGCGCACCGCTTCTTGTTCCGGCGAGAATGTGAAGTCCATGGGGCCTCCCCTCTTTTTGCGTTATAACCTACCCAATCTCTCAAGCCGCCGATAGAGCGGCACCGGACGACAGGGAGCCTTTCATGCCGGGTATGTATTTTGAAGAATTCGAAGAGGGCCAGGTCATCGCCCATGCCATCCGCCGCACCGTCACGGAAACGGACAATGTGCTCTTTTCCACCATGACGATGAACCCGGCGGCGCTGCATCTCGATCACGACTATGCCGAAAAAGAGACGGAATTCGGCAAGCCTCTGGTCAATTCTCTTTTCACGCTCGGCCTGATGATCGGCATTTCGGTGCATGAAACGACGCTCGGCACCACCATCGCCAATCTGGGCATGACGGATATCACCTTCCCCAAGCCCGTTTTCCACGGCGACACGCTGCGCATCGAAACGAAAGTCATGGGCAAGCGCCGCTCGAAATCGCGGCCTAAGGCGGGGATCGTGACCTTCGAGCATACTGCCTTCAACCAGCACGGCGATGAAGTGGCCAAATGCACCCGCCAGGCTTTCATGCACGCCAAGACGGAGGGCTGATCCCATGCGCTCCTTGCTCTTTGTGCCGGGTGACAGCGAAAAGAAACAGGCCAAGGCCCAGGATAGCGGCGCGGACGCGCTTATCCTGGACATGGAAGATTCCGTCGCCCTTTCGGCGAAGGAAACCGCGCGGGCCATGACCGCCGAATATGTAAAAGGCGCACCCGCAACGGGCCCCAAACTTATCGTGCGCATGAACGCACTCGACACGCCTTTCTGGGAAGAGGATTTGAAAGCCATCGTCCCCGCCCGACCCTTCGCCGTTATGGTGCCGAAAACGATCTCGGGCGCCTGCATCGCAAAAGTCGCCGGGGCGCTGGATAGGCTCGAACAGGAAAACGGTCTGCCGGAAGGAACCGTAAAGCTCTGCAATGTGGCGACGGAAACCGCCGCCTCCCTCTTCAATATGGGCAGTTACGCAGGCGCAAGCCCCAGGCTCTTTGCGATGACCTGGGGCGCGGAAGACCTTGCCGCCGATCTTGGCGCGCGCTCCAACAAGGATGAAAGCGGCGCTTATACCGGCCCCTATCAGCTTGCCCGCACGCTCTGCCTTCTCGGCGCCGTGGCGGCAGAGGCCATGCCCATCGATTCCATCTGCAAGGAATTCCGCGATGAAGCGGCCTTGCGGGCGGAAACCCGCGCCGGGCTGCGCGATGGCTTTACCGGCAAAATGGCGATCCACCCCGCCCAGGTGCCGGTGATCAACGAGGTCTATACGCCGAGCGATGATGACCTTGCCCATGCCCGCGCCATTGTGAAAGCCTTTGAGGAGGCCGGTGATGTGGGCGTTGTAAGCCTGGACGGTGTGATGCTCGACCGCCCGCATTTGAAACAGGCGGAGCGCATTCTCGCCAAAGCGGCAGGATAAAAAGACCGGGAGGAGACGATGGAGGACAAGCAGAAAGAAGCGCATCTGGCGCGCCTTAGCGAAGACGGCTACACGATCGTCGAAAACGCCATCGAGCCGGATTTCATCGACGCGTTGAACGAGACCCTGCTTGGCCTTGAAAAGGAGCTCGGCATAGAGCCCGCCTATAATTCCTTCGAAGGGCACAAGACGCTGCGCATCTACAATCTGCTTGCCCGCGCACGGCTTTTCGAGCGCGTGCCGGTGCATGAGAATGTGCTGCCGCTCATCGAAGGCGTGCTCGACAAGGGTTACCTCATCTCCTCCCTTTCCTCCATCGCCATTCTGCCCGGCGAGCGCGCCCAGCCCATTCATTCCGACGATCAGGTGATCGGCCTCACCCGGCCGCATAAATCCGTCGTCTGCAATTCCATGTGGGCACTCAGTGATTTTACGGAAGAAAACGGCGCAACGCGCCTCGTGCCCGGCAGCCACAAATGGGATCATTGCCCGACCTACGGCGAGCATTACGCATCCATTCCCGCCGAAATGCCGAAAGGCTCGGTGCTGGTCTGGGTGGGCAGCCTCTGGCATGGGGGCGGCGCGCATAAAGCTGAAGAGCGCCGCACGGGCCTTGCGATGAATTATTGCGCGGGCTTCATCCGCCAGCAGGAGAACCAGCAGCTCGGCATTCCGCTGGAGCGGGTGAAAGAGTTTTCCCCGCGCTTGCAGGAGCTTGCCGGTTTCGGCACCTATCAGGGCTTGATCGGCCATATCGACAAGCAAAGCCCGCGCGAGGCGGTGCTGGGCCAGAAAGGCGGCCATAAGTCGATCTGGGATCACGACAAGAAGGAACCGGTCTCCTGATCCCGTGCTTCATGCTATGCTGGCTTCATCCAGGATGGGGGCGAAGATGAGCTGGAGAGATTTGACCATTAAACGCGTTGCAAGCCTTGCCTTGGCCGTTGCCACGGGCATTGCGGCTTTTCTGATTTATCTGGAAAGCGCGCTGGGCGGTTTTTGCATTGCCGTGCTGGCGCTGGTTCTAGCGGCGGGCGGCTTTCTCGACCGGCGCGTCTCGGGCGGCTTTGCGTCGGACGATCTTGAAGGGCGCAAGGCCGCACTGCGCGGCGTTGCCGTGCGCCAGGGCCGCGCCATGACACGGCGCGAGGAAGGCGAGATCAGCGGCGCCCCGCCTTCGGGCAATGCTTAAGCGCAGGCCCCTTCAGCCTTTCCAGTAACTCACCCGCTCTTCAAGCGGCGGGCGCACGCGCTCATCGGGCTTAGCGGTAGCGGAGCCGAGATAGATGAAACCGGCCACCCGATCGCCTTTCCTCATGCCGAGGAGCTTATGCACCTTCTTATCGAACGCATACCATTCCGTCAGCCATTGCGCGGCAAGGCCGAGCGCGCTCGCGGCAACCAGCATGTTCTGGCAGACAGCCCCGGCGGAAAGCCGCTGCTCCCATTTCGGAATTTTGGGGTGATCTTCGGCGGTGGAAATTACCGCCACAACAACCGGCGCGCGCATCAGACGCTCAGCTTCTAGCGCCACGCGTTTCGCCTCCGCCTTGGGTTCTTGCTCCTTGAAGATACGGGCAAGCTCTTCACCGAAAGCCGCGCGCGCCTCGCCTTCGAAAACGACGAAGCGCCAGGGCCCAAGCTTGCCGTGATCGGGCACGCGCCAGCCTGCTTCCAATATCTGCTCAAGCTCGGCCTTGCTCGGCCCCGGCCCTTGCATGTCCTTCGCCGTGACCGAGCGGCGGGCAAGCAGCACATCGAGAAAACCGGGCAGCGCAGGAAGCGGCGTCGCACTCATGGGAAGTCCTTTTTGCGAATCTTTATCAAGAATAGCGAAGTGCTCCTCACATAAGCCATCCGGGCCCATTGTTCAAACCGGCTTCGCGCCTGCCTGCGAGCCGTACTTCACATTTACGCGCGCAGGCGAGCTTTGCCTTTACCCATGAAAACTTGCGTTTCACCATATTCCGATGGGGGCGGCACACGGGATATGGGGCAGTATCGCGGGATTGGGGTTGGCGCTGATTGCAAGCGCCCTGCCCGCCCATGCCGGCGCCTGGCCGCAGGAGAAAGGCAAAACGCTCCTCATCGCCTCTTTCACGGTGGCCGAGGTCAGCCGGGCTTACGGCGCGGACGGGCGCGCGGCCCCCACCAATCCTTTCAGCAAAAAAGAATTTCAGATCTACGCCGAACATGGCTGGCGCGACACCGTCACACTGGTCGGCAAGGCCGCCTATTCCAGCGAGATTGTTGAGAGCCCTATCGGGCGGGTCGGCTCGAACGATCTGCGTTTCATCGAAGGGGGCGTGCGTGTGGCGCTTGGAGAATGGCGGGGTACCCGCATCGCGCTTGAAACGCTGGGCACGCTCACCACCGCCACCTATGAAGGCGACACGTTCTCACCCGAAGCAGGCAATGTGGATGTGGAGGGCGCGGTCTATTTCGGCCAGACGACAACACTTCTGGGGCGTGATGCCTTTACCGATCAGCGCGTGGCTTACCGGCTGCGCACCGGCGGCAAGCCCGACGAGATCAACGCGATTGCGACCGCAGGCGTTCATATGAGCCCGGATTGGACCGTGCTCATCCAATCCTCAAACTTTCTATCCGTCGGCCCGGAAAACGCGCCGCGCGGCTCAGCCAGCGCTTATAAGGCGCATCTCTCATCCATCATCCGCATGAGCCCCATTCTTTCCGTGGAGATCGGCGGCTACACGACCTATGCCGGCATGAACACGGTGAAAGACAGCGGCATCAAACTCGGCTTCTGGTATCACTTTTGAATTAACACCCAAAAGCTACCGAAGCCGCACGGTAAGACCTGAGTTCGGCCCCGATGGCAAACCTAATGCAGGCTCAACCCCCACAGACTTTCGAAGATCCGCCAGAAGCGCTTCTGGATCGACGGCAGTACCAATTTTCGCTTCCGACTCGGAGCGTGGATTTTTGGCTTCTTTTCCGCGATACACTTCCAATCCACATCCTTCAGCAATCGCTCGACGGCAAAGAGCTCGAGCATATAGGCGATTGAACTCGCCTTCGGCTAATGTATCAGGCGCCGTATGAGGAACTTTCGCTGTAGTAGAACCACCACTCGGTTTCTTCCGTTGCTCCTCCTGTCGAACAAACCCTCGCTCTCGCAATCTTGTCGCTAACGAGTCGTCTGTTCCACTTGTTGCAGCCTCTCGAAGCAACTCCACCCATTCATTTTTTCCGTTGTCGGTCAAACGACCACTCAAATACACCCCGGACCGTTCAACATCATGGCGAAGTTCTTCAAGCATTTGCGCCCGCGTTGCCTCATCCAAGTTCTCATAAGTCAGTCCCATTTTTCCGCACTCCATCATCATAAAAAATCAGAATACGGACAAAATAATCAAATTGGAAATAATTATTTTACTATATGACTTTATTCATAAAAAAGGCCGGGGTGCCCCGGCCTTTCCCAATCTTATTCGGCAGCTTTTGCCGCGCTTCGGGCGGGCGCAAGATCCGGCGGCAGCGCCTCTTCGCGCAGCGCGGCAATCGTTTCATCGAGCCCGGCCACCGTCTGATCCTTGGAGCCGAGACGGCGGATGGAGAAAGTCTTTTCCTCCGCCTCGCGCCGGCCCGCGACGAGAATGACCGGCACCTTGGCGACCGAGTGCTCGCGCACCTTGTAGTTGATCTTCTCGTTCCTCAGATCGAGCTCGACGCGCAGACCCGCCGCGCGCAGCTTCTCGTAGGACTCGCGCGCATACTCATCCGCATCCGACGTAATCGTCGTGACCACCGCCTGCACGGGCGCGAGCCAGAGCGGGAAGCGGCCTTCATAGTTCTCGATCATAATGCCGATGAAGCGCTCCAGTGTGCCGAGCACCGCGCGGTGCAGCATGACGGGCCGGTGGCGGCCGCCATCCTCGCCCACATAAGAGGCATCGAGACGTTCCGGGAGCACGAAGTCGAGCTGCAGCGTGCCGCATTGCCAGGTCCGCCCGATCGCATCGCGCAGGTGGAATTCGAGCTTCGGCCCGTAGAAAGCCCCCTCGCCCGGCGCGAACTCGAACTCGAGCCCGGCGGCATTAAGCGCGTCTTCAAGGCCCTTCTCGGCCTTGTCCCAGACATGATCTTCGCCCGCGCGCACTTCCGGCCGCGTGGCAAGCTTCACCGCAATGTCCGTAAAGCCGAGATCATGATAGACCTTCTGCAAAAGCTCGCAGAAAGCGACGCTCTCCGCCGTGATCTGGTCTTCCCGGCAGAAAATATGCGCATCGTCCTGCGTCATCTGCCGCACACGCATCAGCCCGTGCAGCGCGCCATGCGCTTCGTTACGGTGACAGCAGCCGAACTCGGCCATGCGCAAGGGCAGATCGCGGTAGGATTTGATGCCCTGCTTGAAGATCTGCACATGGGCCGGGCAGTTCATCGGCTTCAGCGCCATGAACTCCGCCTCGCCGGAAAGCACCGGCGCATCTTCCTCCGTACTCGGAATTTCATCCGGCACGACGAACATGTTCTCGCGGAATTTCGACCAGTGGCCCGACTGTTCCCAGAACTTGGAATCGAGAAGCTGCGGCGTTTTCACTTCCACATAATCGCTCTCTTCCAGCCGCCGGCGGATATATTGCTCGAGCGCCTGCCAGATGCGGTAGCCTTTCGGGTGCCAGAAGACCGAACCCTGCGCTTCTTCCTGAAGGTGGAAAAGGTCCATCTCCCGGCCCAGCTTGCGGTGATCGCGCTTTTCCGCCTCCTCCAGCATATGGAGATAGGCTTTCAGCTCTTTATCATTCGTCCAGGCCGTGCCGTAGATACGCTGCAACTGTTCGTTCTTCGCATCCCCGCGCCAGTAAGCGCCCGAGACGCGCATCAGCTTGAAAGCCTTGCCGAGCTTGCCCGTGGAAGGCAGGTGCGGCCCGCGGCAGAGGTCCAGCCAGTCACCCTGCTTATAGATGCGGATGTCCTCACCGTCCGGGATGTCGTTCACGAGCTCGACTTTGTAAGGCTCGTCGATCTTCTTGAAATAGGCGATCGCCTCGTCCTTCGACCAGACCTCGCGCACAATGGGTTCGTCCCGGTCGACGATTTCCTGCATCCGCTTTTCGATCTTCTCCAGATCGTCCTCGGAAAAGCGTTCCTCGCGGTGGAAGTCGTAGAAGAAACCGTTCTCGATCACCGGGCCGATCGTGTCATGGGTACCGGGGAAAAGCTCTTGGACGGCCTGCGCCATGACATGGGCCGCATCGTGGCGCAGAAGCTCGAGCCCGTCCGGGCTTTCCTTCGTCACCACCTCGACCTTGGCGTCATGGGCGATTTCGGAGCAAAGATCGTCGACCTTCCCGTCGATCTTTACCGCCACGGCCTTCTTGGCGAGCGATTTGGAAATGCTTTCGGCCAGCTCGAAACCGTTCAAGGCTTTTTCATACTCGCGGACGGACCCGTCCGGCATCGTCAATTTGATCATCGTTTCTCTCTTAAACGTGCTTACCGGATGTCCGGCAGGCCGCCTCTTCATTTCCTTTATCCGCTTCCGCCAGATCCGCTTCCGCCAAACCCGCGTCCGAAAGCCGCCAGACACCATAGCGCCAGGGCGCATAGATGGGCTGGGGCTGAAGCGCCGCCGGCACCGGGTCGAAGCCGTGGCTGCCCCAAGGGTGGCAGCGGGCAATGCGGGCGAGCGTCAGCCAAAAGCCCCGCCAGGCCCCGTGCCGGCGTACCGCCTCCAGCCCGTATTCCGAGCAGGTGGGCAAATGGCGGCAGCGCGGCCCGATCAGCGGCGAAATTCCCAGGCGGTAGACCTGGATGAGGCCGATCATCAAAAGGCTTCCCAAAAAGCCTAAAGGATTACGCGCCACGGCTTTCTCCCGCATTCCCCGCCCCTTTGAGGGCGGCTCGTTCATGACTGTGTAGCCGGTATTGAAAGGCGGCTCAACAGCGCGGATGGAAGGAAAGGAGACGGCTAAACCGTTCTCATCCTTCAATTTTCATCGATTGTGGGTTGGAAAGAAGCCGCCCGGCGCAAGCTCGCGGGAGACGGCTGGCCCCGGGGCGCAGGCTTACGCCCGTCCGGAGCCGGGGCTAGTGAGCGTGACGGTGAGCGTGATGGCGCACGCGCGCGCGAAAGCCCGGCGCCCTGCGGGCCCCGCCTTCAGCATCTTGGCGCTGTTTCTGCCGTAACTCATTGCTGCTCCGTTTTATGCGGTCTCAATATAATAACCGGAATGCTAAGCAAAGGCTAATCCGCCTTATGGACCCCGGGACAAGCCCGGGGTGACACTTTGCGTTTGATGCGACGCCCGCCACCCACATGAGGCCGTCACCCCGGCCCCCGTGCCGGGGTCCATAGAGCCTCGGCGAAAAACGGTGGCGCCTAAGCCAAGCCTGCTTTTTCCAGCGATGCCTTGCCACCCAAACGTCCTCTCTCTAATCTTAATTTCATCATGAGAAAGCCATTTTGGGAGGGGCATTTGGCTGGCACGGAAACATCGCCTGCGACACGACGCTTCACTGATTATTTTGGAGACCTAGGGCCCCGCTGGGGTTTGCCGTCCGTTCCCTGCCGAATTCATGCCCTGCTCTATTTGCAGTCTTCACCCAAAACATCCGCCGAACTTCAGGCTGATCTCAGTCTGCCACCATCAGAACTCAAGGATGCCCTTCAATTTCTAGAAGAGTATGGCCTAGTTACCGGCGGTGATGAAGAGGGCTGGCAGACAGCAAACGATCCTTGGGACATGCTCATTACAGGGTTGGAAAAGCGGCGCGAACGCGAACTGCCCGATGCGCTTAAGACAATGCGTCTATGCTGGAAGGAAGCGCAAGCCGAACCTGCAACTTCCACGACTGCCCGACGCCAATTGGAAAAAATGCTGATGATGGTGGAAGACATTGCCGCTATTGACGCCCAAGCACAAAAACTGTCCGCGCGCAGAGTGAGACAGATCGTCGGGTTGACCGGCAAGGTGGCCCGTTTCTTTGGCTCCACGGGAAGGCGGTGAGCTGACATGCCCGAAACGACAAAACAGCCGGATGCTTTCAAGGTAAATTCCCTAAAAAATCTCGACGAGGCATGCCCCGTTCACGGTCACGTTGTTTGGGATCCGGCGCGCTCACTCTGGAACACCCTGATGTTTGGCGGCGCACTCTTGCTCGGCCCAATGTTCTTTACATGGGATGCGTTTGCTGTCTTTCTTGCTACAGCAGCTATCACGCTCTGCGCAGGTCATTCGGTAGGTTTCCATAGACGCCTTATCCACCAGAGCTTTGAATGCCCGAAATGGCTTGAGCGCCTTCTGGTCTGGTGCGGCACTGCTGTTGGCATGGGCGGACCGCTTTGGACGATTCGCCTTCATGACTTCCGTGATTGGGCGCAGCGTCAGAAGGATTGTCATCCCTTTCTAAGGCACGAAAAAGGATTGCTCATGGACGGCATCCTTTATCTCCACGGAAAATTAAAACTCGACAACCCGCCAAGCTTCGATCCAGGTCCAGGTATCGCTGACGATCCATTTTACCACTTTCTCGACAGAACATGGATGGCGCATCAAATACCCGTCGCTGTCGTTCTTTTTGCCCTAGGTGGTTGGTCTTGGGTGGTCTGGGGTGTGTTTGTGCGCGTCGCCGCCTGCACAACCATGCACTGGTTCATTTCATATTTCGCCCATACGCGAGGCCCACAAGATTGGACGGTGGACGGTGCGATTATCCAAGCTCACAATGTCCCCATAATGGCCATCCCAACGATGGGGGAAAGCTGGCACAGCAACCATCACGCCTTTCCCCGCTCCGCTCGGCACGGCCTGTACCCTGGTCAAATTGACCTCGGCTGGTATTTCATAAAATTTTTGGAGTTTTTCGGACTTGCTTGGAACATTAAGTTACCCGCTAACCTGCCGCCGCGCCCGGGTATCAGTCCAGTGACCGATCGTGCAATGTCGATTGCCTCACCACTTCAGGCCGCACTTTCAGATCGCCCCCTGGAGACACCAAGTGAGTGAGCGGAAAACGATCGAGCAATTATGGGCAGATTTCCGCAGGGAAAACAAACTGCCCAACGGGTACGCGACAGCCCGGTTCTGGTCTGTTGCTTTATGGCACTTCAATATTTTCTTGCCGAACTTTCGATGGAGGCAACGGGCGATCATTGCGCACGACATGCATCATTTGATAACCGGTTATCCTTGCACCATGCGCGGTGAATGCCTCATCGCCGCATGGGAATATGGGGCTGGCCCATGCCGCCACCCAGCAGCGGTGATGTTTTGTCTTCCGCTGATCTTTATCGGCTTTCTTTTCTCGCCCAAAGAATCATGGCTGGCATTTCGCCGAGGCCGGGAAATGACAAGCCTTCACCGTCACCCGATACATCTTTCCCAAATGCAAGCTTCGCTCGAAGAAATCGCACAGGACCTGGAATCTCAGCGCCCTGTTAGAAAAGCTCACTTCGGAGTTTTTCTAGCGATACTATGTCTGTCTGCAGCAACGATTATGGCGCCGCTTACGCTACTCCTTGTAGCTTCTTAATAACCGCCCCTCAAGCCGCCCCCGCCTTTTCCAGCGCTTGCTCCACCGCTTCGAGCGTTGCCTCGAAGGTAAGGAGGGTGGAGGCGTGGCGGGCTTTGTACTCGCGCACGGGCTCGAGGATTTCGAGGTCCTTCCACTTGCCGGTGGGCGGGGGCCCGCCTTCTTTCAGCATGGCTTTCATTTGATCGCGGAGCGCGCGCAGCTCCTCTACGTCCGCGCCGATGACGAAATGCGCCATGATCGAGGAGGAAGATTGGCCAAGGGCGCAGGCCTTCACGTCATGGGCGAAGTCCACGACCTTGCCGTCCGTCACCTTCACATCGACCGTGACCTTGGAGCCGCAAAGTTTGGAGACGGCCGTCGCCGTGCCGTCCGGGTTTTCCAGCCGGCCGATGCGGGGAATGTCCCCGGCATATTTGAGAATGCGCGCGTTATAAATGTCGTCGAGCATATCCGTCTCCGGCGGGGTTTACGCCACCCGCCATTTCGTGCCGTCCGGCCCGTCCTCGATGGCGATGCCCATGTCGGTCAGCGCATCGCGGATCCGGTCCGCCTCGGCAAAGTCTTTGGCCCTGCGGGCTTCAAGCCGGGCGGCGATGAGCCGTTCGACTTCCGCAGCTTCAATATGGGTATCCCCGCCTGCCTGTTCAAACCAGGCCGCCGGGTCCTGCTGCAGGAGGCCAATCACCTTGCCTGCCGCCAGAAGCTGGGCTTTCACCTCCGCCTTCTCTGCCTGCCCTTCGGCCTGATTGGCTTTCTTGGCGAGTGCGAAAAGCTCGGCCAGCGCTTTGGGCGTGTTCAGATCATCGAGCAGCGCCTCAAGAAAGGCGTCCGGCATCTCACCGGGCCCCGCCTCAACATCCGCCAGCGTGCGCAGCGCGCCGTAAAGCCGGTCGAGCATGCGTTTGGCCTGCTTCAGCCCCTCGCCCGTCCAATCCAAAGGCTGGCGGTAATGACCGTTCAAAAGCGCAAGGCGGATCGCCTCGCCCGGCGCTTCCTTCAACAGGTCATGCACGAGAAGGACGTTGCCGAGTGATTTCGACATTTTTTCCTTCTCGATATTCACGAAGCCATTATGCATCCAGAACCGGGCAAGCGCCTTGCCGCCATGGGCGCAGGTGCTTTGCGCCACCTCGTTTTCATGGTGGGGAAACTGCAGATCGATGCCCCCGCCATGAATGTCGATGGTCTCACCCAGATGCTTTTCGATCATGGCCGAGCATTCGATATGCCAGCCCGGCCGCCCGCGGCCCCAGGGGCTTTCCCAGCCCGGCTGCTCGGCGCTCGAGGGCTTCCAGAGCACGAAGTCGGAGGCGTTTTTCTTATAAGGGGCAACTTCCACCCGCGCGCCCGCTTCCATCTCGTCCTGATCGCGCCGGGAGAGCGCGCCGTAATCGCCAAAGCTGGGCACATCGAAAAGCACATGGCCTTCCGCTTCATAGGCATGGCCAGAGGCGATGAGCCGCTCCATGAGCGAGATCATGGTTTCCGTCGTCTCGGTTGCCAGCGGCTCGATATCGGGGGGCAGCACGCCGAGTGAGCCCATATCCTCCCGGTAGATCGCCGCGTATTTCTCGGTAATCGCGGAAATCGGCACGCCCTGATCCTGGGCGGCCTTGATGATCTTGTCCTCGATATCGGTGATATTGCGCGCGTAAACGACGTGCTCCGCGCCATAAAGATGGCGCAGCAGCCGGGCCAGAAGGTCGAAGACCACGGCCGGGCGCGCATTGCCGATATGGGCGAAATTGTAAACGGTC
Organism: Rhodobiaceae bacterium UBA4490; assembly: GCA_002389665.1. Lineage (GTDB taxonomy): Bacteria > Pseudomonadota > Alphaproteobacteria > Parvibaculales > Parvibaculaceae > Tepidicaulis. The sequence goes on from DGNO01000002.1 coordinate 45,859, forward strand.
GGCCCGCAGACATACATGGTCACGCGCTCAGGGTCCTGCGGCGTGAAGAGGTCTTTCTGGCGGGTCAGTGTGTTGTAAAGCTTGAGGGACTTGGTCTCAGCACTCATCGGATCTGTTCTCTTGGTCGGATCGGGCCGGAGATGGGCTGCCGGCGCTCCCTAAAAGAGGCCTAGGCCAGCCGGGTGAACGAGGTCTGGCGGCAGCGGCAACACAGATGACAGGTCATATCGTCAACCTCAAGGTGTCGGAATTCGCCGGAACCTAATGCAGAAACCCGCCGAAAACCAGCCCAAATGGCCCGGATTGCGCTCTGAACGCACCGGAAAAGGGAAATCCGGCGCCTCGGGCGGCGTCCATTATCAACATTCCGTCAAGGCTTTGCGCATTTGCAAGGTCCACAAAGCTTGATAGCCCCTTTGTGCAAGGCTATATGCACACTCTAGACGGTGTCACATCATCTGCAGCATGGCATAAGACCCGTGCTTGATGGGCAAAATAGGCAGAGGAAGACCGCTGCCTGTGACTTGAACCGGCACTTTCAAACCCTCCCGTCAGGGTTTTGGCCGGCGAACCCCTAAGAGAATGGTCAAAATGGATATGAATGCTGTAGTGGATAGCTTGTCTTCAACGAAAACCGATCGCGCCCGCCCTTCCCGCGAAGAAGCGGAAGCGGCCGTGCGCACCCTCATCGCCTGGGCCGGGGACAACCCGGACCGTGAAGGCCTGATCGAAACGCCGAACCGCGTCGTGCGTGCCTATGAAGAATTCTTCGCAGGCTACGAAGAAGACCCGGACGAAGTGCTGGGCAAGACCTTCGAGGAAGTCGAAGGCTATGACGACATGGTCATGCTGCGCGATATCACGCTGGAATCGCATTGCGAGCACCATATGGTGGCCATTCTGGGCAAGGCGCATATCGCCTATGTCCCCACCAACCGGGTGGTCGGCATCTCCAAGCTTGCCCGCGTGATCGAAATCTACGCCAAACGCCTGCAGACGCAGGAAACGATGACGGCGCAGATCGTCGACTCGATCAACCGTGTGCTCAAGCCCAAAGGCGTTGCCGTTCTCGTCGAAGCCAAGCACCAGTGCATGACGACGCGCGGTATCCGCAAACCGGACGTGGCCACTATCACCACGCAGTTTACGGGTGTCTTCCGCGACGATTTGCGCATGGAGCAGCGCTTCTTGCAGATGATCCGCGGCTACCAGGAACGGTAAGCCGCCCGCAGCAAGGCACCTGCCGTGAGCGATAAATCCCCCTCTTACTTTGCCGAGCGCGGCGAAAAGGCAGAGATCGAAGAAGGCTCCGTCTTCGCCCCGAAATTCGGCGAAGACGGCCTTATTCCCGTTGTCACCACCGATGCGGCAACGGGCGATCTTCTCATGCACGCCTATATGAATGCCGAGGCCCTTGCCCTGACCATCGAGACGGGCGAGGCGGTCTATTGGAGCCGCTCGCGCGGCGGCCTTTGGAAGAAGGGCGAGACCAGCGGCCAGGTGCAGCGCGTGGTGGAAATGCGCACCGACTGCGACCAGGACGCTATTTGGCTGAAGGTCACTGTGGCCGGTAATGGCGCGACCTGCCATGTCGGCTACAAGGCCTGCTTCTACCGCTCCATTCCGGTGGGCACGGGCAAGAAACCCGCCCCGCTCGATTTTGAAGAGAGCGAAAAGGTCTACGACCCGAAAGACGTTTACGGGAAGTAAGGCCGCAAGCCTTACTGACCTCCCGCCCCGTCTTGTGTTACCGGGCCTTTGTGATGTAATGCGCAGGTAACGTGAAGGGTCCCCATGCGCAAGCCTGCTCCCAAACATACTGGCACACCGAAAATCGGCCTCGCCCTCGGCTCGGGCGTGGCGCGCGGCTGGTCGCATATCGGCGTCATGCAGCGCCTTGCCGAAGAAGGGATCGAGATCGACGTGATCTCCGGTACCTCCATCGGCGCGCTGGTAGGCGGGTGCTATGCGGCAGGCAAGCTCGATGCGCTGGAAGACTTCGCCCGCTCCCTGAACGCGCGCCGGCTCTTCAATCTCATGGATATCCGCTTCAACGGCTCGGCGCTTTTCGGCGGCAGCAAACTCGCCGAGCTTTTGAAAGAGCATCTGCATGAGCGCCAGATCGAAGACCTGCCGCGCAAATTCGTGGCCGTGGCAACGGACATGAATAGCGGCCATGAGGTGTGGCTGAAACACGGCTCGATGATCGATGCCATCCGCGCCTCTTACGCCCTGCCCGGCGTTTTCGAACCCATGGCCTATGAAGGGCGCTGGCTCATCGACGGCGCGCTCGTCAATCCGGTGCCGATTTCCGTCTGCCGCGCTTTCGACGCCCATCTCGTCATCGCGGTCAATCTCAACCTCGATGCCTTCGGCATGACCTCGGCGCTGAATTATTATCGCCTGGAAGAAGAACTGGAAGCAGAGCGCGAGGCCAAACGCGAAGCGGAACGGAGCACCTTCGAGACCGAGGACATGATCAGCCTCGAAAACACCCATCTGGAAATGCCGATCGAAGATGACGAGACGCCGGAAAAGAGCCTGCGCAAATCCATCTCCGAGCGGCTGAAACAAATGCGCAGCGGCACGGACCGCGCGCTGCTGCAGCAGCTTTTCAAACGCGATGCGCCCTCAGGGCCGGGACTGACCACCGTCATGACGAGTGCGCTCAACATCGTGCAGGACCGCCTTGCCCGCGCGCGCATGGCCGCCGATCCGGCCGATGTCGTCATCGAGCCGGATGTAGGCCATATCAATCTCATCGATTTCGATAAAGCGGATGAACTCATCCGTCACGGCCGCGAGGCAGCCGACCGCTCCATGCCTTTCATCGAACGGGCGCTCAAACAGCTCAGCTAAGCTTAGCCGGTGGCGATATACATTTTGAGCTGCTCGGCTTCCATCTCCGTTTCCGCAATCTTGTATTTGACGACGTCACCGATGGAGATGAGCCCGATCATCTCGCCCTCTTCCACCACGGGCACGTGACGGAAACGCCCGCCGGTCATAATGCCCATCAGATGGTCCACCGTGTCCGCGCGCGAACAGGTGATGACGTTCTGCGTCATGGTTTCGCGGACGGGCTTGTCCAGCACGGCAGCGCCGAATTTGGAAATCGCGCGCACGATGTCCCGCTCGGACAGGATGCCGCCGAGCTTTTTCCCATCGGCAACGACCGCGGCACCGATTTTCTTTTCACTTAGAAGGTCGGCAGCCTCTTTCAGCGTCGCATCGGCGGGAATGGCCACAACCTTGTGGCCCTTTTCTTTCAGGATCGTTTCAACGTTCATTCGGCTCCTCCTGTTGAGGCGCATGCTCGCCGCATCGCCCTTCATCCCCCGGAGACTTAAAGGCTCTCCCAAGCCCACGAATAAAAATGATGACCCCGCCGCGCCCGACATTCAAGATGCTCGCGAGTCGAAAACATCATTAAAACGTCAGAGACACTGCCCTATTTGCGACACAATAATCCTGACACTGACGTCACCTTTATAGTTAAAAGCGCAGGAAGCCGGGGGAAACGGGCATGGATGGTTGGCCTTTCTGGAAACGCCTGTATCAAAAGCAAATAAATCGTGATCTGGACATTTGGGTCACGAAGGGCTGGGTCACCCAGCAAAATGCCGAAGCGATCCGCCGCTCGCTGGAAAACGAGGATGGCGGCAGCCGCCTGCCTCTCGTGCTTTCGCTTCTGGGCGCGGCCCTGCTCGGTCTTGCCGCCCTCTCCTTCGTCGCCGCCAATTGGGCGGAGATGCCGAAGCTCCTGCGCCTTCTCATTCTCTTCGCCTCACTGGGCGCAGCTTATGGCGCGGCGATCTGGCTTTATCTGAAAAAACACACGGGCTTTGCCGAAGCCGCCCTACTTCTTGCCACGCTCCTGTTCGGCGCGAACATCATGCTCATCGCGCAGATGTATCATCTGGCGAGTGATTACACGGGTGGGCTTTTCGCCTGGTCGCTTGGCGCGCTGGCGCTTGCTTGGGCGGCAAAGTCCCGCGCCGTGCTGGCCGGCTCCTTCGTGCTTCTCTTCATCTGGACGGGCACCGCCTCGCTCGATGCCGGTATCAGCCCGCACTGGACATATATTCCCGCCTGGGCGGCAGCCACCTTGCTCGGCTTCCGCCTGCAATGGACGCCCTCTTATCACCTTTCCCTTCTCTCCTTTTTCGGCTGGCTGCTGATGGGGCTTGAGGGGTTCGACAATTATCACTGGGACAGCGGCAACCTTCTCTTCTTCGCTCTTGCCATCGCGCTCACCGTCTGGCTGAAAGGCCGGCTCGGCGGCGAGCTTGGCCTGCGCATGGGACGCGTTGCCGAAGCTTACGGCGCCATCGTCACCGGCATCCTGCTTTTTGCCCTGCAATTCGACGAGCTCGATTTTACCGGCGAGATGAGCTGGCGCCTGACGCTGCTCGCCTTCGGCGCCTTCAACGTGGCGCTCCTGTTCTTCTGTGCGATGCGCCGCGCCTTCACCATGACGGGACTTGCCGGGTTCGGCGCGCTGTTGGCGCTCACCGTTCTGCCGGCAATCATCACCAGCGGGGAAACGAATTATCTCGATATGACGACCGGCATGGGCGGCATTCTCTATTTCGCCTTCGCCATCTGGCTTATCTTTCTCGGCACACAGTCGGCCAGCCGTTTCCTCGTCAATCTGGGCTTCACCGCCTTTGCCGCCGAGGCTTTCTATATTTATGCCGAAACCCTCGGAACACTGCTCGACACCGCGCTCTTCTTTGCCCTGGGCGGTATATTGCTGATCGCGGGCAGCTGGGCGCTCAACCGCTGGCGCAAAAAGATGCTGGCTGAAACCGGCAAGGGAGAGGCCCAATGAGCTTCATCGATGAGCAGATCAAAGGCCTGCAAGCCCCTGCCCCGCGCGCGCCCGGCACCTTTGCGCTTGCCGTTGCCGCGATCTTCCTTGCGCAGGCGCTCTTTCTCGGCGCCATGATCTGGGACCGGATGATGCTCCTGCGCTCCGGCACGGAAGTCACGCTCGCCATCGAACCCGTCGATCCGCGCGATCTTTTCCGCGGTGACTATGTCGTCCTCACCTACGACATCTCACGGCTGGAAGAATCGAAACTTGCCGGCGACAACGATTTCAAAGAAGGCGACACGGTTTGGGTGACGCTTGAAGAGCAAGGCGGGCTCTGGCAGGCCGCCGCCCTTCACCGCAAAGCCCCGAGCGAGGGTACCTTCATCCAAGGCCGGGTTGATTATGCGATCGGCGCGCGCCCGCGCACCGTGGAAGAAGATGAGCCTTGCGAGAATTGCCGCATGCTCACGCTCTCCTACGGCATCGAAAGCTATTTCGTGCCGGAAGGCACGGGCTGGGACCTTGAAGAGCAGCGCAACGAAAACCGCCTGGCCGCGCGCATCGCGCTTGGCAGCGATGGGGAAGCCGCCATCAAAGGGCTCCTCCTCGACGGCGAGCTGATCTACGAAGAACCGCTCTTCTAGTTTACGCGGGCCGCCAATTGCCGTGGAAGCCATGGGGAATGCGCACAGGCAGATGCGCAAGCGCGAGCGGCCCCGCGCCGACATTGCTTGCATCGAAGACGGCAAAATCCGAGAGGTTCGTCTCCCGCCGGTAAATCGCGGTGACGAGGTAGCCGTCCCCTTCCGCAGAGCCCGGCGCGCGCGGCACGAAGACGGGTTCGAGCACCGTGTTGCCCGCGCCTGCATCCCACTCGGTTTTCTTGCCGGTCTCAAGATCGATATGCACCAGCACGTCATAGGAAGCGGCCTCCGCTTCCGGCCGCGCCATGGAGGCATAATAGCCATGCCGGTAGCCGAGCCCCGCAAAGCGCTCATCAAGACGCGGAAACTCGCCGCGAAGGTCGGATAGAACTTCTTCGCTATAGCTGTTCGTGTTGCCGTCGAGATCGAAGGTCCAGCGCACAAGCAGCCCTTGCTCGCTGGAAAGATCGGAAGGCGGGCGCGCGCCGTTTGCATCCGGGAAAAGTGGCACGCGGGAATATTTCATCACATCGGCAATGACTTTCGTGTGCCCGCCTTCATGCACCGTAAAGGCGTTCATCGGGTGATAGACATAGCAAGGATCGCCCTCGAACCAGCGCATGTCTTCCACCGCCCCGTCCCGGCGCATGATGCCGATCATGCTCGGCGTATCCGGGTCCCAGGCGATGACCGGCCCGCCCTGCATGATCCGGTCAACATCTATGGTCGCGGGGAAAAGCGGAAAGATCACATGCTCATCCGTGGTGATGAAGTCATGCATCATCGTGCAGTAAGGTGCTTCGAATTTTTCCGTACGCGTCACGCGCCCGTCCGCGCCCACCACATTATAGGCAATGGTCTTGGAGCCCGGCCCATCCGCCATATAGGCGAAGAACAGCATTTCGGCGGTTTCAGGATCGATCTTGGGATGAGCGGTCATCGCGCCTTTATATTTACCCTCGAAGGTCCAACTTCCCGCCGTTTCAAGCGTCAGCGGGTCCATGGCAACGGGCGAGCTTCCCTCATCGAGCGCCAAGAGTTTGCCGCCATGCCAGACGATATTGGTATTGGCGACATTGTTGCGCAGCTCCTCACCGCCCGGCGCGCGGGGCTCGCCAAAACCCGTACCGACGAGCCGGCGGCCCGCCTTGCGCTGTGCTTCATATTGCTCGGTATGCACCCAGCGGTTCCGGTAAGAGGCGCGCCCGCCTTCCACATGAATGCCGTGCACCATGCCCTCGCCCAGGAACCAGTGATGTTTTTCTCCGAGCGGGGGAAACATCGGGTTCGGACCATTGCGGTAAAGCGTGCCGGAAAGCGTCTCGGGCATATCGCCCGTCACAACGAGGTCCGGCGCGTCCATCTCGGCCAGCACCGGCGCATAATTGCCCTTCAGGACACCAATTTCAGGAAACGGTTTCATAAGCCAGGCTCCTCCATCCTCCCCGTCATTACACAGCCGCATGGAGCCGATTGCCACCGCGCAAGCGGCTCATTTGTGAACAATGGGATGTGCAGGGACCGCCCGGTCGATTCGCTTGAGCCTCAAAACCGCCCTTGCCGACGCGGCGTTAGAAGCGGCGCCATTGCGCTTGACCTTTCCGCTTCTATGATGACGCCAAACAAATTGGGGAGCCTCCGATGAAAGCCATTCTCTGCCACGACTACGCGCCGCCGGAAAAACTGCGCTTTGAAGACGTGCCCGATCCTGCCGCGAAAGACGGCCAGGCCGTCGTCGCCATCAAGGCGGCAGGCGTCGGCTTTGTGGACGGCCTGCTCGTCCAGGGGCTCTATCAAGTGAAAATTCCCCTGCCCTTTATTCCCGGCACGGAGTTTTCCGGCATTGTGGAAAGTGTCGGCGCAGGCGTCACGGGCCTAAAACCGGGCGACAGAGTGCTCGGCTCGACCATGGGCGGGGCCTGTGCGGAAAAGATCGCCGTGCCCGCCGCGTCCTGCGTGCCCATTCCGGACAATCTGGACTTCGCGCCCGCCGCCGGCATCATCATCTCTTATTGCACGGCGCTTTACGGGCTGCGCGCCTGCGGGAACGCCAAGGAAGGCGAAACGCTGCTCGTCCTTGGCGCGGCGGGCGGTGTCGGCAGCGCCGCCATTCAGCTTGCAAAAGCCATGGGGCTGAGCGTCATTGCCGCCGCCTCCAGCAAGGAAAAGCGCAAAACCGCGCTCGCGCTCGGCGCAGATCATACCGTCGATTATACGAAGGAAGACTGGCGGAGTGATCTAAAGGAACTGACCGGCGGCAAAGGCGTCGATCTCGTCTATGACCCGGTGGGCGGGCCGATCTCGGTAGCGGCCTTGCGCTCGCTCGCACCGGGCGGGCGGCATCTCGTTGTCGGCTTTGCGGCAGGCGACATTCCGCGCATTCCGCTCAACCTGCCGCTTTTGAAGCGCTGCTCGGTGGTCGGCGTGGATTGGGGCGGCTTTGCCCGGGCCGAACCGCAAAATGCGGCGCCCTTCATGCGCGATCTCATGGCGATGATCGCCAAGGGGGAGCTGAAACCGGAAGGCTTTGCCCTTTATCCCATGGCCGATACCGGGCGGGCGCTCAGCGACATCGCCGCGCGCAAGGCGCTGGGCAAAGTGGTGCTGACGAACGACTAAAGGATTAGCGCGGGACGGCGCTCAGTCGTCCCGCTCGTCCGGCCGCTCTTCCGGAAACTTGCCGAAGGGAAAGGGTTTCTCTTCCTGCCCATAGGTAATGAAGGTCAGGCATTCCCAGACATAGGCGACCAGCCGTTTGGAAAAACCGGCCAGCTCCTCGTTTTTTTCGCCGTTTATCAGCACAACGATGAATTGCACCGCGCCGAGCAGGATCGACAGGGAAAAGGCGATATTCCCTAAAAACCAGAAGCCGATCATGTAAAGCACACGCTGCCAGGCCGCGCCGCCCGGGCGCTCACCTGCCTGCTCGCCGCTGCGATCCGAACCGGAACTCGAATGGGAACCTGAATGGGAAGATGCGTCGCTCATTGGGGTCTCCTGGAGTTCGCGCCGGCGCGCCGAACGCCGCGCCTTATAAGATGTGGGCGGTAAGGACGCGCTTTCAAGCTCTAGAGCCGGCGCTGGCTGGCGAAGTTCAGCCCTTCCACTCCCCATAGCCCACATTGCCCGGCCCGCCGGAGGGCGAGGTTTTAATCGGATCGAAAAACCCGAAAAGCAGAAGCCCGGCGAAAAACCCGCCAAGATGGGCTTCCCAGGCAACCGAGACGATCTGACCCGAAGGCGTCAGCCCCGTAATGCCGAACAGCAGGTTCATACCGATCCAGATGGCAATGAAGATGAGCGTACGCCGGTCCGTTAGGGCCTGCAGAATGCTGGCCTGCGCCCTTGGCGCGCCGGGAAGTCCCGTCTGGCCCGTGCCGATCATGCCGAGCGGACCGCCCGCCAGAAAGACGAAGCGCGCCGCCCCGCCCATGAGGCCGGACACCGCCGCCGAGGCCCCGACCACCGGCGTCAGCTCGCCCGCATAGATCACCACATGGGTGATGCCGCCGATAATGGCGCAGATCACGTAGAAGGTAAGAAACCGCGCCGTGCCGATCCGCCGCGCCACGGGTGTGCCGAAGGCGAGCAGCCAGATCGCGTTGAAAATCACATGGGTCCAGCCCCCATGCAAAAAGGCATAAGTGATGAAGGTCCAAAGGTCCGCGAGAATACCGCCGGGAAAGAAGTAAATATTGCCGTCCACCGCCGGGGCATAACGCGCGGGAATAAGCGAGCCCCAAATGAGGAGATCGCCGGATAATTCACGCCCGCCATAAGCCTGCAGCAGAAAGACCGCGAAAATGGCGCCGACCAGCGCAATGACCACGGAAGGGGCGTTAAATGCGGGCGGTTCTTTATATTCCTGTAAATCAGCCACGGGCCGCCGCCTTCTTTAGGGGAAGTTCGCCTTTCAGCGCCGCCTCGACGAGGGGCAGCCGGTCATTGCCGAAGAACATACTCTCTCCATTCACGAACATGGTGGGCGAGCCGAACCCGCCCCGTTCGATCACTTCTTCCGTGTTTTGCTTCAACCGGTCCTTGATATCCTGATCCTTGATCCGTTTCAGCAGCATTTCAGGATCGATGCCGACCTTCTCGCAGATTTTCGCGATCTCTTCCGGCTGGCTGATGTCTTTCAGATCGCCCCAATAAGCCTCGAACATGGCCCAGGCGTAAAGCACGAGCTTGCCCTCATCCTGCGCGACGATCGCCCCGCGCATCGGGTCCACCGCCTTGACGGGGAAAACCGGCGGCTGGCCGATCTTGATGCCGGTGAAATTCGCCCAGTCCTGCAGATCCTTCACATAATACTTGCCCTTGATCGGATTGGGCTTGGCGCGCAGCTCGTAAACTTCCTTGTTAACCACGTTGAAGACGCCGCCCACCAAGATGGGCTTCCAGATCACCTCAGCGCCCGTGCGCTCGATCACCTCGTGAACCCGCGCAAAACAAAGGTAAGTCCAGGGGCTCGAACAATCGAAATAGAATTCCAGCGTCGCCATCCCGCCGCTCCTTATGGTTAACCGCCCGGCTTGCCGCGGGCATTGAGCGCGAGTGTGGCCGCTCGGGGCCGGATTCGCAACGCGGCCCCGTCTGGCCACCTTTCCGCTCGCCGGTGCCACCTGTCCCAGCAAGAGACAAATCCGGCGTGCCAAAGGGAGGCCGGAAGCGGGATTTCCCCCGTTTTCCCCTTAACCCCGCCTTAACCATTCGCAAAAACCGGCGGAAAAGCTGGGGTTTTTCGCAAAAACATCCCCGCCCCGCCGCTGGCACGGCCATTGCGATCCCCTTGGCAAAACAAAAAAAGATCTCAGACCAATCGTTTGACGAGGCTCAACATGGCAAGCACGGCAACAAAAAAAGCGCTCAGCGCCCTTACCGGCATCACCGCCGGTATTGCCATCGGCACCTTGTCGGCAATCGCGCCGGCAGCCGCCTTCGATTTCGAGGAAAACCGCTTCACGGCCAATGTGCCCTACGGCATGGATTCCTCGGTCGAGCTGAACCAGCCCATGTACCCCTCGTTCCGCGATGACAATGGCAACCGCGTCATTGCTAACGGCGATCTCACCGCATCTGGCGGCGGCACCCACACCTCGGGCGTCGGCTTCACCAGCACCAGCGGCGGGAACGGCAATTGCAATGGTGTGAGCTGTGGTTCCAATTCGGCACAAGCCATCGGGAACCAGATCAACGTTGTGACGACCGGCTCCTACAACACGGTCGTGATCAACGCAGAACAAATAAACAATGGCAATCAGCAGGCTACGGTGACCAACAATGTTCAGTAACCCTCTTGGATATACGATGAAAAGCGCGGGCCGCATTCTGTCCGTCGCAAGTGTCGCAGCCGCTCTGGCGGGCTGCATCTCCCCGGTGGCGGATACGACGGGCCGTTATGCGGAGCCGATCGGCAATGCCCCGGTGATCAACAATGAAACACCTTATTCGAACGCGCTGCGCTGTATCGCGCGTTCCTCCCGCAACGTCAGCACCGCCCCGCGCATCGCTGTCGGCAACATTCAGGACTACACCGGCAAAGCCGAACCTGAAGGCGGCCGGAAAGTGACCCAGGGCGCCGCCCTGATGGCCATTTCCGCCCTCGCCAAAGCCGGCGTGCGCCAGGTGGAGCGTTATGACACGGGTGTCACCGAGCTTGAGCTGAAATATGCCAACAACAAGCTGATCGGCGACCAGGACGGTCAGGCCTTCCGCCAGATCGTGGCCGGCACCATCCGCGGCTCCGACTATTACCTGGTCGGCGGCATCACGGAGCTGAACTTCAACATCCGCTCCGGCGGCGTGGACGGCTTCTTCTCCGACCTCGACACGGACGGCGCGAAAGCCAACCTGCTGGTCAACCAGTTCGTCATGAATGTGGGCCTCGACCTGCGCCTGGTGGACAGCCGCACACTAGAAGTGATCGATGTCGTTTCCTACCAGAAGCAGATCATCGGCCGTGAAATCAAAGCCGGCGTCTTCGACTTCTTCGGCGGCAACATCTTCGACATCGCCGCGGGCGAGAAGGCCCTCGAGCCGCTGCAGCTCGCCGTGCGCTCGGTCATCGAACGCGCTGTCCTGGAAATGATCGTGCCGGTCTATGGCATCGATCCGGCCCCTTGCGCTAATTTCGGCAAGGATGGCGACCCGCTGGGCGAAATCTACTACGACGCCCCGCGCGGCCAGCAGAACGCCGATAGCGGCATGCGTACCGCCGCCGCCCCGGTCCGTCCTTACGACTACTACTCCGAGCCGGTCTTCACGGGCCTGCGCGGCCGGGTCAACTAAGCTTCAAGAATTCCGCCGGGCTCCGGCCCGGCCCCAAGTTTCCCAAGAGGAAAGCCTGAGAGCCAACTAGGGGAGGATCGCAAGATCCTCCCTCTTTTTTTGTGCGCGTGGGTGGACGGGGTGGATGTCTATGGACCCCGGGACAAGCCCGGGGTGACGGTTGCGGAGAATGGTGAGGTGGTGCGCTACAGGACTCTCCAACACACAGAGGCGCAGTTAAAGGTCATCACGCCACCTCGCATAGAACCCGTCACCCTGACTTAGGGGTAGAGGTGACGACTCCGAGATTTGGCAAAGCCACAGCTCCATATAGAAGCTGTCACCCCGGGCTTGCCCCGGGGTCCATGGGCAGCATACTCAGCAGTCATGAAGAGCTACTACGTTTACATCCTCGCTAATCGCAGACGGGGCACGCTCTATGTGGGCGTGACGAATGACATTGTGCGCCGGGTGCATGAACATAAAAGCGCCGCAGCGGACGGCTTTACGAAACGCTACGGCGTAAAGCAGCTCGTCTGGTTCGAGGCGACGCCTGATATTGAAGAGGCGATACGGGCGGAGAAACGTATCAAGCGTTGGCGGCGGGATTACAAGATCACCATGATCGAGGAGTGTAACCCGGACTGGCTGGATCTTTATGAAGGGCTAGTGAGGTGAGAGGGATCATCTCTGTTTGCCTTAAAACCGCACCGCTGCGTGGACCCCGGGTCAAGCCCGGGGTGACAGCTTCTATACGGAGCTGAAGACTTGCCAAATCCCAGAGCCGTCACCCCGGCCCCCGAGCCGGGGTCCATGCAGCATCGGCTTCAGGCGCAGACTCTCCCGCACACCCCGCACATAAAAACCGCGGCGTCCGTGCAAAGACGCCGCGGCTTCAAGGTGCCGTCAAGAAAGAGAGAAGATCAGTTACCGACGCCGCCGGAAAGATAAAGCCCAGAGGTGTCGCCCACCTGGCTCATCTGCGGACCGCCGGTCGTTTTCTGCAAAATGATTTCCGCAAAGCGGGCGCGGGGGGCAATGCCGCTGTTGAATGCAAGGTCCGAGGCCGGGCCGCAAGCAACGCGGCCGTCTTCGCCCACATGCAGGCTATTGCCCACCTGGCATTCGAACGTATAGCCACCCTGATAATCCGTGCTCGTCCCATCTTCCAGGAACCGGCCGAGCGTCACCACCATCATGTCGCCGGCAAGGCAGTGGAAGACCTCGCCCACATAAGAGCCAGCCTCGATGATCTTGTTCGGCACGCTCATGCGCGCCGCTTCTTCAAGACCCTTGGCGTCCTGGCACACGCCCTTGACGGGCTTGCGCAGTTTTTCGACCGCGCTCGGCACAACCACGGTGAGCTGGCCGAGCGGGGTGACCGCTTTCGGCGCTTCGATGAAAGTGGTGCTGCCGCCGACGAAAACGGTCTTGTTCCGCGCACCGCGGTCCACATTGATATTGAAGACGCGGTTGTCGTTATGGATGTTCGTATTCGTCGTCGTCTTATTCTTGTTGATGGTGATCTTCTTCGTATAGCTCTTGTTGATGATCACCTTCTTGCCGCCGCCATGATGCGGGGGCTTGTGCGGCCCGCAGGGCGTATCGGGGATGCAGGGCTGGTCCGGGCAATAATCGGCCGGATTGCCTGCCGAAGCGGGCATCGGAACAGCCGCATCCATGGCCGTGGCGCCCGCCGCCACACTCATTGCAATGAACAAATTCTTAACTTTGTGTCCCATAACGGCACTCCATAACGGCACTAAGAGCTATTTTGGCGCATTTCGGCGCGTTTCATTTCCTTATGCCCTGCCATCGCAGGAGCCGTGCCACTTGCCGGGCCTGCGCTGCCGCTCCCCTATTCTCTTTTCTCTTATGCGCGCGCGGGTGCGTTAACCTTTCCCCGCGCTCTTAAAGAGAAGAACAAACTGGCGCGTTCAGTTTTTTGAAGCATTTCTCCCCGCCGCCCCTTCCGCTGGCACGCTTTCTGCTCCCTCCCGCCCAAGAGCGCCGCTTGTGTGCCGAAAGTGTTCCGGCACGGCACGCAAGAGACCTCGAAAAGGGACAGAGGACACACATTTTCCCCCGTTTCGCGGGGCCGGGACGCGACAGCGTCACAAAACTGGATTAACGTGCCGGCTTGGCTCCTCTTGGGGGGAACCCGGCCGGAAAGCGGAACGGGTTCAGAGGGCAGAGTAATGCAGCATCAGACGACACAGGCACTTGTTGAATATTGGAACGCGATCCGGGGAGACCGCCCCGCGCCGCGCCGCAGCGAAATCGAGCCGCGGGATATCAAGCGGATTCTTCCTTACGTGTTCATTCTGGAACGCCAGGACCATTGGTCCTTCCGCTTCCGCCTCGCCGGGACCGGCCTTTGTAATGTCTACGGCACCGAATTCCGCCGCCAGAACATGCTCGGCCTCTGGCAGGACGAGTGCCATACCAATATGACCCATCTGCTCAATGACGTGACGGGCAGCGCGGCTGCCGGCGTGCTGGAATATACCGCCGAGACGGGCGAAGGCCGCCAGGTCTCCTTCGAAATGGTGCTGCTGCCGCTCGCCCAGGACAATGGCGCCCTCACCCGCATCATCGGCGCCGCCGTGCCGCTGGAAAATCCGGCCTGGCTCGGCGATCAGATGCTGACCCGCCAGTGGATCGACCGCATTCAGCTTATCGATCCGGATCAGATGCCGAAATCCGCCGCCGCAGCCCTTGCCCCGCGCATCGCCCGGCAGGCCCCGCCGCGTATCCATGCCGGTATCCCGAGCCTTGCGGCCCGCCGCCAGCGCCTGAGCGGCGAGCGGCCTTATCTACGCCTTATCAAATCGGAAGTGCCGAATACGGGCACGGCGACCGGAAAAGTCTTCGAAAGCTGATTACTTCCTCTGTTCCAGCCGGATGAACGGGCCCCTCCTCAGGGGCCCGTTTTTTTGGCTCACGGGAGAGTGATGGGCAGGCGTCTTCTTATTATATGCATGATGCATATAATAAGCGCATGACAGAGAAACAGCTTACCAACCGCCTTGGCGCGCTGGCCCTTGCCGCAAGCGATGCTCAGCTCAAAGGCGCAACCCGCATCACCGGGCTCAGCGCCTCGTCCTGCGCACTCATCGTCTCGCTCGGTCTTTACCCCGGCGGCACGGTATCTGAGGCAAGCACCCTGCTCGATCTCAGCCATTCGGCCACCGTACGTCTGACGGAGAAACTGGCGGCCCAAGGGTTTCTCACCCGTAGCCCCGGCGCGGACAAGCGCGAGGTGGCACTGGCGCTGACGGCCAAAGGCGAGCGGATGCGCAAAACCATTCTTACCGCGCGCGAAGAGGCACTTAGCACCATTCTGGACGGGCTGACGAAACAGGAGCGAAAAACGCTCTTACCGCTGCTCAATAAATTGCTCGCCTCCTTGACCGTGGATGCAGTTAGCGCCGGGCGCATGTGCCGCCTGTGCGATGACGGCATGTGCGGCCATGACGCCTGCCCCGTCCACCGCACCTATGAAGAGCTCGAAGCGGCGGGCGCCCCGCATTGAGCCCAACCCCCAAAGCGCCCCGAGGAGGACCCCACATGAACGAGACCCAGCTTGCCGCCTATTTCGGCTATGCGGAAAAGATCGGCCGCGCCGTCGCCTATTACGGGCTCGGCCTGATTTTCTTTGCCTTCGGTCTTTATAAATTCACGCCGGAGGAAGCTGCCGCCATCGAGCCGCTGCTCATTCACAGTCCGTTCCTGTCCTGGCTGCATGCCGGTTTCGGCGCGCAAGGCGCATCCAATGTGATCGGCATCGTGGAACTCGCCATCGCCCTTGCAATCTTCGCCCGCCGCTTCCTGCCCCGCGCTGCTGCTATCGGCTGCCTGGGCGCGGCCGGCTCGCTCGTCGTGACCGTGAGCTTTCTCTTCACCACACCGGGCATCAGCGAGGATACGGCCGGCTTCCTCATTAAGGACGTGCTGCTTTTCGGCATCGCCATGTGGGCGGCGGGTGAAGCCTGGGCCATGGCCCGCAGCGGCGCGCGCAGCCCGGCAGCGCTTGCCCGTTCCGCCTGAACGAAACGTCCCCCAAAACAAAAGCGGGCCCTTTCACAAGGGCCCGCTTTCTTTGTAAGCAACGGTAATAGGCTTACGCGACCTCGCGGTCCTCGGCGATCATGACATTTTCCGGCGGCAGCGGTGCCTTGCCCAGCATGTCGTCGGAAATCTTTTCCGCGATCATGATGGTCGGGGCGTTGGTATTGCCGCCCACCAAGGTCGGCATGACGGAGGCATCGACGACGCGCAGGTTTTCCAAACCGTGCACGCGGCAGCGCTCGTCCACCACGGCCATGTTGTCCTTGCCCATCTTGGCGGTGCCGACAGGGTGATAGATCGTCTCCGCCGTCTCGCGGATCCAGGCGTCGATCTGCTCGTCGGTTTTGACATCCGCACCCGGCCAGAATTCCGCGCCCCGGTAAGGGTCCATCGCCTTCTGTGCCAGAATCTCGCGCACCATCTTCACGCCTTCGCGCATCACGATGCGGTCGGCTTCCGCTTCCAGATAATTCGGCTGGATGATCGGGGCCTGTGAGGGATCGAGGCTCTTCAGCCCGATAAAGCCGCGGCTCTCGGGACGCAGCTGACAGATATGCGTCGTATAGGCATGGCGGTCGGACTTGATCCGCGCGTGATCGCGCATGAAGGCTGCCACGAAGTGGATCTGCACATCCGGCACTTCCAGTTCCTTGCGTGTCTTCAGAAAGCCGCCGGACTCAAGCCCGTTCGAGGTGCCGACACCGGATTTGAAGAAGACATATTGCATGCCCGTCATCAGCTGCTTGAGCGGGTTCGAGACCTGGCTATGCAGCGTGACGGGCTCCGGGCATTCCTGGATCACCGTGCAATCAAGGTGATCCTGCAGGTTCTGCCCGACGCCGGGCAGATCGGCGACGACATCGATGCCGAATTTGCGCAGGTAATCGGCCTTGCCGATGCCCGACAGCATGAGCGTCTGGGGCGAGTTGATCGCGCCGCCGCACAGAATGACTTCCGCATCGGCATAAGCCTTCTGCGTTTGTTTTTTCTGCACATATTCAACGCCGACGGCCTTGCTGCCTTCAAAGAGGACGCGCGAGGTCAGCGCTTCGACTTCCACCGTCAGATTGGGACGGCCGAGCGCAGGCACGAGGTAGCCCTTGGCCGCGCTGCAGCGCTGACCGTTCTTGATCGTGTGCTGGTAAGGGCCGACGCCTTCCTGCTGCGGGCCGTTGAAGTCGTCCGTATAAGGATGGCCGGCCTGCTTGCCTGCTTCGACGAAGGCATCGAAAAGCACATTGGGGCTGCGCCCGTTGGAAACGCCGAGCGGCCCGTCGCCGCCATGGAACGTGTCATTGCCGTTCTCATTGCCTTCCGAGCGGCGGAAATAGGGCAGCACATCGGAGAAGCCCCAGCCCTCAAGGCCCATCTGACGCCACATGTCATAGTCGCGCGCATGGCCGCGAATATAGATCATGCCGTTGATGGAGGACGAACCGCCCAGCACCTTGCCGCGCGGCCAGTAAAGCTTGCGGTTGTTCAGATGCTGCTGGCCTTCGGTCCAGTAATACCAGTTGGCGAATTCATTGCCGATCAGCTTGCCGACGCCTGCAGGCATATGAAAGAGGACGCTCTTGTCCTTGCCGCCCGCTTCCAGAAGCAGGACTTTCTTGCTCGGATCGGCGGACAGGCGGTTGGCCAGAACGCAGCCGGCGCTGCCGGCCCCGACAATGATGTAATCGTAACGTGTCATAAGCTTCCCTTCTCACAGCTTCCCTGGCCCGCAGTTTCTTATCGCAAGAATGTGGCTGCCATGTCCGGCAGCCCGCTCCCTGCCCTGCTATCCGGGCTCGGCCCTTCACGGCCTTTTATGATGACCTTTTCCTCAGGCCCTTGTTCTGATTTTGCCGAATTGTGATATGTCAGCAAAGATGACGCAAGCGTCATCTTTGCCAAAGCTCTTCCGGAAGACGCTTTTATCCGCTTACGGGATCAGCGTGACCAAGGTACGCCGGTTCAACGGCTCGCGCACCCCGTCCCCCGTCGCAACGGCAGGCCGTGTTTCCCCATAGCCAATCGTCTCGATCGCTTCGGGAAGCGCGCCCATTTCCACCAGCACCGTTTTCACGATTTCGGCGCGGCGTACGGAAAGCCGATCATTGTAGGAAGCAGGGCCCGATGTATCCGTATGCCCCTCGGCGCGGATAAGGCCGTGGCCGCCGGCACGCGCCGTTTCGATGGCGGTATTGAGCACTTCCAGCGCCTCGGCGGAAAGCGACCATTCATCGAAACCGAAATAGACGGTGAAATTCGCCGGCTGCGGCGCCTGCACGACCGGCGCGGGGGCCGGGGCAAGAGCCGTTTCAAGACGGCTGATATAGGAAAGGAAGCGGCCCCGGCATTCAAAGGCAGGCGCGGCGCCCGAATCCATGGCGATCTCATGGACCCAGCAGTCGTAAGCGGTTTGCGCCACCGCGGCCATGTCGGGCTCGGCTTCCTTCGCGCCGAGATTGAACGCTGCCGTCAGGCGCTGGCGCGCATCTGCCGTCTCCGGCACGCTGGCGATGGGCGCCAGAGGCTCGACATCGACGCCGCCTGCCGCTTCCAGCGCCTTCGCGGCATAGAACTCGGCCTGCTCATCGGCGCCCTGCCCGTCACGGGCCGTCGCCAGATTAAGATAAGAGCGGTAAAGCGCCTGCTGAAAGGCGCTGCCGCCCGGCACCGTGTCCAGCGCATCGTCATAAAGGCTTGAGGAACACGCAGCGACGGCGAGACCTAAGAAAAGAACCACGGCATATTTGAAAGCCGCTCCCGATGAAGCGAATACCGCGCCGATTGCCCGTCCCCGGAAACCGTTTTCCATCGTTTTTTGTGCCGTGCCCCGCATCGTGCCCTCATCTTTAGCTGCGTGCCGCAGCCCCGTTGCGCCGCTCGAAACGGCTTGTTCTTTGGTCCTGGGTTGTCCTAAGTAAGGTTAACCGCATTAGTCTTATAGCGCGAAAAGAAGTGTTTAGGCCAGCAATGCTGCGTAAAACCGAAGCAACTCATTAACTTTCCTGTCCTAGGATGAACGGCAAAGAACACCATGCAGAATCGGCAGTTCAAAGGGGCGCGCCTGTCATGCAGGAGAAGAAATTGAACGAAGACCGCCGCCGCGCAGAGCGCAAAGAGCTTTCCGTCGAAGGCCGGCTCATGACGCCGGCGGGCGAAGAATACACATGCAGTGTGCTCGACATCTCGCTGGTGGGCATCGCGCTTTCAACTCCCGCCCCCGCGATTCTCGACGACAAGGTCATCATCTATCTGAACGATCTGGGCCGATTTGAAGGCAAGGTCGTGCGGATGATCGATAATGGGTTCTGCGTGGAAATTCACCTTGTGACGCCGCGGCGCGAACGGGTTGCCGAACGCATCCGCTGGCTGTTCGAGAACCAGCGTCTGCCTGCGGCATCCGCCGAAAGCCAGCGCCAGTTCCCGCGTATCACGCCGAAGGAATCCGGCCTTGGCGCGGCCTCACGGCTCATCCTGCCAAACGGCGAGCGCACAGAATGCCGCGTGCTCGACATGTCGCTGAGCGGCGCGCATCTGAAAACCGATCTGCGTCCGCCCATCGATTCGCGTGTGCAGGTGGGCCGCATGACCGGCCGCGTCGTGCGCCATACGCCCGAAGGGATCGGCGTGCATTTCGACAATCTGGCGACCGAGCTGCCGACCGACGCCTCGCATCTGACCGAGTAATCCCGCCAAATTAGCAAAGCAGTGCGCGAGGATGCGGGGACACCCCCGCTATCCGCCCTGCGCCCTGGCCGCTAAACTGCCCCGTCAAGGAATCAGAAAACGGGGCGGAACTCATGTCAGACAATCTACTGAGCTATGAAGTGAGAAACGGCGTTGCTGAAATCCATATGGATGACGGGCGCGCTAATGCGCTTGGCCATGAAATGATCGGCGCGCTTAACGGCGCGCTGGATAAAGCAGAACAAGAAGCAAACGCCGTCTTGCTCTCCGGGCGCGAGGGCCGTTTCTGCGCAGGCTTCGATCTGTCGGTGATGAGCGGCGGACCGGAAGCCGTGCAGAACCTGGTGGGCTCCGGCGCCAAACTTCTCACCCGTCTTTATATGTATCCGCTGCCCGTCATCACCGCCTGCACGGGCCATGCGCTGGCTGCAGGCGGGCTTTTGCTGCTTGCCTCGGACTACCGGATCGGGGCGGAAGGCGCGTTCAAGATCGGGCTCAATGAAGTAGCGATCGGCATGACGACGCCGCTCTTCCTCCTCGACTTTGCCCGCGACCGGGTGCCCGCGCCGCTCTTCGATCAGGCGACCGTCCATGCGCGCATCTTCGACCCTGAAAGCGCGGTTTCCGCCGGCTTCCTCGATGAAACCACCGCACCGGAAGCGCTGATGAAGACCGCTATCGCAAAGGCCGACGCCATGGGCGCCCTGCCCCGCGCAGCCTTTTCCGGCACCAAGCGCAAAGCTCATGGCCCCACCGTCCGCCATATTGAAGACACACTCACAGCCGATTCTTCGAGCTTTGATGGGGCGCATTAGCCTCTGTTCTCAGGAGAACGGAAAATGAGGCGGTTCATGCATTTTCGCTTTCTGACGATCGGCCTACTTGCGGCGGGCCTGGCCTTTGCTCAAAGCGCGCCGGCGAGGGCCGAGTGCGCCGTGGACAGCACCGAGGGCGTCCTTGGCGGGCTTGCCGGGGCGGCGCTCGGCGGTTTTCTCGGCTCGAAAATCGGCAGCGGCTCGGGCAAGACGGCAGCCACGATCGGCGGCGCATTGCTGGGCGGTTTTGCGGGCAATCAGGCCGCGCGCAATCTGACCTGCCAGGACCAGTCTTATATGTACGACACCACTCAGTCCTCGCTGGAGCGCTACCCCTCCGGCCAGAGCGCCACCTGGCGCAATCCCGATAGCGGGCATTGGGGCACGGTAACGCCGGTCAGTACCTATCAGGGTGACGGCGGGCGCAATTGCCGCGAGTTCGAACAGACGATCTATATCGACGGCCAGCCGGAACAGGCGACGGGCACCGCCTGCCGCCAGGGCGACGGCACCTGGAAGATCATCGGCGGCTAAGCACAGAAAAACCGGAGCGGTTTGAAACGGGAGGCGGCAACGTCTCCCGTTTTGCTTTACGCCCGCGTGGGGCTACATGCCGAGAAATTGCTTCAAATTATCGGAAAAGAAATCTGAAAATTGAATACAAATAAAAACAAGAGATAATAAAAGTATATACAAATAATCACTGAAATTATCTCAAATACATCCTCGCATTTTGGAAATATAGAAACCCGAGACGTGTAACTTACTCAATACAGGATCGAAAGATCGGGGTAAGTACAATGTTCTTGATGCGTTTAGTAATCAGCGTTGCGCTGGTGCTTTATCTGGTGGGGTGCCAGACGATTGCGCCGGATGCGACGTCCGGGCTCAAAGCCGGTAAGCCAGTAGCGCCAGCCGAAAGAGCCCTCCAGCTTGCTTCCATGGAAGCAGGCTCTCAGGTCGTTCCACCCTTCGGATATATCGGATTTTGCCTGCGCCATGCGGCGGAGTGCGAAACCGGCACCGACACGCCTTCCAGCGTGGAGCTGACGCCCGAAAAATGGCGCGAGCTCAACGAGGTGAACGACTACGTCAACAAAGCCATCCGGCCGGTCGAAGACATCGAGCTTTATAGCCGTGCCGAATGGTGGGCCTATCCGGGCGAAGAAGGCGGCGACTGCGAAGATTATGCCCTGCTCAAGCGCAAATTGCTGATCGAGCGCGGCTGGCCTGCAGATGCGCTGCTGCTCTCCGTGGTGAAGGAATGGAACGGGGCCGGTCATGCGGTGCTCACCGCCGTCACCGACAAGGGCGACTACGCGCTCGATAATCAGGCCGCCAACATCGTGCTCTGGAAAGACACGCCCTATAGCTGGGTGAAACGCCAGTCCCGCACCCATCCTTATATGTGGGTCAACCTGGACCCGGAGCGCGAGGAAGCCATCCGTCTTGCAAGCGCCGAGGTGCCGAAGCGCCCGGCTCTGCAAAAGCCTGCCGGAACAGCGCCGGAAGGCACGTCCAACCTGCAAAAGCCGCTTGAAGAAGGCGTCTTGAAGCAGAGCGTAAATTAGGAGATCGGGCAGGCCCCGCCTGCCCCACGATCCCCCCGATCAGGCCCTTTCACCCCCCTTGGGCCTGGTCCTGTCGAGGCCGGTCCCGTCGCGAGGCGGGGCCGGCTGGACAGTTTTAGGCCATGAGAAAGCGAGGCCGAAAGGGAACGGCTCTTACCGGCCCTTCCATTGGGGTTTGCGCTTTTCGGCAAAAGCGCGCGGTCCTTCGATCAGGTCTTCGCTTTTGAACAGCGCCGCAACGGCGGGATATTTCCCGTTCACCGCTTTTTCCAGATCCGCCTCATCGAGCCCTTTATAGACACTCTCCTTGGAGGCTTTGATCGACATGGGCGAGCATTCCATGATCATCCCGGCCCATCGCTTGGCCGCCTCTAAGAGCTGATCCGCCGGCACGACTTCATTGACGAAACCGAACTGACGCCCTTCTTCCGCGCCGACGACACGGCCCGTCAGGATCATGCCCATGGCCTGTTTCAGGCCGATCTGGCGCGGCAGCCGGTGGAGCCCCCCGGCAAGCGCTGCAAGCCCAACCTTGGGCTCAGGCAGCGCGAAATTCGCTTTCTCCGAGGCAATGATGAGATCGCAGGCCAGCGCGATTTCAAAACCGCCGCCCATGGCTACACCGTTTACCGCGGCAATGACCGGCTTGTTGAGGTCATAGCGCGCGGTGAGCCCGGCAAAGCCGGTAGCCGGAACTTCCAGCTTGTTGCCTTCTGCCTGGTATTTCAGGTCGTTGCCTGCCGAAAAAGCGCGATCCCCCGCCCCGGTGATGATCGCCACCCAAAGGTCGGGATCGGCGGCAAAATCGTTGAAGACTTTCTCCAGCTCGAAATTGGCCGGCGGGTGCAGCGAGTTCATCCGGTCGGGACGGTTCATCGTCACGATCAGCAGGTGTCCGTCGCGCTCCACCGAGCAGAATTCATAATCAGCCATTTGTTTCTCCCTGTTCGCCGCCCCCTCACCGGAGGGCGCTTTGTTGCCTTCAATTTGCCGTGCGCGGCCCGTCAGGACAAGCCGGGGGCAGGCCACACCCCGGAGCGCGCTAAATTCCCGTAATCGGACGCAGCGGCAGCCCCGGGTAAGCCTCCATTAAGCATTCTGCCCTTAAATTGTCCTGTGGTGAAAAGCCGCCACAAGTCCGTTTCGAATCAAGGCACACAGTTTATGAGCGCCCAGATCAACCAAGCAGAACTCGACATGGCAGAGACGGCCGCGCCCGCTGGCGATGCCCGGCCGGAGACTGCTGGCGAAACCGGTACGCCCGCCGCCGCTGCAGACGCGCAGCCGCAACCGGCAAGCGAGGCAAAGACCTTCTGGACACTGAAATATGGCGACCAGATCTATGGGCCTTATGCGCATGAGGCGATGGAAAAATATATCGGCGAAGGCCGGATCGTCGCGCAAAGCGTCATCGCGCCTGCAGGCAGCGAAGAATGGAAATTCGCCAAGGATGTGAGCGCCTTTGCCGTTCATTTCGGCGGCGCGCCCGCGCAGCCGGAAGCAGAGACCGGCCTTCAGGCAAGCACGCAGCCCGACCGGCGCGCGAACCGCAGAGCTGCCGATACCGGCGATGACCGCCCCGCTTATGGCCCCGCTAAAGGTCAGATCGACCGGCGCAAACGGCCCGAGTCGAATAACTTCGTCATCATCGCGGAAATCAAATCGCACCATGGCCCTGAACTCGAACGGGCGCTGATGTCCGCCGGCCCCGCCATGAAGATTGCGAGCAATGCCTGGGTGCTGAGTGCCAAAACCTCTGCACCAGGTCTGCTCAATCAGCTCAGCCAGCATATCGGCCGCTCCGACCAGCTCTTCATTTCCGATGCCACCTCGGACCGGATCGCCTGGTTCAATTTCGGGCCGGAGATGGACGCGAAAGTCCGCCGCGTCTGGCGCAAGCCGACCTGATCTCTTTTATTTTTGCAGCAACCTCAAGGGCGCGCCAATGGCAGCCTGAGCCCGCCCGCCGTTAGCGGCAGCGGTGCAGGTGCCGGCTCCGCCTCTTCCGCGCCGGGCCGGGCCAGTGGCAGCAACGCTGCGTCTTCTTCCGCCTCACGGGCCGGGTTTTCCTGCGGCAGGACAACGGACTGCGCAGCAATCGGCTCTCTTCCCTCACTGCGCATTGGAGCCGCATCGCCTGCAAGGCGCTGCATGATGGATTTGGCGGGCCGCCAGCGGGCGATCAGCGGCGCGCGCATGGCGCCGATATCGATGCAGCGCGGGCCGGCCTCCTCGCCCCTGTCGCAGCGCACCGTCTCCCGCAAGATATCGAGCTGGAAATTGACCTTGCGCACGAACTCATCGATCAGCCCCGCATCGCGCACCTTGCCCACCAGGACAAGGTAGTCTTCGCAGCCGATCTGCTGGCGCTCCAGAAGCGCTTCCATTTGGCGCGCGGAGAATGTGTCATGCGGCGGCGTGCCCGCACAAATGCGCCACAAAAGCTCGGCGGCCACATGATCGAAAAGCTGCACCAGATCGCGCTCACTTCCCGAGAGATCGCCATAGACTTGCGCAAGTTCATCCGGTTCAAGACGGCGGAAGGCTTCCAGAAACCCCACAATATCCCCCGGCAATGGCTGGGAGGTGACGGGCGCCGGCACTTTTTCGTCTTCCGGTTTTTCCTCCGGCGCCTCCGGCAGACGCAGCCCCTCTTTCAGGAACGACATCTCGGTAGCTTCGGCAATATCGGGCTCACCTTCGGGGCCTGCGGGAATGAGCAGAAACTGCAGCCCGAGCGGGCGCTCTTCCATATGAAAATAGAAAGTCTCTGCGCCGCGCTTCAAAAGCCCCTGTGCGGCGGCGCCGGTTCGATGCCCGTTCAATGCGAAAGCCGATTGGCCGGGCGGGCGCAATTGGCCTGCGATGCGCGCTTCGGCTTCCGTCACCGTGAGCCGGTAGCCTTCGGCCCCGGCCAGGCCCGTATAGCTACCGCTAAAGGAACGCGCCTCGGCTTCGGCGGAAATCAACGCCAAAAACGGGAGAATGAGACAGGTCAGAATCCGCCCCCAGCGCCCCCGCCAGGCGAAATCACGGCCACAAGCTCGCACGTCCCCACTCCCCAACTCGTCACTTTCAGGCCGGCACAACAAGGCCGGTCCGCTTCCACCGCCCATCATATGCCGGACGATGGAAAAACCGGTTAACCGGTCAGCCGACCGGCTTCAGCCCCGCCGCATAGCGCTTCCAGTTTTCCACATAATGATCGGCGGAAAGTTTCAGCGCGCCGCCTTCTTCTTCGGACAATTGCCGCACGATCTTGCCGGGCGAGCCCATGACGACGGAATTGTCCGGAATTTCCTTATTCTCAGTGATCAGCGAGTTCGCGCCGATCAGGCAGTTCTTCCCGATTTTCGCGCCATTCAAAATGATCGAGCCGATGCCGATAAGCGAATTGTCGCCGATCGTGCAGCCATGCAGCATCACCTTGTGGCCGATCGTGACGTTTTTGCCGAGCGTCAGCGGATAGCCCATATCCGTGTGCAGCACCGAGGCGTCCTGCACGTTGGAATTCTCGCCGATGGTGATGCGCTCATTGTCCCCGCGCAGCACCGCGCCGAACCAGACGCTGGCCTGATGTTTCAATTCGATATTGCCCATCACCTGCGCATCGGGCGCAACCCAATACTGTCCCTCTCCGGGCAGGATGGGGGTGACGTCTCCCAGCTTGTAAATCGCCATGAATGCCTCCTTGAAAAGCCGCGCGACGCGCGCCGGGCTTTACCGTTCTTAGGTCTCGAGCTGGCGGGACTATGCCATGGAAAAGACAAATCTGTCATGGATTTGCCGTCTCTCCGCCATAGGATGAGGGAAACGCACACATCAGATTTGAGAGGCAAGACCGAGGTCATGAGCGATACTTCCCGCACCCCCGCCAGCGACAAAAACTTTCTTGCCTTGGAAAAATATGAACGCAGTGAGGACCGGCCCGTTCCGCGCCCCATGGCGCACGCCTTTCGCGATATTGCCGCCGCGCGCTTCAGCCGCCGGTCTTTCCTGCAAGGCACGTCGAGCGCGGTGCTGGCGCTCGGTGTCTCAGGCGCGCTTACCGCCTGCAGCGGGGAAGAAGAAACGGGCATTCCCGGTTTCGATTTCGACGAGATTGCCCACGGCGTCGATGAAACCCATCACGTCACGCCGGGCCATGACGCGGATATTCTTTTGCGCTGGGGCGACCCGCTCTTTACCGATTCTCCGCCTTTCGATCCGGAAAATCAGAGCGCGGCCACGCAGCTCAAACAGTTCGGCTACAATAACGATTTTCTGGGCCTCACCCCGCTGCCCTTCGGCGATGAAGAAAGCCCGCATGCGCTGCTTTGCGTCAATCACGAATTCACGAACGATCCGCTGATGCACCGCGCGCTCAGCGAAGCCACCGACCCGCGCCTTGCCTATACGCCGGACATGGCACGCATTTCCATGGCAGCCCATGGCGGCACCATTGTCGAAGTGAAAAAGACGGACGGCAAATGGGTGTCCGTTACGGACAGCCCTTTCAACCGCCGCATCAGCGCGCTTGAAACGGAAATGGTGCTGGACGGCCCTGCCGCAGGCCATGCGCGCCTGCAGACCTCCGCCGACCCGAGCGGGCGCAAAGTCACCGGCACATTCAACAATTGCGCCGGCGGCATGACGCCCTGGGGCACCTATCTGATGGCCGAGGAAAACTTTCACGGCTATTTCGCGGGCAATCTGGACGGCCATCCCGAAAAACGCAATTACGAACGCGTCGGCATACCGGGCGGCTTTTATCCCTGGTTCATTGCCGATGAGCGTTTCGACATCAACAAGGAGCCGAACGAGGCGAACCGCTTCGGCTGGGTCGTCGAAGTCGATCCTTACGATCCTGCTTCCACGCCGGTTAAACACACCGCCCTTGGCCGCTTCAAACATGAAGGCTGCGAAACCGTTCTCGCGGAAGATGGCCGCGTCGTCATCTATTCCGGCGACGATCAGCGCTTCGAATATCTTTATAAATTCGTCAGCGCGGCCAAAGTCGACCCCGGCAACCGATTGGCGAATATGAACGTGCTGAGTGACGGCACGCTTTACGCCGCCCGCTTTTCAGAAGACGGCAGCGGCGAATGGCTGCCGCTTGTTTTCGGTGAGAACGGCCTTGATGCTGCAAACGGGTTTGAAAGCCAGGCAGATGTCTTGATCGAAACGCGCCGCGCCGCCGACATTCTGGGCGCAACACCGCTCGACCGGCCCGAAGACGTGCAGCCCAATCCAAAGACGGGCCGCGTCTATGCCGCGCTCACCAACAATTCCAAACGCGGAGAAGACGCGACCGACGCCGTTAATCCGCGCGCCAATAATATCTGGGGCCAGATCGTCGAAATCACGCCGGAGAGCGGCGATCACAGCGCGCGCAAATTCAAGTGGGACTTGCTGGTAAAAGCCGGCAATCCCGCGGACCCTGCGACAGGTGCCGCTTTCAACGAAAAGACCAGCGCCAATGGCTGGTTCGCCTGCCCCGACAATTTGGAAGTCGATCCGCAAGGCCGCCTCTGGGTTGCGACCGATCAGGGCAAAGGCTGGCCGAAAGCCTCCGGCAGCGCCGACGGGCTTTGGGCGCTCGGCACGGAGGGCGAGACGCGCGGGCTCGGGCGCATGTTCTTCCGCGTCCCCGTGGGCGCTGAAATGTGCGGGCCGCGCTTTACCGCAGACGGCGAAGCGCTTTTCCTTGCCGTGCAGCATCCGGGCGCCGACGGCGCGGAGGATTACGCTGCCCATGGCCGCCCCTCGACTTATACGGACCCGGCAACGCGCTGGCCGGATTTCGACCCGGCCATACCGCCCCGCCCCTCTGTTGTCGTCATTACCCGCAAAGGCGGCGGCAAGGTGGGCTAGCCCCGCGCATTAACCATGCCGGTTGCATCAGACGGAACGCTCAAGCACTCTATATGCCTGCTTGCGCGTGCCCGTCGGCATTTGCGCCTGGCCAAAGGGAAACGGGGGTTCCATGCGGCTCTTCAATACGGTTGTTCTGCTTTTCATCGGCTTGCCCGCGGCATTCTTCTTTGCTTATCAGCAAGGCTGGCTCGATCCTTATGTCGAAGAAGACTGGATCCCGGCAGGCCCGCTTATTCAGGCCGAGTTGCGCGCCACGGTGAGCCCGCAAGAGCTTGAAGCTCGCATTGCCAAAGCGCTTGAAGAAGACGATTACGCGGATGCGCAGCTTTATGCGGAAATAGCAGATTACGCTTCCATTCCCCTTTCGGATGAAACGCGCGCGGCACTCGACGACGCCAATTCGCTGACAAACAATATCCGCCGCACCGGCGGCTCTTTCTTCGAAGGCTTCGTCTATGGGCGCGGCAGCGATACGGCAAGCTTCATGGGCGCGCTCACCTCAGACCTCACCGTCATCGGGGATGTACGCGACATCGCCGGGGAAGGTGAAAAGATGGTGCGCGGCGAGGATTACTCGACGCTCGTGCTCGGCCTTTCCGTGGCGGGTGTGGCCGCAACGGCGGCAACCGTCGGCTCCGGCGGCGCGGCTTTGCCGACGCAGGCCGGCCTTTCGCTTCTCAAAGTTGCCAAGAAAGCCGGCACGCTCACGGCAAGCTTTGCCAGCGAGCTGCGCCGGCTCCTTTCCGAAGCCGTCAATTTCAAGAAGCTGAAGGAAACGCTGCAAACGACGAGCCTTGGCGACCTTTCCGCCACGCGCCGCGCGGTCGGCGATTATGCGGACAATGTTTCCTTCGCCAAGCTGACGCCCGTTCTCAGCGATGTCGGCGCGCTGCAGCGCGCGGCAGGACCTGCCGAAACCATCCGCCTGATGCGCTATGTGGAAAACAGCGGCGACCTTGCCCGCATCACCCGCATGAGCAAAACGCTCGGGCCGAAGACACGCGGCATTATCGAGCTGACCGGCAAGACGAGCCTGCGTGCCTTCAAGACATTGGCGAACTTCGTGCTCTGGCTGCTTTCCTGGGCCTGGGCCATCGTCGCGGGCATCGCCACCTGGCTCGGCGGCATGGGAATGCGGCGCGGCGTGCGCCGCCTGAGGCGCCGGCGCGTTTACACTCGCGAAGCCTGACGGCAAATCCACTTAAAACGAAAAGCCCGCAGCACGAAAATGCTGCGGGCTTTTGTCAGTTCGGGACCACCTCTTTTCAGAGGGCTCCACCGGCGGATACCGGGAGCTGTCCCCACTACTGGCCACGCTTCAGAAGAAGCGAAAACCTTCGATTAGAGATAGGTCAGCGTCTGAACGACAATGACCGTGCCCAGCGCGGCGGAAGCCACGAAGGAAAGATACCCGGTCTTCGCGCTGCCTTCCGGCTTCGTGAAAAGCGCGGCAATGGCATTGCCAAGCGGCTGGTTCTCGAAAGCCATCAGCTGATAGCCGGTATAGATCGCGAGCACGGCAAAGGCGCCGAAGAACGCATCACGGGCAGCCAGAAGGCCGAATTCAAAACCGGCCGCAATCAGCACGATCGCGGTAACCGAAACGATATTCCAAAGTGTCGAGCGCATGGGGGGCGTCCTATCTTTGTTTTGCGGTGCAATGTATCGCAATGCAGCATCTTTGCTGCGCCGCACAGGTTATAGATAGGAACTAACTGACAAATAGTCAAGTAGCGAAATTCGGTATGTTTACCAAAGGCTTGCGAATGCCGCCATGCTCCTTAACCTATATAGGAGCTATATAGGGGCGGACGCAGGGGAAAACAGCCCCGCCCCGGCCTTATTTCTTAAGCGAGCACCAGGGAGAGAATGAAGATCCCGACAAGGAAGCTCCAAAACGAGGCGATGAGCGTGCTCAGAAGGAGCCAGAAAGGCGGGCGGTTTTCAATTACCTGGGCGCGCACTGCATTGCGCAGAATGACCGTTGGCCCGGCAAAGACCAGCGTGCAAACCCCCATAACCAGTCCGGCGGTCGTTTCCTGCCACATCTGAAAGCTGGCGGGCTTGTTCGTCACCAGACGGTAGAAGCTGCCTGTCAGCCCGGCGGCCACATACCCTGTGATCAGCGTCAAAAAGAAAACCATCAACTCGTGCATAATCCCTGCTCCCATGGCCGCCCCGCGGCCAGCGCCTTACGGCTTTGCCTCATCTTCAATGCCGTTCTCAAAGAGCGGACCGCCTTGGGCCAGATCCCGGTCTTGACCCTGGTCCTTAACCGCAAACTCGTCGGCCAGGGCCGGGCGCAGCGCATTGCCCTCTTCCAGGAGCGCCAGATCGGCGCCTGGCGGGGCCGGAACATGGCCGTCAAGCGGCAGTACTTCTGCCTTGGCCATGGCACAGCGCGCAGGTTCGGTGATGCAGGGGCTGACGGGGGCCGCGCTGGCGCCAGACCAGACCAAAACGGCATCCGTGGGACCGCCGGCATAAGCGACGTAACCCAGCAACATCATCACTTTGAGAACGAACGTAACCATGCCCCCGCTTGCGCAAGCCCCGTACCAGAGCGCAGCCCAATGGCGGTTTTTGCCGCTAGGGCATGTCTGGCGACGAAAAATTAAGAAAAATCAGGCAGTTATAGGAAAAGCCCGGCATAGGGCAGCCGCGGCGCGCCAAGGCGCGAACCGGCGGTTCTGTGCCGTTCTGTGCGCAAAAATGGGCTGGTGGGGCCGATCTGTCTCAAAAGGAAACGCCCGCCTCCCTTCAAGTCCCCCCAAGGGGCCGCTAAGATGCGCCCGCCTGGGGCAAACCGAAACGTCCAGCCATGGGCCGGACGAGGACAAGGAAGCGAGTGGTCAAATGGATGCAGCCGTAAAGGAACGCCCTGCTTGGCTCATTCCCGCTATTGTGGCCCTGGCCATTCTCGGCCTCTCGGCCGTCTTTCTCTATTATTACTTCGGCCCCTCGGCGAACGAGATCCTGGGTCTCAGCCCCAAGGCGACGGCGAGTGAGGAAATCGCCGAAGTGACGGTGGGCGGCAAGACGCTCTATGTGCCCTCGAATTTCACCCGTTACCCCGCCCAGCGCGGCGGCGAGCAGGAAGAGCTCGCCCTTCACGCCCTCCTGCCGGATCTCACGCCCTTCAGCCCGGAAGAGCGCGCGCTTTTCGAGGATAACAGCCCGAATTCCCGCGTCGTCCTTTTCAGCCTGAAAGCCGGCGACATGACACTGCCTGAAGACCAGCGCTTTGCCGCCGTCTATAGCCGCTATTTTTCAGGAGAAGAGCCCGACGAAGTGATGAACGGGCTGGAGCATTACGCCTTTGCCGAAGGCTCGGGCTACCGCGACCAGGACCTTTTCCTCGCCACGGATGATCAGGGAGAAATGCTGCTCCTGCTCTGCTTCCGCGAAACACCGGTGATTTTCAGCCCGTCCTGCTCACGCACGAAAGTGCTGCCGAACGGGCTCGTGCTGACATACCGGTATAAGCGCACGCGGCTGAAAAACTGGGCGGCGATCGACAGAAACATCCAAACGCTGGTGGACAGCTTTTCCGAAAAACCCGGCAAAGCAGCCCCCGCTTCTTAAGGCGGGTGCGGACTTAGATATTTTCGGGCAGATCGATGTCGAGGATCGCCATCTGGAAGGCGTAGGAAACTTCGCCTTCGTCTTCGTCGCGAAAGATCACGCCGATAAATTCATCGCCGATATGCACTTCCACAGAGTCGGATTTCTGCGGGCGAGCCGACACATGGATCGTGTCCAGGCGGAATGTATCGCGCAGATATTTTTCGAGACGCTTAACTTCTTGCTTGTCCAAAACGATCCCCAACTCACTGAAACAAATGGAAACACCTGCCATTCAAAGGCAAGGCGCAGGTTCTAACGAGCCTGCGCTGCCGATGCAACCTTTGGGAGCGGCAGCATTAACCGGCGCCAAAGAAGACCATATTGACGCAACCGGAACAACCATCCGTTGCGGTTCATCACCGAGGCGTGAGCATAGAACGGCGCAGAAACCTGCTCTCCCCACCTTTGCTTGAGCATTTTTACTCCCGCCCGCCGCACCTTCGCACAATGCGCAGCACACAAGCGGTGCGGGCGATATCCAAGGGCGAATCGCTTCACGCCCTCTGCTTCAGCTTGTGGCCGACATCGACAATCGCCTCGATCGCCGGCACAAGCTCGGCGCCGAGCTCCGTCAGTTCATATTCGACGGAAGGAGGCGAAGTCGGCTTCACGTCACGCCGCACAACGCCGCGCGTTTCAAGCTCGCGCAGCCTGGTGGTGAGCACTTTCGGCGAGACGGGGGGAATGTCGAGCCTAAGCTCGCTGAACCGGCGCGGGCCAGCGCGCAGACTCCAGATGACGTTCACCGTCCAGGCACCGCCGATAATCGACATGCATTCCGTAAGCGGACAGGCTTCAGGCGGCTGAGGGCTTTTGTTTTTGCGGATTTTCAGGGGCATGGCGCGTTTCCACCGGGTTGCCTGACAAAGAGATCGCCGCAGACGGGTTACCGGATGGAAACTCAATTCTGCAGGTTTCCAAAGGATAGTACATTTACAACAGAAAGCCCACTGCCTAGCTAGGAGCGCATCAGCCACCCCAATGCAAGGGACACAAGATGAAGCTCTACTACAAACCCGGCGCTTGTTCGCTCGCCCCCCATATCGCTCTGCGGATGGCAGGGCTCGACTTCACCCTGGAAAAAGTGGACACCCAGAAGAAGACCACGGAAAGCGGCGCGGATTATCTCGCCGTAACACCGAAAGGGTATGTCCCGGCGCTGGAAATCGCGGGCGGCGAAGTCCTGACCGAAGCTCCCGCCGTTCTGCAGTTCATCGGCGATCAGAAGCCGGAAAGCGGCCTTGCCCCGCAGCCCGGTACGCTGGAGCGGCTGCGCGTTCAAGAACACTTGAACTATGTCGCCTCCGAACTTCACAAGGCTTACGGCCCCTTCTTCGGCGCGACGCCGATTTCCGATGACGCCAAGCCCGCCGCGCTCGCCAATATCGAAAAGAAACTGAATTATTTCGAGACGGTGCTGAGCGATGGCCGCGCCTATCTGACGGGCGGCACCTTCACCGTCGCCGACAGCTATTTCTTCGTCGTGACCAATTGGAGCAACTTTATCGGTCTCGACCTCGGCAAATGGCCGCATATTGCAGGCTATATGAGCCGCGTTTCGGCACTGCCCGCCGTGCAGGAAGCGCTGAAGGCGGAAGGTCTTCTTGCCGCTTGAGCAAGAACCGAGCGGCTGGCCGGCGCAAACCGGCCAGCCATTCCCCCTCCTTTGATAAAGAGGCATCCCATGCATCCCGCGCATGCCACGGCAGCCTTTGGCGACGTCGTTCAGACGCTGCAGGATTATTTCGACGGTCTTTATTACAGCGACGCGGAAAAGCTGGCCGGTATTTTTCATACGAAGGCGCATTATGCCTGCGCCACCGAAGCCCCTCTTCTTTACTTGCGGATGGACGAATATCTGCCCATCGTCGCAAAACGCCCATCACCTGCAAGCCGGGGCGAGCTGCGGCGCGACAGTATCGAAGCTATCGAATTTGCCGGTCCTTACACCGCCTTTGCGCATGTGAAATGCGCAATCGGCCCCAAATATTTCACCGATTTTCTGACATTGATCCGCACGGACGGGAAATGGCAGATCATCTCGAAGATTTTCCATTACGATATCCTGCCGGAAACGGCAGAAGCTTGAAGAGAGGAACACCCATGCCCTATGTGAATATCAAAATCACCCGCGAAGGCGTGACCCCCGAGCAGAAAGCAGAACTGATCAAAGGCACGACGGATCTGCTCGTCAAAGTGCTGAACAAGAACCCGGCAACGACGGTCGTCGTCATCAATGAAGTGGACATGGAAGATTGGGGCATCGGCGGCCTGCCGGTGGAAGAATACCGCAAGACCCTCACTTCCTCTTAAAAGGATAAACCCATGGCCCTTGTCAGCGCGCTTACTGAAAAGCTCGGCATCGACATTCCCATATTGCTTGCCCCGATGGCCGGGGTAAGCGGCGGGGAACTCGCCGCCGCCGTCAGCCGGGCGGGCGGGCTCGGGTTTATCGGCACGGGCTATATGGAAGAAGACTGGCTGCGCGGGGAACTAGCAAAAGCCGGCAATGAAAAAATCGGCGCCGGCTTCATCACCTGGGTGCTGGCGCAGAAACCGCACCTCCTCCCCCTCGCGCTCGACCATGCGCCGAAAGCCATCTTCCTGTCCTTCGGGGAGATCGAACCTTTTGCGCCGCAAGTGAAAGAGCGCGGCATCCCGCTCATTGCCCAGGTGCAAACGCTGGCTCAGGCAAAACGCGCCGCTAAGGCCGGGGCGGATTTCATCGTCGCGCAGGGAACGGAAGCGGGCGGGCATGGCGCAAAGCGCGCCACCTTTCCGCTCGTGCCCGCGATTGCCGACGCCGTGGACGTGCCCGTCATTGCGGCGGGCGGCATTGGCGACGGGCGCGGACTTGCCGCCGCCTTAATGCTGGGGGCCTGCGGCGCCGTCTGCGGCAGCGCCTTTTATGCGGCGCCCGAAGCACTCTCCCACGCCAAGGCAAAAGAGCAAGCGCTTAGCGCGAGCGGCGATGACACGCAGCGCAGCTCCGTTTTCGACATTGCCCGCGGCATCGACTGGCCGCGCGAATGGACAATGCGGACCCTGAAAAACAGCTTCTCGGAAAAATGGATAGGTAACACACAGGCGCTGCAACAGCACGCCGCCGAAGAAGGCGCGCGCTACGCGGAAGCTGCCGCCAAAGGTGATTTCAACACCGCCGCCATCATCATCGGCGAGGCCGTAGATCTGGTGACCCAAAGCCGGCCTGCCGAAGAGATTACCCGGAAGATTGCAAGTGATGCCGAAACGCTGCTGAAAAACGCCGCTGCAAATTTTCTGCGCTGAGACGGCTCGGCTTAGCGGGCCGTATAACCGCCATCGACGACAAGCTCCGAGCCCGTGACGAAAGAAGACTCGTCCGAGGCGAGGAAGAGGATCGCCTTGCCGATTTCCATCGCCGTGCCGAGCCGGCCGATGGGATGCAGCATCGAAAGCAGCCCCAGCATCTCATTGGGGCTTGCCTCTTCCGAGCGCTCTACCACGCCGCGCACGAGCGGGGTATCGATATAGCCCGGATGCACGGAATTGACGCGGATATTGTAGCCCGCCTCCGCGCATTCCAGCGCGGCGACTTTGGTGAGCAGCCGCACCCCGCCCTTCGCGGCGTTGTAATCGGATGAGCGCGGCGTGCCGACAAGGCCCATGATCGAGGAAATATTGATGATCGAGCCGCCGCCGGAATTCTTCATGGCGCGGATCGCGTATTTACAGCCGAGAAAGACGCTATCGAGATCGACGGCAAGCGTGCGCCGCCAGCTTTCAAGCGGCATGTCTTCGATGGGATGGCCTTCCGGCGCAATGCCCGCATTGTTGACGAGCACATGCAGCCCGCCGAAGGCGCGCACCGTCTCGGTGGTCACTTTTTCCCAAGCCTCTTCGCTCGTCACATCATGGGTCATGAAAGAAGCAAGGTGACCGGCATTCTGGATTTTGTCGGCAAGCGCCTGGCCTGCCGCCTCGTCCACATCCGTGCACATGACTTTGGCGCCTTCGCTGGCCAGAAGTTCAGCCGTTGCCGCGCCGATGCCTTTTGCCGCGCCCGTCACAATGGCGACCTTGCCGCTCAACCGTCCCATAGGAAGCTCCCCGTTATCGCGTGTTGTTTTGCGGCATCTTGCCGCCGCAAAGAGGCAATGGCCAGCCCTTAAACGCCGCACCCTAGAGCGCTTCAAAGAGGACAGAGACGCCCGCCCATGCTATAGGCTTGCGCAAACATTGGTCCGCGCCTGGCAGCGGCGCGCGGCAGGCAAAACGGTAAAATCAGGGAGTGCCCCATGGCGATCGCCTATCTCATCACCTATGAAGCATCGGACCCGGATACGATCGTGCAGCAGCTCAAAGCCTATAAGGAGCGCGAGCTCGACCGCTCGCCGCCCAAGGGCTTTCTGGACGCACGCATTCTGGAAGGCACGGACGGCAAGACCGTGACTTTTCTGACCGAATGGGTGAGCGAAGAGGAACTGGAAGACACCCGCGACAGCGCCCCCTGGGAAGCCTGCATGGACCTGAACGAGACTTTTTCGGACAGCAACAAGGCGCTGACGTTTAAAATGATAAGCTGAGCGGCAGCCGCTCCCTCCGGCGCGCTGGCCTGAGACCCACCGGCGCGTTTATCATTTGCCCATGAGCAGCACCTATCCCAATTCCTATTATGCGGCAACGGCCAAAGGCGTGCCGGCGCTTACCCGCCTTGAAGAGGACATCACCTGCGATGTCTGCATCATCGGGGCGGGCTATACCGGCCTTTCCGCCGCGCTGCACCTTGCAGAAAAAGGATATAAGCCCGTCGTCCTTGAAGCCGAGCGCATCGGCTGGGGCGCGTCGGGGCGCAATGGCGGCCAGCTCGGCACCACCTTGCGCAAGGATCAAAGCGAGCTTGAAGCGCGCTACGGCAAGGAGACGGCCCACCTTCTCTGGGATCTGGCAAAAGATTCCGTCAGCACCGTCAAATCCATCATCGAGCGCTACAAGATCGACTGCGATCTGACGCCCGGCATTTTGCATGCTGCCTGGAAGCGCAGGGATGCCGCAGCTCTCGAAGAAGAAGCCGCGCATATGCGCGAGGCTTACGGCTATGGAAAGCTGCGCTATGTGCCGCGCGAGGAAATGCGCGAAATGGTGGCAAGCCCGCGCTATTGGGGCGGCGCGCTCGATGAAGGCGCGGCCCACCTTCACCCCCTGAATTTCGCTTTGGGCATGGCTGAAGCAGCAAAGGAAAAGGGCGCGCGGATTTTTGAAGACAGCCGCGTGCTCGACATCAGCGAGAGCGATCCGGCCCACATCCGCACCGCCCATGGCACAGTGAAAGCTTCCCATGTCGTCATCGCCTGCAACGGCTATCTCGGCAAACTGGAAAGCCGGGTGAACGGCTACATCATGCCGATCAACAATTTCATCATCGCAACGGAGCCGCTCGGCGCCGAAGGGGCAAAGGCGCTGATCCGCGACAATGTCGCCGTGGCGGATACGAAATTCGTGATCGACTATTACCGCCTCTCCCCGGACGGGCGGCTGCTTTTCGGCGGCGGGGAAAACTACTCGCCGAACTTCCCCAAAGACATTGCCGCTTTCGTGCGCAAGCCCATGCTGCGCGTCTTCCCGCAGCTCAAAGACGTGCGCATCGATTATGCCTGGGGCGGCACGCTGGCCATCACCTTGAGCCGTATGCCGCAATTCGGCCGCCTCGCGCCCAACCGGATTTTTGCCCATGGCTATTCCGGCCAGGGCATCAATGTGGCAACACTTGCCGGCAAGCTGATTGCCGAAACCGTAAGCGGCACGGCGGAGCGCTTCGACCTTCTGGCCAGCATGAAGACACAAAAATTCCCGGGCGGCACGTTGCTGCGCTACCCGGGTCTTGTCGCCGGCATGCTCTTTTATGCGATGAAAGACAGGCTGCCTTAAGCCACCCGCTCTTTCAGCCCACGCCTATTTTTCTTTCGGCTTGTCTTCCTCGCGGATCACATGATCCATCGCCCGCGACGGCCGCTCGCAGCCCGCACAGCCGACGACCTTGGCCGGGATGCCCGCCACCGTGCAATTGGCCGGCACGTCCTGCAGCACGACACTCCCTGCACCGACACGCGCGCAGTCGCCGATCGTCAGGTTGCCGAGAATTTTCGCATCCGCGCCGAGCAGCACACCGTTACCGACCTTGGGGTGGCGGTCGCCGGATTCTTTCCCCGTGCCGCCGAGATTGACCCCGTGCAGCATGGAAACATCATCGCCGACGACAGCGGTCTCACCGATCACGACGCCCGTCGCATGGTCCATCATGATGCCGCGCCCGAAGCGGGCGGCGGGGTGAATATCCACCGCGAAAAGTTCCGACACCCGGCTTTGAATGAAAAGCGCCATGGCCTTGCGCCCGCCCGTCCAAAGCTCATGAGCGAAACGGTGCGCCTGAATGGCATTGAAGCCTTTGAAGAACAAGAGCGGCTGGATATAGGCATGGCAGGCCGGGTCCCGGTCGAAGACCGCCGACATATCCGCCCGGCAGGCCGCCGCAATGTCCGGGTTAGCCTTCAACACATCCTCGAAGACTTCCCGCAGCACCATGGCCGAGACTTCCTCGCTGGAAAGTTTCCGCGCCACATGGAAGGACAACATTTCATCGAAGGAATCGTGGTTGAGCACGGTGCCGTAAATGTAACTCGCCAGCACCGGTTCGCTGGCCGCCATTTCGCGGGCTTCTTCCTGAAGGCGCTGCCAAATCGGATCGCAGCTCTCGACCTGCTCGATAGGTCTGGACATGGCCGTCCCTCTCTTCAAGTGGCCGCGCGCGGCCTCTACGTCAAACCAGACTATCACATAGGCCAGCCCTTATGCGAATTCAACTGGGCAGCGTGGTCAACGGGACGTGAATGCTCCCCGGCGCACCTGTGCTAAGCTTGCCCCAAAAGCGGGCGGAAAAGCGCGCATTTCGGGAGGTTTCATGACGATTGCACCGGCTGGTTTCGTATCCCTTGAAACGATTCGGCTCTATGCCGAATGGCAGGGCGAAGGACCGCCCCTCCTCTTCATCTCCGGCACGGGAGGCGATTTGCGCAAAAAGCCGAACCTTTTCGACGGTCCCTTGCCCAAAGCCTTCACCACCCTTTCCTACGACCAGCGCGGCCTCGGCCAGAGCGGGAAACCGCAGGCATCGCAGCGCGCGCCCTACACGATGAAAGATTATGCCGAAGATGCTGCCGCGCTGATGGAAGCGGCGGGCTGGGAACGCGCGCATGTCATGGGTGTTTCCTTTGGCGGCATGGTGGCGCAGGAACTTGCCATCCGTTTTCCAGAAAAAGTGGACAAGCTCGTCCTTGCCTGCACCTCGCCGGGCGGAAACGGCGGCGCCTCCTACCCTCTCCACACACTTACCCATATGAACGGAGAAGAACGCGCCCGGCACATGATCCCGATTTCCGACACCCGTCACGGCGACGATTGGGCAAAGGCCCATCCCGAACATTATGAAGAGCTCGTGCGCATGGCCGCCGACGATCCTTATGCAAGCGAGCCCGGCCATAGCGAGGGCGCGCTTGCCCAGCTTGAAGCACGCGCCGCCCATGACACCTGGGACCGGCTCGGCGCCATCAAAGCCCCGACGCTTATTTGCGGCGGCAAATATGACGGCATCGCCCTGCCCGAAACCCAGGAAAAGCTGCACAGCCGGATTGCAGGCGCGAAACTGGAAATGTTCGAAGGCGGACATCTTTTCCTGCTGCAGGACCGCCGCGCTTTTAAAGAGATCATCGCCTTTCTGAAGGACTGACTGCCCAATTCGGGCAGTCCCCAGAGAGCACCCGAAGAGCTAGTCTCCCCGGCGGAATTCGGGACTTCGGGAGGACAAGATGGGCCGCAAAATTCTTTTCATCACGACCGACCAGATGCGTTTCGACGCACTGGGCTGCAATGGCGGCAAGGTCGCGCGCACGCCCGCCATAGACGCGCTGGCGAAGAGCGGCGTCAACTACACCCGCGCCCATGGCCAGTCCGTCGTCTGCATGCCCGCCCGCTCCACCATGCTGACCGGCCAATATGTCAGCACCCATGGCGTCTGGATGAACGGCGTGCCGCTGCCCGAGGACGCGCCCTCCGTCGCTGCCTATCTGAAAGAGAACGCCAATTACGCCACGGCGCTGATCGGCAAGGCGCATTTCGAGCCTTTCGTGGATTTCGATCTGAAATTCTATGAGAACCGCATGGCGCGCAACGGCGAATACGGGCCTCACCGCGGCTTCGACCATATGGAGCTTTCAAGCCATACGCCGCTCATTCTCCATTATAATGAATGGATGAAGAAAAACGCGCCGGACAAAATCGGCGGCTTCTACCGCAACCTCAACGAAAAATTCGAAGTGAATGCGGCAGGCGGCGGCGACACCGGTGCTTGCCAGGTGCATCACAACCCCGTCTCCCGCGAGCATTACCACACAGACTGGGTGGCAGAGCGCACCATGGCCTGGCTCGACAGTCTGGATGCGGACGAAGATTTTTTCTGCTGGATGAGCTTCCCCGATCCCCACCATCCCTGGGACCCGCCGGAAAGCGAGCTGGACCGGGTAGACTGGCGCGACCTTGCCC
The DNA here is from genome assembly GCA_002389665.1 of Rhodobiaceae bacterium UBA4490. Taxonomy (GTDB): domain Bacteria; phylum Pseudomonadota; class Alphaproteobacteria; order Parvibaculales; family Parvibaculaceae; genus Tepidicaulis. The sequence continues at coordinate 85,784 of DGNO01000002.1, forward strand.
TGCCCGAGGCCTATCCGGGCTCGAAGAAAAAGATGCGTGAAATCCTGGAAGGCAAACCCAAGCACTGGATGTGGTATTGGACAGGCGAGCGCGTGACCAATGTCGAAGCGCCGCCGGAATTCGCCGCCCGCGATATGACGCCGGATCAAGTGCGCGAAATCAACGCCATGACCCATATCGAAAACGAGCTGATCGACGAAGCCTGCGCGAAGGTTTTCGCAAAGCTGGAAGAGCGCGGCTGGGCGGACGATACCGACATTATCTTCACCACCGATCATGGCGAGTTTCAGGGCGACTACGGCCTCCTCTTCAAAGGGCCTTACCATGTGGAAAGCCTGATGCGCCTGCCCTTCATCTGGAAGCCGGCAAAATCGGCGGGCATCGCCCCGGGAGAAGTTTCCCGCCCGGTCGGCCAGATCGATCTGGCGCCCACCTTCTGCGAGATCGCGGGCCTGCCCACGCCGGACTGGATGCAAGGCAAGACCCTGCCCAAAAACGAAGAGGAAGCGGAACGGCAGAACCGGGACCGCGTCTTCACCGAATGGGATTCGGTCTATAAGGACGGCACGGAAGTTTCCATCCGCACACTCACCCGCGATCACTACATCATCACCGCCTATAACAAGACCAATATCTATGAGGGTACCGAGGGAGAGCTTTACGACCTCAAAGAAGACCCCTATCAATGGCGGAACCTTTGGGACGACCCGGCCTATAAAGACATCAAAGCCGGGCTCTTGGACGACCTGAAGGCGGCTCTCCCGCCGGTGCGTGAACCGCGTCTGGACTGGGTGGCCATGGTGTGACCCGGAGCGGAGACGGAAATGACGAGCAGCACGGAACGTATGATCGCGGAAAAAGACGGCGCCATCGGCTGGATGGTGTTCAATAATCCGCTCCGCCACAATGCGGTCAGCACCGATATGTGGCAGGCCGTGCCGGAAATTCTGGATACCTTCGAAAATGATGACGCCATCCGCGTGATCGTACTGACCGGGGCCGGGGAAAAAGCCTTCGTTGCCGGCGCCGACATTTCTCAGTTCGAGGAAACGCGTTCTTCGCCTGAAAAAGTGCAGGAATATGAAGACATGACGGCAAGCGCTTTCGAGCGCATTGCCGCCTGCACCAAGCCCACCATTGCCATGATCGACGGCTATTGCATCGGCGGCGGGCTCGGCATCGCGCTGTCCTGCGATCTGCGCTATGCGGCGGAAGGCTCGACCTTCGGTATTCCCGCCGCGCGCCTCGGCCTTGCCTATCCGCTCGGTCAGACGCGCCGTCTCGTCAATCTGGTGGGCCCGGCCCGCTCGAAGGAAATCTTTTTCACCGCCAAACGCTATAGCGCGGAAGAAGCGCTCGCCATGGGTCTCATCAACCAGCTCTTTTCCAAAGAAGACCTGCGCGAGCATGTGCTCACCACCTGCGCTTCCATTGCCGACAATGCACCGCTGACCGTTGCCAGCGAAAAACAGATCGTCGATGAGATCGGCAAGGCGCCCGGTAATTTTGACGCGGTCTTCTGCAACAGGCTGATCGGGCGCTGCTTTGCCAGCGAGGATTATGCCGAAGGGCGCACCGCCTTCATGGAAAAACGCCGCCCCCGCTTCCGCGGCAGGTAAGCCTCCTATTTCCGAGATCGCGCTAGAGAAGCGCCGCCAGACCGGCTAGAGTCCCGTCCAAACAAAGAAACAACGGACAGGGAGTTTGATATGGCAGGTCGGCTGAAAGGCAAAGTCGCCATCGTGACGGGCGGCGCAAGCGGCATGGGCAAAAGCACCGTGGAGCTTTTCCTCGAAGAAGGTGCGAAGGTCGTCGCCGCCGATGTGACGGACCATCTGGGCGAGGAAATGACCCAAATTCTGGGCCCGGACTTTCTCTACATCCATACGGATGTCTCCGTCGAAGCGGATATGAAACATCTCGTCAACGAGACCGTGAAGAAATTCGGGCGGCTCGATTGCATGTTCAACAATGCCGGCTATGTCGGCGCGCGCGGCGAGCTTTTCCAGATCGATATGGACGAGTTCGACGAAACAGTGGGCGTGCTGTTGAAAGGCGTCTTCCTCGGCTATAAATACGCCGTGCCGGTGATGAAGGTGCAAGGGGCGGGCTCGATCATCTCCACCGCTTCCGTCGCGGGGCTCCAGGCAGGGTTCGGCCCGCAGCCTTATTCGGCCTGTAAAGCAGCCGTCGCGCATCTCGCCCGCACGGCGGCGCTTGAGCTTGGGCCGCATAACATTCGCTCCAACGCTATTTGCCCGGGCGGCATCGCCACCTCCATCTTCGGCTCGGCCATGGGGCTCGGCTCGCAGGTGGCCGATAAGTTCGGTGAATTCATCAAGCCGCGCCTTGCCAAGATTCAGCCCATTCCGAAAGCGGGGCTCGGCCAGCATATTGCCGAAACGGCACTCTTTCTCGCCTCCGATGCCTCCGAATTCGTGACCGGCCAGGCTATCGCCGTCGATGGCGGGCTGACCGCCGGTCCCATGCACGGGATCGGCGCGAGCTTGAACATGGAAGAAGCGGTAACGGAGTTCATGAATTCCGTGCAGGACGGCCGGTCCTGAACGGCTGAGGGGAAAGCTCTGGGGGCCGCCTAGCGGATCCCCAGATCCTCGCCCACCACCCCTTCAAGATCGGGCGCATCGCTCCGGCAAACGAAATGGGCCGAACGGTCATCCGCCACCTCCCGCGCCACCGCATTGGCGTTCGGCGTTTCCAGCGCATCGATGAAGGCCATGTGGCAGCTTTCGCCGTCCTCGAATTTCGAGACGACCAGAACCTGCCCGTCCGGTAAAGGATCGATGCCTGCCTGATGAGAGCCGCGATCGACGAAATAGCGCACGATGGTGGCGAAAGGCTGCCCCTCTTCATCGAGCCGCCATTCCAGCTTCTCGCCAAGGCGGTTGAAGGGGGCGAGCGTCTGGCCGTGCTTGCCGGGAAACGCCCCGTCCCGCCCGAAAGCGATATAGAACCGCAAATCCCCCTCGCGCAGATAGATGTCATACCCGGCAATGCCATCGCAGCGCCAAAGCGCGGAGCCGAATTCCGGCTCTTCTTCCAATAGCGTGCATTTGTCAAGCGCGATGTCGGAATAAACGCTGGTAGGCGCGGCCTGAAGCCCGCCGCTTGAAACAAGACATCCAGCAATGACGGCCGCAATGGCCGAAACCCGTTTTCTCATACCCCGCCCCTCTTTGCCCGCAGTTTAGCGTAGATGGCGGCAACATCCAGAGAGGATTGCGGCTGCGGCAAGGGCTAGGGCCGCACCGCTTTTACCGTTAGACTGCCGCCAACCACAGTCAAAATCCGGGGAGAAATCCATGTCGCTCGAAAATACCGTTTCCATTGTCACAGGCTCCGCAACGGGGCTCGGCGCCGCCGTTGCCATCGGCCTTGCCGAGCGGGGCTCCAAGCTCGTCATCAATTATACGAAGAGTGAAAAGGAAGCGAAGGAAACGGTGGAGGCCTGCAAGGCAAAAGGCGCGGAAGCCATTCTCGCCCAGGGCGATGTGGGCAATGACGAAGACTGCCAGCGCATCGCCAAAGCCGCGCTCGATAAATGGGGCCGCATCGACGTCCTCGTCAACAATGCGGGCACGACACAATTTGCCGATCACGCGAAACTCGATGCGCTGGACGCAGATGATTTCCTCAGCATCTACCGCATCAATGTGGTGGGGCCTTATCAGATGATCCGCGCCTGCGCACCCGCCATGAAAAAACAGGGCATGGGCCGCGTGGTGAACATTTCTTCCATCGCAGGCGTCACCGGCATCGGGTCATCCGTCGCCTATGCCGCTTCCAAAGGCGCGCTCAACACCATGACGCTCTCGCTTGCCCGTTCGCTTGCCCCGGAAATCCGGGTGAATGCGGTCTGTCCCGGTTTCATCGGCACGCGCTGGTTCTCGGACCGGTTCGGCGAAAACCAGTTCAACAGCATCGTCAAGCAGCAGGAAGAAACAACGCCCCTGCAGCGCGCCGGCATGGCCGAAGACATCGCCAAAGCGGTGATCTTCTTTGCCGATGAAGGGGGCGAGCACATTACCGGCGAAACGCTGATCACCGATGCCGGGCTGCATCTGGGCTTTGCACCGCTCGCCGCCCGCTAAGAACGGGCAACATTTTCCAGAAAGGCGAGCACGGCGCGTTTCGTCTGCGCATCACCGACGGTGCGCATATGATCGCGCCGGGGCACGATATGCGCCTGCCCGCCCGGAATGGCGTCCGCCAACGGGCCGGGCGGTCCGGCAAGATCGTCCCGCTCCCCGGCAATGACGAGAACGGGCGCGGCGATGCGGGAAAGTTCCTGGCGTGTGAAAGGCTCCCGCGCCCGCGCAAAACACGCAGCCAGCGCCTTACGGTCCTGTTTGTTGTGATCGGCAAAAATCCGGAACGCCCGCGCCGCCGGGTCCGTGATACTGGCCGGATCGCTTGCTTCCATCGCCGCGATGACAGGCTCGACATGGGACGGCGGCTCGAAGAGCCGCGCCCCCACCCCGCCCGCGATGAGCGAGCCGAAAAGCCGCGGGACATCCGAGGCGAGGCGCAGGCCGATCATCGCACCCAGAGAATAACCCATGACATGGGGCCGTTTGAGGCTCAGATGCTCGATCAGCCCGGCAAGGTCGCGGGCAAGGAGCGCCGGACTGTAGTCCGCCGGATCATAGAGCTTGCCGCTGCGCCCATGGCCGCGCAGATCGAAAAGGATGGTGCGGTAGCCGGCTTCCTGCAGCGCGCTCGTCCAGCCGGGCTCCACCCAATTCGCCAGATGCGTCGAGGCAAAACCATGGACGAGGACAATGGCCGGGCCTTCCCCCTCGTCCCGATAGGCGATCCGCACGCCCTCCGACTGAAAATACTCCATCACGCCTCCTTGAAACCGCCTGCTTTGCTGCCGCTGGCAAGAGCTGCCGCCTCCCGCTAGGATAAAGAAAAGGGAGGCTTATATGGCTGATACGAAAGCGCTGAAAAAGCAAGTCTGCGACATGATCGACGCCATGTCGGGGGAGCTGATCGATATCAGCCATGCCATTCACGCCCGCCCGGAGCTTGCCTTTCACGAGCATCACGCCGCCAAGACCCTGACCGGCGCGCTGGAGAAAAACGGCCTGCCCGTGACGCGGGCGGCCTTCGGCCTTGAAACCGCCTACGCTTCCGCCTTCGGCAGCGGCGGGGCGGAAGTTGCCATCCTTTCCGAATATGACGCCCTGCCCGGCATCGGCCATGCCTGCGGCCATAACATCATCGCCACGACCGGCCTTGGCGCGGCGCTCGCCCTTTCCAAGCTGAACGGCGCCCTGCCCGGCCGCGTGCGCTATCTCGGCACCCCGGCGGAGGAAAAAGGCGGCGGCAAGGAACTGATGGCCCAGTTCGGCGCCTTTGACGGGCTGGATGCCGCCATGATGGTGCACCCGGCGGGCATCAACCTTGCCACCATGCCCTGCATCTGCATTTCGGAAGTGGAAGTCACCTATCACGGCAAGAGCGCCCATGCCTCCGCCATGCCCCATGCCGGGATCAACGCGCTCGATGCGCTGATCACCGCCTATCAGGCCATCGCGCAATTGCGCCAGCACATCCGCCCGACCGAGCGCATTCACGGCATCATCACCAAAGGGGGCGATGCGCCCAATATCGTGCCGGAAGTAGCCCAGGCGGTTTTCTATGTGCGCGCGGCCAATGCCGAAGATCTTGCCGCGCTCAAAAAGCGCGTCACCGGCTGTTTCGAGGCAGGCGGCATGGCAACGGGCGCTGGGGTCCAGATCCGCTGGGCAAAGGCGGACTATCTCGACATGAAAACGAGCTGGCCGCTCGCCAAGGCCTATGAGGAAAACAGCCGCATGCTGGGGCGGGATTTCTTTCCGCTGGAAAAACTGCCCGCCGGTTCAGCCGGCAGCACGGATATGGGTAATGTCAGCCACCGCGTACCCTCCATCCATCCCATGATTGCCTCAGCGCCCGCCCATGTCGTCATCCATAATCCGGAATTCGCTCGCTGGGCGGCCTCGGATCTCGGCGACAAGGCCTGCATCGACGGCGCCAAAGCGCTTGCCATGACCGCCATCGATTTTTTGAGTGATCAGGCCATGCAGGCAGAAGCGAAAGAGGGTTTTGCCAAGAGCGCGGAGTTTTCCGCCCGTTCCGTCGCCGCCGCTTTCAACCCGGACGGCGTGCAGGAAATCGGCGGCTGCGGTTGCTGTTGAGCCGCTGCCGCCGAATTTCGATCACAGGCCCGATCACGGAATAGGCCGCTGGGCGCTTTCCACTTCTTCCAGATAGCGCTCTTCCAGAATCTTGCGCATTTCCTTCTGCTTTTTCTCATCGATGGGAAAGCCCCACATCAAGAAGGCGACGCTGGCATTGGCCAGCATCGGAATGCCGACGAAAATATAAGAAAGGCGGTCGACCACCTCCGGCGGATTGTCCCCTTGCGGGTCGAAACCGACCAGCGCCAGAAGCCAGAAGACGACGCCGACGGCAATCGCCGCGCCGGTTTTCTGCGTCAGCGTGAGGAGCGAATAGAAAAGCCCCGTACGCCGCTCCCCCGTTTCGATTTCGTCGAGATCGCCGATATCGGCCATGATCGAGCGGTAAAGCAGGTTCATCGCCCCGGCATTCACCCCGAGGAAAAAAAGCATGCCGCCCGCAATCCAGATATTGCCGTCGGGAATGAGAAAGACGAGCGGCACCAGGCAGGCATTGAACGTGCCCGACGCCACCGCCGCCCGGTGCTTGCCGAGCGCGCGGGCAAGACGCACCACGACCGGTACGAAAAGCACGCCCGCCGTGAAATAGAGCAGCAGAAGCAGCGGGATATATTCTTTCAGCCGCCAGTCATATTCCACGATGTAAACGAAGAGCGAGCCGAGCGAGGCGCCGGAAACGCCGGAGGCGAAATCCGCCGCCGTCACGCGCCGCAGCGGCGCATTGCGCAGGAGCGGCTCCAGCATCTGCTTGACGGACAGAACTCCGGGCAGCTTGATGTTGCGTTCCGGCGTAATGGTGACGGCAAAGAAAACCGCGATGGGCAGCATCACGATGACGAACCAGCCGATGGAATTCACCCGGTCCGCATCTACCGTGTCGGGCGTGCTCAGATAAATCTGCACCAGCGCCACAAGCACGAGCACGATCGGCACACCGGCAATCTGCGCCCCTTCACGGAAACCTTGAATGCGCGAGCGTTCATTATAATCGCGGTCGAGTTCCGCCCCCCAGGACATGTGGGAAATGGTGAGCATCGTCCAGCCGATATAAAGAAAGATCATCCAGCCCGCGAGATAATAGGGCGTGACGGGCTTCGATGGCAGGAAGACCATATAGGCGGAGAGCATGAGGATCGGCACGGAAAGCGCGATCCAATGCCGCCGCCGCCCCCAGCGGGAGGGATACTTGTCCGACAGAAAGCCCATGACCGGGTCCGTCACCACATCCCAAAGGCGGCAGATCAGAAAGATCGTGCCGACCGTGGCAAGCCCGAGCCCCATTTCGCCTGCATAGAACTGCGGCAAAAACACCGAGATCGGCACACCAAGCGCTGCAATGGGAACGGCGGGACCTGCATAGAGAAGCAAACGCCAGTTGGACAGACGGCCTTCATTCATCCGCAAAACTCATTTTCTTGTTGGTTGGGGGTTAATCCGCTGGCGCACCTGTCGGCCGCGGATCGACGGTAGCGGCAGTACGCGATCCGATGGCCGCTTCCGCGACATCGAGCGCCCGCGCTTCCAGGATACGGCGGTTTTCCAATTGCTTCGTTTCGTCGATGGGAAAACGCCAGATGAGATAGGCACAGGCCAGCGCGATGATAAAGGCCGGCCATACGTAAACGGCCTTGAGGCCCGCGATGACTTCCGGTGAATTTTCGCCGCCCGCCTGAAAACCGATCAGGTCGAGCGCGGCATAGGCGATGCCGATCGCCACTGCATGACCCACCTTGTTCGTCATGGTGAGGAGCGAATAGAAAAGCCCCGTGCGCTGCTGCCCGCTTTGCACTGCATCATGGTCGGCGACATCGGCCATGATCGAGCGGAAGAGGAACGGCCCTGCCCCCATATTAACGCCGAGCGCAATCCAGCAAGCCATGGCCATAGGCACATTGCCTTCGGGAATGAGCAGAATGAGCGGCAGTGTCGCGCCGCTGAAAAGCGCCGAAAAGGCAACGGACTTGTGCTTACCGAATTTGCGCGACAAGACCATGATCAGGGGAATGAAGGTCACGCCGGAAATGAAATAAACGAGCAGCATCGCATCCGATGCGCTGCCGAGCTTCAAGGCATCGCTTGCCAGGAAGATGAAAAGCGAAGCCACGATGCCGCCGGAAATACCGGAAATGAGATCCACCGCCAGAATGATCTGCAGCGGCTTGGAGGTGGCCAGAAGTTTGACGGCCTGCTTCCAGGGCACATGCTGGGGCGGCGGCGTTTTGCGCTCTTTCACGCCAAACACGGCCACGGCGACGGTAATGGGCAACATGATGATAATAAAAAGCCCCATCAGCGTGACCGCGTGGGGTTCGGACTCTTCGGGGAAAATCAGATGCGCGAAGACCGGCAGGGTGAGCACGAAGACCATGCCCAGAATAAGCGCGATCTCACGCGCCCCGTGCACGCGGCTGCGCTCATAATAAGCCGGCGTCAGCTCCGCCCCCCAGGACAGGTGCGAGATCGTCAGCAATGTCCATCCCACATAAAGAATAAACATCCAGAACATGAGATAGACGCCGTTCACCTCCCCGCTCGGCAGGAAGATCATATAGGCGGAGAGCATGAGGATCGGCACGGAGAGCACGATCCAGTGACGCCGCCGTCCCCAGCGCGTTTCGAACTTGTCGGAAAGAATGCCGAGCACGGGGTCCGTAAAGACATCCCAGAACCGGGCGATCATGAAGAGGAAGCCGACCAGCGCCAGCCCCAGGCCCATTTCCTTTGCATAGAAAGGCGGCAGGTGCACCACGAGCGGCAGCCCGAGAGCGGAAATGGGAATTGCCGGCAGAGAATAGGAAAACAGCGTAAAGTTTTTCAGCGCGTCAGAACGCTCGCGGCTGGCAGCCTCGGCCATGCCTCTCCTCCCTATGGTCCTCCACCCGGCAGCGCCTTTCTTGCGAGGCGTATTACCGGGATGAAGTATGACAGAATGTCACGGCTCCCATCAACGTTTTTAGGGTAACGAACCGTAACAGAGGCAGAGCCGCCCCGGACAGCGCTCGGCAGCCCCTGCAGAGGGACCGGTTTTAGGGCTAGGCAGCCGCCCTTCGGGCCGGTAGGTTACGCACGTTTCAAGCCTCGCAGGAAACGCGTTGCAAGGCTCCGCACCGAAGCCGCAGCGCGGCACGGGGCCTTGGGGCAGGAACTTACGCAAAGACGGGATCGAACATGGCCAGCGACCACTCCGTACCGAAATTCGCCAATGATGAAGGTGTTGCCGAAATTCGCATCGGCGCGCGGGAATTCGAATGCATGGGTGCCTCAGCCCCCTTCGATCATCCCCATGTCTATCTGGATATGGGCTCGGACGACCACATCGTCTGCCCCTACTGCTCAACGCTTTACCGTTTCGATGCCAGCCTGAAGCAGGACGAGCAGAAAAACGCCGCCTGATAGAGCGGCATTAAAGCCCGTTATTTCGGTGAAGACTGGACGCGGACCTGCTTGCCGAGCGTGTCGATGATGTCCTTCTGACTGCCGACTTCTTCGCGCAAATGCGAAAGCTCCGCCTGCTGGGCATGAACTTGGCCCGTGGAGCGCTCCAGTGCCTGCTCAAGGCGCTGCTTCTCGGCAAGATCCTCCATCATCAGATAGATCGCCTGCTGGCCGTCATAATCGATATTCACCGCATAGACATGCACCCGGAAGCTGCGGCCCGCCGCATCGCACATGGAAATTTCAGTGCCTGTTTCCGCATCCCCGCCATCGGCGACAAGCGCCATCAGCCGCTCGTAATCGGCCGGCTGCGGCACGAAGACGGAAAACCGCCGCTTGGAAAGCTCCGTCGGCGTCAGACCGAAAAGCCCGCCCGCCCGACGGTTGGCAAAGAGCACGCGGCGCGCCGCCGGCTCGACCACCAGCACAGGGTACGGCGCCACATGAAAAAGCGCATCATGGCGCATAGCAAGCCGCCGGGCTGCCCGCAACGTCATTTCATGGTCGCGCTTTTCCATCGAGAGCGCTTCTTCCGTTGCAGCAAGACCGCTTGAGGCTTCCTTGTAATCGCGCTCCAGCGCAGCCAGACGCGTCTTCGTCAGACGCTGCCCGGCGAACAGCCACATGGCAGCGATAAAGCACAAAAGCCCCATCAGGCTGGCACCCACGGCAATGGTGGCCGCCAAGCCGAAGCCTGCTTCCATCTGCGTTTCCGCATCCGCCATCCAGAGCCAGATACCCGCGCCTCCCGCAACAAGGAGGCCCCACAGGACCACCCCGCCGGCCATCAGGCCGGGAAAATACGTGTCGCCGTCCTCGTGAGCGGGATCCTGTGTCCGGCTCATCTGGGACGGCTTGGAGGGCTTCTCTGGAACATCCAGATAGTCCGGGGTGTTGTAAGATGCCGGTGTCTGCATCACCCTGACCAATCCATGAATTCGCCTTTTCAGGCATAGAGGCAGCGCCTTAAGAAACCACGCCTTATCCTCATCAATTTCCGTTAAAATTGAAACAATTGTTTCAACATGCCGGGCGCCAGCCTTCAGTGAACGCCGCAACACCGGCAAAGGTCCCTGAAATATGCAATCCGCAAATGTGCCGGAAAGCCTGAGAAACCAAAGCAGATAGCTTGATCCGTTCAGGGAGTAAGTCAGACAAACATGGCAAAATGAGGGTGTATGGGAGATGAACACGGTAGGTCTTGCCGCCTGGCTGCGTCGTTCTACCGCAGCATTTTAATGACAAGGATTAGCCGGCTTTGCCGGTCAGCAATTCCTTGAGGATGACAGCCTGATTGTACCGCTCGTCCTTGGCGCCATAAACGAGGGTCAGCGGCCCCTCCTTCGCAAGCGCCTTGAGCTCACCCAGCGCTTCTTTCTGCGCGCCTTTACCGAGTTCGGCCTTGTAGCGCTTTTTCATCTCGGCCCATTTTTCCGGATCGTGATCAAACCACTTGCGAAGCTCCGTACTCGGTGCAACCTCTTTGAGCCAATGGTCCGCCTTCAGCGCCTCTTTGGAAATACCGCGCGGCCAGAGCCGATCCACCAGCACCCGCGTTCCATCGCTTTTGGCGGGCGCCTCATAAGCCCGTTTTAAAAAGACACGCTCCGCCATGGCGCTGCTCCTCGTCTCTCTTCTCTTCGGCGATCACATGCCGCAGATTTCCCGGAGGTTCAGTATGACAGAAAAGCCAAAACCAGCGGATCAAAAGGGTGTGCTTAGCCCTTTCAGCCGCGGGCCCGCCTGCGCCGGTAATAGACCGCGCCGCCGATAGCGCCCGCGAGCAGCAGCACGGCAAGCCCGGCCCAGGGAAACAGCCGTCCCATCCGCTTTTCGCGGGTGAGCGCGGCCACCCGCTTCATCTGCTCATAGCCTTCCGGCACTTCCAGCACACCGACACGGGCGGCATAAGCTTCGTATTCGCGCATCATATCCGCAAAGAGCTCCGGTTCTTGCGCGGCCAGGTCCTTCGTCTCGCCCGGATCGGCTTTGATGTTGTAAAGCCGCCAGACACGGTCGCCGAGCGGCGGCATATTCCGCGTCAGTTTATAGTCCCCGCGGAAGAGCGCGGCATTGCCGCCAAGCTCGATGCCAACCGCTTCATCTGGCCCGCGCACGTTTTGCGCCTCGCCCTTCAAAATCGGCGCGAGCGAGCGCCCGGCAAATTCCTGAACCGGCACACCATCAACTTCCGCGGCAGGCGTCACACCCGCCAGATCGAGCAGTGTGGGCGTTAAATCGGTAACGAAGGAAAAGGCATCTGCCCTGCCTTGGCCCACGCCTTCGCCTGCGATGATGAGCGGCACGCGCAGTCCGCCCTCGCCTGCGTAAAGCTTGAAGAAAGCGCCGGGGGCAGCCGCCGCGCTGGCAAACTCTGACCCGATAAAGGCGTAGGAACCTTTCTCGCCCAGTGTTTCATAATCCCGGCTATAGCCGGCGCTCCAGAGCCATTCCTTAAAGCCGAAATGTTCGGTCGGCTCATTAGGCTCGGGGCCATTATCCGACATGACAACGAAAATCGTGTTCTCATAGTCGCCCGTCTCTTTCAGATGATCGATGAGCCGGCCGATATGAAAATCCATCGCCTCCAGCATGCCGGCATTCACCGCCATGCTTTTCGCCAAATAGCGCTGCTCTTCGGGCGTGAAACTTTCCCAGTCCTCGAGCCCTTCGGGCATCGGCCCCATTCTCGTGCCGGGCGGCAAGAGGCCGCGTTCCATCACAGCCTCGAAACGCGCGGCACGCAAGGCGTCCCAGCCTTCCGCATAAACGCCTTCATATTTTTCGATGAAAGAGCGCGGCGCCTGAATGGGAATATGAACCGCCTGAAAACCGATATAGGAAAAGAAAGGCTCGCCCTCCTGCCGGTCTTCCTCAAGGTAAGTGATCATCTTGTCGACGAAGAATTCCGAGGAATAGAAATCTTCCGGCAGCGTGGCTGGCTTGCCGTCTTCGAACCAGGGCGCTTCGTCATAAAGCGGCAGATAGCTTTTCTTTTCCCAATTATCTGCCCCCGAGGCATCAAGCGCGAAGGACCGGTCGAACCCCCGCGCATTCGGCAGCGCGCCCGGCTCATGACCAAGATGCCATTTGCCGGCCATATAGGTTTTGTATCCGGCCTCTTTCAGAAGGCTCGCTAGCGTCACCACATCGTCCCGCAGCCTGCCAAGATAGGCCGGATGCCCCTGATGGATTTCAGGCAGGGTTTCCGGCAGATTGCCGATCCCCGCCCGGTGGCTTTCCACCCCCGTCATCAGCATGGCGCGGGTCGGCGCACAGACGGGCGAGACATGAAAATTGGAAAAGAGCGTTCCCCGTCCCGCAAGTACATCGATATTGGGAGTGTTGATCTCGCTGCCATAGGCGCCGAAATCGGAAAAACCGACATCATCGGCAACGAGCACAACGATGTTCGGGCGCTTTACACTTTCTTGCGCCGAAACCGGCGCTGCCATGGCTGCGCAGAGAAGCACCACCAGCGCGCCCTTTTTCCAGAAAGCCCTCATGTTCCCAATGCCCGTTTCCCCGTTCATGACTTCCGTCCCTTCAGCGCCATTGCCGATCGGCCGGCTTGGCATGTGCGGCGGGCGCATCCGGCGCCCTCCCTTTGTAATCCGACAAAATCCGCGCACCCTCTTGCAAAAGCGGTTCGAGCTGCTCCCTCTCGCCGCCGGAAAGCGTTTGATACGCCCCCGCAAGCGCTGCAAGGCAGTGCACCCTGTATGGATTTACCGGCAGGGCCCAGCTTGTCCCTGCCGCTTCATAGCGCAAGTCCCGCGCGCCGCGTTCAAAGGCCGCACCATTCGCCGCAAGATAGGGCAGATATTCATCGCGGAAATCCGCCATCAACCCGCCCAGTCCGTTCGGAATACCCTCGGGCAAAACCGTCCCTTGCGCATCTTCCGGGCGGTAGGCCCAAAGCCGGGCCACCCAGGCAAACACATAAGGCGCCTTTTCCCGCATCAGCGCGGCAGGCGTCGGGTCATATGAAAAATGCCGGAACATCGAACCGAAAAACCCGAAATCCGCTTCGCAGGGGCGCGCACCAAGAAGGAAGGGACGCGTTCGAAGCAGGCCGTCCATCTCGGCCAAAGTGCGCTTATAGAGTGCTTCGATGGCAGGCGCCGTCTTCGCGGTCACCCCGTCTTCTTTCAGAAAAACCTTGCGCTGGCGCCGTAAAATAAATTGCCGCCGCAACGCGAAAGGCAGCGGCAGATCGCGCAGCATAGTGCGTGCAATCTGACTGCTCATCAGCCGCGCATCTTCATCGAACGCCCAGCGGTAATAAAGCGCGGGCCGCCAGAGCCATTCATCACCGTAATCTTCAAGCGCAAGACTGAGGAACCGCGTCACGGGAACCGCGGGGCTGAATGCCGGCCCCTCTCCCTTTTCCTCGAAATACCGGATGATCGGCGTCGTATCGCTAAGCCAGGTGCCATCTGGATATTCAAGCTGCGGCATCTGCGCGACACCCGTAGCCCGCGCCGCCCGGCGGAACGCCGCCATATCCATTTCGCGGAACCTGTAGCCGAGCCCCTTCGCCCGCATATAGGCTTCGAGCTTGCCGGTAAAATAAGAAAGGGTCAGACCGTGCAGGATGGGCAAGGCATCCCCGCCAGCTTCATTCTCTTGCCTGTGATCCATCACCATGCCGGGCACCCGCTCTTATAATGACAGACATTATGTCATTATATACCCCGTAGCCAGAAAATTCTCCGGCCCTCAACAGGCGCGCACGATCAGCCCTGTCACCGTTTCCTCGATCACAGCCCGGGCCTGGGCATCGGAAAGACGCTGCAATTCCTTCAGCCGCGTCCAGCTTTCGAAAGACAAAAGCAGATCCGCCGCCTCGAAGGTCTTTTTGGGAAGCGCCGCGCATTCGGGCAGTGCCTTCAGCAGCAAAGCGCGCATCAGCTTCTCGTCCTGCCGGGTCAGTTCCTGCAAGGCAGGCGAGGTCCAGTAGCGCGCAATCAGCGCCCGGCGGAACATGGTGATGCGTTTAAAAAACCGGATGCGTTGACGCACGACAAGCTTGATCCGTTCTTCGAGCGGCAGATCCGTGGAAATTTCCGTCAGGATTGGCTCAATCAGTTTGAAGATCTCATCTCTGATGGCCGAATAGAGCGATTCCATTTCCTGAAAATGCCGGAACACCGTCCGGTGCCCCACCCCGGCCCTCAGCGCTACCTGCTCGCTGGTGGGCGCAAGATTGCCTTCATCCACCATCTCGACAAAGGCGGCGGCAATCGCCGCTTTCGTCTTCACGCTTCGGTTCAGCCGGCCGTCCTGTTTCGGCTCGCTCTTTTGTGCGGCGCTGCCCGCCATCGGCCCGTCCTTTTCCACTCGATGAATGCTTTTATTGGCAGATATTATGCCATATGGTCGCGCCATTAGAACGCCTGAAAAGAATTTATTTCTGGAAGAATTTTCATGACCAAGTTCCGCTTTTACGGCATGCCGCATTCGCTTTATTCCGGCAAGGCCCGCTCTTACCTGATCAAGCAGCATGTGGATTTCGAGGAAATGACGCCGGGCCATCCCCGCTATGGCGAAAAAGTCATGCCCGCCATTCAGCGCTGGATCATTCCCGTGCTCGAAACGCCGGACGGTGAAATCGTTCAGGATGGCACGGATATTATCGACTGGTTCGAGAAGCACGGCCTCGCGCGCCATTCCGCCTATCCTGAAAGCCCGCGCCAACGCATCACCTCGCTCATCTTCGAAATGTTCGGCGGCGAGGGCATGGTGCGCCCGGCCATGCATTACCGCTGGAATTTCGACGAAACCAATCTCGATTTCATCGAAGATCAGTTCGGCCTTTTCGCCATGCCCTCCGCACCGCGCGAAAAGCGGCTAGAAATCATCCGCAAATCGACAGGCCGCATGCGCGCCGCCGCCGTCATGTTCGGTGTGGTGCCGGAGACGATACCCGTCATCGAAGAGGCTTATGAAGAACTGTTGGACGAGCTTAACGCGCATTTTGCCGAAACGCCTTATCTGCTCGGCGGCACGCCCACCATCGGCGATTATGGGCTCATCGCCAGCCTCTTTGCGCATCTCGGCCGCGATCCTTACCCTGCCCAGATGATGAAACGGCGCGCACCGGCGCTCTTCCGTTGGACCGAGCGCATGAATGCCTGGGGCGCGGATATGTCCGAATTTCTGGATTATCCCGAAGCACTGCTGCCCGGTGATGAAATTCCCGCCACGCTCAAAACCCTGCTGAAGCGCGTCGCCTCCGACTATCTGCCGGAGATCCGCGCCTTCACCGCGTTCACAAATGACTGGCTAGCCGAGAACCCGGACCTGCCGGCGGACACGCCCGTCGGCGGGGAAAAGCTCGTACGCGCCATCGGTAAATGCACCTTCGAATGGCGCGGCAAGACATTCGATGTCGGCGTGATGCCCTACCGCTTCTACCTGCTGCAGCGTATCCAGGACGCATTCGATGCGCTGGGAGAGGAAGACAGGAAATCCGTCGGCGCGCTGCTCGAGGAAACCGGCCTTTCAGAAATCATGACGCTGCGCAGCACCCGCCGCGTCGGCCGGAAAAACAATATCGAGGTTTGGGAAGGTTAAACCCAGACCTAACTTTGACGATCAAACGCGCGCTCAGCCTTGGGTGCGCGTTTTTTCTTTCAGGCGGATAATTTCGTCTTCCACCGCCCAGAGCCGGTCCTGCCCCCAAACGGCAATATCGCCCACCGCAAAGGTCGGCACACCCCAAAGCCCGTGCTCAAAAAGCGCTTTGCGGTTTTCCTCCGCCTCTTCCCGCCAGCTTTCATCGCCCAGAAAAGCTTTGGCTTCTTTCCAATCAAGCCCGGCGCGCGTCACGATCTTTTTCAGCCCCGGATTGAAACCGGAGCGGATCGCCTCCGCCCAGACGCCGCTGAGAAAGGAAAGAACGAAAGCCTCGCCTTTTCCCTGGCTCACCGCATAAGGAATGAGCGCAAGGCCCCGCTCGGAAGGTTTGCCGAAAGGATCGGCAATGCGGCCGAAACCGATCCCCGCCCGCGCCGCTTCGCGCTTGGCATCGCGCATGATGTAGGTCTGCTTTTGAAAAGACGCAGGAATGCCGCGCATCATCATCGGTAAGACGAAACGCAGCCGCACCGGACAATTGTGATGCCAGGCAAGAGCAAAAAGCTGCGGCGCGGCGACATGCGCGTAAGGACTGCGCAAGGAGAGAAAGAAATCGATCGCAGGGCCCGGCGCTTCATCGCCCGGCCGGGCCATAAGCGCGGGCGGCGGCTTCAGCGGCGCGAAAGGCTCCGGCCCAATATAAGCGCCAAGCGCATGCAGCCGCGTTTCCAGATGATGCAGCCGGTCCACGCCCCAATATTGCTCGCCCGCATAGCAGAAGACCCCGCCGAGATAATGCCCGAGGCGCCTCCGCATCTCAGCCCCTTTTTGCATCGCATGGGCCGTCTCCGCTTCTCCCGCCATGCCAAACTCCCCGGCAAGGGCGTCGATCCTGCCCGTATCCTCCTGCCAAAGCGCCCGGTCCACCGCGCAAACCGCCTCCGGAAAACGCTCCTTGGCGATGGCGCTTGCAAGAATCCGGTGCGCCAGCGCGGTAAGCGCCCCATCCGGCTGGCGGCCCGGATCATCGAACGAGAGACCGTATTTTTGCGCCAGCATCGCGCCGTCCCTGCGCGAATAATTGATCAGCGCCTCGCGCTCCGGCGCGTCATTATCGGCAGGCGGGGGCACCAGCATGGGTGTCAGCTTAATATCGAAGCGCTCTGTCAGGTTTTGCAGAAGCTGGGCGGCAAGAACCGCATAGGGATCGTCCGGCTGGTGAAAATAAAAGATTTCATGAGGTGCGCCCGCTTTCCGGCGCGCTTTTTCGGCCGCGGCCCTAGCCTCCATCTGTCTTTTTTCACTGACGATACGGGCTGCAAAAAAGGGAGAAACGATTTCCCGAATGCTCATGAAAGGCCCCTGCCTGGAAGAAATGCGGTTTTCTTTGACCGGCATAATTTATTGACATAATTTATGTCATTAGATTGCGCCCGTCAAATGCGAGGATCATATGAACATTCTCTGGCTCTGGGCCGCCGCCCTTTTCATCTATCTCGGTTTCCTTGGCTGGTATCAGAACTGGCAGGGCCCGCTCATGCCGGAGGAAATCGAGACATACATGGCCCGCCTTGCCGAGGGAACGCCGAACGGCGCAACGGACCCGGCGGTGCTGCGCCGGTTTTTGGAGAAGGATGACGGGCGCGAGTTTTTCATGCTCAATCTCGTCAAACTCCATGAAGGAAAAGTCCCGGACCCGCAAACGGGCGAACTCAAATCCTCCCAGGAAATCTTAAGCGGTTATACCTCCTCTTTCTTCAAAGCGCTTTTCAAGCGCGCGGGCCATCCCGCCATTGCCGCCCGCATTGTGGGCGGACATGTGGATAGCTGGAACGTCGCTGAAAACCCCGGCTGGACGGTGATGGGCTGGATGCGCTACCGCAGCCGGCGCGATGCGATGGAGCTTGTCACCGACCCTGCCTTTAAAGACGGACATGCGTTCAAGGTCGCGGCCATTCCCGCCACGTTTTCCGTCCCCACCTCCCCCATGATCAGCCTTATGGCAGGCCCGCGCATCTGGGCGGCACTGGGGCTCGCTCTTGCCGCTGCGCTGGGCAGCATAGTGCTGCTATTTCTGCGCCAGCCGGGCGCATAACCGGGTGCATTAGGAGAGACATGAAATGAGCGCGCTTCTTCCCGCCCCCACCATCCCCTATCAAGGGCACAAGGCCTGCCCGCCATTCCTCGCCTTTCTAGCCCTCGGCACGATCGTGCCGGGCCTCATCCACAGCTTCCTGCCGGACGGGGGCGCGGGGTCCATCGCCGGGCTCGATCTGAGCGCGGGCGGACCCGTCATCATCGGTACCTTTGCCTGGGCGGGCGCCACGCAAATCGCCTATGGCACACTCATGCTGCTTGTGGCGCTGCGCTACCGCGCGCTGGTGCCGCTCTTCTTTCTCATCATTTTGATGGAACGCAGCCTTATCGCGCTCAATACATGGGTACTGAAGCCTGCCGGCACCGGCCATCACCCGCCCGAAGCCTATGCGACGCTGGCGCTCCTGCCGCTCGTCGCCGCAGCGCTCTATTTCTCTTTAAAACGCCGGGCGGGCGCCGCCCCTTAAAAATCAATTGGGCCAGTAGATATATTCATCTCCCGGCTCCGCCTTCTCAGCGCCCGTTTTGTCGATCAGCACGGGCAGTTCGCTAACGGAGGGCCAGGAGGGTTCGGCCTGCTCCGCATTGAACGCGGCGAGCATTTCTTTCAACTCGGCGACTTTTTCGGGCTTCGCCTCCGCCAGATTGTTCTGCTCGGTCGGGTCTTCGCGCAGATTGAACAGCCAGACCTTGTCCGGATTATCCGAGACATGCATCTTCCAGCCCTGGTGCAGGACAGCCTGATAATAACCTTCCCGCCAGAAGATCGGACGCTCGAATGCCTCTTTCTCGCCGGTGAGATAGGGAAGCAAATCGACCCCGTCGATGGGCTTCACCTCCCAGCCGGAAAGTCCGGCAACACTGGCCGATGTCGGCAGAATGTCGAGATGAGAAACCGGGCTCTCAAGCCGGCTGCCCGGCGCAATGCGCCCCGGCCATTTGGCGAAGAAAGGCACATGGGTGCCCCCTTCGAACATGGTCAGCTTCCAGCCGCGATAAGGCTGGTTGATGTCCGGCAGCCCCACATAATCCGCGCCGCCATTATCGCTGGTGAAAATCACGAGCGTGTTCTCCTCCAGCCCCTCCTCTTTGAGGGTTTGCAGAACCCGGCCCGCGCTGCGGTCGAGCGAGCGCACCATCGCCGCATAAACGCGCAGCCGGTGATCTTCGATATGCGAGAGCGCATCGTAATCGGCTTTGGCCGCCTGGAGCGGGGTGTGCACGCCCCAATGAGCGAGATAGAGAAAGAAGGGCCGGTCCCGGTTCGCTTTGATCGCGGAAACCGCTTCCTCGGTAAAGTAATCCGTCAGATATCCATCCGGCTCGAAAGGCGCGCTGTCATTGAAGCTGACGGAATAATTCAGCACCTGCCATAGCGCCTGGTCGATGAAGTCGAAAGGCTGTTTGGAATTGACCACATCGGGCGAGTTTTCGGGCAGGTAGAGCCCGCCCTCCATCATCAGGCTTTCATCGAAACCCTGATCGCGCGGGCGGAATCCTTCCGTCCGGCCTAAATGCCATTTGCCTATGTGAAGCGTTTGATACCCGGCCTCTTGCAGGACTTCGGCGATCGTCGTTTCGGATGTCGGCATGCCGCGCTGCGCGAAGGGAATGTCTGATTCAGGCACATCAGCATCCACAATGACGGGATGCAACCGGTCATCGCCGCTGGAAAGCACGCGGATCACTTGCTGCATGCCGTCCGGCACGGGCGTGAACTCGAAGCCGAAGCGCGTGGAATAGCGCCCTGTCATGATCATGGCCCGCGAGAGGGCGCAGACCGCATTGCCCGCATAGCCGTTGGAGAGGTTCATGCCCTCCCGGGCGATGGAATCGATATGCGGCGTCGGCACGCTGCCGCCCGCCACCCCGCCGCCGAAAAAGCTCAGATCGTTGAAGCCCAGATCGTCTGCAACGATGAGAACGACGTTGGGCCGCTCGCCCGCCGGGCGCGCCGCTGCCGTTTCGTTTTCCGGCGCGGCCCAGGCCACCGCGCGGTTCGGCTCCACATGGCGGTTCCACTGCATGTACATGCCGATGGCGTTGACGAGCAGTGTCTTGCGCTCCGCGTAAGCCGCGCCGATCAGCACCGCCACCAAAAGCACCGGCACCAGAATTTTCCAATTGAGAAAACGCATTCCATCCCCCCCAGGCCCGGTTATTTTCCGCGCGCTCAAATTAATGACATACATTATGTCGATTGAACGTCCCCGTCAATTTCGCGGTGCCGGAAGGAAAAAGGCGGCCCGGAGGCCGCCTTGAAACAAGTTCCAGCAAAGGGAAGGGTTAGTAGCTCAGCGTCACCGAAACCGTGCCCAGCTGGCCTTCGTCGCTCGCGCCCGGCAATTCCCGCAGCTGCCAGCCATAGTCGAACCGCACGGAAAGATAGCGGTCGAACACATAGCGCGCGCCCACGCCCACACTTTGCAGCGTCACGCTTTTAGAGAGATTGGGCTGGCGATCTTTATCCGAAAGATAGGCATAATCCCAAAAACCAACCAGCTGCATCCTGTCTTCGGCCCAATCGAACCCTTGGCCTAGAACCGGAAACGGCGGCGAGCGCAGCTCGTTGCTCACCAGGACGCCTTGCGCCCGGTTCACCGCCCGCTCCTCATAGCCGCGCACGCTGTCCACACCGCCGCCGCCAAGCTGCTCACTGGGCAGAAGGTTGCCGTCGGAAATCTGCCCTTTCACGCGCAGCACCCAGCTTGCTTCTTTGGGCAGGCGCGTCGCGCGGGTCAGCTCCAACGTGTCATAAAGATAAGAAGCCTCGGCAAAGGCGGTGCCGGAACCGGCAAAGGCATCGTCCGTATTATGACTGTTGAAACCGCCCGGCCCCCAGACCAGTGAATTGACCAGCGTCGTCTGCCCGTAAGGGTCCACAGCGCTTGCTTCATAATTCAACAGGAACTGATCGACATTCGTCGTATTGGCAAAAACCTGCGTACCGCCAAAGGACAGGTTGTTGTTCGTCGATTTGTGGTCGAAGCCAAGGCTCACGCTGTGGCTTGCAAAGGAAAGCGACGGCAGCGCGTGGCGGTAGCGCGCGCTGAGCTGATAGGAAAGCCCCTCCTGTCCAAAGAAAGGCCCCAGATCCGGCACCTGCTCCACATGCGAGCCGAAAAGCTGCAGCGTATCCCGCCAGGGAAGCGGCGCGGTGTAGGTGAAGGAATGCGCTTCAAAGCGCAAATCATCGCTCTGGCCCGCGCCCCTGTCCCGGTCCTGCAAAAGATCGCCGCTGGTCGTCACCTGATAGGAAAGCTGATGACCAAGCCAGAAGGCATTGCCCCAGTTGAAACCAAGGCTCCAGCGGTCCCTGTCCGTCAACGGCGTGCCCGTATTGTCGTAGCTTGCATAAACGCGCAAAGGAAAGCGGTCTTCGGCCTGCAGCGCGATATCCGTCGCGCCAGGGCTCGCGCCCGGTTTCAGCACTGCGTCGACCCGGCGGAACGGGTTGGCATTGAGCTGATTGATGCCCTGTTTCAGCCGTTCGATTTCCACCGGCGCGCCAGGGCGAATGCCGATCCCGTCCCGGTACTGCGCTTCCGAAAACCACTTATTGCCAGCCACCTCGATCTGTCCGAGGCGGAACTCCGTCACCAGCACCTGTACGGTGCCCGCCGTCACATCCTGCGGAGGAAAAGAGACATCGACGAAAGGCCGTCCGGCTTCGCGGTAAATGTTGACGATGGCCCGCGACACTTTGCCGATATCACCTTGATGGAAGGGTGCGCCCAGAAAAGGCTCAAGCGCCGCGCGCACGGCGGCTTCTTCATCCCCGAGTGCAGCGGCATCGATACCAGGCCGGTCCACACCGCCCGCCTCGATCGCACCGCCCTGCGCGCGCACCACAATACCTTTCAGCTCCGGCAGAATGACATTGCCTGCCTCGCCATCCGCTTCGTCCAGCACATCGGGAACGGTAAGGGTGCCGCCCCCTTCAAGCGGCGGGGCTTCTTGCGGAGCAATCCGCTCGAAATCCTCATCCGCCGCCTGCGCCATGCCGCCGAAAGCCGGTATCAGCAGTGCCAGCACCGGCAACGTGTAACGCAAACGCCGCCGGCGCGCTTCTTCCAACTGATCCCCCACACTCTGTCCTATCATTCTGTCGCCGCGGAAAAACTACCGGTGACGGGGAGAGGCCGCAGGTCCTGCACCCCGATATTCGTGTAAGAACCGAAGCGGCCTGCCTGGCCTGTAAAGAGGTTCCAGCGCTCTTCGTCATCCCCGCTACCCTGGCCGTCTTCCTGGCCAATCGAGCCCGTCACGAGGCCGCCATCATCCGTACCGCCGCCGAAGCCGCCAAGCTGCAACAGGATCGGCAGCGTCCAGAAACCGCCCGCTCCCTCGCCCTTGCCGATGGGCTGGTCTTCCGGCCGCCAGGCATTTTGCAGCGTGCCCGGCTGGAAGGAGGTCAGCGTAATATCGCCCGGAAGCTGCGGCGTGCCGGGCAGCGGATTGGGCTGCACGAGCGGCATTTCGATCACCGTCAGCTGACCGTTCACATAGGTAATGGCGTAGTTGGAAAGGCCGGTGCCCGCCGCATTACTTGCGGTGATGACATAGGTACCGGGCGCCGCATTTGCCACTGTCCCGGCACTCGTCAGACTGACACCGCTTACGCTGTCCCCGGCCACAAGCCCTGCCACGCTGAAGCCATTGAGCAGCAGCGTATCGCCTTCATCCTTTTGCGCATCATTGGCGGTAATGGTCAGTGCTGCCGGCGTGATGGTGAAGTCGGCGCCGGTGAAATTGATCGTATAATTGCCGCCCGCCGAAAGCGTGCCCTGGCCGATGGCGTAAGGCCCGCCTGCCACCGTCTCCCCCGCCGCGCGGGCAAGCCTGCCGGTGAAGAGCGAGGCGTTATCTCCGCCGACAAACCCGGCGAAGTTGAAGGTGAAGGAAGGATCGGCCTCACCATAAGTTTTGGAGAGCGCATCCGCCGAAACCGACAGTGCCGCAGGCGTGATGGAAGCGTTCGTTGCCGCATTGGGCGAGAGCGTATAGTTGCCCGCATCGGCGCCCGAAAGCGTGAGGTTCGTCACATTGACCGCTTTCCCGGCCCCTACATCGGCATCATTAAAGGCAAAGCTACCCCAGGCCGTAACATCATCGCCGCCGACAATGCCGCTCAGGCCGCCTACCGTGCCGGTCGCGGCCACCGTTCCGTCATAGACCTTGTCGTCGGCGGAGACGGAAACGCTGAGCGCCTTCGGTGTAATGACGAGATTGGCGCCGTTGAAGCTGATGGTGTAGTTGCTCCCAGCAGAAAGCGTGCCTTGCGTAATGGCGTAAGGTCCGCCTGCCACCGTCTCGCCTGCCGCGCGCGCCAAGGCGCCGGTGAAGATCGAGGCATCATCCCCATTCGTCAGCCCGCTATGGGTGAAGGTGAGCGCGGGGTCCGCCGCACCATAGACTTTGGAAAGCGCGTTCACCGTCACGCTCAGCGCCGCAGGCGTGATGGTGAGGTTCGCGCCATTGAAACTGATCGTGTAATTGCTGCCGGCTGACAGCGTGCCTTGGCTGATCGCGTATGGCCCGCCTGCCACCGTTTCGCCATTCGCACGAGCGAGCGCACCGGTGAAGACCGAGGCGTCATCCCCGTTCGTCAGCCCGCTATGGGTGAAGGTGAGCGCCGGGTCCACCGCGCCATAGACTTTTGAAAGCGCATTCGCCATTACCGTCAGCGCAGCCGGCGTGATGGTCAGGTTCGCGCCATTGAAGCTGATCGTGTAATTGCTGCCGGCCGACAGTGTGCCTTGTGTGATCGCATAAGGTCCGCCTGCCACCGTTTCGCCTGCGGCCCGCACAAGCGCGCCGGTGAAGATTGAAGCGTCGTCCCCATTCGTCAGCCCGCTATGGGTGAAGGTGAGTGCCGGATCACGCTCAGCGTAGACTTTGGAGACCGCATCCGCCGTCACGGTCAGCGCGGCTGGCGTGATGGTGAGATTGGCGCCGGTGAAATTGATTGTGTAATTGCCCCCGGCGGAAAGCGTGCCTTGGCTAATCGCGTAAGGCCCGCCTGCCACCGTCTCCCCCGCCGCGCGGGTCAGCGCGCCGGTAAAGAGCGAGCTGTTATCCCCGCCGGCAAAGCCGGAGAAATTGAAGGTGAAAGCCTGGTCCGCGTCGCCATAGGTTTTCGTCTGCGCATCCGCCGTCACGCTCAGGCTTGCCGGTGTAATCGATGCCGAGCTGCTGGCCGTCGGCGAAAGCGTGTAGTTCCCCGCATCGGTGCCGGAAAGCGCAAGGCCCGTCACATTCACCATCTTGCCCGCGCCCACATTGGCATCGGTAAAGGCAAAAGTGCCGGAGCCATTCGCCGTTACATCGTCGCCGCCGACAATGCCGGTGAGCCCCAAGATTGTACCCGTCGCCGTGACGGTCGCATCATAGACTTTATCATCCGCGGCCACATTCACGCTGAGTGCCTTCGGCGTAATCGTGAAATTCGCGCCCGTGAAATCGATGATGTAATTGCCGCCCGCCGAGAGCGTGCCTTGGCCAATCGCATAAGGCCCGCCTGCAACCGTCTCGCCCGCTGCGCGGACGAGCCCGCCGGTAAAGAGCGAGCTGTTATCCCCGCCGACGAAACCTGAGAAGTTGAAAGTCAGGCCGGGATCCACATCGCCATAAGTCTTGGAGAGCGCATCGGCTGCAACCGTCAGCGTTGCCGGCGTAATCGTTGCCGTCGCCGCCACGCCCGGCGCCAGGACGTAATTATTGGCATCGGCACCGTTAAGCGCCAGGCCCGAAATTAGAATGTTCTTAGCGACACCCGCATTGGGATCGGCAAAGGCAAAGCTGCCCGAAACCGTGACATCATCCCCGCCGATCACGCCCGTCACGACGCTGCCTGAAACACGTGCCGCCACCGTGCCGTCATAAACCTTGTCATCCACCGTCACGGTCACCGTCAGCGTTGCCGGGTCGATGGTCAGCGTGCCGTTCTGCCAGATGATGTCGACACCCAGTGCATCGGAAAAGAGCCCGCGGATTTCATAAGTGCCTGCATCCGTCACCCCGGCAAGATTGCCCCCCAGCGTGCCAGACAAGGCGGCCATGGGATCGGAGATTGTCGCCGTGAAGCCGCTCGCTGCCTGCCCGTCATAGGTTTTGGTGAGATCGTTCACATCGATGGTGATGGGCGTGAGGAAGGAGCGCAGCACCGGGCGCGCTTCATCTTCATAAATGCGCCAGATCGTGCCCGTGCCGCCATCACCGTCAATGTCCCAGCCCGCATCGATATAGGTTTGCGGGTCCATGAGTTCGGCTGTCGTATGGCCCGTCACCGGCGAGCCGCCGCTAACCCCATCCATCCCGATGCCGTTTGCCTGACCGGATGTGTCCGTGTCCCAGAAAGATCCCGTAAGCGGCGCGCCGCTGCCGCCGGGGGCAACCCGGCCCGCATAACCGCCGACATTACTGTTGCCCGTCACCGCGCCCGATGAATAGGTATTGACGATGCGGGACTGCGCCGAAGCCGGGGCATAGCGCCCGGCAAAGCCGCCCACTTCGTCATTGCCGGTCACGCTGCCGGTTGCATAAGAATCCTCGATAATGCCCGATTGCAGCCCGACGAAACCGCCGATGAGATCGTTCCCGCTTACACTGCCGCTCGCAAAGGAAAGCGTGATCGTTCCATTCGTGCTGTTCGTGCCGGCGAAGCCGCCCACTTCAACCGAAGCACCGCCCGGCGTCACGTTCCCCGTCGCATAGGACCGCGTGATCGTGCCGCGGCTGTTGACGCCGACAAAACCGCCGACCCCTTCGATGCCTGTGCCCGTCACCGTGCCGCTAGCAGAAGAATCGCTGACCGTACCCAGAATATCGAGGACATTCACGCCATCGAAGAAAGAGAAACCGTTCGAGCCGATCAATCCGCCAACGCTGCCGCTGATCGCATTGTTGACGCCGGTCACATTGACGGAAGAGCTGACATTACGGATGACGCCGCCATTCTGCCCGACCAATGCGCCCGTATCCGCGCCGCCTGTGACCGAGCCGCCCGCCAGATGCACATTCTGGATGGTGGAGTTACGCGTGCGTCCGAAAAGACCGATATAGCCGTCCGCTTCCCCGCCGCGGCTGATGAAGAGATCGGAGATCGTATTGTTGAGCCCTTCGAACGTGCCCTGGAAATGATTGTTCCGGTCGCCGATGGGATCGAACCCCAGCCCGCCATTCAGCCCCGAAGTTGAGGACGCATCGAGATCGCCGGCCAGCGCATAGCGCCCGGTAAGGCCGGAACCGATCGCCTGCAGATCGCTGACACTATGAATCAGCGTATAGGCCTGCCCATCGATGCTCAGGCTGGCGCTCGCCCCGGCAAGCGTCACGCTGCCATTTGTGCCGAAAGAATAATCCCCGCCGAAGGTCAGCGTCAGGCCGCCCGATGTGCCGGTCGAGGTGATATCCGAATTGATCTCGATATTGCGCACCGCATCGAGGATAAGAACCGTATCGGCGCTCCAGGTAATATCGTCATTGATGAAGATATCGCCGTTGCCCGCGCTGGCGCCATTGTCGCTGTCGAGCGTCACATTGGTGCTGGCAAGATTGGTGGAAACCGTCGCCCCCGTAATATCCCCGCCGGAGGCCGCCACGGTCAGATCGTTCGGGTCGATGAGCCAGGTGCCGGTCGTGCCGTTTTCAGCCAAGGTCGAAACGCGCGTGCTCCCGGCAATGTCGATATCGCCGCCGGAGGTTTCGATGAAGCCGCCCGAGGCACCCGCGCCGCCTTCTGCTTTCAGCGTGCCCGAAACGCCCATGCGCCCGCTTGCCACAAGCACGGCGTCACCGCCGTCTTTGCCCGCGCTTGACGCGGAAACATCGACGAGGCCCGAAATATCGATATCCGCGGCCTCAGCCGTTACCGTGCCGCCCGCGCCGTCAAGACCCCGCGCTTCCAGCGTGCCGGAAATGCCGATCTCATTCGAAGCGGTCAGAAGAATGCGCCCGTCCCGCTCGGCGCTGCCCGTCGCGCGCACCAGCCCTTGCGTGTTCCCGGCAAGCGCATAGACATTGCCATGGGCGGCGGCAAGCTCCACCTGCGCCGCGCTGACCGCGCCTTCATTCGTTACATCGCCGCTCGTGCTGGCGCCCTGAATGAAAAGCCGCTGCCCGCCGCCTTCCGTCTGGAGCAGCACCTCATCGCCCGCGCCGAGCGCCGCCACACCGTTTGCCGCTTCAACCGTCCCGGAGTTCTGCACCGCCCGGCCGATCAGCACCACGTCGCCCGACTGCGAGACGATGCGCCCCGCATTGACGATGGAGCCATGGGAGGAACCGGCAAAGCGCATCGCCCCGCCATCCAGAAAATCCTCATTGGCAATGTCGCGGGTCGAGGCGACGAAGCTGCCCCCCGTGACGATCTCGCCGCCGGGGCCCACAACAATGCCGTTGGGATTGATGAGATAGGCCGAGCCTGTCGCGGTCAAAAGCCCGTCGATCTGCGAGATGTCGCCGCCCGTCACGCGGTTCAGCGTGGCGCCGAGGCCGTTCTGGATCGCCACGCTATTGCCCGCGCCGATAGAAAAGCCGTCCCAATTGATGATCCCGGCCAGCGAGCTTTGCGTGATGGTGGCGCTGGCGCCGGTAAACTGGATATCCCCCTGCCCGGCGACGAACTGCCCGCCGCTCGGCAGCGCCTCCGCGCCCAGCGCCGGCATCGCATAGCCCTGCGCAATGATCGTTGCACCCAACAGAGCCTTACGGCTCGTCCCGAACACACGGTCCCCAGTAGCCATGCCGATCACCTTTCTACTCACTCATGAAACTGCTGTTCTAGGTGAAGCAAAAAAGGCGGGTGAAATCTAGGTAATTATTGATATAGTATTAAAAAGTGATCGACTATTCACTTCATTTATATCGGAATTTACTTGGGTGAATAATAAATATTCTTGATATTTACAAGTAAACGCATACCACCTTAACACATAAGTAAGGATTCCGCATTTCACCATAGTGTGAGTGAGATTTTGGCAGTTCTCCGCGAAACCCCGTCGAAACCACCACGTCTCTGATTAACCAATCCATCGCGCCAAGCCATTACCGCCAAGCTCGCGGGGAGGAAGCTGCCGCCCATGAATATCCAGCAACTGGATCTCAATCTGCTTCTGGTTTTCGATGCCGTTTACAAGGAGCGCAGCATTAGCAAGGCAGCGGCGCGGCTCGACCTTTCCCAGCCCGCCGTCAGCAATGCGCTGAAGCGCCTGCGCCAGTTCACCGGGGACAGTCTCTTCTTCAGAGCGGGCAACGCCATGGTGCCGACCCGCGCCGCCAATGCGCTTGCGGTGCCCGTCGCCCATGCGCTGCGCACGGTCGAGGAGAGCCTGTCCTCGCTGCGCGCCTTCGATCCGGCGACATCGGCGCGGCTTTTCAAACTCACCATCAACGATTTTCTGCGCGTAACGCTCGTCCCCCCGCTCACCAATTTTCTCGAGCGCGAGGCACCCGGCATCAAAGTGGAATATCAGGCCCGGACCGGCACCGCCGCCGCTCATCTCGACGCGCTCCGGCGCCGGCAGACGGAAATGAGCATGCTGCCCCGCTCGGCGGTCGAAGGGCTTGAGGAAATTTCCTACCTGCCGGTGACGACCGATGGGTTGCAGCTTGCCGTGCGGGCGGGCCATCCCCTTCTCGCCGCCCCCGTCACCAAAGAAGCGCTGGCTGGCGCGCGCTATGTCGCCACGAATAACGCCCCCTTCGTCCGCGCCATCGTCGACGGCGCCTTCAAGGCGGAGGGGATCGAGCGCAACATCACCTGCTTTGTGCCCGACACGACGACGATCCCCTCCATCGTCGAAATGACGGACCTGATCGGCGTCATCGGTCAAAACAGCCTGACCCGGCATCAGCGCGACCATGCGCTTGTTAAACTGCCCGCCCCTTTCACTTTCCCGCAGATCGAGGCAGGCTTCGTCTGGCTGCGCGAGGCGGATGACGATCAGGGCCTGCAATGGCTGCGGGATAAAGCCGCGCAGATCCTGCAAACGGCACTTGCCGTCCATCCGCAAGATGTGGCACCGGAAAACTAGAGGAACGTGAAGCTGGAAGTGGTGGCCGCGGCCGGACTCGAACCGGCACTCGCAAAAAGCGAAGCAGATTTTAAGTCTGCTGTGTCTACCATTCCACCACGCGGCCAGCGGGACCGGGCGAAAGAGGCCCGGCAGGAAACGTTGGGATAAGGCCCCAAAGAGACGCGAATTTCAACACGCTTGTCGGAATAGCTGCGCCCCTTCAAAGAGTTTTCCCCAAACAAAAACGGCGGCCCGAAGACCGCCGTTTTGAGACTTTTCAGTCAAGACAGGCTTAGTTGGCCATGCCCTGCCAGACCGGCCAGCAGTTGTTGCCGGCTTTGGCGGCGAGCTTCGCCTGCGCGTCTTTGGCGTTGGAGCCATCCGCAGCTTCGACGTAGTCGTCCTTGCCCGTGCACCAGACGTAGAACTGATGCTTGCCGGCTTTCGACATGGCATCGAAGCTGGAGTCGAGCGCCATGGCGCCAGCGCTCATCAGCATCGTTGCTCCCGCAGCCATCCCAAGAATACCAAAAACTTTTTTCATCTTCCTGATCTCCCTCCGGGTTTAAAACCCTTGTTACAGGCCAGTGCCTGTTTTCCCCCACATGGCTCTTTCTCACCCAGGAGCCAAATGCACCGGGCGGCGACTGACAAGCCTTTTTCATTCGGCAATTTAGTCGATCGTGGGGAAATTGTATCCGATTCCATAAGAGATTCGACTGAATTCTTCGTAATGTTAGGGAGGATGTTGCAGAAAAGTGACGAAAAACCCAGCTTTTCCGCGGGATTTATACCGCCATGCCCCCCGCGCAAGGTTAAGAGGCCGCCCGCACGTCCCCCTCGATCGGCACCGCCCCCAACTCCCGCATCAGGCTCCGCACTTCGTCCTGCACGCTCGCCAGCGCCGCCTCATCGACCGAGCGCATGACGATACTGGTGCCATAGCGTTTGCCGACGAAGAAGGGATAAGAACCGATACTGACATCGGGATGCGCCGCCTGCAGCGCGCCGAGGCCTTCCGCCAATTGCCCCTCGCCCATCTCGCAGCTGACCGTGGCCGAGAGCATTTTGCGCCCGCCTTTCAGGCGCCCGGCAAGCCCGTCCATCATCACCTGCATGATCATGGGAATGCCGGCCATGACGAAGACATTCTCCATCTGAAAGCCCGGCGCTTTGCTCACCGGATTGGGGATGAGCGAGGCCCCTTCCGGGATCCGCGCCATGCGCTTGCGCGCCTCGGTGAAAGGATTGCCGGTTTCCTCGTAATGTTTGGTGAGAATCGCCATGGCCTCCGGGTGATGGCCGATGGGCACACCGAAGGCCTTGGCCACACAGTCCGCCGTGATGTCGTCATGGGTCGGGCCGATGCCGCCGGTGGTGAAGACATAATCGTAGGCCGCCCGCACCTCGTTAAGCGTCTCGACAATCACCGCTTCCACATCCGGGATCATCCGCGCCTCGCGCACTTGAATGCCCATATCGCCGAGATAGCGGGCAATATAGGAAAGGTTGGCATCCTTCGTGCGCCCGGACAAAAGCTCATCGCCGATCAACAGAACACAGGCCGTTACAGAGCCTTCCGCCGCGCCATTTCCCATCGGGGCCTCCAGGTTGCAAAATTTTCTCTAAGGATAATACGCCAGCGGGCAAGGGCAATGGCCGCCGTCACCCCTCCCATGCAAGGCGCCCCGCGTGAATTGCAACAAAAGCCTCTCAGTTGCGGCTTTCGAGCCGACTGATTATGGTCCGCTCCCATGAAATTCGACCCGCCCCTTCTCTCCGGCCGGCTGCTCAAGCGCTATAAGCGCTTCTTGGCCGATATCCGCCTCGATAGCGGCGAGGAGATCACCGCTCATTGCGCCAATCCGGGCTCCATGATGGGCCTTGCCGGTGAAGGCATGCGGGTCTGGCTCTCAAAAAGCGACAATCCGAAGCGAAAACTCGCCCATTCCTGGGAAATCGTGGAACCGGAGGCCGGCTGCCTCGTCGGTATCAACACGGCCCATCCCAACAGGATCGTCGAAGCGGCCATCCTGGCAGGCGAAGTGCCGGAGCTGGCAGGCTATGAAACGCTGCGCCGGGAGGTGAGATACGGCCAGAACAGCCGCATCGACCTGCTGCTGGAAGATCCCGGAAAGCCGCCTGCCTATGTCGAGGTGAAAAATGTCACCCTCGCACGGGAGCCCGGAATTGCTGAGTTTCCCGACGCCGTTACTGCCCGAGGGGCGAAACATATGGAAGAACTCGCCCGGCGGGCAGTTGCGGGCGAGCGGGCGGTTGTGTTCTTTCTTGTCCAGCGCAGTGATGCGGACCGCTTCCGCCTCGCTGAAGACATCGACCCAGCCTACGCCAAGGCTTTTGAGGCGGCTGTTAACGCCGGGGTCGAAGCCCTATGTTATAAATGTGTGATCACGCCGGAGGAAATCCGGCTCGACCGGAAGCTGACGCTATGAGCCTGACCGACCAAGACGAGGATTTCGAATTCGGGGATTACGACCCGATGGGCCGGAATATCAAAACCCATGGCGCGGAAGCCTTCGAGGGCATGCGCGCAGCGGGCCGGCTGTCGGCAACCTGTCTCGACATGCTGACAAAGGAAATACGTCCCGGCATGACGACGAAGGCAATCGACGATCTCGTTTTCGAATTCGGCATGGACCATGGCGCGATGCCCGCGACACTCGGCTACCGGGGCTTCACCGCTTCCTGCTGCACCTCAATCAATCATGTCGTCTGCCACGGCATTCCCGGCGACCGGGTGATGCGCGAGGGCGACATCGTCAATGTCGACGTCACCTTCATCAAGGATGGCTGGCACGGCGACACGAACCGCATGTTCTTTGTCGGCCAGGTGCCGCGCAAGGCCGAGCGGCTGTGCGAGATCACCTATGAAGCGATGATGCGCGGCATTGCCGAGGTAAAGCCCGGCGCCACGCTCGGCGATATCGGCGCCGCCATCCAGGAATACGCCGAAGGCGAGCGCTGCTCGGTGGTGCGCGAGTTTTGCGGCCACGGCCTCGGCCTCGTCTTCCACGATGCGCCCAACGTGCTGCATTACGGCCGGCGCGGCGAAGGCGCGGTGCTGAAGGAAGGCATGTTCTTCACCATCGAACCGATGATCAATGCGGGCCGCCCGCATGTGAAAATGCTGAATGACGGCTGGACTGCCGTCACCCGCGACCGCTCCCTCTCCGCCCAGTTCGAACATTCGATCGGCGTGACGAAAGACGGCGCGGAAATTTTCACGAAATCCCCTGCCGGGCTCGACCGCCCGCCTTACGCCTGAACTCCGTGGCAGAAGCGGGGCAGCAGGATAAAGCCTCCGGCACGCCGCATCATGCCGGCCACCGCCAGCGCCTGCGCGAGCGGTTCAGAAAGGCAGGCGCCGAGGCGCTGGCCGACTATGAGCTCTTGGAGCTTGTGCTTTTCCGCGCCATCCCGCGGCGTGATGTCAAACCGCTCGCCAAGGACCTGATCGCCAGGTTCGGCTCCTTCGCCGCAACCATCGCCGCAGAACCCGCCCGGCTTTTGGAAACCAAAGGCATCAGCGAGGCGGTCGTTACCGAATTCAAACTGGTGCAGGCGGCAGCTCTCCATCTTGCCCAGGCAAAGGTAATGAAGCGGCCCGCCATTTCTTCCTGGTCGGCGCTTCTCGATTATTGCCGCGCCGCCATGGCATACGGGACGACCGAGCAGTTCCGTATTCTCTTTCTCGACCGCAAAAACATTCTGATTGCCGATGAAATTCAGCAAAAAGGAACGGTCGATCACACGCCCGTCTACCCACGCGAAATCGTCAAACGCGCACTGGAGCTCTCCGCCTCCGCCATCATTCTCGTGCACAATCACCCAAGCGGCGATCCGACCCCCTCCCAGGCCGATATCGAGATGACGAAGAAGATAGTGGAAACGGCAAAGCCGCTGGGCATTGCCGTGCACGACCATCTCGTCATCGGCAAGGACGGCCATGTGAGCTTTAAGTCACTCGGCCTGCTCTAAGAGTGCCGCCTGCCACTTTCGGGAATTGACGCCGCGCCGCCCGCGGGTATTCTCAAGGCAGCCGGACGAACCGGCGATCAGGAGACTTTATGTCCAGCAAGGAAATTGTGCGCTAACTGCCCCGCTCTTCTTGAGTGAGCCCGGGCAGTGATCAATCCGCCCCGCAGGCCGCGCGTGCGCCTGCGGCGCTCGTTGATGTGTAACTTGCTGGTTTCCAATGAACATCTCGAAGAAAGAGCAGCGCGTGCTTCACGCGCTGGCTCAAGGTGGGCGCATCGTCATTGAACGCGATGGCCCCCGCAAACTCACCCGTGTCGATTGCATCACCCGCGACGGCTGGTTCCTGACGGACTGCACCGAACCGGTTTTCAAGAAGCTGAAGCGCCGCCGCCTCATCCGTTCGCAAGGCGGCAAGCCCTATAGGATCACCCGTGAAGGGCTCGAAGCGGTGCGCGCGCAGCTCGACAACAGATGAAAAGAAAGGGCGCCTCACGGGGCGCCCTTTCCGATCTTTTCCAGCTTTTGCCGGGCTCAGGCATTCACCGCCGAATAAGGCGCCCATTTGTCCATCCAGGGCTGGGCTTTTTCGAGCTCATAGGCAAGCTGCAGAAGCAGCCCTTCCTGGCCCTTGGCGGCGGCGAACTGGCTGCCGATGGGAAGCCCCGACTCGTTCCAGCTTAGCGGCACGGACATGGCCGGCGTGCCCGCCACATTGTGCTGCGGCGTGTAAGCGACATAAGTCGTCGTGCGCTCATAAAGCGTATCGAAATCGACCGTCGGTGCCTGCTCGCCTATCTTGGGCGGGGCGCTCGCCAGCGTCGGCGTCAGCCAGACATCGTAGCCGGTGAAGAACTCGGCAATATCCGCTTCCACCTTGGCGAAATAAGCAAGCGCGCTTTTCATCGCCTCGCCCTCTTTCGCGTTGAAGAAATCGGCAAGGCCGAGCGTCCAGGGCTCAAGGAGCCCCGTTTCGGCCGCGGGCTTGCCGGTCTTCTCTTCCACCAGTGCTTTGAGCTGCGCCGGGCCGGAAGCCCAGGCCGTCAGGAAATGGTCGATGAATTTCGGCCCGTCGATAGGCGGCGTCACATCGACAATCTCATGGCCGAGCCCTTTGCAAAGCTCCGCCGTTTCCTCGATCGCCTTGCGCACATCGCCGTCCGGGTCGCTGCCGTCATAGCGCGCCATGCTGAAGGCGATCTTCAGGCGCTTCGTGCCCGCATCCGTCACATTGCCGGTCGGAGCAAAAGCGCCGCCCTCTTTCACTTCCGTCAGATCCAGCAGCGCTGCGCTGTCGCGTACCGAGCGGGAGATCACGTGTTTCACGGAAATATCGCCCGGCATCGGGTCCTTGTTCTGCTCCAGCATGCGCCCGCGGCTGGGTTTGAGGCCGAAAAGCCCGCAGCAGGAAGCGGGAATGCGGATCGAGCCGCCCCCGTCGCTCGACTGGGCAAAGGGCACCATACCCGCCGCCGTTGCCGCCGCCGAGCCGCCGGAAGAGCCGCCCGTCGAATGCTCGAGATCCCAGGGATTGTGACAGTCGCCAAGCAACAGCGGCTCCGTCGTCGCCAGTAGGCCGAATTCCGGCGTGTTGGATTTGCCGAGAACAACAAGCCCTGTCTCCAGCGTCTTGTCCGTATAAGGCGACTGCCAATCGGACACATAATCGGCGAGCATTTTCGAGCCGGAGGTGCGGCGCACGCCCTTCAGGTCGTTCAGGTCTTTCAGAAGATAAGGCACACCGGCGAAAGCCCCGTCGCCTGCCCCGGCCTTGGCTTCCTCGCGGGCCGCCTCGAAGGTCTCGGTCACCACCGCGTTGACCTTGCCGTCCAGCCGCTCGATCCGCGCAATGGC
Organism: Rhodobiaceae bacterium UBA4490; assembly: GCA_002389665.1. Classification (GTDB taxonomy): domain Bacteria; phylum Pseudomonadota; class Alphaproteobacteria; order Parvibaculales; family Parvibaculaceae; genus Tepidicaulis. The sequence continues at coordinate 120,975 of DGNO01000002.1, forward strand.
GGCATCCACCAGTTCAAGCGGCGTCACTTCTTTCTTCTTCACCAGCGCCGCCTGGCCCAATGCGTCCAGCTTGACGAAGGGGTCGTTTGCCGCTTGAGCCGGCATATGGCGAAAACCGATGGCAAGGGCGCCGGCCGCAGCCGAGCCCTTCAAAAATTGACGGCGATCCATGTATTCCTCCCAGAATTCTGTCTTTTCCATCTCGGCCGATGGGTAGGAAGGCAGTATTGCGCCTCTTTTTGCCAAATAAAATGCAATATATCTGAAGGACCCGTTCAGATTATTCATCGATAGGTCCTTTTCCGGGCAGAATTGGTCCCCTGCCCGCCCGGTAAGGCGAGGCTCAACTGGCCCTGACCGGGCCAGTTGAGCCTCGCCCCGCCATCTGCTAAAGCAACGGCCTCCACTCCACCTCATTAAAGGCGAATGCTCGATGATCCCGCGCTACTCCCGGCCGGAAATGGCCTCCATTTGGGACCCTGCCACGAAATTCCGTATCTGGTTCGAGATCGAGGCCCATGCCTGCGATGCCCTGGCGGAGCTCGGGGTGATTCCCAAAGAGGCAGCCAAAACCATCTGGGAGCGCGGCGGCAAGGCCGAGTTCGACGTGGCGCGGATCGACGAGATCGAGCGCGAGGTCAAACACGACGTCATCGCCTTCCTGACACACCTGTCTGAATTCGTCGGCGAGGACAGCCGTTTCGTCCACCAGGGCATGACCTCCTCGGACGTGCTCGACACCTGCCTCAATGTGCAGCTCACCCGCGCCGCCGACCTTCTGCTGAGCGACCTCGACGCCCTGCTCGCCGCGATCAAGAAACGCGCGTTCGAGCATAAAGACACGATCACCATCGGCCGCAGCCACGGCATCCATGCCGAGCCCACTACCTTCGGCCTTAAAATGGCCCAGGCCTATGTGGAGTTCGAGCGCTGCAAGGAACGGATGCTCGCCGCGCGCAAGGAAATCGCGACTTGCGCCATTTCCGGCGCCGTCGGCACCTTCGCCAATATCGACCCGCAGGTCGAAGAGCATGTGGCAAAGGCCATGGGGCTCGAGCCCGAGCCTGTCTCGACCCAGGTTATCCCGCGCGACCGCCACGCCATGTTCTTTGCAACGCTGGGCGTCATCGCCAGCTGCGTCGAGCGGCTGGCAACGGAAGTGCGCCACCTGCAACGCACGGAAGTGCTGGAAGCGGAAGAATATTTCTCCGAGGGCCAGAAGGGTTCCTCGGCCATGCCGCATAAGCGCAACCCGGTCCTGACCGAAAACCTGACCGGCCTTGCCCGCCTCGTGCGCGGCATGGCGCTGCCGGCCATGGAGAACGTCGCGCTCTGGCACGAGCGCGATATTTCGCATTCCTCCGTCGAACGGATGATCGGCCCGGACGCCACTGTCACGCTCGACTTCGCGCTCGTGCGCCTGACCGGCGTCATCGAGAACCTGCTCGTCTATCCCGACCGCATGCAGGAAAACATGGACAAGCTCGGCGGCCTCGTCTTCTCCCAGCGCGTTCTGCTGGCGCTGACGCAGAAAGGTGCAAGCCGCGAAGACGCCTACCGCTTCGTGCAGCGCAATGCGATGCCCGTCTGGCGCGGGGAAGGCAATTTCCTCGAACTTCTGAAAGCCGACAAAGAGGTTTCCGCGAAACTCTCGGACGCCGAACTCGATGAGCTTTTCGACATCGGCTACCACACGAAACACGTGGATACGATTTTCAAGCGCGTCTTCGGCAAGGCATAACTTTTTTGTCGTCCCGGGACTTGTTCCCGGGACCCACTCGCCTCTCTTTTTGAAAGGCACCCTCAATGGATCCCGGGAATAAATCCCGGGATGACGGAAGAGCGGTGCGGCGATGCGCAACGCCGCCGACACATGCCACACAGCTGACACCTAAACATGTATAGTCCCCCGCAAAACAACCGGAGGACAGACATGCGCACCGCTTTCGACGGCTCCATCCGCCGCCGCATCCATTTTTTCCGCCATGGCGACGTTTCCTATGTGGACAAAGAGGGCAACCGTGTGCCGGACAGCCGCGCCGTACCGCTGACCGATTGGGGCCGCGAGCAAGCCGCGCTGATGTGCGACTATGTGAAAGAGCTGTCCTTCGACAAGGCCGTCTGCTCCGGCCTGCCGCGCACGGTGGAAACCGCCGAAGGTATTTTGAAGGGCCGCGGCCTCAAGATCGAGGTGATGAGCGAGTTCGAGGAAATCCGCTCCGACCCCGACCGCTACAAGAACCTGAAAAGCCTGCACGATGTCGCCTATGCTTTCGAAGGCGCGCATCTTCCGGGCGCCCGCTACGGCGAGGGCGAGAGCTTTCTGGAATTCGAGGCTCGCATCGTCACGGGCATGATGCATCTTGTCGCCGATAAAAGCTGGCAGAACCTTGCCCTCATCGCCCATGGCGGCGTCAACCGCGCCATTCTGGGCTGGGCAAGCGGCGCCAGCCTCGGCGCCTTCCACGCTTTCGATCAGAACACCTGCTGCCTGAATATCGTCGATGTGGACACGCACCCGGATACCGGCGAAATCCGCCGCATGACCGTGCGCGGCATGAACATCACGCCTTACGATCCGGTGAAAAAGAACGTCGACAAACTGGCGCTCGAAATGATCGCCGAGCGGATGCGCGCGAAATACGGGTAAGCCTCAACGGGGTTTGATCCCCGCCCAGCGGAAGGAGCGGCGCAGAAAGAAAAGCGCGCCGCTCTCGATGCAAGCGCCGTGGGCAAGGATGATTTTTTCCGGCTCCCAGGACAGCATTTTTTCGACCTCAGCGCGCAGATGGGCCTTTCTGCCGAAAAACGTCGCGCGCAGATCGCGCGGCGCGGCGCCGTGGGGCGCCATGATGCCGGTCAGGCGCAAAAGAAGATGCGTCCAGAACCCGTGCACTTTTTCCGGCTCGAAATTCTCGATGAGGTCCGTGACGATCAGCGTGCGTGAAGCGGCATGAAAGAACACCGCTTCGCTGAGCACATGCCCCTCGACAACACAGAAGTCGATCTCCCCTGACCAGGGCGTGTCCGCGCCGTTTGTCAATTCGCGGTCGAAACGCACGCCCTTCTCCGGCCATGAGCGTTCTTCGACACGCGGCGCAGCGAAACTTTGCGCGCCCGGGTAAGCCGCCATCCAGTCCCCGATCCACCAATAATGGATTTTGTTGGGCGCAATAAGATAAGCGACCTCGCCGAGCGCATCCACTTGCGCTTTCAGCTTATCGGTCAGCGGCACGGGCGAATGAAGCCAGAGCTTGCCGTCTTTCAGGCGCACGATGGTCATGCGCGTCGGATAAGGCACGGTCACAATGCCCGCTTTGAAATCGATCAGCGGACCGTCGGCCAGCCATATGTCCGGCCCGAAGGGTTTCAGTTCATAAAGCGGCTCATACGCATCGACCTGCCAGGCCATAGCTCCTCACTGCGCATTTTCCTCCGGCAGCGCAAAGCCTATCACAGAATCGCCGAGCGTCGTGGTGGAGCGCGAATGACCGCCCGCCGCGATCACCACATATTGCCGCCCTTCCCACTCATAAGACATGGGCGTTGCCTGCCCGCCTGCCGGCAAGCGTCCTTTCCAAAGTTCCTCGCCGGTCTTCGCATTAAAGGCGCGCAGGTAATTGTCCATCGCCGCACCGATGAAAAGAAGACCCGACTTCATGACGAGCGGCCCGCCGAAACTCGGTGTACCGAGTTTCAAGGGGATCGGCACGGGCGCCAAATCTTCCACCGTACCGAGCGTCGCCTCCCAGGCGATACTGCCATCGGACAGGTCCACCGCATGCAGCACGCCGAAAGGCGGCGCGTTGCAGGGAAGCGAGAGCGGCGAGAACACGAGATCGCGCTTCATGCCCCAGGCCGTGCCGGTCTGCGGGCTTATCTCCTTATTAGGCTCCGCCGCCTTTGCCGCCGCAAAGTCCTTACGCCGGATGAGCTTGACCATATGGAGCGCGCGGTTCGTATTCACATACATGAGCTGGCTTTCCGGATCGAAGGCCATCCCGCCCCAATTCGCCCCGCCGCCCGTAAAGGGGAAAAGCAAGGTGCCCTTCTCGCTCGGCGGCGTGAACAGCCCTTCGGAGCGGTATTTGGCGATCTCCCGCGAACAGGCCCATCTGTCGAGGGGCGTCAGCCCCCAGGCTTCATCCGGCATGATCGTCGTCGGCACGAGCGGCGGCGGGGCAAGCGGGAAAGGCTGTGTCGGCGACAATTGTTCGCCCGCCACCGCCCCTTGCGGCACTGGGCGTTCCTCCACCCCGAAAATCGGCTCGCCCGTCTCCCGGTCGAGCACGAAGACAAGCCCCGTCTTTGCCACTTGCACCACCGCATCGCGCGGGCCTTCCGGGCGCTTAAGCGTCACAAGGCTCGGCTGCGCAGGCAAATCGTAATCCCAGACATCGTGATGCACGGTCTGGAAATGCCAGCGCACCTTTCCGCTCTCCGCCTCGAGCGCAACAACGGAATTGGCATAGCGGTTATCCCCCGGCCGCTCGCCGCCGAAAAAATCCGGGCTCGGCGAGGAGGTCGGCAAAAAAACGAGCCCGCGTTTTTCATCCACCGACATAGGCGCCCAGACATTGGCATGGCCGGTGCGCGCCGCGCGCGCGTCCCAGCTTCCCTCCTGCTCTTCTGCCCCCCGCGCCACGGGATCGAAATGCCAAAGCGGCGCGCCGCTGCGCGCATCGAAGGCGCGCACGGTGCCTTTCGGCGCATCGGCGCGGTTATTGTCCCCGATCGACGAGCCGGTAATCAGCACGCCGCGCGCCACGACGGGCGGCGAGGTGATGTGAAACTCGCCGGGATAGGCGAGCGCCATGCCCGGGGCGATCCGCACTTCCCCTCCCGTACCCGATGCAGCGCCGAAATCCATGCAAGGCAGGCCGCTGCGCGCATCGAGCGCGATGAGCCGGGCATCATTCGTGCCCATGAAAATCCGCGCCGCGCAGGCCTCGCCCTTGGCCGCCGCCTCGTCCTGCCAATAGGTCACGCCCCGGCAGACGAATTGATTGGCCGGACGGTAGTCCGTTGCGATCTTCGGATCGAAGCGCCACTTCTGCGCACCGGTGCCGGGATCGAGCGCCACCACCTCGTTAAAGGGCGTGCAAAAGATGAGCGAGCCTTCGGCAAGAATAGGCGTGCCTTCAAAGGCGCTCTGCTTGATCGCCTCGGGCCGCGCCTTCATGTCGCCGGTCGAATAGCGCCAGGCGATTTCCAGCTCGCCCACATTGTCAGGCGTGATCTGCCCGGCGCTGACATAGCGCTGGCCGCCCGCATCCCCGCCATAATGGCCCCAGCCGCTTTCAGCCCCTGCCGGCGCACCGCCCACGAGCATCACAGCAACCAGCGCGGCGAAAACCGCTAATCCCGCAACCCGGCGGCCCCTGCCTCTCGTCTTTTCGCCCATGATCCGACCGGCCATAGCCATCTCCATAAATGAATGATTCATTCATATATTGGTATCTACGCTCTCCCGGTCAAGTCTGATATATCGACCTATCAGCAACCCACCTCACCTGCGGGGCCCATGCGCAAAAAATCTCCCGATCGGCTGGACGCCATTGTCGAAGCGGCCCTCACCTGCTTCTCCCAGGCCGGCTATGCCCGCACGCAAATGGCCGATGTGGCGCGCGCCGCCCATGTTTCCGCCGGCACGCTTTACCTTTATGCGGCCAGCAAGGAAGCCCTCCTCCATCTTGCGGTGCTGAAAGCCGCCGGGGAGCCCCTGGAGAGGCTGGAGCTGCCTTTCGCCACGCAAGGACTGGAAGCGGTGAACGGCCTCATCCGCGGCATTGCGGGGGAAGAAGGGCTCTGGCCGGTGCTCACCAAGGCGCTGGAAAGTGGCAAGGCGCCTTCCCGCGCAGAGCTTCAGAGCATCGGCGCCGAGCTTTACGATCTGCTCGTGCCCATCCGCCGGGCCGTCTGGCTGCTCGACAAACTAGTGCTGGATATTCCTGAGATCGACCAGACATATGCTGACGTGATGCGCGGGCGATATATCGCAGATCTTTCGGCATTAATCGCGCGGCTGCCGGGCGCGGCCTCCCCCATGGAAGAGCGGCTGAAAGCGCGCATGGCCATCGAAATCATTTCCTGGGCCGCCATGCATCGGCGCAAGGAAAGCGAGCGGCACAGTTTCGCCCCCCTCAGCGAGGAAGACATCCGCCGAACGGCCACCGCCGCCTTCGCTGCCTCTTTTTTCAGCGCGTAAGAAAGCGCCCCTATCCCCCGATAGGCAACCAAGTCTGCCTAAATTCCTATACCGCCACGTCTTTTTGCCGTTTTCACCCCCGGAATCCGCCCGCCATTTACCGGCGGTAAAGGCGCCTTCCTGTCTAATGAAGGGGAGATAGCGCCCGCACCGCGCGAGCGCCTTGGGGAGATGACACCGTGGCCCGGCCCGCTTTATTCGGTATCAAGAGGGATAAGTTCTCCCTCGATACGGTCCGCCTTTATACGCAAGTCCAGGTTCTGGAGCATCCGGAGCATCAGGACGCGTGCTACATCATGGAAGAATGGCAAAAGCTGCGCGATGAAGGCCGCCTCCTTCACGCTCAGGACCTGCCCTCCAAAACCTTCGCCCGGCTGCTGCCCCGCCTCTACCTGCTGGAACCGGCGAACGGGGCGGCGACCGACTGGCGCTTCCGCCTCGTCGGCACCGATATCGCCAATGCCTTTCCCGCCGACCCGACGGGCCGCGCGATCAGTGAGCTTTACGCACCGGAAAAAGTACTCTCCAACGCTGCCGTCTACCGCGACGTGCTGGAGCATCTGCGCCCCGTCGTTACCAAGGGCCAGGTCGAAGGGCTCGACCGGGACTACAAGATCGCAGAGTTCGTCCATCTCCCAGTCGCCACCGGCGAGAAGGACGAAAGAGTGCTGCTCGGCGGCGTCTTCGAGCATGGCTACGGCCGCCTGCCGCCCGCCTTCCCGAAAAAAGACAAGAAAAAAGAGCCGTCCGCTTCTTAAAAACCGGACGGCCCCGCTTCAATTTACCGCAGGTTGAAAAGCCCCGCGTGAGGCGTCTTACGCCTCTTTTTCGATCTGCTCAGCGGCAGCCACCAGCAATTCGGCCATCTGGCGGCGAATCTGATGGTCCGACTGATCGACGCCGGCCGCATCGAAATCACCGCGCACCTTGCGGAAGACATCCTCTTCGCCCGCCTCTTCCAGGTCCGCTTTCACCACTTCGCCGGCATAGGCTTCCGCCTCCGCGCCCGTCTTGCCGAGCAGGCTTGCCGCCCACAAACCAAGGGCCTTGTTGCGCCGGGCCTGGGCCTTGAAGCGCAGCTCCGCGTCATGCGCGAATTTGTTTTCGTAAGCTTTCTCGCGATCGCTGAAGCTCGACATATCGGGTCTCCTTGGGAACAACTTTGACACAAATCTGCAAATCGGCGCTCTTGGGCGGCCTCTCCGCGCAGATTAGCGTCAACCGGTTGATTTTCATATATATTTTGAGTGACAAGAGGGTCGTTGTGCAAGTCTGGGTCTTCGGGTACTTTCCGAGCCATTGAACGGGGCGGAATCGACGGCTGACCCGCCCCCGCCTTTCGGCATCCGCCGCCGTCGGACGGGTGCAAGTTGATTGGAATCACACATATGAACCGCCGCAGACGGGTTTATGAGGGAAAGGCCAAGGTGCTTTATGAAGGCCCCGAGCCTGGCACCCTCATCCAGCATTTCAAGGATGACACCACTGCCTTCGACAACACCAAGCACGAGTTGATCGACGGCAAGGGCGTTCTGAACAACCGGATTTCGGAATATATTTTCACCCGGCTGAACGATATCGGCGTGCCGACCCATTTCATCCGCTCGCTCAACATGCGCGAGCAGCTGGTGCGTGAGGTCGAGATCATTCCGATTGAGGTCGTGGTGCGCAACGTTGCCGCCGGCTCCATCGCCAAGCGCCTCGGCATCGAGGAAGGCACGCCCCTTCCCCGCTCGATCATCGAGTTCTATTACAAGGCCGACGAGCTGCACGATCCCATGGTCTCCGAAGAGCACATCACCGCCTTCGGCTGGGCGACGCCCCAGGAGATCGACGACATCATGGCGCTGGCGCTCAGGATCAACGATTTCCTGACCGGCCTTTTCCTCGGTGTCGGCATTCGCCTCGTCGACTTCAAAGTCGAGTTCGGCCGTCTTTATGAGGGCGACATGATGCGCATCGTGCTCGCCGACGAAATCAGCCCCGACAGCTGCCGTCTCTGGGACATCACGACCCAGGACAAACTGGACAAGGACCGGTTCCGCCGCGACATGGGCGGCCTTGTCGAGGCTTATCAGGAAGTGGCCCGCCGCCTCGGCATTCTCTTCGAGAACGATCCGAAAAAGCGCACCGGCCCCACGCTGGTTAAATCGTAAAAAGCGCCGGCCTCTTCCCTGACAGAAGAGGCCGGTCCCTTTCCGCTCCATCCGGCCTCCCCGGCCCGCGAAGACCCCTAAAAGGCTCGTACATGAAGGCTCGTATAATTGTTACGTTGAAAAACGGCGTTCTCGACCCCCAAGGCAAAGCAATCGAACATGCGCTCGGCCAGCTCGGCTTCGGCGGCATCGGCGATGTGCGCCAGGGAAAATATTTCGAGGTCACTTTGAGCGAACAGGACCCGGCCAAAGCCCGCGCCCAGCTTGAAGACGCCTGCAAGAAACTTTTCGCCAATACCGTCATCGAAAACTACGCGATCGAGCTCGACGTATGAAATCCGCCGTTATCGTTTATCCCGGCATCAACCGCGAACGCGACCTTGCCCGCGCGCTGGAACTGGTGACCGGCACCGCCCCTTACATGGTCTGGCATGACGATGCCGAAATTCCGGATGTCGATCTCATCGCCGTGCCGGGCGGCTTTTCCTATGGCGACTATCTGCGCTGCGGCGCCATTGCCGGGCAGGCCCGCATCACCGCCGATCTGAAAAAGAAAGCCGCCAAGGGCGTGCGCGTCTTCGGTGTCTGCAACGGGTTTCAGATCCTCACCGAAATCGGCCTTCTGCCGGGCGCGCTCCTGCGCAATGCGCATCTGAAATTCGTCTGCAAGGAAGTGAAGCTGGAAGTCGCGAACAGCCGCACCGCTTTCACGAACGCCTATACGCAGGGCCAGATCATCCGCTGCCCCGTCGCCCATCATGACGGCAATTATTTCGCCGACGAAGGCACGATCCGCAAACTGGAGGACGAGCACCGCGTCGTCTTCCGCTATGCGGAAGGCACGAACCCCAATGGCTCCATCAACGACATTGCCGGCATCATAAATGAAAAAGGCAATGTGCTCGGCATGATGCCGCATCCGGAAAATCTGGTGGAACCCCTTCATGGCGGCCTCGATGGCCGCGGCATTTTTGAAAGCCTGTTGGAGACTGTTGCGTGATCCCCAACGAGATCGAAATCACCCCCGAGCTGGTTGCCGAACACGGGTTAAAGCCCGACGAGTATCAGCGTATCCTGGACCTGATCGGCCGCACCCCGACGCTCACCGAGCTCGGTATCTTCTCAGCCATGTGGAACGAGCACTGCTCCTATAAATCCTCGAAGAAATGGCTGCGCACGTTGCCGACCAAAGGCCCGCGCGTCCTTCAGGGCCCCGGCGAAAATGCCGGCGTCGTCGATATCGGCGACGGGGAAGCCGTGGTCTTCAAAATGGAAAGCCACAACCACCCCTCTTACATCGAGCCCTATCAGGGCGCGGCGACGGGGGTCGGCGGCATCCTGCGCGATGTTTTCACCATGGGCGCGCGGCCCATTGCGGCCATGAATGCGCTGCGCTTCGGCGCGCCCACCCATGAGCGCACCCGCCATATCGTTTCCGGCGTCGTTGCCGGGATCGGCGGTTACGGCAATTCCTTCGGCGTGCCGACGGTCGGCGGCGAGGTCAATTTCGACCCGAGCTATAATGGCAACTGCCTCGTCAACGCCTTCGCCGCGGGCCTTGCCGACACGGACAAGATTTTCCTTTCCGAGGCCAAGGGCGTCGGCATGCCCATCGTCTATCTAGGCTCCAAGACGGGCCGCGACGGCATTCACGGCGCGACCATGGCTTCTGCCGAATTCGACGATGACTCGGAAGAAAAACGCCCCACCGTTCAGATCGGCGACCCGTTCGGCGAAAAGCTGCTGCTGGAAGCCTGCCTCGAGCTGATGGCAACGGGCGCCGTCATCGCCATTCAGGACATGGGCGCGGCGGGGCTGACCTGCTCGGCCGTTGAAATGGGCGCGAAAGGCAATCTCGGCGTCGAGCTCGACCTCGACAAAGTGCCTTGCCGCGAGGAAGGCATGACCGCCTATGAGATGATGCTGTCGGAAAGCCAGGAGCGCATGCTCATGGTGCTGCATCCGGAAAAGCAGGCTGAGGCCGAAGCCGTCTTCCGCAAATGGGACCTCGATTTCGCCGTTGTCGGCAAGACGACGGACGATCTGCGCTTCCGCATCTTCCGCCATGGCGATTTGATGGGCGATCTGCCGATCAAGGAACTGGGCGATGAAGCGCCCGAATATGACCGCCCCTGGGTGGAGACGAAACCGCCCGCCCCGCTCGATCCTGAAAGCGTGCCCGCGCCGAACGATCTCGGCGCGGTTTTGCTGAAGCTGCTGGGCTCGCCCGACATGTGCTCGCGCCGCTGGGTCTGGGAGCAGTACGACCATCTGGTACAGGGCAACACCGTGGTGCGTCCGGGTTCGGATGCCGCCGTCGTGCGCGTCAAGGACTCCAACAAGGGCCTTGCCTTCTCGCTCGATGTGACGCCGCGCTATTGCACCGCCGATCCTGTGCAAGGCGGCAAGCAGGCGGTTGCCGAATGCTGGCGCAACATCACCGCCTCGGGCGCCGAGCCTTTGGCCGTCACCGACAATCTCAATTTCGGCAATCCGGAAAAACCGGAAATCATGGGCCAGTTCGTCGGCTGCATTAAGGGCATCGGCGAGGCTTGCGAAGCGCTCGCCTTCCCCGTCGTCTCCGGCAATGTCTCGCTTTACAACGAAACGAACGGCCAGGCGATCATGCCCACGCCCGCCATTGGCGGCGTCGGCCTCATCCCAGATCTCGGTAAAATCGCCACCACCGCCTTCAAAGGCGAAGGCGAGGCGATCTATGTGATCGGCGAAACGCTCGGCCATCTCGGCCAGTCCGTCTATCTGCGCGATATCGAAGGGCGCCGCGAAGGCCCTGCCCCGCATGTCGACCTCGGCGCGGAAAAACGCCACGGCGATTTCGTGCGCTCCCTCATCCGTTCGGCCCGCGTCACGGCGGTGCATGACGTCTCGGACGGCGGCCTCCTCATCGCCCTTGCCGAAATGGCGATGGCGGGCGGCATCGGCGCTGCGCTTGAGGCGCAAACGGACCTGCCGCTCCATGCCTGGGGTTTCGGGGAAGATCAGGCCCGCTACATCGTCACCATTGCCGAAGCCGGCGCGGGCGATCTTGAAAAAGACGCGGAAAAAACGGGCATTCCGCTAACCCGGCTCGGGCGGACAGGCGGACGTGAATTGACACTGAGCGGCCAGCTCACCATATCATTGGATAAGTTGGCCCAGGCCCATGAGGGCTGGTTCCCGGCCTATATGGCCGCTCCCGATACCAACGCCTAAGCAAGGCAGGCTCGGCAAAGGAGACAACACATGGCCATGAGCGCCAAGGAAATCGAAACGCTGATCAAGGACGCCCTGCCGGACGCAACGGTGGAGATTCAGGATCTGGCTGGCGACGGCGATCACTATGCTGCCGTGGTCGTTTCCAAGGAATTCGAAGGCAAAAGCCGGGTGCAGCAGCACCAGATGGTTTACAAGGCCCTGCGCGGCCAGATGGGCGGCGCACTTCATGCGCTCGCCCTGCAGACCTCTGCCCCCAATGCATGAAATAGGCGCATAAATCTCAGAGTTGAAAAGGACCCCGACATGAGCGAGCCCGAAGTTTTCAGCGCAATCCGCTCCGACATCGAAAACAACGACATCGTGCTTTTCATGAAAGGTACGCCGGTCTTCCCGCAATGCGGTTTCTCCAACACGGTCGTGCAAGTGCTCACCTATCTGGGCGTGCCCTTCAAAGGCGTGAACGTGCTGGAAACGGACGAGCTGCGCCACGGCATCAAGGAATTCTCGGACTGGCCGACCATTCCCCAGCTCTATGTGAAGGGCGAATTCGTGGGCGGCTGCGACATCATCCGCGAAATGTTCGAAAACGGCGAACTACGCGAATACCTGGCCGCCAAAGGCATCGAAGCCGAACCCGCACAGCAGTAAGCACCGCCGGCTTGAAACACAAAGGGGCCTTCAAGGCCCCTTTTCTTTTGTGCAGCCGTCACCCTGGGCTCGCCCCAGGATCCATGCAGCGCTGCAGCAGGCGGAGAGGCTGCTTGGCCCCCGGCTCGGGGGCCGGGGTGACGGTAGCGGGTGCAGGGGCGCGGTGCGTCCCAAACACGAAGACACACCCCCTCGCACCGCAGGGACGTATTTCCTTAGTCACATATGAGGCCGTCACCCCGGGCTTGACCCGGGGTCCATGCAGCGCTGCGGCAGGCGGAGAGGCTGCTCGGACCCCGGCTCGGGGGCCGGGGTGACGTTAGTGGGTGCAGAAGCGCGGGTGCGTCCCAAACACGAAGACACACCTTCTCGCACCGCAGGAACGTATTTCCTTAGACACATATGAGGCCGTCACCCCGNNCGGGCTTGACCCGGGGTCCATACAGCCTCCCACACTAGCACCACCGTCCCATGGATGCTCTGGTCAAGCCCAAGCACGACGAGGGAGAGAAAATCAGGCCTCGCTTATGAGCCGGAGCACGGCTTCCTGCAATGCTGGAACGTCCTCCACTTCCGCATCTGGCACTTCCAGCCAGCTGCGTGGACGCTGCTCTTTATGCCGCCCTGTCTTGAACCGCACCGTCTTCATGCCGAGCGCCCGAGCCGGCGCAACATCGTTGTCAATCCGGTCACCGACCATAATGCTATCGGCAGGTTCCACGCCCAGCGCCTCACAGACGGCAAGAAACAGGCGCGGATCCGGTTTGCGAAGGCCAAGCTCATCGCTCATAACGCAATGATCGAAGAACCGGTCGAACCCTGCCGAGGCAAGCTTTGCCTGCATGCCCACGGGCTGGTTTGCGGCAATTCCAAGTTTCATCCCGCGATCTTTAAGCGTGCAAAACACAACTTCCATACCGGGCCGGGCTTCAAGCGGCGAAAATGCGCCTTCCCTCAAAGCACGAAAGCGCCCCCACACCCTCGCGGCCCGTGCAGCATTTTCACCGCAGAGCCGCCAGACCATCGCCTGATAGGCATTCGGCGCATGAGTTTCGACTGCAAACCGCTCGGCCGCCCGCCAAGCATCTTCGCTGACAGGCACACCTTCAGTAGCCAACGCAGATTTCAGAGCCCTGTCGATTGCCGCTTCATGGTCAACTTCCATATCGATCGGCCCGCCGATATCGAACAAAACGGCTTTGATCATGTTCCGGCCTCCCAACAAAAAAACCGCGGAGCGAACCCCGCGGCTTTTCCAATTTGCACGCGCGTAAAACTTAGCGCGAATAGAATTCCCCAGCGCGTTAGCGCGAATAGAATTCGATGATGAGGTTCGGTTCCATCTGCACCGGATAAGGCACATCGGCAAGCGCGGGCACGCGCACGAAGCTTGCTTTCATCTTGGAATGGTCGACCTCGATATAATCGGGCATGTCGCGTTCGGCGCTCTGGCTGGCTTCCAGCACGATCGGGTGCTGGCGCATACGCTCACGCACTTCGATGACATCGCCCACACGCACCCGGTAGCTCGGGATCGTGACGCGCTTGCCGTTCACGAGCACATGGCCGTGGCTGATAAACTGGCGCGCGGAGAACACGGTCGGCACGAATTTGGCGCGGTAGATCACCGCGTCGAGGCGGCGCTCCAAAAGACCGATGAAGTTCTCACCGGCGTCGCCCTTCATGCGCGTGGCTTCGTGATAGGTGCGCTTGAACTGTTTCTCAGTGATGTTGCCGTAATAGCCTTTCAGCTTCTGCTTGGCGCGCAGCTGAATGCCGAAGTCCGACAGCTTGCCTTTGCGGCGCTGGCCGTGCTGGCCGGGGCCGTATTCGCGGCGGTTGACCGGGCTTTTCGGGCGGCCCCAGATGTTTTCGCCCATACGCCGGTCGAGTTTATACTTGGAACTGATGCGCTTGCTCATCGCGGTTTCCTTGTCTTTATCTGTGTCAGGAAACGCGCCCTCCTCTGCTTTCCGAAGAAAGCCGACAGGGAGACGGTGCCAAGGCGCCTGGCCCTCCCGCGGGTGCGTAAATGCCCGCGGGCCCGGCTGCGAAAGCCAGACCCGCAAGGAACGGGCTGGGTTTACACCGCCCCTCCGCGTAAGTCAATTGGCCAAAAGGGCCCTTAATCCCCGGATTTCCTGGCGCCGAGCTCTTCCCGGGCGCGCCGGTAGGCATGTTTGGTGAGCGCGGAGATGATGCCCCGGAAGGTGCGCACTTCCTGCTCAGTCATGGCCGCTCTTTGGAATAAATTCCTGATATTGCGGATCATGGCCGGGCGCTTTTCTTCCGGGCGCAGAAAGCCCGTGTCATCGAGCTCTTCTTCCAAATGGGTGAAAAGCCCCAAAAGCTCGTCCTTATTGGCCGGGCGCGTATCGGCCATGGGCAGTTCCTCATCCGGCGTCTCATCGCCCGCCCTATTCCACTCATAGGCCATGAGCAGCACCGCCTGGGCGAGATTGAGCGAGGAAAAGGCCGGATTGAGCGGCACCGTTACCACCGCATCGGCGAGCGCCAGATCGTCATTCGTCAGCCCTGTGCGCTCCGGCCCGAAGAGAAAGCCGGGATTGCCCCCTGCCTTCAGGTGGGCGCGCATGCGCTTTACCGCCTCCTCGGGCGTATAGACCGGTTTGACCATGTCGCGCGGGCGCGCCGTCGTCGCCAGCACGAAATCGAGATCGCCCACAGCCTCCTCGGTTGTCGCCACCACTTTTGCATTGTCCAAAAGCGAATCGGCGCCCGAAGCCGCCTTCCAGGCGCGCGGGTTCGGCCAGCCGTCGCGCGGCGCCACAAGGCGCAGGTCCGTCAGGGCAAAATTCAGCATGGCGCGGGCCGCCGCGCCGATATTGTCGCCGAGCTGCGGCACCACCAGCACCATGGCCGGCCCCTTGGGCAGGTTTTTCGCAGCGTCTGCCTTGCGTTTATCCGTTCCGGCCATGCGCCCTTAAAATTCCCGTCACAAAAATCGGTTTCCGTGGCTCCCGCCCGCCCCGCCAAAGGCGGAAAACGGGCGGAAAACTCTGCCAGCGCCGCTGCTTAAGCGATCCGCGATCTTTTATCAATCACCGCCGGATGCTATAGGTTCTGGCGGCTTATATAAGACACGAATCCCGCCTGCGGCCCCCCGGCCGTCCCACCCCAAAGAGGCCAGCGGCCCGCCACGGTCCGCTCAATAAACGAGGTACGTATCGATGTCCAAGATCAAGGTCGAGAATCCGGTTGTCGAGCTCGACGGCGACGAGATGACGCGGATCATCTGGGCGCTCATCAAAGAGAAGCTCATTCTTCCCTATCTGGACATCAAGCTGGATTATTACGATCTGGGCATCGAGCACCGCGATGCGACCGACGATCAGGTGACCGTCGATGCGGCGAACGCCATCAAGAAGCACGGCGTCGGCGTCAAATGCGCGACCATCACCCCCGATGAGGCGCGCGTGGAAGAATTCGGCCTCAAGAAAATGTGGCGCTCGCCCAACGGCACCATCCGTAACATTCTCGGCGGCACGGTTTTCCGTGAGCCAATCATCTGCCGCAACATTCCCCGCCTCGTGCCGGGCTGGACGGAGCCGATCATCATCGGCCGCCATGCGTTCGGCGACCAGTACCGCGCCACCGATTTCCGCGTGCCGGGCAAAGGCAAGCTGACGGTGAAATGGGAATCGGAAGACGGAAAGGAAACCATCGAGGAAGAGATTTACGACTTCCCCGGCTCCGGCGTCGCCATGGGCATGTACAACCTCGATGAGTCGATCCGCGACTTCGCCCGCGCCTGCATGAAATACGGCATGGACCGCGGCTATTCGATCTATCTGTCGACGAAGAACACGATCCTCAAAGCCTATGACGGGCGCTTCAAGGACCTCTTCCAGGAAGTCTACGAGAACGAATTCAAATCCCAGCTCGACGCCAAGAAGCTGACCTATGAACACCGCCTGATCGACGACATGGTGGCCTCCGCCATGAAATGGAGCGGCGGTTATGTCTGGGCGTGCAAGAACTATGACGGCGACGTGCAGTCCGACTCCGTTGCCCAGGGCTTCGGCTCGCTCGGCCTCATGACTTCCGTGCTGATGACGCCGGATGGCAACACGATCGAGGCGGAAGCCGCCCACGGCACCGTCACCCGCCACTACCGCGCCCATCAGCGCGGCGAGGAAACCTCGACCAACTCCATCGCCTCCATCTTCGCCTGGACGCGCGGCCTTTCCTACCGCGCCAAGCAGGACGGTAACGACGATCTGGCCGAGTTTGCCGACAAGCTGGAAAAGGTCTGCGTGCGCACGGTGGAAAGCGGCTACATGACGAAGGACCTTGCCCTTCTCGTCGGCGCCGAACAGAAATGGCTGACGACCGAAGGCTTCCTCGACAAGGTCGATGAAAACCTCGCCAAGGCAATGGGCAAAGCCTGAGCCTCTTCAATGGCGGCAAGATTTTAAAAGGAGCCTGCGGGCTCCTTTTTCGTTTCAGCCTTCGGCTTTGGGCGGAGCGCTTTCCTTTTCTGCCGCAATTTCTTCCGCCATTTCATCGCTGTCATCGAAGGCATGCTGACGCTCGCGCGCAGCAGCCGAGATATTCTCGAACGCCTTTTCGTGGCGGCTGACAAAGCGGTGAAAATCAGCCCGCGAAAGCTTAAGCACATGGCAGCGGGTCAGCGCCTCCACCGAAGCCGAGCGCTTGCGCGCATCGATGAGCGCCATCTGGCCGAAGAAATCTCCTTCCTCCAGATCCACCACGCCGCCGGGGAGATAGGCCCGCGCTTCGCCTACAACGATGAAATACATGCCGTCCGCCTCTTCCCCGCGCTGGGTGATAAGCGTGCCGGCGGGAATGATTTGGGATTGCAGGAGTTTGAGAAGATCGCCGACGGCAAAAGGTTCGAGCCCCTGAAAGAGCGGCACGCGCGCCACCATGTCCCAGTTCACCACGAAATCGCGCCGGTGAATTTCCTGGGCAAAGCCGCTGGAAACAATGGCGATCGGCACCGCGAACATGCAAAGCCCGAGCAGCATGACGATGCCGCCCACCAGCTTGCCGAGCAGCGTGATGGGCACCGCATCGCCGTAGCCGACGGTGGTGAGCGTCGCAATCGCCCACCACATGGCATCGGGCACGGAGCCGAAATGCGCCGGCTGCACTTCTCCCTCGATCCAGTACATCGCCGTTGCCGAGGTCATGAGAAGACCGGCCATAATGATGAGCGCGCCCATAATAGCCCGGCTTTCGGATGCCAGCACCCGCCCAAATGTCGCAAGCGCGGGCGAGAACCGCGCCAGTTTGAAAAACCGCAAGAGGCGGAAGAGCCGCAGCACCCGCAAGTCGATAAAGAAAAAGATGGAAAGATAGAACGGCGCGATCACCGCAAGGTCGATCAGCATCGGCCAGGTCAGTGCCCAGCGCGCTCGCGCCTTGAGCGGCGTCAGATGCCGCACGCTGGGATGATCCACCGCCACCCAGAGCCGGGCGAGATATTCCACCGTAAAAACCGCGATGGAGAAAATCTCGAAACGGAAAAACGCCGCACCATAGCGCGCATCGATTTCCGGCACGGTCTGCAGCGCGAAGGCTGCGACATTCGCCAGAATGAGCCCGACCATAAAAACATCGAAGACGATGCTCGGCAAATCGCCGGTCTTACCCGCCTCTAAAACCACATAGAGACGGCGGCGCAGCCCATGGGCGCCGGAGGCGTTATGCGGGCCTTCAGGCTGCACCGGCAAGGGAGTTGACCATGGCGCGGATGGCGCCGAGTGCCGCTTCTGCTTTTGCCCCGTCGGGGCCGCCTGCCTGGGCCATATCGGGCCGGCCGCCGCCGCCCTTGCCGCCCACGGCCTCCGCGCCCGCGCGCACAAGTTCCACCGCGCTATAGCGGTCCGTGAGGTCGCCCGTCACGCCCACAGCAAGGCCTGCCTTGCCTTCTTCGGTTGCGGTGACGAAAGCGACGATGCCGGTGCCGATCTGCTTCTTGGCATCGTCGATCATGCCGCGCAAGTCTTTCGGATTGACGCCGTCGAGCTTGCGCGCAATGAGCTTGATACCGCCAAGCTCTTCGGCCGCTTGCTCCGAGGACGGCGCGCCGCCGCCGCCAAGGGCAAGCTTGCGCTTGGCATCGGCAAGTTCCTTTTCAAGGCGCTTGCGCTCCTCGACCAAGGAGACGACACGGGCCGGCACTTCATCCGGCGTCACGCGGAGAGCGGCTGCCGCATCGCGGGCAATCTCTTCTTGGTGCACGAGATAGCGCCGCGCGCCTTCGCCCGTCAGCGCTTCGATACGCCGCACGCCGGAGCCCACGGCCCCTTCCGAGATAATTTTGAAAAGTGCGATATCGCCGAGGCGGCGCACATGGGTGCCGCCGCACAGTTCCACCGAATAAGGCCGCTTGCCCTCTTCATCGGGCTCGCCCATGGCAAGGACGCGCACTTCATCGCCGTATTTTTCGCCGAAAAGCGCCAGCGCGCCCGCTTCGATCGCCGCATCCGGCGTCATCAGGCGAGTGGAAACATCCGCATTGCGGCGGATCTGATCGTTGACGATCTCTTCCACCTTCGCGATCTCTTCCGTGCTCATGGGCTTGGGATGGGCAAAGTCGAAACGCAGCCGCTCCGGCGAGACAAGCGAGCCCTTCTGCGCCACATGCTCGCCCAGCACCCGGCGCAGCGCCTCATGGACGAGGTGGGTAGCCGAGTGATTGGCGCGCGTTGCCGTCCGCCGCGCCCGGTCCACCTGCAATTCGGCAATCTCACCGCTTTTCAGGCTGCCGCGTTTCAGCGTCCCGAGATGGACAATGAGATCGCCGACTTTCTTCAGCGTGTCGCGCACTTCGAATTCGGCGCCGGCGCCGGTAAAGATCACGCCGGTATCGCCGACCTGGCCGCCGCTTTCCCCGTAAAAAGGCGTCTGGTTGAGAATGACCGCGCCTTCATCGCCGGCTGCAAGGGCGTCCACCCGCGCGCCGTCTTTGACGAGCGCGGCGATCTTGCCTTCCGCCGTTTCGTTCTCATAGCCCAGAAACTCGCTCGCACCCGCTTCATCGCGCAGCTCGAACCAGAGCGTCTCGGTTGCCTGCTCGCCAGAACCCGACCAGGCCTTGCGCGCTTCGGCTTTCTGGCGGGCCATGGCCTCATTGAAGCCTTCAACGTCCACATCCATGCCCCGGCCGCGCAGCGCATCCTGGGTCAGATCGAGCGGAAAGCCGTATGTATCGTAAAGCTTGAAGGCCGTCTCGCCCGCCAATGTGCCTTGCCCTTGCTGCTGCGCAACTTCTTCATCGAGCAGCTTGAGGCCGCGGGCGAGCGTTTCGCGGAAACGGGTTTCCTCCAATTTCAGCGTTTCGGTGATGAGCGGCTGCGCCCGCGTCAATTCCGGATAGGCCGCGCCCATCTGCTGAACAAGCGCCGGTACCAGTTTCCACATCATCGGATCGCTGGCGCCCAGAAGCTGAGCATGGCGCATGGCGCGGCGCATGATCCGGCGCAGCACATAGCCGCGCCCTTCATTCGACGGCAGCACCCCGTCAGCAATGAGGAAAGAAGACGAGCGCAAATGATCGGCGATGACACGGTGGCTAACGCCGTGAGCCCCGCGCGGCTCGGTGCTTGAGGCATGAGCCGAGGCCTCGATCAGTGCGCGGAAAAGATCCGTCTCGTAATTGTCATGCGTGCCCTGCAGCACGGCGCTGATGCGCTCGAGCCCCATACCTGTGTCGATAGAAGGCTTGGGCAGTTCGACCCGGTTGTCCGGTGTCAGCTGGTCGAACTGCATAAAAACCAGGTTCCAGATTTCGATGAACCGGTCGCCGTCTTCATCGGGGCTGCCGGGGGGCCCGCCCGGAATATGATCGCCGTGATCGTAGAAGATTTCCGAGCAGGGCCCGCAAGGTCCCGTCTCGCCCATGGACCAGAAATTGTCCGAGGTCGGAATGCGGATGATCTTGCTGTCGGAAAAGCCCGCGATCTTCTTCCAAAGCTCGAAGGCTTCATCGTCTTCGGAATAAACGGTCGCCAGCAGCTTGTCTTTCGGCAGGCCGAATTCCTTCGTAATCAGGTTCCAGGCAAACTCGATCGCCTCGGCCTTGAAATAATCGCCGAAGGAGAAATTGCCCAGCATCTCGAAGAAAGTGTGGTGGCGCGCCGTATAACCCACATTATCAAGGTCGTTATGTTTGCCGCCTGCGCGCACGCATTTCTGCGAAGAGGCCGCGCGCACATAAGGGCGCTTCTCCGCCCCGGTGAAAACGTTCTTGAAGGGCACCATGCCCGCATTGGTGAAAAGCAGGGTGGGATCGTTCGAGGGAACGAGCGAGGCCGATTGCACGGTCTCATGGCCATTGGTGGCGAAATAATCGAGAAACGTCGCGCGAATATCGTTCAGGCCGCTCATAAAATTCACTCAAAAGGTCAAGGTTTGTGGGCAGTTACCAGCAATAGCATGAGCCTAGCTTTTACTAGGCAAGCCCTACCCTGTCCAGCGGCGCCGGAGGCCCGCGCCGCCCGTCCGCTTACCATTTAGAACGCCCCCTCCGGCCGCCAAACGGTGGCACCTGGGGAGAAGGGCAAGCCCTGAAAAACGAGCCCCCGGAATCAAGAAGCGGCGCCGGGAACCGGCGCCGCTTCAACGCCTCAGGAGGCGTCACAGGAACTTTTAACCCCGGAGGGAGGCAGGTCAGGCCGTCTCGGCCTCATCGCCGTCATCATCCTCTTCGGCATTGCCTTCGAACTCGGTCGCCACGAGCCCGGCATTTGCCCGCACGGCCTTTTCGATGGAAGCGGCCATGTCCACATTTTCCTTGAGGAATTGCTTGGCGTTTTCCCGGCCCTGGCCGATCCGCTGGCTGTCATAGGAATACCAGGCGCCGGATTTCTCCACGACCCCGGCCTTTACCCCGAGATCGAGCAATTCACCGGTCTTGGAAATGCCCTCGCCATACATGATGTCGAATTCCACCTGTTTGAAGGGCGGGGCGACCTTGTTCTTGACCACCTTGACGCGGACATTGTTGCCCACCACCTCGTCGCGCTCCTTGATCGAGCCGATACGGCGGATATCGAGGCGCACGGAGGCATAGAATTTCAGCGCATTGCCGCCCGTCGTCGTTTCCGGGCTACCGAACATCACCCCGATCTTCATGCGGATCTGGTTGATGAAAATCACCATGCAATTGGACTTGGAGATCGAAGCCGTCAGCTTACGCAGAGCCTGGCTCATCAGACGGGCCTGAAGACCGGGCAGGCTGTCGCCCATATCCCCTTCAAGCTCGGCGCGCGGCGTCAAAGCGGCCACGGAGTCGATCACGACAATATCCACCGCACCGGAGCGCACCAGCGTATCGGCAATCTCAAGCCCCTGCTCGCCCGTGTCGGGCTGGGAGATCAAGAGGTCTTCCAGATTGACGCCCAGCTTGCGCGCATAAATGGGATCGAGCGCATGCTCGGCATCGACGAAAGCGCAGACGCCGCCGCTCTTTTGCGCTTCGGCCACCGTGTGCAGCGCTAGCGTCGTCTTACCGGAGCTTTCCGGCCCGTAAATTTCGACGACACGGCCCTTCGGCAATCCCCCGATGCCAAGCGCAATGTCGAGACCCAGAGAGCCGGTGGAAATCGACCCGATTTCGACCACCTGCTCGTTCTTGCCGAGGCGCATGATCGATCCCTTGCCAAAGGAACGTTCGATCTGGCCCAAGGCTGCGTCCAATGCCTTCTGCTTATCCATATCGCTCTTATCGTCTTTCCTGGAAAGGCTGACTACGTTTTCGGCTGTATCGCTCTTCGCCATCTTCGGCACCCCTTATTTCACAGGGGCCGGAGCCCCGCAATGGGAGTAAATGTACATATTTTGTTCTCATTGACAAGGGGGTGGGTAAGTATCTGATTTAGAACGTGAATTAAAAATATGTTCGCAGAGCGTTCTCGAAAATTTGACCTCCTCCCGCCAGCACCGGTGCGACTCGCCGCCGCCGCCTATCCGCCCCTTCCCGCAAAGGAGGATTCGGGGGTCAGACGCAGCTTATGAGCGTGCAAATTCTGCTCTCCCGGGCGCCCGTCCGGCGCCCACGCAAATATGAAAAACGAAGGCCAGAATTGCCGCGCGCTTGCCATTGCGGGCCCGGCGCAAACGGGCCACCTAGAGCGCGGGGATGATCATTCCAATTCCAGGGGACCGGCTCATGACCGCCACCAGCTTTCCGCTTTCTTCCTTGCCGCTGCTGCTTGTGGCGCTTTTCGGCTTCATCGCCTTTATGGGCGCGCGCGCCTGGCGGGCAGGCACGCTGACCCGGAGCGAGGCCGCGCTCCTTTTCGGGCTCTTTGCCGCAGGCGCACTCTGGACCTGGGTCTGCGCCGGACTTGCCCTTTCCGGCACCACGCGCAGCCCCGAATTCCTTTTCTGGCTTCCCGGCCTCTGGCTGCCCTACACGATCATCCTCATCCTGCAGCCCTTGCGGCTCATGTCCTTCGGCCGCCAGGCGCTTTACAAGCTGATGGATGAGGTGCCGCCCGCCGCCATCGTCGCGCTCGAAGGCCTGCGCATTCTCGGTCTCGGCACCTTGCTCAAGACGTTTCAGGGCACCTTCCCCGTCCATTTCGAAATGCTGACGGGTATCCCCGATCTTCTCTTCGGCTTTTCCGCGCTTGCCATCCTCTGGCTCATTGCGCGCGGCAAGATCACCTGGCGCGGGCTTGTGCGCTGGCACCTTGCCGGTCTTTTCCTGCTCGTGCCCGCCGGGCTTTTCATTCAGCTCGGCCTGCCCGGTCCCTTGCAGTTTTTCTCCAGCCAGCCGACAAGCCTCGCGCTGTTCGAGTTTCCGATGATCCTCGCGCCCGCTTCCGCCGTGCCGCTTTTTGCCTTCATCAATGTCTGGTCGGTGCTCTGGCTGCGCCGGCGCAGACCTGAAAACCTGCTCGCGCCTTATGCGCGCAGCACAGCAGCGGCAATGGAGAAAAAAGCACAAGCCTAAGGGAGATAGAGGCCGGCGCCTCAGGCGTCGTCCATCGCCTCTTTCACGGCGGCGGCAAGCTGCTTCAGCGAGAAAGGTTTCGGCAGGAAGCGGAAATCTTCATTGGGATCGAGGCTCTTGGCAAAAGCGTCTTCGGCATAGCCCGACACGAAAATAATTTTCGTCGCCTTGCCCCGGCTGCGCAGCTCCTTCAGCATGGTCGGCCCATCCATATTGGGCATCACCACATCGGAGACGATAAGGTCGATCTTGCCTTCATGGCTGTCGACGATTTCAAGCGCGACCTCGCCGCTTTCCGCTTCCAGCACTTCATAGCCGCGCGTGGTCAGCGCGCGCACGGCGAAGGTGCGCACCGCATCCTCGTCTTCCACCAGCAAAATGGTGCCCTTGCCGGTCAGATCGCGCGTGTCTGCGGGCGCGGCCTCTTCGGCCTTGGCAGCCTTTTCCTTCTCGGTCTCATAATAGCGCGGCAGATAGATGCGGAAGGTCGTGCCCTTGCCCACGGTCGAGTACGGGAAGATGTAGCCGCCCGTCTGCTTGACGATGCCGTAAACGGTCGACAGACCGAGCCCCGTTCCCTTGTTCACGTCCTTCGTGGTGAAGAAAGGTTCGAAGATCTTCGCCAGATGCTCCTTGGAAATCCCGGTGCCGGTATCGGCCACCTCGACCAGAATATATTCGCCGGGCGGCATCACCGAATGATCGAGCGCGCGGGAATCGGCCTCCGACACATTCGCCGTACGGATCGTCAGCCGTCCGCCTTCGGGCATGGCATCGCGGGCATTGACCGACAGATTGACGATCACCTGTTCCAGCTGGCTCTGGTCCACTTTGACGAGGCCGAGATCGCGCCCATGCACGATTTTCAGATCCACCGTCTCGCCCAGCAGCCGGTCGAGCAGATTATGCAGCTCGGCCAGCTCGTCCGTCAGGTTCAGCACTTTCGGGCGCAGCGTCTGACGGCGGGAGAAAGCCAGAAGCTGGCGCGTCAGATTGGCCGCGCGGTTGGCGTTCTGCTTGATCTGCATGACATCGGCAAAGGACGGGTCGCCGGCCTTGTGGCGGGCGAGCAAGAGATCGCAAAAGCCGATAATGGCGGTGAGCAGATTGTTGAAATCATGCGCCACGCCGCCGGCAAGCTGGCCCACCGCCTGCATCTTCTGGGACTGGGCAAATTGCAGCTCCAGCGTTTTGCGCTCGGTGGAATCGACAATGTAAAGGGCAAGCTGCGCGGTTCCGCCGTCTTCTGCCCCGCCCCCGGCAGCCCCCGCCCGGCTATCGAGCCGGCTCGTATAGACCTGCACGATCCGGTCGCTCTGACCGGCCAGATGCGCCTCGAAAGAAACGATACCATCGCCTTTCAGCCCGCGCGTCAGCGCATCGCGGAAAGCATCCCGGTCTTCGGGCGCCAGAAACTCGGCAAACTTGCCCGCCTTGTTGACGGGCATATCGACAAGGCCGGTAAAGGCCGCATTCGCCGCTTCCACCCGTCCCTTGCCGTCCAGCATGACGACGCCGACAGGCGCGTGCTGGAAGAAGCGGGAAAAGCGCATCTCCGCCTCGCGCAAGCTGGCTTCCATTTCATCGCCCGGCGACCGGTCGAGCACCAGCGAGCGCGTGGCAAGGGGCGCGCCCTCGCTGTCATAAGCGTAGGTCTGAATGATGCGGCTCGGCAGCGGCCCGTCCGCGCCTTTGAGGTCAAGATTGACCACCTGCAGGTCCATCCCCTCTTCGCCCACCGGCGGCGAGAGCGCTGCCACATCACCCACCGCCAGATCCTGAAGGCTCATGCCGCGCGCGGTAATCTGATCCGGCTCGAGCCCGAGGCTCGCCGCCAGATGCTTGTTCACATAAGTGACTTTGCCGTCCGCACCGGCAGAGAAGAAACCGAACGGCGCCTCGTCAAGATAAGAGAGATAGCGCGTGCGTTCCTCGCGCGCGTCCTTCGCCGCCGCCCGCTCGCTCGTCAGGTCCTTGATATGCCAAAGCGCCGCGTCCCGCCCGAGGCTGCCCTGCCCGTCCAGCGGGCGCACGGAAACAAGCGCCGTGATGCTGCGCGCCGCGCCCGCCACGGGCTGAAAGGTCAGTTCCGCCTCATCGGCAAGGCCGAGCCGGGCGGCCTGTGCAAGCTGATAGAGCGCTTCTTCCACCCCTTGCTGGCCCGACAGCAGCCGGTCGAAGGGCACCGCCCGGCCTTTATCGTCAAGGCCGAGGGCGCGGTAAGCCTCATTGGCAAAAAGCACGGTGCCGCCGGATGAAGTAACGAGGCAGGGATCGGGCAGTGCCTCGAGTGCCGGAGCGGCAAAGCCGCGCACGCTGCGCGAGAGCGTCCCGCGCGCGCCTGCCCCAGCGCCCCGGAAGGCCAGGCCGAAAAAGGCCAGCGCCACGGCCGAGCAGATACCGGCAAGCAGGAAGTAGGCAACGGGCCCGATGGTGGAAAAATCGACAAGAGAAAAGGCGAGCAGCGCCACGGCGATAATCGCACCGAGCCAGCTCACCCGCGAGAAAAGGCCGGGTCCGCGCGGCGCGGCGAGCGCCGCCGTTTCGGCACCGTTCAGCGGGCCGGGGGCAGCTTCCAGCCCTTCGGCCTGACCATTTATGTGAGCATCCAGCTGGCTCATGCGCTCAATTCGACCCGCGATCGGCTCTCGTGTCCAGGGCCGGACTTAAACGCCGGCAGAGCCTGCGAATCAGGTCCGGCGCGTCCGCCAAGACATTTTAGCCTTAAGACGCATGACGTAGCCAATAACCTCTGCCACGGCGCGGTAATGTTCCGGCGGGATTTCCTCGTCGATCTCGACCGTCGCATGGAGCGCGCGGGCAAGCGGCGGGTTGACCACAACGGGAATTTCATGCGCCTCGGCGATCTCACGGATTTTCAGAGCCACCGCATCGATACCTTTGGCCAGTACCAGCGGCGCGGCCATGCCCTGCTCGTATTTCAGCGCAATGGCATAGTGGGTCGGGTTGGCGATCACGACCGAGGCTTCGGGCACGGCGGCCATCATGCGCTTGCGCCCGCGTTCCATACGCAGCTGGCGCAGCTTCGCCTTGACGGTCGGATCGCCCTCCATCTGCTTATATTCGTCTTTGATTTCCTGAATGCTCATGCGCTGCTTCTTCATCCACTGGAAGCGCTCATAGAGATAATCCAGCCCCGCCACAATGCCGAGGATCGCCAGCACGCCGAGGGAGACGCGGATCGTGAGCATGCGCACCAGCGGCAAAAGCTCGCTCACTTCATAGGTGACCATCACGGCCAGCCGGTCCTTCTCCGGCCAGAGAATGAAAAACGTCACCGCCCCCACCACGCAGATTTTCACGATACCCTTCGTGAAGTTGACGAGGCTGGTCAGCGAGAACAGCCGTTTGAAGCCTTGCAGCAACGAAATCTTGTTCAGCTTCGGCTTCATCTTTTCGGTGGTGAAGATCGGCTTGTGCTGCAGCACATTGCCCGCCAGCGCGCCCAGCATCAAAACCGCCATGGGCAGCGCCAGCGACAGCAGCACCGCCTGGCCGATATCGAGCCAGAGCATGCGCAAATGCTGCGCGTCCATGGGAATGTCGTGGGGTGAGGCGATGAAGACCTCGAAGAAATGCGACAGCTTGCTTGCCATGCCGGGCGACAGGAACCCCGCCGTCACGCAGGCGCCCAGCATCACGAACCAGGTATTGACCTCCTGGCTCTTGGCCACGTCGCCCTTCTTATGGGCGTCTTCGAGCTTCTTACTAGTTGGCTCTTCTGTTTTTTCTGTATCGTCGGATTGATCGGCCATGCCTCACCTCCAAAATTCAGCCGTCAGGCGAGGAACTGGCTCAAGGTCGCCTCGAAATAACCGAGGAACCACGACATCATCACACCGAGCAGCACCATCAACAGCAGGAAGCCGAGGAAAATGTTGGCCGGCAGCGCAATAAAGAACACCTGCAATTGCGGCATCAGGCGGGAAAGGATCCCGAGCCCCATATAAAAAACCAGACCGAAAACGAGGAACGGCGCGGAAAGCTGCACGCCGAGTTTGAACGACCCGGCGATCACGCCTGTCACCGCCTGCAGAAAGTCTCCGACGGGCAGCGGCGCGCCCGGTTTGAAAAGCGCATAGCTGTCGTTCATCACCGCTATGAGCAGATAGTGCAGATCGGTGGCGAAAATCATCGTCACCGCCACAACCGACATGAAGGAGCCCACAAGCGCGCTCTGAATGCCCTGCGTCGGGTCGACGTTCTGGGCGAAAGCAAGACCGGTCTGAAAGGCGATGATCGTGCCGGCAATCTGCAGCGCCGTCATGAGAAGACGCGCAGTACCGCCGATCATCAGCCCGATCAGAAATTCCGAAACGATCTGGCCTGCCAGAAGCGCGGGCGTCGGCGGCAGCGGCCCGTAATTATCCTGGACCAGCGGCATTAGGATCGCTGTGAGCGCCACGGCAAAGGTCAGACGGATACGCCCCGGCACCGAAATTTCGCCGAGCGCCGGCATCAGCATGATCATCGTGCCGATCCGGCAGAAGATCATGAGGAAAACGAAAACCGTATCTGGCGCGGCGGTAATGTTCACGCGGGAGTTCCCTCGCCTCTTTCAAGCGGCGCTTAACCGGCGACGATTTTATCGGCGATATACGTCATGTAGGTGCCCATGGCCTGCCCCATGAAAGGCAGGAAGACGAGCATGAAGAGAAAGATCGCCAGGATCTTCGGCACGAAGACCAGCGTCATTTCCTGAATTTGCGTCAGCGCCTGCACCAGCGCAATCGCAAGACCGACCGCCAGCGCAACCAGCATCAGCGGCCCGGAGACTTTCAGAAGTACGTAAATCCCTTCACGGGCCACATCGAGAATTTCAGCGCCGGTCATTCGGCTGGTCCCCTTGTCGATTTCCCCGCTCCCCCGAGCGGAATAGTCTGCAGTCGGTCTATGAGCTCAGGCGCGCCTAGATCGGCATGCGCATGATTTCCTGATAGGCGGTGATCACCTTGTCGCGGACGGCGACAACGGTCTGCACCGTGGCCTCGGCTTCGGAAACGGCGGTCACGAGATCGACCACATCGCCCTGCTGGGCAACCGTGCTCACGGCCTGGGTTTCGCTCGCCTTGCCCGCTTCCACGACACCGCCAAGCGCCTGGCCGACGAGATCGCCGAAGCTTTGCCCGGCAAATTCCTTCGGCCCCTGGCTTTTTTCCGCGCCGCCCGCCGCAGCCGATTTGACCGCATTGGCGTAAGCGTTAAGCGCAACAGATGCTGGAATGGTCATCTTCTAACCCTTTCCTAACGGCGAAGCAGATCGATAGTGCTGCCCAGCATGCGGCGCGTCGCCTGAATGACATTCAG
Organism: Rhodobiaceae bacterium UBA4490; assembly: GCA_002389665.1. GTDB lineage: Bacteria > Pseudomonadota > Alphaproteobacteria > Parvibaculales > Parvibaculaceae > Tepidicaulis. The sequence continues at coordinate 149,482 of DGNO01000002.1, forward strand.
GTTCGCTTCGTAGCTGCGCTGCGCTTGGCGCATGTCCATGGCTTCCACAAGCCCGTTCACATTCGGCGTTTTCACATAGCCATCGTCATTGGCGGCCGGATGACCGGGCATGTATTTAAGCGTGAAAGGCGACTGATCGAGCTTCGGCCGGTCCACCTGCACCTTTTTCACGCCAAGCTCGCGGTCCAGTTCGTTGGAGAACGTCACGACCTTGCGCCGGTAAGGATCGGCGCCCGGCGTGGTACCGGTGGAATCGGCATTGGCGATGTTTTCGGCGATCACCCGCATGCGCCCGCTTTGTGCGCGCAGGCCCGATGCCGCAACCATCATGGCTTTAACAAAATCCATCTTACTTCTCCCAATCAGCTGCGCGGCCCGAGAGCCGTGCGCAGGAGCCCAAGGCTCTTGGAGTAAAGACCCGTCACCATCTCGTAATCGACCTGGGTCTCGGCGACCTTGATCATCTGCTCTTCCAGCACGACGGAGTTACCCGTCGGCGTGGTTTCGGAGTCGGGGCGTTCTTCGCTTTTCGGCTTGGTGCCCGTGGCGCCGCCCGGCCCGATATGCATTTCATTGGTGCGAACGGGTTTGAGAACCGGCCCATGCGCGTTCAGCACGGCGCCGAAATCCTGCTTCTTCAGATCGCGCGCGGCATAACCGGGCGTGTCCGCATTCGCGACGTTCTGGGACAACACGCGCTGGCGCTCCGTCAGCCAGTGCATACGGTCCTTGATCATGCCAAATAGGGGAATGTCACCTAAGGCCATTGCGATCTCGCGTTTCAACGTTGCAGAGCAGCTCTCCTTCCTTGGAGCGCGCCTCCGGCACATCGTCACGCCACACAATCCTTGGGCGGCAGGTCAATCTTTCCTACCTCGGGGCTAAAATTTCCTTAACAAAACCGCCAACTAGGAAATTCTGTCCCAGTAAGGCACCCCCTTAACCCGTTTTTAAGCTTAACAGCGGAAATATCTGCCTAGTGACCTGCACGCGGGAGAACCCGCTGAGCGCCAATACGGCATGAGGGGCAGATGGATCTGGCAGAATACACACGCTTTCTAGGGGCCTTGCTTCTGGTTCTGGCGATGATCGGGGGCTGCGCCTGGCTGGCACGCCGCTTCGGGCTGATGCAGCACGGGCTGACGAGCGGCCCGGCAAGCCGCCTTGCCATCGTCGAAAAGCTGACCCTCGATCCTAAGCACAAGCTTCTGCTCATCCGCCGCGACGGTAAGGAACATCTGATCGTGGTCGGCGAAACGACAACGCTGATCGAGGCCGGCCTCGATGCGCCCGCCCCCGCCGAAACCGGCGCGGAAGCAGAGACCGTCAATGTCGCGTCCTTTCCCGGCCTTGCCGCAAGCACGCCTGCCGCGCAGCCGGCCCACGCCAAAATGACCGCCCCCGACTTCCTTCTCAAAGGGATCGCCTATCTCAAGGAGCGCCGCACGTGATGCATTTGTCCAAGTTCACCCGGCCCGCTCTTTTTGCCGCCGCCGCCCTTGCGGTGTTGAGCCTTGCCTCGCCCGCCTTCGCACAGAGTGTGAGCATCGATTTTGCGGAAGGCTATGGCCTCACCGAGCGCGTGGTGCAGCTCATTGCACTGATCACGGTTCTGACGCTTGCCCCTTCCATCCTCATCATGGTCACGTCCTTCGTGCGGATCGTGGTGGTGCTGTCCTTGCTGCGTACCGCCATGGGCGTGCAGCAAAGCCCGCCCAACGCCGTGATGATCTCTCTTGCGCTGTTTCTGACCGCCTTCGTCATGGCGCCGGTTTTCGAAAAAGCCTATGAGACAGGCATCGAGCCTTTAATGAACGATCAGATGGAAATCGGCGAAGCTTTCGACAAAGCCTCGCGCCCCTTCCACACCTTCATGATGAGCCAGGTGCGCGACAAGGATCTCGGTCTTTTCGTCAATCTCGCCAAGATCGAAGAGCCGGAATCGCCCGAAGCCGTGCCGCTGCGCGTGCTCGTGCCCGCCTTCCTGATCAGCGAGTTGCGCCGCGCTTTTGAAATCGGCTTCCTGGTCTTCGTGCCCTTCATCGTCATCGACATGGTCGTCGCCTCGGTGCTGATGTCCATGGGTATGATGATGCTGCCGCCGATTATTATCTCCCTTCCCTTCAAGCTCATCTTCTTCGTCCTGGTGGACGGATGGAACTTGATTACCGGCTCCCTGGTGAAGAGCTTCGGCATTTAAGCCGCTCTTCCTCCCAACTGAAAACCCCCGTGCCTCGGGCACGGGGGATTTTTTTGGGCCGGGCATGACGCCCCGCAATCTTCCGGGAAAATCAGTTGATGGCCGTCGCCGCCTGCTCGTCCAGGTCCTTGCCGATGGTCGAGACGAACTCGTCCAGCGTATCGGAATTGGCAAATTCTTTTGCCAGGCGGCGGAATTCCTCGCCCTGCCGCTCGATGGGTTCGGAGAGGATGGCGAACTTGCCCGCATCGGCGCCCGCGCGCATCTGATCGCCGAATTTCTCGCGCAGCCGCCCGAGCCCGATCGGATCATCGGCCAGCGAATAGGCGATGGCGGCGCGCATGATCATGCGGCGCACCTTCTTCGGCACCTCGCGCTCATTGAGCCAGGTATTGCCGAGCGTGGATTCGATCTGCTGGCCCGTCTCTTCCCAGCGCTGAGCGGCCCAGAGCACATCGGCCTTCATCCACTCCGCCTCCACCGTCTCCATCTCGGAGAGAAGATCGAGCGCATGATCATAGAGATTGAGCTCGGACAGCGCGCGCGCTTCCAGAAGGCGGCGCTTGTCGGCAAGATTGTCCGGCAGCAACGACTGGCGCGTGGAGCGCAGCGCTTCCAGCGCTTTTTCCGGCTTGCGGTCCATCAGCCGCACCAAGGCAAGGCGCGTTGCAACCTGCGCCCGCGCAATGCCGCGCAGCCGGTGATCCACCTGGTGCTGCAGCAATTCGGCGGCCTGATCGAGCAAGTCCACATCGACGAGCTTGTCCGACAACTGCCGGATCATCGCATCGCCCCGCTGACCGATCGGCGTCAGCTCACGGAAATCGTAATAAAGCGACAACGCCTCGATCGGGTCCATTGCATCGGCGCCGCCGCCGAGGAAGAGGTCCGAGAACGTGTCCGTCATCGTCGTGGCGATGCGCCGGGCCTGATCGGTTTCGGGGAAATTCGTCACCGCCGTCTGCATCACGCGCAGCCCGTCTTCCACCTCGCCCATCGCGACATGCATTTCCCCAAGCCGTTCCATGACGGACAGTTCGAGGTCATCGCCGCGCCACATGAAGCCGATTGCCTCAAGCTCCTGCATGAAGCCGGCATCGGCAAGCAGTCCCATCTCATGCTTGATCTTGGCTTTGGCAAACCGCGCGCGCGCCGCCACGGGGCGCGGCCCGCGTTTTTCCAGCCGCTCCAGTGTTTCCAGCGCTTCATCCGTCTTGCCCGCCGCTTCGAGCATCAAGCCGCGCACGAGCTGGGCTTCGGCAAGCCAGATATTGTTTTCCGTCTCTTTCGGAATCTCGTTCAGATTATAGGCAACGGAGGCAAGATCGCCCGCCGCAAGCTCCGCCTCAGCGGCCTTGACGCGGAACATTGCCTGGAAGTCGGGCTCATATTCACTGAACGCCTGGCCCGCCCGGTCGAACTCGTCGCGCGCCTCGCGCATATTGCCAAGCTCAGCCTGCGCCGTGCCGCGCCAAAGCGCTGCATGAGGGTCCTGCGCTAGCCCGCGTCCCGACAGATCACCCAGCGCCTCATCAAAGCGGTGCATCATAATATGGCCCACCCCGCGCAGCGCGAGATAGGCCGGCTCCAGCGCCACATCCGAGCTGAGCTTCTCAGCCAGCCGCAAGACGGCAATCGCTTCCGCGCCAAGCTGATAGGCGAGAAGGAACCGGGCATAATCGAGCTGGTCCTGCAGATTGTCGGCCGGCGCATTGGCCAGCTTATCGAGATGGAACTGCCGCCGTTCGGCATAGCTCGCGCCCGGCGCCTCGCGCCAGCGCTTGAAATCCATCTTGCCGGGCTGCGTGGGCGCCTCGATTGAAACCTGGGCGCTCGCATCTTCTTCCACATCGCCGGAGGAAAGCGTCAACCCTGCCCCGCGCGAGACGATCACCTCGTCCTTGATAGCGCGGACGTAAAGATCATCGGAAAGCGAGACGAAGGCGAGGCCCTGCGCCGTCGCCAGCGCGGCGAACTCCACGAAATTGCGCGGCGCGACGAGCCCTTGCGGCGGGCCCTCCGCTGTCACGATGGCCAGCACGTCCTTCACATTCGGATCGCGCACCCAGTGCACCTTGCCGCGCCCGTTGAGATCGAGGCTGACCTTCGCTTCGCCATTGGCGCTCCAGCCCCTGAGCAACGAGACGGGCCGTACCGGCTCGACGATCGTATCGCCGACCGTGAAGACCCAATTATTGCCCTTCTCGCTTGCCGCCAGCAGAACCCGCTGCGGCGGCTGAAACTGCACGATGGTCGCATCGTCCATGGGCACGAGTTCCGCCGGGCCCAGTACCTTGCTCATGTCTGCAGTCAGGGCGGAGAAGTCGAGTTCGCGCTTGGCATCGAAGACCAGCCAGACGCGCCCGTCCCGCTGAAAGGCCGCCGCGCCCGTGCGCTCGGCCCATGGGAAGATGAGACGTACGCTCTCGCCCACAAGCTCGGCCACCACATTGAGCGGGCCTTCGGTATCCGCAGCCACGACCGCGCCGGCTTGAACGGTGACAGGTTCGGGTTTTGCCTCGGCCGCCGCTTCGGCTTTCCCCTCCGGCGTTTTTGCCGGCGCCGGCTGCGCCTCGGCCTGCTTGGCGGGCGCGGGTTTTGCCGGCTCCCCTTCCGCCTTCGCGGTTTCTTTGGCCTGCGGCTTTTCAGCTTGAGCCGGAACTTGCTTTTCTGCGGAGGCAGCGGCCACCGGCTTTTCAGATTCCGCCTTGGCTTTCTTCACGCCCGCTTTGCTTTCGGCCTTCTGCGCTTTTTCCTGCGGCTTGGCAGACACCTCGCTGCCTTTCGGCGGCTCGGGCGCCTTGGCAAGCGGCGCCGCGCCCCGGCCAGGGGCCACGATATCGATCACGACATTCAGGTCTTCGCGGAAGTCACGCACCGTGACGCCCGGCACCGTATCGAGCGCCACCGTCAGGCGGCCGTTGCTGCTGCCCGCCGACGCCCCGGTCAGAAAGGCAGGCGGATCGACCCGGAGCCGCGCCAGCGGCAGTTTCGCATCCCGGTCGAAGACCACCGTCACCCGCCCGTCACGCGAGGAGACGTTATAGAGCACCGGCTGGCCCCAATCGAAGACAAGCCGGGTAAAAGTCTCATGCTCGCCCACCCGCAAGGTCACGCCGGGGGCAGGCTCGGCAATATTCAGTTCCGCCTCGCCTTCTTTTTCGGCAACGGCCTGTTTGACGGCGCTGCGTTCGGCTTCCAGCCGCGCCATCACATCCGCGGGCAAGGGCGGCGGCGCGCTGCGCCAATTGGGCGGCAGCAGATCGATATAGACCTCATTACCCGCCTCATGGGTGTTGATGCGGAAATCGGCTTTCATGGCAAGGCGCATCGTCCGCTTGCCCGGATCCGTGCGCACCAGCGCCACATAGCGCGGCATATTGGCAGCAAGCTCGCTCAAATCCGCCTCGAACGGGTCCTCGAAACTGATGACCAGCACATTCGCCGCCGTCAGCGCCTCGAAGCGCGGCGCGCTCTGCACCCGCAAGGGATCGTCATGGCGCGGCCAGGTGAAGACCAGCCGGCCGAACCCGTCTTCTTCATCGCCAGTCACGGTAATGGGCGTGGCCGCAGAGGCCTGCGCAACATAGGCGAGCGACAGCGCAAGCACGGCAAAGGCCGCGCGCGCAAAAGCGCCGATCCGCCCATCTCTGAAGCGCATGCTCACCAATTGGCCTCCTTCACGCCCGCTATCACGATGGCAATACCCGAGCCCGCATCGCTCGCCACCTCGGCGGACAAATCAATGGTGCCAGTATACCCCCCTTCGCGCAAACGGTCGCGCAGAATGGCCGCCCGGTCGAAAGCAAGCCGCCAATCGCCCGTATCCGTGCCGAAACCGCCGGTAGGGCCCGCCGGCACCGTGACGCGGATCTGCAGCGGATTGGAAGCATACTGAAGAACGGCTGCCAGCCGGTGCAGAAAATCCTCGCCCTCGATAGTAAGCGTACGCATCCCGGCGGGGATAAGTCTGTCGGCCCGCGTCAAAAGGACGAGCTGATTGCCGGATGCCTGGGTCACTTGGCGCGCAAGTGCCGTCTGATCGCGCGAGGAAGCCACCCCGCCCGTCTCCAGTACCGCGGCAAGATACCCCGTCTCAAGCCGCCCGCGCGCGCCCTTCAGCGGCGCGGCAAGCCCTGCGCTGCCCTGCTCGACGGTTCCCAAAACCGCACCGCCCGCCGCCGGCTGGCCCCGGAACGCACTGCCAAGGGCCTGCCATGCCGTGCCGCTCGGCGCCGAGGCTGCGTAGATCAGCACGAAAAAGGTCAGCATCAATCCCATAAGATCGGTGAAGGTGATGAGCCAAAGCGGCGTCTCCGCGCCGCCTGCCTCATGTTCCTGCCCGCCGAAAAACGCCTGGAGAATGCCCGTCATGGACGCCCTCCCTGCCCGCGCGGGCGCTCGGCAAAAAACTCGAACAGCACATCGCGCCCGCTCAAGGCCGATACATCGGCCACAAGCGCGCCGGAAGCAACGCCGCGGCTTTCCAGCGCCCGCGCAAAGGCCATGGCGCGGCGCTCATCCAGCCGTCCCTGAGGCGCCGCAGGCACGACAACGCGCAGCCGGTGGCGAAACTCCATCTCGCCGCGCATCAGCATGGCCGCGAATGTGTCGAGAAGCACATCCTGCTCGGGGCGCAGCGCGCCGACCCCTTTGGCGAAAAACGCATCGGCGGGAAGGCGCAGCCGTAAAAAGCCGCCCTCATCGGAAAGCCCGGCCCCCATACCCGCAGCCCCCAGCCTGGCGCGCAGATCCTCGGCAAAGGCCGCAGAGACGGGCCTATAAGCCGGCGCGCCCGGCAACGCCTCGCGCACCATGGCGCGGCTCGTCTCCGGCGCGCTTTGCCCGGCCGTGCCTTTAAACGCCGCCTGCACGCTGCCGATCACCGGCCCGCCCTTGGCGACGTCGGTCGATGCCTGACTGTTGAGAAAGGCGAACATGGCAAGCAGAAGAAGAAAAACGGAAAGCAGCGTCCACAGCGCGCTGATGGAGCCGTCATTGACCTCCAGCGGCAGATCGCTCAAGGCGTTCCGGGCACTGCCTTTACGGCGTGCCGGCGCAGAATGCGCTGAGCGCTCGCTCATAACTGGACCCCCCGATACGCCATTCTGGCTTGCTCCGATGCAGGTTCTTGCACGCGCCGCCTCATGCGGCAGCCCGTCTCCGGAGAGGAAAGCGGACGGAACCAGATTAACGATTGACGGTTAAGTGCCCCTTAAGGCGGACCTATGCGAAACGGGAAATTCGCAGCATGGAGGCGGGCAAAGAGCGAAGGCGGCTCAAAGCCGCCCGGAAAGCGTCAGTTTGCCGCGCGTTTTCCTTCGCCGTCTTCCATTTCCGCTTCCATCATCGGCGCGGTTTTCTCGAACTGCGCCGCCATTTCCTGCAATTCGGCAGGCAAAGGCTTGGGCAGGGCGATTTCCACGGTCAGCTCCTGCGCCGTGACCGGGTCCATTTCGGCCATGATCGCGGCCATTTTGCGCTCGTTCATCATGTTGGCGAGCTGCAGAAGCACATCCATGTCGAGGCGTTCGAAGATGCGGGCGGCATCTTTCGGCTTCATCGCCGAGTACATTTTCACAAGGCCCTCGACACGCATTTTCGTCTCGTCGTCTTTCTTGCCGAGATGCGCGGCGATCTTTTCTTCCACCGCCTCAAGCTCTTTGAAGCGCTCGCCGACACGCTTTTCCGCCGCGCTGATCAGCCTTTCGCGCATATCGAGCTCGCGGGCGCGCTCTTCCAGCTCCTTGCGCCGTTCGGAAAGGTTTTTGAGCACCTGCAATTTCGACGGGGTGAATTCGGCAGCCGGGTTCATGACATCGCCCTGGGGCGTCATGACCTGCATCGCATCTCCTGCCATGCTGTCCTTGGCCATCTCCCCGCCCGTTTCCATGACCCCGCCTTCCATCGCCTCGCCTTCTCCCTTCCCTTCCATGGCTTCTTTTTCCATGGCGCCGCTTTCTTCGGCATAGGCAAGGGCAAAGCCCGACAGCGCATTCAGACTGTCATCGAGACCCATGACTTTCAGCCCCAACAGCAATGCGGCGCTGAGCATCAGAACGGGAAGCAAACGCAGGCGGTTGCTCATGGCGAGGTTCCTTCAATCCGCCTAGCGCGCGCGGCGCAGGGCTTCCAGGAGTTTGTTCTGCAAAGCGGGAGGCGCGGCGGCATGCTGCGTCTCCTCGCGCGCGGGCGCGGTGCGGTTCACCCGCAAGCTGGCGGGCAACTGGCGCGAATGGGTGCGGGCAGCGACCTGCGCTTCCAGGCGCTCGGCTAGGTTGTTGCCGCTTTCCACCATCAAAGACAGTTCATCGGCAAGCGCCTTGGCTTTGGAATTGCCGGCCTCGATTTTGCCGGTCACTTCATCGCCCACTTCCCGGGCGCGCTTGACGCGCTCGTCGAGATGATCGGCCGCGGTGCGCGAGGTGTCGTGAAGCTGGCCGACGGAGCGCTGCGCCAGATCGGTCGCCTTGTGCAAGGCATCGATCAGCTCGCGCATGCCGTCCTGACCGGAGCGGAGCGCGCGCAATTTGCGGTCCAGCACATAGCAGTAACAAATCGTGGCAACCAGGAGGACAGCCAGCAAACCTTCGAGAATAAGTCCTGTGGGAATAGCCATCAGACCGTCGCTCCTTCATTATTGTTCAAAAGCCGGTTCTTGATCGATTGTTTAATGCCCTGATCAAGACAGACCGCCACGTGATTACCCATGCGCCCCATCCGGCCTGCCATCAGCGGAATGCCCCCGCAGCGCATGCCGATCTGGTCCTGCGGGCCGTTGTTGAACATCACCGTTTGGCCGACTTCCAGGTTCATCACCTCGCGCAGCATCATCGGCTGCTCGTCGAGCACCGCGTCGATCTGCACTTTCGTGGACCAAAGCTCGGTCGCAAGGTGACCTTCCCAAATGGAGTCGCGGCCGAATTTTTCCCCCATGAACATCTGCAAAAGCAGTTCACGAATGGGCTCGAGCGTCGCGTAAGGCAGCAGCATTTCCAGCCGCCCGCCGCGGTCTTCCATATCGATGCGCAGCTTGACCAGGATCGCCGCATTGGCCGGGCGCGCGATGGCCGCAAAACGGGGGTTCGTTTCCATCCGGTCGAGCTCGAAATGCACCGGCGACAGCGGCTCGAACGCGGTCTTGGCATCGGCCAGCACCACTTCGATCATCCGCTCGACAAGCGAAAGCTCGATGGTCGTGTAAGGCCGGCCTTCGATACGCATGGCCGCCGTGCCGCGCCGCCCGCCGAGCAGCACATCCACGATGGAATAGATCAGGTTGGAATCGACCGTGAAGAGGCCGTAATTGTCCCATTCCTCCGCCCGGAATACCGAAAGGATCGCCGGCAGCGGAATGGAGTTCAGATAATCGCCGAAACGGATCGAGGAAATATTGTCGAGGCTGACTTCCACGTTGTCGGACGTGAAATTACGCAGGCTCGTCGTCATCAGCCGGACCAGCCGGTCGAAGACGATTTCCAGCATCGGCAGGCGTTCATAAGAGACCAGCGCGGAATTGATGATCGCGCGGATACCGCTGCGCTCGGCCGCATCGTTCTCGTCGATCTCGAAGCCCAGAAGGCTATCGATCTCGTCCTGGTTGAGGACGCGTTCGGCAGCGCCCGCCTTGACCATGGAAGCTTCGCCCGGATTGGTCGTAGCGGGAGCGGCGGCTTCTTCCGCGCTCTCCCCGTCGTCTTCCTCGGCCATGGCAGCCCACTCGGCGGCCATGGCCTCCTCGTCGACTTCCTCATCGCCTGCAGCTTCCGCTTCCCAGGCAGCGGCCAGCTCTTCCTGATCCAGATCTTCGTCAGCCATTTGCCAAATCCACCCTTACTGAACGATCACTTCGCGGAACAGAACATCGGTCACCTTGACCGGACGCGCGGCAAGATTGACCCGCCGCAAAAGCTCCTGACGCAGCAAATACATGCCGGCCGAGCCTTGAAAATCTTCCGGGCGCAGCTCGCGCAGATAGACCTGAAACCCGTCCACCACGCGCGGCATCACCATTTCCAGGTGCTCCATGCCGTCTTCGCTGGCAAGTTCGAGCGAGACGCGCAGCTTCAGATAGCGCGTCGGCCCGCCGCTCGGCGAAGACAGGTTCACCAGAAATTCCGGCAGGTCGTAGAAGATGGGTTCGCCCTCTTCGATCAGCGAAACTTCCATCTCCCCTTCCGCGCCGGACGCGCTGCTTCCGCCGGAAAAGAAAAATGCATAAGCGCCGTAGCCAAGCCCCCCGACGGCCAGCAGCGGCAGAATGATATAAAGAACGAGAAACTTGCCGCTGAGCTTCTTGCGGGAAGACTCCCCCCCGCCTTCGGCAGCATCCGTTTCCATATCGATGTCGCTCATAATCTGCGTATCCTATGTGCGCTCTTCGGCAATCGCGGCCATCTCATCGGCCTTTATGCACTGCGTTTCAGCCATCCCTGCGGCACGAGACCCCCTCGCCCTTTTCCCGGCGACCCTGAAACTTTCTGAATTCTGACTGTCTTTGGTTAATGAAGTCTTTTGTTCGGCAAATCTTGCCGGGTCGAGTTTTCCGCCCGACGGTCCTTGCCGGGCGCCATTTCAGCCAAGCCATTGATTTTCCTGAAAAATCCATCTGGCACGCCCTCTGCAAATGATCCAGCGAAGCAGACCGCGGACCTGTCCGCAGAATGCATTGGGTGTGAAAATGGAAAACGCATTACTGATCGGGTTGACCCGTCAGATAACCCTGAAAAGGGAAATGGCGATTGTCGCCAACAATCTGGCGAACGCGAACACGACCGGCTTCAAGGCCGAACAGCCGCTGTTTGAGGAATACCTCATGCCGGTTGCCCGCGATGACTCGCCGAACAAACGTCTTTCTTTCGTTCTTGATCAGGGCATTCACCGCAACCTGGCCGATGGCGGCCTGAAAACCACGGACAACCCGATGGATTTCGCCATTTCCGGCGACGGGTTCTTCAAGGTTCAAACGCCCGAAGGCATCCGCTATACGCGCAACGGTCATTTCCAATTGGACGCCACGGGCCGCCTCGTGACGGATAATGGCGACCCGCTGCTGGCGGAGGGCGATGCCCCCGTTTTCTTTTCACCTGAAGAAACCTCCATCGAAGTGGCCTCCGACGGCACCATTTCGACCGAGCTCGGCGAACGCGGCAAACTGACCGTCGTTGCCTTCGACAATCCCCGCGACATGAAAAAGACGGGGAACAACATGCTCGAGACCGACCAGCCGGAAATCGAAGCGCAGAACACGCGCATCATTCAAGGCGCGCTGGAAAGCTCCAACGTGAATTCGATCGAGGAAATGACGCGCATGATCGACGTCCTGCGCTCCTATACCTCGGCAGCCAAACTCGTCGAACAAGCAGATGAAATGAAACGCCGTGCCATCCAGGAATTGGGCGGTCGCAATAACTAACCGGCGCGCCCGGAACGGATTGAACGGATAGAAAGGTCAAGCCATGCAATCTCTCAGCATCGCAGCCACTGGCATGATGGCCCAGCAGCTCAACGTCGAGGTCATCTCGAACAACATCGCCAACATGAGCACCTCCGGCTTCAAGCGCCAGCGCGCGGAGTTTCAGGATCTGCTCTATCAGAACCTGCGCCGTGTCGGCTCGGCCTCTTCGGATGCCGGCACCGTCGTCCCCGCGGGCGTTCAGGTCGGCCTCGGTGTGAAAACCGGTTCGGTTTACCGCATCACGACGCAGGGCAACCTCGACAACACCGAAGCCCCGCTCGATATCGCGATCCAGGGCCGCGGCTATTTCCGGGTGGATCTGCCCAACGGTGAAACGGCTTACACCCGCGCGGGCAACTTCTCGCGCGACCCGAACGGTCAGATCGTCACCTCCGACGGTTATGTCGTTCAACCCGGTATCACCATTCCCGAAGACGCGATCGACATCACGATCAACGCGCAGGGCCAGGTGCAGGCCACGCTGCAGGGCGAGACGGACCCTGTGATCGTCGGCCAGTTCGACCTTGCCACTTTCGCCAACGCTCCGGGCCTTGATCCCATCGGCGACAACTATTTCGTGGAAACCGCAGCGTCCGGCGCCCCCAATATCGGCGCTCCCGGCGATCAGGGGTACGGCACCCTGCTGCAGAAATTCCTCGAAACCTCGAACGTCAACGCGGTGAGCGAAATCAGCTCTCTCATTACCGCCCAGCGCGCTTATGAGATGAACGCCAAAGTCATCACCGCTTCGGACGAAATGATGTCCGTCACCTCCAACCTTCGCTAACGCTTAAACCCGGCGCGAGGAGAGACACGATGAAAACGACCGTGAAAAAATCAGCCTTCGGGAAAAACGCAGCACTCGGGAAAATCGCGGCCCTTGGCCTGACGGGTTTTCTCGCCTTCACGCTGCCCGCCGCGGACGCCGAAGCCGCGCGGCTGAAGTCGGATGTCATCGTCTCCGGCAGCCAGATCACGCTTGGCGATATTTTCGACGAAGCAGGCGCTGCGGGCAGCGTCGTCATCGCCGAAAGCCCCGTGCCGGGCCTCACCGACACGCTCTCCGTCTCACGCATCAGCGCGGTGGCGCGGCGCAACGGTCTCGACTGGCGCAACCGGGACGGACTGACCCATATCGCGGTCAAACGCACGGGCCTTCCCGTCGGCACCGAGGAAGTGCGCAGTGTGCTGGCAGAAGCGCTCACCTCCCGCTTCCCCGCCATTTCCGGCGCCGGCGTCCTTGAGGTCGAAATCGCCCCGAACAGTGCGCCGATCCTGGTGGCCGAAGGCGAGTTCCCGAGCGTCTCCGTCGACCGCTACAGCGTCGATGCCGGCAGCGGCCGTTTCGTCGCCCTGCTGCGCGCGCCCGCAAACGACCCCGCCGCCCCGGTGCGCCGGGTGATGGGCCGGGCCTATCCGGCCCTCGATGTGCCGGTGCTCACCAATCAGAAATCCGGCGGCGAACTTATCCGCGCTTCCGACATCGAATGGGTCCGCGTGCCGCTGACGCGGCTCGGCCAGAACATGATCACGGACATGAACAAACTCATCGGCATGACGCCGCGCAACGGCATCCGCCCCGGCCGCCCGATCCGCGCCTCGGATGTGGAAACGCCCGTCGTCGTGGAGAAAAGCTCGCTCGTCAACGTCACCTTCAGAAGCGGCGCCATGCTGCTGAGCACCCGCGGCACGGCGCTGAATGCGGGCGCGGTGGGCGAAACGATCAGCATTTTGAACAGCCGCTCGCGGCGCACCATTCAGGCCGTCGTCACCGGCCCAGGGGAAGCGGAAATCACCGCGCCCGATCCCGTCCGCCTCGTATCGGCGCAGTAATTTGAAGGCCAAGTACTAGAGCCACAGAAATTCGCCATCGCGGCGCCGGATTGGCGCCAGGCAAAGGAGCCAAGAAAATGTTCCATCTCTCCGCACCTCTCGCCGCCCGCCTGCGCACCGGCCTTGCCGTTGCCTTGATGGGCGCCAGCCTGGCAGCCTGCAGCGCGGCCGACCGCCTGGCCAATGTCGGCAAACCGCCGCCGCTGAACCCGATCGAAAACCCCACCTCGCAGCCCGGTTACAAACCTGTGACGATGCCCATGCCGGCGCCCGAGCAGGTCGTTTATCAGCCCAATTCGCTGTGGCGCTCGGGCTCACGCGCCTTCTTCAAGGATCAGCGGGCCTCGCGTATCGGCGACATTCTGACGGTGAATATCGACATTACCGACCGCGCACGGGTCAATAACAGCACGACCCGCACGCGCTCCAATTCCGAAGACGCCAATGTCAGCGCGCTTCTGGGTTACGAGTCCGCTCTCGGGAAAATTCTTCCCGAAGCCGTGGACCCCGACAATCTGGCCGAGTTCGGCAGCGACAGCGCAAGCCAGGGCACCGGCACGGTGAACCGGCGTGAAGAAGTGACGCTCACCGTCGCCGCCGTCGTCTCGCAGGTTCTGCCCAACGGCAACCTCGTGATCGAAGGTCGCCAGGAAGTCCGGGTTAATTTCGAAGTACGTGAACTGCTCATCGCGGGCGTCGTCCGCCCTGAGGATATTTCCGCCACCAACACGATCCAGCACACCCAGATCGCAGAGGCGCGGGTTTCCTACGGCGGGCGCGGTCAGCTGACCGATGTGCAGCAGCCCCGCTACGGCCAGCAGGTTTACGACATCATCATGCCGTTCTGATCCATCAGAACCCGTTTTAAAGGGAGGGTCGCCTTACGAAATACCAAGGCCATTTTCACACCACACACCCAAAGAAAAACGCGGCTCAACCGAGCCGCGTTTCCTCTTTTCGGGCAAGACAATCCAAGCCTTGCCGAATATTTTCTTCCCGCTTAGTCGTCGCGATAAACTTTCTCGCGTTTCTCGTGACGCTCCTGCGCCTCGATCGACAAAGTGGCAATGGGACGCGCATCGAGCCTCTTCAAGCTGATCGGCTCGCCCGTCTCTTCGCAATAACCGTAAGTGCCCTCCTCGATCCGGCGCAGCGCGGAATCGATTTTGGAAATAAGTTTGCGCTGCCTGTCCCGGGTGCGCAGCTCAAGCGCGCGCTCCGTTTCGCTCGACGCGCGGTCGGCGATATCGGGATGATGACCGGAATCGTCTTGCAGATGCTGCAAGGTTTCCTTGTTTTCGCGCAGAATGTCGTCCTTCCAAGCGAGCAACTTTTGCCGGAAATACTCCTGTTGACGCTTGTTCATGAACGGTTCGTCGTCAGACGGCACATACCCTTTTGGTAACCGAACGCTCATGAGCCCTGCTCTCTCCTTCTCAACGCGATTCCCCCCCGCGTAAAAGCGGCTGGAGTATAGGTAGAGCCCCGACGATTCTCAATATCGGGACGAAAAGCTGGTTTACGCGCGGGCCAGCTGGGCTTCTTTAGCCATAATCCCGTGACATGTCGGTGAAAAATGGCCCTTAAGCAAGAAATTTTAAGGGGTCAGCGCCCGAATTTTGCCAGCTCTACCCGGGCGCGCAGTTCGATATGGTCCAAAACCTCGCAAAGCTGCGGGTCGGCAACCTGATCGCGCTGGCGTTCCACGATGCTCAAAAGCCGGGAGAGTTTGGGGCCGGGCACCTGGCCGCTGAGCAAGCCGAGCTTGATTTCATCAAGGATATCGAGGATTTCCTCGCCCCGCGCGACGGCGCGGCGCTTACCGCCTTTAAAATCGCCCACCGTATCGGCACCCTGCACAGCAAGCAGTGCATCGAGCGCCGCCAAAGGGCCGGTACCGGCAGCCGCGCGGGCCGGGGCGGCATCGCTGGCACCTGTGGGTTGGAAGACAGCGCCGGATGCGGAAGATTTTCCTGCCCGCGACGCACCGCCGCTCGTGCCGATCTGTGTTCTGCTGCCCACTTTCATGATCTAGCCCTGTTACCCGAACCTTGTTTCCACCCCGGCTGATGCCGGCTAACTGCCTGCCGGAAAAGCGCAATTCCGGCCATGTTCGGGGAATCCTGCGCCAGAGCATTTAACATGACGTTAAGGTTAAATGGCGGCAGGCAAATTTTACCGCCCAGGCCCGGCGTTTCTTGCCCTGCCGGCAGATTGCAGCACCCAGCACATCGCCGGACGGCAAGAAAATATCAGCAAAATCAATGTGTTAGAAAAAACCCTCGCCCCATGGGACTTGGCACGCATTTCGCTTCCTACTTTCACAGAAATTCATGCGCGGAGTGCAGCAACCGATGAAAAGCCACGCTCGACAACTCAGCCACCGCCTGTTCGGCGCCTTTCTGGCCGGTCTGGTTCTGGCCGCGGGCCTTCTTCCCGCGCCTGCCCAAGCCACCTCCCGGATCAAGGACATTGCCGATGTCGAGGGTATCCGCGACAACTTGCTGGTGGGCTACGGCCTCGTCGTCGGCCTTGACGGCACGGGCGACACGCTGCGCAACTCCACCTTCACGCTGCAGAGCCTGACCGCCATGCTGGAACGGCTCGGCGTCAACACGCGCGGCTCGGATCTGAAAACGGAAAATGTCGCCGCCGTCATGGTGACAGCCAACCTGCCCCCTTTCGCCCCGCAGGGCACGCGCATCGATGTGACGGTAAGCGCGCTGGGCGATGCAGAAAGCCTCCAGGGCGGCACGCTGCTGGTGACCCCGCTGATGGGCGCCGACGGCGAGGTTTATGCCGTGGCTCAAGGCTCCCTCGCCGTGGGCGGGTTCAGCGCGCAGGGCGAGGCCGCCTCCATTACGCGCGGCGTGCCCACCAATGGCCGCATCGCCAATGGCGCCATCGTCGAACGTGAAATCGAGTTCGAACTGGCGACGCTGGGCAAGCTGCGCCTTGCCTTGCGCAACCCGGACATCACCACCTCGAACCGCATCGCCACGGCCATCAATACCTATCTTGGCCAGCAGGCCGCCGAAGCGCAGAACCCGACTTCCGTCGAACTGCGCATGCCCGCCGGCTATCAAGGCTCGGTCATCGACCTTCTGACGGAAGTCGAACAGCTGCGCGTGCAGCCCGACATGCCCGCCCGCGTCGTGATCGACGAGTCTTCCGGCGTCATCGTCATGGGCCAGGATGTGCGCGTGAGCACCGTGGCCATCGCGCAAGGCAACCTGACGGTCCGCGTCACCGAGACGCCGCAGGTCAGCCAGCCCAACCCCTTTGCCGAGCAGGGCGATACCGTTGTCGTGCCGCGCACGGAAGTGGAAGTGGATGAAGGCGCAGACCGGCAGCTCGCGCTCGTCGGCGGCTCCGTCTCGCTGCAGGAACTCGTCAATGGCCTCAACGCCCTTGGCATCGGCCCGCGTGACATGATCACCATTTTGCAGTCGATCAAGACCGCCGGCGCCCTTCAGGCTGAAATCGAGGTGATGTAATGGAACTCTCCGGCGCATTTTCCGCACAGCTCGCCGCTCAAAGCCACGAGCCTTCTTCCTTGCGCACGCGCAACGCCGAAAAGGCCCGCGAAGTGGCGCAGGATTTCGAAGCCCATGTGATTTCCGCTTTTGCCGAAAGCATGTTCGCTGAAATCCCGACCGATGGCCCCTTTGGCGGCGGTCATGGCGAAAGCGTCTTCCGCTCCTTGCTCATTCAGGAATATGGCAAGGAAATGAGCCAGTCGGGCGGCATCGGCATTGCCGACAATGTCTTCAAGGAAATCCTTAAACTGCAGGAGGTATCCCAATGACCGCTGCGCCCAGATCCAACTACACCGCCATTGAGGCGGCCCCGCCCCGCGAGCGCGTGGAGCGGCTGATCTCCGTCACCGACCATCTGATGCGGATCGTCGAGCAGGAAAGCACGTTCCTGCGCAACAAAGAGCCTTACCGTATCGAAGAGGTGCATGAGGAAAAGCTGCGCCTGACCTCCGATTACGCCATGGATATCGGTCTTTTGGGCAAGACGCCGCATATTCTCGATCAGGCCCCGGCTGAAATCGTCTCGCGCCTGAAAAGCAATATGAAGCAGCTCTCCGAAAAACTGACGGAAAACGAAAAGCTGCTCGGCGCGCTGAAAGAGGCTTCCGAAGACCTAATCAAAAACGTCGCCCGCATCGCGGCGCGCGAAAGACGCCCGGCCGCCGGCTATGGCAATTCCGGTCAGATGTCGGACCTGCCGAAGACGGCGCCTTCTGCTCTCTCGCTCGACCGGCAGATTTAGTCCGGGTCTCTACCACTAGGGGCTTCCGGGCCCCTACAGTTTTCCACAAAAGGTTAAAACGCTTTAACCCGCCGTTAAAGCTTGCCGTCTAAGCTGCTTTCCTAGGGGATATTTGTGTTCAACCTTAAGGGGGGAGAGCATGAAACGGTGGCTTAGATGGATAGCATCGCCCCATTGCCAGGAACTCAGTCGCTCGCGGCGCTCGCTGCTGGCGATAAACCCGCGCGCACGGCCGAAGCCCAAAGCGTAACCCCGCGCCCGGTCGAAAGATCCCGCCCCGCAAACGCCGCTCAAAACGGCCAGGAAGGCGACGAAGCCGCCATCCGCGCGACCATTGCCGAATTCTTTGCCGAAAACCGCGAAATCCATGTCGAAGTGGACGACCCCTCGGGCCGTGTCATCTTTCAGTCGCTGGACAAAGAAACCGGCGAGGTGAAAAACCAGGTCCCGAGCGAAGACATCGTCAAACTCGTCACGCAGCTGCGCAACCCGCGCGGCCTGATCGTCGACGCCAAAGCCTGAGCGCCCCTCCCCTCCGCATATCCTCTGCGCTGCCCGAAATCCGCACGCCTTTTCTTCTCCTTAACGGATCACTAACCTTAATTTGGGACGAATAAGGTCCCCAAGGTCAGATCTGACGGGCGCCCGCGCCCGCAAGGAGCCCCAGGCATTATGACGGATACGCCTTCAGCGCCCGCTCTGCAGAAAAACACAGAGATTGCGAGCCGCTTCGAGCGCGCCATGCGGCTGCACCAGAAAGGCCGGCTCGACGAAGCCGAGCGCCAATATGCCCGCATCCTGGAATCCGATCCGGATCACGCCGACACACTGCACCTCCTGGGCGTTCTGAAAAGCCAAAGAGGCCAGCGCGAAGAAGCCGAAGCATTAGTGCGCAAGGCCATCGCGATCGATCCGACGCACCCGGTCTATCATCTGAATTTGGGCGGCATCCTGGTGGAGGCCGAGCGCTTCGAAGACGCGCTTCCCGCATTAAATACAGCTCTAGAAATAGACAACAGCATCGCCAAAGCGCATTACCTGCGCGGCCAAACACTACTCAAGCTCGGCAAGCTGGATGAAGCCCAGGAACAATTGCGCCGCGCCCTTACATTGCCGGATGCTGAAACCGACCTTGTCTACCGGGAAATCATGGACCTGAACGTCCAGCAGGAAGATGCGACGGCACTGCGTAAAACGATTTCGAACGCACTCGAAGCGCATCCAAACGATGCTATGCTGCACTATCATGCAGCAAATTCGCTTCACGCCTTCTTGTTCCATGAAGACGCGCTTCCCTATTACAAAAAGGCGGCGGAAATCGATCCGGCATTGATCGGCGCCTACTGCAATTGGGGATTATCACTTTCGAAACTGGGACGGCCGGAGGAAGCTAAAAACATCTTGCAGCAAGCGCTGCGCCGGCGGGGAGATATCCCAGAGCTCTACCTCACCTTGTCAATGATCGCGCATGATGAGGATGAATTGCAGGAATCCGTAAACTGGGCCGAGAAAGCCCTGGAAGCCGACCCCAACTTCGCACATGCATATAGCGCGATCGCACGCGCGCTTGACAGCAATGGCATGTATGAAGACGCAATCGCAGCGTATAAAAAAGCGCTCGACATGGATCCGGCCATGTATTCCGCGCTCCAGAATCTAGGTAGCACACTCTACTCAATGGGATTCCCCGAAAAATCGATCGAGTATTATGCGAAAGCACTCGAACTGAACTCCAAGAACGAAGTCGCGTACTGGAACCTATCGCTGTCTTTTCTCTCTATTGGCCAGCTAGATGACGGCTGGGGGCTCTACAGCTACGGTTTTGGCAGCAAACAGCGTCAACCCTATAGACCGTTCCCCGGCCTGCTTTGGGACGGATCTTCTCTCAAAGACAAAACCATCATGGTTTGGCGTGAGCAAGGGATTGGCGACGACCTGCGCTTTTCCTCCATGTATGGCGACATCGTTGCACAAGCAAAAAAGGTCATTATCGAAACGGATGCCCGCTTCGTGCCGCTTTACCAACGCACCTGGCCAGAGGCGATCGTCCGGCCCGAAACCAATACAAGCACCGGCCTCGGGAACATGATGGAAGTGGACTTCGATGTTACGGCGCCGGCCGCATTGCCGGCTACATACCTACGCCCGCATATTGAAGACTTTCCGAAGCACCAAGGATATCTCGTGCCTGACCCAGACCGGCGCGCAACCTTCAGAGAATGGCTGGACTCTCTCGGCCCAGGCCTTGCGCTTGGTTTCGCTTGGCGGTCGGGCAAACGAAATGCCGTACGCAGTCATTATTACACCGAGCTTGAAGACTGGATTGAGCTTTTCAAAACACCAGGCATCAAGCTGATCAATCTTCAATATGATAACGCTGCGCCAGATCTCGAAGCTTTCGAACGGAATCATGGGATCAAAATTCATCAAGCCCCCGGTCTCGATCTTTATTCAGACCTTGACGGCGCAGCCGCACTGACAAAAGAGCTCGATCTCGTCGTGAGCGCGGGTACCTCGGTAGCAGATATGGCCGGCGCCCTCGGTGTGCCGGTCTTCATCTACACTTCCGCCAAGCACGTCATCAAGCTCGGGACAGATTACGTCCCCTGGTACCCATCCATGGACATCGTAGATTTTCATCCGGGA
Organism: Rhodobiaceae bacterium UBA4490; assembly: GCA_002389665.1. GTDB lineage: Bacteria > Pseudomonadota > Alphaproteobacteria > Parvibaculales > Parvibaculaceae > Tepidicaulis. The sequence continues at coordinate 169,899 of DGNO01000002.1, forward strand.
CTCTCACCCAAGGAAGATTATGTTCCCGAAGTGATCAAGAGATGCCAACGCCAGATCAAGGAAATGCAGAGGACAGCATCATGAGCGGAAAGAACCATGTCCTTGCGGAAGCTGCCGCTCCTATGGGAACCGATCAAATCATCCAGAACGGCCTGCAATTCCACCAGCAAGGCGCATACGACAAAGCGGCCCGCCTCTATGAAAAAGTGCTGAAGAAAGAACCGGGCAATCTTGCTGCACTCAACTTCCTTGCCGATGCGAGACTGCGAGAAGGTAAGCCAGCGCGCGCCGTTCAAACCGCGCAAAAGGCTTTGAAACTCAAAGCGGATATGCCCGGCACACTCTTCATTCTCGGCAATGCGCTCAGCGCTATGGGGCGCCACGCCGAGGCCGCCGAACAATTGCAGCAAGCCATCCAGTTGAAGCCCGACTATGCCGATGCTTACCTTTCGCTCGGCAACGCTTACCGGGAAACCGGCGACGGGGCAAAATCACTCGCCGCTTATGAACAATTATGCGATATCGCCCCCGACTTCGCCGAGGCGCGTTTCAACCTCGCCAATGCCTATCGGCGCGAGGGATTATTTGAAGAGGCGGCAGAAGAATACGAAGAAACGCTGCGCCTCGACCCCGGCATGGCCGCCGCCCACAGCAATCTCGCCGGCACCCTTTCCAAACTCAGCAGATCAGAAGCGGCGCTTGAGCACGCGCAAAAAGCCCTCGCACTCGCCCCTACCTTAAGCACGGCTTATATCAACGCCGGCAATGCGCTCAAGACACTCGGCGACTTGGCGGCAGCAGAGGCGCAATACAGGAAAGCCCTTGATCACGCCCCTCAGGATGCAAGCGCTCATGGCCTGCTTGCAACGAGCCTGCAGGGGCAAGGCCGTTTCGAGGAAGCTTTCGCCGAATATGCGATTGCCCGCAAACTCGATCCACGTTCCGACCTTATCCGCGGGGATTTGAGCACCGCACAGCTTGGCGCCGGCATCATTGCCGAAGGGTGGGACAACCACGAAGCCCGTTTTACAGCCGGTATCAATATCGGCGCGCGCGACTTTCCGGGCATCCTTCGCTGGAACGGGGAGCCCCTGGATAACAAGACACTTCTTGTCTGGAAGGAACAGGGGATCGGCGACGATATCCGCTATATCTCATGCCTGCGCGATCTTTTAACGGCCGCACCTGACAATGCGACCGTCCGGGTGGAAACGGATCCCCGGCTCGTCAAACTTTATACCCGCAGTTTCCCGGGGGCGATTATTGAAGGCATCGGCGCCAACGATGCGGCAGACGACATCGATTGTCAGATTCCCATGGGCTCCCTAGCCCGTCATTACCGGCGCACATTGGAGGCGTTCCCTGCGGCGCCGGGGTATCTGGTGCCCGACCCGGCACGCCGGGGCAACTTTAGAACATGGATTAACGGGCTCGGAGACGGGCTGAAAGTCGGCTTTGCCTGGCGAAGCGGCAATATGGGCGAAGGACGCTCAATCCATTACACACAGATCGAAGATTGGGCGGAGCTGCTCTCTCTTAAAGGAATCGAACTTATCAATCTGCAATACGGCACCGTCGATGACGAATTGAAGCAGGCCGAAGAGAAGACCGGCCGGGTCATTCATCAGGCAGATATCGACCTTTTCAATGATCTGGATGGAGCCGCAGCTCTTAGCGCCTCGCTCGATCTCATCATCAGCCCAGGCACATCCGTCGCCGATATGGCAGGCGCCATCGGTACGCCTGCTTTGGTATATGCTCCCGCCTTCCATCCCATGATGCTGGGCACCGACCACCTGCCCTGGTACCCCGCCATGCAGGTATTCCCGCGCAAATGGAACGAACCCATGGCCGAGGTTGTGGATAAAATCACGACAGCCCTCGCCGCCCGACTCTAAGCCCTTGTTTTTCAAAGCCGCCTTACCGGTCCGCCTCACTCGGCGCAATTTTCCGGTAAGGCGGCAAAAAATGCCTGCGAACGGCAGGTTTTCCCTACCCCCGCCCCCGCAAAAAATAAGTAACCCATTGAAATAACATATTTTTTCAATGTGGCCCGCCCTTTGCTCATATCCCTTCGACCATTGCCGGTTGTCGGCACGAGGAGATCGATATGAGCGATCAACGGATGTTTCTTTCGGACGACAAGACGAGTGTGAATAAGTTCGCAGTCCGTAAAGACGCCGTTTACCCGGAATTAATCATTAATTCCGAGTATATGGCTCGTGCCGCAGTGAAACAGACCGGCTTAAACCCGGAGGGTAGCAACAATGGCTGAAGTGGTTCTATCGGGTGCAATCCGCTCGAACCTTTTGAGTATCCAGAACACGGCAAGATTGCTGGACGACACCCAGCTGCGCCTATCCACTGGCCTCAAGGTAAATAGCGCGGTCGACGATCCGACTGCATTTTTCCAGGCACGCTCGCTCAACACGCGCGCCGGTGACCTGAACCGGCTGGTGGACTCGCTCCAGCAGTCAATCAATACGATTCAGACGGCCGACGAAGGCATCACCTCGCTGCAAAAGCTGGTGGAAAGCGCCAAGGCGCTCGCCAACCGCGCGCTGGAAACGCCCATCGTCGCCTCTTCTTCCGAAGGCCCGCGTCAGGTGGTGACGGATCCCGATGTGACAGCAACGGCTTTCGCTTCTGGTATCGCCTCTGGTGACGTGCTCACGGTACAGGTTGGCGGCGGCTCTGTCCGCTCCGTCACCGTCGGCAGCAAAACCATCGGCGAGCTTGTCAGCGCCATCAATGCGATTACCGGGGTTTCTGCGGAAATCACCAATGAGCGTTCGCTCAAGATCGAAGGCGATAGCGGCCGCGCACTGGTCATCGGCAGCTCGGCCGGTTCCGTCGCAAACGACCTCGGTCTTGCCGGTTCCTTCACGAACGGCACGAACCGCGACAAATTCGAGACGGACTATAACGAGCTCCGTCTCCAGATCGACCAGCTGGCCGGTGACGCGAACTATCAGGGCGTCAACCTGCTGCGCGGCGACGATCTGACCATCAATTTCAACGAAAGCCAGACCAGCCAGATCACTATCCGCGGCGTCGACTTCACCGTGGATGGCGACCTGAGGCTACCGGAAATCACCGCCCGTTCGTGGGAAAACGAGGTGAACCTGCGCAATACGGTCCGCGATCTCGATGCGGCAAGCCGCACCCTGCGCACCCAGGCCTCTACCTTCGGTTCCAACCTTGGCGTGGTGGAAATTCGCCAGGGCTTCACCGACCAGCTCATCAATACGCTGGAAGGCGGCGCGGCAGATCTGACTTTGGCAGACACGAACGAAGAAGGCGCCAATCTGCTTGCCTTGCAGACCCGCCAGCAGCTCGGTTCGGTGGCGCTCTCCATCGCCTCGCAGTCCGAACAAAGCGTGCTGCAGCTCTTCTAGAAGGGCTATCTGCGGCAGTTCATTGTTGCCTTTTACTTCAGCGGAGCTTCGGCTCCGCTTTTTTTTGCAATTTTTTTCCGCGGATTTCCGCCGGATTTTCGAAAAAATTGAGATGAGTAAAACTTTTCGAGGCGCGTTTACCGGCCATTAAGCGCGCTTTGCCATGATCACATCGAACTCAGAAAGAGTTCCGGTTCAGGAAGAACCAACTGCTAATCCTAGGAAAGGGATGCTATAATATGTCTGGTATTACTCTCTCGAGCGCTGTTCGCGAAAACCTTCTTTCTCTCCAGAACACCGCTAAACTCACCGCCGATACTCAGAGCAAACTTTCTACGGGTCTGAAGGTCCGGAGCGCTGTCGATAACCCGACCTCGTTCTTCACCTCGCAGAGCCTGAATGCGCGTGCAGGCGACCTGAACGCCCTGCTCGACAACACCGGCCTTGCCGTTCAGACGCTGCAGGCGGCTGACGAAGGCCTCTCCGCTCTGACGAACCTGGTGCAGCAGGCTCGTGCGACGGCCACGCAGGCTCTGAACACGCAGATCACCGCGACCACGACTTCCTCGTCCGACACGGGTGCCAACGGCACGGCTGTGGCCATTGGTACGTCCGGTATTAGCACCGGCGACACCATTACGGTCAGCACGACGGGTGCCGATGGTTCGACCATTACGGTTACCGCGACCGCCACGGCAGGCCGCACCCTTAGTCAGCTCACCTCGGTCATTAACGCCGCCACCGGCATTACTGCCAGCTTCGCCAACGGCGTTCTGTCCGTTTCCGGTGACGGCGGCCGTACGGTTACGATTTCTGGTTCCGTTGGTGATGCACTCGGATTGACGGGCACCTTCACGAACGGTACGAACCGTGACCAGTTCGTGACGGACTTCAACAACCTGCGCACGCAGATCGACCAGTTGGCCGGTGACGCAAGCTTCAACGGCGTTAACCTGCTCGACGGCGACAACCTGACGGTGACGTTCAACGAAACCGGCACGTCCACGCTGGAAATCTCCGGTGTGACCTATGATGCTGCCGGTCTCGGCATCTCCGCTCAGACCAACACGGGCTTCTCGACCGACTCGGGCGTCCAGTCCGCTCTGACGAGCCTGAACGGCGCGCTCACCTCGCTCCGCTCGCAGGCGTCCACCTTCGGTAACAACCTTGCCGTTGTGGAAAACCGTCAGGACTTCACGAACAACCTGATCAACACGCTGGAAAGCGGTGCCGCCGGCCTGACGCTGGCTGACACCAACGAAGAAGGCGCGAACTTGCTCGCTCTGCAGACCCGTCAGCAGCTCGGCTCGATCTCGCTCTCTCTCGCTAACCAGGCTGACCAGGCCGTGCTGCGTCTCTTCTAATAGCGGCACAAGACGACATCTAAAGCGGCGGGGCCCAGGAAAGGCCCCGCCGTTTGCTTTTGTGCCCTGCCCTCCAAGGCGTCCTGTAAGAGACCGCCGATACCGCCGGGTTTCCGCCCGCCGCAAAAAGCAGGTAATCTGCCTCATCTTATGCAGCGGCGAATCAGGGGTGCAGAACCATGGCTTTGAAAGTCGAACTGAAACCGGGCGAGCGCATTATCCTCGGCGAAAGCGTCATCACCAATGACAGCCAGCGCACCCGGCTCTTCATCGAAGGCACTGCCCCCATCCTGCGCGAAAAAGATATCATGCGGGTGGAAGAGGCCGACAGCCCTTGCAAGAAAATATACCTAGTAGTCCAGATGATGTATCTGGCCGCCGATCCTTCCAAACACCACGATCTATATTTCGAACTTGTGAAGGATGTGAGCGAGGCCGCCCCCAGCGTAGTGCCGCTGATCGACGCCGTTAACAACCGAATATTAACCGGCGAAATGTACAAAGCTCTTAAGGAAGCTCGCAAATTGGTGGATTACGAGCAGGAGCTAATTGCCAATGTTAAATCCGGCTGAAGCCTACGGTAAGACGGCTAAGATGGCCCCTGGGGCCCCTCGGGAGCTGGAAGGGAATCTCCTCATCAAAGCCGCATCGCAGCTTCAACGGATCAAGGAAGGCTGGCCCGACAGCAAAAAAGAGCTCTCCGGCGCCCTCCTTTACAATCGCAAACTCTGGACGATTTTCGCCGCCTCCGCGGCCGAGGACAATCATCCTCTTCCGCGCGAGATCAAACAGAACATCGCCAACTTGGCGCTCTTCATTTTCAAGCACACGGCCTCTGTGGAAGCGAAACCCGCCCCCGAGCGCCTGGATACGCTGATCAACATCAACCGCCAAATCGCCGCCGGGCTCTTCCAGAAGCCGGGGGCAAGCACGGCCCCTTCCGAGCCCGCGGCCGCGAATTTCTGAACCCGCAATTGCCGCAACGCTCTCTGCCGCAGAAAAAACAAAGGCCCGCCGAAGCGGGCCTTTTTCATTTCATGTGCCTTGAAAGTCTGCCGGCGTCTTAACGGATGAAGTTCAGAAGCGACAATTCGTTGGCGCGCGCGGTTACCTGATAGCTTGCCTGGATCTGCACCTGCAGCTTGCCGATCTTGGCACTGATCTCGTAAGGGTCCACCCCTTCCCGGTCCTCCACGAGCCCCAGAGACAGCGATAGGTTTGTCTCATGGCGAGTCTGGGTCTGTTCCAGCCGGTGCTGCGTCAGACCAAGCTCGGTCACCACATCGGCGACGGAGGCTTTACCCTCGAAGGTCAGCTCCTGACCGAGGCGTTTGGTCAGCGCCGCATAAGCATCCGGTGCATTGGGGTCGCTATCGGAAAACTGAAGCGCGGCATAGATCGCCTGCGACTTCAGCGTATCGCGGATCGGGCTTTCATCGGCACGGGCACCGTAAGAGATGCTCTGCCCCTCACCGATACGCGCGGTGATACTGTCGCGGGCAATACCCGCCCCATCGCCCTTGTACCAGTAGACCGTGTTGGCCGGTGTCCCGTCGATCAGATCCGTTGCCGTATCGAAGGGCGGTCCATCTACGCGCTGCGGCGCGGTCCCATTGCCATAATCGAAGAAATTATCCGCCGCTTCCTTGGCCGACGCCGCCCGGAGCGTGGTCTGAGAGAAGTCCTGCAAAGCCGTATCGAAAGCGGCATTGAAGTTCGCCGCCGTCGCATCTTCATCCGCACCGATCAGGAACTGACCTTCCTCGGGCGGGTTCGTATTCGTGGCCTGCAGCGTAATGGTTTCCGTCGTGCCGTCCGGCAGATCGACTTCAATGGAAATCGTTTCTCCCTCATTCGGCAGCGTAGCCGAGAAGGCAATGGTCAGGCCGGCCGGTGTGCCCGTAGGCTGCGGCACCGTGGTGCCCGTCAGGTTCGACGTCGTCGCCGAAAGCTTGAGACCGAACGCATTCGGCGAAGCGGATTCGGCAATCCGGACTTCCTCGGGATTGGGCTGGCTCAGCGCCAGACGGCCGCGGTTATCGGCGCCAAGATCGGCCTGACGGCGCTCATCGATGAGCTGCTTCAAGCCGGCATGAGTAACATCACCGTCCAGGATTTCACCCGGCAGCGCGACGGGACGCGTATCCGTGTCTTTACCGGCGAAAAGGTATCGGTCGTCCAGCTCCAGGTTCAAAAGCGACACAAGCTCATCGAGATTGGCAGCCGAGTTCGCCTGAAGCTGCGTCTGCCCGGTGCTCAAGAGCTCGAACGTGCTGGTGAGCGAGGCGGTCTTGCTCGTATTGGCAATCTCTTCCACACGGGTCAGTGCATCGACAGAGGCTTTGGTGCGCAGCTTCACCCTTTCGATCGTGGAAATGAACCCATCCGTCTCCGTCACCTGGCTGCGCAGGGACAGCACCAGTGTGCGGTCGCTGCCGAGCCCGGAAAACGTGTCGGATTTCTTCAAGGTAACGAGCTGACGGCGCAGGTCTTCAAACTGCGTCTGCAGGCGGGAAATATCATCCTTGAAGCGAAGAGCCTGAGAGAGAGAAGAAATTTGCATGGCTTACCTGCCAATTGTCAGAAGGGTCTGAAACATTTCCTGGATCGCGGTGATCACCCTGGCATTCGCCGCGAACGCGTTCTGCAGCACCAGGAGATTGGCCATTTCCTCATCGACATTCACCCCGGTCCCATCCGCGAATTTTTCTTCCAGCGCGTTTTTGACGAGCGAGACGCTTTCAAGATCGCGCTTCACTTCGGCAACCTGGCCGGTCTGGAAGGTAACGAGCCGGCGCGCAAAGGCATCGACCGACCCGGAGAACGGAGCGCCGGCGCCGCCGATCCCGCTATCGGGATGATACTCGCGCTGATTTTCCTTCAGCCGGCGGATCAGGTCGAGCGGCCGGGTATTGTCCCCGGAAGCCGTCGCAGGCGAGGTCTGATAGTTAACGAGCAGCGTATTGTCGTTGCGCACCGCATCATTGAGCTGAATGCGGCCGGCAAAGCCCAGCTTCTGCGTCTGGCCGTCCTGGCTGTTGGAATAGATCTTGTTCGTCGCCCCATCCACGAAGAGCGCAAGGCCGGTGCCTGCGTCCTGCAGAGCGGCGGGCGTGACGACAGCCGACACACCGTTCACATCCGAGGTCGCGCCTGCCCCGTCATCGAGGAAGCGGATCGTGTTCGCACCCGGCGTCGAGGCAACCACCTCGGCGGGCAGCGCCGCATTGATATCTGTAATGATATCGCCGATCGGCTGATTGAAGTTGATGCCGACGACCTGATCGTTCGGATTGGCCGTGACCGTATTGGCAAGCGGCAGCGAGGCCGGATCATCCACCGCGATGAAAGTAATGTTCACCGGGGTGCCGGGCGGTGTCACCGTATAGTTCAGGTGAATTTCGTTGCCCGGCTGGACGTTTGCAATATCGATATCGAAACCGCTCGCCGGGCCCGCCGTTGCCGCAACGCCGTTCACCTGCTCCTCTGAGAAGGCGAGCGCGAGGCCCGAGGCAAGCTCATCGAGCTGGGCCTGGGTTTCCACCAGAATATCGTCGCGCAGCTTCAGATAGCCGCCGATTTCCCCGCCCTGAAAGGCGCCGGCCTGAATGAGGTCGACTTCCACCCCGCCGGAGGTGATGGAGATCGTGCCGACATTGCGCTGCGCCGGGTCCGTGGAATATTGCGAGTTGGCCGCAATCGAGGTGCGCTCGTCGAAATTCAGCACCTGCGCGGTCTTGTCCGCCAGGAGAAAACCGCTGGAGGTGAAAACCGACAGCGAGCCGTCATTCTGCTCGACCACACGGATATCAAGCAGCTTGGAGAGCTTGTCGATTGCCAGATCGCGCTGGTCTTCCAGATCGGCCGTGGAAATGGACCCGTCCTGGCGCTGGGAAATCTGCACATTGACCTTGGCAATGTTCTGCAGGAGCGCGTTGACGTCATCCACCGCGGTCGCGATGTTGTTTTCCGCATCAAGGCGCAGTCCCTGCACCTGATTGGTCAGATAGTTCAAAAGCTCGGCGGAGCGGCTTGCCTGGTTGATGACCGACTGGCGCACGGCCGAGTTGGCAGGGTCCGTCGTCAGATCTTGCAGACTGTCACCGAAAGCTTCCAAGACACCGGCGATGGAGGTCTCGTCTTCGGGGCGCCCGAAAAGGTTGTCCACGCGCTGCAAGAAGCTGGAAAGCACTTCGAGCGAGCCGGCCTGCGCATTCTGCGTGCGCAGCTGCTGCTGCAGGAAAAGGTCGACCTGGCGCACCGCCCCTTCGGAGCGCACGCCGATGCCCTGCCCGCCCGCCACAACGTTCTGCTGCGGCAGAACCTTGCGCGTGTAGCCGGGAGTGCTTGCATTCGCCACGTTGCGCGAGACGAGATCGATCCCGGCTTGCGTGGTGCGAATGCCGCTAAGGGCAACACTGATGGACGAATAAAGACCCATGGTCCCGTTTCCTGCCTAAGGTGCCGGGCTAAGGGAAAGGCAGCAATGCCTTTCCCCGCCTCAGTCAGCCGTTAGCGCTTCATGTTGAGCGTTTCCTGGACGAGTTCGTCCGTGGTCGTCACGATACGCGTGCCTGCCGTATAGGCCTGCTGCGTGATGATCAGCTTGGAGAACTCATCGGCAATATCCACGTTAGAGGCTTCCGTCGCCTCGCCCACGATATTGCCCGGATCGCCGGTTAGCGGCTCACCCGATTCCTGCGTCACGGCAAAGGCCGTGCCGTCGATCTTTTTCAGCTGGTCCGGCGAGTTGAAGCGGGCCACTGAAATTTCCGCAAGATCCAGCGTCTTACCGTTGGAATAAGAGCCCGTCACACGGCCACTGTCAGAGACCCCGACTTCCACGAGCCGGCCGGCGGCAAAACCGTCCTGGTCGATCTCATTGACCGTAACCTTGCCGTTCGGATCGGAAAATTGCGTCACGTTACCGGAGCCATGATTGACGGTGATATTGCCCAGGTTCACCCCGTTCACCGTCAGCCCCGTAATCGTCGTGGAGTTGACCGCCGGGTTCAGCTGGCCGTTCTGGAAGCTGTAATCCTGGCCGACATTGACCCATTTGGGCTGCGCGCCGGTGGCCGCATCGTTGCTCTTATAGAAGAGGTTCCAGGTATCGCCATTGCCCGAACCGGCACCGTCCGCCGCGTTATCGACCTTGGCCCAGCGCAGCTGCACATTGAGCGGGTTGCCGGTCGGATCGAAAAGCGTGATGGCGCCGCCCGAGAGCGAGCGGTCAAGGAAGATATTCTCATCGCCTGCCTGCACGAACCCGTTAACCGGGGGCGAGCCCGCAGCCGTGATCGTCGAGGGGTCGTTGGCGAAGGGGTTGCCCGGCGCCCCAGGGGCGCCCGCCGTCAGCAATTCGCTGTTAGCGGTGTTGGGATCGAAGGCCACTGTCTTGGGATCGGACGGCAGGTTGACTTCATAATCGAGCTGGGTAGAGGCCTGAGCCGGCAGGAATTGCCGGGTGACCTGAATGACGCCCGGCGTATTGCCGGAGGGGTTGCCCGTTGCCGGGTCGATGGAGAGACCCTGAAGGTAGTAGCCACCGCCATTCACCAGATAGCCGTTCTTATCGACCGTGAAGTCGCCGCGGCGGGTGTAGCGGTCCACATTCAGGAACACAGGATCGTTATCGACCGTGGCAATCCGCTCGGACACCACGAAAAACCCGTCCCCGTTGATCGCAAGGTGGGTTTTCACGTCCGAAGCGTTGATCACGCCCTGCACGGAATTAGTGAAGGCGGGCCGGGCCGTTACGGACCCGGGCAAATGATTCCGCCCGCTGGACACCGTCACCACATCGTAAAAGCTCGTATCCGTCCGCTTGAAGCCGACGGTCTGCGAGTTGGCGATATTGTCCGAAATATGCCCGAGGGCGCTGGCCTGTGCCCGGATCGAGTTAACGGCCGTGGTCATCGCACCGAAAAAGCTCATCGCATTCTCTCCTAACCTGCCCCCGTCCACGATCCCCGCTGGAGGCACTTTCAACTGCCCTTCCATGAGCAAGGAAGAGGCCAGATTTTTTATCTATATTTTTCAATAGGTTAGGGAAAATAAGGACTAAACTCCCCGGCAATCTCCGCCGCCGGGCGGCAAGTTTTGCCCGCCTTCCCTGGCCATTTCAGCCCCGCCCGCCCCCTCCTTTGCCCAAGGGGGCCCACACCATCCCGACCAAATGTGCAAGGCGGCTATACGCGAGCGTTTCTTGATCAATGCCCCGCCAAGCCCTAGTTTCGGGGCCATTCTGCCATTCAGCGCTGAGCGAAGGGGCAGGCGAGCCATGCTTGGCCAGGCGCCTCGAAAAACAGGGAAGAAAAGAAATATGAAGTTTCAAGGGACACAGGATTACGTCGCCACCGAAGATCTGCGCGTGGCGGTGAACGCCGCCATCACGCTGGAACGCCCGCTCCTGGTGAAGGGCGAGCCCGGCACCGGCAAGACCGTGCTGGCAGAAGAAGTGGCGAAGGCCCTGAACATGCGCCTCATCACCTGGCACATCAAATCCACCACGAAAGCCCAGCAGGGCCTTTATGAATATGACGCCGTCTCGCGCCTGCGCGACAGCCAGCTGGGCGACGAGCGCGTCAAGGACATCGCCAACTACATCGAGAAGGGCAAGCTCTGGGAAGCCTTCGATGCGGATGAGCGCGTCATTCTGCTGATCGACGAGATCGACAAGGCCGATATCGAATTCCCGAACGACCTGCTTCAGGAACTCGACCGGATGGAATTCTTCGTTTACGAGACCGGCGAAACGGTGAAAGCAAAGCAGCGCCCGATCGTCATCATCACCTCGAACAACGAAAAAGAGCTGCCCGACGCCTTCCTGCGCCGCTGCTTCTTCCACTACATCAAGTTCCCGGACGACGAGACGATGACGCAGATCGTCGATGTGCACTTCCCCGGCGTTAAAGGCCGGCTCGTGCAGCAGGCACTCTCGATCTTCTATGAAATCCGCGATGTGCCGGGCCTGAAGAAAAAGCCCTCCACCTCCGAGCTTCTGGACTGGCTGAAACTGCTGCTGGCTGAGGACATTTCGCCCGAAGCGCTGCGCGAAAAAGACCCGACCAAGCTCATCCCGCCGCTCCACGGCGCGCTTCTGAAGAACGAGCAGGACGTGCACCTCTTCGAACGCCTGGCCTTCCTCGCCCGCCGCGAACGCAACTAGGCAGGCGCCCTGCAGCCACCCCTTCGTCACCCTCGGGCTAGACCCGAGGGTCCACGGGGGAGATAGCGGGAGGCTCGGAACCGGCCCGAGCATGACGGTTTAGGCATAAGGGCGGCCCTTTGAAAATGCCGCCCCGCCCTTTAAATTATAAGAAAGCGCCAATAGGCCGTTTGGCCGAGAGGGATACCCTCGAGAGGAACGCCATATGTTTATCAACTTCTTTCAGGAACTGCGCTCAGCCAATATTCCGGTTTCCTTGCGCGAATATCTGACGCTGATCGAGGCGGTGGATTCCGATGTCATCGAGCAGAAGGTCGAGGACTTCTACTACCTCTCGCGCGCTGCGCTGGTGAAAGACGAGACCAATCTGGACAAGTTCGACCGGGTCTTCTCCCATGTCTTCAAAGGGCTCGACAGTCTGGAGGAAGGCGATCTCGCGCAGATCCCGGAAGAATGGCTGAAAAAGCTGACCGAGAAATTCCTCACCGAAGAGGAAAAGGCGCAGATCGAAGCGCTGGGCGGCTGGGAAAAGATCATGGAGACGCTGCAAAAGCGCCTCGAGGAACAAAAAGAGCGCCATGAAGGCGGCAATAAATGGATCGGCACCGGCGGCACCTCCCCCTTCGGCGCCTATGGCTATAACCCGGAAGGGGTGCGCATCGGCCAGAAGGAAGGCCGCCACGGCAAGGCCGTAAAGGTCTGGGACAAGCGCGAATATAAGAACCTCGACGACAGCGTCGAGCTTGGCACACGCAACATCAAGGTGGCGCTCCGCCGCCTGCGCAAATTCGCCCGCGACGGCCAGCCGACGGAACTCGATCTCGACGATACGATCAAGTCCACCGCCCATCACGGCTATCTCGACATCAAAATGGTCCCGGAACGCAAGAACAAGATCAACGTGCTGATCTTCTTCGATATCGGCGGCTCGATGGACAGCCACATCAAGCTCTGCGAGGAGCTGTTCTCGGCGGCGCGCTCCGAATTCAAGAACATGGAATATTTCTACTTCCACAATTGCCTTTACGAATATGTGTGGAAAGACAATAAGCGCCGCCATAACGAGCGCATGAACACCTGGGACGTGCTGCATAAATACCCGTCCGACTACAAAGTGATCTTCGTGGGTGATGCCTCCATGAGCCCTTATGAAATCACTTATGCGGGCGGCTCGGTGGAGCATTGGAATGAAGAGCCGGGCGGTATCTGGCTCGAACGCCTGCAGCAGATTTACGAAAGCGTGATCTGGCTGAACCCGGTGGGCGAGCAGCATTGGCAGTACACCCCCTCCATCGAACTTATTCAGCAGATCATCCATAACCGGATGTTCCCGCTGACGCTGGAAGGGCTGGACAATGCCATGCGCGAGCTGAGCCGCGGCTAAGCCTTCATCTCTATGAGCGGGCGACCATGCCGTCGACCAGATGGATATTCCGGTCGGCGGCGTCCGCAAAATCGATGTCATGGGTGACGGCGACCACCGTCATCCCCTCATCCCGCGCGAGGCGGACGAAGATGTCGCGCACGATGTCCGAGTTCTTCGTGTCGAGATTACCCGTCGGTTCATCCGCCAGAATGATTTTCGGCCGATTGGCCAGGGCCCGCGCCACGGCAACGCGCTGGCGCTGCCCGCCGGAAAGCTGGTCCGGGCGTTTGGTGCCCTGCTCCCCGATCTCGAAATAATCGAGCAGCTCCGCCGCCCGTTCCTTGATCTCTTTCTCGCTGAGCCGCCCGAGCCGCTGCATGGGCAGCATGACGTTATGGGCGACCGTGAACTCGGGCAGAAGAAAGTGGAACTGGAAAACGAACCCCAGTTTTTCGAGCCGGAGCGCGGCAAGCTCGGCCCGCTCCAGCCCCGCCGTCGATTGCCCTTCGATCAGCACTTCGCCTTCCGTCGGCACATCGAGAAGGCCCAAGAGATAAAGCAGAGAGGATTTGCCGGAGCCGGAGGGGCCCGTCACGGAAACGAACTCGCCCGGCGCGATCTTCAGGTTGACATCCTTGACCAGCGTTACCGGCACGGTTTCCTGCAGGATGCGCGTGACATGGCGTGTTTCGATGGCAGGTTCCATTACGCCGCCCCCCGGATGATATCGACGGGACGCACCTGGGAAGCGCGGTGCGCGGGCAGCCAGGCGGCAAGCACCGCGGAGGCAAGCGCGAATATCCCGGCAATGACGAATTGCGTAAAGCCATAATCGAGCGGGAAGCCCTGCGCATCGATCAGCCCTTCCACATCGAACTCGATGGAAGCGAGAATGGATATGAGCCCGACGCCGATGCCCCAGCCCGTCAACATGCCGATGATGCCGACGACAAAACCCTGAATGAGGAAGATCGCCCGGATATCCCGTGCGCGGAAGCCCATGGACATGAGAATGGCAATGTCGCGGCGCTTTTCCATCACCACGGTCGAGATAATGTTGAAGATACCGAACGAGGCCACGATCATGATGGCGCTGACGATGGAATAAAGAATGGCATTCCGCACGACGAAGAGGCCGAGAATATCCTCGTTCACTTCCTGCCAGCTTTCCGCCTTGTACTCCCAGCGCTGTTCGAGCTGGCGGGAAAACTCGAGCGCGGCATTGGGATCGGGCAGTTTGATCCGCAGCCGGTCGGCAATATTGGGCTTGTTGAAAAGCACCTGCGCATCCTTCAAGAGAACGTAAGCCTGCCCTTCATCGAGCAGAACATTCCCCGCGCGGAAAATACCCACCACTTTCATCAGTACCACATTGCCGCTGGGCGCAATGACGGAGGCAAGATCGCCCATGCGCAATTGCAGCCTGTCCGAGAGACCCTTGCCGATCACAATGCCGTCCGCAGTGGTTTTCAGCGCATCGAGCGAGCCTTCGCGCATATCTTCTTCGATGGTGGTAAGCCGCGGCTCGACATCCGGATCAATGCCGAGAATGGAAACATTCCGCTCCTCCCCGCCATAGCGCACGATGGAAGCGCCCGATAAGCCCGGTGCGGCGATCACCCCTTGAATGGCTTCGAGCTGCTCGAGCTTGCCTTTGTAGTTCTTGATGCCGCGCAGATATTCACGCGGCTTAACACCTTTCAGCGCCACCGCCCCGTCCTGAAAGATCATGAAAAGCGGCTGGCGCGCCGGTTCCCGGAACTCGTCCTTGACGGTGATATGGGGCTGGCTGTCGACGAGGCGGCTGACGAAGTCGTTTTCAGAGCCTTGCATCAGCGAAGAAGTGGCGATGAAAAAGCCAACGCCGAGCGCCACACCCAGCACCGAGACAAGGCTTTGCCGCCGCCGGTTCATCAGATGGGCGAAAGCGATCTGAAAATTGACACGGGAAAAGATCAAGGCTCACTCCGCCGGTAGCTCTGCACTCACCCGCGCGCCGTCTTCAAGCCCGGCAGGATTGAGCAGCACAATTTCGCCCGCCTCAAGCCCCGAGCGGATTTCCGCTTCCTCGCGCCCGATGGTGCCGGGCTCGACCTCCCGCTTTTGGGCCTTACCGCCCTCGAGCACATAAACCGCATTGCCCGCCAGGGCGGAAGTCGGCACCAGCACCGCCTCTTCGGTTTCACGCACGATGATATTGATTTCCGTCGTCATGCCGGAAAGAAGCGGCGTGTTGCCGGGCAGCGCGATATGCACCCGGTAACTGCGCCGCACGGGATCGCCGAAAGGCGTGATCTTACGCACCTCCCCTTCCAGCGCACGGCCGGTGAAGGCATCGGAACGGATGAGCGCGCGCTGGCCGAGCTCAACCTGCGGAATGTCTTCTTCATCCACATCCGCTTCGATCCAGAGCTGGGCCGGATCGCCCAGGATGGCGAGTGTTTCACCCGCCCGCACCAGGTCGCCCACTTGCGGATCGTCCTCAAAGCGCAATATCTGCCCGCTCATCGGCGCGCGGATGTGATGTTCCGCAAGCTGCGCTTCTGCAGCATTGAGCGCGGCCTGCGCGCTTTGCGTATTCGTGAAAGCCTGATCGCGGGCCGAGGCGCTGATATTGCCGGAGCGGAAAAGCCGCGCGACGCGCGCCTGCTCGGCTTTCGCAAGATCGAGCCGGGCCTCGAGCTCGGCAACGCGCGAGCGTGCTTCGGTATCATCGAGCACCACAAGCAGATCGCCCTTGGCGACCATCTGAGATTCGCGCACCGGCATCGCCACGATGCGGCCTGCGATTTTCGGGCCCGCCCGGGACATGCGCACCGGCTCTACGGTGCCCGTCGCATAGACGGCCTCGACGGCAGGACCAATCCTGGCTTTTTCAGCCTGATAGGCGGAACCGCTAAAGAAAAAATACGCCCCGGCTGCGGCCAAGATCACAAGCCCTGCACCGACCGCCCATCCCCATTTTGAAGCCACACACGTCTCCTGCTTTGGCCGTTCCAACCGGCTGCATGCGCGGAAAACTGAGACCCGCGCGAATGCGGCGCAAGCATAGCGCACTTACCCCGCATTTCCGCCGCCCGATTTGCCCATTTTGAGCAAGACAGGCGCCCCTGCCATGATTAGGGTCAATCCGCCGCATCACAAGCGCACGGCCCGATAATGAGCAACATTTTTCAAAATTTAGCCGGACGGACAGCCGGAAAGACAGACTGGCGCCGGCCGGAAATATTGCTGCTCGTCATGGCCGCCGCCGTGCCGCTTTCCTTCGCCACCTGGCAATCGCTGGTGAACAATTTTGCGATCGAGCGGGCCGCTTTTACCGGCGCGGAGATCGGCATCCTGCAATCGCTGCGCGAGGTGCCGGGCTTTCTGGCCTTCACCTTCGTTTTCATTCTGCTGGCGATCAAAGAACAACGTTTCGCCCTGCTCTCCCTTGCCCTGCTCGGCACGGGAACGGCGCTGACCGGCTTCTTTCCCACCGCCATCGGGTTTTACTGCACGACGGTGCTGATGTCGGTCGGCTATCATTATTATGAAACGGCGCAGCAATCGCTGGCGCTGCAATGGCTGCCGAAATCCGAGGCGCCGGCCATCCTTGGTAAGCTCCTTGCAATGGCGGGCTTTGCCAGCCTCGTTGCCTATGCGCTGATCTATGTGACCTTCGAGGCGCTGCATCTCGATTATAAATGGGTCTATGCCGCAGGCGGCGCCGTCACCTGCCTTATCGCGCTTGCCGCCTTTCTGCTTTTTCCGGAATTCAAAGCCGCGGTGCCGCAGCACAAGACGCTGATTCTGCGCCAGCGCTACTGGCTTTATTACGCGCTCACTTTCATGGGCGGCGCGCGGCGGCAGATTTTCGTCGTCTTTGCCGGTTTCATGATGGTGGAAAAATTCGGCTATGCGGTGACCGAAATCACCATGCTCTTCCTGATCAATCAGGCCTTCAACATGGTGCTTGCGCCGGCCATCGGCCGCGCCATCATCCGCTTCGGAGAGCGGCGCGCGCTCACCTTCGAATATATCGGTCTCATCCTCGTTTTCGTGACCTATGCCTTTGTGGAAAATCCGCTGATCGCCGCCGTGCTCTATGTCATCGACCATGCCTTCTTTGCCATGGCGATTGCGATGAAAACCTATTTCCAGAAAATCGCCGATCCGGCAGACATCGCCCCCACCGCCGGGGTCGCCTTTTCGATCAATCATATCGCCGCCGTCGTTATTCCGGCGCTTTTCGGGCTCATCTGGCTTTTCAATCCTTCGCTCGTCTTCCTTCTGGGTGCGGGCATGGCGGGCATTTCTCTCGTCTTTGCCCGGATGATCCCGTCTCATCCGCAGCCCGGCCATGAGCTCATCTGGCAAAAGCCCGTGCCCGCCCCGCAAGCGGCGGACTGAAGAAAGGCCCTCCCATGGAAAAGACCATCCGCTTTTTCGCCGGGCTCGATCTTCTCGTCACGGGGCTCTTTGTGCTGCCGCTCACCGCGCGGCCCGTGCTTGATCTTATTTTCTGGCTGCATGACCGCCTCATCGCCCCGGAAGCTGCGCCGGAAATCGGCGGGGCCGCCATGGCCTTCATCAACATCATGGGCGTTATCGGCGTCATCTGGGCGCTGGCGCGGCTAAAAATGCCCTTAGCCCTTCTTGCCCGGCTGGACGGAGCGGGACGGCTTGCCGTCGCCGCGCTGCTGCTCTGGCATATCGCGGGCGGGCTTTCGCCTATTTTCGGGCTTTTTGCCGTGACGGAACTGGCGGGCGCCATCTTTCAGCTCCGCCCTGGTTTTACCCGTTCCAGAACGGCTTGACCCCACCACATTTTCGCCTCAACTCTTGGTAAGGCTGTTTCCATCCAACCCATAACGGGCGGAGGGCGAAATCATGTTCAAAGCATTCATCGCGGCGGCACTCAGCGCGGGCCTTTTGACTGCCTGCGCAAGCGAAGCGGACAAACGGGCTGAAGCCGCCCGCATCGAAGCGGAAGACGACCGGAACTGCCAGGAACTCGGTTTCGAACCGGGCACGGAGGCTTATGGCAATTGCCGCCTGAAACTAAGGGAAATCCGCGCCAAGGAACGGGCCAAGCAGAACTCTTCGCCAACCTTCGGCGTTGGTATCGGCGTGGGCACCAGTTTTTAAGGCCGAGGAGAGAAAGATGCGCACCTGGCCCCTCATCGTTTCACTCGCCGCGCTGCTCAGCCTCGGCGCCTGCGTCTCCGCAGAAGAGCGCGAGCGCATGGCCACCGAGCAGCGCATCGCCGATGAACAAGAATGCACGCAGCTCGGCTTTGAACGCGGCACGGAGAAATATTCCGAATGCCTGCTCAAGCTGCGTGAAATCCGCGCGGAAGAGCGCCGCGCCCAGGCGATCGAACAAGCGAACCGCCATCCCTTTTTCTACGATCCCTGGTATTACGGGCGACCCTATCCGCACCGTTATTGGTAAGACCTAGCGGGCCTCCGCCGCGCCCCAATAATTGAAGCCGGCGATCTTCGGCGTCGAGGGCAGATACATCGTCTCCAACTTGCCGATCTTAAAGCCAGAGCTTTCGATGATCGAGGGGATCTCGCGATTGAGATTGCAGCCGCCGCAGACCGCCTTCCAGACGGGATTGACCCGGTCCTGCCATTTGCGCACGCCTGCATCGGGCGCCGCGCCATGCTCGCAGAAAATCATCTTGCCGCCCGGCCGCAAAACCCGGCGCATCCCTTCCAGCGCCTTTTCAGGCTCCGGGATCGTGCACAGACTGAAGGTGACGAGCACGGTATCGACGCTATTGGCATCGAGCGGAATTTCCTCACCCGGCAAGCCGATGAACTCCACATCGAAAGGCAGGTCCTTGGCGCGGTCGCCGGCAATGCGCCAGCTTTCTTCGGAAGGGTCGAGACCGATCAGCTTTTCGACCTTGGAGGGGTCGTAATATTCCAGATTGAGGCCCGTGCCGATGCCGATCTCCAGAATCCGGCCTTCCGCCTGTGGCACGACCTTGCGGCGCTGATAGGAGATGGGTTTGGTCCCGCAGGCCACGTTGATGATCCGCGGCACGATATATTTTTCGTAAAAGCCCATGTCTTTCCCCTCTCGGTCCTTCCCCTCTGGGTCTTTGCCCGCCACCACGCAGGTCCCGAAGAGAAATCCAGCTAAACGCGCGTCACCGCCACTGCGAGACGCCGAAGCGCAGAAGCCGGTCCCCCTCGATGGGTCCAATAAGACGGCCCCGCCCCTTCAACGTCAACACGCAAGCGCGCAACAGGCCTTTGCTTTTGAGCGTGGAGGCAAGGCGCACACCCCGGGAAAGCGCTTCCCAGATGAGATCGGGCTCCATGACCGGCACTTCCCGCACCGCCTCATAAGCGCCGAAAAACCTGTCTTCCCCTTGAAAGAGGCTGGCTTTGACCCCGTCTGCCTGCACGCTGTGGGCAATATAGGCGCTGGCATAGGCGGCAAGAGCGGCGTTTTTAGAGACCGCGCAGACTGTATCGGCAAGCCCCATGCTGGGCAGGCCGCCGCCCGTGCCTGCGCATTGCGCGGCGCCGAAGGCACCGGCATGGAGCATAAGCTCACTTGCCTTGCGCGCATGAACCGCCGCTTCCTCCTGCCAGACGCTGCCCGGCTTTCCGGCAAAGAGCAGGCCTTCTTCGAAAACCGCCCCTTCCGCTTTTTCCTCTGCCGCCCAAAGATCGGCAAGCGCGCCATAGGCGGCAAAGCGGGGAGAGACGGCCGGCTCGCGCGCCGTGTGGCCTACCGCCTCATGCACCTGGCGCATCGCCTCCATCATGGCGCGGCCCGCGGCCGAGCGCGGCAAGGCATCGCTGCCATGGGTATCGATCAGGCCCAAATCTTCCGGCAAGCCGTCCAAAAGCGCCTCCGCCCCGGCGGGCAGGCCGGGCGCAGCGTCAGCTTTTTTCTGAAACAGGAAATGGCCCGCATGAAAGCGGGACGGAACTTCACCGGCGGCCTGCATCTTTCCTCCCTCAAAGCAGCGCCCTTTCATAGCAAGACGCGCCGCTTAAGGCGAGGAAAGCCGGGGCCTCAACGCCCTCAGGCTGGCTCCGGCGCCTTCACATTTTCCGGAAGAACGAGGCGCAGCCCGTCCAGCTCCTCGGTAAAGATGAGCTGGCAGGACAGGCGCTCATCCGGCTCGGCGAAATTCTCATCCAGCCGTTCCAGCTCATCCTCACGCGGCTCATGCAGCCGGGCGGCCCAGGCCGGGTCCACATGCACCTGACAGGTGCCGCAGACGCAGGAGCCGCCGCATTCCGCCTCAAGGCCGAAACCATGGGCGCGGATGATTTCCATCACACGCCATCCTTCCACGGCGTCGAGCGCGTGCTCGACCCCGCCGCTGTCAGCGACGATGATTTTCATGTGTCCGCTCCTTGCGAAGGAGAAAGATCAGGCGACGCCTAGCTTCTTCTGCAGGCTCGTCGACGACGTCGTGTACTGGAACGTGATCTTGGCATCCGGATTGATGTGCTTGAAGGCGGCCTGCGCCATCAAAGCGGCTTCATGGAAGCCGGAAAGGATCAGTTTCAGCTTGCCCGGATACCAGTTGATATCGCCGATGGCATAGATGCCGGGCTCGTTGGTGGCGAATTTCTCCGTATCCACCGGGATCAGGTTCTCATGCAGGTTGAGCCCCCAATTGGCGATGGGGCCGAGCTTCATGGTGAGCCCGAAGAAGGGCAGCAGCGTGTCGCATTCGACATTGAACTCGCCGTCCGCGCCCTTCACCGTCACCCCTTCCAGCTGCCCGTTGGCGCCGTGAAGCTGGGTGATCTGGCCGAGATGAAATTTCATCTTCTGTTCGTCGACCAGCGCGCGCATCTTGTTCACCGAATCCGGCGCGGCGCGGAAGCCGTCGCGGCGGTGAATGAGCTGCATGGAATTGGCGAGCGGCTGCAGATTGATCGTCCAGTCGAGCGCGCTGTCGCCGCCGCCGGAGATCAGGATGTTTTTACCGCGGAAGTTTTCCATCTTTTTGACGGCATAGAAGACGGACGTGCCTTCATATTCCTCGATGCCCGGGATCGGCGGCTTCTTCGGCTGGAAACTGCCCCCGCCCGCGGCGATGACGACGACCGGCGCTTCGAAGACAAGGCCGCCATCGGTCTTCAGGCGCCAATGGCCTTCCCCGGTCTTCTCCATGCTCTCGACCATCTCATTATAGTGATAGGTCGGATCGAAGGGGGCGGCCTGCTCCATCAGCCGGTCCGTCAGTTCCTGGCCGGACACTTGCGGCAGGCCGGGAATGTCGTAGATCGGCTTTTCAGGATAAAGCTCGGCGCATTGCCCGCCCGGCTTGTCGAGAATATCGATAAGGTGCGCCTTCAGGTCCAAAAGGCCCAACTCAAACACCGCGAAAAGCCCCACAGGGCCTGCGCCGATGATGACAACGTCCGTCTTGATCGTTTCCTGGGTCATAAAATGCCGTCCATCTGTGTCGCACCCGGCGCCCAATTAGCAAGGCTGGCCCGTGAGGTAAAGAACAAACTCCTGTTGTAATAATCATTCAAATTCAAAATTCAAGTGTGAAAACGAATAATTTACACTATTAATTTGTTTATTTAGGATGTCTTCGACCACCCTTTCCGCCGCCCGGCGCATCTGCCACACCGGGTTTGCGGTGATTTCAGGGTGACTTTCCCGGCGCGATGCCTATCTTCCCCCTAGATAGACCGATTTGCCCCCAGATTGACCCCAAGGAGGACCCGGTGGCCGTTCACTGCGAAACCATGTCCGATGTACGCCGTGAAATCGACCGGCTCGACCGCGAGCTGGTGAAACTGCTGGCCGAGCGGCAGGGCTATATCGAACAGGCCGGCCGCATCAAAGGCCAGCGCAGCGCCGTACGCGACCAGGCCCGCATCGAGGACGTCGTCCAAAAAGTCCTGGCCGAGGCCGAAAAAGCCGGCCTCTCCGGCGCCATCGCCGAACCCCTCTGGCGGCTCCTCATCGAAAAGAGCATCGAGCACGAATACGAGGTCTTCGATAAGAAGTCGGCGGCCGAGTAAGATCCATCAGAACTGCTCGTAAGAGTCGATTAACCAATTCCATTTACCTTTTGCACACAACGTCACTCTCCAAAATTAGAGTGTCAGGTTCAGGTAAACGCGGATTGTCACCATGATCGATAAGAACAAGGCTATCGAGGCTATTTATGCCGCCATCGATGAGCTGAACGCTCAACTGCCCGCCGATCAGCATCTCCAGAAATCAGCCGATACAAACCTGACCGGCGAGAAATCGCCGCTGGACTCTCTCGGATTGATCAACCTGCTTGTTGCGATCGAGCAGGAGATCTCAAAGCTGCATGGAAAGGATGTCCAACTACTGGACGAGAACCTGCTTGGTGAAGAAGGCGGCCCCTATCGCACAGTCGAAACACTGGCTGATTACACCGCACAATCAGCTTGAGGAGCTGAATATGACCGGTGCTCCGGTGCGCTACAGACTGATCTCGGATTTCAATCTAGAGACCCTCGCGCGCATCCTGCGGATTAACAATCCGCAGAAACCGGCGCAGGTGACCGTTACACCTTACGGTCAGGCCTTTCAATCTCTCCTCGCTCTGCAGAATCCAAGTGGTTTTCCTGATACGGATGAGATTGGCATAGTCTGGACACAGCCACAAAGCATCGTGAAAACCTACACGGACGCCGCTAACTTTCTGCCGTATGATACAGACGCTGCATTGGCCGAAGTCAACGCCTTCGCCGATGTGCTCAACCAGGCAGCAAGCAACTTGCGCGCCCTCTTCATCACACGCTGGACATCACCAAGCACCGAACGCGGGCTTGGTCCGCTGGATTATCGCCCGGGCTGCGGCGCGCGCATTCTGCTCGACCGCATGAACATTCAGCTCGCCGACAGACTAGCCTCCTCCTCCAACATCTTTTTCCTGGAGCCGGACCGCTGGATCGGTGAAGCAGGCGGCAACGCCGCCTGGACGCCCGCGTTATGGTATGCCGCAAAGGCCCCTTTCAGCAGTAAAGTCTATCAAGCCGCCAGCAATGATATCTTGAGCTATACTCAAGCGCTCGGCGGGCATACGAAAAAGCTCATCATTCTCGACCTTGACGATACACTTTGGGGAGGCATCGTAGGCGAAACGGGTTGGCAAGGAATTACCCTCGGCGGCCACAGCCACGCCGGTGAAGCCTTTCAAGACTTCCAGCGCGCGCTCAAAGCACTTACACAGCGCGGCGTTCTGCTCGCCCTGTGCAGTAAGAATGACGAGCCAGCCGCCTTGGAGGCGATCGACAAGCACCCGGAAATGATCCTGCGGCGCGCCGACTTTGCCGCCTGGCGTATCAATTGGCAGGACAAGGCGAGTAATATCCGCAGCATTTTGGAGGAGATAAATCTGGGTGCTGATGCAGTGCTGTTTATCGACGACAATCCGGCCGAACGGGGCCTCGTCAGCGAGAACTTCCCTCAGATACTGGTACCGGATTGGCCAAAAAACCCTGCCCTTTATCCGGCTGCGCTCAAACAGCTGACTTGTTTCGATTCCGTTGCGCTGAGCGATGAAGACAGACAAAGGGCCAGCTACTATGCCGCCGAACGCATGCGCCGGACATTTCGTGACGGTGAGGAGACAGGTTCTTCTACCGCCTGGCTGGAGCGGCTTGAAATCTGCGTGACCGTCGAGGAACTGAATCAAACCAATCTGAGCCGGGCAGCACAGCTGCTCAACAAAACAAACCAAATGAATTTGTCGACCCGGCGCATGACCGAAGCTGAATTGGCCAACTGGAACGCCGCCCCGGATCGTAAAATTTGGACATTCCGCGTTGCCGACCGTTTTGGCGACTATGGCTTAACAGGTATCATTTCCGGCGAGCATGAAGGCGACACGGTTAGTATTATAGACTTCGTCCTCAGTTGCCGTGTAATGGGCCGCCAGGTGGAAGGGGCAATGGTCCACCAGATTTTTAAATGGGCAAAGGAACAGGGGGCACGCCATCTCGAAGCGCGTTTTGTTCCAACAGAACGCAATCGCCCTTGCCACGATTTTTGGACAGCGAGCGGTTTTGAAGAGGTTCACCCCCATCACTTCCGCTGGGTGCTCGATAACCCTTATGCTGTTCCAGACGCCTTGACACTTAAAGCACAGGCTGCGGCATGACCAAGCTAAACTTCTTTGGTGACAAAGCCCGTACGCATCATATCGGATTGGCTGTTACCAGCATTCGCGACATGGCACCTGATGCCGAGATCTTTCACGATCCTATTCAGAAGGTGAAGGTTGCCTTTGTAAGCTTGCACGGACAAACACTTGAGCTGATCGAACCTGCGGGCGACGACTCTCCCATCACAGAAAGTCTGAAAAAAGATCGAAAGCTTGTGCACATCTGCATAGAGGTTCCCGATATCGCCGAAGCGGCAAATGCCGCGCGCGCGCATGGGTTCCATCGCATCAGCAAACCAGTTCCTGCCGTCGCGTTCGACGAACGCCCGATCACCTGGCTCTTTTCACGACAATATGGTCTCGTCGAATTGGTTGAAGCACCCGCCGGGGCATCGGCATGAATATGCCCCCAGAAACGAGCGTCGGATTCTGCCCGCCGGAAGAGATCGGAAAGGTACAAAAATTTCTTCACGATCATTGGGCGGAAAACCATGTCCTCGCAACCGATCACACCCTTATAGATTGGCAACATAAGGATATGCTTCACAACCGGTATAATTTCGTCATTGCCCAACAAGCCGGGGACGAAGACTTATGCGGTATTCTGGGCTTTATTTCCACGCGGCAATTGGATCCTGCCTTGGCCCGTAGCAACACGATCTGGCTCACGACCTGGATGGTCCGGCCCGATATGCGCAAAAGCGCATTGGGCATGAAGTTATTGGGATTTCTAACGAAGAATGAGCCTGCCGTGCACATCGGAACAGTCGGAAACAATGCTGAGGTTGCCGGAGTTTATGCCGCACTGCGCTATAAAACCGGAACACTTAACCGGCACGCTATCGTAAACAGAAAGCTCAGCTCCTACCGTCTGGTCAAACATCGCGGTTTGCCGGACACGAAGAATATACCGGCCACCGGCACCTTGCGGCATCTCTCACGCGGCGATTTGGCAAACTCGCATATTGCCGCCCTTATTGAAAACAGCACACCGCACAAAACACCCGCCTATGTGATTGGCCGGTATCTCGAACATCCCGTTTATAAATACGATATCTACGCACTCTTCAAAGCAGAACGCCCTCAAGCAATCATCGTAACGCGTGTCTGTGAGGCAGAGACAGCAAGCGCTCTTCGCATTGTCGATTTCTATGGTAGAGAAGACGCACTCCCATCGCTCAGCTCCGCCGTTCAAACACTAATAGAACGAGATGTATACGAGTATGCCGACTTCTATAACTACGGGCTGGACTCAGACGCTTTCTTAAAAACAAATTTCTTTCCTGTGGAAAACGACGGCGGATTGGTTCTACCCAACTATTTCGAGCCACTTACGCCGAGCAATACGCAAATCCGTTTCGCATTTAAGTCAGAACACACCTCATTTCGTCTCTTCAAAGCTGATGCCGACCAAGACCGTCCCAACAGGACATATGCCTTAACAACACAAAAAACGAAGACTTCCGCCTCATTTTCTGCATGACAGGAACAAATCCATGTCTCATCAGGACATCACCCGCCAAGGCGCCTGGGAAGAATCCTACAAGAACAAACAGAATTTCGTTTTCTATCCAAACGAAGAAATGGTCCGCTTTATCTCGAAATATATTCGCAAGCGAACCGGATTTTCCAGCTTCGAAGATCATCTTCCAAACGCTGCAGGCATGAAACTGCTCGACGTCGGCTGCGGTATTGGACGGCATTTAGTCATGGCGCAGGATTTTGAACTGGATCCTCACGGTTTTGATCTGTCCGCAGAGGCCATTAGAACAGCCCGCGAATGGCTGCGCAGCCGCGGACTCCAAAATGCCGAAGAAAAGATCGTGCAGTCCGATGCGAGAGCTCTTCCCTGGCGAGATACATATTTCGATGTAGCTGTCAGCCACGGCGTCCTGGACTCTATGCCGTTTGATATTGCCAAATCTGCAATCTCGGAAGTTCAAAGAACACTGAAGCCGGAAAGCCTTTTCTATTGCGACCTTATTGGCGGCGGCAATCAGGAAGAGGTTGTCTCCACATTTCATGAGAAAGACACGATTCAATCCTATTTCGATGAAGAAAAGATAGACGAACTCTTCTCAGATCGTTTCGATATCGTGGAAAAAATTCTCGTCGATCGGCATGACAAAACCGATGACTGCACGTTCTCACGCTGGCATATCATCACCCGGCGGCGTAAAGCCTAAAGGCGAGCCCATCTATGCTTACTATCGTCATGTATCATTATGTGCGACCGCTGGCACAAAGCGCCTATCCTCGCATAAAAGGGCTTGATACAGCGCTTTTCGATGCGCAGCTTGATTATCTGGCGCACTATTATGAGCCAGTGACGATGGAAGACGTGCTTAGGGCGTCAAAGGGGCAAGATACGCTGCCTGAGCGCGGCGTGTTGCTCAGTTTCGATGACGGGTACCGCGATCATTATGAAGAAGTTTTTCCGCGGCTGGAAAAACGCGGCCTCAAAGGCGCCTTCTATCCGCCGGCCGCGACAGCGCTCGACCGGGAAATTCTCGACGTCAACAAAGTGCATTTCATTCTTGCCGCCGCGCCGGACACCGGCGCGCTTCGGCAAACACTCGACGTGTGGATCGGGAAAGAAGCACAGCGCACCGCCCTTCCCTCTCTCAGTGCGCTTTCGGCGGAATATGAAAAGCCTTTCGGTTATGACGACGCCGAAACCATTTACATCAAACGCCTGTTACAACACGCCTTGCCAGAGGGAACTCGCAGCCGTCTGACAGAGCGGCTTTTCGCCGAATTCGTCAGCGCGGATGGAAAAGACTTCGCCGAGAGCCTTTACTGTAACGCCGCAGAGCTCACAGAAATGCGCGAGGCTGGCCACCATATCGGTTCTCACGGCGACCGCCATTACTGGCTCTCGCGTCTTGCACCCGAAGACCAGCGCCGCGACATCGAGAACTCGCTGCGTCTGCTCGACGTTGTTGGGGTATCCCGGCAGGATTTTACCTTCTGCTATCCTTACGGCGATTACAACGAGGCAACGGAAGCCGTTCTGGAAGAGCTCGGCTGCGCCGCAGCGCTCACAACAAAAGTGGATCTGGCGGAAATCACACCAGAAAACGCACTGCGACTTCCCCGCCTCGACACGAACCATTTGCCGAAAGAAAGTGGCGCCTCGGCGAATGAATGGACCAAGCGGGTGCTGGGCAAATAACCGGTCAGGCTCGGCGACGCGCCATTAAAAATGCCGCGAATTCGAAATCGAGCGCCGTGTCGATATCGACGGAGCGCTCTTCCGGCATCTCGTAAAGCCGCGTGCCCGGCTGGAAAAGCTTCATATCGGCGGTGAGCACTTCCCGGCGCCAGACATAGACAGAGCCGTTCATATCGAAGGTGCGCGGCGCGTCCTGGCGGCGGGCAAGCGGCGGATCGGTGGGCTTGGAAAGACCGACGGTGCCGTCCGCCCGCTCTTCCACCAAAGAAAAATAGGGCGAGCACTTAGCGGTCGCGCCGGTGATGACATTGGGCGCACCGCTCTCCTCGAGCAGCGCCACCGCGCCTCGAATATCCGAAGGCTCTCGCAAAGGCGAGGTCGGCTGCAGGTCCACAACCACATCGA
Organism: Rhodobiaceae bacterium UBA4490; assembly: GCA_002389665.1. GTDB lineage: Bacteria > Pseudomonadota > Alphaproteobacteria > Parvibaculales > Parvibaculaceae > Tepidicaulis. Next base: position 197,904 of record DGNO01000002.1, read on the forward strand.
ACCGGCCCTCACGCTTTTCCACGTCCTTCACGCAGTGAAGAATGGCCGGAAGCTTGGGAGCCGTATCGCTCGCAAGTTCTGCGGGGCGCACAATCAGCTCATGGGCGCCAGCCTCTTCGGCGGCGCGCAAAATTGCCTCATCGTCGCTCGAAACGGCCACCCTCTCGAAAAGCCCGCTGGCTAGCGCCTGGGCGATGGAGTGCGCGATGAGCGGTTTGCCGCCGATAAGACGGATGTTCTTGCCAGGCACGCCCTTCGAGCCGCCCCGCGCCAGAATGGTGCAGATCCGCCTCACAGCATCTTGCCTTCCACAGCGCCATCCTTGCCGAAGACCGCGCCATATTCTTCCTGGGCTTTGTCGAGATCTTCAAAGCGCCCGATATCGATCCAGTATTCATGGATCGGGAACGCGGCGGCAAGGCCGCCGTCCCTGATCAGCGCCTCGAAAAGCTCGGGCATGTCGTACATTTTATCTTCCGGCACATACGAAAGGACGGAAGGAGAAAGCGCATAAATCCCGCCATTGACGAAATAGCTTTGCACCGGCTTTTCCACAATGCCGGTGATGCGGTGTCCGCGTGTGTCGATCACCCCGTAAGGCACTTGCAGACGGTAATCGCGCACGCCCATCGTGGCATCGGCTTCCTGTTCCTTATGAAAATCGACGAGACGCCGGAAATCGATATCCGTCATGAGATCGGCATTCATGACGAGGAAGGGTTCCACCGGGCGCTCAGGCAGGAGATGCAGCGCGCCCGCCGTGCCGAGGCGCTTGTTCTCTTCGAGATACGTAATCTCGACGCCCCATTTCGATCCGTCCTTGAAATAGTCTTCCACTTTCTGCGACTGGTAATTGACAGAGAGAAAGAGCCGTTTGAAGCCTTGTTCAGCAAGACGTTCGATAATACCTTCCAGCACCGGCTTGCCGCCCACGGGAATAAGCGGCTTCGGCAGGTCCTCGGTCAAAGGCCGCAGCCGTGTGCCGAGCCCGCCTGCCATGACCACCACCCAGTTACCGCTGTCCTGCTGACGCATGAGCTGATTGAGCGTCTCAAGCCCAACGATGTGCCCGCCATGATCCACCACTGGCACCTGCGCGATGCCGAACTGCTTCATCCATTTAAGGACGGTCGCCCGGTCGATCTCCGGCCCGGCGGTGATGGGATTTTCCTTCATTGCCTTGGTGACAGACGCCTCCATCCCCTCCCCGCGCAAAAGCGCGCGGCGGATATCGCCGTCCGTGATCGTGCCTTTAAGATGCGTTTCCCCATCCACGACAAGCACGATCTGCAAGGCGCTTTGATCGAGTGAGGCAATCGCCTCACGTATCGTGGCGCTTTCAGGCAATGCAGCTTTTTTCCAATCGGCCATTTTTCCTCACAGCCCAATAAGCTCGTCCGGCGCAAAAGCGCGCGGCGCTGGCTTGCCGAGTAGCGACCAGAATGCGAGCGGGGACAGCCCCGTGCCCGGCCGCTTCACCGTCAGATTGTCTTCCGTAAAAAGCTCGCCTTCCGCAATGGGCCGCGCCGCCACAAGGCTTTTGCGCGCCACATCCGCCGTCTCCGCCTCAATGCCGCGCGGTTCTTTAACGCCGTCGCCGAGCGCGGCGCTTACACGGCGCACGCCGCTGACAAGAGCGCGCAGGTCATCCGGTTCGATAGAGGCTTTATGGTCTGGCCCTGGCAAGGTTTTATCGAGCGTAAAATGCTTCTCGATCATGGCAGCACCGAGAGCGGCGGCAGCGATGGGGATCTCGATACCGACACTGTGATCGGAAAAGCCCGCCGGCAAACCGAATTCCCGGCGCAACGCCTCCATGGCTTTCAAATTGATATCACTATCCGGCGTTGGATAAGCGCTGGTGCAATGCAGCAGCGTCACATTGGCCCGTAAGGCGCGCTGGCCTGCCTCGCTCTTGTAAGCCGCCTGAAACGCGCTTTCGGAAGGCGCGCCGCCTTCCCCATACCCGAAAGCAAGGACGCCGAGCGCTGCTTCGATCTCCTCCAGCCTCGCCATGCCGGTGGAAAGGATGACGGGGCGGCGGGTGCGCGCAATGGCAAGAAGCAGCGGCGCATTGGTCAACTCGCCCGAACCGACTTTAAGCCGCGTTAGTTTCAGCCTGTTTGCGAGCAAATCGAGACTCGGAAAATCGAATGGCGTCGACAAAAACTCGATACCGCGTTCCGCGCAGCGAGCGATGAGCGTCCGATGGGCGGCTTCATCGAGCTCCAGCGCTTTCAGCATCTCATACTGGCTTTGCGCTTCGCCTGTTTCCCGCTTTTGGTAAGCAGCCTTCGGCGCGGATTTCGTAGCAATCGCATCGGCGCTGAAGGTTTGAAACTTTATGACATCGGCACCTGCATCCGCCGCCGCATCGACAAGCTCAAGCGCCCGCTCGAGCGAACCATTATGGTTCACGCCGGCCTCGGCAATGATCTCGACATGGGGCGGCTTGCTCATGCCGGCACCTCAAGCTCGTAGAAACGTTTCATCAAAATATTTTCCAGCGGCAGCTCGCGCAGCTTCTCGTATATCCGCTCTGAGGCACCGCCCCGTCCATATGGCGTTTCGCAGCGCGCCGCCTGCACCTGAATTTCATCCGAGAGCGCATGGCGGATCGCCGCAACGATTGCCCCGGCTTCCGCGTCACAGTCGATGACACAGGGCGCACGCAGCCGGCCCTGTTGCCGCGGGCCGATATTGACCGTCGGCGTTCCCACAGCAGGTGCTTCGATAATACCGCTCGATGAATTGCCGATCACCGCATCCGCCGCGCGCAGCACCGTGCCGTAGCGCCGCCGCCCGAGCGACTGCACACATACGGTACGCGGGGCATGGCGCACGGCATAAACCTCGATCAGCCGGGCGATCTCCTCGCCGGCCGTGTCCGCATTGGTGCCGGTAAAAATAATCCGCGCATCTGGAAAAGCATCGAGCGCGCCCAGGAGCTGCGCCGCCGCTTCCCCTGCCTCCCCGGCCAGCGTAACCGGATGATATGTCACGAGAAAAAGCGGGCCGCCCGCACCCGGCACACCGAGCTCAGCAAGGATATCTTGCGGATCTGCCGTGTCCTCTTCCGTGAGGGGATCAAGGCCTGGCGCGCCGACATTGAAAACACGCGAAGGGTCTTCACCCATTTGAATGACCCGGCGCCGGTAAGGCTCGGCCGCCACGAAATGATAATGCGCCATCTTGGTGAGAGCGTGGCGGATCGCTTCATCGATCTGCCCCTCGCTCGCTTCCCCGCCATGAATATGCGCAATGGGAAGGCGCGCAAGCATGGCCGCTTCCGCTGCCGCCAGAATTTCGTACCGGTCCCCCAGCACCACAACGATGTCCGGCTTCAACTCAGCAAATGCACGGCCGAAACCGCCGAGCCCGCGGCCCATCGCCTCGGCAAGACCGGCGGCATCGTCGGCGCCGAGTTCCATATCCACTTTTGCAGCGATGGGAAAACCGTCCGCTTCGATCTCACGCAGGGTCATTCCATGGCGCTCGGACAGATGCGTGCCAGTGGCGATGAGCTGCAGCTCAATAGCAGCATCGCGATGCAGCAAGCCGATCAGGCGGTGCAGAATGCCATATTCCGCCCGCGAGCCCGTCACCACCGCAATGCGCCGCTCATTCATATCGCCTCCCCAAGCTCCACGCTGGAGGGAATGTTGATCAAGCACGCTTCTAGGGCTCGCGCCACCGGTAAATCCATGGAAGGACAGCCTGCATACATAGGAAGGTCCGGCATAAGCGTCCAAAGCGGCCGGGTCATCAGACCTGCATCGTTCGTTGCATCGAGAACGGCGTTGCGGGCCTCCATATCCGGGGTATCGAGAAGCAGACAATTGAGCCAGTTATTGGATCGGGCGAAAGAAGGCGGACGGTAAAAGGAAACACCTTTTAGCTCGGAAAATTCCTCATTATAGCGATCTGCAAGCCAGGCCTTTGCCTGCAAAAAACCATCGAGCTGTTCCAGCTGCGCGCACCCCATTGCGGCATTCAAGTTGGGCAGGCGGTAATTGTAACCAGTCTCATCATGATTGAAGGCCCATTTATGAGGAACCTTGGCCGTGGTCGTCAGGTGCTTTGCATGCCGGGCAAGCTCAGCATCATTTGTCAGGATAGCGCCGCCGCCGCCTGTGGTGATGATCTTGTTACCGTTGAAACTCACCGCTGCCACAAGTCCGAGCGACCCGCAGGGGCGTTCTTTGTAAAAACTGCCAAGCGACTCGGCGGCATCCTCCACGATCGGCAGGTTCCACTGCGCACCGACCTCGGCCAGCGCCTCCATATCGACGGGATGACCGAATGTGTGCATGGGAACAATCGCGGCAAGGCGCCGGCCCGTTAGCCGGTTACGCATACCCTCTCCGGTCACTTCGGCAATATCTTTGAGATATGCGCCCAGTTTTTCAGGGTCGAGCCCAAGCGTGAGCGTGGAACTGTCGGCAAAGTGCGGCACGGCGCCGAGATAGGAGACGGCATTCGCCGTCGCCACGAAAGTCGCGGCAGGAATGATGACCTCATCTGCGGCTTGAACGCCCGCCAGCCGAAGCGAGACCTGCAAAGCAGCGGTGCCGTTTACGACAGCAACAGCATGCGCCACCCCGCACCGCTCAGCCAGCATCTCCTCGAACCGGCCCACATAAGATCCGACGGAAGACACCCATCCCGCATCGAGACAATCTTTTACGTAAGTCCATTCAGCGCCGGCTATGCGCGGAGCATGCAACGGCACAAAACCGCTTTCGGCGCCTCGCCCTATCGCCGATCGCAACGCGGCAACAACCGCGCCGGCATCGACACCGCGCTTGTTATCAGCCATGCCGGAAACGTCCACGGTGAGCGCCATTGCGCCTCCTTACGCGGCCGCCACTTCCGGCCGCACCTCATAATTGCCGTAATAGCCTTGAATGGCATTCTGGCGTTGATAGAAACCGGCATGCACTGCGCCGATCAGCTCCGGCACAAATCCGGCGACCGAATGCTGGGGCACGAAATCGAGAACTTCGCGGATCTTGCGGAAGGAAACCCGGTAATTACGGGGATCCGACCCATGCTCCACGAAATTCACTTTACCGTCGATGTGCTTGAGAATCTCTTCGATGATCATCGCTTTGGTGTAGTTGTTCTCATCCGAGCCGACATTGAACACCTCGCCGCGCACCTTGGTTTCATCCGCTTCCAGCACACGGATCACGGCACCGGCAATATCGCGCACATGGCAATAGGGTCGCCATGTATCTTTGTCATAAACGTCGAGAGCTTCGCCGCGCGCCAAGGCTGCGGTAAACTCGTTCACCGTAAGATCGAAACGCATGCGCGGGCTTAAGCCGAACGCCGTCGAAATGCGCAGGATAGTCGGTATGAAATCAGCTTTATCCGCATGCGTTAGAATGTATTTTTCAAACGCCACTTTTGTTTCCGCATAAATCGAAAGCGGCTTCAGCTCGGCCTCTTCCGTCGCAGGGTCATCGGAGGTGCGCATGCCGTAGTTCGAGCATGTTGAGGTAAAAACGAACTTATGGATGCCGCGGCCTTTCATCGCTTCGAAAAGCGCCTCGCTGCCTCCGCCGTTCACGGACCGGGTCAGCTCCGGATATTTCTTGGAAATCGGATCGCCGACCAGCGACGCAAGCAGCACGACGTCCGTCACCCCGTCCAGCGCCCGGTCCAATACGGCCTGGTCACGCATATCCCCGAACACAAAGCTAAATCCGGGCTCGTCGAACAACCCTTCCATCGACAGCGAATTGGCATAAAGGAAGTTATCCAGAACACGCACGCCATAGCCTTGCTTCAAGAGCTCGCGCACCATCACCGCGCCGACATATCCTGCACCGCCCACCACAAGCACCTGGCGCGCCCGCAGCGGGCCCCGCTGCGCCTCACGCTCAAGCCGGCTCATCGTATCTTGCAGCGCTTCAACCGCGCGCGCGGCATCACCCGCTTTCAGCCAATTGGCGCAAGCGGAAAGAGCCGCCCTATAGACGGCTTCGTCGGCAAGAGGATCGGCTGACACAGGCGGGCGGGAATCGTTCGATGCCATTCATCTCTCCGTGGCCAGAAGTCTCCGGCGGGATCGCCGGTCTTTGGGAGAAAAGATGCGCTTGTTAATGTTAATAAGCCGTAAAGTAGCTGAGAAAATCCCCGGATTTCCAGGAAATAGAACCGCTTTTATGGTTTCTGAACCGTAAACGCCAACAAATGGATGTTTGGGCGCATCCGCCCAAACGGTCTCAGAATTTATCTGTGAGAACTGCTTTTACGTAAACGGACTTGCGAACGGCACACAGGCCAAAGCGCCCCGAACCTGACCGGCAGGGACTAAAAAGAAAAAGCCGCTCCGAGACGCACGGAAACGGCTTTTTCAGAAAATCAGAACTGCTTTTCGGGCAGGTCGACGACGAGGCCGTCGATTTCGTCCGTGACCTTGATCTGGCAGGACAGGCGGCTGTTGTCGCGCACGTCGAAGGCGAAGTCGAGCATGTCTTCTTCCATCTGCTCGGCCGTGCCCGTCTTGTCGAGCCAGTCCTTGCCCACATAAACGTGGCAGGTCGCGCAGGCGCAGGCCCCGCCGCAATCGGCATCGATGCCGGGAACGGAGTTCTTCACGGCCGCTTCCATCACGGTCATGCCGTTTTCAGCCTCGACCGTGTGTTTGGTGCCGTCATGCTCGATAAAGGTGATCTTTGCCATTGTCTTTTTATCGCCGTCTTTGGATGCCGGAAAAGTTGCCGCCGCCTCCCTGACCGCAGCCCCTCTTACATAATTGACGCCGGCTCGCCTTTTCAAGGCCTTCCCCTTGAGCCTCACGCCCCGGGAAGCCTGCCAGCACCTTGTTCGAGGAGGGGCTTATCACGCCTCTTTGCCCAGCGTCCAGCCACTTTTCCCCGCCCTTTCGGGCCCCGCCCCAGCGCTCTCATGGTCATTTCGCCGCAGGCCGGTTAAAACGGGCGCAGCTCAAAACAAAACGGCCCGGCCCATGGCACCTTCCTCCCCCTCTTATGAAAGCGAAGCTGACTGCGTGGTCATCGGCGCAGGCGTCATCGGCCTTGCCGTCGCCCGCGCGCTTGCCCTCAAGGGCCGGGAGGTGATCGTGCTGGAAAAGGCCGGGCAGATCGGCACCGAAACCTCCTCCCACAATTCGGAAGTCATTCATGCCGGGATCTATTATCCCGAAGGCAGCCTGAAGGCGCGCACCTGCGTGGAGGGGAAAGAACGCCTCTACCGCTATCTTGCCGAGCGGAGCATCGCCCACCGGCGCTGCGGCAAGCTCATCGCCGCGGCGACGAAAGAGCAGGAAGGCGAGCTTGCCGCCATCCGGCAAAAAGCGGCGGTAAACGGCGTCACCGATCTTGAAAGCCTCACCGCCCGCCAGGCAAAAGCGCTGGAACCGGCGCTTGCCTGCGAGGCGGCGCTCCTTTCCCCCTCCACGGGCATTCTGGACACCCATGGCTATATGCTGGCCTTGCAGGGGGACCTGGAAGACAGGGGCGGCATGATCGCCTTCGGCGCGCCGCTTTTGAAAGCGGCCCGGCTCAAGGATGGGTATGGGCTGGAGGTGGGCGGTGCGGCGCCCATGCGCCTTAAAGCCCGCTGCCTCGTCAATGCCGCAGGTTTTAGCGCGCCGGACCTTGCCCGCAAGATCGAAGGGCTGAATGCCACCCATGTGCCCCCGGCCTATTACGCCAAGGGCAATTATTTCACGCTACCCAGCAAAGCCCCCTTCTCCCGCCTCATCTATCCGGTGCCGGAGGCGGCAGGGCTCGGCATTCACCTCACCCTCGATATGGGCGGCCAGGCCCGTTTCGGGCCGGATGTGGAATGGGTGGAAGGCCCGGACTATTCAGTAGATGCGGCGCGGGGGGAGCGCTTTTACGGCGCCATTCGCGCCTATTGGCCGGAGCTGGAGGACGGCGCGCTGCAGCCGGGCTATGCGGGCATCCGGCCGAAAATCCAGGCGCCGGGCGAGCCGGCACGCGACTTTCTTCTCTCCGGGCCCGCCGATCACGGGCTCGAAGGCTTGCTCAATCTTTTCGGGATCGAAAGCCCAGGCATCACCGCCTCCCTCGCCCTTGCGGAAGAAGCGGTCTTGCGCCTGGAGCTTTAAGAATTAGCTCGCGAGCAAAAGATCGATATAAGCCGTCGCCGTATCGAGCTGGGCTTCGATCTCGCCGATCGCCTTGAGCCGGGCGTCCTGCGCGCCTGCGCCAAGGCTCTCCGCCCCCTCGCAGACCTGGGCCACGGCCCAAGCGCCGACCGCCTTGGCCGAGCCCTTCAGGCTGTGCGCCGCGCGGTGCCAGTCCTGATCGCTCTCCGCGTCCCGCATCCGGCTCACATAAACCCGTGCCTGCTGGCGAAACAGGCCCAGCAGCTCCGATTCCAGATTACGGTCGCCCATCGTGTAGCGGGAAAGATGAACCAGATCGACCGGCCGTCCCGCGCCGCCGGAAATTCCGTTCAGGCCTGCCAAGGCCTCAGCCTCACTGGCGATAGACATATCCTTCATACTCAAAAGCCCCTCGAGAAACGCCACTACTGCCCAGGCACAAATCCGAACACGAATGAATAATGTGCCTTCAGCGCACTCTACCGCGCAATTGCCTTCTAAATACTTAGCTCCAATCGTTTTGGCACAGTTTAAAAAACGTTTAATTCTCCTTAAAACTTTAAACAATTAAACCTCGATTTGTTTACGAATGGCCCTGTTTACTGTGCAAAATAGTTAATCATTATTAACAAACGGTCGTTTTTATCTTGCGCCTAAAGTTAAGGCTTGGTAAAAATAACAAACGGGGCACCAACAGCCTCGTGAATCGTCAAGAACCCCTCGTAGTGCCCCCGGCGCCCCCCCACGCCGGGGGCTTTCGTTTGCGGGGACAAGCAAGAGCGCCGCGCACGCCAAAGCGCACGCGTCACACTTCCGGTATCGGGTTGTTAGGATGCTTTTCCGGGCGCGTTCCACGCGGCAGGAAAATCGTCAGGCTTTCGGTTTTGCCGACCCCAGCACTTTATAGCCTTCCGCCGTTAGCTTGCAGACAAGCCAGTCTTTCTTGATCGGGTTCTTGAACCAGGGTTCCGCCCAGCCCCGCTCGATGCAGGAGCGGATGGTGCGGATGTCGATCTCCTGCCCCTCATCGTCGAACAAAGGCAGCTTGCCGCCCGGCTGTTTCAGCCCGCGAATGAGATAGCGGGTCTGCGCCCAGGTGGGTTTGTGGGAAAAGCGTGCTTCGTGAGCCTGTGGGCCATGCCCCGTCCCGGCAGCAGAGGCAGAGTTCCCGCCGCCGTCCGCAAAATCGCTCCCGGAACGGACGGCCTCCTCTGCCGCTCCCGGAATGGCCCCAAAGCGCTGCCGCTCACCTGCCATCTCAGCCTCCCAAGGCTTGTTGGGAAACCATCTTGAAACCTCGGGCAGCCGGACGCAAGAGCAACCGCGCCCGGCTAAAAGACGCGGAACCCCGCTCATTCCAGCGCCTACCTTCTCAGGGTGAAATGCGCAGCGACTGAATTTGCCCACCCTTCAGCCCGAAATCGAACGTCAGCATGATCGGCGTACCGGGAAAATCACCCGCTACCTCCGCCCGCACGCGGCAATCACTGTCTTCGGCATCAACGACGGCCCGAGGCAGCGGCACCGCCTTGGCGGCGATCGCCGCGCTGAGAATCCATGCCCTGATTTCTTCACGCCCGCGATGCGTGCGGTTCTCGTCGAAAACCTCCGCATCCGGCGCGAAGGGCGCAAGAATGGCGTCCGCATCCAGCCGGGCGCTGGCTTCCATATAATCGGCAACGGGTTTGGGGAGCGTAATCGTCATGACATGCCTTCCTTTTCTCAGGTGCGTTCTCAAGCGCGGCGTGAAAGATTGCCGGGGCTCATACATGCCGCTAGGCTTGGAACATGACAAGAACGCACGAAAAGGTAACTGACAGACCTCCAGGTAAGCGCCCCGATTACACGGCGGAGCTTGCAGCGAGAGGCATCGAAAATGTGCTGCAGGTCATCGGCGGTAGATGGAAACTCGTCATCCTCTTCCAGCTCTTCGGCGGCAAGACCCTGCGCTTTTCCGAACTCGAACGCGCCATCCCCGGCATCTCGCAAAAAATGCTCATCCAGCAATTGCGCCAGCTGGAAAAGGACGAAGTCGTCACCCGCACCGTCCATCCCGAAATCCCGCCCCGCGTGGAATACCATCTCACCGATTGGGGCCAATCCCTCTGCCCTGCTTTGGACAGTCTTTTGATGTGGGCAGAAGCCGCCTCCGGCGAAAAACGCAAAGCACTGTTGAACTTAGATGAGGCGGACAGTGAATGAATTTTCCGGCAGCACCCGGACGCACGAACGATTACGGTGTCACGCCCATCTTTCTAAACGGAAAATCTCTAAGCGCTGACACTCATCCACCATATCAGCTTCCCAGCCATCCCCTCGAGGTGTGTTGGGAGATTTGTGCAGGCCCTTAAGGGCAACGAGGCAAGCACCCTCAAAATTTCAGCGTCAGCCGGGCGGTGAGGCCGTGGTCCTCAACCTCGTCCGAAAGCTGGCCCCGATAGGCGACGCTAAGCCCTGCATCCACTGAAATCGCGCCGCTAAGGCCCGCTTCCATAACAAGGCTGTCTTCGGCAATCGGCGCGCCGTCGATGGCAAAGCCGGTGCCGCCGGCAAAGGCGTTGATGCTTGAGGCGTTTCTGTCGCCGAACGCATGCTGCCAGCCCGCCATGAGGCCGAGCGTCAGCTCTTTACCCTCTGCCGTGAAAGGCTTGTCGGCGCGAAGGCCGAGCGTCGAATAGACCGTCTCGGTCGTCGCGCTTTGAACGCTGAGCGCGGCGGCCCCGCCCGTCTCGCTAAAACCATCCGTATCGAGAGTGAGATAGGCAAGGCTAGCAAAAGACTCAAGCTCGGCCATTGCCGTATTCACCCGGTAGCCCGCTTCCCCATAGGCCTGGAAGAGCCGGGTATCGTAATCGGCGGTCAGGTGATCGGTGAGCCCGCCGCCGCTGACCGCCCGCGCGCTTTCAATATCATGGAAGGAATAGGAAAGCCCCGTGCGCAGCCCGAGCGCGCCAAGCTGCGTGCCTGCGTAAGCGCCGAGGTGATAATCATTGCTTTCGGCGGAAGAGGCGCGGGCATCGGCATCCATATCCGTCTGTCCGGCGCCTGCCATCAGCCCGAGCCGCCAGCCTTCGAAAACCCCTTCGCCGATTTGCGCATCCGCGCCGAACAGCACGCCGCGCGCGCGCCGGTCGGTTTCCGCCGCATTGCCATCGCTATCAGTGCCGCCCCAGGCGCCATAACCGCTCGCCCAGAAGACCGTGCCTTCATAAGTTTCCGGCACGGGCATGGGCCCGCCCTCGCCATTATAGGCAACGGCGATGGGCGCTTCCGCCCCTGCCGAGCCAAAGGCTGCGCGTGTGCGCGCGCCGAGGGCCTGGCGCAGATGCCGCCCGCTTTCCATCAGCGCGCCGCTCATCGAGGCATGGACTTCGCCGGAAAGGAGATCGAGATTTTGCTGCAGGCCCGAGGCAGTGCCGCTCAAGGCAAGCGCGCTCCACACCGCGCCGCTGCCAAGGCTCTCCGCGCCGTTCGCCGTGCTCGCCTGGTTCGCGCTATCGGCCAAGCTGGCAAAGCTTGTGTCATTGCGCACAAGGGCGAGCGTCACATCATTGCCGTCCCCGCCCGCATAGCCGACGGCAGGGGTGAGAAAGAGAAGATTGCTCGTCACATTAGCGAAGGTGCCCGTCACCGCGCCCGCGCTCTGCTTGTCGATAATCGTGTAAGGGCCGCTCAGCGGCCCCCAGCTCGCAAAAGCGGCGGGAGATGCCGTCACTTCCAGGCTCGCGCCGGAAATATCGACCGTGCCCTGCACGATCACCTTGTCCGCCGCACTGGGCGAGGCTTCGATGGCAAGAATGCCGCTATTTACGTAATTGCCGCTGACGGTCTGCGTGCCGATGGAATTGCCCGGCGCATGGCGCGCGCCTGACGCCAGCGTTACGTCCCCGCCTATCGTGCCCGTGCCGCCCAGCGCCGCGCCCGAAGCCACATTCACATCGCCGCCCAGGGAACCGAGACCGCCGACACCGACGACAAGCGTGCCCGCCGTGACATTGGCCGTGCCGGTATAAGCAGAGCCATTGCCGACGATGCTGAGCGTGCCCGTGCCCGTCTTGGAAAAATTGCCGGTGCCGGTGATGGCGCCGGTGAGCGCGGCATTGTTACCATCGGTGTTGATGGTACCGCCGCCCGCACCGAAATTCACGGGCGCGCCGATCTGAAGGTTCGTGCCGTCGATGAGCAACGTACCGCCGGTGAAATTCGCCGCGCCGCCCGCACAGGCAAGCGCCGCCGCGCTTTTGGCGACGAAGGTGCCGCCGCTTCCCAGCAAACCGCTGCCGCCGCTGCAAATGCTCAGCGCCACAGGTGAATCCCCGACCGCCGTGGTGCCGTTTGCCGTCAAAAGCCCCGTGACGGGATCGATGGTGAAGGCATTCACACGGTCACTCGCCCCTTGCGAGGACACATAGAGAAAGGACCCGTCCGGTGAAACGGCCACGCCATTCGCCTGCGGACCCGCCGCCGTGACTGCAACCGTTGTGTCGGTCGCCGCGTTGACGATGCTGACATTCCCCGTCGTCCGGTTCGCGACATAGACGAAGCGCCCGTCCGGGCTGACGGCAACGCTGTCCGGCCCGCGGCCGAGCGTGCCGCCGAAATCGAGGCCGATGGTCGCCGACACGGTGTTGGTGCCTGCATCGATGATCGAGAGCGTGCTGTCGGTGAAATTGGTGACATAGAGCCGGGACCCGTCCGGCGAGACGGCGATACCGAGCGGCTGATCGCCGACCGTAATATTGGTGAGGACATTGTTGGTCGTAGTGTCGATCACGACGACCCGGTCCAGAGATTGGTCGACGGCATAGACACGGCTGCCATCCGGCGAAACACTGATCTGCCGCAGCCCGCTGCCCCCGCCCGTGTCGATATTCGTGACGGCGCTAAGCGCGCCCGTTGCCGCATCGACAGTGAAAACATCGACGCTGCCGCTGCCATTGGAGACATAGGCCCGCGTGCCATTTGTGTTGAACGTCACACTGCTCGGCTGCGCGGCCGTCGCAACCGAACTGACGACCGTATTGGTCGCCGTATCGATCACATAAACCCGGTTGGTATTACGTGCCGGCGCATAGACATAAGCCTGGTCGCCGCGCACCTTAACGGTGAGCAAGGCAGTGCCTACGCCATTTACGGTCGCCACAAAGCTGGTCGTACCGTCCGCCGCTAATTCCAACCCGGAAACGGTGTCATCGTTGAAATTGGGCACATAAAGGAAGAGCCCCTCTTGCGCCTCAGCCGCGCCTGCGCAAAGACCTGCAGCCAGGATCAGCGTGGCGGCGCTTGCCTGCCGCCGCAAAGCGCGGCGGTGCCGCGATGCATGAAACAACTTGCCGTGAAAAGACGCCGCGCCGCTATCCCCAGCAGAACGTCCGGTGCCTTGCTCTGCCATCTCATCCCCCTGACGCAGTGCAAAATGTATTTTTTCTTATGTGCGGTTGTAAGGGGTTTTCCCCGCAAGGGGAAGAAACGAGTACCCTTTTTTGAAGAGATCGCGGCGCTCACTGCGGCATTGACGCCCCCCGCGCCATGGGCGAGTCTAAAAGCCAATCTGTCCGGAATTCTGGGAAAGCCCTCATGATCAAGCCGACATCCGCCTCCAAGCCTGCCGGAAATGCCCCGGCGCCGGCGCCTGCCCCTGCCGCGGCCGCCGCGAATGAGGACTCGCCCGAGGCCGGTCAGCTTTACCGCCTGATCAACAAGCGCCCCAGCCGCTCGATTCCTTATGTTGCAGCCCTGCTCAGTCTCTTTGCCGCCGGTGCGGTCCTCGCCTATATGACCGGCCGGTTCACCGGGCCCGCCGCCCTGCCTTCGACATTGGCGGAGGCAGCGCCGCTTCTGGCCGCCGTGCTCGCCCCCGTCATCATTATCTGGCTTTTTGCCTGGCTCATCTGGCGCGGGCAGGAAATGCGGCTCATGGCTGAAGCGCTGGCCCGCACCGCTCTGCGCATCACCGAACCGGACGAAACCGCCCGTGAGCGCGCCAAGTCGCTCGCCGCCTCCGTGCGCCACGAACTTCTCACTTTGCAAAACGGCATGGATGCGCTCCTCGCCAATGCCTCCCATCTCAGCCAGGAACTTGCCGAAAATATCGACACGGTGGACCGCAGCGCGACGCGCACGGAAATGCGCACCGCCGATCTCGTGCGCGCCGTGGAAGAAGGCCGCGCCAGCCTCGACGCCATTTCAAAAGCGCTCGGGAGCGAAGCCGATACGGTACGCAAAGCGCTGCGCGAGCAAAATGACGATGTGCGCGCACTCACCGGCAGCGCCGAAGAGGTTTTGAAAGACGCCGCCGAAAAGCTGCGCCTGCAGACAGAAACCCTTGCCCGCGTGAGCGAGGCGGCGGCAACGGGCGCGGACAGCACCGCCACCATGCTCGACAAACAATCCTCACGTCTGGAAGTCGTGGCCGAAAGCGCGCTTGGCAAGGCAGACACGCTTGCCCAGCGTTATGAAAAACAGCGTGAGACGATGCGCGAGACAGTGGAGGGCATCGAAAAAGAACGCGAGGCGCTGGACGCCGCCTTTACCCGCCAGCGCGAGACGATCGAAACCACGACAGAGGCGCTGCGCGCCCGCACGAAGGAGATCAACGAAAGCGTTTCCAAATTCGCCTCCGAGCTCGACCATGCGCTGGAAGCGGCGGACAAACGCGCCAAGGCGCTGGGCACCACCTTCAAGCAGGAAGCCGGCGGCATGAGCGGCGCCGTGGAAGACGCGGCGAAATCGATTACCGAGGCCGCCGAAACCGCCTCGCATAAAATCGGCCAGGCGGCTGGCGCCATCCGCGCTTCCTCCCATGATCTCGAAACGGGCCTCCAGGGCACGACCGGCACGATCAGCAGCGCCTATAAAGCGCTGCGCGAGGAAGTGGACGCCCTCTCCCAGAAAGTAGAAAGCAACACCGCCGCGCTGAAGGAAACGCTGGAAACTGAACTTGCGGCGCTGACGGGCCGCTTCGGCGAGGAAACGGCGGGTCTGGAGAAAGCCGCCAAGGACACGATGACGGGCATCCACGATCACATCGAGGAAAAGTCGAAAGACGCCCGCGAGACGCTGCACGATGCCGCCGTCGATATGGAAAAGCTGTCGGAGCAGCTGAACTCGGCCATGTTCCGCCTCGGCGGGGCGGCAAAAGATGCAGGCCGCTCGCTTCATGAAGCAACGGACGATCTGCAAAAGCGCATCGACGAGTTGCCTGCCGAGGCAACCGAAGGCGCCAAAGCGCTGCGCGAGGTGATCGAAGAACAAATCGAGGTGCTGGCCTCCATCGCCGATATCGTGGTGCGCAATGCCCGCGTCTTCGACCGCACCGCCGCCGTTGCGCCCCGCTCCCCTGCCGCCCCGATGCCGCCCTATCGGGGCGAGCCTCTGCCGCCTGCGCCGGCGGGCATGCAGGCCGACAGCCGCTGGAGCCTCTCGGATCTTTTAAGCGCGGCGCGCAAATCCGAAACGAAAGAAAGTGAGAGCGCGCGGGGCCCGCAAAAAGGCGGCGATCTGAGCCGCGCCTCTTTGCATATCATCGAGACGCTGCAATCGCTCGCCATCGATCTCGACCGGGCGCTGGAACAAAGCCCGCCGCCCGAGCTTTGGCGGCGTTATCATGGCGGGGAGCGGAACATCTTCACCCGCAGGCTCTACAATCTGCAGGGCCGCAATCTGCACGACAAGATTGCCGAGCGCTATGAAAGCGACCGCGAATTCCGCCAGCATGTGGACAAGTTCATCGGGCTTTTCGAAGAACTGCTTTCCGCATCCGCCGACAACGACCGGGAAAACATTCTGCTCGACACCTACCTCACCTCCGATACCGGCAAGGTCTATCTCATGCTTGCTCAGGCAAGCGGCCATTTGAGCTGAGGAATCTTATGGGCGTCAGCGCCTCTCCGCCTTCTCTTCTTCATGGGCATCCACGGCATCATGGGTCCATTGCGCAAGCTCGCCCATAATGCCGGTCAGCCCATTGTCGAATTCGAGCACCAGTGCCTCGACCCGTGTTTCATTCGTCGGGCGCACCGCCTCGAAGGAACGCGAAGCAACGATCCGGTCATTGGGATAATCGATCAGCCGGGCGTTCAGAACGATATGAACGTTCTTACCCGCACCGCTTTCATTCTCGACACCGAAAGCGCGCAGCTCCAGGCGCAGCTCGTAATCCGGTTTCAGCCCGGCGCCCTTGCGCCCGACGGCAAGGAACTTGCCCGTATTGTCGAGCGAGGCCACGGTGAGCGCCTGAACCATACGCGGCGCCCGGTCCGTCCAGCGGGCATCGGCGAAATAGCTCACTTCATTGGGGGTGGGCAGATAAACGATCCGGTTCGTGTCATAAGCGGCCGGTGAAAAAGGCTCGGCCACGACGATCTGCGCCCGTGTCGGCTCTTCCTGCGGCATGGCGGGTTTTGCCGCCGTCAACACGAAGATGCTGGGCGGCTCGCTATCGGCAGCCGAAAGAACTGCGCAGCCCCCGAGCGCCAGGAACAACAGACCCGCCGCGCAAAGCTCCCCTATCCGGCCAAGCCTACCCGTTATCTGTTTCATTATTCTGCCCCTTGATATTCCGGCACGTCATTGCCGAGGAGAAAGGCCCCCGGATTGTCTTCGGCCCGCGCCACAACCCTGTCGAGATTGCGCACCAGCTCGCGCATCTCTGCGATCAGGAGCGGCATCTCGCCAAGCCCCTCGCGCGCAAACCGGTCGATGGAGGCGCGGTTGCCTTCCACGATGCTTTCAAACTGCTGGCCGAGCTGGCGGTAGGAATTGGCCGTGGCGCGCGCATCGGCCACGAAACGCTTCACATCTTTTTGCAAGATCTCGTCGGCCCCTGCTGTAATGCTTTCCACATTGCCGGAGATTTTGTTCACGTTTTCCAGCGTTTCCTCCAATGCATCGGAGCTCGCGGCCAGTTTTTCCGAAACCGTGTTGAGATTGGTCATGATCCCGGTGACGTTCTGATCGTTCCGCTGCACAAGCACCCGCAGATCGTGGATAAGTTGATTGGCGTTATCGACCGCTTCGGGCGCGCTGGTGAACAATTGCTGGATGGTGGATTTTTCCGCTTTGATGACGGGATAGTCCTGATCGCTGCCCGCTTCCAGCGGCGGCGAGCCGGCCGAGCCGCCTGAAAGTTCGATAAGCGCGACGCCCGTCAGGCCGAAAAGCTCAAGCCGTGCTTCCGTATCTTCTTTCACGGGCGTGCGCGCATCGAGCTCGACAAGCGCCACCACTTTGCTCGGATCGTTGCGGGCAAGGCGCAGATCCACGACCTGGCCGACCTGAATACCGTTATATTGAACGGTGCCCGATTTCGTAAGGCCAGAGACCGAGCCTTCGAAAACGATCTCGTAATATTCATAGGTACGGTCGAGCTGAAAGCGGCCGATCCAGAGCGCAAAGAGAAAGATCGCGGCGATACCGGCAAGCGCAAAAGCGCCGATCAGCACGTTGTTCGATTTGATCTCCATCAGATGAAGCCTCTTTCTTGGCAGTGACATCCCCGTGTCATATCCGCTTCCCCTACCCGGCCTTATGCCTGCCCCTGCGCCTTACGCGCGGAGCGCCCGCGCGGGCCTTTGAAATATTCGGTAATCCAGGGATGGTCGCTCGCCATCATATCCTCGATCGTGCCGGTGAGGATAACACGTTTATCCGCCAGCACCGCGATCCGGTCGCAGGTCGCGTAAAGCGTATCAAGGTCATGGGTGACGAGGAAAACGGTAAGCCCCAGCGCCTGCTGCAACTCTTTCAAAAGCCGGTCGAAAGCCGCCGCGCCGATGGGATCGAGCCCCGCCGTCGGCTCATCGAGGAAAAGAATTTCCGGATCAAGCGCCAACGCGCGGGCAAGCCCCGCTCTTTTGCGCATGCCGCCTGAAAGCTCGGAAGGGTATTTCGACGCCGCATCGATGGGCAGGCCGACAAGGCGCACTTTCAGCGCCGCCAATTCGTCCATCATCTCTTCGGGCATATGCAAATGCTCGCGGTAAGCGACCTGAACGTTTTCAGCCACGGTGAGAGCGGAGAAAAGCGCACCGTCCTGAAAGAGAATGCCCCAGCGCTGCTCTAGCGCCTGACGTGCTTCCTCGTTCAGTTCGGAAGGCTCCTCCCCCAGCACGTTGATATGCCCCGCTGCCGGGCGGTTAAGCCCGACAATCGTACGCAGAAGAACCGACTTGCCGGTCCCCGAGCCGCCGACAATACCGAGAACTTCTCCTTTGCGGACTTTAAGATCGAGATTTTCATGCACGACATGATCGCCGAACTGCGTGCGCAGTCCCCTCACATCGATAACGGCCTCATCCTGCATGCGTTAAATCCCGACTGCCGTGAAGAACATGGCGAAAAGCGCATCAAGGATGATGACCATGAAAATGGATTTCACCACCGATTGCGTGGTCTGCTGGCCGACCGATTCCGCGCTGCCCGTCACCTTCATACCGCAGTGACAACCAATAAGCGCAATCGTGATGGCCATGAAGGGCGCTTTGAGCAGCCCGACCCCAAACGTCCAGAAGCCCGCTGCCTCCTGAAGGCGCACGAGGAAGACGCCGGGCGTCGTATCGAGCAGCATCCAGACCGTCACCGCCCCGCCGAGAAGCCCCATAATATCGGCAATAAAGGTGAGAAGCGGCAAGGTCAGCACCAGGGCGAGCACACGCGGCACGATCAGCATTTCGACAGGGTCGAGCCCCAGCGTGCGCATGGCGTCGATCTCCTCGCGCATCTTCATCGAGCCGATTTCCGCGGCAAATGCGCTGCCGGAGCGGCCCGCAACGATGATGGCGGTGAGCAGGATGCCGACTTCCCGCAAAAAGATGATGGCAACAAGATTGACCGTATAAACGTCCGCGCCGAAACGCTTGAGCTGCTCCGCCCCTTGCTGGGCGATGACCGCGCCGATGAGAAAGGTGATGAGGCATACGATTGGCAGCGCGTCGAAGCCCGCCTTTTCCATATGATGGATGAGAGGCACCAGACGTAAGCGCCGGGGCGATTTCACCGCCCGCCATAGCGCCTGCAGAAACACGCCGAAATACCCGACAAGCCCGCGCACTTCCTCGCCCGTCGCCAGCATCGCATCGCCGATCCGTGCAGTAATTTGCACGGCAAGAGGGCGCATATCATGCAGCGTGTCGGGGCAAGCGCCGCGATTGGCCTGAACGGTGGCAAAAAGCGTCTGAAACTCGCTGCGCAACCCTTCAAAGCGAGGGGTCAGGCCTTGCGACGAGAATCGCGCCGCCGTGCGGTCGATAAGCCAGGCACCGGCCGTATCAAGCCGCGTCACATTCTTGAGATCGAAAACCACCTCCGCCCCGCGTGCCCGGGCAGCGGAAAGCTCTTCCAGCGCGGTATCGAGCGCGGCAGCCTGCCGTACGGTCCAGTCACCGGACGCCAGAAACATGAAACCGGAACCGGTTTCCTCCGTTCTGAAGTTAGGCGTCTGGCTCATATCCCCTCAATACGCTAAGTTGCCCGCACAACCGTAGTTTTAACTTCAAATCCGGCCCGCGTCACCGGGCCGCATGAATTTGAACCCTACCCGTTCTAACTTCGTTGTATAAAGTCTCATCCTGATGCGGAGAATGGCGCGGTAGAACGCCCCGGGACCATAACTTTAGAGTGCAGAGGACCAAAACGATGAATTTCATGAAGATCGCCATGATTGCCGGCGCGGCACTCGCCTTCAGCCAGGCAGCCTCGGCCGACGACGCGGACATTGAAAAAGGCGCGAAAGTTTTCAAGAAGTGCCAGGCGTGCCACACGCTTGAAGAAGGCGCTGCGGACAAGATCGGTCCGAATCTTTACGGCATTTTCTCCCGCGGTGTGGCTGCCAAGGAAGGTTTTCGCTATTCCGACGCAATGATGGAAAAAGCGGGTGAAATTGGCTCCTGGGACGAAGAGAATCTGGCAACCTATCTTGAAAAGCCGCGCGATTATGTGCCCGGCACCAACATGGCGTTTATCGGGTTGCGCAAGGAAAGCGACCGCACCAACCTGATCGCATACCTTAAACAGGAAACGGGCGCCGCTGAATAAGCGGACACCGCTTACGTTTTTAAACCGGTCCGGGTTTTCATATCCGGGCCGGTTTTTCATATCCGCTTCCGGCGCAGCTGACCCCGCGCGATAAGAAGGGTCAGGAGGAAAGCAGGCAGGTAAAGCCAATAAGGATCGATCCTTTCCTGCGCTACTTCCGCGCCGAGCACTTGCCAGTCGAAACCGACGCCGAGCTTTTCGGCAGGCGAGGCAAAGCGCACGAGATCGACAAAGGTCTTGCCCTCTTCCTGCCTGAGATCGATACCCGCAGCGCCAAGGCGCTCACCGGCGCTGCCCGGTGCCCCGAGCGGCAAGCGGATCGTACGGCGAACAAGATCGCCCTCGAAAGTTTCCCCCTCAAAGACAAGCGCCACGCTTTCTCCCGCCGGCGCGCCCTCGATAAGCGGTACCGCTTCTTCATAAGAGATGCGCTCAAACGGCGGCACGACTTGATCGACCCAATAGGCCGGGCGCAGCAGCGTGAAAGCGATAAGGAGCAGCACCGCCCCTTCCCAGATTTTCAGCCGCGTGAAGAAATAGCCCTGCGAGACGGCGGCAAACAGAAGGACACCGAGCGTGGCTCCGAGCGCCGTCAGTGCAAAATCGAGCGGCCCTTCGATACCGATCAGCAAAAGCTTCGTATTGAAGATAAAGAAGAAGGGAAGGATGACGGTGCGCAGCGAATAGCGGAAGGCCGTAATCCCCGTCTTTATGGGATCACCGCCCGATATCGCCGCCGCTGCAAAAGAGGCAAGACCGACGGGCGGCGTTACATCCGCCATGATGCCGAAATAGAAAACAAAGAGATGGACCGCAATGAGCGGCACCACAAGCCCGGCATCCGCGCCAAGCTCCACCACCACACCCGCAAGAAGCGCCGACACGACGATGTAATTTGCCGTAGTCGGCAGGCCGAGCCCGAGAATGAGGCTGAGCACCGCGACATAGACCAGCATCAAAATGAGATTACCGCCGGAGAGAAATTCGACAAGCTCGGCAAGCCGAAGCCCCACGCCCGTCAGCGACACGGCACCGACAATGATGCCGGCCGCAGCCGTTGCCACAGCAATCACGATCATGTTGCGCGCGCCGGATTCAAGCCCGTCCCAAATCGTGCGCGCGCCTTCTTTCAAGTCGCCAAGGCGAAAGCCCCGCCCGGCAAAAAGCGAGATGAGCACATGCTGGGTCGCGAGAATGACCATGAGCCCCACCACCGCCCAGAAGGCGGAAAGACCGGGCGAAAGCCGCTCGACGACGAGGCACCAGACAAGAACGGCAATGGGCAAAAGGAAATGCAGCCCCTGGCGCACCGTCTCCGAAAACCGGGGAAGGAAAGGCGCCTCGCCCTCAAAAAGATCCGTATCGCCCACGCCCTGGCTGTCTTCGTCCCGCGCGGCGGTATAGACGGCGCCGATATAAAGCGCGAAGAGCACGCCCATCAGTACCCAGAAGGCACCGGCGCCCAGTCCCTGAATAAGCTCGACAGTGAAATAGGCAAGACCGAGAAAAACCGTGATGCCGGCCAGCATCAAACCGGCGCGCACAAGACGCATGGGCAGAGCCGGAAGCGGGTCCGGCCTCTCCAGGAGCGGCATATCCGCCTTCACCGCTTCCAGATGAACGATATAGACGAGCGCGATATAGGAAATGACAGCGGGCAGGAAGGCATGGGTGATGACATCGACATAGGAAATGCCGACATACTCCACCATCAAAAACGCCGCCGCGCCCATGACGGGCGGCATGATCTGCCCGTTGACGGAGGATGCAACTTCCACCGCCCCGGCCTGCTCTTTCGAAAAGCCGACCTTGCGCATGAGCGGAATGGTGAAGGTCCCCGTCGTCACCGTATTGGCGATGGAAGAACCTGAGACAAGCCCCGTCATGCCGGAGGCAAGCACCGCCGCTTTTGCCGGCCCCCCGCGCATATGCCCGACAAGGGAAAAGGCAAGGCGGATAAAATAATCCCCTGCACCGCCCGTCTCAAGCAGCGCGCCGAAAAGCACGAAGAGGAAGATCACACTGGTCGAAACACCGATGGCGATGCCGAAGACGCCTTCCGTCCCCAGCCAGAGATGGCTCATGGCGCGGGAAAAAGACGCGCCTTTCCAGGCGATAATGTCCGGCGCGTAATTGCCGAAGAAAATATAGGCAAGGAAAAGAAGCGCGACGATGACGATGGGAGGCCCGAGCGCGCGGCGGGCAGCTTCCAAAAGCAGCAAAAGCCCGAGCCCGGACACCGCAAGGTCGAGATCGCTCGGCAGGCCCGGCCGCAAAGCAAGCCCGTCCCGGAAAATAAAAAGATAGGCCGCAGTAAAAGCGCCGAGCGCGCCCAGCCCCCAATCGGCAAGGGGAATGGCCTTGGCGTGTTTCTTGAGCGCGGGAAAGCAGAGAAAGGCCAGCAACAGCCCGAAAGCCAGATGGATGGAGCGGGCATCCGTATCGTTCAGCACCGGAATGACGGAGGCGGCAATAAAAGGCAGCGGCGAGGCATACCAAAGCTGAAAGAGCGACCAGAGCACGGCCAGCACGGCCACCGCCTTGCCGGGCACGCCGCCCGCCGCCCGCTCCCCCTCAAGCTCCCACAAAAGCTCTTCATCCGGGCGGGTATGGACCTTGCCTGCCGGGCTGCGCGGCTCGCTCATTCTTCTTTTCTCCGCAAACCCCGTCAGAAGGGTAAAGGCTTACTCGATGAGGCCCGCTTCCTTGAAGTAGCGCGCCGCCCCTTCATGCAAGGGCGCGGTGAGCGCGTGTTTCGCCATGCCTTCTTTCGTCAAAGCCTGGAAAGCCGGATGCAGCTTGCGGAAATCATCGAAATTCTCAAAGACCGAAGAGGTCAGATAATAAACGACATCCGCTTCCACATCCGCCGTCGAAACAAGCGTGGCAGCAACGCCGAAGGTCTGCACATCCTCCGGATTGCCCTGGTAAAGGCCGCCCGGAATAGTGGCGGGCGCATAGAAGCTGTTTTCTTCGATCAGCTTTTCGACTTTCGGCCCGTTCACGTTGATCAGCCGCGTCTCGCAAGTCGTCGTCGCTTCCTGGATCGAACCGCTCGGATGACCGACGGCAAAGACGATCGCATCCACTTTGTTGTCGCAGAGCGCCATGGACTGTTCGGTGGAAACCAGCTCGGAGGCGAGCAGGAAGTCGCTCAGTTCCCAGCCATAGGCTTTCATCAGCACTTCCATCGTGGCCCGCTGGCCGGAGCCGGGATTGCCGATATTGACGCGCTTGCCCTTCAAATCCTCAAAAGAGGAAATGCCTGCATCGGCGCGCGCCAGCACGGTGAAAGGCTCAGGATGCAGCGAGAAAACCGAGCGCAGGTTTTCCATCGGCCCGGCATCAGTGAACTGCGAGGTGCCTTTATAGGCATGGTACTGCCAGTCCGACTGGGCAACGCCGAGCTGCAGTTCGCCCTGACGCAGCGCATTCAGGTTGAAGATCGAACCGCCGGTGCTTTCCACCGAGCAGCGGATATTGTGCTCCTCGCGGGTCTTGCGGGTCAGCGCGCAAATGGCGCCGCCGGCCGGATAGTAAACGCCGGTCACCCCGCCCGTGCCGATGGTCACGTACTGGCGCTCCTGGGCGCCCGCGCCTGCCGCGCCGGCCACCAAAGCGATAATTCCCATAAATAGAGCTGCCAGACGCGCCATTTAACACTCCCTAGATGTGTTTTGTTCCGTTTCACCCCTATTGATGGCAGCAGGCTTGCCATATGGCAACCGCGCCTCAGGCTCCACGGGGCTCATTTTACCGCCGATTTTTGGAACAAATGCTGCAAGTCAGCCCTTAAGTCATGGTCCCGTGTTCCAGATCGGGACAATGGATATGGTGCAACCCGGGCCAAAAGCCCAGACCTGAGTCAAGATTATGCAGCCCTCGGCCTTGTTCAGACGCCTAGCCTGGTCCCTTCCGGTCCTCATTGTGGCCGGATCGCTGGCCCTGTCCATTTATGACCCATTGGGGCTGCGCACCCGCATGGCCGAGATCTCCTTCGACCTTATGCAGCGCTTCGAGCCACGGCCTGCCGGTCATCCAGAAGCCATTTATATCGACATCGACGCGCAGACCGCCGAGCGCGTGGGTACCTGGCCCTGGCCGCGCCCGCGCCTTGCCAAGCTCCTGGACGCCGTGCATGGCGCGGGGGCCAGCGTCATCATTTTGGACGAAACCCTGGAAAGCCCGGACCCGACCTCGCCGGAACAGGCGCTCGCGCAATGGCCGCCCTTTCCCGCCGATGCCGACGTCATGGCGGTGACGCAGGCGCTGCGCGCCCTGCCCGATCACGACATGGCGCTGGCTGCGAGCCTGCGCCGCGCCCCGACCGTACTTTCCATCACGCCCGGCAAGGGCGAGGCCCGTAAGCCGCGCAACACCGGCTGGACACTGACGGCAACGGGCGGCGATCCTTACGCCCATCTTCCCGCCTTCACCGAATGGACCGGCAATCTGAGCGCGCTCGACCGGGCGGCGGCCAGCATCGGCGTGCATCTGCCCTCGCAGGCACGCACGGATATGGTCCGCCATTTGCCGCTCTTCGCCAATCTGCGCGGCGATCTCATGCCTGCGACCGCGCTTGAAGCGCTGCGCCTGAAAGAAGGGGCAAACGCTTATGAGATGCGCCTGCGCACCGCGCCGACGAAATACGACATCACCAATCTGGGCGGCATTGCGTCCATCACCATTGCCGGCAAAACCATCCCGACGCTGCAGGACGGTTCTTTCCCGCTTTATTTCCGCATGGAGCGCGAGGGCGCGTCCGTGCCCGCCTGGCGCTTTCTGGAAGACGGGGCGGATGCGGCGGACCTGAGCGGGCGCATCGCAGTCATCGGCGTTTCGAAAAACGGCATCGACAAGTTCCACACCACGCCCATCGGCCCGCTGCCCTCCGGCGCGATCATCACCGAGGCGCTCGACCAGATCATCACAGGCACCATGCTGACCCGGCCGGAATGGGGCCAGGGCGCCGAGATGCTGCTGATCGGCGGCGGCAGCCTGCTCATTTTGCTGATCGTGCTCGGCTCGCGCCGCTACCCCTGGCCCATTCTGTTCACGCTGCTTCTGACGGGCGGCGCGGCCTATGGCACCTGGTATGCCTTCACCGAGAAAATGTGGCTCCTGCATCCGGTGCAGCCCATCGCGACGCTGCTGGCCGTCTATCTCGTCTCGGCCATGCTGAACCGGCTGCGGATCGATGCGGAAACCCGCTTCATCGAAAACCAGTTCACGCACCGGTTGCCGAAGTCGAAACTGAACAAGCTGATCGCTCAGCCGCGCCGCATTCCCCACAAAGGCACGGGCGTGGAGGTGACCTCCATGACGGGGGGCCTGCGCGGTTTCAACATCATCGCCGACCGGTATCTCGCGGACCCGGAAGCCTATGCGGATATTCTCAACCGCTTCTTCACACCGGCGACGAAACTCGTGCATGACAGGGGCGGCATGATCGAACGCTATATGGGCGAGACCATGCACGCGGTCTGGAATACGCCCTTCCCCACCAACGATCACGTGGCGCGCGCCTGCGACGCAGCATTGCGCATGACCGAACAGCTCGACGCGCTCAACGACTTCCTTTTGGAAGATGCGAGCCGGCTCAACATGTCCTATGTGCCGCTGTCGGTTTCCATCGGCATCGATTCGGGTGAGGCGATTGCCGGCAATCTCGGCGCGGACCACAATTTCGATTACGGCGTTTCAGGCGAGCCGGTGACCTTTGCCAATTATCTGCAGCGCCATGCCCGCCACTATGGCCCCGCCATCATCGTGGGCGAAGGGGCTCAGCGCATTCTCGGCGATCGTTATGCACTGCTCGAGGTCGATCTTATCGCCACGCCGCGTCACCCCAACGGCTCGCGCGCCTTTGCGCTGCTGGGCGATTCCATCGTCCGCGCCAGCCCGAAATTCCGCGCGCTGCAGGAAGCCCATCAGGCGCTTTTCGAAGCCTACCGCCATCAGCGTTGGGCCGAGGCCCGGGCTGTCATTGCCCAGGCGCGCAAGCTCAACGGGGCCATCGAAACGCTTTACGATCTTTACGAGCAGCGCATCGCGCATTTCGAAGCGAACCCGCCCGGCCTTGCCTGGAACGGGGTGTGGTACGCGGGCCGTATTTAATCCCTCGCCCATTTACCGGGCCTTTGCGCAATCACCCTTGGCGGGCGCGCAAAGGCCCGGCATGATGCGCCCATGCGCAACCTGACCGTCACCATCGAAGCCTGGCCCATCAAAGGACGCTTTGCGATTTCCCGCGGGGCCAAGACCGAGGCGGAGGTGATCGTCGTTACGCTGGAAGACGGTCCTCATCAGGGGCGCGGCGAATGCGTGCCTTATGGCCGCTACGGCGAAACGCTGGAAAGCGTTGCCGCGCAGATCGATTCCATTGCCGATGAATTTCAGGAAAAACCGAGCCGGGAAAAGCTGATGCGGCTCCTGCCCGCGGGCGCGGCGCGCAATGCGCTGGACTGCGCGCTTTGGGACCTGGAAGCGAAATGGGCTGGCATGCCCGTTTGGCAATTGGCAGGCTTGCCGAAACCCGAACCGCTCACCACCGCCTTCACACTCAGTCTCGATACGCCCGGCGCCATGCATGAGGCGGCAAAGAGCGCGGCAAGCCGCCCGCTCCTCAAAATCAAACTTGGCGGGGACGGCGATCTTGAACGGCTTGCCGCCGTGCGCGAAGGCGCGCCGAAGGCCGATCTCATCGTCGATGCGAATGAAGGCTGGGCGCCGGACAATCTGGAGCGTCTTTTAAGCGAGATCGCCCCCTACCGCGTGGCGCTGATCGAACAGCCCCTGCCCGCCGGTGACGATGCCTGTCTTGCCTCGGTAAAAAGCCCCATCCCGCTCTGCGCCGATGAAAGCTGCCACACCTCGGCGGACCTCGTACGTCTTGCGAGCCTCTACGATGCCGTCAACATCAAGCTCGACAAGACGGGCGGCTTCACCGAAGCGCTGCACACGATCGAAAAAGCGCGCGGCCTCGGTATGGAGATCATGATCGGCTGTATGGTGGGAACATCGCTGGCGATGGCGCCGGCCGCCCTGCTTGCCGCCGGCGCCGCCTTTGTCGATCTGGATGGCCCGCTGCTCTTGGCGAAGGACCGGGAGCCCGGCCTTCGCTATGAAGGCTCGGTGCTTTTCCCGCCCGAAAGGGCACTTTGGGGATAGGCCCAAAGCGCCATTCCATCAGATATCGATCACGATCTTGCCGAAATGGCTGGCGCCCTGCATCAGCTTCAGCGCTGGCACGATCTCTTCCAGCGGATAGGTCTTGTCGATCACCGGCTTGATGTCGTTCTGCTCCACCGCGCGCACCATTTCCTCGAAATGCTGGCGGCTGCCCACCGTGATGCCGGAGATTTTGGCGTTCTGACCGAACATCGCCGCGACATTCATATCCTTTACGAGACCGGAGAGAATACCGATCACGGCAATATGCCCGCCGGTGCGGATCGCCATGATGGATTGCGGGAAAGTTTCCGCCCCGCCTACTTCCACGACATGATCGACGCCGCGCCCGCCGGTCAGCTTGCGCGCTTCGCTCGCCCAGTCCGGCGTTTTTTTGTAGTTGATGAACTGATCGGCGCCGAGCGCCTTGGCCCGGTCCAGTTTTTCATCCGAGGAGGATGTGATGATGACATGAGCGCCGGCGGCCTTGGCAAATTGCAGCGCGAAAATCGACACACCGCCGGTGCCTTGCACAAGCACCGTGTCGCCTGCTTTCAAATTGCCTTCCACGAAAAGCGCCCGCCAGGCGGTGAGCCCGGCACAGGGAAGACAGGCCGCTTCCGCCGGCGTCAGGTTCTTCGGCGCTTTGGAAACGCCATCGGCGGAGACACAAACATAATCTTCCGCGCAGCCATCGATCGGCCCGCCGAACGAGGTGGCAAGCGCGGCGGGTGTCGGCGGACCCGAAAGCCAGCCCTGGAAGAAAGACGGGCAAACAAGATCGCCCTTTGCCACGCGGCGCACCCCGTCGCCAAGCTCCACCACTTCGCCGCAGCCATCCGACAGCGGGACGAGCGGCAAAGGGTAATCCCCGCCGAAACCGGAAGTAATGGCGAGGTCGCGGTAATTCAGCGAGGCGGCCTTGAGCTTGACCAGGATTTGCCCCGGCCCAGGCTTCGGCACATCCCGCTCTTCAAGTTTCAGATTGTCCAGCCCATAGCTTCTGGAAATCACGGCGGCGCGCATGATCACCCTCCCTCATTGCGTCTTATTGAATATGGATAAGACCAATGTGACCGGGACGACGCGGATTTCAAGCCAAGCTTTGCCCTGCCGTAGCGTCAACGCGGCGTGTTTTTTAAGCAGGAAAATACGGAGCCCACAAAGACCGAATTAAAAAGGTCTATCGCCCTTGATCTGGGTGCGGTGCATGACGCGACGGCTAGAGGCATCGAAACTGTCGCGCCGGTGGATGGTGCAGCGATTATCCCAGATCAGAAGATCGCCGAGCGCCCATTGATGGGTCCAGGCGAATTTTTTCTGTTCGCAATGCGCCCAAAGCCGGTCGAGCATTGCATCGCTTTCGGACGCGCTCAGCCCTTCCACATAGGCATTGCGGCGGCGGCCGAGATAAAGCGTCTTACCGCCGGTTTCAGGATGCGTGCGCACCATGGGATGCATCTCGCCCGGCATCTGGCGGATATCCGTGACGCTTTCAAACCCGGCGCGCGTTTCCCCGACACTGGTCGTGCTGGCATCGTGAAAGCAGCGGTGTCCGTCGGCAAAGGCGCGCAGATCCTCCGGCAGCTCTTCATAGGCTTTGTACATATTGGCAAAGCTCGTATCGCCGCCCGTGGGCGGGATTTCGAGCGAGTAAAGCACGCTCGCCTTGGGCGGCGCGGCCACATAAGACATATCCGTGTGCCAGTCGGCTTCCTTGTCGCCGAGCGCGCCAATGGGCCGGCCGTTTTCCTTCACATTGGAGATGATCCAGATTTCGGGACGTGAAAGCGCCTGGCTGCCCGCCATATCCGTCGCGCTGGCCGGCGCCATATCGAGCTCGCCGAAATGTTCGGAAAAACGCACGAGATCGTCGTCGCTGATTTTCTGCCCGCGGAAAAGCAATACCTGATGGTCGAGCCAGGCCTGCTGCACGGCTTCCATGTCGCTCCCGCTCAGCGGGGCGGAAATATCTATTCCCGAAACGACAGCGCCCAGCGCGGCGCCCGTCGGCACAACCTCGATTGCCATTCCTGCTTACTCCTTTAGGCTGGGGCCATCATAATCATCCGGCAGGCAATTTCCAGATAGGCCGGGGAGCGGCAAAGAGCCACCCCAAAACCGCCGGCACACCCGAATTTGAAGACACAAAGCCTGAGGACGAAACGGCAGATGAGCGAAGGGAAGATGGACAAAGCCGCCTATAAGTCCCGGCTCAAGGAACTGCAGAAACGCCTCAATCTTCTGCAGCACGCCATGGCGCGCCAGGGCTTAAACGGGATTGTGGTGCTGGAAGGCTGGGACGCGGCGGGCAAAGGCGGCGTCATCCGCCGCATCGCCTGGGCACTCGATCCGCGTCATTTGAAAGTCTGGTCCATCGGTGCGCCCTCGCCTGCTGAAAAGCGCCAGCACTGGCTGAAACGCTTCTGGCAGCGCCTGCCCGATGAGGGGGAGATCGCCGTCTTCGACCGCTCCTGGTACGGGCGCGTGCTGGTGGAACCCATCGAGGGCTTTGCAAGCCGGGAGGAAGCGGCCCGCGCTTACCGGGAGATCAACGAGTTCGAGAACATGCTCACCGATGAAGGGCTGCGCATGGTCAAACTCTTTCTCGATATCACCCCGCAGACCCAGTACCGGCGCTTTGAAAAAAGGTTCCGTTCGCGGCAGAAGCGCTGGAAAATGACCCGCGAGGATTTACGCAACCGGGCTCGCTGGCGTGAGTATGAAGAAGCCTATGAGCGGATGATTGCCGAAACCTCGACACCTGCCGCCCCCTGGGTGCGGATCGATGCGAATGAAAAACGCGCCGCCCGCCTCGCCTGCCTTGAAGAAATTCTCAAAGTGCTGGGCGCCGGGATCGACGTGACGCCGCCGCCGGCCGACCCTGAGGTCAAAGCTTTCTTCGATGATAGGAAGAACACAAAGCCTTAAGCCGCCTCGACAAGAAGCCCCCCCTGCCAGCGCCGCCAGGTGATAAGCGCCGCTCCCGCTCCCATGAGGGCGACACCGGCCATGACATAAAAGCCGGTGCTCTGCGCTGCTTCATAAAGCGGCCCCGACAGTGCCATGAAGCCTGCCATCATGATGCCGCCGGAAACCGCCGCATAAAGGCTCTGCGCCGTTGCTGCAAGCTCAGGGGCAACGGCCCGTGCAATGAAATGCATGGCGCCAAGATGCGCCGCGCCGAAGCTGAGCCCGTGCAGGGCCTGCGCAAAACAAAGAACGGCAAGACCGGGCTCCTGCGCGGTAATAAGCCAGCGCAAGACGCCGGCCCCCGCCGCAAGAATGACAAGCCCCACGGGCCCGAAGACCCGCGCAAGCCATGCGGAGGCCATGAAAAGCGAGATTTCCGCAACCACGCCAAGCGCCCAGAGAAACCCAATCAGCGTTTCGCTGAGCCCGAGCCGCTGCCAGTTGAGCGAGCCGAAAGCATAAAGAAAAGCATGGCTCGACTGAGTAAGTCCTGCGGCAAGCACGAAGCCGAGAAAGACCGGATGGCGCAGCACTTTAAGCGCATTCGCCCAGGAAAGCGGCGGCGCGGTACTGTCCTTGCGCCCCTCGGCGGGCAGCAGAAAGCCGATGGAGAAGGTGAGTGCAATGCCGAATAGCATCGCCGCCAGAATGTGGTTCTCCCGGCCCGGCAAAAGCCACCAGCCCATCGCATAGCTTGCCACGATGAAGCTGACCGAGCCCCAGAGCCGCACCCGCCCGTAATCCATCCCCTCCTCGCGCACGGCGCGCATGGCAAGGCTCTCGGTCATGGGAATGATGGAAGGATAAAGCGTCATCAGCACAAGACTGATGAGAAAGATGGGCAGAAACCCGTCCGCCAGAAAATAAAGCGCGGCGGCGCAAAAAGAAACCGCCGCCAAAGCCAGTATCATGCCGCGCCGGTTCTCCGCCCTGTCCGCCAGAAAGGCGAGCGCGGGTCCTGCCAGAATGCGCAGCAGCATGGCGCCGGAGAGCACGATGGAGATTTGCGCGGGCGTCAGCGCCTGCGCGCCCAGCCATACCGGAAAGAACGGCAGATGGACGCCGGGAAAAATAAAAACGGCGGCATAGAAAAGGCCAAGGCGCGCGGCGAGCGGCAAAAAAATCTCCCTGTCCGCATAAGAGCATGACAGGGAGACTACAGAGGCGCTTTGAAATGTCTATCCGATAGAAGGATAAGGCAGTTTGCGCTTTTCCGCGGCCTGGCGCAGGAACCCCCAGATGCGCGCGCCAAGCTTGCGCGCGGGCTGGCTGTCCAGTTCTTCGAGTGCCGCTTGCAACTCGATCAGAAGCGTTTTGAGCCGGTCGTTTTCTGCATCGAGATCGGAGATGAGCAACGAGGCTTCCCGCCCCCCCGCTGCCGCGCCAAGACGCTTTTGCAGATCGCCAGGCAGGCCAAGCCCGCCCGTCTCTTCGAAAATGGCGCGCATCTCGGCATTTTCTTCGGCGCGCAGCTGCGCCCCGCGCTCGAACTCCGCCGCCGACATGAACATCATGAGACCGATGACGGAGGTGTTGCCCACCGCATATTCGGCGGTGAGGTTCGGCGCGACTTCCAGAAGAAGCTTGCCGAAGGAATGTTGGAGAACCAGAGGAACATCGGGTTTCATGCGGCTTCCTCCTCGGCAATTTCCTGCATGCGTTTCGACAGGAGCCGGTTATGCACATCCGTGCAATACCAGCTCGACAACGCCATGACGGGATCGGTGTTGTTACCCGCCTGATATTCCTTACCGGCGGAAATCCAGATCGCAAGGCCTTTGACCATGGCGAAGATTTCCCACCAAGCAAAGGCTTTGGGATCAATCGTGAGACCGCTTGCCTCTTCCCAAAGCTTCAAAGCCTCGGCGCGCGGCAAAAGCCCGCCCGGCTTTTCTTCATTCTCGAATGCCCATAGCGGGTCGCAGGCCCAGGCAAGATCCTCCAGAGGATCGCCCAGATGGCACATTTCCCAATCGAGGATCGATTTGATCTCGCCTGCATCGTTGAAGAGGAAATTGCCGGTGCGGTAATCCCCATGCACGACGCGCAATTCCTTCGGCGGTGGCGGCGGATTGCGCCGCAGCCAGCGGATCGCGCCTTTGGCGATGGGCTGGGCGATCAGCGTGTCCTTATCAATCTCCCCTTCCCAATAATCAAGCTCGCGCTTCCAGCATTCCTCCGGCGCAGGCTTTTCCATGCTTTCCCCAAGGCCGATGGCGCCCGGGTCCTGCGCGGCTATCTTGCCGAGAATGGTGAAGAATTGCGGGCCGATCTTCGGCGCAAGCTCGCCGTAAGGATCGGGCGAGAATGGACTTGCCGCCTGGCAGCCTTCGATCTGCTCCATCACGAAGAAAGACCGCTCGAGCCATTTCTCATCCGTTTCCAGGAAAAGCGGCTCGGGCACCGGCACGCCGGTCGGGTGAAAGGCGCGGTAGGCATTGAACTCGAGATCGCGCTCGGTCTCGATCAGGCTTGCCACAGGATCGCGGCGCAGGATGAGCGGGCGCGACACCTCTTTCCCCCCCTCCTGCCAGCGCGCGGTCAGGCGGTAGGTTTCCCGGCTCGCCCCGCCATGAATACGCGAGATGCCTTCCACCGCGAGGGCGCTTGCCTGCGGCATTTTGTGGGAAAGATAAGCGGCGAATTTTTCTGCGATTTCTTCCATCACCTTCTCCTTATGGCGCCATGTCGAGAAGGTCTTTGAAACCGGAGGGCGCATGCGGGCCGATGATGAGCTGCTCGAGAATGCCCGCCCCCTTCTGCACCGGCTTGTCGCCGTCCTTCATTTCCGCTTCCACAAAGGCCTGAATGTGCAGATAAGGCGGCACGCAGGTGTCGATATCGGCGGTCTTGAAGCAATCGTAATCCACTACAAGCTCGCCCTTATAGCCGCCATGGTTCCAGTCCGGATTCCCGTAGCCGAGTCCGGTCATGTAGAAATTCCATTTCGGCGTAAGCTTAATGTCGATCCGGCTGCCGTCATGACGCTGGAAATGCAGCTCCGCGGCTTTTGCGTGGCGCGAGCCGGACTGGAAAGAAATGTCGGACCAGCAGCGGTCCATTTTTTCTTCCTCGCCCGCGCCCGTGGGGCAGAGAACGGCAGCCGTGTTCCACGCATCGCCCTTGGCATCGGCATTGATGTGGTAAAGCGTGATGGCGTTTTCGAAATTGAGCGGCGACCAGATCCAGTAAAATTGCGGCTGAGGCGGCGGCGCCACGGGTTGCGGATCGGAGGCGCCGACCGGGCGGATGCCCCAGGAGCGGTCGCGCGTGCCGACGAACTGATCCTTCTTCACTTCGATGCGCCGGCCCTTAACCTCGATCCAGCCCTCGTAAGAACCGTTCTGGGTCATGCGTGTATAATCCATGAAAATGCGCGGGCCCTGCCGGTAGGTGAAGCGCGGCTCTTCCAGCGCGCGGGCGCGGCCGCGGAACGTGATATCGGCTTTGAAATCATGCTCGGCGCTATCGACCGTGATGCGCAGCGCCTGAAGCGGCTCGATGACCTCCACCGCAATGGGGCCGACTTTCGTATCCAGCCGCTCCATGTGAAGCACGCGGGAGGCATGGATATTGTGCTGCACGCCATCCACGACGACGGCGAAATTCGCATCCATGACGTTGAGATGCGGATAGACACCGAGACCGCAGCCGAAGAAAACGCTGCCATCCCAGTTGTAACCGTTGAAGAAATAGCGGTCGTAAAAATTCCGGTCCGTTCCCGAATAAGCGATTGGTTCGGGGGTTTGGTGGATCGGATACTCATCCCCTTTCGTGAGCATCAAGGCCTCCCTGTTCTCCGGTTTCGTTGCCCGGTTTGCTTTTGATTGCAGGCAGCATGGCGCGCGGCTGCCCATGGGTCAACTTGACTGGGCGGCTCGGAAAATGACGTCGCGTAACGGTCGAGCCAAGCACGAACGCGCGCTCCCCGTCCCGGTGCGTGCCATTCTGCTACCCATTTCCGGCGACGCTTTTCATGAGTCTTTGCGCGTCTCCCGGGGGCAGGCTAAGAAGAAGCAATGGCAAAACGAAAGACAGGAGGCGGCCCATGAAACTCTGGCTCATTCTCGGCGCAGTAAACGGCTTCCTCTCCGTGGCACTCGGCGCCTTCGCCGCGCATGGACTGGCCGGCAAAGTGGGCGAGAAGGAACTTGCCGCTTTTGAAACCGGCGCGCGCTATCACATGTATCACGCGCTGGCATTGCTGGCCGTTGCCTGGCTGGCCCAGCACGCTTCCGCCTCGCTGACCTACGCGGCGGGCTGGGCTTTCCTTGCGGGCATGATTCTTTTTTCCGGCTCGCTTTATTATCTCGGCATCACCGGCAGCCGCGCGCTTGTGCTCGTCACGCCTGTGGGCGGGCTCGCCTTCCTCGCAGGCTGGGCGCTGCTTGCCGCAGCGGCAGCGGGGCTGAAAGCGCATCCATAAGGAAAGCCCGCGCAAGAGGCTGGACTTACGGCACATGCCTTGCCAGAATTTACTAGACTGCGGTCCAGTCATGGGGCCCAGTCGCGCAATTGCGCGGCTGGAGGAAGGCTGAAAGGCCGGGAGGAAAGATGAGCCGCATTATCGTTCTGGGCGCCGGAATCGGCGGGCTTTCGGCTGCCATTGCGCTGGCAGGCGAAGGACATGAGGTCACGGTGATCGACCGCGACCCGCCGCCGCCCGAGCTTTCCGCCAATGCCGCCTTTGACGAATGGCAGCGCCGGGGCGTCGGCCAGCTGCGCCACAGCCATGCCTTTCTCGCCCGGCTCTATCAGCTCATCCGCGAAAACCACCCCGCCCTGCTTGCCGATCTTCTGGAGGCCGGCTGCCGCGAGCTGAAATTCGCCGATACCGTGCCCATGCCGCTCGTCCCCTCTTACGTGCCGGCAAAGGGCGATGAGCATCTGACCATTCTTTCAAGCCGCCGCACGACGCTTGAACTCATCATGCGCCGCTATGCCGCCCGCCAGCCCGATGTCACCTTCCGCACCGATGAGGTGGTGGAAGGTCTGATCGCGGAAAAGAATGCGGACGGTCAGGCCGTCATCCATGGCGTCACGTTACGCTCGGGCGAAAAAGTAACGGGCGATCTGGTTGTCGATGCGATGGGGCGGCTCAATCCGGGCGCCGGCTGGCTGAAAGAACTCGGGGTTCACATCCGCGAGGAAGATGCACCTGCCGGCATCGTCTATTTCACCCGCCACTACCACATCAAAAACGGCATGAGCGAGCCGGAACGCACCGCCGCCCCCGGCGCCGCCGATCTCGGCTTCCTCAAATTCGGTGTCTTTCCGGGGGATAATGGCTGCTTCTCCATCACCCTTGCGGTACCCGAGGTCGAGCGCACGCTCTCAAAAGCCATTCTGGATACGGAGGTCTTCGACAAAGTCTGCCGCTCCATCCCCGGCCTTGCCCCCTGGCTCGAAGAAGAGCGCACCGAGCCGCGCTCGAAAGTCTTCCTGATGGGCAATCTCTTCAGCCGCTGGCGGCATATGACCGAGGCGGGCAAACCCCATGTGCTGAATTATTTTCCGCTTGGCGATTGCCACATCCGCACCAACCCGCTTTACGGACGCGGCTGTTCTTTCGCTGCCATTCAGGCGCATATCCTGCGCGATGTGCTGCGGGCCGAAGACGATCCGATAAAACGCGCGATCGCCTATCATGCAGCGACACGCGAAGAGATCCGCCCCTATTACGACAATATGGTCAAACAGGACCTCGGGGCGATCAAACGCGCGCGCAATGAACTCACGCCGGGCTATAAGCCAAGCTTTAAGGCGCGGCTCATCAAACGCTTCACCGAAGACGGCATCAATATCGCCATCCGCTCCGATATCCAGCTTTACCGCGCCTTCATGCAAGGCTTTCACATGCTTGCCCATCCCACCGCCTGGCTGCTGGAAAACAAAAAGAATCTCGCCAAGGTCTTGTGGGTCTGGGCGCGCGGGCGCAGATGGAACCGTAAATACTACCCGCCCCGCACAGGGCCGGAGCGCACAACGCTTTTCAACATGCTCGGCCTTCCAAAAGACGCCGATCTGATTACGGATCAAGCCTGATCCCAACAAAACACAGGACGCAGCCATGACCCAGGCACCCGCCATGCCCGATCCCATTTTCGTTGAAACGAACGGCATCAACATGGCCGTCTATGAAGCCGGGCCGAAAGACGGCGTGCCGGTCGTACTTTGCCATGGCTGGCCGGAGCTTGCCTATTCCTGGCGCCATCAGATCCCGGCGCTTGCGGCGGCAGGCTTCCGCGTCATCGCGCCCGATCAGCGCGGCTACGGGCTGACAGGAGGGCCGAAGGGCGAGGAAAACGTCCCCCTTTACGACATCGAACATCTGACGGGCGATCTTGCCGGTATGCTCGATGCGCTTGGCATCAATAAAGCGGTCTTTTGCGGCCATGACTGGGGCGGCATTGTCATCTGGCAAATGGCGCTTCTGCAGAAAGAGCGCGTTGCAGGCGTCATCGGCGTCAACACACCCTTCATCCCCCGCCTTAACTCCGATCCCATCGAGGCGATGCGCGCGGTCTATGGCGAGAAAATGTATATCGTTTTCTTCCAGCGCTTCGGCGAGGCGGAAAAACTGCTGGGCAAGGACACCGCCCGCTCCTTGCGCTTTTTCTATCGCAAAAGCGGCGTGACCGCCGAAGAGTGGGAAAAAATGCCCGCCGAGGAAAAAAATCTCTCCTTCCTCGATGCGCTGGAAACACCGGAGGAAGAATGGCGCGGCAGCCCGCTTCTGAGCGATGAAGAATATACGGTCTATACCAAAGCCTTCGAGCAATCGGGCTGGGAAGGCGGCATCAACTGGTACCGCAATTTCTCGCGCAACTGGCGTCTGAGCGAAGGCGTGGAGCAGAAAGTCACCGCGCCGGGCCTGATGATTTCCGCCGCGGACGACGTGGTGCTGCCGCCCGCCATGACCGAGGGCATGGAAAAATATGTGCCGGACCTCGAAAAGCACATCATTCCGGCCTGCGGTCACTGGACACAGAGCGAAAAGCCGGATGAACTGAACACACTCATGATCGATTGGCTCAAACGCCGCTTTGGCTGATCCCGTTTCGGCAGGGCGGCGCTTCGGGTTTTCCTGCCGGGGCTTCCATGTCGGATACGGACGCGCTGCTTTTTGCCAATGAAATGTTCTACCGGGCCTTCGCGGACCGGGACATCACCGTCATGTCCGAAATCTGGGCCGAAGACGCGCCCTGCACCTGCCTCCACCCCGGCTGGCACCCGCTGGAAGGGCGCGAGGAAATCCTGCAAAGCTGGCACAATATCTTCAACGGCCCCGAGCCGCCGCGCATCGATTGCGTGGCCCCTGTGGCCCGCATCATCGGCGAAAGCGGGATTGTGATTTGCTATGAGAAAATCGGCATGGACTACTTGGTCGCGACGAATCTCTTCGTCCGGCGGGGGCATGTGTGGATGCTGATCCATCATCAATCGGGGCCTGTGACCAGCCCTCCGGAAAAAGAAACGGAAGAACGCCGCAAACCGGACGCCATCAATTAGCGTGGCAATAAGAAGCGCTATGTCCGGGCGGCCCATATGTGAGGGAGGGACACGGCCATGGACGGCATGACGCTCAACGATTTCATTCTTCAAGAACCCATCTGGCTGCGCAGCTGGCTTTTCTGGCTGATGTTCATCAACACCGCTTCTGTCATCTTCGCGTTCACGCGCACGGAGGCGCATTGGGTACTCACCGCCTGGCTCGCCAATCTGCTCTTCATGCCCATGCTCTTTGCCGAGTTCGGCTATACGCGCATTCTCGGCCTCAGCCATATCGTGTTCTGGACGCCGCTTCTCGTCTATCTGTGGCGCCGGCGCGCCGAGATCGAGCTGCGCAGCGTCTCGGGCGCTTATCTTTGGGCGCTTTTCGCCTCCAACGGCTTGTCGCTCGTCATCGATTATATCGACCTTGCCCGCTATATGGCTGGGGACGGCACGCTGACATAACGCACACGCCCACCTGTCTTACACTCTTTGCTTGAGTTGCCTTAGCCGCCTGCTAGGCTTCCTGCCACTGCGCAGGGGCCGGCGGCAGGGCATGCTGCCGCTCCCCTGCCCGTTTGAAGGGGGAGAACGTCATGACGCCTGATGCCATTTTTCTGATCGCCACATATGGCCTTGTGCCTTTCTGGCTACTGCTTGTGGTGCTGCCGCGCTGGAGCGGGACGCAGTTTCTTGTGCACTCGGCGCTACTGCCGCTGATCTTCGGCTGTCTTTATACCTACTATCTGGCCGTTGCCTCTTTCGGCGGCGGACAGCCGGAAGGCGCGAGCTTCGGCACGCTGGCGGGCGTCATGATCTTCTTCCAGATGCCGGAAGCGGCGCTTGCCGGCTGGCTGCATTATCTCCTGTTCGATCTTTTCATCGGTGCCTGGGAGGCGCGCGATGCGCAGCGGCGCGGCATGTCCCATTGGCTGGTCATCCCCTGCCTCGTCTTCACCTGGCTTGCCGGGCCGCTTGGCCTTCTGCTTTACATCGTCCTGCGCGCGGTATCGGGCAAAGGCGGCTGGCGGCTTCAGCCAGCCGATGCCCCTGCGTAAAGGACGGGCGTTTCCAAGCCGCCGCCTAGGCGAAAGCCTCACTGTGGTTTATGAATAGCAGGCGCCATTCCGGGGCGTGCGGTCCCTCTGCCATGGCGGACTGACAAAGCTGTTACCAAGCCTTGAGGGGACCCGGCCTCTTGGGTATGATCCGCGCGCCGAAGCGGCACTCAGACTGCCGAAAGTTGGGGCGGGGCTTCGGCCTCATCCGAAAAGCATTGTTTTACCCCGGCGGGGTCCCAGACATCAGCCTCGCCGGCCAGCCCGATATGGGCACGCCCACGAACGGCCTTGGAGCCGGCTAAGAGTTTGAAAGGAGAGGCGCATGTCGCAGGCCCTGGACCGGCAAGAGGCGTTTGAAACGCCCGCGCCGCCGCAGAGCGGAAACGCGCCGTCCGATGCGACGATCGCCGCGCTATCGGGCAACCGCCCGCTGCGCATTCTTCTGCCCAGTTACCGCTCCAACCCGACGACCGGCGGCC
The DNA here is from genome assembly GCA_002389665.1 of Rhodobiaceae bacterium UBA4490. GTDB lineage: Bacteria > Pseudomonadota > Alphaproteobacteria > Parvibaculales > Parvibaculaceae > Tepidicaulis. Next base: position 237,221 of record DGNO01000002.1, read on the forward strand.
AGGGCGTTTACATGCGCCATATCTCCAAGGCACTTGTCGATCTCGGCCATACGGTGGATGTGATTTCCGGCCCGCCCTACCCCGATCTCGACCCGCGCGTCGGGCTCATCAAGCTGCCCTCGCTCGATCTTTATGCCAATCCCCACCCCATTCGCGCCTTCCGGCCCTGGATGCTGACCTCCCCCATCGATCTTTTCGAATGGTGGAGCCACAATTGGGGCGGCTTCTCCGAGCCTTATACGTTCGGCGAGCGCATGGCGCGCTACATGCAAGGCCGCATCCACGAATATGACGTGATGCATGACAACCAGACGCTCTGCTGGGGCATGCTGAAAGTGCGCGACATGGGCCTGCCCGTCGTCGGCACGATCCACCACCCGATCACCATGGACAAGCGCATCGACATCAAGCACATGCCGGGCCCGTTCATGAAATTCCTGAAATGGCGCTGGTATTCCTTCCTGCGCATGCAGATCAAGGTGGCCCGCCAGCTCGATCCCGTCATCGTCGTTTCCGAAAGCACGAAACGCGACGTAACGCGCGATTTCAAACTCGATCCGCAAAAGATGCGCCTCGTGCTGCACGGCATCGACCATGAAACCTTCCGTCCGCGCCCGGATGTAAAGCGTCTGCCGAACCGGCTGATCGCCTGCGCCAGCGCCGATGTGCCGCTGAAGGGCCTTATCTATCTTATCCGCGCTTATGCGGAGCTGCTAAAAACGCGCCCCGATCTCGAGCTTTATGTGATCGGCAAATTGCGCGAAGGCCCGACCGCCACGGAGCTGCGCAAACTCGGCATCATCGATAAGGTGAAGTTCATCACCAACCTCACCGACGACGACATTACCGAGCAATATGCCAAGGCGACCATTGCCGTCTCTCCTTCCGTTTATGAAGGTTTCGGTTTTCCGGCGGGCGAGGCCATGGCATGCGGCGCCCCGGTCATTGCAACGACGGGCGGCTCCCTGCCGGAAGTCGTGGGAGAAGCGGGCGTGATCGTGCCCCATTCCAACCCGCCGGCACTGGCCGAGGCGATTGCGGGCCTACTCGACAATCCGCAAAAGCGCGACGAGCTCGGCAGGCTTGCCCGCGAGCGCATCCTGCGTGAATTCAAATGGGAACGGACCGGCCGCCAGGTGGTCGAAGTATATAAAGAGGCAATGGCCAATGCGAACGGTGGACTTCAATACGCTGGGTCTTAAAGACGGGCTGCGTGTGCTCGATCTGGGATGCGGCGAAGGACGCCATGTGCATGCCATGTATCACCACGCCGTCTGTCATGTCGTCGGCGTCGATCTTGCCTTTGACGATGTAAAGAAGACCCGCGAAGGCTTCAGCGCCTGCCCGGACATGGACCCGGAAACGAAGCGTGTCTATTCGCTGTGCGTCGGCAACGCGCTCACCCTGCCCTTCGCCGATAACAGCTTCGACAAGATCGTCTGTTCCGAAGTGCTGGAGCACATTCCCAATCACCGCCAGGCACTGAAAGAAATCACGCGCATTCTGAAGCCGGGCGGCACGCTCGCCGTTTCCGTGCCGCGCTATTGGCCTGAATGGATTTGCTGGGCGCTCTCTGAGGAATATCACAACGAGCCGGGCGGCCATGTGCGCATCTTCCGCACCGGCCAGCTCAAAAAAGACGTAAGCGAGAACGGTCTTTCCTTTTTCCACCGCCACTGGGCGCATGGACTGCATTCACCTTACTGGTGGCTGCGCTGCGCCGTCGGTGTGAAGAACACGAAGTCGAAACTCGTCGCCGCCTATCACCGCTTCCTCGTCTGGGACCTCGTCAAGCAGCCCTGGCTGACCCGCACGCTCGAAGCCTTGGCCGCGCCCTTGATGGGCAAGAGCGTCGTTCTCTATTTCACAAAGGAGAACCGCGCCGCATGACCTATCTGAGCTTCGGCGACCGGCTGCCCGAGGGTTTTTTCGACGGGTCGGTCCGCCGCATTCTCGAACTTCAGCGCGATAATGGCGCGATCCCCTGGTATGACGGCGGGGTGATCGACCCGTGGAACCACACCGAAGCGGCGATGGGTCTGGCAACGCTGGGCGAGACGGAGGCCGCGCGCCGCGCTTTCCGTTATCTGATGGAGACCCAGCTCCAGGACGGCTCCTGGCACGGCGAGCTTGGCAGCGCGGTGCCGATGGATGAAGAAGAACAGCGCTTTACCGGCGATGAGGAAGATGTGCCCGACCCCATCAGGGACACGAATTTCGCCGCCTATATCGCAACCGGCGCCTGGCATCATTATCTGCTCGACGGCGACCTTGCTCATCTCAAAACGCTTTGGCCCCATGTCGAAGCCGCCATCGACTGGGTGGTCGCCCATCAAAGCCCCCATGGCGACATTCGCTGGGCAGCGGACGAGCCGCGCACGCCCGAAGACGATGCGCTGATCACCGGCTGCTCGTCGATCTATAAGAGCCTTGAATGCGCCATCTTCATTGCCCAGCGCCTTGGCGAGCCGAGCCGGCACTGGGCCGAAGCGCGCATGAAGCTCGGTGAGGCCTTACGCGAAAAACCTCACCGCTTCGACCGCACCTGGGAACCGAAAGACCGCTTTTCCATGGACTGGTATTACCCGGTGCTGGCCGGTGTCTTTACCGGCCAGGCGGCACGCGACCGGCTCGCCTCGAAGTGGGATATTTTCGTTGCCGAAGGCAAAGGCTGCCGCTGCGTGCTCGACCAGCCCTGGGTGACGGTCGCCGAATCCGCCGAGCTTTGCCTGGCGCTGCTGGTTTCCGGTGAGCGCAAAAAAGCCGAAACGCTTCTTTCCTGGATCCATCAATGGCGCGCCGATTGCGGGGCCTATTGGATGGGCTATCAGTTCGAAAATGCCGTTGCCTGGCCGGATGAAAAACCGGCCTGGACGGCGGCCGCCGTCATTCTGGCCACCGATGCCGTGATCGGCATGACGCCCGCCGCACCGCTTTTCTCAGGCCGCCACCTGGCCGAGGCGGCGGAGTAAGCGCAGCGATTTCACCGCAGCAATTTCCTCGAAGAAGTTCGACGCCAGCGCCAGCTTGTAAATCTCATATGGCGGGCGCCCGCCATCTTCCGGGTTCGGAAAAACGTCGTGAATGGCGAGAATGCCGCCCGGTTTCACGAACGGCGCCCAGAGCCGGTAATCGTTCAGCGCATGTTCCATCGCATGTCCGCCATCGATGAAAACCATGGCAAGCGGCGTCGCCCAGCCGCGCGCCGCGACCGTTGACGGCGCGACCAGCGGCACGACGGTATCTTCAAGCCCTGCCCGGCGCAGCGTTTGGCGGAAGAGCGGCAGCGTATTGAGCAGCCCCGTCTCGGAATCGTAAAGCTCGCTGTCGTGATGCTCCCAGCCGACCTGATTTTCTTCCGATCCGCGATGGTGATCGAGCGCGAAAAGCACCGAGCCCACCTTCTGGCAGGCGGCGCCGAAATAGATCGTCGACTTGCCGCAATAAGAGCCGATCTCCAGGCAAGGCCCGAGCGCGCCAGCCTCCAGCGCCGCGCCGTAAAGCGCTTCGCCTTCTTTCGGGTCGAGAAACCCTTTCACGCTTTCTGGATCGATGGGCAGAGAAATACTCATAGAAGTGCTTTCGAAGTTCTTTGCGGGGTTTTTAATACGTCATCCCGCGAACAAGTCGCGGGGTGACGGTGACATTTTATGCCCCCTCACCGGTCCGCAACAAGGCGGGCGCGCTGCTCGCCGAGCCCGTCGATACTCATGACGATCTCGTCTCCTGCTTTGAGAAACTGCGGCGGCTTCATGCCCGCGCCCACCCCGTCCGGCGTACCTGACGCGATGATGTCGCCGGGCAAAAGGCTCATGAATTGGCTGAGATAGGAAACGAGCTTGGCGACCGAATGCAGCATATCGCTTGAGCGGCCGTTCTGGCGCACTTCGCCGTTCACCAGCGTGCGCAGCGTCAGGTTCTGCGGATCGGCAATCTCATCCGCAGTCACGAACCAGGGGCCGATGGGGCAGAACGTGTCGCAGCTCTTGCCCTTGGTGAACTGGCCTGCCCGGTTCTTCTGAAAATCGCGCTCGGAAACATCATTCAGAATGACATAGCCCGCGACATGAGAAAGCGCCTCTTCTTCGCTCACATATTTTGCTGGCGCGCCGATCACCACACCAAGCTCGACTTCCCAATCGGTCTTCGTGGCGGTGCGCGGAATGACGATGTCGTCATAAGGCCCGTTGATGGCGCTGACGGCTTTCTGGAAAAGCAGCGGCTCGCTCGGCACGTCGGCGCCGGTCTCGCTCGCATGCATTTTGTAATTGAGGCCGATGCAGAGAATTTTGCCGATCCCCGCCACCGGCGCGCCAAGGCGCTGGCCTTCCGGGGCGAGCGGCAATTTCGCCGGATTGATCTTGGCCAGTTTCGCAAGCCCCGCAGGCTCGAGCACGCAGCCGGCAATGTCGTCCACATGGCCGGAAAGGTCGCGGATACGTCCTTCTTCATCCAGAATACCGGGCGTCTCATCGCCGCGTTTTCCGTAGCGCACCAGTTTCATCCGACGCCCTTTCTTAACCGTTTTTTACCAAGAAGACCGTAGCAAAAGCCGACTTTCCGGTTTTGCCCGCCCCTTTCTCCCGTTTCATCAACCAAAAGGCAAGAAAATCAAAGTTTACTATGAAAAAGCTTACATGGTTTGAGAGGATCCGCCATGTCTGAACCGGCAGCCGCCCAGAAGGCGCAAAGGTCAGAAGATGCAGAGTTCGAGGCGATCGAACAAGCCGTGCTGGACACCCCGCGCGGACGCTGGTTTCTGAAAGAATATGCACGGCGCAACCGCCATGCCGATACGCGCGAACTTGCCAGCGCCATCGAGAAGCTGGGCCGCGCGGCGCTCGTCTCCGCAGAGCAGACCCATCTCGACGTGATGCGCCGCGAGCTGCAGGAAATGAGCGCCTCGATCCAGCAGACGCGCTCTGAGATTGCCGCCATCAAACCGGCGGATGAGGCCTCCGAAAACCGCATCATGGCGGCAACCGAAGAACTGGACGCCATCGTCACCGCGACCGAGCGCGCCACATCCGATATTCTGGGCGCTGCCGAACGGCTGCAGGAGATCGGCGAGAAGCTGCGCGCACAAGGCGTCGATGAAGAGCTGTGCGAGGAGATCGATACCCACGCCACCAATATTTTCATGGCCTGCTCGTTCCAGGACATTACCGGCCAGCGCACGACGAAGGTCGTCAACGTGCTGCGCTATCTCGAGCAGCGCGTGAATGCGATGATCCAGATCTGGGGCGTCTCCAACAAAGACGGCCTGCAGGCACCGGAAATCCGGGATATGGACCAACGCCCCGACGCGCATCTACTCAACGGCCCGCAAGCCGAAGGCCAGGGCGTGGACCAGGCTATGATCGATGCCATGCTGGATGGCGATGCCGCCACGCTGGAAGAAAAGATCGACAAAGTGGCCGCTGCCATGGAAGCGGCAGCATCCGAGACGCCAGCTCAGGTTCAGGCCCCAGCCCCCGCTGCAGCGGAAAAGGCGCCTGCGCCTGCAGAGGCCAAACTGCCGGCCGAGGAAGATGCGCCGATCGATCAGGACGATATCGACGCGCTCTTCGACTAACGGCTTTTCACAGCCCGCCCACAACCCGGACGACAGCCTTTCGGCTGGCTCTCCCGCCTGCTATCAAAGGGCATTGCAATGCTCATAAGCAGAAAACAGGGAGAGCCTCATGTCCGACACCCTTCTCGTGGAAAAAGAAGGCGGTATCGCCACCGTCACGCTGAACCGCCCCAATGCCATGAACGCGCTGTCACGCGAGCTGCGCGCCGCGCTTGCAACGACCTTCGATGAACTAGAAGCGGATCCTGAAACCCGCGTCGTCATCCTGACCGGCGCCGGTGACCGTGCCTTTACCGCCGGTCTCGACCTGAAGGAACTCGGCTCCGGCGGCGGCAATTTCTCCACCCAGGCCACCATTACCGATAAGGACCCGGTTACGTCCATCGGCAAGTTTTCCGGCCCGGTCATCGGCGCCATCAACGGCGTGGCTATTACCGGCGGCTTTGAAATCGCCCTGGCCTGCGACGTGCTCATCGCCTCGGAAAATGCCCGCTTCGCCGACACCCATGCCCGCGTCGGCATTTTGCCAGGCTGGGGCCTCTCGCAGAAACTCTCCCGCCTGATCGGCATTTACCGCGCCAAAGAGCTTTCGCTCACCGGCAATTTCATCGGCGCCGAGCAGGCCGCCGAATGGGGCCTCGTCAACCGCGTCGTGCCGCATGGCGAACTTCTGCCCACTTGCCGACAGCTCGCCACTGACATGCTCTCGGTCGTGCCCGAATGTCTGCCCGCCTATAAAGCGCTGATCGATGAAGGTTTCGGTCAGAGCTTCGGCGAGGGGCTGAAAACCGAAGCGCGGGTTTCCGGGGAAGCGAATACGAAAGTGTCCTCCTCCGCCATCGAGGAGCGGCGCGAAGGCATCCGCCAGCGCGGCAAGTCCCAGGCTTAAGCCCCTCCCGGCAGAAAGCCTTACGCAGCGTCACCCTGCCTTGAGGCAGCACGGGCCGTCCTTCGGGACGGCCCGTTTCGTTTCGGCCCTCTTTCCTCTAAACTCTCCTTAAAAGAGAGCAGCCGGTCACCGGCGCCAATTGGAGGAGAGGTTTCATGTACGATCTGGTTATCCGCGGCGGCACCGTCTATGACGGCACCGGCAGCGCGCCTTTCAAAGCAGACATTGCCGTTAAAGACGGCCTTATCGCCGAAATCGGCGAAGTTGCGGCCAAGGGCAAAGAAGAGATCGATGCCGCAGGCCAGATCGTCACCCCCGGCTTTGTCGATGTGCATACCCATTATGACGGCCAAGTCACCTGGGACCCCTATCTGCAGCCTTCCACCTTTCACGGCGTCACCACGGCGGTGATGGGTAATTGCGGCGTCGGCTTCGCCCCCTGCCGCCCGGACCGGCATGACTGGCTGATTGGCCTGATGGAAGGGGTGGAAGACATTCCGGGTACGGCACTTGTCGAAGGCATCAAATGGAACTGGGAAAGCTTCCCGGAATATATGAATGCGGTCGAAGCCTCTCCGCTTGCTCTCGATGTCGGACTGCAGGTGCCGCATGGGGCCCTGCGCGCCTATGTGATGGGTGAGCGCGGCGCACGGCTCGAACCGGCAACGGCTGAAGATACGGCTGAAATGGCCCGCCTCGTTAAGGAAGCGCTGGAAGCGGGCGCCCTCGGCTTTTCCACCTCACGCACCGAAAAGCACCGCGACAAACACGGCGAGCACACGCCCACCTATAAGGCCGAGCAAGACGAGTTGCACGGCATCGCCAAGGCCATGGGCGAGAGCGGCAAAGGCGTACTGCAACTCATCGCCGACTTCCGCGATGTGGACCAGGAATTCGCCATGCTGCGGGGCATGGTGGAAATCTCCGGCCGGCCCATGTCCATGACAATTGAGCAGGATGACCGCTACCCCGACACCTGGAAAAACGTGCTGCGCAATATCGAAGAGGCCGCGGAAGCCGGCCTGCCCGTCAAAGGCCAGGTGCCGCCGCGCCCGACCGGCGTGCTGCTCGGCCTTTCCTCCTCGCTCAACCCCTTTCTGATGCACCAGACCTTCCGCGAGATTTGGCACGCCCCGCTTGAAAAGCAGGTGGAGGCGCTGCGTGATCCCGCCTTCCGCGCCCGGCTTCTGGCTGAAGAGCCGGACTATCCGGCAGGTGAAATCGTCACCATGCTCTGCACCGCCTATCACAAGATGTATGAGCTCGGTGACCCACCGAACTACGAGCCCTCGCCCGAAGACAGTGTCGGCGCCATGGCGGAGCGGGACGGCAAACCGCCGCGCGAAGTGCTGCTCGATCTCATGCTGAAGCGGGACGGCCATGCGCTGCTTTACTTCCCGCTGATGAACTATACCGGCGGCAGCCTCGACGATGTTTATAAGATGATGACCCATAAACACACCGCCTTCGGCCTTGGCGACGGCGGCGCGCATGTGGGCATTCTGTGCGATGCAAGCTTCCCCACCACCATTCTCACCCATTGGGGCCGGGACCGCACACGCGGGCCGAAACTGCCGCTCGAATGGCTGATCAACCGGCAGACACAGGCCAATGCCGAACTGGTGGGACTGCTCGACCGGGGCGTCCTGGCGCCGGGCATGAAAGCGGACATCAATGTCATCGATTTCGATGGGCTAAAGCTGCGCGCACCGGAGATCGTTTACGACCTGCCCGCCGGCGGCAAGCGGCTCATTCAGAAGGCGGAAGGTTATACCGCCACGATCATCTCCGGCACGCTCGCCTTTAAAAACGGCGAGCCGACCGGCGCGCTGGTGGGCAAGCTGCTGCGCGGCGCAAAGCCCCGCCCGCAAGGTGCCCGGATCGGCGCGGCTGCCGACTAACCTACAGCTTTCATTCCTATCGCGAGTGGCGGCTTCTTCGGAAGCCGCCATTCTTTTGCGTAACGCGACAAATGCGCAGATTGCGAGCCCATGGCTACACCGGAAAACGGATTTTAACCTTTGGTAAACTATCGCAAATCACAGTTTCACCTGAGGCAAAGCGTAACCGAAATTTCAACGAGGGCTTAAAGCGGGGCATCGAAACTTTCCGGCAAGCGGCACCATTGGGGGTGCCCTTGGGAGATCGTCATGCTTTCGTCAGTATGGAATTGGCTGACCGCTGAACAAGGGTATACCCCGCACGGGTTTTGCCTCGTCTGGGACCCTGCGCTTGTCTGGATTCACGTCGTCTCCGACGCGCTGATTGCCCTTGCTTATTTCTCCATTCCCGCCGTCCTGTTCATCGCCGCGCGCCGCCGCCCGGACATGAACCCCCACGGCGTGCTTTATCTTTTCAGCGCCTTCATCATCGCTTGCGGCGTCACCCACCTTTTCGGTATCGCGACGATGTGGAGCGCGCTTTATGCGGCCGAAGGAGTAGGCAAAGTCATTACGGCCACGATTTCCGTTATTACGGCGGTTCTGCTCTGGCCGCTGCTCCCACCGCTCCTCAACTCCCCTTCCCGGGTAGAATTGAAGAAAGCCCATTCTGACCTTGAAGCGCTGAACGAGAATCTGGAGCGCATGGTCGCGGACCGGACCGCCGCACTGCAGGAAACCTCGCAAAAGCTAGAAGCAGCCCTCGCCCAAGCCAAGCAAAGTGCGCAGGAGCGCACCTTGTTCTTCGCGACGATGAACCATGAGCTGCGCACCCCGCTCAATGCCATTGTCGGCTTTACCGACATGCTGGAGACCATGTGGGACAAGCTGCCCGAAGACCGGCGCCGCGATTATCTCAGCGACATACGCACGGCGGGCCTGCGCCTCAACGGGCTCGTGACCGAAATTCTGGAAATCGAGCGGTTGAAGGAAAGCCCGCGCGCGGCCAAAGAAGGCGTGCGCTTTTCTCTGGCGGAAGCCGCCGGCAATGCCGTCAAAATGCTGGAAGGCCCGATAGGCGCAAGTCAGGCCCGCATCACGCTCGACATTCCGGGCGACATCGAGCTCAGCGGCTTCCCGCAGGATTTCGAGCGGATTTTGACGAACTGCCTCTCCAACTCGATCAAATATTGCGACCGGCAGCCGGAAATCGAAGTGACCGCGCGCATAACCCCGGACAATCGCGCCCGGATCATCGTCGCGGATAATGGTATCGGCATTCCCACAAAAAGTTTGCGGGAGATTTTCGAACCCTTCCGCCGCTTCCACGAGCAGAGCCACCCGGATATCCCGGGTACGGGGCTTGGCCTGCCGCTGATCCGCGAGCTGACCAGCCAGTTCGGCGGCGCGGTGAGCTATCAAAGTACGGAAGGCAAAGGCACGACGGCCATCTTCACTTTCCCGCTCTGCGAGGTCCGCGAGCCGGCCCCCGCCGCCGGGGCAACCGTTTCACCGGCCCTTCCGGCTTAACTCCCGCCCGACCAGACCAAGCCCGCATATGACTGCTGGACAGCGCCCGGCCCCTTTGCTATATCGCGTGCCTCTCCGCCGCTTAAGCGGCATGGGGGCGCATAGCTCAGATGGTAGAGCAGCTGACTCTTAATCAGCGGGTCCAAGGTTCGAGTCCTTGTGCGCCCACCACTTCCCTCCCCAAAGACAAAAGCCGGACCGGCCTTACCAGAAGGCGCTGGGATTGCGGGTAATTTCCATATTCCGGTGAATATAAACGCTCATCAGAAGGCCGAAGCCGAACATCAGCGTCAGCATGGCCGTGCCCCCGTAGGAGACAAGCGGCAGCGGCACGCCCACCACCGGCAAGAGCCCCATGACCATCGCCACATTGATGCAGATATAAAGGAAGAAGTTGATCGTCACACCCATGGCGATGAGCCGGCCGAACTGGTTGCGGGTCTGCAGCGAGACGCTGATCCCAAAGAACAGCACCATCATGTAAAGCCCGAGCAGTGCGATACCCCCGGCAAGGCCGAGCTCCTCGGCCAGCATCGTGAAAATAAAGTCAGTATGTTTTTCGGGCAGGAAGTTGAGATGCGCCTGTGTGCCTTCCATGAAGCCCTTGCCGAAGAGCCCGCCCGAGCCGAGCGCAATCTTTGACTGGAGAATGTGATAGCCCGCCCCTAGAGGATCGCTCTCCGGATCGAGAAAAGTGAAGACGCGCCGCTTCTGATAATCATGCAGCATGTTCCAGGCGATAGGGAGCGCGGCAAGCGCGCCCACCCCGGCAATGATGAAATAGCGCCAGGCAAGTCCTGCCAGGAACAAGAGCGCAACGCCGACCGCGCCGAGCAGCACCGCCGTGCCAAGGTCCGGCTGCTTCAGGACAAGCGCTACCGGCGCGCCAAGCAGAACGGCCGGCACGAAAAGATTGCGGATGCGCGACACTTCTTCATGGGTCAGCCCGTGAAAATACCGCGCCAGCGCCAGGATCAGCGTGATCTTCATGAGCTCCGACGGCTGGAGCTGAATAATCCCGAGATTGATCCAGCGCTGCGCGCCCATGCCCCTAAAGCCGATGAACTCCACCGCAACAAGAAGCAAGAGTGCGCCGGCATAGGCCGGATAAGCAAGGTTCATCCAAAGCCGGATATCGACAAAGGCGGCCACGAACAAAATCACCAGGCCAATGCCGAAACGCACCATCTGCCGCGAGGCCCAAGGATCGAAACTGCCATCCGCCACCGAATAGAGCATGGCGAAGCCGAGGCTCGAAATCGCAAAAAGCAGCAGCAGAAAACCCCAGTTAAACTCCAGGAACTTGTCCTTCAGGCTGAGATCGCGCCCGCCGCCGGATGAGAAAAATGCATCGACCATCTCAGCCCTCCCGCCATTCGTTGGACCGGCGCATCGCAATCTCTCGCTGCGGGTGGCGTTCCAGAACTTTTTTCATGACATCGCGCGCAATGGGCGCAGCCGTGCCCGAGCCCGACGAGCCGTGCTCGACGACAACGGAAATCGCATAACGCGGCGCATCGACCGGCGCAAAGGCAATGAAAAGCGCGTGGTCGCGCTGGCGCCATTCCAGATCTTCATTCTTCAGCACGCCGGTTTCGCGTTCGGCGCGGGAAATGCGGCGCACCTGCGCCGTGCCGGTTTTGCCCGCAAGCTCCATGCCCTCTTCGGCGATGCGCGAGCGATAGGCCGTCCCGCCCGGTACGTTGGAAACCGAATCCATCGCTTTGCGCACCAGGGCGAGACCCGGCTGGGAAAAGCCGAGTTCGGGATAAGGCCCGTGCTGGTCAAGCTTGCCGCCTACCTGGCGCACGATGCGCGGGGTCACGGCCTTGCCGCCATTGGCAAGACGCGCCGTCATCACCGCAAGCTGCAGGGGCGTCGTCAGGAGAAAGCCCTGCCCGATGCCGGCGATCAGCGTTTCGCCCTGATGCCAGGGCTCGCCGCGCGTTGCCCGTTTCCAGCCCTGGCTCGGCACAAAGCCTTTCTTTTCACCCGGCACTTCAAAGCCCAGCGTATCGCCAAGACCGAAACGGCGCGCCATCGCCTCGATCCGGTCGATACCGATGCGCTTGGCAACTTCGTAAAAGTAAACGTCGCAGGAATGCATGATCGCGTCATGCATATCCATGGCGCCGTGGCCGTGTTTCTTCCAGCAATGGAAATCGTGGCTGCCGAGCGAATATTTACCCGAGCAGAAAACCTTCTGATTGGGATCGATCATCCCGCTTTCATAAGCGGCCAGCGCGACGACCGGTTTGAAAGTGGAGCCCGGCGGATATTGCCCGGCGATCGACTTGTTCAAAAGCGGGTTGTAGGGATCGTTCAGCAGCGCATCCCATTTCTTCTGCGAGATGCCGACATTGAAATCATTGGGATCGAAACCGGGTGCGGAGACGATGGCAATCACATCGCCGTTGTAAATATCCATGACGACGACACTGGCGGATTCCCCGCGCAGCCGCTCCGTGGCCAGTTTCTGCACTTCCATATCAAGCGTCAGCGAGACCTGCGCGCCCGGCACACCGGGATCTTTCGCCAGCTCGCGGATCACTCGGCCATAGGCGTTGACTTCCACATGGCTTGCCCCAGCCCGCCCGCGCAGCTCCTGATCGAGCTCGCGCTCGATACCGCTCTTGCCGATGCGGAAACCGGGAAGTTTGAGCAGCGGGTCGTCCTTGCCTTCAAGATCCTTTTCCGAGACGGCAGCCACATATCCCACCACATGAGCAAGATCGGGCCCGTAAGGATAATGGCGCGTATCGCCCACATCCGGCACGATACCCGGCAGGTCGGGCTCGTGAATATTCACTTCCGCAAAAGTTTCCCAATCCAGGTTCTCCGCCACAAGAATGGGGAGGAACGAGGGAGAGGTGCGCGCGTCCTTGATGATGCGCGCGCGCTGACGGTCCGGCAGCGGCACGATGCGGGAGAGTTTATCCAGTGTCGCTTCGATATGCGGCGTCTGCTCGGGCACCAGCATGACGCGGAAGTTCTGCCGGTTGGAGACCAGCACATCGCCGAAGCGGTCGACGATCTCCCCGCGCAAGGGAGCAAGCAGGCGTTTGTTGATGCGGTTTTCCTCGGCCAGCATCGTGTACTCGCCGGACTTGATGATCTGCAGGTAATACATGCGGCTCGCCAGCGCGGTGAAGGCGGCAAATTGCAGCCCGCCGATCAGCGCGGCGCGGCGGGAAAACGTCTTGTAGCGGACGTTATCCTTGCCATCCATCAGCATGAAACCCGGACCCTCCTGAACTCAACTATCAAATCGACGGCGCCAATATGCGCTCGACGCGTGCAAAAAGTGTAGCAAAGATCGGAAACAGCGCCACCGTGACGATTAACTGTAACAATACCGGCCCCGGCGGCAGCACCCGCGCATAATAGAGCGAGGCGACACCCCAGGCGATGGCCCCGGCCAGAAGCGCGGTCAGCGCGAACCCGGTCCAAAGCACCAGGGGCACGCGCCCGGCAAAGACCAGACGCTGCGTCTGCACCACTCCGTAAATCACCACATAAGTAAATGCCCAAAGCCCGATAGGCCCGGCGCTCAGCAAATCCTGCAGCAGCCCTACCGCAAACACCGCGTAAGGGGGAAAAGTTTCAGGCTGATGCGCCGCCCAATAATAAACCGCCATCAAGGCAAAGGCCGGCGCCACCTCGATGCCGACGATCGAGCCGATGGGCACGAAAGTCAGAAAAACGCAAAAGAGCCCCACCAGGAACGGTAAGGTTAAGAGCGCCAGCTTGCCGGCCCGCGCGGCGGGCGTCGGGCCGATTGTCTCTTTCGGCTTCATTGGCCCGCCCCCCCGGCACCGGCGAGCGAGCCGCGCACCGCAGGACCGCCAAACGCGCCGTTTTGGCCGGCAGCGGAAGGCCGGCCCTCTTCCCCTTCTTCACCGGGCACCGGCGCAGTCAGTTTCGAAGGCGGGTTCTGTTCCGGCACGTCCATCGGGAAGCGGTATTGCAGCACACGGACCATATCGAGCCGGTTACGGTTCGAGAATGTCTGGACGCGCAAATCGCCGTTTTCGGTCTGGATAACCGTGCCGACCGGCAGGCCCGGCGGCATCAGCCCGCCATGGCCAGAGGTCACCACATGATCGCCCGGTACGACGCCGGAGCCGGCGGGCAGAAATTCCAGTTTCGGCCAGACCGTGTTGTCGCCGGAAAGCACCGCGCGCTGGCGCGTCGGCTCGATGGTGACGGGCACCCGGCTGTTAAGGTCGGTGAGCAAAAGGATACGGCTTGCCCGCTCGCCTGAGGAAACGATACGCCCGATCAAGCCTTCGGAATCGACCACCGCCTGGCCGCTTTCCACCCCGTGCTCATGGCCGAGATTGACGATAAAGGTTTCAACGAACGGCCCGCCCGTATCGCCGATGACGCGGCCCGTCACATAGTTGATGGAAGGGTCGAGCTGCACATTGAGCAGCGCTTCATAGCGGGCAAGACGCGCCTGCAGCTTCAGCGCCTTTTCCTTCCAGGTCAGAAGTTCGGCATTTTCCTGGCGCAGGCGTTCGTTTTCATCGAAGACGTAAGCGAACTCGTCCGTGCGCTCGACAAGGCGGCGCCCGGCGGCCACGGGGCGCGAGCCCAGCTCCAGCACCGGCGCAGCAAGGTCGGTGACGACCTGGCGGGCCTGATCGAAAACATAGGTTTCCGCCCGCCCCAGCAGCAAAAGCGCCACGGCGAGCGTCACCATGAAAATCAAAGAGACGCGGTTGGAAACCCCGAGGATCGGCGGTGCTGGCCGGCTAAATGAATCCTGCACGGATCACCATCCCCCATGCTTATCAGGAAACAACGGCTGGCCTTCCCCGGGTCAGGGCCCGAGCGAGGGCCCGCATGAGGATCAGTTCCCCGTCAATAAACGGAGCTGAGCACGTGTTTCATCGTCTTGATGTGCTCAAGCGCTTTGCCCGTTCCGAGCGCGACGCAGGAAAGCGCATCATCGGCGATGGAAACAGGCAGGCCCGTTTCTTCACGCAGTACCTGATCCAGATTTGTCAACAAAGCGCCGCCGCCCGTCAGCACGATACCCTTATCCACGATATCGGCCGCCAGTTCCGGCGGAGTGGCTTCCAACGCCACCTTCACAGCTTCCACAATAGCACCGACAGGCTCTGCCAGGCTCTCGGCGATTTGCCGCTGGCTGATCTTGATTTCCTTCGGCACGCCGTTCATCAGGTCGCGGCCCTTTATCTCGATCGCCATGCCTTCCCCATCGGCAGGGATAGCAGCGGAGCCGACTTCCTTCTTGATCCGCTCGGCGCTCGATTCGCCCACAAGCAGGTTATGGTTGCGGCGGATGTAAGCGATGATCGCCTCGTCCATCTTGTCGCCGCCCACACGCACGGAGCGCGCATAAACGATGCCGCCGAGCGAGAGCACGGCCACTTCCGTCGTCCCGCCGCCGATATCGACGACCATGGAGCCGGTGGGCTCGGTCACGGGCAGGCCCGCACCAATGGCCGCGGCCATCGGCTCTTCGATGAGATGCACGCGCCGGGCGCCGGCGGACAGTGCCGATTCCTGAATGGCGCGCCGCTCCACCGCCGTCGAGCCCGAGGGCACGCAGACCACGATCTGCGGATTGGCGAAGGAGCGCCGGTTATGCACCTTACGGATAAAGTGCTTGATCATTTCCTCGGCGACTTCGAAATCGGCAATCACCCCGTCGCGCATGGGGCGGATCGCCTGAATGTTGCCGGGCGTGCGGCCCAGCATCATCTTGGCCTCGTCGCCGACGGCCAGAACCTGTTTTTTGCCACCTTTTTCGATGATCGCAACGACCGACGGCTCGTTCAGAACGATTCCGCGTCCTTTGACGTAAACCAGCGTATTGGCGGTGCCCAGATCGATCGCCATATCGGCGGAGAGCATTCCGAGAAGACCGGAGAGCATATTCTTATCGTTCCCCAAAATTTTGATGGCCAGGGAGGCCTTCGGACAGACGGAGTCGACCGCCGTTAATTGCGAGTCAGTTTCGGCAATTATGGTGGCTAAATGGTTAATAAGCTAAAAAAGACGGCATAAAAAGGGCCGTTCGCGGATTTTATCTTCCGCAGCGAAAAAGAATCCGGTCTTTCGTCTTTCCGCTCATCACGTTCACGCGAAGCACGTACGTTAAACCGCGATCAGGACGCCGCCTGCTGTCCTGCCGCCCGCGTCTGCACACTGCCGAGCGGAATCTCCGTCACCTGGCCGCGCCCTTCAAGCTCGCCCCGCTTGGCTTTCAGCTCACCGACGAGGAAGTCCATCACCGTGCGCACATGGCCGAGCTGGGCAAGATCGTTGCGCGTCAAAAGCCAAAGTTCCAGCGCGCCGACAATCTCTGGCCCGAAAACCCGTTCAAGGCCCGGGTCTCTGTCACCCAGAATGCAGGGAAGCGCGGCAAGCCCGCAGCCTGCCCGCGCCGCTTCCGCCCGCGCCGCCGCGCTGGAGGAGCGAAACAGCGTATTGGCGGGCTTTTCCGCCCGCGACAGCCACCAAACGGGCCCAAGCGGGGTTTCGGAGCGGGGAAAACCGATCACGTCATGACCCGCCAGATCGCCCATTTTACCGGGCCGCCCGCGCTCGGCGAGATATTCCGCGCTCGCATAAAGGCCGAAAGCGAGATCGCCCACCTTGCGCATCAGCATGTCGCCCTGGGTGGGCCGCGCGGCGCGGATGGCGACATCCACATCTTTCAGCGGATTGGCGATGCGCGGGGCGGCGGAAGCGCCGGACAGCATCGGATCGGTCAGAAGCTCGATATCGAGTCCGTCATGCTGATCGCGGAAGGCCCGCAGCGCCGGGGCGATGACGGAGGCTGCAATCACCTCACCCGAGGCCAGGCGCACCGTGCCCTGCGTGCCTGCGGAAGCCGAGGCCGTGAAATCGCGCTGCAGGGAGGAAAGCCGCCGGTCCACCGGATCGAGCGCCTCCATCAGCTTTTCCCCTTCCGGGGTCAGCCGATAGCCGGTGCGCTCACGCTCGAAAAGCCGCGCGCCCAGATCCTCTTCCAGCGAGGAAACACGCCGCAAGACCGTGGTCGTGTTGACGTTAAGCTGCTGCGCCGCGCCCGACAGGCTGCCAGCGCCCGCCACCGCCAGAAAAAACCGCAAATCGTCCCAATTCATTGCCCGGCCCTCATTGATCGTGCCGCGGCAAGCCTAGCGCGCGGGCCGGGCCTCTTCACTCGATTTTTGCAAAAAAGGTTATGCGTTTATGCAAATCAGACGGAATCGGGGTTTTTGGCAAGGTTTTCCGCCGCTTTCGCCTCCGTTTTAAGGCGCCTGAGCAGGGAAAACCCTTCTCGCAGCAGTGTCTGCTCCACCTCTGCGGCAGCCGAAACAGGCAGGAAGACCCCAAGTTCCAGCACCGCCTGGCCGGCCGCCGTCAGATGCAGATTGAGCTCCGGCTCGACGGAGAAGACGGTGGAATCGGTCCGCTTGGCCAAACGCTTGGCATGGGCCTCGGCCTGCGCGCGGTAGGGCGTGACGGCCTTGGCCGCGATCTCGCGCAGGCCCTTTTCCGCCGCTGCCGGGTCCACCTCATCGGCCAGCGGAAACTCGACGCTGTGGCGGATGAAATCCCCGACAAAACTGTAGCGCTTGACCGGCGAGGTCAGAAAAACGCTGTTAGGCAGCGTCACGATGCGGCCCGTATAGCGCCCGATCTGCGAGCCTTGGCCCACTTCCAAAAGTGTGGTGGTGAGAAGATGCCGCTCCAAGACCTCGCCCCGGTGCTCGCCGATGCGCACCACCTCGCCGGGCTCTGCCGCCTCGCCGCTGCCCCGGATCACCGCGCCTGCGAAACACATGAGGAGTTCTTTCGTCGCAATCGCAATGGCGGCGGCCACGGCGGCAAGCGACAGCGCGAAGGTGCGCAGTTCCGGCGCCCAGATGATGACGATGCCGATGACGCCGATCACCAGAAGGCCGAGGCGGAGCTGGTCCTGAATGCGGCGCTTCATCTGCCGCGGCAGGCGCTGGCGGCGGCGCAAGAAATGCCCGGCAATAGCGCGGATCGCCAAAAGCGCGCCGATCAGGATCAGCGTATTGAGAAGCTGCGGGCCCCCTTCGGTGAAGAACCGCCAAAGCCCCTCGCCTATCCCTGCGATCTCCCGTTCCATGCTTACTTCGCCCCTTTCACCGGACGTACCTTGCCTGCGGCAAGAACGGCGCGGGCGCGCGCTTCGTTCACATCGCTCCCGCGCGCCAGCGCTACGCCCATGCGGCGGCGCTCAAAGGCTTCGGGCTTGCCGAAGAGCCGGATATCGGCGCCGGCTACGCCAAGCGCCTCCTCGACGCCTTCAAAGGCAATGCCCTTTTCTTCCAGGCGGCCGTAAATCACCGCGCTGGCGCCCGGCTCGCGCAAAGACGCATCGACCGGCAGACCCAGAATGGCGCGGGCATGCAGCGCAAACTCGCTTTGATATTGCGTCGCCAGCGTCACGAGCCCCGTATCATGGGGGCGCGGGCTCACTTCGGAAAACCAGACGTCTTCGCCTTTGACGAAAAGCTCGACACCGAAAATCCCCCGCCCGCCGAGATTGGCGGTGACTTTGCGCGCGATCTCCCGCGCTCGCTCGCGCGCCTTTGCCGGCATCGCCTGGGGCTGCCAGCTTTCCACATAATCGCCCTTCTCCTGGCGGTGGCCCACCGCGTCGCAGAAAAAAGTCTCCACCTCGCCCGAGGTGCCCAGCGCACGCACGGTGAGCTGCGTGATTTCATAATCGAAATCGACAAGCCCCTCGACGATGACGCGCGGCCGCGCCACGCGCCCGCCCGCCATGGCATAGTCCCAGGCGGCCTCGAGGTCCTCTTCCCGCGTCACAAAGGATTGCCCCTTGCCGGAAGAGGACATGACGGGTTTGACGAAACAGGGGCAGCCGATGCCGCCCTTCACCGCCGCTTTCAGCTCTTCAGCGCTCGAAGCGAACGCATAGGCCGAGGTCGGCAGGCCGAGCTCTTCGGCGGCGAGCTTGCGGATGCCTTCCCGGTTCATGGTGAGCTGCGCGGCCCGCGCCGTCGGAATGACCTCGGCAAGGCCTTCCGCTTCGATCTCCGCCAGCATGTCCGTCGCAATCGCCTCGATCTCCGGCACGATGAGATGCGGGCGCTCTTTTTCCACCAGCGCGCGGATCGCCGCCCCATCCGTCATGTCGATGACATGGGCCCGGTGCGCCACCTGATGCGCCGGGGCATTTTCATAGCGGTCGACGGCAATCACCTCGGCGCCGAGACGCTGCAATTCGATCGCCACTTCTTTGCCAAGCTCGCCCGAACCGAGCAGCATGATCTTCGTCGCCGACGGGCTGAGCGGTGTTCCGATACGCATAAGGCCTCCTTCTGTTGCCCCTCTTTTACCCAAGGGAAAAGAAAGGGGCCAGCAGGCCGTTGCCGTCTGCGGCCTTTTCCTGCCTCAACCGTCGCATGAGCATGCCGCATGGACCCCGGGACAAGCCCGGGGTGACAGCCCGGGAAAGAAGCACGGCCTTGCCACATCCTCCGCCCGTCACCCCGGCCCCCGAGCCGGGGTCCACACAGCCTCCCGGCCAACCCTTGACTCGCGCGTCAAAACCAATATATAAACACCTATTCATATATCGAGAGGTCGAGATGTTGAAACCCCTCACCCAATTGGCCGATGACCACACCGCCGTCCTTGCGGATATGTTCAAGCTGCTGGGCGATCCCTCGCGGCTGAAAATCGTCATCGCGCTTTTGGACGGGCCGCTTTCCGTCGGCAGCATTGCCGAACGGCTGAGCCTCTCCCCCTCTCTCGTCAGCCACCATCTGCGTCTCCTGCGCGCCGCCCGTATCGCGAGCCACGAGCGCCGGGGAAGGCAGATGCTCTATAGCGTGCACGATCATCACATCCGCTGCGTGATCGAGGACATGGTCGAGCATGTAACGGAAGGCGCGGATTGATGGCAGCCGGCCTCGACCATACCCATAGTCACGGGCACGATCATCATCACGGCCATGACCATGCCCATAGCCATGGGGGGCACAGCCACGCCCCGCAGGTCAGCCATGAGAATGAGCGGCGGGTCTTCTGGGCCATGCTGCTGACCGGCGGCTTTATGGTTGCAGAGATCGTGGGCGGTCTTCTCTCCGGCTCCCTCGCGCTCATCGCCGATGCAGGCCATATGGCAACCGACGCCGCCTCGCTGCTGCTTGCCTGGTTCGCCTTCCGCCTCTCCCGCCGCCCGGCGGACGGCGCGCGCTCCTACGGCTTTTACCGGGCCGAAATTCTGGCCGCCTTCGTCAACGGCCTCGCCATGATCGCGCTTGTCATCTGGATCGCTTATGAGGCCGTCACCCGCTTCTTCCAGCCCGTGGAGGTTCTGGGCGGCCTGATGCTCGCCGTTGCCGCCGCAGGCCTCCTCGTCAATATCGCCGCCTTCGCCCTTCTTCATGGCGGGGCGGGCGACAATCTCAACATTAAGGGCGCCGCCGTGCATGTTATGGGCGATTTGCTAGGCTCGGTCGCCGCTATTGCCGCTGCCGGCATCATTCTTTGGACCGGCTGGATGCCGATCGACCCGCTGCTCTCGCTTCTCGTTGCTCTGCTCGTGCTGCGCAGCGCCTGGTTCATCACCAAGCAGTCCGCGCATATTCTGATGGAAGGCACACCGAACGATCTGGACCTCACCGAAATGCGCAAGGACCTTTGCGGTCATGTTGAAGGCGTGGAAGACGTGCACCACCTTCATGCCTGGTCCCTGACGCAGGAACGGCCCGTGGTCACCCTCCATGCCCGCATCAGCGAGGCGGCGGATGGCGACAAGGTTCTGCGCGACATCAACACGCGTCTTGCCGAGGTTTTTTCCGTGAGCCACGCAACGGTGCAGATCGAGCGGAAAAGCTGCGAGGGAGAGTGCGCCCCGCCCGCTGAAGCTGCGAAAGCTGTAAACTAAAGGAGCACCCCCATGTCCGCCGGATGCGATGATTGCTGCGGCGCGCCCGCCTCAGGTGAAATCGACAAACCCTTCCGCCGGGCCTTGTGGATCGCGCTTGTGCTGAACGGCGCCATGTTCGCGGTTGAGCTTTATAGCTCCTTCCTCGGGCGCTCCGTTGCGCTGCAGGCGGACGCGATGGACTTCCTCGCCGACGCCGCGAACTATTCCATCTCGCTTTTCGTACTCGGCATGAGCCTGCGCGCCAAGGCCATGGCCGCCTTCATCAAGGCGGGCACGATGGGCCTCTTCGGCATTTGGGTCCTGGGCATGGCGCTTTACCGCGTGCTGGAAGGCGGTGCGCCCGAACCGTTCATCATGGGGCCTGTCGCGCTCCTTGCCCTTGCCGTCAATGTCGGCGTCGCGCTGCTGCTCTTCGCGCACCGTGAAGGCGATGCCAACCGGCAATCCATTTGGCTCTGCTCCCGCAATGACGCCATTGCCAATCTCGCCGTCTTCGCCGCCGCCGGCCTTGTCTGGACGACGGGTCAGGGCTGGCCCGACATTCTGGTTGCCGTGCTGATCGCCGCCCTCGGCCTTTCTTCCGCCTGGCGCGTCATCCGCCAAGCAAAAGGAGAATGGCAGGCAGAAACCCCGCTGCCCTCCACACATTAGGCCTGGATCCCAAAAGTTGTCATTGACAACATAGGGTGCGCTCTGCCTAAATGTTGTCACTGACAACTTCGAAAGCGGGCCACCCCATGACCTATCACCACGGCAATCTGCGCATCGCTCTGCTCGACCGGGCGGCGGAGGTCATTGCCGAAAGCGGCATCGAGGCGCTGAGCCTGCGCGCCCTGGCGCGCGATATCGGCGTTTCGCATGCCGCCCCCTCCCGCCATTTCAAAGACAAGGCCGACCTGCTTGCCGCCCTTGCCGCCGAAGGGCAGCGCCGCATGATCGACGCTTTGAACGAGGCCGCCGAAGCGGCGGGCGATGATCCCGTTGCCCGTTACAACGCCCTTGGCCGGGAATGCATCCGCTTCTCGCTGATGAACCGCGCCTATGCCCTCGCCTTCGAGAACCCCGAAGTGCAGCGCCATTCCGACAAGGCACTTCTGGAAGCGCGCGCCGCTTACAACCGCACCGTCCGGCAGGCGGCGGAAGCAGCCCAGCAGGCAGGCTGGCATCCGGGTGTCGATGTCGACGTGCTGCAGCTTTTCAGCACCGCTGCCGCAACGGGCGCCGCCTCCATGCTGATCCATGACGAACAATATCAAGGCATGCCACTTGAAGAGGCCGAACGCCTTGCCGCGCAAATCATCAACCTTGTTATCCCCCCCTCCTCCAATGCGCTCAGGAGCAACCGCAAATGACATTGATCAAAATCTTGTTTGCCTGGGGGCCGATTCTTTTCGGCCTCGGCTTTCTCGCTCCCCTTACCGTGCAGGCCATGGAAGCGGCAGCGCTCACCCCGCCTTTCGGGCTGACGCCGCTTCACATCGGCCTTGCTCTCGGCCTCACCTGGGGCCTCATCGCAAAATTTACGGGGCGATGGATATGAATATGCAAGAACCGCTCAATGCAGGCGCGCCGCAGGCAGCCCCGTTAAAGACCGCCGACGAAAAAGCCCTGATGCGCGAGGAAATGCGCATCGCCAAGAAATACATGAACGGCTTTCCCTTCTTCATGGCGTTCTGGGGCATTTTCAATCTGTTGTGCTGGCTGGCGCTTTGGCCGCTTGTCATTTCAGGCATCATGCCGCTCTGGGCAGGCTTCATTATCGCAACGCTCAACGTCACCTTGTGCTACCTGCCCTCCCATGAAGCGCAGCATTCAAATTATGCCCCGCCAGGCCATCCCTTGCGCTGGCTGAACGAGCTGATCGGATACGTCTCCACCATTCCACTTGTGCTGCCCTTCAAGACCGCGCGTATCACGCATATGGATCATCATTCCTTCACGAACGATCCTGAACGCGATCCCGATTACGGCGTCAAAGCGAAGAACGCCTTTGCCGCCATCATGCAAGGTCTTTTCCGCCGCCAGCCCGGCAATGCCGACGCTTACGGTCTGCTTCTGCAAAAGAAGGCCGAAAGCGGCAACAAGCTTGCCGAGCGCGCCATCGTGGAAGCGCTGGTGCAAACCACAAGCTTCTACCTCATCCTCGCCGCCCTTGCCTGGTCGGGCTATGCGCTGGAAGCGGCCCTTCTCTGGTGGCTGCCGCGCCATCTCGGCATGACCTATATCTCGCTTTTCCTGAGCTGGTTTCCGCATCATCCCATGACCGAGCAAGGCAGATACCGCAACACCCGCTCTTTCCATCACTGGTACGGCAATATCGTCGCGCTGGGGATGGAGCATCATATCGTGCACCACCTCCATCCCGGCATTCCGCTCAACCGTAATGCCGCCGCCTTCCGGGAAATGCGCCCCCTGCTTGTGGAGCGCGGCTGCCGGCTGGAAGACTGACTTTCCCCCCAAAGGTCATGCTTCAAGGCATGAAGAGGCTGACCTGCAATACGGCAGGTCAGCCGAGTGCGCCAAGCGCCGCCTTGAAGCCGCTTTCGGGGCTGGAGAGAACCGGGATGCCGCCTTCGCCTAAAAGCGCAGCGGCAGGCGCCATGGAGGCTTGCGCCAAAAGGATCGCCTGACAGGAACAGCTCGCCTCCCGCAGCCTGGCCGCGATGGCGGCATGATAATCGCCGAGCGCGCCCTTCTGGAAAAGCGGCCAGAGATCGAAAAACACATGACCTGAAACCTCAATCTCCTTGCCCGCCGCCTTGGCCGAAGAACGCACCAGCTCCATGGTCGGCGCCAGCGTCGCTTCCAGGCACGCGGCAACGGCAATGCGCCCGCCCTTGCCCGCCGCTTCATCCGCCATCGGCCGGTCGATGCGCATGATGCGCGTGCCCTCGAAGGACACTTCCTCGGCGACGGGGGCAAGCGTCGAGCAGGTAAGAACCACCACATCCGCCCCGCGCGCCGCTTCCTTCAGCAAAGCCTCGCCAGTGTGAATGCGCAGCGCCGGCGTCAGCCCGCCCGCCTTTTCCGCCTGTTTGAGCAGATCTTCCCGCACCACATGGCGCAGCTTCAGCCCCGGCGCCAGCCGGTCGCGCAAGTTCTCGAACGTATTTATGTGCAAGGGCGAGGTATGTAAGAACGTCACGCGTTCCGGTGTGCCCCTATCAGGCGGTGTCATCTTTTTCTCCATCGGCTCAAAGAAAAAGCCCGCCGCGATCATCGCGGCGGGCCTTTATTCCAGTGTCGGCTCTGCGTGATCGCGCTATGGGGCGGCTTTCGCCACAAGTTTAACGGCGGCGAGTTTCACTGCCGTTACAATAGCGATCACGGTTTTGGCGGCCAAAAGGCGCGCGGAATGGGCAGCTTCGCTTTTCAGCGAGCCGTTCAAAGACCGGGGCGCAAAGGCGCCATATGCCCATTCCTGTGTCATGAAGCGCAATCTGCCCGAAAACTTACTTACGTTCAATCTGAGAAACGTCCCGCACCGCACCGCGCGCGGCGTTGGAGACCATGGCCGCATAGGCCCGCAGTGCCTGGGAGACCTTGCGTGGGCGTTCTTCGGCAGGTTTCCAGGCATCCGCGCCCTTGGCTTCCATGGCCACGCGGCGCTTGGCAAGTTCCTCGTCCGAAAGCTTCACATTGATCGAGCGGGCGGGGATATCGATCTCGATCAGATCGCCCTCCTCGATGAGCCCGATATTGCCGCCTTCGGCTGCTTCCGGCGAAGCATGGCCGATGGAAAGGCCCGAGGTGCCGCCGGAAAAACGCCCGTCGGTGATGAGCGCGCAGTCTTTCCCGAGCCCCATGGATTTGAGGTAGGAGGTCGGATAGAGCATTTCCTGCATGCCCGGCCCGCCTTTCGGCCCTTCATAGCGGATGATCACGACATCGCCCGCCTTGATGTCGCGCTTGGTGATGCGCGTGACCGCCTCTTCCTGGCTTTCACAAACCCGCGCGGGGCCGGAAAATTTCCAGATGCTTTCATCGACGCCCGCCGTTTTCACGATGCAGCCTTCCTCGGCGATATTCCCGAAGAGCACGGCAAGCCCGCCCTCTTTCGTGAAGGCTTTTTCCACCGAACGGATGACGCCGCCTTCCCGGTCCGTATCGAGATCGAGATAGCGGCTCTGCTGGCTGAAGGCGACGGTTGTGCGCACCCCGCCCGGCGCCGCCTTGAAGAGCGTGCGCACCTCTTCGGAATTCGTGCGGGAAATATCCCACTTGTCGAGCGCCGCGCTCATGCTCGGCTCATGCACGGTGGAGACATCACCGTGGATAAGCCCGCCGCGCTCGAGCTGGCCGAGAATGGACATGATCCCCCCCGCCCGGTGCACATCCTCGATATGCACGTTCTGAACGGCGGGCGCGACTTTCGAAAGACACGGCACTTTGCGCGAAAGCGCGTCGATATCCTTCATCGTGAAATCGACACCTGCTTCATTGGCAATGGCGAGCAGGTGCAAGATCGTGTTCGTCGAACCGCCCATGGCAATGTCGAGCGTCATTGCGTTTTGGAAGGCCTTGAAGGTCGCGATGCCGCGCGGCAGCACGCTTTCATCGCCCTGCTTGTAATAGCGGTCGGTCAGCTCGACGATCTGCCGGGCCGCGCGCAGGAAAAGCTCCTTGCGGTCTGCATGGGTGGCGACGATCGTGCCGTTTGCCGGCAGCGCCAGGCCGAGCGCTTCGGCAAGGCAGTTCATGGAATTCGCCGTGAACATGCCCGAGCAGGAACCGCATGTCGGGCAGGCGTTTTTCTCCAGCTCGTCCACTTCTTCGTCCGAGCGGTTGGGGTTCGCCCCTTCGATGATCGCATCGATGAGATCGACCGCGATCTCCTTGCCGTCGACCACCGCCCGGCCCGCTTCCATCGGCCCGCCGGTCACGAAGATCGTCGGCACGTTGAGGCGCATGGTCGCCATCATCATGCCGGGCGTAATCTTGTCGCAGTTCGAAATGCAGACCATCGCATCGGCACAGTGGGCATTGACCATATATTCGACCGAGTCCGCGATGAGATCGCGCGAGGGCAGCGAATAAAGCATGCCGTCATGGCCCATCGCGATCCCGTCATCGACGGCGATGGTATTGAATTCCTTAGCAACGCCGCCTGCCGCCTCGATCTCCCGCGCCACCATCTGGCCGAGGTCCTTGAGGTGCACATGACCCGGCACGAACTGGGTGAAGGAATTCACCACCGCGATAATCGGCTTGCCGAAATCCTCATCCTTCATGCCTGTCGCACGCCACAAACCGCGCGCGCCGGCCATATTGCGGCCATGGGTCGTCGTTCGGGAACGGTAAGGGATCATCTTCGCCTCTGTCGATTGCGGGTTGCCGGTTTTAAATAGGGCCGGTCCGGTTTTGAAAAAGGCCCGCCGCGCTCTTAGCGGGCGGGCCCTGTCCATAAAAGGCTGCGCCTTAAGAGCGTCAGTTCTTTTCCTTGTCCACCATCTTCGTCTCGGCAATCCAAGGCATCATGGCGCGCAGCTTTTCGCCCACTTCTTCGATGGGGTGCGCGGCATTGCGGGCGCGGATCGCTTTGAACGAGGTCTGGCCGACTTTGTTTTCCAGCATCCAGTCGCGGGTGAAGCGGCCGGTCTGAATGTCGGTCAGCACTTCTTTCATCGCCGCTTTCGCCTCGGGGCCGACAACGCGCGGACCGGAAACATATTCGCCGTACTCGGCCGTGTTGGAGACCGAATAGTTCATGTTGGCGATGCCGCCTTCATAGATCAGGTCGACGATCAGCTTCACTTCGTGCAGGCATTCGAAATAAGCCATTTCCGGCGAATAACCGCCTTCGGTCAGCGTTTCGAAACCGGCTTTGATGAGCTCGACAAGACCGCCGCAAAGCACGGCCTGCTCACCGAAAAGGTCGGTCTCGCATTCTTCCTTGAAGGTCGTCTCGATGATGCCGGCACGGCCCCCGCCAATGGCGGACGCGTAAGAAAGGCCGAAATCATGGGCATTGCCCGAGGCATCCTGATGAATGGCGATGAGGCAGGGCACGCCCGCACCGCGCTGATATTCGCCGCGCACTGTGTGGCCGGGGCCTTTGGGCGCAACCATCAGCACGTCGATATCCGCGCGCGGTTCGATGAGATTGAAATGCACGTTGAGGCCGTGGGCGAAGAGCAGCGCCGCGCCCGGCTTCATGTTGTCTTTCAGGTGCTCGTTATAGATATCGGCCTGCAGCTCGTCCGGCGTCAGCATCATCAGCGCGTCGGCCCATTTGGCGGCGTCGGCAACCGACATGACCTGCAGCCCCTCGCCTTCGGCTTTCTTCGCCGAGGACGAACCCGGACGCAGCGCCACGGCCACTTCCTTCACGCCGCTGTCGCGCAGGTTCAGCGCATGGGCATGGCCCTGGCTGCCGTACCCGATGATGGCGACTTTCTTGCCTTTAACGAGGTTCACGTCCGCATCGCGATCGTAATAAACGCGCATGGCTCCTATCCTTCCAATTCTCCGCCGGACTTACCCGGTCAATTACCGCGCGAAGCGGCGCTCTTTCATCTTCACATCTCATGAGGCGGCGTGCCGCCCCTGAATTCTCTCGTCTCTAGTTCTGCCGTCTTTCACCCAGCCGCTTACATGGCTTCCGGGCCGCGGGCGATGGAGACAACGCCGGTCCGCGTCACATCCACCAGGCCAAGGCCCCGCATCAGCCCCACGAAAGCGTCGATCTTTTCCGGCGTGCCCGTCACCTCGAAAATGAAGGACGTATGCGTCGTGTCGATCACGCGGGCGCGGAACGCATCGGAAAGGCGCAGCGCCTCCACCCGCTTCTCGCCCGTGCCGGCGACCTTCACCAAAGCCATTTCCCGCTCGACGGAAGGCGCCTGCACGGTCAGATCGACCACCTTGTGCACCGGCACCAGCCGCTCGAGCTGCGCCTTGATCTGGGCGATGACCATGGGCGTGCCCGACGTTGCGACCGTGATGCGCGAGGTATGCTCGGCATGGTCCACTTCGGCCACGGTCAGGCTTTCGATATTGTATCCCCGGCCCGAAAAGAGCCCGACCACACGCGCCAGGACCCCTGCCTCGTTGTCCACGAGGACGGCCAATACATGGCGTTCTGATTTTTCTTCACTCATGTTCAGTCCTGCGATCGGCCCCAAGCGGGCTCTTCTTCATCGTGTGGTCCGCCCCATCGGGGGCCGTCCCGGGCGGCTTATAGCCCATTCATCTTGGAAAGCGAAGCCTTGCCGGCCCGTCAGACCAGCATCTTGCCGGCTTCCGTCACCGTCGCCCCTTCCGGGTCGTCGCCCAGGATCATTTCGTTATGCGCGGCCCCGGACGGGATCATGGGGAAGCAATTTTCCATCTTCTCCACCACGCAGTCGAAAATCACCGGGCCCGGCGTTTCGATCATTTCCATGATCTTGGCATCGAGCTCATCCGGATGCGTCGCCCGGATGCCGTGCCCGCCATAGGCTTCGGCCAGTTTGACGAAATCGGGCAAGGCCTCCGAATAGGAGTGCGAGTAGCGCCCGCCATGCAGCAGTTCCTGCCACTGGCGCACCATGCCCATATATTCGTTATTCAGAATGAAAATCTTCACCGGCAGCATGAACTGCACCGCCGTCGACATTTCCTGCATGTTCATCAGGATCGAGGCTTCCCCGGCAATGTCGACCACCAGCGCGTCGCGGTGCGCGACCTGCGTGCCGATCGCCGCCGGCAGGCCGTAGCCCATCGTGCCGAGCCCGCCCGAGGTCATCCAGCGGTTCGGTTCCTCGAAATGATAATGCTGCGCCGCCCACATCTGGTGCTGGCCGACTTCCGTGGTGATGAAGGTCTTGCGGTCCTTCGTCAGCTCGTAAAGTCGCTCCACCGCATATTGCGGTTTGATGGAGGTATCGCTTTTGACATAAGCCAGCGACTTGCGCCCGCGCCAGGTCTCGATCTGCTTCCACCAGGTGGAAAGCGCGCTCTTGTCCGGCTGGCTGACTTTCGACTTCCAGACCCGGATCATATCTTCAAGCACATGCGCGCAGTCGCCGATGATCGGCACATCCACATGCACGTTCTTGTTGATCGACGAAGCGTCGATATCGATATGGATTTTCTTCGAATGCGGCGCGAACGCATCGAGGCGGCCCGTCACGCGGTCGTCGAAACGCGCGCCGACACAGATGATGAGGTCGCTATCGTGCATGGCATTATTGGCTTCATAGGTGCCATGCATGCCCAGCATGCCAAGCCATTGCGGGTCGGCCGCCGGATAGGCGCCGAGGCCCATCAGCGTCGAGGTGATCGGATAGCCCGTCAGCTTGACGAACTGGCGCAGAAGCTGGCTCGCCATGGGGCCGGAATTGATGACGCCGCCGCCGGTATAAAAGACCGGCTTCTTCGCGGCCGCGATCAGGTCCACCGCCCGGTTGATGGCGCTCATATCGCCCTTCACCTGCGGACGGTAGGTCTTGTGGGAGACCTGCGCCGGGGTCTTGTATTCGGCGGTCTGGAACTGAACGTTCTTCGGAATGTCGATGACGACGGGTCCCGGCCGGCCATGGGTGGCGACATGGAAGGACTCGTGCATGACCCGCGCCAGTTCCTCGGCGGAATTGACGAGCCAATTATGCTTCGTGCAGGGCCGGGTGATGCCGACCGTGTCGCATTCCTGGAAGGCGTCGGTGCCGATGAGATGGGTGGCGACCTGCCCGGTCAGGCAGACAAGCGGAATGGAATCCATCAGCGCGTCCGTCAGGCCCGTCACGGCGTTCGTCGCGCCGGGGCCGGAGGTAACGAGAACGACGCCCGGCTTGCCGGTGGAGCGGGCATAGCCTTCGGCAGCGTGAACCGCGCCCTGCTCGTGACGCACCAGAATGTGCTCGATGTCGTTCTGCTTGAAAAGCGCATCATAGATGGGAAGCACCGCGCCGCCCGGATAGCCGAAAATCACTTCGACGCCCTGATCGACCAGAGCTTTGACGACGATTTCTGCACCTGTCATTTCACGGGCGGCCATGGGTCTTTTCCTTTAAGCGCGGCGGAAGAACACCCTTCCGCTCAAACAAATCACCGCGGCCCCCGGTGCCGGTTAACCCCGCGAAATCCGGGGTTTTCCGGCACTCAGCCGCGGAAAACGGGCGCAACCTACCCCCTCACCCGGAGGGGGTCAACCCAAAATCGTCAATAAATGAAAAGATTTCCTGAATTTGACTTTCCATTTCTTGCGTCGAAAGCCTATTCCACGAAATCATCTGATGCCGAAACCAGGTGCTCTGGCGCTTGGCATATTGCTTTGTCTGGGTCTTGGCCTGCTCGATAGCCTCTTCCAGCCCAAGCTCCCCGGCTATATGCGCCAGAAGCGGCGGCACGCCGAGCGCCTTCATGGCAGGCAGGTCCGGGCTGAGGCCCCGCTCGAAAAGCGCCGCCACTTCATCGAGCGCGCCCTCCCCGATCATCTGATCGAAACGCCGGTCGATCCGCGCCCGCAGCCAGGCGCGGTCCGGATCGAGCACGAACCCGGCGCTCGCCCCGTCAAAAAGCGGCGCCCCCTTCTGTTTTTGCCAATGGGAAATGGGTTTGCCCGTCGCCTCCAGCACTTCAAGCGCCCGGGCGGTGCGCTGCGGGTCGGAGGGGGCGATCTTCGCCGCGGCCTCCGGGTCGGCGCCCGCAAGCCGCGCATGGGCGCAGGCAAGGTTCTCGGCGACTTCCGCGCGGATGGCGGCGCGCACCTCTTCTGGAATGGCGGGCATCTCGGAGAGCCCTTCTAGCAGCGCTTTGAAGTAAAGCCCTGTCCCGCCCGCAAGGATGGGCAGCTTCCCGCGCCCCTCGATCTCCGCGATTTTGGCAGCAGCCATTTCCGCCCAGCGCTGCGCCGAGCAGGTCTCGGCAGGATCGAGCACACCGTAAAGATGATGCGGCTGCTGCGCCTCTTCGGCGCGCGAGGGACGCGCCGTCAGCACCCTCAGCCCATCATAAACCTGCATGGAATCGGCATTGACGATTTCCCCGCCAAGCCGGGCGGCCAGTTCCAGCGCCAGCGCGGACTTGCCGCTGGCGGTCGGGCCTGCAATAAGGAGCACGCGGGGCCGCGGCCCCTTTTCCTCATTTCTTATTTGCGGATCCGGCTTCATGCGCAACGTCCTGACACTAATCGGTTCTCCTAGGCAAGCCCTGACGCAGGATCATAGTAAAGCCGTTGCCGCTGCGCTGAACCAGGGTGCGGAACCTGCCTGGCTGAAAGAGGGTTACGCCTGCGACTTTACGCTGGAAGGCATGGAGGCCGAAAGCGGCGAGGAAAAAGCGCGCCAGGCGCTTGCGGGAGAGGCCATCGACGTGGTGGCGCAGCCCCTCGCCCACCGGCGCAAGAAGCTGCTGGTTGCGGATATGGATTCCACCATCATCGAGCAAGAATGTATCGACGAGCTGGCGGACGCGCTCGGCATCAAGGCGCAGATCGCCGAGATCACCGAGCGGGCCATGCGCGGCGAGCTTGAATTCGAACCGGCGCTGCGCGAGAGGGTCGGCCTCCTCAAGGGTCTCGGCATCAGCGAGCTTGAGTGCGTTCTGGAAAACCAGATCACCGAAATGCCGGGCGGCCGGGCCCTCTGCGCGACGATGCGCGCCCATGGCGCGACCTGCGCTCTCGTCTCCGGCGGCTTCACCTTCTTCACCTCCCGCATCGCCGAGAAAGTCGGCTTTCAGCACAATCAGGCCAATGTGCTTTTGATGGAAGACGGCAAGCTGACCGGCAAGGTGCAGGAGCCGATCCTCGGCCGCCAGGCAAAGCTCGACGCGCTTCTTTCTTTCAGCGCCGAGCTGGGGCTCAAGCCGGAAGAAACGCTGGCCGTGGGCGACGGGGCAAACGATCTTGCCATGATCGAGAAGGCAGGCATCGGCGTTGCCTATCACGCCAAGCCCGTCGTGGCCGCCGCCGCGCCGGCGCGTATCGATCACGGCGATCTGACTTCCCTGCTTTATCTGCAAGGCTATAGCGAAGCGGAAATCACGGGCCTCTGATCCCGCGCCGAAGAAAAAGGCCCCGCATTGCGGGGCCTTTCTTTTAGCTCACGGCAGAAAGCCTCAGCCTTCCTCGATCCTGACCGCGATGAAGCGCAAGTCCCCGGCGGTCGAGACCAGCAGTAGAACCGAGCGGCGGCCCTTTTCTTGTTCCGCCTTCACCTGTTCCACCACATCGGACGGCGATTTCACTTTTTCCTGCGCCACTTCGACGATCACATCGCCGGGGCGGATGCCTTTTTCCGCCGCAGGGCCCGCCGGATCGACGGAGGTGACGAGCACGCCGTCCACATCGTCGGTCAGGTTGAAGCGGCGGCGGCTATTGGCATTGAGCTCGCCCAGGGCAAGGCCGAGCGTCAGCGTCGGCTCATTGCTCTTTTCCGCGTCGGGTTTTGCGCCTTCAGCCTGCGCTTCGGCCTCCTCAAGGCGGCCCACCGTCACGTCGAGCGTCACCTTGTCGCCGCCGCGCAGCACCGTCGTTTCCACTTCTTTGCCGATCTTCGTATCCGCCACGATGCGGGGCAGATCGCGCATGCTCGGCACATCGTTGCCGTTGAAATCGAGGATCACGTCACCCGCCTGAATGCCGGCTTCTTCCGCCGGGCCGCCGGGGGTGACTTCCGCCACCAGCGCGCCTTTGGCTTCATCCATGCCAAGGCTCTCGGCGATCTCATCCGTCACGGTCTGAATGCGCACACCGAGCCAGCCGCGCCGCGTTTCGCCATATTCCTTCAGCTGCTCGATAACCGGCATGGCCGTTGCCGAGGGAACGGAAAAGCCGATGCCGATGGAGCCGCCCGAGGGAGAAATGATCGCGGTGTTCACGCCGATCACCTCGCCTTCGAGATTAAAGAGCGGGCCGCCGGAATTGCCCCGGTTGATGGAAGCATCCGTCTGAATGAAATCGTCATAAGGGCCGGCATTGATGTCGCGGTTGATCGCCGAGATGATGCCCGCCGTCACCGTGCCGCCGAGACCGAACGGGTTGCCGATCGCCACCACCCAGTCGCCGACGCGCGCTTTCGTCGAATCGCCCATCTTCACGAAAGGCAGCGCGCTGTCGGGTTTCACCTTCAGAACCGCAACATCGGTTTTGGGATCGCTCCCGAGCACTTCCGCCGCCAGCGTCGTGCCGTCGGAGAAGTTCACCTTGATCTCGTCGGCCTGCTCGATGACGTGATTATTCGTGATGATGATCCCGTCCGGGTCGATCACGAAGCCGGAGCCGAGCGACTGCACCTTGCGCGGGGCCTGGGCGCCCGGCTGACGCTGGAGAAAATCTTCGAAGAATTCATTGAAGGGCGAGCCTTCCGGCAGGCCGGGCACCGCACCGCCCGGCACACCCGTTTTCAGGGTCTGCGAGGTGGAGATATTGACCACCGCCGGGGACAACTTTTCGGCAAGATCGGCGAAACTTTCCGGGGCCCCGCGTGCAAAAGCGGGAGCGGCATAAAGCGCCAACACGATTGCCGTCAGAGCCGCGAGCGCGGTCAGCGCCCGCATGATACCGGGCGCAGCATCCTGCCGTTTTGCCACTGCCGAAGTCTTCAACCTTGCCATAAACACATCTCCTGATTGCGGCACTCGTCATACTAAGCCGCTATGCCAGTCCGGGGATAACAAGAAGGGAGAAGCCGGAAATTCGAATTTCGCCCCGTGCCCTGCTGGCCAGCCCATGCCCACTTACACGCCCATCCTGGGACAAAATATGGACGAAATGAGGCAGAGCCTACCCCCGCACCAGCCAGACGATCAAAAAACCGGCACCGAGCGCCGTCAGCCCGGCAAAGCGCAGATTGGCCTCGGGCATCTCTTTTGCCCGCTCCATCATCCGCTTCACGCCGCCCGGAAAGGCGGCATAAAGGGCTCCTTCCAATGCCAGAAAGAGCCCTATTGCTGCCCAAAGATCACTCATGACCGGGTTTTCTTACGTTAAGGATCACCGGCGTCCCTGACCTTCCTCATCCTTGAAATATTGGAAGAAGTCGGAGTCGGGCGACAGAATGAGCGTAGTGGAATCGCCCTTCAGGCCGTCCCGGTAGGCTTGCATGGACCGGTAGAAGGCGAAGAAATCCTCGTCCTGGCCGAAGGCCTGGGCGAAGGTGCGGTTCCGCTCGGCATCGCCTTCACCGCGGATGCGTTCGGCATCGCGCTGGGCTTCGGCGAGAAGCACCGTCACATCGCGGTCGGCGCGCGAGCGTACACGCTGGGCCGTTTCCTGGCCTTGCGCGCGGAACTCGGCCGCTTCCCGCTCACGCTCCGTGCGCATGCGCCGGTAGATCGCTTCACTGTTTTCAGTCGGCAGGTCGGCCTGGCGGATACGCACATCCACCACTTCCACGCCGAATTCCTGCGCGGCCACATTGAACTTTTCTTCGATCCGCTGCATGAGCTCGGCCCGCTCGTCGCGCACCAGCGCTTCCAGCGTCGCCTCACCCAAAACGTTACGCAGATTAGAGAGGAAGATCGGCTGCAGTTTGTCGCTCGCCTGCCGCATATCGCGCACGGACTGATAGAATTTCAGCGCGTCGACGATGCGGTAGCGGGCAAAGGCATCCACCACCAAACGCTTCTGATCGGAGGTGATGATCACCTGCCCGCCTTCCCCGCCAACCTGGCGGGCAGAGGTAAGGTTAAGAACGCGCTTGTCGATATAAACCACGTTCTGAATGAACGGCAGTTTGAAATGCAGGCCCGGCTCGCGTTCCTGATGTTTCACATCGCCGAACTGAATGACGAGCGCCTGTTGCGTCTCGTCGATCGTATAGACCGAAGAGAGCCCGACGATGACGGCGGCTGCGGCAACAATGGCCGCGACGATTGCGCTGGCTTTCATTACTGAGCCTCCTTCTTCTGCGATGCGCCGGGCGAAAGCTGGTTGAGGGGGAGATAGGGAACGGGACCGCTGCCGCCGGCTTGCGGATCGACCACGATCTTGTTCATGCCGCTCAGCACCCCTTCCATGGTTTCCAGATAGATACGCTTGCGGGTGATGTCCTTGGCGTCCTTGTATTCGTTATAGATCGCCAGGAAGCGGTCTGCCTGACCTTGCGCCTCGGCAACGGTCTGCTCTTTATAAGCTTCGGCTGCCTGAAGAATCTGGTCGGCTTCACCACGCGCCCGCGGCACGACTGTATTGGCATATGCTTCGGCTTCGTTACGCAGCCGCTCCTGGTCGGCGCGGGCCGCCTGCACATCGCGGAAGGCATCTTCCACAGGCTTGGGCGGATCGACCGACTGAAGCTGCACTTCGACGACGCTAATGCCTGCGCCATAATCATCCAGCGTGCGCTGCACCAGTTCCTGCACTTTCTGCTGCACTTCGTTACGCTGGGTGGTCAGAAGCACCTGCAGTCCGGAAGAGCCGACGATTTCGCGCATGGCGCTTTCTGCCACCGCTTTGACGACCGTATCACGGCCTTCAACGTTGAAGAGATAATCCTGGGCGTCGGCGATACGCCACAACACCACGAAATCCACATCGACGATGTTTTCATCGCCCGTGAGCATCAGGCTTTCATCGGCGCTGTTCTCGCCGATATTCACCCGGTTCACCTTGGTCACGGTGGGGGAATAGACCGTCTCGATCGGGTAAGGCAGCTTGAAATGCAGCCCCGGCCCTGCCGTGCGCACCGCCTCGCCGAAGCGCAAGACCACGCCCTGCTGGTCGGTATCCACCCGGTAGAAGGAGCTCCAGCCCAGAAGGCCGAGCAGAATCAGCCCGACCACGATGAGGCCGCCGCCCCCACCGCCACCGGACGGCAGAACGCCCTTGAGCCGCTCCTGACCTTTGCGGATCAGATCCTCCAGATCCGGCGGCTCCTGCCCGCCCCGGCCGCCGCCGGAAGGAGGTTGACCCCAAGGCCCACGATTGCCGCCATTTTGCCAGCCACCGCCGCCGCTCTGATTGTTCCAGGGCATTCAGCTCTTCCCTTAATGTTGCGCTGTCGGTTCCGTTCGCTTGCCGCGCCCGGCCGGTTTCACCCCGCCGGACCGCACAAATTCTTATGCTGCCTTTGGAAAAAGGCCTTGAGGGGTTATATGACAGGCAGACAACCCGCGCAATCAAAGCCCCCTTCAGGGATATAGGAAGAGGACCGGCAATATCCATGTCTGTAACAAGGGAAGACGTCCTAAAAACCCTCTCGACCGTCGCCGACCCCGAAACCGGTAAAGACGTCGTGACCGCGGGCATCGTGCAAGGGGTCGTCGTTAAGAACGGCAATATCGGCTTCTCCCTCGAAATCGACCCGAAAGAGGCCGAGGCGAAGGAACCGCTGCGCCGGGCCTGCGAAGAGGCGGTGAAGC
Organism: Rhodobiaceae bacterium UBA4490; assembly: GCA_002389665.1. GTDB lineage: Bacteria > Pseudomonadota > Alphaproteobacteria > Parvibaculales > Parvibaculaceae > Tepidicaulis. The sequence goes on from DGNO01000002.1 coordinate 273,295, forward strand.
AGATCAAGGGCGTCCTCTCCGTGACCGCGGTTCTGACCGCCCATAGCGAGACCCCCTCCTCCTCCCGCGCCGCGCCCGCCGCGCCGAAGCGCGCGGCCTCCGCGCAAGCCGGCCCGCAAAACATTCCCGGCGTCAAAGCCATCGTCGCCGTGGCGAGCGGTAAAGGCGGCGTCGGCAAATCGACGCTCGCCGTCAATCTCGCCCTGGCGCTCGGCCATCTCGGCATGAAGGTCGGCCTGTTGGACGCGGATATTTACGGGCCCTCCGTGCCGCGCATGATGGGCCTTTCCGGCAAGCCGCAGGTCAGCGAAAACAAAAAGCTCCTGCCGCTCGAAGCCTACGGCATCAAGACCATGTCGATCGGCTATATGGTCGATGACAGCACGGCCATGATCTGGCGCGGGCCGATGGTGCAATCGGCACTGACGCAAATGATGAGCGAGGTCGATTGGGGCGAGCTTGACGTGCTGATCGTGGACTTTCCCCCCGGCACGGGCGATGCGCAGCTGACCATGGTGCAGCGTGTGCCGCTTGCCGGCGCCGTCATCGTGTCGACGCCGCAGGAAATCGCGCTGATGGATGCGCGCCGCGGCATCGCCATGTTTGAGAAAACCCATGTGCCCGTCTTCGGCATCGTCCAGAACATGGCCTATTACGAAGCGCCGGGCTCGGGCGAGAAGACCTATATTTTCGGGGAAGGTGGCGCAAAGCGCGTGGCCGAAGAACTGAAAGCCGACTTCCTGGGCGATGTGCCGCTCGTGCCGGAAATCCGCGCGGGCATGGATGAGGGTAAACCCATCGTTGCCACCGACCCGGGCAGCAAGGCGGCGGCGCCTTTCATGGATATCGCAACGCGCCTTGCCGCCAAGCTTTATGAGGAAGGCGGCGCGCGTAAGCCGCCGAAAATTTCCATTTCCTGAAGAGACGCCCGCTCAAAAGAAAACGGCCGGTCCCGCAAAGGACCGGCCGCTTTATTTTGTTTTGGCTCGAAGGATCAGCGCCCTTCTTCGAGCGATGCCGTTTCGGTTACGCCCGCCGGGTTCGTCAGCTCCCACGTATCGCCAACGGAACGGCTTTCCGCCGAGGTGCAGTAAGGCTCGTTCTCGCCGGACGTGAAGCAAACCTCCTCGCCCTTCATTTCCCAGGTGCCTTCGACGCTAGTGCCGTCGGCCAGCGTCTGGCTATAGGTGCCGTCTTCATTGATATGCACCTGGCGCTCGCCGCTTTCCGGATTATTCACGACCACGGTGTTGCCGTAGAAACTGGCCATCGGATCGGCCATGGCAATGCCGGTCATGGACGCAAACGCAAACACAAGAGCTACGATGAAACGCATCTCTTTCCTCCTCGGTTTATCCTGGATTTCCCCCAAAAACGCCGTGCATGCTGACATGCGTTAACCATAAGAACAAGGGTAAATCTGCACCCGGATGAAACAAATCCGGGTGCAGCATTTTTCGCGCTTACTTGTTATGGAAGTTGAGCGGCAGCCCGGCGCGCGGCCAGGTGCATTTCACAAGCCGCCCCGTGGAGGACAGCGTCAGATACGCCGTCTTCAGGTCCTTGCCGCCGAAACAGATATTCGTGGTGATGAAATCGCCGGTCGCGAAATGCTCGATCTTCGAGCCGTCGGGCGAAATGGAGGTAATGCCGCCATTGAAGATCGTCGCGACACAGACATTGCCATCCGCATCGACCGCAAGGGAGTCGAAGAAATTAAGCCCCTGCGGCGCGCCCACGAAATTGCCCGGCAACGGCCCGTCGCTTTTCTTGATGACGCCCGGCTTTTCGATATCGAAGCCCCAAAGACGGCCCGGCACCGTGTCGGCCACATAAACGGTCTTTTCATCCGGCGAAAGGCCGACCCCGTTCGGGCTTTCGAGCGGAAACACCGCTTCGGTGATCATCGAGCCGTCGGGCTTTGCATAATAAAGCGCGCCGCGGTCCTTGATGCGCCCGCGCGACTTGCCAAGATCGGTGAACCAGAACCCGCCTTCCTTATCGAAGACGATATCGTTCGGCCCGTTCAGGGGATTGCCATCGCATTCGGTGTAAAGCGTGTCGACTTTGCCGGTGGCCAGATCGACGCGCTCGATGCGCCCGCCCGAATAATTCGGCGCGATGTCGCCCGGAATGGTCAGCCCGTCCCGGTGATGCCACTCAAAGCCGCCATTGTTGCAAACATAAACCGCACCATCCGGCCCGATCGCCGCCCCGTTCGGCCCGCCGCCAAGATCGGCGATGACGTCCACTTTGCCGTCTTCGCTGACGCGGGTGAGCGTGCCCCGCTCGATCTCCACCAGAATGACGCTGCCATCGTCCATGGCAATCGGCCCTTCGGGAAATTTCAGACCGCTGGCAATTTCTTCCATTTCGAGCATGAAGCCCTCCCTGATTGTTGTTTTATGGGAGGCATTCTGTCAGGCCGGTGCGCCGATGACTAGGGGAGCGGATGCCACAACCATTTGCGGCACTCTATGGACCCCGGGACAAGCCCGGGGTGACACTTGATGTGTGTAGCAACGCAGTGCCTCTCGCCCGCACAGCCGTCACCCCGGGCTTGTCCCGGGGTCCGTGAAGCATATCCCCATGCCGCAGCGTAAGAGATCAGCTCAGCCGCACCCGGTGAAATTCCAGATGATCTTCGATGAAGGACTGAATGAAGAAATAGGAATGATCATAGCCTTCCTGCCGGCGCAGGATGAGGCGCTGGCCGGCCTTCTCGCACGCTTCCTCGAAAAGCGCAGGCTTTAATTGCTCTTCAAGAAACCCGTCGGCCATCCCCTGATCGATGAGAATTTCATCGAAGGCATAGCAGGCCGCGCCGCTCTCCATCAAAAGCGCCGCGTCATGGGCGGTCCAGGCGGCCCGGTTCTTACCGAGATAGGCACTGAACGCTTTCTCACCCCAGGGACAGCGCGTCGGGGAGACGATGGGTGCAAAGGCCGAGACGGAGCGGAAAAGATCCGGATGTTTCAGCGCAAGCGTCAGCGCGCCGTGCCCGCCCATGGAATGGCCGGAAACTCCGCGCCGTTCCATATCGAGCGGAAAGTTCGCGCTCAGCACATCCTGCAGATCGCGGGTGATGTAGCTTTCCATTTTGAAGTGCGCCGCCCAGGGCGCCTCGCGCGCATCAAGATAAAAGCCCGCGCCCTGGCCAAGGTCATAGGCTTCGTCATTGGCGACGCCTTCGCCGCGCGGGCTCGTATCGGGCGCGGCGATGGCAAGGCCGAGCTCACTTGCCTTGCGGTAAGCGCCGGCCTTCGTGGTGAAATTGTCTTCCGTGCAGGTAAGGCCCGAGAGCCAGACAAGCAGCGGGAACGGGCCCACTCCTTCCGGCAAGAAAAGCGAAAAGCGCATGGGGGTGCCCGTTGCCGCCGAACCGTGGCGGCAAATGAGAACGCGCCCGTCAAAACAGCGGTGCTCTTCGAGAATTTCCAGATCGCTCATCAGTAAACCACGACGGAACGGATGGAATGTCCCTCATGCATGAGATCGAAGCCCTTGTTGATCTCCTCAAGCGGCATCGTATGCGTGATCAGATCGTCGATATTGATCTTCCCGTCCATATACCAATCGACGATTTTGGGCACGTCCGTGCGCCCGCGCGCACCGCCAAAGGCCGAGCCTTTCCAGGTCCGCCCGGTAACAAGCTGGAAGGGACGTGTCGAAATTTCCTGGCCCGCGCCTGCAACGCCGATGATAACGCTCTCGCCCCAGCCCTTATGGCAGCATTCAAGCGCCTGGCGCATCGTGTCCGTGCGCCCGATACATTCAAAGCTCCAATCCGCGCCGCCGCCCGTCAGCTCCACAAGATGGGCGACAAGATCGCCGCTCACTTCTTTCGGATTGACGAAATCGGTCATGCCGAATTTTTCAGCGAGCGGTTTTTTCGCCGGATTGATATCGACGCCGACGATCTGATCCGCGCCCACCATCCGCGCGCCCTGAATGACATTGAGCCCGATGCCGCCGAGCCCGAACACGACGACCCGCGCGCCCGGCGTCACCTTGGCGGTGTTGACCACCGCGCCGATGCCGGTCGTCACGCCGCAGCCGATATAGCAAATCTTGTCGAAAGGCGCGTCTTTACGGATTTTCGCCAGCGCGATTTCCGGCAGCACCGTGTAATTGGCGAAGGTCGAGCAGCCCATGTAATGAAAGATCGGCTTGCCCTTATAGGAAAAGCGGCTCGTGCCGTCCGGCATCAAGCCCTGGCCCTGCGTCGTGCGGATCGCCTGGCAGAGATTGGTTTTGGGGTTGAGGCAATAATCGCACTCCCGGCACTCGGGCGTATAAAGCGGGATGACGTGATCGCCCGGCTTGAGCGAGGTCACGCCCGGTCCGCACTCGGCAACGACGCCCGCCCCTTCATGGCCGAAGATGGAGGGGAAAAGCCCTTCCGGGTCCTCGCCCGAAAGCGTGAAGGCATCGGTATGGCAAATACCGCTCGCCTTGATCTCCACCAGAACTTCGCCGGCTTTCGGCCCTTCCAGTTGAACCGTCTCGATCTCAAGCGGTTTTCCTGCTTCGAAAGCGACTGCCGCGCGCACGTCCATGGGGGGCTCTCCCTAATTGGGTTCTGATTCCGGCGGGCATTGTCGGCAGCCAGCCCTCAACATGCAAGGCCGGGTCTTGGGCAAAGAGGCGAAAAGCGCGCGCTACCAGACCGTCTCGAAACTTTCTTCCAGATAACCAAGCCAGCTTTCCACCCGGTACTTGTTGCCGCCGAAATCGGGCAGCGCCGTTTCAGAGCGCGAATAAATGGCGATGCTGGATTTGCCCTCGCCTTCCGCGCAAGCCTGGAAGGTCACGATCTCGGGCAGATTGAGAAAGAAGGAGCGCTGCACATAAGTGTGCTGGCCTTCTTCTTTGTCCTGCAGCCGCTCGACCATGCCGGGCTCAAGCTTGATGAGCCGGAGAAGCCGTTCCTCGACAGCTTCCGGCGGCGCGCTGAAAACGGGTGAATAGCGATGCGGCACCGCCGCCTGGCAAAGGCCCTGCGGCGCAACGAGGTAATGGCTCGCGGCAAAAGGAAGGGTCAGTGTTTTAAATTCCATGGGGCACGCGCTCTTGTCTAAAGGCGCGGCAGGCCACCACGAACTGCCGGATCTGTTGCGGAAACTCTCTCTACGCACACGTTACGTACTGATACCCGCGCTCTTAATGCGGCGCTTGTCCCAGCCGGCGCGGACCTCTCACCCCTGCCGCCGCACTGCCTCTTCCAGCTTGGCGAGCCAACCGTCGATCCGCTTCTTATTCGCCCCGAGGTCGGACCAACCATAGACCGAGCGGCTGTAAAGCGCGAGGGTGGATTTGCCGCCCTCCACTTCCAGCGCCTCGAACGTGATCCAGTCGGGAAAACCGAGAAGCGCCGTGCGCTGAACGACTTCATGCTGGCCGGGCGCCGTTTCCACATTGCGCCGGCGCGTGCGTGGCTGCTTGAGAATAAGACCGCTCATCAGCGCATCGAGCTTTTCGCGGCTCATGGAAAATACCGGGGCCGTGCGATGGGGCGTCGCGTTCTCGCAAAGCCCTTCCGGGGCGACGAGATACTGATTGGGAGAGGGCCTCAGCGTCAGCGTTCTGAAATTCATCTGTCTTGTCCCTCTCATCCGCCGGCCCTTGACATCTAGCGGCGCTCATAAATAACGATGGAAAAATCCGCGCTGTCTTTTTCTCCGGCGGCATGGCGGGTGCGCGAGACCTCGCGCCACTCCCCCTCATCGAAATCGGGAAAATGAACATCCCCCTCCGGGCGCGCATGCACTTCCGTAATATAGAGCCGCGTCGCCCTGGGGAAAGCGGCGCGGTAAATCTGCGCCCCGCCGATAATGGCGACTTCATCGACGCCGAGTTCACGGGCGAGCGCCGCGCCGCGCGTGAGCGCTGCGTCCACGGAGCCCGCAACCTCGGCCCCTTCCGCCTGAAAGCCCGCCTGGCCCGTCACCACGATATTGGGGCGGCCCGGCAAAGGCTTTCTCGGCAGCGAGTCCCAGGTCTTGCGGCCCATGATGATGGGCTTGCCCAGCGTCACCGCCTTGAAATGCTTCATGTCGCCGGAAATTTTCCAGGGCAGATCCCCCCCCTGCCCGATCACGCCATTCTCAGCAATGGCGACCACGAAAGAGATATGCATATCCCGGCCCGCCTAAACTGCGACCGGGGCAGCGATATGCGGGTGGGGGTCGTATCCCACCAGTTCGAAATCATCATAGGTGAAATCGAAAATGCTTTTCACATCCGGATTGATCTTCATCTGCGGCAAGGGGCGCGGGTCGCGCTGAAGTTGCTTGTCCGCTTGTTCCAGATGATTGAGATAAAGATGCGCATCGCCGAATGTGTGGATGAACTCGCCGGGCTCCAGCCCCGTCACCTGCGCGATCATCATGGTGAGCAGCGCGTAAGACGCGATGTTGAAGGGCACGCCGAGGAAAATATCCGCCGAGCGCTGATAGAGCTGGCAGGAAAGTTTGCCGTCCGCCACATAGAACTGGAAGAGGCAGTGGCAGGGCGGCAGCGCCATGTGATCGACATCGGCCACGTTCCAGGCCGAAACGATGAGCCGGCGTGAATCCGGGTTGTTCTCGATCTGCTGAATGACGTTTTTGATCTGGTCGATCTTCGTGCCATCGGGCGCGGGCCAGCTGCGCCATTGATGGCCGTAAACGGGACCGAGATCGCCGCTCTCATCCGCCCATTCATCCCAGATGCGCACGCCGTTCGCTTTCAGATAGGCGATATTCGTGTCGCCCGCCAGAAACCAGAGCAGCTCATGGATGATGGATTTCAGATGCAGCTTCTTCGTCGTCACCAGCGGAAAGCCCTCCGAAAGATCGAAGCGCATCTGGTGGCCGAAGACGGAGCGCGTGCCGGTGCCGGTCCGGTCGGACTTTTCCACCCCTTTGTCGCGCACCAGCCGCATCAGATCGAGATATTGCTGCATCGGGCCCTTCCTGATTCTTTCGCCCGCCAGTCTAGCGCCCCCGCTCCGCTTGAGCCAGAATGGCGGCCAGCACAGGGGCGCAAGAAATGCCCCGCCCGGCAAAAAGCTGGGGAAAAATGGGGAGCAGAAAGTGAAAAAAGCAGTTTTGATCGGGCTCGGCCTTGTGGTGGCCGCCGCCGTCGCCGCCCTTGTCATCGTGCCGGGCTATCTGGAAAGCACCACGAATGTGGTCGAGGAACACGCCCCTTACGAGATCGGGGAGGCCTCCTCCGCGCTGCATGAAAGCCTCGTCATCGCCGATCTGCACTCCGACACGCTGCTCTGGGCCCGCGATCCCTTGTCGAGAGCCGATCGCGGCCATGTGGATGTGCCCCGCCTCGTGGACGGCAATGTGGCGCTGCAGGTCTTCTCCGTCGTCACCAAAGTGCCCCAGGGTCTGAACTATGACGAGAACACCGCCGATAGCGACCAGATCACCCTGCTTGCCATGGTGCAGCGCTGGCCGGCACGCACCTGGCGCAGCCTCCTGGAGCGCGCGCTTTATCAGGCGGACAAACTAAAGGCCGCGGAAGAAGATGCGCCCGACGCGCTGAAAGTCGTGCGCACGAACGCCGATCTGGAAGAGGTTTTGAGCGCACGCACCGAAGGCAAGGAGATTGTCGCCGGGCTGCTGGCGACCGAAGGGCTTCATCCGCTCGAAGGCGACGTGGCCAATGTGAAAGTGCTCTATGACGCAGGCTACCGGATGATGGGCCTGCATCATTTCTTCGACAATAAGCTGGGCGGCTCGCTGCACGGGCTTTCCGGCGCCGGGCTCACCGATTTCGGCAAGGAGGTCGTGCGCGAGCTGGAAGCGCAAGGCATCATGATCGATGTCGCTCATTCCTCCCCCGCCGTGGTGGAGGATGTGCTGGCGATGACGGATAGCCCAATCTTCGTATCTCACACGGGCGTCAAAGGCGCCTGCAACACCGCGCGCAACCTCGAAGATGATTTGATGAAGCGCATCGCCGAACGCGGCGGCGTCATCGGCATCGGTTATTGGGACGGCGCGGTCTGCAAGATCGATCCGGCGAATGTCGTCAAATCCCTGCGCTATGCCGCCGACCTTCTGGGCGCCGATCATGTCGGCCTCGGCTCGGACTATGATGGCGGCACGACAGTTCTTTTCGACACGTCCGAACTTGCCGTCCTGACGGAGGAAATGCGCAAGGCCGGTTTCACGGATGAGGAAATCCGCAAGATTATGGGCGGCAATGTCATCCGCGTCTTCAAGGAGCAATTGCCCGCGGGCTAAGCCTGCCCCTCAAGCGGCAAGCGTGCGGAAACGGAAATGGCCCGTCTCGGGGAAAAGCCCGAGCCAGTCGCCATATTCCGTGCCGCGGCCCATATTGTGAATGATGCGGCGGCGCCCGGTGAGCGGTGAGGTTTTCGCGCTCACCACCACGATATGCGGGCGGCCGAAGACGTTCTGCGTCACAAGATCGCCGGGCCTGTAACTGTCATCTTTCACCTCCGCTCCCTGGCGGGTAAAAAACGCGGCAAGGTTCGGCACGCGCCGGTGATCGATATTGGGGTCGGGTTTTTTGAGACCCCAATGGGGCGGATAGTCGGCAAACGCGGCGCGCATGTCTTCATGTACCAGCTCCTGCAAATCGAGGCCGAGCCCGGCCCGGTAGGCGCGGATCACCACATCTGTGCACACGCCCCGCTCCAGCGGCACATCGCCGCCCGGATAATCGATCCGGGCATAGGAAGGATCGTAGCGCCGGGTGACGCCGATCTGGGCCTCCGCCGCGATGATAAGCTGGCGCGCGGGCTCTGGCAGATCTTCACTCAAAACCGCGCCGGGCACCTCCCCCGCCTCGGACGAGCCGGCGCAGCCGGGCATGGAAAAAAGCGCGCCGCCCGTCAAAGCGCCGCTGAAAAGAGTACCGAAGCCGCCGAGAACCTTCCTGCGCGTTATCATCGCACCGCCCTTTATTCTTAAAGTCAGTGCCCCGCGCCCGAAGACATTCAAACGGCGGGAAATGGCGGCAATGGGGAGCAAAAAGGGCAAGAATGTGCCGGGCGCGGGCTTGTTGCAGAAAGCACAAGACTTCCTTCGGTCAGGCGCCCTTCACCCTTTATTTGCCGCTCATGATGCTTATATTACGCCTGTCGGCATTGCCGACTATGGCGATAAACGGACTACGCAATAAGCCTATCGGACCCGGGGGCAGTACCCGGCGCCTCCACCAATATTCCCGCGCTTGAAACGGTTTTGCGGGCTTCAGGGGGGCGAAACAGGATCGACGAGGGTGTAAAGGTAGTTTTTTCGCTCGGCATGGTAGCCACCGTTATCGGGCCAAACTTGATAGTTGCCAACGACAACTATGCTGAAGCACGTCTCGCTGCCTAAGCAGTGCGACAGCTTCGAATTAAGCCCTAGCCGTTAGCACGGTTAGGCGGGGTTCGAGGGCACCTGGCAACAGAAGCCCTCACTTAATTTCCCTCCGGTTTTGCGCGCGCCTAAGCGTCTTTCGGCAATTTGCGGCCTATATAGGGTTAAAGCTGTGGCCGCGCGGCAACGCCGCTTTGACACCGCTGCCCGGATGCACTAGCTCCCTTGCCAGCCCGCCGGGGGCAAGGCAGGCTTGCAAAGCGGCAAATTTGGCAGATTCGGCAAAAGGTTGAGGTTGAACACCCATGGCTGACACCCCCTCCCAAGATCTCATGCGCTACGATTTGATGGCGCAGGAAGCGCTGAAAGGCGTGGTGCGCAAATCGCTGGAGATTGCGGGCAAGGAAGGGCTGCCGGGCGAGCACCATTTCTACATCTCCTTCCGTACCGACGCGCCGGGCGTACAGATCTCCGACCGGCTGAAAGAGCAATATCCGGAAGAAATCACCATCGTGCTCCAGCACCAGTTCTGGGATCTGGACGTCTCCGAGAAGGGATTTTCGGTCAATCTCTCCTTCAACAAGGTGCCGGAACGGCTGGTGGTGCCCTTCTCCGCGCTTCTGGGCTTTTTCGATCCTTCCGTCCAGTTCGGCCTGCAATTCGCGCAAGGCGAGGACGCTGCGGCGGATGAGGAACTGGAACCGGCGCAAGAGCCGGGCACCGAGGATGCCGAAAGCCCGGCGCCTGGCGAAGCGGGCGGCGACGTGGTCAGCCTCGACGCTTTCCGCAAGAACAAATAACAGGCCCGCTTGGGCTCTCTTCCCACCCCTCGGCAAAGCAGTGCACGGTCCCCCGCTTGGCGCTCCCGCTCCTGCGTGCTAAATCAGCCTCCAAAATCGCCCATCCGCCTGGTGCGGGCGGGCCATGACGCCGTATTTCAGGGAGATCCCACTCATGAGCAAGACCCGCACCGAGACCGATTCCTTCGGCCCGCTTGAAGTGCCCGCCGACAAATACTGGGGCGCTCAGACGCAGCGCTCCCTCGGCAATTTCAAGATCGGCGGCGAAACCATGCCGAAGCCGCTCGTGCGGGCGCTCGGCGTCATCAAGCGCTCGGCGGCGCTCGCCAATATGGCGCTCGACAATATCGACCCGAAAATCGGCCAGACCATTGCCGAGGCCGCGCTGGAAGTGGCCGAGGGCAAGCTCGACGATCATTTCCCCCTCGTCGTCTGGCAGACGGGGTCCGGCACCCAGTCGAACATGAATGCGAACGAAGTCGTCTCCAACCGGGCGATCGAAATGCTGGGCGGCAAGATGGGCTCGAAAGACCCGGTCCATCCGAACGATCATTGCAACCGCTCGCAATCCTCGAACGACACCTTCCCCACCGCCATGCATATCGCGGCGGCCGAAGAGATCACGCACCGGCTCGTGCCCGCGCTGCAGCAGCTGCGCAATTCGCTGAACGACAAAGCAGAAGCCTTTAAAGACATCATCAAGATCGGCCGCACCCACACCCAGGATGCAACGCCGCTGACGCTCGGCCAGGAATTTTCAGGCTATGTGGCGCAGGTCGAAAACGGCATCCGCCGCGTGGAAGCGGTTCTGCCCGCGCTGCTGGAACTTGCCCAGGGCGGCACGGCGGTCGGCACCGGCATCAATGCCAAGATCGGCTTTGCGGAAAAATTCGCCGAAGAGGTGGCAAACTTCACGAAGCTGCCCTTCATCACCGCACCGAACAAGTTCGAAGCGCTGGCAACGCATGATGCCTGTGTGGAAGCCCACGGCGCGCTGAACACCGTTGCCGTTTCGCTCTTCAAGATCGCCAACGATATTCGCTTCCTCGGCTCCGGCCCGCGCTCGGGTCTCGGCGAATTGCAGCTGCCCGAAAACGAGCCGGGCTCGTCCATCATGCCGGGCAAGGTGAACCCCACCCAGTGCGAAGCCTTGACCATGGTCTGCGCGCAGGTGATGGGCAACCACACGACGGTGACCTTCTCCGGCAGCCAGGGCCATTTCGAACTCAACGTCTTCAAGCCCGTGATCGGTTACAATGTGCTGCAGTCCATCCGCCTTCTGGCCGATGCGAGCGTCAGCTTTGCGGAAAACTGCGTGGACGGCATCGAAGCGAACCGCGAGCGGATTGCCGATCTCATGGAACGCTCTTTGATGCTCGTGACCGCGCTGGCGCCAAAGATCGGTTATGACAACGCCACGAAAATCGCCAAGACCGCGCATAAGAACGGCACGACGCTGCGCGAGGAAGCGGTGAAAGGCGGTTATGTGACGGAAGAAGAGTTTGACCAGACCGTGCGTCCGCAGGATATGATCGCTCCTCAGTAAACTTGAGCCCTCAATATCGGGGCAAAGGGGAGCGGGTTTGAGCAAAATCGTCAAACGCTCGGTCAGCATTGCAGGCCACCGCACCAGCATTTCTCTTGAGCGTCCCTTTTGGGAAGGCTTGAAGGAACTGGCCTGCTCCCGCAAGGTTTCGGTCAACGAACTGATCCGCCAGATAGACGCGGAGCGCGAGGAAGAGGAAAACCTCTCAAGCGCGCTCCGCGTTTTCGTTTTCAAGGAAATGGTACCGGCAAGGGCGTGCGACGCACCGGAAGAAAACGGCGACCCTAGCTCTAGCTAAAGTCTTCAAGACGCCTTGTCGGGCCGGGCCTGCGGACGCGGCGCACTGGGCACTTCGGATGCCCCCTCAGCGGCAGGCGCATTGTCATTTGCCGCTTCAGCACCGTTTGATGTTTCAGGCGCCGCTTCCGGCTTTTTCTCCGGCGTCTCGATCAGTTCTTTCAAATCTTCCGGCAGGTCTTCAACGCCCGCGTCTTCGATCTGCTTTTCGAGCAGGCGGCGCGCCATGAAAGCCTCCACAGCCACGGTATCAAAGCGGCTTTGCAACGCGCGCAAGGGCCCTGCGGAAACGAAGCCGAGCGCCGGCACACCTTCGGGCGCGGGCAATGGCAGTGTCAGCTCGGTGTCGCCGTGAAGACGCGGCAGATCGATATAGGTTTTGCCGGCGGCGCCGGGGCTGAGCGGGATATCGAATTCGGCATCGACCGTCTGCACCAGTCCCTGCTCGACATTGAGCGGCGCGGCAATGCGCGTTACCGCCGTTTGCCCTTCGTCGAGCGTGCGCTCTTTCAGCGCCGCGAAATCCTCTATGTCTTCCAGCTCTGCAAGGCCCATCGAAAAGGCGTCGAGATCGAAACCGTTGAAAACGCCATTCTCGAAAAGCAGCTGACCGCTGCCGCCGAGCGAGGAAACGAGCGCCAGCCAGGAGCGCCCCTTGCCTTCCATCTGAAGACTGAGGCCGAGCTCGCCGCGCCCGGCGCTTTCCCCTAAGGCAAGGCCTGTGGCCTGCGCCGCATCCGCCGATTCCAGCGACAGCGTCACGCCGATACCGGGCTCGCTTTCCCCGCCTTCAAAGCGCATGCCCATGGTAAGCCGGCTATCGGCAAAAGTGCCGGTGAAAGGGGTGAGCGACAGCACGCCGCTTTCAACGCTCGCCCGGCTTTCCGCTTCCCCGATGCGCAGACCCGCAAGTTCCAAAAGATCCGCTTTCACATTGAGCTCGGCGGTAAAATCCCCCAGCGCCGACCAGTCGAGCGGCGTTGTCGGCCAAACATCGCCGGGCGCAACGCCTTCGGCGAAAACCGGATCAAGCGACAGACGGGAGAGTTCGATATTGCCGGAAAGGTGGCCCGGCGTTTCGCCCGCCGCCATTTTCCAGCCAAGCGTGCCCGAGGTGCGGAACGTGCCCGCTACCGCCTCAAGCCCTTCGACCTGAAACGCCCCTTCTTCAAGCGCCACATCGCCGCCGGCAACAACGCCGCCGCCTGCCCCATTGCGGGTAAGCAGCCGCATCAGGCCCGCCGCCTCGCCCTCGTTCCAGCCGAAGCCCTGCACCAAAGCCTCAAGGCGCGGCGCGGAGATATCTATGCGGCCATCAAATTTTTGCGGCGGCCAGGCGAGCGCGCCGCCAAGCTTGCCTTTGGAAGATATATGAAAACCATTGGCCGTCAGCCGTGCGCCAACCTCGTAAGAGCCGCCTTCCTCGCCTGCCCCTTGCAGACGCAGCTCGCCGTTTTCGCTGACCTCTGCGCCGGGCGCAAAGCCGAGCTGGCGCAGCAGCGCGGCGCTGCTTTCATTGGTGAGCGAGAGAACGCCATCATAAAAGGCTTTGCCTTCTTTTTCACGGCGGCGCTTGATCAGCGCTTTCAAGGAGCTTTCAGCCACCCGCCCTTCAAGATCGACGCTGGTGAAATGGCCTGCGCCGTCATCCCCTGCTTCAGCTTGAGCTTCGAAATAGACCGACAGCGGCGCGTAGCCCGCCTTCTGCCAATCCTCATCGATCAGCCCGAAAAAGGAAGTGCCGGCCTGCGGCGCATCGATGCGGCCCTGCAGCGCGCCGAGCGGTTCATCCTCGATCCCGGCAAGGCGCCCTGAAAGCGACAGCGACGCACCGCTCGGATCGGCAAGGTGCACATGATCGATGGCAAGCGCGCCTTGGCGGAGCGCTGCTTCCGCATCGAGCTCGGCAGCCTGCCAGTCTTCGAATGTCACGTTCCGCCCCGTCGTCACGAGGCTGATATCGCGCGCGCGCGCCATCTCGCGCGGGTCTTCGGGCAGAAGCGCAAGGAGCGGGGCAAGCGGGGTCAGGTCCACATCGCGCCCATGCGCCTCGATGCTGAGCGCCTGGCGCTCGACACGGGCAAGCGAAAAGCCGCCGCGTAAATTTTCTTCCGCCACCCCGCTCTCGCCCGCAGGGCCGAGTGCGGCCTCGATATTGTAGAACTGCCAAAGCGTGTCGGAGAGGGCGAGCGTGCCTTCCATATTGAGCGCCGCGGCCCCGCCATTGCCGTTCACCGGCGCCGTGCCTGCAAGCCAGGATGAGAAGAGATGCGCGTTGGGCGCGCGCAAATTGAAGGTACCGTCATAACGGGTCTTGCCGCCCGCTGCCTCACTGCGGCGCCCGCGCATTTCAAGGCGCGCGTCATGGGGCAGTTTGAGCGCAGCTTCCGTCAACCGCCAGACACCTTCTTCCCGCATCAATTGCGCCGAAAGCTCTTTTGCGGAGCGCTCGCGGTAAAGCACACCGTCAGCTTTTATCGCGGCTTCGAAATCCATGTCGGCAGGCAGATAAGACAAAAGCCCGGCGACGGCTTCACCGGTTTCGGGACCTGCAAAATAAGGATCGAGCGTGAGGGAGACGGCGGAAAGATCGAGCGCAGCGCGCGGCGTGCCGGACAGGCTGAGCGCCGCCTCGCCTTTCAGCGTGCCGCCCGGAAGATCCGCCACAAGCGTGCGCAGGCGCGCTTCGTTTTCCCCGGCAACGAGCCCCGCATTGACGTTGACGAGCGGCTCGCCCTTTTCCTTCATCCCAGCCTGGGCCTGGAAAGCGCCGTCGAGCCGGCCTGCGCGCGAAAACTCCGTCGCAATGCCCGAAAAGCTGAGGCGCGAGCTGATTTCCGGATATGAGAGCGCCGCAGTGACGGGAAAAGCTTTCGTGCCTGCAAACTCACCCACCGCAAGCTCCACCTCGCCTTTTACCCCGCCTTGCGTGAAAGCAACATCCGCCCGGAGCGGTCCTTGCAGCGAGGCGGCGGAGAAGGTGCCGTTAATACCGGCAAAGTTCACCTCCCGCCCGGAGCGCAAGTCGCGGTATTGCAACGTGCCACGCTCGAGCTGCGCGCTGGTCAGGCTGACCGATTTGGGATCGACATAGCTGTCTGCACCGGGATCGGAAACATTGATGGGCGAGCTCCAGTCAAGCCGCCCGTCTTCATCCACCGTGACGTTCAGCGAAAAATCGGAAAGACGCACATGCGTCACCTCGACATCGCCGCGCAGAAGCGGCGCCAGCGCCACTTCCCCTTCCACGGAGCCGATGTCTGCAAGCGGCGCGGCCTCGGCTGCAGCGTCGGCCTCGCGCAGACTCAGGCCGCCCAGCTGAAAACGCGGCGCGGGCAAAAGCACGAAATGAATGTCACCGGAAACTTCCGCCTGCCAGCCCGTGGCTTCGCTCAGACGGCTCTCGATTTCACCGCGAAAAGAATTCCAATCGACGAAGCTCGGGCCGATCAGCGCAGCAAAGAGAACGACAACGATAAACGCGGCAATATAAGACAGTACGGAATTCACGCGCCCTCCCCGACTGTCATCGCAAGACGACCCCTTCGGTCCGGTCTATGGATTTGAAGGTGGCGGCCCCCACAACCTGCCACAGACATTCAACGCCCCTATATGCAGGGCCCCTCTTATTCAGAGCCCTTGTATTTGGCAAAGCCCGGCTTGATGGTATGTCAGATGCCGGTCTTCAGCGGGGAAATTATGGGTTCTGACAAAGGAAATATAGTTAATTTCTCGGATTTCCGGCAAAAATCCAAAAAATCCGGCAAGAAAGAGACCCGCCAGGAAAAAGCGGCAAAGGCCGCTGCCAACCGGGTGCGCACCGGGCGCACGGGCGCGGAAAAGAAAGCGGCCAAGCTGCTCAAAGAAAAAGAACGCCGCCTGCATGAAGGCCGCCGCCTTACCCCGCATGGCGGCCTGCAAGGAGAAACGGCGAAAGTGCCCGCAAAGAGCACGCCCCTTCAAGATGAATCGGGAGGAACCGAAGAGACATGACAAAGGCGCAAACCTCGCCAGCGGAACCCGCCGTGGGCCCGCTTTCCGGCATCAAGATCGTCGATCTGACCCGCGTGCTTGCCGGGCCCTACTGCACCATGGTGCTTGCCGATCTCGGCGCCCGCGTCATCAAGGTGGAACTGCCCGAGCGCGGCGACGATGCGCGCCATATCGGCCCCTTCATCGACAAGAAGTCGGCCTATTTCATGTCCGTCAACCGGGGCAAGGAATCCATTGCGCTCAACCTGAAGCGCGAGGAAGACCGGGAGATTTTCGAAGCGCTCTTGGAAGATGCCGATGTGCTGGTGGAAAATTACCGCCCCGGCACCATGGAAAAACTGGGTTATGAATGGGAGCGCCTGCATCAGCGCTTTCCCCGTCTCATCTTCGCCTCGGCCAGCGGCTTCGGCCAGACCGGCCCTTACCGGGAAAAGCCCGCCTATGACATGGTGGTGCAAGGCATGGGCGGGATCATGAGCCTGACGGGCCATCCGGGCGGCGAGCCGACGCGGGTCGGCACCTCGATCGGCGATATTGGCGCGGGTCTCTTCACTGCGCTTGGCATCGTCAGCGCACTATACGAGCGCACAAAGAACGGCACGACCGAGGGAGAGGGCCGCCGCGTCGATGTTTCCATGCTCGATTGCCAGATCGCCATGCTGGAAAACGGCATTGCCCGTTATTTTGCGACCGGCAAGGTACCGGGCCCGCTCGGCGCGCGCCACCCCTCCATCACCCCGTTTCAGGCGTTCAAGGCGAAAGACGGCTATCTGACCATCGCGGCGGGCAATGATGCGCTCTTCACCAGGCTTTGCGAGCTCCTTGGCCTGCCCGGCCTTGCAGGCGATGCGCGCTTCACTTCGAATGAAGCGCGCTGCCAGAACGTCGAGGCGCTGACGGCGGCGCTCGAAGCCCGCCTCACGGGCGAGCCCGTAAGCTACTGGCTGACGCTTCTGGGCGATGCGGGCATTCCCTGCGGGCCCATCAACAATGTCGAGCAGGCGCTCAGCGACCCGCAAGTTCTCTTCCGCAACATGGTGGTCGCCACCGAAGACCCGGATGTGGGCGAAGTGCGCATGGCGGGCAATCCCGTCAAAATCTCCGGTTTTGCGGACCCGGCCGTCCGACCCCCCGCGCCCGAGCTCGATTCCGGCCGGGAGCGGCTCCTGGCCGAGCTTAAAGCCCGGAAAAAGGCCGCCGAATAGCGCAAAAACGAGCATTTCCTTGCGAAAATTCGTCCTTCCCGCAGGTGACTGACCAGTCAGTAACATGTATGATCGGCCCCGTAATCCAAAACCGGGGATGGTCGCCATGGAATACAAGGACAGGGTGGAAGCGGCATTGGGAAAAGGCACGGTGCGCCGGCGAAGCGACAGGCCGCAGGCGATTATCTCCGCGGCAATCCGGCTGGTGGGTGAGCACGGCTTCGCCAATACCCGCCTTGAAGACGTGGCCGAGGCGGCGGGCGTGTCCAAAGCCGCGATCTATCTTTATTTCGAAAGCAAGGAAGACCTGTTCTTCGCCCTAGTGCGCGAAGGCGCCCTGCCGACCGTCGCCGACACCAATGCCGCCGTTGCCCGCCATGAAGGCTCGCTCTCCGATCTCCTGCAGGAAATCATTCTCGGCATCGGCCATCTCATGGCGCATACGGAGCTCGGCACGATCGTGAAGATCGTCGCCGCCGAAGCGCGCAATTTCCCGGAGCTCGTCACCTATCACCGCGATGAGGTGGTAGCGCGCGCCATGACCACGATCTCAGGTGTTATCGAAAAAGGGATCGCCACGGGCGAGTTCCTTCCCTGCGACGCGCGCGCCCAGGCCGCGCTGTGCATCTTCCCGGTGCTGATGAACGGGATCTGGATGAATTCCATCGGGCCCGATCCCAGCATCGTCGATCCCGATGCGCTTTTGAAAGCGCATGCCGAAACCTTTATCCGGGGCCTCGCCGCTTAAGAAGCTCAAAATCCGGCAAGCTTGCCGGGATTGAGCAGGTTTTCAGGATCGAGCGCCTGCTTCACGGCCCGCATCAGGGGCAGCGTGTCGCCATGTTCTTCGGCAAGAAAGCCCTGCTTGCCCGAGCCGATGCCATGCTCGCCTGTCGAGGTACCGCCAAGCGCGAGCGCCCGGGCCACCATCCGGTCGTGCAGACGCTTGGCTTCCGCCACCTCCCCCGCATCGTCCGGATCGATTAGCATGATCGTGTGGAAATTGCCGTCCCCCACATGGCCAACCAGCGGCGCAAGAATGGAAGAAGCATCGAGATCGGCGCGCGTTTCGCGGATGCAGCGGGCAAGCTGGGAAATCGGTACACAGACATCCGTCACCATGCCGTTCTTGCCCGGCGCCAGCGCGCGGGCGGCGTAATAGGCATTGTGCCGGGCTTCCCAGAGCCGGTTTCTGTCTTCCGCCTTCACCGCCCAATCGAAACCGCTGCCGCCATGGGCCGAAGCGATCTCCCCGAACTGAGCGGCCTGTTCCTCGACGCTTTTCGCCGAGCCGTGAAATTCCAGAAACAGCATCGGCTGTTCGGGCAAGGAAAGTTTGGAATAAGCGTTGCAAGCGCGCACCTGCAGCGCATCCAGAATTTCGATCCGCGCCACCGGCAGGCCGCATTGAATGGTCTCGATGACGGAGGCGACGGCGCCCTCGATATCCGCAAAGGCGCAAACGGCGGCGGCCATGGCCTCCGGCACGCCGTAAAGTTTCAGCGACAATTCGGTGATGAGCCCGAGCGTGCCTTCCGAACCGATAAGCAGATGCGTCATGTCATAGCCGGCGGCGGATTTGCGCGCCCGCCCGCCCGTCTCGATCACCTCGCCCGCCGCCGTGACGGCTTTGAGGCTGAGCACATTCTCGCGCATCGTGCCGTAGCGCACCGCATTCGTGCCCGAAGCGCGCGTTGCCGCCATGCCGCCCAGCGTCGCATTGGCGCCGGGATCGACGGGAAAGAAGAGGCCTTTATCGCGCAGTTCTTCGTTGAGCTGCTTGCGCGTAACACCCGCTTCCACCCGCACGTCGAGGTCTTCTGCATTGACCGCGAGTACGCGGTTCATGTGCGTGAAATCGAAAGAGATGCCGCCCGAGGGCGCGGCCACCTGCCCCTCGAGCGAGGTGCCTGCGCCAAAGGCAATGATGGGTGTGTTATGCGCGCTGCAAAGCTTTACTGCTTCGGCTACTTCTTCCGTGCTTTCTGGATAAAAAACACCGTCGGGCGCGGCCGGGATATGCCAGCTTTCATCGCGCCCATGCGCCTCGCGCTGCGCAGCGTTGCGAGAAAACCGCTCACCAAAACGCGCGGCAAGCGCCTCGAGCAAGGCGGCTGGCGCATGGCGGTTTTCTGCGGCGGGGTGAATGTTCATCGAAAACTCCTGCGGGCAGGCTAATCCCTTCGCGCGCTGCGGCCAAGCACGGATGAAACCTTGCGTCCGCCCATCAAACTCCCCACTTTGACAAAGCGCCTGTGCCCGCAAAAGATAGACAAAAGGAGCCAACCATGCCGGACCAAGCAAATTCTGCCGCCACACCTTATGTAACGCCGACCCGCAAGGTCGAACCGGCATGGATCGATTATAACGGCCATATGAACATGGCCTATTACAACCTTCTCTTCGACAATGCGCTCGACGCGCTGTTCAACGATCTCGGCATCGGCTGGGACTATACGAAAGAGGGCAAGTTCTCCTGCTTCATCGGCGAGATTCATGTGACCTACGCCCAGGAGTTGAAAGAAGGCGACCCGGTGCGCATCGAATATCAGCTTCTCGACTGGGACGAGAAACGCATGCATTATTTCGGCAAGATGTATCACGCCGAAAAAAATTACCTCGCCGCGACCTCCGAGCAGATCAGCCTTCACGTCAGCCTGGAAACCCGCAAGACCGCGCCTTTTCCGGCCCATGTGCAAGAAAAGCTGGAAAGTCTGATGGATCGGCACAAATCTCTTCCCGTCCCTGCCGAAGTCGGCCGCGTGATCGGCATCCGGCGCAAGAAAGAGAGCGCGTAACCTGCCCATGAGACTGTCCCCCGCTGCATCGCTTCTAACCTTTGCTTTTTTCCTGGCGCTGACAGGGGCCGGATTTGCGCCGAAGGCAGAGGCGCTGGCCAATTGCTCCGCCCCGCCCGCGCCGGGTGTGGATTGGAGCCGCTGCGTTTTCGGGGAAGTGGCTTATGAAGAAGCAGACCTTTCCGGGGCACGGCTGGTGGGCGTGCGGCTGAAGCATTCCGCCTTTCCCGGTTCCAATTTCACCGAAGTGGAAGCGCGCGGGGCAAAATTCGTCAGCTCCGATCTGAAAGGCGCCCGCTTCGACAAGGCTGACCTCACGGATGCGGACATGACGAAAGCCGATTTGCAGGGCGCGAGCTTCAAAGGCACCAAACTGCGCCGCACCCGCCTTTTCCGCGCGAACCTGAAGGGCGCGGATTTTACCGATGCCAATCTCGACCAGACCGACTTCCTCCATGCCGACCTGACGGGCGCCACCTGGACCGACGGCAAGCATGTCTGCGGGGAAGGCTCCATCGGCCGGTGTAAGTAAGCGCCGAAAAATCTGTGCAAAGACCTCGCTAACCCCTTTCAGCTAGGGTAAACCTCCTACTGGAGGTTGCGGATGGGCGAGCAGCAGACCGATTGGCTGAAACGGATAGCGGACCGGCTCAAAAGTCTGTTCCGGCTGTTTTTCGACCGGCCGATCGAGGAAAATCTGCGCGAATTCTGGGCCGAGCGGCATATGGTCGTTTGGCTGGCGGCGCTCGCCGCCGGCATCATCGCCGCCTACGGCACCATCGCCTTCCGCTTCGCCATTGCCGGCGTGCAGTTCTTATGGATCGGCAGCGGGCGGGAAGCCATCACCTCCCTTCTTTATGAAACGCCCTGGTGGCAGATCATGGCGGGGCCCGTGGCCGCCGGTCTTCTGGTCGGCCTCGTCATCGATTTCTGGCTGCCGGGCAAACGCCCGCGCGGCGTCGCGCAAGTCATCGAGGCAGCACATCTGAATAGCGGGCGCATGCCCTTCCGCGAAGGGCTGGTGAGCGCCGGTCTTGCCGCTGTATCGCTCGGCGCGGGCGCAAGCGCAGGCCGCGAAGGCCCGGCGGTGCATCTTGGCGCAACACTGACGTCCAAAATCGCAACCTACCTCAAGCTGCCGCCGGACATGAGCCGCGTGTTGCTTGCCTCGGGCGTTGCAGCGGCGGTCTCCGCCTCCTTCAACGCACCGCTCGCAGGCGTGCTCTTTGCCCATGAAGTGATCCTCGCTCATTACGCCTTGCGCGCCTTCGTGCCGACCACCATCGCCTCCGTCGTCGGCACGGCAATCGTCCGCTTTCATATCGGCGATCAGCCAGCCTTCTCCCTGCCCGACTATGTGATCATGTCCTACTGGGAGTTTCCCGCCTTTGCGCTGCTCGGCGTCGTCTGCGCCGTCGTTGCCATCAGCTTCATGATGTCCTCTTTCGTGGCCGATCATATTGTAGGCAAGATCCGCATCCCGCTCTGGACGAAACCGGTTATCGGCGGGTTTCTGATCGGCGCCATCGGCCTTCTCTTTCCCGAAGTGCTGGGGGTCGGCTATGAAGCCACCGACAATGCGCTGAAACAGAATTACGGGCTTTGGCTGCTCATCGCCCTTGTGGCGGCCAAGATCATTGCCACGGCGATCACGCTTGCCGCCCGCTTCGGCGGCGGCGTTTTCAGCCCATCGCTTTATCTCGGCGCCATGGCGGGCGGCGCTTTCGGCATTGTGGCAGCCAGCATCTCCCCCGGCCTTGCCTCCGAACACGGCGTTTATGCGATCGTCGGCATGGGCGCGGTTGCCGCTGCCGTCCTCGGCGCGCCGCTTTCCTCCACCATCATGGTTTTCGAGCTGATCGGCACTTATGAGGTAGCCGTGGCGCTCCTCCTTGCCAATTCCATTTCCACCGCTTTGACGCAGGCCGTGATCGGCAAGAGCTTTTTCCATTGGCAGCTCGAACAGCGCCATCTGCATCTGCATGAAGGCCCGCACCGGCGCGTACTCCTTTCCCTTCATGTGCGCGATCTCATGACATGGTATGACACGCCGCGCCCGCAAACGGACCTCGAAGAAGACAGCGAATCGCCGAAGCCCCCGCGTCTCGTTCCCGGCGACAATCTGGGCAAAGCACTGGGCCTCATGGAGAACCGGGAACTGAGCACCTATCCCGTCTCCCATCCCGACGATTCCGGCATGATTGTCGGGGAAATCACCGAAAAACGGGCCCTTCGCGCCTTCAATGACGCGCTGATCATGGCAACCCGCGAAGAGCACCATTAGGCCGCTCTCAAAGAGGTCCCAAAGGGGCCGCCGCAAGCTGGTTTTCCGCGCCGGAAATGAGTAAGGTCCGGCATCATGCCGCAAGACGATCCCTTTGACCTTGGCGCGATCCCGGAAGAGGAAACCGCCCGCTCCATCAGCGCCGCTGCCAGCGCCGGCGTCCGCCCGCCTTATCTGCAAGGGCTGAACGCCGAGCAGCAAGCCGCCATCGAAGCGCTGGAAGGCCCGGTTCTGGTTCTGGCTGGGGCCGGCACGGGCAAAACGCGGGTTTTGACGACCCGCCTTGCCCACCTGCTTGCAACGCGCAAGGCCTGGCCGGGGCAAATCCTCGCCGTGACCTTCACGAACAAGGCTGCGAGGGAGATGCAGGAGCGCATCGGCCGGCTCATCGGCGGCGTGGTGGAAGGCATGCCCTGGCTCGGCACGTTCCACTCCATCGGCGCGAAAATTCTGCGCCGCCATGCCGAGCTTGTCGGCCTGCGCTCCGATTTCACGATCCTCGACACGGACGATCAAATCCGTCTCCTCAAGCAGCTCATCGAAGCAGAAGGCATTGACGAAAAGCGCTGGCCGGCGCGCCGCCTTGCCGCCCATCTCGACACCTGGAAGAACCGCGGGCTGACGCCGGACCAGGTGCCCCAGGGCGAAGCCTTTGCTTATGCCAATGGCAAGGGCGCGGAGCTTTATGCGGCCTATCAGGCGCGCCTTAAAGTGCTGAACGCGGCCGATTTCGGCGATCTTCTGCTCGAATGCCTGCGCCTTTTTCAAGAAAACCCGGATGTGCTGGCGGAGTATCAAAACCGCTTCCGCTACATGCTGGTCGATGAATATCAGGACACCAACGTCGCCCAATATCTCTGGCTGCGCCTCCTCGCCCAGCAGCACAAGAATATCTGCTGCGTGGGCGATGACGATCAGTCGATCTATGGCTGGCGCGGGGCGGAAGTCGACAACATCCTGAAATTCGAAAAAGACTTTCCGGGCGCGAAGGTAATTCGCCTGGAACAGAATTACCGTTCGACGCCGCATATTCTGGGCGCCGCTTCCGGCCTTATCCGTGCCAATGAAAGCCGGCTCGGCAAAACGCTCTGGACCGAGCTCGACGAAGGCGAGCGCGTCACCGTGCAAGGAGTCTGGGACGGGGAAGAAGAAGCCCGCCAGATCGGCGAGAAGATCGAAGACATGATGCGCGAGGGCCATCCCTTGCACGAGATCGCCATTCTGGTGCGCGCGAGCTTCCAGATGCGCGAGTTCGAAGACCGCTTCATCAATCTCGGCCTGCCCTACCGGGTGGTGGGCGGCCCGCGCTTTTACGAGCGCATGGAAATCCGCGACGCCAATGCCTATTTCCGCCTGATCGCGCAGCCCGATGACGACCTTGCTTTCGAGCGGATCGTCAACAAGCCGCGGCGGGGCCTCGGCGACAAAGCCATTCAGACTTTGCGCCAGCTTGCTCGCGCGCAAAACATCTCACTGATGCGCGCTGCCCGCCTCCTCATTCAGTCCGAAGAGCTGAAACAGCCGGCACGGCGCAACCTCACCGCCTTTATCGAAATGGTGGACCGCTGGCGCCACCTCATGGCCAGCATGCCGCATACCGAGCTTGCCGAAATCGTGCTCGATGAATCCGGCTATACCGAAATGTGGCAGAACGACAAATCCGCCGATGCGCCGGGCCGCCTCGACAACCTGAAAGAACTCGTGCGGGCGATGGAGCATTTCGAGAACCTGCTGGGCTATCTCGAACACATTTCCCTTGTTATGGACGTGCAGCAGTCGGAGAGCGAAGACAAAGTCAATCTCATGACGCTCCATTCGGCAAAGGGGCTGGAATTCGACACGGTCTTCCTGCCGGGCTGGGAGGAAGGATTGTTCCCCCATCAGCGCGCGCTCGATGAATCGGGCCTGGCGGGGCTCGAAGAAGAACGCCGTCTTGCCTATGTCGGCATTACGCGAGCGAAGAAACGCGCTCATCTTTCCTTTGCCGCCAATAGACGCATTCACAATCTCTGGCAAAGCGCCATTCCCTCCCGCTTCATCGACGAGCTGCCGCGCGAGCATGTGGAAGTGCTGGAAGCGGAAACGGGATATGGCTCCTATCAAAGCTTCGGGCAAAGCCGTTTCGAACACAGCTTCGAGACAAGCGATTATGGCAGCCCCGGCTGGCGGCGCGCCCAGGCGCAGGCCCATGGCGGCGCAATGCGCACGAGGGCGCCGCAGATCGAAGCGCAGGCGGAGCTTGTCGCTACCTCCGATCCCTCCGCCTCGCGCTATGACGTGGGCGAGCGCATCTTCCACCAGAAATTCGGTTATGGCCGCATTCAGCTGATCGACGGCAACAAGCTGACCGTGAATTTCGAAAAAGCCGGCATCAAGAAAGTCATCGACACGTTCGTGGAGCGCCACTAGGCCATGTCATCCCTACCGCAAGAGACCGAAACAAATGCCGGTCAATGGAAAGCCACGCTGGTACTGGGCGCGGACCTCATCAAAGAAAATCTCGCCGATGCGCTGTCCGATTTCTGGCAATGGATGGTGGAGCCGGAGCCGGTCGCCCTTTCACTTGTAGAAGTCGAAGAAAACATGAGCTGGGCCGTCGAGGCCTATTATCTGGACGCGCCCGATGAAGAAGCGCTCACAAAAGCGCTCTCCCCCTTCTTTGACGAACATGGCGCGGCAATGCCGGCGCTGAAAGTCGAACAATTGCCCGACCTCGATTGGGTCGCCCGTTCTCTTGAAGGGCTGACACCCATCGAGACTCAGCGCTTTTTCATTCACGGCGCCCATAACCGCGATGTGCGCCCGGCGGGCAAATATACGCTTGCCGTGGAAGCCGGCCTTGCCTTCGGCACGGGGCATCACCCGACGACCTATGGCTGCCTGACCATGATCGAGGAAATCGCGCGGCGCCGCCCTATCACGAACGCGCTGGATCTGGGCTGCGGGACGGGGCTTCTCGCCCTTGCTCTTGCCCGCCTGACACGGCGCAAAGTGCTGGCGAGCGACATCGACCCCGTGGCCGTCAAAGTCACGAAGGAAAATGCGGCCGCCAACGATCTCGGCCCTTTTATCGAGGCGGTAACGGCGCGGGGCTTTGCCCATGCGCGGATCACCCAGAAAGCCCCGTTCGATCTCATCGTCGCCAATATTCTCGCCCGCCCCCTCGTTTCCCTTGCAAGAGAGATGGAGCGGCATCTGGCGCCGGGCGGGGAGATTATCCTTTCCGGCATTCTGGAAACCCAGGAAAACATGGTGGCGAGCGCCTTCCGCGACCAGGGGCTGCACCTTTTCCGCCGCCAGATTATCGGCGATTGGGTGATCCTGCATCTGAAAGGCTAAACGCCTCCCTCTTGACCTGCCAGCCGCCGGAGCACACTTTATTCTCATGTTTCAGACATATGATGACAGTGCAGACCCCACCCTCGGCGCGGCACGCGTCGCCCGCCTTCGCGCCCTTTTGAAAGAAGAGGGCCTTGCGGGTTTTCTCATTCCCCGCGCCGATGAGCATCAGGGCGAATATGTGCCCCCGCGCGCCGAGCGCCTGAAATGGCTGACCGGCTTTTCCGGCTCGGCGGGCATGGCCGCCGTGCTGGAAGAAAAAGCCGCCGTCTTTGTCGACGGGCGCTACACGCTACAGGTGCGTGAGCAGGTCGACACGGACATATTCGAGACATGCCACATGGTGGACATGCCGCTCGGCACCTGGCTTGCCAAGCACCTGAAAGGCGGCGCAAAGCTTGCTTACGATCCCTGGCTCCACACGGTGGACGGCGTGGCGCGGCTGAAAAAGGCGCTGGCTGAAACAGGCGCCGAGCTTGTGCCCGTCTCAGAAAATCTTATCGACCGGATCTGGGAAGACCAGCCCCCGCCCCCCGCCGCAAAGGTCGAGGCGCATAGCGCGGAGCTTGCCGGGGAAGCGGCGCAGGAAAAGCTGGCGCGGGTGGCCAAGGTGCTGGAAGGCAAGAAAGCCGATGCTGCGGTTCTCACCATGCCGGATTCCATTGCCTGGCTTTTCAATATTCGCGGCGGCGATGTTTCCCATACGCCATTGCCGCTTTCCTTCTCCATTCTGCGGGCCGATGGTAGCGCCGATCTCTTCATCGATAGCGCCAAGCTGAGCGACGAGACGCGCGCGCATCTGGGCAATGTCGTCACGCTGCACGAGCCGGACGCGTTCGGCGTCAATCTCGGCGAGCTCGGGGAAAGCGGCGCCCATGTGCAGATCGATCCGGCTAGCTGCGCGGACTGGATCAACGACAAGCTCATCGCTTCCGGCGCAAAAGTGCAGCACGGCGCGGACCCTTGCGAGCTGCCCAAAGCCTGCAAGAACGAGCGCGAGGTGAAAGGCGCGAAAGACGCCCATGAACGGGACGGCGCGGCGCTCGTCCGTTTCCTCGCCTGGCTCGATGCCCATGCGCCGCTTGGCGAGGTGGATGAGATTTCAGCGGCCAAGCAGCTGGAAGCCTTCCGCGCAGAAACGGGGGCGCTCAAAGACATCAGCTTCGACACGATTTCAGGGGCGGGCGAGCACGGCGCCGTCGTCCATTACCGGGTGACAGAGGCCACGAACCGGAAGCTCGATGTGGGCGAGCTTTATCTCGTCGATTCCGGCGCGCAATATCTCGACGGCACGACGGATGTGACGCGCACCATCGCCATCGGCAAACCGTCGGCGGAAATGAAAGACCGTTTCACCCGCGTGCTCAAAGGCCACATCGCCCTTTCCATGGCCCGCTTCCCGGAAGGAACGACCGGCGCGCAGCTCGACGCCCTGGCCCGCATGGCGCTCTGGCAGGCCGGGCTCGACTTCGATCATGGCACGGGCCACGGCGTCGGCTCTTATCTGTCCGTTCACGAAGGCCCGCAGCGCATTTCAAAGGCCGGGCACGAGCCGCTCCGCCCCGGCATGATCGTCTCCAATGAGCCGGGCTATTATAAAACCGGCGCTTACGGCATCCGCATCGAAAACCTGCAGGTCGTCACCTCTGCTGCCATGATCGATGGCGGCGAACGGCCCATGCTCGGGTTTGAAACGCTGACCCTTGCTCCCATCGACCGGCGGCTGATCGACCCGGCGCTTTTGAATGCGGATGAGCGCACCTGGCTCAACGCCTATCACGCGCGGGTGGAAAAGGTGCTGGCGGAGAAACTTACAGATGAGCAGGAACAGGCCTGGCTGAGCGAGGCCTGCCGCCCCGTCTGAACGTCTTTGAAGATCAGTGCCCTTCGATCAGATCGAGCCAGCCCTGCTCGTCCAATATCTGAATATCGAGCTCCTGCGCCTTTTTGAGCTTGGAGCCGGCGCCGGGGCCCGCCACTAGAATGTCGGTCTTGGCAGAAACGGAGCCTGAAACCTTGGCGCCAAGCGATTCAGCTTTGGCTTTGGCTTCCGAACGGGTGAAAAGCTCGAGCGAGCCGGTAAAGACGACGGTCTTGCCGGCAACGGGCGAGCCCGTTTCCTGCGCCTCGAGCGGCTCGGGCGCAACGCCTGCGGCAAGCAGCGCCTCCACCGCTTCGCGGTTGTGCTCTTCCTGGAAGAAATCGACCACCGCCTCGGCCACCACTTCACCGATCCCGTCGATGGATAAAAGCTCCTGATAGGCTTCGCCTTCAGGATCGCTCGCCTCTTTCATCGCCGACATCAATGCTTCGATGTTGCCATAGGAACGGGCGAGAAGGCGCGCCGTCGTCTCACCGATATGGCGAATACCGAGCGCAAAAAGAAACCGGTCGAGCCCGACCTTCCGCCGCTCCTCAATGGCGGCGAAGAGGTTCTTGGCGGAGGTATCGCCCCAACCTTCCTTGTCTTTCAGCTTTTTCAGGCTTTTCTTGTCCCGCTCTTCCAGCGTGAAAATATCCGCCGGGCGCATGATCCGCCCGTCATGATAAAAAGCCTCGACCTGCTTGGCCCCCAGCCCTTCGATATCGAAGGCATTGCGCGAGACGAAGTGCTTCAGCCGCTCCACCGCTTGCGCCGGGCAAACAAGGCCGCCCGTGCAGCGGCGCACCGCATCGGGCTTGCCGGTCTTCGGATTGATCTCCCGCACCGCATGAGAGCCGCATTCGGGGCAGGTCTCGGGAAACTCATAAGGCTTTGCCCCTTTCGGGCGATGTTCTTCCATCACCCGCACGATCTGCGGAATGACATCGCCTGCCCGCTGCACCACCACCGTGTCGCCGATGCGCACGTCTTTGCGCGCAATCTCGTCTTCATTGTGGAGGGTCGCATTGGACACGACAACGCCGCCGACGGTGACGGGCTTGAGCCGGGCCACCGGCGTCAGCGCGCCGGTGCGGCCTACTTGGATATCGATGGCTTCCAGCACCGTCACAGCCTGTTCGGCGGGGAACTTATGGGCGATCGCCCAGCGCGGGCTGCGCGAGACGAAGCCGAGCCGGCCCTGCAGGTCCAGCCGGTCGACCTTGTAAACGATCCCGTCAATGTCATAGCCGAGCGTGGCGCGCTGTTCTTCGACCTCGCGGTAAAAGGCGAGCATTTCTTCCGCACTGGCGCAGCGGCGCATCAAGGGGTTGGTAGCAAAGCCCCAGCGGCCCATCGCCTCGATAACACCCATCTGTGTATCGGCGGGCAGGCCGCTCACATCGCCCCAGGCATAAGCGAAAAAACGCAAAGGCCGCTGACGGGTGATGCTGGAATCGAGCTGACGGAGGGAGCCTGCGGCGGCATTGCGCGGATTGGCGAAAATTGGCTTGCCGTCTTTTTCCTGCCGCTCGTTCAGCGCCGCAAAATCTTCATGGCTCATATAAACCTCGCCGCGCACCTCGAAGACCTCCGGCATGTCCTTAGCCTTCACCTCCAACGGAATATCGCCGATGGTGCGCAGATTGGCGGTAACGTTCTCCCCCTCCCGCCCATCGCCGCGCGTTGCGCCGAGCACGAACTTGCCCTTCTCATAGCGCAGCGAGGCGGAAAGCCCGTCGATCTTGGGCTCGGCGGTAAGGAAAAGCTCTTCGCCTTCCTTGAGGTTCAGAAAGCGGCGGATGCGGGCGAGAAAATCTTCCAGGTCTTCATCGGAAAAGGCATTGGAAAGAGAAAGCATCGGCACTTTGTGCACGACTTTCTCGAATTTTTCCGATGGCGCCGCCCCGACGCGCTGGCTCGGGCTGTCCTCGCGGATGAGGCCGGGAAAACGCTTTTCTATCTCGTCGTTTCGTTGGCGCAGCCGGTCATAGTCGGCGTCGGAAATCTCCGGCGCATCTTCGCCGTGGTAAAGCGCATCGTGCCGGGCGATCTCTTCCGCCAGCCGTTCGAGTTCTTTTGCCGCCTCTTCTTCGGAAAGATCGGCGACCTTTATTTTCGCTTCCGCGCTCACTCCGCGCTCCCGATCAGCCTGTCTGCGGCAGCGCGCGCTTCTTCCGTCACCGTTGCACCGGCCAGCATACGGGCGATTTCCTCACGCCGGTCGGAGCTCGAAAGGCGGGCAACCTGCGTTGCGACCGGCGCGTCCTTGGATTTGCCCTTTGCGGCTTTGGAAATGCGCAAATGGTGGTGCGCCCGCGCGGCCACTTGCGGCGAATGGGTGACGACCAGCACCTGAGCGGAACGGGCAAGCTCGGCAAGGCGCACGCCCACGGCTTCCGCCACCGCGCCGCCGACACCGCTATCCACCTCATCGAAAATCAGCGTCGGCGCGCTGCCCGCCGAGGCAAGCGCGACTTTCAGCGCCAGGATGAAGCGCGACAGCTCACCGCCCGAGGCGATCTTGATCAAGGGCCCGAGCGGCGAGCCCGGATTGGTGGCGATAAGGAAGGACACCCGGTCGATCCCCTCTGCGCTGCCCTCTTCCGGCGGCAGAGTTTCCACCCGCGTATGGAAGGTCGCTTTTTCAAGTTTGAGGGGCACAAGCTCGCGGGCGACGATCTTGTCGAGCTTCTCCGCCGCCTTGACGCGCTTGTCGGAGAGAAGCTGGGCTGCCTTGGCATAAGCTGCCTCCGCCTCGCCCACGGCTTTTTCATAACGCCCGAGCGCTGCCGCCCCATCGTCGATATCGGCAAGCTCGGCGGTCATGCGCTCCTGCAACGCGGACAGCTCGTCCACCTGGACATTGTGTTTGCGGGCAAGCGCGCGCAGGGCAAAGAGCCGGGTTTCGGTATGCTCCAGCCTGTCGGGATCGAATTCGAGCCCGCGCACCGTATCATCAAGCAGCGCTTCGGCCTCGCTCGCCTCGGCCAGGGTGCGCTCCAGCGCGGCAAGCACCGGTTCGAGCCGCCCGGCGGCCTGAGGGGCAGCGCGCTCCAGCCGGCGCATGGCAAGGTTGATACGCGCGTCGAGCCCCGCATCGCCGGCCAGCGCCTGTTGCGCAGCAACCAGTTCCTCGGAAATCTTTTCCGCATGCATCAGCAAGGAGCGTTCTTCGGCGAGTTTTTCTTCTTCGCCCTCTTCCGGCGCGAGATCGGAGAGCTCTTCGAGCGCATGGGTGAGGAACGCGCGCTCCGCTTCCGCACGCTCAAGGCGGGTCCGGTGAGCGTTCAAAACCGACTGGGCTTCCGCCATGGCCTTATAGGCGCTGCGCACGGCCTGCGCTTCTTTCTCGCAATGGGCAAAAGCATCGAGCACCGCCCGGTGGCCCGATACATCGAGAAGGCCGCGCTCGTCATGCTGGCCGTGAATTTCCACGAGCCGCTCGCCCACCTCGCGCAGCAGCGCCACACTGACGGGCTGATCGTTGATGAAAGCGCGGGTACGCCCATCCGCCGTTTGCACCCGGCGCAGGATAAGATCGCCGTCGCCGGAAAGCTCCTGGGCCGCCAAAATCGCGCGGGCGGGATGATCGCCGCCCACATCGAAGATAGCGGTGACGGAGCCTTTATCCGTGCCTTGCGCCACGAGCCCGGCATCGGCGCGGGCGCCCATGGCAAGGCCGAGCGCATCGAGAAGAATGGATTTACCCGCGCCCGTCTCGCCTGTCAGCGCGCAGAGCCCGCCTTCAAGCGTAAGATCGAGCCTATCGATCAAAACGATGTCCCGGATGGACAACGCGACAAGCATGCCCGCCCCTAAAAAACGGATTTCCACGCCTGGCTGATCCAGGACGCTTCGTTTTCCTTCGGCTCAAGTCCCTTATCGGCCAGCAGCGTATAGCTGTCCTCATACCAGCGGCTGCCGGGGAAATTATGCCCCAGGATCGCCGCCGCCGTCTGCGCTTCCGGCGCAATGCCAAGCGAGAGATAGGCCTCTGTCAGACGGTGCAGCGCTTCAGGCGTATGGGTCGTGGTCTGGTAATTCTCGATCACGGCGCGGAAGCGGTTGATCGCTGCCAGATAGTTGCGCTGATTGAGGTAATAGCGTCCGATCTCCATTTCCTTGCCCGCAAGGTGGTCGATCGTCAGTTCCAGTTTCAGCTGGGCATCGCGGGAATATTTGCTGTCCGGATACCGGCGCAGCACTTCCAGAAGCGCGGCATAAGCCTGCTCGGTAATCTTCTGGTCGCGGCGCACATCCGAAATACGCTCGTAATAGGAAAGCGCAACAAGGTAATGGGCATAAGAGGCCTCATCGCCGCCCGGATAAAGCGCAATGAAACGCTGGGCCGCCAGAATGGCCGTGTCGTATTCGTTGATCTTGTAATAGGTATAGGCGGCCATCAGCATGGCCCGGCGCGCCCAGACCGAATAGGGGTGCTGGCGCTCCACCTCGTCGAACTCGGTCGCAGCGCGGCGGTAATCCCCTGCTTCCAGGTAGTCGAGCGCCTTGTTGTAAATGGCCTCGACGGGGCGCTCTTCATAGGCGATTTCTTCTTCACCATCGGAGGAGCAGCCGGCAAGCACGAGCGCGGCCATTACGCAGAGCATTGCCGGAAACAGACGGCGGCTAGCCCCACCCCTCAAGAAATCAAAATACGGCACGTAACGTTTCCATTCGTTGCTGAAACGGGAATCGGGTGCATCGCCCCCTTCGAGGGCGCGACTATAGCAGGGCTGAGCGCCGCGCCATAGAGCCCGCAAGGGCCGTTTTCGGGGATTTTGAGAGGAAAGACCGGCTCAGTCCGCCGAAACGGCGGCAGCCAGGGCCTCAAGGCCTTCTTCAGCGCGGGGGGTCAGCGCCACGAATTCCCAGGCATCCGGCGCAGCAAAAAGCGCCCGCAGGATCTGGTTGTTCAGGGCATGGCCCGCGCGCACGCCCCGGTAGCGGCCGATCAGCGGGGCACCGGCCAGCGCGAGGTCGCCCACCGCGTCCAGCACCTTGTGGCGCACGAACTCGTCGGCAAAGCGCAGGCCTTCTTCGTTCATTACTTCTTCGCCATCGATGACCACGGCGTTTTCCAGCGAGCCGCCCTTGGCAAGGCCCATGGATTTGAGAAGCTCATAATCCTTGAAGAAGCCGAAGGTGCGGGCTTCGGAAAGCTCCTCGGCAAAAAGCTCGGCATTGATGTCAGCCGTATAGCTCTGCTGCCCGATCACCGGATTGTCGAAATCGATGTCGAAGGAGATGGAGAACCCGTCTGCCGGAAGAAGCTCGGCCTTTTTCAGGCCCTCTTCCAGGATGACGGGCTTCAGAATGCGGATAGCAAGGCGCGGCGCGTCCAGCTCGCGGATGCCAGCCTGGCGGATAGCCTTGACGAAAGCAGCGGACGAGCCGTCCATTACCGGCACTTCCAGCCCGCTCACTTCAACGATCAGATTGTCGATGCCGCAGGCGGCGAGCGCCGCCATCAAATGTTCGACCGTGGCAACGGTCGTGCCTTTTTCATTGCCCAGCACCGTGCACATCGTCGTCTCGCACACCGCATCGAAGCGGGCGGGAATGTCGGTGAGCGTGCGGTCGATGGAGGAAAGGTCGGTGCGGCGGAAAATCACGCCCGTATCGGCAGAAGCCGGTTTCAGCACGAGGCGGGCATCCTCGCCCTTGTGCAGGCCGATGCCTTCAATCTCAATTGCGCGGGAAAGCGTGGTCTGGAAAGCGGAACGGTCCAGCGATGCAGTGGACCGGGTTTCGACGGAAGCCGGAGCACAAGCTGCGCCCGCGCTGCCTACCGGTTCGATCCCGTTCATGTCCATTTCCGTCTTACGCACGCTTGTCGTCCTTTCGCCGCCGGAAGCGGCACCCTTACTCATTCAGCTTGTGGGCTTGAGGTTTTCACCCAATGCCGCCCGACCCTTCGTCTTTCGGTCTTTATGACCCGACTGCCGGTCAAGCTCGCTGCCCCCTCGCGCCCGGCTCCTGCCCCCGCAGAACCTTACCGGGCACCCTTCTTGTAACAATCCGGCACAATCGCCTCAAATAACTCTTTATTTCGATATGTTACACTTCGAACTAACTCATAAGCCTTTGATTTTAAACAATAATGGCCTGGTCCGGAGCGGCATCCGAACCAGGCCATCAGGCTGACATGGAGAGCAAGCCCCCCAGGTTTGGCGCGAGGCTTAGTTTGCCTGGCGCCGGAGGAAGGTTGGAATTTCCAACTGGTCTTCCTCATAGCTGGGCTGAATGAGCCCCTCTTCGGAGGGAACAGCCCGTTTTTGTTGCACCGGCTCGCGCCGGGTCTCGGTATCGCGCACCGCGTCGGGAGAGATCACGGGCTGGGCAGCCGTAGCGCGGGCGCGCACCGGCGCTCCCTGACCCAGAACCGGCTCGCGCCGCGGGGCTTCGTTTTCGGTTTCAGGGCGCTTCCGGCTGCCGGCCAGACGCTCGAAGAAGCTGGGCGCCCGTTTCACCGTCCGGCTCTGCGGCACCGGCTGGGGCCGCTGGCCGAGGAAGGACGGCATATCGTCCTTCGCTGTGCCTTCCACCCGGTCGAGCCCTTCGGGGATGTAGGGCCGCTTCGGCGCCTTTTGCTCGGAAAGCGAGCGCGGGGCTTCACCCGGCTTGTGGATGATCACCTCGGCCTCGAATTCCTTCGGGTCGAAATAAGCATCAGTCCGGCCTTCCGTTTCCGACTGAACGTGATCAGCAACGGCTGAGGCAACTTCCCGGAAGGAGGTTTCCTCTTCACCGGCACTCTCATACTCCGGTTCGGGCGCGGCAGCGGCAGGCGCTTCCTGCATCCGAACGTCTTCAGCCCGCGCCTGCGGAGCCTCAGGAGCCTGGGCGGGAGCCTGAGCGGCCTGGGGAGCAGCCTGCTGGCGGGCCACCGCTTCCACCTGCCGGCTTTCGCGCGGCTGGCCCAGCATGGCTTCTTCCACATCGATACCCGTCGCCACGACGGAGACGCGCATGGAGCCGTTCAGATTGCTGTCGAAGGTCGAGCCGACAATGATATTGGCATCGGGGTCCACCTCGGAGCGGATGCGGTTTGCCGCTTCATCCACTTCATAGAGGGTTAGGTCCATGCCGCCGGTGATGTTGATCAGCACGCCGCGCGCGCCTTTCATCGATACTTCGTCGAGCAGCGGGTTGGAAATAGCCGCTTCCGCCGCTTCGATGGCCCGTTTCTCGCCTTCGGCTTCCCCCGTGCCCATCATGGCTTTACCCATCTCGTTCATCACCGTGCGCACATCGGCAAAGTCGAGATTGATGAGGCCCGGCTTCATCATGAGATCGGTAATGCCGGCCACGCCCGAATGCAGCACCTCATCGGCCATGCCGAACGCATCCGCAAAGGTCGTGCGCTCGTTCGCCACCCGGAAAAGGTTCTGGTTCGGGATGATGATCAGCGTGTCGACATATTTCTGAAGCTCTTCGATGCCCTCTTCGGCAATGCGCATACGGCGCGAGCCTTCGAACTGGAAGGGCTTGGTGACGACACCGACGGTCAAAATACCAAGGTCGCGGGCCGCGCGGGCAATGACGGGCGCGCCGCCCGTGCCCGTGCCGCCGCCCATGCCGGCCGTAATGAAGACCATATGGGCGCCTTGCAGGTTGTCGTTGATCTCCGCCATGGCTTCTTCGGCCGCCGCGCAGCCGATTTCCGGACGCGAGCCTGCGCCCAGACCTTCGGTGATGTTCTCGCCGAGCTGAATGCGCCGGTCGGCAGAAGACATCTGCAGCGCCTGGGCATCCGTGTTGGCGACAACGAAGTCGCAGCCTTCAAGGCCGGCCTCGATCATGTTGTTGACCGCGTTCCCGCCGGCACCGCCGACACCGAATACGGTAATTCTGGGTTTCAGTTCCTGGTTCTTCGGGACAGTGAGATTGATGCTCATGTCAGCCTCCTCGTGAGTATCAAAAGTTCCGGATGCTTTTACGGGGTGCCGCCGCCGCGGCGGCCTTGCCCGCACATCCGATGCCGCAATCAAAACTTCCGTCAGTTCGCCCCGGCGCTGTTTTTGCCGCTTCACAGCAACCGGAAGCAGTCGCGTTCCGGGTGGGACGTTCCATTAGAAGTTCTCCTTCAACCAGCGGCCCAATCGCCGCAATTGCCCGCCGGAATGTTCCGG
Organism: Rhodobiaceae bacterium UBA4490; assembly: GCA_002389665.1. Lineage (GTDB taxonomy): Bacteria > Pseudomonadota > Alphaproteobacteria > Parvibaculales > Parvibaculaceae > Tepidicaulis. The sequence continues at coordinate 308,885 of DGNO01000002.1, forward strand.
ATCGGGGTCTTCGCCGCCCGAGAGAATCTCGAGCGGAGAAACTTGTGAATAGGCAAGAAGCCCCGCGCATGCCGCGAAAGCCGGTCCTGCCGTGGATTCGGCAAGGCCCGTCACCTTCAAGGGGTGGCCGACCCTTACCTGCTTGTCCAAAATCCGGGCGGCAAGCTCGCGCGCGCCATTGAGCTGCGCCGCGCCGCCCGTCAGCACCACACGCCGCCCCGCGATGCGGCCGTAGCCGCTCGCCTCGAGCCGGTCACGGACAAGCTCGAGCGTCTCTTCGAGTCGGGGCTGGATGATCCCCGTCAGCATGGAACGGGGAATGTGATTGGCGCCGTCTGAATCGGATTCTCCCACCTGCGGCACGTCGATCAGTTCCCGCTCGTCCGAGGGGCTCGCCAGCGCGCTGCCGTAAAGAGTCTTCATTCTTTCCGCATGCGCGAGCGGCGTCGACAAACCGCGTGCAATGTCGTTGGTAATGTGAATACCCCCAATTGGAATCACATCGCAATAGACCATTACGCCTTCGAAGAAGACGGCAAGCGATGTCGTGCCGCCGCCCATGTCAATCAGCGTTACGCCGAGATCTTTTTCGTCTTCCACCAGCGCCGAAAGCCCGGCGGCATAAGGCGCGGCGGCAATGCCGGCAATGTCGAGATGGCAGCGCTCGATGCAGAGCGCGAGATTGCGCAGCGGCCCTTTGACCGCACTGACCATATGCACTTCAACGCCGAGCTGTTCACCGAACATGCCCTGCGGCGCGCGCACTCCCCGGCTGCCATCCACCGCGTAATTGACCGGGATGGCATGCAAAACATCGCGCCCTTCGGGCTTGTAATGCACGCGGGCATGGGCGAGCAGGCGCTGCACATCCTCATCGCTGATCGCCTGACCTGCGAGCGAGGATTTGACCGCCACGGTCTGGCTCTTCAACTCGCCGCAGGAGACAGAGACAACGACTTCTTTGACCGTGATCCCGGCCATGCGCTCGGCGGCATCAACGGCAACGCGGATCGCCTCTTCGGTCTCGTCCATGTTGACCACCGCCCCGCCACGCATGCCGCGCGAGACCTGATGGCCGATACCGAGCACCCGCACCGGGTGCAGACCGTCGGCCATGCGCCCCGGCTCGATCTTGGCGATGAAGCAGGCGATCTTACTGGTGCCGATATCCAGCGCCGTAACGATACCCGGCCGGCTGGAGGAAACGGGACGGCCCTGCATGTTCTTATTCCCGAGGCTCATCATATTCATGTCGCGCTCCCCTTGGCGCGCTCGCGCCCAAGATCGTTCACGCCGGAAGCTGCCCGCCGGGCCGCTGCATCGGGAGTAAGACGGATGGTGAAGCGGTCGGGCAGGCGCAGATCAATCGCCTCGATATCGCGCGCCAGCACCCGGTGGCTGTTTTCAATGGCAACGAGTTCGGCAAGCGCGCGTTCCACATGGCGCTCCGGCAGAAGCACATCGACGCCGTTTTCAAGGCGCAGGTTCCAGCGCCGGTCCCCCACCCGCACGGCCGCGCGCACCCGCGAATGCAGCGCCGGCCACTGCGCCAGAAGTTCCTGGATGACGGGCGCCTCATCGGCGGCCCCATGACCGACGACAAGCGGCAGATGGGCATAATCCTCGATATGGTTTTCGGTGATCGGCTGACCTTCCCTGTCCACAATGGCAAGACGCCCGCCCCGCTGCCAGACGGCATAGGGCACACGTTCGTTCAGTTCCACGTGAATACGGTCCGGCCAGAAGCGCGTGACGCTGGCCGAGGCCACCCAATCGAGCCGCTCAAGCCGTTCGCGCGCCGCTTCCACATCGACGAGGAAGATCGACATGCCGCGCTCGACATTGAGCGCCTGCATGACATCGCGCACCGGTGTGCGGCCCCGCCCTTCCACCGTCACGTCCTGCACGGAAAAGCCTGCGCCCGCGATCATACGGTGCGTGCCGGCCACAAGCGAGCTGCCGGCGGCTGCAAAATGCCCGCCGACCATGAGGCCATAGAAGACAGCAAAGACCACCAGCATGCCTGCCAGCGCAGCAAGCGGCATGGCCGAAACATCTCCTCTGCGCAGCGCGGAGAAAAAGCGCGCGAAACGGCTCGGCGGGCGCTGCTTGCGCCGGCCGAATTCACGCGCCTTTTTGCGCGGCTTGCCCGGAGCTGCCGCGCTCACCTTGCGGCGGCCTGCCGTGCCCCCTTTACGGGTGCGCGGGCTTGCCTGCGCTTGGCGCTTACTGGTTGAGCGTGTCACCGGCGGCATGACGCATCCTCCACCATCCAGGAAACCAGATCTTCGTAGGAATAACCGGCGCGGGCGGCGAGCTCGGGCACGAGCGAGGTCGGCGTCATGCCCGGCTGGGTGTTCACTTCCAAAAGCACCACGCCGCTCGCACCTTTCGTTTCATCGAAACGGAAATCGGCCCGGCTGACACCGCGGCAGCCCAACGCCTCATGCGCGGCTTTCGTCACCGCCTGCACATGGGCATAAATATCCGCCTCAATGGGTGCTGGCAGAATGTGATCGGAGCCGCCGGCCTTGTATTTCGCCTCGTAATCATAGAAGGCGGTGTTGGCGACGATCTCCGTCACATCGAACATTTCCTCACCCATCACCGCGCAGGTCAGCTCGCGGCCGGGGATATAGCGCTCCACCATGACGAGCTCACCGAGGTTCCATTTCTCCGAGCTCAGCTCCGCTGGCGGGCGGTTTTCGCCCTGGCGCACGATGTGAACGCCGACGCTCGAGCCCTGATTGACCGGCTTGATCACATAAGGCGTGTCCATGACATGGCCCTTGGCCGCTTCCGCGCGCGTCACGACAACACTTTCCGTGACGGGCAGGCCTGCGGCGCGGAAAATGTGCTTGGCCATTTCCTTGTCCATGGCAAGCGAGGAGGCCAGAACGCCGGAATGGGTGTAAGGCAGCTCCAGAATTTCCAGAACGCCCTGCACGCAGCCATCCTCGCCCCACTCGCCGTGCAGCGCATTGAAGACCACATCGGGGCGCAGCTCCTGCAAAACCGCCGGCAGGTCATGGCCCGCATCGATTTCGCTCACCCGGTAGCCCGCGCGGCGCAGCGCATCGGCGCAGCCCTTGCCGGAGGAAAGGCTGACCTCCCGCTCCGCGCTCCAGCCGCCCATCAGAACGGCGACATGGGTGTTCTTCCCGCTCATGCAGCCTCTCCGATGCGTTTGATTTCCCATTGCAGCTCGATGCCGCTCGTCTTTTTCACGCGCGCGCGCACTTCCTCGCCCAGCGTTTCGATATCGCGGGCCGTCGCATCGCCGGTATTGATGAGGAAATTGCAATGCATTTCCGACACCTGCGCGCCGCCGACTTTCAGCCCCCGGCATCCGGCGGCATCCACAAGCTGCCAGGCCTTGCCGCCTTCCGGGTTCTTGAAGGTCGAGCCGCCCGTGCGCGATTTGATGGGCTGCGCGTTTTCCCGGTGCTCCTGCACCTCCGCCATGCGTTTGGCGATGGCGTCTTTGTCTCCCTTGCGCCCTTCAAGGATCGCGGAAGTGAAAATCAGATCGCCCGCCACATCCGTGTGCCGGTAGGAAAAGCCCATATCGGCAGGCGTGAGGCGAATGATCTCACCCTGCCGCGTCACGGCTTCCGCCTCCACGAACACGTCTTTCGTTTCCCCGCCATGGGCGCCCGCATTCATGCGCAGCGCGCCGCCGATGGAGCCGGGAATACCGCGGTAAAATTCAAGCCCTTCAATGCCTGCTTCCATGGCCGCGCGCGAGACCATGGCATCGAGCATGGCCGTGCCGACTTCCAGGCGCGTTTCGCCGATCTTGCGTGCGCCCGCAAATGCGCGTCCGAGGCGGATCACCACCCCTTTGACGCCGCCGTCCCGGACCAGAAGATTGGAGCCGACGCCGATAACCGTCACCGGCACATCCGCCGGGCAGTCTTTCAGGAAAGCGGCAAGGTCATCCCGGTCCGCTGGGCGAAACAGCACTTCGGCAGGCCCGCCGACGCGGAACCAGGTAAACTCGGCCAGCGGCGCGTTCTCGGTAAGCTCGCCGCGCACCTGCGGCAGCCGCGCCATCAGGGAAGAAGCCTGAACAGCATTCATGCGCCCCCTCCCTTCAGCTTTTTCAAATCCTCAGGAAGCGCGTTTGCCCATTGCGTGATGCTACCCGCACCGAGACAGACCACCATGTCGCCGGGCTGGGCCATATCGGCGATGAGGCCCGGCAGCTCTTCCGGTCCTTCGAACGCCATCACGTTCCGGTGGCCCCGGTCCCGCAGGCCTTGTACGAGCGCGGCGCTGTCAAAGCCTTCGATCGGGCTCTCGCCTGCCGCATAGACCGGCGCGACCAGCACCGTGTCGGCATCGTTGAAGCATTGGCAGAACTGATCGAAAAGATCGCGCAGGCGTGTGAAACGATGCGGCTGAACGACAGCGACGATTTTACCCTCGGCCGCGGAACGGGCGGCCTGCAGCACGGCGGAAATTTCCACCGGGTGATGGCCGTAATCGTCATAGACCTGCACGCCGTTCCATTCACCCGTGCGGGTGAAGCGGCGCTTGACCCCGCCGAAACCTTCCAGCGCCTTGCGGATCGTTTCGCCGGGCACACCCATTTCGCTGGCCGCACCGATGGCCGCCAGGCTGTTGAGCACATTATGCGTGCCGGGCATGGGCAGTTTCATGCCGGGCATCTCGATCACCTCACCCGTGCGGCGCTTCGTGATCGTGACGTCGAAGACGCTGAAGCCGTTTTCCGTACGGATATTGCTGGCGCGCACATCCGCCTGCGGGCTCGTGCCGTAGGTCACGACCCAGCGGTCTTTCACCTTGCCGATCAGCGCCTGCACTTCCGGATGGTCGATGCACATGACCGCAAAACCGTAGAAGGGTACGCTTTCAACGAAATTCAGGAAGGCCTGACGGATCGCATCGAAACTGCCGTAATGGTCGAGATGTTCCGGGTCGACATTCGTCACGACCGCAATGGTCGAGGGCAGTTTCAGGAAAGTGCCGTCGGATTCGTCCGCTTCCACCACCATCCAGTCGCCGTCGCCAAGGCGTGCATTGGTGCCATACGCGTTGATGATGCCGCCATTGATGACCGTCGGGTCGAAATCCGCCGCATCCAGAATGGAGGCGACCATGGAAGTCGTCGTCGTCTTGCCGTGCGTGCCGCCAATGGCGATGCAGGATTTCAGCCGCATCAGCTCGGCCAGCATCTCCGCCCGGCGCACGATGGGCATCATCCGGGCGCGCGCTTCCACAAGCTCGGGATTGTCCGGTTTGATCGCCGTGGAGACGACCAGCACCTGCGCTTCGGCAATATTCTCCGCTGCATGGCCGATATCGACCGCAATGCCGAGCGCGCGCAGGCGCTTTACATTGGCGCTGTCGGCCACGTCGCTGCCGCGCACCTTATAACCGAGATTGCGCATGACCTCGGCAATGCCGCTCATGCCGATGCCGCCAATCCCCACGAAATGGATGACGCCGATATCAAGAGGTGCCGGCTTCATCGCGCATACTCCTTCACACTACTCATTTTAAGGGCGTTCTCGCCCGCATCTTTGCCGCTGGGCAGCGCCTTCGCCGCGCCGCGCGTGCCAAGACGCTCTCTTTTTCCAAGCGCCAGACGTTCGACAAGATCGGCAAGGCGCGTCACCGCATCGGGCCGGCCCTGCTTCTGGGCCGCCGCTGCCGCCGAGGCCAGCAGATCCGGGCTATTCATCAGTTCGGTGAGCCGCGCAGCCAGCGCGCCGGGCGTGAAAACCTCTTGCTCGATCATCCAGCCCGCTCCGCTCGACGAGAGAAGCTCGGCATTCGCCTTCTGGTCCTGATCGATGGAATGGGGCAGCGGCACGAGGAGCGAGGGACGGCCGATCACCGCAAGCTCACTTACCGTCGAGGCCCCTGCCCGCCCGATCACGAGATGGGCGCGGGCAATGCGTGCCGGCATGTCATCGAAGAAGGAAGAAAGCTCCGCCTCGATCCCGGCTTCCTCATAAGCGGCTTTGACGCGGGCGAGATCTTCTTCCCGCGCCTGCTGCACGAGCTTCAGGCGATTGCGCAACACTTCCGGCAGCTGCGCGAGTGCCGCCGGCACCACATCGCTCATCACCCTTGCGCCCTGGCTGCCGCCGGTAACAAGCAGGTGGAAAGGTTCATCCGCGCGCGGCGCCTGATAAGGCGCGCCCGCATGAGCCATGGCCGCATCGCGCACCGGATTGCCGGTCACTTCGACCTTATGAGCATCCTGCGCGCGCAGATATTTCGGCGCTTCAAACGTGGAGGCCAGCGCATCGACGAAGCGCGCGGCGAGCCGGTTCACGCGGCCAAGTACCGCATTTTGTTCATGCACGCATGTCGGGATGCGCCGCGCAGCAGCCGCCAGAACCGGCGGCAGCGTCGGATAGCCGCCAAAGCCGATAACGGCGCTCGGCTTGATACGCCCGTAAATCGAATAGGATTGCGCGGTGCCCGAAAAGATCTTCCATAGTGAGGAGAGCACCCCGGCGAGGCCGGGCCCGGCAATCGTCGCCGCCGGCACCGCATAAATATCGGCCTGCGGGAACCAGTGCTCGAAACGCTGTACGCGTTCATCCGTCAAGAGCACCACCTCGTGGCCGCGGCGGCCAAGCTCCTGCGCCAATGCCTGACCGGGAAAGAGATGGCCGCCAGTGCCGCCCGCGGCGATCACGATGGGTCCGGCAAGGTGAAGCTTATCCGCCATCATGCGAACGCCCTCCCCATTGCCATGGGCTGCGCGAGAGACGCGCCCGCGCGGCGGCGAGTAAGCGCGAGCAGCATGCCAAGCGTCAGCGCCACCGCCAGAAGCGAGGAGCCGCCATAAGAAATGAAAGGCAGCGTCATGCCTTTGGCAGGCAAAAGGTTGACGTTCACCGCCATATTGATGAGTGCCTGCACGCCGATCAGAAGCACGAGGCCTGAGGCGGACAGCTGCACGAAAAGATCGCTCTCGCCGCGCGCGCGCATCAACGTGCGCACCACGATGAAACCGAAAAGCCCGATGATCAGAAGTCCGGCAAAGACGCCGTATTCTTCCGCCGCCACCGCAAAGATAAAATCGGTATGGGCGTCGGGCAGAATGCGTTTCACCTCGCCCTCGCCGGGCCCGCGCCCTAGAAAGCCGCCTGCCTTGAACGCATCGAGCGCCCGGTCGATCTGATAGGTATCGCCCGATTCCGGGTTGATGAACCGGTCCACGCGGCTCGTCACATGCGGCACGAAGCTATAAGCCATAAGCGCACCGGCCAGCGCCACCGTGCCGATGGAGCCGATCCAGAACCAGGAAAGACCGGAGAAGAAGAAGAGCGCCACCAGAATGATCGTGAGCAGCGAGAGCTGGCCGAAATCGGGCTGCATCACCAGCACGAAGGCCGTCGCCCCGTAAAGGCCAAGAGCAAAGGGCACACCCGCAATCTTCTTGCGCGCGCCTTCGGCAAAGAGCCAGGCGACCAGCACCACGAAGGCGGGCTTCATGAATTCCGACGGCTGGATCGAGAACGGCCCGATGCTGAGCCAGCGCGTTGCGCCCTTGATCTCGGGACCCACAGCGAGCGTTGCCAGCATAAGAAAAAACGCCCCGCCAAAAACGATGAGCGCAAGGCGGCGCACCTGGCGGACGGAAAGCATGGAAACGCCGATCAGGATGACCAGCGCCGGCACCAGGAAAATCATCTGGCGATAGACGAAATGGAAATTCGGCAGGTTGAGCCGCTGCGCCACCGCCGGGCTTGCCGCCAGCGAGAGCACGATGCCGAGCACGATGAGCCCGCCAATCGCCAGCAAGGTCCAGCGGTCGACGGTCCACCACCATTCGCTAATCGGCGTGCGGTTCGTGCGGGAAAGGCGCATCATGGCGTCACCTCCCCGGCCGTGCCGGCTTCTGCCTTACCGAGCCGCGCCAGCACCGCCTTGCGGAAACTGTCGCCGCGTTCTTCGAAATTGGCGAACTGATCGAAGGAAGCGCAGGCCGGTGCAAGCAGCACGACTTTGTCCATGGGCGCCGCATCGCTCGCCGCATCGGTATGAGCTTTAGCGACAGCACTGCCGAGCGTACCGGCCAACACCGTTTCCACTTTACCTTTCAGCGTTTCAGCGAAAGCTTCCGCCGCCTGGCCGATCAGATAGGCCTTGCGGATACGCGGAAAGAACGGCTCGAGCGGCGCGATACCGCCTTCTTTCGCCACGCCGCCCGCAATCCAATAGATATTGTCATAGGTGCCGAGGGATTTTTCTGCCGCATCCGCGTTCGTCGCCTTGCTGTCATTGACGAAACGCACACCCGCCTCTTCGGCCACGATTTCCATCCGGTGCGCAAGGCCGGCGAAGCTCTCGAAGGAATCGAGAATCCGGTCGCGCGGGAAACCGAGGCTGCGCCCCACCGCATAGGCAATAGCGGCATTCTGCCAATTATGCGCGCCTGCCAGCGTTTTCATCGGTTTCAAATTGCCGACGGTGACGCATTGCGTGCCCGTATTATCGTAAAGCACCCCGTCGAGCACATAAATGCCGCGGCCGATCGCCTTGCCGACGGAAACCGGCACCACCCGCTGCAAGCCCTTACCGAGGAGACGTGAACAGATTTGCGCGCTGGCGGGGGTGTCGATCCCCACCATCGCATCGTCCCCTGCCGCTTGGCGGGCAAAGAGTTTCTCTTTGACCGCCGCATAGCCATCCAGCGAGCCATGACGGTCGATATGATCCGGTGTGATATTCGTTAGAATGCCGATGCTTGGATGCAGATGCGGGGCAAGGTCGATCTGATAGGAAGAAATCTCGATCACATAGACCGTGTTGGGACGCGGCGCGGCAAGCTCAAGCACGGGCTTGCCGATATTACCGCCGACCTGTGCGTCGCGCCCGCAAAAAGCCGCCATATGCCCGATCAGCGCCGTGGTCGTCGATTTGCCATTCGTGCCTGTAATGGCAATGAAAGGCACTTCCGTCTCTGCCGCATCGAGCGCCATCTTAAAAAGCTCGATATCGCCGATGACCGGCACATTCAGTTTCTTCGCGCGCTTGACGACGTCATGGGGCTCGGGATGCGTGAGCGGCACGCCGGGGCTGAGAAGCAGCGCCTCGATGCCGTGCCAGTCACCCGAATAAAGATCTTTGACGGCAAAGCCTTCCGCTTCCGCCTCCGCGCGCCGCGTTTCATTGTCATCCCAGACCAGCACCTCCGCCCCGCTTTCACGCAAGGCGCGCGCGCTCACGAGCCCCGAGCGGCCAAGCCCGAAGACGGCGATACGCGATCCTTGATATTGCGGCACGTTAAGCATGGGACTGAACGCGGACTCCTATCTGATCTTCAATGTGGCAAGGCCGGCAATGGCGAGCACGACGGCGATGATCCAGAAACGGATCACGATGGTCGGCTCAGCCCAGCCTTTTTGCTCGAAATGGTGATGCAGCGGCGCCATACGGAAGACGCGCTTGCCGGTAAGTTTGAAAGAAGCGACCTGCACGATGACGGAAACGGCCTCGAGCACGAAAAGCCCGCCGATGATCGCCAGCACGATTTCGTGCTTCGTTGCCACGCTGATCGAGCCGATGGCACCGCCGAGTGACAGCGAGCCCGTATCGCCCATGAACACCATGGCAGGCGGGGCGTTGTACCAGAGGAAACCGAGCCCAGCGCCGAGGAGCGCGCCGCAGAAGACGGCAAGCTCGCCCGTTCCCGGCACGAAATGGATCTGCAGATAATCGGCAAAGACGCCGTTGCCGACGAGATAGGCGATAAAGCCGAAGCTCGCCATGGCGATCATCACCGGCACGATGGCAAGCCCGTCGAGCCCGTCCGTCAGGTTGACGGCATTGGAGGCGCCGACAATCACGAACATGCCGAAAAGAATGAAGCCGAAAATGCCGAGTGGCAGCAACACATCCTTGAAGAAAGGAATGGCAAGCGAGGTGGAAAGCGGCGAAGCGCCCACCCGCGCGATCGCATAGACCGCGGCGAGCGCGATCATCGCCTCGAAGAAAAGCTTGATCTTACCGGGAACGCCCGCCGTGTTGACCTTGGCGACTTTCATATAATCGTCGGCAAAGCCGATGGCCCCGTAACCGAGCGTGACGAGCAGCACGATCCAGACATAAGGATTGGCAAGATCGCCCCAGAGGAGAACCGCCGGCACCATGCCGAGCAGAATGAGCAACCCGCCCATGGTCGGCGTGCCTTTTTTGGTCAGAAGATGCGACTGCGGCCCGTCTTCGCGGATGGGCTGACCCTGGCTCTGCCGTGCGCGCAGCCCCTCGATCACCATGGGGCCGAGCAGAAAGCTGACAAGCAGCGCCGTGAACATCGCCGCACCCGTGCGGAACGTGATGTAGCGGAAGACGTTGAAGACGGATACTTGATCCGCATAATCGGTAAGCAAGTGATAGATCATGCGCGGCCCCTTTCCGGCAGATCCCTGCCATCCCCATTCAGCTCACTCAGCGCGGCAACGATCACGGCCATTTTCGAGCCGAGCGAACCTTTGACCATCACGGCGTCGCCCGCGCGCAGCTGCGCCAGAAGCGGCGCTACCAGCCCTTCGGAAGTTTCCGTATGGAAGACATCGATGGCGCTGCCTGCCGCATCGCAAAGTTTTTTCATGTGAGGACCGCAGGCATAAAGCTGCGCCACACCGGCCTCTGACAGCGCATCCGCGAGGCCCTCATGCAGCGCGTCCGACTGCCCCCCAAGCTCCAGCATGTCGCCCAGCACCGCAATGCGCCGGCCCTGCCCGCGCGGCTGCGTCTGCCCCAGGGCAGCGAGCGCGGCGCGCATGGAAGCGGGGTTGGCGTTATAGCTCTCATCGATCAGCAGGAAATCGTACTTGCCGCCTTTGATGTGGCGCCGCCCGCCGCGCCCGGAAGGCGGCGTCAGATCGGCCAGCTTCAGCAGCGCGCGCGCCATGTCCCCGCCCACCGCTTCGACCGCACCGAGAACGGCCAGCGAGTTGAAAACGATGTGCTGCCCCGGAATGCCGAGCTTATAGGTCACCCCTTCCCCGGCAACGGACGCGCAGACGCAGGAACAGGCTTCATGCAGCACGGATTTTTCAAGATGGATATCCGCTGCCTCATCCGCCCCGAAGCTGAGAAGGCTGACATTCGGCACTTTCTCCGCCACTGCCTTCAGCCGCGTGAAATGCGGATTGTCGCGGTTTAGAATTGCCGTGCCGCCCGCCTTAAGGCCTGCAAAGATTTCCGCTTTTGCATCGGCGATTTCTTCAACGCTGTTGAAGAACTCAAGATGTACCGGCTCGACCGTCGTAATGATGGCGACATCAGGCTCTACCATTTTCGAGAGCGGGGTGATTTCCCCGGCATGGTTCATACCGATTTCGAAAATGCCGAATTCCGTTTCCGCGGGCATGCGCGCCAGCGACAGCGGCACGCCCCAATGATTGTTGTAAGAGGCTGCCGACGCATGGGCCTGGCCCTGACCGGCGAAAATATGCAAGAGCGCTTCTTTCGTGCCCGTCTTGCCGACGCTGCCCGTCACCGCAATGATCTTAGCCTTAGTGCGCGCGCGGGCAGCCCGGCCGAGCGCCTGAAGCGCGGCAAGCGTATCCTCGACGATAAGAAGCGGACCGGCAGCACGCATCGCCTCGGTCGGCCGGGAAACAAGCGCGGCGGCGGCTCCCGCCTCAAAGGCCTGGCCGACATACGCATGACCATCGCTATTGTCGCCGTCGAGCGCCACAAAAAGATCGCCGGGCTCGAGCGTGCGCGTGTCGATGGAAACGCCGCTTGCCGAGAACGCTGCCGTCAGCTCGCCGCCCGTGGCCTTCACTGCCTCTTCACCGGTCCAAAGCGCGCTCATGCCTGCCCTCCCATTTTCTGAAGAGCAGAAGCCACCGCTTCATGATCGGAAAAAGGAATAGTCTTCGCGCCGATCGTCTGACCCGTTTCATGGCCTTTGCCGGCAACGACGAGCACATCGCCCGCGCCAAGCGCGTCCATGGCAATGCGGATCGCCTCGGCCCGGTCGCCGATCTCCACCGCCTCCGGCGCGCCTGCCATGATTTCCGCACGGATCGCAGCCGGTTTTTCGGAACGCGGATTGTCGTCGGTCACGAACACGCCGTCCGCAAGTTCGGCAGCAATCCGGCCCATTTCCGGGCGTTTGCCTTTATCCCTGTCCCCGCCGCAGCCGAAAACGACAAGCAGCCGCCCCTTGGCATGGGGGCGCAGCGCGTTCAGCGCATTGGCAAGAGCGTCTGGCGTATGGGCATAATCGATGAAGACGCTGGCACCGTTTTCAAGATGCGCCGCCTCTTCCAGCCGCCCGCGCACACCGCGCAGCGAGGAAAGCGCTTCGAATGTTTTGCCCACCTCCGCGCCGCAACCGATGACGAGCCCGGCTGCGACAAGCGCGTTCGAGGCCTGAAACTCACCCACTAGCGGCAGGTCGATTTCGTAATGCTCACCCTTATGGATGATCTGCAGCGTCTGACCGCGCGGATGCGCGCGCACACCTTCAAGGCAAATATCCTGCCCGCGCCGCCCGACCGCAATGATCCGGTGCCCGCGCGCCCAGGAGACGGCTTCGAATTCGGCAAACTGATCGGCATCGGCATTGAGCACCGCCACACCGCCCGGCCCCATCACCTCGCCGAAAAGCCGGAGCTTGGCATAAAGGTAATCGCCGAATGTGGCGTGATAATCCATATGATCGCGGGTGATATTCGTGAAGGCTGCCGCCGTAATTTTCACCCCGTCCATGCGGTGCTGCGCCAGCCCATGGCTTGAAGCTTCCATAGCCAGCATGGCGATGCCTTCGCCTGCCAGCGCCGCGAGTTCTTTTTGAAGACGCACGGGATCCGGCGTCGTAAAGCCGAGCGGTCGCGTTTCTCCCGCCGTCTCGATGCCGAGCGTGCCGAGGCTTGCCGCCTTCAGCCCTTGCAACTCCCAAAGCTGGCGCGTGAAAGAGGCAATGGAGGTCTTACCGTTCGTGCCCGTGACAGCCGCCACCGTTTCAGGCTGAGCGCCATAAAAGCGCGCCGCCATCAGCGCAAAGCGCCGGCGGGGATTGCGGTCGATGAGATGCGGCACAGTCAATGCGTCGGCGCCGGTCTCAGGCCCGCTCAGGATCGCGGCGGCGCCTTTATCCAGCGCATCGGCAATGAACTTGGCGCCGTCCACATTCACGCCAGGCAGAGCCGCGAACAAATAGCCGGGCGCGACCTCACGGCTATCCGCCGTCAGGCCGGCAATGTCCACCCCATCCCCATTGGGGAGGGCGGCGCCCGGTCCTATCAGTTCGTTCAGCTCCATGACCTGCGTCATTCCTTTCAGCTTCATTCAGCCCGGATCAGACTGGCTTCCTGCACCGGCGACACCCAGCGCTCTGTGGGCTTCACGCCCAGGAGCGGGGCAATACGCTGCACGATGCGCCCGGTAAGCGGGGCCGCATTCCAACCAGCCGTTGCATATCCAAAGGTTTCCTTCGTGCCTTTCGGCTCATCCAACACAACCAACATGGCAAATTGAGGGTCATTTGCGGGGAAAGCGGACAAAAATGAGGTGATGAGAGACTTTTTCGAATAGCCGCCCGCCACAGCCTTTTCCGCCGTGCCGGTTTTCCCCATCACCGGATAACCCGGCACATCCGCATTGCTCCCGGTGCCTTCTTCCACGACAAGGCGCATCAGCGCGCGCATCGCAAGACTGGTCTTTTCTGAAATGACCTGCGGGCCTGCCGCCGGCACCTTTTGGCGCAGGAAGGTCGGTGTCACCTTGTAACCGCCATTGACGAGCGTCGCACCTGCCGCCGTGACCTGCAGCGGGGTCACGGAAAGCCCGTGCCCGTAGGAAATCGTCATCATAGAGATGTCGGTCCAGGGATGGGGCAGAAGCGGCGTACCCGATTCCGGCAACTCGATCCCCGCGCGCGTCAAAAGGCCGAGTTTGCCGAGAAAAGCCCGGTGCTCTTCCCGGCCCACATCCATCGCCATTTTTGCGGTGCCGATATTCGAGGAATGCATGAAGATTTCCGGCACCGACATCCAGCGGCGCTGGGCGTGATAATCATTGATCGTGAAGCGGGCAACGCGGATCGGCTCGCGCGCATCATATTCCTGCGCAAGGCTCACCCGCCCGCTTTCAAGCGCCGCAGCCGTGGTGAACGCCTTGAAGGTCGAGCCCATCTCATAAACACCGAGGCTTGCCCGGTTGAAGCGGGCAAAATCGCTCGAGGCCGTGGGATCGTTCGGGTCGAAATCGGGCAGCGAGGCCATCGCCATCACCTCGCCAGAGCGCACATCGACAACGACGCCGGAAGCCGCCTTGGCGGAAAAGGTTTTCATCGCCTCCGACAGCTCGCCGGTCAAAATGTGTTGCACACGCAGATCGATGGAAAGATCGACGGGCTTGCCCTGCTCTGCCTCCGCGCGCGTGTCGAGATATTTCTCGATGCCGGAAATGCCGCGATTGTCGATATCCACATAGCCGAGCACATGAGCCGCCGCACGGCCGTTCGGATAGACCCGCTTCAGCTCGCGGCGGAAATCGATCCCCGGAATACCGAGATTATGAATGGCATATTGCTGGCGCGGCGAAAGATCCCGCTTCAGCCAGACGAAGGCGCGTCCGCTGGAAAGATCGCCGCGCAGCTTTTCTTCATCGAGTTCCGGCAGCACACGAGCGATCTGGCGCGCCGCTTCCACAGGAGAAAGCACCTTGCGCGCATCGGCAAAAAGCGAAGCGGTAATGATATCCGTCGCCATAATCTCGCCGTTCCGGTCCACGATATCGGGCCGGGCGGCCTGCACCGGCGCGGGCGGCACATAAGCATGGCGCACATCAGCGTCGGAAGCTGCGCCCAAAAGCGCAAGACGCCCCGCCACAACGGCGAAGGCGCCGACAAAAAAGACGAGAGCCAGCGAAAGCCGCCGCCGCCCACCATCCAGCACCCGCGCTTCGGGCTCATATGTACTGGAGGAAGCAAAATCCGGCCGGGCGATCATGTCATAGCCGATACCTGCAGCCCGCGGCCCACGCCCTTGTTTAGATGAAAACCCGCGCGTCATCACTGCACCCCCGTGCTTGGGGCGATGCCCGCATAGCCGCCGAGTGCCCGGCGCCCCGCCGGACCGAAGAAATCTTCATCGCGCGGCGGCATCGGCAAATCGTCGAAGGTAGCGATCTGCGAGGCATGGAGCGGCGCGAGCTGCAAATGACGGTCGGCCAATGCCTGCAGGCGGTCGGGCTGCGTCAAGTAGGAATGCTCGGCCCGCAACACGCGGATCGCGTCTTCCTCGTTCAAAATATCCTGCTGCAGTTTCGCCTGCGCATTTTCCTGCGCATCGATGCGGTACTTCACATTGTAAAGCACCACCGAGAGCGCGATGACGAGGATGAAGGAAAGGACATTCAAGAACCGGATCATAGCGTGCCCTCCAGTTGCGGCGCTTTGCCAAGACCAAGCGAGGCAAAGTCGAGCGGCAGGGCCGGTGCGCCGCTGCGCACACCTGCGCGCAGCTTCGCCGAACGGGCTCGGGGATTATCTTGAGCTTCCGCTTCGCTTGCCGCCCGCGCGCCGCGAAAAAGCAACGAGAAGGAAGCCAGCGCCCCTTCTTCGGGCAGCGGCATATGCCGGGAGACGGCGCGCTGCGCGCCCGACCGCTCGGCCAGGAATTTCTTGACGATCCTGTCTTCCAGCGAATGGAAAGCGACAACGGCAAGGCGTCCGCCTTCGCGCAAAAGATTCTCCGCGCCGCTCAAACCCCGTGCCAGCTCGCGCAGCTCGTCATTGACGAAAATGCGCAACGCCTGAAACGTGCGCGTTGCCGGATGAATGCGCGAAGCGCCCCGCCCGCCCACGGCGCGCGAGACGATCTCGGCAAGCTCGCCAGTGCGCGTGATCTTTTCCTTGCCGCGCGCCTGCACGATGGCGCGGGCGACGGCGCGGGATTTCTTTTCTTCGCCATAGATGAAGATGATGCGCGCAAGCTCGGCTTCCTCGCATTCATTGACGACATCGGCCGCGCTCGGCCCGGCGCTTGCCATGCGCATGTCGAGCGGCCCGTCGGCCATGAAGGAAAAGCCGCGCCCGGCCTGATCGAGCTGCATGGAAGAAACCCCCACGTCGAGCGCGACGCCATCCACCGCCGCGACGCCGCGCTCGTGGAGCAAGGCCTCCATATCACCGAAACACCCTTCAACGAGGGTGAGACGGCCGCCAAATTCCTTTTCGATTACCCGCCCGCGCGCCAGCGCTTCGGGGTCCCGGTCGATCGCATAGACCTTGCAATCGGCTTCCTCGAGAATGGCCCGCGTATAGCCGCCCGCCCCGAACGTTCCATCGACATAGATCCCGCCATCTTTGGGCGCCAGACAGTCGAGCACATCGCGAAGCATCACCGGCACATGAAGGGCGGATGGTTCACGTTCGCTCACTGCGCACCTCCACTCTGGCCGCCACCTTGCCCGCCGCTGCTGGGCGGCTGCACGGTGCGCGAGCCGGTCAGCGCGGAAAAAGCATCCGACAAGAGGCCCGTATGGCCGCTTGCCTGACGCAGCGCCTCGGCGCGGAAGGCCTCATAGCCGCTCGGGCTCCAAAGCTGGAATTTGTTGGTCATGCCCACAAAGGTCACCTGATCCGTGATCCCGGCGTGATCCATAAACTCGCGCGGCAGCACCACGCGCCCGTCCCCGTCGAACATCAGATCGACCGCGTTGCCCACCAGAATGGCGGCGAGCTGGTCCCGCTCCGGCGAGAAGGGCGGCAGCTTGTTCAAAATGGCATCGATTTCTGCGGTGAAGGCCGGCCCGCCCCCTTCCAGGAACTGCCCGAGGAAGGAGGGAAAACACGTCATGCCGTTGAAACCCTGAGCCGCAACGACCGCACGAAATTTGGCGGGGACGGAGACACGGCCCTTGGCGTCAACTTTATTCGTGAATGTGCCGCGAAAGGACTCCATCGCCCGCCAAATCCCCCATTCCGGGTTGAAGGCTCCCCCTGCCCGCAGAGCCCGGTCTACCGCCCCTCGTACGGGACATCATGGGATACCATGGGAAATCATGGGTAGTCAATGGGATTGGATAGGTATTCGGCGGATTTCTGCGGGTTTACACTGTCTTAACGAAGATGGCAAAACGCAATTTATTTGAGAACATAAATAGAACAAAAGAATAGATTCCATGAGCGCCCATAGCGTCCCGGCCCGGGCCATGAATGCCCGCCCGTTACCGCCGCCGCCCGCTAAAGGGCAGTTCCTTGCCGTTTTATGGAAAAATCAGGCGTCAGATGGCCTGTAAGCCGGGTTCTGTGCCGGCAAGCCGGCGACGGCCATTCATCTGGGACACCCGTTGCCGGATGCCTCGCGCGACCAACCCGGATGGAGCCTGAAAACGGGCTTGCTCATTGAAGAGCTCCATCCCTATTAGGTCTTGCTCCCGGTGGGGTTTACCGTGCCGCCCCTGTTGCC
Organism: Rhodobiaceae bacterium UBA4490; assembly: GCA_002389665.1. Taxonomy (GTDB): domain Bacteria; phylum Pseudomonadota; class Alphaproteobacteria; order Parvibaculales; family Parvibaculaceae; genus Tepidicaulis. Next base: position 326,311 of record DGNO01000002.1, read on the forward strand.
AGGCGCGCGGTGCGCTCTTACCGCACCCTTTCACCCTTACCCCGCCTCGCCCGAAGGCTATGCGGGGCGGTTTGCTTTCTGTGGCACTTTCCCTGGGGTCGCCCCCGCCGGGCGTTACCCGGCACCGTGTTTCCATGGAGCCCGGACTTTCCTCCCCGCCCCTTTCGGAGCGGAGCGGCCGTCCGGCCATCTGACGCGGGGGGGAAAGTGGGCTGCCCTGCCTTCCGCGTCAAGCGCCAGCGCAGTTTCCCTTGCGTAAAATTCGGCTCTGTTGGTTGCGCTTTGCAACCTGCCGCCCCACATGAGCGCCATCCAATTATCAATCAACATGAGGAAACACCATGAAAGCGGCTGTGCAATATGAACTCGGCGGACCCGATGTGCTGCGCTATGAGGAAATCCCCGATCCCGTCTGCGGCGAAAACGATGTCCGCATCAAGGTCGAGGCGGTCTCCATCGAAGGGGGCGACACGCTGCACCGGGCCGGCACGCCGCTGCCCGCCAAACCCCATGTCGTGGGCTATCAGGCTGCCGGCGAGGTCATCGAAATCGGCAAAAACGTCAAAGGCTACGAACTCGGCCAGAAGGTCGTCACCGTCAACGCCGCCGGCTCCCATGCGGAGCAGCGCGTGGTGCCCTATCTCACCGCCTTTCAAATTCCGGGCGGCCTCTCGGTAGAAGAAGCAGCCACCGTGCCCATCCCCTTCGGTACCGCCCATGACTGCCTTTTCGAATTCGGCCGCTTGAAGAAAGGCGAGACCGTCCTCATTCAGGCAGGCGCCTCCGCCGTCGGCCTTGCCGCCATTCAGCTTGCCAAACGCGCGGGCGCGAGGGTCATCGCCACGGCGTCGGATGAAAAGAAGCTCGAAGCGGCAAAGAAACTCGGTCTCGATCACGGCATCAATTACGTCACCCAGGACCTCGTGAAAGAAGTCATGCGTCTGACGGACAATAAAGGCGTCGATCTCGTCGTCGATCCGGTGGGCGGCAGCACGCTGGAAAAGAGCATCTCCTCGCTCGGCCATAGAGGCCGCGTCTCCTGGATGGGCAGCGCCGGCCGGGAAAAGATCAGCTACGATCTCTCCACCCTGGCGCCGGGCAATCGCTCCATTACCGGCATCTTCTTCGGCGGGGAAATCATTACCGACCGCGTGCAAAAGCTGGTGCGCGATCTTCTGGCCGATGTCGCCAAAGGTGAGCTGAAAGTCGTGCTCGACAAGACCTTCAAGCTTTCAGAGGCCGCCGAAGCGCATAGCTATATCGAAAGCCGTAAAGCGGTCGGCCGTGTACTGATGAAACCCTAAAAAGCTGCGCCGCGCCTTGCGCCGGAAGGTGTGAGGCGCGGCTGCGCTTTTCATTACCCTCCCAGCGCGTCACGCAGCAGCCGGAGCGTTGCAACCGTCGACACATCGGCAATGCCATCGACCTGCGCCGGGCGGAAATGGCGCTGAAAAGCCTTCACCACCGCTTCGGTTTTTGCATCGAAGACGCCGAGTACCTCAATCCCATAACCATAATCGGCAAGCTGAAACTGCAGCTCGGCCACCGTATCGCCCCTATCGCCCCGCTGCAGCACCGGGCCATCGACGATGTCCTGAGGCGCCACCCAATGGCCGATCCCGGCTTTGGCAAGCCGGGCCCAAGGAAACTTTTCGCCGGGGTCCGCTTTGCGCTCCGGCGCGACATCGGAATGGCCGAGCACCCGCGCAGGCGCAATCTCATGGCGCGCTAGAATATCGAGACACAGCGCTTCGACGGCGGCGATTTGCGGATCGGCAAAATCCGGATAACCGAAATCATGGCCGCCATTGACGATTTCGATGCCGATGGAACAGCTGTTGATGTCGCTTTGCCCGCCCCAGCTTGCAACACCCGCATGCCAGGCGCGGCGCTCCTCAGGCACAAGGCGCAAGACACGGCCGTCTTCTTCCACGATATAATGCGCGCTCACCTTGGCGTTTGCATCGCAAAGCCGCGCCCGCGCGGCCTCGCCCGTCTCCATGCCGGTGTAATGCAAAAGCAGCATGTCGATGGGCGCGCGCCGTTCTTCATGGTTCGGCGACGGGCACTCGGTAATCTGGAGGCTCATGCCTTGGACTCCATTGCCGTCGGCACCCCTTTCTTTGCCTGGCGCAGCGTCACGATGAAGACGCCGGCCAGCGCCACCGCCGCGCCGATACCCATGCGCAGCGTCAGCGTTTCGCCGAGCAGCAGCACCGCAAAGGTCACGGTAAAGAGCGGAGCAAGCAACGTCAGCGGCGCGGTTTGCGAGACCTCATAGCGTTGCAGCAGATAATAAATGCCCGCATGGCCAACCAGGCTGGAGGCAAAGGCCACATAGAAAATGCCCGACCATTCCAGCAGCGAGGCTGAGGCGATGGTTGCAAGCTGATCCTGCTCGGCGACAAGTGAGCCGGCCAGCAAAAGCGGGCAGGCGATAACGGCTACCCAGGCCTGCATTTCGAAAACGCCGACATTCTTGATCTGCCGCTGGAAGATCGTCCCCACCCCGCCCACAAGCGCGGAGAAGAACAGCACGATAACGCCGGTCAGATAATTGAATACCGCCGGATCGAAACTGATGATCGCAATGCCACCGAAAGAAAGCGCAATGCCGGCCCAGCGCCGCCAGGTGATGAGCTCTTTCAGGAAGATCACGGACAGGATGGTAGAAATCGGCACGCCGAGCTGCGTAACGATGGCAACGACGGAGGCATCCGCCAGCGACAAACCGATAAAGAAGAGCCCGAAGCCCAAGGGCCCCGCGCAAAGCGCAATGATAATGACGTCGCGCATGCGCCCGTGATGGATCTTCAGGAACGGGAAAAGCACCAGAATTATGAGCCCGAAGCGCAGAGCGGCAAAAAGAAACGGCGGAAAATGCCCAAGACTCACCTTGCCCGCGATCAGGGCAAAGCCCCAGATCAGGTTGATCAGCACCATAAACGCAAGGTGTTGAGGGGTCATGGGCGCACCGGCAGGGAGAGAGGAAAAGACGCTCGCGCTCTCCCCCGCGCACGGCGCCGAAAACAAAGCCCCGGGGCATGCCCGGGACCGGTTCTAAGCCTTCTAGCCTGTCGCCGCGCCAAGCGCAAAGCCTGCGCGGCAGAAAACCTGGAATTGCTCCCCTTAAAGCCCGCGGGATTTGGCGATGCGGCTATAGGCTTCCGTGATCTTCTTCAGCTTTTCTTCCGCCATGTCGACGAATTCCTGCGGCACCCCGCGGGCGACCAGCGTGTCGGGATGGTTTTCCCGGGCAAGGCGCCGATAGGCCTTTTTCAGGTCCTCATCGGAAATCTCCGGCGTGACCCCGAGGATCATATAGGGATCGTCGCTCTCCCCGCCAATATGCGAAAGCTTGATGCGCTCGAACTCGAAATCGGAAAAGCCGAAAATATCGGCCACCGCATAGAGGAAATCGAGCTCGCTCTGCAGCACCTTATTGTCCGCCTTGGCGATGTGAAAAAGCGCGTCCATCACGTCTTCCAAAACGCCCGGATTGGCCTTGTAGATGGAAGCGACCTGCCTCGCATAAGCCTCGAAGCCCGCCACATCCTGCTGCGCGATCTTATAGACCCGCGCGACATTCGCCCGCTCTTCCGGCGGCACCTTGAAGACTTCCTCGAAAGCGCGAATCTCCGACGGCGAGACGATGCCGTCCGCCTTGGCCATTTTGGCGGAAAGCGCAATGAGCGCGACGGCAAACACGACCTCGTCGTCCCGCAAGGGGCGGTCGATCACATAATGACCGGCCACCACGCCTAGCAAGGCTCCGAGGGGCCCGCCCGCAGCCAAACCGGCAGCGGCACCCGCGACTTTTCCCCAAATCGACATGAGCGGGACATTAATGCGATTTGCCGCAGGGTGCGACTGCCAATTGGCCGCACTTTCCGCCAAAGATCCTTCCATATTTGCACGGGGCCCAAGCTGTGGCAGGTTCCGCCTCATGAACCGGCAAAACGCATCTTCCCGTTGGGATTTCTGGGTCGACCGGGGCGGCACCTTCACGGATATCGTGGCGCGCCGGCCGGACGGCACGCTGACGACTCACAAGCTGCTGTCGGAAAATCCGGGCCAATATGAAGATGCCGCGCTGCAGGGCATCCGCGATCTTCTGGGTCTTGAGAAAGGAGCCGCCATTCCCTCCGCGCGCATCGGCGCCGTGAAGATGGGCACCACCGTCGCCACCAACGCGCTTTTGGAGCGGCGCGGCGAGCCGGTACTTTTTCTCACCAACAAAGGCTTCGCCGATGCGCTGGCGATCGGCACCCAGGCGCGCCCGCATCTCTTCAAGCTGAAGATCGAAAAGCCCGAAATGCTTTACGCGAAGGTGGCCGAAGTGCCGGGCCGCATGAGCGCCGAGGGAGAAGAGCTCGAAACTTTCGATGAAGCGGAAACGCGCCGCGTGCTGCAGGAAGCTTATGACGAAGGCCTGCGCGCGCTTGCCATCTGCTTCATACACGCCTACCGCTTCAGCGATCATGAAAAACACGCGGCCGAGCTTGCCCGCGACATCGGCTTTACCCAGATATCAGCCAGCCACGCGGTCAGCCCCCTCATGAAATTCGTGCCGCGCGGAGATACGAGCGTCGTCGATGCTTATCTTTCCCCCATTCTGCGCCGCTATGTGGACCGGGTGGCGGGTGCTATCGGCGAAAAGGACGATGCCGATTGCCGCCTGATGTTCATGCAATCCTCGGGCGGGCTGACGGATGCGCATTTCTTTCAAGGCAAGGACGCGATCCTCTCAGGCCCCGCAGGCGGGGTGATCGGCGCGGTCGAGACAAGCGCCATGGCCGGTTTTGACAAGATCATCGGCTTTGACATGGGCGGCACCTCCACCGATGTCTGCCATTATGACGGCGCGCTCGAGCGTTCTTTCGATACGGAAGTCGCGGGCATTCGCCTGCGCGCGCCGATGATGCAGATCCACACGGTGGCGGCAGGCGGCGGCTCGCTTCTGACATTCGATGGCGCAAGATTGCGCGTCGGCCCGGCCTCAGCCGGCGCCGATCCCGGCCCCGCCTGCTACCGCAAGGGCGGGCCCCTTGCCGTGACGGACGCCAATGTCATGACCGGCAAACTGCTGCCCGAGTTCTTCCCAAACGTCTTCGGCCCGAACGCAGAAGAGCTCATCGACCGGCAGGCGGCGGAAGAAAAATTCCGCGCGCTGGCAAAAGAGATGGGCAGCGGCATGAAGCCGGAGGAACTTGCCGACGGGTTCCTCGCCATTGCCGTTGAAAACATGGCCCAGGCGATCAAGAAGATTTCCGTGCAGCGCGGCTATGACATTTCCGATTACGCGCTGACCTGTTTCGGCGGCGCGGGCGGCCAGCATGCCTGCCTCGTTGCCGATGCGCTCGGCATGTCGAAAATCTTCTTCCATCCTTTCTCCGGCATTCTTTCCGCTTATGGCATGGGCCTTGCCGATCTCAGCGCCTCGCGCGAGCAAGCCGTGGAAATGCCCCTTGCGCGCGAGAGCGAGGCAAAGCTGGACGCGCTTCAGGCGGAGCTGGAAGCCGCCGCCCGCGCGGAGATTGAGGCGCAAGGCATTACGGGGGGCCGCATCACCGCGGCCTGCCGCCTGCACCTGCGCTATGAAGGCACGGACACCGCCCTTCTCATTCCCCGCGCGGGGCTTGCCGAAACAAAAGCCCGCTTCGAAGAAGCGCACCGCCAGCGTTTCGGCTTTCTCACCCCCGACAAACCCATCATCGTCGAAGCGCTTTCGGTGGAATGCGCCGGACGGGACAGCCGGGTTGAGGAAAAACTGGAAGCCGATACCCCCCGGCATGGCCCGCTCCGCCCCGCCGCCGAAACCGAGTTCTTTTCCGGCGGCACCTGGCATGCCGCAAAGGTCTTCCGGCGCGCGCAGATGCGCCCCGGCGATGATGTAGAAGGCCCTGCCATCCTGATCGAGGATCACCAGACCATCATCATCGAGCCCGGCTGGAAAGGCACGGTGACAGAGCATAATCACATCGTGCTGTCCCGCACGGCCGCGCTGCCTAAAAGGCGCGCCATCGGCACGAAAGCCGATCCGGTGATGCTGGAGATTTTCAATAACCGTTTCATGTCCGTTGCCGAGCAGATGGGCTTTACCCTCGAGAAGACCGCCCATTCGGTGAACATCAAGGAGCGGCTCGATTTTTCCTGCGCCATTTTCGACAAGACCGGCGCGCTCGTCGCCAATGCGCCCCATGTGCCCGTGCATCTGGGCTCGATGGGCGCCAGCGTCGAAACCATCATCGAGCAGAACCCGGATATGGCGCCGGGCGACGTCTTCGTTCTGAATGCGCCTTATAATGGCGGCACGCATCTGCCCGATGTCACCGTCATCGCTCCCGTCTATGATGAGGCGGGCAAAGAAAAACTCTTCTATGTCGCAGCGCGCGGCCACCAGGCGGATATCGGCGGCATCACGCCGGGTTCCATGCCCGCCCATTCAAAGTCGGTGGAAGAAGAAGGCATCCTGATCGACAATTTTAAACTCGTGGAAAAAGGCACTTTCCGCGAGGAGGCGATCCGCAAGCTCCTGTGCAGCGGACCCTACCCTGCCCGAAGCCCCGATCAGAATATCGCGGACCTGCGCGCGCAGATCGCGGCGTGTGAAAAAGGCGCGCAGGAACTGCGCAAGCTTGCCGCGCAATTCGGCCTTGAAACGGTGGGTGCCTATATGGCCCATGTGCAGGACAATGCCGAGGAAAGCGTGCGCCGCGTCATCACGCGCCTGAAAGACGGAACCTTCGAGCAGGAAATGGACGACGGCGCGCGCATCAAAGTCGCCGTCCGCGTCGATGAAAAAGCCCGCAGCGCCTCCATCGATTTCACCGGCACGAGCCCGATGCAGCCGACGAACCTCAACACACCGTCCGCCGTGGCGCGCGCCGCCGTGCTCTATGTCTTCCGCTGCCTCGTCGACGATGAAATTCCGCTGAATGAGGGCTGCCTGAAACCGCTGGAGCTCATCATCCCCGAAGGCTCGCTTCTCTCCCCCACCTATCCGGCAGCCGTTGTCGGCGGCAATGTGGAGACGAGCCAGGCCGTAACGGATGCACTGTTCGGCGCGCTCGGCACCATGGCGGCCGCGCAAGGCACGATGAACAATCTCACCTTCGGCAATGCGCGCTACCAATATTATGAAACGATCTGCGGCGGCGCGGGCGCGGGGCCGGATTTTCCGGGCGCCGATGCCGTCCACACCCATATGACGAATTCGCGCCTCACCGATCCTGAAATTCTGGAATGGCGCTTTCCCGTCATCCTGGACGGCTTTTCCATCCGCCAAGGCTCGGGCGGCGAAGGCGCGCAGCGCGGCGGTAACGGCATCGAGCGGATCATCCGCTTCCGCGAGCCCATGGGTGTTGCGATCCTCGCCACTCATAGGCGCATTCCCCCCTTCGGCATGGCGGGCGGGGCGCCCGGTGCGCTCGGGGAGAACGCATTGCGCCGCGCGGACGGCAAGGAAGAGCCGCTCCCCGGCGCCGTGCAGGTTTCCTTGCAAAAGGACGAGGCCATCATCATCCGCACGCCGGGCGGCGGCGGCTATGGGCCGCCCCGTTAGGCCTTCCCGTTAACCTCTGCCGATTAACAGGGTCCGTTAAAGCCTCCACCGGCATTAACACTTTCCGGCATATTGCCGCAGGGCCCGCACCTCGCTTCCTTAGAATCAAAGACTTACCGCGCCTGCGAAAATTAGGGTCCTCCCCCTCCGGCAGCGCAGCAACGAATCTGTTTGGAAAGACAGGGTTAACCATGCACACTTCTCGGGCGACAATGCGCAACCAACCGAGACGGGAGTCCCCCCATGAGAAACATGCTCTCGATTCGAGTTGAGTACCTATTCCCCTGCATGGTCATGGTGTTTATCGGCGCTGTGACAGTCGGGTTCATTTGATCTACCCCTGAGGATTTACCTCTGACGGGGCATCTCGCAGAACAGCTGAAAGGGCCCGGAGGCATGCCGGGCCCTTTCTCTTTGGGCCTTTCGCTCTAGGACTTGGCTCAAGCGCTTTCGGGAAAGCGCGCGGCATATGTCTCGAGCGGCAGTTTCAGCCCGTTCACCACGAACGAGACCATGTGATAAAGCCCGGCAAGCACCACCATTTCGATCATCTGCTCGTCGGTGAAAGCCTCTTTCAGCCGCGCCCACAGCCCATCGCTTAGTGTCTGCGTGCGGTGCAGCTCATCCACCAGCTCCATGATCAGCTTTTCCTCTCCGCTCCAGCAGGAAGCAGAGGCGCCGTCCGCTGCCACAGTCGCGGCGATTTCTTCAGCGCCGAACCCCACTTTCTCGGCAAAGAAGGCGACATGGACGCCCCATTCATATTCCCCGCGGCAGAGCGCGCAGGCCCGGTCGATGATGATCTCGCGCTGGCGCAGTGTCAGCGTGCCTTTATCGAGAAGGCCGCCCGCCATGAAACGGCGGAAGACGCGCGAGTTGCGCGCCAGCGTGCGGAAAAGTACCAGCGGCTCCACGCCCTCCGGCATCAGCCGGGCAAGGGTTTCTTCCATGTCTTTTTCATATGGCTGCACAGCCGGGTCGATACGGGTGTTCATTGCATGCTCCATTGCTACGTTTTCAGTAGCAAGAGATTTATGCTTCTTTTTTCGTAGCGCAAGCCCTAAAATGGCGTGAAACTGAGAGGACGAGATGGCACCGCCCGGAAAAGCCCAAAAAACAGCGAAGAAACCCGCGCCGAAAGCCGCGAAAAAAACCGCCCCCCGACCCGGCCGCCCGGTGCGCGGTTCGGCAACGGGCCGCCCCGTCATGGCACTGATCGACCTCATCGGCCGGCGCTGGGTGCTTCGTATTCTGTGGGAACTGCGCTCAGGCCCCCTCACCTTCCGCGCTTTGCAGGAGGCATGCGGCGGCATTTCGCCGAGTGTTCTCAATGCGCGCCTTGCCGATTTGAAAGAAACCGGCTTGCTCGAACATGAAGAGGCGGAAGGCTACCGCATGACGCAGTTAGGGCGCGAGCTGACCGAGCAGCTCACGCCCCTGACAGGCTGGGCGGAACGCTGGGCCCGCCAACTCGAAAAAATGCAGAAGCCTTAAGCGGCGACTTCTTCGCCCGGCGTGTAATTGAGGATCGGGGCAAGCCAACGCTCGGCATCCTTGACGCTCATGCCCTTGCGCTTGGCATAGTCTTCGATCTGATCTTTCTCGACCCGGCCGACACCGAAATAATGCGCCTCCGGGTGAGCGAAATAGAGCCCGCTGACCGACGAGCCCGGCCACATGGCAAAGCTTTCGGTGAGCTCGATGCCCGCATTCTGCTCGGCATTCAAAAGATCGAAAAGAATGCGCTTTTCCGTATGGTCGGGCTGGGCGGGATAGCCGGGCGCCGGGCGGATGCCCTGATATTTCTCGGCGATCAGATCTTGATTAGTGAGCGTTTCATCCGGCGCATAGGCCCAGAATTCCTTCCGCACGCGCTTATGCATGCACTCGGCAAAGGCTTCGGCAAACCGGTCCGCCAGGGCCTTGAGGAGAATGGAGCTGTAATCGTCCTTTGCTTCTTCAAAGCGCCGGGCAATCTCGTCTTCCCCATGGCCCGCCGTTACCGCAAAGCCGCCGATATAATCGGCAATGCCCGTGGCCTTGGGCGCGATGAAATCGGCCAGCGCGATGTTATGCCGGCCTTCCTTCTTCGTCATTTGCTGGCGCAGCGTATGCAGCACCGCCAATTCCTCGCTCCGGCTTTCATCCGTATAAAGCGCGATATCTTCCTCATGCACCTGATTGGCCGGCCAGAAACCGATCACGCCTTTCGGATGCATCCATTGTTCCGAAACGATCTTCTCCAGCATGTCCTGCGCGTCTTTAAAGAGCGCGCGCGCCGCTTCCCCGCGCGTAGAATCATCGAGGATCGCCGGATACTGCCCCTTGATTTCCCAGGTCGAGAAGAAAGGCGTCCAGTCGATATAGGGAATGAGCTCTTCAAGCGAATAATCCTCGAAGACTTTCACCCCCGTGAAGCTGGGCTTCACCGGCTCATAGCCTTTCCATTCCACCGGATAGCGGTTGCGCCGGGCTTCGGCGAGGCTCGTGCGCGGCCCGCGCGCGCGCTGGCTGGCATGAGCCTCGGCCATGCGCTCATATTCGGCGAGAATTTCCGCGCGGTAATCCGGTCCCCGTTCCTCCGACAGCAGGTTCGAACAAACCCCAACAGCTTTCGAGGCATCGGGCACATAAACCGCCTGGCCGCGCTTGTAATTCGGGTTGATCTTGACCGCCGTGTGCACCCGGCTCGTTGTCGCCCCGCCGATGAGCAGCGGAATATCAAAATTCTGCCGTTCCATTTCAGCGGCCACATGGCACATCTCATCGAGGCTCGGCGTAATCAGACCCGAAAGGCCGATAATATCGACCTCTTCCTTCTTCGCCGTCTCGATGATCTTCGCCGCCGGCACCATCACGCCGAGATCGATCACCTCGTAATTGTTACACTGCAAAACGACGCCGACGATGTTCTTGCCGATATCGTGCACATCGCCCTTCACCGTCGCCATCAGGATCTTGCCCGCGGCCGAGCGGCTGTCGATGCCCAAATCCCGTTTCTCCTGCTCCATGTAAGGCATGAGATGGGCCACGGCCTGCTTCATCACCCGGGCGCTTTTCACGACCTGCGGCAGGAACATCTTGCCCGAACCGAAAAGGTCGCCCACCACATTCATCCCCGCCATGAGCGGGCCTTCGATGACATGGAGCGGGCGTTCGGCTTTCAGCCGCGCTTCTTCCACATCCTCTTCGATATATTGGGTAATGCCTTTGACGAGCGCATGCTTCAGGCGCTCTTCCACCGGCGCCTCGCGCCAGGACAGATCCTCTTCCTGCTTGCGCCCGCCTTCACCTTTATATTTTTCCGCCGCTTCCAGAAGCCGTTCGGTCGCGTCCTCACGCCGATTGAGGATCACGTCCTCGACAAGCTCGCGCAGTTCCGGCTCAATCTCTTCATAGATCGCCAGCTGCCCGGCATTGACGATGCCCATATCCATCCCCGCCTGAATGGCGTGGTAAAGGAAAACGGAGTGCATCGCCTCGCGCACTTTCTCGTTCCCGCGGAAAGAGAAAGAGACGTTGGAAACGCCCCCTGAAATATGAGCATGCGGCAGGTTCTGTTTGATCCGGCGCGTGGCATCGATGAAATCCACCGCATAATTATTGTGTTCTTCGATACCCGTCGCCACGGCGAAAATATTGGGATCGAAAATAATGTCTTCCGCCGGAAAACCGACTTCCTCGGTCAGAATCTTGTAAGAGCGCTCGCAAATCTCGTATTTGCGGTTGGCCGTATCGGCCTGCCCCACTTCATCGAACGCCATCACCACCACGGCAGCGCCATAGCGTTTGATCTTGCGCGCCTGCTCAACGAACGGCTTCTCACCTTCCTTCAGGCTAATCGAATTGACGATTGCCTTGCCTTGCACGCATTTCAGCCCCGCTTCGATGACCGACCATTTGGAAGAATCGATCATGATCGGCACGCGGGCGATATCAGGCTCGGAGGCAATGAGATTGAGGAAGCGCACCATGGCCGCTTCCGAATCCAGCATCCCCTCATCCATGTTCACATCGATGATCTGCGCGCCGTTTTCCACTTGGGAGCGGGCAACGGCCAGCGCTTCTTCGTAATCCCCGTTCAGGATCAGCTTTTTGAATTTCGCCGATCCCGTCACATTGGTGCGTTCACCGACATTGATGAATGTTGCTGTCGCCTCGGTCATAAAAAGCTCGATCTGTTACGCGTGAACGAAGGGTTCGAGACCCGAAAGTCTCATCTTTGTTTCGGGGTGCGGAATTTCGCGCGGCGGCACATTCGCCACTGCCTCCGCAATCGCCTTGATATGTTCCGGCGTCGTGCCGCAGCACCCGCCGACGATATTCACCAACCCCGCCTCGGCAAACTCGCCCACAAGCTTGGCCATATATTCCGCCGACTGGTCGTATTCGCCGAACTCGTTCGGCAGGCCCGCATTGGGATGCGCGGAAACATTCGTGTCGGCAATACGCGAAAGCTCTTCCACATATTGGCGCAGCTGCTCGGCGCCAAGCGCGCAATTAAGCCCGATGGAGAAGGGCTTAGCATGGCGCACCGAATACCAGAAGGCTTCCGGCGTCTGGCCGGAGAGAATGCGGCCCGCCGCATCCGTGATCGTGCCGGAGATCATTACCGGCAGCTCGAAGCCCTGCGCATCGAAAATGTCCTGCAGCACATAAAGCGCCACTTTGGCATTGAGCGTGTCGAACACGGTTTCGATCATGATCACGTCCGCCCCGCCTTCGATAAGCCCTTCGGCGGCATCCTTATAGGCGGCATAAAGATCGTCGAACGTGACATTGCGGAAGCTCGGATCGTTCACATCCGGCGAGATCGAAGCCGAACGCGGCGTTGGCCCGAGCACGCCGATCACCCAGCGCAGCTTGCCGTCTTCGCTTTCGGCAATATCGGCGGCCTCACGGGCGATCTGCACGCTTTTCACATTCATTTCGCGCGCCAGATGCTCGAGATCGTAATCGGCCTGCGCGATCACCGTCGCACCGAATGTGTTTGCCTCGGCAAAATCGGCGCCTGCCCGGTAATAAGCCAGATGAATGTCGCGCAGAATGTCCGGGCGCACGAGGCCTATAAGTTCGCTATTGCCTTTCACGTCCTTGGGATGATCTTTCAGAATATCGCCGCGGTAATCTTCTTCCTGCAGCTTATAGCCTTGGATCATCGTGCCCATGGCGCCGTCCAGCACAAGAATGCGCTCTTTCACCGCTTTGTAGAGTTCTTGAATGCGTTCTTCGCGTGTCATCGCGCGTCTCCTATTCGGCCGCTTTCAGGCCGGGCGTCGGTTTCGTCGAAGGCTTGAGGCCCAGAATGTGGCAGATCGCATAAGTCAGATCCGCCTGATTGAGCGTATAGAAATGAAAGTCCCGGAAGCCCATGCGCTCCAGATCGTGCACTTGCTCCACTGCCACCGCAGCGGCGATGAGCTTGCGCGTCGTTAGATCATCGTCGAGCCCTTCATAATAATCGGCGAGCCAGCCGGGCACGGTCGCGCCGCATTTTTCGGCCATCCGGCTGATGCCCTTAAAGTTCGTCGTCGGCATGATGCCCGGCACGATCGGCACATTGATCCCGGCTTTTGCGGCTCGCTCCATGAAAGTGCCGTAAATCGAGGAATCGAACGTGAACTGCGTAATGGCGCGGGTGGCGCCCGCCTCGATCTTGTCCTGCAAAAGCCGCAGATCCGCATCCCCATCAGGCGATTCCGGATGGCGCTCGGGATAGGCGGAGACCGACACTTCAAAGTCACCGATCGCCTTGATGCCGAGGATCAGCTCCGGCACGCTTTGATAGCCTTTTTCATGGGGCTTATAAGGCGCGCCAAGCTCGGGCATATCCCCGCGCAGCGCCACGATATGGCGGATGCCCGCATCCCAATAGGCCTGCACCACCTCATCCACCTCATCGCGCGAGGCGCCGACACAGGTCAGATGCGCGGCAGGCTTCAGCGAGGTTTCCTTGACGATCCGCGCCACGGTCGCATGGGTGCGCTCGCGCGTCGAGCCGCCCGCCCCATACGTCACCGAGACGAAATTGGGCTGCAAAGGCTCCAGCCGCTTGATGGACTCCCAAAGCGTTTCTTCCATCTTTTCCGTTTTCGGCGGAAAGAATTCGAAGGAAACACGCAGGTCTTCCCTGCCCCGGATTTTATCACCCAGCCTTACCATACTCATGCCTCCTCAAGCCGGCGCCTTGCTGCGCGCGCCGGTTGCTTCCTACCGCCGGCAGCCGGTTTTTCCGCCGCCCAAATCAATACCGTCAGTTTCGCCTCACCGCCTTCAGGCGGCAGTTCGATAATGTCACCGCCCGCAAGGCCGGCCCGCGCGCACCAGGCGCTGACTTCCTCCGGCGCAAAGCCGAGCCGGCGGTGCGCCTGTTCTTCGCGCAGGAAATCGAGCTCATGAGGCGCAAAATCGGCGATCAAAAGCCGCCCGCCGGGCTTGAGCACCCGGGCCGCCTCCGCCAGCGCCGCGGCAGGGTCGTCAAGATAATGCAGTACCTGGTGCAGCGTCACGAGATCCTGGCTGTCATCGGGCACCGGCAGATCGAAAAGATCGCCCTGGCGCACCTGGCAATGGGTCAGCCCGCCCTCTTCCAGCTTCGCACGGGCAAAGGCCAGCATTTCCGGGCTCATGTCGAGGCCGATGCCGCTTTCCACTTTCCCCGCGAAAACCTCCAAAAGCCGGCCCGTACCGGTGCCGAGATCGAGCATATCGCCGATGCGGGTTTCAGGGACAAGGTCCAGCAGCGCCGCTTCCACCCGCGCCTCAGGCACATAAAGCGCGCGGATACGGTCCCATTCCTCCGCATTCTCCCGGAAGAAAGCCGCCGCTCGCTCGGCCCGGCCCCGGCGCACTTCCTCAAGCCGTTCGATATCGCGCGCCAGCACGGGATCGCCTGCCGGTAGCAGTGCCATCAGCGCCTGAGCAAGCTCGGCGCTCTGCCCAAGACGGGCCAGCCGGTAAAATACCCAGCTTCCCTCGCGGAAGCGGTCGAGCAGCCCCGCCTCACACAAAAGTTTCAGGTGGCGGCTGACGCGCGGCTGGCTTTGCCGCATGATCTGGGTGATCTCGCTCACAGTCAGTTCGCTTTGGGCAAGCAGGGCCAGAAGGCGCAGCCGGGTAGGCTCGCCTGCCGCTCTCAATCCTGTCACGAGACCGTCCATGGTCCGGCTTGCTCCATCGTCGCCAATAGGCCAAAGGCCGCTTTTGGCGGCCCACTGTTGCGAGTTATATAAATATATCTTTATGTCTGCAAGTGATTTCGCGGTTCGCGTCATTTTCGCAACAGCTTTGCGATTTCAGAAAAGTGAAACGCGGGGCCGCTGGTTATGCCCAAGCCCCTGTGATAGCTAAAAATTCTGGGGTTAACCGCGATTCTGGCGCGCTTGGCGCGGGCGTTCATATGCCCTTAAGAGCGCTGCGGTTAAGGATTGCGTTCCGCCTTTGCTCCGGCAAATACCTGGAAGCAGAAACAAGGCGCTTATATATGAGCGTGCCCATAGCAGGAGCAACTATGACCGAGCTCGTGAATAACAAGGTAAACAAGGCGCTGGCCCTGGTTCTTGGCGTCTCTCTCTTCGCTGCAGGCTGCGCCACGGCGCCGGACCCGGCGGATGAGGCGGCGGTTGCCGCTTATGAGGAAGCCAACGACCCGCTGGAGCCGATGAACCGTTATTTCTTCGAGCTCAACCGGTTTGCCGATATCATTCTGCTGCGTCCGGCCGCTGAAATTTACGACGGTGTGCTGCCGCGCCAGGCCAAACAGGGCGTGCGCCATTTCCTCGACAACCTGCGCGCGCCGGTCATTCTGGCCAACGACGTGCTGCAGGGCGAATGGAACCGCGCCGAAACCACGGCAACGCGCTTCGGCATCAACACGACCGTCGGCGTGCTCGGCCTCGACGATCCGGCCACCGACTACGGCTATGCCCGCCACGGTGAGGATTTCGGCCAGACGCTTGCCGTTTACGGCGTCAATGAAGGCCCTTACCTCTTCCTGCCCGTTCTGGGCCCGGCCCCGCCCCGCGACCTGACGGGCGTTGTGGTCGACCAGTTCTTCGATCCTTTGACCTATATCTTCTGGGATGACGGCTACACCGTGCCGGTGACGCGCTTTGTGCTGAACGGCGTGGATCTTCGGGCGCGTAACCTGGAAGTCCTCGACGAAATCGAGCGTACCTCCGTCGACTATTACGCCACAATTCGCAGCCTCTACCGCCAGAGCCGCGCGGAAGAGATCGCAAATGGTCAAACAAATGTCGAAGATTTGCCCGATATCTCGAATATCAGCTTTGAGTAGCGCTTCAGTTTAAGCGTACTTCCTGAAGACGCAGAACCTTCGAATAACCAACAGGAGGGCCCGTTTCGGCGGGCACAGCGACCATGACCACGTTTTCTCAGGCCGTAGCCCCCTCGGCCCGCCCCCTCACAAAGCTTTTTACCGGCGCGGCCCTTACCGCGGGCCTGCTTTTCGCCAGCCTCGCGCCTGCCTTTGCCAGTCCCAAGGAAGAGGCGATAAACTACGTCCAACAGTTGGCGGACGAGACCATCTCCATCCTCTCCAAGGACGGGCAGACGCCGAGCGAGCGCGAAGCCGCCTTCCGGGAGCTCTTCACTAAAAATCTGGACATTCCCCGTGTTGCAGGCTTTGCACTTGGCCAATATGCTCGCCTCCCCTCTCCTGAGGAGAAAAAGGAATACATCCAGCTCATCGAAGAGTTCATCGTCAAGGTCTATGCCAACCGGCTCTCCGCCTATACCGATCAGACCTTCCATGTGAACGGCGCCGTGGAAAAAGGCTCCAAGGGCAAGGAAGTGATCGTCGACAGCAAAATCGAGTTTGCCAGCGGCCGCGAGCCGGTGCCGGTAGATTGGTGGCTGCTGCGCCAGGATGAGGGCTTCAAGGTCTTCGATGTGAAAGTGCTCGGCATCTGGATGGCCCAGGAACAGCGCGACACGTTCATCTCTGTCATCCGCAACAATGGCGGCAAATTCGAGCCGCTGCTGAAACATCTGCGCGCCCAGATCGGCCAGGCGGAAAAAGAAATCCAGCAGAAACTAACCGGTGAAGCTCAGCCGCAGCCGGGTGAAACCCCATCAGAAGAACAAGACGCCGCGACGGCAAGCGAATAACCTGCGGCTCTTCAATCCCTGAAAACAAAAAACGGCGCCCCGCGAGGCGCCGTTTTCTTTAGCTGAATACCAGCCCGCTCAGTCGCGGCTGAAGCGCTTGTACTTGATCCGGTGCGGAACGATTTCCTCGTCCCCAAGACGCCGCTTCCGGTCTTCTTCATAATCGGCATAGTTGCCCTCGAACCATTCGACATGGCTGTCGCCTTCGAAGGCCAGGATATGCGTGGCGATACGGTCGAGGAACCAGCGATCGTGGCTGATGACGACGGCGCAGCCGGCGAAATCCACCAGCGCATCTTCCAGCGCCCGCAGCGTATCGACGTCGAGATCATTGGTCGGTTCGTCGAGCAGCAAGAGGTTCGCGCCCGATTTCAGCATCTTGGCCAGATGCACCCGGTTGCGCTCCCCGCCCGACAGCAGGCTGACTTTCTTCTGCTGATCGCCGCCCTTGAAATTGAAGGCGCCGACATAAGCCCGGCTCGGCATGGTCTGCTTGCCAAGCTCCAGCACATCCAGTCCGTCCGACACCACCTCCCAAACGGTCTTGTTGGGATCGAGATCGTCGCGGGTCTGATCCACATAGCCCAGCACCACCGTGTCGCCAACACGCATCGAGCCGGCATCCGGCTCTTCCTGGCCCGTGATCATGCGGAAGAGTGTCGTCTTACCGGCACCGTTCGGGCCGATCACGCCGACAATACCGCCCGGCGGCAGCGAGAAGGAGAGATCCTCGATCAGCAGCCGGTCGCCATAAGCTTTGGAAAGCCCCTCGGCTTCCAGCACCAGACCGCCGAGGCGGGGGCCCGCCGGAATGATGATCTGCGCCTTGCCGTCCTGCGCCTTGCCGGCGCTCGCCACCAGCTCGTCATAGGCACGGATACGGGCCTTGTTCTTGGCCTGGCGGGCCTTGGGAGAGGCCTTGATCCATTCCAGTTCCCGGTCGAGCGTGCGCTGACGGGCTTCTTCCTGTCGCCCTTCCTGTTCGAGACGCTTTTTCTTCTGCTCAAGCCAAGACGAATAATTGCCTTCGTAAGGAATGCCTTGGCCCCGGTCGAGCTCCAGAATCCAGCCCGTTACATTGTCGAGGAAATAGCGGTCATGGGTAACGAGCACGACGGTGCCCGTGTAATCGCGCAGGTAATGTTCAAGCCAGGCAACCGATTCCGCATCGAGATGGTTGGTCGGCTCATCGAGCAGGATCATGTCCGGCTCGGAAAGAAGCAGCTTGCAAAGCGCGACGCGGCGCTTTTCCCCGCCCGAGAGCTTGGCCACCTCCGCGTCGCCTGCCGGGCAGCGCAGCGCGTCCATCGCCATTTCGATCTGACTGTCGAGATCCCAGAGGTTCTGCGCGTCGATTACGTCCTGAAGCTGCGCCATTTCATCGGCCGTCTCGTCCGAATAATTCATGGCAAGCTCATTATAGCGCTCCAGCATGGCTTTCTTTTCCGCCACACCGTCCATGACATTACCGAGCACGTCCTTCTCGCCGTCGAGCTCCGGCTCCTGGGGCAGATAACCGACCTTGACGCCCTCCGCCGCCCAGGCCTCGCCGGTATACTCGCTGTCCTGCCCCGCCATGATTTTCATCAGAGTGGACTTACCCGAGCCGTTCACCCCCACAACGCCGATCTTGGCGCCGGGCAGGAAGGAAAGGCGGATATCTTTCAGCACCTGCTTGCCGCCCGGATAGGTCTTGGACAAGCGGTCCATCACGTAAACATATTGATACGACGCCATGAATTCCCTCTGCTCTGCCTGATGCTTGGCCGGGGCCAGGGCTGAAACCGCCCGCCGCCGGCCATTGACTTGGGGCAGAGTAGTAACGGATTGCGCCGCCCGGAACAACGCCGGATAAACCCCGCCCTTCCCTGCCTTTTTCACGCCGGAGGGCGGCACGCCCCGCCTTTCCCTGTCCTGAAAAGGGGCAAAACCCGGTGCAAACTAAGAGGGCCTTAACCAATTCGTTTAGGGCTTGTTTAAAACACCCTCACCTATGGTTGAGCCGTGGGGTTGGGCATTTGCGCCCGCGGCAGACGCGGCGGCATTTCCAAACCGATAGATGAACGTGAGCCAGAAGGGTTCCAGCATGACGTTCGCGCCAAGCGAAGAGAGATTTCTGTTTGCCGAGGAACGGCCGGCGGAAGTCCCCCATCACGGGGTTTGGAAAGTCCTCATCGTCGACGATGAGCCGGAGGTGCATTCAGTCACGCGCCTTGCGCTGCACGACGTTGTCTTTGCAGGGCGCGGTCTGGAGCTGATCTCGGCACACTCCGCGTCCGAAGCCGAAGACATCATGCGCCGCCACAGCGACATTGCCGTCATCCTGCTCGACGTCGTGATGGAAACCGACAATGCCGGGCTCGAGCTTATCCGCCGCATCCGCGATACGATGCGCAATACCGCAACGCGCATCATCCTGCGCACCGGCCAGCCGGGCCAGGCGCCGGAGCGCGATGTCATCATCCGCTACGATATCAACGATTACCGAGAAAAGACGGATCTGACCTCCTCGCATCTTTTCACCGCCATCTACGGCGCGCTGCGCGCCTACCGCGACATCAATGCGCTCGAGCATCATCAGGAAGGGCTGGAAGAGGTGATCGCCGCAACATCCGCCCTTTTTGAATGCCAGAGCCTGAGTGCCTTTACCCGCACCGCCGAATATCGCTTCCCCAAACTGCTGGCCAAGACGACCGCGAGCCGCGCCACCAATATCGACATGATCTGGGCGCGGCGCGTCGACGGGGACAATCTCGACGTGATTGCGGCTACCGGCGCGCTCCGCCCGCTTGCCGGCTGTACGACCGTCTCGGACCTGCCGGAAATCCTGCTGCAACGGTTCGAGGAGCTGGAAAAAGCCGGCTCCATCGTCACCGGCACCTGGCTTGGCGGGCTCTACCGTGAAAGCGCCACGCTCGAATATGTCTTCTACATGGAAGGCTTGCATGCGCTGACACCGACGGACCGCAACCTGCTCGACGTTTACATGCGCCAGGCGACCAGCGCCTTCGATAATCTGGTTCTCAGCCAGCAGCTCGACGAGACCCAGCGCGAGATCGTCTACCGGCTGGGCGAAGCGGTGGAAAGCCGCTCCCAGGAAACCGGCAACCATGTGAAACGCGTGGCGGAAATCAGCCGCCTGATCGCCCGCGGCGCGGGGCTCTCGCCGCGGGACTGCGACATTATTTTCCACGCCTCGCCCTTGCATGATGTCGGCAAGATCGCCATTCCCGATGCGATCCTCAACAAGCCCGGCAAACTGACGGCGGATGAATGGGAAATCATGAAAACCCACGCCACCAAGGGATATGAGATGCTCGCAAATTCCGAGCGCCCGATCCTGAAAGCGGCAGCCGTGATCGCCCGCGACCATCATGAAAAATGGGATGGCTCGGGTTACCCGGAAGGACGCCGGGGTGAGGAGATCGACATTATGGGCCGCATCACGGCGGTGGCGGATGTCTTCGATGCCCTAGGCTCGGACCGCTGCTACAAGAAAGCCTGGCCGCTCGACGATGTGCTGGACCTCTTCCGCCGGGAAAGCGGCAAGCATTTCGACCCGAAACTTGTCGACATTCTCTTCGACAATCTGGACACGATCAAAGAAATCCAGCAGCGCTATTCCGACTGAGCCTGCCCTTTGCCCCTGCCGGGCCCTTCAGCAGGCGCTTCCGGTTCCCGCCAAGTTCTGCTATACGCCCCTTGATGTCCTCCTGGATGTCTCTGGGGGCCTGTAGCTCAGTTGGTTAGAGCGAACCGCTCATAACGGTTTGGTCGCAGGTTCGAGTCCTGCCGGGCCCACCATCCTCTCTTTTCCCGCTTTTCCGCCGCAATGACCCCATATCTTGGCTCATGACAAAGGGCCATAAACGCCGCATTTTTGTCTCAATCGGCAGCCATGCTGCGCGCGTCACGAAACGGGTCCGCGACAATCCAAAGGGGTTTCTCATGCAACAGACGGCGCATAAAAATACGGCAAAAATCCTCAGCGCTTTTGCTGCTCTCGTCATCCTTGCCGGCGGCGCGCTGGCGGCACACGCCGACGATACGCCTTTCCGCCGCACCATCCAGGTTTCCGGCGAAGGCAAGATCAACGCCGTGCCCGATACTGCTCATATCAATTCCGGCGTCGTCACCGAGGCGAAAACCGCCCGCGAGGCGCTGACCGCCAATACCGAGGCCATGAACAAAGTCTTCGCCGCGCTGGAAGAAATCGGCATCGAAAAGCGCGACATCCAGACCTCTCAGTTCAACATCAACCCGGTTTACACCTATCCCGAGCGCGGTTCGAACGAGGTGCCGACCATCAAATCCTACCGCGTGACGAATGCGCTTTCCGTGCGCCTGCGCGATACGGACAAGATCGGCGCGGTGCTCGATAAACTCGTCACCGTCGGCTCGAACCGGGTGAGCGGTGTCGGTTTTGAGGTTTCCAACGCCAAAGCCATGCTGGACAAGGCGCGCGAGGATGCAGTGAAAGACGCGCTGCGCAAGGCGAAAGTCTATGCCGCCTCCGCCGGCGTGGTGCTGGGCCGGGTGCTCACCATCAATGAAGGCGGCAGTTATGTGCCCCAGCCGAAAATGATGATGCGCGCGGCGATGGAAGATTCAGGTTCCGCCGTTCCCATCGCCTCGGGCGAGCAGGAATTGACGGCGAGCGTCAACCTCACCATCGAAATCGAGTAAGAGCATATTTGCCCTGGTTTCCGCACGGGCCCGCGCCCGGCGGAAATCGAGGGGCAATTGTCCTTGTCCCCCGCCCGCTCTCCCCGCAATGCTGGCTCCGCATAAATCTGGAGCCGACCGATGAGAGCCTTTACCGCCCCCCTTCTGACCTTCCTTATTCTCTGCATATGCGTTCTTAGCTTGCCGGTAAAGGCTGCGGAACGGATCACGCCGAAGCAAGGCCGCGCGGAGCTTGTCGTTGCTATTCTCGCGCAGAACGACGGGACCGAGATCACGGATTTCCTCGTCCCCCACGCACTTCTGTCCGAAGCCCCCGGCACGAAAGTTCTCGCCGTTGCGGAGGAACCGGGGCCCATCTCCTTCTGGCCGGCGCTGAAAGCCGAGCCCGACATGGATCTTGCAAAATTCGACGCCGCCTGGCCCGAAGGCGCGGACCTCATCGTCGTGCCCGCCGTGCACGACCCCCAGAACGCGCGCCTGGCCGCCTGGCTCCGCGCACAGGCAGCCAAAGGCGCCTTCATCGCCTCAATCTGCGATGGCAGTCTCCTCCTCGCAGAAAGCGGCGTGCTCGACGGACATGAAGCGACAGGGCATTTCTATACCGAAGACAATCGCCGCACCGACTACCCGCACGTCACCTGGCATGCGAACCGGCGCTATGTGGAAGACGGCCGCTTTTTGACCTCTTCCGGCGTCAGCGCCTCACTGCCCGCTTCCTTACGCCTTGTGGAGCGGATCGCAGGACCCGCGGAAGCGCAAAAGCTCGCGGCCCGCTACGGCATTGCGACCTATGGGCCGCAGCACAATAGCGACCGTTTCAACGTCGGCTTGAGCGAGATTAGCACCGCGCTCACGAACTTTCTTTTCGGTTGGCCGCGCAGCACCTACGCCGTGCTGGGCAAAGACGGCATGGACGAGGTGGACCTTGCCTTCGCCGTCGATATGGGCGCGCGCAGCTGGGAATCCGCCTCGGCGCTTGCCGCAGATAGCGCCGAGCTCAAGAGCGCGCAGGGTCTGCGCTTTTATCCGGACATGAGCATGGAAGAAGCGCGGGGGTCGCTCACCCTCGCCCTGCCTGGTGACAGCCGCCGCGCCGACGTCACGCTTTCAAGCAGCGCCGACTTGCGCCGCGACATGCTGAAACTTCTGGAAGAAACCCACGGCGCGGCAACGGCGAGCTTCATCGCCACGCAAATCGAGTATCCGCTGGAAACGCAATTGCCTTGACCGGCGCGGTAATGGAACGCCTTAAAGCGGCTCGTTGCCCTCACCCATCAGCACCACACGGGGCTCATGGGTTTCCGCTTCCGCCGCGCTCATCTGCGCATAAGCGATAATGATGACGAGATCGCCCATCTGCGCCTTGCGCGCGCCTGCACCGTTAATGCCGATCATGCGCGAGCCGGCCGGCGCTTCGATGGCATAAGTCGTGAACCGCTCGCCATTATTGATGTTGAGCACGTCCACCTGCTCGTTCGGCAGAATGCCGGAACGCGCCAGAAGATCCTTATCGATGGAGATCGAGCCTTCATAATGAAGATCGCATTGCGTCACCACCGCGCGGTGCAGCTTGGCTTTCAGCATGGTGAGATTCATCAAGGCACTCCCAAGGGTCCAGACATACGCGGCGGGCACCGCCCCTTGCGCAAACGCGGCGCACCATATAGCCGCCCCGCCCCCGCCGCAACCGTTTCAAGCCTGCATAAATGCCCACACTGCTGCAGGCCTGACGGTCAAAAAGAAAATGCAGCGAAAAGCTCGTCCCATATGGGATCACGCCAGGACAAAACAATCTCGCGCATCAGATCCACCCCGTCGACACGCCGCCAGACGGCGCCCTTGCCCAAATGCGCGCGGGCCACGCTCTCTGGCATAAGGCAAACCCCTGCGCCCGCTGCAACAAGTCCCGCCGCCCATTCATCGCTCGTGACGCGCGCAACAACGAAGGGATTGGCATGCCCCCGCCGCAGCAGCTCCGTCGCCGCCCGAGTTTCCTCGCTATGCATGCGCACGATCATCGGTTGGCCGTCGACCTCGGCAAGTGTCAGCATTTTCTTCTTGGCAAAGGGCGTGCTTGCGGGAACGGCAAGCCCATGCGGTTCTCTCACCAGACACCGCTCGCGGGTCTTCTCCTGCTCGGCGCTCTCAGCCGCGCGCTTCTCGGCAGCATTCTTGTTGGAACTCTGAACCGGCGCCCGCGCATCCAGCGCCAGACGCGTAGTCAGCACGGCATCTGCCCGTCCCCGTGCCAGCAGACCGCCGCCTTCATCCGGCTCCATCTCCAGAATGCGGCATTCGCCAATCTGTCCGTTTGCAAGCACCCCGCCGATAAAAGCCGACAGAAAATTGCCCGGCACGGCACGCGCCGCAGCAAGGCGCAGGTATTGCCGCGCAGGCTCAGCCGAACCTGCCGCCCGCAGCGCATTGACCCGGTGTACGATCTGCCGCGCAGGTTCCAACACCTGCTCCCCCAGCGACGTCAGCGAGACGCCCCTTCGGCTGCGCTCCAAAAGCCTGCCGCCGATTTCCTGCTCAAGCGCAGCAATACCCGCCGAAAGGGTCGGCTGAGTCACAAAACAGCGCCGTGCGGCGGCTGTCATGCCGCCCTCCTCCACCGCCGCCAAAAAGAAGCGCAGATGCGTCACATTCATAGGCAAATACTATGGATAATATCAATATTATCAATTTTTCTTATTCATATGACGCTCATAGGCTGGCCCCGATTTTGACAATTGACGGGAAAGCTTATGTTCACAGCCTTGGAAGATCTGCCAAGCCGCAACCAGCCCGCTCCCTTGAGCGGCTATAACGCCTATGCCAGCCACAAGGCGCTGCGCGAAGCCATTATCCGCGAAGCACCAGGCGCGGACGATACCCGGCTGCACGAGTTGGGGGCGACCGTCGGCAGCGCCGAGGTACACGAACTGGTGAAGCGCGCCCACGAAAACCCGCCCCGCCTCCTTGCCCGCGACGCGGCGGGCGCGCGGCTCGATGAAGTGATCTTTCATCCAGCCTGGCACGACTGGATGCGCATCTGCATCGGCTCCGGCGCTCATTCACTGGGTTGGACCGACGAGTGGAAGGGTTCCGATGTCATCCGGGCGGCCCTCTTCTTGCTGCTGAACGAAGCTGATCAGGCCATAGCATGTCCGCTTGGCATGACCCATTGCTGCATTCCGGCGTTGGAAACCGACAAAGAGATTGCCGCCCGGTGGCGCCCGCGCATCACCTCCACCGCATATGATCCGCGCAGCCTGCCTGCCGGCGAAAAAACCGGTCTGCTCATCACCATGGCTGTGACGGAACAGATTGCCGGCACCGACCTCAAGCAAATCGAGACGCAGGCCCTCCCCGATCCTGCAACGGACGGCTATCTGCTGAGCGGACGAAAATGGTTCTATTCCGTCCCCCAGGCGGACGGCGCGCTGGTGCTCGCCCGCACCAATAGCGGCATCAGCTGCTTTCTCATGCCCCGGTTCCGGCCCGATGGCACGCGGAACAGCATTTATCTGCACCGCCTGAAAGACAAAGCCGGCGACAGAGCCAATGCCTCAAGCGAAGCGGAACTGAAAAACGCCTGGGCACAGCGTCTTGGCGCCGAAGGGCGCGGCTTTGAAGTGATGTTCAAAATGATCCAGAACACCCGCTTCGATGTTGCCCTCTCATCGCTGGGGCTTATGCATCAGGCGGTTGCCCAAGCGCTCCACTATGCCGGCGGACGCATGGCATTCGGCGCACCGCTCAAAGACCTGCCGCTCATGGAAAACGTGCTGGCAGACCTGTCTCTTGAAAGCGAAGCCGCGCTCGTTCTGGCCATGCGCACGGCCCGCGCCATCGATGATGCCAAACACGGCGACAAACAGGCGGCACGCTTCGCCCGGATCGCCGTCGCTCTTCATAAATATTGGACCTGCAAGCGAACGCCCTGGGCAGCTTTCGAAGCGATGGAAGTGTTCGGCGGCAACGGCTATATTGAAGACCGCCCCATGGCCCGGTTATACCGCCAAGCCCCCCTCAACAGCATTTGGGAAGGTTCGGGCAATGTGCTTTGCCTGGATGTATTGCGCGCCATCCGCCAGGACGGTGAAGCCTATGCCGCCATACTCGATGAAATCGCATTGGCAAAATCCCACTGCACCCTCCTCGACGATATACTGCGCGAACTGAAGACATACCGCAGCGCACCGCCGGAAGAAGCCGCCGCGCGCCAATTCACCGAAAAACTGACGCTTGCGCTCCAGGCCTCTCTTCTCATCCGGTTTGCCCCGGCTTTTGTGGCCGATGCGTTTTGCGCCTCCCGCCTTGCCGCATCATACCGCGGCGCCTTCGGCACCTTGCCGCATGGATGCCGGAACGGAGAGATCGTCGCCCGCACTGCGCCTACCTCATAAAAAACCCCGGCGCCGCGCGGTGCCGGGGTCTTTTGCTTGCCGTTGCGGCAAGGATCAATTGTCGAGGAAGGAGCGCAGTTTACGGCTGCGGCTCGGGTGCTTCAGCTTGCGCAGCGCCTTTGCCTCGATCTGGCGGATACGTTCGCGCGTCACCGAGAACTGCTGGCCGACTTCTTCCAGCGTGTGGTCGGTATTCATGCCAATGCCGAAACGCATGCGCAGCACGCGTTCCTCACGCGGGGTGAGCGAGGCGAGAACCCGCGTCGTCGTCTCGCGCAGGTTCGAATGAATGGCCGCATCGATGGGCAGCACCGCGTTCTTGTCTTCGATGAAATCGCCGAGGTGACTGTCTTCCTCATCGCCGATGGGCGTTTCGAGGGAAATCGGCTCCTTGGCGATTTTCAGAACCTTGCGCACTTTTTCGAGCGGCATGGCGAGCTTTTCAGCCAGCTCCTCCGGCGTCGGTTCGCGGCCGATTTCGTGCAGCATCTGGCGCGAGGTGCGCACCAGCTTGTTGATCGTCTCGATCATATGCACCGGAATACGGATGGTGCGCGCCTGGTCGGCGATCGAGCGGGTGATCGCCTGACGGATCCACCATGTCGCATAGGTCGAGAATTTGTACCCGCGGCGGTACTCGAATTTGTCTACCGCCTTCATCAGGCCGATATTGCCTTCCTGAATGAGATCGAGGAACTGCAGGCCGCGGTTCGTATATTTCTTGGCGATGGAAATAACGAGACGCAGGTTCGCTTCCACCATTTCCTTCTTGGCCTGGCGCGCCTCGCGCTCACCCTTCTGCACCGTATGGACAATGCGGCGGTATTCGGAAATGTCGAGACCGGTTTCCTGCACCAGTTCCTGAATTTCCGCGCGCAGGTTTTCCAGCGTGTCTTTTTCTTCCTTGGCAACGGAAGACCAGCCCTTGGCTTTCAGCTTGGCCACGCGCTCGACCCAGTTCGGGTCCATCTCGTTGCCGTAATATTGCGTCAGGAATTCCTGGCGCTTGACGCCGTGGCTTTCGGCAAGGCGCAAGAGGCGGCCTTCCAGCATCATCAGGCGTTTGTTGATGGCGTAAAGCTGCTCGACCAGCGAGTCGATACGGTTGTTGTTGAGCGAGAGGCTTTTGACTTCCTCGACGATCTCATCGCGCAGCTTCTTGTAGCGCTTAACCTGCGCCGAAGAGAGGTCTTCGTTCTGCAGCACAAGCTCGTGCTTCTGGTCCTGCAGTTTGCGCAGCTTTTTGTAGTTCGAGGCAATGGCATCGAAAGTTTCCAGAACTTTCGGCTTCAGTTCCGCTTCCATGGCGGCGAGGGAGAGCGAGTTCTCGTTATCCTCGTCGTCATCGTCGTCGTTTTCCTGAACCTCGTATTGCTCTTCAACCTCGCGGCCTTCGGCTTTCGCCTTCTCGCGCTCGAGCGCGGCCTGGCTGCGGTCGATCTTTTTCGCGTCGGGCCCGGCATAGGTCGCATCGAGGTCGATAATGTCGCGCAGCAGAATCTTGCCGTCATTCAGCTCGTCGCGCCAGATGATGATGGCCTGGAAAGTCAGCGGGCTTTCGCAGAGCCCGGCGATCATGGTTTCGCGGCCGGCCTCGATACGCTTGGCGATGGCGATTTCGCCTTCACGCGAGAGAAGCTCGACGGAGCCCATTTCGCGCAGATACATGCGCACCGGATCGTCCGTGCGCTCCAGCGTGGTCGACGTGCTTTCGCTTTTGGTAACGGCGGAGGAGGCAGCCTTTGCGGGAACGCCGGCTTCTTCCTCGTCGTCGTCCTCTGCCGCGCTTGCTTCTTCGCTGCTGTCTTCGGTTTCGTCGTTCTCGACCACGGTGATGCCCATCTCGGAGAGCATCGCCATCGTGTCTTCGATCTGTTCGGAGGAGAATTCTTCGGACGGCAGAACTTTGTTCAATTCGTCATAGGTGACCCAGCCGCGCGCCTTGGCAGCCTTGATCATCTTCTTCACGCCGGCATCGGACATATCCAGAAGCGGGCTATCGCTGCTTTCCGCCGAGGATTCCGTCTCTGCCGTTTCCGCCGTCTTGCTCGCCATTCAACGATCTCCGATCATGCACCATGGATCATGACCATAAAGCACAAGGCCTTTCGCGACCCTTTATGTGGACGATCTAGTCCGGTCGCGCACGCTTGCCAGTTGTGCCGTGTGGTTTAAGGCTCTTTCCCAACCCCTCCTAGGAATAGCCCGTTATATTTCATGACCCGCAGCTATGTTGTGCCTATTCGCTGTTCGAGAATCCGCCAAGCTCCGCCTGCACGGCTTTGAGCCTTGCCAGATTCTCTTCGGTCATCTCCTCAGCCAGTGCTCGTTCAGCCGCCTTCAATTCGGTTTGTAAATCCGATGCGTGCCTGTGCCGGTGAAGCAAGTGAAGGAACCCGTGTTCCGCTTCTTCAACCGAGGCATCGATCCGGGCAAACCGTTCGCTCATAAGCGAGGGCGCGTGCGTCAACCGCCGGGCGAGTTCCGAAAAACCCCTGTGATTCAAGTGGTCCCCCAGCACTTCCCTTTCAAGAGGCGCATGGAGGGCGGCTATATCTATGATTTCATTGCGTATTTTGTCAAGCTCGCGATCCTCGAATTGCAGATGCGCGAATTCCTCGCAATAGCGCTCCAAAAGCGCGGGATGGTTGAGGAGCGTGGCCGTGAGCAGCGTTTCCCGGTTGCGCCGGCCCGGATCCCCGCCGCGCACCAGCGCGCTGCGCCGAAGCTCCGGCGAGGCGGGCGGCATAACCCCTTGAAAGCGCTCGGCTTTTCCGCCCCGCCCCGGTTTACCGCCCGGCCAGCGCCCGCCGCCGCGTCCCGGCTGAAAACGGTTCCGGCCCTGCCCGGCAAAGCCGCCGGAAGGCGCAGGTGAGAAAATAGTCCTAAGTCGCTCGCGCAGCGCCGTGGCATAGTGGCCGCGCACGCGCGGTTCCTGAATGGCTTGGGCAACAGCCTCGATGCGCGCCTCAAGCTGCGCGCGCCGCTCCGGCGTATCCCAGCGCCCGCCTTCCATCTCCTTGTCCCAGACCATATCGATCAGCGGTCGGGCTTTCTCCAGCACCGCGCGCATCGCCTCCGTCCCCTCTTCCTTGATGAGGTCGTCCGGGTCCTTGCCCTCCGGCAAAAGCGCAAAACGCAAGGAATGACCGGGGCGCAGCAATGGCAAAGCCCGTTCCACCGCGCGGAAGGCGGCCTTCACCCCCGCCTTGTCACCGTCGAAACAGAGAATGGGTTCGGGTGCCAGACGCCAGAGAAGGTCGATCTGGTTTTCCGTCATCGCCGTGCCGAGCGGCGCGACCGCATGCTCAAAACCGGCCTGCGCCAGCGCGATGACATCCATATAGCCTTCGCAGGCGATGACGGTGCCTGCGTCATAGGCGGCCTTGCGCGCACGGGCATAATTGTAAAGCACATGGCCTTTGTGAAAGAGCGGGGTTTCGGGCGAGTTGAGATATTTCGCCCGCGCATCCGGATCGAGCGCCCGCCCCCCGAATGCAATGACGCGCCCGCGCGCATCTTCGATGGGAAACATCAGCCGGTTGCGGAAACGGTCGTAAGGCTCCTTGATGTCCTCGCCGCCGATAATGAGCCCGGCTTCGATCATCTGGGAAATCTTGATGCCCTGCGCCTGCAGCGTTTTCAGGAGCCCGTGGCGCTGATCGGGCGCATAGCCGAGCCCGAAGCGTTCCACCGTTTCCGCTTTCAGCCCCCGGCGCTGCAGATAAGCGTGCGCTTCGGCGCCGTGCCCGCGCGTCAGCCCGGCGCGGAAATAATCCTGCGCCATTTTCATCACGTCGATGAGGCCGGTCTGCTGTTTTTCCCGCTCGGCGGCGCGCGGGTCGCGCTGGGGCATTTCAAGCCCCGCTTCGCCCGCCAGCCGCTCCACCGCTTCCAGAAAGCTCAGGTTCTCGGTCTTTTCCAGAAACTTGATGACGTCGCCATGCTCGCCCGTCGAAAAGCAATGATAGAACTGCTTTTCGTCATTCACCGTGAAGCTCGGTGTCTTTTCATTGGAAAAGGGCGACAGCCCCATGAACTCCCGGCCATGGCGCTTGAGCTTGACCTTCCGGCCGACCACATCCGAGACGCGGATGCGGGCCTTCAGCTCTTCCAGGAAGGATTTCGGGAAACTCATCGCTCAAGCCCATGAGAAAGACGGCGCGCCCTACGCCAGAAGCGGCACGCCACACCGGACCTCAGCATAGCGCAATCCGCCCGAATGCGCCCGCACCGGAACAGGTCCCGGACCTCAGGCGCTCAAAATCGCTTTGACCGAGGCCCCCGCCTTGCCGAAATCCATCTGCCCGGCATAGCGCTTTTTCAGCTCGCCCATCACCTTGCCCATGTCTTTCAGGCTTTCCGCGCCAAGGTCGCTGACGACGCCCTGCACCGCTTCCTTCACTTCATCTTCGGAAAGCTGCTTAGGCAGGAATTCCTGAATGATGACGATTTCCTCGCGCTCCTGCTCGGCCAGTTCCAGGCGCCCGGCCTGCTCATAGGTCGCAACGGATTCGGTGCGCTGCTTGATCATCTTGGCCAGGATATCGAGGATTTCCTCATCCGAGACGCCGTCGGGCTTGCCCGCGGTGCGCGCGGCAATATCGCGGTCCTTGATCGCGGCCTGCATCAGGCGGAGCGTCGCAACGCGCCGTTTATCCTGCGCCTTCATGGCTTCTTTCAGCGCCGCATTAAACTGGTCGCGCATTGCCTGCCTCTCGCTCTCATGCCCGCCGCCCCGATCAAGGGGTAAAGACTCACCGGCAGGCTCCAAAGGAAGCGAGAAAGCTATCTCAAACCGGGCGCTGGCGCAATCCGCCAAGGGCCTGCTAAGCAATTGGAATTAAAGAGTTTTTCTTTTCGCTTAGAGGGTTGACGCTTTGCCCGGCTTCCCTTAGGTTCCGCGCAATTTGCGCTTGGGGGCAGCCTGGCTCCCGCCCCTCCTCAGGAGAATAGTATGATCGGCCCGAAGCCACAGATGCGGGAACCCGTTTGCGAGGTTTCCCGGCAGAGTCGGCTGCCCGGATGCCGGATGCTCCAGGGCAGCGCCCATAAAGCTCAAGGAGACAGAACATGACGAAGCGGCTTCCCACAGCCCTTCTGGTCCTGAAGGACGGCACCGTCATTGAAGGCATGGGCCTGGGCGCGACCGGCAGCGCGGTCGGCGAAGTCTGTTTCAACACCGCGATGACGGGCTACCAGGAAATCCTCACCGACCCTTCTTATGTCGGCCAGATCATCACCTTCACCTTCCCCCATATCGGCAATGTCGGCGCCAACGACGAGGATATCGAAACCTCGAACCTGGCAGCCGCTTCCGGCGTGCGCGGCGCGGTGCTCCGGGCCGACATCACGAACCCGTCGAACTACCGCGCGGCCCTGCATTTCGATGAATGGCTGAAGCGGCGCGGGATTATCGCCATTGCCGGGATCGACACCCGCGCGCTCACCGCGCGCATCCGCGAGGAAGGCATGGTCGATGCCGCCATCGCGCACGATCCCACGGGCAAATTCGACAAGGACGCGCTCCTCAAAGAAGCCCAGGGCTTTCCCGGCCTTGAAGGGCTCGACCTTGCAAAGGAAGTGACCTGCGGCCAGTCCTATAGCTGGGATGAAACCCGCTGGGCCTGGAACGAGGGTTATGGCCGGCTCGAAAATCCGCGCCATCACGTCGTCGCGCTCGATTACGGCGTCAAACGCAACATCATGCGCTGCCTGGCGAGCACCGGCGTCAAAGTCACGGTCGTGCCTGCAACGACGAGCGCGGATGATGTGCTTGGCCTGAAGCCCGACGGGATTTTCCTTTCCAACGGACCGGGCGATCCCGCGGCGACGGGCGCCTACGCCGTGCCGGAAATCCAGAAACTCGTGGAGAGCGGCAAGCCCGTTTTCGGCATTTGCCTCGGCCATCAGATGCTTTCCCTCGCGCTCGGCGCGAAGACCGTGAAGATGCGCCAGGGCCATCACGGTGCCAACCATCCGGTGAAGGACTTCACCACCGGCAAGGTGGAAATCACCTCGATGAACCACGGCTTCACTGTGGACCGGGACAGCCTGCCCGCCAGCGTCGAGGAAACCCATGTCTCCCTCTTCGACGGCACCAATTGCGGCATCCGCCTGAAAGACCGCCCGGTCTTTTCCGTGCAATACCACCCCGAAGCCTCCCCCGGCCCCCAGGACAGTCATTACCTCTTCGACCGCTTCGTGCGGATGATCTCGGAGGCGAAGGGCTGAGACATGACGGCACGCGGCGCAACATACGGCACGCACCCCCTCACCCAACCCTCTCCCCACTCTTTGGCGGCTTACCCGCCAAAGCGGGCAAGAGGGGGGAGAGGGCTTGGACAATTCGTTCCCTCGCCCCTCCGGGGAGAGGGAGGGGCCCGCTGCCGCAGGCAGTGGGAGGGTGAGGGGTCAGCCTCTCAACTCGGCAGCGATCTGCTGCAATACGCCGCCGATATTTCCAAGCACCTCATGGTTCCAGAAACGGATAACGCGAAAACCGCGCGCCAGAAGAAAATGCGCGCGCGCCTTGTCACGCGCCGCCTGGAACGCGTGCTGCCCGCCATCCAGTTCGACGACGAGCCGGGCTTCAAGACAGACGAAATCGGCAACAAAGCTTCCAACGGGAAACTGCCGGCGGAACTTTGCGCCTTCAAGCTGACGGCTTCGCAAATGCCGCCAAAGCAAGCGTTCGGCATCCGTCAGATTACGGCGCAGTGCCCGCGCTTTGGCCGTCCCGTCTCTTTTCATTCTTCCCAATCCCTTATCTCTAGCGCGACAGTGTAACCCATGCCCAAACGCACCGACATTCACTCCATTCTCATCATCGGCGCGGGACCCATCGTGATTGGGCAAGCCTGCGAGTTCGATTATTCCGGCACCCAGGCCTGCAAGGCGCTGCGCGATGAGGGCTACCGCATCATTCTGGTAAACTCGAACCCGGCGACGATCATGACCGACCCGGATTTGGCCGATGCGACCTATATCGAGCCGATCACGCCGGAGGTCGTTGCCAAGATCATCGAGAAAGAGCGCCCCGATGCGCTGCTCCCCACCATGGGCGGGCAGACCGCGCTGAACACCGCTTTGGCGCTCGCCGATAACGGCACGCTCGCCAAATTCGGCGTGGAAATGATCGGCGCGAACCGCGACGCCATCTCCAAGGCCGAAGACCGCCATCTCTTCCGCCAGGCCATGGACCGCATCGGCCTCGAAAACCCGCGCGCCTCCATCATCGCCGCGCCGCCCATCAAGGACGAGAGCGGCCAGATTGTCGATTACGACCGCAATGCGGGCCTGCGCGAGGCGATGGCCGTGCTCGATGAAGTGGGCCTGCCCGCCATCATCCGCCCCGCTTATACGCTGGGCGGCACCGGCGGCGGCGTTGCCTATAATAAGGAAGAATACGAGCAGATCGTGCGCTCCGGCCTCGACGCCTCGCCCATGGCGCAGGTGCTAGTCGATGAAAGCCTTCTCGGCTGGAAAGAATACGAGATGGAAGTCGTCCGCGACAAAGCGGATAATTGCATCATCATCTGCTCGATCGAAAACATCGACCCGATGGGCATTCATACCGGCGACAGCATCACCGTTGCGCCCGCCCTCACCCTCACCGACAAAGAATACCAGATCATGCGGAACGCCTCCATCGCGGTGCTGCGTGAAATCGGTGTGGAAACCGGCGGCTCCAACGTGCAGTTCGCGGTCAACCCGGAAGACGGGCGTCTCGTCGTCATCGAGATGAACCCGCGCGTCTCGCGCTCTTCCGCGCTTGCCTCCAAGGCAACGGGCTTTCCCATCGCCAAGATCGCGGCAAAGCTTGCCGTCGGCTATACGCTCGACGAATTGATGAACGACATCACGGGCGTGACGCCCGCCAGCTTCGAGCCCAGCATCGACTATGTCGTCACGAAGATCCCGCGCTTTGCCTTCGAAAAATTCCCCGGCGCCCAGCCGCTGCTGACCACCGCCATGAAATCGGTGGGCGAGGTCATGGCGATCGGCCGCACCTTCCAGGAAAGTTTCCAGAAAGCGCTGCGCGGTCTTGAAACCGGCCTGACCGGCATGAACGAGACGGCCATTCCCGGCGCCGGTGAAGGCGACGATAAGAACGCCATCCGCAAGGCGCTCGGTACGCCTGCGCCGATGCGCATTCTGCAGATCGCCCAGGCCATGCGCATGGGCCTCGACGACAAGCAGATCCAGTCGCTTTGCTCTTTCGATCCCTGGTTCCTGGAACAGATCCGCGAGCTGGTGGAAACCGAAGAAGAGGTGCGCAAGAACGGCCTGCCGGAAGATAAAGACGGCCTCCTGCGCCTCAAGGCCATGGGCTTTTCCGATGCAAGGCTCGGCGAGCTTTCGAACTTGAGTGAAGAAGACGCGCGCGCCCGCCGCCAGGCGCTCGGCCTGCGCCCCGTCTTCAAGCGCGTGGATACATGCGCGGCCGAATTCAAATCCGAAACGCCTTACATGTATTCGACCTATGAAACGGATTTCATGGGGCAGGCCCGCTGCGAATCCGAGCCGACGGGCGCCAAGAAAGCCATCATTCTCGGCGGCGGCCCGAACCGGATCGGCCAGGGCATCGAGTTCGATTATTGCTGCTGTCATGCCGCCTTCGCGCTGGCCGATATCGGCATCGAAAGCATCATGGTCAATTGCAACCCGGAAACCGTCTCCACCGACTACGACACGTCCGACCGGCTTTATTTCGAGCCGCTGACGACCGAAGACGTGCTGGAGCTCATCGAGACGGAAAAGAGCAACGGCACGCTGGCCGGCGTCATCGTGCAGTTCGGCGGCCAGACGCCGCTGAAGCTCGCCAATGATTTGGAACGCGCAGGCGTGCCCATTCTCGGCACCTCGCCCGATGCGATCGACCTTGCCGAAGACCGCGACCGGTTCATGGCGCTCTTGAACAAGCTGAACCTCAAGCAGCCGCCGAACGGCATTGCCCGCTCGGGCGAAGAGGCCAAAGCCATTGCCGAGCGGATCGGCTATCCCGTCGTCATCCGCCCCTCTTACGTTTTGGGCGGCCGGGCGATGGAGATCGTGCGCGATACGCCGCATCTGGAACGCTATATCAACGAGGCCGTCGTCGTGTCCGGCAAGAGCCCGGTGCTGATCGACGGCTATCTGCGCGATGCCATCGAGGTGGATGTCGATGCACTGTGCGACGGCAAGGACGTCTTCGTTGCCGGGATCATGGAGCATATCGAGGAAGCGGGCGTGCATTCGGGCGACAGCGCCTGTTCGCTCCCGCCCTATTCCCTGCCCGCCGAAACGATCGAGGAGATCAAACGCCAGACCGAGGCCATGGCCAAGGCGCTGAATGTGGGCGGCCTGATGAACGTGCAATATGCCGTTCAGGGCAAGGATATCTATGTGCTCGAAGTCAATCCGCGCGCCTCGCGCACCGTGCCCTTCGTTGCCAAGGTGATCGGCGAGCCGGTGGCCAAGATCGCCGCCCGCATCATGGCAGGCGAGCCTCTGGCAGGCTTCGGCCTCACCAACAAGACGCTCGATCATATCGCCGTGAAGGAAGCCGTCTTCCCCTTCGCCCGTTTCCCCGGCGTCGACACGGTGCTCGGCCCGGAAATGCGCTCGACCGGCGAAGTCATGGGCCTCGACCGCGATTTCGGCGTCGCTTTCGCCAAAAGCCAGCTCGGCGCGGGCGTCAAAGTGCCCACGAAAGGCACCGCCTTCATCTCCGTGAAGGATGCGGACAAGACCCGCATCGTAGAACCGGCCCGCAAGCTGCTCGGCCTCGGCTTCAAGATCATCGCCACCAGCGGCACGGCCCGCTTCCTGGAAGAAGCCGGCCTTGAGGTGAAAACCATCAACAAGGTGCTGGAAGGCCGTCCCCATATCGTCGATGCGATGAAGAACGGCGAAGTGGCACTCGTCTTCAACACGACGGAGGGTGCGCAGGCGCTGGCTGATTCGAAATCCATCCGCCAGACGGCGCTGATGTCGAAAATTCCCTATTACACGACATTGGCAGGCGCCCGCGCGGCCGTGGAAGGCATCGCCGCCATCCATGCCGGCCAGCTTCAGGTGGAAGCGCTTCAAGCATACAATGGAGCAGCTTCGGCTTAACCGGGGCGGCGGCGCACTCTTGCCCGCCCCCTGCGCCGCCCCCGCGCTTGGAAGCGGCGGCAAACTTCCTACATATGTCGCTCTACGGGAGGGAGGTGGCGGAAATCGTCATTGACCCTCCCGAAAACCTGCTCAAAGATAAGCATATAGGCCGGTCGCCGGGGTCCCCGGTTAACCGGCCAAAACACGTTAAGGAAGACCGTCAGGACATGGATAAATATCCGATGACTTCCGCGGGTCACACGGCCCTGGAAGAAGAGTTGAAACGTCTCAAATCCGTCGAACGCCCCCGCATCATTCAGGCGATTGCGGAAGCGCGCGCCCATGGCGACCTCTCGGAAAACGCGGAGTATCATGCCGCCAAAGAGCAGCAGGGCATGAACGAAGCGCGGATCAACGAGTTGGAAGACAAGATCGCCCGCGCGGACGTGATCGACGTGTCCAAACTCTCCGGCAGCACGGTCAAATTCGGCGCCTCCGTTACCGTCGTCGATGAAGACACGGATGAAGAGCACGTCTACCAGATCGTCGGCGACATGGAGGCGGACGTCTCCAAGGGGCGGATTTCCATTTCCTCGCCCATCTCCCGCGCTCTGATCGGCAAGGAAGAAGGCGACAGCGTCGAGGTGAACACCCCCGGCGGCGGCAAGTCCTATGAAATTCTCAAAGTAGAATATAAATAAGCACGAAAAAGGCAGCGCTTTCAGAAGCGCTGCCGGCCCGCCTAGCCTTCCAGCATCTCTTCCAGCATTTCCACGGGCACACCCGGCAGATATTTCGACTGCCGGATGGTCAGCGATGTACGCACGCTTTCCACGTTGGGCGCGGGCGTCAAATGCTCGGTCAAAAAGCTCTGGAACGTGGCAAGGTCGGGCGCCACGCATTTCAAAATGAAATCGATCTCGCCGTTCAGCATATGGCACTCGCGCACCAGCGGCAGGCCCATCACATAAGTCTCGAAGGCTTTGAGGTCCGATTCGGCCTGGCTGTGCAGCCCCACCATGACGAAAACCGTCACCTCGAAACCGAGCGCCTTGGGCTCGACATCGGCGTGATAGCCGCGAATGAAGCCCGCCTCTTCCAGCGCCCGGACCCGGCGCAGGCAGGGCGGCGCGGAAATACCGACCTTTTTGGCCAGATCCACATTGGTAATCCGGCCATCCTCTTGCAGGGCCGCCAGAATTTGCAGGTCGATCGTATCGAGCTTGGACCGCTTCATCGGTAAATCACTTCTCTTCTTGGCCGGACCGCCTCGGCGCCAGCGGGGCTGGGCGCGGCCATTTGCCGTCTGGCGCGGGCCGCCCGCGCCTCATAGAAGGGGCAGCGGCCAGAACCGGAGACATTCGGCTCTCAATGCCTTATTACTCAGGCGGAGCGATAATTTCAGTAATAAAATTACCCGCTCGCGCATGATTATAACCCAAATGAGCCCGTTTCCATCCCGCCTATGACTTTTTCTGCTGCCTCTGCCGCCTCTTCTTCCGATGACAAAGACCTGACCCTGCCTGAGGGCACGCGCTGCTGGGTGCTTTCCAACGGCAATGCGGGCTATGAGGTCCAAGGCATCGGCCTGGCCGAAATGATGGGAGTGGTGCCGGAGATCAAACGGGTCAGCCCCGGCGCGCCGGGCAAGTGGCTTGCCCCCTGGGGCCCCGCCATGAAAGACCCGGCCATCGCCGCGCCCTGGCCCGATCTTCTCATCGCCGCCGGGCGTCAGGCCATTCCTTATGCGCGGATGATCCGCAAAGCCTCGGGCGGGCGCACCTTCGTTGCGGTGCTGCAGCACCCGCATGTGCGCCCTTCGAAGTTCGATTTCGTCTGGGTGCCCGCCCATGATCGCCTGAGCGGGCCGAACGTGCTCTCGACGCTCACCTCCCCCCACCGCATTACACCGGAAAAACTCACCGCCGAGGCAGAAGCCTTCGACGCGCAGGTGGCGCATCTGCCCCGCCCCCGCGTCTGCGTGCTCATTGGCGGCACGAACAAAGCCTTCACGCTGGATGAAGCGCGCATGGAAACGATCTGCGCCGGGCTGAAAGCGGTGATGGAGGGCGGCGCGAGCTTGATGGTGACACCTTCCCGGCGCACCGGCGAGGCGCAGACCGCCATCTTGAAACGCGAGCTTGAAGGCCCGCGCGCCGTCGTCTGGGACGGGAAAAGCGACAATCCCTATTTCGGCTTCATGGGTCAGGCCGATGCCGTGATCGTGACCTGCGACAGCGTCAATATGGTCGGCGAGGCAACGGCCACGGGCAAGCCGGTGCATGTCATCGAACTGCCCGCGATTTCCCCCATCAAGGCTTCCAAATTCCGCCGTTTTCTCGATGCACTTTACGCGGAAGGCGCGGCGCGGCCTTTTGCGGGACGGCTTGAAAGCTGGGATTATCGCCCCTTAAATGCTACCAAAGACGTCGCGCGCGAGATCGTGCGCCGCTACCGCGCGCGGCAACAAGGTTAACAGGTCCGGTTCAGGAAAAGCCCGATGAGCTTGCTCGATCTTGAGGCGTTGAAAAACACAACGCGCAAATCCGATCCTTACGATTACCTCGTGGTGGAAAACTTCATCCGCCCCGAAGTCTTCGCCGGGGTCGTGC
Organism: Rhodobiaceae bacterium UBA4490; assembly: GCA_002389665.1. Taxonomy (GTDB): domain Bacteria; phylum Pseudomonadota; class Alphaproteobacteria; order Parvibaculales; family Parvibaculaceae; genus Tepidicaulis. Next base: position 364,776 of record DGNO01000002.1, read on the forward strand.
GCGATTATCCGCCCATGACGACGACGGGCTCTGTGCCCCCTTCCGAGCTTGAGATCAAAGGCGCCTTCGCCCAGCTGCTCGATGAAATGGACGGGCCGGAATTCCGCGCGCTGATCGAAGAGAAATTCGATCTGGACTTGAGCGCCTATCCGACCATGTTCACCGTGCGCGGCCATTGCCACAAGGGCAACGGCAAGATCCATACGGATACGGAATCGAAAATCATCACCGTGCTGCTCTACATGAACGAGCGCTGGGAGGCCGATGGCGGACGCCTGCGCATCCTGCGCAGCGGCGATGATCTGGAAAATTATGCCGAGGAAGTCCCCCCTTATGGCGGAACGCTGCTCGTCTTCCGCCGCTCGGAAAAATCCTGGCACGGCCATGAACCTTTCGAAGGGCCGCGCCGGGCGATACAGATGAACTGGGTGACCAGCGACAAGGTGGTGGATAAGGAACAGCGCCGCCACCGCTTCACCCAGCGCCTGAAAAAGCTCAATCCCTTCGCAGCCGATTGAGCCATAGATGACCGAGATCAAAGCGGGAGGGAAATAGCGCCCTATCGTGACAAAACCCGCTATGCGGGCCGAGGGCGCGCTTTCCCATAAAAGAAAAACCAGCGAGTTTGCCGATGCTGAATATCGAGACCTTTCAAAACGCGGACCTGTCCCATGGCTGGCGCCCCGGCAACAATGCCGGCGGCTCGACGCTGTTCAAGGCCCTGGGCCATCCGCTTGCCGCGCGCAAAGGCCGCGCGCTGGTGGAAGGGCTGAAAGGCAAAGGCCCCGTCGCCATCTACGATCCCACCGGCATGATCGGCAATTTCAATTCCTATTTCGATCTGAAGCAGCTGGAGATCGAAGGCTATTACGTGCAGCGCGTGGAAGACCTGGACGGCACTTTCCTCGGTCACAAGGCCCGCCCGCTCAGCCAGATGAAAGAGAGCAAGGCGGCCGCCGTGCTCGTTCTGCTCTTCGACGCCAAAGGTGTGCTTGCCCCCCTCACCCACCTCTTCCCGAAGGGCGCGGATGTGCGCACGCTCGATGAGATGCGCATCCCCGATGAGATGCTCACCAATCAGAAGAAATATCTCGACCCGATGAATTTCGCGACGAACTTCGCGCTGCTGCGCGAGCGTAAAGGCGCGAACGGATCGGACGGGCTGCACAGCACGGTTGCGACCGCCAATTACTGGTCGATGCATGGCGCCGACAATCCGCAGCTTTGGCTCTGCCTTTTCGATGAGGGCGGCAACCAGCTTGCCGAATGGACCGAAGCGTTGCCGCAGGCCGGCGCGCCCTTCACCCTCGACAGTCAGGAAATCCGCACCCGCTTCGGCCTCGATGATTTCACCGGCTCGCTCTTCATCCATGCGGTGCGCATTGCCGGGCATGATGTCGTCAAATACGCGCTCGATGTATATGGCGACAATGGCAAGAGCCTGACCTGCTCGCATGATGCCAATGCCTGGCCCGCCGATTATTACGCGGGCATGCCGGCGGGCGAAGAAGACGAAGAAGTTCTTCTTTATATTCAGAATTCTCACCCCATGCCCATTCCGCCCAAATCTATCGGGCTCAACATCATGGGCGCGCAGGATGTCGCCTGGTACGAAGAGGAAATTCCGCCCTTCGCCACCCACGCGCTGAATGTGAACGCGCTTCTGCCGCAGGCTAAATGGCCGGATCAGGTGGAAGTGACCGCCGGGCGCTTTTTCGTGCGCCCGCGCTATGAAGTCCGGCATAAGGAAAATGGCCGCCGCCGAATTGCGCACGCAAATGTGGAGCGGATCGATCTGAAAGCCGATCCCAATATTCCCGCGCTCGCCGAGACGATGGGCAAAGGCTACATCATGCCGCTGCCCGTTCTCCCGCAAGCGCTGTTCTCAACCACCGTCCTGCCGACGCCCATGGCGCGCGACGAAATGGAAATGCCGCTGCGCATCGAGCTGATGGACGGGGACGGTACGCTGGCTGCTTCCAAATATCTCGGCCGCATTCCCCGCCGCGAAAGCGTGGCAATCGATATCGATGCGTGGATTGCTGAAGAAAGCGCCAAACTTCCCTCCGGCTTCGGCCATGTGGAGTTCCTCTACGACTTCCGCGAGGGTGGCGAGGCAAATGGCTGGCTGCACGCCCTTGGCCGCTTTGAGCAGAAAGCATCGGGCCACCGGGCCGAGACGATTTTCGGCGCGCATATCTACAACACGCCGATCATCTATAAGGACGAGCCGCAATCTTACACGAACAAGCCGCCGGGGCTTACGACACGGCTTTTCCTGCGTCTTGCGCGCGGCGGCGAGGACACGATGTGCCATCTCGTCTATCCCGCCTCCCTGCCCTGGCATGAGAAGAGCAGCACGAAACTCATCCTGCACAATGGCAAGGGCGAGCCGGTGGCGGAACGCGCCATCGAGATCGCTTGCGGTGGCTCGCATTTCTGGCGCTACAAGGAAATGTTCTCAGAAGAAGAACGCGCGAAGGTGGACGGGCTCGGCTATGTCATCGTGCGCGACACGACCTGCCGCCTTTTCGGTTTCCACGGCCTTCTGAATGGCGAGGAAAGCTTCTGCCTCGACCATATGTTCGGCTTCTAAAGCGCCTCGCGAAAATCAAGAAAACGCATATGAAAAAGAAACAGACCGCCGCGCCGGTCGCCACCCTTCTCCTTACTCTGATGCTGGCTTTCATTGCCCCGCCTGCCAGCGCGCAGAATATCGCCCAGCTGCGATGCGCTGACGTCGACGAGGAAAAGATCGTCCCGCTCGCCATCTGGCTTGACGGATACCGCGCCGCGCATATGAAAAGCACCGAGGCGGACGAAAGCTGGATGACACACGTCAGGGACAAGCTTCTGATGGAGTGCGAAGAGACACCGCAAGCGCTTATCCTGCCCGTGATCGACGAAATGATCCGGCGGTACTGACGCGCCATGCGCAAGGCCCTTCTCATCGGTACGACGGGCATGCTTGCTCAAGCGGCGAGCGAAATGGCGGCAGGTGCAGGAAAAACTGTCCTTGCCGCGCGCAGCGCGTCGGCCTTCCGCTTCGCCAATCCGCGCCTCGATGCCGGGTTACGGAAAATAGACGCCGACTACGCGCGCCCTTCCCGCTTTCTCGGTCTCCTCCGCCCCGAAGCGCCTTTCGACATGGCGCTGACCTGGATTCGTCCCCAGGCGGAAGAAATGCGCAATGCCATAGCCCGGATGATGGCCAAAGACGCGCTTTTGGTGGAAGTCATGGGCTCGGGCGCCTCCCGCCCCGGCGGCTTTGCCGATAAACGGGCGAAAACCATGCGGCTTTTCCCCCATATCCTCTATGCTCAGGTCATTCTCGGTTTTGTGATAGAAGACGGGAAAAGCCGCTGGCTGACCCATGAGGAAATTTCGGCGGCGGCGATAAAAGCCGTAAGAAGCGGCGACAAGCGCACCATTGCCGGACGGCTCGAACCCTGGGAGAAACGACCTTGAAATATATTCTTGCCGTTCTGCTCTGCCTTGCGGGCGCAGGAAGCGCCATGGCTGCGGACTGCAGCAAGGCGCCGTTCTGCGAAACCCGCGCTTACTTTACCGACTGGCTGGCCGCCTGCCGCCCCGGCGAACCGCGCTACTGCAGCGTCAACACTTACGTACACAACCAGTCGGCACCGGCCGGCATCGACTATCAATTGCGCGTGGCAAGGCCGGACCCGCAAAGCCCGCTCAACGTCTCGCTCATCGCCGTCGAACGCTTTGCCACGACCTCGAAGGAAATGATCTTCGACATCCCGGGCCAGGCCAACCTCGTCGTCGCGCCTGAAAAACTTTCAACCCCTGAATCCGTCAACGAATATGTGGTGAAAGACCCGGCCATCGTCGCCGAACTCGTGAACGCGATGAAGAAAGGCTATACGCTCGCCATCCGGTTTACCGATGAGGACGGCAACCCGGCCTCGGCGCATTTTTCCCTGATGGGCTTTACCCTCGCGCTTTCCTTCATCGATGAGGAGGCAGACGTTCCTTCTCCTGCGCGCCAGGCCCGTTCCGAGGCCAATTGAACCCGGCAATCCGTAGGGATTTCCGGCGATCAAGAAATCGCCATTTTTTCCGCTTTTTATAAGCCCGCCTGCAAAGCGCGTTCTTTGCTGGTATCCGGGTGGTGGGGGCCGCTCCATGTGGGAAAACTGGAAATCCGATGAAACCGCTGCCTTCTGCCCTCTCGCTCTTGCTCTTATCCGTTTTTCTTGCCGCCTGCGGAGACGGGAAAACCGCGGCCCTGAGCGGCACCGTTTCTTACAAGGAACGCATCGCGCTGCCGCCTGAGGCGGTCATCGAGATCGTATTGCTCGACACCTCCCGCATGGATGCGGGCAGCGCGCGCATCGCCCGACAGACCGTTACGACCGGCGGCGGGCAGCCGCCCTTTGCCTATGAGCTGCGCTACGATCCGGCCGATATCGAAGAGGGCGGATCTTATGCCGTCGCCGCCCGCGCCTTGATCGATGATGAGGTACGTTTCGTCTCACAGACCCATGCCGCGGCCTTGAATGAGCCGGAGGCCGGACGCACGATTATCGACATTGTGCTCCGCCCGGTTCCCGCCACTGTCCCCGGCGCCGGGGATATGCCTTAAACGCCAAGCACTACAGCAGCGCGGCGCACACATATCTCGAAAGCGGCAAGCCCCGCAAAACCGGCGTCATCCGCCTGTTGCTCGATCCCGTAGCCCGCCTGAAAGACCGCGCCGTCGATCATCAGATTGTCGGTGAGCCCGAAATCCTCGATGAGAAGCCCCTCCCCATCCCGCTCGCCGCCAACGCCGCAAAAGGCCCGCGTGCGCTGGGCAAAATCACCGGCCGCATTGGAATAAGCAAAGACGGGTTTGCCGAGCCCGCGCAGATGGCCGATCTCATAGGCCGTACCCGGATCGAGCGAAGGACCGCGGAAAGGCGTCACATTGGCGATGCAGGCATCCGCCGCCTCGATCAGCTCGATATTGGCCTCATAAATCGCCAGGCCCGCTGCCTGAGGCTCAAGCCCGCTCAAATCGAGCCCCGCATCGAGCGGAAAGAGCCCGCGCAAGCCATGCGCCGCGCAGATGGCTTTCTTCCGATCGGCGATTTCAACCGCTTCGCGCAAAAAGACTTCCGGCCCGGCGAGATAAATCTTCTTATGTTCCATTTTCGTTCTTCTACTCCCGGCCGCTAAAAACCCCACATCCATGCGGATACACTTTTGCACCTAGCACATCACCGCGCTGCACGGGCCGGAAAATCGGTACCTTTGCGATTGCCGCGTCAGGCTTTATAAGAGGGCATCCGCGAGGCTAATGAACAGAATTAATGGAGAGACCCATCCGACCCCGTCCTTCCTTCAGCTCGTGTTCTTCCGGCCTTCGCTTTACCGGTTCCTTCCGGCATTCCCCCATCACTTTCAGCCCCGTCTGAAAGGCAAGCAGGCATGATGATGTATCTGGCTCTTGCTGGCGGGTTGCTTGTATTGCTGTTTTGCGGCGATCTTCTGGTGCGCGGCGCCGTTGCCCTGGCCGTGCGGCTCGGCATTCCTTCCATCATTATCGGTCTGACGATCGTCGCCTTCGGCACGTCCGCGCCCGAACTCGTCGTCTCCATTCACGCGGTTCTGAAAGGCGCGCCGGGCATCGCCATCGGCAATGTGGTCGGCTCCAATATCGCCAATATCCTTCTCGTGCTGGGCCTGCCGGCGATTATCTATCCGACGCTCTGCAACCAGCCCTCCATCCGGCGCAATACGTTCCTGATGCTGGGCACGAGCGTTCTCTTCGTCATCCTGTGCTTTTCCGGCGCGCTGCATTTCTGGCAAGGCGCGCTGCTTTTCATTCTGCTGCTGCTCTTCCTCGCCTATTCCGCTTATTACGCAAGCCGCTGCCCGGAAGCGGTCGATGATGAAGTCGAAGAACTGCTGGATGGTGACGCGCTGCCCACAAACGGGCTGAAGATCACCGCCTATATCACCCTCGGTATTCTCGGCCTGCCGCTCGGCGCGCATCTTTTCGTTCTGGGCGGTACCGACATCGCCCGCGCTTTCGGCGTTTCGGAAGCAGCCATCGGCCTCTCGCTCATCGCCTTCGGCACCTCCCTGCCCGAGCTTGCCACCACTGTTGTTGCCGCTTTGCGCAAACAGGCCGATGTCGCCGTCGGCAATGTCATCGGCTCCAACATCTTCAACCTGCTCGGTATTATGGGCGTGACGGCGATGGTGGGAACCGTGCCGATCCCGGTCAATTTCCTTTGGTTCGATCTTTGGGTCATGCTCATTGCCGCGCTGCTCATCGTGCCCTTCGCCATGGCCCGCACGACAATCACGCGCAGCGCCGGGGCGGTTTTTGTCGCCGGCTATTGCAGCTATATGTATTTCCTGTTTCTGGCGGACCGGGCGGCCAGCGCCGTTACCCCGTAAGAGTCGCCCGCCTCCGCCACGCTTTAACAGGCTTCACAGGACCCTGATCTCATGCCCGACAGCCAGCCCGGCACCGTTCTGATTACAGGCGCAGCCAAGCGCGTCGGCCGCGCCATTGCCGAGGATCTGGCAGCGCGCGGGTTCTCTGTCGCGATCCATTATGGCGGCTCGGAAAAAGAAGCGGCCGGCCTAGTCGGCGACATCGAAGCAAATGGCGGCAAGGCGGCTGCCTTTCAGGCCGATCTTGCGGACAGCGCCGCCCTTTCCGGCCTCGTTGAGGCGGCCGCGGCAAAACTCGGCCCCCTCACCTGCCTCATCAACAATGCCTCCGCCTTTGAAGACGACACGCTGGAAAACCTCGATGAGGAAAGCTGGGCGCTGCATCTCGACACCAATCTGAAAGCCCCGGCATTCCTCGCGAAGGCCTTTACCGCGCAGCTGCCGGAGAGCGCGCAAGGTAATATCATCAACATTATCGACCAGCGCGTCTGGCGCCTCACGCCCCGCTTTTTTTCCTACACGCTTTCGAAAGCCGGGCTCTGGACCATGACGCAGACGCTGGCCCAGGCGCTCGCCCCGCGCATCCGCGTCAACGGTATCGGCCCGGGCCCCACCCTGAAAAATGCCCGCCAGGAGGAGGCCGATTTCGCCCGCCAGCAGGAAGCCCTGATTCTGCAGCGCGGTCCCGATCTCGCGGAAATTACCGCCGCCATACGCTTTATCCTTGAATCTCCTTCCCTGACGGGCCAAATGATCGCACTCGACGGGGGCCAGCATCTGGCCTGGGAAACGCCGGATGTGGTGGGCATCCCTGAATAGATCGGGAAACGCCTCCAGAAAGGTCGCTTGTGACACAGAATTCCAACATGCCGGGCAATGTGACCCCCCTGCGGATCGCCGATCACGCGCGGGCTATCCGTCACGTTTTCGTGCGCGACCTGCTCCTGCAGGCCGATATCGGCGTTTATGCCCATGAAAAGGGTCTCCAGCAGCCGCTGCGCTTCAATGTGGACCTGACAGTCTCCGAAGCTGCCCATTCCGACGAGCTTTCCAACGTGGTCTGCTACGAGGAGGTGGTGAACCGGATCAAGGCGCTGGTCTCCGGCGACCGGGTCAATCTCGTCGAAACCCTGGCCGAAAAGATCGCTGCCGGCTGCCTGGAAGATGCCCGCGTGCTCGCCGCCCGGGTGCGGGTGGAAAAACTCGCCGCCATCCCTGAAGTTGCCAGTGTCGGCGTCGAGATCGAGCGCAGCCGCCTCGATTGACGCGCGCCGCTGCCCGCGATTCGCACGCCAAAGGCGCAGAGTCCTGCGGTCACGCAATCTGACCGCGATTCCCGCCCGCTTCAGGGAAGTTCTGCACACGGTCTGTCAAGCACGATTAACCACGGCAAATTCGCCCGATTTTATTCATCCGTGCACGGAGTCGGCAAAAGGATCGAAAAAACCTTTTAAAATCAATAACTTGAAATATGACGAAAATTTCACCCGTGTCACAAAAGGTAATTAATACAAGGGTTTGCTGAATCTGCCCCGAAACCATCAACAAACTTATCCACAGGCTTCCGCCCGCTCCCCTTTTGTGGACAAAACAAGAATAACCCCAATAACTTAAAGGCCGCCGGGCCCTCAGGAGAGGGTTTGAGAAACACCGAACGCGGCTACATTAGGCTCATGACGGACACCCGAACATCTGCGCCCCGCGGGGCGGATCTGATTGCCGAAAAGGTCAAAACCCTGCCCGAAAGCCCCGGCGTTTACCGCATGATGGGCACGGATGGCGAGGTGCTTTATGTCGGCAAGGCGCGCAATCTGAAGCGCCGGGTGACGAATTACACCAAGCTCGCCGGCCAATCGAACCGCATTGCCCGCATGATCACCTCCACCGCCGCGATGGAATTCATCACCACGGCGACGGAAACCGATGCGCTGCTGCTCGAAGCCAATCTGATCAAGCGCCTGCGCCCGCGCTACAATGTGCTGCTGCGCGACGACAAATCCTTTCCTTACATCCTTCTGACCGGCGACCATGATTTCCCGCAGGTGCTCAAGCATCGCGGCACGCGCAAGCGCAAGGGCGACTATTTCGGCCCCTTCGCCTCTGCCGGCGCCGTGGGCCGCACGCTCAACGCTTTGCAGAAGGCCTTTCTCTTGCGCTCCTGCTCCGACAGCGTTTTTGAAAGCCGCTCGCGGCCCTGCCTCCTCTATCAGATCAAACGCTGCTCGGCGCCCTGCACCGGCGAGATCGACAAGCAAGGCTATGCGGAGCTTGCCCGCGAAGCCCATGACTTCCTGCTTGGCCGCTCGCGCCGCACCCAGGACATGCTGCTGAAGGAAATGGAGAAAGCCTCCACGGATCTCGATTTCGAGCGGGCGGCGATTTACCGCGACCGCATCCGCGCGCTCACCCAGATCCAGTCTCACCAAGGCATCAACCCGCACACCGTCTCGGACGCCGATGTCTTTGCCATTGCCGAACAAGGCGGACAGACCTGTATTCAGGTGTTCTTCTTCCGGGCGGGGCAGAACTGGGGCAACCGCGCCTATTTCCCCCGCCATGACAAGGAAATCGAGGCAGGCGACGTGCTCGATGCGTTTCTCGCGCAGTTCTATGACGACCGCCCGCCGCCCAAACTCATTCTTCTGAGCCAGGATGTGCCGGGGCGCAAATTGCTGGCCGAAGCGCTCTCCATCCGCGCGGGCCACAAGGTCGACGTGACGATGCCTCAGCGCGGAGAAAAGCGCGAGTTGACCGAACACGCGCTCACCAACGCGAAAGACGCGCTGGGCCGCCGCCTTGCCGAATCCTCCACCCAGCGCCGGCTTCTGGAAGAGATGGCCGAGACCTTCGGCCTCGATACCCCGCCCGAGCGCATCGAGATTTACGATAACAGCCACATTTCCGGCACCAATGCCGTGGGCGGCATGGTGGTGGCGGGGCCGGAAGGTTTCATCAAAAACCAGTACCGCAAATTCAACATAAAGGACGAGGAAACCGAGCCGGGCGATGATTACGCCATGATGCGCGAAGTGCTGACCCGCCGCTTCTCCCGCCTTTTGAAAGAAGCCGGCCCCAAGGGCGATCACGAACGCGAAGAGATCAGCGGCAGGCCCGCCGAATGGCCGGATGTCATTCTGATCGACGGCGGCGCGGGCCAGCTTTCGGCAACCATGGAAGTGATGCACGACCTCGGCATCGAGGATGTCGCCGTCATTTCCATCGCCAAGGGCCCGGAGCGCGATGCGGGGCGCGAACGTTTTTTCATGCCGGGGCGCGAGGCTTTTATGCTGCCGCCGAAAAACCCGGTGCTCTACTACCTTCAGCGCCTGCGCGATGAGGCCCACCGCTATGCCATCGGCAGTCACCGCGCGCGGCGGAAAAAGGCGGCAACCGCCAATCCCCTCGACGAGATTACGGGCATTGGTCCGGCCCGCAAGCGAGCGCTTCTGCATCATTTCGGTTCAGCCCGGGCCGTCGCCCGCGCCGGGCTCTCCGATCTTGCCGGGGTGGAAGGGATTAATGAGAAAGTCGCGCAGATCGTTTACGATCACTTTCATGGCACACCGGAGCAGCCGGCCAAATAGCCGGTTTACCCTCGGCGTGCCTGCCGCCTGTGTTATGATGATGTGAGTAAGGGGCCTTGCCCCAAGCAAGCAGTAAAAACGGTACGCCCATGCTGACAAGCCTCCCCAACCTTCTAACCTATGCCCGCATCCTGATGGTGCCGGGCCTTGTCGGCGCCTTTTATCTGGAAGGCGACGTAGCCAATTGGACGGCGCTTACGCTTTTCATACTGGCGGCGATCACGGATTATTTCGACGGTTATTTCGCAAGAGCCTGGCACCAGGTCTCCGCGCTCGGGCGGATGCTCGATCCCATTGCCGACAAGCTGCTTGTCTCCGCCGCGCTTTTCATGCTGGTCGCCAAGGGCACGATCGGCTGGGATTCGGTGCTGGCGGCTATCGTCATTCTCTCGCGCGAAATTCTCGTCTCGGGCCTGCGCGAGTTTCTGGCAAGTGTGCGCGTTTCCGTGCCCGTCTCGCAGCTGGCGAAATGGAAAACCGCGATCCAGATGATCGCCATCGGTTTCCTGCTCGCCGGGCCTGCAGGCGACAAGCTTATCCCTTACGTCACACAAACGGGAACGGCCCTGCTTTGGATTGCCGCCCTTCTGACCCTATATACGGGCTATGACTATCTGAATGCAGGGCTGCGCCATGTCATTCAGGAAGATGAGAGCGCGGCGGGGAAAACCGGCCCCGCTTCCAACGGATAGGTGCCCTTGTGAAGATTCTCTATTTCGCCTCGCTGAAAGAAAAGATCGGCCGCAGCGAAGAGGATATCGACTGCCCGCCCGAAACGAAGACCGTGGGCGATCTGCTCGGCTGGCTGCAGGGGCGCGGAGAAGGTTATGCCCATGCTTTTGAAGACACCGCGCTCATCAAGGCGGCGGTCGATCAGGAACATGCAACGCTCGATGCGCCCATCACCGGCGCACGCGAGATTGCCTTCTTCCCACCCGTCACCGGCGGCTGAGCCCGCGCGGGGAGCCCCATGAGCATTTCTGTTCAGCTTGAAGATTTCGACATCAAAGCCGAAACGGAAAAAGTAACGGCGGGACGCACCGATATTGGCGCGCTCGTCACTTTTACCGGCCTTGCCCGCGATCACGCGGGAACGAAAACCGTCGAGGCGATGGAGCTTGAACATTATCCCGGCATGACCGAGCGCGAGCTGGAGCGCATCGAAAAAGAAGCGCATGAACGCTGGCAGCTGCAGGCAAGCCGCATCATCCACCGTTACGGGCCTTTATATCCGGGCGAGCAGATCGTGCTCGTCATCACCGCCTCGGCCCACCGCAAGGATGCGTTCGAGGCGGCGGAATTTCTGATGGACTGGCTAAAGACAAAGGCCCCGTTCTGGAAAAAAGAAACGGGGCCTTCGGGTACGCATTGGGTCGATGCCAAGGCAAGCGACGACGAAGCCGCCGCCCGCTGGCAGAAATAGTCAGCCAACAATAGTCAGGCGGCGCCCTTTTTCGGGTTCACTTCCGCCGTGTAGTCGTCCATCAGCACTTTGGTGATCTCACCCGGCGTGAAGCGGTGCGGGCCGATTTCGGCAACCGCCGTCACTTCCGCCGCCGTGCCGGTGATGAAGCATTCGGAGAAATCGTCGAGCTCTTCCGGCTTGATATGCCGTTCGATGATTTCATAGCCGCGCTTGCGGGCAAGATCCATCACCGTGCGCCGCGTGATCCCATCGAGGAAACAGTCCGGCGTCGGCGTGTGGATGACACCGTCCTTCACGAAGAACATGTTCGCGCCCGTCGCTTCCGCAACATAGCCGCGGTAATCGAGCATCATTGCGTCCGCATAGCCTTTCGCTTCGGCCGCATGTTTGGAGATCGTGCAGATCATGTAAAGGCCGGCCGCCTTGCTCTTGCAGGGCGCGGTTTCGGGCGAGGGACGGCGGTATTGGGCGATATCCATGCGGATGCCCTTCAGCCGCTGCTCGGGATCGAAATAGCTCGGCCATTCCCAGGCTGCCACCGCCACATTGATGCGGTTGTTCTGTGCCGAAACGCCCATCATCTCGCTGCCGCGCCAGGCAACGGGCCGCAGATAGCCGTTCGTCAGCCCCTGCGCCTTCACCGTTTCGATGCAGGCCTTGTCGATGTCCTCGACCGTGTAGGGGATTTTGAAGCCGAGAATTTCCGCCGACTTGAACAGCCGCTCGGTATGTTCGCGCAGCTTGAAAATCTCGCCATTGTAAAGGCGCTCGCCTTCGAACACGCAGCTCCCGTAATGCAGACCATGGGTCAGCACATGCACCTTCGCGTCCTTCCAGGGAACGAGTTCGCCATTGTACCAGATCCAGCCATCACGCTGATCGAACGGTATGTCCGCCATGAGCCTTGTATCCTTAAAAGTCCAAGCCGGTTCGGCATGCCTGCCATGTGCTCAGCACATGTTTGCCGGATGCCTCCGCATAGGTCAAAATAGGGAAATCAGATTTCCAATACGCGCAGAGTACAAATCTGTCGTTTTGATTGCTCTAAACGTAACATCTGAACGAATATATGTCAACATGGCTGACCTAAAAATGAGCACGGCTCCCCCCGCCCCTGGCAGCGCCCCTACCGGTACGCCAGCCGATTCTGCCGGAAAGCCCGCAGAATCAGAGGCTTCCGCTGCCGCGGACGCCCCGCAAAGCGAGCCCACCGCCCGCTCCCCTGCCGAAACCCGTGAGCTGGTGGAGGCGATCGAATGGCTGTTTTTCGCCTACCGGGACTTCACCAGCGACCCAGACGAGATTCTCCACGAATATGGTTTCGGGCGCGCCCATCACCGGGTCATCCACTTTGTCGGCCGCCATCCCGGCATCACCGTTGCCGATCTTTTGAACATTCTGCGCATCACCAAGCAAAGCCTCTCGCGCGTCCTTAAAGAACTCGTCGGCCAAGGCTATATCGTGCAGAAGACCGGCACGAAGGATCGCCGCCAGCGCCTGCTGTATCTTTCCGACAAAGGCATGGAGATGGAGCGCCGCCTTGCCGGGCCGCAGCGCGAGCGGGTGGCGAAAGCCATCGCCGCCGCCGGACCCGAGGCGCAAAAAGCCTGGTGCGCGGTGCTTGCCCATCTCGTCAATGAAGATGACCGGCGCGCCGTCGAAGCGCTGATTTCCAACGGATATGTATCGTGAGCGATAATACCGCCCGCCTCATGGAAACGCCCGCCGAAGGCGCCGCCGCGCAAAACAAGACGCCGCGCCCCGATGACAATGCGCCTCATATTCTGGTGGTGGATGACGACCGGCGCATCCGCGAGCTTTTAAAGCGCTATCTTGGCGACAATGGCTTCCGCGTTTCCGTGGCCGGCACTGCGGAAGAAGCGCGTGCGCGCCTTTCCGGCCTTGCCTTCGATCTGCTTGTGCTCGATGTGATGATGCCCGGCGAAACGGGGCTGGAGCTGACCGCCGCTTTGCGCAGTACCTCCGACATCCCCATCCTGCTTTTAACGGCGCGGGCAGAAACCGAGCACCGTATCGAAGGGCTCGAACAAGGGGCGGACGATTATCTGCCTAAGCCTTTCGAGCCGCGCGAATTGCTACTCCGCGTCAACACGATCCTGCGCCGCACGCGCAAGGAAGAAGCGGCAGAAGCGGAACTCTTTTTCGGCGATTGCCGCTTTGAGCGCAAATCCGGCCGGCTCTGGCGCGATGAAATTCCCGTCCGCCTGACAGAACGCGAAGTGCAGCTCATGCAGCTTTTCACCAGCCGGATGAACGAAACGCTGACGCGGGACGATTTGCGCGACGGGGAAAATGCTGGCAGCGAACGGGCGATCGATGTGCAGATCAACCGCCTGCGCCGCAAGATCGAACATGACCCGCGCAACCCGCTCTATCTGCAAACGGTGCGCGGTATCGGCTATATTTTCAAACCGGATTAAGACATCCGGCGGCACCGGCAAGGCATCCACTAGGCACTCATGACTGTAGACAGTATCGAAAGCGATCATCGCCGCGCCCCGCTGCCCCGCCCCGGCTTCAGCCTGTCGGCGCAGATCAAGGCGCTGTTGCCGCGCGGCCTTTACGGGCGCTCGCTCATCATCATCGTCGCGCCCATGGTGCTGCTGCAGCTTGTCGTTTCTTACGTCTTTCTGGAACGGCACTGGCAGATGGTGACGGAAAAACTCTCCGCCTCCGTCGTCGCCGATATTGCACTGCTCACGCGGCAATATGAAATTCTGAGCGACCCGAAGGAGTTGCAGCTCTTAACGGAAGCTGCCTGGAAAGAGCTCGATATGAGCGTTGCCTTCCGCCCCAATGAAGGCCTGCCGGCGGAACCGGCCGATCCCGGTAATTTCCTCCTCGAGCAATCCTTGCGCTCGGAAATCGAGGAACGCGTTGCCCGGCCCTTCTGGATCGATACGGTCAGCTATTCCGATTATGTGGACATCCGTATCGCGGTAAAGGGCGGGGTCCTGCGCGTGCTGCCGCTGCGCAGCCGCGTCTATGCCACCAACTCGCACATCTTCCTTGTCTGGATGGCGGGCACCTCGCTGGTGCTGCTCACCGTCGCGGTGATTTTTCTGCGCAATCAGATCCGCCCCATTCAGCGCCTCGCCCAGGCCGCCGAAGGCTTCGGCAAGGGCCGGGACGTGCCCGATTTCCGCCCGCAAGGCGCCTCGGAAGTGCGCCGGGCCGCTGCTGCCTTCCTTAATATGCGCGAGCGCATTCAGCGCCAGATCGACCAGCGCACCGCCATGCTGGCCGGTGTGAGCCATGACCTGCGCACCCCGCTCACCCGCTTCAAACTGCAGCTCGCCATGCTGGGCGACGGGCCGGAAGTGCAGGATCTACGCGCCGACGTCAAAGAAATGGAGCGCATGCTCGAAGCCTATCTCGCCTTTGCCAAGGGCGATCAGGACGAAGCCGTAGTCGACGTCGATATTGCCGCATTGCTTGAAGAAATCCGCTTCGATGCGGGCCGCAACGGTGATGCGGTTGACGTTACCGCCGAAGGCGACTTGACCCTGCCGCTGCGCCGCCATGCCTTCAAACGCTGCCTGACGAACCTCATCGAGAACGGCTGCAAATATGCCGACCATGTGAAGGTCACGGCGGAGCGCGCGCCGCATCTCATCACCATCTTCGTGGATGATGACGGCGAAGGTGTGCCGGAAGATCAGTATGAAGAGGTTTTCCGCCCCTTCCACCGCCTCGATCAGGCGCGCAATCTCGATGAAGGCGGCACCGGGCTCGGCCTTGCCATTGCCCGCGATGTTGCCCGTTCCCATGGCGGGGATATCGTGCTCATGAAAAGCCCGCTCGGCGGCCTTCGCGCGCAAATCACGTTACCTGTTTGAAGACTGGCGCTTGAAAATGACCGGCACAGTGCTCAGCTTCCATAAAAATGGAACAACGGAGCTCAGCATGTCCTCGCCCATTCCCGTCATGGCCACCCGCTGGAAGGAAGCTTGGGAAAGCCTCGATCCTGACCGCATCGCCGCTCTTTATGCGCCGGATGCCAAACACAAAAGCTCGGTCGTCGCCCGCCTGGCCCCCGAGGCCAAGGAGAATACGCTGAACGGGCGCGAAGAAATCCGCGCCTATGCGAAAAAGGTGGCGGGCAATATCAGTTCTTTCCGCGCCGACATCATTGGCGTCGTGACGGAAGGCAACAAGGCCGCCGTCGAATATTGGCGCGTGCGCAATGGTGAGGAAGCGCAGCGGGCGCGCGTTCTGGAGCTGATCGAATGGGAGGGGGATTATCTAACGGACGTGCGCGTCTATCACGAGTGAAGCGGCTGCCCGCCTCCGGCACGAGCGGAAGCACCCTGCCGGGCACCGCGCCTGCCGCGCAGCATGGTCAGCCATTTCTCACCCTGCGCAAGGCGGTTGTCGAGTTCGGCCATGACCTTGTTGAGATCGTCCTCGCGCAGCCAGACCCGGAACGCTGCAAGCCAGACAAGCCCGAGACCGCGCCGGCGCGCAGCCCCCACCAGCCCCTCCGCATCGATCTGCGCAGCAGCAAGCGCCCAGCCCATGGACCGGTCGATCGTCTCCGCCTGCGAAAGCGCGCCGAGCGGATCGCGCTGCATGGACTGCGCGATGGAGCGCACGGCGGCTTTATGTTCTTCGAGAATTTCAAACCGCGTCATCAGCACATCGAAGAGCCTGTCCCGCGGGCGGGCCTCCTCGAACTCCTCCGGATCGATGCTGGCCAGAAGCTCGGCATCCACACGGCTGATGAACGCGCTGACAATGGCCGGCTTGCTGTGGAGAGAGGACGGCAGCTTGGCGAGCGTCAGACGGGCGGATTTCAAAATGTCCTGAAAGGAAATCTCCTCCCACGGCTTTTTGGCCGCAAGGCGCATCGCGGCATCCACCAGCCGCTCTTCCGCTGTCCGTTTCGCGCTCATGAAGAAAATATAGGAACCCTGTCTCACGGTTTCGAGAGCAGGCGCGCAACATTCTCCGAAAATCGGCTGGAAAAACTCAGCTTCCAAGCTCGCGGGAGCGGTCCCGGGCTGCCGTCATGGCTGCTTCCATGAGCCGGGACAGGCCATCATCGCCCATCAGCACCTTCAGCGCCGCCTCGGTCGTCCCGCCGGGAGAGGTCACATTCTGGCGCAATTTGGCGGCGGGAAGCTCCGAGCGGTGCAGCATTTCCCCGGCCCCTGCCACCGTCGCGCGGGCAAAGGCCATGGCCATCTCAGGCTCAAGGCCGAGCTTTCCGCCCGCCTCCGCCATCGCCTCGACCATATGGAAGATATAGGCCGGACCGCTGCCCGAAAGCGCGGTCACCGCATCCATCAGCTCTTCGGCAGGCAGCCAATGGGCCTCGCCCACCGCCGACATCAGCGCCGTGACATGGGTCTTGGCAGCCTCATCCACATGCCCATTGGCGATCAGCGCCGTCACCCCGCGCCCAACGGCGGAAGGCGTGTTGGGCATGGCGCGGACGATTTCGGCCTCCGCGCCCAAAAGCGCCTCAAGCCCGGCAAGGCTAATGCCCGCGGCAATCGAAACGAAAATGGTGCCCTTCGCCACAAGCGGTTTCAGCCCCGGCAGCACATCGCCAAACATTTGCGGTTTGACGGCCAGAAGCACGATGCGGGGGCGCCGCGCCGCCAGCGCCTCGATTTCCGGGTTGAGCGAAATACCGTGCTCGACGATCAGCCGGGAAATCTCCGGCGGGGCCGCCGGGTCGCGCACGATCATCTGGCTGCCCGGCAGGCCGAGCGCCAGCCAGCCGTCCATAAGCGCGCCGCCCATTTTGCCCGCCCCGATCAAGGCCACCGGCCCGCCGACTTCAAGCTCACTCATCTTCTGTCTCACCGAAAATCAAACCGCCGCGGGCTTAAAAGCTTAAATTCAAGCCGTGCCATGGGTCTCGAACAGACAGGCTTCCACCGCCTCGCGCGGTTCCTTGCCCGCCCAGATCACATATTGGAAAGCCGGGAAAAACCGCTCGCAGGCTTCCAGCGCAAGGCGCAGCAATGTTTCGCATTGCTCCGGCGTTGCCGTCGCCCCGCCGCAAAGCAGCAGCGAGTCGCGGAACAGCACCGTGCCGTCCTCCAGCCACATGTCGAAATGCCCGGACCAGAGCTGCTCGTTGACGAGCCCCATCACCTCGCGCACCGCGCCGCGCTTGTCCGGCGCAACCCGCAGATCGAGCGAACAGGCCATGTGCAGGCCGGAAATATCGTCCCGCCAGTTCAGCGAGACATGATAGTCCCGCCACTCGCCGGAAAGGGCGAGATTGAGTTCCTGATCGTGGCTGCGCTCGCATACCCAGTTACGCAGATCCGCCACCTGCTCGACGAGATCGAGCGGATTGGAGTCCACGTAATCGGCTTCCATGAGAATTGCTGTCATCGCTGCACCCCGCCTTTGCCGCACCCGGTCTCTGGCGAGAGCCGGTAACAGCTTGTCTGGCACCCGTTCGGCACCCGCACGGCACCTTATGAGAGCGCTGCGACCGCCACATATAGTGGTGACTGGCCGTCCTATCACAAGCAGCGTGCATGAACAGGTGAGTCGGCGCAAGAGCGCACGCCTCCCCCATAAGCGAATTTTGTGTGAATAAAATCCACGCAGACCGGCGCTGATGGCGGCAGCGCTTAATCCGTCTTTTTGGCTTTTGCCGCGGCCGGTTTCTTCTGCGCCGCTTCCAAAGCTTCGATCCGCGCGCGCAGCGCCTCGTTTTCTTCACGCGCCAGCGCCGCCATATCGCGCACCGCCTCGAATTCTTCACGCGAGACGAGATCGAGATCGGCGATCATGCGCTCGAAATGCGCCCGGAAAAACGTCTCCGCTTCCTGGCGCACGCCTTGGGCCGCGCCCGCTGCGGATGTGAACAGCTTCGCCATATCGTCCAGAATGCGGTTTTCGTACTGCGCCATGGCATTCTCCTCAAATGGCACTCACCAGATCCGGCACACACCATAACGCGGCGCCGGTAAAAAGCGAGAGGCGAGACGCCGCAGCCTCCCATGGGCTCACGCGAGCTCCGCCCGCCCTGCGCTTGACTTACCCCGCGCCGCGGTGAGACTAGCGGCACTGCCCATCCATTCACTTTCTCAGGCGCCCCATGCCCTTTCCCGATATCGATCCGGTGCTCATTCAAATCGGCCCCTTCGCCATCCGCTGGTATGCGCTGGCCTATATTGCCGGGCTGCTTCTGGGCTGGCGCTATATCGTGCGGCTGACGGAAACAAGCGCGCTTTGGGGCGGCAAGGGCCCGGCAACGCGCGAAGAGATCGACGATCTTCTGCTCTGGGCGGCGCTCGGTGTCATTCTGGGCGGCCGCCTCGGCTACGTGCTCTTTTATAAACCCGCCTATTACTTCGCCAATCCGGGAGACATCGTCGCGGTCTGGGAAGGCGGCATGTCTTTCCATGGCGGCTTTCTCGGCGTCGTGCTGGCCATCGTGCTTTTTGCCCGGCGCAAGGAAATCACGCTCTGGCCACTCGGCGACATGGTGGCGGCGGCAACGCCCATCGGGCTCTTTTTCGGCCGCATCGCCAATTTCATCAATGCCGAGCTTTGGGGCCGCCCCTCGGACGCGCCCTGGGCCGTGATCTTTCCGACCGACCCACTTGGCGTGCCCCGTCATCCCAGCCAGCTTTATGAGGCCGCCCTTGAAGGCATCCTGCTTTTCATTCTGCTGCGCTTTCTCACACACCACACGGATGCCTTGAAAAAACCGGGCACGATCGTCGGCGCCTTCATCACCGGCTATGGTGCCTCGCGCATCTGCGTCGAATTCTTCCGCGAGCCCGATGCCCATATCGGCTATTACGCCGGCATCTTTACCCAGGGCATGCTGCTTTCGCTGCCCATGGTATTGATCGGCCTTGCCATCATCTTCTGGGCGCAGCGCCGCACCCCGCAGCCCCAAGCGAAACCTGCAAGCAAAAAGCCGCGTAAAAAATCATGAACCCGCTTTCCGACATGATCGCCACCCTGATCGCCAATCAGGGCCCGCTCGCCATTTCGGACTATATGGCGCTGGCCCTCGGCCATCCGCAGCACGGCTATTACATGAAGCAGGTGCCGCTCGGCGAGAAAGGCGACTTCACCACCGCGCCAGAAATAAGCCAGATGTTCGGCGAGCTGATCGGCATCTGGTGCGCGGATACCTGGCAGCGCATGGGCGCGCCCGCAGAGATCGCGCTGGTAGAGCTCGGCCCCGGCCGCGGCACTTTGATGGAAGACATCCTGCGCACCTTGAAAGTCGTGCCGGAACTTCTGGAAGCCGCCGAGGTGCATTTCGTCGAAACTTCCCCAGCCCTGACGGCGGAACAGCGCGCCCGCGTGCCGCAGGCCACCTGGCATGCCAGCATCGAAAGCCTGCCGGAAAAGCCGGTGCTGCTTATCGCCAATGAATTTTTCGATGCTCTGCCGATCCGCCAGTTTCAGCGCACGGAGCAAGGCTGGCATGAGCGCTGCCTCGGCCTTGTGCCGCAGGAAAATGGCGGCTGGGATTTCGCTCTGCAGCTTGCGCCCGATCCTATTCCGAATACCGCGCTCTTACCCCTGAACGTCCTCGATGCGCCGCCAGGTTCGGTTGCGGAAACCTGCCCTGCCGCGCAAAGCATTGCCGAAACGCTGGGCGCGCATTTGAAACGCCATGGCGGCGCCGGCCTGATCATTGATTACGGCCACGGCGAAAGCGCGCCGGGCGACACGTTGCAAGCCGTGCGTGCCCATGATTATGCCGATCCCTTTGCCGATCCCGGCGAGGCGGACCTGACCGCCCATGTGGATTTTGCTGCCCTTGCGCAGTGCTTTGCCAAAGGCGGCGCGAAAATCTGGCCGCTGACGACGCAAAGCGCCTTTCTTTCCATGCTGGGGATCATCCAGCGCGCCAAGAAATTGCAGGCAAGCGCAACGCCCGCCCAAAGCCGGGACATCAAGGCCGCCATGCACCGCTTGACCGACCCGGGCGAGATGGGCACGCTTTTCAAAGTGCTGACCATTACTGCGCCCGACATGGCCCCGCCTGCCGGTTTCGACCGCGCTTAAAGCGCCTGAACGAAAGAGCCGTCATGATCGAGAGCAAGCTTCTGAAAGCCCTACCCCATATAAGACACGGCTTTTTCACCCGTGAAGGCGGTGTCTCGGGCGGCATTTATGAAAGCCTGAATTGCGGCCCAGGCTCGAAGGACGATCCCGAACATGTGCGCGAGAACCGCGCCCGCGTCGCCGCGGCGATGGAGGCCGCTCCCGGCGCCCTCCTCACTCTCTATCAGGTGCATTCGCCCGATGCCGTTTATGCGGCAAGCCCATGGAACAGCGACACACGGCCCGAGGCCGATGCCATGGTGACGGGCGAAAAGGATCTCGCGCTCGGCATTTTGACCGCCGACTGTGTGCCCGTGCTTTTTGCCGACAAGGAAAAGCCGATTGTGGGCGCCGCCCATTCCGGCTGGAAAGGCGCGATCGGCGGCGTCCTGGAAAGCACGCTTGCCTTGATGGAAGAACAAGGCGCGAAACGCGAGCGCATCATTGCCGCCATCGGCCCGGCCATCCGCCAGAAGAACTATGAAGTGGGCATCGAGTTCCGCGAAACCTTTCTGAAAGAGAACGGGGGGAACGCGCGCTACTTCATCCCCGGCGAAAGAGAGGCGCATTTTCTTTTCGATCTGACAGGCTTTGTGCGTCAACGCCTTGCGGATGCCGGCATCGCGCAGATCGATGATTTGCAGCTTTGCACCTATGAAGACCCGCAGCGTTTTTTCTCTTTCCGCCGCACCACGCACAAAAAAGAGTCCGACTACGGGCGGCAGATTTCCGTCATCCGAATCGCTCCGCGCTGAGCCGCCAAAGCCCCTCATCTACGGCGCCTCGCTCAAAACGCGCGAATCGCATAGAAAGAACCGGCACAGCACGCGAGCGAGGGGACCTGATGGCGCGGCCGGCTGGATATTATTCTGGAAAAGCGCAAGCGCTTCTCGCCGCTCTGACACTTGCTCTGCCGCTCGCCGCCTGCTCGGACGATGGCTGGTGGATTTTCAGCGAAGAGGACACGTCCGAAGAAATCACCGGCTCCCTTTCCGTCCGCCCGTCGCCGCAGGCCGCCGCCGAAGCACCGCCCATCACCCGCCAGAGCGTCGAAATCGAACTGCCGCAAGGCGCGCCTTCTGGCATCTCAAACAGATTGCAGGAAGAGCTGCGCCTCGCGCTCGCCCGCCAGTCCGTCACCGCGTCCAGCCTCGATACGCTGCAAAGCGCCTTCAAGTTGAAGACGGCGGTGAAAGCCGCCGCCAATGCCTCCGGCATCATCGTGCTGCTGGTTGCGGATATGGAAAGCCGCGAAGGTACGCGCCTCCACCGCGCGGTGATCGAACAGCGCCTGCCGCCTTCTCCTTCTGCAAACGGCAATGTCTGGCAGGCGCTTTCCGAAGAAGACATGCAGCGCCTGGCCGGAGAGACGGTCAACAAGCTCGGCGCCTGGCCCCGCTTTGCCGAATTGAAGGGACGGGGCCCGGCGCCCGCCGAAACACCGCGCGCGCTTTACGCCGAAGCCGAAGACCTTCTGGAACTCGGGCCGGAGATAACACCTGCGGGCTTTGACGACCCTGCCACGCTCACCGCCGATGACCAGATTGCAACGGCAAGCACCGCGCCTGCTGCTGCACCTGCCGCTACCTCCTCCGCTACGTTAGCTGGTGAAACGCGCTTCCTTGTGACGGTGCGCGCCGCAAATACGCAAGAAGGAGCAGCGGGCCGCACGGATGGCACCACCCTTGCCCGCGCACTGCGCCAGGCACTGACGGAAAAGGACCGGCAGGCGGGCGGACGCCCTGAAGCTGAAACGGGCTATTTCGTGACCGGCGACATCAAAACCGCCCCGCGCGGCAAGGCCCTGACCCGGGTGGAAATCGAATGGCAGATCGCGGCCAAGGACGGCACGCCGCTCGGGCTCGTGCGCCAGGCCAATGACGTCGCCAATAGCGAGATCGACCGGTCCTGGGGCCTGATCGCCGAGGCGGCGGGCAAAGCCGCCGCCGACGGGATTTTAGAGCTTCTGGCACCGCAAAAGGCGCGCTCATAAGCCCCTTTGAGCGGCACCGGGCGCCACAGGGATAACAGGGGGGTAAAGGGGAGCCCCGCGCAGGGCTTTGAATGTTTACAGGCCCCGGCCCCCCTGTTAAAACGCGCCCGCCGACAGGGCTGACCGCAATTTGCGCAGCCCGCGCCGGGGTGGGGAAAAGTTAGGCATCAAACGGCCCGATAAAGCGGGCCGAGAGGGTTGACCAGATGAAACTTGTCGCAGGCAATTCCAACCGGGCGCTTGCCGAAGCTATCGCAGCTTATCTCAACCTTCCCCTGACAAAATCGGTCGTCCGCCGCTTTGCGGATATGGAAGTCTTCGTCGAAATTCAGGAAAACGTGCGCGGGGAAGACGTCTTCGTCATCCAGTCGACGTCCTATCCGGCGAACGACCACCTGATGGAACTGCTGATCATCATCGATGCGCTCAAACGCGCCTCCGCGCGCCGCATCACCGCCGTCCTGCCCTATTACGGCTATGCACGGCAGGACCGCAAACCCCAGGCCCGCACGCCCATATCGGCGAAGCTCGTGGCCAATCTCATCGTCACCGCCGGCG
This sequence comes from Rhodobiaceae bacterium UBA4490, assembly GCA_002389665.1. GTDB lineage: Bacteria > Pseudomonadota > Alphaproteobacteria > Parvibaculales > Parvibaculaceae > Tepidicaulis. The sequence continues at coordinate 387,817 of DGNO01000002.1, forward strand.
CCGACCGCGTTTTGACCCTGGATCTTCATGCCGGCCAGATTCAGGGCTTTTTCGATATTCCGACGGACAATCTCTTTTCCGCTCCCGTCATCACCCGCGATATCCAGTCCCATTATGAGGGCCAGAACCTCATGATCGTCTCGCCGGATGTGGGCGGCGTGGTGCGCGCGCGGGCCATCGCCAAGCGCCTCAATGCGGACCTGGCCATCGTCGACAAGCGCCGCGAGCGGGCGGGCGAATCGGAAGTCATGAACATTATCGGCGATGTGAGCGGGCGTTCCTGTATCCTCGTCGACGACATCGTGGACAGCGCGGGCACGCTCTGCAACGCCGCCCAGGCGCTGCTCGATGCTGGCGCGACGCAGGTGTCGGCCTATGTGACCCACGGCGTTCTGTCCGGCGGCGCGGTTGCCCGTGTCTCCTCCTCCGCCCTGAAAGAGCTGGTGATCTCCGACTCCATCCATGCCACGGAAGCGGTCCGGGTGGCGCAGAACATCCGCACCATCACCATCGCCCCGCTGATCGGCGAGGCCATGCACCGGACCTCCGAAGAGCGTTCGGTTTCCAGCCTTTTCGACTGAAAAACCGGCCTTTTCGGCCCCTTTTCCCGTCCCGCTTAAACAGCGCTTCCGGCGGCTTCTCCTACTTGAGTTTTTGGGGCTTGAGGGCTATAACCCGCCTCACCTGACCGCCGACACCCCTGGAGGAGGCGGTTTTTTGCAAGGCTTACGGGTCCTTTGCGTCGCCTAATTGCGCTAAGGGCCTGTTTTTATTGGAGAATATGACATGGCCGAGGTAAGAACCCTCAAGGTCGACACCCGCGAACGGGCCGGTAAGGGGGCAGCCCGTGCAGTTCGCCGTGGAGGCCGTATCCCCGCCGTTATTTACGGCGACAAAAAAGCGCCCGAGCTGATCTCGCTCGCCAAGAACGAAATCGAACGTCTCTGGAACACCGGCACCTTCATGAGCCATCTGCTCAATCTGGATGTGAACGGCAAGGTCGAACGCGTCATTCCCCGTGACGTCCAGCTCGATCCGGTGCTCGACTTCGTCACCCATATCGATTTCCTGCGCCTCGGCAAGGATGCCTCGATTGCTGTGGAAGTGCCGGTGCACTTCATCAACGACGAAGCCTCTCCCGGCATCAAGCGCGGCGGCGTTCTGAACATCGTGCGCCACGAAGTGGAACTGAACTGCCCGGCAGAATCGATCCCCGAGTTCATCGAAGTGGATCTGACCGGCACAGATGTGGGCGATTCCATTCACATCTCGGCCATCAAACTGCCCAAGGGCGTGACGCCGACCATTACGGACCGCGACTTCACGGTTGCAACCATCGCCGCCCCTGCCGGCCTCGTCTCCGCTGAGAACGAAGCCGAAGAAGGTGAAGAAGGCGGCGAGGAAGCCAAGGAAGAAGAGGGCGGCGAAGAGTAAGCCGTCCGGCAACGACGGAGACCGGCTCAATGAAACTCTTCGTCGGGCTCGGCAATCCGGGTACGAAATACGCCCGGAACCGCCACAATATCGGGTTCATGGCGGTGGATGGCATCATCCGCCGCCATTCCTTTTCTCCCGAACGCCAGAAATTTCAGGCCCTGATGTGCGACGGGCTGATGGGCGGGGAGAAGGTCGTGGCGCTGAAACCTCAAACCTACATGAACGAATCCGGCCAATCGGTCGGCGAAGCCATGCGCTTTTTCAAGCTGGAGCCGAAAGACGTCATCGTCTTTTACGACGAGCTTGATCTAGCGCCCGGCAAGATCCGCGTGAAACTGGGCGGCGGGGCAGCCGGTCACAACGGCATCCGTTCCATCACCCAGCATATCGGCGCGGACTTTATCCGCGTGCGGCTCGGCATCGGCCATCCGGGCGACAGGGCCCGCGTACATTCGCACGTCCTTTCCGACTTCACCAAGGCCGATCAAGATTGGCTCGACAAATTGCTGGACGCGGTTGCCGCCGAAGCCCCGCTGCTCGCCGAGGGCAAGGACGCGACCTTCGCCAATAAAGTACATCTCGCGCTCAACCCGCCCCGCGCGCCCAAAGCCGCGCCCGGCGAAGGTGAGCCGAAGACAAAGGAGTAACCCGGATGGGGTTCAAATGCGGAATTGTGGGCCTTCCCAATGTCGGTAAGTCCACGCTGTTCAACGCCCTGACCCAGACCGCCGCCGCCCAGGCGGAGAACTACCCTTTCTGCACGATCGAGCCGAATGTTGGCGAAGTTGCGGTGCCGGACCCCCGCCTCACTGAGATTGCGGGCATTGCCGGATCGAAGGAAATCATCCCGACACGGCTGACTTTCGTCGACATCGCCGGTCTCGTGCGCGGCGCCTCCCAAGGCGAAGGGCTGGGCAATCAATTTCTCGCCCATATCCGCGAGGTGGACGCCATTGCTTATGTGCTGCGCTGCTTTGAGGATGAAGACATCACCCATGTCGAGGGCAAGATCGACCCGCTCGCCGATGCCGACACGGTGGAAACGGAACTGATGCTTGCCGATCTCGACAGTCTGGAAAAGCGCATCCCGAATCTGGAAAAGAAAATCCGCGGCCAGGACAAGGAAGCCAAACTCCAGCTCGATCTCGTCAACCGTGCCCTCGCCCTCCTGCGCGAAGGTAAGCCTGCACGGCTGCTGGAAGTGAAAGACGAAGAAAAACGCGCCTTCAAAAGCCTGCAGCTTCTCACCTCCAAGCCCACGCTTTATGTGTGCAATGTCGATGAAGGCTCGGCCGCGACGGGCAATTCCTTTTCGGAGACGGTGAAGAAACGCGCGGAAGCGGAAGGCGCCGAATGCGTCGTCATTTCCGCCAAGATCGAAGCCGAGCTTTCCCAGCTTGAAGATGAGGAGCGCCAGGAATATCTCACCGAGCTCGATCTTGCCGAAGCCGGGCTCGACCGGCTGATCCGCGCCGGCTATTCCCTGCTCGACCTCATCACCTATTTCACCGCCGGGCCGAAAGAAACCCGCGCCTGGACGATCCAGAAAAACACCAAAGCGCCGCAAGCCGCCGGTGTCATTCACACGGATTTCGAAAAAGGTTTCATCCGGGCCGAGACGATCGCCTTTGACGATTACGTGGCGCTGAAAGGCGAACAGGGCGCGAAAGATGCCGGGAAGATGCGCCTTGAAGGCAAGGATTATGTCGTGCTTGACGGCGACATCATGCATTTCCGCTTCGCAAACTAGAAGCGGCACGCCTCAGGCCAGGGCATTCGCCTCTTCCGGCGCACAGCCGAATTTCAAAAGATTGCCGTGCGGGTCATGAACATAAAATTCCTTCATGTTCCAGGGCCGCACGGCAAAATCGCTGAGCCGCTCCACACCGCGCTTTAAGAATTCCTCGTAAAGCGCCGGCACCTCCCCGCCCCTGATATAGCAGGACGTGTTCTCGGCAATATGGCGCTCCGTGCAGGCCCAGAAATGGATCTCGATCTCGCCGCGCCGGGCGATAACATAATCGCCGTATTGCTCGACCTTGCAGCCAAGCTGATCGGCATAAAAAGCTGCCGTCTCATCGAGATCGAGTGAGGCAAGAACCGGAATTGCACGGGCATAGTCCATATCTGATCACCTGATTTGGAGCGCGGGGGTTTTCGCGCCCCGCCGCATCTGTATTCTGAACGATAAGAAAAGAGGCAAAGCCCCACAAGAACAGGGACGCATTTTATGGTAGATCCGCATTATGACTGGGAGGACCTGACGCCCGGCTTCACCTTCACGACGAAAAGCCGGCACGTCTCCAAGGAAGAGATTATCGAGTTCGCAAGCGAGTACGACCCGCAGCCTTTTCACCTTGATGAGGAAGCGGCAAAGGGATCGATTCTCGGCGGGCTGTGCGCCTCCGGCTGGCATAGCTGCTGTATCGCCATGCGCCTTGTCGCCGACGACTTCTATCCCCATTGCACGCCGCTCGGCTCGCCCGGCATCGAGGAAACCCGCTGGAAGCGCCCGCTCTTTGCAGGGGAAAGTGTCTCCGTCACGCTGGAGGTCACCGAAAGCCGCGCCTCCAAAAGCCGCCCGGCGCTCGGCCTGACACGCTTCCTCTGGACCATGAAAAACGAGGCAGGCGACGTCATCATGACATCGGACTGCTGGGTGATGCTCGCCCGCCGCCCCAATGATAAAAAAGGAGCGGCATGATGGCCTGGTTCGAGGATATTGAAACCGGCACGGTGAGCGAGCTCGGCTCCTACACTTTCACGAAAGAGGCAATCATCGCCTTTGCCGAAAAATACGACCCGCAGCCCTTTCATCTCGATGAAGAGGCCGCCGCCAAAACCCATTTCGGCGGGCTCGTCGCCTCGGGCTGGCACACAGCCGCCATTTGGATGAAGCTAATGATCGCCGCGCGCCAGAACGCGCCCAAGGAGGCGGTGGAACCGGCACCCGACGGGCGCCCCGCTCCCAAAGGCGGGCCTTCGCCCGGCTTTCTCGACATGAAATGGCTGAAACCCGTGCGCCCCGGCGATAAGCTCACCTATCGCAGCACCGTGATTGAGAAGATCGATCTGAAAAGCCGGCCCTTGCTCGGCATCGTGCGTGCCCGCAATGAAGGCATCAATCAGGCGGGCGAACTCGTCTTTTCCTTTATCGGCCAGGGCCTCATCGAGCGGCGCGAACCATATCAGGGAGGAAACACATGACACATAAAGGCAGCATGAGCGCAATCAAAGGCTCGGGCGGCGACGAACTGGCCGCTTATTTCGTGGAAGCGGAAGGCACGCGCAAAGGCGGGCTCGTTCTCATTCAGGAAATTTTCGGCGTCACCGATCACATCAAAGAGCTATGCGACGGGTTTGCCGCCGACGGCTACGATGTCATCGCCCCTTCCATGTATGACCGCGATTACAAGAACTGGCAGGCCGAATACACCGAAGAAGGCATGCAGCAATCGATCAAGCTGGCGCAGGGGACGGGCCTCACTTACGCCAAAGGCGATGTGCAAGCCGCCATCGATTTTCTGAAAGCACGCGGCAATGAGCGCGTGCACATTACCGGCTATTGCTATGGCGGCTCCGTCGCCTGGTTCGCCGCCTGCAATTGCGAGGGCCTGACCTCGGCTGTGGGCTATTACGGGCGCCTGATCATGGAAATGGACACGCAAAAGCCGCGCTGCCCCACCATGCTGCATTTCGGCGAGAAGGATAAATCGATCCCCATCGACTGGGTCCGCAAGTTCAAGGAAGAACGCCCCGACATCACCGTGCATATCTATGATGCCGATCACGGTTTCAACTCGGACCGGCGTCAACACTATGACCCCGAGGCCACGAAGCTCGCGCGGGAGCGCACGCTGGACTGGTTCGAGAAAGCGTGAGTGTCTTTAACACGTCACCCTCGGGCTTGACCCGAAGGTCCATCGGGCTGCGCAACATGCCGCAGCGTTAAATAGACCCCGGCTCGGAGGCCGGGGTGACGCTGAATTTGACGCAAGGCAATGCCTGCGCCTCCACGCGCCTAACTCAGAAAAACCTCAATCCGGCTGCTTGCCGTAGGATTTGAATTTTTCGATCACCCGGACCATTTCATCCTCGGCAAGCAAGGGCGGCTCACCCAGCTCGCAGGCAATGACATAATGGCGGGCGAGATTTTCCACTTCCTCGGCAAGCTCCAGCGCTTTTTCGAGGCTGGGGCCGCAGGCGATCTGGCCGTGATGACCGAGAAGACAGGCCTTGCGCCCCTCAAGCGCGGCAAGCGCATGGGCGGCAAGCTCCTCCGTCCCGAATGTCGCGTAAGGCGCGCAGCGGATATCCGCCCCGCCCGCCACCGCCACCATATAGTGGAACGGCGGGATACCTTTTTCATGTACGGCCAGCGCCGTCGCATAAGCTGAATGCGTGTGGACGATGGCCTGAATATCGGGCCGCGCGCGGTAAATCGCGCAATGAAAATGCCATTCCGATGAAGGCAGCCGCCGTCCCGAAAGCACCTCGCCGTCAAGAGACAGCGGCACGATATCGCCCGGAATAAGATCGGGATAAGCCATACCCGTGGGCGTGATCAGCACCTGGGAGGCACCTTCCGCGCCAAAGCGTACCGAAACATTGCCGGAGCGGCCCGGCGACAGCCCCGAGCCCGACATGGCAAGCGCCGTATCGATCACCGATTGGCGCGCCCATTCTTCGTCCATGGCAAGGCTGAGATCGCTCATGAGGCTTCGCGCGCCCTTTCCGGGTAAAGCGAGAGGAGGCCTTCGCGGCTGGCATCGCAGAGCCCGCGCTCGGTCACAAAACCGCTGACGAGGCGCGCGGGCGTTACATCGAACCCGTAATTCGCCGCCGGGCTGCCGGGCGCGGCAATATCGACTTCCACCACCTCCCCGCCCGGAATACGCCCGGCCATAGCCGTCACCTCGCGCCCGTCCCGCTCTTCGATGGGGATATCGGCCAATCCGTCTTCAAGCGACCAGTCGATGGTGGAATGCGGCAGCGCTACATAGAAGGGCACGCTGTTGTCTGCTGCAGCCAGCGCCTTCAGATAGGTGCCGATCTTGTTCGCCACATCGCCTGTCGCCGTCGTGCGGTCGGTGCCGACAATGCAGAAATCCACCTTTCCCTTCTGCATCAAATGCCCGCCCGCATTATCGACGATGATCGTATGCGGCACGCCTTCCTGGCCGAGCTCGAAGGCGGTCAGAAAAGCGCCCTGATTGCGCGGGCGTGTTTCATCCACCCAGACATGGACGGGAATGCCCTCATGGTGAGCCTGATAAATGGGTGAGGTGGCGGTGCCCCAATCGATGCAGGCAAGCCAGCCCGCATTGCAATGGGTAAGAATGTTGACGGGGGCGCCGTCTTTCTTTTCGGCGAGCGCGCGGATGATCTCCAGCCCATGCGCGCCGATGAGACGGCAGGTTTCTACATCCTCATCGCAGATTTGCGCGGCCCGGTCATAGGCCAGATCGAGCCTGTCCGAAGGGCTTGCCGCGCCAAGACGCGCCTTCATGTCATTGAGCGCCCAGTGAAGATTGACCGCCGTCGGGCGTGTTGCCCCGAGCACTGCAACAGCCTCTTCCAGCGAGGCATCGCTTGCATCCTCGCGCATGGCCAGCGCCACGCCATAAGCCGCCGTCGCCCCGATCAGCGGCGCGCCGCGCACGGCCATATGCGAGATCGCCTTTGCCGCGTCTTCCATGCTGCGCAGCGCCGCCACCTCGAAAAGATGCGGCAGCTTCGTCTGGTTGATGATTTCCACCGACCAGCCATCCGCGCCGACCCAAATGGTCCGCATGGGGCGCCCGTCGATCCTCATTCAGTCTCCTTCAAAGCTGCAAAGCGACAACACTTCAATGTCATAAGCCTCAAGACGTGAACGTCCGCCAAGGTCGGGAAGTTCGATCACGAAACTCGCGCCGAGCACATTGCCCCCCGCCCGGCCGATCAGCTTGACCGCCGCTTCCGCCGTGCCGCCCGTGGCGATGAGATCGTCGACAAGCAGCACCCGCGCACCGTCGAAAACCGCATCCTTGTGGATTTCCACCTTATCGGTGCCGTATTCCAGCTCATATTCCTGGCTGATCGTCTCGGAAGGCAGCTTGCCTTTCTTGCGCACCGGAATGAAGCCCTTGCCGAGCTGGTGGGCCACCGCCCCGCCCAGAATGAAGCCGCGCGCCTCGATCCCCGCCACAAGATCGATCGCATCGCCCACATGAAGCTGCACCAGCGCGTCCACCGCCTTGCGGAACCCGCGCGCATCGGAAAGCAGCGTCGTCACATCCCGGAAAAGAATACCCGGCTTGGGATAATCGGGAATGGTGCGGATATAGTCTTTCACGTCCATCGTCTAAGGCCCCTCGGCTTTCTTATCTGTTCAGAACACGGCCAGCCACCGCTTCCAGTTTTTTCATCAGCGCCGCATCGCGCGCCTCGGGCGGCGTGATGATGGCGAAATCCAGCACCTTGTCGAAGCCCATCGGGCACGGCGCGCGCTCGCCCGGTCCGATCTGACCGACGATATGCTTGAGCATGTCCTGCGCCTTTTCCGCGTTCTGCCGCAACACCTCGACCACATGGGTCACCGAGACATCGGGCTCGTCATCATGCCAGCAATCATAATCGGTCACCATGGCGACGGTTGCGTAATTGATCTCCGCTTCCCGGGCGAGTTTCGCTTCGGGCATGTTCGTCATGCCGATCACAGAGCAGCCCCAGGAGCGGTAGAGATGGCTCTCCGCACGCGAGGAAAATTGCGGGCCTTCCATGACGATATAGGTGCCGCCGCGCTTATGGGCGATGCCAAGCTCCTTGCAGGCCTTTTCCGCATAATCGCCAAGGCGCGGACAAACCGGATCGGCCATGGAAACATGAGCAACGCAGCCCGGCCCGAAAAAGCTTTTCTCGCGGGCAAAGGTGCGGTCGATGAACTGATCGACAATGGCAAAGGAGCCGGGCGGCAGATCCTCGCGCAGCGAGCCCACGGCGGAAACGGAAAGAATATCCGTCACCCCGGCCCGCTTCAGCACATCGATATTCGCCCGGTAATTGATGGAGGACGGCGTCTGCCGGTGGCCGCGCCCGTGCCGGGGCAGAAACACCATGTCCACGCCACCGAGCGTGCCCATGCGCAGCTCGTCCGAAGGCTCGCCGAAGGAGCTTTCCACCTTCTCCCATCGGGCGTTTTCAAGCCCTGGAAGATCATAGACCCCGCTGCCGCCGATTACGCCGAGAACCGTCTTTGCCATGCGCGCGCCTTTCCTGGAGATTTCCGCCCAAACCCGGGCGCGAACCTATCAAAAACGAGAGGGATGACCATAAAAAAGGGCCCCTAAGGGGCCCTTTTCAGCGCGTATTGCACGCGATTATCAGTGTTTGTCGGCCCAGAGCTTGCGGCCGGCGAAGTAAAGCAGGCCTGCCAGAACCGCCAGGAAGACCATCACCTGGAAGCCCATCTGATGGCGCGCTTCCAGCTTCGGCTCGGAAGCCCAGGTCAGGAAGGCCGCCACGTCGCGGGCATATTGATCGACCGTCATGGGCGTGCCGTCTTCATATTCGACGATTTCGTCGAACAGCGGGTTCGCCATGGCAATCTGATGGCCGCCGAAATAGGCGTTATAATTCATGCCAGGTGACATCGGGAAACCCTGCGGGGGCTCTTCATAGCCCGTGAGCAGCGAGTAGATGTAATCGGCGCCGCCGGAACGGGCTTTCACGATCACCGAGAAGTCAGGCGGATAGGCCCCGCCATTGGATGCGCGGGCGGCGTTCTCGTTGGCGAAAGGCGCCGGCATCGGATCTTTCGGCTCGCGGGCGCGCATGAACATGTCGCCATATTCATCCGGGCCATCCTCGATCTCATATTCGGCCGCCAGTGCCTTTACCTGCGCCTCGGAAAATTCCGGCCCGCCCTCTTGGGCAAGATTGCGGAAATTGACGAGGTTCATGGAATGGCACGCCGCGCAGACTTCCTTATAGACCTTGTAACCGCGGCGCAGCTGGCTGCGGTCGAACGTGCCGAACGGCGCATCGAAAGACCATTCGGCATGTTTCAGCTCGACATTGCCGGCAGCCTTGGCCGGCACGCTGGCAAGAAACATCATGCCAAGGGCCGTGATCGCCGCCGTCGCGATATAGGGCGCCACGCGCGACAGGCGCGTGAACACACAAGGACGGGCGGCTTGGTTCAGAGCTTCGTTTTTCATGATCATCCCTCGGCCCCCTTACGCATCTTTCTCGGCCAGAACGGCCTTGGAAATGCTTTCAGGAAGCGGCTTGGTCTTTTCGATGAGCCCGAGCAGCGGAAGCAGGATCAGGAAATACGCAAAGTAGAGGATCGTCAGCACCAGGCTGAGAGATGCCACATCGAATGCGTAATCCACCCGCTCGACTTCCACGCCGTAGACGCCGTCCTCGATCACGTCATGTTTCTTGAACATGTCGGCCGTGGCATCCGTCTGGCTCACCGCTTCCGCGATCGCCGCATCGGCTTCACCGGCGCTCTCATAGGTACCGATCACTTCGCTGCTCGTGAAGATGGTACGGTCGGGCGACTGCCCGCCTGCCCAGCCGAGGCCGAGGCACACCACCACGAAGAGGAAGAAGAACTGGCGGAACAGCGGACGGAAGCGCGCCGAGCGCACTTTCGACGTGTCGAGCCAGGGCAGCACGAAGAGAATGGCGATCGAACCGAACATGGCGATAACGCCGCCCAGCTTGGAGTCGATCGGGCCGATATCGAACGTGATCGCCCGCAGGATTGCGTAGAACGGCAACAGATACCATTCCGGCACGATATGCGGCGGGGTCTGCAGCGGATCGGCTTCGATATAGTTATCTGCGTGGCCCAGCACATTCGGGTTGTAGAACACGAAATAGGCGAAGAGCAGGAGGAAAACCGTCAGGCCCAGCGCGTCCTTCACCGTCATGTAGGGATGGAAGCTGACCGTGTCCTGCTCGTCCTTCACCGAGATGCCGAGCGGGTTGTTGTTCCCCGGCACATGCAGCGCCCAGATGTGAAGAACGACGACGCCCAGAATGATGAAGGGAATGAGGTAGTGCAGCGAGAAGAAGCGCTGCAGCGTCGGGTTGCCGACCGCAAAGCCGCCCCACAGCCATTCGCGGATGGCATCGCCCACCAGCGGAATGGCGCCGAAGAGGTTCGTGATCACCGTGGCGCCCCAGAAGCTCATCTGGCCCCAGGGAAGCACATAGCCCATGAAGGCCGCTGCCATCATGAGGAGATAAATGATCACGCCCAGGATCCAGAGCACTTCGCGCGGCGCCTTGTAGGAACCGTAGTAAAGGCCGCGGAACATGTGGATATAGACCGCCAGGAAGAACATGGAGGCGCCGTTCGCGTGCACGTAACGGATCAGCCAGCCATAGTTCACGTCGCGCATGATGTGCTCGACGCTGTTGAAGGCAAGGTCCACATGCGGCGTGTAATGCATCACCAGGATGATGCCGGTTACGATCTGCGTCAGAAGGCAGAAAGTGAGAATGCCGCCGAAAGTCCACCAGTAGTTGAGGTTCCGGGGTGTCGGATACTCAAGCATGTGGTGGGCGAGGCCCATAATGGGCAGACGCTCGTCGAGCCAACGGGTAAAGGCGTTCGACGGCGTATAGGTGATTTCATGGCTCATAATACGCCCCCTCAGCCAATCTTGATCCGGTCGTCGGACAGGAAGGAATAAACCGGCACTTCCAGGTTCTGGGGCGCCGGGCCCTTCCGGATACGTCCGGCCGTGTCGTAGTGCGAGCCGTGACAGGGGCAGAACCAGCCGCCGAAGTCACCCTTGGCATCGCCGACCTTCTGCCCCTTAGGCACGCAGCCCAGATGGGTGCAGATGCCGACCATGACCAGCCACTCTTCTTTGCCTTCCGCGGCGCGGTTCGCATCCGTTGCCGGCACATCGCCGGAAAGGTTGTCGTTGCGCGCGATCGGGTCCGGCAGGGTTTCCACCGGGACCGACTTGGCCTCTTCCACTTCCGCTGCCGTACGGCGGCGCACGAAGACCGGCTTACCGCGCCACTGCACGGTAATGCTCTGTCCGACTTCGATGGAAGAAAGGTCAACTTCGATGGATGCCAGCGCTAGCGCCGATGCATCCGGGTTCATCTGATCGATCAGCGGCCAAATGGCTGCCGCGCCGCCGACTGCCGCAAAAGCGCCGGTCGCGACATAAAGAAAATCGCGCCGTGTCGGCTCATCCGTGTCGATGTGTGCCACGGTTGAGGTCTCCCTGATTCATCACTTAAGGGCACCCGCCGGCCCGGGATGTCTTCCCTGACACAAACGCCACCCCATCCGAACTGCACGGCACGAGCCCTTGCCCTCCCAAGCTCAGGCCGCCCAGCACCCGCATATGTGCGGCGTTTGTGGCACTGTCTTCACAGATTGTCCAGACCCGCCATCGGGAAATGTGGCAGGATGCCGCAAGCGGCAGGGCCAAGCGGCAAGCTGGGCGCAACCTGCGCCCCCTGCTCACTTTTTCCATTTGGCGGCCGGCCCCGCGCCGGGCTATGGAACGGCTCATGCGACTGGCCCTTTACCAACCCGACATTCCGCAGAATACCGGCACTATTCTTAGGCTCGGCGCCTGCCTGGACATAGGCGTGGATATTATCGAGCCCTGCGGCTTCCCCTTCTCCGACCGTGGCTTGAGGCGGGCGGGAATGGACTATGTGTCGCATGCCGAAATCCGCCGCCATGCCGACTGGCAGGCGTTCCAGAGCGCCCGGAAGGCGGAAAACCGGCTGATTTTGCTCACCACCAAGGCCGCCGAGCCCTATACGGGCTTCCGATTCGCCCCCGGCGACACGCTGCTTCTGGGCCGGGAGAGCGCCGGGGTGCCGGACGAGGTCCATGCTGCCGCCGATGCCCGCCTTCTTATTCCGCTAAGCCCCGGGGCCCGCTCTCTCAACGTGGCGGTCGCCGCTGCCATGGTGCTGGGCGAGGCGCTGCGACAGACGGACGCCTTTCCGCTGCCCGGAGAAGAAGCCTAGACCGCCTTGGAGTGGCGGACCTCTTCTCCATTATGCAAATAAGCATCGAAGAGCGAGGCAACGATGCGCACGAAGGGCCGCCCCTTTTCGGTGATGCGTATAAAGGTGCCCTGGCGGACCACCAGTCCGTCTTCCACGAGCGGCGCCAGACGGTCAACCGTATCCGGGCTCGAAACCGGGGCGATATTGGCCTCCATATGGCACATCAGCTCGTTGATGATGTCGCGCCGCACCCGGTCTTCCGAACTCAGCACCGCGCCGCGCACCACCGGCAAGCGGCCTTCCTTGACCTCTTCCATGTAGCGCCCGATGGCCGGCTCGTTCTGCACATAGCCCTTGGGCATCTGCCCGATGGCCGAGGCGCCGAAGCCGATCAGCACATCGGCATCGTCCGACGTATAACCCTGAAAATTGCGCTGCAACGTGCCCTCGACCAGCGCCTGGGCAAGACCGTCTTCGCGGCGGGCGAAATGGTCGAAGCCGATTGCCACATAGCCGAGCGCGCGCAGCCGCATGGCCGCCGCCTGGCTTTGCTCAAACCGCTCGCCCAGCCCCGGCAGCGCCGCCTCGTCGATGAGCCGCTGATGGGTCTTCATCCAGGGCACATGGGCATAGCCGAAAAGCGCGATCCGGTCGGGCGCCAGCCCATGGGCAAGATCCACCTGCTCCAGAACCGAGTCCACCGTTTGATGAGGCAGCCCGTACATCAAATCGAGATTGACGGACTTGATGCCCGCCGCGCGCACCTCTTCCACCACCTTGGCGGTCATTGCATAGGGCTGAATGCGGTTGATAGCGCGCTGCACCTCTTCGCGAAAATCCTGCACGCCGATGCTCACCCGCGTCACCCCGCTCTCGCCGAGTGCGGCAATGTAATCCGTGCTCGCCGTGCGCGGGTCGATCTCCACCGCCAGCTCGCTTTCCTCATCGAAGACAAAGCGCGAGCGCACATGCGTCACCATGCGCAGCCAGTCTTCCGCGCTCAGCATACTCGGGCTGCCGCCGCCCCAATGCGCGTGCGCCGCGCGCATGGGCCCCGGCGCAGCTGCCGACACCAGATCGATTTCACGCAGCAATATGTCGAGATATTCCCCGACAGGCGCATATCGCCGCGTCGCTTTCGTGTGGCAGCCGCAGAACCAGCACATCTCCCGGCAATAGGGGATATGAAAATATAAGGAGAGCGGTTGTTCCGGACGCAGAGCCGCAAGCCAGTTGCGGTAAACCCCTTCGCTCACCGCCCGGCTGAAATGAGGCGCGGTCGGATAGCTCGTATAACGGGGCACGTTAACGCCGTATTTGACCGCAAGCGCCTCGTTCATTCTCGCTGTTTCCGGCATCCCAACCTCACCCGGCTTACTGACACTTACTTCTCCGGCATTCCGCCGTGCAGGGCCTTGCGGCCCGCAAGCTGATGAGGGAAAGTAGCGCCGCATTTCAAAAGGCGCCTTGATCCAGGTCAGACTGCCGGGAGAAACCCGGCTGCGGCGAAAAAGCGCGCCTTATCTTTCATTGCGCAGGCCCTGCGCCATCTTTCACTGCGCAGACCCTGCGCCCAACGCTCCGGATGAACGACGTGCCCGATATCGAAAACGCAAAAAGCCGCGCCCGCGACTGGTTCGAAACGCTGCGCGACGAGATTTGCGCCGAGTACGAAAAACTCGAAGACGCGCTGGAAGGCACCGCCTTTGCCGGTGAGGCGCCGGGCCGCTTCGAGCGCAAACCCTGGACGCGCGGCGACGGCAGCGAGGATCAGGGTGGCGGCACCATGTCGGTCATGAAGGGCCGCGTGTTCGAAAAAGTGGGGGTGCACACGTCTACCGTTTACGGCGAGTTTTCCGAAGAGTTTCGCGCGCAAATCCCCGGCGCCGACAAGGACCCGCGCTTCTGGGCCAGCGGCATCTCGCTCATCGCCCATATGCAAAACCCGCATGTGCCCGCCGTGCATATGAATACGCGCATGCTCGTTACGCAGGACTGGTGGTTCGGCGGCGGCGCGGATCTCACGCCCGTTCTCATGGCCAACCGTACACAAGACCACCCCGACAGCGTGGACTTTCACGCCGCAATGAAAAAAGCCTGCGATGCGCATGGCGGCGATTACCACGACCGTTTCAAAAAATGGTGCGATGAATATTTCTTCCTGCCCCACCGGAACGAAGCGCGCGGCATTGGCGGAATTTTCTACGACCGGCACAATACCGGCGACTGGGAAAAGGATTTCGCCTTCACGCAGGATGTCGGCCGCGCCTTCCGCGATATTTATCCCGTACTCGTGCGCCGCCACATGAATAAAGACTGGAGCGAGGCGGAGCGCGAGGAACAGCTGATCCGCCGGGGCCGCTATGTGGAGTTCAATCTGCTTTATGACCGCGGCACCACTTTCGGGCTGAAGACCGGCGGCAATGTGGACTCGATCCTCTCCTCCATGCCGCCTGCGGTGAAATGGCCGTAAGCAGGTAACAGCAATGGCGAAGGGCGAAACGGCGGCGCAGCGCTTTACCCGCCTTAACGGCATTCCCGGCACGTTTCATGAAATAGGTGTGCTGAAAGACCGCAAAACCTCCGCGCTTGAAATGGCTAAGGCAAGCGGCCTCGAGCCTGCCCGGCTGTTCAAAACGCTGATCGTGCTGGCCGATGCCAAAACGTTCGCCATGGCCATCGTGCCCGCGGACAGAGACCTCGACCGCAAGGCACTTGCCCGGCTCATGAAAGCCAAACGCGTCGATCTTGCCCCGAAAGAAAAAGCCATCAAGCTGACGGGCTATCAGATGGGCGCCTGCGCGCCGCTCGGCCAGAAGAGCGTACTGCCCGCCTTTGTCGATGAAAGCGCGTTCGGCTTTGCCAGCATCTATGTCAGCGGCGGCGCTTACGGCCTAGAACTTGAAATCGCGCCGGATATTTTGCTGGAAGCGGTAAAGGGAACGAAGGCGGTTATTACCTGATCGCCCTCACCTGCCGCAATGGACCCCGGCTCGGGGGCCGGGGTGACGGCTTTTATTTGGGGCGACGGCCTTGCCAATTCCCGCAGATGTCACCCCGGGCTTGTCCCGGGGTCCATTCAGCCTCACCTCATGAAAAAAGCCAGCCGCATAAGCCTCAATAAACCGTCGCCTGAACCACCGCCTTCAGGCGTTCGATGATCGAGAACTCATCCTCGATGAAATCCGCATCGACCCACCATTCCTCGACCTCGCGCATGACGCGGCCGATTTCCGGCCCGTCGGGCACGCCGGCGGAGCGGACCATCTGGCCGGTCAGCGGCAGCTGCGGTTTTTCCCAGCTATCAGCCATCGCCAGAAGCGCGCGCCATTGCACGGAATTGGCGAGCTTTTTGTCTGCGGCCCAGCCCAGCATGACGCGGTCTTTGAAGAGCTCCGGACCCATCCAGTAAAGCGCGCGGCGCATTTCGCGCATCGACATGTAGGAGACGATTTTCGTCTGATCCGTATGCATGCGGATCAACCGGTCGCGTTCCTTATTGGAAAGACGCAAGCGCTCGGCAAGTTTGCGGATGCCCGCTTCATCGAGATCAATGAGTGCGCCAAGCCGCATGATCGGATCGGAGGTGAAAAGCTGATCGGTTTCGATTGCAACCACACGCTCCAGAAGCTCGGTGCGCTCGGCCTCCGGCAGCACTTTGGAAAGAATACCGCTTGCCGCCATCTGGCGGATCGCGGCCGGCGCATTATCCGCGCCCAAAATTTTCAAAAGCTCCATGCGCACCCGCTCGCCCGAAAGCTGGGCAAGGCCGTCCTTCTGCGCGGCGCAAGCCTTCAGCCCTTCGGCATCGGGCTCGCCCTTGCCATATTGCGCGTGGAAGCGGAAGAAACGCAGGATACGCAGATAATCTTCCTTGATGCGTTCGGAGGCATCGCCGATGAAACGCACGCGGCGCGCTTTCAAATCCTCGCGCCCGCCCAAAGGATCGTGCACCGTCCCGTCGCTATCGGCATAAAGTGCGTTCATGGTGAAGTCGCGGCGCTTGGCATCTTCCAGCCAGTCGCCGGTAAAGGCGACATCGGCGCGCCGCCCGTCCGTTTCCACATCGACACGCAAGGTGGTGATTTCGAAATGCCGCCCGTCCGTCACCGCCGTCACGGTGCCATGGTCGATGCCGGTGGGGATGACCTGCACGCCCGCTTTTTCCAGCCGGGTGATCACTTCCTCAGGCTTGAGCGCCGTTGCGATGTCGATATCGACGACGGGCTCGCCCAGAAGCGCGTTGCGCACACAGCCTCCGACGAAACGGGCCTCGCCCTCGCCCAGCGCCTGCATGATCTTCACCGTTGCCGCATCGCGGATCCAGGTTGCCAGTTTCAGCTCGCCCTTGTTTGCCTCGCTCACGTCACACCTCCTATGCGGCGCCTGACCCTGAGCATGCCTTTAGAACGTCCCCAGACCGGCGGCCTTATCCTTGATTGCTTCCACATATAAGCCCTTGAAGGGCGAGGCGAAAGGACCGCAATTGCCGCAGGCAGCTTAGCGGAAACCGCCGGGCACGATCTCGCCGTTTTCAAGGCGTGCAGGCACATATTCCTTGCCGACTTCCGAGCCGTCGAAAACCGCGAAAAGCCCGATCGAGGCAAGCACGAGCCCGATCCCGGCCAGTACCAGCCAGGCATGGGGCGGGGCTTGATCCGCGTCCCGGCTCATCCAGCCGAGGCGGCGGGCGGCAAGCACATAGAGCCCGTACAGCATGAAAGGCAGGAGAAAGAGAAAGGCATTGAGAAGCAGGCGGCTCATGGCGCATAGACCCTGTCATACATGTTTTTCAGCATTCCCGCCGTCGCCCCCCAGATGTAATGACCCTCATAGGGCATGGCGTAATAAGCGCGCCGCTTGCCCCGCCACATGATGCTGTGGCGTTCATGGTGGTCCGGGTTCATGAGAAAAGACAAGGGCACTTCAAAAGCCTCTGCCACCTCATTGGGATCGATCTTCAGCGTAAAATCGGGTTTGACGAAGCCGACAACGGGGAGAATCCGGAACCCCGTGCCCGTTTCATAAGGATCGAGAAAGCCTGCGATTTCCACAAGCGAAGGATCGAGGCCGACTTCTTCCTCCGCCTCGCGCAGCGCCGCTTCCGCCGGGCTTTCCCCTTCTTCCACCTTGCCGCCCGGAAAGGCAACCTGGCCGGAATGGGAATTGAGATGATCGGCGCGCCGGGTGAGCAGCACGAAGACGCCTTCTCCCCGCTCGATAAGCGGCACCAGCACGGCGGCAAGGCGCAGGTTCTTGCGCTCGGAAGGCTCCACCCATTCATCCGGATTGAGATCGTGATCACCGCGCGTCTTCACGCCGTTCAGCACGATGTCGGCAGGCGGCATGTCCCGGTCGATCGCGCCGAGGATCTTTTCCCGGTAAGCGTTCATTGGGCAGGCCCGTTCACATCGGCGGCAAGGGCGATGGGAAAGAACGTGCCGCCGCTCCACACGCCGAACCAGCGCTCGCCTTCCCAGTCCTCTTCCGTGCCGATCTCCACAAGATCGTAAAAGACGGCGCGGTTGATCAAGGCTTCAAGATCGGCGCGCACATGCACATAAGGCGCAGGCTCGCCGCTTTCCTTATCGATGACGAAACGCATCGGATGTTCGGGCCCCGCTTCCGTTTCATCGCCCACATTGGTGGTGAAGGTCAGGCGCTGGTCCTTGCCCTCCCCTTCCACCTGCATCGCCACGGCAACGAAAGGCGCGTCATCCACCGTAATGCCGATCTTTTCCACCGGCGTGACGAGATAATATTTGCCGTCATCGTCGCGGCGCAAAACCGTCGAGAAAAGCCGCACCAGCCGCTCCCGGCCGATAGGCGTGCCGAGATAATGCCAGCTGCCGTCGCGTTTGATTCGGATGTCGAGCTCGCCGCAATAAGGCGGGTTCCACAAGTGAACCGGCGGCAGGCCTTTTTTCTTTTTGCCGCCCGTCTCTTTATTGGCTTCTTCCGCCGCGCGGGTGATCTCTTTCAGCGCATCGCCGGGATTGCCTCTCAAACCGGCAGAACCGGCAGGTTTTTCGCCGCTCTTGGCCTCTGCCATCGGTTTTGCCTCCTCTCGCTTCTATTCTACAGCCGTTTACACGGCTTTACGTGGGCATCTCACGCCTGCTTGACTAGGCGCGGGCGGGCTCCAACGTCATAATCGAGCCATAAAGACCGCGAAAACTGAGCAAATTGGGGCTTTTCGCCCATAAGCGCCCCGGCGCATGCTTATCCACCGCAACGCTCTTCAGGATATATGTAGGACAATGAACACGGTCAGTGAAGCAGAGGGCGACATCGTCCGCGAAGTCGAAACGGCCGGTGCCCGCATCGCAGAAGCGCGCAGCGCCGTCAATGACGTGATTTTCGGACAGACGAAAGTCATCGAGGAAACCTTCATCACGCTGCTGGCCGGCGGCCATGCGCTGCTTGTCGGCGTGCCGGGTCTTGCCAAGACGCGCCTCGTGCACACGATGGGCGTTGTGCTGGGCATGGAAGACAAGCGCATCCAGTTTACCCCCGATCTGATGCCCGCCGATATTGTGGGCTCGGAAGTGCTGGAGGAAAACGAGCAAGGCCGGCGCAATTTCCGCTTCATCAAGGGTCCCGTCTTCTGCCAGCTTCTCATGGCCGATGAAATCAACCGCGCCAGCCCGCGCACCCAGTCCGCGCTCTTGCAGGCGATGCAGGAACAGCATGTGACGGTGGCCGGCCAGCGCTATGAATTGCCGCGCCCCTTCCATGTGCTGGCAACCCAGAACCCGCTGGAGCAGGAAGGCACCTATCCGCTGCCCGAAGCCCAGCTCGACCGCTTTCTTTTGCAGATCGATGTGGACTACCCGGACCTTGCCGCCGAGCGGCGCATGCTGCTCGCGACGACCGGCCTTGACGAAACGCCGGTGCGCCAAATTTTAAGCAGCGAGGAACTGCGCGGCGCCCAGCGCCTGGTGCGCCGCATTCCCGTCGGCGAGCAGGTAGTAGATGCCATTCTGGAACTTGTGCGTTCCGCCCGGCCCGAAGAAGCCAATATCGCCGAGGTGACGGAGCATGTCGCCTGGGGCCCAGGTCCCCGCGCCAGCCAGGCGCTAATGCTGGCGGTGCGCGCAAGGGCGCTGACCGATGGCCGCTTCTCTCCCTCGATCGACGATGTGGCCGCCCTCGCCGCGCCGGTGCTGCGCCACCGCATGGCGCTCAATTTCGCCGCGCGGGCCGAAGGCATTACCATACCCGGCGTAATCGACCGGCTTGTGCAACGGCTGGGCTGAGCACGCCGTTTTAAAGACGAGACCAGATGAGCGAAGACGCCCCCCTTTCCGGCGGCCCCAAAAGCCCCCGCGCCGAGAAGGCCCGCAGCATGCAGGCCGCGCCTGCGCGTGCGGGATTGCGCGCCCAGGCGGAGCGTCTGGCCGAAGCGCTGCCGCCGCTGCTCGTGGAAGCTGAACGCGTCGCCAATACCGTGGCGCAAGGGGTGCATGGACGCCGCCGCTCGGGCTCCGGCGAAAGTTTCTGGCAATACCGCCGCTACCGCGCGGGCGATGCCGCCCAGCGCATCGATTGGCGCCAGTCCGGCAAATCCAGCAAGCTTTATGTGCGCGAGACGGAATGGGAGGCAGCCGAAACGCTCTGGCTCTGGCGCGATGCATCGGCTTCCATGGATTACCGCTCGTCCTTCGCGCAAATCTCCAAGAAAGACCGCGCCACCGTGCTCGGCCTCGCACTTGCCAATCTTCTGGTGCGCGGCGGCGAGCGTGTGGCGGCGCTTGGCGCGGGCATTCCTCCCGCCACCAACCGCATGGGCCTGCGCCGCCTCGCGCATTATTACCTTTCGGGCGAAGAGGGCACGCCGGAAAGCTTGCCCCCCGGCGCCCATGTGCCGCCTTATGCGGCGATGGTCTTCCTCAGCGATTTTCTTTCCCCGCCGGACGCCCTTGCCAAGGCGCTGCAGCCTTATGCGCACCGGGGCATTGGCGGTCATATGGTGCAGATCATCGATCCGGCCGAAGCCGACCTTCCTTTTGAGGGGCGCACGGAATTTGTCGGCGTGGAAGACCCGCGCCGGCTGCTCGTCGGCAAGGCGGAGAGCCTGCGCAGCGCCTATCACCGCCGCCTTGAAGAACACCAGGACGCGCTGCGCCAGATCGCCCGGCGACTCGGCTGGCACTTCACTATTCACCGCACCGACCGGCCTGCCGAGACCTGCCTTCTCAGTCTTTATGGCCAGCTTGCCGGCATGAACCGGGGCCCCGGACGCGGCACGGCCGCCGCCAGGCAGGGAGGCTAGATGCTCGACCTCGGCCTTATCGGGTTTGCCCAGCCGCTCGTCCTTGCCGGTCTTGCGCTTTTGCCGGTGATCTGGTGGCTGCTGCGCGTCACCCCGCCTGCGCCCCAGCGTGTTGCCTTTCCCCCGCTCCGCCTTCTCTTCGGCCTGCGCCAGGATGAAGAAACCGCCTCGCGCATTCCGCTATGGCTGCTGATGCTGCGCCTGGCGCTCGCAACGCTATTGATCCTCGCCCTCGCAGAACCCGTCTGGCGCCCGGCAGGCGACACGGGCCGCAGCCGCCCGCTTCTTCTCGTGCTCGATGATGGCTGGGCCGCAGCCCATAGCTGGGACAAACGTATTACCTTTGCCCGCGCGCTGATCGAAGGAGCGGGCAACGACGACCAGCTCGTCGCCCTTGCCGCCACCTCGCCGCAAGTAAAGGCCGAGCCGCCCGTCTTTTTGGCGGCCGATGAGGCGCTGGCAAAACTGAAAGCCTTAAGCCCGCTTCCCTTGGGCCCCGCCCGCCTCGAGCTTGCCGCCCGGCTCGGCAAAATGGAAAAACCGCAAGAGGCCATCGACATCGTCTGGATCGCCAACGGGCTCGATCATGGCGAGGCGGCCAGCTTTGCCGGAAAGCTCGAAGACATCGCAGGCGGCGGCGCGCTGAAACTCGTCACGAATGCGCCCGGCGAAGTGCCGCTCGTCCTCACCCCGCCCGCGCAAGGCGAGGACGGGCTCGAAGTCACGATCCGCCGCCTTGAGGTGCCGGAGCTGCGCGATGGCAGGGTGGAAGCGCGGGCCGAAGATGGCCGCCTTCTCGCCGAGGCCGAGTGGCAATTGCCCCGCCTTGCCACCGCTACCAAAGCCCGGCTCGACCTGCCGCTCGAATTGCGCAATGAAGTACACACGATCTCGGTCACGGGCGAGCGCTCGGCGGCAAGCAAGGTGCTTATCGATGAGCGCTGGAAGCGCCGCGCCGCGGGGCTCGTCTCCGGCAATTCTTTCGAGGCCGACCAGCCGCTTCTTTCCGATCTTTACTACCTTGAACGCGCGCTGCGCCCCTTTGCCGATATCCGAAAAGCAAACCAGGGAGAGGCACGGCAGGGCGAGACGCAGGAAGGCGAGCGCAGTCAGATCGAAATGCTGCTTGCCGATCCGCTGTCCGTGCTCTTCCTCGCCGATATCGGCACTTTAAGTGAGCGCGATGCAACGCTGGTGCGCAACTGGGTGAAGGAAGGCGGTACGCTGGTGCGCTTTGCCGGGCCGCATCTTGCCGCGCAAAGCGACGATCTTATCCCCGTTTCCTTGCGCAGCGGCGGGCGGAGCCTGGGCGGTGCGCTGTCCTGGACGGAGCCGCAGCACCTTGCGCCCTTCGAAGAAAGCAGCCCCTTTGCCGGGCTCGATCTGCCGGGTGATGCGACGGTGAGCCGCCAGGTGCTGGCCGAACCGCGCGATCTTGCCTTTGCCGAAACCTGGGCGCGGCTTGAGGACGGCACGCCGCTCGTCACCGCCGCACGCGAGGGAGAGGGAAGGCTCGTCCTCTTTCACATCACCGCCAATACGGATTGGTCGAACCTGCCGCTCTCCGGCCTTTTCGTTTCCATGCTCCAGCGCATCCTCGATCTTGCTCAAGGGGTCGCCGCACAAAATGAGGGAGCGGAAGGCGGCCTCCTGATGCCGCGCCAAGTGATGACGGGCTTCGGCACGTTCACCTCTCCGCCCCCCTATGTCACGCCCATTCCCTTTGCCGAATGGACGAAGACGCGCCCGAGCGCCGAGCACCCGCCCGGCTTTTACGGCATGCAGGGCGCAGCCCGCGCGCTCAATCTGGGCAATGAAAACCTCGTGCTTGCTCCGCTACCCGCTCTGACCGGCCTGACCCGGCAGGAGGGCTTTGGCGATGCCGCCCATCAGGCGCTGCGTCCCCTGCTCCTCACTCTGGCGCTCATCCTTTTGATCGCGGATGGTTTTGCCGCGCTTTACCTGACCGGCCGCCTCAATGCGCCGCATCAGCGTCCGCGCGGCCCCCGCATGGCAGCTCTCCTGCTCGCCGGTCTTCTGAGCGCGCCGCTCGTTGGCGGTCATGTGGCCCCCGCCAAAGCCGCCGATGATACTTATGCGCTGAAAGCCACCAGCGAAACGCATCTGGCTTATGTGGAAACCGGTGACAAGGATCTCGACGGGCTCTCCCATGCCGCGCTCTCAGGACTCACCAAGCGCCTGCGCGAGCGCACGGCGCTTGAGCCGGGCGAACCCATGGGCGTCGATATCGACCAGGACGAGCTCGCCTTCTTTCCTTTTCTTTACTGGCCGGTCGCACAGAACGCCCATGTGCTGAGCGATGCCACCGCGGCAAAGATTTCCAGCTACATGCAAAATGGCGGCATGATCCTTTTCGACACGCGCGATCAGGACCGGGCGATTTCGGGCCTGCCCAATGAAGCAAATGACGCGCTGCGCCAGGTGCTCGCCAAGCTCGATGTGCCGCCGCTCGAACCTGTGCCCGCCGACCATGTGCTCACCAAAAGCTTTTATCTCTTGCAAAGCTTTCCCGGCCGCTGGGACGGGGGGCAGGTCTGGGTGGAAGCGGCCAATCGCGGGCGCGCGCAAACCAATGACGGCGTCTCGGCCATCATCATCGGCTCGAACGATTTTGCCGGTGCCTGGGCGGAAGACCCGAACGGGCGCCCGCTCCTGCCCGTGGCGCCGGGCGGCGAGCGCCAGCGCGAATATGCCTACCGCTTCGGCGTCAATCTCGTCATGTATGCGCTGACCGGCAATTACAAAGCCGATCAGGTGCATGTGCCCGCCCTTCTCGAACGGCTCGGCCAATAGGAGCGGCGCATGGGATTTTCCTTCACCTTCGCGCCGCTGCTGCCGCCTCTCTGGCTGGGGCTGCTGGCGCTTGCCTGCGCGGGGCTCAGCGCGCTTTTCATCTGGCGGCGCATGCGGGTCGGCATCTGGCGTATTCTTGCTATGGCACTGCTGCTCGCGCTCATCGCCAATCCGTCCGTGCGCCAGGAAGAGAGGGAAACCGTTCCCGATGTCGCCCTTCTCGTGGTCGATACCAGCGCCAGCATGCGCCTTGAAGAACGTGCTCAGACGGCGAAAGCTGCCAGCGAAACATTGCAGCGCGAACTCGGTAAATTCTCCGATCTCGATGTGCGCACCATCTATGCGGGCAGCGCGCCGGGCGGTGACGGCACGGCGCTTTTCACCAATATCGCTTCCTCCCTTGCCGATGTGCCCGCCGAGCGCGTGGCAGGCATCGTGCTTTTGACGGACGGGCAGGTGCACGACGTACCGGGCAGTCTTGAGGCGTTCGGCTTCGATGCGCCGCTTCACACCGTCACGATCGGCGATCCGGGCGCTTACGACCGTCGCCTAGTAATCGAGGAAGCCCCGCGCTTCGGCATTGTGGGCGAGCCCGTCTCCATTGCCTTCCGTATCGAGGAAACGGGCCCCTCCCCCAGCAATGAGCCCGTCACCGTGACGCTGCGGCTCGACGGGGAAGATGTCGCTACCACCTTCGCGCGGCCCGGCGAGCGCGAAGCGGGTGAGCGTCACGCTGCCCCATGGCGGCACGAATGTCATCGAGCTGCAGGCGGCAGGCGATGCAAGCGAGCTGACGCTGCAAAACAACCGCGCCGTGACCACGCCTACGGGCATCCGCGACCGCCTGCGTGTGCTGCTCGTCTCCGGCGAACCTCACGCAGGCGAGCGCACCTGGCGCAACCTCCTCAAGGCCGACCCGGCGGTCGATCTCGTGCACTTCACCATTCTGCGTCCGCCGGAAAAACAGGACGGCACGCCGATCAACGAGCTTTCGCTTATCGCCTTTCCGACGCGCGAGCTTTTCTCGCTGAAGCTCGACGAATTCGATCTCATTATCTTCGACCGCTACCGCCGGCGCGGCGTGCTGCCCATCGTCTATTTCGACAATATCGCCCAGTATGTGGCCGAAGGCGGCGCGGTGCTGACGGCGGCAGGCCCGCCTTTCGCAGGCCCCTTCAGCCTTTACCGCACGCCCCTTGCGAGCATTCTGCCCGCCCAGCCTTCCGGCACGGTGACGGAGGAAGGTTTCAAACCGGAGCTTTCGGAAAGCGGACGCAGACATCCCGTCACCGCCGAGTTGACCGGCGGGCAAAGCACACCGCCTTCCTGGGGGCGCTGGTTCCGCCTGATCGACACGTTGCAAGACAGAGGCGAGATGCTGATGAGCGGGCCGGAAGGCAAGCCGCTCCTGGTACTCGACAGGGTGGGTGACGGCCGGGTGGCGCAATTCATGTCCGACCAGGGCTGGCTCTGGGCGCGGGGCTTTGAAGGCGGCGGCCCGCAGGCGGAACTTCTGCGCCGCACCGCGCACTGGTTGATGAAAGAACCGGATCTTGAAGAAGAACGGCTGAGCGCAAGCGGCAAGGCAGGCCGCCTTCTGATCGAGCGCCGCACCATGGGAGCGGCGACGCCGCCTGCCGGCATCACCTATCCCTCCGGCGCGCGCGAAGAAGTACCGCTGAAAGAGGATCAGCCCGGGCTTTTCAGCGCCGCGCTCGAGACGGATGAAATCGGCCTCTACCGGATCGAGCAAGGCGGGCTCACCGCGCTCACCGCCATTGGACCGGCCAATCCGAAAGAATATGCGCAGGTCGTCACCAGCGATGAAAAACTGCGCCCCTTGAGCGAAGCATCGGGCGGCGGCGTCTTTAATCTCATCCTGCCGGAAAACGAACCCCCGCAAGTGCGCCGGGTGCGTGCCGGGCGCGACACGCAGGGAAGCGACTGGATGGGCTTCCGCCGCAACGAGTCTTACATTCTGCGCGCCGTGACGGACGTGCCGCTCTTGAGCGGTCTGCTCGCCGCCATTGCGATGCTGGGGCTTCTACTTTTCGCCTGGTGGCGGGAGAGCCGGTAAGGCCCTCCCCCGCACCCCGCTCAGATCGCCGTGCCGAGCGGCGGTTTCGTCACCGCCCCTTTGACATGGGAAAACGCGCCGAGATCGAGCTCGCGGTAAAGCAGCCGCGAGGGGTCCACCGGCCCCGGCATGGTGAGCCGGCCCGGCGGCACCGGCCCGAAGCCGACCCGCGCATAATAAGGCGCATCGCCCACCAGAATAACGAGCCGGTAGCCCATGGCCTTGGCATCGGCAAGGCCTCTTTCCATCAGTTTGATGCCGCAGCCCTTGCCGCGCAGCTGCGGTTTGACCGCAAGCGGGCCGAGCATCAGCCCCGGCTCGCCGCCGATCAGGATCGGCCAGAAGCTGAGCGCGCCGATCATCTCGCGCGCCTCCCCCTCGCCCGCATAAGCGACATAGGAAAGTTCCGGAATGGAGGTATTGCCCTCCCGCAGCCGCTGGGCTGCTTTGGCATACCGGCCCGGGCCGAAGGCATCATCCAGCAGCGCCTCGATTTCGGGCGCATGTTCGGGCCGTTCAAGTTCGATCGTAAACATGTTTTCTCTCAGTGCGTCGGGTCATCGGAACAAGGCTCCCCTCATCCCGCACACTGATTGCCAGCTTAGCAGGACAAAGACGGCCCGTGGCAAATGGCGGGCAGATGCCGGCCAGTTGCGCCGCTTCGTCGTCGCTGGATGAAAACCCGGGCAAGCACCTTAGCCATGGCGGGGCGTGCTCCTGTAAGCGATGATGAACGCGACAAGGAGCAGCGCGTCGATGAGGCCGCCAAGCACAACGCCGCCCGCCACGCGCCCTTCGCCGTAAAGCCAGGCAACGGGCAGAGCGAAGGCAAGCTTTTCGAGAAAGGTAATAGGCATCAGCGCTCTATAGCGCACCGGATCGGAGGCGATGAGCAGGAAGAGCACCTGCCAGACAAGCGCCGTGCCGATAAAGCCGTAATAAAATTCAGGATGGGTGATGGCGGGCGGATTGAGCGCGCCGACCTGAGCTTCCATGAAAAGCTGCGGCGCGAGCACCACGATCCCATAGACCGCGGCCACGATATAAATCCAGCGTGCCAGTTTCATCGCTCATCCCTCCCCGGCGGGCACGAAAGCCCCCCAAACCGGCAAGGCGATTAGCACGCACAGGACGCAGGGTCCAGCGGAACTTGCCCGCTCGCGCCCTCCCGCCCTGCCGGTAAAGAACCAAGAAAGCACTGGCCCGCGCGGAAAACTGCCGCTAGCTTGCCCTCGAGCCAAGGGCGGCCCAGACCGCCGAGGGATGAGAAGCGGAACTGAAAACAGGGAGAGCAAAATGGGATTGCTTGACGGAAAAGTCGTTCTCGTAACCGGTGCCGGGCGCGGCATTGGCCGGGACTGCGCGATTATCGCTGCGGCGCAAGGCGCAAAGGTTGTGGTGAACGATCTGGGCGGCGGCGTGGCCGGCGGCGATGCGGGCGATGTGGGCCCGGCACAGGAAGTCGTCAACGAAATCACGAAGGCCGGCGGTGAAGCCGTGGCCAACACCGATTCCGTCGCCATCAAGAGCGGCGCGGAAGCCATGGTCGAACAGGCGCTCGATACATTCGGCGGCCTGCATTCGGTAATCAGCCCGGCAGGCATTCTGCGCGACGGCATGTTCCATAAAATGGCGGATGAAGACTGGCACTCGGTGATCGATGTGCACCTTAATGGCAGCTACAACGTCACGCGCGCCGCCATCAACCATTTCCGCGAGCAGGAAGAAGGCAATTTCGTTCTCTTCACCTCGACGAGCGGTCTGATCGGCAATATCGGCCAGGCGAACTACGCCGCCGCGAAAATGGGCATCGCCGGCCTTTCCCGCATCATCGCCATGGAAGGCGAGAAAAAGAACGTGCGCTCCAACATCATCGCGCCCTTCGCCTGGACGCGCATGATCGCCACCATTCCGGTGAAGGACGAAGCCTCCGCGCAGCGCGTGGAACGCATGAAAAACGCCATGCGCGCGGATCAGGTCGCGAAAATGGCCGTGGCGCTCGCCGCGCCTTCTTGCGAAACCTCGGGCCAGATCTTCGCCGTGCGCGGCAACGAGCTCTTCCTCTTCAACCAGCCCCGCCCCGTGCGCGGCATGGCACGGCTGGAAGGCTGGGAGCCCGACACGATCCTTTCCCATGCGCTGCCTTCCATGAAGGCGGACATGACCGATCTCGGCGCCACCGCCTCGGTCTTCCCCTGGGAGCCGATTTGAGGCCCAGCCCGTGAAAAAATGAAAAGGCCTCCGCTTCGGCGGGGGCCTTTTTTGTTTCCGCTACACCCCAATCCCTCTAAACCCCAATCCAAGGCGCGCGGCCTTCGCCGTATTTCTCCACCATGAAGTCCACAAAGGCGCGGACCTTGGAGGGCATGTGCCGCCGGTCGGCATAGATGAGATGAAGGCGCACTGCATCGTCGACCTCCTCTTCAAGAACGCGGACAAGCGCGCCGCTTTTCAAATGCCGGTAGGCAATGAAGTCCGGCACATGCTGGAGCCCGAGCCCGGCCAGCACCACCGGCTGAATGGCAACGGAGGTATTGGCGATGAAGCGGCCCGAGACGGGCACCGAGACGACCTGCCCCTGGCCATTACGCAAGGTCCAATAGGACCGGTCGGGAAGCTGGCTATTGATGATGCAGGCATGATGGCTGAGATCATCGAGCGTGCGCGGCGCGCCGAATTTTTCGATGTAAGACGGCGCGGCGCAGATGAAGCGGCGCACCGGGGCAAGCTGACGGGCGATGAGGCTTGAATCCGCCATGCCCGAGATCCGGATACCCACATCATAGCCCCCCGACACGAAATCGATCATGTGGTCGGCGAGATCGATCTCCACCGTCAACTCCGGATAGCGCTCCATGAATTCAGGCAGCGCCTCGCCGAACTCATACTGCGTGAAGGAAATGGGTGCGCTGACCTTCAAGACGCCCGTCACCTTGCCCGAAAGCTCGCTTGCGGCGGCGGCGGCAAAACGCGCCTCATCCACCGCGCGTTTGGCGTGATCGAGCACCGCCGCCCCTTCCCGCGTCAAAGACAGTGTGCGCGTCGTGCGGTTGAGGAGCCGGGCGCCCAGCGCCTCCTCCAGCGCCGTGACCTGGCGGCTGACCGCGCCTTTTGAGATGTGCAGCCGCTCGGCGGCACGCGTGAAACTGCCCGCCTCCACGACTTCCGTGAAAATCCGCAAGAGATTGAGGTCGGGCAGGCTCATTTCATTGCATCCGTTATCGAAACAATATGTTTCTAGATACGTATATTATCATCATGAACGAAACAAACTAAATATCGCCCATGAGAAACAGCGCAACGGCGCGTTGCGGACCGGCCCGGCGGATTTCCTGCCTTAGGGCTTTCACAAAGGGGATGAGCGATGACCAAAATTCTCGTGCTTTATCACAGCTCTTACGGGCATATCGAAACCCTCGCCAAGGCGATTGCCGAAGGCGTGACGGATGGCGGCGGCGAAGTGACGATCAAGCGGGTGCCCGAAACCATGGACAAGGAAACCATGGCCAAGGCCGGCATGAAAACCGAGCAGGAAGCCCCGGTCGCGCAGCCTTCAGAGCTTGCCGAGTATGACGCGATCATCTTCGGCACCCCCACCCGCTTCGGCAACATGTCCGCGCAGATGCGCCAGTTCCTCGACATGACGGGCGGGCTTTGGGCGCAAGGCAAGCTGATCGGCAAGCTGGGCTCCGTCTTCACCTCGACCGGCACGGGCGGCGGCCAGGAAACGACGATCACCTCGTTCCACTCGACGCTGCTGCATCACGGCATGGTCATTTCCGGCGTGCCTTACGGCATTCCCGAGCTTGCCGACATCTCGCAAGTGCATGGCGGCAGCCCTTACGGCGCAGCTACCCTTGCCGGCGCCGATGGCAGCCGCACGCCGACGCAGCAGGAGCTTGCCATTGCCCGCCATCAGGGCAAGCACGTTGCCGGCCTTGCCGCCAAGCTCGCCGGCTAACAGACACGATCACACGCATTAAAGGAGGCCCGCCATGGGCAAGCTCGTTGACGGTATCTGGCACGATGTCTGGTACGACACGGAAAAAACCAAGGGCAAATTCGTCCGCTCCGAAAGCCAGTTCCGCAACTGGGTGACGGCGGACGGCGCGCCCGGACCCGGCGGCACGAGCGGCTTCAAGGCGGCCTCCGGGCGCTACCACCTTTATGTTTCCTATGCCTGCCCCTGGGCACACCGGACACTGATCTTCCGCGCGCTCAAGGGACTGGCGCCTCATATCGGCGTCACCGTCACCGATCCCTTGATGTTGGAAGAAGGCTGGACGCTGAAAGGCGAAGATGGCGGCGAGAGCGACCCGCTTTACGGCAAGCAACGCCTCTACGAACTTTACACGAAAGCCGATCCCGCCTACTCGGGCCGCGTGACGGTGCCCGTTCTATGGGACAAGGAAACGGAAACGATCGTCTCCAATGAATCGGCGGACATCATCCGGATGTTCAACAGCGCCTTCGACGATCTGCCGGGCGTGAAAGCCGGCCTCGATTGTTACCCGCAAGAGCTGCGCGAGGAGATCGACGCCATCAATGCCCGCGTCTATAGGGACGTGAATAACGGCGTTTACAAGGCCGGTTTCGCAACGAGTCAGGAGGCTTACGAAGAAGCCGTCACGGCGCTTTTCGATGCGCTTGACTGGCTTGAAGGCATCCTCACCCACAACCGCTATCTTCTGGGCGGACGGTTGACGGAGGCCGACTGGCGGCTCTTTACGACACTCATCCGCTTCGATGCGGTTTATGTCGGGCACTTCAAATGCAACATTGCGCGGATCGAGGATTATCCGGCGCTGTCAGGCTATCTGCGTGAGCTTTATCAGGTGCCCGGCGTACGCGAGACCGTGCATTTCGATCACATCAAAAAGCACTATTACGGCAGCCACAAAACGATCAATCCGGCGGGCGTCATACCCGCCGGACCGAAACTTCACCTCGACACGCCGCCCTGGCGCGAGCATCTGCCCGCCCGCTCAGCGGCCTGACGAAAGGAAAGCCGGGCGCTCATTCCGTCAGCATGCCTTGCGCTTTAAGGCGCTGTTTGACGAGCGCCCAGCTGCGGTTCTGGTCGTATTTGCCGTCCCGTGACAGCGCGTTATGGAAGGCCTTGAGCTCCGGGGAAGCACCCGAGGCGATATAGGCTTCCATATCCGCGATCACACAAGGACCGCCGATCACGACATCCGGGCCGCCTGCCGAGCATTGCCGGCCGATCCGGCGCAGCTCGCGCAAGTGCTGCTCGTGCAGCGCTTTCAGCTCTTCTTCGGAAGAAGGCAGCACCGTGGCCTGCGCGTTCATCTCAGTGGAGGCCGAACCGTACTCATCGGCAATGGCCGGCATATAAATCGCTCCGAGCGTGATGGCGAACGCGTATAGAGCGGAAAACAAAATGCGCATCGCATCTCTCCCGTTTGACATTGTTCGCTGCATTAACGGGCAGCCGGCCAAAAGGTTCGCAAAGCGGAAACACCCTCAGTCCTTTTTATGCAGCCCAATTTATGCCGTAAGCGCAATGACATAGGCCGGCAGGCCGAGATAAAGGCTGGCGATGTAAAGCGCGAAGAAAATCACGAAGACCGCCCCCTCGCTCCGGCTGATCATCCGCCCCGTCACCATGACGGGCAGAAGAACGAGCGCGGCGAGCACCATGATCCAGGCATCGTAAGCGGCGATCTGACGGGTCACCGTCAAAGGCTCAACGAGCGCCGTGCCGCCGATAATGAGAAGAATATTGGCGATATTGCTGCCGATGATGTTGCCCACCGCAATGTCGCCCCGCCCCCGGTAAGCGGCAATGGCGGAAACGGCAAGCTCCGGCAGCGAAGTGCCGATCGCCACAAGCGAAAGGCCGATTACCGCCTCAGCCACGCCGAGCGCGCGGGCAATGGAGGTGGCGCCGGAGACAAGAAGATCGGCGCCGAGCACGACGCCGGCCAGCCCTGCCAGGAAAAGCGGAAAAGCAACGAGAAGCCGGGGCGGCAAGCCGCCATATTCATCCGCTTCCGTTTCATGGCGCGCGGCAACCGGCGAGCGGTTGGTGCTTTCCACCCAATAACAAATGCCGATATAGACGCCGAGCAACGCGATAAAGAGGGCGCCCTGCAGCGAGCCGACCATGCCGGTGAGACAAAGCGCGGCCATGGCGATTGTGACGGCAAACATGAAAAGACCGTCCCGCACCACAAGCTGGCGCTCGGGGCGCAGCGGCTGAATGAGCGCGGTCACCCCGAGGACAAGAAGTATATTGGCGATGTTTGAGCCGACGACATTGCCCACCGCAATATCCGGCTGGCCCACCAAGGCCGCGCTCAAGGAGACGGTGAATTCCGGCGCCGAAGTGCCGAAGGCAACGATCGTCAGCCCCACAATGATTTGCGAGACGTTGAAACGCCCGGCAATCGCGACGGCCGCGCGCACCAGCACTTCCCCGCCCAGAAAAAGCAGCGCCAAGCCCGCCAGCACCGACAATACGTCCATGAAATCCCCCGGAAGACCGCCGCTGAGCCCAAGCTTGTGATCGGGCGCGGCGAAAGATAGTTTTGCTGGGCATAGATAAACACGAATAAAGCGCCGTCAAAAGCCCCGCAGAGGGCAGACGGAATAAAGGAGACGGGGATGGGCCGCTTTACCGAATATGGCGACTATGATGGGCTTGGCCTTGCGCGCCTTGTCAAAGACAAGGAAGTGACGCCCGGCGAATTGCTGGATGAAGCATTGGCGCGCACCGAAGCGCTCAACCCGAAATTGAACGCTATCGTCATCGAGAATTACGAAGAAGCCCGCCGCCTCGTCGAAAAAGGCGTGCCCGATGGCCCCTTCGAAGGCGTGCCGTTTCTTCTGAAAGATCTGCACTTGCTCTGGGAAGGTACGGAAACGACCTTCGGCTCCGATGCCTGGAAAGGCTATATCGCCGATCACAATTCGACGCTGACGGAGCGCTATCTTGCCGCCGGTCTTGTCCCCTTCGGCAAAACCAACTCGCCCGAACTTGGCCTGACCGGCACGACGGAACCCAGAGCCTACGGCCCGACGCGCAATCCCTGGAACCTCGAGCGCTCGCCCGGCGGCTCATCGGGCGGCGCAGCAGCTGCGGTTGCCGCCGGCATCCTGCCCCTTGCCAATGCCAGCGACGGCGGCGGCTCGATCCGTATTCCCGCCGCCGCCTGCGGCCTTTTCGGCATGAAGCCGACCCGCGCCCGCACACCCATGGGCCCTGACCGGGGCGAGGGATGGGGCGGCATGTCCATCTCCCATATCGTCTCGCACAGCGTGCGCGACAGCGCCGCCATGCTCGATGCGACGGGCGGCGAAGCGCCGGGCGATCCTTATGCGGCGCCCGCGCCGGAAGGCCCCTATCTTGCCGAGATGGAGCGCGAGCCCGGCGTTCTCAAAATCGCCTTCAACACGAAACGCGCCGATGGCAGCGAAGTGGAAGCGGAAGTCGCCGAAGCCATCAAACGCACGGCGATCCTGTGCGAATCTCTCGGCCATATCGTGGAAGAAGCCGCTCCCCGCCTCGACCCGCAGGAAATGTCCACTCATCAGGCAACGCTCATCGGCGCGAATGTCGCCCTGGCGCTTCAGCAGCGCGGCGAGGCGCGGGGCCGGGAGATCGGCCCGAAGGATGTGGAACTCATCACCTGGCTTATCGCGGAAGGCGCGAAAAGCCGCACCGCCGTCGATTATGCCGCCGCGACATTGTTTATCCATCAGATGAGCCGGCATCTTGCCCGCTTCATGAGCGGCTATGACGTTTATCTTTGCCCCACCATGGGCGCGCCTTCCATCCCGCTCGGCGTGCTCGACATGATGAACGAGGATGTGGGCGCCTATATGCAGGCCATCACCCACTACATGCCCTTTACCGGCCTTTTCAACATGACCGGCCAGCCTTCCATGTCCGTGCCGCTTTTCTGGTCGCAGGACGGCATGCCGATCGGCTCGATGTTCACAGGAAGGTTCGGCGATGAGGCCACACTGTTCCGCCTCGCCGCCCAGCTTGAAAAAGCCCAGCCCTGGAAAGACCGGCGCCCGAATATCTAGGCGCCCGCTAAGCGCTCAGGGCGCCCACATGGCAGGGGGCGTCAGCCCCTTGCTGATCTCTTCGATGCGGGCACGGGTGGCCCCGCTCGTACCCTCCGGCAGGGCGTCCAGCGGAAAGAACCCGTATTCGGCAATTTCAAGGCTGCGCCGTGCTTCGCGCTCATAAGTGCCTGGCGGAACGATATAAAGCGCCACATGGTCGGATTTGAATTCGCGGAAATTGGCGTAAAGCCCGAAGAGCCGGGGCAGCTCACGCAGCAAAATGCCCGCTTCCTCGTCGAGCTCGCGCGTAACCGACTGTAATGTCGTCTCGCCCCGCTCCACCCCGCCGCCCGGCAGATACCAGCCGCGCATATAAGAATGGCGCACGAGCAGCACCGCGCCCTGTTCATCGAAAACCGCCGCCCTGACCCCCATGGTGAGCGGCCGGGCAAGGCGCCAGTAAAACCGCATCAAGGCATGGATCGACCTTCGGAGAGGATCGGGTCTTCCCGGGTCTTGGCGGACAGGGTCTTGCTGCACATCTTGCATGATTGGCGCTTGCCTTACAGGAGGGGGAAGCTTCTAGACTGTGTAGGCAGCATAACGGGAGGAAGACGCATGAGCCAACAGGCCGTCCTTAATCAGGATCAGATCGACTATTGGAACGGTGAGGCCGGTGCCTCCTGGACCCGCAATCAGGAACGGGTGGACCGCTTCCTTGCGCCCATAACGGCAAAGGTACTGGATGCGGCGAAGCCTGCGAAAGGCGAGGCCATATTGGATATCGGCTGCGGCTGCGGGGAAACGACGCTGGCGCTTGCCGAAGCCGCAGGCCCGGCGGGCCGCGTTACCGGCGTCGATATCTCCGCTCCCATGCTGGAACGGGCACGCGAGCGGGCGGCAGCCAAAGGCCTTGCACCCGAATTCATAAAAGCCGATGCCGCCTCGCACGATTTTGCGCCGGGAAGTTTCGATCTCGTCTTCTCCCGCTTCGGCGTCATGTTTTTCGATGAACCGGCTGCCGCCTTCGCCAATATCCGCAAAGGCATGAAAAAGGGCAGCCGGCTTTCTTTCGTCTGCTGGCGCGAGGCAAAAGAAAACGACTGGGTCTTCCGCCCGCTCGTTGCCGCCCTGCCTCACATCACCCCGCCCGAGCCGCCCGCCCCGGGCACGCCCGGCCCCTTTGCTTTTGCCGATGAAGGCCATGTGCGCGGCCTCCTGGAAAAAGCCGGCTTTGAAAAAATCCATCTCGACCCGCTCGACATCGATCTGACTATGGCCGAGGGCGGCAGGGACATGCTGGATCAATCCATCGATTTCGTTCTGGAAATCGGGCCGGTCGCCCGGGCGCTCAAAAGCGAAGATGAGGCGGTAAAAGAAAAAGTGATCGGCGCCGTGCGCGAAGAGCTCGCCAAGTTCGAAACCGCTAAGGGCTTGGTTCTCAAAGGCGCTTGCTGGATCGTCAGCGCCCGCACGTGAGGGCGGGCGCGGGTTTTCCCATCCGCCGCGATTCAGCATTCTTCAACCATAGGCACCTAATCTCATAAGCCTCATTCCCTTTGCTGTGGAGGCTTTCATGGGATTGCTGTCGCGCTTTCGCTCACCGCGGGAAGACCGCTTCACCGCTCCCTTGCCTGCCGCACCGCACGCGCGCGCCGAAACCGGCAATGAAGCCGGCAATGGCGCCATCCAAGGCGCGATTTCGCGGGCTCTGCGCCCCTCCATGGCCGGCATGAGCGAGACGGCGGAAACCGCCGAACGGCTGAGCGGCGCGCTGCACATGCTTGAAGCGGCCATTCTGGCCATCGACCATCTGACCGAACTTCTGGCCGAAGGCACCGAGCTTTGCGAAAACGCCCGCGAGGCCGTCAACACCGCCAAACGCGCCGCCATTGCCGAGCGCTATAGCGCGCTTCTGGAGCGCATCGACGCTTATGTCATGAACATCGCCGAGGGCGAGGCCAATCTTATCGACGGTAGCCGAAAAACCTGCGAAATCACCCTCGATGCAGCAGGCCAATCCCGCGTCGTCCTGCATGTCGCCAATCTGACAAGCGGGCCGAGCGGGCTTGACCTTTCCGCCCCGAGCGAAGCCTTTGCCAGCCTCAGCGCCATCGACCGCAGCCTTGCCGAGCTTACCGTCGCCAAAAACGTCGCGTTGCACACGGCAGACCTTTTTGCCGACAGCGCCGCGGTGCTTTCCGAACGGCTTGGACGCCTGAAAACGCTCTAAAGACTTAACGCGCGTTAAGATAAATCCGCCTTAAGGAAAAGAATTCCTTATCTCCATTGCGAAATTTTTAACCAAGCGCCTCTAGCCTTCCCGTATTGCAACAGGGTCATTGCAACCGGGGGAGGCAACCCATCGTGTTCGCACCAACATCCGAAGCCATCAAGCTGTTCTCCAAGCTCAGCATCCTCGTCGTCGAGGACAGCGCCTATATGCGCAAGCTGCTTGGCGAGCTTCTGCATGCGCTGGAAGTCGGCACCATCCTGGAAGCGGAAAACGGAGAGGACGGCTGGGCGAAGTTTCAAGACTATGTGCCCGACATCGTGCTGACCGACGCCGCGATGGAACCGACCAACGGCTTCGATCTTCTGCGCCGCATCCGCGCGGCAGAAGATGCCCGCCTGTCCACCGTGCCCGTTGTCATGATCACCGGGCATTGCGAGCGTGAAGCCGTGGAGCTTGCCCGCGATCTCGGCGTTACCGAATATCTCGCCAAGCCGGTTACACCGGTCGGCCTTTACTCGCGCCTCGTGGAAGTGGCCGCACATCCGCGCCCCTTCGTGCGCGCTGACGGGTTCTTCGGGCCCGACCGGCGCCGCCGCGCCACCAACAAATATGACGGGCCCGAGCGCCGCCGCAGCCGGTCGCGCTCCGCCCTGCTCGACATTTGAGAGGAATTCAGCCGCCATGCCGCACTCTCAATATCCTTCCGATCATGCCCAAGTGGGGATGCAGGTGAACAGCGGCGCCGACGGCGTCGAAGTCGTTCAGCCACCCTCCATCGTCACCCGCAAGCTGGGCCCCGGCGCCGTTTTGCCCATGCGTCTCGATCCGCGCGTGCTGCAGCGCATGGAACGGGCCATCGAAAAAATGGCCGACAGCTACGAGAAATCGCTGAAAACCGAAATCCGGCAGATGCTGCTCTCCCATGACGAATGGCAGGCCGGTA
The DNA here is from genome assembly GCA_002389665.1 of Rhodobiaceae bacterium UBA4490. GTDB lineage: Bacteria > Pseudomonadota > Alphaproteobacteria > Parvibaculales > Parvibaculaceae > Tepidicaulis. The sequence goes on from DGNO01000002.1 coordinate 424,622, forward strand.
AACAGGAAGCCATCCACGCCATTTATGCGCTGGCCCATGACATTCGCGGGCTCGCCGGCACCTTTTCAAGGCCCGTAACCGGGCGTATCTCCAACGCGCTGTGCCAATATCTCGAAGCCTTGCCCAATCTCGATGCCGCCGACGGCGCGGTCGTGCGTCTGCATGTCGATGCCATGTTCGCCGCCGCAATGGACGCGCAGGAACCGAGCGAGGAAGTCGCCAAGGCGACACTTGCCGGATTGGAGCGGCTCGTCACCCGCACATTGGAACATTGCCGCCCCGCAGCAGACCCTGCGCACGGCTGACACGGACGGGGCCCCCGTATGAGTTCGGCAAATCCGATAGACAAACTCTCCATCCTCATTGCCGATGACAGTGAGACGGTGCGCCGTCTTCTTGCCTCGCTCCTCGCCGCGCTCGGCGCTGGCCGCGTCTTCATCGCCAATAATGGCAGCGAGGCGCTGACCACATTCTTCCGCTATTGCCCCGACATCATCATCACCGATGCCGCCATGGCGCCGATCGACGGCTATGAACTGGTGGACACGGTGCGCACGCATCCGGAAAGCCCGGACCCCAATGTGCCGGTCATCATGCTCTCCGCCCTATCGGGAGATGCCCATGAAGCGCGGGCCGAGCAGATGGGCGTCAGCATTCTTCTTTCAAAGCCGCTGGTGCCCGAGGCGTTTTACAAAGCCATCAGCGAGGCGCTGGCAAGCGCGGAGCGGCGCGCCTGGCTGGAAGAGGCGGCGCTGAAAATCGCCGACCCGAGCCCTCTACCGGACGATAAAAGCCCCATGCCCGCCAGCCGCTCGCGCATGCTGCACTGAGCCTTGCCGTTAAACCTTTGTTTTCCAAAGGTGACACAGGCGTCATTTTCTTTGATTTTTGCGTAGTCCCGCTCTATATTTACTTTAGGGAATGTCCTTCATGTGTTGGCACAAGAGCGCCTAAGCGCCGCAGGCCAAGACATGATGAGGGGACAAATGAACTGGAGGAAACCGCATGACATCGAAAGACGGCAACATCACTGTCGATACGGCTTATGAAGCCGTCGACCCGAAAGACTTTCCGGCGATGATGGATGTCGAACGCTACGGCAACCGCTCGACCGCGTTCGACAAGATCATTTCCGCCACCCACGACCATTTCTGGGATCCGCTGGATACGAAATATATCGACTTCTCCCTGCCCTTCGACATGGAGAACGAATATCTCATCGAGCCGAGCCAGAACATGGAGCTGAAAACGGCGGTCGCCGACAAGCTCGATGAAAAGCAGAAAATCCAGCTCGTGAACATGAACGTGCATTGGTCACTCTCCTCGATCCTGCACGGCGAGCAGGGCGCGCTGGCGCTTTCGGCGAGCCTCTGCCACATCCTGAAAGACCCGGGCGCGCAGGAATATGCGGCGAACCAGACCCGCGAAGAAGCCCGCCACGTCACCGGCTTCACGAATTACATCAAGGCCCGCTGGGGCAAGCCCGTGCAGGTCGGCCCGGCGCTCGGCGATCTTCTGACCGAGCTCGTGCTCTCCCCGCTCGTCTGGAAGAAACTCGTGGGCATGCAGATGCTCGTCGAAGGCCTGGCCATGGGCGCCTTTGCGACCTTCTACAAATTCTCCCGCGACCCGCTCATGGTCAAAGTCATGCAGCTGACCATGACGGACGAAGCCTTCCACCATAAGTTCGGGAAAATCTGGGCGGACCGCACCATTCCGAAACTGTCGGAAAGCGAGCGCAACCAGATCGAAGACTGGGCCTGGGAAGTCTTCCAGGTGCTGCTCTACAACCTGGGCAGCCCGGAACAGAAAAAATGGATGTATGAGCGCATCGGCCTCGATTGGCAGTGGGTGCAGAGCGCCTTCATGGAAGCCATGACGGACAGCAACATCCGCGAAGACATGCAGGAATCGACCAACATCTTCCGCGTGCTCATCAAGACGCTGCTGAAAGCCGGCATCATCACCGAGCGCACCTCCGGCAACTACGCTGCCTTCATCGACATGAAGGAACTTTACGGCGAAGGCGACCGCATGGTCGGCGACGACATTGCCGAGGAAGGCATCAAGTTCCTGCGCAAGCTGAACGGCAACAATGGCGCCTATATGTCCCTCGACAGCATGACGGCTGCCGAATAAGCAGGCTTCACATTTGTGAATTTAAAGGGCGGTCTTCGGGCCGCCCTTTTTCTTGGCCGACAAGCGCTGTGCTCACCCTTCCAGCCGTTTCTCCATCGCATAATTATGGATGGCCGTGCCGCGCAGATCGAAGTCGCGGCGCTTGACGACGGTAAACCCCCGCCGCTCGAAGAGCCGTTTTGCCGCCTCGCTCGCTTCTACATAAAGCCGCGCCATGCCTTGAGCGCGCGCATGAGCCTCGAGCGCGGCATAGAGAGCGGAGGCAACGCCTTTGCCCGCGGCATCCGGATGCGCATAAAGATGATCGATATGCCCGTCCGCCTCGAGATCGCCGTAAGCCAGCAGCCGGTTCTCTTCATCTTCGGCAACGAGAAAGAAACGCCCATCCGCCGCCTTCTCGACATAGGTCTCGGGGGAAAGCGGCTTCGGCGCCCAGGCCGCCACCTGCTCGAACGTGTAATCGCGGCTGCCCACTTCATGAACGGAGGAAAAGAACAGCGCGGCAAGCGCCGCCGCATCTTCCCGCCGGAAGGGGCGCAAGGTGAATGTCAAACCGTCCGCCGTTTCAGGCATGGCCGCCTCTTTACTTACTGTTTCAGGGGCCGCTTTTTATAAGTGAGCGCCAGTTGAATGCAATGGCGCAGCTCGTCTTCCGGCAGAGCCTCATCCGGTTTGAAATGCAGCGCGCGGTTTCCCTCGAAGGTAAAGATATCCGGGTAATACGTGCGGAACATCTCGGCGAGGCGCGTCTGACAATGAACGTAAAGCGCGCAGGTTTGCCCGTCCTTCGAGGTGCCGAGGCGGATCGTGCTGCCGCTTTTCGTTTTGGAGGTGAGGTAAGAAGGCTGGCCCCATTTCAAACATTCCTCAAGCGGCCCGACGCCTTCGGTTGCCGCCGCCGTTTCGAAAACCAGCGCGCGCAGTTTTAAAAGCGGGCGGCGCAGCTTTACGGGGAACGCGCCGAACGCCGCCTCGACACCCTTGTCCTTGAATGGCGGCGTTGCGCGCATGTTCATCGCCCCTCCCCTTCTTGGCTCACATATTGGACGGCCCGGCCAGACGCCGCAAAAGCTGCGCCAGGCTTTCGCCGTAAATCTTGCGCGCCGCCGACGGGTCCGCGGCATTTGCAATGGCAAGCGCCGCCTGCATTGCCGCCCCTGAAATCACATCCGCCAAAGGCTCGAGCGGCTGATCCGGGATCAGGCCTTCATCCACCAGATGTTCGAGCGCGTGGCCGATCAGCGCCAGATGGAAGGGCCGCTGCACCTCACGCCAATCCGCCCAGCCCATCACCACCGGTCCGTCCAGCAGCAGAATGCGCTTTACCTCGGGCCGGGAGAAAATATCGAGCATGACCTGCGTGCCCACATGCAGATCCTCGCGGTCATGTTCGATACCCTCCATCGTCTTTTCAAAGATTTCCTGCCCGCATTCGGCCAGCATTTCCTCGAAGACCGCCCGGAAAAGATCTTCCTTATCGGCGAACTGATAATAAAGCGCGCCGCGCGTGATCCCGGCGGCCGCGACGATTTCCTCGGTCCCGGTTTCCGCATACCCCTTCTCGCCAAAGAGCCTGCGGGCCACTTCCAGCAGTTTGGCGCGGTTTTTCGAGGGCCGCTTTGCCCTCGATTTTGTCTCTTCCGGGGCTTTGACGGGGGGTCTCGTCTCAAAACTCATTTCATACAGCTTGTATAATTTCAAAATCTAGCTTATCAATCATACAGTCTGTATGAAAAGGGGCAACCAATGGCCGCTTCACCTTCCCGTCAGATCCCCTGGTGGCTCTTTGCGCTGGTGCTGGGGCTGAATGCGCTCTGGCTATGGCTCTACATCGTCCCTGCCGGCTGGAGCGAAGACGGATTGCTCGAAATTACCCGCCTGACGGCGCGCCTTTCCGTGCTGCTCTTCTTTTTGACCTTTGCCGCCTCGGCCCTCTTCAAGCTCTGGCGGAGCGCAATGACGCGCTGGCTCCTCGCCAACCGGCGCTATATGGGCCTTGCCTTTGCGCTTTCCCATTTCATCCATCTGGGCGCGCTCACCGCCTTCTTCCTTGTCAGCCCGGAAGAACCGGCGCTCGTTGCGGTCATCGGCGGCGGCATCGGCTATGCCTTTATCGCCGCCCTGGCGCTCACCTCCAACGACCGGGCGCAGCGGGCGCTGGGTGCGAACTGGCGCAGGCTGCACCTGACGGGCAGCTGGTATCTCTGGGCGATTTTCCTGAATTCCTATGCCGGCCGGGTCGGCGAGGGGCGCGAGCCGGAATGGCTTTTCCTGAGCCTGGCGGGGCTCGTTCTCTCCATCGCCTTCTTGCGCTCTGCGGCCTGGATGAAATTGCGCCGGCGGCGCCTTGCCCAGCAAGCTGCCTGACAGGCCGCCTGACCCGGCAAGCAATTGACACAGCTGTCAGTGGCTTTCGCCGCGTCTTCTCCCCTTCTAGGGTAGACGCGCGTGAGAGATGACGGCGGACACCAAAACGGTATGATGCCTCCCATAAGAACTCATCAATGAGATCACTTGAGGGAGGAAGACATCGTGGGTTGGAATTACGGCGATATTCTCGATCAGATCGCAACCGTTCTGCCGGGCGATGCGCCCGCGCTTATTCACGGCGAGCGCATCATCAACTGGAAAGACATGACGGCGCGCTCGAACAATCTTGCCCGCGCCCTGCATGCGCGCGGCGCCAAGCCCGGCGACAAGATCGCCTTCTATATGCGCAACCGCCCGGAATATATGGAAACACTCGCCGCTGCCTTTAAAGGCCGGCTGACCCATGTGAACGTCAATTACCGTTATAAGGCAGACGAAGTCTTTTACATCTTCGACAATTCCGATGCACAGACCGTCGTCTATGGCTCCGAGTTCCGTGACACGATTGCCCAGATCAAAGACAAGCTGACCAAAGTCGGAACCTTCGTGGAAATCTCCGATGACGGAACGGTTGCCGATTTCGCCGTCAATTACGAGACCCTGGTGAAGGAAGGCGATGGCAGCCCGCTCGGCATCGAGCGCAGCGGCGATGACATGCTCTTCATCTATACGGGTGGCACGACGGGCATGCCAAAAGGCGTGATGTGGACGCATACCGCGCTGCGCGAGGCACAGCTTGCCGCGCTCCGCCGTCTCGGCCCGGTGCCTGAAACCATGCCCGCGCTGCTTGAGGCAATAAAAGAAGCAGGGCCCGGCGGGCGCATTATCCCCGCCTGCCCGCTGATGCACGGCACGGGACTTCTCACCGCCATGGGCCATATGATGAATGGCGGCTGCATCGTTACGCTGAAAGCGGCTTCCATGGATGCCGAAGAGATCTGGCAGACCGTGGACCGGCATCAGATCGACACGATCGCCATCGTGGGCGATGCCTTTGCCAAGCCGCTCCTGCGCGAGCTGGAAGAACATCCGGGCAAATACGATCTTTCCAGCATCGTCACGCTCATTTCCTCCGGCGTGATGTGGAGCACGGATGTGAAGAAGGGCCTGCTTAAACACATGCCCCAGGCCATCATGACGGACAGTTTCGGCTCTTCCGAAGGGCTCGGCTTCGGCTCCTCGCTGATGACCGCGGACGGCGAGATTCAAACAGCGAAATTTCAGATCGGCGACACCTGCAAAGTCTTCGACGAAGAAGACAACGAAGTCGTGCCGGGCTCCGGCAAGCCGGGCTTCATCGCCATCCCCGGCAATATTCCCGTCGGCTATTACAAGGACGAGGAAAAAACCGCCAAGACCTTCCGCACCGTGGGCGGCGTGCGCTACTCGATCCCCGGCGACTGGTGCACCGTGGAGGAAGACGGCTCGCTCACCCTGCTCGGGCGCGGCTCCGTCTGCATCAACACGGCCGGCGAGAAAGTCTATCCGGAGGAAATCGAGGAAGCGCTGAAAACCCATCCCAGCGTCGAAGACGCGCTGGTCATCGGCGTGCCGGACGAAAAATGGGGCCAGGCCGTCACCGGCATCGTCAAAGTCTCCAATGGCGCCGACTTCTGCGAGGAAACGCTGCGCACCCATGTGCGCGGCCAGCTTGCCGGCTATAAAACGCCCAAACGCATCCTGATCGGCACCGTTCCCTTCCGCGCACCGAACGGCAAAGCGGACTACAAGGGCGTTACAGCTTTCGCCAAAGAAGAACTTGGCATAGCCTGAGTTATTCTTTTAATTTACGCCATTACTTAAAGATTTTCGAAAGCGGCACATTGAAAAATGTGCCGTTTTTCTTTTTTATTCACTTTCAATAAAGATATTATCGTTTCAATATACGTAGAAGACTGGGATGGGGACGTATCATGACGGCAAATTTGGGCACAGGCCGTACTGCATTAATCGAGCATGCCCGCCGCACGGGCGCGCCGATCGGCCGCGCCAAAGCCGAGGAATGGGTAAAGGCCATTCCCCTCAACACCTGGGAACTCGATCCGGTTTTAACCTCGCCCAAGCTGACACGAGCACTGGAGCACTGGCAGCGCATGGCCGAAGACGGGCTCTGCCCCCGCCACGGCGACCTTTTCCTGCCCGATCTCGCCGAAGCCGTGGAAAACGCCTTCATGGTGGAGTTGCAGGCCGAAAGCACCCGCGAAGGCCGGGACGATTACCGCTGCGTCTATATGGGCAAGGAGCTCGTCGAACTGGTGGGCGTGGACAATACCGGGCAGCTCGTGAGCGAATGCATGCCACCGCTCTTCGTCGATCAGTACAACGCCATCAACCGCCTGGTGCGCTGCTGGCGCCGGCCCATCCGCGGCCATGGCACGTTCGAAGCCTGGCAGGGCATGAACAATGTCCGTTTCGAATCTCTCGTCATGCCCTGGAGCGAGGATGGAGAGGTCGTCACCCGGCTCTTTACCTGTTTGGAATTCGCGCCCGGCCCCAGCAACTAGTACATCAATTTTACGACTTGTAAGCAGGCCGCTCACTGCTATGCTCCCGCCATCACAATTCATGAGGGAGTAAACGAATGGACGCGCTCGAAAAATTCCGCGCCGAGACCCGCGAATGGCTGGAGGCCAACTGCCCTGCCTCCATGCGCACCCCGATGAAAGACGGCGAAGAGCCCTGGGGCGGGCGCAACGCGGTCTGGAAAAACCCGGATTCGAAAGTCTGGATGGAGCGCATGGCCGAGCGCGGCTGGACCGCGCCGACCTGGCCGAAGGAATATGGCGGCGGCGGCCTCTCCAAAGAAGAAAACATGGTGCTCCAGCAGGAGCTGCGCCGCATCCATGCGCGCACCCCGCTGATGAGCTTCGGCCTCTGGATGCTTGGCCCGGCACTTCTGGAATTTGCCAATGAAGAGCAGAAGAAAGAGCACATTCCCCCGATCGTGCGCGGTGAAATCCGCTGGTGCCAGGGCTATTCGGAACCGGGCGCGGGCTCGGACCTTGCCGGTCTTCAGACCAAATGCGAAGACAAGGGCGATCATTACCTCGTCAACGGCCAGAAAATCTGGACGTCCTATGCGGACAAGGCCGACTGGATTTTCTGCCTGGTGCGCACCGACACGTCCAAGAAACATGAAGGCATTTCCTTCCTGCTGATCGATATGGACCAGCCGGGTGTGGAAGCGCGTCCCATCTCCATGATCTCCGGCGCCTCGCCCTTCTGCGAAACCTTCCTCACGGATGCCAAAGCGCCGAAGAAGAACCTGGTAGGCGAGCTCAACAAAGGCTGGACCATCGCCAAGCGTCTGCTGCAGCACGAACGCGCCATGATTTCGGGCATGGGTCTTGGCGGCGGTGGGGGCGCAGGCCCCGGCATCGAGCAAGCTGCAAAAGACTATATCGGCGAAGAGAACGGGCGCATTGCCGACCCGTCCGTGCGCGACAAGATCGTGCGCCAGAAAATGGACAGCCAGGCTTTCGCGCTGACCATGCGCCGCTCCGCCGAAGAAGCCAAAGCCGGCCAGGGCCCGGGCGCGGCCTCTTCCATGTTCAAATATTACGGCACGGAACTGAACAAACGCCGCTACGAGCTGCTGCTTGAGGTGATGGGCATTCAGGGCCTTGGCTGGGAAGGCGAAGGCTTCAGTGAAGACGAGCTGACGACCACCCGCGCCTGGCTGCGCTCGAAAGGCAATTCCATCGAAGGCGGCACGTCCGAAGTGCAGCTCAACGTGATCGCCAAGCGGGTTCTGGAACTGCCGGAATAACCGGCCCTGCCCTTCAAGCAACATCAAGAAACGAAAGAGACAGGACATGGCGTTGGTATTGAACGAGGAGCAGGCCCTCCTCAAGGAAACCGCGGAACAGTTTTTTCAGGAAAAAGTCCCCGTCGCCAATTTCCGCAAATTGCGCGACAGCAAGGACGAGAACGGCTACGACACCGCCGTGTGGCGCGAAATCGCCAATCTCGGCTTTGCCGGGATCATGGTGCCCGAGCAATATGGCGGCACTGATTTCGGCCCCGTGGGCCTCGGCCTCGTGCTGGAACAGGCCGGGCGCACGCTGGCGGCAACGCCGCTGATCTCCACCGTGCTTTTGGCGGGCTCCGCTATCCAGCACGGCGGCACCTCCGCCCAGCGGCAAAAATATCTGCCGCTTATCGCCTCCGGCGAAATCGTCATGGCGCTGGCGCTGGAAGAAGGCGCCCATCACAACCCCTGCGCCATTGCCACGAAAGCGGAAGCGGCCGGCGATAATTTCAAGATCACCGGCAAGAAAGTCTTCGTGCTGGACGGTCATGTCGCCGACGTCTTGATCGTCGCCGCGCGCACCTCCGGCGGGCCGAAGGACACAAGCGGCATCACGCTCTTCCTGGTGGATACGAAAAACACGGACGGGCTGAAAATCACCCGCACCCACATGGCCGATCACCGCAATGCGGCCATTGTGGAGTTCGACGGCGTGAGCGTGCCCGCGGCCAATGTACTCGGCTCCGTCGATGGCGGCTGGGACGTGCTGGAACCGGCGCTCGATATCGGCCGGATCGGCATTGCCGCCGAAACGCTGGGCCTCATTCAGCAGGTTTTCGAAACCACCGTGGACTACCTGAAAGAGCGCAAACAGTTCGGCAAGGTCATCGGCTCCTTCCAGGCGCTGCAGCACCGCGCCGCCGAGCTCTTTTGCGAAGTGGAACTGTGCCGCTCCGTGGTGCTCGAAGCTTTGAGCGCCGTCGAGGAACGGCGCAACGACGTGCCGAAACTTGCCAGCCTTGCCAAGGCCCGCCTTGCCGAAGCCTCGCGCCTCATCACCAATGAGGGCCTGCAGATGCATGGCGGCATCGGCATGACGGACGAATATGACGTCGGCCTTTTCATGAAACGGGCGCGTGTCGCAGCGGCAACCTTGGGGGATGCCAATTTCCACCGCAACCGCTACGCCGAGCTCGACGATTATTGAGCCTTTCAGGGCGGAAAACACAAGATCAGGGCGGCCTTGCGGGGCCGCCCTTTTTTTGCCCGCCCACTCGACAAACTCCCCCCTCAAAGCCCATACTGCGGCCAGAAAAGCCCATGAGTCGGCCCGCCGGCCGGGCTTGCCGTCCCAACCGCCCATGCAGGAGCGAGACCAGCCCCATGTCCGACGATAACAAGGAAAACCCCGAGCGCATCACGGTGTTGGCGAAAGACTTCACGCCTGCTGCGATGGAGTTTCACCGCCGGAACATGAGCGCGAAAGGCTACCGGATGGAAGGCCAGATCGTGCCGCGCAAGTTCATGATGATCGAGGGCATGGGCGAACCGACGGCCCTGTTCGAAGGCGAAGCCTTCTACGCCGTCACCTTCGTGCGCAAGTCGGCGGACGAATAGAACCGGCAGGGGCTTTCCGCGATGCGCTTGCCAAACACTCAGCGCCTACCCGGCCAAGGCAAGTGACATGAGCCACCCTTCCTCAGATGACCGCCCGGAAACGTCCGAACATCTGCCCGAGACCGCTGCAGATGCACGCTGGATATTGCTGCGCGATCTCTTCGTTTTTCAAGGCAAGCTGATCCTGGACGGGTTGCGGGACCTTCTCCTCAGCCCCCTTTCTTTTATTGCAGCGGCCATCGACCTTCTGTCCGGCCCGCGCAGCCGGAATTTCTACGAGCTTTTGGAGATGGGCCGGCGCAGCGAGCACTGGATCAACCTTTTCGGTGCGGCAAACCCGGAGAAACCTACGGAAGGCGCCCGCAGCGCCGATGATCTCGTCGATCAGATGGAAGAGCTGGTCAAACGCCAATATGAAAAAGGCGGCATGACCGCCAATGCCAAATCCGCCATCGACAAGGCGCTCGATGCCTTGCAGAAAAAGACCCGCCGGGACTTGTGACCCCTACCATTAAAATTCTTTAATCCGCTGTACCTCGGCTCCTTGCAACAATCGGGCGCGCCTCTCGTTTCTTAACTGGCGGGTCTAGATGACAAAGGAGGAAAATATGACCTTTAAGGACAGTCTTATTCCCACCAGTCTTCTCGCCGGTGCCATGTTCATTGCTGGCGGCGCGCAGGCTGCCCCGCTTGAAGACACCGCAGACGGAAGCTGGGTCACCATTACCGGCGAGGTGGCGCAAGTTTCACCTGAAACCTTTCTGCTCGATTATGGCGGCAACACGCTTGTTGTGGAAATGGACGATTGGGACTTCTACGGAGAAGCAACGCCTCTGGTAGCAGGGGAAAGAGTGACCGTATCCGGCAAAGTCGACAAAGGTTTCTACGAAAGCCGTACGCTGGAAGCAGGCAGCATCTATGTCGATAGCCGCAATACCTATTATTATGCCGACCCGGCCGATGAAGAGGAATGGGTCACATATGTCTCCAGTCCCGTAATCGTCGGCACCGGCGACATTGCCGATAATATCGACCTTGCCGGCGTCGTGACGAGTACGGATGGCCGCGAATTCACGGTCGATACCGGGGCAATGGAAGCGACCGTGGACACAAGCGCCATGGCCTATAACCCGATGGACGACGAAGGGCTGCAGAAGATCGAGAAAGGCGACTTCGTCTCGGTTTCCGGGGTAATCGAGGAGAGCTTGTTCGACGAGCGCGAGCTTGTGGCAACGACCATTCTCAGCCTCGACTACGATGTGAGCAAAAGCGGCTCCAACAACCAAGGCGGATAATAAAAAAAAAGGGGGGGGGCTCCCCCCTTTCCGCCTCTGCGGCCTTGCCGCGCTACCGCCAAAGAACACTTGTTGATGGCAAAAGACCTGTGCCAGAAAGAAGCCCGTTTGGTTCTTGAGGCCAGCATTTGACTAAAGGGCGGCGCGGAAACGGCTTTGCAGCATTTCGACGTGATCATTATTGGCGCAGGCGGCGCGGGCCTGATGTGCGCCATCGAGGCGGGACGCCGGGGGCGGCGTGTGCTGCTGCTCGATCACGCGAAAAAACCGGCGGAGAAAATCCGCATTTCGGGCGGCGGGCGCTGCAACTTCACGAACCTGCATGCGGGCCCCAAAAACTTCCTCTCCCAGAACCCGCATTTCTGCATCTCCGCGCTGAAGCGCTACACGCAGCAGGACTTCATCGCCAAGGTGAAGGCCCATGGCATCGCCTATCATGAGAAAACCCTAGGCCAGCTTTTCTGTGACGGCTCCTCGCAGCAGATCATCGACATGCTGATCGGCGAAGCCAAAGAGGCCGGCGCGGAACTCTGGCTCGGCGAGGAAGTGACGGGCATCGAGAAAAGCGCCGAGGGCTTTCGCCTTTCATTCGGCGAGACGGCACTGAGCTGCGCCTCGCTTGTCATAGCAAGCGGCGGCAAGTCCATCCCCAAAATGGGCGCCACCGGTTTTGGCTATGAAATCGCCAAGCAGTTCGGTCTTAACATCGTGCCGACCCGCGCAGGCCTCGTGCCGCTGACCTTCAAGCCGGAGTTCCTTTCCCGTTTGAAAGAGCTTGCGGGGGTCGCGCAGCATGCGGCGGTGAGCTGCGGCAAGACACGCTTTGAAGAGGCGCTGCTCTTCACGCACCGGGGCCTTAGCGGCCCGGCCATCCTGCAAATTTCTTCTTATTGGCGGGAAGGCGAAGAAATTGCCGTCAACCTGGTGCCGGGCCGTGACCTTTTGGCGGAACTTAAAGCCGCGCGCCAGGCCCAACCGAAACAGGAACTGCGCACCGCCCTTTCCCAGATCCTTCCCAAACGCCTTGCCGAAAAACTTTGCGAGATTCACGGGTTCGATGGCCGGCTTGCCGATCTGTCCGACAAATATCTTGCCCGCGCCGCGCAAAACCTGACCGATTGGCGTATCCTGCCGAACGGCACTGAGGGCTACCGGACGGCCGAGGTGACACTGGGCGGGGTCGATACGGACGGTCTTTCCTCCCGCACCATGGAAGCGCGCGAGGTACCGGGGCTTTATTTCATCGGCGAAGTGGTGGATGTGACGGGGCATCTGGGCGGTTTCAATTTTCAATGGGCCTGGTCCTCCGGCCATGCGGCGGGACAATATGTGTGAACGGCACAGCAAAGCGTTGGGGGCGAAGCGATGAGGGCAAAGCGATGAGTGAAATGGCAGACCTGGAAGCGCGGCTGGCCGACCTTGAAAGCCACCTCGCGCATCAAGATGAAACCGTGACGGGTCTCAATGACGTCGTGACTGAGCAATGGCAGCAGATCGACCGGCTGACCCGGCAGGTCGCCCACCTCATCGAGCGCCTCTCCCTTGCCGAAGAAGCGCTGGAAAAGACGGTGGGTCCGGCGCATCAGCGCCCGCCCCACTACTAAAAGCCGGCGAAATACCTATAGTGCCGCCATGATACCCGTGACCCCGCATATCTCACTGCCGGAAGAAGAGATCAGCCTGAGCTTCATCCGCGCTTCCGGGCCCGGCGGGCAGAACGTCAATAAGGTTGCTAGCGCCGTGCAATTGCGCTTCGATGCGCGCGGCTCCCGCGCCCTGCCTTACGAGGTCAAAAGCCGCCTTTCCTCTATCGCCGGCTCGCGCATGACGAAAGAAGGCGTGATCGTGATCACCGCCAACCGCTTCCGCACCCAGGAAGCGAACCGCGAGGACGCAATCGAACGCTTGAAAGAGCTGATTGCCCGCGCGGCTATAAAGCCGAAACCGCGCATCCCAACCCGGATCAGCCGCAACCAGAAGAAAAAGCGGCTCGAGGAAAAAACCAAACGCGCGCATATCAAACGCGCCAGAAGCGGGAAGATCCGTTTTGACGACTAGCAGCGAGCGCCCCTTCATCTATGCCCCGCCCGTGGAGCCCTATCTGACGGTGCTTCATCAGGACGAAGATATTCTCGTGCTCGACAAACCGTCGGGCCTCTTGAGCGTGCCGGGACGCCCGCTCGAGCACCGCGACTGCCTGGCAAGCCGGGCGCAGGAACAATTTCCGAGCGCCACGGTCGTCCACCGGCTCGACCTCGACACGTCCGGCGTCATCGTCATGGCGCTGCACCGCAAAGCGCACCGTCATCTCGGCCTGCAGTTCGAGCGGCGCAAAACGCAGAAAACCTATATCGCCCGCGTCTGGGGGCAGGTCGAAGAAGATGAAGGCCGGGTCGATTTGCCGCTCACCATCGACTGGCCGAACCGGCCCAAGCACATTGTCGATCATGAAACGGGCCGGCCCTCGCAAACCGACTGGCAAGTCATGGACCGTGAAGCGGAGGCAACGCGCATGCGCCTCACCCCCATCACCGGGCGCTCGCACCAGCTGCGCGTTCACATGCTCGCGCTCGGCCACCCGATTATCGGCGACCCGCTTTATGCACCCGATGACGCCTTTCATGCCGCGCCGCGCCTGCAGCTTCATGCCGAAAGCCTGACGCTGCATCACCCGAAAGACGGCGAGCTCGTCACCTTCACCGTGCCCTGCCCTTTTTGATTGCCTGAAAAGCGCCGCCTCCCTTAGCATCGCTCAATGACGGACGATGATCTCCTATGGCGCGCCGAACGCGCCTGTCTCGATGCCTGGCCGGCAGAAACGGAAGCAGCGCAGCTAGGCTGGCTCCTGCGCCATTCGGGCGGCCCGACAAGACGCCCCAACTCCCTGAACCCTACCCGCAGCGCGGCACACGAATGCGGCGCGCTGATCGACGCAGCAGACGCTTTTTACACCGCACGCGGGCAGCGGCCGATCTTCCGCCTGTCCGATATTGGTCCCGATATCGGAAAAGAGCTCGACCAAGCAGGCTATGGCGGTGAAGAAGGCCGGTCGCTCACGCTTCTGGCCGAAGAGATCGCCGTCCCGACAGATGCGCCCTGCCATAAAGTCAGCCTGTCACGGGCGCCGTCGCAAAACTGGATTGCCGCCCGCCACGCCTTGAGCGGCACGCCTTCAGAGGATCAACCCTTCTATAACAGGATGCTTACCCTGATCCGCGGACCGGTCTGCTTTGCCGCACTGGAGGTAGAAGGCGTGCCCTGCGCGCAGGCTTATGGAACCATCCAGCAGGGCCTTCTCGTGCTGGAATCGGTGGTCACGGATGCCGCCTGCCGGAATAAAGGCTATGGGCGTGCTGTGGTCGGCGCCTTGCTCGGCTGGGGCAAGAAAATGGGCGCGGAAGCGGCCTGCTTGCAGGTCGTTGCGGACAACGATCCGGCACTGTCGCTTTATGCGCGGCTCGGTTTTTCCAAGACGCTTTACGGCTACCATTACCGCAGGAAAGAAAACGCGCCTGCTCAATAGTCCCAGTTGAACTCGACGCCGACATCGTTCTCGCCCGTCACGCCGGTTTCACTGCGCAGGGAAATATTGGGGGTGACTTCCACTTCCACGGAGACCGCGCCGGTATTATCCGTCAGGCCCTTTTTCAGCCCGATATAAACGTCCTCGCTGACATAGGACCCGGCTTCCACTGCCGCGCCTTTCTCCGCCGCGCCGCCCGATTCAACCCGCAAGACATCGACGCCCAGCACCCCGCGCGCAAAATCGAGAACGCCCGGCCCGCCGCCTGTCGCCCCAGTAAGCTCGCCCACCGCAAGAGCAAGCTGCGCGGCTTCCAGAGCCGAAAGGCTTGCCCGGCTTTTGCCGAAAAGAACACGCGAGACGATCTCTTCTTCGGGCAGAGAGGGAACGGAACTGAGAGTGATTGAAGGACGCGAGGCCGGGCCTTGCGCACGCGCCGTGACGGTAAGGCCGTCGCTTTGATGTTCGGCCACCACATCGATGCGCGGGGCGATGGGCTGGTTGCCCTGAAAATTAATCTTCCCGCTTTTCAATGTGAATTCTTTCGTCAGCACGCTTAAGAACCCGCGCACCAAACGCAGCTCGCCTGTCAGGCGCGGCTCTTCGCCTGAGCCTTTGACATCAAGCGCGCCTTCCCATTCTGAATCAAGCCCGCGCCCGCGCACAAAAACGCGTTTCGGCATCGTTACTGCAATGTCGAGAGAAAGATCGAAAGCCTCTTCTTCATCGCTTTCGGCTTTGCCGTCCGTCCCGCGCACCTCCTTTACATTCAGCACCGCAACTTCCGGCGGAAACTCTTCCGGAATGCGCACCAAGACGCCGTCCGTGCGGACCTTTCCGGCAATCGTCGCCGCCGCTGCATCCCCTTCGATTTCCAGCTTACCGGAGGCCCGCGCGGTGATGTCATCGCGGCGCATGGCGGCAAATTGCGAGAACGACATATCAAGCTCAAAAGGAAAGCCGCTTTCCGGTGCGATCTCTGCGGCACCGCTCGCCGAGAAATTTCCCTTCTCCCCGTCGGCGCCGGAAAGCTGCGTCACCTCAATGCGGCTTTCTTCAAGCGCTGCCTCCAAGACGAGCGATGTGATGAGCGTACCGGTATCGAGATTTTCATAAGCCCCCTCTTCGATACGCAGGCTGCCGCTCACTTCCGGCCGGTCCACCGTGCCGCTTGCCTGTGCGCTGAGCCGCGTTCGCCCTTTCAGCCGGTGCGCATCGAGCGGCACAAGCGCCCACAAGGTGCCGACCTCTCCCTGCCAGTTCAAAGATGCATCGAGCCGCCCATTGCCGGGCACCTCCGGCAGCCAGCCTTTTGCCGGCATGCGCAGCGGCAAGCTGATACGTCCTGCAGGCGAAAGCGCCTCCTCGCCTTGAGCAAAGCGCAGCTGCGTGCCGAGCCGGTTCCCCTCCCACTCGGAACGAAGCTCGATCGTGGAGCGCGGCATTTCTTCTTCCTGCGCGCGGGCAAGATCATCAAGCCGCAATTGCAAGCTGCCCGAGGGCCGCGCGCGCATGCCCGAGAGCGACAAGGCGCCCGACATGGTGCCGCGCAAATCGCCCGTCGCCCAGAAGGGATCGAGCGCGCCCATGGGAAGCGCGCTGAGGCTGAGCGTGCCGTCAAGGCGGGGACCAAGCGTCAGACCGCCCTTTAACTGCCCCTCCCCATAGCTCATATCGAGCCCTTCAACACGAAGCGCCCCCGGCGCGCTGACAAGGCGGGCAGGCGCATGAAGAGCCAGCTTCCTGCCGGCAAAGCGACCGGTAAGGTTTTCAAGTTCCAGCACCGTGTCATTGCCTTGCAGCGTAAGCTTGCCGTTTGTTTCCATCGCAAGCGGTCCGCGGAAGCGGCCTTTGGCGCTGCTGCCGAAGGTAAAGGCATCGAAGCCCCCATCGGCGGTAAAGGTCAATGTCTCCAGCCGCGCGCTGCCCGCATCGAGACCCTTCGCCGCCACCTTGCCAGTAAAGCGCGGCGTCTCCATCAAGTTCCAGGCACTCATGTTAAAATCGGCCCGCGCGGCCTCAAACAGCACATCGCCTGCGTCCGAGAGCGTAAAGTCGTTCATCTGCCCTTTAAGGCGCGCATTCTGCCCGCTTCTGCTGCCTTGCGGGCCGGAAAGAACGATCTTGGCGTCAATCGCGCCGCTGCCGCCAAATCCGGCCAGCGGCAGCCAGGGCGAAAGCGACGGTATATCCACCGTGAAATTCCCTTTGGCGGGCGCCCCGCCCAGCGGCACGGTAGCGGCGCCGGAAAGACGGCTTTCCCCCGAGGTAAGTGAGAGATCGCGAAGCGCGAGCCTTTCATCTTCCAGCACGTAAAGAAAATCGCCCACAAGCGGCCCGAGTGACGTATCGCCGCTCAACTCGATCTTCCCTTCCGGCGCGCGCAAAATCTCGCGGGCCGTAAAGCGGATTTCCCCCTCCTTCACCGAAAATCCATCCGCGTCCAAAGAGGGAAGCTGCGCTGTGCCGCTGAGACGGGGCGCCGCGAAGGTGCCGGCTAGCGCGCCTTCCACCTGCAAGGGGCCGGAAAGCTTCGCACCGAGCGCCCCGGAAAGAACATTCGCCTCGGGAAGCAAGAGCACGTAACTGCCCGCCGCCACGCCGCCTTCCGGCAGATCGGCAGAGGCTTCGAAAGTGAGATGCGGTGTGGTGAGTGTGAGCTTACCGAGCGAGAAGCGCCCAGGCCCGCGGGAAAGCGCGGCATTGATATCCACCCTGCCGGACAAAAGGAGGTCTGGAATTTCCGCGCCCAGCGCGAGCTGCTCGAACCCGGCATCGAGCTCCGCTTCGAGCACCTCCCCGCCCTGCTCGAAGTGCGCAGAAAGACTGCCCTGCCCGCGCCCGGAAAGACCGGTACCGGCAAGGGTGGCAAGGGGAGAAAGATCACCGCTTTCAAATGCGAGATCGGCGCGGCCTGTCTCTTCCTGCAGAGCGTAACCCGCAGAGCCGGTGAACTGCACGAACGGCGCTTCAAAGGAAATTTCCTGTGCGTCGACTTCCGTCTTTTCCCGGTCGAATGTGCCTTCCGCGGCAAGGCGCCAGAGCTGACCAGCAATATCGGGTGTATCTTCATTTTGCACACGCACGTCCACCGCCTTGCCGGCAAGCGAGAAACGGTGCGAGGCGCCCGTGGAAAGCAGGCCCTGCTCATCGAGATCGAGCTGCGTTTCGATGCGCGCCGCGCGGAAGGCGCCGCTGCGGAAATCATCGAGCCTGATCGTGCCGCTCAAAGCCGGGAAAGACAGCTCGCCCGAAACATCGCCTGCAAACTCGATACGCGCTGCCTCTGCGCCGGGCAGTAAGGCGCTTGCTGCTTCTTTGTCCGCAATGCCCGCCTCGATCCGGCCTTCAAGCGCGCCGCTCGTCAGATCCGCTTCGCCGTCGAAGCGGGCATTCAGCTCCTTGCCCTTCACTCTCAACGTGCCAAGCGTCAACGCGCCGCGCCGCGACCAATCGCCAGCCAGATAAAAACCTGGCTCCGTACCGAAAAGGGCCGCAAGGTCGCCTTCACGCAGGGTCGGGGCGGAAAGCTTCCCTTCCAGCGTAAAGCGCGGACCCTCATCTTCCCGCAGTCTTAGGTCTGTGCCCAAATTGAAAAGCCCTTCGGCGCGCAGATTGAGCCCGCCATTCCAATTCGAGAGCGGCCCCTTGCCGTTCAGCGCGGCGGAAAACGCAGCGCCTTCTCCAAGGCCGAGCGCGCCTGCAACCAGCCCGCCCTCCGGCTCCTCGATACAAAAGGCAATCTCGAGATACTCATCGCTCAGCCGGTAGAGCGATTGCCAGGTAAACGTATCGGCTTTGCCGTCGAGCCGCTCCACCTCAAGGGACGTGCGCAGCACGCCCTCCTCCGGGCGGGTTTGCGCGGTAAGACGCAAGATCGCGGCTTCCCCGATCACGCTTGGGCCAAGACCGAGCTTTTCGACTTCCGCTTCTTTTAAAGAAAGCCGGGCAAGAAGGGGGAGCGGCAAGGAAAAACCTTCCTCGCTTGCCGTCTCTTCCGGCGCGTCCAGCAGGCGCGGCAAATCCACCCGCCCGGCATGCAGCCTCTCGATGGAGATATCTCCGGCAAGAAGCGCGAGCGGGTTCCAGTCGAGCGCAACCCTTTCCGCGCTCAGCCAAACGCCCGCGTCGTCTTCCGCTTCGATCTTTTGAATGCGGATGGCATGAGGCAGATAACCGTCCAGCCCCATGATATGAAAGGTGGTACTGTCATCACTCAGCGCCGCTTCGGTCATGGCGGCAAGGCGCGCCTTTCCCCATCCGGTTTGCAAAGCGCCATAGGCAAGGACGACGAACAGAAGACACAGCGCGAGCACCGCCAACAAGCCGAAGCCCGTCCAGCGCACTACCTTGCGTGCTATGTCGGCGCGCCATTCCACTTTAGAACGCCTGCCCTATGCTGATATAGAACTGAAAATCATCATCGAAGTCGCGTTTGTTGAGCGGCACGGCGACATCGAGACGGATCGGCCCGAAATCGGTGAAATAGCGAAGCCCTAAACCCGCCGCCCAGCGCAGTTTTTCCTGAAAGTCGGGATAAGCGGAATCGAATGCCGACCCGCCATCGACGAACGGTACAACGCCGATGCTTTCCGTCGCCTTGATGCGCAATTCGCTTTTCACCTCGAAGAGCGAGCGCCCGCCAAGCGGATCGTTCTGCGCATCGAGCGGTCCGGCACTTTGATATTCAAAGCCGCGCACGGAGCCGCCCCCGCCGGAATAGAACCGTTTATTCGCGGGGATTTGATCCGTCTCCTCGCCCAAAATCGCCCCGGCGCGCACCTGCCCCGCCAGCACGTAGCGCTTCTCCTCATCGAGCGCATGATAAGCAGAGCCCGTGGCGGAGAGTTTCGTGAAGGCCAGCGCCCCGCTCCCCGTTCCCGCATAGGGCGTGACATTGAAGGTAAGGCGCGTGCCTTCCGTGGGGTTCAGTGCATTGTCGCTCGTGTCGCGCGAAGCGGTCAGCGGCAGGCCGAAAAGCTGGAAGGTGGTGCCGGAAAATTCATCCTTCAGATAAGTATATTCACCGATAACCCCGGCGCTGAGGCGCCAATTCTCACGCCAAGGCCGCTCGATGCCGATACCGGCGGTGAGCCCTTGTTCATCGAAAGCTTCGGTATTGCGGTTTTTCAGCGTGGCTTCCGCCGTCAGCTCCTGCCCCGGCTCCAGAAAGCGCGGCTTCTTGAAAAGAAACCCAAGCGATTGCTCAAGCTCACTTACCGTTAGCGAGGCGCGCAGTTTTTCATTGCGCCCGAAAAGATTGCGGTGCTCCCAGGACGCATCGGCGCCCGCCCCTTCACTGGTGGAATATTTCGCCCCAAAGCCGATGGAGCGCGGCGGCGCTTCGCTAAGCTTCACGTTCATCGGCAGTTTGCCGTCCGCGCCCACCGCATCGCCCTTTTCAATGCCGATGGAACTGAAAAGCCCGGTGGACGCGAAAGAGCGGCGCGTTGCCTCCACCGCCTCCTCGTCATAGACCGCGCCTTCTTCCCAGGTGACGAGGGCGCGTTTGTAATCTTCTTTCACATCCGGCGCACCTTCGATGCCGGTTTCCCCGAACGCCGCCTCCGCACCGGCGGCCACACGCAGCCGCACGCGCATGGTTTTCTCCTCGCGGTTGATGATGGCGCTGCGGTCCTCGATGTTGGCAAGCGGGTGGCCGTGGCGCTCCAAAAACCGGAGGAGCGAGGCTTCCGCGCCCAGAATTTCCGGCGCGCGGGCAGGCTTTTCCAAACGAATGCCAAGGTCGGAAAGCGCAGGCCGCTCATCCGGCACTTGCCCCCCATAATCGATATCGAAATCGGCGAGCGTGTAAACGGGGCCCGGCTCCACCACAATATCGACCATGGCTGGCTCGCTTTTGCCCGTCACCGTGATGTCGACAGCGCCGTCATAATAACCTTCGGACTTCAGCGCGGTTTTGAGGCGCTCGGTATCTTCATCGGCCCGGCGCCGGAGTGCGCCGAGTGAACGCGGCAAGCGCTCTTCAAGCGCGATAAGCTGCGAAGAGCCGCGCAGGATTTCCCGCAGCCCCTCTTTCTCCATCCCGTGCAATTGCGTGGTGTAGGGCACACCGCCCGTATCGGAGAAAACCGGTGCGCCGCCAAGCTCGCCTTCTTCGCCCCCGCCTGTGAGCCGGTCAAGCAATCCGCCCGAAGCGCAGCCGGAAAGAAACACAGCCAGGAAAAGAAGAAAAAGGATGCTGACGAGGCGCTTGTTTTGAAAGAATGCTGTCATTCTGACGCCTGGATCAGGCCTCCGGAACCGTCCGGCGCAGATGCCGGGTGAATGCCGCAATGTTTAAGCTCAGCCTCACTTTCTTGCTACCATGATAACGCAAAGGCGTCCAGCCGCAGCGAGCAGCTGAACGCCTTTTTAATTCATGATTTCAGGGACTTAGCTCGCCACGGCAACCTTGGCAGGCTGCGGTGCGGCGCCCGCCTCGGGATTGGAGAATTCCATCACCCCGTCTTCCACATTACCGAAACGCAAGGACATGAGGTCGAGCGCATAGTTCTGGTAAAGTTTCCAAGGTTTCTTGCTGCCCTGGCGCGGGAACTGGTCGATGGCCCGCTGCACATAGCCGGAGCTGAGATCGAGCCAGGGCTCTTCTTCCATATTGGGATCGGTGACGCGCGGCGTTGCCTGGCGCAGCCCCGATTCTTCCATATGATTCAGAAGCCGGCAGACATATTCGCAGGTCAGATCGCATTTCAGCGTCCAAGAGGCGTTCGTATAGCCGAAGGACGAGGCAAGGTTCGGCACATCGCTATACATCATGCCCTTGTAGTTGAAGGTTTTGGAGAGATCCATCACCTTGCCGTCCACCTCGACTTCAAGGCCGCTGAGCAGCTGCATATTGAGCCCTGTCGCGCTGACCACGAGATCGGCTTCGAGTTCCTTGCCCGATTTCAGCTTGATGCCCTTGGGCGTGAAGCGGTCGATATGATCGGTCACGACCGAGGCCTCGCCTTCCTTCAGGCTTTCGAAGAGATCGCCATTTGGCACCAGGCACAGACGCTGATCCCAAGGGTTATAGCTCGGCGTGAAATGCTCGATGTCGAAATCGGGGCCGAGCTGCTCGCGCACCCCGTCCAGGATCAGCTTCTTCACCTTTTCCGGTTTGCGCCGGCACATATTGTAGAAATACATGCCGAGCAGCACGTTCTTCCAGCGGATGAGCCGGTAGGCAGTTTTCGCCGGCAGCTTGCTGCGCAGCCAATTGGCAAGCGCGTCTTCGGCCGGGCGCGAGACGACATAAGTCGGCGAGCGCTGCAGCATCGTCACATGCGCGGCCTTCTTCGCCATTTCCGGCACAAGCGTTACCGCCGTCGCGCCGCTGCCGATCACCACGACTTTCTTGCCGTCATAATCAATGTCATCCGTCCACTTTTGCGGATGAACGAGGCGGCCCTGATAATCTTCCACACCGTCGAAATGCGGCATGTAACCCTGGTCGTAATTGTAATAGCCCGAGCACATGAAAAGGAAATTGCAGGTATAGCGGCGCGTCTCGCCGGTATCCGTCAGCTCGGTTTCCACCGTCCAGCATGCCTTATCGCTCGACCAGGCGGCGCGTTTAACGTGATGGCCGTAACGGATTTTCTTGTCGATGCCGTTTTCTTCCGCCGTCTCTTTCAGATAGTTCAGGATCGAAGGGCCATCGGCGATGGCTTTCGCTTCCTTCCAGGGTTTGAAGGAATAGCCGAGCGTATACATGTCCGAGTCCGAGCGGATGCCGGGATAGCGGAACAGGTCCCAAGTGCCGCCAAGACTCTCGCGCCGCTCTAAAATGGCGTAAGTCCGGTTCGGGCTGTTGGCCTGAAGGTGATAGCCTGCGCCGATGCCGGAAATACCCGCACCGACAATGAGCACGTCAAAATGTTCGACTGTCATGAAACCTGCCAACTCCCCAATTTATTCTCTCTGCCAATGGGCCATTTTTCCCGGCACCATCATTTCTGACATTATATCAGTTTTTCGCACCCCCGTAAGTACGTCGGGGAAACGTCAAGAATTGCATAGTAAAATCATATAGTTAAAGATCGTCTGAGAGCCCCCGGAAAACAGGAGCGCGCGTCTTCATGAGCATTCGCAACCTGGACAAGATTTTCCTGCCCCGTTCCATCGCGCTGATCGGCGCCAGCGGCAAGGAAGGCGCCCTCGGCCATATCGTGCTGACCAAACTGCGCGAGGCGGGCTTTAAAGGGGAAATCTGGCCGGTCAATCCGGGGTACCGGGAAATATCGGGCCTGACCTGTTTCAAGGACATCGCCGCCCTGCCCGGCACGCCCGACCTTGCGATCATCGCCACACCTGCGCCAACCGTACCGGGTCTCATCGGCGAGCTGGGCGAGGCCGGCACCCGCGCCGCCGTGGTCATCACCGCCGGGCTTGGCGCCAATGAAGAAGGCACGCTCAAACGCCAGATGCTGGAGGCCGCCCGCCCGCATCTCATGCGCATCATCGGGCCCAATACGCTCGGCCTCATCGTGCCGCCCATCGGCCTGAATGCGAGCTTTGCCGACCCGTCCGTTGCAAGCGGCGATCTCGCGCTCATCTCCCAGTCCGGTGCCGTCATCGCCACCATGGCCGACTGGGCCAACAGCCGGAATGTCGGTTTTTCCTCCATGGTCTCGCTCGGCGACATGTCGGATGTGGATTTCGGCGACCTCCTCGACTGGTTTGCCGCCGACACGCGCACCCGCGCCATTCTGCTTTATGTGGAATCCGTCACCCATCCGCAAAAATTCATGTCCGCCGCCCGCTCCGCCGCGCGCGCCAAACCCGTCATCGTCATCAAATCGGGCCGCCATGAAGAAGCGGCAAAAGCAGCTGCCTCTCACACCGGCGCACTCGCCGGCTCCGATGCGGTTTACGATGCCGCCTTTCGCCGGGCGGGCCTTTTGCGTGTTTTCGATCTCGATGAGCTTTTCTCGGCCACCGAAACACTCGGCCATGTGCAACCCTTCCGCGGCGACCGGCTTTCCGTGCTCACCAATGGCGGCGGCACCGGCGTTCTTGCGGTCGACACGCTGGCCGATCTCGGCGGCAAGCTGGCAAAGCTCGATGAGGACACCTTAAAGGCGCTGGACGGCGTACTGCCCGCCACCTGGTCCCGCGCGAACCCGGTCGATATTATCGGCGATGCGGATGAACACCGTTACAGCGCCTCGCTGGATCACCTTTTGGGCGACAAGAACACCGATGCCGTGCTGGTGATGAACTGCCCGACCGCCCTTGCCTCCAGCGAAAAGACCGCAAAAGCCGTGGCGGATGCCATCGGCGCTTACCGCAAGGCCCATCCCCGCGCCAAGCCGGTTTTCACGTGCTGGCTCGGCGGCGGGGCGGAAGAAAAAGCGCGCGGTATTTTCGAGCCTCTGCATATTCCGAATTTTTCAACACCGGGTGATGCCGTGCGCGGCTTCGTTTATCTGACCCGCTATGCCGCCGCCCAGGAAGCGCTCATCCGCATGCCGCCGAGCCTGCCCGGCGACTTCAAACCGGATAAACAGCGCGCTCAGAAGACCGTTCAGCGCGCCATCGAAGAGGGAAAGAAATGGCTGGATAGCGGCGACATTAGCGAGATTTTTGCAGCCTATGACATTCCCTATGTCGCGCCCCGCTTTGCCGCAACGCCGGAAGACGCAGGCAAAGCCGCCCGCGATCTTCTGCAGGATCATGAAGCCTGCGCCCTCAAAATCGTCTCTCCCGACATCCAGCACAAATCCGATGTCGGCGGCGTAAAACTGAACATCACCAGCGCGACAGCCGCCGAAGAATGCGCCCGCCAGATGATGGAAGACATAAGCGCGGCCTATCCTGATAAACGCATCGAAGGGGTCAGCCTCGAACCCTTGATCGACCGGCCCGCCGCGCGCGAGCTCATTCTCGGTCTTGCCGATGATAAACTGTTCGGCCCCGTGGTACTTTTCGGCCAGGGCGGCACGGCGGTTGAGGTGATCAGCGACAAAGCGCTGGCGCTGCCGCCGCTCGACCTCACCCTCGCCCATGACCTCATCGAGCAGACGCGGGTGGCCAAGCTTTTAAAATCCTACCGCGCGCAAGCTGCTGCCGATATCGGCGCCGTGGCGCTGACGCTCGTGAAGATCTCACAGCTTGCCGCCGACATTCCCGAAATCCGCGAACTCGATATCAACCCGCTGCTTGCCGATGAAGACGGCATTATCGCGCTCGATGCGCGCATGCGCGTTGCCGAGGAAAAAAGACGCGACAGGCATGGCGGCAATCCCCGCTTTGCCGTGCATCCTTACCCTTCCGAATGGGAAGGGGAGCTGGAGCTTCTGGATGGCAGCAAAATCATCGCCCGGCCCGTGCGCCCGGAAGATGAAATGCTTTATCAGGAGTTCTTCGACCATGTGACACCGGACGATGCGCGGCTGCGGTTCTTCTCTCCGAAGCCCGAGCTTTCCCACAAGCTGATCGCCCGCTTCACGCAGATCGACTACAACCGCGCCATGGCCTTCGTCGCACTTGACCCGGAAACGGGCGCGTTGCTCGGCGTCGTGCGCCTTCATGCCGATGCCAATGGCGAGATTGCCGAATATGCCATTCTCGTGCGCTCGACGATCAAGGGCAAAGGGCTCGGCTGGGCGCTTATGACGATGATCATCGATTATGCGCGCAAGACCGGCCTTAAAAAAGTGTACGGCGATGTGCTCCGCGCCAACACCGTGATGCTGCGCATGTGCGGTGATCTGGGTTTTGCCCAAAGCTTCGACACGGATGATCCCGCCATCGTCCATGTCGAGCTCGACCTAAGAGAGGAAAGACCCGCTTAAGCGCAGTCCGAAAGTGCGGGGGCGCGGGAAAGGCGCTTTTGCGCATGCGCACCCAGCGCGTAACCGATCATCAGCAAGACGGGCTGGGCGGGATCGGCGGTCAATGCGCCTGCCCCCACCTCCGCCAAAGTCGCCGCCCGAATGCGTTCTTGCGGCATCGAGACCGCTTCCACGATCAACACCGGCATGGAATAGCTCATGCCCGCCGCCGCAAGCCGGCGCGCAATCCGCACAAGCGCGCTGCGGGCCATATAGAAAGCGAGTGTTTCCTCACCCCCGACAAGCCTGCCCCAGGCCGGATCATTCGGCTCTTCAGGGCAAGAGGCCGTGGTGAGAAAACGCACGCCGCGCACTTTCCCGCGCAGCGTCAGCGGCACACCGGCAGAGGCCGCCGCAGCGGAAGCCGCCGTGATGCCGGGGCAGATATCATAGCCGATGCCATGCGCGCTGAGCGCCGCTACTTCTTCTTCAAGCCGCCCGAAGATCACCGGGTCGCCGCCTTTAAGGCGGATGACGCGCCCGCCGCGCTGTGCTTCGGCAACGAGACGGCGGTTGATCTCACTCTGGCCCATGGAATGGCACCCGGCCCGCTTGCCGGCCGAGATGCGGCGCGCGCCGGGCCGGATCATTTTCAATATTTCGGGCCCGACAAGTGCATCATAAAGGACCGCATCGGCCTCATTAAGAAGCCGGGCGGCACGCAGTGTCAAAAGTTCGGGATTGCCCGGCCCCGCGCCGACGAAATGAACATGTCCCATCTTTCTCATCCTTTCACTCCGCCGCTTCTTTCATAAAGGCCCGCTCGAGCAGGGCCGCAATTTCGGGGCGGCAGGAGCCGCAATTGGTGCCAGCCTGCGTTGCCTCACCGACCGCCCGCACGCTCGTCAAATTCTTCGCCGCAATCGCTGTAAGGATGGCTTTTTCCGAAACGCCGAAACAGGAGCAGACCTTGGCCCCGCCTTGCGAAGGGTCCATGGGTGCAGCCGCAATGAGCGCCTGACGCGCCGCCCCTTCCGCACGCCTGCCAAGCTGCTCGGAAAGCCAGGAAGGATCGGGCACGCTGCCCGCGGGCCCCGAGAAGAACGCCGCAACCGGCACGCCCTCATCCAGGAGCACCCGGCGGAATGTACCCCGCGCTTTGTCTTCCACCGCCAGCACATCGCCTTTCCAGGCACGCGCTTCTTCCTCCAGCCGCGTGAAAGGCGCGGCATCCTCAAGCGCTGCCAGATAAAAAAGCTCGCCTTCTGCGACAGGTACCCGCGCCCAATAATCGAACCTCTCCGGCGTGAAGGCCGCGTGGCTGAGATAGAACCCGGCGCGCACGGGACGCACCGGCTTCACGCGCACGGGCGTGTGCTTGAATTCAGGCTGACCGGAATGTGGGTCCGTGACGGGATTAACAAGCGCGCCCACCGTACCCGCCGCCGACATGTGCCGCGTCCAATGAATGGGAATGAAAATCTCCCCGCGCCGCAGCCCGCCATCCGCTACCACACGGAAAAGCCCCCGCCCCCATTTCGTTGCCGCTTCCGCAAGCCCCTTCGGAGACAGACCGAAAGCCGCCATGTCCTCCGGATGGCAATAAAGCACCGGCTCTTTCACATGGCTCATAAGGCGGGGCACCGCGCCCGTGCGCGTCATGCTGTGCCATTGATCGCGCAAACGGCCCGTATTGAGAAGAAGCGGAAAATCGTCATTAGCGCCATGAACGGGCAGCACGTCTTCAAGAGGCAGAAACCGCGCGCGGCCATCTTCATGTGCGAATTTCCCGTCCGCAAAAAGCCGCCCGTCCGCTGCCGCCTTTTCTTTATCTCCCTTCCGGGCAGGCCAGAGAAAGGGCGTCATCGCCTCATACCTGGCATCCGAAATATCCGCATAAGCGGAAATATCGAAAAGCCGCTCGCCCTTGTTCTCGAAACCGGAAAGGGCCGCATGTTCGCGGAAAATATCCGCCGGGCCCTCATAAGGAAACGCCGCGCCGAAGCCCATGCGCCGGGCGATTTCAGCGAGTGCCCACCAGTCGGGCTTTGCCTCGCCGGGCGCGGCTTGCAGACGGCGCTGGCGGGAAATGCGCCGCTCGGAATTCGTCACCGTACCGTCTTTCTCGCCCCAGCCTTCGGCGGGCAGCGCCACATCGGCATAAGCCAGCGTGTCGGAACTTGCCATGCAGTCAGAGACGATAACGAGCTCGCATTTTTCAAGCGCGGCGCGCACCCGCCCGGCATCGGGCAGGCTGACAGCAGGATTGGTCGCCATGATCCAAAGGGCTTTGACCTTGCCCTCATGCACCGCCTCGAACAAATCGACGGCTTTCAGCCCACCAGAGGCCGCCATGGAAGGCGCGTTCCAGAAGCGCTCCACTGTTTTCACCGCTTCCGGCTCGAAGGAAAGATGCGCGGCAAGCTGATTGGCAAGGCCGCCCACTTCCCGCCCGCCCATGGCGTTGGGCTGGCCGGTAATCGAAAAAGGGCCCATGCCAGGCTTGCCGATGCGCCCCGTCAGCAAATGGCAATTGATGATGGCATTGACCTTGTCCGTGCCGCGGCTCGACTGGTTGATGCCTTGCGAAAAACCGCTCACCCAGCGCTCGTTTTCCAGCACCGAGGTAAAAAACTGCAGCACCAGTTTTTCTTCCAGCCCGCAGCGCGCCGCGACATGGGCAAGCTCCGTTTCAGGCGCATTGAGAAGCGGCAAAAGCTTTTCGAAATCCGCCGTCGAGCGGGCGATGAAGCTTTCATCTGCCGCCCCCTCCTCGCAAAGGAAACGGAAAAGCCCGTTGAAAAGCGCCACATCGCTGCCCGGCTTGAGGGGAAGGTGAAGATCGGCGGCCTGCGCCGTTGCCGTTTTGCGCGGATCGATGACGATAAGGCGGGAGCCGCGTTTCTCCCGCGCCGCTTCGAACCGTTGAAAGAGCACCGGATGGCACCAGGCCGCATTCGCCCCGGCCAGAACGAGAAGATCCGTCTCCTCGAAATCCTCATAAACGCCCGGCACCACATCCTCGCCAAACGCGCGCCGGTGCCCGGCAACGGCGGAGGACATGCAAAGGCGGGAATTCGTATCGACATTGCCCGAGCCGATGAACCCTTTCATCAGCTTGTTGGCGGCATAATAATCTTCCGTCAGAAGCTGGCCCGACAGATAAAAGGCAATAGCGTCAGGCCCATGCGCTTCGCGGATATGCAAGAAGCGTTCGGCAATATGATCGAGCACCTCTTCCCAGCTCACCCGTTCCCCTTTGATCAAAGGATAGGAGAGCCGGTCCTTGGCGCTCACCGTTTCGCCCAGAGCCTGCCCTTTTCCGCATAATTTGCCGAAATTGGCAGGATGCACCGGGTCGCCCTTCACCCGCACGCGGCCGTCCCGGGCGCTGGCAAGCACACCGCAGCCAACCCCGCAATAGGCGCATGTGGTGCGGATGGGCGCCGGCCGCATTACTCCGCCTCCACCGCAAGGCTTGCCTCGGGCGCCGCCTCATTTCCAATCAGCGGCCCGAGATAGACGGCGCTGCCGCGCAGCTCCACGGCAAAGCGCTTCACGCAGCCC
Source organism: Rhodobiaceae bacterium UBA4490 (assembly GCA_002389665.1). GTDB lineage: Bacteria > Pseudomonadota > Alphaproteobacteria > Parvibaculales > Parvibaculaceae > Tepidicaulis. The sequence goes on from DGNO01000002.1 coordinate 453,665, forward strand.
TCATCCGGCCCGCGCGCCAACCCGCTTCCCAGATCGATAATCCAATTGTGCAAGGGACAGGCAACGCCTCTCCCCTGCACAATCCCGTCCGACAGCGGACCCTGCTTATGCGGGCATCTGTCCTCCAGGGCGAAAAGCTCATCCTCGCCCGTGCGGAAGATGGCAATGTCGCAGCCCAGGGCCTCGACCTTCCGCGCGCCGCGGCGCGGGATATCCTCAAGCTCGCCGATATAAACGCTCTTGCTCATGCGATCACTTTCTGACGAAGGGGGCTATAGCTGCGCCGCGTGCCGGGGTCCCCGGCCTGTTCGGCCCAGGGGTCGCGCTGCGCATATTTCTGGGAGAGGAAGAACCGCTCACTCAAAGCGGCGCGGCCTTCCGCATCGTCCGCGATCTTTTCTTTCACATGATCGAGGCCCACCCGCTCGATCCAGGGCGCGGTGCGCTCCAGATAGCGGGCCTCTTCGCGGTAGAGCTGAATGAAGGCGGTGCAATATTCGATCACCTCTTCCTCGCTTTCGACTTTGCAGAGGAAATCGGTGACGCGCACCTTGATGCCGCCATTGCCGCCCACATGCAGCTCCCAGCCGGAGTCGACCGCAACAATGCCGAAATCCTTGATCGTCGCCTCGGCGCAATTGCGCGGACAGCCCGAGACCGCCATCTTGAACTTGTGCGGCATCCAGGAGCCCCAGGTGAGCTTTTCAAGCGTCACGCCCATGCCAGTGGAATCCTGCGTGCCAAAGCGGCACCATTCGGACCCCACACAGGTTTTCACCGTGCGCAGCGCCTTACCGTAGGCATGGCCGGAAACGAGGCCCGCGCTGTTGAGATCGCTCCAGATATCAGGCAGATGTTCTTTGCGCGCACCGAGCAAATCGATGCGCTGGCCGCCCGTCACCTTCACGGTCGGGATCTGATATTTATCCGCGACATCGGCAATCGCCCGCAGCTCATTGGGATTGGTGAGCCCGCCCCACATGCGCGGCACGACGGAGAAAGTGCCATCCTTCTGGATATTGGCGTGGTGGCGCTCGTTGACGAAACGGCTCTGCGCGTCGTCCACATATTCCCCCGGCCAGGCGCAAAGAAGATAATAATTCAGCGCCGGGCGGCAGGAGGAACAGCCATCAGGCGTTTCCCATTCGAGAGCCTGCATCACCTCCGGAATGGTTTTCAGGCCATGAGCCAGAATGAGCTTCCGCACCTCATCATGACCGTGATGGGTGCACCCGCACATCGGCTTCACCGCAGGGGCGCCGGAATAGTCATCACCGAGCGACATGGCCAGAAGCTGCTCGACCAGGCCCGAGCACGAGCCGCAGCTTGCCGAGGCTTTGGTATATTGCTTCACCCCGTCAATATCGGTGAGCCCATGTTCGGTAATGGCCGTTGTGATCGCCCCTTTGCACACGCCGTTACAGCCACAGATTTCCGCCGTGTCGGGCAAAGCTGCAACGGCGCTAAAAGGGTCCGTGTCGGCACCGGCCAGCGCCTGACCGAAAATCATGCGGTCGCGAATGTCGCGCACCACCTCACGCTCTTTCAGAAGCTGGAAATACCAGGCCCCGTCCGCCGTATCCCCGTAGAGCACGGCGCCGGCCACCTTGTCGTCTTTAAGGACCAGGCGCTTATAGATGCCGCGCGCGGCATCCCGGTAAACGATATCCTCGGTACCGTCCCCGGTGGAAAAATCCCCGGCGGAGAAAACATCGACGCCCGTCACTTTAAGCTTCGTGGACGTTTCGACCGGCTTGAACGCCGCTTCCTCCCCGGTCAGCGTTTTCGCCGCCACCCGCGCCATATCGTAAAGCGGCGCCACGAGGCCGTAGCAGACCTCGTTATGCTCGGCGCATTCGCCAAGCGCCAGAATGTCGGGATCGGAGGTCATCATCGCGTCATCCACGACGACGCCGCGCTCCACATGGAGCCCCGCATCGACGGCAAGACGTGCCTCGGGCCGGATACCCGCCGCCATGACCACGATATCGGCGGGGTAAACCGTGCCGTCTTCCAGAAGCACCGCTTCCACATGGCCCTCACCGAGGATTGCCTTCGACTGCGCCTTGCAATGCACCTTGATGCCGCGCCGCTCAAGCTCGCGCTGCAGAAGATGCCCGGCGGAAGCATCGAGCTGGCGGTCGAGAAGATGGTCCATCAGATGCAGCACGGTTACTTCCATGCCCCGCGCCTGAAGACCTGCCGCCGCCTCAAGACCAAGCAAGCCGCCGCCGATGACAACGGCCCGCGCGCCCGGCTTTTCCGCCGCTTTCGACATGGCGTCCACATCGTCTAGGTCGCGAAAGACGAGAACCCCGTCGAGCTCTTTACCAGCAATGGGAATGATGAAGGGCGCCGATCCCGTGGCCAGCACCAGCTTGTCGTAAGCCGTCTCGCCCGCGGCCGTGTGAACCTGTTTGGCTTTCCGGTCGATACCCGTCACGCTCTCACCGAAGCGGCAAGTCACGCCGTGCGTCCGGTACCAGTCTTCATCATGAGTGACGATTTCCTCAAACGTCTTTTCACCGGAAAGGACGGGCGAAAGCATGATGCGGTTGTAATTGCCGCGCGGCTCCGCCCCAAAAAGCGTCACGTCATAAGCCTCGGGCGCAACTTCGAAAAGATGTTCCAGCATGCGCCCCGACGCCATGCCCGCGCCAACGACAACGAGTTTCTGTTTCTGCGTGCTCATGCTGCCACCTCCGAACGATGCTCATGCAGGAAGCGAAGAACGGCGGCCCGGGCGCTGAGGTAATCGGGATCTTCCACCAGCTCCACCCGGTGGCGCGGCCGGGGCACATTGACCGTCGAAATTTGGCCGATGCCTGCCGCCGGCCCGTTCGACATCATGATGATGCGGTCGGAAAGAAGCGCCGCTTCATCCACGTCATGGGTGATCATGATCACCGTGTTGCCGAGCCGGGCGTGAATTTCCATCACGCTGTCCTGGAGATGTCCGCGCGTGAGTGCATCGAGGGCGCCGAAAGGCTCATCCATCAAAAGAACCTTGGGCTCCATGGAAAGCGCTCTTGCAATACCGACGCGCTGCTTCATCCCGCCGGAAATTTCCGCCGGGCGCTTATGCGCGGCATGTTCCATATTGACGAGCTCGAGATTGGCCATCACCCAGTCATGGCGCTGACCGTCCGTGCGCGTGCCCGCAAAGACCTTGTCCACCGCCAGGCGCACATTCTCGTAGACCGTGAGCCAAGGCAGCAGAGAATGGTTCTGGAAAACCACCGCCCTGTCTGGTCCCGGCCCTTTGATGATCTGCCCGTCAAGGCTGATCGCGCCGTAGGAGATGGGTTCGAGCCCGGCCACGAGATTGAGCAAAGTGGACTTGCCGCAGCCAGAGTGACCGATGATGGAAACAAATTCGCCTTTGTCGATCGACAGGTCGACATCGCGCAAGGCTTCATACTGCCCCGACGAAGTTTTGAAGATTTTACCGACTTTGGAAATGCGTAGATGCTCTTGAGTATCCATGGGCTGCTCCTATGCGTTGCCATAGTCGAAACGGCGCTGCACCAGCTTCATCAGCGCTTCAAGGGCAATGCCCACGATGCCGATAATGCCGATGGCCACGATGATGGAAGGCACCGAAAGGTTGTTCCATTCGTCCCAGATGTAAAAACCGATACCGATACCGCCGGTCAGCATTTCCGCGGCCACGATCACCATCCAGGCGGTGCCGAGTGAGAGCTGCATGCCGGTCAGGATGTAAGGCATGGTGGCGGGGATGTAGATTTTGCGAACCATCTCCGAACGGTTGAAATTCAGCACCCGCGCCACATTCGTGTAATCGGAAGGTACGGCGCGCACGCCCACCGCCGTGTTGAGAATGATCGGCCAAATACTGGTGATGAAGATCACGAAGACGGCGGAGGGGTCCACGGATTTGAAAAGCAAAAGCCCGATGGGCAGCCAGGCAAGCGGGCTGACCGGCCGCAATATCTGAATGAGCGGCATCCAGGCGGTTTCGAAGACCCGGCTCGTGCCGATCAGAAACCCGACGGGCAACCCGACGAGAACGGCAAGCGCAAAGCCGGAGAGCACCCGCGCGAGCGAATACATCACCTGCCAGGCAACGCCCATATCGTTGGGCCCGTACACATAAAAAGGATCGGAGAAGACCTCCACCGCCTTGGCCCAGGTTTCCTGCACCGTGGGAAGCTCGGGCACAAGCGAGGCCTGCACCATGCTCCATGCCACCAGGACCAGAAGAAAGGTCACGGCGGGCAGGACGATGGCGGGAACGGCCATAGCCAGAAAATCCCGAAGCCAGGCCGGGCCTGAATCCGGCCAGCCCTTGGGCACCTCGCCGAACTCCGGCGGCGGGGCCTGCCCGCCGGCCGGTTCCGCAGAACCGGCCTTCAGCTCGTCTTCGGCAGTCGGTGCATCTGAAACCAGGCGCAAAGCGGCATCCGTCATGACGGCTCCTTAGGCGTTGAGTTCCGCAAGCTTTTCCAGCGGAACCTTGAGGTTGGAAATGTCGAAGCTGCCGATGTACTCGGCGATCTTGGAAGGATCGAAGGTCTGGCCGTTGAAGAAGCGGTCCGGGCCCATGTCAATGGGCGCGCTCGCATCTTCCAGCACCCAAGGCGCGTCATGCGTGCCTTCGATCTTCATGTCCGAATTCGGCACCGGCACGCCCATGCCCGCGACAGCTTCGCGGTAGATATCCGGCCGGTAGACCTGATTGGCGACCTGGCGGATATCCATGGGCGTTTCGATCTGCCCCCAGCGGTACATTTGCGAAATGAACCACATGGCGTGGCTGCGCCAGGGATAGGTCGCGGCATAGCGGTAGAAGACGTTGAAGTCCGGCAGCGGGCGCGGCTCCTCACCTTTCACATATTGGAACGTGCCGGTCATGGACATTTTCACCACATCGACCGGCGCGTTGACATAGGACTTGCGGGAAATGATCTCCACGACTTCCAGCCGGTTTTCCGGCTTGTCCATCCACTGCGCCGCTTCCACCATGGCGCGGATGATTGCCTTGTGGGTCTCCGGATAGCTTTCCGCCCAGTCGAGATTGACGCCGAACACCTTTTCCGGATTGTTGTTCCAGATTTCGTAATTGGTTATGAGCGTGCGCCCGAGACCCGCCTTCACCGCCCGCTCGTTCCAGGGCTCGCCCACGCAATAGCCCACGATATTGTTGGCGCGCAGGTTCGCGACCATCTGGGGCGGCGGAATGACGATGAGGCGCACATCATTGTCCGGATCGATGCCGGCATCGGCCATCCAGTAACGCAGCTCATAATTATGGGTGGAAACGGGGAACACCATGGCGAAGGTCATGGGCTCGCCACCTTTAGCCTTATTGGCGTCGATCACTTTTTTCAGCGCGCGGGCCGAAACCGGCCGCTCGGCCATGGCTTCCGGGTCCGCCTCCACCATGCGCTCATAGAGCTCGTTGGAAACGGTGATGCCGTTGCCGTTGAGGTCCATGGAGTAAGCCGTGACCGTCGGCTTTTGCAGCGCGCCGACGCCGAGGCTCGCGGCAATCGGCATACCTGCCAGCATATGCGCCCCGTCAAGTTCGCCCACCGACACCTTGTCGCGGATATTCGCCCAGGAGGCTTCTTTCGAAATCGTGGCGTTGACGCCGTGCTTCTGAAAGAAGCCCTTTTCCTTGGCGATGACGATGACGGCGCAGTCGGTCAGCGGAATGATGCCGAGCTTCACATCCGGCTTTTCCAGATTGCTGCTGCCCGCCGCATAGGCGCCGCCCGGAACCACCAGGCTTGCGGCTTTCAAGAGCGCAGCGGTGCCGAAAAGTTTCGCGCCTGCATTCAAAACCGAGCGCCGGTGATAAGGCGTCTCAAGCGAGGCGCTGCGCTTTACTGCCGGGGGAGTTTTGTCGTCATGGTCGGACATCTCTTGTCTCCTTGATGAAAGCGGGAGGTAAATCGTTTCTCAGTAGGTGTAAGCGACTTGGAACCAGAGTTTTTCCCGGTCCGCCGGCCCGGCGCTGCCCCCATCGAAGGAGGCGTATTTCGCGGTGAGCTTGACGCCGTTCTCAAGCGCTGCGGAAAGCACCGCATCCACCTCATCGCCGAGCGAGGCGCCCGTGCGCTCCGCCTCGAAATCGTGAAAAACGATGCCGGACGTAATTTTCGTGAAAGGCCCGAAAGCCGGCAGCGCATAATTCAGCGAGGCGGAAAGGTCCTCGATGCCGTCCACCGGGGTCGTCAGGAACGCATCGGCCCAGCCCTGAAACTTATGCAGCGTGGCAAGTGGAGTGGAGAAACCTGTCGTCCCGTCCCCTTCCAGCACCTCATAGCCCGCACCGAAGGAAAGCGGCCCGTAGCTTGCCCCCGCATCCACCGAATAATAATCGAGGGAGAAAGATGCGGGATTACTTCCATATCCGCTCTGACGGGCATAGGAAGCGGCACCCTTCAGCGACCAGTCTTCATTGAGCGCCGTCTTGTAAGCCGCCCGTGCGCCGTAGGTTTCGCTCGAGGCACCGGCCGCATTATCGAAATCCAAGAGATAGGCAAAGCCCGTAAGCGTCAGCCCTTCGATCCCGCTATAACCCAGATTGATGAGATGGCTGTCGCTGTCGAAATTGCCGATCGGGCTCTTGTCGGAAAAAATCCGGTGCACTTCCTCGATATAGGCATAAGTCGCCGTGACACCGGGAAGCGAGCTGTTACTGATCAGCGCCGCGTCGAAGGTCTGCTCATTCTGCCGCCAGCCCACATTGCCGACGAAGCGTGCATCATCGAGGATGATCCGCTGCCGCCCGGCAACGATCTTCGTACCCGGAATGCCTTCATAGGTAAGCTGCAGCCGGTTGAGCTCGCTGGCCTCCGGGTCCGCAACGACGGGATAGGCGGTGCGCCCATTCGCCGTGCTGTTGAAATCTTCCGGGCCCAGCGCCTGCACGGATTCGATTTCCGCCAGAAGCGAGAAGCCATAAAAGCTGCCCGTTTCAAAGCCGAGGCGCTCGCGCAACGTGTAAGCGCGCGCATCATTGGCGAAACCATCCTGATCGACGAATTCCGCCCGCGCGCGGAGGTCGATCAGCGGTTTCGTTTCCGCCAGCGCCGCGCCCAGCTCATCCGCATGCGCCGCTACCACCGGCAGCGCGCAAAGCCCCGCCAATGTCCCCGCCACCATTTGCCGCGTCATCTTCGATACCGTCATCTGCTCACCCCATCGGCAAAAGAAAAGGCGTCCGCCGGCGATTTTCATCGCCATGCGGACGCCTTTGCCCGTGTTTCAATTCTCGCAGTCAGCCGCGCTCTGCCGCCCTTGGCAATCCGGCCTTTGATGCTGGGCCTTCATCGGCCCGGCATGAAAACTCTAAAAACTATTTTTGCTGCAGCGCAACAAGTAATTGATATTAAAGGTAATTTTTCTCATGTCCTGCATAATGCTTGATCACGCTGCCCGTGTTTTTCACAGCAATCGCTCAACCTTTGAGCAATTTGGCAACTGCCAAAAGATTGTCCGCAATCTGAAAAATCGGTTTTCCCTCATTCATCGCCGTCTTACGCAGAAGCTGATAGGCCTCTTCTTCTGAAAGGCCGCGCTGCTGCATCAAAACGCCTTTGGCTTTCTCTACGATCTTGCGCGCGGCAAGGTCTGACTTGGCTTTGGCGAGTTCCTTTTGCAGGCCCTGATACATTTGAAACCGGGCAATGGCGACATCGACGACGGGACGCACGCGGGAAGATGCAAGGCCATCGACAATGTAAGCGCTCACCCCCGCCTGCACCGCCTTGCGCGCGCCGTCCGGTTCATCCTTTTCGACGAACATGACGACGGGCCGCGCCCGCTCGCCTGAAACCTCGCCCATGCTTTCCAGAATGTCGCGGTCGGGGCTGTCGCAATCGACAATCACGACATCCGGGTCAAAGCGCTCCACCGCGCCGTAGAGCCCGATGCCGGATTTGACGCGCATAAGCTCGCAGGCGCCCGATTGCGCCAGGCCCTGCTCGACTATCAGCGCCCGCGCATCATCGGGATCGACAAGCAACACACGCAATCGCTCAGAAGCGGAAGACATACACAAACATTCTTTGCTGGCTTGGCCGGGAACCACTAAAGCCTAATCAGCAAAAAAAGGGCCAGAGAAAAACCGCTTTAAAAGAGGCATTCTGCGCATGAGCTGCGCGGCCATCTGCTCATTTGCCGGGCGGCCTGTCCAAATAAGCGTCAGCCTTTGCCCATGCCGCCGCGTCATTGACGTTCAAAAAGGCATCGGCCTCCTCACCGGGAACCTCTATGGGCACGGCGTCCAAATCCTTGAGCGCCCCCCAAACCGCCTGGCGGCCCGCACCAAGCAGCCTGTCCAACTTTTCAAAATGCGAAACATGCCAAAGCGCAAGAAGGTTCTGGTCCCGTCCTTCAAGGCGCAGCACCGCAGGCCGTGTGCCTTTCCGTCCCGCCCAAAGACGCGCGGCATAATCGGCAGGCAAAAACGGCACATCGCACGGTGCCGTCACCAACCACTCCCCGCCTTCCTCCTGCAACCAGGCAAGGCCGGCGCGAATACCGGCAAGCGGTCCTGCCCCCGGAAAAGGCCCGTCACCCAGATGCGTGAGCTCGGCCCGCCAGCCAAGCGCGGCCTCGCCCTCGGCAACGGCAAGAGCCTGAACCTGCGGGCGCAGCCGTTCATAAACACGCTCGATAAGCGGCTGCCCGCGCAAGGGACGGAGCGCTTTTTCTCCGCCAAGCCGCTCCGCCTTGCCGCCCGCCAGGATGAGCCCGCTTGTCTGCACTCCCCCGGTCACAGACTCTGGCCCGCCCGGCCAGTTTTGCTGCTCACCGCGCCGGTTTCCGCATTCTCGGACAGCGCTTCAGGATCGAATTCCAGCGGCAGGTCGCACCAGAACGTGCTGCCCTGCCCTTCCTCGCTTTCAAAACCGATGCGCCCGCCCATCTTCTCCACCAGCAGCCGGGCAAGGCTAAGGCCGATCCCCGCCCCGCCGCCGGCCACCATGGCGTCCGGGTGCAGCCGGGTGAACGTCTCGAACACCTTGTTCTGCATGGCTTTGGGAATCCCGATACCCGTATCGGAAATGGAAAGACGGAAGAACCCGTCGCTCGTGCGCTCGCCGCTAATGCGCACTCTTCCCCCGTTCACATTGTATTTTACGGCATTGGACAAGAGATTGATGATGATCTGCTTCAACCGCTGCCGGTCCGTTTCAAGCAGCACCGGCACGTCGCGCGGCAAGCGGTCCTCGATGGATACCTCGCCGCGTTCGGCCAATTGCGCAACTTGCGCGATGCACTCGCTCACCGCCTCGCCCACGTCCACCTTCTCGACCGAAACCCGCAAATGCCCGGCTTCGATGCTGGAAAGATCGAGAATGTCGTTGACGAGATTGAGAAGCTGCTCGCCCGCCGTGAGAATGAAACTGATCCGTTCCATTTGCGAGGCGTTGAGCGTGCCGCCCGCCGTCATCTGCATGACTTCGGCGAACCCGATAATCGCGTTGAGCGGCGTGCGCAGCTCATGGCTCATCGTCGCAAGGAATTGCGATTTGGCCCGGCTTGCCTCCTCCGCGCTTTGCTTGGCGCGTAAAATGGCGCGCTCCGATTTCACCTGCCTTGTAATGTCATGACAGGTGCCGAAAATTTTGACCGCCCGGCCTTCTTCATATTCGATGACGATATTCGCCTCCACGAACATCACCGCCCCATCTTTGCTGCACAGACGGTAAGTTTCGGGACCAAGCGTACGCGCGCCCTTCGCCGCGCCTTCCAAAATCCAGTTGAGAACCCATTCGGAATCATCCGGGTGATGGATATCGGCAAGCACCGTGTCGAGACTGACCTCCAAATCCCCGTCATAACCGAGCAGGCGGCGCATACCCTCGGACCAGATCACCTCGTTGGTGCGCAGGTCCCAGGCAAAATCACCGACACGGGCAATGATCTGCGCGCGGATCAGCTTTTCCTCGCTCAGGCGCACGGCCTGTGTCACCTGCGCCACCTGCCGGCGCAAAAGCGCAACGACGCCCGCACCGGCAAAGAGCAAAAGCGCCGCGCCGCCGATCGCCCAGATCACCCAGGCCGGCAGCGCAGGCTCCCCCGCAGGCGACATCCATTTTTCCAAGGCCGTGAAATAAGCCGATTGCGGATCGGTTTTCATCGCCGCCATATGCCGGTCCACTTCGGCAATCAGCCCATCGGGCGTGCCGGGCGCAAAGGCGAAATAAAGCGCGGTCGGCTGAAAAACGAATTGCGAACGCGTCAGATCGAACCCGCTCTGCAGCGCCTCGCCCAAAGACTGATTGACAATGCCAAAATCCGCGCGCCCTGCCGCTACCGCTTCGAGCGTCTCATTGTGCCGGGCGGTCGGCACGATTTCGAAGGAAAGTCCCTGTTCCTGGCGCATCTCGGCAAGCTTGCCATGCTGCACACTGTCTTTGAGCACGGCCACGCGCCCGCCTGCCATGTCCTCGAAATTCTGCACGATCGTGCCGGGCCGCGAATAAACGTAAGACCAGCTGCGCAGCACCGGCACTTGGGTAAATTTAAAAAGCGCCTCGCGCTCCGGTGTCGGCGCGACATCCGGCATGAGATCGATCTCACCCGCTTCGAGCATGGCAAGACAGTCCGCCCAGGCGCACGGGTGATAGGTCACGGCCCATCCGGCTTTCTCACTCAGGGCAGCAAGCACATCCGGAAAAAGCCCGGCCGGCGCGCCTTCTTCATCGAGAAATATTTTCGGCGGGTTTTGATAGATGCCGGCTCTCAGGCTCAGCTGCTCGCCCACCGGTTTGTCGGCCCCACTGGTAGAGACCGCGAGTATGCCCACGCTGGCAAACAAAAGCGGCAGCAGAAATATGCCCAACGAAAAACGGATCATACTGCTTTTCAACCGCACGCTCATCCCCAAAGCTTGGCCATAGCCGTACTTGCCTGGCCCGCAGCCGTCCCGGCCGGTTGCCCGCCCCATAAATGTAGACCTCTAGCCTAGACCGGAAAGCCGTAATAGGAAAACTCTCCCCTTACTTTGTGCGCCCTTCTAAAGGCTGCGAACGCCGGACTGAGGCTCCGCCATTTCCTCAGCTCGGCCATTTGGGGTAGCCTTTACGGCAAGCTCCCGGGGAAATGGGCCGCTGCGCCCCCTCCTCCCACCCACCGCCTTTCAGCGCCGGTCCGCCCTTATGCCCGACACGATGCCCGACAGTTCCCCGCCTCAACCGAGGGAGAGGTATTTCCTGGAGCTGACCGCCGGTCTCGAAACGCCGCGCTTTCTGCTTACCCCACTGGAGACGAGCGATACCCCCGCCCTCCTGACGCATTTTCAGGACCCGCGTGTGACCGAATATATGGATATCGATCCCTTCACCCGGACCGAGGAAGCCGAGGACGTTATCGGCTGGGCGGAGAGTTTGCGTGCGGCCGCACAAGGGGTCCGTTGGGCCATCCGCGAGAAGGGGCAGGACGGCGCAGCGGGCACCTTCCTCGGCACCTGCGGCTTCAACACCCTTGTCTATGAGCGCGCCCGGCGCGGCGAGGTCGCCTATGACCTATCGCCCGCTCACTGGGGAAAAGGCGTCATGGCCGAAATCATGCCGCAGCTCATCGCCCTTGCCGCCGGTCCCCTCGCACTGCGCCGCCTCGAGGCGATGGTGACGCCCGGCAACACCCGCTCCATCCGCCTTCTCGAGCGGCACGGCTTTGAAAAAGAAGGCCTCCTGCGCCAGCACGCCTATTGGAAAGGCCGCTTCTGGGACCAGCTTATCTTCGGGCAGGTGTTGGAGGGGAATGGTAGCGGAGGAGGATTGCCGGAGAGGTAACGCACAGTCATGTGCGAGCAGACTGATTAACTCTATACAGCTAGAGGATAACGCCCTCTAGATTTGTATGCAGACCCAGTGAAGTGTGAGAAAAAGTCCAGCAACAAAGCTCAGGTTGGCCCACAATCCGAGACGCGCGACACCATTCGCCAACTCAACGTCAGTTGAAATCATCTTCTTAAAACAGGCATTGAGAATGTCATCGAACTTTTTGAATTTCTCTCCGATCCATTGCCTTAAACATTGGCGCATCCCGCTCGCGGTTTTTTTCCTGGTCGTTTTTTGATGTTTGCGCCCTGAGACTTCTTCACTTGGAGGTTGAGATGCACAACTTCCAAAAAATATGAAATACCGGCAAACACCAATCCGAACGAGAAGACCGTTGCAATCGCAAGATAAATTTTAATCCCAAACACAGACAGTGGGCTTGTTACAAGTTCGGGCAAGACAAGTGCTAGCGCAGCCCCGTTGGCCGCAATAGGTGCCATAGCGAACCGTCTTGCAGAATCGAGATAACGTTTCTCTAGAGAGGGTGAGTCAGCGCTTTCGCCTGCCATATCAACTATCGCCTAAATCAGCTTCGATTTCGGTTTCAATATCACCAGCGCCATCATCTTCATCAAGGCGGCGCTCCGTTGTTCTGGAAAGATCAATGGCCGCTGCAAAAAAACTAGCGGCAGCGAGCATCGGTACGACGAACACCATCTTTCCTGTAAGACCTGCTGCTAGATAAGAGGGCACAAGAACAATTGCAGCTTTAATTGCAGCTTCCCTAATCTTCATGCCATGCCCTATCCATCTTGAGCGGTCAGAAAAGATAACAAGGCTCTTTGCCGGAATCGCACACCCCTAATTGAACTTTTAGATTTACCATTTGGAGAGCCCCCGGTCGAGCCTCAGCGGCATCGCCGGGGAGAACCAACTAGGTCCGAAAAGTGCGGAAGAGATGGTAGCGGAGGAGGGACTTGAACCCCCGACACGCGGATTATGATTCCTGCGGGAACTCGCTGGTATCCGCCCCGCAAGGAGCATATACCACGCCGCTCCGATGCTCGGAGCGCTGCTGACAGCCATTCCGATCCTTGACGCCTATTCACCGGCATCCTTCTGTCTGGCCTCAAAACGAACCAACAATGAGGTCAACAAATGAAATCTCTCGCAGGCGCGCTTGCCCTATTGCCCGCCCTCTTGTTCTTCGCCCCTACTGCGGGCGCTTCTGACTGGCTCCAGGAGACCAAGCGGGAGGGGGAGACAACCTTGGACTTCGCGGAAAGGCGCCACGACGAGCTGAGCGCTCAAGCTCTCCGGTGGAGGTTTCAGCCCTATCTCGTCGATGTGTCGATCTATCACTATGAAATGCCCGATGGAGACAACATCGTCTGCCTCCGGGGCTGGGTGCCCAATCTCATCTGGCCGAGTATAGAGAGCATTCACTTCGAGTTTGTCTGCCGGGAGTTATAATGGTGCAGATGGCGGCGAGCTTGGAGCTTATGCCGCCATCAAATCCTTCTCGAGCTTTGCCATACGCTCAATATCGCCCTCCATATCGTCGAACAAATGCCCATAGACGTCGAAGGTCATATTGATAGACGCATGCCCCATCAGCGTTTGTATCTTTTTGGGCGACCAGCCCTGCTCGATAAAGAGTGACGCAGCGGCATGCCGGAGAGCATGCATCCCGAAGCGGGGTTTGCCCTTCTTATTCACGACACCGCACTCAACCATAAGCGGTAGAAAGAACCTGTTATAGAGATTGGAGTGGGTTTCGGGGTTCCCGGCACCGTTCGGAAAGACAAGCCCCAAGTTTCTCTTAGGGCAACGGCCAACCCAATCGCTCAGCACTTCTTTCACAACGGGTGCCATCGGAATGTTCCGGCGCCCTGCCCGGCTTTTCGGCATGCCAAACTCGTTCCAGCGGTCCACACGCTCGCGCACCTGGATGATTTGCCGGTCAAAATCCACATTCTCCCAGCGTAAGCCTCGCAGCTCAGAGGCGCGCATACCCGTAAACACCGCTACCGTCAAAAACGCCCGGTATTTATCGGGACACGCAGCAAGCAGCGCCCTGATTTCCTGCTTTGAAGGGATGATGCATTCTTCTTTTGAGCGCCGGGAGTTCCTGAGCCGCACGTCAGCAGCAACATTCCGGGCGACCTGCCCCCTCGCAACCGCCTCCGAGATCAACGCGCGCAAGCTTCCCAAAACCTTTCGAAGCATTGCCTGAGACAAAGTGTCTCTCAATGTCTCAATGAACTCATAGATGTCGCCAGCAGAGAGTTCATCAACCGAATGCTCTCCCAACAAAGGGAGAATGTGTAAATCGAGATGCTGCCGGTAGGAACAGAGCGTCGCCCGCTCCAATTCATTCAGCTCACACGTCCTCAGCCACTGCTCACCGGCATCTTTGATCGTTATCACGCGCTTCACGTCACACCTCTTCGTCAGTCTCACACAGACCTTCAGAGTCTAGGACGGGCGGAAATACCTGTCGGGGTTTTTCCTATGATCTGATTGCGGTTTAGGAGCATCCGAAAGAGCAATGACTTGCGGCAGTGTTTTTTTGCTTGGGTCGAAACAACTAATTTCGGCAGTTTTACAAATTTCTTTCTATAATAGACGTGCTGTCACACCTCCGGCAGCCTTCAGAAATTTCTAAAACCAGAAAAGGATAAAATGAGTATTACGAATTCGAGTAAGCCCCTCCCCAACACACAGCTTCAATCTCAGGCGCGGCGGGAACGGGCGCGTCACCGAGACAAAGGAACTGTTCCTCTCCGCACAACGGTCAATACAGCCGGAAAAAAGTTCTCGACATTCAGAGTCGCTCCCGAATTCTCGTTAGACGGCGTCAACGCAAGTGCGTATTTCGATACGATCAAGCTAACTCTGGAATTTTCAAGAATAAGAGAACTCAATGGGCTTCGTGCCGAGTTCAAACGAAGTCTCAAACTAAGAGGCAGACAAACAAAGCATAAATTCCGCTTCCATTGCTGCACAGAAGGCACAAAGGGTTTTGTCTTTAGGCTCACCATCCATGATGTAGAGCCAGCAGACCTTTTTCAGGCCGAGACCCTTGCCCACCTATCCCGACCATTCTCCATCTATAGGATGGATTGGGCGGTGGATTTCAAGCCGCGCGACACAGCAGCGCTCCCAAGTCTGTATCACGGGCTTGCGATGACATTATGCTGCCCGGCCATTGATATTCAGAAGCCTGGAGCTATGCCTAGGCAGTTTTTTGATTATGAGATCAAGCTTCCGAAGGAGAAGAATAAACATTTCCTCGGATTACGCCATACGGCCAATGATTGGGACTTAAATGACTACTGCCACACCTTTGTGCCCATTGGGTCTGGCACAACTTATTATGGCTCCAAGAGCTGTCCCGTCTACGCGAAGGTTTATCGCAAGGTAAAAGACAGGGCTGGAAAGGTCGCACTGGACGAAGCCTCTCAGTTCATACGGGTCGAACTCACGTTTCAGGGGTCGGCACTAGATGATATAGGGTGCACAACCTTGGCTGACTTCCGAAAGCTCCGCTCTACCCGGCTATCGAAATACTTTCGCTTTGAGAACGCCGCTGTTCAAATGATGAACGATCCTGAGCATCCGTGGAGAAAAACGAAGGAAAAGATGCTGTATCCAATAATTGCCTCCTGCGCTGCCATCTTCAAAGAACGCAAACAAAAGCAAGGACATTGGGGTTTCGTCAATGGAGTACCACGCAAACGCCCCACCCCAAAAGGATACGGTACCCTTGCCGACAGCGACACTAACAAAAAGGTGGGCGAGGCCCTGCGAAAACTTTTCAAGGGAGAAGAATGGGAAGGGTTCTTTCTCCATTCTTGACCAAAAATTTGCGAGTTTTTTCTAAATGAGAACTCGCGCTCCCCGTCTCAAATTTGGAGGCGTGGAAGAAAGCCCATTTTTCAGTGATATCTGCTGAAACGCAGGTCAAGCCTAGCAATGAGAAGCGCGTCGTGAAGGACAACCATCGCAAATCTACCCCGCTTTGGGCACTTCACACGCGCGTTCCTCACTCTCTCACCCTATAGCTAGTATATATACTGTTATAGAACATGGGGTGGAGACAGAGGAACTCAATGAGCTTGGAGATCATCGGGATTGAAAGTGTCTCCCTCTTAAGCTTCCCTTCCTCACTTAAACTACCTCTCTATGAACTTTTCTTTCCCCGGCAATGTCTCAATGCCTTCTCTGGAAGCATTCTCTCTGTTTCCCGAATGAAGCTCCCTTTCCAACTCTTCTGGATAAAAGCTTCCATCCTTCCCTTTCCCAACTGAATCATAAAATTTCGAGCGCGCGCCGCCCCAACCGCTCTCTAGACCTTCTCACCAGAGCCCTTGCGCTGGAATGACTCTGTGCGACCCATAGAGAGTCACTGGTGAGCATTTTTGGTTTTCTGCACCTTACCCACCCGAAACCTAGAACGCTCACCAGTGGACTCCTGAGGGCTTATTTTTATCGTCCGGAAATATCGGCCTTAAAACGCGGTATCATTCCTATCCCGCCTCCCTCACCTTCTTCGACAGGGGCAGGAACTGAGAGGCATCGGAGCAGATCAGCCACACCCGTTTTGGACAACGGTTCTATTGAGCATTTTCCGGATGGGCTCTTTGCGGCAGCTTCCAAAATTGCGGTGCAAGCTTGAGTATCTGACGCGATTGCGGGCAATCTCCGGAAAGTGAGACAAAACGCCTATATTTTGCCTACAGGATTCCGGTTTTTGTAGGCGTTTCCGGCTGCGGATATGCGGAAGAAGCTCCTTTCCGCTTATACCTTCCCCAATTCCCGGAAAACTGAGCACAAAAGTCCCCTTGCCTCCTTTGGCTTCAGAGAAACTCACTTGCTTTCTCTCATGAAGCTCACGCGGGATTTCTTCTGAAGAGCTCCGAAACAACTTCGAGCGGGAACCAAGATTTATTGAGATTTTCGGGAGCCAAGGAACATCGGATTGCCTATCCGCAGCTCCCAAGCATCAAAAACGCGTCGGGAAGCTCATATGCATGCTCCAGGAAGCTCTCAGAGACTCACTGATGGGCGTTCTTTGCTTTTGAACGGGGAAGATAGCTCTCGCGGGAAACGCTCACCTGACGCGCTCTGAGAGCTTCATTGCAAATCCACCTTCCCGGCGACTTTAGGAGGCGCAATCACTGCTCGGGCGTCTTCTGCCTACGGGTTCTTGAACAGCGGATGCGTTGTCCTTCGGGAGAGCATGATCGATCTTAAAGGCATGCCTTGGAGCCAGGAGATCATTTGGAAGAAGGCTGTGTGAGACATTCGCTCATAGCGAAGTATAAGTTTTGACCCAAGAGCGGGCGATGCTGACGGGGATGAGCTTGAATGCCATCGCTCACACGTCTGTGTCACAGAGAGCTGAACCCGAGCCACTCAATCCGGAAGTCCTAGAAATTATCCGGAGACGGGATGGCTATGTAGGCATTATTCGGGAGAGATACGATTTTTCCCTTATACTTTGGCTTATCAAAGCCAGAAAGCTCTATCGTTCCTATCCGCGGCGGCTAAGGCAGCTTCCCGGAAAGTATCCCGTCTCATAGCGCGTTCCGATTTGAAATCCCTCGACAACTCAGCTTAGCTCACGTCGAAAGGTTGAAGCGATGCAAGCTCAATCCCTCGCCTGCCCAAACGATCTGAATTGGTGCATCACCGCCAGCACACGACTAAATCGTCTTTCGGCCAACCCCTAAGGTCACCGA
This sequence comes from Rhodobiaceae bacterium UBA4490, assembly GCA_002389665.1. Taxonomy (GTDB): domain Bacteria; phylum Pseudomonadota; class Alphaproteobacteria; order Parvibaculales; family Parvibaculaceae; genus Tepidicaulis. Next base: position 471,177 of record DGNO01000002.1, read on the forward strand.
AGCCAAAGCAGCAATCCCAACGGCTTTTTAGTTATCGATGGGTACCATTACCATCAGGGTCGGTCTGTTTTGCCTATGCGGATTCGAACGCCTCATCCTGACCAATATCACCTTCGGGAATAATAATGGATCGCAGAGCGCGCCCGCGCTTTACACGGGCCGTCCTGTCATTCGTTGATTGCAAAGTAGCGGTAAAATAATCACCCGCAGGGCCGTCCGGCAGAGTTTCTCCATTTCTCAATCCATCAACTTCAACATAAAAGTTATTCAACCTGCGCCCCAACTCATTCAGGTCTAGTTCCAGGCCTTCCCGATTTATTGCTCGGTCCAACTCAATGAACAGCGTGTAAAAATCAGCTTTCTTCCAAGCTCGACTTGCGCGATCAAAGTTCATTTGTGTTAGAGCGTCGAATACCGTCCGGTATCGATCCTGAAGTACTTCAGCCTCCTGAAATTCCTCATTGTACCGCTCAAGATACTCTTCAACGTCATCGTCTCGATGAAAGTAGTCACTCATCATCGTAGCAGTGAGCGATGCCACGAATGAAACATCTTTCATCCGGCGAATATCCAAGGCGCTGAACACCCGATGGTCGAGAAAGAACTCATCTTGAGCAAGGCGCTCGGAGAATTTCTTGTACTCGCCGAGATATGCCGCGTTGAATCGCTCCATGTCGTTCAAATCATAAGAAGTCGCATTCATTCTCTGGAAAACGGCGCGAATGTCATCAATGTCTATGATGCCGAGGTTTCTGACGGAAACATCGTAGTTCAGAAAAGCCCTTTTTTTGTCTTCGTCCAGAGCCGCGTACAGCGTTATCTGCTGGGTTCGTGCGAACGGCTTTACCCCTTTAAAATACTCATCAAGGGTTCTAACCCTTTGCTGGCCATCAACTAAAAGCTCAACCGCGTCGCCTGTCGTTGTGTCTACCTCGCCCGACGCAACGTATATCTCGGGAAATGGATAACCCAGGAGGATTGTTTCAATGAATGCTATCTTGTCCTTACTCGTCCATACCGCTCGACGCTGAAAGTCGGGGGTTGGCTGCAAAGAGCCCTCGCGTAGGGATTTGAGAATTGAGGTAATCTTTCTGCTTTCAGGAGCGGTCTTCATACCAGTTCCTTTACATTGAGTCTGCACGCGGAAAGGGCGGAACCGACATATTCCTCCCAAAAGTGCTCATTAAGATAAATGCCCGCAGCGATTTTGTACCCGCCATACTCGCCGCTGGCTTGTAGCGACCGGAAGAACTCAAACCATTCCTTGGACAAGGGGAAATTTATGTCTCTTGGAAGTTTGTCAGGACGAAGCCAACCTCGAAATAGGTATTCGCGAAACTTATCAGCCTGCGCCCATTCGCCAACTTCCGTCCAGTGCGAGAATGTTTGCTGCCAATAATCAAGAAAAAGAGAGTCGGAAATGACGGCCACATCTATGTCGGACACATCGCAAAAATGAGAAAGCGCGGGTCGGCCAGGTTTCGAGCGAAGCGTGAAGCCTAATTTGGCGGACCCCACAAGAATCACGTCTCTGACTGACACGCCAAGCTGATCAGAGATACTGCGACGAATCGATGCCTGCTGCTCATTATCAAGGATGGGGCCATGAGTGGAGTAGTAGTACCGATCAACCAGTGTTTTGTTGTCATGAAGAGCAATGTCTCGTTTGAACCGCTCCAAGTTCTCAACTATCCCCTCTGTCATCTCAACGACCATTTCGAATCGTTGCGGCTAAATTTTCCAGACCATCCGGTTTAATCTCACATTCCCAAATAACCAGCGGCAACCATCCCTCGTCCCTTAGCTGCTCTTGCACACGCCGGTCTCGCTGAACGTTGGCTCCCAGCTTGTCACGCCAGAAATCAGTTCTCGTTTTTGGCAGAGATGCTGCACGGCAGCCAGAGTGTTGGTGCCAAAAGCAACCATGTACAAAGAGGGCTACTCGCTTTGATGGAAAAACCAGGTCCGGTTTGCCCGGCAGATCGGAGCGTTGAAGGGAGTAGCGCAAGCCCTTAGAATGAAGGTATCGGCGGACCATGAGCTCTGGGGCCGTGTCTTTCGACCTGACACGGGCCATGATTTCGCTGCGCTTTTCTTTTGTAAACACATCCGCCAATAAACTCTTCCGTTCTTCTTTTGTTCCTACTCCATATATCCTAAGCTATGGACCAAGTAACCAAAAACACAAGATGCAGTCTATCCTATGAACCCAAAATTCATCGATCTTTTCTCTTGCGGCGGTGGAATGTCCGCCGGCTTTACAAAGCAAGGCTTCTGCACGATCGGCGCCGTGGACCTGGAAGTAGCCAAACCAAGCCACGGTATCGGGGCGACTTTCTGCAATGACACCTACGAGCGAAACCTCGGTTTACGACCTATGTCTGCGGACCTTGCCGTTACTAGTCCCGATGAAGTCGCGTCCCATTTTGGCTTCGGGCATGATGACGTCGATGTCCTGATTTCCTGTGCCCCTTGCACTGGCTTTAGCCAGAAGCAAAGTCGCAACCACGTACAAGATGACGGACGAAACCGGCTCGTAGAACGCACCGTAGTTTTTGCCGCGGCGTGGCGGCCAAAATACGTCGTTATTGAGAACGTGAAAGAGCTTTTGCGCGGGCGTCACAAGCACCATTTTCAAGGACTTCACCGGGGCTTGACAGACCTAGGTTACGAAGTCTTTGCCGAAATCCACGACCTCAAAGATTTTGGCCTCCCCCAGAGTCGCATTCGCTCTTTAATCATCGCAAAGCTGGGGGGCACATTCCATCTCGAATTGCCGAAGGTGAACAGCTTCCGCACCGTAAGGGACGCGATCGGGCACCTGCCGGAGATTAGGGCTGGAGAGACGGACCCAAATGACCCGATGCATACTTGCCCCCGACTCTTGGGGCATTCACTTGCAAGGATGCAAGCAATTCCAAAAGACGGTGGAAGCTGGACCGATCTAAGCGAGGAACAGGCACACCTACGTATTCCTAGTATGAATATCGAAAAGCCGGGCTCGTTCCCCGATGTATATGGCCGGCTTGCTTGGGATAGACCCGCTCCCACAATTACCCGGGAATGCAGTCATCCTGGCAATGGTCGATACAGTCACCCTGAACAGGACCGCCTTCTTACCGTTCGCGAGATGGCATTGTTACAGGGCTTCCCCGAGGACTACTATTTTGAAGGCTCTCTATCCTTCAAATATCGGCAGATCGGCGATGCCGTTCCTCCAATGATTGCATCAATGATAGCAAGTGCAATTTCGGAGGATATGGCCGGGCGAAGTGCAGCACCCAGCCAGTTAAGAATGGCAATTTAGCCAGGACGTCCAAGTTCCCACCAAGCATGAAGCGGACAGAAGTCTACATCCAGCCCGGATATGGTGATCTTCTCCACGCTCCCGTCCAACACAAGCCGGAACGCTTTGCGCCCATTTATGTTCACGTTTGCGCTGGTCCCGCCCGCGTTCGTTATCTTGCCGAAATCCTTGGCTTCCAAGTTAGCCACTGCAGCAAGAACATCTTTAGGTATCTCTCGCAGATCGTATCGCACCCTCATTTCATCACCGTAACTTCTGAGCATGAAGATGCGCTCATATTCCTGTAAATGCGAAAGGACACGCTCCCGCACCTGACCCGGCGCATCCTCCGGACCGTTGAGGTCTCTAATCCAGCGGGCCTCCATCAACTTTGAAATCGTGATCGACTTGGGATTTAAACCCCTCGCAGCTTCAGTCTTCAGCGAAAAGTAGTGCCTGTCCACTTCAAGGTCGGCGCCGCGATGAACCATGTTGTCCGTCCGCTTCGCATCATGCCCAGCACGCTTGAACGATTGTTCGAGAATATGCTCGAAATTCTCTTTCTTGAGAGGCACTCCGCTTGAAGCATGGTGCGCCGCCAAGCGCGTCGAGAAATACTCGAAGGCATCTTCATCAAGGAAGTCCTTGCGCAGATGCTCGCTGCTTTGACCTTCCGCAAACTTCTCAATGATACTCGTAAGCACCTCAACTTGAATTGGTGAAAGCGACCGTAAGGCACCGATGACATGTTCGATGTCCTCTCTTTTCTCGGCATCGTTCACCATTCTTCTCCTAGCCCACTGAGTTCAGGAGACTATCCGAAACGCAAAATACTCGGTCAAGTGGCATTCGTTGAATTTTGTGAGAGCAAAATGTCTCAAGACATAAATCACAAGCCTAGCCGAGCCCGGTTCCACTCCATGAACCTGACTAAGGCAGCCGCACACCCACCATCTTCCAGTAAACAGAGCGGATGAACGCACATGACGCCAAAATGCGCGAATTTCTCAATCAGCCCGAAGAGCTGCTGCCGGAAGATGCCATTCCCAACAGAATTGAGGCCTTGCTCAAAACCTCAGCAACTAACCACCAGTCCGAAATCCACGCCTATCCACAATCATTGATAACTGACTCGCGAACAATCCCAGCCTGCTCGCCCGCAGCCTCTGGGAGCAGCTCATTTTGGGACAGTTTTTAGAAAAGATAGTGATGTAGAAGGGGCTTGCACCTATACATGAATTATGAATGTCGTAGTTAGAGCAATCGGGCTCGCTTCGGACGTTTACCCGCACTTCGCCCCAACAGAAACAGGCACTTAAACCGCACATCCGAATGAAAAACCCAAACCGTGAAGGTTTTCAGGTGCGAGTGACAGAGGTCCTAAGAAAAGAATGCGACGCCAGGGTCGTCACAATCTATACCAACGACACCCAGTTTGCAGCCAAGTTCAAACAGCTTAGCGCATTGAGTTTCGTCGAATGTCACGTCTGCAGGGCGGCGTCTGACGCGAGCACCGCATGCACATACTCCAGCAGGAACTGGTTTCGTTGATCAGATCATCCGGACCACCCGCTTCGAGTTGTTCCTCGGCGGCGCATAGCCTGCCATCGCTTTCATCATGTGCTGGGCGTCGATACAAAAAGCAAATCATGTGCGGGCATCATGATAATTAACGCACGCATCGAGCAGCGGTGACTTCAATGCCTTTCTGCAAGGAGGCTGAGACCTCTTTTTCTTGCTCGTCCATAACCATGTGTGCCTGATGTTCTGTAGCGACAGCATTAAACAACGCAACACAAACCCGCCCGGCGTCGATCTTCTCACCTGTTTGCACGCTCTGTAGAAAATAGCGGTTGCGATTTACCGCGCCAGCGTCATAGTTCACCTGATGGAGGTTAAAAGAGCGATGTTTGAATGAGCTTAGGACAGGGATTTCCTGAATGGACCGAACTCGGGCAGGATAGTGGCATCGATCCACTCGGAATGCAGAGACCAATCGAAGCCATCTACCAATCGATAGTGCCTGGAATCAGCACGATCACACTTCGTTATCGCTACTATTCGTTCTTCCCATTTATTCTCAAACACTACGAAGAACGCATAAGAAATCCCGATCCGGACGTATTCCGCACTTTCCAACGCCGATGTGAAGCACTTTTCGCGCTGATCTGCACGCATGGCAAACCGGAGTTGGGCATTACCGGTTCGAACTGGGCGGGCCGGACACTGAATGACGCGCGCTCCCAAACCAGCGAAACGGTAATCATCGATTTCAGCGTCGGCGCCGATCCCGATGTCAAGGAGAGTCTGCGTTACCTGCGGAACAAGAAGGGCGCATTTGGCGCAATCTACGCGACGCAGATGTCAGAAATGGGCCTGGTTCATTTTCCTGGTGCCGGTGATCCCAACCCCAATCCCATATGTTCCAATTTGGCCTTGCGGCTGGCTGATGCCTTTTCGCGGGAGCTAGGAGCAACGGCAGACGAGTTTTTTGAAGTGGTGGCGGCCGGAAAAGTCCCTCTCGCATCGTTGCAATCGTTCAACGCGATGAAACCCAGCCAGCTCCGGCTCGGCGGTGATGAGCACATCCTGTTGACTGACATCCTGTTTGGAAAATGCGACACGAGCAGCGAAAAAAATCTGATGCGCCGTCGCACCCTCCAAATGCTTCTCGACGTTACCGTAACATCGCACTCTATTCCGCGCGCTGAGCAGGTGAAATGGCATTGGTTTGAGAATACGCCAGAATTGCGGGGCGGGAATGCCCAGGAGGTTCCGCACCTTTGGTTTCTGTATCAAGCGTGTGATCTCATGCGTCTCGCCTATGAGGTGATTCTCTCGGCCGCATTGACCCTGCTGGAAACAGCTCCACAGCGGCGGATGTCGCTTGCTGATCTCACCGACGAACTGATCGGCTTTATAGAAGTCACCGAGGATCAAACCTGGGAAGATGTCTCGCTTGAATTTGCAGGTGGATCGACGGCTGCGACGCGAGAGCATGCGCTAGCTATGCTGGACGCTATGCATCAGGGTGAAACAGTCGAACAGGTACGACTTGCCGTATCTCTCATTGCATTACTCTATGTCAGGGCATCGGATGCGACCAATCTGATCGAAGAAGCCCTCAGCGGGGCCGATTATTTCCAGTCGCTGCGAACAGAGGTGCAGTTCCTTGATCGCGCGCGCTCTCTTTCGGCACACCGCGTGATCGCGGATATGGTTCGCGAGCGAATCATAAAACGGCACCTTTTGGTTGCATCAAGAAAATTCCGCACCCAAAAAGCATACACCTTCCATATGGAACTCGAAGAAGGACGGCTTCGCTACCGCAACCATTTTCACGTTTTACCCGGCAGCCCTCGTCTCGATCAAGCCCTTCGCTTCCTGCGTGATATTGGCCTGATCGACGAAGCAGGAATCACACAGTTTGGTCGAGCGGAAATGGCGGCAGCATGAAATATTTTGAAGCCTTCGGCGAAGGCGGGTTCCACTCCGCGTTCATGACGACTTATGCGTTCGGATCACTCGCATTTGAAGACATTCCGTTCCCCAAACTTAGGGGAGCCGGATGTCGTAACATCACGGTGCTCGCCGACAGGGCAATGGTCAATCAGACCTTTTCCGAATTCGGTCCGCCACGATTTGCCGGAACTAGCTATCATCTCATCAAGGCCGAAGCGCCTAGCGCATTCCATCCCAAAATTACAATGCTGATTGGTGAGACGAAAGGCCGGTTGATTGTTGGGTCCGCAAACCTTACATCCCTCGGTCTCGGCGGGAACAAGGAACAAATTGCCAGCGTCTCTTATTCGCCAGATGCGCCCGAGAACGCCAAGTTCTTCATCGGTGCGCTCGGTTATCTACAGCGATATGTGCCGCAAGGTGACCAATGGTTTCCCATTAGTTTGCAACGAGCAACACGGTCCGCACCGTGGCTGCGTGATGATGATTTCGATCATGCCTTCGATCTGAACGAAACGGCGAACCTCAAGCTTCTTTTCGATCGTCCCGATATCAATTTCCTCGATCAGATTGTCGCATCCGTCGGCGACGATCCAATCGAGCGGCTTGTCGTCGTTTCACCGTATTGGGATGTCCAGCTCGAAGGTTTGGTACGACTCCGTACCGCGCTCAAAAATCCCGTCACAGACATTCTTATCGAGAGCGATGCGAACGGCTTTCCTTCGAGCGCAATACCGGCAACCTCTGATACACATTTATTCGATATCAGTTCGTACACCGAGAACAGATTTCTGCATGCAAAGCTGATCATCGCTCAAGGCCAACGTTGGGATCATGTGATCTCCGGCAGCATGAACTGCACATTTTCAGCCTTGATGGGGCCACTAGCCCACGGAAATGCGGAGGCGGGATTCTACAAACGCGTGGCCCGCGGCGTTACGTTGGAAGCGCTCGGCCTAGCAGATTATCGAGATGCCCGCATTGAGGGCGAGCGACTCACTGACCTTCAACGGTCATTTGAAGAGACCAAGACCGCTGAGCCAACCATTGATGGCGGTACGTTAACATTGCAGTTGGGCAAGCTGTCATGGACCGCTCCGGCGGCGGCAACGGCAGCTCCAGCGATGGTCCATCTTTATGATCGAGAAGGACTCAGCTTGGCAGAGATGAAACTGGAGGGACGTTCGGCGGACTATGCTCTTTTGCCTGGTCTGCAGCGCCCCAAATATGGGATAGTGAAATTCGCGGACGGGGCGATGTCAGCACCGGTGCAAATCGTCGATCTCGATTATCTAGCGGTCACGACCTTACCCCCACAACGGGGACCCAAGCGGCGGTTGATGGATATCCTTTTGGAGTCCATCCACGAAGATTTGATCCTGATCGAAACGCTCAATCAGCTCGAAGCGTTGGAGGAAGAGGATCATGCAGATCAACTTGATTTCACACCAAAAGCCAAACCACAAGCTGATGACGCAACTCCACCCATATATGAAGTTCTTTCCTACGACGATTTCATCCGCGCACGCACCCATGCTAATGCGCAAGGAGAATCTTTCGGCCTTTATCTGAACAGCCGTAACGATAGCGCTGCTAGTCTGATGAGCGCTTGCCTCAATCAAATGATCGGGCTTGTCGGCCCCGATCTGAGGGGTATAGAAGACAAGGACATTAATACGGTCGGTGCGATAGATTTCCGAACTACAGAGCCACAATCTACAGACGACAACGAAATCAGTGATATAAATCCCGGCAGCATGCCGCAGAGCAGGAGCACTTCCGCTCAAAGCCGCGCGACGGCCAAGAAATTCCAAGAGGCTGTCACTGCTTTCGAAACTCGTTGCAAGGTATTCGTCAAAAAGAAGGTCACGACATCGGAAATGGTCAGACTGCGTGCTCTTATCCAGATCGTTCTTTCACACGCCCAGCCTATCAAGGGCTCATTCTCGCCATCGCAAATCCTTCCAGTGTACACGGTAGAAGGTCACGACTGGCCGCGTCTGATCGGTCGGTTGCTGCGCCAGCATTTCGGTGCCACGCGTGCATTGCAAAATCTCATTGTCAAGCCGGACGAGTCCGAGCAGCAACGTGTATTGGAATACCTGGCAGTCTCAAATTGGGCCGCAAAAGCAGCGCACGCGGCGGTCTTGTCACAAAAGAAGGCGGCTCCTCTCAAAGTTCCGCTTGAACGGTTGATCGCATCGCTTGCCGCTCAAACACAGACAATCTTATCTGTTGTGGAAAACGATCGCACTTATTTCGACGAGATATCTGACAAGCTCGATGCTCGTTTTGGGGTTCGTTTACAGCTTCCAATAAGAGCTGGCGTTGACATCCGCCCCTGATTGTTACGATTCATGACAGGTTTCGCAGCTTTATGCTGATCCTTTGAGGTGATGCCAACGTGGCCGGGACATATCTAGCTGACGAACACAGATTTGCGCAATTGTCTACATTATGAGTTCAATCTTGCTCGACGCGCTGGATTAACAGCGAGAAATCTGGAGGCGGAGACGTGCTGCATTTACGCAACGATACACGCGATGCCCCCGCCCTCCTGACGCATTTTCAGGACCCGCGTGTGACCGAATATATGGATATCGATCCCTTCACCCGCACCGAGGAGGCCGAGGATGTTATCGGCTGGGCGGAGAGTTTGCGCGCAGCCGCACAAGGGGTCCGTTGGGCCATCCACGAAAAGGGACGAGACGGCGAAGCGGGTAACTTTCTCGGTACCTGCGGTTTCAACACCCTTGTCTATGAACGCGCCCGGCGCGGCGAGGTCGCCTATGACCTAACGCCTGCCCACTGGGGAAAAGGCGTCATGGCCGAGATCATGCCGCAGCTCATCGCCCTCGCCGCCGGTCCCCTGGCGCTGCGCCGCCTCGAGGCCATGGTGACGCCCGGCAACACCCGCTCCATCCGCCTTCTTGAGCGGCACGGTTTTGAACAGGAAGGCCTCCTGCGCCAGCACGCCTATTGGAAAGGCCGCTTCTGGGACCAGCTCATTTTCGGGCAGGTTTTAGGGGGAAATGGTAGCGGAGGAGGGACTTGAACCCCCGACACGCGGATTATGATTCCGCTGCTCTAACCAGCTGAGCTACTCCGCCCCAAAGGCATCGCGGGCCAGGCGGCCCGCGGAAAGTGAGGGGATATAAGGCCCCCGCCCCGCCCTTGTCAAGCAAGGCGTGGCACGCCGCGCGCTACTCCCGTCTCTCGGCCAGGGCGGCCCGCAAATCGCGGATTTCGCGCTTGATATCGGCCAGATCCCGGGCCATCGCCGCCCGTTCCTCATGGGCGCGCCGCTCGATCGTCTCACGCTCCGTATGGGCCTCGCTCTCGTGAATCATCTGCATGGAATCGACGATGATGCCGATGACGAGATTGAGCACCATGAAGGTGGTAAAGAGAATGAACGGCACGAAAAACGCCCAGGCCCAGGGATAGACCTCCATCACCGGGCGCACGATGCCCATGGACCAGCTTTCCAGCGTCATGATCTGGAAAAGCGAATAGAGCGTGCGGCCGATCGTGCCGAACCAGTCGGGAAAGGCCTCGCCGAAGAACTCGGTGCCGAGCACGGCGAAAATATAGAAAATCAGCAACAAAACGCCCGCCACCGAGCCCATGCCCGGCAGCGCCATGAGCAGCGACTGCACCACTTTGCGCATGGAGGGAATGACGGAGAAAAGCCGCAGCACACGCAGGATGCGCAGCGCGCGCAGCACCGAGAGGGGTCCCGCCGCCGGCACCAGCGCAATCGCGACGATGGCAAGGTCGAAATTGTTCCAGCCGTTCTTGAAGAAGGAAAGCCGGTAGGCCCAGAACTTCAGAAGCAGCTCGACGACGAAGATCGCCAGCGCCACGCGGTCGATCGCCACAAGAAGGCCGCCCGCCCGCGCCATCGCCTCGGCGGAGGTTTCAAGACCGAGCGTCACGGCATTGACGAGAATGACAGTGATGATGAAGCGCTGAAACCAGCCCGCCTCCACCACACGCAGCGCAAAGCCGCGCCCCGCGCCTGTGCGTGAAGAAGAAACGCCATTTGTCGATGTCATCGCGTCAGCCCGCTGCGCTGCCCGTCACCGGAAGAAGAGATAGGAAAGGCGCCGCGCTTTAAAAGGTGGCCGAAGCGCCGGCTTCCACTTCGCCGGAAATTTTCGGCGCCGTGCGCTGGGCTTTGCCTTCGCTCTGGTGGTCGGCAGCTTCCTCGCCCGCCGGCTTCTGGAAGCGCAGCATGGTGAAAAGGCCCATCGGGTTCAGCGGCTGGGTTTCCTGCAGGTCGAGCTTGGTGATGCCGGTAATCGTTTCGACCTTGAAGTCGGGATGCCAGCCAAGGGCGCGGGAAGCCGGCGCCATCCAGCGCTCGATGCGCCCGCGCATGCCGTGATCCTGGGCAAAGTGATTGACGATGAAGACCTGGCCGCCCGGCGCACAGACGCGCTCAAGCTCGCGCATCACTTTTTCCGGCTCGGGCACCACCGTCATCACATACATGGCGACCACGGTGTCGAACTGCCCATCGGCAAAGGCAAGCTCGGAAGCATCCATCTCGACGATCGCTTCCACATTGGTGAGGTTCTTTTCCTTCACCCGCGTGCGCGCCTTCTGCAGCATCTCGGTGGAAAGGTCGATGCCCGTCACTTTCAGGTGCTTGCCGTAACGCGGCAGCGAAAGGCCGGTGCCCACCCCCACTTCCAGCACGGAGCCGGAGCGGCGATTGATGGCGCGGACCGCATGTTTGCGGCCGGCATCGGCAATCGGGCCGAAGGAAAAGTCATAAACGGGTGCCCAGCGAGCATATGCTTCCCGGACGGATTTTTCGTCGATGCGCGATTTGACGCTCAAAAGATGGGCTCCCTCGTGACGGCGCTGCCAGTTTGCCGCAACAGGCCGGATTTACCAAAGTTTTTCCGTAATAATCCGCCAGAAAGTGGCGGATTGAAGGCGGGATTTATGCCCCTGCTGCGTGTTCGCTTTCGGGTTCGCTTTCCAGCGGACGCCCGCGCACTGCATTGCCGTAGCGGTTGACGGAGCGGCGGATCCAGCCGCCGCCCAGCACACGCTTGCCGGTTTGCGCATCATAGAACACACAGGCCTGGCCGGGAGCCACACCATCTTCCCCCGTTTTCAGTTCAACCCGCGCGCGCCCTTCCCCAAGCGGCACGAGCAATGCCGGCGCCGGCGGGCGCGTCGAGCGCACCTTGGCCAGCACCTCAAGCGGCTGACTGTTTTCACCCAGACTGCCGGGGCCGATCCAATTGACCTCCCCAAGCTCGATCTGATGCGTCAGCAGCATATCTTTCGGCCCGACCACGACCTGTTTCTTCGCCGCGTCGAGACGCACCACATAAAGCGGCTCGCCCATGGCAATGCCGAGCCCGCGGCGCTGGCCGATCGTGTAATGGAGAATGCCTTCATGGCGGCCGAGCACATTGCCGTCCATATCCACAATGTCGCCGGGCTCCGCCGCGCCGGGACGCAGCTTCAAGATGACATCCGCATAGCGCCCGGAGGGGACGAAGCAAATGTCCTGGCTGTCCGGCTTTTCCGCAACGCCAAGCCCGTAGCGCTGGGCAATGGCGCGGGTTTCCGACTTATGCAGACGACCGAGCGGAAAGCGCAGGAAATCAAGCTGCTCGCGCGTCGTGGTGAAAAGGAAATAGCTCTGGTCGCGCTCAGGATCTTCGGCGCGCAGCATCTGCCAGCCATCGGGGCCGGGTTCGCTGGCAATATAATGGCCGGTCGCCAGCGCATCCGCGCCCAGCTCCTTGGCGGCTTGAAACATGTCGCGGAATTTCACGCGCTCATTGCAGCGCACGCAGGGAATGGGCGTTTCGCCGGCAAGATAAGAGTCAGCGAACTCTTCCATCACCGAATCCCGGAACCGGCTTTCATAATCGAGCACGTAATGGGGAATGCCGATCTTCTCGGCCACCAGGCGCGCATCGTGAATGTCCTGGCCCGCGCAGCAAGCGCCCTTGCGGGCAATGGCCGCGCCATGATCATAAAGCTGCAGCGTGATGCCGATCACTTCATAGCCTTCTTCTTTTAGAAGAGCCGCGGTGACGGAAGAATCGACCCCGCCCGACATCGCCACGACCACGCGCGTTGCCGCAGGCGGCTTGGCAAAGCCGAGGCTGTTCACCTCGCTTTTTGTCTCTTGCGCGCTGGATGCCGCGGTCACGCTCATTTCAACCGGCCGTATCGCTTGGGTCACATTATTATGCGCAGGCATGCTGCGCGGGGCCGAGCCCCGGCGCCGGGCTGCATGCCGCTGCGCTAAAGAGAGCTTTTCCGTGTTTTTTAACGCGCAAGAGCCCCAGAAAGGCGCACTATAGACAAGAGATATGCCGTTGCAATGGCGCCATCTGCCGCGTCTGGGCATTTTCTGCCGCCCGGCGGCAGGCTTTGCCGCGCCCCAAGGGCACTCTCATCTTAAGTCATTGATTTAGATAGAACTTTTTCTGGCCTCCAACTTGCTCATTAGGACGCAGGAATTCTTGCCTCCAAGGGACAGGTCATTATGGAAGTCAGTACCTCTTCTTCACAGCGCAGCCCGGAAACCGAGCTTCTCCGCCGCAATGAGACGGCGCGCCTGTCCAAAGGCGCCATCGATGACGCCTTTTCGCGCCATCTAAATGAGACGCGCCAGGAGGCAAAAGCTGACCAGCGCAGCGTCTCGGCAGCCGAAAGCCGGGCGGAAGAGGCCCGCGAGGCCCGCCGCGCCGATGACAAGCGCAGCGAAAACAGCCGCGCGGAGAGCCAGGCCGAACACCAGCGCGCCGAAAAACGCCGGGACGAGGAAGCCCGCGCCAAACGCGCCGATGAGAAGGCGTCGGAAAAAGCCGCCGCGGCCAGAGAAAAGGATGCGCCTGAAAAGCCCGCCGAAGAAACCTCCGGCGAGGAGGCGGATCTTGCCGCCGGCTTTGTTGAGACGGCCCCCGCGTCAACCGATAATGCTGAAACCGCCGTGGTCCAGACCGGTGAAAAAACCGCCGAGACCGGCGCGAATGCGGCTGAGACTGCTCCGATCATCGACGGTGAGGCGGACGCCCAAGCCGCGCAGACCGGAACGGGCAAGGAAACGGGCACACAGAACACGGCCGCCGCCGACGCAGCCAAGAATACGCAGAACGCTGCTGCTACGGGCCTGAACACGGCTGCCGCCGCAGCCGCCCAAAGCGCTGCGCAGGGCACCAGCCAGACAGCCAATACGCAAAGCAGCCGCGCCGCCGCACCCGACCTTAATGCCGCAGCCGCCACAGACGGCGCAGGTGACGGCCCCAATGCCGCCTTGCAAGCCGCGCAGGCGGCAGCCGATGCCGATCTGTCCGGCAACCTGGCCGATGACGGCGCACTTGCCGGCAAAGACGGCAAGACGCTCGGCCAGCTTGCCGCCGATAAGTTGAGCGCGGGCAAGGAAGGCACAGCGGCCGAATTCAAAGTGACGGGCGCGGAAGCTACCGCTCAGCGCACGCCGCCTGCCGCAGCAGCCACTGCGCCGCAGCAGGCAGCGCCGATCAACCTCGCCGGCTTCGGCCTGGTGGGCACGGAAAAGCCGCTTAACGTCACCTTCGACAGCACCAGCGGCCTCCAAATCGAGGGCCTGCCGACCGGCACCTCGACCCAAAACACCAACCCGGTTCAGCTGCGTTTCGGCGCCCTGCCCGGCCAGGCCCAGGCAACGCAGGTGCCCGCCTCGGCTATTGCCCTGCAGATCGCCAAGCACGTTCAGAAGGGCGTCAACACATTCGAGATCCGCATCGATCCGCCTGAGCTTGGCCGGGTCGACGTCAAACTCGATGTCGCCGCCGACGGCCGGGCGACCGCGCACCTTGTCGTAGAAAAAGCCGAAACGCTCGACCTTCTTCAGCGCGATGCCAAGGCCCTGCAGCAGGCGCTGCAGGATGCCGGGCTCGAAGCCGATCAGGACACGCTGTCCTTCTCTCTGAAAGACGAGGGACAGGCCGGCACCTTCGGGGAAGGACAAGGCCAGCGTGAGGGCGAAGCCGGCGGCACCGGCGAGGCAGGCCTTGCCGAAAGCGAGCAGCCTGAAGTGATCACCAGCTACCGCGTCATGCTCAATGGCGAAACCGGCGTCGACATCCGGGTATAAGAACGGAGAGTTTCATGGATATTCTCGGCAGCAACCCCGCCTCCGTCGCCGCTCAGGCACAGCAGAACCTGCGGGCCCAGTCCGCGACCGCTTCGGCGGCGCTGGATACGAATTTCAATACGTTCCTGACGCTGCTGACCACACAGTTGCGCCACCAGGATCCGCTCAACCCGCTCGAATCGAACGAGTTCACTCAGCAGCTTGTCCAGTTCTCCGGTGTCGAGCAGTCGATCCAGACGAACCGTCAGCTGGAAAGCCTCTTGGCCGTCGCCTCCGCCACGAGCTCGAGCCAGGCCGTCTCTTATATTGGCAAGGAAGTCGATGCGGTCTCCAACGTCGCCGAACTGAAAGACGGCGAGGCCTCCTGGATCTTCGGTCTGGCCGAGAAAGCGGAAACCGCCACCTTGAACATTCTCGATGCCAATGGCGCGACCGTCTACACGAAGGAAATCAGCGGCGCCACCGGCGCGCAGGATTTCGTCTGGGACGGCAAGAACAATGAAGGAGTGGACCAGCCCGACGGCTTCTACATCATCGACATCGAAGCCACCAATGAAGACGGCGAACAGGTCCAATACTCCTCCCGCATCACCGGCACGGTGACCGGGGTGGACTTCTCCGGCAACATCCCGCTGATCAATCTGGGCGACCAGACGATCCCGGCTTCGGATGTGCTGGCGGTGCGCGACAAGGCGCAAAGCCAGCCGCCGAGCGGCACTTAAGGGAGAACAGCCCTTTCATGTCCCGCGATGGCACGCTTAACCCGTTGAAATTCATGGAAACTTTACCGTGGCACTTAGACCTTTTTTAAAAGGCTCCAGCCTAGATTGGTGTCCACAGTTGAGTACGGAGACCGCAAGGCAATGAGCGAGCAACAGTCATCTCGGGTGAACTACGTGATCGGCCCCGACGGGAGCCCGCTCACCGTGGCCGATCTTCCGCCCCCCAATACCAAACGCTGGGTCATCCGGCGCAAGGCGGAAGTCGTTGCTGCAGTGCGCGGCGGTTTGATCAGTCTGGAAGAAGCATGCAAGCGCTACACGCTGACCGTGGAGGAATTCCTGAGCTGGCAGCGCTCCATTGAAAAGCACGGCCTTGCCGGCCTGCGCGCGACGCGGGTTCAGCAGTACAGGCAGTAACCAGAAATACCGGCAGTAAGATTGAGTGCTGCGTACTTTCTGCCGAGAAGGCGCCGGATCGATCCGGCGCCTTCTTTGTTTCAGCTCCTAACGTGCCCACCCGGGCCTTCAATCCTTACCAGCTCCTTACTTTTCCACAGTTCGGGGCAATTATTTCCGCTTTTAGGCCTTCAACGTGAATGGAAATCCATTCCTGTTAAGCATCTGGTTACCCCAATCCCGGTAAATTTTGCCTACCGACACAGGGGGGCTTGATCCAGCCAGTAGGAAAGGATCGGCCACAACGGGCAAAGGAGTTGCCACCAGCCCCTGTCGACTATGCCGACCGATCCAAGAAGGAAAGGGACGCAGAGGCGACAACACTAGGGTGGTAGCGTGAACAGCTTTGCCGATTTCCTAAAGACGCTCGGACCGTCTCGTATCGCAGCACTGGGCCTCGTGGCCGCAGGCCTTTTCGGCTTCTTCGCCTTCGTGACCATCAAGGTCACCGAAGAGCCCATGGCCCTGCTCTATTCCGAACTCGACCAGCAGGACGCCGCTGCAATTCTCGCCGAGCTTGACGCCCAGAACATCCCTTACGAACTCAAAGGCGACGGTACCCGCATCTTCGTGCCGGAAAACCGCGTGCTGCGCATGCGCATGGCCATGGCCGAACAGGGCCTGCCGAACGGCAATATCGTGGGCTATGAAATCTTCGACAATGCCGACGCGCTAGGCACGACGAGCTTCGTGCAGAACCTGAATTATCTGCGCGCGCTGGAAGGCGAAATGGCGCGCACGATCCGCTCCATCGACCGGGTTGAAAATGCCCGTGTCCACCTGGTGCTGCCCGAGCGCGAGGTTTTCTCGCGCCAGCGCCGTGAGCCGAGCGCCTCCATCGTTTTGAAAGTGCGCGGCGCCCCGCTCGCCCAGTCGCAAGTCAAAGCCATTCAATATCTTGCTGCTTCCGGTGTGGATGGGCTGAAGCCCGGCCGCGTCTCCATCGTCGATGAAACCGGCAACCTTCTGGCAAGCGGCGATGGCAACGAGACCGCCGCCGCGCTCAACGCCACGTTCGACGAACGCAACATTGCCTATGAGCGCCGCCTGCGCTCTGAAATCGAGCGGATCGTGGAAAGCATCGTGGGCCCGGAAAAAGCCCGCGTGCGCGTCACGGCTGAACTGGACTTCAACCGCGTCACCCGGACCTCCGACCGCTATGACCCGGACGGCCAGGTCGTGCGCTCCACGCAGACCGTGGAAGAAAGCTCCGCCAGCTCCGACGGCGTTACGAATGAAGGCGTCACCGTCGGCAACAATGTGCCGGACGCCAATTTCGGCGCCGACAATGGCGACACGTCGGCAACGGCCACGGACACCTCGAACCGGGTGGAAGAAACCGTCAATTACGAAATCTCCCGCGTCACGGAAACGGAAGTTCTGGAAGCCGGCCGTGTGAAACGTATCTCTGTCGCCGTCCTTGTCGACGGGGTCTATGACCTTGGGGAAAACGGCAACGTCAACTACCAGAGCCGCTCGCCCGAAGATCTGGAAAAGATCGCCAGCCTCGTGCGCTCCGCCATCGGTTTCGACGAAGAGCGCGGCGACCAGGTGGAAGTCGTCAACCTGCGCTTTGCGCCGCAGAGCGAAGCCGAGCGTCTGCCGGAAATCGAAGAGCCGTTCCTCGGCCTCAAGAAGTCAGACTATATGCGCATCGGCGAAATCGCGGCGCTGCTCATCATCTCGGTTCTGGTGCTGCTCTTTGTCGTGCGCCCCTTCATCAAGGGCCTGAGCGCACCGGCCAAAACCGGCACCAATCTCGCGCTTCCCCCCGGCACGGAATATACCGCGCCCGACGGCACGCAAATGATCGCCCAAGGCACGGACGAGAACGGCGAGCCCATCGCCGCCCTGCCCGGCCCGCAGGTACAGCGCACCTCGGACGTGGAAAGCATGATCGATATCGCCCGCGTGGAAGGCAAGGTGCGCGAGTCTTCGGTCAAGAAAGTCGGTGAGCTCATCAGCGGCCACCCGGACGAAACCCTGGCCATCATCCGCAACTGGCTCCATGAGCAGCCGGCGTAAGGGGAGATAGGACAATGGCCGACGCACTGCCCAAAGTTAAAATCAAAGTCAAAGAAGACCTGGACAAGCTGACAGGCCCGGAAAAGGCTGCCGTCTTCATGCTCTCGGTTTCCGATGACAGTGCCTCCGCGATCTGGGACAAGCTGGATGATGAAGAAATCCGCGACGTCTCGCAGGTCATGTCGAACCTCGGTACCGTCTCGGCGCCGCTTGTGGAACGTCTGCTGGTGGAATTCACCTCGCACATGTCTTCCACCGGCGCGCTGACGGGCACGTATGAATCCACCGAACGGCTTCTCAAGCGCTTCCTCTCCGGCGAGCGCGTCGACGCTGTGATGGACGAAATCCGCGGGCCGGCCGGGCGGAACATGTGGGAAAAGCTCGGCAACGTGAATGACGAAGTGCTCGCCAATTATCTGAAGAACGAGTACCCGCAGACCGTGGCCGTCGTGCTGTCGAAAATCCGCTCCGAGCACGCCGCCCGCGTGCTCAGCCACCTGCCCGAAGATTTCGCGCTCGAGGTCGTCACCCGCATGCTGCGCATGGAAGCGGTGCAGAAAGACATTCTCGACAAGGTCGAACAGACCCTGCGCGCCGAGTTCATGTCCAACCTCTCGCGCACGAACCGGCGCGACGCGCATGAGCTGATGGCGGAGATCTTCAACAATTTCGACCGCCAGACCGAATCCCGCTTCATGACCTCTTTGGAAGAGCGCAACCGTGAAGCTGCCGAACGCATCAAGGCGCTGATGTTCACCTTCGAGGATCTGCGCAAGCTCGATCCGGGCGGTGTGCAGACGCTTCTGCGCTCCATCGACAAAGACAAGCTCGCCATCGCGCTCAAAGGCGCGTCCGACACGATCCGCGATCTTTTCTTCGCGAACATGTCCGAACGCGCGGCCCGTATCCTGCGCGAAGACATGGAAGTCATGGGGCCGGTGCGCCTGCGCGATGTAGATGAATCTCAGATGGCCATGGTCAACATGGCCAAGGACCTTGCCGCCCGCGGCGAGATCATGCTGGCCGACAACAAAGAAGATGACGAGCTCGTGTACTGATGAGTGCGGTGATGCAGGAAAACAAAGAGAAAGTGAAGTTCATGTTCGACAACGTCTTCCGCGCGGAAGACGCACCCGTCGTCGTGAACGCACCGCGAAAGAAGCACGAGCTGACGGACGAGGAACTCGACGCCATCCGCGCAGAGGCGCGCGCCGAAGGTGAAGCGGCAGGCCATCAACGCGGGCTTGCAGAAGCCCAGGCCGGGATCGAGCAGCAGACCGCACAAACCTTTGCCGCGATCGGCGAAGCGCTGAGCGCCAGCTTTGTCCAACTCGAGCAGGAAAATCGCGAAATCCGCGAATTCGCCGCCCGCCTCTCCCTTCTTGCCGCCCGCAAGCTCGCCGCCCGGCTTATCGCCGAGCGCCCGCAGGCTGAAATCGAAGCGGTGATCGAGGAATGCGTTACCCACCTCAACCGCGAGCCGCATCTGGTGCTGCGTGTTGCCGACGGCCTTTCCGGCCTGCTCAAAGAATATGTCGACCGCCTCTGTCATGAGCGCGGTATGAGCGAGCAGGTGCTTTTGATCGGCGATCCAGAAGTCCCCTTCGGCGACTGCCATGTCGAATGGGCCGATGGCGGCATCACCCGCTCGCTTTCGGCCATCGACGGGGAATTGACCCAGATCGTCGACCGTTACGCCCAAAGTCTGAAAGGCGAAGGTGAAGCTGCCTCCGCCGACGCTGCCCAAAAGGAGCCGCAACATGTCTGAGAATGATACCGGCATGGATCTTCCCGACCTTTCCACGAGTGACACGCCGCAAGATGCCGGGGCGGACACCAGCACGCAGGACGCTGCCGACATTCAGCGCTCGGCTGCGGATCTGGAAGCCGTTTTCGATGTCCCGGTCAACGTTTCTGCCGTTCTCGGCAAGGCGCATATCGAAGTGTCCGATCTCTTGAAGCTCGGCCGCGGCGCCGTCGTCGAGCTTGACCGCAAGGTCGGCGAGGCCATCGACATCTACGTCAATGACCGCCTCGTTGCGCGCGGCGAAGTGGTGATCGTGGAAGACCGTCTCGGCGTGACGATGACGGAAATCATCAAGACGGGCATCAGCGGATGAGCGGACAGCGGACATCGGCAACGGATCTGGCAACGCCGCTCGGCCTCATCGCCGGTTTCGGCTTTGTCGGCACGGCCGTGTTCCTGGGCGGGGATTGGGAAGCCTTTCTCAATCTGCGCGCCTTCCTGATTGTGATCGGCGGCACCATCGCCATGACGCTCGTTTCCTACCGGTTCGATGAAGTGGTCGAAGCAGCGCGCGCCGTGGGCCGCGCCCTCGCCTCCCGCGCCACGAACCTCTCCGAGGCAGCCCGCCGCCTGATCGTTCTGTCCGAAGCCGCCCGCAAGGAAGGTGTGCGCGGCATCGAAAAGCGCTTGCCGCAGCTAAAGCGCGATGCGGCTCTCTCCCGCGCGCTGACCTTGGTGGTTGAAGGCGTGCCGGCAGAGGAAGTCGAACGCCTGCTCGGCGCCGAGCTCGACATGGCCAAAGGCCGCTGGGTGAAATCCGCCGCGATCCTGCGCCGCGCCGCTGAAGTTGCGCCCGCCATGGGCCTGATCGGTACGCTGGTCGGCCTCGTGCAGATGCTCACCCATCTTTCCGACCCCTCCAGCATCGGCCCGGCCATGGCGGTTGCGCTGATCACGACATTCTACGGCGCCATTCTCGGCAACATGGTCTTTGCCCCGCTCGCCGCCAAAATCGAACGCAATTCCCAGGAAGACGGGCTGCGCCTGGCCATCTACGCGGCAAGCGCCGCCGCGATGACCCGTCAGGAAAGCCCGCGGCGCCTGCAAATGGCCATCAACGCCATGCTGCCCCCCGCCGACCAGATTCAGATCTATACGTGAGTAGAAGGAAAAAGCGACATGCGACTTCTTATTGTAGGAACGTTGAACGGCCAGCTCTCCACCGCCACGAAAATGGCGATGGAAAAAGGCGCCAAGGTTACCCATGCCGCCAATATCGATCAGGCGATGGATATCCTGCGTTCCGGGCGCGGCGCCGATCTGCTCATGGTGGAAGTTTCGATCGACATTAACCGCCTGATCGCCAACCTGCAGGCCGAGCGCGTGCATGTGCCGGTCGTCGCTTGCGGCGTGGGCACCGATGCGCAGGCCGCCGTCAAGGCGATCCGCGCGGGCGCTAAAGAATATATCCCCCTGCCCCCGGATGCCGAGCTCATCGCCGCGGTTCTGGAAGCGGTTGCCGATGAAAGCCATCAGCTCGTCTTCAAAGACCCGAAAATGGGCGGCGTACTGGAGCTTGCCAAACAAATCGCAGCCTCCGAAGCCAGCATCATGATCACCGGCGAGTCCGGTTCGGGTAAAGAAGTCATGGCGCGCTATGTCCACCGCAAGTCGAAGCGGGCCGACAAGCCGTTCATCTCCGTGAACTGTGCCGCCATTCCTGAGAACCTCATCGAATCCGAACTTTTCGGCCACGAGAAAGGCGCCTTCACCGGCGCCATTGCCCGGCGCGTCGGCAAGTTCGAGGAAGCCGATGGCGGCACGCTGCTGCTCGATGAAATCAGCGAGATCGACGTGCATCTGCAGGCCAAACTGCTGCGCGCCATTCAGGAAAAAGAGATCGACCGGGTCGGCGGCAAACAGCCGGTGAAAGTCGATATCCGCATCATCGCGACCTCCAACCGGGACCTGGCGGATGAAGTGCGCGCCGGCCGCTTCCGCGAAGACCTGTTCTACCGCCTCAATGTCGTCAATCTGGCGCTGCCGCCCCTGCGCGAGCGCCCGGCTGACATTACGGCGCTCGCCGATCACTTCGTCAATAAATACGCCAATGTGAACGGCCTCACCGCCAAGCCGCTCTCGGTGGAAGCGCGCCGCCATCTGGCCAAGCATTCCTGGCCGGGCAACGTGCGCGAGCTGGAAAACACCATGCACCGCGCCGTACTTCTGGCAACGGGTGACGAGATCGGACTTGAAGCCATTCGCCTGCCGGACGGCACGCGCCTGGAAGAGGCCGCCGCGCCTTCCGTTGCGACCCAGGCTGCCGTCACCGCCGATGCCGTCTCCCGCTCTTTTGTCGGACGCACGGTCGCGGAAGTGGAAAAAGACCTGATCATCGGCACGCTGGAACATTGCCTCGGCAACCGCACTCATGCCGCCAACATTCTGGGTATCTCGATCCGCACGCTGCGCAACAAGCTCAAGCAGTATAACGACGAGGGAATCGCCGTTCCCGCCCCGGCCAACGCCGCCTTCTGAGTAACCAGGGAAGCTGCGCTTCCATAAGGACGAGACGAGCATGAGCGACATCAGCGTCAATCAAGGCAAACTGACCGGCTTCGGCCCTGCGCGCATTCTGGGCGAGATCACCAAGCGCGGCGATCTGGCCCTTGCCCTCGGCATTATCACCATTCTCGTGGTGCTGATCCTGCCGATGCCCGCTTTCCTGCTCGACCTGTCGCTCGCCATCTCCATCACCTTCTCGGTGCTGGTGCTGATGACCGCGCTCTTTATCCGCACGCCGCTCGAGTTCAGCGCTTTTCCGACGGTGCTGCTCATCGCCACGATGATCCGGCTCGCGCTCAATCTCGCCTCCACCCGTCTCATCCTTTCGCAGGGCCATGAAGGCACGAACGCCGCGGGTAAAGTGATCGAGGCTTTCGGCAACTTCGTGATGCAGGGCAATTTCGTCATCGGCATCATCGTCTTTGCCATTCTGGTCATCGTGAACTTCGTCGTCATCACCAAGGGTTCGGGCCGTATCGCGGAAGTCGCCGCCCGCTTCACCTTGGACGCCATGCCCGGCAAGCAGATGGCGATCGACGCGGATCTTTCCGCCGGTCTGATCGACGAGGAAACGGCCCGCACCCGCCGCAAGCGGCTGGAAGACGAGTCCGCCTTCTTCGGCTCCATGGACGGTGCCTCGAAATTCGTGCGCGGCGATGCCGTAGCCGGCCTTCTGATCACCTTCATCAACATTATCGGCGGCATCATTGTCGGCGTCGGCCAGCAGGACATGCCTTTCGGCGAAGCCGGGGCAACTTACTCGCTGCTCACCATCGGTGACGGCCTTGTCAGCCAGATCCCGGCACTCATCGTGTCGACCGCCGCAGGTCTCCTCGTTTCCAAGGCAGGTGTGGAAGGCGCAGCCGACCGCGCGCTGTTCGACCAGCTTTCCGGCTACCCGCAGGCGCTCGGCATGTCTTCTTTCGTCATGGGCGTTATGGCCGTGCTGCCGGGCATTCCTGCTGTGCCGTTTCTTTTCCTGGCGAGCTGCACCGGCGGCCTTGCCTATTATCTGAAGACCGCGCGCCAGCAGAAAGAGCAGGCTGAAGAGGATGCGGCGCAGGCCGAGGTGGAAGCCACACCGCCCGCCGAAGAGCCGATTTCCACCGCGCTCAAGATCGACGAGCTGCGCCTAGAAATCGGCTATGGCCTCCTGCCGCTCATCAATGACAGCGAAGGTCAGAAACTGACCGACCAGATCAAGGCGCTGCGCCGTCAGTTCGCCACCGATATGGGCTTCGTCATGCCGCCCGTGCGCATCCTCGACAATATGCAGCTCGAGGCCAATGCCTATGTCATGCGCATCAAGGAACTGGATGCCGGCCGGGGCGACGTCTACATCAACCAGCTTCTCGTCATGGACCCCCATGGCACGAAGATCGAGTTGCCGGGCCTACACACGACCGAACCCGCGTTCGGCCTGCCGGCGACCTGGATCGACGAGAACCTGCGCGAGGAAGCTGCCTTCCGCGGCTACACGGTGGTAGACCCGGCAACGGTCATCACCACGCATCTGACCGAGATCATCAAGGACAACATGTCCGAGCTGCTTTCCTATGCCGAAACGCAAAAGCTGCTCGACGAGCTCAGCACGGAACACAAGCGCCTGGCGGACGACATTATCCCCGGCCAGATCACCGTCACCGGCATGCAGCGCGTTCTTCAGACGCTGCTGTCCGAGCGGGTCTCCATCCGCGACCTGCCCTCCATCCTGGAAGGGGTGGCAGAGGCCGTCGGCCATACGCAGAACACGACACAGATCACCGAACATGTGCGCATGCGCCTTGCCCGCCAACTCGGCGCGGCCTATGCGGACGGCGAAGGCGTGCTGCAGCTCGTCACGCTTTCCCCACAATGGGAAGAAGCCTTTGCCGAAGCACTGATCGGCCAGGGCGACGAGCGCCAGCTTGCCATGGCTCCGAGCCAGCTGCAGGACTTCATCATGACCGTCCGCGACACGTTCGAGGAAGCGGCGGGCCTCGGCATCGTGCCGGTGCTGCTCACGAGCCCCGGCATCCGTCCTTATGTGCGCTCGGTGATCGAGCGGTTCCGCCCGCAAACCATCGTCATGTCGCAGAATGAGATTCATCCGAAAGCGAAGCTGAAAACCGTCGGAACGATTTAACCGGCAAGGGCGTTGCGTTAGACTGCTCTCTTGCTTTGAATTTTCAAATTTGAAGAGTGTGCTTTGCGTCTTAGAACTTTCACCGCGCCCAGCCTGGCCGAGGCTATGAACGAGGTTCGCCGCAGCCTGGGCGAAGACGCGATCATTGTGTCGACCCATGAAGCGGCAGGCCGGGTGGAAGTAACCGCTGCCGTAGAAGGCCGCCGCCGGGAACCTGCCTCCTTGCTCGCACCGGAAACCGGCCGCTCGCTCGACGATATTCTTCTGGAACGGCTGCAAACCTCTTTGCGCGAGCCTGAGCCGCAAGCCGAGCGTCCCCGCCCGAAGAAACCCGCTCCCGTAAAAGAAACGCCGCGCCGTTCTGCACCCGCAGACCTGAGCGCGCTGGAGCAGGCCCTTGCGGATCATGGTACACCGCCGGCCCTCACCGCCTCGCTGGTGCGCACGGCAAGCGCGATGGAGATGGACGACCCCTTGAGCGCCCTCGCCTATGCGCTCGAAACCCGTTTCAATTTCGAGCCGCTTCCGCCCCTGCCCCAGCGCCCGCTGCTTCTGATCGGCATGCCGGGGGCGGGTAAAACCGTCACGCAGATCAAACTTGCCGCACGGGCCATGGGCGAAGGCGCCCAGATTACCCTGATCACTGCCGATGCGGTGCGTACGGGGGCTGCACTTCAGAGCGAGGCTTATGGCGCGCTTCTCGACGCGCCGGTTCTTAAAGCCGAAACCGCCGACGAGCTGAGCCAGCATCTTGCCGGCTACCGCGAGGTCGCTTCCATGCATGGCGCGCGCGCCTGCCTCATCGACACGGCAAGCTTCAACCCTTTCAACGCCCAGGAAAGCGCTGAGGCAGCAGAGATGATCGCGGCGGCCCGGCGCGGCGGCAAAGCCGAACCCGTGGCCATACTCTCCGCCGCTATGGACCCGCTGCTAACCGCGGAAGTTGCCGAAGAAATGGCGCAGCTCGGCGCAAGACGCGTGATCTTCACACAGCTCGACCTTGCCCGGCGCATGGGCGGGCTGCTTGCCGCCGCCGACAGCTCCGGCCTGTCGCTTTCGCAAATCAGCATCAGCCCCTATCTCGGCCAGGGCCTCGCCCGGCTCGACCCGGTGCGCCTTGCCCAGCTTGTGCTGGGGGAGACCGGCACCGGCGGCAACCGCAAGGCGCAATCCGCATGACCCATTCAGCATGTCCGAGGACAAAAGCATGACCCGCGCAAACATCATTTCCGTTGCCTCAGGCAAAGGCGGTGTCGGCAAGACGTGGTTTTCCGTGACGCTCGCCCAGGCGCTTGCCTTGCGCAACGTCAAGACGCTGCTCATCGACGGCGATCTCGGTCTTGCAAACGTGGACGTGCAGCTCGGCCTCAGCCCGCGCCACGATCTAGGCAGCGTGATTGCCGGGCGCGTCTCGCTGAAAGAAGCGCTTTTCACCTTCCGCCCCTTCGGCGAAGAAGAAGGCGGCGCGAGCTTCGACATCATGACCGGCCAGTCGGGCAGCGGCACGCTCAGCGCCTTGTCGATCGAAGAAGTCGCGCGCCTTAAGCGCGGCATCGAAAAGCTCGCCGGTCATTACGGCGCGGTCATTCTCGACCTTGCCGCCGGGCTTGACGGCGCCGTGCGTAAATTATGCGAACATGATGGCCGCCATGTCGTGGTCGTCACGCCCGATCCGACTTCGATCACGGACGCCTATGCTTTCATCAAGCTGCTCCTGCGGCAAAACCCGCGCGCCGATATCCGCCTCGTCATCAATCAGGCAGCGGACAAAACCGAAGGTCAGCGCACCTATGCAACGCTTGCCAATGCCTGCCGCAATTTCCTCGGCACCGAGCCCGTGCTTGCCGGGATCGTCCCCGCCGACACGCAGGTGCGCGATGCGATCCGCCGCCAGGCACCGCTTTTCTTCCGTCACCCGCAAAGCACAGCGGGGGACGCGGTGAAAAAAATTTCGGCGCTGCTTCTGGAAGACCCGCCCGTTATCACCAGCCAATCCGGCGGCAACCCGCCGCTTACCGGCTCTTCGGCGCGTTAACCGAGGCATCAATCTCCACTGACACTCTGTCATAAATCCGTAGAACCTGTGATGCATTTTGCAAGCTGATCGGGTAAGCTGCGCCGATAACGTGGTGGATCGGATAGGGGGGATTTCCGATGAACAATGAATATGTCGCCCAAGCTCTGTCGCTGTTTCAGCAAGGGTTCGACACCGTCAATTCCATTCAAGGGCTCATCATCGCCGCCCTCGCGGCCTATCTGATGAAGCGCTACAACCAGATCCTGGTCTGGACGCTGGTTGCGACCATTGCCCATGAAGCCGTCAATGTCGGCCGGCGCATCATGGCCGATGCGCCCAACCCGCTGCCCAATCTTGCCGATGTGGACGGCGATCTGAAACTGATCGGCATCCGGTTTCTAGGCTATCTCATCGCCATTACGATCCTTTACATCGTCAAGCGGATCGTCCTGCGCGGGTAATCGCCCTGCCATAAAAACAACGAAGCCCGGCCAATGAGCCGGGCTTTTTGTTTTACTGAACAGCAGTGCGAAACCGCACCTCAGTCCCTGAAATTCACATATTGCAGCGGCTGTTCGTCGGGCCGGGTTTTCAGGTGCTGGATCACGTCCTGCAAATCGTCGCGCTTCTTGCCGGTGACGCGCAGCTCGTCGCCCTGAATGGCAACCTGCACTTTCAGCTTCTTGTCCTTGATTTCCTTTACCAGCTTTTTGGCAAGTTCCTTA
Organism: Rhodobiaceae bacterium UBA4490; assembly: GCA_002389665.1. GTDB lineage: Bacteria > Pseudomonadota > Alphaproteobacteria > Parvibaculales > Parvibaculaceae > Tepidicaulis. Next base: position 498,426 of record DGNO01000002.1, read on the forward strand.
GAGAGGCCCTGCTTGATGCCGACCTTCTGGCGCTGGGACTGGCCGGCGGCATTTTCCGCCGTCTTATAATCGAGCACGGAGGGCTCTATGCCGCGTTTGGCCAGATGCCCCTGCAGGACTTCATGCATCTGTTTCAGCTTCAGCTCGTCATCGGCGAGAATGACCATCTCGTCGTCATTGCGCTCGATGGAGCATTTCGACCCTTTGAAGTCGTAGCGCTGCTCGATTTCCCGGCGCACGTTTTGGATGGCGTTATCGACCTCGGAAAGATCGACTTTGGAGACAACGTCGAAAGAAGGCATGAAAAATTATTCTCACGAATAGGGGTGAACTGGCCCGCATTATGCCGTGCCGGTTTCCATTCGTGAAGGCCTGAGCTTTAAGGGAGATTTCCCCCCTTTAGCCGCCCATATTCTGTCGATGCATGTTCAGCGAGACTTCGTCGAGCACGTTTTGCTCGATCCGCGCAGCCTCACGTTTGGCCCGGCGCTGGCGGCTCTGCTCCACAAGCTCGTATTTTTTGAGCTCGCGGTAGGCATCGGCCAGTTCCTCGCGGGCCTGGTCCAATTGCCGGCTCAGCTCGCTCATGGACTCGATCATATTGTCCCGGCGCGCGCGCATGGATTTGGCGAACATCGGATAGGCATAATGGGCGACATCGGAAATGCCGGCCTTTTCCTGTTCCCGTTCCACCTGGGCTTCCAGATCGCGTTCCTTGCGCTGGAAGTCTTCGAGCATGCTCTCGATATCGGCCACTTGCCGCCGCTTTTCATCAACCTGAAAGCGGTGCAGCCGGATCAGCGATTCACGGCTTTTCATTAGTCAGTCCCCTCCGTCGCGCTGCGCCCGTCCTCGAGTCCTTCGAGAATTTGAGCGAGCTGAACAAATCCTTCGTCCAAGCCCGTGCACTCGTTCTGGCCTTGGGCCAGAAACGCATCGAGTGCCGGCTGATAGCGGATGGCCCGATCCACCAAGGGATCGGAACCCGACCTATAGGCCCCCAGACGTATGAGTTCCTCCATATCGTCATAGGCTGCCATCAATCCCCGTGCCTTCCGGATGAGCTCTTGCTGCTCCGGCAGATTGCACCCCGGCATGGTACGGGAAACCGATTTAAGAATGTTTATCGCGGGGTAGCGCCCGCGCTCGGCAATCGCCCGTTCAAGAACGATGTGCCCGTCCAGGATCCCGCGCACCGCATCGGCGACGGGTTCGTTGTGATCGTCCCCTTCCACCAGAACGGTGAAAAGCCCGGTAATCGAGCCGGCGCCCGTGCCCGGCCCGGCACGCTCCAGAAGCCGCGGCAATTCGGAAAAGACGGTCGGCGTATAGCCTTTGGCGGCCGGCGGTTCGCCGGCGGAAAGGCCGATCTCGCGCTGCGCCATGGCAAAACGGGTCACGCTGTCCATCAGGCAGAGCACGTCCTGGTGCTGCTCGCGGAAATATTCCGACAGGGTCAGCGTCAACAGGGCCGCCTGGCGGCGCATGAGCGCGCTCTCGTCCGAGGTCGCGACCACGATGACCGAGCGGGCAAGCCCTTCGGGCCCCAGATGGTCTTCGATGAATTCTTGTACTTCGCGTCCGCGTTCGCCGATCAGCCCGATAACCGAGACATCGGACGCGGTATTTTTGGCGAGCATGGAAAGCAGCACCGACTTACCCACACCCGAACCGGCGAAAATCCCCATCCGCTGCCCTTTGCAGCAGGTGGTAAACGTGTTCATCGCCCGGATGCCGAGATTGATCGGCTCTTTAACGCGGGCGCGCTGATGAGCGGGCGGCGGCGTGCCGCGGAAGGGCATCGGCATCGCCCCTTGCGGCAGCGGACCCTTGCCGTCGATGGGCTCGCCCATCGCATTGACGACGCGGCCCAGCCAGCCGCGGGAGGGATGGACGACGGGCTCTGCCGCCTCGATCCAGGCCCGGCAGCCGACACCTACCCCGTCCAGCGTCATAAAAGGCAGGCAAAGCGCCGTTTTCTGGCCGAACCCCACCACTTCGCATGGCACGGTCTTGCCGGAGCGGCTCTCGATCACAATGCGGCTGCCCACGCTCATAGCATAAAGAGGCCCGGCCACCTCGACCATGAGCCCCTGAATGCTGGCGACCCGGCCGTACGACCTAACCTCTTGAATTTTCTCTACTTCTGCTAGAAGCGCCTGCACGCCTACATCCTCATGACGACTCGCGAGATCATCATTTTGGCCGGAACATGCTTAAAGGGCCGTAAACCCCGACCCTCATATCGGTGGAAAAGAAAAATTTACGTATTTACAATGGTTTAGCGGATATCACCGAGCTTCCTACAGTTCGGATAAAAATTTTTCTAATTTCTTCATTCTGATTAACCTTTGTTAACCAAATCGTCTTAAAGTGGCATGGATGGATTAACGATAAGGGGAGCCATTAAGGACCTAAGTCCTTGGCTCGGATGAGGATTTCGATGCGGGTACTGTTGATTGAAGATGACAGCGCAACGGCGCAGAGCATCGACCTGATGCTCAAATCCGAAGGCTTTAACGTTTACACCACGGATCTGGGTGAAGAAGGTGTCGATCTGGGCAAGCTCTATGATTACGACATTATCCTTCTCGATCTCAATCTGCCGGATATGAGCGGCTACGAGGTGTTGAAAAGCCTTCGCACGGGCAAGGTCGGCACACCGATCCTGATCCTTTCCGGCATGGCGGGGATCGAAAACAAGGTGCGGGGCCTCGGCTTCGGCGCCGACGACTATATGACCAAGCCCTTCCACAAGGATGAGCTGGTGGCACGCATTCATGCCGTGGTCCGCCGCTCCAAGGGCCATTCCCAGTCGGTCATCACCACCGGCAAGCTTACCGTCAACCTCGACACGAAAACCGTGGAAGTGGACGGCCAGCGCGTGCATCTGACCGGCAAGGAATATCAGATGCTGGAACTGCTTTCCCTGCGCAAGGGCACGACCCTGACCAAGGAAATGTTCCTCAACCACCTTTATGGCGGGATGGACGAGCCGGAACTCAAGATCATCGACGTGTTCATCTGCAAGCTGCGCAAGAAACTGGCCGCGGCGACGGATGGCGAACACTACATCGAAACGGTTTGGGGCCGCGGCTATGTGCTGCGCGACCCGCATGAACAGGGCCAGCCGGCCAAAGCTTCCGCTTAAACCGGGCCCTATCCAAAAGCTGCACCGCGTTGCGTTTCGTGCGCTTGAGGGGGATTTAAAGGCGTCTCTTCGGGGGAGGAGACGCCTTTATTATTTGGATCTGCCCGCCTGCCCTGCTCCAGGCATTAAAAAACCCGGCGCGCGCCGGGTTTTTCATATCGCATTTCCTGAAAAGAAGGTCAGGCAACCGCCGCCCGCTCCAGCTTGGAGACATCGGCTTCCGCCGGCACGTAAAGCCCGCGGCAGCCTTTCAGCGGCTTGAAGGCCTTGGTAATGCCGATCACGGTTTCCGCCGCGCCCAGCACCAGGAACCCGTCCGGCGCCAGCTGTTTGGCGATGCGCTCCAGCACCTGCGCCTTGGTCTGCTGATCGAAATAGATCAGCACGTTCCGGCAGAACACCACATCGAACTGGCCAAGGGCGCTGAACTCTTCCAAGAGGTTGAGCTTGCGGTACTGCACCATCGAGCGGATATCGGGCGAAATTTCCCAATCATGACCGATCTGCTTGAAATATTTCACCAGAAGCTGGATCGGCAAGCCGCGCTGCACCTCGAACTGAGTATATTTGCCAAGTTTCGCCCGGCGCAGCACATCGGCGGAGAGATCCGTGCCGATGATTTCCTGGCGCCAGCTGCTCAGCTTCGGGCCCATTTCCTTGATCTGCATGGCCAGCGAATAGGGCTCCTGGCCCGTGGAGGCGGCCGCGCACCAGATGCGGAAGCGGTTCGTGCCCGCGCGCGTTTCCAGAAGATGCGGCAGGATCACCTTTTCGAACATTTCGAAAGGCGTCTTGTCGCGAAAGAAGAACGACTCGTTCGTCGTCATCGCTTCCGTCACCTGCTCGAGCAGCGCCACGGCGCCCGGCCGCATGGCCCCGACCAGCCCTTCAATGTCTTCAAAGCCATTGTCGCGGGCAATCGGCAAGAGCCGGCTCTCGATCAGATATTCCTTGTTCGGCGTCAGCACGAGGCCCGAGCGCTCTTTCAGGAACTTTGCGAGATATTCAAAGTCCGCCTGCCTCATGACACGCCTCCAACAATCAACCGGGCCATCGTTTCGGCAAGCTGGCCGAGCGGCAGCACTTTGTGGCAAATCCCTGCCTGAGCGACCGCTCCCGGCATTCCCCAAACAACACTGGTCTCTTCGTCCTGCGCGATCACCGTCCCGCCGCCCTGCTGCACACGCCGTGCGCTGTCGCGCCCGTCATGGCCCATGCCGGTGAGAATGCAGGTCAGGATCGCAGGTCCGTAAATCGCAATCAGACTGTCGAGCATCGGATCGACGGAAGGCCGGCAGAAATTCACCGGCGCGGAATCGTCGAGCTTGATGAACGTGTCCGTGCCTTTAGCCTCAAACTTCATATGAAAGCCGCCCGGCGCGACATAAATCTTGCCCGGCTCCACTTTCATGCCCGTCTGACCTTCCACGCAGGGGCGTTTCGCCACCCCTTCGATATGTTCGGCCAGAATGGAGGTAAAGGTCGCCGGCATATGCTGTGTAATCACAACCGGCAGCCGCTCAAGCGAGGGCGAGAGCGCACCCAGAAGATCGAACAGCGCGCGCGGTCCGCCGGTCGAGCTGCCGATCGCGACGATCCGCGGGCGCGTCTTGGACGCCGGCTGCAGAACAATGGGTTTCGGCGCGGCGGCAGGCGCGGGGCTGAGCGGGCGGCGGGCGCCCGGCTGAGCGGCCGGCGAGGTTGCGCTGCCAGCCCGCATAGCGGGACGGCGGCGGCGGCCAAGACCGCGGATTTTCGCCACAAGCTCACGCTGAAATTCTTCCGGCGCATTGCCTTCCCGCGTGCTTTCGGGCTTGGGCACATAATCGGCCGCACCCAGCTTCAGCGCTTTCAGGGAAATATCGGCATTGCGGCGGGTCAGGGTCGAGGCCATGAGAACACGAACCCCCGGTGCTGCTTGCAACAATTTCGGCAAGGCCGTCATGCCGTCCATCACCGGCATTTCGATGTCGAGAATGACGATATCGACATCCGCATCCGCGATCTTTTTGACCGCGTCTTCACCGTTCCGGCAGGTCACAGCCACCTCGATATCGGGCAGCGCGTCCAGCCAACGGCTGATCAACCCGCGAATGACGACGGAGTCATCGACGACCATAACGCGAACGGCCTGGTCGTTCCGGGGTTTGGGAGTGGCAGGTACAGCGTTCACTTAGATCAATCCGGTTTGAGCAAACTTGGACTCGATGATTTCCTTGTCGAACGGCTTCATGATGTATTCGTTCGCACCGGCGCTGATCGCCTCGGTAATATGCGACATGTTGTTTTCCGTCGTGCAGAAAACCACGATGGGTTTCTGGCCGCCCGGCTTGCCGCGCAGCTCTTTCAGGAAGTCGAGCCCATTCATGACCGGCATGTTCCAGTCGAGCAGCACCGCGTCGGGCATGGAGCCCAGGCAACGGTCCAACGCTTCTTTGCCGTCCTCGGCTTCCTCGATAGAAAAATTCATTTCCTCGAGGATGCGCCGCGCCACCTTGCGGATGACCGAGCTATCGTCAACGACCAGACACGTCTTCATACCATTCTCCTAATGCCTGGCCCCGCCTTAAGCCGCCAGCGTTTGACCAGTGAAATTCAGAACCCGCTCGACATCGATCACGATCATGAGCCGCGACTCCAGCCGCTGCACCCCTGCGGAAATTTCCCGCCAGCGCGGATCGAGATTTGCCGGATTGCTTTCCATGTCCGCATCGGCAACGCGCAGGACCTCGCCCACACTGTCGATGATCAGCCCGTAAGACTCGCCCCGGTGCTCGACGCCCACCGCCATGCACCCGGCCGTGCGGTCTCGCGACTGCAGACCGAGACGGCGGCGCATATCGATTGCCGTCACGATGCGGCCGCGCAGGTTTAGAACCCCCGCCACTTCCGGCGCCGAAAGCGGCACCCGTGTCATGGATTGCGGCATGAAAACGTCATGGACGCGCGGAACCGGAATGCCGAAAAGCTGATCCTCGATCACCACGGTGATGTATTCAGACATACCGGCACTGCTCACCGCTGCCGCGGCTTTCTTACGCGATGCGCGCGTTGCAGCTGCTTTGGTTTCGTGCTCGCTCATGCTGCCTCTCCTTTGGCATCGAGAATTTCGTTGAGAACCTGGATCAAGCCGTCGCGGTCATATTTGGCGACATAATCGTCGAAGCCGGCCTGGCGGCCTTTCTCGATCGCCTCGGATGAGCCAAGCGCTGAGAGCGCGATGATCGGGATATGCGACCAGGTGTCGTCTTTCTTGACCGCGGCTGCGAATTCAAAGCCATTCGTCACCGGCATCTCGATATCCGAGACGATGATGTCGAACATCTGGCCCGCATCGCGCAGTTTCCAGGCAGCGTCCACGCTCGCGGCATGCACGACCTGATAGCCGGCCATTGCCAATTGCGGCGTTACCATGGTGCGGAAGAAGGGGCTGTCATCGACCAGCAGCAACCGTTTGGCAGCGCCCGCCTGAAGCGCGGCCTCCTTGCGGCGGAACCAATCGGCGAAGACCCGCGTCAGATAATGAGCGACGTCGAGCACTTCCGTGGCTTTTTCGCGGATCACGGCGGAGCCCAGAATACCCGGCACTTCCGAGGTCAGCTCGATATCGAGGCGGTCCGTGACGATATCCACGATCTCGTCCACCGCGAGGCCCACAGAGCGCTCTTCTTCGGTGAACACGAGGATCGGCTGGCGCCCTTCGCTGCGCAGCGCGGTGCCTTCGGCCACATGCATGATGGGCATCAGCTTGCCGCGATACTGAATGACGTTGGAGCCGTTGGAATATTCGATCTCGGAAACGTCGAACTCTTCCAGACGCGTGACGAGGGAAAGCGGCACGGCCTTGGGTTCCTGCGAGCCGGCATAGAAGACCAGAAGCGAGGTCTCGCCGTCGGAGGTAAAGCCCTGCTGTTCTTCCGCCACGATCTCTTCCATTTCGTTGAGCTCGCCGGCAATTGCCTGCGCCACGCCGTTCGGATCCATGATCATGATGACCGATCCGTCGCCCAGGATGGTGTTGCCGGAGAAGACCGTGATATCGCGCAGAAGCGAGGCCACGGGCTTCACGACGATTTCCTCGGTGTCGAAAACGCTGTCCACGACAATGCCGAAAATCTGCTCGCCCACACGCGTCACCACGATGAAAGCTTCATCGGACGTCACCGTGCGCCCGTCTTCGGACGTGGTTTCGGCCGAAGAGCGCAGTCCCAGGAACTGATCGAGGAAGACCAGCGGCAGGAGACGGTTGCGCAGACGCAGAACCGGCGTGTTGTTGATGTGCTCGATGCGGTGATCGGAATCGGCCTTCGTGCGCACCAGTTCCACAACGGCAAGCTGCGGAATGGCGAAGCGCTCTTCGGCCGCTTCCACGATAAGCGCGGAAACGATCGCGAGCGTGAGCGGGATCTTGATGGTGAAGGTCGTGCCTTTGTGATGCGTCGAGCGCAGGTCGATGGACCCGCCGATCAGCTCGATATTCGTGCGCACCACATCCATACCGACGCCGCGGCCCGACACGTTCGTGACTTTCGCGGCAGTCGAGAAGCCCGGCGCGAAGATATAGCGGTGGATCTGCTGCTCGGTGAGCTTTTCCACTTCCGCTTCGCTGACAAGACCGTTGGCAATGGCTTTTGCCTTGATCTTTTCGACATCGAGACCGCGCCCGTCATCGGCGATTTCGATGATGATATGGCCGCCTTCGTGATAGGCGCGCAGCGTGATGCGGCCCTTGTCGGATTTACCCGCCGCAACGCGTTCGGCCGTGGTTTCCAGACCATGGTCGGCGGAGTTACGCACCATATGGGTGAGCGGGTCTTTAATGAGATCGAGAACCTGGCGGTCAAGCTCGGTTTCCGCACCGATCATTTCCAGATCGATCTTCTTGCCAAGCTCGCGGCTGAGGTCGCGCACGATGCGCGGCAGTTTCTGCCAGGCATTGCCGATGGGCTGCATGCGCGTCTTCATCACCGCTTCCTGCAGCTCGCCCGTTACATTGGAGAGGCGCTGCAGCGGCACTTTGAATTCGCTGTCATCCAGGCGGCGCACCATTTCCAGAAGCTGGTTGCGCGTCAGAACAAGCTCGGAAACCATGGTCATCAGGTTTTCAAGCGTATCCACGTTCACACGGATGGACTGGTTGGCGACGCTTTCTTTCTTGCCGCCTTCGCTCTCGCCGTCATCCGCAGCAGCAGACTCTTCGGCAAACGGCGCGGCGGGCGCCGGGGTCGGGGCCGGCGCAGGAGCGGCAAGCTCCGGGCCTTCAGCTTCCTGGAATGCGCGTTCAAGTTCATCTAGCGAGACTTCACCCGGACGCAAGGGGCGGTCGAGCAGCGGATCGATAGCTGCGCTGTCATCGCTCGCCGCTTCTTCGGCAACCGGCACCGCTTCTTCGGCAGGCGCAGCGGGCGCTGCCGGGGCAGCAGCTTCCGCTTCTCCCTGCGAGAGCGCGTTAAGCTGGTTGATCAGATCGTCGTCCGAGCCATCGGGCTCGGCTTCATTCGCTTCCAGTTCGGAAAGAATGAGCTTCAACCGGTCGATGGAATGCAAAATCGCCGTCACGCCGCCATCTGTCACGCCCATGCCGTCGCGGTACTTGCCCATCAGCGTTTCGGCCGCATGCGCCAGCGCTTCCAGGCGCGGCAAGCCCAGGAACCCGCAAGTCCCTTTCACGGTGTGCACGAGACGGAAGATATTATCCAGAATCTGCGCGTTGTTCGGTTCCTGCTCGAACTTCACCAGCTCGACGTCCACAACGTCCAGGCTCTCGGTCGTTTCGGTCAGGAATTCGCGAAGTAGATCATCCATAACGTCCCCTCGGCACTCTCGCGTTGCGCACCCCATGGCGGGCAATAAGGCCTGCATGTGGGCGTGCTGTGTTTGGGTCCTGCCCGCTCACTGGGAGAGCGGGTAATGAACCGGATTACCGCTGATTGTTGGGGAAACTCGTTAAAAAGCTCTGAAATCAGGCGCAGAAAAACGGCATGCGCCACTCGGGCGCATGCCGATAAAACATTTATAAAATCAAGGGCTTGGCAGCCGGTTAATGGAAGGTAAAAACCTAGCCCGCCTGTTTGGCCGTAAAAGTGAAGTCCTCACCCGTCATGGCCGCATCGAGCTCCATGTTGAGGCTGCGGGCGACAAGCCCGGTGAAATAGGGCTGCACGCCGCGCGCATCGAGCACATCTTCCGGGCGCACGCCGCTCAGATATTTCTCTGTCTCCAAGGGAATGCGCGCCGCCTTACCGCTGGCACGCAGCGAGAAGCTCGGTGTGTCAGGCACCCCGTCCACTTTGACGGAAATCGTGCCGCCGCGCGGAATGGAGGCAAGCGCAATGACGATCATGTTGAGCAGCAGCTTCACGTAATCCTTGCCGATGGTCGCCACCGGCGCTTCCCACGTCACCTCGGCTTTTTCGCTTTGCGCATAACCGAGCGCCACATCGCGCGCGTCGGTAAGTTCCAGATGCGCCCCGGCGGACCCTGCCGCGCCGAAAGCCAGACGCGCGAATTGCAATTTCGCAGAGGCCTGGCGTGCGCTCTGGCGGATCAGATCCATGGCATGGCCGCGCATTTCCGCATCATCGTCTTCATCATCATCCAGCACTTCAAGGCCGTTGGCGATGGCGCCCACCGGGCTGATGACGTCATGGCAGACGCGCGAGCACAAAAGCGCCGCCAGTTCGAGAGCTTCGATTTCGTAATTATCGGCCATGATTCGCTTCTCCCAGGGTCTGCCAATTCGTGATTAACACCCTCTGCCCCGCCTTGCTAGCCTCTAACCCCGCGCAGAACCGGGACAGGACGCCTGCCCTTCCTGCTTGACCTTGCCGGGCTGGGGTGGTGTTCTCCGCCCAGTTTACACGCCAAGCGCCATCGCCGCCCGAACTCAGCCAGATAAAGACATGAGCATAGATTACCCTTCATTGAGCGCCGGCCTGTGCCGCATCGCCGTGGCCGCCGGGGCGGACATCATGCGTCATTATGAAGGCGGGCCGGTGGACGTCACGCAGAAGAAAGACGACTCGCCCGTCACTGCAGCCGATCAGGACGCCGAAACGCTGATCCTGAAAGGCCTGGCAGAGCTTGCCCCGGAGATCCCCGTCGTCTCCGAAGAAGCCGCCGCTGCCGGTCATATCCCGGTTTTCGGGGACGTCTTCTTTCTGGTGGACCCGCTCGACGGGACCCGGGAGTTCATCAACAAGAACGGCGAATTCACGGTCAATATCGCGCTCATCGAAAAGGGTGAGCCGACCTGCGGTGTCGTCTATGCGCCGGCCAAGCAGCGTCTCTTTTATGCCTGCGGCCCAGCGGAAGCTTATGAGCAGGATGTGGAGGCCAATGAGGCAGGCGATCTGAGCAAAGCCCCCGCCCCCCGCCGCATCAAGGTACGCGCGGTGCCCGCAGGCGGCATGATCGCCGTCGCCAGCCGCTCCCACCGCGATCACAAGACGGACGAATATCTCGACCATTACAATGTCACCGGTTTCATCACCGCCGGATCGTCGCTGAAATTCTGTCTGCTGGCGGCAGGTGAAGCCGATATTTATCCCCGCCATGGCCGCACAATGGAATGGGACACCGCAGCAGGCCATGCGGTGCTTTCAGCGGCCGGCGGCAGCGTCACGGAGCTTGACGGCACGCCGCTGCGCTACGGCAAAACCGAGCGGGGCATGGACAATCCCTACTTCGTCGCAAAAACCTGGAAGGGCCGCTAGAAACTAGTCGAGCTCCTCGCCATCGGCGATGGAGGACAGCGTTTCGCGGTCACAAATCTCGATCTCATTGTGATCGCAAAGCCGGATGAGCCCGCTGGTTTTAAACTTCGTCACCGTGCGGCTCACCGTTTCCACCGTCAGGCCCAGATAGTCGCCCATATCCGCCCGGCTCATCGGCACGGAAATCCGGTCGAGCGGTTTGGCCGCTTCACGTCCCTGCACCGTCGAGAGCCAGAGCAGGAAGGACGCCAGACGCTCCGCCGCGGTCTTGCGCCCGAGAAGCAGCATCTGCTCCTGCGCCGAAGCGATCCCGGCGGAAGCCAGCGTCAGCAGCCGGTGACCGAGCTGCGGGGAATGATCGGCAACAGTTTCAAAGCGCTGTTTCGGCAATTGGCAAAGCTTCGAACCTTTGAGCGCTTCTGCCGTGAACGTATGGTCGGTGTGAAAGGCAAGGCCGACGAAATCGCCCTTGAAGAGAAAACCCGTGATCTGGCGGCGTCCGTCGGCCAGCAGCTTGTAAAGCTTCAAGGCCCCGTCCATCACCACGTAATAGGCTTCAGCCGGATCACCTTCGAAGAAGACCGTATCACCGGCGGAAAGCTCCTTGTGGCGGGAATGTTCGGAAAGCTCGGTCAGCTCGGCATTGTTCAGCGCCGCGCAGACCGCACGCGTGCGCACATCGCAAGCCGCGCAGGGGTTGGCGATTTCAAACGTGCCGTTGAGCTGTTGGACTGAGGGCAGCCCAGTGCTGTCTGTTTTCATCAAGCTTTTGCCGACCCAAAAGCCAGCCTCCAGAAAAAAGATGAGATGGAGTTTAGAGCCTGAAGGAAATCACGGCAATGGGGTGTTGAATTTCGGGGTTGCGCAAGACGATATGACGCAGAAATCCGCCACCTGGATAGCCGCTATGCAAATGCGTCGCATTGGTTTGCTCATGAGGAACGCTTGCGGGATAGCCGAAGGCAAGCGCGGCAAACGCGTGGCTGGCGGCGAGGCCGGACCAAGCCCCCGTTCGGTCCAGCCCCGCGCCAGCCCCACTCACGCGCCGGCAAAGCCGGGGGAGTGGAAATGATGCCGAAGACGCCCCCCAAACGTCACGTCTTCGGGCGGCCGGTTCCCATATGCGCGAGGACAAGGATATGGGGCCCGGCACCCCTGATAGGTGCAAAGCCTATGCCGCGCCGAACACCGCACGTAATGCGTGTGATTCGGCGAAAAACCGGGAGTTGAGAGAAACGCGTCCTACGCCCGTCCCATCTCTACAAGACACAGGACCGTAGAACCTGTGCCCGTCTGGCACAGATTCAGAAAAGGAGGGAACGGGATTAGAGAGCTGGGAGCGCCTTAAGGTTTCCTGACCCAGTTACCCGAAGCATCTTCCACATAAGTGCCGGAGGCGGCATTGCCGATGAGCTTGGCGCCGGCAAGCTGCTCCACCGCCGCCAGGGTGGAGCCTGCCGTCTTTTCCGCGATCGAGCGGTAGGCATCGCGCCGGCGCAGATTGATGTCGTCTACCATGCGCACAATATCGGCGGACGGCGCGGAGACCACGATCCCCACATAGCCGTTGCGCTTCTCACCCACTTCCCCGCGCGCTTTGGCGGCATCGAGACTGTCGGCGAATGCAGGCAGCGTCAGGCCCGCCACCATGAGCGTCAGCGCCCCGAAGAAAAGAGCCGTGAGAAAGTGACGGCGCTGCCGGCTCTCGGGCCGGGCGGCGGCAAGCGTTCGGGCGCGGGCATTCGGGAAATCACGCATCAGAAAATCTCCGGGTTCTGGGCAAGCAGATCGTCGAGTTCGCGGTCCACTTTCACGCGCACTTCCTGCTCGATCTTGACATTGAGATTGATTTCGATGGGCTTATCCGGCGCCTCGATTTTCACCGTCGGCTGACAGGCGCCAAGCGCCAGCGCCAAAGCGCCCAGAAAAGCGCCGCGAGAAGAGTAACGGAGGATAGTTGTCTTCATGGCGCAGGCGTTCCTTGCTCGCGAATGACATCCAAAGCTCTAAAACCCACCGTACCACGCTGCAGAAGTTCGGCAAACGCCGCTTCGGTGCGGATGTTTATTTTGAAGGGATAGCCGTCATAAAGGTCCGGGTTCGCCCCTTCGATGAAAAGACCGAGCGTCAGCCTGTCCAGCGCATTGCCGTTCAGCGTCATCTCCAGCCCCTTGTAATGAAAATTCTTCAGCGCCTGAAAAACAAGGTCGCTTTGCCCGCCGGTCTTCGCCTCACCTGCGGGGCCATTATAGGCAAGAACGCCTTCGCCTTCCGCTTTGAGCTTGCCTTCTTTGACGAGCACCTTGCCCTCCTCGATAACGACCGGCACATAGCCGCTTACCCGGCCCGTGCCGCTTGCCCCATCGAGCGCCAGAAGCTCCAACAACTTATCCAGCGCCACCTGGCGCACGCGCAGCGTGAAGCCTTGCGACGGGGCAGCCGGTTCGATTGCGCCTTCATCGAGCGAAATCGTGCCGCCTGCAAAAGGCCATGATGCTTCTTGAACCTGAACCGCGCCTGAAGGCTCAAGCTCGAATTGCACCTGCCCGTCCAGAAGCTCGATCCCGGCGGAGATGCGCCCCACCGCGAGACGCTGCGGCCCGGCCGTCACAGGCGGTATCAGCGAGGCAAGCGTAACCTTACCCTCGATCCCTTCAATCCGTGCGGCGGTCGTCGAAAACCCGAAACCGCGCAGCGCCGCCTCGCCTTTGCTGGAAAGCTTGCCGTCCCGCCAGGAAAGCTGTGCCTTACTGGACAGCTCTCCTACAGCCCGTGTGATATGGCCTTTGAGGAGGGGCATAACGCGCGCAAGTTCCAGCTGCCCCGGCGCAAAGGTCGTGAGCGGCAGGGTAACCGTCAGCCCGCCTTTGTTCTTTGAAAGATCGTGCTGGGCGCTCAGCCGCGCCTCGAGCCGCCGCGCAGGCGCGCCCGCCGCGCTTTGGGCAAGTCCGTTCCAGGCAAGCACGCCTTTTTGGAGCGTGCCCTTTCCCGAAACCTGCAAAGGCGCGAAGCGGGGAACGGGCGCCTTGTCTTTCACCGCAAGACCGGAAAGCGTGAAGGTGGATGTAAGCGCCCCCTCTCCCGCCTCCGTTGCGAGCGAGGCGCTTCCTTCCATGTCGATCCCGCTCAAAGCCACGGCATATTCATCCAGCGCGATTTGCCCGCCGGCCGCTTTCCAGTCGAGCCGGGCACCCGGCGCGCCGTTTTCGACGCGCAGCTCAAGTACCGGCATCTGTCCTTTGGCGAAGGCCCGGCGCACGCCTTCCCGGCGCACCTCAAAGGGAAAAGAAGGAAGCGTCAATGACGCCTCGCCCACGCCGGTGCCGGGTGAAAAGACAAACGCGCCACCCTCACCGGGACAAAGCTGCAGCGCCCCAACCCGCGCCGCATAAGGCACACCTTTCCATGCAAGCTCCGGCGGCAGATCAAGCTGCGCGCATTCTTCCAGCGCAAGGCGCAGCGTGCCGTCCTGCCAGCGCACGTCGCCGCTCGCCCTGAGCTTTAGATCACCGAGCGGCGTTTGCGCTTCAAAGACCGCATCCTGAAAGAAAAGCGGCGGAACAAAACTCACGCCTCCCTGGGTCCCGCTTTCTCCGCTTCCTTGAAGGAGGGGGCCAAGCGCACCGAAGCCGAGCCCGGTTTCTTCATCATAAGAAAGACGCAGATAAGGAGAGATGACCTCGATGCCGGAAAGGCCCGCCATGCCGCCAAGGAGCGAAGTGATACGCACCTGCACCCGCTCGGCGCTGAAGGTAGGGTCTTCCGCCGGGCCGATGCGCAGCGCGGCGATATCGACACCGCTGAAGCCTGCTTCTTCCACCTCGAAGGAAAATTCCGCGATCCCCTGACCGCTCAGATAATCACTGGCAAAGGCTTCCAGAAGCGCCGCCCGGTTCTGCCAGCCCCAAAAAAGCCCGGCACCCAGCGCCGCCAAAAGCAACAAGAAAAACAGCCCGAGACGGCGCAGGCCGCGGCGCGGCTTCTCGCCGCCGGTTTCGGCCTGAGGCTGCGGCATGTGCGGACCGGTATCGTCTTTATCCAGGCTCAAATCGTCCCCCAAAAGTGCCGCGGGCAGCTGAACTGCGCTCCTTCTGAAGATGGCGGCCATATGGGCCAAAAAATAGGCAAAAAAGCGCGAATTTCAGGATTTTTTCCCTCAAAACCGGCCGGCCCCGTTCTGGCCCCGTTGCTGCCATGTTTCGCAGGCACAAAAACGGCCTGCTTTCGTTATTTTGCCGTTTTACGGAGTGAGGATGTGTGCGAATACGGCACAGTGCCGGGTTTCAGAACGGATCGCGCAGCCGCCTCCAGACGAAAATTCGAGGGTAAGCGCCGGGGGGCCTTGCAACAAAGGATAATGAAATGCCGCGTTTGAAAACATTCGCCGTCTTGGGCATGCTGAGCCTTGGAACGCTGGGGATCGCCGCCCTTGCCGCGCCTGCGGCCAAAGCCGCAGAGCCGAACGAGCCCGCCCCCAACGTCGAAAGCCGAAATGAAGGCAAGACCTTTTCCGAGGACGAGGTTTTCCAGGCCGCCAGCAATTTCCTGGGGGAAACGGCTGAAGGGCTCGCCGAAGTCATCCACGCGGTCTTCGCTGAATATGGTGAACCCAATGCCTATATAGCCGGGCAGGAAGGCAGCGGCGCCATCGGCGTCGGCCTGCGCTACGGCTCCGGACAGCTGGTCATGAAGGACGGCCCGCGCGCCGAAGTCTTCTGGCAGGGGCCTTCGGCAGGTTGGGATTTCGGGGGTAATGCCTCGAAAGTCTTCACGTTGGTCTATAACTTGCCTGACACCGGGCAGATCTACCAGCGGTTCCCCGGCGTGGAAGGCAGTGCCTACTATGTCGGCGGCGTCGGCGTGAACTATCAGCAGCGGGGCGATATTGTCCTCGCGCCCATCCGGGCAGGGGTTGGCCTGCGCCTTGGGGCGAATGTCGGGTATCTGAAATACACGCGCGAGCGTGAGTGGCTGCCATTCTGATGCGGCCCTGACGATAGGAAAGAGGGGGAATAGGCATGATTGAAGGGCTGATGATCTTTGCCCTGGGGTTTTTCCTGGCAACCCTCTTTGCCATCATGGCCGCGCAGTTCATCTGGCGCCGCGCCGTGGCTGCAACGACAAAGCGCCTTGCGGCGGGCGAGGCCGGTGAAGACGGTGAAGCCGAAGGCGGCCCGTCGGCCCGCATCGGCGCCTTGCAGGCTCAAGTCGCAGCCCTTGAAGAAGAGCTTGCCGCCAAGACCTCCGAGATCGCCGCGCTTTCCTCCCGCAACCGGAAGATCGGCACCCATCAGGCCGAAGAAAATGCGGCGCTGACCCGTGAAGTGAGCGGGCTGCAGGAAGCGCTTGCAGGCGCGAGAGCCGATCATGAAGCGGCAAATGCAGAGCTTGCCGAACAGCGCGCCCGCATCGCGTCTCTTGAAGACGCGCTCAGGGACGCCGAAGCCCGGCGCAAGGAAACCGGACGCCAGGCGCGCGATGTCGCCGAAAGCGCCCGTAAGCTTGCCGCACTTCTGCAGGAGCCGGAAGAAGCCCCGGCCCCTGCCCAGCCTCAGGCGCGCCCGCAAACCGCTGCCCGCCCCGCCGACCCCGAAGCGCCCAAAGCAGGGGATGAACGCCCCGCCCCGATCAAGGCGCAGCCTCCCGCCTGGGCAAACGTCGTTCCTGGGGCAGGAGCAGCAGCAGCCGGAACAGCTCAGGCCCACCATGCCGAGAAGACGGCAGAGGGAGAAAACACCGCCGCGCTCTCCAGCGAGGAATATGAAGAGATCAGAGAATCGCTTCTCTCCTTCTCCGACGGCGTAAAAGAAGAATTCGGCGACCGGGAGGAGGAAAACGAAGAGGAGGAGCACAGCGCTCACACGCCCGCCTCGCTCGAACGGAACCTCGAAGACCGCATCAAAGCGCTGCAAGAAGGCTCGCCCATCGCCTAAGTATTAATAAAATGTAGTCACAGCACTCTTTCATCTGCCGCCTTTTGCAACTCACCATCTGTTGCCACGCTAAAACAAATGCCGCATCCTTCCGGGGTGCGGCATTTTGCGTAAGGACTGTGCGTCCGTGTCGCGTTGCCCGGTCATTGATAAAGACCGACAAGACGATCTGATGGATGCGACTTCTGGGGGTGGCAGATATCGTTGCCGGAGGGGCACATACGCAAATCAATGGGGGGCGATCGGCATATGCCGGCCATCCACTTGATCTATGCCAAAGCGCCTCTCCCTGCCCCGCCCTAAAAGAAGCCGCTGAGGCAATATTCAGGAGATTCCGATGGCGGCTTCCAAAGAAGCAGGCGCGGGCACATTCGGCGCAGCGACGCTTGGCGTCGGCGCCGCATTTGTACTAGGCGCGTTCCTAAGCATTTATATCGCAGCAAAAACGCATGAAGCGGCGATGGCCACCCATGCGACCTTCTTTCTGCTGTTCTTCGTTTTCGGGCTCTTTGCCCTGGGCAAGCGTCATTTCGATGCGCTGGAGCGCGGTCCCGACCCGCAGGCCCAGGACGGCGTGCAATATAGCGACGGCGTCATCCGCGCCGGTGTCATCGCAACACTCTTCTGGGGTATTGCCGGCTTCGCCGTGGGCGTGCTCATCGCCTTCCAGCTCGCCTTTCCGGTGCTCAATTTCGACGTTTCCTGGCTGTCCTTCGGCCGGCTGCGTCCGCTGCACACCTCGGCGGTGATTTTCGCTTTCGGCGGCAACGCGCTGATCGCGACGTCTTTTTATGCCGTGCAACGCACCTGTAAGACGCGCCTTGCCGGCGACATCGCCCCCTGGTTCGTCTTCTGGGGCTACCAGCTCTTCATCGTGCTGGCCGCCACGGGCTACCTGATGGGCGTCACCCAGTCGAAGGAATATGCGGAGCCCGAATGGTATGTGGATCTCTGGCTGACCATCGTCTGGGTCGTCTATCTCTTGGTCTTCCTCGTGACGCTGGCCAAACGGCGCGAACCCCACATTTATGTGGCCAACTGGTTCTACCTCGCCTTCATCGTCACCATCGCGATGCTGCATATCGGCAATAACCTGTCGATCCCCGTCTCGCTTCTGTCCGTCAAGAGCTACACCTTCTTTGGCGGCGTGCAGGACGCGCTCATCCAGTGGTGGTACGGCCACAACGCGGTGGGCTTCTTCCTAACCGCCGGCTTCCTCGGCATGATGTATTACTTCGTGCCGAAGCGGGCGGAGCGGCCGGTTTATTCCTACCGTCTGTCGATCATCCACTTCTGGGCGCTGATCTTCCTTTATATCTGGGCAGGTCCGCACCACCTTCACTTCACCGCACTGCCCGACTGGGCGCAGACCCTCGGCATGACCTTCTCCATCATGCTCTGGATGCCTTCCTGGGGCGGCATGATCAACGGCCTGATGACGCTGTCGGGCGCCTGGGACAAGCTGCGCACCGACCCCGTCATCCGCATGCTCGTCGTCTCCATCGCCTTTTACGGCATGTCCACCTTCGAAGGCCCGGTCATGTCCATCAAGGCGGTGAACTCGCTCAGCCACTACACGGACTGGACGATCGGCCATGTGCATTCCGGCGCGCTCGGCTGGGTGGGCTTCGTTTCCTTCGGCGCGATCTACTGCCTCGTGCCCTGGCTGTGGCGGCGCAAGGAGCTTTACTCCCTTGCCCTCGTCTCCTGGCACTTCTGGGTCGCAACGCTCGGGATCGTGCTCTACATCACCTCCATGTGGGTCTCCGGCATCATGCAGGGCCTGATGTGGCGGGCGTATAACGACCTCGGCCTCCTCGAATATTCCTTCGTGGAAACCGTGGAAGCGATGCATCCCTTCTACATCATCCGCGGGCTAGGCGGCGTTCTGTTCCTGCTTGGCGCGCTGATCATGGTCTACAACGTCTACCGGACCATCCGCGGCGATGTGCGCCAGGGCGAAAAGCTCGACGCAGCGCCCGCAGGTTCCGGCCAGATCATCGCAACACCGGCCGAGTAAGGAGGCTCTCACGATGGCTAGATTCAAGCATGAAACCATCGAGAAGAACTCGATCCTTCTTCTCGTTCTGACCCTGATCACGGTCGCGATCGGCGGTATCGTCGAAATCGTCCCCACCTTCCTCATCAACACCACGATCGAGGATGTGGAGGGCGTGCGCCCCTATACCCCGCTGGAGCTGAAGGGCCGCAACATCTATATCCGTGAAGGGTGCTACACCTGCCACAGTCAGATGGTGCGCTCGCTGCGCTCGGAAGTGGAACGTTACGGGCACTATTCGCTGGCCGCGGAAAGCAAATACGACCACCCCTTCCAGTGGGGCTCGAAGCGGACGGGGCCCGACCTTGCCCGCGTCGGCGGCAAATACTCGGACGAGTGGCACCGCATTCATATGCAGAACCCGCGCGCGGTGGTGCCTGAGTCCATTATGCCGGGTTACGGCTTCCTTGCCAAAACGCCGCTCAATTACCGCGACATCGAGAACGATCTGAAAGCCATGCGCATGACGATCAGCCAGGCCTATAGCGAAGAGCAGATCGCCAATGCCCGGGCCGACCTTGAAGCGCAGGCCGACCCTGAATCCGATTATGACGGGCTGCAGGAACGCTATGCCAAGGCCCAGGTGCGTGATTTCGACGGTAATCCCGATGAGATCACCGAGCTCGATGCGCTCATCGCCTATTTGCAGATGCTGGGAACGCTCGTCGATTTCAGCGCCTATGAAGACGTTGTCTTCGAGCAGCAATAGGAGGCTTCAGTGACCTATGAAGATTTTTCACACTTTGCCGGCACCTGGGGTCTCGTTTTCCTCTTCGTCTTGTTCATCGGCGCGATCGCTTACGCTTTCTGGCCGTCCAACAAGAAGAAGTTCGAAAAAGCCTCCCGCCTGCCCCTCAACGATGAAGAGAAAGGGGAAGAGAAGAAATGAGCACCCCGCATAAAGACGAAGTCACCGGCGTCGAAACCACGGGTCATGAGTGGGACGACATCCGCGAGCTTAACAATCCGCTGCCCAAATGGTGGGTCTATACGTTCTACGCCACCATCGTCTGGTCGGTCGCCTATTTCATCTTCATGCCGTCCTGGCCCGTCTTCTGGAACGGGGAATGGACGGCGCTGGAAGGCGTTCTGGGCTATAGCCAGCGCGGCGCCGTGACGGAAGAACTTGCCGCCATCGATGAGGGCCGGGCCGAATATATGCAGTCCATCGCAGCGACGGACATTTCCAAGATTCAGGCCAATCCTGAATTGATGGAACTGGCCGTTGCCGGGGGCAAGGCGCTTTTCGGCGACAATTGCGCGCCTTGTCACGGCTCCGGCGCGCAAGGCTTCAAAGGCTATCCCAACCTCAATGACGACAACTGGATTTGGGGCGGCACGCTCGAAGCCATCCAAACCACGATCACCCACGGCATCCGCTGGGAACTGGATGACGACACCCGCTTCAACATGATGCCGCGCTTTCTTACCGACGGGATCTTGAACCGGGAAGAAGTGAGCAATGTCACCGATTACGTCATGGCCATTTCCGGTCAGGGCGAAATGACGGCGGGCGCAGAAGCCGGCGCGGAAATCTTCGGCCAGCAATGCGTTGCCTGCCACGGCGAGACGGGCGCAGGCAATCAGGAACTGGGCGCGCCCAACCTGACCGACGCCATCTGGCTTTATGGCGGCAACCGCTCCGACATTTACGAAAGCATCGCCAAGGCACGCGCCGGCGTGATGCCCGCCTGGGGCGGCCGCCTTTCCGATGCGGAGATCAAGGAGCTGACGCTCTACGTGCACACGCTGGGCGGCGGTCAGTAAGGCCGCCTGGACGGATAGACGACCCGGCAAGGCCCTGCCCCAAAGGGCGGGGCCTTGCTCTTTTAAAGACGGCTCCAGGTAAATCTGGCTGGTGACAAAATGGCGCAGCGTCAAATCGCCGGGCCGCCCCCCTAAAGAGCCCTCTTTATAAGAGCAAGACAGAAGGTCCATTCTTGCCTCCCGGAGAGTTATATGGCGAGCGATGTCTTGAGTGCTTCTCCTGCCGACAAACTGGCTGGCCTTGCCCGCCAGGCCGCTGATTTTGATGCTGCCCACGGCAAGGACGGCGAAACGATCACGGCAGTCAACGCAGAACAGAACCGGCCCCTTTTCGCCAGCCGCGTCAAAGTCTACCCGAAGCTCGTGCACGGCACTTTCCGGCGGCTGAAATGGGCCGTTATGGCCATCACGCTCGCCATCTACTACATCACCCCCTGGCTGCGCTGGGACCGGGGCCCGAATGCGCCAGATCAGGCGGTGCTGCTCGATCTGCCCGCCCGGCGCTTTTATTTCTTCTTCATCGAAATCTGGCCGCAGGAAATCTACTACCTGACGGGCCTGCTCATTCTGGCATCGCTGCTGCTCTTCCTCGTCACCTCCCTCGCCGGGCGTGTCTGGTGCGGCTATACCTGCCCGCAAACGGTCTGGACGGACCTCTTCATTTATGTGGAACGTCTCTTCGAGGGTGAACGTGCGGCCCGTATCCGTCTCGACAAAAGCCCCTGGTCGCTTGGCAAGCTTGCCCGCAAGACCGGCAAGCACATCGTCTGGCTTCTGATCGCCATTGCCACGGGCGGGGCCTGGGTTTTCTATTTCGCCGATGCGCCGGCGCTTGCAAGCGATCTCGTCACCCTCGATGCGCCGCTCATCGCTTATATCTTTATCGGCCTTTTCACCGGCACGACCTATCTTTTGGGCGGCATCGCCCGCGAACAGGTCTGCACCTATATGTGCCCCTGGCCGCGCATTCAGGGCGCCATGTTCGACGATGATTCCCTGCTGGTCTCCTATAAACCCGATCGGGGCGAGCCGCGCGGACCCCACAAAAAAGGCACGAGCTGGGACGGGCGCGGGGACTGCATCGATTGCGGCCAATGCGTCGCAGCCTGCCCCATGGGCATCGACATCCGTGACGGCATGCAGCTGGAATGCATTCAATGCGCGCTCTGCATCGATGCCTGCAACGAAATCATGGACAAGGTGGAGCGCCCGCGGAACCTGATCGGTTACGACACGCCGGCCAATAAGGAAGCCCGCCGCCTCGGCACGAAAGAAAAAGTGCGCCTCATCCGTCCGCGCACCGTCATCTATTCCGGCCTGCTCCTGCTTGTTAGCGCCATCATGATCAACACCTTCGCCACCCGTGCGCAGCTCGAGGTGAACGTGTTGCGCGACCGTAACCCGCTCTTCGTCAAGCTGTCCGATGGCAGCATCCGGAACGGTTATCAGGTCAAGATCCTGAACATGGACCACGAGGCAGCCGACTTCCGCGTCGCCATCGAAGGCCTGCCCGAAGGCGTTTTGACCGTGCAGGGCCGCGACACCCAGGGCGCGCAGATCGTGCCGGCAGCGGCCGACAGCCTGGAATCCATCAAAATGTATGTCATTCTGCCGGTGGACGCACTCGGCCGGCTCGACGACGGGGAAGCTGATTTCACCTTCACCGTGGAAAATCTGCGCACGGGCGAAATGGTAGAAAACGACACGGTGTTCAGAGGACCGCAAAAATGAGCCAGCATCCGGATTTCAAACCGGCCACCTGGGCGGGCATCCTCACGGGACGTAAGTTCTTGCTCTATCTCGGCGCCTTCTTCTTCGTCGTGATCGGCGCCAACATCATCATGTCCTACTACGCCCTTTCCACCTTCGACGGGGTGGAAACGCAAAACGCCTACCGCAAGGGCCGCGCCTATAATGATGTGCTGGCCGCCGCCAAAGCGCAGGAAGAACGCGGCTGGACGCTCGATGTCAGCCATAACGTCACCCCCGCTCTCGACACGACATTGCTTTTCGCAATGAAGGATAAGGAGGGCGCGCCGCTTACCGGGCTCGACTTCTCGCTGGTGCTCCGCCGCCCGGTATCCGAAGGCAAAGACCGGGCGCTTTCAGCGGTTGAAACCCGGCCCGGGACGTATGAAGCTGTTCTGACCCTGCCCGCCGCCGGCAATTGGCTACTCGACATTTCAGCCCACCGGCAAGGCGAGCTTCTATATGCCGAAGAAAAAAGAGTATTCCTGACGGCGGACGGTTCATCTCCCGCCGGTACGGACGAGGCGAAAGCGCAGTAACGCCATGGCTCAGGCCCTTGCCGATCATTATGTGCGCCCCCACGGAGAAGACGAGGCCGAGCTCGACCTGATCGTCGACGGCATGCATTGCGCCGGCTGCATGAACAAGATCGAAAAAGGTCTCGGCACACTCGACGGCATCACCTATGTACGCGCCAATCTGTCCACCAAGCGCGTTGCCGTGCGCTGGCAGCGCCGCGCGCATATTCCTCCCATCACCGAAAAACTGAGCGAGCTTGGCTTCGAGGCCGTCCCCTATGACCCGCAAATCATGGGCGCGCTCGATGAGGAACAGGGCCGCGATCTTTTGCGCGCCACAGGCGTTGCCGGTTTTGCCGCCGCCAATGTCATGCTGCTTTCCGTTTCCGTCTGGTCCGGGCTTGTCAGCGACATGGAAGTGGAAACGCGCGCGCTCTTTCATTGGATATCGGCGCTGATCGCCCTTCCCGCAGTCGCCTATGCAGGCCAGCCCTTTTTCAAATCCGCCTTCCGGGCCTTGAAAGCCGGGCACACCAATATGGATGTGCCGATTTCCCTCGCCGTCATTCTTTCGGCGGGTATGAGCCTCGTTCAAACCATCACCCATGCCGAGCACGCCTATTTCGATGCGAGCGTCAGCCTGCTCTTCTTCCTGCTGATCGGGCGCTATCTCGATGTAAAGGCGCGCAGCAAAGCCTGCTCGGTGGCGCAAAACCTTTTGGCACTCCGGGCCGTTGCCGCCAACGTCATCATGCCGGACGGCACCATCAGCGCCGTCCCCGTGGACAGGCTCGATCCGGGGATGAAAATTTCCGTGGCAATCGGCATGCGCCTTCCCGCCGACGGGGTGGTGCTGGAAGGTATGAGCGATATCGACAAATCACTCGTCACCGGCGAAACCGTGCCGGAAACGGCGGCTCCCGGCACGAAGGTCTTCGCGGGCACGATGAACCTCGGCGCCGCGCTCACCGTGCGCGTCACCGCCCGCAACGATGAAACGCTGCTCGCCGAAATCGTGCGTCTGATGGAAGCGGCCGAGCAGGGCCGCGCGGGCTATGTACGCCTTGCCGACCGGGTCTCGCGCTATTACGCGCCTGCCGTCCACGCGCTCGCCGCCGCCACGCTGCTTCTCTGGCTGGCGCTCGGCGCGGGCTGGCAGACGGGCCTTCTCAACGCCGTCGCCGTGCTCATCATCACCTGCCCCTGCGCCCTTGCCCTTGCCGTTCCCATCGTGCAGGTCGTGGCGACGGGCCGCCTTCTCCAGCGCGGCATTCTCGTCAAATCCTCCGACGGGCTGGAAAAACTCGCCGATATCGACACGGTGTTTTTCGACAAGACCGGCACACTGACCGAAGGCAAGCCCGAGCTGTGCAACCGCGAAGAAATTCTGGACGCGGACCTGTCGCTCGCCGGCGCACTTGCCGCCCGCTCCAAGCATCCGCTCTCCGAAGCCATGACCCGCGCCGCCGCCGGCATGCCGCTGGCCGAGATCAGCGATCTGAAAGAGCACCCCGGCCTCGGCCTTTCAGCTATCTGGCGGGGACAGGAAATCCGCCTCGGGAAAAAAGCATTCGCGCTGGAAGGTTTGGCCGAAGCGGAAAACGTGCGACCGGGGCAAGGCGCCAATGCGTCCGAGTTCTGGCTTTCCGGCCACGGCGCGCCTTGCCGCTTTCTCTTCACCGACCGTCTGCGCCCCGACGCGGAGGCGATTATCCATGCCCTGCAGGCGCGCGGCCTGCCCGTCAAATTGCTTTCCGGCGACAGGGAAGAAATCGTCGCCGCCACCGCCAAGCGCCTTGCTATCATCGACTGGCAGGGCGAATGCACGCCGCAGCAAAAGATCGCGGCGCTGAATGCAGCAGAAGCGGACGGCAAGCGCGTGCTGATGATCGGGGACGGGCTGAACGATGCGCCCTGCCTGAAAGCCGCTTATGTTTCCATGTCGCCGGCCAGCGCCGCCGATATTTCCCAAACGGCGGCGGATTTCATTTTTCAGGGCCAGAAACTTGCCCCGGTTCTCGAGGCGGTACGCATTGCAGGTATTTCCCGCCGCCTCGTGTTGCAGAATTTCGGCCTTTCCTTCGCTTACAACGCGGTTGCCATTCCGCTTGCCGTGATGGGCTTCGTGACGCCGCTCATTGCCGCCGTCGCCATGTCCGCTTCTTCGCTTTCGGTGATTGGCAACGCGCTCCGGCTCAACCTCACCCGCTTTCAGGAGCGCTGAGCCATGGAAGCGCTGCTCTTCCTCATCCCCGTGGCCCTTGGCCTCGGCCTTCTGGGACTTGTCGCGTTCCTCTGGTCGCTCAAGACCGGGCAATATGACGATCTTGATGGCGCAGCCGAACGCATTCTCTTCGAAGATGAAAACGAAGAGGCGCCCGAAGAGCCGAAAGAGAAACAAAAACGCTAGTTCGTCTGCGCGGTGATGTCCCGGTAGGCATGCCAGGTCGCATGACCGATCAGCGGGAAGGCGATAATCATCCCCACCAGCAACGTGGCAAGACCCGCCGCCATGATGACCGCGATAAGCCAGGCCCAAAGCAGAAGCTCTTTGGGATGGCGCAGCACGGCAAGCGCGCTTTCGCCCATAGCGCTCACCGCATCCATGTCCCGCTCCATCAGCATGGGTACGGAAATCGCCGAGATCGCAAAAACAAAAGCCGCAAGCACCGCACCCACCGCCGTGCCCATAACCATCAGGCCGAGCCCGTGACTGGTGAAGAACAACGTTTGCAGGAAATTGGAAAGCGGCGGAAAGCCTTCCCCACCGAAAAAGAGCGCAAAGAGCAGCGTGGCAAGGCGCATCCAGATGAGCAGCACCAGCATCAGCGCGCCGCCCAGCAAAGCAAGCTGCGAGGGTGATTTCGTGGCGACGAAAAAAATATCGCGCAAATGCAGCGGCTCACCCGCCTCGAGCCGGCGGCTTGCTTCATAAAGCCCGACGGCCAGCATCGGCCCGACCAGCATGAACCCTGCAGCCATGGCAAGCGCCACGGCGCTCCAGCTGAGCACCGCCAGACCGGCCACGATGGCAACGGAAACACCGAAAAAGACCAGGCCGTAAGTCAGGCTGATGCCCGGCACGGCCCACATATCGCGCCAGCCAAGCGCCAGCCACCGCCAGGGCGAATCCATTGAAAGCGGTGCCCCGGATGCTCGCTCCCCTGCCTGACTTCCTGTCTGTCCCCCAGCTTGTCCCATCACCATGCTCACGCTCGTTCCTCCCGCGCAAAACCAGCCCCTGCCTTAAGGCTGTTTCACGACCACCCGCCATGAGCATAGCGGGGAAAATGCGCCCGGCAATCCCGCCGCGCATGCCGCCCGGATAAAGGCCCGCCGAAAGCGCCGGAAGCTTCGTCCTGGAATCGCCCAAAAAGCGGCCGCAGTTTCCCGCCAATTTTGCTTGCGTCATTTGGGCGCAGCGCGGAGCAGCGCACAACTTGACCCTGCGTCATATGGCGGAAAACATGAAAAACCCCGTAGTTACAAAGCATTAACCGGCGCTTAAAGAATTAAACAATGTGCTGCAATGCAAAAAATTGGAATTGACAGGATGTCAGAAATGGCCGATAAAAAGCTCACCAAGCCCGGCAGCCAACCTCCTCCCTGGCTAAGGGCTTCGAAAAAAGAACCGCCTGCGCTCTCCTCCTCCTCCCCCCGCGCAGGCGGTTTCTTTTTGCCTAAATGCCGGATATCGCGTTCTCAGAAGCGCCTTCGGTTTCCCATGCAGACCCGCTCGAATCGCACCGCGCTCAGCGTGTGCCCCGGATCACTTCGATCTGACGGACCACCGCGCCGGTCTTCGCATCGACCACACGGATTTCCTCGCCCTTATCGGTATGAAGATACAGCACCAGCCGTTCCTCATCCCCGCCAAGCGAGAGAAGACGCTCCCCGGCCTTCAGATGAATGCGGCCATTCGGGCCCGCCTCTTCTCCTGATCCCTCGTCGGCGCGCGGCGCCGCGATCTCACCTGCATCTTCGCGGGCAAGGCCGCGCGGGTCTTCCCCATCGGTTTTGGAGGCGCGCAGCGCCATAACAATGACGACGAAAACAAAACCGAGCAGCAGCACCAGCCCCATGGCAATCACGATAGCCAGCTGCACCATCTGCCGTGTGGAAAGCGCCGAGCGGCCCGCCTCCGCGTCTCCCGCGCCTTCTATTTCATTCGTTTCCATCTCACTCCCTTCAGGGATATTGTCAGGCATGATGTCCTCTCACGATTCTTCACCCGATTCTTCTTCTGCCCCGCCCGCGCCTGATGCCGCATCAGGCGGCACCACCATAACCGTCCACGCGGAAGAAGACGACAAGGGCGTCCGGCTCGACAAGTTTTTGACGGACAAGCTGGCGCATCTGCCCGAGCCGCCGAGCCGCGCGCGCATGCGCGTGCTTATCGAGACGGGCCAGGTCATCGAAGCGGAAGGTAAGCCGAGCAGCATGGCGATCGAGCCTTCAGCCAAGGTGAAGCCGGGGACGGCCTTCACCATCACCCTGCCGCCGCCCGCCCCCGCCGAGCCGCAGGCCCAGGACATTCCGCTCAACATCGTTTTTGAGGACGACACGCTCATCGTCATCGACAAGCCTGCCGGGCTTGTCGTTCATCCCGCCCCCGGCAATCCGGACATGACGCTGGTCAATGCGCTGCTTGCCCATTGCCCGGACGGCTTCACCGGCATCGGCGGGGAAATACGCCCCGGCATCGTCCACCGCATCGATAAGGACACGAGCGGCCTCCTCGTCGTCGCCAAGACAGAAGGGGCGCTCAAGGCCCTGCAAGCCCAATTCGCCGCTCACGGGCGCGATGGGCGTCTCTCGCGCGCCTATATCGCCTTTGTCTGGGGCAAGCCCGGCACCTTCCGCGGCACGATCGACGCGCCCCTCGGCCGCTCCGCCCAGAACCGGCGCAAAATGGCGGTGCGCAAGGACGGGCGCGAGGCGATCACGCATTTTCAGGTCACCGAGGCCTATGGCGAGCCGGAAGCGCTGGTAAGCCGCCTCATATGCCGCCTTGAAACCGGCCGCACCCACCAGATCCGCGTGCATTTGACCCATAAGGGCCACCCGCTGCTCGGCGATCCCATCTATGGCGGCAGCCATGCCACCCGCAAGGTCAAGCTCAGCCCGGACGCCCAGGCCTGCCTCGCCGCCTTGGGCCGCCAGGCCCTGCACGCCTGTGAACTGGGCTTTGAACACCCGGTAACGGGCGAGCAACTGCTCTTCGAAAGCCCGCTTCCCGCCGATCTGGCGGCGCTGGAGGCCGCTTTAAGGCAAACCTAACGCTGCGGCGCCAAGCCCCTTTAAGCCAGTTTAGAATTGCTTTAGAATTATGAACAAGAACCCTTTTATCCGGTGACAGGCTGCTTATATAGGCCTGACGCCAATCGGCTCTGTTGCCCTAACCGGGGCGGCAGCGCTTTAACGACCAGCCAAATGAGGGGGCTCCATGGCGACGAAATCGATTCCATCGCTGACGCCCGAAGGCTCGCTCTCCCGCTATTTGCAGGAGATCCGCAAATTTCCCATGCTCGAGCCGCAGGAAGAATACATGCTCGCCAAACGCTGGAAGGAGCATGACGATTCCGAGGCCGCGCATAAGCTGGTCACGAGCCATTTGCGCCTCGTGGCGAAAATCGCCATGGGCTACCGCGGCTACGGCCTGCCCACCGCCGAGGTGATCTCGGAGGGCAATGTCGGCCTCATGCAGGCGGTCAAGCGCTTCGATCCGGAAAAAGGCTTCCGCTTGTCCACCTATGCGATGTGGTGGATCCGCGCCTCCATTCAGGAATATATCCTGCGCTCCTGGTCGCTGGTGAAAATCGGCACCACGGCGGCACAGAAGAAGCTGTTCTTCAATCTGCGCAAAATGAAGGGCCAGCTCAAAGCCTTCGAGGAAGGCGACCTGAACCCGGAAACCGTGACGACCATTGCCGACCGGCTGGGCGTGACGACGGACGACGTCATTTCCATGAACCGGCGCCTTGCTGGCCCCGATAATTCGCTGAACGCGCCGCTGCGCCAGGACGGCGAACAATCGGGCGAATGGCAGGACTGGCTGGTGGATGATGAAGCGGACCAGGAAGTGCGCCTCGGCGACAATGAGGAGCTGGAACAGCGCCGCTCCATGCTGCAAATGGCAATGCAGAGCCTCAATGAGCGCGAAATGCACATCCTCACCGAACGCCGGCTGAAGGACGAACCGGCAACGCTCGAGGAACTGAGCCAGGAATACGGCATCAGCCGCGAGCGTGTGCGCCAGATCGAGGTGCGCGCCTTCGAGAAGTTGCAAAAGGCCATGCGCGATTCCATGAAAGAACAGGTGCAGGCCCAGCGCGAGGCGGCCCGCGCCGAATAACCCGCGAAGATCCGGGCTTTCCGCCCGCCGGAACATTGAAAACCGGAACCGGAGTGTTTGCGCGCCGGTTCCGGTTTTTTCTTGTCCCCGCTTTATGCTCATAATGGAAAGGGGCAAGCCCCCCGCGGGAGAGACAGATGCACGGCGCCAAAGGAGAACTGAGAAAGACAGAGACGCTGCAGGCTGAAAAAGCCGGGCACGCATCGGACGATGAGAACGTCCGCCAGCTTTTCTACCGCGCCATCGAGCAGCGCGACGGGCGCTATGACGGGCTTTTCTATACCGGTGTGCTCACCACCGGCATTTACTGCAAACCCTCCTGCCCGGCCCGCACGCCAAAGCTGGAAAATATCCGCTTCTTCCCCACGCCCGCCGCTGCCGAAAAAGCGGGCCTGCGCGCCTGCCTGCGCTGCAAACCGCGCGCGCCCTTCGCCGAAGAAGGAAGCTGGGAAAAAGTCCGCGCCATGTGCGCGCTTTTCGAGGAAGCCGAAGAAACGCCCTCCCTCGGCGCCCTCGCAAAAGCTGCCGGGCTTTCAGAAGGCCATGCGCAAAAGCTCTTCCGTAAAGCTTTGGGGGTCACACCGAAACAATATGCCTGCGCCATGAAGCTCGAGCGTTTCCGTAAAGCCTCCCGCGCCGGGCACTCCGTTACCCGCGCCATCTATGAAGCCGGATACGGTTCCTCCAGCCGCTTTTATGAAAAAGAATCCGCCGCGCTCGGCATGCGTCCGGCCGATTACGGCAAGAAAGGTGAAGGGCAAACGATCTTCTGGACCTGCCGCAAAACCGCGCTTGGACCCTTGCTGATTGCAAGCACCGAAAAGGGGCTCTGCACCGTGCGCTTTGGCGAAAGCGAAAAGAAGCTTGCCGCAGGCCTTGCCGAGGAATTTTCCAACGCCGCGCTTCTGAGCGCAGAAAAAGCTAAAAAGAAAGACGAAGCCTACACCCTTGAAACATGGGCGGACGCCCTCGCCCGCTATGCAGCAGGGCTCGAAGCCTGGCCTAAGCTGCCGCTCGACATCAAGGCCACCGCTTTTCAGGCGAAGGTCTGGGCGGCGCTCCGCGCCGTGCCCGCCGGAAAAACGGCAACTTATAGCGAGATCGCGGCGGCCATCGGTCTGCCCCAGAGCCAGCGCGCCGTTGCCCGCGCCTGCGCCATGAACCCTGTGGCGCTGGCCATCCCCTGCCACCGCATCCTGCCGAAATCGGGCGGCATCGGCGGCTATCACTGGGGGCCGGAGCGCAAGGAAAAGCTGCTCGATCTGGAAAAAGACCCGCCTTCGGAAACCTGATCCCCAGCCTCCCCCGCTTTGCAAAAGGGGAACCTGCCTCCCGTCCCCGCGTTCTTCTGCCAGACCCTTCTTAAAGACCGGGAACGCGGACCGTGCAGGACAACGAAACAAACAATATCCCCGGCGCAAATGGCACAGCGGGAACGAGCAGGATCGCCCTTGGCGGGGTGATGCTGCCCGGCACGGCGCTCAGCTTCCTTTCCATCCTGGCGCTCTTTTATACGCTTTATCTTGCCCAGGCGCTGATCGCCCCGGTCTTCACCGCCATCGTCGTCTCGTTTCTCTTCACGCCGCTCCTGCGCCTTTCCCCGCTGAAATATCTGCCCGATCCGGCAGCCGCTGCCATCATCGTCTTTTCGCTGCTCGGGCTTTGCGGCGGCGGGCTTTACCTCCTCGCCGATCCGGTCAGCGAATGGGCCGAACGCATCCCCAGCGCCATCGAAGAATTTCAGGAGCGCACCCGCGAGATCACGGTGCCGATGGAAGAAATGCGCGCGGCCTCCGAAAAGATGCGTGAGGCGGCTGGCAATTTTGCCAATGGCGAAGGGGAAACGGGGAGCCAGGAAGTCGTCATTCAAGAAGCAAGCGTTGCCAACCGTGCGCTGACGCTGATGGGCGAAATCGGCACCTCGCTTCTGATCTTCTTCGTCTTTCTCTATTTTGTGCTGGCGACAACGCACCTGATGCGTGACAGGATCGTGCGCATCGCTCCGCGCATTTCCGACAAGGAAAAGGCCCGGCGCATCATCCGCGACATCGAGCGGGAGATTTCCGGCTATCTCGTCTCCGTCACCTTGATCAATATCTGCCTCGGTATCGCCATCGGTCTTTGCATGTGGGCGGTCGGCCTGCCCAATCCCGTGCTCTGGGGCGCGGCCGGCATGATCCTCAATTACATCCCCTATCTGGGACCCGCCATCGGCATGGCGCTGACGGGCATTGCCGGGCTTCTGACCATGTCCGATCCGGCCTTGGCGCTTTTACCGCCCGCTTTCTATTTCCTCTGCAATCTCATTGAATCGCAGCTCGTTCTGCCCACCGTCATCGGCCGGCGCCATACGATCAACGCGGCCATGGTGTTTCTCTCCATTATTTTTTGGGGCTGGATGTGGGGCGTCATCGGCGCGGTGCTTGCCGTGCCCATTCTCGTCATCATCAAGGCGACGTTCTCGCATCTCGACAGGTTGCAGAAATTTTCCGTCTTCATCGCAGCGGAAGAACGAAAAACCCGCCCGCTGCCCGATTAAGACGCAAGGAACGGGCGGCGCGCCGGGACGTTCATGAAGAAGAGAAGAACAAAGCTGATAAGGAGACTTCCCATGAGTCACGTTTACGGCACCAGCGAAATTGTCGGTTCTTCCACCAAAAGCATCGACGATGCGATCAACCAGGCCGTGGAAACGGCGGCCAAATCGATCAAGAACCTCGAATGGTTCGAGGTGACGGATCAGCGCGGCCATATTGAAAACGGCAAGGTTGCGCATTTCCAGATCATGATCAAAGTGGGCTTCCGCTACGAACCGAAATAAGCGCCAAGTCTTCAACAAAAAACGCCCCGGTCCTGCCGGGGCGTTTTGTCTTTTGAAGGTGCAAGGCTCAATCCGCTGCGATACCGGTGCCGATCGGGCAACTCACGCCCGTGCCGCCCAGTCCGCAATAGCCATGCGGGTTCTTGGCGAGATATTGCTGGTGATAGTCCTCGGCATAATAAAATTCTGGCGCGTCCTTGATCTCCGTCGTGATCGGCGGGAAACCTTGTCCGCTCAAGGCCTTTTCATAGGCCCGCTTGCTCGCCTCCGCCGCCTCGCGCTGCGCGGGCGAGGTCACATAAATGCCGGAGCGGTACTGCGTGCCCACATCGTTTCCCTGGCGCATGCCCTGCGTCGGATCATGAGATTCCCAGAACGTCTTGAGCAGCGTTTCAAAGGACACAACTTTGGGGTCATAAACCACCAGCACGACTTCATTATGCCCGGTGCGCCCGCTGCACACTTCCTCATAAGTGGCATTGGGCGTGAAACCTGCCGCGTAGCCGACCGCCGTGACCCAAACACCGTCCAGCTCCCAGAACTTGCGCTCCGCGCCCCAGAAACAGCCAAGGCCGAAAATCACCTGCTCCATGCCTTCCGGGAACGGCCCCTTCAGCGGGCGGCCGGACACGAAATGGCTCTGCGCCGTCGGGATCGGCATTTCCCGGCCCGGCAGCGCGCTCTCGGCGCTCGGCATTTCGGATTTCTTGCGGAACAGCATGGCAGACCTCCCATTTTCGAGGGCAATATGATCTCTCGTGTCTAATCTAGGGCGCAGGCGCGCAAACGGAAATGGCTTCACGGCGAAATGATGGTCGCCCTTACTCCGCTTTAGGCTGCACCACGCCGTAAACCAGAATATCGGCAACGGCGCGGGCGCCTTCTTCCACGGTGGGCGGGCGGCGGTTGCCCTCCATCACCAGCCGCTCGGCGAGCGCGCGCATGGTAAAAGGCGTGCCGATGGCGCCCAAAAGAATGATATGGCCGACACCGGGCGGCATGGCCCGCGCTTCCCCGCGCGCATGGGCCCGCTCGAAAAAGGTCTGCACCGTTTCCGTCGTCGCCTTCATGTAATTTTCGTAGATGTAATTAAAGCGCGGCCCCCCTTGGGAGGACTCGTCCATCAGCACCTTGAAATAATCCGGGTGCGTCGCCGCCATCAGCGCGATGCGGTAGCTTGCCTCGTGAATGCGCTCGATCTCCTCCCCCTCCGGCGCGTCCGGCGAGAGAAGATCGTTGATGCCTTCGGGCAGTTTGCGCACCGCGTGATCGACGGCGGCTTTCCAAAGGCCCTCTTTGGAGCCGAAATGATGGTGAATGAGATTGTGGCTGACATCCCATTGCCGCGTCAGCTCGCGCACCGAGACCCCTTCATAGCCCCGCTCGGCAAAGGCTTTAAGCGCGGCTTCCAGAAGCTCCTCGCGCGAGATCGCCTCATCGCCCTTGGCCGGCCGGCCCGGGCGGCGCTTTTGCGTGTCCTCTTTATGCTGTTCCTCGAGCGCCATCGCTTGGGTTCTTCTTTTTATTGTGGGGAAGGCCGGTGCCGGCCTTCCTTTCCTTCATCGTCACCCTCGGGCTTGACCCGAGGGTCCATGCAGCGCCTCAGCGCGCCGAACCGCTCGATGGATGCTCGGGTCAAGCCTGAGCATGACGGGGATAAATATGACAAAGACTCACAAAAAACTTGACGGCTGTCCAGATTTTTCCAGACAGCCGTCAGATCGTAAGGCAAACGCGGGGTCCGGTCAGCCCAGCGCTTTATTGCTGCGCTTCAGCGCTTCGACATCGCCTTCTTCCATGTAAAGTTTCGAGCCGGAATTGCGGAACTCGCTTGCCATATCGGCCATGCCGCTTTCGGCATATTCGCGCACTTCCTGCGTGATCTTCATGGAACAGAATTTCGGCCCGCACATGGAGCAAAAATGCGCCACCTTATGGGCTTCCTTCGGCAGGGTCTGATCGTGGAATTCCTTCGCCCGCTCCGGGTCTAGCGCCAGATTGAACTGATCTTCCCAGCGGAATTCGAAACGCGCCCGCGAAAGCGCATCATCGCGCATCTGCGCTGCCGGATGCCCCTTGGCGAGATCCGCTGCATGAGCGGCGATCTTGTAAGTGATCACGCCCTCTTTCACATCGTCCCTGTTAGGCAGGCCGAGATGCTCTTTCGGTGTCACATAGCAAAGCATGGCGCAGCCGAACCAGCCGATCATCGCCGCCCCGATGCCGGAGGTGATGTGGTCATAGCCCGGCGCAATGTCGGTCGTGAGCGGGCCGAGCGTATAGAAGGGCGCGCCGCCGCATTCCTTCAGCTGCTTGTCCATATTGACCTTGATCTTATGCATAGGCACATGGCCCGGCCCTTCGATCATCACCTGGCAGCCCTTGCGCCAGGCGATCTGCGTCAGCTCGCCCAGCGTTTCGAGCTCGGCAAATTGCGCCTCGTCATTGGCATCGGCAATAGAGCCGGGGCGCAGCCCGTCACCCAGCGAGAAAGAGACGTCATAAGCGCGCATGATGTCGCAAATGTCTTCAAAATGCTCGTAAAGGAAGCTTTCCTTGTGATGGGCAAGGCACCATTTGGCCATGATGGAGCCGCCGCGCGAAACGATGCCCGTCACGCGCTTCGCCGTCATCGGCACATAAGGCAGCCGCACACCCGCATGGATGGTGAAATAATCCACCCCCTGCTCGGCCTGCTCGATCAGCGTATCCCGGTAAATCTCCCAGGTCAGATCCTCGGCCACGCCGTCCACTTTTTCCAGCGCCTGATAGATCGGCACCGTGCCGATCGGCACCGGCGAATTGCGGATGATCCATTCGCGCGTATTGTGAATATTGCGGCCCGTGGAAAGGTCCATGACATTATCCGCGCCCCAGCGCGTCGCCCAGACCATCTTGTCCACTTCTTCGGCAACCGAAGAGGTCACCGCCGAATTGCCGATATTGGCGTTGATCTTCACCAGGAAATTGCGCCCGATGATCATCGGCTCGAGCTCGGGGTGATTGATATTCGCCGGAATGATGGCGCGCCCCGCGGCCACTTCATCACGCACGAATTCCGGCGTGATGAATTCGGGGATATTAGCGCCGAAGCTTTCCCCTTCCGCCACTTTATGCGCGGCGCTTTCCAGCGCCTCTGCCCGGCCCATATTCTCGCGCGCCGCGATATAGCGCATTTCTTCGGTGATGATCCCGGCGCGGGCAAATTCGAACTGGGTGAGCGGCCCTTCCCCCGTGCCGCGCAGCGGCCTGTGGCGGATGGGAAAAGCCTCGGCCAGATGCTTGCCGGAGACATTGCCATTATCCTCCGGGCGCACATCCCGGCCTTCATATTCTTCCACATTGCCGCGACGCTTGACCCATGCGGTGCGCGTGCGCGGCAGGCCCTTTTCAAGATCGATCACCGCATCCGGATCGGAATAAGGGCCGGACGTGTCATAGACGCGTACGGGCGGCTCACTTGCGCTCGGATGCAGCGAAATTTCCCGGAAAGGAACTTTCAGCTCCTCCGCGCCCGGCGCACCGGTATAGACCTTGCGCGAGGCCGGCAGGGGGCCGGTGGTAACTTGCTGAGTGAGGGGCATATCCATAAGAGAGCGCCTTTTAAGTTGAAGGTTTGGCAATGACCGAGCCTGCAAGACCGATCAGCGACGAGGCGAAGGCGAGACCGATAAGCAGCGTCAGGAACCCTGTCTCGATATTGCTGTCGACCGGCCGTGCCGGCTCGAGAAGCTTGCCGAAGAAACTGGAATAGAGCATGCCGGCGGTCCCCGCCCAGGCAGCGGAAAACGCATAACGGCGCGCAGGGGTGGGCGCAGCGAGCAAAAGCCCGGTCACGACCAGCGGAATACCGATCACGAAATCATCGAGCACCCAAATCAAATGCCGGTCTTGCCCCCAGCTGCGGATCGCTTCGCCGAGCATCAGGGAAGACCCCAGCAAAACCGCCCACCAGCGCAAAAAAGTCAGAATCGCGTCCCCCGTCAATCTGGAGGGTTTGCTGGCTTAGGGATGTCGGGTGCCGTGTGCAGCTATTCCGTCCCTTCGCCGGCATAACCCGGATCAGGTTCAAAGGGTTCGGCCTTGGCCATCTCAGTCTGCTGTTCAGTCTACCTGTGCAAACACCCCTCGGAACGGGGGGCAGTGTGACTCTCCCCGCCCGCCCCGTAAAGGGCCGATCGTGCTTTGAGGCTGCGAATTGGCCGGTCAAGGTCTATTGCGCGACCTTAATATCCATGATGCGCTTAATGCGATTGCCCTGATAGAAAATCTCGATCTGCTCGTAAGGCGCGCCCGCACCCCGCGCCGCCTCTTCCTCATAGCGCACAAGGCGCCATTCCAGCGCCTGGGTGCCGGGAACTTTGAGCGGCTCCAGCACGAGATCGAGCATCAGCACTTTAGGATTGATACCCTGAGGCACGCGCTTGACGAGCCGGGCCTCGTAATTGCTGGCGGGAAGCTCCACCTCGCCCGTCACGTAAAAGCTCGCCGGGCCCGGCCCCGGCATCAGGTTGAGAATGGCGATCCAGTTCTGCAGTTTGACCTCGGCAGGCAGGCCCGTCTCTTCGGCCGCGCTTTCCTCGGAAGCTTCCCCGCATCCTGCGAGGCCTGTGAAGAGCAAAAGAGCCCCTGCCAGAAACGGGGCGGCAAATACCGCTTTGAACATTCTCATCGCGCACCTCCCTTAGGCCGGATATTGGATAATCACCTTACGCGGCAACTTGGTGAAATCATGGCAGAGCCGGGCAGATAAAAGACAAAGAAAAACCGGCCCCTTGAAAAAGGGCCGGTTTCAAATCTGCGTAAGAAAAAGCTTATTCAGCCGCTTTGGCGTCGCCTTCTTCCGTAGACGCTTCCATTTCAGCATCGGCCTCGGCTTCCATCTCGCCGGCGCCTTCTTCCATCGCACCGTCCATGGACTCCATGCTCTCGGCGCCTTCTTCCATGGCGGCCTCGCCCTCGGCAGCGGCTTCTTCACCCGCTTCCTCGGTTTCTTCCATCGCGTCGGAAGCGGCATCCATCGTGGCGTCGGCGGCATCTTCCATCATTGCGCCGGCTTCTTCCGCCGCTGCACCCATGGCTTCGCCCGTTTCTTCAGCGGCGGTGCCCATGGCCTCGCCTGCTTCATTCATCTCTTCGGAAACGGACGTGTCTTCGCTGGTCTGCTCTTCCTGCTTGTCCTCGCCGCAGCCGGCCAGAACAAACGCGCTTGCGAAGAGAATCGGCAACGCACCTTTTACGAGAATATTTTTCATGTCGTAAATCCCCCTATGTCAGCAGCACTTACCTGCTTACGAGCTCAAACGTTCCTCCAGACTCATGGCGAAACTGTGGCAGATCGCCGCTCTAAAAGAAAGTTTTCAGTTGGCAGAGCAATCTGCCTCATGCGCAAAGAAAATGGCGGCCATTGATGACCGCCATTTGTCCGTTTACGTCTTTGAACGCGGATCAGTCCTCGTAAGGGTCCTGCATCAGGATCGTATCGTCCCGCTCCGGCGAGGTGGAGAGCAGCGCCACCGGCGCCTCGATCAGCTCTTCCACATGGCGCACATATTTCACGGCCTGCGCCGGCAGATCGACCCAGGAACGCGCGCCATAGGTGCTTTCCTTCCAGCCTTCCAGCGTTTCATAGACCGGTTTGACACGCGCCTGCAGCGTGGCGGAGGCCGGCAGGTAATCGATAATCTCACCGTCGAGCTCATAGCCCGTGCAGATTTTGATCTCATCGAACCCGTCGAGCACATCGAGCTTCGTGAGCGCGATGCCGGTCATGCCGTTGGTCTTGATGGCCTGGCGCACCAGCACCGCATCGAACCAGCCGCAGCGCCGCTTGCGCCCCGTCACAGTGCCGAACTCGCGCCCGCGCTCGCCGAGCCGCTGCCCCATTTCATCGTTGAGCTCGGTCGGGAACGGCCCCTCGCCCACCCGCGTCGTATAGGCCTTGGTGATGCCGAGCACATAATCGACGGCGCCGGGCCCCATGCCCGAGCCCGTGGCCGCCTGCCCCGCCACCGTGTTGGAGGAGGTGACATAAGGATAGGTGCCATGGTCGATATCGAGCAGCGTGCCTTGCGCGCCTTCAAAGAGAATGCGCTCCCCCTTCCGGCGCACATCGTCGAGATAGCGCCAAACGGAAGACACAT
This sequence comes from Rhodobiaceae bacterium UBA4490, assembly GCA_002389665.1. Classification (GTDB taxonomy): domain Bacteria; phylum Pseudomonadota; class Alphaproteobacteria; order Parvibaculales; family Parvibaculaceae; genus Tepidicaulis. Next base: position 536,637 of record DGNO01000002.1, read on the forward strand.
GCGGCAGGATGCGCGGCGCGACTTGCTTGAGCTGCCGGGTCAGCTCGCCGGCATCCGCCTCCGCCTGGCCGAGCCCGCGGCGCAGCGCATTATGGTGGTCGAGCAGCTTGGCGACCTTGTCTTCCAGCGTTTCGGGCGCCGCCAGGTCCATCACCCGGATGGCGCGCCGTCCGACCTTGTCTTCATAGGCAGGGCCGATGCCGCGCTTCGTCGTGCCGATGCGCGTGCCCGTATTCGAGCTTTCGCGGATGACATCGAGCTCCTGGTGCACCGGCAGAATGAGCACCGCGTTTTCCGCGATCTTCAAATTGTCCGGCGTCACCTCGATACCCATTTCGCCGAGCGCATCGATTTCCTTCACCAGCGCCCAGGGGTCGATGACGACGCCATTGCCCAGCACCGACATCTTTCCCTTGCGCACGATGCCCGAGGGCAGCAGCGAAAGTTTGTAGGTCACCCCGTCAATGACCAGCGTATGGCCCGCATTATGCCCGCCCTGAAAGCGCACCACGACATCCGCGCGCTCCGACAGCCAGTCCACAATCTTGCCTTTGCCCTCGTCCCCCCACTGGGAGCCGACAACTGCCACATTCGCCATATCTATCACCGACGGGTTTAAGGGGCAGAGCGCCCGGAAAGCCCGGATTTCCGCCCGAAACATGAGGAAAGCCCCCGCTGGAACCGGCAAGAGACCGGACCCAAGGGAGGCTTTGAGAGGTTTTAAACCGATTGCCCGCAGAATGAAAGTCCGAGCTGGCCTTGCCCGCATTTCCGCGGCAATTCGCGCTTTTCCGCGCGAATCGGGTCAGATTGAACGAAATGGGGGATGAAGAACGGCATGGCCATTTCCGCAGAAGCCGCCAGCCTTGGGGAAAGCGCGGCCCAAATGCCGCAAGATGCGGACCGGAGCGAGCGCCCGCTCGGCAGCTTCTTCGCGCGCCTTTTTGCCAAACTCGCCGCCCGGCGCCGGGCGGGCAGCGAAGACGCGCTCAGCCCCGCCGCCCTTGCGCCCGACGATGTGGCAACGGCCATTCTCCTCTCAATTTGCCTCCATATCCTACTTGCCTCACCCTGGTGGCTGAGCGCGCCGGAGCCCGAGCCCCTTGCCATGCGCATCGCGCTTGCCCCGCCCGCCAAATCCATCGCAGCGCCGCAGCCGCTCGGCACGCAAAACGGCACGGAGCGCTTGAAAGAACAGGAACTGCCGCCGCTCGATGAAGCGGGCATGGCGGAGCTGCGCGCAGGGCAAGGCAAGCGCATCAATGCCTGTATGCGCTGCACGCTGACGCGGGGGGATTTTTCCGGCGGGCTTTACCGCATCGCCAATCTGCGCCATGCGGATATGCGCGAGGCCAATCTGGAGGAAGCCGATTTTTCCGCCTCCCGCCTGATGGGCGCCAATCTTTCCCGCGCCAATTTGCGCGGCACGCGCCTCCAGGGCGCGCTTCTAAGCGGTGCGGACCTGCGCCTAGCCGATCTCAGCGGCGCGCGCATGCTCGGCGTCTGGATCGAGGGGGCCAATTTCACCGGCGCCAATCTCACCGGCGCGAACATGACCGAGATCGACATGGCCGATAAAGCCCGCTTCCGCGAGGCTGTCATGCACAATGTGGATCTGCGCCGCTCGAACCTTGCTGGCATGGATTTTTACAAAGCGGATCTCTCCGGCGCGGACCTGCGCTTCGGTAAAGGGCTCACTCAAGCACAGCTCGATTATGCCTGCGGCGACACCCGCACCCGCCTGCCCGACGGGCTGACAATCCGTCCCTGCGCGAAGAGCGCAAACGCCTCAAAATAAAACGGCCTCCCGGAGAGCCGGAAGGCCGTCTTCGTTTCTCAGCGTAAGGACGCTTAGAATTTCAGTGCTTTGGCCTGGCGCACATGCGGCAGCTCGTTCACCGCTTTCAGCACGTCTTCCGTCACTTCCTGATCGACCTCGATCAGCGCGATTGCGTCCGCGCCCGCGCCGGTGCGGCCCAGGTTGAAGTTGGCGATATTGACGCCGGCATTGCCGAGCACAGAGCCCAGCGCGCCGATGAAACCGGGCTTGTCTTCATTGGTGACATAGAGCATGTGGGGGCCGAGCTCGGCTTCCATGTTCATGCCCTTCACCTGAATGAGGCGCGGCTTGCCGTCGGAGAAGACGGTACCGGCGACCGAGCGTTCCTGGCGTTCGGTCTTCACCGTCAGGCGCATATAGGTTTCATAAACGCCGCGCGGCTCTTCGCGCTTTACTTCTTCCACATTGATGTCGCGCTGCTTGGCAAGAACGGGGGCGGAAACGACGTTCACATCGGCAAGCAGCGGCTTCAGCAGCCCGCAAAGCGCCGCGTTCGTCAGCGCGCGCGTGTTCATGCCCGCCACTTCGCCTTCATATTCCAGCGTCACGGATTCGATGCCCGTTTCGGTGAGCTGGCCGGCAAAGGAACCCAGAAGATCGGCCAGCTTGACGAAGGGCGAAAGTTTCGGCGCTTCATCGGCGGAGATGGAGGGCATGTTGATCGCGTTCGTCACCGCGCCGGTGAGAAGATAATCGGCGATCTGCTCGGCCACCTGCAGCGCAACGTTTTCCTGCGCCTCGGAGGTGGAAGCGCCGAGATGCGGCGTGCAGATGACGTTTTCCATACCGAAAAGCGGGTTCTCTTTCGCCGGCTCTTCCTCGAACACGTCAAGCGCGGCGCCCGCCACCTTGCCGCTTTCAAGCGCGGCTTTCAGATCGGCCTCGACGACAAGCCCGCCGCGCGCGCAGTTCACGATGCGCACGCCGTCCTTCATCTTCGCGATGGCTTTCGCGTCGATGATGTTGCGCGTCTTGTCGGTGAGCGGCGTGTGCAGCGTGATGAAATCGGCGCGCGTCAGAAGCTCGTCGAGCTCGACCTTTTCAACGCCGAGATCCTGCGCCCGCTCCGGCGTGAGGAACGGGTCGAAGGCGACGACCTTCATGCGCAGGCCGAGCGCGCGGTCCGCCACGATGGAGCCGATATTGCCGCAGCCGATGACGCCGAGCGTTTTCGCCGTCACTTCCACGCCCATGAATTTGGACTTTTCCCACTTGCCTGCATGAGTGGAAGCATTGGCCTGGGGAATGTCGCGCGCCAGCGCCATCATCATGGCAATGGCGTGTTCGGCGGTCGTGATGGAATTGCCGAAGGGCGTGTTCATCACGATGATGCCCTTGGCCGTTGCCGCGGGAATATCGACATTGTCGACGCCGATCCCGGCACGGCCCACGACCTTCAGGTTCTTGGCCGCATCGATGACGGGCTGCGTCACTTTCGTGGCGGAGCGGATTGCAAGGCCGTCATATTGATCGATGATCTTGATCAGCTCGTCGCGTTCGAGCCCGGTTTTGACGTCCACTTCGACGCCGCGCTGCTTGAAAATATCGATGGCAGCGGGGGAAAGCTTATCGGAAATAAGGACCTTCGGCATGCCTGCCTCCTCAAATGGGATTTTGAATTGGGAAAGCCGGGCGGCACTTTCATGGGCCGCCCGCTTTTAAAAACCTGTGTTGAAAACCAGAATGGAAACCGGTTACGCGGCTTCCAGCGAGGCGAGCGCTTCCCCGAAGGCCCAGTCGAGCCAGGGCAGGAGCGCCTGCATGTCCGAAACTTCAACCGTTGCCCCGGCCCAGATACGAAGGCCGGCCGGCGCATCGCGGTAAGAGCCGATGTCATAGGCAATGCCTTCATCGTCCAGAAGCGTCACGAGCTTCTTGGCGAAAGCGGCCTGGCCGTCCGCATCGAGGGCGGCAACCTTCGGATCGGTGATTTTCAGACAAACGGAGGTGTTGGAGCGGTTGTCCACTTCCTCGCAAAGGAAATCCACCCAGCCCGTGCGCTCCACCCAATCGGAGAGCATGGCAAGGTTGGCATTGGCGCGGCCCTGCAGCGAGGAAAGCCCGCCGATGGATTCGGCCCATTTCAGCGCGTCGAGATAATCTTCCACCGCCAGCATGGAGGGGGTGTTGATCGTCTCGCCCTTGAAGATGCCTTCGATGAGCTTACCGCCTTTCGTCAGGCGGAAGATTTTCGGCATCGGCCAGGCCGGCGTATAGCTTTCAAGGCGCTCCACGGCGCGCGGCGACAGGATCAACATCCCGTGAGCCGCTTCCCCGCCCATGACTTTCTGCCAGGAGAAGGTCGTCACATCGAGCTTTGCCCAGGGCAGGTCCTGCGCGAAGGCGGCGGACGTTGCATCGCAGATCGTCAGCCCTTCGCGGTCCGCGGCGATCCATTCGCCGTTCGGCACACGTACGCCCGAGGTCGTGCCGTTCCAAGTGAAAACCACATCGCGATTGCAATCGACTTTAGAAAGGTCGGGCAGCTTGCCGTAATCGGCTTCGAACACACGGATGTCCTCGAGCTTGAGCTGCTTCTTGGCATCGCTTACCCAGCCTGCGCCGAAGCTTTCCCAGGCCAGAATATCGACACCGCGCGCGCCGAGCAGCGACCACATGGCCATTTCGACCGCGCCGGTATCGGAGGCGGGCACAATGCCGATGCGGTAATCTTCCGGCACACCGAGCACGGCGCGGGTGCGGTCGATCGCTTCTTTCAGCTTGGCCTTGCCGATCTTGGCACGGTGGCTGCGCCCGAGGGCGGCATCTTGGAGATTTTGGATGGTCCATCCCGGGCGTTTCGCGCAGGGACCGGACGAGAAGTGCGGATTGGCCGGGCGAGCGGCCGGACGTGTATTCGTCATATGATCTATCTATCCTCTCAGATAGTCGCCTTCCGGTGGGGGAAGGTGGCCCGCAGCCGATATATGCCTCCGCTCCGGCGCTGTCAAATGACGTTTTTGCCTTTTGCTCTTTGACCGGCATATTGAGCGTGAAACGGTAATCATGCCTAAGAAACCCTTATCGCCCGGAGCCCGGCCCGCATGATCCCTTCCCAGCGGCACCTTTTCGATATTCCCGCAGACGTCACCTATTTGAACTGCGCCTATATGTCCCCCCTGCCCAAGGCGTCCATCGCCGCGGGGCAAGCGGCCATTGCCGCCAAAGGCCAGCCCTGGCATCTGACCTCGGATCATTTCTTTTCCGATGCCGAGGCCGTGCGCGCGCTTTTCGCCCAGCTCATCAACACACGGGCGGACAATATCGCCATCGTGCCCTCCGCCTCCTACGGCATGGCGATTGCCGCCAAGAATCTGCCGCTGGAGCCGGGACAGGAAATTCTGGCGCTGCAGGAGCAGTTCCCCTCCAACGTCTATCCCTGGATGCGCCTTGCCGAAGAAAAAGGCGGGACACTCCGCCTGCTCGATCCGCCGGAAAATACGCCGGACAACATGCCCGGCGCCGATTGGACGCCGCTCATTCTGGAGGCGATCGGCGACAGGACCGGCATCATCGCCCTGCCCCACTGCCACTGGACCGACGGCGCGCTGATCGATCTGACGGCTATCGGCAAAAAGGCACGCGCTCATGGCGCCGCCCTCGTACTCGATCTGACCCAGTCCGCCGGCGCCCTGCCCTTCGATGCGGAGGCCGTGCAGCCCGACATCATGGTCGCGGCCAGTTACAAATGGCTGCTCGGACCTTATTCGCTGGGCGCAGCTTACATCGCGCCGAAATGGCATCAGGGCCGCCCGGTAGAGGAAAACTGGCTGAACCGCAAAGGTTCGGAAGATTTCGCCCGCCTTGTCGATTACCAGTACGAATACCAGCCGGGCGCGCGCCGCTTCGATATGGGCGAGCGCTCGAGCTTTCATCTCATGCCGGTCTTCAAGGCCTCGCTCGAACTGCTTTTAGGCTGGGGCGTTGAAAATATCGCAAGCGCCCTTGCCGCGAAGACAGGCTTTCTGGCCGAAGGCGCAGCCGAACTCGGCCTTGAAGCCGCGCCCCTTTCCCGCCGCGCCGGGCACTATCTTGGCCTGCGTTTTCCCGGCGGTATTCCGGGTGATCTTCTCACCCGGCTGCGCGAGCAGAACATTCATGTCTCCGTGCGCGGGACGTCCATGCGCGTGACGCCGCATCTTTATAATGACGAAGAAGACCTTACCCGCTTGCTTAGCGCGCTGAAAAAACTGCGCGGCTAAACCTCAAAATCCGGCGGGTCCGGAGAAAAGCGGCAAAAGCACCGAGATCACCATGGCACCGGCAAGCACCAAGCGCAGATAAAACCCGCGCCGTGCCCCGGCCATGAGCGCGCTCAACCCTTCTCCGAGCGCCAGCCATGCCGAGGTGCAAAGCAGCATGAGCCCCATCAGCACCGCCCCCGTCGCAAAGGCCTGCGGCCCGTAAGCCGCACCCGGCGTAAGAAACGCGGTAAAGCCCGTCATGGTCATGGCATAAATTTTCGGGTTGAGCGGATGAACGAGAAGCCCCGCCCAGAAAGAGGGCGGCTCAGCGGTTTCATCCGTCCCAGGCGCACCTGCCCGCACGATGCGCACGGCAAGATAAATGATGTAGCAGATGCCGGCGACCTGCAGCGCGCGGTAAAGATCGGGCACGCTGGCCAGCAAAACGCCGAGCCCCGCGCCCATGGCCACCAGTACCGCAAAACCGCCGCCCCAAATGCCCGCAAGAAACGGCACGCCGCGTTTGACGCCCGCCCCGGCGCCCGCCGCCATCAAAGCGAGATTGGCCGGGCCCGGCGTTGCAATCGTCACGAAGCCGAACAGAAAGACCCCGATGAAAGCTTGCCAGCTCATCGCTCACTCCTTCGCGAAGACCTCTTCTCAAGCCGGACGAAACCGCACACGGCCCGGAGAAATCAAACTCAGATATGGATTGTGCCTTGCATGAAATCGGCGCAGGTCCCGGCAAGCTCTACCCGCTCGCCCTTGATGCGCAAATGCACCGTGCCGCCGCGTTTAGAAATCTGCCGTGCCACCAGCGCGTCCTTGCCGAGCCGCTTGGCCCAATAAGGCCCGCTGTCGCAATGGGCCGAGCCCGTCACCGGATCCTCGTTAATGCCATGGGCGGGCGCAAAGAAGCGCGAGACATAATCGATGCCGCTGCCTTCCTGGCCGGGCGCGCTGGCAATCAGTCCGACATTGAGCGGGCCGCACAGCCGCATGAGCTTCAGGACATCGGGGCGCAGCGCCGCCACATCTTCTGCTTTGTCGAAAAGCGCCATCAGGTTCGTACCCTTCAAAACGCCGAGCGGGCGCGCGCCGAGCGCCTCGGCCAGCCCTTCTGGCGCCGCTGCCGGTTTCATCGGCCGGGCGGGGAAATCCATTTGCAGGCGTCCGCTTTCTTCCCGCGTGACGGTGAGCTCGCCGCTGCGGGTCTCGAAGCGTACGTCTTTGAGGCCGGGCGCCAGATACGTGAAGAGCACATGCGCGCTTGCCAGCGTCGCATGGCCGCAAAGGTCCACTTCCACGGTCGGCGTGAACCAGCGCAAATGATAGCGCCCGCCGGCCGCGCCCGCCCCATTCTGCAGAGGCACGAAAAAAGCCGTCTCCGCCAGATTGTTCTCCGCCGCAATCGCCAGCATCGCCTCTTCCGGCAGCCAGCTTGTCAGCGGCACGATCGCCGCCGGATTGCCCTCGAACGGTTTTTCGGCAAAGGCATCGACCTGATAAATCGGCAGTTCCATGGGAGCCCCCTCTGGGCGGTTGCGTTTCAGTACGGACAATGTAAGGATCAATTGAAGAGGTTCAATCAATACATTGACACCATGACAATTCTCTCAACAGAGCTGCGCGCCGCGCTTTCCGCAGGCACCGGGCCGGAAACCCCGCTCGCGCCCCGGTATGTGGCGATTGCCGATGCCATCGAAAAGGCGGTGCAGGAAGGCCGTCTCGCGCCCGGCGAAAAGCTGCCGCCCCAGCGCGCTCTTGCCTATGATCTCGGCGTTACCGTCGGCACGGTCAGCCGGGCCTATGATCTTGCCGCCCGGCGGGGCCTTGTGGAAGGCACGGTCGGGCGCGGCACCCATGTGCTTGCCCCGCAGCAGCCGGGCACTTACGGGCGGGGCGTCGGCTCGGCGAGCTTCCTGCGCATCGCGCCTGAAACGCCGATCCCGCTGAAAGCCAATTTGCCCGCCCCCATCGGCCAGCACGCCGCCGTTGCCCAAGCTGCCGAGGACGTGCTGCGCCAGAACGCCCTGCGTCTTTCCCTTGCCGATTATTACAGCGCCGATCAGACGGGTGAGGACCGCGAACTTGCCGCGGACTGGCTCTCAAACCCGCTCTTCAAAGCGGACCCGCAACACTTGGTCCTCTGTAGCGGCGCGCAGCAGGCCTTGATGACGGCGCTGATGATCGCCACCGAGCCCGGCGATCTCGTGCTTGGCGAAGCGCTCACCTATCACGTCATTCACACCCAGTGCCGCCTTGCCGGGCGCCGTCTTAAACCGCTGCCCCTCGATGAAGAAGGCATCGTGCCGGAAGCCTTGGAAGAAGCCTGCCGCACCCAGCGCCCGCGCGCGCTCTTTCTCGTTCCCACGCTGCAAAACCCGACGGGCGCGGTGATGAGCGACAAACGCCGCGCCCGGCTCGCCGCTATTGCGGACGCTCACCAGCTTTATCTCATCGAAGATGCGATCTACACGAAACTCACCCAGCCCCAGCGCCCGCTTGCCGGTTTCACCCCGGACCATTCGATCCTCGTTTCCAGCCTGTCGAAAACCGTCGCGCCGGGCCTGCGCTACGGCATGGTGCTCTGCCCGCCGCGCCTTGCAGAACGCGCCCGCGCCGCCCAGCATGCGCTCGCCCAGGGCCTGCCCGCCATCACCATCGCCATGGGCACGCATCTTTTGCGCAACGGCGAGGCCGCGCGCCTTGCGGGCCTGCAGCAGCAAGAATGCCGCGCCCGCAATGTGCTCGCCCGCGAAACGCTGGGCGCTTATCTCTTATGCCCGCATCCCGACAGTCCCCATCTTTGGATCGAACTACCCGAGCCCTGGCAGCGCGAGGGCCATGCTTATGCCTTTGTGGAAGCGGCAAGGGAGCGCGGTGTCGCGCTGGCCGCCGATGCCGATTTTGCCATTGCCGCCCCGCCGCCCCGCGCGCATATCCGCCTGGCGCTCGGCGCGCCGGAAAGCCGGGCGCTTCTGGAAGAAGGCCTTGCCCGTATCAAAACTTTGCTGGATGACGGGCCTCTTGCCCGGCGCGATCTGACGTAAAGCGCGCCTTACTCGCCTTGGGAAAACGTAAAGCCGTGATTGAGCGGCCCGTGCCCGCCGCCGAAACCGGGGGCAAGGGCAATCGCCTCATGCACATAATCGCGCGCCTGAAGAACGGCTTCGGAAAGATCGAGCCCGAAGGAAAGCCCCGCCGCAATGGCCGAGGCCAGCGTGCAGCCCGTGCCATGGGTGTGGCGCGTGTCGATGCGCGGGCTCGTCATCACCTGAATGGTCTCGCCCGTCACGAGCACGTCCTGCACCGTCTCGCCCGTGCCGTGGCCGCCTTTAACGAGGACGGCAAGCGCCCCCATTTCCAAAATCGCCTCGCCTGCGCGTTTTTGCTCTTCCACGCTTTCCACCTGAAGGCCGGTCAGCGCGGCAGCTTCCGGCATATTGGGCGTAACGATGTCGGCAAAAGGAAAGAGCGCTTTTTTCAGCGCATCGATGGCGGAAGGTTCCAAAAGCGGGCTGCCGCCTTTCGCCACCATCACCGGATCGACGATGAGCGCGGCGGGCGCATCATAAGCATCGGCTTCTTCGGCTACCGCTTCGATAACCTCCGCCGTCGCCAGCATCCCGGTCTTGATCGCATCGGCGCCGATATCCCCAAGCACCGCTTTCATCTGAGAACGGATGATCTCCACCGGCACGGGAAAGACGTCCTTGACGCCGTGCGTGTCCTGCACGGTCAGTGCCGTGATCGCCGTTGCCGCATAAGCGCCAAGCGCCGTGATGGTCTTGATATCGGCCTGAATGCCCGCGCCGCCGCCGCTATCGGACCCGGCCACCGCCAGCACCCGGCCTTTGAATTCATCGTTCATGAATGCCTGCTTTGCGAAGAGTTACCTGAAGCTAGACATAGCCGATTGCGCAGGCATTGCAATGCGGCGCATGTGGAACAAAAACGCGGGCTCTCAGATCGTCACCCTCGGGCTTGACCCGAGGGTCCATGCAGCCTTTGAGCAAACGGAAACGCCCATGGATGCTCGGATCAAGTCCGAGCAAGACGACGTCAAAAACCGCACCGCCTCACGCCACCGCCGCGTCCTCGATGGCGGTCACGATGTCGTTCACCACGGCCTTGACGAGTTTTTCATCGTCGCCCTCGCCCATCACGCGGATCAGCGGCTCGGTGCCCGATTTGCGGATCACGAGACGGCCCTGGCTTGCCAGCCGCCGCTCGCCCTCGGCGATGGCTTCTTTCACCAGCGCGTTTTCCAAAGGCTCGCAATTGCGGTAGCGCACATTGCGCAGGAATTGCGGCAGCGGCTCGAAAACGTTGCACAGCTCGCTCATCGGCTTGTCGCCGGCGCGCAGCACGGCAAGCACCTGCAGCGCCGCGATCAGCCCGTCGCCGGTGGTGGAGAAGTCGGAAAGCACGATATGGCCCGACTGCTCGCCGCCCAGATTGAAGCCGTTCTCGCGCATATGCTCGACCACATAGCGGTCGCCCACTTGCGTGCGCGCAAGGTTGAGCCCGAGGCCTTTCAGATACCGTTCTAGCGCCAGGTTCGACATGATCGTCGCCACGATGCCGGGCGCGGAAAGCTGGCCTTCCTTGTGCCAGCTCTGGGCCACAAGCCCCATGATCTTATCGCCGTCGATCACTTCGCCGTTTTCATCGCAAATGATCACGCGGTCCGCGTCCCCGTCGAGCGCGATGCCGATATCCGCGCGCCGCTCGCGCACCAATTGGCCCATGCGCTCCGGCGCGGTCGAGCCGCAGCCATCATTGATGTTGAAGCCGTCAGGATCGACGCCGAGCGTCACGACTTCCGCGCCAAGTTCCCAAAGCGCCGTCGGCGCCACTTTGTAGGCGGCGCCATTCGCGCAGTCGATCACGACGCGCACGCCTTCCAGGCTGAGCTGTTTGGGAAAGGTGCGCTTGGCAAATTCGATATAACGCGCCTGGGCATCGTCGATACGCTTTGCCCGGCCAAGCTCGCGCGGCCCCGCCAGATAATCGTTGATGCCGTTATCCATCATATGCTCGATCTCAAGCTCCACCTCGTCGGAGAGCTTGTAGCCATCGGGCCCGAAAAGCTTGATGCCATTATCTTCGAAGGAATTATGCGAGGCGGAAATCATCACCCCGAGATCCGCCCGGAGCGAGCGCGTCAGCATCGCCACCGCAGGTGTCGGCACCGGGCCGAACTGGAAAACGTCCATGCCCGCCGAGGTGAAACCCGACACCAGCGCCGATTCCAGCATATAGCCCGATAGACGCGTGTCCTTGCCGATCACCACCCGGTGGCGGTAATCACCGCGCTTGAATTTACGCCCGGCGGCAAGCCCGACGCGCAGCGCCGTTTCAGCCGTCATCGGCTTTTCGTTCGCTTTACCGCGGATTCCGTCCGTACCGAAATATTTGCGAGACATCCCCACTCAACTCGTTCTTTACAATTTCCCCCCGGGCCCGCTGCCGCTGGCCGATTTGCGCGCCAGTATAATGGCGCAGGTCTGAGCGCACACTTAACGTTTTATTGCTGAATATGTCTCAATCCGCCTCATTTTTGGCTGATTCCAACGCGTTTTGCACCAAAAGACCGTCTTTGAGCGCACCCGCGTCATGGGTGCGGATGTAATCGGCCCCGGCGCGGGCGGCATATAGCTCGGCGGTAAGGCTCGCCGGGCCCGCCTCGCCCACGGCCCGGCCCGTCATGGCTCTCAGGAATGATTTCCGCGAAACGGAGATGAGCACCGGCAAGCCGAAGCGCTCTTTGAGCCGCCCCACCATCGCAAGCGCCCTGATCGACGGCTCCGGCTGATTGCCGAGGAAAAACCCCATGCCGGGATCAAGTATGAGCTGGCCGCGCGCCACCCCGCCTGCCTCCAGCGCCTTAAGCCGCGCCTCGAAGAAGCGGGAGATGTGATCGAGAATATCTCCCTCGGGCGCTGCTTCCCGTGTCGCTTTGCTTTTGGCCCGCCCCTTGGCCTGGATCGCATGCATGAGAATGAGCCTCGCTTTCGAGGCGGCAAGCTCGGGATAAATCGCCTCATAGGCAAAGCCGTGAATATCGTTGAGAAAGGCTGCCCCCTTCGACAGCGCGAAAAGCTGCACCTCAGGGTGGAACGTATCGACGGAAAGCGCCGCCCCCGCCGCCGATAGCGCTTCCATGACCGGCTCCAGGCGGCGGATTTCTTCCTCAGGCGACACATCGCCCGCATCGGGATGGCTGGAGGCCGCGCCAAGATCGAGAATATCCGCCCCCGCCGCCATCAGCGCGCGCCCATGGGCGATGGCCTTTTCCGGGTCGAGAAACTTGCCCCCATCCGAAAAAGAATCCGCCGTGATGTTGACGATGCCCAATATCCCCGGGCGCTGCGCTGCCTTGCTCATGCAAAGGACCTAGCACGGCTCCTGATACGGCGCCATATGGCTGAGGCTGGGGCCGCCCCTCTCCCGGCCGCTTTAGAAAGCCCCCTCGCCCCCTTTAGGGGGAGAGGGAGGGGCCCATCGCGCCAAGCGATGGGAGGGTGAGGGGGGCCATCACAATTAAAGAGGGGCCAAAACAAAAAGGCGGCGCCGAAGCACCGCCTTTCTAAATCCCGCCTAAAGGTTTTACGTGCCTTGCGGCTCCGGCCCCATCGGCCCGTCCGTCACGGGGCCGCTGACGGGCACGGAAGAACTCGGCGCAGGCGCGGAGGGCTTGTCGCTCGGGTCTTCCCGGTGCGGCGGCTCGCCTCTGAGCAGCGCTTTAATCTCATCGCCCGACAGGGTCTCATATTCCAGAAGCCCCTTGGCGATCGTGTGCAACTCGTCGATATGCGTGCGGATCACGTCGCGGGCCTTGTCATAGCCGCTTTCCACAATGCCGCGCACTTCGGAGTCGATGAGCCGCTGTGTGTCCTCGGACATGTTCTGCTGGCGCGAGACCGAATGGCCGAGGAACACTTCTTCCTCGTTCTCGTGATAGGAGAGCGGGCCCAGCTTGTCCGACATGCCGTATTGCATGACCATGGCCTTGGCCATGCTCGTTGCCATGCGGATATCGGAGGAAGCGCCCGAGGTCACTTTCTCATGGCCGAAGATTTCCTCTTCCGCCACGCGCCCGCCCATCGCGACAGCAAGGTCCGCATGCATCTTGGCGCGGGTCACCGAAAGCTGATCGCGTTCGGGCAGCCGCATCACCATGCCGAGCGCACGCCCGCGCGGAATGATCGTGGCTTTATGGATCGGGTCGGAATGCTCCATATGAAGCGCGACCAGCGCATGCCCGCCTTCGTGATAAGCGGTGAGTTTCTTTTCTTCCTCGGACATGACCATGGAGCGGCGTTCCGCGCCCATCATCACTTTGTCCTTGGCGTCCTCGAACTCGTGCATCGTGACCAGCCGGCGTCCGCGCCGGGCCGCCAGAAGCGCTGCCTCGTTGACGAGGTTCGCAAGGTCGGCGCCGGAAAAACCGGGCGTGCCGCGCGCGATTACCTTCGGCTCGACATCCGGGGCGAGCGGCACTTTTTTCATGTGCACTTTCAGGATTTTCTCGCGCCCGATGATATCCGGGTTCGGCACCACGACCTGACGGTCGAAACGGCCCGGACGCAGCAGCGCCGGATCGAGCACATCCGGGCGGTTCGTCGCCGCGATCAGGATGATGCCTTCATTGGCCTCGAAGCCGTCCATCTCGACAAGGAGCTGGTTGAGCGTCTGTTCGCGCTCATCATTACCCCCGCCAAGACCCGCGCCGCGGTGCCGGCCAACGGCGTCGATTTCGTCGATGAAGATGATGCAAGGCGCATTCTTTTTCGCCTGCTCGAACATGTCGCGCACGCGGCTCGCGCCGACGCCCACGAACATTTCAACGAAGTCGGAACCGGAAATCGTGAAGAACGGCACATTCGCCTCACCCGCAATGGCGCGCGCAAGCAGCGTCTTACCGGTGCCCGGAGGCCCCACGAGCAGCGCGCCTTTGGGGATGCGCCCGCCAAGGCGCTGGAACTTCGCCGGATCTTTCAGGAATTCCACGATCTCCTGCAGATCGTCTTTCGCCTCGTCGATCCCAGCAACATCTTCGAAGGTCACACGGCCATGGCGCTCGGTCAGAAGCTTGGCTTTCGATTTGCCGAAGCCCATCGCCTTGCCGCCGCCGCCCTGCATCTGGCGCATGAAGAAAATCCACACCGCGATCAGAAGCAGCATGGGGAACCAGGAAACCAGCACGCCCAGAATGGAGGGCACGCCGTCATCGGCAGGCTTGGCGGAAATCTGCACGCCGCGCTCGTTCAGCTTGTCGGCGACATTCGTGTTATCCGGCGCATAGGTGAAGAAAGAGCCGCCATCGGCATATTTGCCGGTGACCGTGTTCCCGGAAATCGTCACCTGGGCCACATTGCCGTTCGCCGCCTCTTCAAGCAGGCGCGAATAGGTGATTTCCGAAGACGTAGTGGACTGACCGGGCCCTTGAAACAGGTTGAAAAGCGCCACCAGCAAAAGCGCGATCACCACCCAAAGAGCGAAATTTCTGAAATTCGACACCCGTTTGACCTTCCGATGTAAGCCCCGGCCGCCCGGCGGCGGCTTGGAGGCTTTCTTAGAGTTCTTCTAACTACTGTAGAGAAGATAGGAGCAGAAAGGCAATTTACCAGACTTAAGCCTCCACTTCATCTCCTCCGCCTGTCTTTGCCCCACCTTAGCCCGGGGCGGGCAAGCGGGGGTAAATCCCCGCCGGATTTCCGTTCAAATTTCCATTCAGCTTTCCGTTTCCGGGGCCATTTGCAATCCCGCGTCCCAGATCGGTTCACAAAGGATGCCCGCGGCGCCCTTGGCCCGGACCCCGGCAAGAGGCGCAGCAAAAAACCTGCCAGCCCGCCGCATCATCGGCCCCGCCATCAGCGCCTTGCGCGCCGGGCCGCTCGGCAGGCTCATTCCGGCCTCTTTCAGGGCTTTCAAGCCTTCCTGGCCGAGGGGACCGATCTCGAGCCCTGAGCGTAAGGCTTCCGCTTTGAGCAAAAACCGCCCGTCCCAGACCGCCTGCTTGCCCGGCAAAACGGCAATATCCGGGGCGATGGCCGCAAATTCGCGCAGGATCACTGCGCCGCCTTTGGCGCCGGCGTCTTTATCTTCGGCGATCAGGCAACCATGCAGCGTGCGGCCCTTACCGAGCTTACCTCGCAGAAATGAATGATAGGCCGTTTCCAGCGCCTCCAAACGCGGCGGATAGACGCTGCCGCTCACCGCGCGCAAAAGCTGCGCAAAGGCGGAAAGGCCCGTCTCTTCGAAGGGTTTTCCCCAGGCCGCCCGGTCGATCCGGCAAAAGCCGTAAGGATGGCGCGTGACGGCGCGGGCGATCAGTTCGTCTTTTTGCGCTTCAAGCACCTCGCCCGCGCGTGCCATGTGCCGGGCCGTCGCCACAAGGCGCTCCGTGCCGAGCCCAAGCTCCTCCAGGAGCGGCAAGGCCTTGCGGACCTTCACCCGCAAAAAGCCTGCATCCTCATTGCTCGGATCGTCGATATAGGCTTGGTCATGGGCTTTGAGCACCGCTTCGAGGCGCGCGCGCGGCACGCTGAGAAGCGGGCGCAGGAGCCGCATCCCCTCCCGCTCGGAAACGGGCTTCATCGCGGCAAGCCCGGCAACCCCGCTGCCGCGCTGAAGGCGCATCAAAAAGGTCTCGGCCTGATCTTCCAGGTGATGGGCGAGCAAAAGATCGCGGATGCCGCGCGAGGCCGCCCATTCGCCCATGAGCCTGTAGCGGGCGGTGCGCGCTTCGGCTTGAATATCGGCGGAAGGCTTTTCCCCTTCCCAGCGCAAGATCCGGTGCGCAAGGCCGAGGGCGCGCATCCAGCGGCCCACTTGCCGCGCCTCGCTTGCCGCTTCTTTACGCAGGCCATGATCGACGCTGAGAACGAAGACTTGCGGCGCGGGCAGTTTCTTTTCTTCCCGCCAGCGCAGCCAGTCGGCCACCAGCACTGCAAGCGCCATGGAATCGCGCCCGCCCGAAACCCCGAGCGCCAATCGCGCGCCGGGCTCCAGCGGCTTCATCAGCCGGTCGAAAGCAGCAGGGGTGAGCGGACGGGCATTCATGCCAAGCGCCGCCAAGGCATCAGCATCCGGCGCGCTGCTTTTCCAGCTCGGCGCGCTGAATGACCGATTGCGAGGCGGAGGGGAAACGGCGCTTCAGTTCGTTCATCGTCGCGCAGGCCGCTTCCTTCTGGCCGAGCGCGGAAAGCGTGATGCCGAGCTTCAGCAAACTGTCCGGCGCCTTGGGCGAAGCCTCGTAGGTCGTATAGCCTTTCAGAAAGGCATCCGCCGCCTGCTTATAATCGCCGCGCACATAATAAGTTTCGCCCAGCCAATATTGCGCGTTCCCGGCAAGCTGGTCGTTCGGATAAAGCTCGAGGAATTTGTCGAAATTGACCCGCGCCGCTTCGAACTCGCCGCGTTTGAGAAGATCGATCGAGGCATCATAAGCATCCTTGGGCGAGGTCGCGCCGATAACGGCGGAGGCCGTCTGCACCGGGCCCTCTCCGCCCGCTTCGCCGCTTTCATCCTGGCCGCCTGCTGCACCTGCCGCAGCGCCCGCGCCGCCCGCAAGGGGATCAGCCGACTGAGAAAGCGTGCCCAAAGAGCGCGGGCCTTGCGCCGGTGCGCCCGCATTGGCACTTGAGGCACTGGCGCCATTGCCATCCGGCGGCGTCAGCCTCACTTGCCCGCCTGCCTGAGCGCCAGCGGAAGCCTGGCCGCCTTCAAGCTCCTGAAAACGGAACTCCACATCTTCCATGAAGCGGGAAAGTTGCTCTTTGGTCTGACGAATATCGAAAGAAAGCTTTTCGATGCGCCCGTTCATTTCGCGCAGGCTCGTTTCGATATCCTGCAGGCGCAGCGTCACATCGCCCGCGCTTGCCGGGTCGGCACTGTAAGCGGAAGAAGAAGCACCGCTCCCCGAGCCGCCGCGATAGGTCTGGCGCTGCAGATCGAGCATGTCCTGTTCGATTTTTTCGAGCCGGTTGTTGAGCCCGCGCAAATCGCTATTGGGATCGGCGGCAAGCGGGCCTGCAAAACTGGCGGCCAGAAGCAGGCTCGCGCCCGCTGCAAGGCTCACCGAAACGAATTTCCTGTCCCGCACCATCATCGATCCTTGCTCCGTCCCGCCAGAACTCAACCCAAGTTCAAGTCTAATAAGGTTTTCGGCCAAATTGAGGCCGCCCATAAAGAGGTCTCAATTCCCGCAAAATGCCGCCCGCGCCGCGCCCGCGCAAGCTGCGATTTAGCTCAAGGCGCGCAGAAGCGCCGCGCGCTTACGAAAACGCCCCCGCATGCACCGGGCAGGCGGGGGCGGTTGCGTCGAGCCGGTAAACTTAGCTGCCGGCGCGGTCGTTGACCACGGTCACGCCGCGGCGGTTCTGGCTCCAGCAGCTCTCATCCGAGCAAAGCGCGACAGGACGCTCTTTGCCGTAAGAGATCGTGCGCACACGGGCCGGGTCCACACCCTGCGCCACCAGATAGTCCTTCACGGCATTGGCGCGGCGGCCGCCCAGTGCCAAGTTGTATTCACGCGTGCCGCGCTCGTCGGCATGGCCTTCGATCGTCACGGTCAGCGCGGGATACTGCTTCAGCCAGGCAGCCTGACGCTGCAGCGTCTGACGGGCTTCCGGCTTGATGTCGGAGCGGTCGAGGTCGAAGAACACGCGGTCGCCCACATTCACAACCAGATCCTGCTGAGTGCCCGGCGTTGCCCCGCCCGGAGCCGTTTCCGAGGAAACAGAAGACGGATTGGATGCAGCCGAGGCGTCGTCGTCCGGCGTCGAGCTACAAGCGGCAAGAGCCACGAATGCAGCGGCAACAGCGGTTACGCGCAGGCCTGCTTTGAGGAACGTCATTTAGGTAGTCTCCTTAATTGCGCCATTGGCCTTTGCCGGGGCCGAATGGCTGTTCGTCACCATGACACGCCGGAAATTCCGGCAACAGCGGATTGAGTGGATCCGCTCATCCATCCCTTCAAGGCCAGCCCCGGCATTTCGGCCCAAGAGCCCTTCCTTGACATCCCGTTTAAACGTTAGCGGCCCGGGATAAGGTCCGCAACAAACGCACGGGAAATTTCGTTTTTAGTTTGAACCATGGTTCACAGAACCTTGGCTCAGCTCACCTCAGGCGCGGCGACCAGGCCGGGTCGGAGGCAAAAGTCGGCGTGGAGACCGGCCGCTCGTTATAACCGGTCAAATCGACCGACCAGAGGCTCGGCCCGCCCTGCTCCCCGCGGCTTTCGCGGAAAAACATCAGCACCCGCCCGTTCGGCGACCAGGTCGGCGCCTCGTTATGGAAGCCTTCGGTCAAAATCCGCTCGCCCGTGCCGTCCGGCCGCATCACCCCGATAAGAAACCGTCCCTTATGCAGTTTTGTGAAGGCGATGAGATCGCCGCGCGGGCTCCAGACCGGCGTTGCATAACGCCCGTCGCCAAAGCTGATCCGGTGCGCGTTCGAGCCGTCCGCATTCATCACATAAATTTGCTGTGAACCGCCCCGGTCCGATTCGAAGGCGATCCGGTCGCCGTCCGGCGCATAAGACGGGCCGGTATCGATCGCTGCCGTATTCGTCAGGCGCTGGGTGACGCGGGTGCGCAGGTCCATCTCGTAAATGTTGGAATTGCCGCCCCGCTGAAGGCTCATCACGATTTTCTGACCATCCGGCGAAAAGCGCGGCGAGAAGGTCATGCCCGGAAAATCACCCACCACTTCCTGCTGGCCCGTTTCCAGATCGAGCAGATAGACGCGCGGATTGTTGCCCGCATAGGACAGATAGGTAATCTCCTGGTTCGACGGGCTGAAGCGCGGCGTCAGCACGATGGACGAGCCATTGGTGAGCATGCGCGGGTTGTGCCCGTCCTGATCCATAATGGCGAGGCGTTTGACGCGGCGGTTCTTCGGCCCCGATTCAGATACGTAAACGATGCGCGTGTCGAAATAGCCTTCCTCGCCCGTCAGCCGCTCGTAAACGGCATCCGAAATGATATGGGCGACGCGGCGCCAATTGTCCGGCGTCGTGAAGAACTGAAAGCCGGTCATTTGCTGCTCGGCATAAACGTCCCAAAGGCGGAATTCCACCTTGAGCCGCCCGTCGCTTTCGATGGTCGAGCGGCCCGTCACTAGCGCCTGGGCATTGATGATGCGCCAGTCGCCGAAGCGGGGCTGCACATTGACGTCGGAAATCTTCTCGATGAAAGAGCTTTTGGGCAGCGGGCGGAAAAGCCCGGAGCGGTCGAGATTGGCGGCGATGACACTCGCAATGTCACTGCCGAGCCGCCGGTCTTCATCGCTCGCGCCCAGAAAGCCGGGAATGGCGACAGGCAGGGGGTCGACATTGCCTTGCGTAATGTCGATTTGCAGCGCCGCGCGGGCAGGCAGCGCGCCGAGCACCAGCGCGGCGAAGGTGAATGCCAGCACACGTAGGCCAGCGCTAAACTTAGCCCGCCGGGCCTGCGTCCGAATGCCGGAAAAGCGGCGGGACTGCGGGTGCACCTGCGATGCGGTATGTCTCGCCCCGGCTGATCTCATCAGTGTCATCATCGTCTTTCCTCAGGCCCTTTCGAGTTTCTATCCGCCCAGCATTTCACGCGGATCGAACCGCAAATCGAGTTCCTGCCAGCTGGAATATTTGTCCGCCGGCATTTTGAAAGGCTCGCAGCGCCGGATCGCTCTGAGCGCGCTGTCGGCGGCTGCCCGGTAATAAGCATTGCCGGACAGAAGCGGGCCTTTGCTGATCAGCTCCGGCGCCCGCGCGAGCGAGCCGTCCGGATTGAGAAACACTTTGATCTCCACGATCAGCTTGTCCGCATTGGGCGCGCCCGCCGGCACGGACCAGCAGCGGCGCATCTGCAATTTAAACGCATCGATCTCAGAGACCGTCAGCTTCGTATTCACCCCTTGCGGGGCTTGAGGCGCGGCATCCTCCTTGGTCTCGCGGGAGGGTTGGCGCGTCTTCTTTTCTTCTTCCGGCAGCTTGTCGAGCAAGGCTGCAATCTTGGTCGGGTCGAACGCCTCCTGCTTCTTGGCAGGTTTGGGCGGCGCGGGCTTTTGCGGCGCAGGCTTCGGCGGTTCGGGCTTCTTCTCCGGCTCCGCCTTCTTCTCCTCAGGCTCCGCTTCCGGTTCCGGCAAAGGCTCGGGCTCGCGCGCAGGCGGCGGCGGCTCGACGGCGGCAGGCGCAGGCTGCGGCGCAGGCTTGGGCTCGGGGGCCGGTTCCGGCTCCGGCGCCTGTTCAGGCTCGGGCTCGGGTTCCGGCTCTTCCTCGATCTGCGGCTTCGGCTCGGCTTTCGCCACTTTCTCGCGCTTCAAATTCGTGAACTCGTCGATCGTGACAAGCTCGACCGGCAATGCCTGATCGGGCACCGCCGGAAGCGGGTCGGCCGAGGGCAAGGCGATGAAAGCCGCCGCGATCACCGCTGCGTGGACGCCGAAGGATGCAACAAGGCTTGCGCGCATGTCACCTCTTCTGGGGGGCGCGTGTCGGGGTTTCCGTCACGAGCCCGACCCGGGCAAAACCGGCACTGGAAATCGTGCCCATTACGTCCATCACACGGCCGTAATTGATATTCTGATCGGCGCGCACATAGATGCGCTGCTCATAGCCGTTCTCACCGATGGCCAGAAGGCGCGGCACGAGGTCTTCCACCTGCACTTCCGTTTCCTGCAGGAAGATCGCGCCGTCGCCGTTCACCGTAATGGTCAAAGGTTCATCATCGCCCGAAAGCGGGGCGGAGCGCGTCTTGGGCAGATCGACCGGCACGCCCACCGTCAAAAGCGGGGCGGCCACCATGAAAACGATGAGCAGTACGAGCATCACATCGACAAGCGGGGTGACGTTGATCTCGCTCATCGGCGCCATGCGCTGGCCGCGCCGGCGCGAGCCGTTCTGCTTGCCAGGTTGCTGCGCGGACATGCCCATGACTATCTCCGCTCGTCGATCTGGCGGGAGACGATGGCCGAAAACTCGTCCGCAAAGCCTTCTAGCCGCGCGCCGAAGCGGCCGATCTCGCTGGAAAACTTGTTATAGGCAATCACCGCGGGAATGGCGGCGACAAGGCCGAGCGCGGTCGCAAACAGCGCCTCGGCAATACCCGGCGCCACCACGGCAAGGTTCGTATCGCGGCTGATGGCAATCGACTGGAAGGAATTCATGATCCCCCAGACCGTGCCGAAAAGGCCAATAAAGGGCGCCGTCGCGCCCACCGTCGCCAGGAAAAGCAGATTGGATTCCAGCGACATCATTTCGCGGTTGATGGTGATGGTCATCACCTTGTCCACCCGCTCGCGCAGGCCCGCGAAAGGCGCGCCGCTCTCATTGGAGCGCTTCCATTCGCGCATCGCCGCGACAAAGAGCGTGGAAAGAGGGTGGCCCGGCCGGTGGCCTACATCGTCGTAAATCTCATCGAGCGAGCGGCCCGACCAGAAAAGGCGCTCAAATTGATCGGCGCGCTTGCGTAAGCGCGAGACCCGCCACCATTTGTCGAAAATGATCGCCCAGGACCAGACCGAGGCAAAGAACAGGCCGAGCATGACCATTTTCACGACCCAGTCGGCCCGCAGGAACAGCGACCAGAGGGAAAAGTCCAACGGCCCCGCATCGACGGTCACATCGGTCAGGACTTCATTTGCACGCGTGGGATCCATCTAAGGCCTCTTCAAAAACACCGCGACGTCATCAGGCCCCGCCTTCTTGGGCGGGCTCTCAATCGGGACGCATCGGAGTATGCAGCCGGTGTCCTCCACCCTGCCTTGAAGATCCAACTCCGGATCATGCTGGCGCGCCTGCCGCCCGGCGGCAAACGCAAACCCCCATCGAGCGCGGCAGATTAGCCGTTTAAATGTGTCAAAACTGCGGCACCTTGGCCCCGAAAACGCGCGGAACGCTTGAGTTTTTCCCCTGTGGCGCTTTCAGCACAGTGCCTGGGGCCGGGCCTTGGAAAAGACGGGTGAAAGCTCACACCGTGCGCAGGTAATAATCGAAATCGAGGGGGGTGGGCTCGGCGAAAAAGCGGTCCGCTTCCGCCTCCTTGATCGTGCAGAAGGTCTCGACCAGGAAATTGCCGAAATAATCCCGCGCGAAAGCCGATTGACGCAGCACCTCATTGGCGCGGAACCAGTTGAGCGGAAAGGGCTCGCTGGGCAGTTCATAGCCATTGCCTTCCACCGCCGGGCCAGGGTCCATCTTGCCCGTAATGCCGTGATGGATGCCCGCCAGCACCCCGGCCAGCGCGAGGTAAGGGTTGGCATCGGCCCCGGCAATGCGGTGCTCGATATGGCGCGTCGGCGCCGCGCCCGCCGGAATGCGCAGAGAGACCGTGCGGTTGTTCACCCCCCAGGTGGCGGAGACCGGGGCATAGGATTTCGCCCGGAAGCGGCGGTAAGAATTGGCGTTCGGCGCCCAGATGCCCATCATTTCGGCCATCGTCGCCTTGAGCCCGCCGATCGCATGGCGCATCAGCGCATTGCCTTTCGGGTTTTCATCCGCAAAGGCATTCGCCCCGTCTTCACCGGCAAGCGAGACATGCACATGCATGCCCGAGCCCGAATAGGCCGAATAGGGCTTGGCCATGAAACAGGCCATCATCCCGTGCTTGAGCGCGGCCAGTTTGATGAGGCGCTTGAACATGATCGCCTGATCGGCCGCTTTCATCGCGTCGGGCTGGTGCTGCAGAACGATTTCCATCTGCCCCGGCGCATATTCGCTAATGAGCGTGCGCGCGGGCAGGCCCTGAGCCTGCGCACTTTCATAAACATCGCGGAAGAAGGGCGAAAAGTCGGTGAGATCGGAAAGCTGATAGGCTTGGAAATGCTGCGCGCGGCCCGCGCCATTCAGCGCCAAGGGCGGCTGCGGCGCGCCTTTGGCCGCTGCATCCCGGTCGAAGAGATAAAATTCAAGCTCGATGGCGGCGACCGGCGTCAGCTTCAATTCTTCAAAGCGCGCCACCACCCGCTCCAGCACATTGCGCGGATCGCAGACGGAAGGTGTGCCGTCGGCTTCGGTCATACGCACGATGAACTGGCCGGCGCGCGGCCCTTCGAGCGGGCTCGGCACGAGCGAGCCGGGAACGGGCCGCGCGATGCGGTCCGCATCCCCGTCTTCCCAGACAAGACCCGTTTCTTCCACATCCGTGCCCGTCACATCGAGGCTCATGATCGAGCCCGGCATGAAGCGCCCGTCGCGGAAGGCCGCTTCGATTTCCGCCCGGCGCAGCACCTTGCCCCGCGCCACGCCGCACAGATCCGTAAAGACCAGCGTGAATTCGTCGGCATCGGGATGCGCCTTCAAAAAGGCATTCAATTCATCGAGGGGCGGCAAGGCGTTCATTCGAAAAGCTCCGTCAGGAAGGCGGACACCGCCTCCGTGAGGCGATCTATATCCTCTTCCCGCGTTTCTGGCGAGATCAGCATCATATTATGGAAGGGCGTCAGCATCAGCCCCCGGTTAAGAAGGTAAAGATGAAGCGCGCGCTCGAGCGGATGGTTCATACGCTCGGCCGATGCCGCCCCGCTGCGCACGGGTGCGGGCGTGAAACCGATTTCGGCCCGCGCGCCCACCCGCAGTACATGCCAGGAAACACCTTTCTCCTTGAAAACCCGTGCAAGCCCGGCTTCAAGGCGCGCGGCAAGCTGCTCCATATGCATATAAGCCGCCTCGGTCATCACCTCCGCCAGCATGGCGCGGATCGCGGCAAGCTGGAGCGCGGAGCCTGAGAGCGTCGTGCCGATGCCCGAATGACCGGGCGCGCGGGTCTCATTGAAAGCGGCAATGCACGCACCGACCTCTGCGGTAAACCCATAAACAGCGGCGGGCACACCGCCGCCGATGGGTTTGCCCACCACAAGAAAATCGGGGCGGAGCCCATGCACGCGGCCCCAGCCGCCGCGCCCGGAGGAAAGCGTGTGCGTTTCATCGAGCGCGAAAAAGGCGCCCGCTTCCCGCGCCGCTTCCGCAAGAAACGCCATGAAGCCGGGATCGGAGGGCACCATGCCGATATTGGTGAGCAAGGGCTCGGTCAAAACCAGCGCAATATCGCCCTTGGCAAGCTCGGCCTTCACCGCCTCCCTGTCATTGAAAGGAACGACCGCCGTCGTCGCCGTGATATCCGCCACCTGCCCCACAAGGCCGGGGCGCAGCTCCGTGCGCCCGCCCGCCCCGATGCGCACGAAAACATCATCCACCGCGCCGTGATAAGAGCCGTCGAAAATCAGAATGCGGGGCCGGCCCGTCACCCCGCGCGCCCAGCGGATGATGGCGCGGTTCGCATCCGACGCGCTGGCCGTCACCTGCCATTGATCGAGCCCGAAATAATCCGAAAGAAGCCGGCCGACTTCCGGGGCAAGCTCGGAGGGCAGCATCGCCGTTGCCCCGCGCGCCATTTGCCCGGCCACCGCATTGACCGCAGGTTCCGGCCCATGGCCGAACATGGCGCCCGTATCCCCGAGGCAGAAGTCGGTATAAAGGTTGCCGTCGGCATCCTTCAGCCGCGCGCCCTTCGCTTCTTTCAGAAAAAGCGCATGGGGCAATTCCCAATCACTCATCCAATGCAGCGGCACGCCTTTCAGCCAATGGGAGGCGGCTTCTTTGGCAAGCACGGCGGATTTCGGCGTACGCGCGGCATAGGCTTCCGCCTCGCGCTGCCAAAGTTTCTCGATTTTGCCGACGGACGCCGTCATGCCGCTCACCTGAAAATCCCCGCTCATCGCAAGTAAAGGTGGCCAGATGACAGAACGCAAGCGGCGAAAGAAAACTTACCCGCCACGCTTCATAAGATCTTCAACACCGTCGATAACGGCTTTCGGCAGGCGCGCGGGCCGCCCGTCCTCGTGAATGCAGGCGGCATGCACCATCGCCTGCCAGATCACCTCGCCGGCGCGCAGGATTTTCTGATCCGCTTCGATACGCGCGCCTTTCAGCGTCACATAACGGGTATGAACTTCCAGAAGATCGTCGATGCGGGCGGGCTTTAAAAACTCGATTTCCATTTTATGGATGGCGAAGGCAAGCGGCTTTTCGCCCTCGATCAATTCGTGATGATGCACGCCTGCCATGCGCAGACAGTCCGAGCGCCCGCGTTCGGCAAAGCGCAAGTAGTTGGCGTGATAAACGATGCCGGTAAAATCCGTGTCCTCGTAATAAACACGGATGGGCAGCACATGCGCGCCCTCTTCGATGCGCCCGGCAAGGTCCGGCCATTTGCCGCTCATGCGCCCTCTCCCTCATCGAAAAGGCCGCTTTGTCCCGCCCCGCTTCCCGATGCGGGTGCGGGCAGGCCGAGATGGCGGAAGGCAAGTGCCGTCAAAACACGCCCGCGCGGCGTGCGGTTCACGAAGCCCTGCTGAATGAGATAAGGCTCGATGATTTCCTCAATCGCATCGCGCGGTTCGGAAAGCGCGGCGGCGATCGTTTCGATACCGACGGGCCCGCCGGAAAACTTCACCGCTACATTGCGCAAATAGCGGTGATCGAGCGCATCGAGACCGCGCGCATCGACCTCGAGCCGCTCCAGCGCTTTGTCGGCCAGCGCCGCATCGATGGCGCCTTTACCGTCCACCACCGCAAAATCGCGCACCCGGCGCAAAAGCCGCCCGGCAACACGGGGCGTGCCGCGCGCGCGCCGTGCAATTTCCTTCGCCCCGTCGCTCGTAATCGAGGTGCCGAGCACGCCCGCACCGCGCGTGACGATCGCTTCAAGCTCGGCCTCTTCATAAAAATTGAGCCGCACGGGAATGCCGAACCTGTCGCGCAGCGGCGTCGTCAAAAGCCCCGTGCGCGTCGTCGCGCCCACCAGTGTGAAAGGCGCAAGCTCGATGCGCACCGAGCGCGCCGCCGGTCCCTCCCCGATGATCAGATCGAGCTGAAAATCCTCCATCGCCGGATAAAGAATTTCTTCGACCGCTGGCGAGAGCCGGTGGATTTCATCGATAAAGAGCACGTCCCGCTCTTCAAGATTGGTCAGCAGCGCGGCAAGGTCGCCTGCCTTCGCAATAACGGGGCCCGAGGTTGCGCGGAAATTGACACCAAGCTCGCGCGCCACGATCTGCGCCAATGTCGTCTTGCCAAGGCCGGGGGGCCCGGCAAAAAGCACATGATCGAGCGCTTCGCCGCGCGTACGCGCCGCCTCGATAAAGACGGAGAGGTTTTCGCGCGCCTTGCGCTGGCCGACAAATTCGGAAAGGCGCTGCGGGCGCAGCGCCACATCGAAATCTTCTTCCCGCTCCCCGGCGCCCACCAGTCTTTCACTCATCGGGCAAGCTCCTTAAGCCCAAGCCGGATCAGGGTTTCAGGTCCAGCCTCATCGTCGAGTTTCGCGCGCGCCTTGCGCACTGCCTCTGCCGCCTGCGCGGGCGCATAGCCCAGATTGGTCAGCGCGGAAATCGCATCGGCCTCGGCATCGGTCGGCTTTGTTTCCTCAGCCCCGCCATCCGACACGGCGATGGCAAAGGCGCCTGCGGGCGCTTTGTCTTTCAGCTCCACCACAATGCGCTGGGCGAGCTTGGGACCGACGCCCGAGGTTTGCGCCACCGCTTTTTTATCCTGCGTCGCCACCGCCGACTGAATGCCTTGGGGACCCAGCGTGCCGATAACGGCAAGGGCAACGCGCGCGCCCACGCCCTGCACACTTTGCAAGAGGCGGAACCAATCCCGCTCCCCCTCGCTCGAAAAGCCGAAGAGCCGGATTTCCTGTTCGCGCACATGGGTGTGGATGAGAAGCGCCGTGGCCTCCCCCACCGCCGGCAGGCGGCGCAGCGTATAGGACGAGCATTCGACGAGATAGCCGACGCCGCCCACATCCAGGATCAGCCAGTCCTCACCCAGCTCATCGACAATTCCCTTCAGCTTGCCGATCATGCGCGCGCCCTGCCGGAGGTGGTGGCTTTGACAAGCGCAGCATCGATGCGCGCCTTTGCCCCGCGCATCTGCGCATGGCAAATGGCGGTTGCCAGCGCATCGGCCGAATGCTCGCTGTCGATCACGGCTTTGGGCAAAAGAATGCCGACCATGGTGCGGATCTGATGCTTGTCCGCATGGCCTGCCCCCGTCACCGTCTTCTTGATCTGATTGGGCGCATATTCGCCGATCTCAAGGCCTGCGCGCGCGGCAATGAGCAGCGGCACGGCCCGCGCCTGGCCAAGCTTCAGCGCCGCCACCGCGTCTTTCGCCACGAAAGCGGTTTCGACGGCGACCGCCTGCGGCATGAATTCTTTCATGATGGTTTCGAGCGCCGCTTCGATTTCCGCCAGCCGGACCGGTACGGAGGCTTTGTCATTGGAGGCGATCGTCCCGTTCGCCACATGGGTAAGGCGCGAGCCCGCAGCCTCCACCACCCCCCAGCCTGTGCGCCGGAGGCCCGGATCGATGCCTAAAAGACGAAAGGCCCCGCTCATGAAACTGCCGCTCTCCTGATTCCGACTCGCGCCTTTATAACAGGAGGCTACACCCCAAGACGCGGAAAAGAGAAGAAATCGGGAACAAAAAAGCCCCTCCCGGTCTGGAAGGGGCTTTTGCAAGGCCGTGAATAGCGGCCTTAAGACTTAGGCCGAGAGCTTTTCGAACACCGCGTCGGACATTTCATAATTGGCGTAAACCTGCTGCACGTCATCGCAATCATCCAACGCGTCGAGCAGCTTGAGCAGCGTTTCGCCTTTTTCCTCGTCCACTTCGATATTGTTCTGCGGCTTCCAGATCAGCCGGGCGGAGCGGGCCTCGCCGAATTTTTCTTCCAGCGCGCCGGCCACTTCATGCAGCGCATCGGGCGCGCAGATCAGCACGTGCCCGTCCTCATCGCTTTCACAATCATCGGCGCCTGCCTCGATCGCCGCTTCCAGCATGGTCTCGGTATCGGCGACATCCGCGCCATATTCGATCGAGCCCACATGGTCGAACATGAAGGAGACCGAGCCCGTCTCGCCCAGGTTTCCGCCGTTTTTGGAGAAAATCGAACGCACCTCGCTCGCCGTGCGGTTCTTGTTGTCGGTCAGCGCCTCGACAATCACGCCGATGCCCGCCGGGCCGAAGCCTTCATAACGCATATCGAAATAATCATCGCCGCCCTGATCCGTGCTCTTCTTGATGGCGCGGTCGATATTGTCCTTCGGCATGGACTGGGCGCGGGCGGCCAGAATGGCGGCGCGCAGACGCGGATTGTGCTCGGGGTCCGGCAGGCCCATTTTCGCCGCCACGGTAATTTCCTTGGCGAGTTTGGAAAACAATTTGGCGCGCTTCTTATCCTGCGCGCCCTTGCGGTACATGATGTTCTTGAACTTGGAATGTCCGGCCATAGGCCCCTCCGACACCTGACTGTCACTCGCCGCGGGCCCGCGGCAATGCGGCCCTCACTCGAACGGCAATATCTGAAATCTCGCGCCCCTTATAGAAAGAGCCGGGCCCAAAATCCATAGGGCACGCAAATCCGGTTGGCCCGGCGGGTTTTCGGGAGAATTCCAGGCCCCATTTTCCAGGGAATTAGAGTAAATACTCTTATTTAATGAATTAACTATTTCATCATACTTTTGGGAGTTTACTGTGGATAAGACAACTCTACCAGGCATTGAAATTTGAACTAATACTTATGGTTGTGTTGTCGAAATGACGCTCGTCGGAGGAACCCGCCCCACTCACCCTCTCCGATGAGCTGCGCTGCAACACCCCCGCAGCGTCAAAACCCCGTCTGGACCGGCAAAACGCCTCGGCTGGTCCGGGCGGGGTTTTTCTGTGTGCGCTGGGAAAGGCAATCAGGCCGGGCGCGCCGGTTTGAGCCGCCCGCCGAGACGCAGGGGCTCCACACGCTCGGCCAGCCCGTCCGCCCCGGTTTCCACGAAAACGCCGCAGACCGTGGCAGGCCCGAGCGCCGGGGTGAAGCGCCCGCGCGGCATCTTGGTGACGAAGCGGTTGACGGGTTCGTCCTTTTCCATGCCGATGACGGAATCATAATCCCCGCACATGCCGGCATCGGTCTGATAGGCGGTGCCGCCGGGCAAGATCTGCGCATCCGCCGTCGGGATATGGCTATGGGTGCCGACGACAAGGCTGGCGCGCCCATCGCAGAAATGACCCATCGCCATTTTTTCCGACGTCGCCTCGCCGTGAAAATCGACCAGCGCCGCATCCGCCACATCGCCGAGCGGACATTCGTTCAGCGCCTCATCGACGGAGGCGAAGGGATCGTCCATCGCATCCATGAAAACCCGGCCCATGGCATTGATGACAAGAACGCGCGCGCCGTTTTTGGCCTCGTAAAGGCCGTTGCCGCGCCCCGGCGTGCCGGGCGGGAAGTTGCGCGGCCGGATCAGCCGGTCCTCGCGCTCCACATGCGCGAGCGCCTCGCGCTGGTCCCAGGCGTGATTGCCGAGTGTGATGGCGTCGGCGCCGGCATCGTAAAGCTCGTCGCAGATCGCCGCCGTGATGCCGAAACCGCCCGCGGCGTTTTCTCCGTTGATCACCACGAAATCGAGCGCCATTTCCTGGCGCAGGCGCGGCAGCAGGCTCACCACCGCCTCGCGCCCGGAGCGCCCTACAATATCGCCGAGAAAGAGCAGCCGCATGAAACACGAACCCTTGCGTTTGCGCGGCCTTACCTGAAGAACAAAACCGCCTTTTCCGTCACCACCGCATCCAATACTGCATCATGCGGCTCCGTGGGCAAGTTCTCGGCCTGTTGCGCCGAAAAGGCAAGCCCGACCGCCAATACTCTATGGCGCAGGCGCAGTTCTTCAAGCGTGCGGTCATAGAACCCGCCGCCATAACCAAGCCGCCCGCCATCGCTATCGAAGGCAAGAAGCGGCACGATGAGGATACGCGGCACCACATGCGCCGCCTTGATGCTGGGCTCCTTGGTGCCGAAGGGCCCTTCGATCAAAGGATCGCCGGGCGCCCAGGCATAAAAGCCGAGCGCGCCTTCGCGCGCCTCGATACGGGGCAGCGCCGTGGCAACGCCTTTTTCATGCAAGGCGGCAAGCAATGGCAGGGGATCGGCCTCATTGCGCATCGGCATATAGCCGGCAACGGCCTCACCGGGTGCAGGGGAAAAATGCGCCATAAAAAGTTTCGCCATGGCAGGACCCGCCGTCTCGCCCAGAAGGGTGGCGGCTTCCTTGCGTTTTTCCATGAACGCGGTGCGCAGGGCGCGCTTGTCGTTTGAAACTGCCATAATTTCATCCCGCCTATCCGCCTGCGGCAGGCAAGGCGGATGCTACAACTTTTAAGACGTGAAAGATTGAAAAAGGATGAGGCACCCGGCGGCCTTCCCCGGCCTTTATGGAGCCTGCGGGAAAAGAGAAGTGGGGAGCCGCCCTGGCCGTCGGAATCTGCTACCTCGGAGACCTACATAAGTAGGTGGGCGCCGTGTGCAGAAGGCCACGGCCAACCGCAGGGACAGCTCCCTCGAAGAGCGTAAGGCCCCGAGCGTGTTTATTCCTAACGCACCGGGCAGCACCCCGGCTCTCTTATCTGGTGAAGGATGAAGCCGCGTCAACTGGATAACGCGCGGGCATCGAAGATCGTGGTCACCGGCGTGTCAAGAAGCTTCGATGCGCTGGGCCATCGTATCGAGGCGCTGGGCGGCTTTTTCGAGGATTTCGGCCACCGCCGCTTCCGCCTCCTCCGTGCGCTCCAAAGCCACGGAACGGGCATCGCGCACCGTCGCCACTTCTTCTTCCAGCTTTTTGATACGCCCGCGCATGTCCCAAAGCTCGTCCGCCAGAAGGAGCGAGGCCATGAGCATAAGCCGGGCGTCGCCCACTTGGCCGACTTGCGCGGCAAGGCCCGTCACCTGCTCATCCACATAAGCGGCAAGTTCGGTCAGATGCTTTTCCTGGCCGTCATCGCAGGCAATCGAATAGGCCCGCCCGTTGATCGATACCGAAACCTGTCCCATGAAACCCCTCAGCCTGCCGCCAGAATTTTGCGGATGCCGTCCACGGCGCTCGTAATGTCCTGGCTGGCGCGCTCGTTCATGGTGGAAAGGCGGCGCACTTCCGCCTTCATCACATTGAGCTCTTCTTCAAGCCGCGTTTTGTCGCCGCGAAGACCCGCCAAATCGCCCGCCGCATCGCCGCCGCCAACCTTGCGGCCCTGCGCCATACGCCGGTTGAGCAGCGCCTCCAGCCGGTCGACCGACCCGGCAAAGCGGTCCATAGCGGTATCGAGTTTACTCATCGCACGATCAGCCCGTCGGTTGAGCCCGGCAGCCAGCGGAAAGCCGCGCCGGATTATGGTGAACGGCACCGTTCTCCGCCCGAACCTTATAAAGGCCCTGAAGAGATGCCGGAAAGCCTCTGTTTTATAAGAGCATAGGCGCGCTGATCTGTCGCTGCAATAAGCCCGCCCGCAAAGTCCCCCGCGGGGAAGCGGCGGCTGCCTCAACGGCAAGAAACGAGGCGTCCGGGGACCATTTATCAAATGCCGCGCTCAACCGGCCCCATGGCCCGGAATGGCGGGATTCCAGCATTGACTCTCTATAGGCAGATGGTCATTGTGGCGCCGCTTCCCGAGGGGTGCCGAACGGCGCCGGGAAGCAGCAGCCGCGGGCATCAGGGCGGCCCGTCCGGTGACTTTCACGGCATGCTTTCGAGCGCCCCTCCGGCGATCGGTCCGGGGCCTCAAGCACTACCGGCCCCCGGGACGCCAGCCCCGGAACGCCGGCCCCCGGAAAGAGTGTCTGCGGGGCCGTTTTAGGTATTTAAAAGAGATTGAGAGACATGACGCCATCTGATCCGTCGGCAGCCAAACCGGTTTCTTCCACCAGCCAGACCGAAGCGGCAAGCGGCGCTCATGCCGATCCTTCCTCTCACAAGATGATGGCGAACGCCATCCGCGCCCTTTCCATGGACGCCGTGCAGGCCGCCAATTCGGGCCATCCGGGCCTGCCGATGGGCGCCGCCGATATCGCAACGGTTCTCTTCTCCAAATTCATGAAGTTCGATCCGCGCAATCCCAATTGGCCGGACCGCGACCGCTTCATTCTCTCCGCCGGCCACGGCTCGATGCTCGTCTATTCGCTGCTCTATCTTCTGGGCTATGAAGATATGACCATCGACGAGATCAAAAACTTCCGCCAGATGGGCTCGAAAACAGCAGGCCACCCGGAAGTTTACCATACGCCGGGCGTGGAAACGACGACGGGCCCCCTCGGCCAGGGCATTTCCAACGCGGTCGGCATGGCCATGGCCGAACGGCTGATGGCGGCGCGCTTCGGCGAGGATGTCGTCGATCATTATACCTATGTGCTCGCCTCCGACGGCGACCTGATGGAAGGCATCAGCCACGAGGCGATCAGCCTTGCCGGGCACCTGAAGCTGCGCAAGCTCATCGTGCTTTTCGACGATAATGGCATTTCCATCGACGGGCCGATCAATCTGGCCGAATCGGGCAACATGCTCGACCGGTTCCGCGCAGCAGGCTGGGAAGCCATGCGCATCGACGGCCACAACCCCGAAGAAATCGAAGCGGCCATCGCCAAGGCGCGTGAAAGCCGCGCCCCGACGCTGATTGCCTGCCGCACGACGATCGGCTTCGGCTCGCCCAACAAACAGGGCACGGCCGGCGTCCACGGCGCCCCGCTCGGCCCCGACGAAATCAAACTTGCCCGCAAGGAACTCGATTGGCCGTATGAAGCCTTCGAAATTCCTTCCGAAGTGCTCGATGCCTGGCGCTGCACGGGCCTGCGCAGCGCCCGCGCGCGCGTTTCCTGGGAAGAACGCCTGGCAAAACTCGACGCCGAAGCGCGCGCCGAATTCGAGCGGCGCATGGCCGGCGATCTGCCGAACGGCCTGGCCAAAGCCATCAATGCTTTCAAGAAGCAGATTTCGGACGAAAAGCCGAAACTCGCCACCCGCCAGTCCTCGCAGAACGTGCTGGGCGTCATCAACGACGCAGTACCCGAAACGATCGGCGGCTCCGCCGACCTGACCGGCTCCAACAACACCCGTTCGAAGGACATGCAGGCGGTGACGCCGGAAGACTTCTCCGGCCGCTTCATCCATTACGGCGTGCGCGAGCACGGCATGGCCGCCGCCATGAACGGCATGGCGCTCCATCGCGGCGTGATCCCTTATTCCGGCACCTTCCTCGTCTTTACCGATTATTGCCGCCCCTCCATCCGCATGTCCGCGCTGATGGGCGAGCGCGTCATCTATGTCATGACCCATGACAGCATCGGTCTTGGCGAAGACGGCCCGACGCACCAGCCGGTCGAGCATCTGGCGTCCTTGCGCGCCATGCCGAATGTGCATGTCTTCCGCCCCGCCGACAGCGTGGAAACGGCTGAATGCTGGCAGCTCGCCCTCGAAGCGAAGACGACGCCCAGCATCATCGCGCTGACCCGCCAGGGCCTGCCGACGGTGCGCACCGAACATACGGACGAGAATCTCTCGGCCCGCGGCGCTTATGAGCTCGCCGCAGCGGACGGGGAGGCGAAAGTCACTTTCCTTGCGACCGGCTCGGAAGTGGAAATTGCGCTGGATGCCCGCGCGCTTCTGCAGAAAGAAGGCATCGGTGCGCGCGTCGTCTCCATGCCCTGCACGGATCTCTTCGACCAGCAATCGGCCGAATATAAAAAGCAGATCCTGGGCGAAGGCACGGTGCGCGTTGCCATCGAAGCGGCAAGCGGTTTCGGCTGGGAACGCTATACGGGCCCGGACGGCGCCTTTATCGGCATGAATTCCTTCGGCGCCAGCGCGCCTTACAAGGAACTTTACGAGCATTTCGGCATTACGGCTGAAAAAGCGGCAGAGGCGGCAAAACAGCGCCTCGGCTAAAGACCAACTATTTTAAAGAAGGTGAGAGAGAAGATGGCGGTTCGCGTTGCGATCAATGGTTTCGGACGGATCGGCCGGCACGTGTTGCGGGCGATTGTGGAATCGGGACGGAAAGACATCGAGGTTGTTGGCATCAACGATCTGGGTACGGTGGACGCCAATGCCCGCCTTCTGAAATTCGATAGCGTGCATGGCCGCTTCCCGAACGAGATCAAGACCACGGAAAATTCCATGGATGTCGGTCTCGGCCCGATCAAAGTGACCGCCGAGCGCGACCCCGCCCAGCTTCCCTGGAAGGAACTCGGTGTCGACATCGCGCTGGAATGCACGGGCATCTTCGCCTCTAAAGAAAAAGCCTCCGCCCACATCACCGCCGGCGCCAAGAAAGTGCTGGTCTCCGCGCCCGCTTCCGGCGCCGATCTGACGGTGGTTTACGGCGTGAACCACGACAAGCTGGAAAAAGGCCACACGGTCGTCTCCAACGCGTCCTGCACCACCAACTGCCTTGCCCCCGTCGCCCATGTGCTGCATCAGCTGTGCGGCATCGAGCAGGGCTATATGACGACGGTGCACGCTTATACGGGCGACCAGAGCACGGTCGACACGCTCCATTCCGACCCGCGCCGCGCGCGCGCTGCCGCCGTTTCCATGATCCCGACCTCGACGGGCGCCGCCAAGGCCGTCGGCCTGGTGCTGCCGGAACTCGCCGGCAAGCTGGACGGCACCGCGATCCGCGTGCCGACCCCGAACGTCTCGATGATCGATCTCGTGATCAACGCAACGCGCGACACGAGCGCGGAAGAAGTCAACGACGCCATCCGCAAGGCCGCCGACGGCCCGCTGAAAGGCGTGCTCGGCTATGTGGACGAGCCGATGGTCTCCATCGACTTCAACCACAACCAGAATTCCTCCAGCTTCGACCTCACCCAGACCCAGGTCATCGACAAGCGTCTCGTGCGCATCCTGTCCTGGTATGACAACGAGTGGGGTTTTGCGAACCGCATGGGCGACACCGCTGTCGCCATGGGCAAACTGCTCTAAGCGGAGGACCGCAGGCTTATGGCCGCGCACAAAACGCTCGACGATCTTTATGCGTCAGGTCCGGTGGAGGGAAAAACAATCCTCCTCCGGGCCGATCTCAACGTTCCTGCAAAAGACGGCAAGGTTACGGACGCAACGCGTCTGGAACGGCTTTTGCCCACCATCAAGGAACTCGCCTCCAAAGGCGCCAAGGTTCTCATCCTCTCCCATTTCGGCCGCCCGAAAGGCGAACGTGTGCCGGAGATGACGCTGGCGCCCGTCGCCGTGGCGCTGGGTGAGCTTCTCGGCCTCGATGTCGCCTTCGCCGTCGATTGCATCGGCGACAGCGCGAAGGCCGCTGCCGAGGCGCTGCCGAACGGCGGCGTTCTGGTGCTGGAGAACACCCGCTATCATGCGGGCGAGGAAAAAAACGACCCGGCCTTCGCTAAGGCGCTGGCCGAGCTCGGCGACATTTACGTCAACGACGCCTTTTCTGCCGCGCACCGCGCCCATGCCTCGACCGAAGGCATTGCCCATCTCCTGCCCTCTTATGCGGGCCGGGCGATGGAAGCGGAACTGACCGCCCTCGACAAGGCGCTAGGCAGCCCCGCGCGCCCCGTCGTTGCCATTGTGGGCGGCGCCAAGATTTCCACGAAGCTCGATCTTCTGGGCAATCTCGTCAGCAAAGTCGATGCGCTCGTCATTGGCGGCGGCATGGCCAACACCTTCCTTGCCGCCAAAGGCATTGAAGTGGGTAAGTCGCTTTGCGAACATGACCTGAAAGAGACGGCCCGCGAGATCATGGCCAAGGCGGAAGCGGCAGGCTGCCGCGTTGTGCTGCCGAGCGACGTGGTCGTGGCGCCGGAATTCAAAGCCCATGCCCCGGCAATGACGGTGCCGGTGGACAAGGTGCCGGCGGATCAGATGATCCTCGATATCGGCCCCGACAGCCTTGCCGCACTTGCCGGCCATTTCGAAACCGCCAAGACCGTGGTTTGGAACGGGCCGTTCGGGGCTTTTGAAATTCCGCCCTTCGACAATGGCACCAACGGCGCAGCCCGCCATGTGGCCATGCTGACGAAAATGGGCGAAATGACTTCGGTTGCAGGTGGCGGCGACACGGTTGCCGCGCTAAACAATGCCGGCGCTGCCGATGATTTTTCGTATGTATCGACCGCGGGCGGCGCATTCCTGGAATGGCTGGAGGGCAAAACCCTTCCAGGTGTCGCCGCGTTGGAACATGCCTGAGAAAGCCTGAGCCGCTTGGGGCTCCCGTACCGTTTAGAGGGTGAGAGAATATGACCGAGACGCTTGAATCCATTGCACAGGCCATGGTGGCCCCGGGCAAGGGGATCCTGGCTGCCGATGAAAGCACCGGCACGATCAAGAAACGCTTCGATTCCATCGGGGTGGAATCGACCGAAGACAATCGCCGCGACTACCGCGAAATGCTCTTCCGCACGGAAAGCGCGATGAAGGAAAACATTTCCGGCGTCATTCTTTACGATGAAACGATCCGCCAGAAAGCCAAGGACGGCACGCCGCTCGTCGATCTGATCAAGGCGGCCGGCTCCATTCCGGGCATCAAGGTCGATGCGGGGGCAAAAGACCTGACCGGCGCGCCAGGCGAAAAAATCACCGAAGGTCTCGACGGTCTCGGCCAGCGCTTTGCCGAATATTACGATCTGGGCGCCCGCTTTGCGAAATGGCGCGCCGTGATCAATATCGGCGAAGACATTCCGAGCACCTATTGCATCAATGCCAATGCCCATGCGCTGGCCCGCTATGCAAAGCTCGCACAGGCCGCCGGCATCGTGCCGATCGTCGAGCCGGAAGTCATCATGGATGGCGGCCACACCGCCGAGCGCTGCTTCGATGTGACAGAAGCCATGTTGAACGCGCTTTACGATGCGCTTTACGAGCAGCGCGTCCTCCTGGAAGGCACGATCCTGAAGCCGAACATGATCGTCTCCGGCACCGAATGCGCCGCCCAGGCCGGTGTTGAGCAGGTCGCCGAAATGACGATCAAATGCTTCAAGCGCACCGTGCCCGCCGCCGTGCCCGGCATCGTCTTCCTTTCCGGCGGCCAGTCGGATGAAGACGCCACCGCGCATCTCAACATGATGAACCAGATCGGCGGCTTCCCCTGGAAGATGAGCTTCTCCTATGGCCGCGCGCTGCAGGCAGCGCCGCTGAAAGCCTGGGGCGGCAAGGCGGAAAACGTGCCCGCCGCACAAGCCGCCTTCGCGCACCGCGCCCGCATGAACGGCCTTGCGACCACGGGCGAGTGGAAAGCAGAACTCGAAAAATCCGCCGCCTGACCGCGGATAACTTTCAAAGCAAATCGAAACGCCCCGGAGACAATCCGGGGCGTTTTTTCTTGGCTGCGTTCCCTCCCGGCCTGCCTAGTGGGGCACGCCACCTCACAACGCGAATACCGTCACCCCGGGCCCTGTCCCGGGGTCCATACAGCCTCTCGTGATTGCAGCGAGGCCCTATGGATCCCGGCACAAAGGCCGGGATGACAGCTGAGTGTGAGGCGCGGCGAGTGCACCCCTTCCGCTCATCGCGTTCAGATGCAAAAATAGTCCAGCATTCAAAGGCAGTATTCCCATGAAAATCTTCTTCGACGTGGACGGTGTGTTGATCGACGGCTGGCATGCGGATGCGGCGCGGCGCAAGCCGTGGGATGCGGAGCTTGAAGAAGATTTGGGCGTCGACCGCGCCCGCTTTCAGAAGCTGTTCTTCCGCGGCGATCCCTCGCCCATGCAGGACTGTGTCAGCGGCAAGCGCGACCTTCATCAAGCCTTGGCTGAGGTACTGCCCAAGACCGGCTATAAGGGCGAGGTGGAAGAGTTCATCGCCTATTGGCTTGAAAAGGATGCCAACATCAATGAAGAGGTGCTCGCCATCGCCGCCGAGCTTTCCGCCCTGCCCGGCACCGAGCTTTACATTGCAACCGGCCAGGAACACCGCCGCGCCCATCATCTCTGGCAGACGCTCGGTTTCGAAAACCATTTCAGAGAGATGTTTTACAGCGCCCGGATCGGCCATCTGAAACCGACCCTCGAGTTCTTTTCCGCCATCAACGAAGCGCTCGGCATATCGGGTAACGAACGCCCGGTCTTTTTCGACGACACGCCGCAGATCGTCGCCGTCGCACAAAAGGCAGGCTGGGACGCGCAGCTTTTTGAAACCGCGGAAGATATTCGCACTCACCCAAGGGTCGGGCCATTGCTGGCGCAGGGCTGAGTCTTCTTAACGAAAAACCGTCACCCCGGGCCCCGTCCCGGGGTCCATACAGCCTTTCGTGATGGCAGCGAGGCCCTATGGATCCCGGCACAAAGGCCGGGATGACAGCTGAGTGTGGGGCACGGCTGTGCACCCCGCCGCCATTCGTCACCCTCAGGCTTGCCCCGAGTGTCCGTGCGAAAGCTGCAGCAAGCTGAAGAGCATCATGGATGCTCGGGTGGGGCCCGAGCATGACGAAAGAGAAGAACCTAGTACCCCTCCGCCGGCTGCCAGAGGGAGAAGCGGGTGCCTTGATCGTCGAGGCAGACGGCGGACAGGCCGCTATCGGATTCCTGCACCTCGCCCGCCGAGCCACCGAGGTCATAAACCCGGTCGACCATGAAATCGATATCCTCGACCCGGAAATAGATATTGCCCGCATCCTGCGCGCCGTCTTCCACCAGACCGAAGGGAAAGTCGGTATTGGCGACATGGGCGTAGATCGCCTCCGCCTCGCTTTCGAATTCCCAGCCGAAAAGCGCGCCGTAGAAATCCATCGCCTTATCCAGCGTTTCCACCGAAATCGTGAAATATCCCGGCTCGCACACCCCCGCTCCGCCTGCCATTACCGCCTCCTTGCTGACATCCCGCGTCAATTTACGCCCGCCCCGCCGATTGCGCAAAGGCGCGGTTGCTGGTACTTCCGCTTTCATGAGCACGAAAGACGAGCGCATTCCCACCCGCCTTTACCTGATCACGCCGCCAAGGCTTGATCCGGCCGGCTTTGCCGACACGCTGAAAGCTGCCCTCGATGCAGGCGACGTTGCCTCGCTGCAATTGCGGCTGAAGACGGAGGCGGGAGAAACCGCGCCGGACGACACGCTCCGCCGGGCGGCGGAAATCCTGATGCCGCTTGCCCATGCCCGCAATGTCGCCTTCATCGTCAATGACAGCCCGGAGATTGCCCGGGAAATGGGCGCTGACGGGGTGCATGTCGGCCAGGACGACACGCCTTACAAAGAAGCCCGGAAAATCGTCGGGCCCGACGCCGTTATCGGCGTCACCTGCCACAATTCCCGCCACCTTGCCATGGAAGCGGGCGAGGCAGGGGCCGATTACGTGGCGTTCGGCGCCTTTCATCCAACTGACACAAAGGTGACCCATAGTCGCGCCGAGCCGGAAATCCTGACATGGTGGTCGGAGCTTTTCGAACTGCCCTGCGTGGCGATCGGCGGCATTACGGTGGCAAACGCCCCGCCGCTGATCGAGGCAGGCGCCGACTTTCTGGCCGTTTCGGCCGGGGTCTGGGCCCATGAAAAGGGACCGGCAGAGGCCGTGCGCCTCTTTAACCTGTTGATGAACCCCTAAATGCAAAGGGTGCAAGAGTGTCCATGATGAACCGTCCGAGCCCCTTCACCCGCCCTCGCTTTCCCCAAGCCCCCTTCGCCGCTTTTCTGCTGGCGCTAGCGCTTACGCTCAGCGCGCTGCCAAACCCTGCCCATGCCGGGCCTTACGAAGAAGCGGTGAAGCTTTATCAGGCCGAAGATTATGAAGTCGCCTTCGGCAAGGCGATGGAAGGCGCGCTCGCCGGTGACAGCCGGGCGAAGCTGCTGGTCGGCACCATGTATCTGAACGGCGAAGGCACAAAGGTCAGCCCGCAAGAAGCGATCCGCTGGCTGAACGAAGCCGCAGAGCAGGGTGAGCCCACCGGCTATTATGCCCTCGCCGTGATTTACCGCGACGGGGTGGTGGTGCCTCAAGACCTTGCCAAAGCCCGCGCCAATCTCGAAGAAGCGGTGATCAAAAACCACACGGCGGCGAAATTCGTGCTCGCCCAGTTCCTTGCCGCAGGACTTGGCGGGGAGGCGGACACGCCGCGCGCCAAGGCGCTTTTCGAGGAAGCGGCACAGGAAGGCCATCCCGGCGCCCAGTTCAGCCTCGGCGCGCTTTATGCGAGCGGCAAGGACGTGCCCCAGTCCGATGAAAAAGCCGCCGAATGGTTCCGCAAGGCCGCAGAGCAGAACCAGCCCGACGCGGCCTTCAATCTCGGCCTCATGCTGCTGGAAGGCCAGGGCGTCGCCGCCTCCTCCACGGAGGCTGCAAAATGGTTCAAGGTCGCCGCCGATCAGGGCTTCCCGGATGCCCAGACCTATCTCGGCCAGCTTTATCTGGCCGGTGAAGGCGTGGCCCAGGACGATGAAAAGGCCTTCAGCCTCTTCTGGAAGGCGGCTGGGGCGAACGAGCCCATCGCCCAGGCCCGCCTTGCCCGGCTTTTCCTGATCGGGCGCGGCACCGGCCAGGATATCGCCACGGCCTATGCCTTCTATCTGCTTGCCCAGGAGAACGGCTTTGAAGATGCCGAATTTGCCGAGGCCATCGCCCCGCACCTCACCCCCGAGGTAAAAGCCGAGGCCCAGAAGAAACTGGCCGAGTGGCGGACTTCCCCGGCCAATTGAGCCATAAGGCCGCGCCTACCCTCCAGAAGCGCCCTAAGGGGCGCTTTTCTTTTGTTTTGAGCGCGAGACAATGCTATCAGAGCGGCCAATTCAAGGCGCCTGACGCAGCCATAGTGGCCCGCGCGCGCCCTTCCGCGATCCCATAAGACGCAAACGGTTATTTCATGAAGATCAATGGCAACGAAATCCGCCCCGGCAACGTCATCACCCATAAGGGCGGCCTCTGGGCGGCGGTGAAAGTGCAGCACGTCAAGCCCGGCAAGGGCGGCGCTTTCGCCCAGGTGGAACTGAAGAACCTGGTGGACAACACCAAGCTCAACGAGCGCTTCCGCTCCGCCGAGACGGTGGAACGCGTGCGCCTCGAGCAGAAGGATTATCAGTTCCTCTTTGCCAATGGCGACATGCTCTCTTTCATGGACCTTGAAAGCTACGAGCAGATCGAACTGCCCACGGACTTTCTCGGCGACCGCGCCGCCTTCCTCCAGGACGGCATGCAGATCATCGTGGAGAGCCATGAAGGCAAGCCCATCGGCGTGCAGCTTCCCGATCAGGTGACGCTGGAAATCACCGAGACCGAGCCGGTCGTGAAAGGCCAGACGGCGGCTTCTTCCTATAAGCCCGCCATGCTGGAAAACGGCCTGCGCGTCATGGTGCCGCCTTTCGTTTCCACCGGCGACCGCATTGTCGTGGACACTTCCGAAGTTACCTACATCAAACGGGCCGAATAGGCCGGGTTCATGCAGCTTTCAGCCACACTCACCGTCATGGTTCAGGCCGCCCGCAAAGCAGCGCGGGGCCTGCAGCGCGATTTCGGCGAAGTCGAAAATCTTCAGGTTTCCCGCAAAGGACCGGGGGATTTCGTTACCGCCGCCGATCTAAAAGCGGAAAAGATCCTGCGCGAAGAGCTTTCCAAAGCCCGCCCCGGCTACTCCTTCCTGTTGGAAGAAGCGGGTGAGGTGAAAGGCAGCGACAAGAGCCACCGCTGGATCATCGATCCTTTGGACGGCACGACGAACTTCATGCACGGCATCCCCGTCTTTGCGATTTCTATCGCGCTGGAACGGGCGGGCGAAGTGGTGGCCGGGCTCGTCTATAACCCGGTGACGGACGAAATGTTCCTTGCCGAAAAAGGCCGGGGCGCGTTCCTCAACAACCGGCGCTTGCGCGTGGCTGCGCGCACAGAGCTCACCGATGCCGTGATCTGTACGGGCATTCCGCATCTGGGCCGCGCCAGCCCGCTTTTCCTGCCCATGTTGAGCGAGCTTATGCCGCGTGTGGCTGGCATAAGGCGCACGGGTTCCGCCGCGCTCGATCTGGCCTATGTCGCCGCAGGCCGCTTCGACGGCTTTTGGGAAGCAGGCCTTGCGCCCTGGGACATGGCGGCGGGTCTTTGCCTCATTCGCGAGGCGGGCGGCACGGTCAGCGACCTCAGCGGCAAGGACAAGATTTTCGAGACGGGCGGCGTTCTCGCGGCGAATGAGCGCCTGCATGGGCCCCTGCTCGATCTCCTGAAAAAAGCGCGCAAAAGCGCCGCCAGCGACACGTAAGCTGCAACCGGTGCGGGAACCTGCGCAGGAGCCCCATTCCACCAGGTCTCAGATGCCTTAAACGGGCCAATTTTTGCCGGATTTCCCCCTTAAAGCTGGCCTCCTGCCTCCGCAGGCGCGCCTTCTGTGGTAAAATGGCGCAAATCAGCGGGACGGGAGATGAAGGTTCAGAACATGGCGAAGTCCGGTCGCACACACGTCACTCTTTCAATGTTCCTCGGCGCGGCTTTCTGCGCCGCCCTTCCGGCACTGGCGCAGGCCGATGACGTGACGGTCAATTGGGAAGCGCTCGGCCCTGCCCCGCAAAGCGAGGCGCCCATCGTGCTGCGCTATCCGGGCGCGAAGAAAAACCTGCCCGGCACCGTTAAGCTCAAGGCACCGGAGGGGGCTGAGGCCCCGCAGCCCCGGCTGAAACCTCATATCATTCCCGATAACGGCCCCGAGACGCCGAAAGCCGCCGCGCTGCCGCCGCAAAAACCGGCGCAGAAGAATGAGGCCCAGACACCCCGTCAGGCAGAGCCGAAACCCAAGCCGCAAACCGCAGCGGTGAGCCCCGCTCCTGTCGCGCCCGCGCCGAAAGCCGCAGAGCCGGAACCCGCGCAGGCGGCAGCGCCGGCCACTGCGCCTGAGCCTGCCGAAGCGCCCCAGCAAAGCGCCCCGGAAAGCAGGCCCGCGCCTGCCGCCCCGCAAGTGGCAAGCCTCGGCGATCCCAAGAAAGACGCCCCGGCAAAGAGCACGGAGAAGCTCGGGCCGCCGGAACCGGCCTTTGCCCGCGTGCTCTTTGAGGCGGAGAGCACGTCCATCCTTTCTTCCGTGCGCGCCGGGCTCGATGAAACGGCGGAGCGGCTGAAGCAAAGCGCCGAACGCATTCAGCTCAAGGCTTATGGCGGGGCGCGCGGCGATCTCTCGTCGGATTCGCGCAAGCTGTCGCTGAAACGCGCGCTCGCCGTATACAATTATCTGCGCGACCAGGGCGTGCTCACCAGCCGCATGGATGTGCGCGCCTTTGGCGGCGCGCGCGACGACGGCCCGCAGAACCGTGTCGATATCGTCTTGCAGAAACGCTAAAAGCGTCTGAGGGGGTCCGGCCCGCCCGGCCGGAAGACAGATACGGCGTCCCGGCGCATGGCCGGATGCCGCATGAATGAGGGGACCGAGATGGCGAAAGATTTTTCCGACGGTATCAAACTTTCACAGCCCCGCCCCTACCTCACGCGGATGATGCTGTTTCTGGCGCTGGTCGGCTTTCTGCTGCTCATTCTCGCCCCGCGCATCATGGAAGCCTTTCTTGCCAATCCGGGCCTTAACGGGCTGATCGTCGGCACACTTTTCATCGGCATGCTCTATGCCTTCCGCCAAGTGCTGCAGCTTGGCCCGGAAGTGAAATGGGTGAACGCGTTCCGCCGCGCCGATCCGGGCCTGGCGCTGCCGCCCGCGCCGCGCCTTCTCGCGCCCATGGCGACGATGCTCGGCAACCGCAAGGGCCGCATGACGCTCTCGGCAGGCTCGATGCGCGCCATGCTCGATTCCATCGGCTCGCGGCTTGATGAGCAGCGCGAGATTTCCCGCTACATGATCGGGCTTTTGATCTTTCTGGGCTTGCTCGGCACGTTCTGGGGTCTGCTCATTACGGTTTCCTCCGTCGGCGACACGCTGCAAAGCCTGAATGTGGAGGCAACGGATTCCGCTTCCGTCTTCACCAGCCTGCGCGAGGGGCTGCAAGCACC
Source organism: Rhodobiaceae bacterium UBA4490 (assembly GCA_002389665.1). Taxonomy (GTDB): domain Bacteria; phylum Pseudomonadota; class Alphaproteobacteria; order Parvibaculales; family Parvibaculaceae; genus Tepidicaulis. The sequence continues at coordinate 580,407 of DGNO01000002.1, forward strand.
GCTGCGCGGCATGGGTACGGCGTTTTCCTCTTCGCTTTTCGGCCTGACGGGCTCGCTCATTCTTGGCTTTCTCGATCTGCAAGCAGGACAGGCGCAGAACCGGTTTTACAACGAGCTTGAAGAATGGCTTTCCACGGTGACGAATGTCATCGACGTGCCGGCAACGGCCGGGGAAAACACGACGCCCGAACAGGCCTCGCTTCTCGCCCTTGCCGGGCAGATCGCCGCGCTCACCGAGCAGCTTCACGCCGAGCAGCGCCTGGTGCGCGAGCTTGCCGAAAACCAGGCGGCGATCCGGCCCGCGCTTGAAGAACTTGCCGGCTCCCTGAAAAAGCGCGGGAGCTAAGCCATGGCGGTTTCGCGGCGCATCAGAGGCCGCGCGCCGAGCGCGGATTATTGGCCGGGCTTCGTCGATGTCATGGCGACATTGCTGCTCGTCCTGATCTTCCTGCTTTCGATCTTCATGCTGACGCAGTTCTTCCTTGCCAAATCCATAACCGGTAAGGATTCCGCGCTCGACCGGCTGCGCGCGCAGATCAGCGAGCTGACCGATCTTCTGGCGCTGGAGCGGGCGGAAAAAGCCGAACTGCAAACCACTATCGCCGCCCTCAATGATGCGCTGGCCAGTGCCGAAAGCGAAAAGGCGGCCCTGCAAAGCGCGCTCTCCGAAGGCGGCAGCGAACGGGTCGCCGCTCTTGAAAGCGCGCTTGAGAAAGAAAAAGAAATTTCCTCCGACGCATTGGCGCAGGTCGAACTCGTCAACCAGCAGCTTGCAGCGCTCCGCCGTCAGCTTGCCTCGCTCCAGGCCGCCCTTGAAGCAGCGGAAGCGAAAGACCGCGAAGCCCAGGCGCAGATCGCCGATCTCGGCCGCCGCCTCAATGCCGCCCTTGCTCAGAAGGTGCAGGAACTTGCCCGCTACCGTTCGGAATTTTTCGGCAAGCTGCGCGAAGCCTTGGGCAGCCGCAAGGACATTGAGGTCGTCGGCGACCGTTTCGTCTTCCAGTCGGAGATTTTCTTTTCCTCAGGCTCCGCTGCGCTTTCGAGTGCCGGGCAAAGCGAACTCGACAAGATCGCCGCGGCAGTGAAGGAAATCTCCGGCGACATTCCCGCCGATATCAACTGGATCCTGCGCGTCGATGGCCATTCCGATGCCGCGCCCATCGCCACGAAGGAGTTTCCCTCCAACTGGCATCTGTCGGCGGCGCGCGCCATTTCGGTCGTGCAATATCTCGCAGATCAAGGCGTGCCGCGCAAAAGACTGGTCGCTGCCGGTTTCGGCGAGCACCAGCCCCTTGCCAAAGGCACGAGCCCGCAGGATTACCGGCGCAACCGGCGCATCGAGTTCAAGCTGACCGAACGTTGATCCGGCTCATTCGGTTTTTTCGGCAGCGCTTTCCTTCGCGCAGACAAGGATCTTCGGCTCGAAGACGCCGGAGGCGAGCATCAACCCGTTATAGCCTGCCGCCGTTGCAAGGCCGGAAAGCAGATCACCTTTATCGAGCAGCAAGGTGCGCGCTTCCCCGCCGCCGCCGGGGCGCGGCGTCATTTCCACAATCTGGCTCGGCGAAAGTTCCGCCGGATCGTTTGCATGGGCAAGGAACGCGGTGAGCGAGGGATGCGCGCCAATAAGAAGGCGTCCGTCTTCTTGCACATCTATATTGTCGACGCCCGTGCCGAGATAAACCGTCTCGAAGGGCTCGAGCGCACCCGTCTCGATATCGCGGGTGAAAATGCGCAGCGTCATGTCGAGCGTTTCGGCGACATAAAGCTTGGTGCCGTCGGGGCTGGAATTGACGCCATTGGCGTAAGTAAAGCCGTCGGCCACAACACGGCCCTCATCGCCTTCCCAGTAAACGAGATTGCCGCGGTCGGCGAGGAAGAAGTCTTCCAGAAGCCGGCCGAAATTCGACGAAGAGCCGTGATCGTTGGTCAGGTAAAACGCGTCGGGGCCCACCGCATGCACATCGTTCGGGTGAATGAAAAGCTCCGAGCTCACCGTGCGCCGATGCTCGAGAAGCCCGCCCTCCAGCACTTCGAAAATTTCCACATCATGCGTGCCGTCGGAGGGATGATTGACGACGAAGAGAAAGCGCTGGCCTTCCTCGCTCACATAAAGGTCGATCCCGTGCGGGCGGAAGTCGGCAGGCTCTAGCGCCGTGACGGGGCGCAGCGCCCAGGCATCGGAGGCTTCGGAAAGATCGATGACATAGATCCCGCCGCGGATAGCCTGCGACCCCGGACCGCCCGCCGCGATCTTGCGCCGGTCGACGGCGGAGACGAAAGCAAGCGCGCGCTCCCGGTCGATCACGATATCTTCCGGTCCCGGCACCGCCTCGATGGTGCTGCAATCGGCGGTGATCTCTTCACGGAAAGAGGTAAACATGCCCGCCGAGGTGAGGAAGCGGATGGTGAAAAAACTCGCCGCCGCCACGATGATGACCGCCGCATAGACCGCCCAGCGCAAAGCCGCGCTCTTTTCTTTCGTCCCGCTCATCCCCTCACTCCCCTCTTGGCTTTCCCGGCATCTACCGGATGTTACTCGGCAATCTGGCGGGCAGGCGCGAACCCGCCCTCGCCTTGCCCGAATTGCAGATCGGCGAGGCGCGCATAAAGCCCGCCTTCGGCCACCAGTTCATCATGAGTGCCTGCGGCAACGACGCGGCCCCCATCCATCACCACGATCCGGTCCGCCTTGCGCACGGTGGCAAGACGGTGCGCGATGACGAGCGTCGTGCGCCCTACCATCAGCCGGTCGAGCGCCTTTTGCACGAGCTGTTCGCTTTCCGCATCGAGCGCGCTTGTCGCCTCATCGAGAAGCAGCACCGGCGCATCGCGCAGCAGCGCGCGGGCAATGGCGATACGCTGGCGCTGACCGCCTGAAAGCGTCACGCCGCGCTCGCCGAAGCGCGTTTCATATCCCTCAGGCAGGGAGGAAAGAAAATCGTCGATCAGCGCCGCCTTCGCCGCCTCGCGCACCTCTTCATCTCTCGCCTCGGACCGGCCATAGCGGATGTTTTCCGCCGCGCTCATGCCGAAGACGACGGGCTCCTGCGGCACCAGCGCAAAGCGGCGGCGCAGCGCTTCGGGATCGGCCTTTTGCAGATCGACCCCGTCAAGGCGGATCGTACCCGACTGGGGATCGTAAAACCGCAGGAGAAGCTGGAAGACCGTGCTCTTGCCCGCACCCGAAGGGCCGACGATGGCCACGGTTTCGCCGGGCTTGATATTGAGCGAGAAACCGGAAAGCGCCGAGACATCGGGCCGTGTGGGATAGGAGAAGGAGACCTCTTCAAAACCGATTTCCCCGCGCCCGGGCTCCGGGAGAAGATCGGCGTCCACCGGCGCCTTGATGGCCGGCTCCACATCGAGAAGCTCGTTGAGGCGTTCGGTCGCCCCCGCCGCCATTTGCACATCGCCCCAGACTTCCGAAAGCGCGCCGAGCGCGCCCGCCGCAAAAACCGCATAAAGAATGAACTGCAATAGCTCGCCGCCCGTCATGCGGTCGGCCAGCACCTGCTGTGCGCCGAACCAGAGCACGCCCACAACGGCGGAAAGACCGAGAAAAAAGGCAAGCGCGGTCAGCACGGCGCGCGCGCTGATGCGCCGGCGCGCGGCGGCGAAAGCCCCTTCCACCGTATCGGCGAAGCGGCGGCCTTCTTCGTTTTCATGATTGAAGGCCTGCACGGTCTGAATGGCATTGAGGCTTTCCCCGCCCACCGCGCTTGTATCCGCGATCCTGTCCTGGCTGTCGCGCGAAAGGCGGCGCACCCGGCGCCCGAAAATCACGAAGGGCAGCACGATCAGCGGCAGAGGCAGCAGCACAAGACCGGAGAGCGTCGGGCTCGTGATCGCCATCATCGTTGCCGCGCCGATGAGAAGGAAGATATTGCGCAGCGCAACGGAGGCGCTCGATCCCACCACCGTCTTGATCAGCGTCGTGTCGGCGGTCAGCCGCGAGAGCACTTCGCCCGTGCGGGTGATTTCAAAGAAGGCGGGAGAGAGCCTCAAGATATGCTCATAGACGGCTTTGCGCAGATCGGCCACCACGCGCTCGCCGATCCAGCTGACGAAGAAAAAACGCGCCGCGCTCGAAACGCCCAGCATCAGCGCCACGAAAATCAGCATGGCAAAATACTGATCGATAAAGGCGGCGTTTTCTTTCGAGAACCCTTCATCCAGCATCCGCCGCATGGCCATGGGAATGGCAAGCGTGGAGAGCGTTGCCATGATCAGCGCGAAGAACGCCGCCCAGACCATGGATTTGTACCGCGCCAGAAAAGGAACGAGCCGCATCAGCGGGCGCACATTGCGCGCGGGCTTGCGCCTGAGTGCTTCCTGCTCGATCGCCTCGGCAACGGGATTGGAATTATCGCTCATGAAATGGGGTACCGGTTCAACGAGAAAAGATCAGAACTAGAAAAGGCCAAAACTAGAAAAGGCCAAATTAGAAAAGACTAGGGGCCACATATAGCAAGCCAGGCACGGGAGAACCACCGGCACGGCCCCGCCCGCCTGGGGCAAAAGGTCCCGCAAGCGGCCCGTTACGCCAGAAGCACGCTGAGATGGGCCTCGGTAAGGCGCTGCGCCGCTTCCTCCCCCTGCCAGCCCCGCTCGCCCGTCAGAAGATCCCAGACCTGCACGGACGAGGCCGCCCAAAGATAATCCGCCGCTTTATCCGCCTGCCAGGACGGAGCAAGACGGCCTTCCGCTGCAAGCCCGGCCGCCAGATCCCGGAAAACCCCGTATAGCTCGTCCATCCTGTCGTTCCAGGCTGCGGCTACCGCCTCATCCTGGGGTTTGAGACGGATCAGCTCCCGCGCGACGGGCGCGATATGCGGCACGAAGGCGAACCAGGCGGCCAGCACCGCGCGCAGCTTCGCCGGCGCCCCTGCCTCGCCCAGCGCCTTTTCCATCGCCTCCCTGACGGCAAAGCGTTCATCGGCCCGCTGCACCAACGCCATAAGCAGCCCGCCGCGCGAGCCGAAATGCACATAGACGGATTGGCGCGTCACGCCCGCTTCCTTGGCGATTTCCGCCAGCGAAACATCCGCGCCTTTGCGGGGAATGAGCGCCCAGGCGACATCGAGGATTTCTTCTCTGGTGCGCGCCGATTTCTTATTTTTTGACATATGTAAAATTTCTAACTATATATTTTTTACACGCGTAATATTTTTAAAGGATTCCCATGCCAAACGCTATCCCGCAAAACCGCCTCGATGCCCTGATTGCCGCTTATGGAGAAGACAGCGGCGGAACCGGCGCCGTGCCGAGCCCGGCCCAATGGCAGGCGCTGGCCGCGCTCGATCCCGCCAAACCCGTTACATTGATCAATTATTTCAAGCTCGCCCCGCAAGGAAACGAGGCGATGATGAATTACGCCGCCGTTTCCATGCCTACCCTCGAAAAACTGGGCGGGCGTTTTCTTCTCACCGCGCCCTTCGCCGGCACGCTGATGGGCGAGGCGGAAGACTGGGACATGATCGCCATCGGCACCTACCCGGAGGCGCGCCTCGTTTTCGCGCTTTTCGAGGACCCGGCCTACCGGGAGGCCTATGCCCACCGCAAGGCGGCGTGCCTGCGCCAAAAGGTGCTGATCGCCGCCGGATAGCCCCCTTGCAATTCCCCTTTCCCTCCGCTATAAGCCCGCTTTCCAAGAGGTTTCCAGGGTCATCCGCCGCTTTGCCGGCTGCCCCGCAGAGAATGAGAAGACGGATGAAAAAAGACATCCATCCCGACTACCACATGATCAAAGTGGCCATGACGGACGGCACCGTGTACGAGACCCGCTCCACCTATGGTGCAGAGGGCGACACGATCACGCTCGACATCGACCCGACGACCCACCCGGCATGGACCGGCGGCTCGTCGAACCTGATGGACCGCGGCGGCCGCGTGAGCCGCTTCAACGAGAAGTACAAAGGCTTTCTCGGCAAGAAATAAATCTCTGCCGGATTACGCCTTGGGCTGGCGCCCTGCCCTGCTTGGTGCGCCGCCTGCCAAAAAGCCCCGCCTTTTCCAAGGCGGGGCTTTTGTCGTCTTTGGGCGTTAGCGTCTGAAACGGCTCAGTGCCGGTCCCAGCGCACCAGCCCTTTATCCATGGTTTCCTGGAAGAAAGCTTCGACCTGATCGAACTGGGCGGCAAGCGGCGAGCGCACCATCTCCTCATCGTCTTCCTCGAAGACATCCGGTTCTTCGTTGAGCTGTGTGTCGAGCCGCTCGATCCGCTCATAAATCCGTACCGATTTTTCCATCAGCGCGCGCAGCTCATCCGGCAGATCTTCCGAGCCGCTCATCGGCTTGGAACGCGCAACGGACTGCCCGCCAAGGCGGTATTTGTCCTGCGCGGCATCTTCCGGCGTCATCTCGCCTTCGAAGACGGCTTTCTGAACGAGCAGCCAAGCGGCCACCTGCATGAGACGCGTGGTAACGCGCATGCTTTCGGCTGCATAGGCAAGAGCGGCCATGCGGGGCAGGAGCTTGGCCTGCTCGCGGCCAGGACCGTCGAGATAAGAGGCCGCCTCTTCTACAAGGCCCATGCCTTCACGGTAGGTACGTTGAAAAAGTTCCGAGCCGCCGAAAAGCTTCGCCGTCGCCGCGGCCCCTGCGCTCTGAGATTCCCCGCCATGATACGTCATCAGCCTTACTCCACTTGGCTTTAGCGGCCGCTGCCGGACTGTTTCATTTTGAAACATCTTGCCGGTACGCGGTTTCGACTCATCCCCAGCCGGTTTTTCTGTTCCGACTATAAACGAGGAATCGTCCCGCCGTCATACATCTGAGGACAGTTACATCAACAAACGTGCCAGGGAGAAAATAGTTAGCAAAGCCCTAATGAAGTTTAGGGTGCGCACCCAAGGTAGGCTCAAAAAAGAGCCGCGGAAGCCGCGGCTCAAGTTCTAACAGGGAGGCGTCAAACAGAGTGGATAGGAGCCACTCAAATCCATATGACTGGATTACGCAACGCTACAGTACGATTCTAATACCTAATGAATCCCTAACGAAATGCCTAATTCGCAGTCAATGCGGTTCAATTTGCAACACTGCCTCTAAAAACCGCCGATTTCAGCGCTTTAATCCCCATAGGCCGAAGGGAAAATAATCATCTATTTGCGGAAAAAAGCTTCCGCAGCGTCACGCGAATTTTGCTTTTTGCCGATTTCGGCACTGATTCGTTCGATCTCGCCTTTCAAAAGCTCGATGCGCTCGGTCAGCTCCTCGACGCTTTTCATCGAAAGATCCTCGCGGATCAGCGCGTCCAGCGCATCCGACCTCTTGCGCGGCTCCATATCATCCATATTCCGCTCCCTTATCTCACCCTTGTTGTCTTCACCCTTGAACGGGGCGCCGCTCGCGCTCATGTGGCCTCCACGTGACTAGCCATGCCCCTGATTGCCGCCTAGTCTGCCCCAACCGAGCCGCCCAGAAAATACGGCCAAAACAAACGAGGAGAGCCTTCATGTCCAAGGTCCCCGAAAAAATGATCCGCATCGCCATTGCCGAGCCGGGCGGGCCCGAGCAACTCAAACCCGAAGAGATTGCCACCCCCACCCCTGCCGCCGATGAAGTGCTGATCAAGATCGCGGCCGCCGGGCTCAACCGGGGCGACATCGTTCAGCGCCAGGGCTTTTACCCCCCGCCCCCCGGCGCGCCCGACACGCCGGGCCTTGAGGTTTCGGGCACCGTGGTCGCAACGGGCGAAAATGTCAGCCGCTGGAAAGAGGGCGATGAGGTCTGCGCGCTGCTGGCCGGCGGGGGCTATGCGGAATATTGCGCGGTGCATGAAGCGCATTGCCTGCCCGTCCCCAAAGGCGTGAGCCTGACCGAAGCCGCCGCCCTGCCGGAAGTCTATTTCACGGTCTGGACCAATGTTTTCGAGCGCGGGCAGCTCAAAGCCGGGGAAACGCTGCTCATCCATGGCGGCTCCAGCGGCATTGGCACGGCGGCCATTCAGCTTACCTCGGCGCTTGGCGCCCGCGTTTTCGTTACGGCGGGGACCGATGAAAAATGCCGGGTCTGCCAGACGCTCGGGGCCGAGCGCGCCATCAATTACAATGAGGAAGATTTCGTCCTCGTCACGAACGCACTGACCGAAGGCAAAGGCGTCGATGTCATTTTCGACATGGTGGGCGGCCCTTACGTGCAGCGGAACATTTCCGCCGCCGCCCGGGACGGGCGCATCGTCAATATCGCCTATCAGGCCGGCTCCAAGGTCGAGCTCAATCTCCTGCCCATCATGCTCAAACGCCTGACCATGACAGGCTCGACCCTGCGCGCCCGCTCGGTGGGCGAAAAAGCGGCACTGACGGATGCGGTAAAGGCCAATGTCTGGCCGCTGATCGAGGCCGGACGTCTCAAACCCGTCATCCATGCCACCTTCCCCCTTGCCAAGGCGGGAGAGGCTCAGAAACTCATGGAAAGCTCCACCCATACGGGCAAAATCCTGCTTTTGCCGGAAGAAGCCTAGGGAGGAAGCGGCGGAACACACGCTGCCGCAGGAAGTGCTTTCCTTGGAAGGCCTTAGCCCCTATATAGGGGCTATTCCGCTCATTTTGACGAACAAAGGTTCATTCGGAGACGTCCGGATGGATCATAAGGAGAGACCATGTCACGGCCCCTTATGCCCAAGGCAACCGCCGTTTGGCTTGTAGACAACACCGCGCTTACCTTCGACCAGATTGCCGATTTCTGCGGCCTGCATGCGCTGGAAATCAAAGGCATCGCGGACGGGGACGTGGCTCAGGGGATTAAAGGCCTCGATCCTGTCGCCGCCGGCCAGCTCACCCGCTCGGAAATCGAGCGCTGCCAGAAAGACAGCGACGCCCGGCTGAAACTGTCCGAGAGCCAGCACGACCTGCCGGAAGTCAAACCGCGCAAGGGCCCGCGCTATACGCCGGTCTCCCGCCGTCAGGACCGCCCGGACGCCATCGCCTGGCTGCTGCGCCACCACCCGGAACTGACGGATGCGCAGGTGACGAAACTCGTCGGCACCACCAAGCCGACGATCCAGTCAATCCGCGACCGCAGCCACTGGAACTCGCCCAATATCAAGCCGATCGACCCGGTCACGCTGGGCCTTTGCACGCAGCTCGAACTTGACGCTGCCGTGCAGAAAGCCGCCCGCCGCGTCGAGCGTGAGCACAAAAAGGCGGTGAAGGAAGGCCGTGCGGTGGAAACGCTGCTGCCTGCCGCCCAGACCACGGCGGAAGAACCGGCCCCTGCTGCCGAAGAAGAACGCGAGAAGCGCGCGCCGAGCGCGGCGGAAGCCTTCTCCCGCCTCAACAACCCGGTCAAGGAAGAAGAAGAGCCTTCCTATGATGCCGACAGCGTCTTTTCCAAATTGAAAGACCTGAAAAAAGACGGCGAGGAGGAAGAAGACAAGGAGTGATCCTGGTCTTCTCTCTCGTGAAGAAACAAAGCCGCCCCGAAGGGCGGCTTTTTTCATGTCTTCGGATAGCCTGCTTCCTTCAGCGTGCCGCCGATTTCATCGAGGATCGCCGGGTCGTCGATGGTTGCCGGCAGGGTCCAACTTTCCCCATCCGCCATCTTGCGCATCGTCCCGCGCAGGATCTTGCCGGAGCGGGTCTTGGGCAGCCGCTCCACCACAAAAGCCTGCTTGAAGGAGGCAACGGGGCCGATCTTCTCACGCACCAGCGCCACCGCCTCACGAACGATCTCTTCTTCCGGGCGGCTCACGCCTGCGTTCAGCACCAGAAAGCCTGCCGGGACCTGGCCTTTCATCGCATCGGCAATGCCGATCACTGCGCATTCGGCAACATCGGGATGGGCGGCAAGCACTTCTTCCATGCCGCCGGTGGAAAGACGGTGGCCTGCAACGTTAATGATATCGTCCGTACGCGCCATAATATAAAGATAGCCGTCCTCATCCTTAAAGCCCGCATCGGCGGTCTTGTAATAACCGGGAAAATCTTCGAGATAGGCCGACCGGAAACGCGCCTCATCGTTCCAGAGCGTCGGCAGGCAGCCGGGCGGCAGCGGCAGCTTGACGACAATGGCGCCGTTCTCCCCCGGCGCGGCGTCCTTGCCGTCCGGACCCAGCACCCGCACGTCATAGCCCGGCATGGCAAGGGCGGGCGAGCCATGCTTGACCGGCAAGAGCTCGATGCCGGCGGGGTTCGCCGCAATCGCCCAGCCCGTTTCCGTCTGCCACCAATGATCGATGACGGGCACGCCGAGCGCTTTTTCCGCCCAGGAAAGCGTGTCGGGGTCCGCGCGCTCACCGGCGAGGAAAAGCGTTTTGAGCGAGGAAAGATCGTAGCCGGCCATGAGCTTTGCTTCCGGGTCTTCCTTCTTGATGGCGCGAAAAGCGGTCGGCGCCGTGAACAGCGCTTTGACCTTATATTCTTCGATGACGCGCCAGAACGCGCCCGCATCGGGCGTGCCCACGGGCTTGCCTTCATAAAGAACGCTCGTGCAGCCCTGCAGAAGCGGCCCGTAAACGATATAAGAATGGCCGACGACCCAGCCGACATCCGAGGCCGCCCAGAACACATCCCCCGGCTGCATGCCATAGACGTTCGCCATGCTCCATTGCAGCGCCACCATATGCCCGCCATTGTCGCGCACCACGCCTTTGGGCTGGCCGGTCGTACCGGACGTATAAAGAATGTAGAGCGGGTCTTCGGAAAGAACGGGCACGGGTGCGGCCTCTTCGCCTGCCGCCTCCGCCCGGTCCATTTCCTCTTTCCAGTCATGATCGCGCCCGGGGATAAGCGATGCCTTCTCCCGCTCGCGCTGGAAAATGATGCAGCCGTCCGGCTTATGGGCGGAAAGCGCAATCGCTTCATCGAGAAGCGGCTTATAGGAAACCGTGCGCCCCGGCTCGATGCCGCAGGACGCGGAGACCATGAGCTTCGGGCGGGCATCGTCGATGCGTGTAGCAAGTTCCTTCGCTGCAAAGCCGCCGAAGACGACCGAATGAATGGCCCCGATCCGCGCGCAGGCCAGCATCGCGACAACGGCCTGCGGCACCATCGGCATATAGATGAGGACGCGCTCGCCTTTCTGCACGCCGTGGCGCTGGAGGACGGCGGCAAAGCGGGCGACCTTTTCCGTCAGCTGCGCATAGGTGAACTGCTTTTTCTTGCCGGTGACGGGGCTGTCATAGATCAGCGCCACCGCCTCGCTGCGCCCGGCCTCCACATGCCGGTCGAGGCAATTATAGGCGGTGTTGCAGCGCGCGCCTTTGAACCAGGTCGCGCCTGCGCCCTGCCAGTCGAGCACCTTGTCCCAAGGCGCTTCCCAGTCAATGGTTTTGGCCGCCCCTTCCCAGAAGGCTTCCGGCGCGCGCGCCCAGCTTTCATAAATGTCAGCGTAATGGGCCATGGCCCTCTCCCCGTTTTTTTATCGTCTTTTTATGCTAAGGAGGCCGGGCCTCCTTTTGAAAGACACTCTTTCAAGCCCGCCCCGTCCTGGCAAGACCTCAACCGGACCTGCCCATGATTACCGATTTCTGGTTCTACGCCGCAGCCATACCCGCCGTCCTTCTGGTCGGGCTTTCCAAGGGCGGCTTTGCAGGCGGGCTCGGCATTCTGGGCGTGCCGATGATGGCGCTCACCGTCTCGCCCTTGCAGGCAGCTGGCATTCTGCTGCCCATCCTCATCGCCATGGATATGATCGGCGTCTGGGCCTATCGCAAGAGTTTCCACAAGCACAATCTCCTGCTGCTCGTGCCGGGCGCGGCCATCGGCATTCTGATCGGCGCGCTCACCGCCTCGCTGGTCACGGACAGTTTCGTGCGCCTTCTTATCGGCACGATCGCGCTTGCCTTTGCGCTCGATCACTGGATCGGGCGGCGCGCGGAAGCGGCGCCCAAAGGCACCAATGCACCGAAAGGGGTCTTCTGGGGCGGGGTCGGCGGCTTTACCAGCTTCGTCGCCCATGCAGGCGGGCCGCCTTTTCAGATTTACATGCTGCCGCAGAAGCTCGACAAAGTCGTTTATGTCGGCACCTCGGTGATGTTTTTTACCCTGGTCAATCTGATCAAGGTGCCGCCTTATGCAATGCTCGGGCAGTTTCAAAGTGAGAACTTGATGACGTCGCTGGTGCTTTTGCCGCTCGCGCCCATCGGCATGGGGCTCGGCATCAAGGCGCTGCATGTCATTCCGGAAAAACCTTTTTACCGGATCGCTTATGCCGCGCTCTTTTGCGTGGGGCTGAAACTTGTCTGGGACGGGCTTGAGCCCTGGCTCGGCGCCTGATTGCCGGTCAATCTTCCTTGCCGATACGCGGCGCGCCGCCTTCCGAGACCTTGGACGGGCCGAAGGATTTTTGCAAATGGCGCGTCGATTCCTCGGCCAGTTGAATGGCCTCGGTCAAAAGCCCCAGAATGCGGATATTGTTTTCCAGCACATGATGGGCTTCGGGCCGGTGATCCTCGGCAATGCGCTCGCAGCGCTTGATCAGATCGGTGCGCAGCGCCGTCAAAATATCTTCCATCCGGAAGCCTTCCGGATTGCTGTCCGACGCAAGAAAACGGGTCATGGCATGTCTCCTGTGACCGCTTACCCCTCCGGTTATTCTCGCGCCGGCGGGTTAAGGATTCGTTCTGGCGCTTGTGGCAGCCAAAAGCCCCGGCTACCTTGGGAAAAATGCCGCCAAACCAACGGCGGAACGACACATCAAGGGGAGAAAAATGAGCGCCAATCCATATCAGAGCGACCTGGACAAGAACGCAGCCAACCACCAGCCGCTCTCCCCTTTGAGCTTTTTAAGACGCGCCGCGAAGGTCTATCCGGAAAAACCGGCGGTCATTCACGGCGCGCTAACCCGCAATTACGGCGCTTTTTATAAGCGCTGCTGCCAGCTTGCCTCGGCGCTGGACGCCAAGGACATCCGCAAGGGCGATACCGTTGCCGTGCTCGCGCCCAATATCCCGGCCATGCTGGAACTGCATTACGGGGTGCCGATGCTGGGCGCCGTGCTCAACACTGTCAATATCCGCCTCGATGCCGCCGCCATCGCCTTCATCCTGGATCACGGGGAAGCGAAGGTCGTGTTCGTGGACCGGGAATTTTCAGGCATTGCCCGCGAAGCGCTGGCCCTTGCCAAGGTGAAGCCCCTCGTCATCGACATCGACGATCCGGAATATGAGGGCGAGGGAGAACGCATCGGCGAGGTAGAATACGAAGACTTCATCGCAAAGGGCGACCCGGCTTTCGATTGGGCGCTGCCTGCCGATGAATGGGATGCGATCACGCTCAACTATACGTCGGGCACCACCGGCAACCCGAAAGGCGTCGTCTATCACCACCGCGGCGCCTATCTACTGGCCGCCGGCAATATCGTTACCGCCGAGATGACGAAAAACTCCGTCTATCTCTGGACGGTGCCGATGTTCCATTGCAATGGCTGGATCTTCACCTGGTCGATGAGCGTCGTCGCAGGCACCCATGTCTGCCTGCGCAAAGTCACCGCCGCCAATATATATAGCGCGATTGCCGAACATGGCGTGACGCATATGGGCGGCGCGCCCACCGTCATGGGCTTCATCATCAATGCGGGCGCGGAGGAAAAGAAACCCCTGCCCCACCAGGTCAATTTCTTCGCCGCCGCAGCGCCGCCGCCCGCCGCAACGATCCGCAGCCTTGAAGAAGAAGGCTTCAACGTCATTCACGTTTACGGGCTCACCGAAACCTATGGGCCCGCCGTCGTCAATGCCTGGCACGATGAATGGGACGCGCTTCCTTCCGCCGAGCGCGCAGGCGTCAAAGCGCGCCAGGGCGTCAATTATCCCGTGCTCGAAGACCTTGCCGTCATCGATCCGGAAACCATGGAGCCCGTGCCCCGGGACGGGGAAAGCATGGGCGAGGTGATGTTCCGCGGCAATGTCGTCATGAAGGGCTATTTGAAAAACCCGAAAGCGACGAGCGAGGCTTTTGCCGGCGGCTGGTTCCATTCCGGCGATCTCGGTGTCTGGCACCCCGATGGTTATATCCAGCTCAAGGACCGCTCGAAGGACATCATCATTTCAGGCGGGGAAAACATTTCCTCCATCGAGGTGGAAGACACGCTCTATAAACACCCGGATATTCTGGAAGCCGCCGTTGTCGCCGCCCCGCATGAAAAATGGGGCGAAACACCCTGCGCCTTCATCACGCTGAAAAAGGGGAAAACCCTCAGCGAGGCGGACATCATTGCCTATTGCCGGGAAAACCTCGCGCATTTCAAATGCCCGACCAAGGTGGTCTTTACCGAGCTTCCCAAAACCTCCACCGGCAAGGTGCAGAAATTCAAACTGCGCGACATGACGTGACCCAAAAACCAAACGCCGGAACTCCTGTTCCGGCGTTTCCAACTCATCTTGTCGGGAAGACCGTGCGCGGCCTCCCGTGAGGGGCCTCAGGCCGCTTGAGGAGAGGCCAAGGTCAGTTTTTCGATCTCGTCCTTGAGCCTCAATTTTCGTCGCTTGAGCTCTGTAATATGGAGGTCATCGCTACCGGGACTAAGGAGTTCACGTTCGATTCGTTTCTCCAATTCCTCATGCCGACGCGTCAGTTCGGCAACATGCGATTCCAGAGCCATACATACCCTCCTTTTCGGTGTTTGGGGTAACCGGAAAAGTGTGACTCTTTTTTTTCGGCTTGTCGAATTTCGCGGATTTCTGCGGTAAAAATGCCGCAGCTATGGGGAGCCCCGAACCGCGTAAATGACAGAGTAAAAAATTTGTTTCGCAAGGCGCCGGAATAGCAGGCCAAGCGCCGCCCACCTTGCAAAGAGACATGGACTTGGCCCGGCGCGCGCGGCACTCTATGAGCCGCTAAAGAGGCAGAACCCGGCGCAAGACAAACGCCCAAATGGATCAAAGGGGATGCGGCCCGTTCATGGATAGTATCGACGAAGAGGAACTGCGCACGCTGCTCATCGCGCTGAAGGAAGAACACCGGGACCTCGACACCGCCATCATGGCGCTTGAAGCGCTGACCTATCCCGATCACCTGCAGATCAAACGGCTGAAGAAAAAGAAGCTGGAATTGCGCGACCGCATCCTGAATATCGAAGACGAGCTTTTCCCCGACATCATCGCGTGAAGCAATAACGGCGCTAACCGCTTTTCTTAATCTCATACATGGCAAGATCGGCGCGTTTGAGCGCCTCTTCCGGATCTTCCGAACCGGTAAGGCCGACGGCGCCTGCGGAGGCGCCAAGATCGATCGCCACCCCGTCGATCTTCACGGGGTTCTGCGCGATTGTCTCGACGATCTGCTGCGCCTTGCGCCGCGCTGCCGTTTCATCGGCGCGCATCATGATGACGCCGAACTCATCCCCGCCCAGCCGGCCGATAAGATCGGATTCGCGCACCTGAGAAAGAATGAGCCGGGCGATGTGGCGCAGCGCCTCGTCGCCCGCCGCATGGCCATGGGCATCGTTGAGGCTTTTGAAGCGGTCGAGATCGATATAGACAAGGCCCGCCGGTTCCCCATGGCGCTGGCCGTAAGAAAGCACACGGGCCAGCTCGCGCACAAAGGCGCGGCGGTTGAGAAGCGGCACAAGCGGATCATGATCGGCAAGCTGCTCGGCATCGCGCAGCCGCGCTTTAACGCCATCGAGCTCACGGCGCAGCTCCGCCACCTCGCCCATCAGCGTCATCAAGGCGTTGCGCACGGCTGGTGTCAGCTCGGTTTCCGGCACCCCCATGATCGAGGCCGTATCGGTGACAACGCGCCCGCCTGCAGCCCCGGCAGCGCCCTGCGCCGCCCCGGCTCCTCCGGTTTTCGCCGTGCCCCCATAGGCCCGCGAGGCAGCGCTGCCTGCGGCCGATCTGGATTTACTATCGCCAACTTTCATGCAAAGCGCCCCATAGGCTCAAAATACGGCAGTCCGGCGCACCGCGCCAAGGAAATTTGGTGCATTTGCGCCGCTTCCCAGGCCTCCCTGCCCCGATTAGGGCTATCTCAGGACATAGCGCCGCAATCCTTGCCTTAAAGCCCCTTCTGCCTATAATCCGCCGCTTTCCGGCGTCCTATCATCGGGCGCCGCCAATTGAGCGAAGATGGCAAACCCGTCTTTTCACGACCGGCCGGAGGAAGGCATGACCACGTCGAGCGAGACAGCCAAAGTGGGCATCATTATGGGCAGCCAGTCCGACTGGCCGACCATGAAACACGCCGCCGACGTTCTGGACGCGCTGGGCGTGCCTTACGAGGCGCGGATCGTCTCCGCCCACCGCACCCCGCAGCGCCTTTACGATTATGCCCATAGCGCCAAATCCCGCGGCCTGCAGGTGATCATTGCAGGCGCCGGGGGCGCCGCCCACCTACCGGGCATGACGGCCTCCATGACGCCGCTTCCCGTGCTCGGCGTGCCGGTGAAGAGCCGCGCGCTTTCAGGTCAGGACAGCCTTCTTTCCATCGTGCAGATGCCCGGCGGCATTCCCGTCGGCACGCTCGCCATCGGCGATGCGGGCGCAAAGAACGCAGGGCTTCTGGCAAGCGCCATTCTGGCCCTGCAGGATGAGGCACTGGCCGCCCGCCTCGACGAATGGCGCAAGGCGCAGAGCGAGGCCGTCGCCGAAACCCCCGAAGACAGCCAATAAGAAGACAGCCAATAAAACATGACGCACACGCCGCCTTCTTCCGCACCGCTTGCCCCCGGCGCCCGCATCGGCATTCTGGGCGGCGGCCAGCTTGGCCGGATGCTCGCGGTCTCCGCCGCCGAGCTGGGCTTCAACTGCCATATCTATTGCCCGGAAGAAAACCCGCCCGCAGGCGAGGTTGCCGCCAGCACCACCTGCGCGGCCTATGAGGACGAAGCCGCCCTCACCCGCTTTGCCGAAAGCGTCGATGTCGTCACCTATGAGTTTGAAAACGTGCCGGAAAAGGCCGCAGCGCTTCTGGAAGCCCATGTACCCGTGCGTCCCGGCCCGCTCGCCCTCGCCACGGCACAAGACCGGCTGACGGAAAAAACCTTTCTGCGCGAGGCAGGCATCGCCACCGCGCCCTTCGCCGCCGTTTCAAGCCTCGAGGATTTGAAACAAGCCGTGGAAACGATCGGCCGCCCCTCGATCCTGAAGACCCGCCGCTTCGGCTATGACGGCAAGGGCCAGGTGAAGATCGAAGGCGACACGGATCTTGCCGCCGCCTTTGAAGAGATCGGCAAACAGCCCGCCATCCTGGAAGGTTTCGTCCCCTTTACCCGCGAGATTTCCGTCATCGTCGCGCGCGGTACGGACGGTGGGATCGCCGCTTACGATCCCGGCGAGAACATTCACAAGAACCATATTCTCCATACAACGACCGTGCCCGCCGCCATCGGCGAGACCACCGCGGCAGAGGCCATGGAAATCGCCCGCAAGCTGATAGGCGCGCTTTCCTATATCGGCGTAATGGGCGTGGAGATGTTTCATCTTGAAACAGAAGGCGCGCTGGTCGTGAACGAGATTGCACCCCGCGTGCACAATTCCGGTCACTGGACCCAGGACGGCTGCGCGGTGTCGCAATTCGAGCAGCATATCCGCGCCATTACCGGCTGGCCGCTCGGCGATCCGGCCCGCCACGCCGACACGCAAATGCTCAATCTGATCGGCGATGATGCCCATAATTGGCAGGCATTTGCACAAGATGCGAAATGCCATGTTCACCTTTACGGGAAAAAGGAAGCACGGCCGGGCCGCAAAATGGGCCACGTTAACCGTATCCGCGCGCTTTCCCGCTAAACTTCTCCGTGATCGGAACACGCGGCGATCCGCCGCATCGACTTTTGGTTAATCCGCCCGCATCAACACGCCGGGCGGGAGGGGGACCGAACCACAAACCACCGCGAGACGTATGGATTTAGACCCCACCCAGATGAGCGACACGGATATCCGTAAGGAACTGCAGGCGCTTCTCCCGGCCGATACTCCCAAATCCTTTCTCGATCTTTGGGTCTATTGGTATTCCATCCGCTATGGGAAAGTGCTGCCGGATGTGGCCGATTTCGACCCGATGCGCATCACCCGGCTTCTGCCCGACATTTCCGTTTTCGAACGGCGCAAACCGGACGAGCTAATTTACCGTCTGGCCGGCACCGCTATCGCAGAGCGCATGGGCCATGACCCGACGGGCGAGAACCTGGTCGATCTGACCGATCCGGCGCGGCACACTTTCGTCACCGATCTTTTCACCGGGATCATCGAAACCCCGGCAGGTGCCTTCGTGCGCTACGAAAACACCTATGCCTCGGGCCGCAAGGCCATGGTGCAAAGTTTCTTCCTGCCCATGGTCGGGCCGAAGAAAGAAGCCGGAGCCGGGACAAGCCAAGGCTTCCTGCAGCGCGTCCTTTCCATCCATCATATGGAAGCGGCAAAGGAATATGAAAGCGAGCGCCAGCGCACGACGGTCGACAGCGACATCGACAAGACCGTCTGGATCGATATCGGCCAAGGCGTGCCGAAGAACGGCTGACCGCCTTAAAAAGCCTGCTCTCTTTTAGCGCGGGCCCGGATAGCGCAGCCGCCCCAGAAAAGAGACGGGATCGGGAAATTTCGAAAGGGCCTTGGCAAGCTTCGCCTTGCCCTTCTCGATCTCCATCACATCGGCAATGCGCCGGTCGAGAAAGGCATACGTCTCGGCGAAATCTTCCGATGTATCCCCGAACCAGACAAAGAGCGTCGAAACGAAAACGCCGGAGAGCAGTGCGCGCTTCGTATAGAAATTGAAATCCGTCGCCGTATCGCCCGCCGCCAGCCAAATCGCATCCACTGTCCGGTAAAGCGCCTGCGCGCCGGTTAAATGCGTGGGCGAGAGGGAAAGCGCGGCAGCCGCCCGGCGCACCGCCTCGCGGTTATCCGCATCCACCTCAAGACGCACCCGCACCGCATGGGTGATCCGCTCACGGATTTTCATCGAGACAAGATCGTCCTTCGCCAGCCGTTCCAGCATCGCCTTGTCGCCGCGGGCGAAGAAATGGGCGATCGCATCGCGCACCCCGTCCGGGAAAAGCAGCCGCACCTCGCCTTGCTCGAGCCCGGCTTCCTCGCCGGCCCGGATGAGCCCCTGCAACGTCCAGCCATCGAAAGCGACATCCGGAAGCGCGGCATCCAAAACCGCGTCTTTCTTCTGCTCTTCGGTCAATTTCGCTGCCATTGGTTTAGCTCCCATTGGGGTTTGGTTCCCATCGGTTTCGCTTCTAAGAGCGCCCTCTTAAGGCCTGCGTCCGGAGGCAAGCCAGTGGCGCACCTCGCTTTCGAAAATCAGTTTGCCGAGATCGCTCATCCGCTGGGGATAGAGAATCCCGTCGAGATGATCGCATTCATGCTGCACGACGCGGGCATGAAACCCCTTGGCACGGCGCTCCATGGGCTTGCCGTCGAGCCCCACGCCCTTATAGACGATATCGGTGTAGCGCGGCACCAGCCCCCGCAGCCCCGGCACGGAAAGGCACCCTTCCCAGCCTTCTTCCATCTCATCGCTCTGGGGCTCGATTTCAGGGTTGATGAGCACGGTAAGCGGCGCCGTATGGTCGAAAGCCTCTTCCTCATCGAGATCCGCCTCGGCCCGCGCGCCCGGCGCCTGGAAAATCACCACCCGAAGGCCCTCATGGACCTGCGGCGCGGCAAGCCCTGCCCCATTGGCATCGATCATGGTCTCGATCATATCTTCCACCAGCGCGCAAATTTCCGGCGCGCCGGGGTCTTTCACCGGCTCGGCAGGCAATTTCAGGATCGGATGGCCCATCCGGGCGATTTTACGGATCGTCATGGCGGTTAATATGGGGGGCGCCGGAAGGCCCGTCAAAGCCCGAAAGCGGGGGTTTTAAGGGGCCGATCGCCGCATCCGGCCCCCTTTAGTCCCGCCCGGCCTGTCTGCGATCCTCTTGAGGCCGGAATAAGCCCTGAAAGGCTGGACAAGGCTCGAATCTTTTGCTAGTTAACCGGCCTCAGCGGGGCCCTTGATGTGGCCCCGGCATTTCTTTTGGCCGTTTAAAGGTATCTGACCGTTTAGACGCCATTGGAACTGAAATCAGGAAATTTGACCGAAAGGCAGGGATTCCTCGTGCAGGTACTCGTTCGCGACAACAACGTCGATCAGGCGCTCAAAGCGCTGAAGAAAAAAATGCAGCGGGAAGGTATCTTCCGTGAAATGAAGCTGCGTGGCCATTTCGAGAAGCCTTCCGAGAAGAAAGCCCGCGAAAAAGCCGAAGCGATCCGCCGTGCGCGCAAACTGGCCCGCAAACGCGCTCAGCGCGAAGGCCTGCTGCCCGGCAACAAGCGCGGCCGCTAAGCCTTCAAGGCCAAAAAGCCAAGTGGCGGGGACGGCACAAAGCTCACCCCCCGCATCCCAAAGCCCCCTTGCGGGGGCTTTTTGCGTTTGGCGGAAATGGTGGCGCCTTTGTCCGCCGCAGTTTACCCGACACCAGTATATTGCGTCCTCATGCCCCCTAAGCAGGAGTACGCCTTGAAGCTCTATATCATCCGCTCCGCCTGTTCGCTCGCCGCTCATATTCTGGTGCGTGAGGCGGGCCTCAATATCGATCTCGTCAAAGTGGATCTGGCAACCAAGAAGCTTGCCGACGGCACGCCCTATAGCGACATCGTGCCGAAAGGCCAGGTCAGCGCCATGACCCTGGAAAACGGAGAGCTGCTCACCGAAAATATCGCTGTCCTTGCCTATCTCTCCTCGCTTGCCCCTGAACACAATTTCATGGGCACACCGGGCTCGATGGAGTCTTTCCGCGTCCTGGAATGGCTCTCCTTCGTTTCAACGGAAATGCATAAACAGATTTACTGGACGACGTTCAACACCGAGGCCCCGCGCCCTTACAAAGCCTATTTGCGCACTTTGCTGCACAAGCGTTTCGACACGCTTGCCCGGCAACTGGAAAAACAGGACTTTATTGCCACCGGCAGTTTCACGGCGGCGGATGCTTATCTGACATGGGCGCTGCATTTGGCGGGTCTTCTCGGCGAAACGGTGACTGCCTGGCCGGCCCTCGAGGCCTACCGGACGCGCATGTTCGCCCGCTCCGCCGTTGTCCAGGCGCTTGCCTTCGAAGCGGCGGACTGACCGGCACCAAGGCTAGAGATACTTGCGCAGCGAGACCTCGTAGAGCCCATAGCCCGATTTCTCATAAAAGCGCTGGGCGCTCTTATTGCCCGCAACGGCGAAAAGCCGGACCTGGGTGAGCCCCAGCGCTTTGAAGTGGGCCTCGGCCGCCGCCATAAGCGCCTGGCCGGCGCCGCTGCCGCGCGCGGCTTCTTCCACATAAATATCGGCGATATAACCGAAGCGCCGCTCATTCTCGGCAACGAAGAAACCGGGGTCGGTGTCCACCATGGCGGCGATGAAGCCGAGGGGCTTACCCTCCTCTTCTGCGATCAGCATGACGCCCTGATGGGCGGCGGCTTCCTCTTCCAGATGGCTGAGATGCGGCTCGGCCATTTCAGGGCCGGGCGTGCGGTTCGCCTCCAGCGCGCGCTCATATTCTTGGAGCGCCGCCATGAAACGCAAAAGAACGGGCCGGTCCTCCGGGTCTGCCGCGCGCACCTGAACGCCCACTAGAACTTCTCCTCGCCGCGAATGCGCTGGGGATCGGGGAAATCCCGGTAAAGCGCGAAGGTCACATCCTGGACCAGGGAATTAACGCCGTGATGGGCGGTCTCGATGGGCTCGCCCCGTGCCGAGACGAGCTTGAACGCCTCATCGAGCTGAGCGAGATCCTTCACCTCGATCATAAAATGAAATTCGGCCAGATGCGCCGGGCCGAGCCCGAGCTTGCGGCGGGTGAGCCTGTAGCTTTCGACTTTCCCGCGCGCTTTCAGATCGCCCATGTAATTGGCAAAGGCCTCGGCAAAGGCGGTATCGCTCACCCCCGCCTTCAGGTTGCACCAGCCGTGATAAATATCCATCGCCTCATCCCTCTTTTGGCCGACAGGCTAAAGAAAGATGGCCAAAGAAAAAGGGCGGCGCAAGCGCCGCCCTCTTATCCGGATGGAACCGATCCGCCTTAAAGAGACTTCACGATCTCTTCCACCATCTTCTTCGCATCGGCAAAGAGCATCATGGTGTTGTCGCGGAAGAACAGTTCGTTCTCCACACCGGCATAGCCCGAGCCCATGCCGCGCTTGACGAAGAGCACCGTCTTGGCCTTTTCCACATCGAGCACCGGCATGCCGAAGATCGGGCTGGCCGGGTCGGTCTTGGCCGACGGGTTGGTCACGTCATTGGCGCCGATGACGAAGGCCACATCGGCCTGGGAGAACTGGTTGTTGATGTCTTCCAGCTCGAACACTTCGTCATAAGGCACATTGGCTTCGGCCAGGAGCACGTTCATATGCCCCGGCATACGGCCTGCCACCGGGTGAATGGCGTAAGAAACCTTCACGCCTTCTTCCTTGAGCACGTCGGCCATTTCTTTAAGCGCATGCTGGGCCTGCGCCACCGCCATGCCGTAGCCCGGCACGATGATAACGGAGCCGGCATTCTTCATGATGAAGGCCGCATCGTCCGCCGAGCCCTGCTTGACCGGACGGGTTTCGACCTGACCTGCGCCGGCTGTCGCCGCATCCGCGCCGAAGCCGCCGAGGATCACGCTGATGAAGGAGCGGTTCATGCCCTTACACATGATGTAAGAGAGAATGGCGCCCGAAGAGCCCACCAGCGCCCCCGTGATGATGAGCGCGAGGTTGCCCAGCGTGAAGCCGATGCCTGCCGCTGCCCAGCCCGAATAGGAGTTGAGCATGGAGACCACCACCGGCATATCCGCCCCGCCGATCGGAATGATGATCAGGAAGCCGATAATGAAGGAGAGGATGGTGATCGCCAGGAAGAGCTCGACGCTCTGATTGGCCGGATCGAGGCAGAGGAACACGATGCCGCCGACAATGGCGAGCGCCATGAGAATGTTGATCGCATGGCGGCCCGGCAGAATGATCGGCGCGCCGGACATATTGCCGTTGAGCTTGGCAAAGGCGATGACCGACCCGGAAAAGGTGATCGCGCCGATGGCAACACCGAGCGACATTTCAACGAGGCTCGCCACCTTGATGTGGAGGAAGGAACCGATGCCGAAGGCCTCCGGCGCATAGAACGCGCCCCAGGCGACGAGCACGGCCGCAAGACCGACCAGCGAGTGGAACGCGGCCACAAGCTGCGGCATCTGCGTCATGGCGATGCGCCGGGCGATGACCGCGCCAACGCCGCCGCCGATCACCAGCGCCACAATGATAAGGCCCCAGGTGAGCGCATTATTCGCTTCCAGACTCACCAGCGTGGTGAGAATGGCGATCGTCATACCGATCATGCCATAGGTGTTGCCCTGGCGGGAGGTTTCCGGCGAGGAAAGCCCGCGCAATGCGAGGATGAAAAGGACGCCCGATACGAGGTAAAGCAGCGCCGTTACGTTTGCTGACAACATGCTGCCCCCTTACCGGTCTTTTTTCTTGTACATCGCAAGCATGCGCTGCGTGACAAGAAAGCCGCCAAAAATGTTTACCGCTGCGAGCGCCGTCGCCACGAAGCCGAGACCCTTGGCGAAAATGCCGCCCTCGGCATCGCCGAGCTGCACGCCGACGGAAATCAGCGCGCCGACGATGATCACGGAAGAAATGGCGTTGGTAACGGACATAAGCGGCGTATGGAGCGCAGGCGTCACGCTCCACACCACGTAATAGCCCACAAAGATCGCAAGCACGAAAATCGCCAGGCGGAATACAAACGGATCTACGATTGCCGCTTCCATCATGCGCCTCCTTCTTGGAGTGCCGAATGCACCACTGCGCCGTCTTTGGTCAGCAGCGTTCCGGTAATGATTTCATCTTCCCAATCGATGGCGAGCTGACCGCTCTCCTTATCGATAAGGGGGGTGAGGAAATTGACCAGGTTGCGCGCGTAAAGCGAGGACGCGTCGGCAGGCAGACGCCCGGCAACATTGGTATGGCCGACAAGCGTCACACCGTGCTTCTCGACGACTTTACCGGCTTCGGAAAGCGGGCAGTTGCCGCCCTGCTCCACCGCCAGATCGACGATGACGGAGCCCGGCTTCATGGACTGCACCATTTCCTCGGTCACGAGCACCGGCGCGGGACGCCCCGGAATGAGCGCCGTGGTAATGACGATGTCCTGCTTCTTGATGTGTTCGGCAATGAGCGCTGCCTGACGGCGCTTGTAATTTTCGCTCATTTCCTTGGCATAGCCGCCGGAGGTTTCACCGGTATCGCCTTCATCGGCCTCGACCATGATGAAGTCGGCGCCAAGGCTTTTCACCTGTTCGGCCACCGCGGCACGCACATCCGTCGCCGTGACGATGGCACCCATGCGCTTGGCCGTGGCAATGGCCTGGAGACCGGCAACACCGGCCCCGAAAACGAAAACGCGCGCAGGGGCGATCGTGCCCGCCGCCGTCATCATCATCGGCAGCGCCCGCCCGTATGTGGCGGCCGCATCGACCACGGCTTTATAGCCGGCCAGGTTCGACTGCGAGGACAGCACGTCCATGGACTGCGCACGCGTGATACGCGGCATGAATTCCATGGCAAAAGCGTTGATCCCGGCATCGGCATAGGCTTTCACCCGGTCCCGGTTCCCGTAAGGGTTCAGGATCGCCGCCACCATGGCGCCTTTCTTCATCTGGCCGAGTTCGCTGTCGCTGGGACCGCGCACCTTGAAGACGATATCGGCATCTTTCAGCGCATCGCCTGCCGAGTCGGCAATCGCCGCGCCGACATCCTTATAAGCATCGTCGGAAAAATTGGCATGGGCGCCCGCGCCGGTCTCCACCACCACGTCGAGACCGAGGGACACGAGTTTCTTCACCGAATCGGGAGAAGCGGCAACGCGCGTTTCCCCGTCTTGGGTTTCTTTGGGTATTGCGAGTTTCATGAGTGGTTCGCCTAGCCCTCTTTTCGCGCGGGGTCTGACACCCGCGCATTTGACTGACAAGCAGCGGTCCGCACCACTTGCTAATTGGAATTATTCTTAAACAATCCGGAGCCTCAAATAGGCTCGAAACGCCGGATGACAAGAGCGAGCTGAACGGAAAAAACTAGAGAAGCGTAATCGCCATCAGGATCAGCAGGACGGTCAGGGCAATCGTGCCGTATTTCGTCCCCTTCACGAACCCGTCATAGGTCCGCATATGTTCCTCGGCAGCCATTTCCTTGCTCCAGCCCGCCTGCGCGTTTTCTTGGGTCATTTTGTGCCTCTAATGCTCACGCAATTCACATGTGCGCCGGACTATACCAGACGCCCCCCCGGCGGCAAGCATCGCCTCTGCGCAAAGCCTGCGCATAGGCGCACAAGCTTCCTAAGAGGCACGCCGGGCACGGAATAAAAGCCCGAATTCAGGATTTACGGTGCGGGTGGGAATGATTCCAGTCCGCGAGCAGCGCCCGGAGAGCGGCCACGAAGGCCAAAGGCTGATCGAGCAGCACATGGTGGCGGGCCTGAGGGATTTCGATCACCGGGGCAGCCCGGCCGAGCAGCGAGAACATGTAATCCCCGATCTCTTCGGGCAGAAGCACGGAATATTCCCCGCGCATCACCGCGATGCGGCATTTCGTGGCCCGGAGCCGCTCGGCCGGATCCCCGATGGAAAAACGCCGCCAGATGCGCGGATCGAATTTCCAGGTCCAGCCCCCTTCCACCTTTTTCAGGGAATGGCGGGCGACATATTCGGTAATGTAGAAATTCTCGCAAGGCTGCGGCGGGGCGAGGCGGAAGCGCCCCATCGCCTCTTCCAGCGTCGGATAGACCCGGTGCGGGCGAATCGTCCGGTTGGGCGGCCCGCCGGGCCTGTCCGGCGGATTGACGGGGCTGTCCACGATGACCGTGCCCGCCAGCCGCTCGCCGTATAGCGCCCCGGCAAGGATCGTCACGAAACCGCCGAAGGAATGGCCGACGATGATGGGCGGCTCTTCATTGTCGAAAAAGCCCGCATCCTCGCACACCGCCATCAGCTCTTCGGCATAGCTTTCCATCGAATAATGGGAACGGAAGCCGCTGTCGCCCATGCCCGAAAGATCCATGGCGGCGACGGAATATTCCTTGGCAAGGAACGGCGCGATGAAGGACCACCAATAAGCATGCGCCCCGTTGCCATGGACAAGCAGCAGGCCCGGCTTATCAGGATCGCCCCAATGCAGGTAATGGATGGGCGTGCCTTCCACATCCACCTTGCGGCTTTCCACCGGCGTCTCGACGGCGCGCTTGAACCATTCGGGCGGGGCCACCACGGTCGGGCCGATGGAATCGCCGGGCGCGAGCTCAAATTGACGCTGCTCGGCTTCCTGCTCGGCCACCAGCGGGCTTTTGGAAGGTTTTTCGGTGTCACTCATTATGGGCGCTCCCCAAGCGCCTTGAAGACGCCCGTTCCCGTCATGATGGTGCGGTCCCCGCACCATATCCGGCCTTTCACGGTGATGAAATCATCTTCATCGCCCGTGGCAATGCCCGTGCCTTCCACCCAGTCGCCGACTTTGGCCGCCGAGATGAAATCCGTCAAAAGCCGCACCGTCACCCAGTAGCGGTGATAAGCCATGGTCACCGCATGGCCGAAGGCGACATCGGCAAAGGCCATGAGCATGCCGCCATGGCAATTGCCCATGCCGTTTGTGTGATGTTCCTGCACGAGAAAGGCGCGCCGGTAGGTGCCGTCTTCTTCGATACGCTCATAAAGCGGCCCGATCTGACGCCCGAAGCCGCGGGTCCAGTTCATGGACTGGTAGCCTTCGGGAATAGGAACGGCATTTTCTTCCAGAAGATCGTCGGTCATGAGCGATACGCACCCCTCTATCGCCCCGCCTCATCGGGCAGGCCGCTCAAACAGCGGGCGCCCTCAGGCAGCGGATGTAAGACCTGCCTTCTTTAGCGCGTGGGCTTGGCGCTTTTCAAGCTGGGTGACGTCGAAAGCGTCGATCGCCTCATTAAAGAGCTTATAGAAATTAAGCTCGGCGCCGAGATGCAGGAACA
This sequence comes from Rhodobiaceae bacterium UBA4490, assembly GCA_002389665.1. Lineage (GTDB taxonomy): Bacteria > Pseudomonadota > Alphaproteobacteria > Parvibaculales > Parvibaculaceae > Tepidicaulis. Next base: position 607,310 of record DGNO01000002.1, read on the forward strand.
CCCCGCCAAGCCCGATCGCCGCCCTGTCCATGAAAACGAACTCGCGCGGCGGCGTCACCGGCCCGTGCTCTTTGAGCGCCTTATGAACGGCAAAGGCCTGGGCGCGGCCATATTCCCCCGGCGTCACCCCGTCGGCGATGGTGCGCACGCGGTCATCGAGGAGCGGGCCATAGATGAACCCCGCCCAGAGATTGAGAATATCGACGAGCTTGCGCGAGAGGTTTTTAAAGCCCCAGCGCTCATAGGCCGCGACTGCCCGGTCCGTGTCGTTCGTCTCCAGCGCCCGGTAAAGCTCGATCACCCCTTCGACGAAGGAAGGCGGAAATTTCCGGATGCAGCCGAAATCGAGAAGATTGATCCCGCAATCCTCCCGCACCGTGTAATTGCCAAGATGCGGATCCCCGTGAATGACGCCGTAGCGGCTGAAGGGATGCCACCAGGCAACGAACATGGCAGAAGCAATGGCGTTGCGCCGCTCGAGCGTGTCTTCCTTGAAGGAGAGAAGCGGCTTGCCTTCGAGCCAGCTCATCGTCAAAAGCCGCTTGGTGGAAAGCTCGGGCAGCACATCCGGCACCTCGATGCGCGGCTCGTCCGAGAGCATATCGCGGTAAAGCGCGATGTGCCTTGCTTCCAGATCGTAGTCCAGCTCTTCGCGCAGGCGCTCGCCGATCTCCTCGGCAATCTCGCGCGGATCGATCGCCGGATCGAGCCGGCGGTAAAGCGAGAAGATGAAATCGAGCTGTTTCAAATCCGCATTCACCGCCGATTGCATGTCCGGATATTGCAGTTTGCAGGCAAGGGCCGTGCCCTCCAGCGAGCGGGCTTTGTGCACCTGGCCGAGCGAAGCGGCAGCGGCCGCTTCCTTTTCGAACTCGGCAAATCTCTTCTGCCAGCCCGCGCCGAGCTCGGCCATCATGCGCCGTTTGACGAAAAGCCAGCCCATGGGCGGGGCGGCGGATTGGAGCTGCACCAGTTCCTCGGCATATTCGGCCGGCAGCGCTTCGGGGATCGTCGCCATCATCTGGGCGACTTTCATGATCGGGCCCTTCAGCCCGCCCAGCGCCGCGGCAAGCTCGCGCGCATTCTTGTCGCTGTCGACATCGAACCCGAAAAACCGCTGGCCGGCATATTTTGCGGCGAAACCGCCAACACCCGCGCCCACCCGGGCATAGCGGGACATGCGCCCGGAAAGCCGGTTGCTCTCTTTGTCGCGAACAGACTTGGCTTTCTCGCGGGCAGGTTTGTCTTTGCCCCGCGGCGGCTTTTCCTCGCTCAAAGGTCGGCCTCCAATTCGTCGATGAGACCGCGGATGACCGAAAGCCCCTTGTCCCAGAACGCCGGGTCGGACGCATCGAGGCCGAAGGGGGCAAGCAGCTCCTTATGGCGCAGCGTGCCGCCCGCGCGCAGCACATCGAAATATTTCTGCGCAAAGCCGTCAGGCGTGGCCTCGTAAGCGGCATAAAGCGAATTTACGAGGCACTCCCCGAAGGCATAGGCATAGACATAAAAAGGCGCATGGATGAAATGCGGGATATAGCACCAGAAGGTCTGATATTCCGCATCAAGATGAATGGCGGGGCCTAAACTTTCCCCCTGCACCTCCATCCAGATCCTGCCCAGATCCTCCGATGTCAGCTCACCGCCGCGCCGCGCTTCATGCACCCGCCGCTCGAACGTGTAAAACGCGATCTGCCGGATCGCCGTGTTGATCATGTCTTCGATCTTGGAGGCAAGCAGCACCCGGCGCTGGGACGCGTCCTTGGCATTTGCAAGGAGCCTGCGGAACGTCAGCATCTCGCCGAAGACGCTTGCCGTTTCGGCCAAAGTCAGCGGCGTGTCGGAAAGAAGCGGGCCTTGATCCGCGGCGAGCACCTGGTGCACGCCGTGGCCAAGCTCATGGGCAAGCGTCATGACATCGCGCGGGCGGCCCATATAGTTCAAAAGCACGAAAGGATGCGCGCTCGGCACCGTGGGGTGGGAAAAAGCGCCCGGCGCCTTGCCCCGGCGGGCGGGCGCATGGATCCATTGGCGCTCGAAAAACTCCCCGGCAAGGCGGGCCATTTCCGGATCGAACCCTTCATAGGCGCTCAGCACCGTCTCGCGCGCCTCGTCCCAGGAAACGAGCTTGTTGTCGTCTTCGGGCAGCGGCGCATTGCGGTCCCAGAAATTCAGCCGCTCCTTGCCCATCCATTTGGCTTTCAGCGCATAGTAGCGATGCGAAATATCAGAATAAGAGGCCTGCACCGCGCTTTGCAGCGCATCGACCACCGGCGCTTCCACGCGGTTCGCCACGTGGCGGGACATGGCGACATCTTCAAAGCCGCGCCAGCGGTCCTCGATTTCCTTGTCCTTAGCGAGCGTATTGGTGATCAGCGTATAAAGCGGCACTTCCTCGGCGAAACTCGCGGCAATCGCCTTACCCGCCTTCTCGCGCAGTTTCTCATCGGGCTCGGAAAGCTTATCAAGCGCCTCGTTGAGCGAGACTTTTTCGCCGTCGAGCTCGACACGCAGCCGCGCCATGCTTTCATCGAAAAGCCGGTTCCAGGCCGCTCGCCCCGTCACCGATTTTTCGGTTAGGAGGCGCTCCATATCCGCAGCAAGCTCATAAGGCCGCTCGAGCGCCAGATCGCGCAGGAAGGGACGGTAGCGGGCAAGGCGCGGCTCGCGCGCGCAGAGCACCGCGAGCTTTTCTTCCTCAATGGCATTCAGCTCCAACGTGAAGAAGAGGAGCTTTGCCGCCATGTCCGAGCTCCAGCCCTGAATATCGGCATAGAGCTTGGCATGGGCGGGAATGGTCGAATCTTCGGCATAAAGCAGTGAGGCATAAGAGCCGAGCCGCCCGGCCTTGTCCTGCAGGGCATCGAAAGCCTCGATCGCCTCGGCCAGCGCCAGCGCGTCCCCTGCTTCGGCAAGGGCCCCGAGCTTCGTTTCATAGCGCTCTGCAAAGCGCGCGGCCTCTTCAAGCGCGGCCTTGCGGTCGGCGGCGATCCGCGCATCGTCCGGGCCTTTATAGAAGACGGAGAGGTCCCATTGCGGCAGCTCGCCCAGCGCCTTGGCGCCGCTTTCGGCTTTATCGAAGCGTGGGCTGGTCGATGCATCGCGCCGTCTCATACAAGGCTCCTTTGCCGGGAATTTTCCGATCCCTTCAATATCGGCCTCAGGGCCCCGCGATCAATGGGGCGGGCGGCCAAAAGCGATACCCCTCTCCCATTCGGGGGAAATGCTGAAAAAAGAAAAGCCCCGGCGTTGCCGCCGGGGCTGATCTCTTCGTCTTTAAGGCGATGCCTTAAAGGCGCTGGCTTACTCGGCCGTCACAACCGCGCGGCGGTTGAGCGGTTCGCGCACACCGTCGCCGGTCTGCACAGCCAGGTTCGATTCACCGTAGGTGCCGGTCGTGCCGACCGAAGCGCCCTGGGCGCTCAGAGCACCGGCAACGGCGTCAGCACGGCGCTGACCCAGAGCCTGGTTGTAAGCGGACGAACCGGACGTATCGGTGTAACCCGAAACGTTCAGCGTCTTGCTGCCGGCAACATTGGCGATTTCTTCCACAACAGCCTGAGCTTCGGCCGTCAGGTTCGACTTGTCGAAGCCGAAGTAAATCGTCCACGGGCCAACCGGTGCAGCTTCACATTCGGTCAGAGCTTCGAAGAAAGCTGCTTTTTCAGCTTCCACACGCTCCGGCTGAACGGGGCCGCCGGGGCCGCCGAACCATGCGCCGCCTTCACCCAGGTCGTTGTCGCTGGCCTGTTCGACCCAGCCGTCATAGTGACGCTGAGCTTTGGCGCAAGCGCAAGCCTGATCGCCTTCGCGGCCGCCATTGTCCAGTGCTGCCATCAGGCGGGCACGGGCATCCTGCAGCTCGCCGAGGTCGCTCGGCAGAACGGCATGGTTGGCCGGATCATAGGGCAGTACCGTTTCGCCGGCCTGGGCAGCGCGGCCCTTCGCGACGATCTTGGCAGTATCGACCCAGTTGCAGTCCACATAAGCTTCCGACGTTGCACGGTCTTGGTATTCGCGCGCGAGGCAGGCATTGAAGTCGTTACCCGAAATCTCGTCGTCCAAATACGATTCCGCAGTCCAGGTGCCGCACGCAGCCAGCCCCAGGAACGCAGTTACCGCAATTAGCCGGGATAGAATGTTCATCCCAATCTCCGTCATTTTTTGATCTACCCCCCGTGTTTAAGAGACGGGTGGCCCGGACCCCACCGGTTCGCAGTCAACCGGTTTTGCATGAATATTATGGATGACACGGAAGACCCGCGGTCTTCAAGCCATATCGAGGATTTTAGTCTCTTTTCAGCTACAAGAGTCACTTGACCGCAACACCCGTATTCCAAGGAAATCTCTAGCTTTTCTGCGCTTTGCCATGGTAACGCGCAAATTAACGATAAGTTTCCTTATCGTGCCTTCCCGGCACAAAACTCTTCCCGCCTTAAACCGGCCTTTACCACTTGCGCGCCACCATGCCCCGGAAATTGACGCGGCGCGCCTGCCCGCCTTGCTCTTTCGGTATTCAAGCCGGCCGGGCGGCAAAAGCGGGCGCATAAAGGTTCTGTTGGGGACAAAGGCATGGCTCAGACGATTCTCGTCGTCGATGACGATCCGGCACAGCGGCGGATTCTCGAAGAAGTAGTAAAACGCGACGGCTACCGGACGCTCACGGCCGAAAGCGGCACCGAGGCCATGGAGATCATGGGCGGCATTCACGCCAAAGACATCTCCATGATGATTCTCGATCTCGTCATGCCCGGCATGGACGGGATGGAAGTGCTAGAGGCCCTGCGCCCGCAGCACCCGGCCCTGCCCGTTATCGTGCTCACCGCCCATGGCGGTATCGAGACGGTGGTGAAAGCCATGCGCGCGGGCGCCGACGATTTCGTCGTCAAACCCGTCAGCCCCGAGCGCCTGCATGTCTCCATCCGCAATGCGCTGAAAGTCACCGCGCTTACCGGCGAGATCAACCGGCTGCAGAAAAAGGCGCAAGGCCAGCTCACCTTCGACGATATCATTGCCGGCGCGCCCTCCATGGGCAACGCGCTGAAGCTCGGCCGCCGTGCCGCCCAGTCCAACATCCCCGTTCTCATCGAAGGGGAAAGCGGTGTGGGCAAGGAAGTCTTCGCCCGCGCCATTCAGGGCGAGAGCGACCGCGCGGGCCGGCCCTTCGTGACCGTCAACTGCGGCGCGATCCCGGAAAACCTGATCGAGAGCATTCTCTTCGGCCATGAGAAAGGCGCTTTTACCGGCGCCAGCGAAAAACACGCCGGTAAATTCGTGGAAGCGAATGGCGGCACGCTCTTTCTCGACGAGATCGGCGAACTGCCTCTAGATATGCAGGTAAAACTGCTGCGCGCCATTCAGGAAGGCGAGGTCGATCCCATCGGCGCGAAGAAGCCGGTGAAAGTGGATATCCGTCTCATCTCGGCGACAAACCGCGACATGATCGAAATGGTCAAGCAGGGCCATTTCCGTGAAGACCTTTACTACCGGCTCAACGTTTTTCCGATCAACATCCCCCCCTTGCGCGAGCGGCGGGAGGATCTGGGCGAGCTTGTCTCGCATTTCGTCAGCCGCCTGGCCGCCGAAGAAGGCAAGAACATCGCCGCCGTCTCGCAAGACGCCATGCAGATGCTCAATGCCTATGACTGGCCGGGCAATGTGCGCCAGCTGGAAAACACCATCTTCCGCGCCATCGTGCTGGCGGACGGGGCCGAACTGACGATTGCCGATTTCCCGCAAATCGCCTCGCAGCTCGACGGGTTCGATGCGACCCCGCCCGCGCCCGCCGAAACGCCCATGCCCGTCATGCAAGGCGCGGCAGCAAGCGGCGGCTTCCGTCAGACGCTCACCGACTTTGCCATGTCCAACATTTCCGATGGCGTCTCCGTCATGGACGAGCAGGGCAACATGCGCCGTCTGGAAGACGTGGAGGCAGATCTCATCCGCCTCGCCATCGACAAATATAAAGGCCACATGTCCGAAGTCGCCCGGCGGCTCGGCATCGGCCGCTCGACGCTTTACCGCAAGGTCCGCGATCTCGGCCTTGATGTGAGGGGTGAATAGTCTCACGGACTATCCGAACCGGGGGAATGCAAAGGGGCGCCGCAAGCGGCGCCCCTTTCTACTGGCGGCCTTCGCTGGGGACGTCGGCTGCCAGCAATCAAATTCAGGAGCAGTCAAACTCAGGAACAGCCGCGGCCCTGATAAATGCCCATCAGCGAGGTCCGGCGCAGCTGTGCGGCCTGAGCCCGTTCCTTGGCGCTTTGCTGGGCGGCCTGCTGGGTCGAGCCGAGGAACCCGCTGAGAACGGACGCCGCCGGCAAGGCCCGGCCGAGCGCTGCGCCCGCGCCGCCGTAAATCGCCGCCTGCTCGGCCACGGCAATGCCTGCGCCGGTGAGCTGGCCTTCGGTTTCGGCAGCGCCCGCCTCGCCGATAACCTGATCCATCGCGCCGATTTCACTGGCAAGCTGCGCGCAGTTCATGCTGGCGTCGCCCGGCTGCTGCACCTGCAAAGACTGCTGCTGCCCCGTGGTCTGGCAGGCGGCGAGCAAAAAAGCCGAGGCCAGAAGGCTGACCGCCGTTTTTACCGGGCGCCCTGCCGGTTGAGTTATTACGCGAACCATATCTATCCCCTTCCCTGCCGCCCGCAGCGCGGGCGGGTGACTGTCTGAAAGGGAGAGTGCCCAGAAGGGCAAAAGGGCGGAATGGTACAGATATACCAGGAGGCAAAAGAAAGCCGGTTAACCGGCCTTTGAGGATGCGTGAACAAGCTCGTCCAATATCTCGGCAAGGTGCGCGGCGCTGATGAGATGCCCCTCGCCTTCGAAGACGCGCAGGCTCGCGGGCGCGAAGCGGGCAATGCCTTCCCGCGCCTCTTCCAGCGGCACCTGCGTATCTTCCCCGCCCAGCCAGACATGGAGCGGACAGCGGATCTGCGTCGGGTCGAGCTGATAGCCGCCCGAGGCAAGCTCGCTTTCCCGGATCACCCCTTCCACCTGCAGGCTGAGAGAATCATAAAGCGCATCGAGAAGCTCTTCCGCCAAAGCGGGATCGGCTTTCAACCGCGCGGCATCGGCGGGTGCGCCCTGAAAGAAACGCTGCATCATGCCGCTCAGGATTTTCCGCGAAAGCTTTTGCCGCAGAAGCTGCAGCGCGCCGCGCCGCAGCCAGCCATTGCGGATGAGGCTGCCGTAAAAAGAAAGCGCCGGATTGTTGCGGTAGTCTTTTTCAAGATGGACATCGATACGCGGCGCGGCGAGCCCGGCCCGCTCCACCCGCTCGCCAAGCTCGCTGGCCGCGGCAAGCACGAAGGGCGCCGCAGAGGCCGAGCCGTAAAGCAGAACCCGTTCAAGCCCCAGCGCATCCATGAAGACGCGCAGGTCTTTCGCAAAGCTCTGGATCGTCATGTGAGGATCGAAGGTGGAGCCGCCCGTTCCCGGCCGCTCCACACGGATAAGCCTGATGCCGCTGCGCTGCAGCGCCTCTGATTTGCGGCGGGGCAGAAAACTGCCCGTAATGGCGGGCACGAGATTGAGCACGGGCGTGCCTCCCTGCGCGCCATATTCCCGGTAAGCAAGCTGGCGCCCATCCGGCAGCTCGACATAAAGCCGGGCATCGTCCTCGGGCGGGTTTTGCGGCGCGCCTGAAAGATGCGTGCCCAGCACCATGAGCTCCGCGACATGGCGGATGAGATCGCCCTGCCGGTTAAGGCCGAATTTTTCAAAGACGTTTGCCAGCTGATTGCGCGCGGTATTGGGCGAGATGCCGAGCGCGCGGGCGGCCTCTTTGAGCGCCAGGCCGCGCGTCAACTCGCCCACAAGCCGCGCCTCGGCCGGAGAAAGGCCGAGAAGCGCAGCCGACAGCACCTCTTCATCGAAACTGAGCGCACGGGCGGGCATGAGAAAAACCGCCGCCGCTTCTTGACTGAGCGCAGCGGAAAACGGCAGGCCCGTTTCCGGCAGCCGCGCGCCGTCGAGCAGGAACCCGAAAACCGGCAAGGTGCCAGGCGCATGAATATTGAGCCGCACCAGCCGGGCACCCGCGCCATCTTTTAGCGCCGCGAAAGCCTCCTCAAATGCGCTGCGGTCTTCGCGCGCGCTCCAGGAAAGCGCCGCGCCTTCTTCAAGCGCGCCTGCGAGGGGGCGAAGCTGCGCGGCCATCGCCTCGTTGAAAGTAAGAAGACGCCCGCGCCCATCGAGCGCCAGAAAAGCCGCAGGCGGCGGCTGCGCCCCGGATGCTTCGCTTTGCGCCATGCGTTCTTCGGCAAGGCGCGCGGCTTCTTCCAGATGGCGGGAAATTTCGGCGAGAAGGTCTTTGGGCAGGCTCTCTTCCTTGCGGTCCACAAGCTCGGTGAAACGCAAGAGGTCTTCCCAGTTTTCCGGATCGGCGGCATAGGCATAAAGACTGGCGATCACGTCGGAAAGAAGTGCATAAGGCGCGCGCGCCTCCTCTCCCTCGCCTAGGCCATGCGCCCTACCGCCTATCGGTGCGCTGCTCATCCCCTCGTCTTACGCCCCCAGATGCGCCGCCTGACAATGGCGGCCAACACGAAGGCCAAGACTACGCAGAAAGAAAACGCCCTGCTACCCCGCACCAAAACAAAAGGCCATCCCCTTCGGAACGGCCTTTTAGAATAAGACAGCGCGAGAAGCCCCGGCGTTTAGCCCAGCATGCCCAGCGCGTGCAAATAAAGTTCCAGCACCGCTTCTTCTTCCTGGCGCTCGGCCTGATCTTTCTTGCGCAAAGAAATCACCTTGCGCATGACTTTGGTGTCGAAGCCATTTCCTTTGGCCTCCGCATAGACTTCCTTGATATCGGCGGCAATCGCAGCCTTTTCTTCTTCAAGGCGTTCGATCCGTTCGATATAGGCCCGCAATTGATCTTGGGCGATGGTCGTTGCGCCCGCAGGCGCGTTTCCGTCCGCCATGAGGAAAGTCTCCGCTCGTCAAACTGGTACTGAAATTTAAGGAGCGGCAACATAGCGCCGCCGCCCTCCGCCCGCAAGCGCCGCTCAAGCGTAAAACGCCAGGGCTGCCGCAGATGCCGTCTAAGCCCTGCTATTGCCCATGTTTTTTCTGCGCCGCCTCGAAAGCGGCGATCTGTTCGGGGCTGGCTTTGGCCTGATATTTTTCTTTCCATTCGGCAAAGGGCATGCCGTAGACGATCTCACGCGCGTCCATCTTGTCGAGTGCGATGCCCTTTTCCTCCGCCGCTTCCTTGTACCAATCGGCCAGGCAATTGCGGCAAAAGCCGCCATGGATCATGAGATCGATATTCTGCACGTCCTTGCGTTCATCCAGATGCGCCAGAAGCCGGCGGAAGGCGGCGGCCTGCAATTCCGTTTCGGTCTGCTTGTCGATGTCCTTCGTCATGAGCGGCTCCTTTCAAATGATCCTTACCCGCGCGCCTCATGGCTGCGCGAGCCGAAATGCTGAACGCGGGCAACATCGCCGCGCTCCAGAATCGGGGTCAGCAGACGGGCAAGGCGGGCGGCCCATTCCGCCTGTCCTTCGCGCGCTGCGATCAAATCCTGGCGGATTTCGATCAGCGCATGGGCATAGCCGTTCACCGTGCCGTGCCGGTAAAGCGTATCGCCTTTCAAATAGCCGATATAGGGAAGATTGTCGCCGACGGTCAAACCGCCTTCCCTCGCAAAGCCTTCAAAAAGCGCTTCGGGCACACGGTGATCGCGGTCCCAGAGCACACCCGTATGCCAGGGCCGCTGCACCCCGCGCCAGGCCGGGGTGAAACTGTGAATGGAAATGATCACGGGCACATGGCCGCGCGCGCTTAAATGCTGAAGCGCGCCCGCAACGGCGCGGTGATAGGGCTGGTGAAAACGCGTCAGGCGGTTTTGAAATTCTTCTGCGTCCCGGTAAGGATCGACGAGCCGGTTCGCCGGCACGATCGCGCCATCGGAAAGTTTCATGACAAGGGTCGGATCATCCTCACCCCTGTTTAGATCGATGAGGAGGCGTGAATAGCGCCCGAGCAGCGCCGGAGCTTCCATCATCTCCGCAAGGCGCCGCGTCACTTCAGCCGCGCCGATGTCATAGGCGATGTGGCGGGAAAATTCTTCTTCCGCAAGCCCCAGCGTGCCATATCCTTCCGGCAAGGCGTTGGAGGCGTGATCGCAAAGCAAAAGCAGCCCGGTGCGGGCCGCGCCCTCGATCACTTCAACCGCGCCGTCGCGGCCCGGTTTCAAAGAGGCGGATTTCAGGATAGGAGAAGGCGGGGTTTCGGTCAGCATGGCCGCAATATAATCACGCCGCGCGCCAAGGAGAACGGGGCCAATGGCTTTTCTGGAAGACCCGGCTGTTTTTTTACCGCGCCTTTTCGCGCGCGCCATTGCCCGTGTGCAGCCCGAAACCTGCCTGCCGCCGCATCTTCCCGCCTTGGCCCCCAACAAAAAGTTGATCGTGCTCGGCGCAGGTAAAGCTGCCTCCGCCATGGCGCTCGCCGTGGAAAAGGCTTACGCGGACCACCCCTCTTTAAGCGGCCTCGTCATCACGCGCTACGGGCACGCGCTGCCCACCGCCCGCATCCGCACGGTGGAAGCTGCCCATCCCGTGCCCGATACCGCCGGCCTTGCCGCCACACAGGAACTGCTTGCCCTGGCCCGCGAGGCCGGGCCGGAGGATTTCGTTCTCATGCTACTTTCCGGCGGCGGCTCAGCACTGATGACCGCGCCCATCGATGGTGTTTCCTTTGAAGAAAAACAGGCGCTGACCCGCGCGCTCCTGCGCTCTGGCGCGCCCATTCAGGACATCAACAAGGTGCGGGCGCAATTTTCTAAAGTAAAAGGCGGGCGCCTTGCCGCCGCGATCAATGCCCCCGCCCTCACCCTCGCCATTTCCGATGTGGCAGGGGACGATCCTGCCGCCATCGCCTCCGGCCCCACGGTGCCGGCTAAAGGGACACGCGAGGATGCCCTTGCCATTTTAAAGACGCGGGGCCTTCTCACGCCCGTCCTTCAAAAAGCGCTGGAAGAAGCGCCGGAGGCCCCGCGTGCGAGCGATCCTGCCTTCAAGAACAAACGCTATGAAATTGTCGCCGCTCCCAAAGATGCGCTCGCTGCCGCCGCAGAGGAAGCGCGCGCGGCGGGGCTGGGCGTCACATTGCTTGGCGATGCGCTGGAAGGCGAAGCGCGCGATCTTGCCCGCGCCCATGCAAAGCTTGCGCTTGCCCATAAAGGGCCGCCGCAGCTTTTTCTTTCCGGCGGGGAAGTGACGGTGACGATGGACAAAGACGCCGTGCCCAGCAATGGCGGGCCCAACCAGGAATATGCCCTGGCGCTCGCCCTTGCCCTTGAAGGCGCGCCCGGCATCTTCGCCCTTGCCGGGGACACGGACGGCAATGATGGCGGCAGCGGCGACAAGGACGACCCGGCCGGCGCGCTTATCACGCCTGAAACACTCGCGCGCGGCGCGGCAAGCGGCCTGAGCGGGGAAGAAGCGCTCTCCCGCCATGCCTCGGGCGATTTTCTGCGCGCGGCGCAGGCGCTTCTCACCCCCGGCCCCACTTTTACGAATGTGAACGATTTCCGCGCTATTCTCGTCCTTCCCAGCCGTTGAGTCGCGCCTAATTCAGAGTTCCCCTGATGTTTTCCCTGCCCGCAAGGTTTCCTTATTCCGCCGCGTCTCTTGCGGGCGCGCTCATCATCGTTCTTTCGGCGGCGCATCCGGCACAGGCAGATCTCAGCGTTTGCAACCGCCTTGCCGTGCCGCTTTCCGCAGCGCTCGGTTATCATGACGGGCAGGACTGGGTGTCGGAAGGCTGGTGGCAGCTGGCGCCTAAAAGCTGTACAAAGCTGCTCGCAGGCAAGCTCACCGCCCGGTTCTATTATCTTCATGCCGTCGATACGCGCGAAGGACGGGTCTGGGGCGGGTCTGCCCCCTTGTGCATTTCGCCCACCGCCTTCACCATCAAAGGCAGGTCGGACTGCACCGGGCGCGGCTATGCGCGCGCCGGTTTTCATGAAGTTGATACCGGCACCGCGCTAGACTGGCGTCTCGACATTCCTTTCTCCGCCCGCAGCCAGGGCAATAAGCCGGAACCGAAAGACAGGTAAAAACATGCGCCGCCGTAACGTAAAGATCCTTGCGACCCTTGGCCCGGCAACGAACACGCCCGAGCGCATCCGCGCGCTGCACGATGCCGGAGCCGATGCCTTCCGCCTCAACATGAGCCATCTGGACCATGAAGGGCTGAAAAAGATGCATGGCTATCTGCGCCAGGTGGAAGCGGAAGTCGGCCGGCCCATCGGCATTCTGGTGGACCTGCAAGGCCCCAAACTGCGCGTCGGCAAATTCGCAAACGGCCCGGTGGAGCTGAAAGAAGGGGCAAGCTTCCGCCTCGACCTCGATCCTGCGCCGGGCGATGTCACGCGGGTGAACCTGCCGCATCCGGAAATTTTCGCCGCCATTGCGCCCGGCCGCAATCTGCTGCTCGATGACGGGCGCATCCGCCTTGAAGTGAAGGAAGCCGAAGCCGATTACGCCGTCACGAAAGTCCTACAAGGCGGCGTGCTCTCCGACCGCAAGGGCGTCAACCTGCCCGATGCGACGCTCGGTCTTTCCGCGCTGTCGGACAAGGACCGCGCGGACCTTGAAGCCGCGCTCTCGCTCGGCATCGACTGGCTGGCGCTTTCCTTCATTCAGCGCCCGGACGATGTTGCCGAAGCGCGCAAGCTTGCGCGCGGGCGTGCGGCCATTATCGCGAAAATCGAAAAGCCCAACGCGCTGACCGAGCTTGACGGCATTCTCGATCTTGCCGACGGGCTCATGGTGGCGCGCGGGGACCTTGGCGTCGAACTGCCGATCGAACAGGTGCCCGGCTGGCAAAAGCGCATCACGCGCCTTGCCCGCAAGGCCGGCAAGCCCGTGGTCGTCGCAACACAGATGCTGGAATCCATGATCTCCTCGCCCATGCCGACCCGCGCGGAAGTCTCGGATGTGGCAACCGCCGTCTTTGAAGGCGCGGACGCCATCATGCTTTCGGCTGAATCGGCGGCAGGCGATTATCCCATCGAGGCGGTGGAGATGATGAACCGCATCGCCGTGGAGGTAGAAGACGATCCAAACTATTCCTCCATCATTTACGGCCAGCGCACGGAGCCTGAAGCAACGAGCGCCGATGCGATTTCCGCCGCCGCCCACACCGTTGCCGACACGCTCAATGCCGCCGCCATCGTCTGCTGGACAAATTCCGGCTCGACCGGTATCCGCGCCGCGCGCGAGCGCCCGCAATTTCCCATCATCGCGCTGACCCCGATCACCGAGACCGCCCGGCGCCTTGCGCTTGTCTGGGGACTGCACTGCGTTCTCACAGAAGATGCGCAGAACCTTGACGATGTGGTGGACCGCGCCTGCCGCATCGCTTTTAGGGAAGGCTTTGCCCAGCGCGGCCAGCGCATCATCATCACCGCAGGCGTGCCGCTCGGCACGCCCGGCGCCACGAACATGCTGCGCGTGGCCTTTGTGGGGGAAAAAGGCGGCATGGTCGGCTGAGTCCCGCCGCCTCTTTTCTTTAGCGGAGCCCGGATCTTTTAGCGAGCTTCAGGCGCCTCGATCTCGTGGAGGCCGGGGCGCAGCGCCCCGCCCGTTGCCAGGCGCGAAAGCGCCTCGCGCACCACATCCCCATGCACATGATGGGGCATATGGCCCGTGCCTTTCAGCTTGATCAGTTCCGATCCCTCGATCTGCTCATGCAGCACATAGGAATGGATTTTGGCGCGCACCGTCCGGTCGCGGTTGCCGGTCAGAATGATGGTGGGGACGGAAATCTCGCCATAGCGTTTCGACTGGCGGGCAAGATGGGATTTGAGATTGCCCGTATCCTCGCTATTCGCCTTGAAATTGGCCGGGCGGAAAAGCAGCGGCAGACCAATATCCGCACCGAACCCTTCGGGCGCGGGATCGGGCGCAAAATTCCCCGCGATCCCGGCTTGCGAGAGAAACCGCCCGCCCGGCACCGCAAGCGTGCGCGCAAAAAGCCCGCCGATGAGAGGCGTGCGCACAACCGAATGATACCAGGCGACCCCGCCCTCCCAGGGATGCGTCGCCCCGGACATGACAAGGACACCGGCAAGGTTTTCCGGAAAATGCAGCGCATAGGCCGCCGCCACCGCCCCGCCCCAGGAATGGCCGAGCACCACGGCCTTTTCGATGCCGAGTTTGAGAAGCGCATCGCGGATCAGTTCCGCCTGGCGGGCCGGGTCGTGAATATCCTCGATACCGGGCCGCTCACTCCAGCCATGGCCGGGCCTGTCGAAAGCAAGCACCCGGTGCTCCTTGGCAAGGCCGGGAAAAATAGAGACCATAAAATCGCGCAGGTTCCCGCTCGCCCCGTGAATGAGGACGATCGGCACGCCCTTGCCGCCGCCTTCCGGCACCGCTTCCACATAATGAAGCCGCGCGCCCTTCACCTCGACGAACTTGCCGAGCGGGGGGAATTTCTCCGCCGCCTGCCCGTTCATGAAAGCGGAATAGGCAAAAGCGGCAATCAGAAGCGCGCCAAGCGCGCCGGCAATCCAGAAAAGAAACGACACATCAAACCCCTGCGCTCACTCTGCCTTTCGGGCAGCATCACCGGTCATCACTGAAGTGAGAGTATAGGACGGCGGCGCAGCGCTTAAATACCCTGGCCTTCCACTTCTTCGGAAAGCTGCTCCACCGCTTCTTGCGCGCCCGGCAGATGGGGATAGACCTTCAGCACCTTGCGGTAAGCGGAAAGCGCCCCTTCCTTATCCCCCAGCTCATTGAGCAAAAGCGCGAGCCCCCCCAGCGCGCCGAAATGGCGCGGCTCGAGGCGCAGCGTCTGTTCGATGTCTTTGAGCGCGCGCTGATAATCTTCCATCAGATAATAAAGCGTGGCGCGCTTCGACCAGCCTTCCGCATAGCCCGGCGCGAGCGTCGTCACTTGCGTGAAATAAATCAGCGCCTCGCCCTGCTCGCCCGCCGCCATGGCGCCGAGCCCCTGATCCATCAGATAATCGATGCTGGCGCTACCCGAATTCGTCCAGAGCTTCCAGATCGCCGCTTCCACGATCTTGGCCTGTTCGGGGTTCTTGGCTTCTTTCAAGCGGTCGAAAAGGGAATCGAGAAAGGCCTCGCGCGAGGCAAACTCATCCGCCGACAAAGCATCCTTGGAAGGCGCAGCTTCTTTGCCAGCCTCAGCTCCCGCCTCAGGCTCCACTGCCTCCGGGCGCGCATCCGGCGTCAGCCCAAAGCGTTCCTTCAGCCCCTGCCCGGTTTCTGCCTGGGCAGCGCTTGTCAGGACCGCAAAGAAAAGACCGCCCATCAGGGCAGTGAGAACAGGGGGCTTCATGACCTCAACGATAGTGCGCAACAGGCCGCTTGGCCATGGGGCAGGCGAAAAGAACCTGAAAAGGTTCCCCCCGCCCCATCACAAGCCGGTGATGACATCAGGCCGAATTCAGGTCTTCCAGCTCGCAGCCCGGGAATTCCGTAATGAAATCGGGTCCGAAAACACTGGACGGCGTCTGATAGCCGGGCACCGCATTGCCCTGCATAACCCGGCGCACGATCTCCAGCGAGGTGAGCGCGGTCAGCGAATAACCCTCCGGCGTGCGCAAGCGCGAAACCACCCGGTCGCCCGCCGCGTTCACCGCCTCGCCGAGCAGGATGGAATAACCTTCGGCGCGCTGGGCATCGTCCGGACCTTCCGGCTGCTGATCGATCCTTTTCTTCAGCATCCGCTGGGCCGGCCCGGTGCTGAGCAGCCAGCGCAGGAAGGGGCCGATATTCGCCGCCTGTTCAAGCTGCGCCGTTGCCTCGAAATAGACCGTGATATTGGGAATGCCGGTCGAATGGTAAGCGGTCGAAACATCGCCCCAACCCACGGCGACGCTTTTCTTCACGCCTTGGCCGAAATCGATCTCGCGCACAAGCGGGGCCTTGGAAGAAAGAATTTTGCCCTCGCGCCGGATGCGCGTACCGAAGCGGATGCTCTCCACTCCCGTCTTCGCCGTGCCGCGCGACATGGAACCGAGGCCGGAAATGGCAAGCGTCAGCTCGCTGGCATCCGGCATGCGCCGCTTCATATGCGCGGCAAGACAGTCGGAGGGCACCACGTCGAAGCCGACGCCCGGCATCAGCATGACGCCGGCCTGTTTGGCTTCCGCATCGCGCGCCGCGCACGCCTCGAAGACATCGATCTCACCGGTAATGTCGAGATAATGCGTGCCCGTTGCGATACAGGCATCGACCATCTGCCGGGAGGTCTGGGAGAAGGGACCGGCAATGTGCAGAACGACATCGACTTCCTTCAGGACTTTCTCAAGGCCCGCCCGGTCACTGAGGTCCACCGTGCGGTGCTCGAAAGCCATTTGCCCGGCGACGCTTTTCAGCTTGGCGGGGCTGCGCCCGCCCAGAATGGGCCGCAGCCCCTGCTGCTTGGCCGTGCGGGCAACGAGTTTACCGGTATAGCCGGTCGCTCCGTAAATCAGGATACGATCAGGCATATTCATTCTCCTCCATGCTGCGCGCATGTGTCAGTGAATGTGGCGCAGCGAAAATTCAGCTGCTGGGTTCCTATCCCGCCCGCCCCTTATCTGGCAAGAGCCCATGCGCGCAAAGCGCCGCGTGAAGCCCTGCCGGGGTCTCGAAAACATGTCCATGCATGCCAAGCGCCTCAGCCGCAGCGATGTTTTCCGCCAGATCATCGACGAAAAGCGCCTCGCCCGGCGAAAGCCGGAACCGGGAAAGCGCCAGCCGGTAAATTTCGGGATCGGGTTTGCGCAAACGCTCTTGCCCCGAGACCAGCACATCCTCGAAAAGTTCCAGGAACGCATAATGCTCTTTCGTGCCCGGCACGGCGCGGTGCGGCGGCCAGACCTGATGCGGCCAGTTCGTCAGCCCGTAAAGCTTGATGCCCGCCCCATGCAGCGCATGGACAAGCGCGACACTTTCCTCGATAAGCCCGGTGAGAAACGAGCCCCAGTCTTTTTCATAAACCTCGATGAGATGGCGCGCATGGGGGTGCTTTTCTTTCAGCGGCGCAAGGCAGGCCTCCATCTCCCGCTCATCGTCGTGAACGGCATCGTAAATCTCGCGGAAGAGCGTGCGGAAAAACGCATCGAGCGCCGCCTCACTTTCAAAATGCGCGCGGTAGCGGGCGCGCGCATCCCAGCCGATCAGCACATTGCCCATATCGAAGATTACGGCCTTCGGGCGCCCGTCGCTCATGACGCCTCCAAAAGCCCGAGCTGAGTAAGCACGCGGGCAAGCCCATCCGCATTCTGAAAATGATGCCCGTACATGCCCAGCTTTTCGGCGGTGCGCACATTGGGCGCTGAATCGTCGATATAAAGCGTGGCTCGAACTGGCAGTCCCGCACGGGCGATGAGAATCTCATAAAGCCGGGGATCGGGTTTCAGCGTCTTTTCCTCGCCCGAGACGACCGTCACCTCCAGCGCCTGCATGGCTGGATAAAGCGCGTGCAGCTTGGGATAGATGCTGGAGGGCATATTGGTGAGGCCGTGCAGCGCGAGGCCTTTCTCCTTCAGCGTCCCAACTAGCGCTTCCATGCCCGGCACCGCGCCGGGCGACATTTCCAGATAGCGCGCGCGCCAGATGTCGATGAGCGCATGATGATCCGGGTGGCGGGCTTTCAGCTTCTCGGCATTTTCCTCGAACGAGACGCCGGCATCATGGGCGATATGCCAGTCCATGGTGCAGACCTCGGCAAGAAACCGCTCCATCTCCGCCTCCCGCTCGAAATGCTTGCGGTAAAGATGGCGCGGGTTCCATTCCACCAGCACATTGCCGATATCGAACACCACATGGGTAATGCCGCTCAAGCTCTCCTCCCCGCCTTCTCTGGTTTTGGCCGAATCGCGAAAGTCATTATGCCAAACAAAAAGGCCGCACCCGAAGGTACGGCCTTTTCAAACTCTATCGCGGCGCCGAAGCGCTTGCCATGCCTCAGCCCTGGCGGGCCTTGAAGCGGCGGTTCGTCTTGTTGATCACATAAAGACGGCCTTTGCGGCGCACGATACGGTTGTCCCGATGGCGGCTGCGCAGCGACTTAAGCGAATTTCTGACTTTCATGGGCCCGTCCTCTGGGATGGTTCGCTGGGCATTGGGACAGGCTGAAAAGCGCCCGCACCCGGCGACCGGCGGAAATTGGAAACTGGGCGCGGAACCTAAGGGGAGAATGCCCCCCTGTCAACCGGGCAAAGCGCGCCTTTTCCGGGCTTTTTTGCCGCCGGGCCGCCCCCATATGCTTCCCAGCGTCCCATGCAGGTCCCATCCAGGCTTTGCAAAGCCCGGCCAGCCGCGCTAGACCATGGCGCAAAAGATGACGCAGGCGCCATTTTTACGGAATTATCATGAGTAACCAGCCAGAAATCGCCCTTTTTCCGGAAGAAGACCTCATTCACCACCGCCCGGACTGGTTCCGCAAAGCGCTGGCAGAAGAAGGCGAAACCCGGTTCGTGACCTCCGAGGGCACGAAAATCCATTACCGGTTCTGGAAGGCGAAGCGGGCAGACCGGCCGGGCCTCGTCTTCGTTCATGGGAACGGCGCCCATGCGCGCTGGTTCGACTTCATCGCCCCCCAGCTCACGGACGATTATAACGTCGCCTCCATGGACCTGCCGGGCATGGGCGATAGCGGCTGGCGCACCGAATATACCCGCGAGACCTATGCCCATGCGATCGCCGCCGTCGCCTTCGAAGGCGGGCTCGGCGAGAAGCCGGTCATTGTCGGCCATTCCTTCGGCGGTTTCGTCACGCTGATTACCGGCGGCCTTTATGGCGACAGGCTCGGCGGCGTGATGCTGTGCGACTTCCGTGTCTGCCCGCCCGAAAACGCGATGGAATGGTTTAAGAACGATCCCCCGCGCCGGGCAACGCGCATCTATCCGGATTTCGAAACGGCGGCGGCCCGCTTCCGCCTTGCCCCGCTGCAGGACTGCGTGAACCGCTATATCCTCGACTATATCGGCGGCCATTCGCTCATCGAAGTGAAAGAGGGCGAAGACCGGGGCCGCGGCCCGGAAGCGGCGAGCGGCTGGACCTGGAAATTCGATCCTTTCGCCTATGAAGGCCTGCATATGGGGCCGGATCATGCCGAGATGTACCGCACCATGCCCTGCAAGGTCGCCGGTATCTACGGCGCGCAGAGCAAGGATTATGATCCCGAGACCATCGCCTTCATGCGCAAGACCCGGCCCGATGCGCCGATCTTCACCATTCCCCATGCCCAGCACCACATCATGCTGGACCAGCCCATCGCCTTTTCAAGTGCCGTTCATGCGCTGATGAGCTCGTGGGAAGCGGAAGGTGCGCTCGGCGCGAAAAGGAGCGATCCCAAAACTGGTGACCTCTGCGCGGCGGCGGAATAAGGCCGCCGCGCCTTTCTCACGCGGTCAAAAGAAACAGCGGCGCCAGATGCAGCGCGCCGATGGCAAACTCCGTGGCCGTGCCCATGAGATTGGGTCCGTTGACGATCCTGTCCGCGATCATGGAAGCGGTGCGCGCGATGGCCGCGCCGAACCAGGCCGCCGCGCCGACGAGATAAAGCATCGGCTCGCCGCCCAATAAAATGGCCGCTTCCATGCCGACAAAGAGCCCGCCATAGGTCGCGCGCACTTCCGAAATGCCGTGCGGCGCCCCCTCGCGCAGGCCGAGCCCCACAAGCCGCAAGGCCGCATGCGGGCGCAGCAGCCCAAGCGCGCCAAGGCCGAGGCCCGAAAGCGCGCCAAGCAGTCCCAGATAGAACATCATTCCTCTCCTTTTCCGGCGCTCTAGCGCCGATAAACCGTCCCGCTTCGGGAAACCGGGCCGGTACAGCGTGACCTTCCCGCATCACCGGACAAGAACCGGCCCGGCGCGCGCCTTTATCCCGGCCCCATGCCTTGGCGCCCTTAGCCCAAGCCCCCACTATAGAGCCGCGAGGTTGGATCGCTGGGGACATGCGGCCCGGTTCAACGGGCCGGCTTTAGAAAGATACGCAAGAAGACGGAATTAAGTTCATGGACCCCCTTACAAGGGCCCCGGAAGATGGGGGCCCGGCGGCAGATCCGGCCCAAAATGCGCCAGCGCCTGAGCTGCGCCCCGCCGTCGAAGGGCGCGATATCCTGATCATTCCGTTTGTGGCTTTCGCCATCACGGTCCTCGCCGCCGCCATCTGGCGCTTCTTCCCGCCCGATTTCCTGAGCGCGCTCGACCGCGCGCTCTTGCCCCATCTCATCGCCGCTGTCCTTTACATCATCACGCTGGCCACCTGGGGCGCGATTTTGCTCGTGCGGCGCATCCCGCCTGCCCGCGCGGGGCTCAGCAAAACCCGGCCGCGCTGGACGCTGATCACGCTGGCGCTCTGGACCGGTTTCATACTCGTCTTTGCCGGGCTCAATCTCTGGCTGAATGCGGAAGGCGTGGAGCTCATCGAAGAGCAGAACCGGCAGGTGCTCGGCGATGGCAATATTCTGCTGACCCTGGCGGTGCTCGGCCTGCTTGCGCCCATTGCAGAGGAAATTTATTTCCGCGGCGTTTTTTTCGGCTGGCTGCGCACGAAGATCGGTGTCTTTGCCGCGGCCTTTCTCACCAGCGCCTTTTTTGCCGCCGTTCACACCAATTACATGGTGGGCGACGGGGCAGCGACGGCCCTCGCGCTCGCGCAAATCGGCACGCTCGGCTTCATCTGCGCCATGCTTTATCAGAAATCCGGATCGCTCCTGCCCGCCATTTTCTTTCACATGACGAACAATCTCATCGTGACCGTCGCCACCGCGAGCGCGCTTTGATAAGGGGACATGTCAGTGGACGTGAATGTCCGGGTCTTCATCTTCCTCAATGCTGTCCGACATATCGCGCACGGAAGGATGAAACGCCACATAGGCGAGGAAGCAAAGCATCAGACCCGCGCCAAGGAAGTACGGCGCTTCGGGCATCCACTGATAAAGCGGCATGCCGATGATCGGATTGATGATGTGGCCGGTCGCCGCCGTCGAGCCGATGATCCCGGCAATCGCGCCCTGCTCGCTCGGCGAGACCATGAGCGAGCCTTTCGCCTGCAGCCCGGGCCGCAGGAAACCGAAGCCGAGCCCTGACAGCGCAAAGGCCGCGACGAGCAGCCCGTAACTGTCCCCGAAGCCCATCAGAACAAAAGCAATGGCGGTGATGCCTGCGCCCCAGCGCAGGAGAAACTGCACCGAGAGGTTGAAGCGCTGAATGAGTCCGATCTGCGCGAAAAGCGTCGCCATGGCCATGGCCATCAGTGCGACACCCACCATCTGCGCCGCTTCCTTGCTGTCGAGATGCAGCTTGTCGATGAAATAGAAAGCGACGGTCTGCATGGCGATGGTCTGGCTGAAGGCAAGCACCACCCCCATGATGAGGATCGGAATGACGCGCCGGTCGGTCAGCGCCAGTTTCGGCTTTTCGTTTTCATCGCGCGCCGGCCGCGGCAATTTGCTGAGCGGCAGGATGACCCAGATCGGCGCCGCCGCTGCCGCCCCCACCGCGCCCATGAGCAGAATGCCCGTCCAGCGGATGGCGCGCGGGCTCGTCATGCCCAGCATGGCAGCAAGATCGCTCGCCACATGCTGCACGAGCGAGGTCATGGAAAAAGCAAGCGCGATTGCCATGACGATGGCGGAGAGCACACGCGGGTCCTGCATGGACACTTTCAGGCTCTTGTCCCAGCGCCGCTTCTTGCGCTTGGGCGGTGTGCGCTCGGGCAGGAAAATCCAGATCGCAATGGCGCTGACAAAGGCAATGGCGGCCACCGCAAAGAAGGGCGCGAGAATATGGATATTGGCGAGCGCCGCGGCAAAGCCCGGCCCGACGACGAGACCGATGCCGAAAGCCGCCCCGAGCGAGGCCACCGCCGAGGCGCGCTCGGAGCGCGAGGTGCGGTCGGCCACGTAAGCCTGCGCGGAAGGCTGCGCACCCGACCCGAACGTGCCGAAAATCGCCCGCACGAACATCAGCATCGGAAAGACGAGAGCAAGGGAAATCCAGTTCGACAGGCCCGCAAGAACGACCAGCGCAAAGCCCGTCGTCGACACGGCAAAACCCGTCAACCCGATCATGATGACGGGCTTGCGCCCGATCACATCCGAGCGCCGCCCCCAGAACGTGCTGGAAAGCACCCAGAGAAAAGCAGAGAGCGAAAAGATGAGGCTGGTGTCCACCTCGCTCATGCCGAGGTCACGGGCGATGGGCGGCAGGATGGCGAAGAAAAGGTTCTGCCCCATGCCGAGGCCGAGCAGACAGGCAAAGAGAATACGAAACGCGCGCTGGCGCTCGGCCGGCGTTGTCGCGCGCAGGCCCGGCAGGTTTTCCCTGTCTGTTTCCGGAAGTTGTTTTTCTTTTTGATCTTCTGGAGCAGACATGGGCATTTCCGATCCGGCGGCAGGCGCACCTCGCGCGCCCCTCATTTACGCTATTCAGGCCCCCGCGCCAATGCCCGCGGGATAAATTACCGGAGATTCCCTCTCCCGCTTTTCAGGTTTCACATCTGGGGAAAGGACAATTTTGACGCAGCGGCGCCATGGCCGCGCGCCGGCGCCATTGACGCGCCTTGAGGAGCGGCTACCGTTCGCACGGGCAGCGACAAGCCCGGGGTCTGGGGGACCAAAGGACCGGCATAAACAAGACCGGAAAGGGAGGACGCGCGATGGACCTGAAACTGAGCCCGAAACACGAGGCCTTCCGCGAGGAGGTGCGCGCCTTTCTAGATGACAAGCTCACCCCCGAGCTTGCCGAGGCGGGCGCGCGCATGACCAGCGTCTATTCCGATTATGAAAGCTCCATGGCCTGGCACCGCATCCTTCACGCCAAAGGCTGGATCGCGCCCGGCTGGCCGGAAGAACATGGCGGCACCGGCTGGGACATCGTGCAGCGCTACATCTTCCAGAGCGAATGCGCGCGCGCCGGCACGCCCTCCATCTCGCCCATGGGGGTGGGCATGTGTGGGCCGGTGCTGATCGGCCACGGTACGAAAGAACAGCAGAACTATTACCTGCCGCGCATTCTTTCCGGCGAGGATTTCTGGTGTCAGGGCTATTCCGAGCCCGGCTCCGGCTCCGACCTTGCCTCGCTGCAGATGAGCGCGGTGGAGGACGGGGACGATTTTATCTGCAACGGCACGAAAATCTGGACCACCCATGCCCAGCACGCCAACCGCGTCTTCTGCCTGGTGCGGACCGACAATTCCGGCAAGCCGCAGGAAGGCATCACCTTCGTGCTGATCGACATGGACACGCCTGGCATCAGTGTCGATCCCATCATCATGCTGACGGGCGAGCATATTCAAAACCAGATATTCTTCACCGATGTGCGCGTGCCCAAAAAGAATGTGGTGGGGGAGATCGGCAAGGGCTGGACGGTCGCCAAATATCTGCTGGAATTCGAGCGCGGCAATGCCTATGCGCCGGGCCTGCATGAACGGCTGAAGAAAATCCGCGCCATGGCCGCCGAAGAACGCTCCGGCGACGGCGCGCGGCTTTTGGATGATGCCGCCTTTGCCGGCAAGCTTGCCGAAGCCGAAGTAGAACTGACCGCCATCGAGTTCACCGAGCACCGCGTCCTTTCCACGCTCTCGCAAGGCGGCGCGCCGGGCTCTGCCTCTTCCATGCTCAAAACCCGCGGCACGGAAATGAGCCAGCGGCTGACCGAGCTCGCCATCGAAGCGGCGCAGTATTACATCGCCCCGTTCCAGCCCCATGCCACCCGTCCGGGCGGCCCGGTGCCGGGCTATAAAGCGCCCGCGCAACAGGACATTGCCGGGCCGGAGCACAGCCTGACGGTGATGAGCAAATATCTGAACGACCGCGCCGGCTCCATCTATGCCGGCTCGAACGAAATTCAGCGCGGCATCATGTCGAAGGCGGTGCTGGGGCTTTAGGCGCTTCGCCCCTTTACGTCGCTTACCCCCTCACCCAACCCTCTCCCCTCGGGGGAGAGGGCTTTCTTTTGTTTCCCTCGCCCCCCTTGGGGAGAGGGAGGGGCCCATCGCGCCCAGCGATGGGAGGGTGAGGGGGAACCTTCACCGCCCCAGCCCATTACGCAGATACGAGGTGACCTGCTGCGTCAGCGTTTCGATATCGGGCGCGCCCATTGCCTCGCTGTTAAAACCGCGGTCGTTGATCAGCGTGGCAAGCCCGTGGACAAGCGACCAGGCGGCCATGGTCGCCGCTTCCGGGTTTTCCGCATCGCCCCCGGCTTCTTCAGGGCCTATCTCTTCAAGATAAGCCGCCACCGCGTCGCGGATCATTTGATAGGAACTCAAAGAAGCCTCAAGCAGCGCAGGGTAAGCCGCCTTCTCGCCGATCAGCGGGCCGAACATCAGCCGGAAGCGGCCGGGATTTTCCGTGGCAAAGAGCACATAGGCGGTGCCGAGCGCGCCGAGCCGGGGAGAGGCGCCCGCGATGGCGCTCCCCCGCACTTCCATCTCCGCTGAAAGATCGCGGAAGCCGGTCGCGGCAATCTCCGCCAGAAGCGCTTCTTTATCGGTGAAATGATGATAGGGCGCGGTTTGCGAGACCCCCGCCTCCCGCGCCACCCGGCGCAGGCTGAGCGCCATCACCCCGTCCCGCTCGACGATGCGCGCACCCGCTTCCACCAAAGCCGCTTTCAAGTCGCCGTGGTGATAGGCCCGCGGTTTGGGGGTTTTCGGGGCTTTGGATTTCGGTTTTGCTTGGGCTTTGTCCGGCATGAGAAAGAAATTGGCAGCTCATCTTGACGGCGTCAAGATTCTCCTTATCTTAACATCGTCAAGATAAAGAGATGCCCATGCTGTTCGTTTTCATGATGCTTGCCGTCGCGGCTCTGGCCGCGCTTTTCGGGCGCCTCGGCGCGGCGCCGCTCAAAGACGCGCGCCTTGCCATGCGGATCGGCATGGCCGCCGGCTTTTTCTTTGTCGGCACCGACCACCTTCTCACCCCCGAGCGCTACATGCCGATGATGCCGCCCTACATCCCCTTCCACGGGGAAGTGATTTTCTTCACCGGGCTTTGCGAGATTGCAGGCGCCATCGGCCTTCTCACGCCGCGCCTGAAGGAGCTTGCGGCGATGATGCTCGCGCTTTATGCGGTCGCGGTTTTTCCGGCGAATGTGCACAACGCCATGAACGGTCTTTCCGTTGCCGGTCTTCCGGACGCCAATCTTTATTACTGGGCACGGCTTTTCTTTCAGCCGCTTATCATCTGGTGGGCGCTTTATGCGGGCGGTCTTGTCGGCAAGCGCGCGCCCCAAGCCGCTTGAAGCCCCGCCTCTTGCGCTCCAAGCGTTCCGTGTTAACACTCCCACCAACAGATATTGACGCAATGGCGGGAGTTAACCCATGCAGCTTCAAGACGCGATCAAAGAGCGCAAATCCATCCGCGCGTTCAAACCCGATCCCGTTCCCTTTGAAACGGTGAAAGAACTTCTGGAACTCGCCGCGCTCGCCCCTTCCGGCACCAATGTGCAGCCCTGGAAAGTGCATGTCGTGACGGGCGCGGCGCGCGAGCGCCTGGTGGAGGGCCTCCTTGCCTACCGCGAGGAAAATCCCGGCGACACCGCCCAGGAATTCGAGCATTCGAACAAACGCGTCGAGCCTTATCTCGGGCGCATGCGCAAACTCGGCAAGGATATGTACGGGCTGATCGGCATTCCGAAAGGCGACAAGGAACGGGCCTGGGAGCAATGGGGCCGCAACTACAAGTTCTTCGACGCGCCGGTCGGGCTCATCTTCACCATCGACAAGGAACTCGATGCGCGCAGCTGGCTCGATATCGGCATGTTCATGCAGAACCTGATGCTGGCCGCGACGGAAAAGGGGCTGGCCACCTGCGCGCAAGGCGCCTGGAACATGTTCTGGAAAGCAACGCGCCCACTGCTCGGCATCCCAGAAAGCGAATACATCATCTGCGGCCTCTCGCTCGGCTATGCCGACCCGGATGCACCTGTAAACGCGCTCATTTCAGAGCGCGAGCCGGTGGAGACCTTTGCGACCTTCCACGGTTTTGAGGGAGAAGAAGGCTCAGCGGCGAAAGCCGGCTGAAATCCCGGCCGCGGCAAAACCGGCAGCGCGGCGGGCGGCATGAAAACCGTCGCGGCGCACGAAGATGAAGCGCGTCCCGTTATCGATATAGACCGAAGCGGGCCGCTCCACACCGCCCTGAAAGCCCGTCAGATCGATCTTGCCGTTCAGCACGAGGCCAGCGTCCGCCGTCTGCGCACGCGATTGCACAGTCCCCACCCCTTCCTCACTAAGTGGCCAGGAATCTGCAAAGGCCGGAGAAACGGCACCGGCAAGGAGAAGGCAAAGAGCGGTAAAAAGCGGTTTACGCATAGCGTCCTCATGAACAAGGCGGGACATGTGTTCAATATAGGGACAGACGGGCCAAAATGCAGCCCCGTTCTGGCACAGATGCACGGCTATTTCCGCAAACATGGTTAATGCAAAACGCCGCTGAAATCCGCTAGGCTCCCCTCAGAAGCAATAACAAATGCAGGGAGCCTTTTATGCTGAAAGTCTATCACGCCCCCAATACGCGCTCGGTGCGTATCGTCTGGCTGTGCGAGGAACTGGGCCTCGACTATGAGAAAGTCGCGCTGGAATTCGACCCGAAAGTCCTTCAGTCGGAAAATTATCTGAAGATCAACCCGCTCGGCAAAGTGCCGTCCATGGAAGAGGACGGGCTGGTGATCAACGAGTCCGGCGCCATCGTGCAATATCTTCTGGAAAAGACCGGCGACAAAGACTTGCAGCCCGCCCTCGGCACGCCGGAACGCGGACGCTATCTGCACTGGTTCCATTTCGCCGAGGCGACCTTGATGCCGCCGCTCGGCAATATCGCGCAGCACGCCTTCATCCGCCCGGAGGAAAAACGCATTTCCGCCGTTGCCGAAGAAGGCAAGGAAATGGCGATCAAAATCCTCAAGCTGCTCGACAAGGAACTGGAAGGGCGCAGCTATATCGCGGGCGAGAAATTCTCCGCCGCCGATATCATGCTGGGCTATGACCTGCTGCTCGCCAAGCTCTTCGGCCTTCTGACCGACGCCATGCCCAATGTGCTGGCCTATTTCAACCGCCTGGCCGAGCGCCCCGCCTTTAAAAAAGCGACGGGCCAGTAAGAGCGCCGGAGCGGAAGCAGATGTCTCACCCTTGGCGGCGGGCGGGAAGCCGTGCCAAACTCGCTGCCAAAAGAAGGCCGCCAGGGGAGAGAAGACATGAGCTACAAGACCATCGACGTCAAACCGGTTTCAGGCGCGCTCGGCGCGGAGATTTTCGGCGCGGATCTCGGCGCCGATCTCGACAACGAAACTTTCGACGACATTCACCAGGCCTTTCTCGACCATCAGGTGATCTTTTTCCGCGATCAGACTCTGACACCGGAAAAACACAAGGAATTCGGCCGCCGCTTCGGCTCGCTCAACATCCATCCTTACGTGAAAGGCATGGACGGCCATCCGGAGATCATGGAGATCATCAAGGAGCCGGAAGACAAACTGAATTTCGGCGGCGGCTGGCATTCGGACATGTCGTTCCAGAAAGAACCCGCTCTCGGCTCTATTCTCTACGGCATCGATATTCCCCCTTATGGCGGCGACACGCTTTTTGCGGGCCAGTACCGCGCTTATGAAACGCTTTCGGAGGGCATGAAGAAACTTCTGGACGGGCTGACGGCGCTGCACACCGCCAAGGCCGAATATGGCCGCGCGGGCAATTCCGCTCAAAAGCGCAGCGCCATGGATGTGAAAAACGCCGAAGAAGATGTCCCCGCTTACGAGCATCCCGTCGTGCGCACGCATCCGGAAACGGGCCGCAAGGCGCTTTATGTAAACCCCGCCTTCACCGAGCGCTTTTCGGGCATGACGCGGGCGGAAAGCAAACCGCTGCTCGAATTTCTCTATGCCCATGCAACGCGGGAGGAATTCACCTGCCGCTTCCGCTGGCAGAAAGGCTCGCTCGCCTTCTGGGACAATCGCTGCGTCCAGCATTTCGCGCTCAACGATTATCACGGTCACCGCCGCCATATGCGCCGTGTGACGGTGAACGGCGATCTGCCGCGCTGAGGAGCGGCTAGGTCACATCATCGTGCGGAAGCGGCGGATGATTTGCGACAGCGCGCGATTGACGGTGAGCGGCAGCCTTTGCCATCGTCGATCCGGCAGGCCCCTATCTGCGTAGACTTTGTGAGATACCCTTGTGCCATGAGGCGGCAGGACCCGAAGGACAGAATATGGAATCGATCTATTACGTCATCTCCTGGGCCTGCCACCGGCGCTGCAAACATTGCTACGACACCCGCTTCCGCCCTTATGTGCGCGGCGCGCTGGACAATGTGATCGGCGAAGGCCAGGACGCCTATAAGAAGATCATCGCCAATCTTCCCGACACCATGATCTACAAAGACCCCAAGCATAAGGATGCGGAGGGCAACCCCGAGGAGCGGATCGGCCGGCTCATTCTTGCCGGCGGCGAAGTCCTCATCGATGCGATGCGCGAGCCGCTCTTTTATCCGGTGCTCGATGCCGCGAACGAGAAATACGGAAAGAATGTGCGCCTTTCCATGCAGACAACAGGCGATCTCGTCACGCCGAAACTCATCGATGAATTACTGGAGCGCAATGTCTGGATGATTGCAGTGGCAGGCATGGACGATTTTCATGTCGGCATGGAAGGCGACAAGCGCCTGGGGCTCATGGAAGAGCTGACCCGGATGTTCGAAAAAGCAGGTATCGGGCCGGTGCCCGGCCCGAAAAGCGGCCGCGACCACCTGACCGAGGACGGGCCTTTCTATTTCTTTTTCGGCGCCGACCCCAACCAATGGATCGGCGAGCTTTGGCCGCGCGGGCGTGCCTGGGAAAACGGGCTTTCCAAGGCCACGATGGAAACGAATTTCTGCGCCCGTCATTCCGGCGGCAAAAACTTTCTCAATCACGGCTGGGCGGGTTCCGAAGTCGCCATCGAACCCAACGGCAATGTCTTTCCCTGCTGCCTGAAAACCAAGCGGCCCATCGGCAATCTGCAGGAAGAAAAGCTCACCGATATTCTGGACAGCCTGAAGGGCCATCCGGTTTTCGAGGCAATCAATCAAGGCGCACCGGAGAGAATGGGCACCGCCCATGGCTGGGACGAGGCGCGCTTTGCCGCCGCCTCCCACACCAAAACCCCGAAAGGCGAGCCCTATGCCAATCTCTGCATCGGCTGCGACCGCTTTTTCGAGGAAGTGATGGGCCCGGTGCTGGATGAAGCGCGCGCCAAACGCCTTGGCTCCGGCGCCGCCGCCCCCGCCCCCGCCTAAAGGCGCATTTATCCCCGGGGTTATTGCCGGGGCTTATCCTGCTGAAACAATTTGCAACAGAGCGGACATGCCCGGGATACGCGCCCGCGGCAGGCTTCCGCTCAATAAAACTTGATGCGGCGGCTTGACGCAGCTTGCACAGGCCCTTACATAAACCATACCAACTGGTCGGTTTGTTTAACTTTGATGACGGATATGCAGGAAAAAATTCCCTCAAACTCCTCCGTTCCCCTGACCCCTGACAAGGATGGCCGCCAAATGCGCGGCGACCGGACCCGTCAGGCGCTGGTGGAATCGGCCTTTGAAGAAATTTACATGCACGGCTTCCGCGCTGCGAGCCTGAACGACATCATCAAGAAAGCCGGCTGCACAAAAGGCTCCCTCTACCACCATTTTGCCGACAAGCACGCGCTGGGGCTGGCCGCCACGGCGGAGTTCATGGGCGCGCATATCAAGGAGCTTTGGATAGACCCCCTGGCCGAGACGGCGGACCCCCTCACCTCGATCCGGACCATCATCGGGCATTATGCCTTTGGCGATGTCGGTCACGATCCCCGTCTCGGCTGCCCTTTTCAAAACCTGACACAGGAAATGGCGGGCATCGACGAGGACTTTCAGAATTACTTCAAGAACCTCTTCGAAGCCTGGCGCGACGCGCTGGTCGATGCGCTCAAAAGGGGCGAGCGCAACGGCACGGTGCGCAAAGGCATTGATGCGGAAAGTGTCGCCACCTTGATCATTGCCAGCCATCAGGGCGTGGCGAGCATGATCAAAGCCACGCAGGACGAGGGCGTGGGGCACACCGCAACTTCTGCATTCTTCGATTATCTGGACAGCCTGCGGCCCTAAGGTACGCAGGCCAAGTGAGGCAACATGAACAACTGGGTTGTGGCTTACGCCAAGGCGGTCGTCAAACTGCGCTGGCTTATCGTCCTGGCATCCATTGCCGGGGTGATGTTCCTGGCAAGCGGCGGACGCTTTATCGAATTCTCGAACGACTACCGCTATTTCTTCACCGAACAGAACCCCAACCTGCAAGCCTTCGAGCGGCTGGAGCGCACATATACAAGCCCGGACACGCTGCTCTGGGTGATGCGCCCGAACGAAGGCACGATGACGACGCCCGAGCGGCTCGCCATCATCAAGGACATTACCGAGCGCGCCTGGCAGACGCCCTTTTCGATCCGCGTCGATAGCCTGACGAACTATCAGCACACGACGGCTGAGAACGACGATCTGACCGTGCGCGATCTCGTGCCCGATCCCGAGGCGCTCGATAAGCAAGACGCCAATGAAGTCGGCGACATCGCCCTTGGCGAGCCCGTCATCGCCAAACGCCTGATCTCGGAGGATGAAACGACGAGCGCCGTCGTCGCCACGCTGCGCATGCCGCGGGACGATCAGGTCGCCACGTCCAAGGTCATAGCATATGCCCGCTCGCTGCTCTCGGACATGCGGGAAAAACATCCCGAGATCCGTTTCGAGCTGACGGGCTCCGTCGCGCTTTCGAATTCCTTCTCGGAAGCAGCCCAGAACGATCTGAAAATCCTCACCCCGGCCATGTATATCGTACTGGGTCTGACGGTCTTCCTTCTCACCCGCTCCTTCTCGGGCACGCTGGCGACCATTCTCGTCGTCACGCTTTCCGCCTTCGGGGCAATGGGCCTCGTCATGGGCTGGCTCGGCGTCAAGCTGACCCCGCCATCCGCCGGGGCGCCGACGATCATTCTGACCATCGCGGTGGCCGATTCCATCCACGTGCTCGTCACGATGCTGGTGGAAATGCGCAAAGGCCGCACCAAGCATGAAGCCATCGTGGAAAGCCTGCGCGTCAACTGGGGCCCGGTCTTCCTGACCTCCGTGACGACCGCTATCGGCTTTGCCTCGCTGAACTTCTCCGATGCCCCGCCCTTCCGCGATCTCGGCAACACAGCAGCCGCCGGCGCCATCATCGCCTGGGTACTCTCCGTCAGTTTCCTGCCCGCGCTCATCGCCATTTTGCCGGTCAACGCCAAAGGCGCCATCGTGCGGCAGAGCGAGTTCATGGAACGGTTCGCGGAAACCGTGATCGGCAATTGGCGCAAGCTGCTCGTGGTGATGACCATCATCATCATCGCCTTTGCAACGCTCCTGCCGCGTTTCGTCTTCAACGACCGTTTCGTGACCTATTTCGACGACCGGATGGAATTCCGCGTTGCCTCGGACTGGGCCGCCGATCACCTGACCGGCATTTACCAGATCAGCTATTCGCTTTCGGCGGGCGAGCCGGGCGGCGTTTCCAATCCGGAATATGTCGCCAAGCTCGAAGAATTCGCCGACTGGTTCCGCCAGCAGCCCGAGGTTGTGCACGTCTCCACCTTTTCCGACGTGATGAAACGCATCAACAAGAGCATGCATGGAGATAAGGAAAGCTATTACCGGGTGCCGGACGAGCGGGAAATGGCTGCCCAGTTCCTGCTGCTTTATGAAATGTCCCTACCCTACGGGCTCGATCTCAACGATCAGATCAATGTGGACAAGTCCGCCACCAAGCTGACGCTGACGCTGACCGACATTTCCACCGTGGAAATGCAGGACCTGATCAACCGGGCCGATACATGGCTGCGCGAGAACGCACCGGAGCATATGTATTCCTACCCGGCCGGCCAGGCGGTGATGTTCGCCTTTATCGGGCGCAACAATTTCAACGCCATGACGAGCGGTACGGCCATCGCACTCCTGCTGATCTCCGGCTGCCTGATGCTTGCCCTGCGCAATCTCAAGCTCGGCCTGATCAGCCTGATCCCGAACCTGACCCCGCCCATCGTCGCCTTCGGCATCCTGGCGCTTTTTACGGCGGAAGTCGGTTTCTGGTCCACTTTCGTCATCGCCACGGCGCTCGGCCTCATCGTGGATGCGACGGTGCACTTCCTGTCGAAGTACCGCCGCGCCCGTTTCGAGCACGGCAAGGACGCCGAAGACAGCGTGCGCTACGCCTTCTCCACAGTGGGCACCGCGCTTTGGGTCTCGACCTTCGTGCTGGTGATCGGCTTTGCGATCCTCGCGCTCTCGCCCTTCAAGGTGAATGCGATGCTGGGTCTCATGGTCGCGCTGACCGTCGCCTGCGCGCTCGTAATCGACTTCCTGCTGCTGCCTTCTTTGCTCATCGCGCTCGACCGGCGCAAGAAGGTGGCGAGCGCAAAGCTCGAGGCCGCGTCCTCGGCACCGGCAGAATGAGGGAGGCAAAGATGCTGACAAACAGGTATAACCGTTTCGCATTTTTCGGGAACGGGAAACGGAACAAGGAGGATTTAATGACCATTCGGCACGCCACCCATTGCCAGATCAAACAGGGCATCATGATCGCCGCTCTGATGCTGGCCCTGCCCGCAGGGATCAGCGCGGCCCTCGCCGCCGACGCGCCCACGCTCCCCGAAGACCCGGTTGCCAAGGGGCTGGCGATCGCAGAGGAGACGGACCGGCGCAATCAGGGGTTCGGCGACACCAAAGCCTCCATGAAGATGATCCTGGAAAACGCTTATGGGGAAACCAGCGAGCGCGAGCTGCGCTCCATGACGCTGGAAAACGAAACGGAAAATGAAGGCGACTGGACGTTGAACGTCTTCGACCGCCCGCGCGATGTGGACGGCACCGCTCTTCTGACCTATTCGAAAATTCTCGACCCGGACGATCAGTGGATGTACTTGCCGGCCGTGAAACGCGTCAAACGCATTTCCTCGGTCAACAAATCCGGCCCCTTCATGGGCTCCGAATTCGCCTTTGAGGACTTCTCCTCGCAGGAAGTAGGTAAATACAGCTACAAGTGGATCCGTGACGAAGCCTGCCCGGAGCCTGTGGCCGATCGCACCTGCCACGTCACCGAGCGTTATCCGCTTTACGAGCATTCCGGCTATACGCGCCAGGTTGTGTGGACCGACACGCAGGATTATCAGCCGCGCAAGATCGAGTTCTATGACCGCAAAGACAAGCTGCTGAAGACGCTCGCCCTGACCGAGTACAAGCTCTATCAGGACAAATACTGGCGCGCCCATGACCTTTACATGGAAAACCACGTGACCGGTAAATCCACCCGTCTGACCTGGGAAGACTACGCCTTCAACACGGGCCTGACGGAAGACGACTTCAACACCAACTCGCTCAAACGCGCCCGTTAAGGCGTTAACGGAGTGTGAGGCCTGCCGTGATAGAAACGCGCGGCAGGCCGGCGCCCGCCGCATGTGAGCATCATGCGGGAAGAAAGCGCCGCAAGACCGCATCTGGTTCTCGGGGGATAGAATGGCAATCGGTACTGTCGCCAAAAAAACGGCCCGCGCTTCGCTCGCCGCCTTTTCACTTGCAGGCATGTTTGCCAGTGCGGCTCACGCAGCCGAGCTGGAAGTGACCGGCTACATCGAGCCCGAGTTTCAGCTTTTCCCGCAAAGCCCGAGCGGCAGCGAGCAGCGCCGCGTCAATGCCTCCGTCGCCGCCGAAGTGACGTTCGAGAGCTTCTGGGACAATTCCAATCAGTGGGT
The DNA here is from genome assembly GCA_002389665.1 of Rhodobiaceae bacterium UBA4490. GTDB lineage: Bacteria > Pseudomonadota > Alphaproteobacteria > Parvibaculales > Parvibaculaceae > Tepidicaulis. The sequence continues at coordinate 641,084 of DGNO01000002.1, forward strand.
CGTCGTCAAACCCTTCGCCCGCTGGGACCGGCGCGATGGCAACCGCACCCATGCCGATCTGCGCGAAGCGAAATATGCGCGCGTCGTGGATAATTGGGAATTCCGCATCGGCATGGACAAAGTGTTCTGGGGTGTGACGGAAGCCGTGCATCTCGTCGACATCATCAATCAGACCGATCTCGTTGAAAGCATCGACGGGGAAGAAAAACTCGGCCAGCCCATGATCATGGTCTCCTCCTTCTGGGATTTCGGCACGGTGACGGGCTATCTTCTTCCCTATTTCCGCGAGCGCACCTTCCCGAGCCTGTCGGGCCGGCCCGCCTTCGACATTCCGGTCGATGAAACGCAGACCCGCTATGAAAGCGGCGCCAAGCGCCAGCATCTCGACTTCGCCCTGCGTTATTCCAACACATTCAACATCTGGGATGTGGGGGTAAGCTATTTCCGCGGCACGAACCGCACGCCCATCCTCCAGCCCGGCCTCAATGCCGGCGGCGAGCCCGTGCTCATTCCCTTCTACGCGCAGCTCGACCGGGTGAGCACGGACATTCAGGCCACCTCCGGCGGCTGGCTCTATAAGTTCGAAGGCTTCTGGCAGGAACAGCTGGATGAAGGCAACCTGCAGGCAACGGGCGGCGTTGAATATACGCTTTACGGCATTTTCGACAGCCCCGCCGATCTCGGCCTTGTCGCCGAATATGTCTGGGACGACCGGGGCGCGAACCGGCAGAACAATTTTGCCAATGACGCCTTCCTTGCCTTCCGCTGGACCGCGAACGACGTCGCCTCCACCGCCATTCTGGCTGGCACCACCGTCGATCTCGACACCCAGGCGCTTGGCTTTTCCATCGAGGCGGAACGCCGTTTCGGTGCGGATTATTTCGTCACTTTGGAAGGGCGTTTCTTCGAGAACATTCCCCGCTCGGATCCCGGCTATTCTTTCGAGGATGACGACCTCATTCAGCTGCGCATCGCCCGCTATTTCTAAAGATCTCCCGCCAGATACGGAGTGAGGCACGCGCGACACTCCGCCATGAGTCCTTCAAGAAGCCGGGCCGCCGCCCGGCAGAAGATAAGGACCCATGGATCATGCATTCACTCAGCGGCAAAACCATCATCATCACCGGCGCAAGCTCGGGCATCGGCGCAGCCGCGGCAAAGCGCTTCGCCCGCGCCGGCGCGCAGCTTGTGCTCTCCTCCCGCCGGGAAGAACCGCTTGCCGACCTGACCCGCACAATTGAAGAGGGCGGCGGCACAGCGCGCTATGTGCCCGGCGATGTAAGCGATGAGGCTTGCGCCGCAGAGCTCGTTGCCTTTGCCTGCCGGGTATTCGGCAGGCTGGACGGCGCCTTCAATAATGCCGGCACACTCGGCACGCTCGCCCCCGTCACCGACCTGTCGCTCGCCGATTGGAACGAGGCACTAAGCGTCAATCTCACGGGCGCCTTCCTGGCCGCCAAACACCAGATTCCGGCGCTTCTCGAAAGCGCCAAAGAAAGCGGCGGCACCGGCGGCTCGCTTCTCTTTACTTCCTCCTTCGTCGGCAACACCGCAGGCATGCCGGGCACCGCCGCTTATGCCGCCGCTAAAGCAGGGATTGCCGGACTGACACGCTCGCTCGCCGCCGAATACGGGCCGCAGGGCCTGCGCGTCAACGCCCTGCTGCCGGGCGGCACCGACACGCCCATGGCCCGCGCGATGAACGATACGGAAGAGGCGATGAATTTCGTGAGGGGCCTGCACGGGCTCAAACGCATTGCGCAGCCCGAAGAAATCGCCGAAGCCGCGCTTTTCCTTCTCTCCCCCGCTTCAAGCTTTGTGACAGGGACGGCGATGCTGGCCGATGGGGGCGTTTCCATTCAGCGCACGTGAACTGCCAAAAGAAAAGCCGGGAAGCATCGCAGCTTCCCGGCGGTCTATTCGTGTCGGAGCAGGCCTCGCGCCTAGCTGCCGGATTTCATCTGCGATTGCAGGTAATTCTGTTCGCCGACTTTCTCCAGCAGATCGAGCTGCGTTTCCAGCCAGTCGATATGCTCTTCTTCGGAATCGATCAGCCCCACGAACAAATCCCGCGACACATAATCGCGCACGGATTCGCAGTAGGTCGCCGCGTCCTTATAGAGGGGATGGGCGCGCATCTCGCTTTTCAGGTCGCATTCCAGAAGTTCTTTGACCGTCTCGCCGATCATCAGCCGGTCGAGATCTTGAAGATTGGGCAAACCTTCAAGGAAAAGAATCCTTTTGATCAGCTTGTCCGCATGCTTCATCTCGTCGATGGATTCTTCGTAGACCTTGTCGCCAAGCTCATCGAGCCCCCAGTCCTGCAACATCCGGGCATGGAGGAAGTACTGATTGACGGCGGTCAATTCCTGCTTGAGCGCAAGGTTGAGATATTCAATGACCTTCGCGTCGCCTTTCATCGGAGCCTCCTGTTACAGCGAATCTGTGAGGCACCCTATCACGGCGAAAACGGTGTTTCCCGGAAAAAGGTCAACAATAAGAATGAGTTGCAGAGATTCTTGGAGAGTCTCAATCCGCAGCGATAAGCAGCGAGGCGGCGGGGCGCGGCGTGCCCTCTTCCAGCACTTCGCGGGCAAAGCAGATGCATTTGCCGCAGCGCGGCCGGCAGCCCAGCGCACGGTAAGCGGCGGAAACCGAGCCTCCCGCTTCCGGGGCGACCGATTTGACCTGACGGACGGTCAAGGCGTTGCAGCTGCATACATACATGGATCTCTCCTGACCCTTGCTCTTGCGAGCCAATCTCAAGACCTATGTAGCGATAATGCGAATGATTGTCAAATGCCAGTTTGTCGCAGAGAGCGGCCAATGCCGCCACTGCCGTCTTGCTGCCCTCTCAGACGGTTCAATAAAGTTCGGTGCGGGTATTCTCGTCCAGGGCCTCATCCACGGCCTTGGCAGGCACGTCGAGCTTCATCTGGTCGCGGAAAATCTCGCCCGCCGTCGGGAAGGACGAGCGCTCGATCTGGGTTTCCGCCTTCCAGAGGCCGGAGCGGGCCACGGCCTTGGCGCAGTGGAGATAGGCTTCTTTGACGTCCACCAGCATGACTGAGCGGGGCGGCTTGCCGTTCATCTCAAAGCGCTCCATCAGCGCCGGCTCGACGGAGAGCCTGGCCACACCATTGATGCGCAGCATCTCGTTGACGCCGGGCAGGAAGAACAGGAGCCCTACCGCCGGGTTGTGGAGAAGATTGGTCAGCGAATCGAGCCGGTTGTTGCCCGGCCGGTCGGGAATGGCGAGCGTCGTCTCATCGAGCACATGGACAAAGCCCGGCTCGCCGCCCCGCGGGGAGACATCGCCGAGCCCGTCGGCCCGCGAGGAGCCGAGACAGAAGAAGGGCGAGAGCTCGATGAAGCGCTTGCAATGGGGATCGAGGCGGGCGAGCTGCTTGGCAACGGCGCCGTGGGAGGGCTCGGCATAAACCTCGCGCAATTTGCCTTCGTTTTGAATCTCGTGCTCCGTCCCAGCCTTCGCCATTACCGCCTCCTTGAGAATTATTCTCAAGTCTTAAGGGAAAGCCCCCGCTGCCGCAAGTTGGGCAGCGGGGGCCAAAGCCGCCCACCTGACCGCTCCTGCCAAACCAATCGCCCCGCTCACATGCTTTGGCCCATCGGCCGGATAAACCAAAAGGGCGGGCAAGACAGGCGCGGATCAGGCAGCGGTCAACTAGCCAGCGCCAACGGCGCATCGGCGCTCAAATGCCGCCCATGCGCGCCCACCGCCAGCCGGTTCCAGGCGTTGATCATGACGATGGAAAAATTGATCGCCCGGATTTCCTCCGCGTTGAAATGCTTTTCAAGCGCGCCGAACGCACTGTCGAGCTCGCGGGTTTGCGGCAGATGCGTGAGGAGCTCCGCCCAGTTCAGCGCCGCCCGCTCGGCCGGGGTGAAATCCTCCACCTCCCGCCAGACGGCCAGATGATCGAGCCGCTGCTGGGTTTCATTGTCGGCGCGCGCTTCTTTCAAATGCATGGTCACGCAATAAGCGCAGCCATTGATCTGCGAGACGCGCAGCTTGATCAAATGCCGAAGCTGAGCATCGAGCGGCGATGCCGCCAGCGCTTCTTCGGTTTTGACCATGCCTTGCACATAATTCTGTTCGCCTTTGTAAGGATCATATCTCTGGGTCATGCCGGGTATCTCTCATCCTTGGTTGTACCAAACCTTCAAGAGCACTGACGGGCGGGAGGGGGCGGCTGTGACAGAATGCGCTAGCACATATGTACGAATTGAACGTCCAGGCGCCCGCTTTCTAGTTTCAACGGGCATTCTGCGGCTAGGATGGGTCCCCAGCCTGTTCAGGCCGCAGGGCAAAAGCCGGGCATCCGTTCCGGCTTTTGCTTTTTTGCCCGCCCCGGCGCCGAAAAGATTTGAAACCCCGCCCGCGCTCCCCATTTCTTTTCAAAACGGGGAGTGAGATGCGGATAAGAAAAGCCGAAACGGCGGATAAAGCAGCCATCTGGAAAATTCTCGAGCCTATGATCCGGGAGGGTGAAACCTTTCCCCTGCCCCGGAACATGACCGAGTGGGAAGCGCTGGAATATTGGTTCGGCAAAGGCGCCTCGGTTTTCGTCGCCGAGGAAGAGGGAAACATTCTCGGCACCTATCACCTCACGCCCAACCAGCCGGGCGGTGGCAGCCATGTCGCCAATGGCGGCTATGTGACGGCGCCTGAGGCGCGCGGGCGCGGCATTGCCCGGGCCATGTGCCTGCATTCTTTCGATATGGCCAAGACGCTCGGCTACCGCGCCATGCAATACAACCTCGTGGTGAGCACGAACGAAGCCGCCGTTCATCTCTGGCAGGATTGCGGCATGAAACTGATCGGCCGCCTGCCCGGCGCTTTTCATCACCCTGAGAAAGGCGATGTGGACGCGCTCGTCATGTACCGCACGCTCTAAATGAAAAAGGGAGCCGAAGCTCCCTTCCCCCTGCCGTGATCTTGCAGCACTCAGGCGGCGCGTTGCAGATCCGCCTTCTTTACCTTCGGCCACATATAAAGCGGCAGTTTGAGGCGGCGTTCGTAAGCGATCGAGCGCCAGGTGAACTTACAGATGAATTCCTTATGACGCGCACCGGCCTTGCCGGTTTTGATCTTGCCGTTCGCGCGGTCGAACTTGTCCACATACTGAATGATGCCATCTTTACGCCCGAGGCTGATGCAGCGGAAAAGATAGGCGGCGTTATGCGGCTTCGGCGCGCGCCCCTTGACGAGGCGGGCGACATTCTCCGCCGCCTGAATACCCATCGGCATCGCCATGGCGCAGGACGCCCGGTAAGGCTCGCCGTCCATACCCGCCACCGCCGAGGCATCGCCCGCCGCCAGAATTTCCGGATGAGAAAGCGCCTGCAGCGCCTCATTGGTGCGCACACGCCCAGCCTCATCGACGGCAAGGCCGCTGCGCCGGGCAAGATCCGGCACGGCGAAGCCCGCGCACCAAAGCAGCGTATCGAACCCGTGCCGCGCCCCGTTGCCAAGCACCAATTCCTTGCCTTCCACCGCGCTGACCCGCGCGCCTTCATGCAGCTCGATGCCGAGCCGGTCGAAAGTTTTCAGCACGTAGTCGCGCCCCGGCGCGGAGAAACCAGGATCGAGCAGCGGCGTCAGCAGAGAGACCTTGGCGCCTTTCACCCGTTCGGCAAATTCCGTCGCCGCCTCGATGGCGGTGAGCCCGCCGCCGACGATGGCGATGCGGCCCGGTTTCGACTTCAGCTTCGCGCGCAGCCGTTCGGCAGAAGGCAGGTCCGCCAGACTGTCGGCAGCGCCTTCCAGCCCCGGCACCTGATCGTGCGGGATATAACTGCCAAGCGCATAGATCAGATAATCGTAAGAGAGCCGCTCCGGCGCGCCCTCGCCCGAGAGCAGAAGCTCGCGCGCATCGGCGCGGATTTCCTCCGCCCGTGCCTGCACGAAAGAAATGCCGGACTTCGCAAGAAACGGCGCGTAATAATGCTGCTTGAGCCTGTCGCCCGCCGCCGCCTGATGCAGGCGGATGCGCTCGACGAAATGCGGCTTCTCATCGATCAATGTCAGCTTGATAGGCAACTTCTTTTGCGCCAGCCGCACCGCCGCCATGAGCCCGGCATAACCGCCGCCCAAAATCACTACATGCTTCTCGCTCATTACCGTCTCCTGATCCCCGTTCCGCAAAACGCGCGTTCGCCGGCGGGCGCATTGCCCGCTCTGGCCTGAAAGACGAAGCGGCGGACAAGTTTGTGACAGGAAAATCGGAAGCGGCGCAAAAGACGCTGCGCCTCACGCAAAGGTGATGGCAAAGAAAATACGCGAGAGGAGGAAAATGGTGGGCGTGACTGGGATTGAACCAGTGACCCCTACGATGTCAACGTAGTGCTCTCCCGCTGAGCTACACGCCCACTTGGTCCGGCGGCGGGATGGACCCTGAAAGGTCCGGGCCGGAGCGCAGGATATATCGAGATTAGACGGCTCTGGCAAGTCTTCCGGCAGGCGGAAGCGGCGCAAAAATGCGCTTTTTCAGGTAAAAGCCCGTCAAAATCCGAAGGAAGGCGGCAAGCGGCCTGAAGCGCAGCCTTTAGGCGGCGGCCATCAGCCGGTCGACCTCATTGACGAGATCGCGCAGATGGAAGGGCTTGGAGAGCACCTTGGCGTCTTTCGGTGTTTCCCGCTCGCCGGAAAGGGCGACGGCGGCAAAACCGGTGATGAACATGATCTTCATAGTGGGGTCGAGTTCGGCAGCCCGGCGGGCAAGCTCGATGCCGTCCATTTCCGGCATCACGATATCGGTCAGCAGCAGATCGAAAATGTCGTTCTGCAGCTTGTGGTAGGCGTGATCGCCCTGCCCGTAGGAAACGACTTCATGACCGGCCTTCTCAAGCGCCTTGGCGAGAAAGCGGCGCATCGATTCATCGTCTTCTGCCAAAAGGATACGTGCCATGAGTTTGCCTGTTTGCTGCGGAGCGGGCGCAGGGCCCTTGCCCGGCGCCGATTCGCCCCCTTCACCGTCTGCACTCCTTATAGGTTTCCAAGAGTAAACGCCGCGTGAAGAGTCGCAAAGGGCGTTGTTTTGACTTTTCGCAGCCCCATTTCTCACAAACGGCACTAAGGGCGCCACTGAGGGCTCGCCCTTGGCGCGAGCTATGCTAAGCTTTTCAGGCAGAGGCCCGGAAAAAGGCGCAAAACCGGGCATATCGGAGCGCGACGCGGGTGGATATGGATTTCGACGATCTGCCAGACAACAGACCGCCGGAAGGGCAGATGAGCGAGCCCGGGCCCGCCGTGCATCACACCGCAGGGGATCCGGCGGCATTTGCCCCGCCTTTCGGCGTTTTGCGCCCGCCGCGCCCGCTCATGCCTTTCGTTTTTTCCTCGCCCCATAGCGGGCGGGTCTATCCGCCCGAATTCATCGCCGCCTCCAAGCTCGACCCGCTAACGCTCCGCCGCTCGGAGGACAGTTTCGTCGAAGAGATTTTTCAGGGCGCCGCCTCGCTCGGCGCGCCGCTCTTGCACGCGCATTTTCCGCGCGCCTATCTCGATGTGAACCGGGAGCCTTACGAGCTCGATCCGGCGATGTTCGCCGATCCCCTGCCCCCGCATGTCAATTCCCGCTCGCTCCGGGTGGCAGGCGGGCTCGGCACCGTGGCGCGCATCGTCACCGAGCAGGCGGAAATCTACCGCCAGCCGCTGACCTTCGCCGAAGTGGACCGGCGCATCCGCCTTCTCTACATGCCCTTCCACGACACGCTGCGGGACCTTTTGCAGAATGCCTATAGCCATTTCGGCTGCGCCGTTTTGGTGGATTGCCATTCCATGCCCTCCGTCGGCGGGCCGATGGACGGGGACCAGGGCACGAACCGCCCCGATATCGTGCTGGGGGACCGCTACGGCACCTCCTGCGCCCCGGAGCTGACGGATACGGCGGAGGAGATTCTCACCCGTCTCGGCTATTCGGTGATGCGCAACAATCCTTATGCCGGCGGCTTCAACACCGAGCATTACGGGCGCCCGGCCCGCGGCCTTCATGCGCTGCAGATCGAGATCAACCGCTCGCTTTATATGGATGAAGCGCGCCTGCGCCGGTTGCGGGGCCTGAAACGGCTGCGCGGCGACATGACCACCTTCATGCGCGAGCTCGGCGCCGCCTCGGCCGACTTCCTGCTCGGCGCGCGCGGGGAAGCCGCCTCCTGACCCCAAAGAGCGCTTGAAGAGAGCGCTTATCCCTTCCGAACCTGGCCTTCAGGCAAAAAAAGGGGCCATGCCGAAACCGGCATGGCCCAAGTCTAGGGAGGAAACGCCCAGGAAGGGCTACGGGGCAGAGGAGCTAGGCTCAACCCTGCCGCGCTGAATTCATATTGCACCGCAGCGCACAAATTTCAAGAAATTTTTGCTGCACTGCGCATAAATTTCCGAAAAATCGCCCGGCGCCCGCCGAATTCTGACAAACTTGTGACGGTTTTAGCATTTTTGCACTGCACAATTACCGGCAGTGCGCCAATACCCCTTCCCGAAGTAAGACATTTTTCCGGCCCCGCAGTGCCCCGATAAGGGCCGGTTAACCGCATTCTGCGACACTTCTTCTTTGAACGGGCCTTTGGGCCGCAATCCACTGCCCCCGCACAGCCAGGCGGGGAAACAGGCGGAAGGCAGGATGAAGAAAGCACTCGTCACCTCGCTGCTTTGCATGGCCATCGCAAGCTTTGCGCATTCTGCGCGGGCGGATACCGGCGCGCTTTTGCAGAAGCTCGACAGCGACTGGTCGCAGTGCCGCTATGCAGCTCAGCAGATGGAGCGCATGAGCGGCATTCCCAAAGGCCTTCTCACCTCTATTTCCATGGTCGAAACCGGCCGCCGCGCGCCCGGCGGCAAGGTGGAGCCCTGGCCCTGGACCATCAATGTGGAAGGGCGCGGCTATTATTATGCCAGCAAGGCCGAGGCGATCCGCGCCGTGCGCCGGCTCATGGCCGCAGGCTCGCGCAGCATCGATGTAGGCTGCATGCAGGTCAATCTGCGCTTTCACCCGCGCGCCTTCACCAGCCTTGAAGAAGCTTTCGATCCGGATGCGAATGTGGCTTATGCCGCTTCTTTCCTCTCGGATCTGCAATCGCGCTCGGGTTCCTGGGATAAGGCGGCCGGGCACTATCATTCCTATTCGCCGCATCTCAATCAGAAATACAGCGCCCGCATCCAGAAAGTCTGGGCGAGCGAAAAAACCCGCGCGCCTCTGGAAGACCCGCGCTTTGACGTGCTGCGCCGCGCCGTTCCCGGCATTGCGGCAAGCGAAGAAAAGGGGCCTGCCACCGCTTCCAGCGAGCCTGAAATGCAGGCACCCGGCGCGATCCGGCCGGAGCTGCGCATCATTCTGCGCGCCTCCCTTGCTCCGGACCATGACGAGAAAGCTGCACCCGGCCCCGCCAAAACGCGCAATACCGTGACCGTTGCCATGCGCCCTGCGCCGCAGGTTCTTGGCACCGAGGCCTCTATCGTGCGGCAGGAGCCCGAACGGCCCGCTCCGCAGGTGATTTATCCGGCCAATGCCCGCGTCGCGATGCGCTAACGCTCTGCTAGGCGCGAACACCGGCAGTATTGGCCAGTCTTAAAACGGCAAAAAGATTGGGGCATTGTGCCAAGCCGCCAATTCCTTGATGCTGAGGGGAATGCTGAGAGCCGCCCCAGCGGAGCGGCAGAACATCTGGCACGGAGCAAAGCGGCATGGAACAGCTTCTCAGCTGGATAAATGCGCCGTTGATCGTGGAATCGCTGAATGTGATGGCCGGACTTTTCGTCCTTGCCGTTGGCTTCGGCGTCTTTTCCGTGATCGTTCTTTACATCGCCGACCGCACTCAGACGACACACGCCATCAGGCGCAACTATCCCGTCATCGGGCGCTTCCGCTATCTCTTCGAAAATCTAGGCGAATATTTCCGGCAATATTTCTTTGCCATGGACCGCGAGGAAATGCCCTTCAACCGCGCGCAGCGGGCCTGGGTTTACCGCGCCGCCAAGGAAGTGGACACGACCGTCGCCTTCGGCTCGACGCGCGATTTGCGCCCTGCCGGCACGATTTCCTTCGTCAACACCGCCTTTCCGACGCTCGATGCGGATGCGGCCAGCCCCTCACCCATGGTGATCGGCCCCTATTGCCGGCATCCATTCGAGGCCCGCTCCTTTTTCAATGTTTCGGGCCTCAGCTACGGGGCGATTTCGAAACCGGCCGTGCGCGCCCTTTCTCTCGGCGCCGCCCGCGCCGGCTGCTGGCTCAACACGGGCGAAGGCGGGCTGTCTTCCTTCCATCTGGAAGGGGGCGGCGACATCGTCTTTCAGATCGGCACCGCCAAATACGGCGTGCGCGACCGGGAAGGCAAGATGAGCGATGAAAAGCTTGAAGAGCTTGCCGCGCATGAGAACGTGCGCATGTTCGAGGTGAAGCTGTCGCAAGGGGCGAAACCGGGCAAAGGCGGTATTCTGCCCGGCCCGAAAGTTTCCGCCGAGATTGCCGCCATTCGCGGCATTGCGATCGGTCAGGATTCGGTCAGCCCCAACCGGCATCCGGAGATCGACGATCTGGACGATCTTCTCGACATGCTCTCCCATGTGCGCGAAGTGACGGGCAAGCCCATAGGCTTCAAGCTTGTGCTGGGGGACGGGGCCTGGCTCGACACGCTTTTCACCGCCATTGCCGAACGCCCCATCGAGGAAGCACCGGATTTCATCACCCTCGACAGCGCCGATGGCGGCACGGGGGCCGCCCCGCAGCCGCTGATCGATTATATGGGCATGCCGATATGGGAAAGCCTGCCGCTGCTTGTCGATGCGCGCAATGCCCATGGCTTTGAAGACCGCATCCGCATCATCGCATCGGGCAAATTGATCAACCCGGGCGATGTGGCCTGGGCGCTGTGCGTGGGCGCTGACTTCGTCAATTGCGCGCGAGGTTTCATGTTCGCGCTTGGCTGCATTCAAGCGCTTCAATGCAACAAGAACACCTGCCCGACCGGCGTGACGACCCATGACAAACGCCTGCAACGCGGCCTTAACGTGCCGGACAAATCCGCCCGTGTGCATCACTATCACGACAAGGTGGTCAACGAGGTTTGCATGATCGCCCATTCCTGCGGGCTGCCCGAGCCGCGCCTCCTGCGCCGGCGCCATGCGCGCATCACAACGGCAAGCGGCATTTCGCTGCCGCTGAGCGAATATTACGAGCGCTGGAAGAAGGGCGAGGAACCGGCGCTCGACGCGCGCCCCAGCACGAAATTGCGGGTGCATCAGTAAACGCGCTATGATCGGGCCATGCTGAACCGCCCGAAAGCCATTCTCTTCGATCTCGACGACACGCTCATCTCCGCTTATGCGGACCCGGGGCCCGTCTGGCAGGCGCTTTTGAGCGAACATGCCGAGGCGCTTTCCCCGCACGATCCTGAGGAATTGACCGCCCATGTCGGCGCTTATGCCGCCGAGTTCTGGTCGGACCCGGCCCGGCATAAAACCTGGCGGCTGAAACTTTACGACGCGCGGCGCGAGATTATCCGCGGGGCTTTCGAGCGGATGGACATCCTCAAAGGCGATCCGCGCCTTGCCCTTATCGCCAATGATATTGCCGACCGTTATTCAGCCCGGCGCGATGAAGCTATGACGCTTTTCCCCGACAGCCACGCGCTGCTCGATCATTTGAAAGAAAAAGGCATCAAGCTCGCGCTCATCACCAATGGGGAAGCGGCGATGCAGCGCGCCAAGGTGGAGCGTTTCGAGCTCACCCACCGGTTCGATCACATCCAGATCGAAGGGGAAGTCGGCTTCGGCAAACCGGAAGAAGAAGCCTATCACCATGCCCTCGGCGCGCTTGACGTGCGCGCGGAAGAGACCTGGATGGTGGGCGATAATTACGAATGGGAAGTCATAGCGCCCGCCGCGCTCGGCCTCACCACCATCTGGCATAACAGCCACAAGGCCGCGCCGCCCGAAGGCAAGCCCGCGCCCCACCACACGCTGGAAGACTTGAGCGGCTTCTGGCCGCTTCTCAAAAAAACCGGCCTTGCCTGAGCGGGACTAACGCCCCGCCGCCGGCATGACGAGCCTGAGGAAGCGCGTGCCTTGCGTGACCGTGCGCGGCAGATACCCGCGCTCATCCCCATCGACCTCGACAGGCACCCCTTCCGGCCCCAGAAAATCGATATGGCGCGCGCGCCGCACGGTCACGGATTTCAGCGCGCCGGCGCGGCCAAGCCCGAGCGCCAGCAAATAGCCGGCAAAAGCCAGCCGCCCCGGTTTGCGGAATAAAAAGACATCGAGCCCCGGCCAGGTGATGTCGGCCTCCGGGGCGAGCACGAAGTTGCCCGCATAATGGCGCGCATTGGTGACGACCGCCCAGGCCGCCTTTTCACGCCGCCCGTCCACCACCAGATCGAGCGGGGCGCCCGGCCCCCGCAGCCATTCGCAAAGGCCGGCCCAGACAAAGGCGCCCTTGCCGAAACGCCGCTTGAGGCGCGGATCGATGCCATGGACGATGCGCCCGTCGAACCCGGCGCCGACCATCAAAAGAAACAGATCACCGTCAATATCTCCCGTACCGATAAGCTGCGCTTCCCCGAAAAGCAGCATATCGGCCACCGCCCGCGCCTTGATCTTAAGACCGATCTCGATGGCAAGCACATTGGCCGTGCCGAGCGGGATGATACCCATGGGCGTGCCGAAGCCGAGAAGCCCGCGCGCCACTTCGTTGATCGTGCCGTCGCCGCCCGCCGCCACCACAACATCCACCTGCCCGCTTGAGGCGGCTCTATAGGCCAGCACGGTGGCATGCCCCGGACCGTTCGTTTCCTCCACGGTCACGGCCGCGCCGTCCTTTTTTAAAAGCGCCGTCACATATTCGAAAAGCCCGCCATGGCGCGAGCCGGCGGCGGGATTAACCACGATATGGATGGACTTTCGCCGCGACATGATCCGCACCCGGATTGAAAGCTACACAAATGTCTCACGCATCCGACACAAAATAGTCACGCCCAAATCCGACCATAGCCTTATCGAATCGGGCAGCGCCTGGCGCGGGACCCGGTCATCATATCGACTGGATATATGACGCGGCTATGACACTTCTCGACACGGCTTCCTGGGGCGCGGCATTGAAATTCCGCCGGACATCCGGCGCAGACAACAGACCAGCGCCGAAAACGAAATCCGTTTCCCCGCGCATTGGGCGCTCCCGCCGCCCTTCAGCGCCTGAAGGGAAATTACCCGTGCCCGCAAGCCCGCCCGGCCTTCCTGCGCCGACAGCAGACCCTGTGGCGGAGCCTGCGCCGAAAAAGAAACTCCGCGCCGCCCGCACCCGCGTCGGGCGCGGGACGATCCACGAAAAACTCTATAACAGCCCGCGCCCGAAAAAGACAAAGAAGCACCGCACGCTCTTTCTCTCCGACATTCACCTCGGCACGCCGGGCTGCAAGGCGGACCTCCTCTACGACTTCCTGCGCAACAATGACGCCGAAACGATCTATCTCGTCGGGGACATTATCGACGGCTGGCGGATCAAGCGTTCCTGGTACTGGAACGAAAGCCACAATGCCGTGGTGCAGGAGCTGCTGAGAAAGGCGCGTAAGGGCACGAACGTCATTTACGTGCCCGGCAATCACGACGAGGCGCTGCGCGATTATACGGGTCTCAATTTCGGCGGCATCGACATGGTCGGCGAAGCGCTGCACGAAACCGCGGACGGGCGCACTTTCCTGATCATCCATGGCGATCAGTTCGACAGTGTGGTGCGCTATGCAACCTGGCTCGCGCATCTGGGCGACAGAGCCTACACGGTGGCGCTTGCCCTCAATACATGGCTGCATGATGTGCGCCGTCTCTTTGGCCTGCCTTACTGGTCGCTATCGGCGTATCTCAAACACAAAGTGAAAAACGCGGTCGAATATATCTCCCGCTTCGAAACCGCCGTTGCCCGCGCCGCCCGCGAGCGCGGCGTCGACGGGGTGATTTGCGGGCATATTCACTTTGCCGAAATCCGCGAGATCGACGGCGTGCTTTACTGCAATGACGGCGACTGGGTGGAAAGCTGCACGGCCATGTCTGAGGACGAGAGCGGCCGGCTCAGCATCATCCGCTGGCATCACTTCTCCTGGGAAATGCAGCCCGAGCTCATCGAGCCGGAAGCGCGCAGCGCCCCGCCCGTCCTTGATGCCGCCTGACACTCTTTTGAAAACGGAACATCCCATGGCCTCTTCCGCGCCGCGCCACACTAGCCAGAAAGCGGCCCCAAGAATGGGCGATCAGGCCGGCCGTCCCCTTCATATCGTCATCGTGACCGACGCCGCCCCGCCGCAGGTGAACGGCGTCGTACGCACCTTGCGCCAAACGAGCGAGGAACTGCAGCGGCTCGGCCATAAGGTGGATACGATCACGCCGGAAGATTTCCGCACCGTGCCGCTGCCGAGTTACAAGGAAATCCGCATCGCGCTGCGCCCTTATCCGCGCATTGCCCGCCTCCTCGACCAGGAAAAGCCCGATGCCATTCACATCGCCACTGAAGGCCCGCTCGGCCACGCGGCCCGGCGCTATTGTCTGTCGCGGGGCCTGCCCTTTACCACATCCTTCCACACGCGCTTTCCCGAATATCTGCACGCGCGCACCCGCTTTCCCCAAAGCTGGTCATACGCCTATGTGCGCCGCTTCCACGCGCCCTCAAGCTCCGTCATGGTGGCAACGCCGACCTTGCGCCAGGAACTGGAAGAGCGCGGCTTCACGAATTTGAAGCTGTGGTCGCGCGGCGTCGACACAGAGCTTTTCCGCCCGCGCCCGGAGCTGAGAGAAGGGGAGCAAGAACAAAAGCGCCCGCTCTGGCTCTATGTCGGGCGCGTGGCGGTTGAAAAGAACATCGATGCCTTTCTGGAAACGGACCTGCCCGGCACGAAAATGGTGGTGGGAGACGGGCCGCGGCTTGAGCATCTGAAAAAGAAATTCCGCGATGTCGCCTTCACCGGCGCGCTTTTCGGCGACAAGCTGGCCGAGGCTTTCGCCCGCGCCGATTGTTTCGTCTTCCCTTCAAGGACGGACACATTCGGCCTTGTCCTTGTCGAGGCATTGGCGAGCGGCACGCCCGTTGCCGCCTATCCGGTGCAAGGCCCCATCGACATCATCACCGACCCGGCAACAGGCTGCCTTGATGCGGATTTGCGCACCGCCTGTCTTACCGCCCTTGAGAAAGGTGATCGCGAGGCCTGCCGCACCCACGCGCTCTCTTACTCGTGGGAGGCCTGCACAAGGCAGTTTCTCTCCAATCTGGTGCTGATCGACCGGGAGCGCGAGGCAGGTTCCGGCACGCTTGAAAGCGCGGCAGCACAAGCAAAAGCACCCGTCCCCGCCTAAAAACCTTCTCTTCGCGCCCGGCGCGCCTATCTATTTGAGACGCACTATCAGGAACGTGATCGCATTTGCCGGCACGGCTGATAGACTTGCGCCGTCACGCCATAACCGGGAGAGAGGAAACATGAACAGCTATCTGGCACGTATTGCGCTCACCGCAAGCCTTGGCGCGGGCCTTGCCTTCGCCGCGCCGGCCATGGCCGCCACGTATAAGATCGATTCCAGCCATGTGCACACCGCCTTCGAGGTGAACCATCTGGGTTTTTCCACCACGATGGGCCAGTTCGACGATGTGAGCGGCATGATCGAGTTCGATGAGGAAAACCTGGAAGCAAGCTCCGTGGAAGTCACGATAAAGACGGCCAGCGTCGATACCGGCCATAAAGAGCGCGACGAGCATTTGCGCAAGGCCGACTTCTTCGATGTGGAAAATCACCCCACCATGACGTTCAAATCGACCGCCATCGAGGTGACGGGCGAGGACACGGCGAAAATCACCGGCGATCTGACCCTTCTGGGCGTCACCAAACCCGTGGTACTGGATGCCAAGCTGAACAAGAAGGGCGAGCATCCCTTCGATGCCTCGCGCTATGTGGCCGGTTTTGCCGCCACGACGACCATCGACCGGACCGCTTTCGGCATGGATTACGCGGCGCCCGCCATCGGCAAGGAAATTAAGATTTCCATCGCAGCCGAGGCTATCCGCCAATAATCGGAGCTTTGGTCATCCGGCCCGGCACTCAGCCCCGCCCCGCAAAGCCCTGAGACAAATGGGCACTTGAGGCGGCAGGCCCCGGGGGATATAACGCCCGCAAGCTTTCGCCCTCGCAAGATACTCTTGCGGGGGCATATTCATTCGTATGATTGGCCCGCTCTCATGACTTTGCGCAATATCGCCATTATCGCCCACGTCGACCATGGCAAGACCACTCTCGTTGACCAGCTCCTGAAGCAGGGCGGCGTTTTCCGCGAAAACCAGCACGTCGCCGAACGGGTAATGGACTCCAACGACCTGGAGCGCGAACGCGGCATTACCATTCTGGCAAAATGTACCTCCGTCGCCTGGGCCGATAATGGCGAGACGACGCGCATCAACATCATCGACACGCCCGGCCACGCCGATTTCGGCGGTGAGGTGGAACGCATCCTCTCCATGGTGGACGGCGTGATCCTGCTCGTGGATGCCGCCGAAGGCCCGATGCCGCAGACGAAATTCGTGACCTCCAAAGCGCTCGCCCTCGGGCTGAAGCCGCTTGTCGTCGTCAACAAGGTGGACCGGCCGGATGCGCGCATCAATGCGGTGCATGACGAGGTCTTCGATCTCTTCGCCGCGCTCGATGCCAATGAAGAACAGCTCGACTTCCCCACTCTCTTTGCCTCGGGCAAGGAAGGCTGGGCCTGCGAGGATCTCGATGCGGCGGACGCGCGCGAGCATGGCATGACCCCGCTCTTCCGCCGCATCGTTACGCATATCGCGCCGCCGGAGAACGCCACGGAGGAAGAAGCAGCCAAGCCCTTCCGCATGCTGGTGACGACGATCGAGAGCGATCCTTATCTCGGCCGCATTCTGACGGGCCGCATCGAAACCGGCACCGCAAAGCCCAATATGGCCGTTCATGCGCTGCGCCCGGGCAAGGGCACTGTGGAGACGGGCCGGATCACACGCGTTCTTTCCTTCCGGGGCCTCACCCGCGAGCCGGTGGAAGAAGGCAAGGCAGGGGACATCGTCGCCATTTCAGGCCTTGAAACGGCCACCGTGGCCGACACGATCACGCTGCCGGAAATCACCGAGCCGCTCGACGCGCTGCCCATCGACCCGCCGACCCTTGCCGTGACCTTCGGCATCAACACCTCCCCGCTTGCCGGGCGCGAAGGCGACAAGGTGCAGTCCCGCGTCATCCGCACACGGCTGATGCGCGAGGCGGAAGGCAATGTGGCGATCCGTATCCGCGATACGGAAGAAAAAGACGCATTTGAGGTGGCAGGGCGCGGCGAATTGCAGCTCGGCGTTCTTATCGAAACCATGCGCCGGGAAGGCTTCGAGCTTTCCATCTCCCGCCCGCGCGTTCTCTTCAAAGAAGATGAAAACGGCCAGCGCCTGGAGCCCATCGAGGAAGCCATCGTCGATGTAGATGACGAATATACCGGTGTCGTCATCGAGAAGCTCTCGCTGCGCAAAGCGGAAATGACCGATATGCGCCCCACGGGCGGCGGCAAGACGCGCATTACCTTCGATGCGCCCTCGCGCGGGCTGATCGGCTATCACGGCGAGTTTTTGACCGACACGCGCGGCACCGGCGTCATGAACCGCGTCTTCAAACATTACGGCCCCTACAAGGGCGAGATCGAAGGCCGGCGCAACGGCGTGCTGATTTCCAACTCGGACGGCGATGCGGTTGCCTATGCGCTCTGGAACCTGGAAGAGCGCGGCGTGCTCTTCATCGGCACGGGCGTGCCGGTTTACCGGGGCATGATCATCGGCGAAAACTCGCGGCCCGACGATCTCGACGTCAATCCGCTGAAATCCAAACAGCTCACCAACGTGCGTGCCTCGGGCAAGGACGATGCGATCCGCCTCACCCCGCCGCGCCCCATCGCGCTGGAACAGGCCATTGCCTATATCGACGATGACGAGCTGGTGGAGGTTACGCCCCACTCGATCCGTCTGCGCAAGCGCGCCCTCGATCCGGTGGAGCGCAAGCGCCGCGCGAAGGCCTCGTAGAACCGAACAAGTAATAGCTGCCGGTTTTCGCGGCGGGCGGGCGCTCTTGCCCTGCCCGCCGCTTTCGCTTAAGGCTTCTTCCCTAGGCGCATCCGCCCAAAAGGCGCGCAAGGGAGAGGTTGATGTTCAAAGCACCGCCATCGCAGCTGAGCGATCTTGAGGCAGACGAGCTTTCCCGCTTTGCGCTGACCCTTGCGCAGGCCGCCGCCGGCGTCACCCTGCCGCATTTCCGCACCGGCACCCGGATCGACAACAAGGCGGCGGTCGGCGATTTCGACCCCGTCACCGCCGCCGACCGCGACGCGGAAACGGCGATCCGCCGCGCCATCAAGGCGGCCTATCCCGATCACGGCATTTTCGGGGAAGAACACGGCAAGGAAGAAGGGACAAGCCCGCTCACCTGGGTGCTCGATCCCATCGACGGCACACGCTCTTTCATTTCCGGCGTCCCTCTCTGGGGCACGCTGATCGGCCTGAATGACGGGGCTTATCCGCGCGTCGGGCTGATGAGCCAGCCCTATCTCGATGAAATTTATCTGGGTACCGGCAGCACGGCCCGGCTGATCCGCCACGGACGGGAAAGCACCTTGAAGACCCGCCCTTGCGACGGGCTGGAACACGCCATTTTGGGCGCAACGGACCCGGCGATCTTTTTCGGCGCGGGCGAGCATGAGGCTTTTGAGGCGCTGTCGGGAAAGGTGCGCCTGCGCCGCTTCGGCGGAGACTGCTACTTCTACTGTCTGCTCGCCGCAGGTCAGATAGACCTTGTCGTTGAAGCCGCGCTCAATCCTTACGACATTCAGGCGCTTATCCCCGTCATCGAAGGGGCCGGCGGCGTCATCACGACCTGGGCAGGCGGGGACCCGCAGGAAGGCGGGCAGATTGTGGCAGCGGGCGACAAGCGCACCCACGAAGAAGCGCTAACCATTCTCTCCAAGGCCGCTGCCCAAGCGCCTTAAAGCACTTCTTCGGTGAGCTTGTCGAAGGCGTCCCAGAAGCGGGCGCGGGCGGCGTCTTTTTCCATAAGGATTTCATGGCGGGCGCCTGCAATCTCGACAAGGCGGCAATCGGGCAGAAGTTCTGCGGCGCGTTTCACTGCCGCATTGTCCACCAGCACATCTTCCTCCGCGACCGCGATCATCACCGGGACGGCAATTTCCGCAAGATAAGCCGGCTTCGTCACCTCGCGGCAGGAGGCCATGGCCGCCTTGAACCAGCCGTAGCTCGGGCTGCCCAGCTTCAGATTCGGCTCGGCTTCAAGAATATCCATGGTGCGCCGAAAACGGCGCTCGTCATGGGTGACGATATTTTCCGCAAATGTGGAGCCTTCCATCATATCCGGCCCGCCGCCCGGCACATAAGACTGTGCCTTGCCCATCTTAACGGCAGCATGTGCCAGCAAGGAGGCGCCGAGCCGCGCCAAGGCATTCGGGAAACGAATACCGAGCATGGGCGCGGAAAAGGCCGCACCTCTCAAAAGCCCGGGCTCACGGCCCAGCAGCCGCATCAAGAGATTGCCGCCCATGGAATGGGCAAGCCCGATGAAGGGCGATGGCAAGGAGGGTTTGACGATCTGCTCCAGAAAAACCCCGAGGTCCCGGTCGAAAGCGGAAAAATCATCGATATGCCCGCAATAGCGGTCCCCCAATGGGCGGTAGGACAGGCCCTGCCCCCGCCAATCGAGGCTCGCCACCGCAAAACCGCGCACGATGAGCTCGCCGATCACCTCGAAATATTTCTCGATGAATTCCGTGCGGCCATTTAAGAGCAGCACCGTGCCCCGGCAAGTTTCGATGCCCGCATTTTCCGGGCGCCAGATCATGGTGCGCATCGGCGCGCGCCCGGCGACCGTCAGCCAGATAACTTCACCGCCGGGCGGCATGGGGTTGGCGTCCGTTTCCACCGGCGCGGCGCGAAGATCGCTCATGCGCGCCGCCCATGATAGCGGGCCACCACCGGCCCGAGCCGGAGCGGAACGAGAGGATCGCCGGAAATTTTCAGCTTGCCCTGCCGGAAAGCCTGGGTCTGGTCGAGCTCCATATTGAGCATTCTCCAATGATCGTCCGGCGAGAGCACCACGGTGCAATCGGCCGTTTCGCTGCGGCTATGTACTTTAGGCGGGGTGGCGGTTCCGTCAATGAAGACGCAGCCGTCGGCCCCGTAATCGAACTTCAGCCGCGCGCCAATAGTCCCGCCTTCCGCTGCAAAGGCCGCTTCCAGAAAGCCGAGAATCTGCGCCACGCGCTCTTTGCCGCTTACCTCGTCGTCCATCATGTCTCCTGCCTTTTCTCCCCGCCCATCTGACCACCTTCCCTGCGCCCTCTCAAGCCTCGCGCGCGGGATTTACGCGAGTATGAAACCCCCGCCATTTCCAATCCGTGCCCAATCTGTGATCACGCAAAGAGCCCCACAAACGTGTGCAGAAAGGGATTTTCCGCTAGGCTCGGCGCCAATCCGCAAATAACGCAGACAGTTTGACGAAAAGAACAGGGACGCCGATGAGCTGGGAAAAGGAAGTCGAGGAAATTCACCTGCGCCGGAAGCTCGCCAAGCAGCAAGGAGGCGTGGAGGCCGTAAACCGCCAGCACGAAAAGGGCCGGCTAACGATCCGCGAGCGCATTGGCGAGCTTGCCGATGAAGGCACCTTCCGGGAAGCAGGCGAAGGGGCAGGCGTGCCGGAGTTTGCCGAAGACGGCAGCCTGAAGGATTTCCAGCCCGCCAATTACGTGCTCGGCCTTGCCAAAGTGGGCGGGCGGCGCGTCGTTATCGGCGGGGAGGATTTCACGCTGAAGGGCGGCTCACCCAACCCGGCAGGCCTGCGCAAAAGCGTTTATGCCGAGGACATGGCCCTTAAATACAAACTCCCGCTGGTGCGCCTGCATGAAGGGGGCGGCGGCTCGGTGGCCGGGTCCGGCGGGAAAGGGGCAAGACCGACAGGCGATCCGGTGTTCGCCCGCTCGCGCTTTCTTTCCATCGCGCAAGTGGTGGGCACCGTGCCCGTTGCCACCGCCGCGCTCGGGCCCGTCGCAGGCATGCCGGCGGCCCGGCTCGTCGCCTCGCATTTTTCCGTCATGACCGAGACCTCGCAGGTCATCATTGCCGGACCTCACGTGGTCAAACGCGCCATGAACGAGGATGTCACGAAAGAAGAGCTGGGCGGGCCGCAGATCCACGCCAAATCCGGCGTCATCGACAATGTGGCGAAGGACGAAAAAGACGCGCTCGGCCAGATCGCCCGCTTCCTCTCCTATATGCCGGACAATGTCTGGGAACTGCCGCCTTCCCTAGAGCCGGAAGACGACCCGGAGCGCATGGAAGAAAAGCTTCTTTCCATCGTGCCGAAAGAGCGGCGCAAGCCTTTTCAGATGCGCCAGATCATCAAGGCCGTGCTCGACAAGGACAGCTTTTTCGAGATGACGAAAAAATACGGCCCCTCGCTCATTACCGGCCTTGCCCGGCTAAACGGGCACAGTGTCGGCGTCATCGCCAATGACTGCATGTTCTATGCGGGCGCCATGACGGCGGATGCGGCCCAGAAGCTGCGCCGTTTCGTCGATACCTGCAACACGTTCAACCTGCCGGTGATCTCTTTCGTCGATGAGCCGGGTTTCATGATCGGCTCAGCCTCGGAGAAAGCAGGCACGATCCGCTATGGCACGTCGGCAATCGCGGCCGTGATGCAAAGCCGGGTGCCCTGGGCCAGCGTCATCGTTCATAAGGTTTTCGGCGTGGCGGGCGCGGCGCATTTTGCACCCGATTCTTACGTTCTTTCCTGGCCCTCGGCGCAAACCGGCGCGCTGCCGGTGGAAGGCGGCGTCGCCGTCGCCTTTGCCCGCCAGCTTGCCGAAGCAGAAGACCCGGAGGCCCTGCGCCAGGAGATCGAGGAAAAACTCGCCGCCGCTCAGTCCCCCTTCCCCCGCGCCGAAGGATTTTCGGTGCATGAGCTGATCGACCCGCGCGAGACCCGCCCGCGGCTTTGCGAATGGCTCGACTGGGTGAACCCCACCCGCGACCTTGCCCTCGGGCCTTATGAAACCACGATGAGGCCTTGAGGTGGGAGGACATATTACGGCTGCGACAAGCTTTAAGGCTGCTTGGACCCCGGCATAAAGCCGGGGTGACACATGGTGTTTGACGCCAAGCAGTCCATCGCCTTTTACAAAAAGCTGTCACCCCGGGCTTGTCCCGGGGTCCATGAGAAGCAGCAACGTGTTGCACGGCCCAATGGACCCTCGGGTCAAGCCCCAGAGTGACGATCTGCGTTAGTAATACTGCGTGCCAAGCACCTTGCCCGTATAAGCGCAGACTTTCAGCTGGACGTTCCGCCCCTGCCGGTCCCGCGCACGCACATCGTAATAATCCTCATGAGACTTGATCTGCGTGAAGCGGGAATAATGCTGCTTCTGCAGGCCCGAGCGCCAATGCTTGAACTGGCGCCGCTCACCCTTGGCATAGGCCGGACCGTTATAATTGCGCGCCGGTTTCACCGCGAGAATATGCCCATTGCGCGCCGCAACCTTCACATTGACCGGGCGCCCGCGCCGGTCGAGGCCGCGCGCCAGATAAGTGCCTTGACGCTCCTGATAGACCACGCGGTCGAAGTTCCGGTACCCGTGGCGCGTCAGGTCGCGCACGATATGATCGATGGGCGTGAAACGGCCCGGGCGGTGCACATGGCCGCGCACCCGGCTGATATCGTAAAGCGCGCCCGTGCGCGCATCCGCCTTCGCGGAAACGGGGCGGCCCTGCCGGTCGAACCCTTCCAGCTTGTAAAAGCGGTTATTGGGAGAAAGGACGATATCCGTTACCCGGCCCCCGGAACGGTTCTCGACAAGCTGCACCATGCGCGGCAGAGAGCGTACTTGGGTCACACGCTCGTGATGGCCGTAATTGCGATCATCGTCGCTCCAGCGCGCTTCCAGATGCGCGGCAATCGCCTGCGCCAGAATATCACCGAAGAGATTGTTTTGCGCCTGAGCGGCGGGTGCCGCGCCTAGAAGCATGAATGCCATGCCCGAAGCTGCCAGAATTTTTTTCATGATGTTTCTCCGCCTGCTGCGTGATTGAAGACAGGCGAAGAATGGCGCCGGTTTGCTGAACGCCCCCGGCACGGCGGATTTAGATGGGGTTCATGTAGCTGAATGGAAATCTAGCCGCCGAGGAAAAGCCGCCCGACTTCCGGATTCTCCAAAAGCTCAGCGCCTTTGCCTGCAAGTGCCGCGCGGCCCGAGACAAGCACATAGCCAAGATCGGCAAAGCCGAGACCTTTCTTCGCATTCTGCTCGACCATGATGATGGTTTTGCCTTCGCTTTTCTGCAGGTCTTCCAGAATCTCGAACACCATGTCGATGAAGCGCGGCTCAAGCCCGATGGACGGTTCATCGACAAGCAATACCTGCGGGTTCATGACGAGCGCGCGGCTGATTTCCAGAAGACGCCGCTCACCGCCAGACAGAACGCCAGCCCGCTCGCGCCGCCGTTTGGCAAGGCGCTCATACTTACCGAAAATTTCTTCCGCCGCCTCCTGCGCTTCCCTCGGGCGGGATTTCAGATAGCCGCCCATCAGAAGATTTTCCTCAACGCTCATATCGGGAAAAACGGAATTGTCCTGCAGGATATAGGCGATGCCGGCTTTGGCGAGTTTCTCCGCCGGGCTGAGCGCGGTGACGTCCTTGCCAGCCATATGAATGCTGCCGCCCATGATTTGCGTGAAGCCGAAGATGGAATGAAGCACGGTGCTTTTGCCCGCCCCATTGGGACCTACAAGGCAAAGGCTCTGCCCCTTGCCCACCGCAAGATCGAGCCCGTGCAGGATTTCCATTTTCCCGTAACCGGCCTGCAATCCTTTCAGCTCGAGAAGCGGTTCACCGGCGCATAAGGAAAGCGCCTCCTCGCTTGTGATCCCGCTGCCCAGCGCCTCGGCCTCGCGCGCTACCGCATCGACGGATAAAACCGTCTCAGTGCCGCCCTCGCCATATCCGCTGATTTTATCCGCGCTCATATCCGCCCCCTATTGCGCGCCAAGATAAGCATCGAGCACGCGCGGGTCCTCGCGCACCTCATCCGGCGTGCCGGAGGCAAGCACCTGTCCATGAGCAAGACAGGTGATGCGGTCGGCAAGGTTCATGATCACACGCATATTGTGCTCGATGACGAACAGCGTCACGCCGAATTCTTTGTTGGCGCGTTTCAGCCGGTCGATCAGCCCGTTGATGAGCGTCGGGTTGATACCCGCCGTCGGCTCGTCGAGCAGCAGCATTTTCGGCTCGCTCATCAGTGCCATGGCGAATTCCAAAAGCTTCTGTTGGCCGAAGCTCAAAGAGCCGGCCAGAAGATCGCGCTTTTCATAAAGCCCGACGAAAGAAAGAAGATCGCGCGCGCGGGCCTCGCTCGCCCGCCCCGCCCGGCGGAAAAGCGGCAGGATGCCTTCTTTCACATCCGGCGCGCTGATGCGCATATTGTCGATCACCGGCATCTGGCCATAGATGCGCGTTTGCTGATAGGTGCGGGTAAGCCCGCGCCGCGCGATCTCGGAAATCCGCAAAGAGGAAATATCCCGCCCTTCATAAAGGATGGCGCCTGCATCGATGGGATGCGCGCCGACGATGGAGCTGAAGAGCGTCGTCTTGCCCGACCCGTTGGGGCCGATGAGGCCGGCAATTTCGCCTTCGCGCACGCTGAGCGAGACGGCATCATTCGCCACCACGCCGCCAAAGCGTTTCGTCACGCCTTTCACGTCCAACAAAAGGCTCATTGGACCTCCGCTTTGGAACCGAAGCGGCCGGGAAATTTTTCCCTCAGCGTGCCGAGAATGCCTTGCGGGAAGAAGACCACGATGGCGACGATCAAAAGACCGAGCGCCACCCGCTGCCAGCCAAGAAGATAGGTCCAGAATATTTCCTGCGTGATGTGAAAGACCGCCGCGCCGATGACGGGCCCCCAAAGCGTGCCCTTGCCGCCAAGAATGGCCATGAGCACCATCCAAACCCCGTAAGTCGCGCCCGCAAAGGCGACATCGCGCGGATCGATAAAGCCGATGAGATTGCCCGCAAGCGCCCCGCTAATGCCGAGAAAGAAAGCCGAAAGGCTCCAGGCCGCGGTTTTCAGCCGCGCCGTGTAAAGCCCCATGGCTTCGGCTTTGTCTTCATCGTCGCGCACCGCATTCAGCGCCAGGCCGAAGCGCGTGCCGTAAAGCCAGCGCAGAGTAAGAAACGTGGCGAGCGCCAGCGCCGCCAGCGTGAAATAGAAGAAAAGAGAGCGCAGCTCCAGCGCGCCGGGGAAAAGCGGCACGGTCATCCCCGAGCCCGCGCCGACATAATCCCAGCCCCCGGCGATTTCCCCTGCCGCAATGCCGAGACCGAGCGTGCCGATGGCAAAATAATGCCCCCTGAGGCCAAGAATGCCGAGCCCGAGAAAAGCGGCGGCAGCGGCGGCGAGAACGCCGCCCAAAGCCGCGCCAAGCGCCAGCGCTTCATAATAACCAAGCCCGCTGTCGCGCTGAAACACCGCGCAGGCATAAGCGCCGATGCCGAAGAAAAGAATATTGCCGAAGGAATTATAGCCGAGCTGGCCGCCCATCAGATCCCAGGTCAGCGCGAAGACGATCATCAGCCAGAGAAAAGTGAACTGCGTAACGAAGGCGGGCGCAAGAAACGGCGCGGCAAGGACAAGCAGCCCCGCCCCGCCGATCGCGGCATATCTGGCAGCGCTTCGGCTCATTTCAGATACATCCTTTTGCGCTGCAGACGGAGATTGCGCCAGACCAGCACCGCCACCATGAGAAGGAAGACGAGGGCGATCTGATATTCCGTGCCGAAGATGAAGCCCGCGACATTTTCAAAGGCCCCAAGGCCGAGCCCCGCCGCCACCACCGCGCCGATATTGCCGACCCCCGCAACGATCACGATGAGGAAGGAACGCACCGTGTAAGGAAGCCCGATATAGGGATGGATGGCCCAGGCCATGACGACAAGCGCGCCGGCCGCCCCGCACAGCGCGGCATTCAGCGCATAGGTTGCGGCATAGACCCGGTCCGTATCGATGCCGAGAATGGAAGCGGCACGCGGGTTCTGCGCCGTCGCGCGTATCGCCTGGCCGAGGCGGGAATATTTCAGGAAAAGCCAGAGCAGAAGCCCGAGACCGAGCGCGAGAAAGAAGGCAAGTACCTTGATCTGCGCCAGTGCCACCGCCCCGTCGAATAGCAAAAGCGTGCCGAGCCCGGCCTCGAGCGTGCGCACATCCGCGCCGAAGAGCTCGTTCGATAGCTGCTGCAAGACAATGGAAAGACCGAAGGTCGCCAGCACCGAAACGAATAGATCCCGGTCGATGACACGGAAGATCACAAGCCTGTAAAGCCCCCAGCCGAGAATGAAAAGCGCGAGCGCGGCAATGGGAATGCCGAGCAGCACGGGAAGGCCGGCCTCCGCCGCCATCAGCGCAACGAAGCCGCCCAGCATGACGAACTCGCCCTGCACGATATTGATGATGTTGAGCACGCCCCAGACAAGCGCCATGCCGAACGCTGCGAGCACGAAGACCGCGCCGATGAGAAGCCCGTTGAGCGCCAGATCGGCGCTGAGCACCGGATAATCGAAAAGCAGGAGAAAATTATCGATCATGAGGTCCGCCCGGCTCAGCGTGCGTTCATCGGATAACGCAGCTCGGCTTCGGCAGGCTCCGGCGGATAAACGACTTTATATTCCCCGTCCTGCACCTGATAGAGCACCATGGGCTTGGCGATATTCTTGCCGCTCTCATCGAAACGTATCGGGCCGTAAAACGTCATCATGTCGGTTTCGGCCAGCGCATCGCGCACGGCTTTAGGATCGAGCGTGCCGGCCCGCTTAAACGCATCGGCAAACACCATGACGGCGGCGGCGGATTCGGCCGCCTGATAAGGCGGCGGCGCGCCATACGTCTCTTCATAAAGCTTGGCGAAGTCGGCCGCGGAGCCAAAAAGCGGGTCGCTATATTTCAGCGCCGGGGCCCACTGCGCCGCGCAGAGAAAACCTTCCGCCTTCTCGCCGAACTTCTCGATGATCTGCGCGGAATCGCAGTGGGTGAGCCCCACCATGGGCAGCTCGATGCGCATGTCGGAAAGCTGGCGCACGGCAAGCGCCGCCCCGCGCGCATGGCCCGAGACAAGCAGCACATCCGGGCGCAGCGCGCGCACCTTGGCAAGCGTCGCGGACATGTCATTGAGCTCCGGCGGCAGCTTGTCCTCAATCACCATTTTCATGCCGTGCCGTTTGATGTCGGCAAGCACACCGTTCTGCACATCCTGGGAAAAAGGATCGTTCTCGAAAGCACCTGCCACGCGCACGTTCGACGGATCGCCGGCAACTTTCGCGGCAAGGTCGACCACGGGCTGCAAGTACTGCTCGGTCGTCGACAGCACCGCGAAGAGATATTGATAGCCTTCGGTAAAAAGCGAAACGGACGCCCCGTTCGCCTCGACCATGGGCACGCCGTATTTTTCCGTCACCGGCGCCATGGCTTTGGTGAGGCCGGAACTGTAAGGGCCCAAAATATATTTCACCCCGTCCTGGGCAATCAGCCGCTCGGCAAGCTGCGCGCCGCGGGCCGGCGTCGATTCATCGTCGTAATAAACGATCTCGAGCGTGTATGCCTTGCCCGCCACTTCCACGCCGCCGCGCTCGTTGATCAGCTTAGCGGCAAGGTCATAGCCCTTCTGGGTAAAATCGCCATTTGTGGAATATTTGCCGGTCAGCGAGATGGCCGAGCCAAGGCGGATGCTCTCGGCAAATGCGGCGCCCGGCTGGAACGCGGCCCATATGAGCGCTGCCGCCAGCGCCGCGCGGCGCCCTGCTTTTCCCGTCCATTTCCGCTTGGTCATGCGCGTCCCCCCGCCTTGCCCCGATTTCTCCCGTTCCGGGTCTTCTGCCCGCTTTGAACGGGCCGCCATCTTACAGACTCCCCCTCCCCCTGCAAGGCAAGGGGGAAGGCTTGAAAAAGGGGAGGCCGATCCAAATATTTAAAGGCGCGGACGCCGGAAGGGTCCGCCTGAGATGTCTTGCCCGCCGGCCCATCAGGGCGGCTCTTTGCAAGGCATGTCACTGGATCATCGCTTTAATGGAGGATGTTCTTATGAACGCGTTTGATTTTTCCCCGCTTTACCGCTCCACGGTCGGCTTCGACCAACTCGCTTCGCTGCTCGATTCCGTGCTTTCGGACAGCAATCAGCAAAGCTTTCCCCCTTACAATATCGAGCGCACCGGCGAGAACGAGTACCGTATCTCGATGGCCGTTGCCGGCTTTTCCCAGGAAGAACTCGGCATCGAAGCGCGCCAGAACCTTTTGACCATTACCGGCCGCAAGGAAGAAAAGCCCGAGAGCGCGAACGATAAGGTGCGCGTGCTGCACCGGGGCATCGCCACCCGCAGCTTCGAGCGCCGCTTCCAGCTGGCCGATCATGTGGAAGTGCGCGGCGCGAGCCTGGAGAACGGCTTGCTGCATGTGGACCTCGTCCGGGAAATCCCCGAGACGATGAAACCGCGCCAGATCGCTATCGGCCAAGCGGGCGGAACCAAAACAATCGAAAGCAAGGCCGCCGACTAACCATCCGCCATAGCTGCCCGCAAAACGGGAAGCGGCAGGATACTGCACAAAAAGGGAGCGTTTACGCTCCCTTTTTACTTGCCCGCCCCTTCGCTGCTCATGAAAAGGGCGCCGGGTTTCCCCAATAAAGCTAGCGTCTATTAGAAAAAATCAGGAAAGGCTTCCTGAAGACCCTTCTCTTTTGGGGTTTTAAGTGTCCCTTAAAACGCTTTTACTATCTTCAAGGGGCATAACGCCCGTCATTAGCGGTACGCCGCTCGGAACGCCAGGGTAGAAATGGCACAGTTTGCCAGCAAGGGGAAAATCTGGCCGAAAGCCGCGGCCTGGCAGGCAGTCCTGCTGAAAGCGGGCCGCAACGACCGTTTGCATGCGGCGGCGGCAGGCGTCTTTCTTTTTGCCTTTCTGCTGCTCGCCGAGTTCGCCTTCTATACGCTTTGGCCCGCACCGGACCTAACCCTCTTCCTTGCCGCGCAGGCCGGCATTGCCGTAGCCACGCTCGGCCTGACCTTCGCCTTTGGCTATTGGCGCCTTTTGCGCCCGCTGCATGACTTGCTGGCCAGGACGGCGCGCAAAAGCGCCCAGCTCGATCTGCCCGAACCTGCAATCGGTCGCGAGCAATCGGCCACCGCCCTGCATCAGATCGTCAATCTGCTCATCCATCAGCTCGAAGAACAGGACGACCGCACGCTGCGCCTTTCGCTGGCCGCGAGCCACGCCGAATACGGCGTGATGCTGACCGATCCCAAGGGCGTCATTCTCTGGATCAACCAGGCCTTCACACATCTGACCGATTACGAGCCGGATGTCATTCTCGGCCGCAAGATCGCCGAGTTCGCCGAAGACCGGCTGGGCGGGCCGCAGGTTTTCGATGCCGTTGCCGATGCCATGAAATCCGGTCATGGGCGGGAGATCGAAACGGTCAACTATACCCGCAATGCGCATCGCTATTGGTCGGCCATCAACGTCAAACCGATTGAAGACGAAAGCGGCCAGATCGAAGGCTATATCGCCTATGAGCGCGACATCACCGCCACCAAGACCACCCAGTCCGCGCTTGAGGCCAGCCGAACCCAGCTTCAGCAGCGGGTGCAGGACCTGCAGACCACCCAGCACCAGCTCGAACACGAGCAGGGAAAACTGGCCGAGGTCGCCAAAGACCTCATCCGTGCCAAGGAAGCGGCCGAACAAGCCAACCGCGCGAAATCCGATTTCCTTGCCACGATCAGCCACGAGCTGCGCACGCCCATGAACGGCATTCTGGGCATGGCGGATCTGCTTCTCGCCCAGAACTTGGAAGACGAACAGAAGAATTATGCCCGCACGATCCGGGAATCCGGTGAAGGGTTGCTCGTCATTCTGAACGACATTCTGGACCTCTCGAAACTGGAGGCGGGCAAACTCGAACTTGAAACCGTGCCGCTTTCCCTCGATCAGATCGTCAAGGCCGTCACCACGGTCATGCAGCCCAATGCGGCGGCGAAGAACCTGACCCTCCACTCGCATATCGATTCCGACCTGCCCCCTCTCATCGAAGGCGATCCGACGCGGCTGCGCCAGATCCTGTTCAATCTGACGTCCAATGCCATCAAATTTACCGAAGCGGGCAGCATCGATATTCGCGTGAGCGCGCAGAAAAACGAAGAGGGCGATGCGCTGGCGGTGATCGCCATCGAAGACACCGGCATCGGCATCGCGCCTGAAACCCAGTCGAAGCTCTTCGAGCGTTTCTCGCAGCTCGATTCTTCCATTTCCCGCACCCATGGCGGCACGGGGCTCGGTCTTGCCATCTGCCAGGAGCTGACCTTCCTGATGGGCGGCAACATCGAAGTGGAAAGCACGCCGGGCAAAGGCAGTCTCTTCCGCGTATCCCTGCCGCTGAAAGCCGCCGAAGCGGAAAAAGGCGCGCCCGTGCCCAAACCTTTGGGAGCGAACGAGGCGCTGGCCGCCATTCCGCCTCACATGAACATTCTTCTGGCCGAAGACAACGACGTGAACCAGCGTCTGATGCGCGCCATCATCGACAAGCTGGGACACAATCTCACCATCGCGAAGAACGGCATCGAAGCGGTCAAGCATCTGCGCCGCGCGCCCTTCGATCTCGTGCTGATGGATATTCAAATGCCGGAAATGGACGGCGTCATTGCAACGAAAGTTATCCGCGCTTCCGACGCGGACTGGGCGGGCATTCCCATCATCGCGCTGACCGCCCATGCAATGCAGGGTTCCAAGGAGCAATATCTGCAAGTGGGTATGGACGGGTTCGTCTCCAAACCCATCCACCTGCCGCTGCTTTTGGGAGAGATCGCCCGCGTTCTCCACGAGCGCGGACGCATCGTGCTGCCGGCAGTCGATGATGCCGCGTCTGCGCGGCCCTGCGCGGAGCAAAACGCCCTATCGCCCAAACAGAAAGCGGATACGAAGGACGCTTTACGGCTTCTCTTGAACAAGATGGAGCATCAATCGGGAAGCCAATCCTCCGGCCAGCCTCCGCGCAAGGCAACTCACTGATCCGGAAGCAGAGGGCCAGACGTTTCCTCAGGCCGCTTCCTGCAAGCGTTTGAGTTTTTCCACCACCTCGGTGCCGAGCGCGCCGCCGCTTCCCTCCACATCATGATCGACAAGTAACGAGAGCGCATCGACATGAGCGCGCACGATCAGCACCACATCGTCGCTGAGCGCCGGCTTGGCGCGCAGAAACTCACACAGAAGTTCGCTGATCGAGGTGATGAGGTCATAACCGAACGTGCCGGCCTGGCCTTTGACATTATGGCTGGTGACGAAAAGCTCCTGCAGCGGATGCTCGCCGTCCGGCGCGCCCGCTTCAAGCTCGCGCAGACAGGCACGCAGCGTCTCGACATCCTGCACGAGCTGCTCACGGTAGCCTTCTTTCAGCGCCGCAACGGCTGCATGCGCGCGCGCGAGAATTTCATCCGCGTTTTCTTCAGACAAGAGCCGTCCTCCCGCCATCTGACATCCCGCGCCGGCAACCGGTGCTCTTCATCAGAGCTCCAATTAAATCACCCGGCGCATACCGAGAAAACGAGTTTATCCGGCAGGGCTGAACAGAATCTGAACCGGCGGGAGGTCAGGCGTCCGGCCTACGCAAGATAGGTCAGGCAGCCTGTCTCTTTCAGGATGGGATCGAGCCGGTCCTTGGCCGGTGACGCCGCGTAACGCTCTTTCAGCGCCTTCAAAGAACGGGCGTGGTATTTCTGCGGCTGCTGCGCAAAATGCCCGCCTTCAATCTCCACCTCGAACGTCTCCGCGCCGCTGGCAAGCGCCGTCGCATTGGCCGTGCTCCAGGGCAAAAAGCGTGCGCCCACTTCCCGCGCAAGAAACGGCACGAGCGTCTCCTTAAGGCTCTCCCAAGCCTCAAAGCCCCCTTCCTTGCCCGCTTTAGGGTCTGGGTTCAGCATGCGCTCGCACCAGGCAAGAAGGCCCGGATGGTTTTCTTTCAAATAAGCTCCCGCCGTCGGATCGAGGCTCATTTCATAGAACTGCGCATAAAGCCCGAAATCGGCTAGGGAAGGCCGGCTGCCCAAAACATAAGCGCGCCCGTTCAGATGCGCCTCGAGCAGCGCTGCCGCCTCTTTCATCGACCCTTCGATAAGCGGCGCGGTTTCAGGCGAAGAGCCGACGAAAAAAAGCCGCCCCGACATGCGCTCGCGCACCATGTCCGCCACCGCTTTCAATTGCGCCTCATCGAGCCCCGGCGCCTGCATGGCGGCGATGCTATGGGCGGTTGCGATCTGATCGGGCTCATAGGTCCAGCGATAGTGGAACATGTGCTTATTACCCCACTCATCCGCATATTCTTCCAAGAGCGCGGAAATAAACGCGAGCACCGGATCTTCCGGCTGAATGGCAGGTTCCGGGTAACGCGCCTCCATCTTTTCAAGGATCGGCGTTGAATCCTGCAAGCCCTTGTCTTCCAGTGTCACAACCAGAGGAATGAGCGGCAGCTTGGCGTATTTCTGGAACTCGCCCTGCGTGCTCGCATCCCGCACCACCCATTCGTGCGGGATCTGCTTGTAGCGGAAATAGGAGCGCACCTTCACCGAATAAGGGGAAAGCTCGGCCCCGAAAATTCTATATGCCGCCTCTGCCATGCCGCATCTCCCTATTGATCTGTTTCATTGATGTGTTTGAGCGTCATCTTAGTATGGAGCAGGCCGGATCGCTAACCTCCTCA
Organism: Rhodobiaceae bacterium UBA4490; assembly: GCA_002389665.1. GTDB lineage: Bacteria > Pseudomonadota > Alphaproteobacteria > Parvibaculales > Parvibaculaceae > Tepidicaulis. Next base: position 673,928 of record DGNO01000002.1, read on the forward strand.
CACAGGCTTCACATGTCCCCAACCGCCGAAACGCCCATCAGGATTGCCAGACAGCGCTTCAAGCTGCGCGTCTGGATCACCTCCCGTCTTTGGGCGCAGGTGATCGCGGGCATGGTGCTGGGCTTCGCGCTCGGTCTTTTCATGAGCCAGAACAGCGAGCTGCTGGCCCCCGGCAGCATGGAAATTATCGGCCTCTGGCTTGCCTTGCCCGCCAAGATCTTCATGGCGCTTATCGCCATGGTGCTCGTACCGTTGATTTTCTGCTCGATCGTTGCGGGCCTGATGAGCGCGGCATCGGGCACGGAGCTGCGTTCGGTCGGCCTGCGCCTCGGGGCGTTCATTCTGGCAACAACCGCAGCAGCCGCGACCGGCGGCATCCTTCTGGCAAGCTGGCTGAAACCTGGCGAGGGGCTGGGCGCGGCAAGCAGCCCCGCGTCCCCCGCCATGCCATCTGCCGCAGCAGACGCCGCACCGGCGCTGCCGCTGGAACAAGGCGTCGCCGCGCTGCCCGAAATGATCGCCGCCATCCTGCCCGCCAATCCCACCGCCTCCATCGTGCAAGGGGATATGCTGGCCATCGTGGTGCTGGCGCTCCTTGTCGGCATTTCCGTGATGCAGGTGGAGCGCGAGCGCGCCCAGCCCTTTTTGGCACTAGTGGACGCGCTGCTTTCCATTTCCATGAACATCGTCAAATGGGCGATGTTCCTCACCCCTTACGCCGTTTTCGGCCTCATGGTGCAGCTCGTTACCCGCATCGGCCTTGAAACGGTGCTCGGCATGTCGGTCTATGTCGGTACGGTGCTGCTCGGCCTCGCGCTGCTGCTTGCGCTTTATCTTGTCATTGCGGGGATTTTTACACAGACCGGCCCAGTGGAATTTCTGAAAAAAGCGGGCGGCAACCTGCTTCTCGCCTTTTCCACCTCCAGTTCCTCCGCCGTCATGCCCGTCACCATTCAGACCGCGCGCCGGCTCGGCGTGCCGGGCAATATCGCCAATATCGTCATTCCTCTCGGCGCGACCATGAATATGGCCGGCACCGCCCTTTACCAGGCCGTGGCGATTCTCTTTCTCGCCCAGCTTTCCGGGGTCGAACTCAGCCTTGCCCAGATCGCTATCGTCACCGGCACGCTCATCGCCTCCTCCATCGGCGCGCCCGGCACGCCGGGGGTGAGCATTGCTATTCTCAGTTCCGTCGCCCTTTCCATGAACATTCCGGTGGAAGGCATGGTCATTATCCTCGGGGTGGACCGCCTCCTTGATATGTGCCGGACCGCGGTGAATGTGACCGGCGATCTGACCGCCGCCCTGCTTCTGCAGGGGGTTTCGGATTCGCAAAGCACGCCAGGCGCGCCCGCAAGCGCCTAAGGCTTGGATTCCTCCCTGATTCGCTTATGGTTAACGAAGAAAACCCGGCATTTGACCTATAGGTCAGCACCCCTGTCGTATTTGCTTGATCATGCGGGGGTATTTCTGGCAATATCCGGCCTCCGGTGGGGAGAGTTGTCCCCGCTGGCCGGTAGGGGCTGCAAAACCGCAGCCGACAAGGCCTCGCCCGGGCTCCGGCAAGAAGTTAAGGGCGTCCAGCAGAAAAAGCCGCGTTCAAAGCGGCACTGCAAAGGACACGTGGCAGCGCGTTGACGTTCGGCTCTGACAGCGGCGCCCCGACGGTTCGGGGTGCGCGAATTGACGCGGAGAGGCAAAAAACGGCACCCGCCGGACTTGCCATCGAACGCCAACCCGTTAGGGTGCGCCGCCCCGCATGGCCGAATGCCCGTTAAGGGTAAAGGACGGGCGGGGGCCATAGGTGCTGACAGTTTTTGGAAAGAGATTTAGGGAATGACTCAGAATCGCGATTCTTTGAGCCAGCTACCCGGTGAGGCAAGAAACCGTGCCGGGGCGGCCGTGACCCCTCCGGCGGGGCAGCCGTCTGCGCGCGGTCTTTACGACCCGCGCAACGAGCATGATGCCTGCGGTATAGGCTTTGTGGCGAACATTCATAATAAGAAAAGCCACAAGATCGTGGCCGACGGCCTGAAAATTCTCGAAAATCTCGAGCATCGCGGCGCCGTGGGCGCCGACCCGAAGGCGGGCGACGGCGCCGGCATTCTGGTGCAGATGCCTCACGCTTTCTTCCAGACGAAAGCCGCCAATCTGGGCTTCGAGCTGCCGGATGAGGGCGATTATGGCGTCGGCTTCTTCTTCCTGCCGAAGGATGAGGCTGCGCGTGCCAAGATCGAGAAACTGGCAGAAAAGACCGTGACGGACGAGGGCCAGAGCGTTCTCGGCTGGCGCGATGTGCCGGTTGACCCTTCCGACCTGGGCGAAAGCGTGAAGCCGACCGAGCCCACGCACCGCCAGCTTTTCGTCAAGCGCGCGGGCGGCCTCAGCCAGGACGCCTTCGAGCGCAAGCTCTATGTCATTCGCAAGCTGATCGAGAAAACGGTCTATGCCGATGACGGCGATGAAAACAACCGCTTCTTCTATATCCCGTCCTTCTCCTCGCGCACCCTTTGCTACAAAGGCATGCTGCTCGCGGCGCAGGTCGGCCTCTATTATAAAGACCTGGAAAACGAAGACTTCGTCTCCGCAATTGCCCTGGTGCACCAGCGTTTCTCGACGAACACCTTCCCCACCTGGTCGCTTGCTCACCCCTTCCGCATGATCTGCCATAACGGCGAGATCAACACGAAGCGCGGCAACGAAAACTGGATGTATGCCCGCCAGGGCTCCATGAGCTCAGAGCTTTTCGGCGAGGATATGACCAAGCTCTATCCGATCATCCATGAAGGCCAGTCCGATAGCGCCAGCTTCGACAATGCGCTCGAATTGCTGGTGGAATCGGGCTACTCGCTCGCGCACGCCATGATGATGCTGATCCCGGAAGCCTGGGGCGGCCACACGCTCATGGACCCCGAGCGCCGCGCTTTTTACGAACATCACGCCGCGCTGATGGAGCCCTGGGACGGGCCCGCCGCCGTCGCCTTCACCGATGGCCGCCAAATCGGCGCGACGCTGGACCGCAACGGCCTGCGCCCTGCCCGTTATTATGTGACGGAAGACGGCACGGTCATGATGGCCTCGGAAATGGGCGTACTGCCGGCCGAAGAATCCACCATCGTGGAAAAATGGCGCCTGCAGCCCGGCAAAATGCTGCTGATCGACCTGGAAGAAGGCCGCATCATCTCCGATGACGAGATCAAGATGCAGCTTGCCAAGTCGCACCCCTATCAGAGCTGGCTCGACAAGACGCAGATCTATGTCGAAGACCTGCCCGAGCCGGTGAAGGAATTCGAACATGTGGCGCCCGAGAACCTGCTCGATATGCAGCAGGCTTTCGGCTACACCCAGGAAGACATCAAGATCCTGATGTCGCCCATGGCCGAGACCGGCCAGGAAGCCATCGGCTCGATGGGCACCGACACGCCCATCTCCGTACTCTCCAACCGCTCGAAGCTGCTCTACACCTATTTCAAGCAGAACTTTGCGCAGGTGACGAACCCGCCGATCGACCCGATCCGCGAGGAGATCGTCATGTCGCTGATCTCGCTGATCGGCCCGCGCCCCAATCTGCTCGATCTGGAAGGCACGAGCGAGCAGAAGCGCCTGGAAGTGCGCCAGCCCATTCTCACGAATGAGGACCTGGAAAAGATCCGCGAGATCGGCGATCTCGAGGACAATCACTTCCAGACCATCACGCTGGACATCACCTACCCCGCCTCCGAAGGCGCCGCCGGCATGGCAGGCGCGCTCGAGCGGCTGTGCGATGAAGCCTGCAAGGCCGTGGAAGAAGGCGACAACATCATCATCCTGTCCGACCGCAAGGTGGGCAAGGACCGCATCGCCATTCCCGCGCTGCTCGCCACCTCCGCCGTCCACCATCACCTGATCCGCGCCGAACAGCGCACCTCGGTCGGGCTTGTCGTGGAAACGGGCGAGGCGCGCGAAGTGCAGCATTTCTGCTGCCTGGCGGGCTATGGCGCGGAAGCCATCAACCCTTATCTTGCCTTCGAAACGCTGGAAAAAATGCGCCAGGCCGGCGATCTGCCGCAGGACCTGTCCCGCGAAGACGCCCAGAAGCGCTACATCAAGGCGATCAACAAGGGCATTCTCAAGGTCATGTCCAAGATGGGCATCTCGACCTACCAGTCCTATTGCGGCGCGCAGATCTTCGATGCGATCGGCCTCTCGACGAGCTTCCTGAAGCGCTATTTCTACGGCACGGTGACCACGATCGAGGGCATTGGGCTTGACGAAGTGGCCGAGGAAACCGTCCGCCGCCACGCCGAAGCCTATGGCGCTTCGCCGGTTCTCGCCGACAGCCTGGAAGTGGGCGGCGAATACAATCTGCGTATCCGCGGCGAGGAACATGCCTGGACGTCCGACAGCGTGCGCGACCTGCAGCATGCCGTGCGCGGTAACAGCCAGGACCAGTACCGCGAGTTCGCCAAGCGCATCAACGAGCAGAACGAACGCATGCTCACGATCCGCGGCCTCTTCCGCCTGAAAACGGCCGAAGAACAGGGCCGCAAGCCCGTCCCGCTTGAGGAAGTGGAACCGGCGGCCAATATCGTGCGCCGTTTCGCCACGGGCGCCATGTCCTATGGCTCGATCTCCCGTGAAGCGCACACGACGCTCGCCATCGCCATGAACCGGCTGGGCGGCAAGTCCAATACCGGTGAGGGCGGCGAAGAAGTGGACCGTTTCACCCCCATGCCCAATGGCGACAGCATGCGCTCCGCCATCAAGCAGGTGGCCTCCGGCCGCTTCGGCGTGACGACGGAATATCTCGTCAATTCGGACATGATCCAGATTAAGATGGCGCAGGGCGCAAAGCCCGGCGAAGGCGGCCAGCTGCCCGGCCACAAGGTCGACAGCGTCATCGCCAAAGTGCGCCATTCGACGCCGGGCGTGGGCCTCATCTCCCCGCCCCCGCACCATGACATCTATTCGATCGAAGACCTGGCACAGCTCATCTTCGATCTGAAGAACACCAACCCGGCCGCGGACATTTCCGTGAAGCTGGTCTCGGAAGTCGGCGTCGGCACCGTTGCCGCCGGTGTTTCCAAGGCTCGCGCGGACCATGTCACGATTTCCGGCTATGAAGGCGGCACCGGCGCAAGCCCGCTGACCTCCATCAAGCATGCGGGCAGCCCCTGGGAAATCGGCCTCGCCGAAACGCACCAGACGCTGGTGATGAACCGTCTGCGCGGCCGTATCGCCGTGCAGGTGGACGGGGGTCTGCGTACAGGCCGCGACGTTGTCGTGGGCGCGCTTCTGGGGGCCGATGAATTCGGCTTCTCTACCGCCCCGCTTATCGCCGCCGGCTGCATCATGATGCGCAAGTGTCACCTCAACACCTGCCCGGTCGGCGTTGCCACGCAAGACCCGGTCTTGCGCAAGCGTTTCGTCGGCGCACCGGAGCACGTCATCAACTACTTCTTCTTCGTCGCCGAAGAAGTGCGCGAGCTGATGGCCGAACTCGGCTTCCGCACCTTCGATGAAATGGTCGGCCAGATGCAGGTGCTCGACAAGCGCGCCGCCATCGACCATTGGAAGGCGAAAGGGCTCGACTTCACGAAGCTCTTCACCAAGCCCGAGACGATCGAAGGCGTGAACATCCATAAGTGCGAACCGCAGACGCACATGATCGACGACGTGCTGGACCGCAAGCTCATCGAGCTCGCGAAACCCGCCATCGAAGAGAAAAAGCCGGTGCAGATCGACCTGCCGGTGAAAAACACCGACCGCACGATCGGCACCATGCTCTCCGGCGAAATCGCCAAGCGCTATGGCCATGCCGGTCTGCCCCAGGATACGATCCATGCCAAGTTCAAAGGCACGGCGGGGCAGAGCTTCGGGGCCTGGGTGGTGCGCGGCGTCACGCTCGAGCTGGAAGGCGAAGCGAACGACTATGTCGGCAAGGGCCTTTCGGGCGGCCGTCTCGTTGTTTATCCGCCGGCCGAAGCCAAGAAGATCGTGCCGGAAAAGAGCATTATCGTCGGCAACACGGTGCTTTACGGCGCCGTGGAAGGCGAATGCTACTTCCGCGGTGTGGCGGGCGAGCGCTTTGCCGTGCGTAACTCCGGCGCCATCGCCGTTGTGGAAGGCGCCGGCGATCACTGCTGCGAATACATGACGGGCGGTGTGGTTGTCGTGCTGGGTCCGACGGGCCGTAACTTCGCAGCCGGTATGTCCGGCGGCATCGCTTACGTGCTCGATGAAGACGGCATGTTCGAAGATCGCTGCAACATGGCGATGGTCGAACTGGAGCCGGTGGAAGCGGAAGACGAAGCGATGGTCAATTCGCACCATCAAACGGGCGATCTGGAAGGCCATGGCCGTGTCGATATTCTCGGCGACATGACGCGTTTCGACGCCGAGCGTCTGCGCCAGCTCGTCGAGAACCACGTGCATTACACCAATTCGGCACGCGGCAAGGCCATCCTGGACAAATGGGAAGAGTATCTGCCCAAGTTCCGCAAGGTCATGCCGGTTGAATATCGCCGCGCCTTGCTTGAGCTCGCCGCTCAGCGCGAGGAAGAACAGAAACTTGCGGCAGCAGGAGAGTAAGTATGGGAAAGATTACAGGCTTTCTTGAGATCGATCGTCAGGACCGCAGCTACAAGCCGGCCAGCGACCGTATCCGCAATTACAACGAGTTCGTCATTCCGCTCGGGGAAGAGAAAACCCGCGAGCAGGCGGCGCGCTGCATGGATTGCGGTATTCCCTACTGCCACAATGGCTGCCCGGTGAACAACCAGATCCCGGATTTCAACGACCTCGTCTATCACGACGATTGGAAACGGGCGTTCCATAACCTGCAGTCGACGAACAACTTCCCCGAATTCACGGGCCGCATCTGCCCCGCCCCGTGCGAGGCAAGCTGCACGCTCAACCTGATCGACAAGCCCGTGACGATCAAAACCATCGAATGCGCGATCATCGACCGCGCCTGGGAAGAAGGCTGGGCGCAGCCCATGCCGCCGAAGTTCAAGACCGGCAAGAAGGTTGCCGTCGTCGGTTCCGGCCCCGCCGGCCTTGCCGCCGCCCAGCAGCTCGCCCGCGCCGGCCACGACGTTCATCTTTACGAGAAGAACGCGAAAGCCGGCGGCCTGCTGCGCTACGGCATTCCCGACTTCAAGATGGAAAAGCACTATATCGACCGCCGCGTCGAGCAGATGAAGGCCGAAGGCGTGACCTTCCACTGCAATGTGCATATCGGCGTCGACAAGAAGGCCGAAGAGCTGACGAAAGAATATGACGCTGTCATTCTCTCCGGCGGCTCCGAGCATCCGCGCGACCTGCCCATCGAAGGCCGGGACCTGCATGGCATTCACTTCGCCATGAACTTCCTGCCGCAGCAGAACCGCCGCGTCTCCGAGGAACCGCTCGCCAATGTCGAGCCGATCCTGGCAGGCGGCAAGCATGTCGTCGTTATCGGCGGCGGCGACACGGGCTCTGACTGCATCGGCACCTCGCGCCGCCAGGGCGCCCTGTCGATCACGCAGCTGGAAATCATGCCGAAGCCGCCCGTGATGGAGAACAAGCTCCTGACCTGGCCGGATTGGCCGCTGAAACTGCGCACTTCCTCCAGCCAGCAGGAAGGGGCAGAGCGCGAGTTCGCGGTGATGACGCAGAAATTCACCGGCGAGGACGGCCAGGTGAAAAAGCTGCACTGCGTGCATGTGGACGAAAACATGAAACCCATAGCGGGCACGGAATTCGAGCTGAAAGCCGACCTCGTGCTGCTTGCCATGGGCTTCGTTCATCCCGTCCATGAAGGCATGCTGGAAGAGCTCGGCGTCGAGCTCGACCCGCGCGGCAATGTGGCAGCAGACACGATCCGCTACAAGGCCAGCCGCGAGAAGATCTTCACCTGCGGCGACATGCGCCGCGGCCAGTCGCTGGTCGTCTGGGCCATCCGCGAGGGCCGCCAATGCGCCCGCGAGGTCGACCTTGCCCTGATGGGCAAGACGGACCTGCCCCGCTAAGCCTGGCGGTATAAAACGTAAAAGCCCCGCTTCATCCGAAGCGGGGCTTTTTCTTTGCGGGAACGATAGGCACCTAAACCCCGCCTTGCGCGCCGCGCAGCAATGCCCCCTCACGTTCCCCGGCGGGCAGTTCCTCTTCCACATCGTCCCAGGTTGCCGCGCGCCAGACGTCGATCTTGGCGCGCACCTCTTCGGCAAATTGCGCAAGGCCGCGTTCGTTCATCTGCTCGTGCCAGGTCTCGGACATGACGATGATCGTGTCTTCCACCGGGCCGACGGAAAGCCCGCTCACCATGGTCACAAGCCGCCCGCTATTCAAAAGCGCAAGCACGGCGGCGGCGATGATCAGCGCCCGCCAGAGCCGGCCGATCTGGTAATGGGTCTCGCGTTCCTCGCGCAGGAAGCCGCGCGGCACCGCCTCCCAGCCCTGCTCGACCTCGCCGTTCTGAAAGATCACCCGGTCCGTCGTTGCCAGCGCCTGGTTCTGCGGCACGATCTCGCCCGGATTGGAAAGCGCTACATCCTGTCCCATAGCCCCTGCATCCTCATGTCTCCAGCCCGCCTAGAACTGGAAATAAATAAACGGCGCAACGCCTGCCGGCGCCGCAGCCCAGATAAGAAAGATACCAAGCCCGAGCACCAACCCCAAGACGGCGGAAGGCGCATATTCAAGCGGGCGCGCCAGCCATTCGGCAAGCTTCGGCGGGGTAAACTGGAAGCAAAGCGAACCCGCGATCAGCGCCGCAATGAAGGGCGTCACGTAAAGCGAGGGCACAGACCAGTCGGCAAGCCCCGTCACGTAAGTCGACGCCAGGGTGAAATTCTCCGCCCGGAAGAAAATCCAGGCAAAGCAAACAAGATGGAACGTGGCAATAACGCCAAGCACCCTGTTAAGCGGGCGCGAAAGACGGGTGATATAGCCGGGCTCTTCTCCCGCAGGCGGGGCAAGGGCGTTCAGCTTCTGGCGGGCGAAACGCTCGATCCCGAGCGCTGCGCCGTGAAAGGCGCCCCAGAAAACGAAGGTCCAGGCCGCCCCATGCCAAAGCCCGCCCAGAAACATCGTCAAAAAGAGATTGCGGTAGGTGGCAAAACCCCCGCCCCGGTTCCCGCCCAGGGGAATGTAAAGATAATCCCGCAGCCAGGTGGAGAGGGAAATGTGCCAGCGGCGCCAAAAATCCTGCAAGGACGAGGCGCGGTAAGGCTGATTGAAGTTTTCCGAGAACTTATAGCCGAGCAGCGCGGCGACCCCGATGGCAATATCCGAATAGCCGGAAAAATCGCAATAGATCTGCACCGCATAGCCGTAAACCCCGATCAGAAGATCCGCGCCGCCAAGCACGGAGGGATCGAAAAAGACCGGATCCACAAGCTCGGTCGCCAGATAATTGGCGATCACCATTTTCTTGATGAGACCGGAAAGGATCAGCACCACACCGATCGCGCCCATGGCGCGGGTCAGGCGCGGGGTCTCGTCGAGCTGCGGCAGAAAATCCGCCGCGCGCACGATGGGCCCGGCGACAAGCTGCGGGAAGAACGAGATATAGAGAAAGACATCCAGCACCGAGTGCGAGGCGCGCACATGACCCCGGTAGACATCCACCACATAGGAAATGCCCTGGAAGGTGAAGAAGGAAATCCCCACCGGCAAAATGACCTGCATGAAAGGCAGATCCCGCTCCAGATTGAGCGTTTCCAGAAGCACGCGCAGACTGTCGAGGAAGAAACCGTAATATTTGAAGAAGCCGAGAATACTTAGATTGAGAATGACGGCGAACGCCACCACGGTTTTGCGCATGGAAGGCCGGCCCAGCCTGTCGAGCAGCCAGCCGGCGGAAAAATTGATGGCCGAGGACAAGACCAGAAGGCCGACAAAGCGCCAGTCCCACCAGCCATAGAAAAAATAGCTCGCGCCGACGAGAAAAAGCTTACGCCAATTCGGATCGCGGCGAAGCTCCCAGCCCACCGCGAAGACAACGAGAAAGAAAACACCAAACTCGAAAGTTGGGAAAAGCATCCGCCGCCTGACACATGTTACGCGCTACATTAACCGTCAGGGGGCGTGACGGAGCCCAGATTGTCAGGCTTAGCGCGCCTTTTCGCAACAGGCGCATGACATCTTGGTTAATGGGGCGGCCCGCTCAGAAAAGCGTCTTTCCCGCGCCCCGCGCCCGGCACTGCGCCGCCTCATAAGGCCCCATCAAAGCCTCCCAGAAACGCGCGGCAAGCCGCTCGGCGCCCGCAGGGGTCAGATGCACATGATCGGGATAGGCGAGCGCCGGTTCGGCGAGCGCCCAGTCATGGATGGCGCAGGCAGTTCCATCCCCCACCGCCATGGCCGCCGCCGCATTCCAGAAGAAAGCGCCTTCCGCGGCTGCCGTTTCTTCCTGTGCGGCGCGCACGGCGCTCAAGGAGGGCGGCGCGTGCCAGCGGGCGAGCACCGGGCTTTCCTGTGCGAGGAGCGCTCCATATTTCGCTTTTTCGTTCAGCGCCAGCGGCACGCACGGATAGGTCCGCCGCTCCGCCCCGGTTTTCAGATAGGAGGGAAGCCGCGCCCCGCTGCGCGCACCGATAACGGCAAGGGAGGCCCCGGGCGCCCACTCGCTGAGCCGGCGCAGCTTCTGCCCGAGCAGGCGCTTATAGGAAACAGGCGAAAGCGCATCATCGAAACCTTCATTCGTGCCGTAATCGAGAATGATGAGATCGGGCTGCAGCGCCTCAAGCTCGGCGCGCAAAACATCCTCGTCCCAGCGCTCAAGAACAGAAAGTCGCGCGCCCGGAATGCCCTGCGCTTCGTAAAGAACGCCGCTTGCAGGCGGCGCGCTGCCCCAGCCGAGCACTGTGACGGGCCCATCGCCCATGGGGCGCAGTTCCGCCCGGCTGGCCATTCCGCGTTTCAGCGCAACGCGGATGAGCCCGCGGCCTTTCGTGGAAAAGACCCCCGCCTCTTCTCCATTTAGAAGAAGCTGAAAAGAGCCGCCCTCCGGCGTGCCCCAGACATCCACGGCAAAAGAAGAAAAAGCCCCCGCCCGCGCGGCAAGGCGCATAAAGTCCGCCGCCGAGCCGCTTTGCGCGCGAATGCCGGTCAGGCCGAATGGCCCTGACGCCTCCACACGCTGGCTATTGGCAATTTGCCAGCCCGCCGAGGCCGACACTTCATAGCCCTGGCGCGCAAAATAAGGAAAAGGCTCGGCAGGCGGAAAAAGCCCGCGCCCGCCGTCGCCGAAACGGACCTGAAAACGCGCGGCAAGATCGCCGCTGAAGCGGTCGGCGGCGATATGGCTGTCACCGAGATGCAGAATGGAAACCGCCCGGGTGCGCGTGCCGCTCTCAAGCTCCTCCAATGCGCCGTAAAAAGCGGCAAGGCCGGGCGCCGGCGCAAGGGCCGGCCCGCAACTTTCTGAAGCGCAGGCGCTGAGCGCTGAAATAAGAAGAAAGGCGAGGCCGGCTTTAGCGCAGCGGCCAGCTCCAATCGTCGGCACGTCCGGGGCGAAGCTCCGGCACCTCGATGGGGGCGGCCTGCGCGCTTTGAACTTCGCTTTCAGCGCCGTGAGCCCCATCGGCAGAGGCCTCTTCCTCATTGCCTTGCGCAGGCGCTTGAGGTTCGGCCACCGTCTCCTCTTGAGGCTCGGAGACAGCCGCGCTTTGCCGGACTTTCCCGGCCGGTGCATCGAGGCGCACATAGCCCTTGTCGATATCGGTTTTAATCGCATCCGCTACTATAGAGGCGAGCACCTGATAACCGGCAAGGGTGAAATGAATGCCGTCATCAGCGCGCAGCAGCTTTTCCCGCCCGCGCAGGTCCGGCCCGTAGGCGGTGTACTCGCCCTTGGCATTCGCAAGGCCTTCCCAGGTCGGCACGAAGGGCACACCCGCGCGCGCCGTTTCCTCGCGGTAGATCGAGTTGAAATATTGCATGTCGCCGCCGAAACGCGCCGAGCGCATCACCGGAATGCCGACCCAGTAAATATAGGCCCCACGCGCCTGCAGCGAGGCGGTGAAGCGGCGGATGCGCTCACGGTATTCCTGTTCCCAACCCTTGGCCCGCAGCGGGTAGCGTTCGCCCTTGCCATTGACGATAACCTGCCGGTCGTTCGTGCCGATCATCACCACGGCGATATCGACACGCTCTTCCTCGAGCACGCGCTCAACATTCGCATTCCAGTCATAATATTCCGAGCGCACAAAGCCCGAGGCGACTTTCGAGCGTTTGATGACCTCAAAACGCTTGTCGCCTTTCAAGACGCGGTAAAGCCCCGCCCAAAGCCCGTCGCCGAGCGAATCGCCCAGCACCACGACATTGAATTTCTTGCGGGCGGCGTAATCGGGCGCGGGCAGCACCTGCCCGGCCCCGCCCGGGTCGCCGGGCTCACGGATCGGTTTGGAAAGAATGGCATCGGACGGCGCCGGCCGGGCCAGCGGCAGATAATCGGCAACCTCCGCGCGGGTGGCGGACGCCCAGAAAAGCGCGCCGCCTAAAGCCAAGAGCGCAAAGGCTGCCCGTTTGATCTTTGCCGCCCTGTCTATGTGCGTCCTGTCCGCGCTTGCAGCGCGGGCGGCACTTGCCCCCCTGGTCATCCTGTCCAGTCCCCATTTCACAAATACAAGGTCCAGCCTGTCCCGCAGCGGCACAGAACTGCCCTTTGAGCCTTCCAAGCCCCTCCCGTTGCAGGGATCGGGCCGGAAAGCCGGCCTAAACGGTATCGCGGATCGATGCTGAAATACCGGCAAGCGGCCCCCCGCTTTAGCCCGGCAGCATATCTCGCCAAGTCCCGCCCCGATCATAATCGGCACTGGCGGTCACGCCAAACGTTCCGGCAAGGGCCTGCGTAAGCGCTTGATTTGGCTCTTAAACTGCCGTGCGTAACAGCTCGCTCACCACCCGTTCCAGGTCTTTGAGCGAGGCGCAGGTCTGGGCCCGGTCGCAGTGCGGGGTAAAGGAGCGCATGACGCTGTCGCCCGTATTCCAGAGTGATTTCGGCTCCGGGTTGAGCCAGATGACCCGCCGGGCGCGGTCATGGATTTTGTCCAAAATATCGGCGCGCGGGTTGGCATTATTCGAGCGCCCGTCCCCCAGCATGATCACCGTCGTATGATGATCCACATCATCAAGGGCAAGATCGGCGAAATCTTCCAGCGCCATGCCGTAATCCGTCGCCCCGCCGCCATGCACATGCATAGTCTCGGCAATCGCTTTTTCGATGCCCTCCTTCTCGAAGAGATCCGTCACTTCCCCCAGCCGGCCGGAAAAAGCAAAGGCGCGCACCTGCGGCAAAACCTCGCTGAGGCTGTAAAGGAACATCAGGAGAAAGCGCGTATATTGCGCGACGGACCCGGAGACATCGCAGATCGCCATCACTTTCGGGCGGTCCACCTTCTCGCTTTTCCAGACGATGTCGAAAAGCAGCCCGTCATATTCGATATTCTTGCGGATGGTCTTGCGCACATCGAGCTGGCCGCGCAGCGTGCGTTTCTTGCGGCGGGAATTGAGCGCGATGAGCTTCTTCGCCATCTTCTTCACAAGCTGGCGAATGACCTTGGCGTCCCGATGGTCGACATTGGAAAGGCGCACCTGGGAGAGCACTTCCTCGCGCAGGCGCTTGCCGGCATTGGCAGTATAAAGTTCAAGCTGCTGCTCGACATAATCGCGCACCTGCGCGCGCAAGCCGTCACGCATCTCGCGGATTTCCTGCCCGCGCGCATCGCCCGCTTCCGTGCCCTGCCGCTCCGCCACCTCGATCGCCTGATCGAGCGTTTCGAGCCCCATTTCCTCCAGAATACGCCGCACATACATGCCGCGCTGCGTGAAAAGCCGGATGCGGTTGAGCTGCGTGCGCCGGGCCGCCTCCGCCAGCGCCATTTGCAGGGCGGCGGCATCGCCTGCTTCGAGCATTTCTAGAAGGTTCTGCCCGCCGGGCGCATTGGGGCCTGCATGCGGTACATCGCCCTCATTGACCGGCCCGCCGCCGGGCTTGCCGCCGGACTGCGCCCCTTGCGGCGCGCCGCCATCGCCGCCCGAGCTTTGGCCGGGCATGGATGGGGCCCCGCCTTCTTCGCCGCCTTCGCCATCGCTCGGCGCGTCTTGCCCGCTCTCGCTTTCCTCGCCTTCGCCCTCCCCGTCTTTCGCCTGGCCGGGGCCGTCTTCGCGCTTGGGCGGCGGCTTGAACTGGTCGAAGGCAAAGAACTTGTCGAAGGTTTCGTCGAAGGAGAACTTTTCTTCTTCGGTTTTGGCGAGCACCTGGCCCAGCGAGTGCTTGAGCACCTGCCTATTATCGAAGCCCACGAGTTCGACGGTGCGCCCCGCATCGATACTTTCCGATATCGACACGCGCACATCCGCCGCCCGCAGCGCCCGGATAAATTCGGTCAGAACCTCGCTCATGGTCTCGTCCCCGGCGCCGGCTACGCGCTCGCCTTTTGCGCTTGAGAGGTCAGGGCGTTGATTTCCCCGTCCACATTCTCGATATCGTCCTGAAACTTGAGAAGCACGTTCAGCGTGTCGCGCACGAGCTCCGCATCGAGCGTTTCGGCATGAAGCAGCACCAGCGTGCGCGCCCAGTCGATCGTCTCGGAAACCGAGGGATGTTTTTTAAGTTCGAGCGTGCGCAGGCCCTGCACGAAGGCGACAAGCTGCTTGCGCAAACCTTCTTCCACATCCGGCACCCGCGCCTTGATGATGTCGTTCTCAAGCTTGGAATCGGGGAAGGGAATGTAAAGGTGCAGGCAGCGCCGCTTCAGCGCATCGCCGATCTCACGCGAATTGTTCGAGGTCAGGAACACGATGGGCGTGCTCTTGGCCTTGATCGTTCCGAGCTCCGGCACGGAAATCTGATAGTCCGACAAAAGCTCCAGCAGGAAAGCTTCGAACTCGTCATCCGACTTGTCGATCTCATCGATTAGAAGCACCGCGCCCTTTTCCGACCACAGCGCTTTCAAAAGCGGGCGCGGTTCCAGAAACTCGGTGGAGAAAAACGTGTCGTCGAATTCGTGCAAGCGGTCCATGGACTGTTTCAGCCCCACGGTCCCTTCCATCAGATCGCCGAGCTTTTCTTTCAGCACCTGCGTGTAAAGCAGCTGCTTGCCGTATTTCCATTCATAAAGCGCCTTGGCTTCATCGACGCCTTCGTAACATTGCAGGCGGATCAGCTCCTGGCCGAGATATTCCGCCGTCGCCTTGGCAAGCTCGGTCTTGCCGACGCCGGGCGGGCCTTCCACGAGAATGGGCTTGCCCAGTTTCCGGGAAAGGAAAATCGACGTGGCGATCTGCTTGTCGCAAATATAGCCGCCCTTGGCGAAGCCTTCGCGGACCGCCTGAATTTCGTCCTCGGGTTTCACGTGACGCATGCTCCCTGATGCTGCTTTCTTATTGGCCGGGAGACTATCAGCCGGGCCCGCGCGCCGCCAGCCGCCTGAGCCCTGCAAATACCCCGTTTTTCCCCTCACTCCTGTCCATAGGTGCGCGCGCTTTGTACATGAGTGAGCAGCAAAAGAGCAAAACGCAGGGGAAAGCAGGGCTGGCTCTCGGGCTCAAACTGGCTACAATCCCGGCAATTTCAACGACCAGAAAATGGGAGATGCGTCATGGGCAATATCAACGACGTCGCCGACCTTTCCACGGAAGGCGAGATTGCCGTCCTTACCTTGAATTCGCCCCCCGTCAACGCGCTGTCCGCGCCGGTGCGCGAGGGGATTTTCGAAGGCATTAAAAAAGCGACCGCCGACAGCGCCGTGAAAGCCATCGTGCTGATCTGCGACGGGCGCACCTTCATCGCCGGTGCCGATATTACCGAATTCGGCAAGAAACCGACGGGCCCGAGCCTTTTCGATGCGCAGGACATGATCGAGAACGCCTCCGTTCCCGTCATTGCCGCCATCCACGGCACGGCGCTTGGCGGGGGCCTGGAAGTCGCGCTGACCTGCCATTACCGCGTGGCGGTTCCCTCCGCCAAATGCGGCCTGCCGGAAGTGAACCTCGGCCTGCTGCCGGGCGCCGGCGGCACGCAGCGCCTGCCCCGCATCGTCGGGCCGGAAAAGGCCCTGGAAATGGTCACGACCGGCCAGCATGTGCCCGCCAAAAAGTGCCTTGAAATGGGCCTCGTCGATGAGCTGGCCGAAGAAGGCAAGCTGCGCGAGGGCGCTGTTGCCTTCGCCAAGAAGGTGGTTGCCGAAAACCGCCCGCTGAAAAAAGTCCGCGAGATGAACGACAAGGTGGAAGCGGCGCGCGGCAAACCGGAAATCTTCGACAATTTCCGCAAATCCATCGCCCGCAAGACCCGCGGCTTCCTCGCCCCGGAATACAATATCCAGTGCATCGAAGCGGCGGTGAACAAATCCTTCGATGAAGGCATCAAGGTCGAGCGCGATCTTTTCACCAAGCTTGTGACCGGCGAGCAGTCCGCAGCCCAGCGCCATGTTTTCTTTGCCGAGCGCCAGGTCTGGAAAGTGCCGGGCATCGACAAGGACACGAAGCGCATTCCCATCGAAAAAGTCGGCATCATCGGCGCCGGCACGATGGGCGGCGGCATTTCCATGAACTTCGCCAATGCCGGCATCCCGGTCACCATCGTTGAGCGCGATCAGGCGCCCCTCGACAAGGGCCTCGGCACGATCCGCAAGAACTACGAGAACACGGCCAAGAAAGGCCGCATCTCCATGGACGATGTGGAAAAGCGCACCGGCCTCATCCAGGGCTCGACGGATATGAAGGCACTGGCCGATTGCGACCTCATCATCGAAGCCGTGTTCGAGAATATGGACGTGAAGCAGGACATTTTCCGCCAGCTCGATGAAATCTGTAAACCGGGCGCCATCCTCGCCACCAACACCTCGGCGCTGAATATCGACGAGATCGCCAGCGTGACGAAGCGCCCGGAAGCGGTGATCGGTCTGCACTTCTTCTCCCCCGCCAACGTCATGCGGCTTCTGGAAGTCGTGCGCGCCGACAAGACCTCGAAAGAGGTGATCGCCACCTCCATGGACCTTGCCAAGAAGATCGGCAAGATCGCCGCCCTTGTCGGCGTCTGCCCCGGCTTCGTCGGCAACCGCATCCTCGCCCAGCGCCAGCGCGAAGCGAACAAGCTCATCCTGGAAGGCGCCATGCCCTGGGATGTGGACCGGGTGCTTTTCGATTTCGGCCTGCCCATGGGCCCCTTCGCCATGTCGGACCTTGCTGGTCTCGACCTTGGCTGGCGCAAGGAAAACTCCAAGGGCGAAACGATCCGCGACGTGCTCTGCGAGATGGACCGCCGCGGCCAGAAGACGGGCGCCGGTTTCTACGATTATGACGAGAACCGCAAAGCCACGCCGTCGAAAGTCGTTGAAGACATCATCAAGGATTTTGCCGAGAAGAAGCAGATCCAGCGCCGCGATATTTCCGATCAGGAAATTCTGGAACGCTGCGTCTATCCGATGATCAATGAAGGCTTCAAAATCCTGGAAGAAGGCAAGGCCATCCGCGCCTCCGACATCGACATCGTCTGGATCAACGGCTATGGCTGGCCGGTCTACCGGGGCGGCCCGATGTATTACGGCGAAAAGATCGTCGGCCTGGATAAAGTCCTCGCCAAGATGCAGGAATTCCAAAAAGCGCACGGCGACGATTTCGAGCCTGCCGCGCTGCTGGAAAAAGCGGTCAAGGAAGGCAAGAGCCTTTCCGAGCTCGGCTACTAAGCCGCTCCAGCGCAAACAAAAAAGCAAAGGCCCGCCTCACCGGCGGGCCTTTTTGCATCCACACTCTTTTCCCGATCCCGCAGAATTGAGCCCCCGCCCCTGTAAAGCGGTAGGCGAAATGCTTAGGTTGGACGCATCATCTTTTTCATCTTGCAGGGAGCTACCCCCATGAGCATCACCCTTTATGACCTGTGCGGCCAGGATGACCGGCGCTTCAGCCCCTTTTGCTGGCGCACGAAATATGCGCTTGCCCATAAGGGACTCGCATTCGAAACCGTGCCCGTCTCCTTCAGCGCCATCAAGACGATCGGTGACGGCTCCTTCAAGACCGTGCCGGTGATCGAAGATAACGGCACCTGGGTCGGAGACAGCTGGGAGATCGCGAAATATCTCGACAAGGCCTATCCGGATAAACCTGCTCTCTTCCCGAGCCCGGAGGTCGAAGCACTATGCCATTTCGTCGAGACCTGGCAATTCTCGAACGTGCTGCGCCAGGCCTTCCCCGCTTACGTCCATGACATCTATCTCCATGTGAAAGAAGAAGACCGGACCTATTTCAAAGAAAGCCGGGAAAAACAGCTGGGCGGCACGAAGCTCGAAAGCCTGGTCGAAACGCGCGAGGAAAAACTGCCCGGCCTGCGCTCCGCGCTCTTTCCCTTGCGCATGACGCTTGGCAATCAGCGCTGGCTTTCCGGCGATACGCCCGGTTATGCCGATTATCTCATTCTCAGCACCTTCCTGTGGCTCGGCTCCGTTGCCACGCTGCCGGTACTTGAAAAAGACGATCCGCTCCTCGTCTGGCTGGAAAAAGGCCGCGACCTTTATGACGGTCTTGGCCGCACCTCGCCCTGCAACGAGATCGCCGCTTAAGACCTACGCTCACGCAGCAAAAAACCCCGGCCTTTCGAACCGGGGTTTTTCATGCGCGATGGGCGGTGAATTACGCCGCCGCGAATTTCGACAGGCGCTGATTGATGATCGCCTGGGCTTCCGTAACGATGCCCTCGATCAGTTCCTTGCAGGTCGGAATGTCGTGGATGAGGCCGGCCACCATGCCGCAGCTCCAGGCCCCTGCATCCATTTCCCCTTCCTGCATCACCTTCGGGTAAACCCCGCCGACGAGATGCGCGATATCTTCGATCGTCGTCGCCGCGCCTTTTTCACGCTCGATCTCGACGATCTTTTCCACCGCCGCGTTGGAAAGCACGCGCTCGGTATTGCGCAAGGGGCGCATCACAAGGCGCGTATCGAGCTCGGTTGCCGCAACCAGCGCCTTTTTCACATTCTCATGCACCGGGGCTTCTTTCGTCGCGATGAAGCGCGTGCCCATATTGATGCCGTCCGCACCCAGCGCCAAAGCGGCGACGAGCTGCGACGCCGTCCCCATGCCGCCGGAGGCAACGAAGGGAATTTTCAGCTCTTCGGCGGCGCGCGGCAGAAGGATCATGTTCGGAATGTCATCCTCGCCCGGATGGCCGCCGCACTCGAACCCGTCGACGCTCACCGCATCGCAGCCGATGCGTTCGGCTTTCAGCGAGTGGCGCACGGAGGTGCATTTATGGATGACCTTGATGCCGGCTTCCTTCAGCGCGGGCATATAGGCTTCGGGCGAGCGGCCCGCCGTTTCCACGATCTTCACGCCGCCGTCCACGATCGCCTTGATGTAGCCGGGATAATCCGGCGCGGCAAAGCCCGGCAGGAAGGTCAGGTTCACACCGAACGGCTTGTCCGTCATGGACTTGCACTTGGCGATTTCATTCGCCAGGTCCTCCGGGGTGCGCTGGGTGAGGCCCGTGATGATGCCGAGCCCGCCCGCGTTCGAAACCGCCGCCGCCATTTCGGCAAAGCCCACATAATGCATGCCGCCCTGAATGACCGGATGCTCGATGCCGAAAAGCTCGGTAATACGCGTTTTCATGACTGTCTCCCTGCAGAGTTTTGTTTTGGGATAATCGATTGGCCGACAGATTAGTGCAGGCGCGGGCCGGGCGCTACGCCGCTTATGAACCGTCGCCGTTCAAATTTGTACCAGCGACACGCTTGACGGTACGGAAACCCAAATGGCTCGCCCCAAGGCCGAGGTCCTGCGGATGGCGGGCGCCCGGCCGGTAGCGGCGGCAATAATTGGGCGCGCAGAGAAACGAGCCCCCCTTGATGACCCGCACCGGAATGCCCGGCTGGCGGGGATCGTGGCTCGTCTCCCGCGAAATGCCTTGCGGGTCTGTCACCCCTTCAGCCTGGCGCGGGCCGTACCAGTCACCCGTCCATTCCCAGACATTGCCGATCATGTCGTAAAGGCCGTAGCCGTTCGGCTCATAACAGCCCACGGGACTTGCCAGATGCGCCCCGTCTTCCGCGCCGTCATAAAGCGGAAAGACGCCCTGCCAGGTATTGGCGAGATGCCGCCCTTCCGGCGTCAGCGTATCCCCTTCCCAGGCATAAGAGCGCCGCTCCAGCCCGCCGCGCGCGGCGAACTCCCATTCCGCTTCGCTGGGCAGGTCCCGCCCCGCCCAGCGCGCATAGGCAAGCGCGTCTTCGTAAGTGATATGTACGGCGGGATAATCTTCCCGCCCCTCAATGCTGCTCCCCGGCCCTTCCGGATGGCGCCAATTGGCGCCCTCCACGAATTGCCACCACTGTGTGATGTCCCCGCCCCGGGGAAGATCCGCCGGCATGATGAAGACGACCGAGCCCGGTTTCAGGAACTCTGCCGGAACGCCCGGAAAATCCGCCGGATCGGGCCCCGTCTCCGCCACGGTCTTATAGCCCGTCTCTTCGACAAAGGCGCTGAATTGCCTGTTCGTCACTTCATGGGCATCGATGGAAAAGGGGCCGACCTCCACTT
This sequence comes from Rhodobiaceae bacterium UBA4490, assembly GCA_002389665.1. Classification (GTDB taxonomy): domain Bacteria; phylum Pseudomonadota; class Alphaproteobacteria; order Parvibaculales; family Parvibaculaceae; genus Tepidicaulis. The sequence goes on from DGNO01000002.1 coordinate 694,430, forward strand.
CCCGAAGCGGGCCTTCATCCTCATAGACCGTGCCGCCCATGGTAAAACGCCCGCCGGCAAGGTGTACTTCGCTGCCCAGCTTATCGTCGGGAAGACAAGAGGCGCGCGCCGGCCCCGCTTCGGGCCGGCTGAGGACATAAGCCCCCGCCCCCGCCAGAAGGCAGAGCGCCAGAACGCCGAAAACCGCCCAATAAGCCCGTTTCATCGCCACTCCTGAAAACCTCATCCATAAGGGTTATGGCATATTGCCCGCCAATATCCCAATATGCCGCCATGACCAGCGGCAACAGCATAGACGGAAATAAAGAAGCGGGGATAAGTCTCGATCCGGCTCTTCTGGAGCGGTATCTCGCCTTTCTCGACCGGCTTTATGAAACGCGCATGCGCCTTCATGTGGGCGATGCCCAGGCCGCCGTCATGCGCATTCTCACCCGCGCCTGCACGATCGAGGGCGAGCCCGGCGTTTCCCTGCACGCCCTTGCCCGGCAAACCGGCATTCCCCGCGAGACCCTGCGCCGCAAAATCGGCACGCTCATCAACAAACGCTTCGTGGAACAGGATACGGAAAAGCGCTTCCGGCCGACCGAAGCCTACCGCCTCGCCTCCCGCCAGGACATGATCGAGACCACCCGCGAAATGCTGATGCTTGCCGAGGAACTGCGCCCCTTCATCGAAAAGCTGGACGGGAAAAAGTAGTCCGCACGCGCATTCGCCGGCTTCATGGCCCCCGGGACAAGCCCGGGGTGACAGCCACGGCAAATGGCAAAGCCTCGCCTCACATAAAAGCCGTCACCCCGGCCTCCGAGCCGGGGTCCACACAGCCTATCCCTTTACAGCAGTGCCTTAGGGCCTCACCCCAAAAGCGCATCCGCCAGCAGGCGGCGGTGATAGACCGCATCGCCGTGCTGATATTCGCACCAGAGCGCCCGGCGCCGGTAAAGCTGGGCATCGCATTCATAGGTAAAGCCGAAGCCGCCATGAAACTGGATTGCCCGGTCCGAGGCGAAGGAGAAGGCCTCGCTTGCCACGGACTTTGCCATGCGCGTCGCCGCCTCGCCTTCGCCCTGCTGGTTGAAATTGCTGGCGGCGCTATAAAGGTGTGAACGCGCCTGCTCATAAGCGATATGGGCATCCACCACCGTGTGCTTGAGCGATTGGTAAGAGCCGATCAGCTTGCCGAACTGTTTGCGCGTCGTCAGATACTCGAGCGTGTAATCGATGGCACTCGCCGCCCCGCCGCACATTTCAGCCGACAGCAATAGCGACGCCACAAGCTCGATATGGCGTAGCGCCTGAACGGCCTTGCCTTCATCGAGAAGCGCGGAGGCAGGCACGGAAACCCCATCAAGCACGATCTGATAGGACCGGCGCGTCTCGTCGATCACCGTTTCCCGGCGCGCGTTCAGCTTGCCGATTTCCTCTTTGCCGAGCACGGCAAGCACCGGCTTGCCGCCGAGATTGAGCGAGAGGATGAGATAATCCGCGGAAGGCAGATCGAGCACGAAAGTCTTCTTACCGGAAAGCTTCAACACATCGCCTTCGCGCCGCGCCTCGGCCTCCACATGGGTAAGGTCCCAGTCACCATGTTCTTCCATCAGGGCAAGGCTCGCCGGCGCACCGGCGCAGATTTCCGGCAGCAGCGCTTTTTTCTGCGCCTCCGTACCGCCCGCCAAAATCGCCTGAGCGGCGAGCGTCGTCGGCACGAAGGGCCCGGCCATCAAATGCCGGCCCATCTGCTCGGCAACCGGCACGACCTCGGCAAGGGAAAGGCCGATGCCGCCGAACTCTTCAGGCACGGCAATGCCGAGCCAGCCGAGCTCGGCCATTTCTTTCCAGACGGCAGGATCGTAGCCCTGCTCGTCTTCCAGCAATTTGCGGACTTTTTCGACCGGCGACTTTTCCCGGCAGAAGGAGGCGGCAATATCCAGAAGCTGCGCCTGCTCTTCACTGAACCCGATGGTGCTTCTTTTCATGATCTTCTCTCTTCGGCTTTCTTAAAGACAGGACGCATCAGCCCTTGGGCAGGCCAAGAACGTGCTCACCGATAATGTTGTGCTGGATTTGGCTCGTGCCGCCGCCGATCGTGGCGGAGAAGGAATTGAGATAGGCGCGCTGCCAGATCCCTTCATCATAAGCATCTTCCTCGCCCACATAATAAGCCGCCTTCGGCCCCTGCAGGGAAAGCGCGAACTCGTTGAGGCGGCGGTAAAACTCCGTCGACATCAGCTTGGAGGAAAGGGCGAGCGAGGCCGGCCGATCCTGCGTCAAAGGCTGAATGCGGCTGCGGCTCGAGCAAAGTTGCAAGGAGCGCGCCTCGATCATCAATTGCACGAGCTTGTCGCGCACCACCGGGTCTTCCATCGCAGGCTTGCCCCCGCGCGTCGCCTTGCGGGCAAGATCGAGAATGGCTTCCGGATCCGAGGCCACCATCACATGGCCGCCCGCCTGGCCGCGCCGCGCACCGCGCTCATATTCCAGCGTGCGCATGGCCACAAGCCAGCCCTCGCCTTCCTTGCCCATCAGGCTTTCGGCGGGAATGCGCGCATCGGTAAAGAAAGTCTGCGTGAAGCCGTATTCCCCGGTCAGCTTGCGGATCGGCACCGTCTCGATGCCCGGCACCGTCATCGGCGAGAGGAAGAAGCTGAGCCCGGCATATTTATTCGGCGCATCGGGGTTCGTGCGGGCGAGCAGGATCATGTATTTGGCGTAATTGCCCTGCGTGGTCCAGATCTTCGAGCCGTTAAGCACATACTCGTCCCCATCACGCACCGCTTTCGTCTGCGCATTGCCGAGGTCGGAGCCGTGATCGGGTTCGGAGAAACCCTGGCACCAGATATCTTCAGCCGAAAGAATGCCCTTGATGTAGCGCTTCTTCTGTTCTTCCGTGCCGATATCCAGAATAAGCGGCCCGGCCCAGTTGAGCCCGATCGCATTCAGCATGATCGGCGTCTGCGCCCTGGCAAGTTCCTGGCTAGCAATGTCCTGAAAGGCCTGGTCGAGCCCATGGCCGCCATATTCCTTCGGCCAGGCGGCGCCGAGATAACCTGCCTCATAAACCTTGTTCTGCCATTCGCGCAGAAAATTGAACTGCTCGTCTGTACCCACTTCCATGAAAGTGAGCGGCAGCATGAAGCCGGGATTGGCGGGGGCGTTTTCCTTTACCCAGGCCGCAGCTTCGGCGCGGAACTCGTCGAGCTCTTTTTGGCTGATCGTGCTCATGGATTTTCCTCTCGTCTCGAATGGCGGCGTTTAAAGCGTGATGGCTTTCTGGAAAGCGGGCCGCGCCTGAAGGCGTTCGTAATAGGCCAGCGTATTGGGCTTGAACCCATCTTTGAAACCAAGCGTATCGGCAAGATAAAGCGCATAGCCGACGCAAATATCCGCCACGGTGAAGCGGTTGGCGCAAAGATAGTCTTTTCCCTCGAGCCCCTTTTCGACCGAGCGCAGGCGGGCAAAGAACCACTGGGTGTAATCGTCGGCGGCCTGTTTCAGGCGCCGCTCTTCCGGCTCAAGCTGCGTGTAGCGCAGAACGATCGTCTGCGGGAAGGTCAAGGTCGCATCGGAGCGGTGGATCCAGTTGAGGTAATTGCCGTAGTCCTTGTCGCCCAGCCCGAGCGCAATATCGGTAGGCCCATATTTCTCGGCCAGATACTGGCTGATCCCGGCGGATTCCGTCATCTGCGCTTCGCCGTCGTCCATGAAGGGCACCGTGCCCAGCGGATTGACCTCGAGATAATTCTCCTGGAAGAAGCGCGGCGGAAATTTCATCGCCACCAGCTCGTAAGGCAGCCCCATTTCCTCCAGCGTCCAGAGCGGGCGCACAGAGCGCGAGCCCTGACAGTGATAGAGTTTGACCGTCATCCTGGATGTCCCTGTTTATTCACCGGCGGGTTGGCCCCGCTTCGGCCGGCAGCATAGCCGATCTGACAGGTTGTCACGAGGCCGCACGGTAAAAAACCACTTGCCGCAACGGCACACTGGCGCGGCGGCGATGATTCATTTCTTGAGAGCGAAGAACGGGAGACCGCCACGCAAAAAGAAACGCTCCCGCCGCCGAAAGGCGGAACGGGAGCGCTCGTCCGTTTGGAGGGTTCGGGGGACTTAAACCCTAGCGGCGGACGGTATGGAGGCAGCGCCGTTCCAGTGATGGTGCAACAAAGTAACGAACTCATCCGGCCGCTCGCGCGGGAAGAAAAGCTTGGCGCCGGGAATTTCAGCGACAGGCCCTGCTCCCGGAATAGTGCCCTCCAGCCATTGCGCACATTCGAGCCCGAAAAACACATCTCCCGTTCCCCAGGCAATGAGCGTGGGCGCGGTAAGCTTGCCCAACCCGTCTTGCGCGGCCACGGTATCTGCCGGGTTCATGGACGCAAAAAAGCGGGTCATCAGCTCTGCCCGGGCGGGCGAGGCGACGAGCGGGCGGAGATAGGCTTTGAATTCGTCAGGGGAAAGAGCGCCCACATCCTCAAACCCCACCGCAAAAACCTCACGCGCCGCGTCCACATCTTCGGCCAGCCCCGCTGCGATGGCGGCAAACCCCAATTCCGCAATCGCTTGCTTGGTCGGCTTGATCGCTTCCGGCGGCCACATGTCGTGAACATCGCAATTCGTCAGCACCAGGCTCTCGATACGCTCGGGATGATTGGCCGCAAAGATCTGGGCAATCCCGCCGCCGCTATCATTGGCAACGAGATGGCAGCGCGCAATACCAAGCGCCGCACAAAATTCCTCCAGCATCCGGGCGTTGCCCGCAAAGGAAACATCTTGATCCACAGGCGTTTCCGTCGCCCCGTGGCAAAGAATGTCCAAGGCGATGCACCGGTACTCTCCCGCCAGCTTCTCCATGACGGGGCGCCAAAGCAATCCGTTCAGAAAAACCCCATGAACGAAGAGAACCACCGGCCCCTCGCCCATTTCCACATAGGCAATTCGCCCTGAAGGGGTTTCTACATATCTGCGGCGTTCGAGAAATGTGGCAACATTCATTTCGATTCTCCCTGCCCGGCGCTGCCTTCAAGCGGCGGGAATATTTATTTACCGACCAACAGTCTGTAACTTACAGACCAATGGTCGGCTTCGCAAGAGGTTTCATGCCGCCGGAAAAGAACACGCAAAAAGCCCGCAGCGACAGCGCCCGCGCCGCCTTGCTCAAGGCGGGCCGGAAGCTGTTCGGCAAAAGCGGTTTTCTCTCAACCTCCGTGAACGAGGTGGCGGCTGCGGCAGGCATGTCGAAAAGCGGGCTGCTGCATCACTTTTCGTCCAAGGCCGCCTTGTTCGAGGCGGTGTTCGAGGAAGAAGAGAAACGGCTCGCGGCACAGGTGGCAACCGAGGCGGCGGACGCCCCCGGCGCAAAAGCGCGGATGAAACGCGGCGCCAGAGCACTTCTCGATGCGCTGAACGATCCTGTATCCCGTCAGATCACGCTGATCGACGGCCCCGCAGTGCTTGGCTGGACGCAGTGGCGGAAGATCGAGGCGGCCTATGGCATCGCGCTCATTCAAACGACGCTGGAGGAAGCACAGGCCGAGGGAAGCCTTTCCAGCCTGCCGGGCGCCGCCTTCTCACGTATGTTTCTCAGCGCCCTGCACGAAGGCGCGTTCAGCATCATAGAAGACAAGTCCCAGCGGCCCGCCGTTGAGGCGATGCTGGATCAGATGATCGACGGTTTGTTTGCGCAGGGCTGAACGGCTCCCCGCACTCCTTACGCACCGCGCAGCCGCGCCAGAATTTCGGGCGTCGGATGGCCGTCCGCCGGCAGGCCCTTCGCCCGCTGCCAGCCGCGCAGTGCATCGCGCGTATTGGCGCCCAGAATGCCGTCTACCCCTTGCGTGTCGTAGCCTTTGGCGGTGAGAAGACGCTGCAGTTCTTCACGCTCGGCGCGGGCCAGCGGGCGCTGGGCGCGCGGCCAGTCCGCCGCAACCGTGCCCTTGCCCTGAAAGCGCTCCGAAAGCAGCGAGACGGCAAGCGCATAAGAGGTGGAATTATTGTAGCGCAGGATGGCGCGGAAGTTCTGCCCCACCAGAAAAGCCGGGCCTTCATAGCCCGCCGGCAGGACGAGCGAAGCGGCCTCCGCCTGCCAATCGAAACTGCTTCCCTTTGCCGGCTTCACGCCAAGCTTTTTCCAGGCGGCCAAAGGCTTGCGCACGGAAGGATCGGCCAACGCATAGTCGAAACCGTCCGGCAGTTTGACCTCAAGCCCCCAGCGCCGCCCGCTCTGCCAGCCCGAGGCGCTGAGATAATGCGCGGTCGAGCCCAACGCATCCGCCACGCTGTTCCAGATGTCCCGGCGCCCGTCCCCATCCGCATCCACCGCATAGGCGTTATAGGTGGTCGGGATGAACTGCGTATGGCCCATGGCACCCGCCCAGGAGCCCGTCATTTCGGCGACGGGGATATCGCCGCGCTGAAGAATTTTCAGCGCCGCCAGCAATTGCTGATTGCCGAAATCCTGCCGCCGCCCGGCATAGGCAAGGGTTGCAAGCGCGCGGGGCACGTTATGCGTGCCTTTGAAGCGGCCATAACCGCTTTCAAGCCCCCAGATCGCGACGATGGCATGGCGGTCCACGCCGTATTTCTTTTCCAGCCCCTCGAGCGTGCGCGCGTACATGCTCAGCTTCTCTTTGCCATCCGCAACGCGGGTGTCGGAGAGTGCGGAGTCGAGATATTCCCAAACCGCGCGGGTAAATTCGGGCTGATTGAGATTGGCCTCGATCACTTTAGGATCGGGCGAAGCGCCGCGCATCGCCTGATCGAAAATGCGTGGAGAGATGCCTGCCTGCATCGCCTTCTGCCGGAACCCCGTCAGCCAGGCGGCAAAAGCCTCGTCCTGAAAGGCGGGCGGGGCCATTGGCGTGCGTTCACCGGCGGCCCCCGCCGCCTCAGCCGAGCCGATGGCGGCAAGTCCCGCCAAACCAAGTGCCGCACATTTTACGAAGAAACGCATTCCGCTCCCCACACTCATCCTCAAGGCAGCGCATTGCCGCCATATCCCGCTTTTTCTGTCAGCGCATCATGGCCGAATTGCGCCCAAAACCCAACCGGCCAAAATGCCGCCACGCCAAGGTTGCAGAAAGGCCAAAAGAAAACCCCGCCGGCGGCAAGCGCAGGCGGGGTTCAACTTTGCTTATGAAACCGGGCTTAGCTGGCTTTGATACCGCTGAGGAAATCATGCACCCGGGACTTCATGTTTTCGGCCTGGCGAGAAAGATCTTCTGCCGTGGTCAACACGTCGGCAGAGGCGGAACCCGTCTGCTCGGCGGCGTCCTTGACGCCGTGCATGTTCTCGCTGACGCGGGCCGTTGCCGAAGACACCTGCTCGGCATTGCGCGAGATTTCGCGCGTCGCCGCTTCCTGTTCTTCCACGGCGGCGGCAACCTGCGTCACCACGCTTTCGATCTCGCCGATCCGGCCGGTGATCTTTTCGATCGCGTCCACCGCCATGCTGGTGCGGTCCTGCACCTGCTGAATCTGGGCTGCGATCTCCTCGGTGGCAGATGTCGTCTGCTCGGCCAGCGCTTTGACTTCCTGGGCAACGACGGCAAAGCCCTTACCCGCTTCCCCGGCGCGCGCGGACTCGATCGTCGCGTTGAGCGCCAGAAGGTTCGTCTGGGCGGCGATATCGCGGATCAGCGTCACCACTTCGCCGATGCGGCCTGCCGCTTCCGCCAGATCCTGCACGGAGGCGTTGGTCGAGTTCGCATCGTCCTTGGTTTCCTTGGCCAGGTTCGAGGACATCGTGACCTGACGGGAAATTTCGCTGATGGAGCCGGAAAGCTGCGTGCTTGCGGTTGCAACGGCGCCGACATTGTTCGTGGTTTCCATGGAGGTTTCCACCACTTCGGAAACGCGGGTGGAGGAATCCTTCGCCATATCGGCCAGCGAGTTCGCCGTGCCCTGCAGCTCCGTCGAGGCGGAGGAGAGGATCGTGGTCAGCTCGGTGATCTCGCCTTCAAAGCCGTGGATAAGGCCTTCAAGACGCCGGGCCCGGTCGACTTCCGCCTGCTGGCGCTCAGCGGCGGCTTCCTGAAGTTTCTGGTTTTCGATCAGGCTGCCTTTGAAGATATCGACGGCATTCGCCATCTCACCGATTTCATCACCGCGGCCGCGTGCAGGCACTTCCACGCCGTAATCCTGCTGCGTCAGACGGCGCATCACATCCGTCAGCGCCATGATAGGCTTGGAAAGGCTCTGCGTGAGAAGCCAGCCCGCCGCCACCGCCAGGGCGAGCGAGAGCGCGCCGCCCACAATGGCGACAAGGATCGTCGTGGAGAAAGCGGAGAAGGCATCCTCGCGCGCAGCGCCCACGGCAGCTTCTTCGGCTTTAAGAATTTCGACGAAGACTTTGTTGAATTCGCTCTGGAAGGCATCGCTGCCGCCGATCGCTTCCATCACCTTGGCTTCATCCGCGGTCATAGGCTGGCGCATCAGCTGGATCTGGCGGGCGGCCACATCGGCGCGCCAGCTTTCAACGATGGTTTTCAGCTTCTCAAGGTTCGCACGGCGCTCATCGCTCGTAACACTTTCAAGCAGCGCGGCATGGGTCTTATCGAAGGCAGCGCCGGCTGCCTCATAAACATCGAGATTGCCCCGGTCGCCGGTCAAAAGCAGGCCGCGTACCGCCGTCGATTGCTCGAACGCCGCCTCGCGCAGATCGCCAACCTCCTGCAGCATGGAGAAGGTATCAGCCATATTCTCCACTTCGCCCTCGGCGCGGGAGATATTCGTCACCGTCACCAGACCGGAAAGCAGAATAAGCACCACAAGCACGCCGTAAGACAGCACCAGCTTGTTGGACACTTTCAATGAATCGAGCCAGTTCATCGTCATCCCCTTAAGATTATGGCCCATCAGATTCCGGCCTTGCTGCGGCGGGCAAGCTCGGTGAGATTGACCTCGATCGTCGCAGCCCCGATGCGGTCTCCCCCATCATCGGTCAAGGTCACGTTGACCTGCGCCCGCCACGTATCCGTTTCCTCGTGATATTCGGCCTCGTCGATAAAGACGGCGGAAGGGCCGACATCGTAAGTCTTCTGGAATTTCGCTTCATCGCCCTGCCAATAGTCGGAGGTGACGGAGCTCTGGCCCGCATTCAGCCCCTTGGCATCGATCACGAAGATTTCCGAATAAAGCCCGAGCTGACCTGCCTGCACGCGCAGCAGATAGGTAGAAAGCGGGCTGTTCAAGACGGCGGTGATGAGCGGCTGATCGTCGCTCTCCGTTTCTGCGCGCCACTGTTTATCGAGCACATCGATATCGCTCTGGCCGAGAGAAGCATTCGCCTCATTGCGGCTTTCCAGCGTCAGGCGCACGACCGGCACATCGAGCCAGGTCTTCAAGCCTTCGACAAAAGCTGTGTCGAGGAGATCGGTGGAAGGCACTTCTTCCTGAACCGAGGCCACGGGCGGGCACTGCGCGGGTGCGGCGGCAAGTGCGTCACCGCCTTCCTCATCCAGCATCTCGTCTGCCAGTTCGCCTTCGGCATCGATTTCGTCCCCGGCCACCGCTTCTTCGGCGGCGCCCTCAGCAGGCTGAAGCGCTTCGGCAAGCCCTTCTTCCGCCTGATCTTCGGCAAGCGCCGCGGCGCCGGCCATGGGAACCAGAAGCGCCGCAACAGCTGCGGCGTGCTTCAACGCATCTTTCATTCGGTTAATCTCGGACATCCCCGCCAACCCTACCTTGTGGCCAAATCTTGCGGCCAATTCTCCTGGCCAGATTTGCAGTTAGCCACAGCACGAATGAAGACGAGGTTAAACTCGAATCCTCCGGGCAAGGAGGATCGACAAAAACCATCAACTTGGAATGCGTTTAAAAAGCGAAGAAAAACTTCTAACTGCTAACTTTGCGAGACGGCCTCAAGCACCGAAAGGAACGAACTGCGCCACTTTGCGACATCCGTTTCCACGTTCACCCGCATCAAATCACGGTGCCGCTCCACCCTTTCTTCGAGCGGCATTTGCAGCGCCGTCTGCAAGGCCGTCGCCATTTCTTCGGCGTTATAGGGATTGACGAGCAATGCTGAAGTCATCATTTCAGCGGCGCCCGCAAAGCGCGACAGCACAAGAACGCCAGGGTCTTCCGGGTCCTGAGCGGCGACATATTCCTTGGCGACGAGGTTCATGCCGTCGCGCAGGGGCGTGACGAGGCCGACGCGGCTGGCCACGAAAAGCGCGGCCAGCGTGCTGCGCGGCACGGAGCGGTGAATGGAGCGGATCGGCGTCCATTCGAAATCCCCGAAAGAGCCGTTGATCGCCCCGGAGAGCCATTCCAGCTCCTGGCGCAGGTCCGAATAGGCGTCCACAGCCTCGCGGGTCGGCTGGGCGATCTGCATCAGCACCACCCGGCCACGCGTTTCGGGATAATGTTCGAGCAATTTCTGGAACGCGCGGTAGCGTTCCGGCAGACCCTTGGAATAGTCGAGCCGGTCAACCCCGATGATCTGCGCCCGGCCGAGATTGCGCTGGCGCATGCGCCGGATCGTGCGCCGGGCCTCCGCCGTCCGCGCCATCTCACGGAAGGCTTCGACATCGATGCCGATGGGAAAGGCGCGCACCTCAAGCGCGCGCCCGAAGGCCTTCACCCGGCTCTCGCCCACCATCTCGCCGCCCGCCTGCTCCAACACATAGTGGAGAAAATTCATGCAGTCGCCCTGGGTCTGAAAGCCCACAAGGTCATAAGAAAAGAGCGAGCGCACGAGCCATTCATGATCCGGCACCACCATCAGCGTGTCGGGCGGGGGAAAAGGCACATGCAAAAAGAACCCCATACGCAGCCCGAGCTGCTGCGCCCGCAGCTCGGCGCCGAGCGGCATGAGATGATAATCATGTACCCAGACGAGATCGCCTTCCTGAAGCCGGGGAGCCAGCTGATGGGCAAAACGCCGGTTCACCCGCCGGTATTCGTCCACATATTCCCGGCGAAAGGAAACATGGTCGAGCCGGTGATGGCAGACAGGCCAGAGAACGGAATTGGAAAAGCCGAGATAATAATTTTCATATTCCTGGCGCGTCATGGCGCCGGCAACGATCTCGACATTTTCTTCATGGGTGATATCGGGCTCGCCCGCGCTTGCCCCTTCCTCGGCGATCTGCCCGTTCCAGCCGAACCAGATACCGCCGCGCTGGCGCAAAGCCGCGCTCAAGGCGACCGCGAGCCCGCCGGAGGGTGCCTTTGTGGTCCCGGTGCGGTTCGACACGCAAACAAGACGGCCGCTCATATCTCTCTCCTTTTCCTCAAACGCTTTCCGTCCAGGAGGCGCTGAGGCGCCTTGCGGCATTGATGATGCCGACCAGCGAATAGGTTTGCGGGAAATTACCCCAAAGCTCCCCCGTCTTCGTCGAAAGGTCCTCCGACAAAAGCCCCAGATGATTGCGGCAGGCGAGAATTTCCTCGAACACCGCCCGCGCTTCATCCACCCGCCCTATCTGGGCCAGCGCATCGATACGCCAGAAGGTGCAGATATTGAAGGCGGTTTCCGGCTCACCGAAATCGTCCGGCGCTTCATAGCGGCGCATATGTGGCCCGTCGCCAAGCCGCGCCTCGATCTTTTCCACCGTGGCGACAAAGCGCGGGTCCATGGGATCGATAAGCCCGATCTCGCCCATCAAAAGCACGCTCGCATCGAGATGCCCGCCGCCGAAGCTCTCGACGAAACAGCCCTGCTCCTCGTTCCAGGCTTCTTTGAGGATCACCGCGCGGATTTCATCCGCCCGCCCGCGCCAGTAAGAGGCGCGCCCTTCCATGCCCAAGTGGTGGCCGATCTTGGCAAGCCGGTCACAGGCCGCCCAGCACATGAGCGAGGAAGACGTGTGCACCCGCGCCCTGGTGCGCAGCTCCCACATGCCCGCATCGGGCACATTGTGGAGCTGATAGGCGCGCTCGCCGATCGCTTCCAGCCAGCGGAACTCTTCCACCCCGCACGGCCGGAAGAGCCGCTTGTCGAAAAAGGCCTGGGCGATGGCGAGGACCACATTGCCGTAAACATCGTGCTGGAAATGCTCATAGGCCTGATTGCCCCGGCGCACCGGCCCCATGCCTCTATAGCCTTTAAGGTCGGGCACGATTTCCTCGGTCAGCGTTTTTTCCAGCCCCACCCCGTAAACGGGCTGCAAATGACCATCCGAAGCCCCTTCGACGAAATCGCCCGCGACGTTGGAGATCCAGCGGAAATAATGTTCCATCGTGCCCACCGCGCCCAGACTGTTGAGCGCGCGCAGCACGAAAAACGCGTCCCTGATCCAGCAATAACGGTAATCCCAGTTCCTCTCGCTGCCCGGCGCTTCGGGAATGGACGTCGTGAGCGCGGCAATGATCGCGCCCGTCGGCTCATAGACGCAGAGCTTCAGCGTGATGGCCGCGCGGATCACCGCGTCCTGCCATTCGAAAGGCAGCGCCAGGCGGCGCACCCAGTCCCGCCAATAGCGCTCGGTCTCTTCCTCGAAATTGCGCGCCACAGTTTCCGGCGATTCCGTCAGCGTTTCATCGGGCCCGAGCACGAAATTGAGCGAGCGGTCGAGATGAAAGGGCGTTTCCCCGGCCACGAAATCCACCGGCGCATCCGTCGTCAGCCGCAAGGTGAGCCCGTCGCTCGTATAGCGGATGTGATTGGAACCGCGCGTCGTCGCCGGGCGCACCGCATTCCACTCGAAACGCGGGCGCAGCAGAACGCGCACCCTTGGCCGCCCGTTTAAAGGACGCACCCGGCGGATGATCGTATTCGGGCGGAAGACGCGCCCGCGCGAGGGAAAGCGCGGTGCGAAGTCCACGATCTCCAGCGCCTGGCCTTTCGTATCGTAAAGCCGTGTTTCCAGAATAGCGGTGTTCTGCCGGTAGACCTGCTCGGCATGGGAAAAGTTCTCAAGCTCGATCTCGAACACCCCCTCCCCGCTGAGCAGATCGTTGAAGACAGGATCGCCATCGAAACGGGGCAGGCAGCACCAGACGATCCGCCCGAGCTTGTCCACCAGCGCGCCGAAGGAACAATTGCCGATAACGCCGAGATCGAGGGAGGATTGAGGGGTCATGGCGCCTCCGCTTTTTTAAGACCGTCTGCGCTTTGCGCGAGCCAGCGGCGGAGCGCGGCGATATCCGCCAGGCGCCAGGCGGCCGCCGTCCTGCCGCTGCCAATCTTTAGGCCCGCACCGCCTAATTCCTGTGCAGCCTGAAAGCCGTCTTCATCCGTCACATCGTCTCCCGCAAAGACCGGAACGCGCCCCGCGAAAGGCTCAAGCGTCATAAAGGCGTGTACCGCCGCGCCTTTTGTTGCTGCTTGCGGTTTGACTTCCATCACCATTTTCCCCTTCATCAAGGTCAGCCCCGCATGAGGCGCCGCGGCCTCTTGCATCGCATTATGCACAATCGATTCCAGCTCGGGGCGGGCGCGGAAATGAAGACAGAGCGCATGGGCTTTCTTTTCAAGGAGAACGCCTTCGTGCGCATCGGCAAAACGTTGAAGGGCACGCTCGATATCGCTGAGCCCTTCGGGGACGGGGAGCATTTCCGTCGCGTCGCCCGCACGCCGCTCCGCCCCATGCACACCAGCGGCGGGCAGATGCAAAGGCGCAAGCATGGCATCGATCTGACTGATAGGCCGGCCGGAAACGATGGCGAGCGCGCCTTCCAGCGCGCCGTGGAGGCGGGCAACCTCGCGCTTCATCTCCTCTTCGACCCGCGCCAGTTCCGGCCGGGCCGCAATTTCCGCCAATGTCCCGTCGAGATCGAGAAAAAGGCAGTGGCGTTTGCTCAGCAAAGGCGGCTGCACGTCAGCCTTGCTCCTTTGGGCTCATGACATTCATCCGTCAAGTCTAGGCGATAGATGTTGCCTCGGCCAGTGCGCGCCCGCTAATAGAGAGCAGGGAGAGCGCCTGCCGCTCAGGGGATGAGAAAAATGATAAATGAACTGCCTCATAATTTGCGGCTGTTTTTGACCTGCTATCAGGACACACGGAAAAAACTCGGGCTCACGGGCGCGCCCCGGCAAAAGGATCTGCCGCTGCGGGAAATGGCGCCCATCCTGCCGGAATTCGATATCGTGGAGCGCTCACCGGAAGGCGATCTCGTTTACCGGCTGATCGGCACCGAGGTCGAGAAGCGTTTCGGTCCCGGCTATACCAAGCGGCCCTTCCGGGAGCTTGGCGGGAAAGGCAACCAGACGCTCGCTCTGCAGGGGTTGGAACTCATCGCGCCGCTGCCCTGCGGCGTGCTGTGGACCTCGGCAAACAGATTCAAATCGGGCATCGAGCTTAACGTGGCAATCTTGTCGCTGCCGCTCACCATTCAGGACGGCGAAGCAGTGCCCTCGGGCTTTGCCAGTTGCCACGCCCCGCTCGATGCCGTGCCGCCCTTCCGGGAAGATGACGATGTCTTCGTCTATTTCAAACCGCTAGAATTCCAATATGTCGATTTGGGCAATGGAGTGCCGGAAGTGCCTTTCGGCACGTAAGGCAGGGATATGACAAGAGCAGGCGCCGCAAGGCAAGAAGGTAAGAACGGCCGGCACCTCTTCTGGCTGATGCTCATGGCCGCCAGCCTTCTCATTGGCGGCTCGCTCTGGCCCGAGGCGCTCATACCCTCCGAAGGCGGGCTCGACAAATGGGCGCATGGGGCAGCCTATGCCGCGCTCGCCTTTTGCCTGCCGCTTCTCCTGACCGGTTTCCGCCGCGCCGCTTTGGCGGGGCTCGCCCTTTTCGCCCTCGGCCTTTTGATGGAGGCCGCGCAGCTTTTCCTTCCCGGCCGCTGGGCCTCGCTGGAAGATGCCGCGGCGAACGGCGCCGGCATCCTCCTCGGCTGGGTCTTGGGCTGGGCTTTGGGATGGGGCATCAGCCGGCTTGCCGCTCGCCGCCGGGCCGCAGCAGAACACCCGTAAGCGCCGCGGCCACGATCACGGTAATCCCGAAGGCGGGATTGACCCCCAGCACGTTAAGCTCTGTGCCGTCGGCATATTTCATATCCCCGCCATAAGCCCCGGCAATCACATAAGCGAAGATGAAGCCGCCCGTTACGATAAGCAGGATCGCCGCGCCGAGCCGCACCTGCCCCCGCATACAGCCAAGCCAGAGCGCAAGAACAGCAAGGGCGAAATGCACGGCAAGCTGCCAGACCTCATGCATGCGCGCATGGCCCGGCCAGTCGGGATTGAAGACATGCGTGTCGCTGATTTCCATGAAAGGCAGCACGGCGAGATAAAGCAGCGCGGAAAGGGACAGGGTGATTTTGGCGGGCATGGCGGCTCTCCGTTTAATTGACGCTGTCAATTTACAGATCTTATTGACACTGTCAATATATCTCTATGAAAAATCCCGCCCCCTCCCCGCCGCCTGAAAAGCCCGCCAGGAAAGGCGCCCTGCGCCCGGCCCTTCTGGCTGCCGCCCGCACCCTGCTCGACCGGGAAGGGGCGGATGCCGTGACGATCCGCGCCGTTGCGCGGGCCTGCGGCGTTTCCCATGCGGCGCCCGCCAATCATTTTGCCGACCGGCGCAGCCTGCTGACAGCGCTCGCGGCGGAGCTTTTTGCGGATCTGGCAGAGACCATGGAAAACGCGCTGGCAGGCGCGCCCCAAAACCCCGCCAATAAGGGTTTCGGTACCGCCCGGCTCACCGCCTTTGGCGAAGCGCTTGTCGCTTACGGCCTGGCTCATCCCGAGCGCTACCGGCTCTTATGGCGGCGCGATCTTCTGGACGGGGAAGACGCGGCGCTGCAGGGGACGATGGACCGGCTTTATGCGCGGCTGCTTGAGGAACTGAGCGCCCTTCCCCTTCCCGCCGGCAAGGACCCGGAAACGGCGGCGGTCGGCCTCTGGTCGCTCTGCCACGGCTATATCTCGATGCGCCTTGACGGCAATTTCATCGCAAGGCGCGACAAGGAAAGCGGCGCCCCCCGGCACAGCGCCATGATTGCGAACTACCTCGCCGCTCTTGCGCCCCAGGCCCATCCGGCTTAGGCCAGACAGATCGGCATAATCAAAACCAAGAAAAGGGGAGCAAGATGCAGGACACGGATTTCACCGGAAAACGCATTCTGGTCGTCGGCGGCTCGAGCGGCATCGGCAATGGCATGGCCCAGGCCTTCCGCGCGCGCGGCGGCGAGGTGCATGTCTGGGGCACGCGCGCGAAAGCTGAGGACTACAAAAAAGAAGACGGCTCGGACATGACCGGCCTGCACTATCACCAGATGGACGTTTCCGATTTCGCCGCTATCGAAGCACATGACCCCGGCTTCGACACGCTCGACGTGCTCGTGCTTTGCCAAGGCACGGTGATTTACGGGCGCGGCGAGTTCGAGATGGAGGGCTTCCAGAAGGTCATGGATGTGAACCTCAACAGCCTGATGGCCTGCGCCATGAAGTTCCATCCCATGCTCGCCGCCTCCAAAGGCGCGCTCATCACCGTCAGCTCCACCGCCGCCTTCCATTCGACGCGCGGCAACCCGGCTTACAATGCCTCCAAGACCGGCGCCGTCGGCCTCACCCGCACGCTGGCCGAGGCCTGGGCGAAAGACGGCATCCGCGTGAACGGCATCGCCCCCGGCCTTGTCGATACGAAGCTGACGAAAGTGACGACGGAAAATCCGGACCGCCTTTCCGCGTCGCTCAAAGGCATTCCCATGCGCCGTCTCGGCACGCCGGAAGATATGGCAGGGGTAGCGCTGTTCCTCGCCTCGCCGCTTGCTTCTTACGTTCTGGGGCAGACCATTCCGGTGGATGGCGGGCTTATTCTCTCCTAACGAAAAACCGGCCCCTGCGATGCGGGGGCCGGTTTCTTATCGCTTAAGAACAAGCGCGCTTACTGATAGACGAAGGCTGCATCATCAAGGTCGATTTCCGGCAGCTCGTCTTTTTCCTTCCAGTAATCTTGCGTGTGCTGCCATTCGGGCTTGTCGCCGCGCTTGGGCAGCAGATGCATGCCGCGCATAAGATAACCGGGATTGAAGTTCTCCGGATCGATCCAGGGCTTGAGTTCCATATCCTCATCTTCCGGGCGCAGCTGCACGCAGACCTTCTTCGCCTGCTTATCCTTCATATGATTGAGCAGGCGGCAGACGAAATCGCCCAGAAGATCGACGCGCAATGTCCAGCTTGCGCGGAAATAGCCGAAGACCCAGACCATGTTCGGCACGCCCGTGAACATCATGCCGCGATAGGTGACGGTCTTGGAAAAATCGAGCGGTTTGCCATCGATGGAGAAATCGATATCGCCGAGCACGGAGAGATTGAACCCCGTCGCCGTGATGATGATATCGGCTTCCAACTCTTCGCCTGACTTCAGGAGAATGCCTTTTTCCGTAAAGCGGTCGATCTCATCCGTCACGATCGAGGCTTTGCCTGCGGCAAGGCCCTGGAAAATATCGCCGTCCGGCACGAAAGCGATGCGCTGGCGCCAGGGGCGGTATCTCGGTGTGAAGTGCTTTTCGACATCAAAATCCGGCCCGAGGAAAGCGCGCACACCTTCGAGCAATTCTTCCTTCACCGCTTCCGGTTCTTCGAAAGCGCGGCGCGTGAAATCGGCCTGATCGTGCAGAATTTTGCGGCGGGTGATCTCATGGATCCATTCCTCATCCACCTGCAATTCGCGCAGCTGATCGGCCAGCTCGTTTTCATTGCGCCCCGGAATGAAATAGGTCGGCGAGCGCTGCAGCATGGTGACATGCGCGCAGTCGCCGGCAATCGCCGGCACCAATGTCGCCGCCGTTGCGCCGGAGCCGATGACGATCACTTTCTTGCCTTTGTAATCGAGGTCTTCCGGCCAGGTCTGCGGGTGAACGATCTTGCCTTTGAAATCGCTCATGCCGTCCCAGTCCGGCGTATAGCCTTCCGAATGGCGGTAATAGCCCTGGCACATCCAAAGGAAGTTGGCGGTGAAACGCACCGGCTCGCCGGTATCTCCGCGCGTGGCTTCGATGGTCCAAAGATTGTCCTTCTCCGACCAATCGGCTTTCTTGATCTTGTGATTGTAGCGGATATGACGGTCGAGATCGTTTTCCTCGATCACCTCGCCCATATAGGTGCGGATCTCCTCCGCCGTCGCGATCGGCGCGCCGGTCCAGGGCTTGAAGCGATAGCCGAATGTATAAAGATCGCTGTCCGAGCGGATACCCGGATAGCGGTGCATCAGCCACGTGCCGCCGAAACTTTCCAGCCCTTCCAGAACGACAAAGCTCTTGTCCGGGCACTGGTGCGCCAGGTGATAGGCTGCGCCGATGCCGGAAATGCCTGCGCCGACCACCAGCACATCGAAATGCTCTGCTTCGCGCGCGGTTTTGTCCGCTCCGGGCCGCTCAAGAATATCTGTATCCGTCATCTGTCGCTCTCCCTTTCAGGTTTCTTTTTATTTTCCATGACTTGGAGGTATGGCCTTTACTCCTTGCTATCAAGGATGCGGGCAGCAAGGGCATTTGAAAATGAGCTATGTCAAATTGCCACCATAAAAGAAACGCACCCTAATTAGGGTGCGTTCCAAAGCCTTTGATTATCATGAAAGGCGCGGCTATTCGGCAGCCTTGTTTTCTTCCGTGCGCCCGTAAACATCGTCGAAACGCACGATATCGTCTTCACCCAGGTAAGAGCCCGACTGCACCTCGATAATGCTGAGCGGCTCGTCGAACGGGTTTTCCAGCCGGTGCTTCGTGTTGACCGGAATGTAAGTCGATTGGTTGGCCTCGAGCGTGGAGGTCGTATCGCCCACCGTGACGCGGGCCTTGCCGTTGACGACCACCCAGTGCTCGGCGCGGTGGTTGTGAAGCTGCAGGGAAAGCGCGCCGCCCGGATAGACCATCAGATGCTTGACCTGGTGCCGGTCGCCCTGCGTCAGACTTTCATAATAGCCCCAGGGCCGGTAAACGCGATTATGGGCTTCATGCTCGCTGCGCCCTTCTTCGGCGAGGCGCTGAACGATTTTCTTGACGTCCTGCACCCGGTCGCGCGCGGCGACCATGACGACGTCGCCGGTTTCCACCACCACGAGATCTTCGACGCCGAGCGTCGCGACCAGCCCCTTTTCCGCGCGCACATAAGTGTTCCGGCTATCGACATTGATGACATCGCCGAGATGCACATTGCCGTCTTCGTCTTTCTCGCCGATTTCCCAAAGCGCCGACCAGCTGCCGATATCGTTCCATTTCATATCGACCGGCACAACGGCGGCATGGCGGGTATGTTCCATCACCGCATAGTCGATGGAATCGGACGGGCAGGCCTCGAAGGCCGTCTTGTCGAGCCGGATGAAATCGAGATCGCGCTGGCTGACGCCGAGCGCGGCGCGCGCCTTTTCGCAAATTTCCGGGCAGAAGACATCCATCTCTTCCAGGATACGGTCGGCGCGGAACATGAAGATACCCGCATTCCAGTAATAGCCGCCATCGGCAAGATAAGAGGCAGCGGTCGCGCTGTCCGGCTTTTCGACGAAAGCCTCAACCTTATAGCCGCCTTCTTCATCGGCGCTCTCGCCCCGGCGGATATAGCCATAACCCGTTTCAGGCGCGGTCGGCACGATGCCGAAGGTGACAAGCTGGCCTTCGCCGGCAAGCCGTGCCCCGTGATGGACGGCGCGGCGGAAGGCATCCAGATCGCCGATGTGATGATCGGCGGGCAGGACGAGCAAAATCGCCTCGCCGCCTTCTTCCTGGCGGATGAATTCGGCGGCAACGGCGGCGGCCGGCGCCGTGTTGCGGCCCAGAGGTTCGAGAATATGCGCCATGGGCTCGATGCCCACATCCTGCATCTGCGCGGCGATGACGAAGCGGTGCTCGTCATTGGAAACGATCAGCGGCGGCAGGAACGTGTCGCCATCCGCCACCCGCAGCGCGGTTTCCTGCAACATGCCGTTGGCGGAGACGAGCGGCAGCAATTGCTTGGGGTATAGCGCGCGCGATGTGGGCCACAAACGCGACCCCACCCCGCCGGACAATACGACCGGAACGATCTTACTCATTACTGCGCCCTTCCCATGCTCATCCCTCACGGCCGGTCCACAGGTTCCCCCTTCAGTCGGCCGATAGCGCGCCGTTTGCGGCGATTTTCATATCCGCTTCTACCATTTCCGCGACCAGTTGGTCGAATGTCGTGCGGTGCACCCAGCCCAGCTCATCGCGGGCCTTCGCCGGATTGCCGACGAGGGAATTGACCTCCGCCGGGCGGTAGAAACGCGGGTCGATCTCGATAAGCGCCCTGCCCGATTTCTTATCGAGGCCTTTTTCTTCAAGCCCGCTGCCCGCCCATTCGATCGGCATGCCGACCATTTCAAAGGCAAGCTCGACAAATTCGCGCACCGAATGCTGCTCGCCCGTCGCCAGCACATAGTCGCCCGGCTCTTCCTGCTGCAGCATGCGCCACATTCCGTCCACATAATCGCGGGCATGGCCCCAGTCGCGCGTCGCATTGATATTGCCGAGCACCAGCTTTTCCTGCTGGCCATGGGTAATGGCGGCAGCAGCGCGCGTAATCTTGCGGCTGACGAAGCTTTCTCCCCGGAACGGGCCTTCATGATTGAAGAGAATGCCGTTGGAGGCATGAAAGCCGTAAGCCTCGCGGTAATTGGCCGTGGTCAAGAACGCGAAATGTTTGGAAATCGCATAAGGGCTGCGCGGGCGGAAAGGTGTCGTCTCGCTTTGCGGCACTTCCTGCACATTCCCGAAAAGCTCCGACGTGGAAGCCTGATAGAAGCGCACATCATTGCCCATTCCCAGAAGGCGGATCGCCTCGAGAAGGCGCACAACGCCGAGCCCGTTCACATCGCTCGTATATTCGGGCTTGTCGAAGCTGATGCGCACATGGCTCTGAGCGGCGAGATTGTAGATCTCGTCCGGCTTCACATCGCGCAGCACCTGAAAAAGGCTCATGCCGTCGGTCATGTCCGCATAGTGCAGATGAAAATCGGCAACGCGGTCGTGCGGCCCGCGGTAAAGATGGGTGATGCGCTGCGTGTTGAAGCTGGAGGTGCGCCGGCGCACCCCATGCACCTCATACCCCTTACTCAGCAGCAAATCGGCTAGATATCCCCCGTCCTGGCCAGTGATCCCGGTGATCAGTGCAACTTTGCGTTTTGTCATATTTCTTCCTGAAGCGCCGTCCCGGCACGCGCGCCCGCTTCCCCGGCCGCAAGCCCGCGTCTAATTTACAACCCTGTCAGCCGATCAGCTGAACCGGCCCTATATATGTTTTATAGGCGAAGTTTGAAACCAGCAATCACCCCCGCCATCAGCATTAATATTGTGGAATAAAATCCTACATATACTTCTGTGAAACAAGCCGCTTTGCTAGTCTCAGGGCGGTTTTTCTGTCAAGAAAACGCCACAGCCGGGTGCAATACAGCCCCGGCGCGGGCCGAACCGGTGAACGCTCGCCCGCCGCACGCCGTTGAGGTATAAGGCCCCAACAACAAGGAAGTCCCGCCATGGCCTCGTCCCAGAGCCCTGTTACCAAGAGCCCGGCCAAGAAAAGCCCCGCCGTTAAAACAGTCGTCTTTCCCGTTGCCGGCCTCGGCACGCGCTTTTTGCCCGCCACCAAGGCGATCCCGAAGGAAATGCTGCCCGTGGTGGACCGCCCGCTCATCCAATATGCCGTGGATGAGGCGGCGGAAGCCGGGATCGAGCATTTCGTTTTCGTCACCGGCCGGGGCAAGGCGGCCATCGAGGACCATTTCGACCGGGCTTTCGAGCTTGAAACCACGCTGGAAAACAAGGGCAAAACGGACGCACTGAAAGAACTTGTCGCCAGCCGCCCGCGGCCCGGCCAGATGAGTTTTACCCGCCAGCAGGAACCGCTCGGCCTCGGCCATGCAATCTGGTGCGCCAAGGACATTATCGGCGACAACCCCTTTGCCGTGGTGCTGCCGGATGAATTGATGCACGGCACACCGGGCTGCCTTGCCCAGATGGTGGAAACTTATAAAGAACGCGGCGGCAATGTCGTGGCGGTGCAGGAAGTGCCCCATGAACACACCTCCCGCTATGGCGTCATCGACCCCGGCGCCGATGACGGCACCGTCTCGGAAGTGCGCGGCATGGTCGAAAAGCCGAAGCCCGATGCCGCTCCCTCCAATCTTGCCATTGTCGGGCGCTATATCCTGCAGCCCGACGTCTTCGTGCCGCTGTCGGAAGGCCGGCGCGGGGCAGGCGATGAAATTCAGCTTACCGACGCAATGGCCGAACTGATCGGCTGCCAGCCCTTCCATGCGCTGCGCTTCGGCGGGCGGCGCTTCGACTGCGGCAACAAAGTCGGTTTTCTGGAAGCCAATCTGGCGCTTGCCCTCGAACGCGAGGACATGGAAGCGGATTTGCGCCAGGTTCTCACCCGCTATCAAACGAAATAACCACCCGGCTCACCCCGCCCTTTCAAGGAGAACAGGTTCATGCGCGTTGCAATGATCGGCACCGGATATGTAGGCCTTGTGTCCGGCGCGTGTTTTGCCGATTTCGGGCATGAAGTCGTCTGCGTGGACAAAGATGCGTCCAAGATCGAGGCGCTGGAGCGCGGCGAAATTCCGATCTATGAGCCCGGCCTCGATGTGCTGGTGAACGGCAATCGCTTTGCCGGCCGGCTTTCTTTCTCCACCGATCTCGGGCCCGCCGTGCGCGGCGCCGATGTGGTTTTCATTGCGGTCGGCACGCCTTCACGGCGCGGGGACGGCCATGCCGATCTTTCCTATGTCTTTGCCGCCGCCGAAGAAGTGGCCGATGCGATGAGCGGCTACACGCTCGTCGTCAACAAATCGACCGTGCCGGTGGGAACCGGCGACAAGGTGGAAGAGCTCATTCGCGCCCGCAAACCGCAGGCCGATTTCGATGTCGCCTCCAACCCGGAATTTCTGCGCGAGGGCTCGGCCATCGAAGATTTCAAGCGCCCGGACCGCGTCGTCGTCGGCACGGGCTCGGAGCGCGCCCAGGAACTGATGAACCAGCTCTACCGCCCGCTCTTTTTGAATGAAACGCCGATCCTTTTCACCGCGCGGCGCACCGCCGAGGTGATCAAATATGCAGCGAATGCCTTCCTTGCGACGAAAATCTCCTTCATCAACGAGATCGCCGATCTCTGCGAAAAAGTGGACGCGGATGTGCAAGCCGTTGCCAAGGGCATCGGCCTCGATAAACGCATCGGCGGCAAGTTTCTGCATGCAGGCCCCGGCTATGGCGGCTCCTGTTTTCCCAAAGACACGCTCGCGCTCCTGCGCACCGCCGAGGAAACCGGCGCCAGTCTTTCCATTGTGGATGCCGCTTCAAGCAGCAATGCGGAGCGCAAAAAGCGCATGGCGGAAAAAATCATCGCGGCCTGCGGCGGCGATGTGAAAGGCCAGACGCTGGCTGTCTTGGGCGTCACCTTCAAACCCAATACGGACGATATGCGTGATGCCCCGAGCCTCGACATCATTCCGGCGCTGCAAAAAGCGGGCGCGCATATCCGCGCCTATGATCCGGAAGGCATGGAAGAAGCAGCCCCGCTTCTGCCCGACACCGAGTGGATGAAGGATGAGAACGAGGCCATGAAAGGCGCCGATGCGCTGATCATTCTGACGGAATGGAACCAGTTCCGCGCGCTCGATCTTGGCCATCTGCGCGAAAGCCTGCGCAAGCCTATCATCGTCGATCTGCGCAATATCTATACGCGCGAGGAAATGAAGAAGGCGGGCCTTGCCTATCATTCGGTCGGGCGCGCGCCCGCCTGAAAGCAAGCCTGCACTCACACAAGACTTAGAGGTCGGTGCGGATGAAAACGCCGATCAGGTTCTCGTCGTAATCCTCTCCCAGATCCGTCGAATCCCGGCTCGTGAACTTGTAATTGAGTCCAAAGCGGAAATGGCGGTTCATGAGATAGGTGCCGCCGAAGCCGAACGTATAAGTATCGTCCTCGCGCGAGGACCCGATAAAGTCTTCGTTCTCATAAGAGGCATCGGCGGTCAGAATGAGATTGCGCAGCAGCTCATGATCAACCGCAGCGCCAAATGCCGTGCGCTCATTGCCCGAGGCGCCCGCCTCGATCGTTTCTTCAAGATCGGAGAGCGCGGTAAAGCGCAGAGTCGTCAGCGGCGTTGCATACCAATTGAGGTTGGCGCCGTAGGAAACCCCGCTCACATCTTCAAGCGCGGCGGCATCATATTGCTGCTCGCGGTAGCCGACATAGACCTGCCCGTCCACAAGCCGGGTGAGTTTCAGGTCCACACCGCCGCGCAGCTCATAACCCTCGGAGTCGCGTTTCGCACCGAGCGCGGGATCGATCCGGTCATAGTCACGCTGATTGACCTGAGCCACAGCGAAAAGATTCGTGTCGGGAGAGACCTCATACCCCAGCTTGAACTGGGCGAGATATTCTTCCCGGTCGCGGAAATCATTGTCGATCGTTCCCCCGCCGGTGCGCGCCACATCTTCATAATCGACATCGGCATAGCGCCCGCCAAGCGCCACGGAAAAGCGGTTGAAGCGCTGCGCCAGCTCGAAACCGGTCTCGATAATATCGTACTGGGTGGGCTCTTCTGCGGCGGCAAAGGCGTCGGGCTCGCCGCGCTCTTCATGCTCGCGCCGGTAGCCCGCATCGAGCGCCAGCGTGGTGTTGCGGGTAATGTCGATCCGCCCATCCGCGCCAAGCGCCCAGTCCGTCGCGTTCTCATCGCTTTCCTGCGCATGGAAGCGCGTGTCGAGCGAGCCGCGCAGACGCAGCTGATGGCGCGACCAGGTGGAGGTCACGGTAATATCCGGCGCAACGGAGGTAATGATATCGGATTTCTTGTTCGTCTCGCTGGCGAACACGTTGTCGGTATAGGTTTCGCTGACCTTGACCCCGGTCTTGATCTCGAAAGCGCCAAGGCGCACCCCGTCCGGGTCATAGGCCGGGCGCAGCCGGTCGAGCACGCCGACACCGCGCAAATCTTCCTGCCCATAAACCGCGCCAGGCACGGCAAGACACAAAAGACCAAGCGGCAATGCTTTGCGCCAATGAACCATTTCCGCCCCGACTGCTGGGTTCCCCGATTTCAACCGGTAAAGACTACCGCTAGTATGTTTACAGGGAGTTAACCATGGACTATCAGAAGATCGGCTCGCCCCCGGTAACAAGTTGGAATATAAAGGCTTTCCAAGTTTCCCGGCCGCCGGCCGCGTTTACCCGCTATCTGCCCGCTACCTGAAAGACGTAAATCTCATGGTTTCCAAGACAGTGCCCGCCCATGTGGCTTCCGCCAAACGCACCATCGAAGTGGAGATCAAGGGGCTGGAGGCGCTCGCCGCCTCGCTGAACGGAACCTTCGAGGAAGCGGTGGAAAGGCTTGCCGACCTGAAAGGCCGGCTCATCGTCACGGGCATGGGCAAGAGCGGCCATATCGGGCGGAAGATCGCCGCCACCCTCGCCTCCACCGGCACACCTGCCCAGTTCGTCCATCCGGGCGAGGCGAGCCACGGCGATCTCGGCATGATCACGGCGGAGGACGGCATTCTGGCGCTTTCCTGGGGCGGGGAATCCGCCGAGCTGCGCGATATTCTGGCCTATGCCAAACGCTTCAAGATCCCGCTCATCGCCATCACCTCGCGCGGGCAAAGCACGCTCGGCGCCGCGGCAGATGTCGTGCTGGAAATGCCCCAGGCACAGGAAGCCTGCGCCATCGGCATGGCGCCCACCACCTCCACCACCATGCAGCTGGCGCTCGGCGATGCACTCGCCATCGCGCTGATGGAAAAGAAGGGTTTTGCCGCCACCGATTACAAGCTCTTTCATCCGGGCGGCAAGCTCGGCGCCATGCTGCAGCATGTGCGCGACGTCATGCATAAGAGCAGCGACATTCCGCTGGTGCCCGAAGGCACGCTGATGAGCGATGCCATCATCGAGATGACGCAAAAACGCCTCGGCTGCGTCGGCGTGACGGACGGCAAGGGCGCGCTCACAGGGCTCGTTACGGACGGCGATTTGCGCCGCCATATGGGCGAGGGCATTCTGCAAACCCCGGTCGATGCGATCATGACGAAATCGCCGAAAGTCATCGGGCCGGACATGCTGGCCGCCGAAGCGCTGAGCAAGCTCAACGAAAACAAGATCACGAGCTTCTTCGTGGTGGAGGACGGCAAGCCCGTCGGCCTCGTCCATATCCACGATTTCCTGCATATCGGCGTCGTTTAAACGCCCTTCCCTTTTTCAAGCTCAAAAACAAAAAGCCGGCCCCGAAGGGCCGGCTTTCTTTTGACCGGATGGATCTGGCTGAAGCCCCTTACTGGGCCATCGCCATTTCCTGCTCTTCCTCGCTCACACCCTCGTTGAGGTCGATCACGATGGCCGAGTAGCCTTCCGCCAGCAGCGCGCCGAGACGCTGGACCGAGCGCACGAAGATCACGCGCGGCGCCGTCCCTTCGCTGCCCTCGCCCGCTGCCGGGCTGATAAGGCCGATGGCAAGACCCTGCGGCAGAACGATCTCGCCCGTATCCGTCACGGTTGCGCCGGCCGGCAGAGTGAAGCCTTCCACCACGATCTGGTTGAAGTCGGCATCGCTCGAGCCCACCACCGTCTGGCCGTTCACTTTCAGCGAACCGCTGCCGGTCGTGTTGAGGCCGGAGGGATTGCCCGTCACGCTGCCGCCCGAAGCGTTTACCGTGAAGCTGCCGCCGCTCAGGTTCGTGTTGACCGTGCCGGCATTGATCGTGCCGCCGCCGCCGGCGCTCACATTACCGCTCACGCTGTTCTGCGCGGTGATGTTGGCCGTCTGGTTCGCCGTGACGTTGGAGTTCACGTTCTGGCCCGCCAGCGTCACATTGTTACCGGAGACGTTACCCGAAACGTTACCGCCGGAATTCACGTTGACGTTGCCGCCCGAATTGATCGGGCCGCTCGCATTCCCGCCGACCGTGCTGCTCACGTTACCGCCGGCATTCAGCGTTTCATCCGTGAAGGTCTGGTTGCCGGTCATCGTGCCGTTATAGTCACCGGCAAGCCAGACTGTTGCCGCGGAGAAGTCATCCGCGTTCACAGTCAGGCCGCCAAGCTGAACAGCCTGCGTGCCCGCATTCTGGATCGAGACGTCCCCGTTGGAGCTCTTCGCGCCTGCGCCGTTACCGGCGATCAGGTTGAGGCTCTGAGCGCCATTGGCGGTGCCGAAAATATTCCCCGTGAAGGTGATATTGCCGGCCTGGGTTCCGGAGATCGTGCTGTTGAAGCTGGTCAGCGCTTGGGTCAGCGTCACCGGCCCGCCGAAGGTCAGGCTATTGGCGTTGTAATTGGCGCCCGTCAGCGTGGTGCCCGCCCCCGTGATGGAGGTGGCGCCAAGGCGCGTCGTGCCGCCGAGCGAGCCGAAGGAGGCCGTTCCGCCCGCATTGACCGTCAGCGTCTGCGCGCCTGCCGCAGCAGCATTGATCGCCCCTGTCGTAATGGTGGCCGTGCCCGTGGTGGTCAGCGCCAGATTACTGCTCAGGATAACCGGCGCCCCGAAGGTGAAACCAGAAACGGCGGAGTTGAAGGTGCCGCCGATCGTGCTGCCCGCGCCGTTCAGCGTCAGGCCATCAATGGCTGCACCATTGCCCGTTACGTTAATCTGGTTCACCGCCACAGCATCCTCAGCATAAGTCGAGGAGCCCACATCGAGCGTACCGCCGGTACCGGCGAGGTGAATGGCGTTCTGAAGACCGCCGCCCGCAATCGTCACATTGTTCGAATTGGACGTGAGGTCACCGGCCACTGCCGCGGCGTAGAAGTTCAGCGCATCACCGCCCGCACCGATGGTGAAGGTGTTGCCGGTGAACGTGTTGAGCCCGGTCAGAAGACCGACGCCCTCCGTCGATGCGGTAACATTGTTACCGGAAACGTTATTGCCGGCGTTCTGAAGGCTCACACCCACAGTTGCGCCGGTAATCGTGTTACCGGTGAAGGTGCCATTCCCAGCCGCATATTGCGTCGTTGTCTGGATACCCGTCAGCACATCGGTAATCGTGTTACCGCTCGCCGTGATGCCGATACCGGAAACGGAGATCCCGACGCCGCCGCCATCGCTCGTAATGTTGAAGCCGCTCAACATGGTGCCATCGGCACGAAGGTCAACGATACGGTTGTTGCCCGGCCGCGTGCTGCCGTCGATCTCGGCGCTATCCACCGTCTGGATCGTCAGGTTTTCGGCGCCGCCGAAGGAGGTGCCGAACGCGTCATACGTGCCACCGAGGACGTTGATCGTATTGCCATCGGAAGCGGCATCCACTGCCGCTTGGATCGACATAGCATCACCGCCCGTACTCGTACCGACGGTGAAAATGCCGTCAAGGGCCGAACCCGTCCATCCCTGGATGCTGCTCGAGGCGGTATTGATCATTTCGAAAGCACCCATGGCGAAATCGATAGCTTCCTGCTGAGTTGCCTGAAGCCAAGTGAACTCGTCGCCATCGCCCTGGGTGCGGCCATTGGGATTGCGCACCGCAAAGTCGAAGCCTGCAATATTGAGCGTACCGAAGTCGTTCGTTGCGGATTCGTCTTCCAGATAGACCGGGTTGAGTTCCGCAAAGCTGTTGGACGCATCGATATTGATGCCCGTCGTCTGCTGATCGTAATAGGTGTTGTTCTGATAAAGCGCGACGCCGCCCCAATCGTTCCCCGTGGTCGAGGAATTGGTGACCGTCACATTAGCACTGTCACCGATCGCGATACCGACACCCCAGGTATCATTGCCATCGGCAAGTACGTTATCGATCGTCGCCCCGTCCACACCGTTGAGATCAAGTTCCGTACGGCCGGAGTTTTCAATCGTCACGTTGGAGATATTGAAATCCTCCACGCGGCTGCTCGAAGGCGCGGTTGCCGGAGAGACTTTGACGCCGTAGGTCGTGGCGTTGCGGGTGGTGAAATCGCGCAGAGTGACGTTATCGCCGCGCACGTCGATGCCGTAATTGGCAACGCCCGTCGCATCGATAATGGTGTTCGCCCGGCTCTGACCGGCAAGGGTCAGCGCCTTGTCGATCAGCAGCTTCGTGCCGATCAGGTAATTGCCGTCACGCACGTTCACCGTGCCGCCATCATCCACCAGGTTGATACCTTCCTGGATGCGGCCCGTGGCGCCCGTCTGCCCGCCTTCATTCGTCACGGCGAGAGAGGCGAAATCGCCCTGGAAACCGGCCGTGCCGTTATCCGTATCCGTGCCGCTAAGAAGGAAGGGCGAGAAGTCGATGCTGGCTGCTTCGTCCCCGCCCATATAGGCAGCGACCGTGGCTGCATCGGTGGAGCCCCACCAGTTGCCGGAGAAATCGGCACTCGCGGTATTGGCCGTCAGTGCAACACCGGTGTCGTTACCGGAAAGATCGTTGTCTTCCGCCGTCACATTGCTGACATCGCTGCCGTCATAACCGATATGAACACCAACGCTGTTATCCGTAATGACGTTGTTCTCGATCGTGGCGCTGGACGCCCCGCCATAATAGGAGGTCACCAGGATACCGGCAGAACCCGAACCGTCGCTTGCCGCAACGCCCCGGTTGCCGCTGATCGTGTTCCCGGTGATCGTGGCCTGACCGCTGGCGCCCACTTCGATGCCGTAGTCGAGGAAGTCACCGGTGCCTTTACCCGTGAACGTGTTTCCGGTGATATCGGAGGTTGCCTGCGTCCCTTTGATGAGAACGCCGATACGCCCGATGTCGCTGAACGTGCTGCCGGTAACGGTCAGATGCCCTGCGCTGAGCCCGCCGCCGCCATGCGTGTCGGCGCCTGCGCCGCCTGCAACCACGCCGCCGAACTGCTCGATGGCGATGCCGCGATAGGGGCTGCCGCTTGCGCTGCCCGCGATATTGCTGAAGTCGACATTCGTGACCGTCGTGTTGCCGTGCGAACGCAGCGCCTGCCAGACGTTGTAGCCCGTACCATCGATCGCCACATCGCTCAGCGCGAAGGTCACGCCGTCATTCACAAGGAACCAGGCATCGGCGGCGTTGTTACCGGTATAGTCGGTGCCCGGCGTGATCACCGGCTTATTACCGCTCGTATCCCCAAGGATCGAGAGGTTCTTGGAAATAACGATCTGCTGATCTTCGGTATAGGTTCCTTCAAGAACATTCACCGTGTCCCCGCTCTCAGCCGCATTGACAGCCGAGAAGATCGACATGGACGAGACGCCGTTGCTGCCGACATAGAACTGGCCGTCACCGCCGGACCCGTCCCATCCTTCGATGACTGCGGAGTCTGGGCTCGGCATGGTCACTGCAAGCGCGAAGTCAACAGCATCGCTCAGCGTGCGCTGGAACCAGGAATAAACCGTGGTGCCGGCATCCGTGTCCGGATTCGTGATCGTGTGCGAGAAGCCTTCGATGGTGATGTTGTCGCCGAACTGCTGCGAAGCAGCTGTGTATTGCTGCGCATAGACGGGATTGTCTTCATTAAACGTATTCGTCGCATCAATGGAGATGTTGTCGGATTTAAGATCGTAATAGGCGTTGCGCTGGTAAAGCGCGAGGCCGCCCCACACGTTCCCAGTCGTCGTGGAATTGGTGATCGTGACATTGGCGCTGTCGGTCAGCGTAATACCGTTCCCCCAGGCGGTGTTGAGCGCCGTGAAGTTGTTGATCGTCGCCCCATCCACGGCATGAAGGTCAAGCGCGGTACGGTAAGAGTCCTGAACCGTCACATCGGAGATGGAGAAGCCGAGCACCCGGTCGCTCACCGTGGCCGTATCCGGCTGAACTTTGATGCCGTAGCTCGCACTGCCGTTGGTCGGCGAACCGATCAGCGTGAACGTGTTGAGATCGACATTGTCCGCTTCAACCTGAATGGCATAGGCATTGCCGATGCCCGATGCGTCGATGACCGTTCCTGCCTGGCTGGTGCCCGTAAGTGTCAGGCTCTTGGAAATATCGAGGGTCGACGCAAGCGTATAGTTACCATCCCCGACGAAAATCCAGCCGCCGCTGACCACACCGTTAACCGCGGCTTGCAGCGAAGGAAGTGGTTGACGCTCGTTCCCGAGACCGTTGCCATATCCGAAATCATCCGCAATCGTCGCCACGGGCGTATCGTCATCGACAAAGATGTGCGTACGGTTGTTAAAACCGTAGCCACGATCGAAAACAGACATTCCGTTATTAGCCGTACTGTAAGCCAGCAACTCGCCCTGGCGCGTCGCATCAGCAACCGCATCATCATCAATCGCGCCCAAGCCGAGCACGATTCCCCACTCATTGCCTAAGGGGCCTTCCGTATTACCGGAAATAGCGGTCAAATCAGACGGACGTGAGAGGATGCCACCCTTGGTATTTTCAATATAGTTGTTGGTCGCAGATCCCATGGTGCCGGCGTTGAAATTCATACCGGTCCGAATGTCGTGAATATTGTTGCCGGTGATCGTGACACCAGTTGCTCCCGTCACGTTCACACCGATGCTGGAGCTGAACGCAGAGTCGTTCCAATCCGTATCGAGCCAGCTATCGACTACCGGACCGGCAATTTCAAAGCCCGAAATAGTCGTGCCATTACCTCTGACTTCGAAGCCGATTTCCCCGTTGGCCACATCGACACGCGCCACGTTACCGCCGTCAATCGTAAGGCCGGTCTTGGACGAACTGACAACTGTCCCTGCCCCATAGGCACCGGCGCCCACGTTCAACTGTGCACCGTTCGCGGCGACATCGACACCGTTCTGAATGGACGTGCCATTATTGACATTCACCACCGTGCCTTCACCCGTCAGGGTCTGATTGGCACCGAGCGTGATGGCTGCGTTCAGGTTGATGGTGAGGTCGTTATTCGCATCTTCGTCATTCAGCGCAAGCGTAGTGCTGGAGCTCTGACCGCTCGAATCGATTTCAGCATCCACGCTGATCGAGTTATTCGCAGCAAGCGTGACACCCGTCGTCGCCAGCTGATTAACGATCGTCGCGTTGTTAACGAAGGAGGCTGCCGGATTGATGCTGCCTTCATCCAAGCCCGCAATGACAGCAAGATCATCCGGATCGATGGTCCAGTTACCGGCCGAGCCCTGAGGCGCAAGGGTATTGACGGAAATATCGCCGTCGATCTTGACCACTTTACCCGACGTCTCCACAAAGCCGCCATCGCCGCCATTGGCGCCGCCTTTGGCCGAGAAGGAGCCGGCATAATCGCCGTGGCCGTCCGCATAGGCGATGATGGAGCCGCCATCGCCATTATCCGTGGCATCCGCCTTCAGCACCGCGGAGCTTTCCGTGGTGATGGTTTCCCCGTCGATGGAGATGGAGCCGCCGCCCGTGGCACCCGAAGCATCGAGCGTACCGGCGACATTCACTTCGCCGCCGCCCAGGATGATTTCGCCGCCGGCAACCGTCGCCGAGGCTGCGCTGGTGATGCCTTCCACATTGACGATGGAATCGACAACCTGCGTTGCAGCTTTCGCGGAAATTTCGATCACGCCGCCTTCGGCCACCACCTGGCCGAGCTGCTCGGCCTTCGCACCATCGGCGCCGAGCCCGATTTCGATAAGCCGGTCACCGGCCAGATCGAGCGTGAAGGTTTCACCGGCCGCCATAGCCACCTTGCCGACCTTGGCGCGGATCGTGCCGTTGTTGCGCACATGCGGAGCAACGAAAGCGGCAAGCCCGCCTTCGCGCACCGTGATCTGGCCTTCATTGACGACCGAGCCGCCGCCCGCGCCCAGAAGATCAAGGCGCGTATCGCCCGCCATGAAGCGGTCGACATTGATGTTGGCCGTGGAGGCAACAAGACCGGACACGTCCACCCGCGCACTTGCGCCGAACATCACACCGTTCGGGTTCAGCACCCAGACATGGCCGTTCGCGGTGAGCTGGCCGTTGATTTGCGTCGGGTTCGTCGACTGGTTGATGCGGTTGACCGCAATCGAGCCGGAATTCGGCTGATTGAAGTTCACATGAGCATTCTCGCCGATGTCGAAGCTGCGCCAGTCCAGAACCGTACGGTTGGTGGACTGATTCACATCGAGCCGCGAGCCGCTTTGCGAGATCGTCGCCGCGCCGCCCGTCACCGTGCCGCCGCTCGGAAGCGTGTTCGCGTCGATCGCGAAGGCGCTGCCGCTGCCCAGCACCATGGCCGCCATCGCCCCCAGCGTTGCTGCCGGGCGGGTCAGGGCCGTCGAACCCATCAGAAAGGACTTCTGGATATTGCGCTGAATGCTCATTTTAACACCTGTCAGACCGTCTCCGGTCTCCTCCTTGATTGCCGCCCGTAAAACGCACGGGGCTTTGGCTGTTCAATTGCTCTGGTGCGGGGCAGCTTTGTTAAGCGCTCCGCTTCATTCCCAATCTCAAAAGCTCGAACTGATCTGGAAGAACACGCGGGCGTCGCGGTCACGCTCGGCCTGCACGGTCTTCTCGAAAGGTTTGGCGACATAAAGGTCGAGATTGACCTGATCGAAGAGCGCGGTGCGCACACCGACGCCTGCGGATTCGATCGTCTCGCGCCGCGGCGAGCCGGGCAGCACCGTGACCTGTTCAACGGTCGCCGCTTCATAGAAACCGTAAAGCTGCGTGTTCTGCATGAAGTCGGCCTGATGCGGCGTGTACCACTGCAGCTCTGCTTTACCGGCAAGGCCCTTCTCACCCGTGATCTCGGAAGGATCGAAGGCGCGGCCATAGAACGTGCTGCCGAAGCCCTGTTCCTCGGAAGCCAGCAGGTCTTCGTTGAAAGAGGTCTGACCGGCTGCGCCCAGAAGCAGGCCGAACTCGCCGCCGATGGGCTGCCAGCGCGTCACTTCGAAATTGAGGCGCTGATAGTCGCTGTCGGCATTGACGCGGGACAGGTTCGCATCCCCGTTCTCAGATCCGCCAAGCGCGGTAATGCCTTGCGTGAAGGTGATCTCGCCCGTGTTGAAGCCGCCCCAGCTGTCGAGCAGGTTGGCAAAGACCTTCGCATTGACGTTGCGCACCTTGTCATCGAACACCGGATTGACCGCGTTGTTCTCAGAGCGCACATCGTTGGAGAAGAAACCCAGCGTACCGATGACGTTGAGGTCGCGCGAGCGGATGAAGGGATAGGAAAGCTCGACGCGGGCGGTCTTAGCCTCGCCTTCCGTGTCGATCGTCTCAAGCTCGAGGCCCGGACGGGTCTCGGAGTAAGAATAGGACGCAAAAAGCGTGAGGCCCGTCGAGGTGAGCGGCTGCTGAATGCTCAGCGCGCCGTAAGCCAGCTCCGGATCGCCGTCCGGCGTCACAACACCGGTAAAGCCCAGACGGCCCGCCGTGCCGAAAAGGTCGTTCGCGAAAACCGCGCCGACGATTTCCTCGCGGCCGAGATAGCGGCTGCCGAAATTATCGACGCCCGCATAGCCTTCAAAGGCTTCCCGCTCGACAACCAGCGTCAGATCGGCGGCGCCCGGCGTCGTTTTGGACGGGGTGAGAACTGAGCGCACCGTGAAGCCGGCCATGTCGCTTGCCAGCAGCAACTCGCGCTCCAGCACATCCGCCGTCAGAGGCTTGGCCGCGGCAATGCGCTTGGCATGGCTCTGCAGGAACGGCATGGCGCCGCCCGCATCGCCTTCGATTTCCACATTCTCGATGAAGCCTTCCACGACCTGGATGCGCAGCTGGCCGTCACCAATGCGCTGCGCGGGGACAATGGCACGGGTGAGAATGTAACCGGCATCGCGGTAGGCGGCGGTTGCCCGCCCGGCCAGTTCATACACATCGGCCAGCGTAATGTCGCGGTTGATATAATCGCTCGCCAGTTCCTGCAAGCGGCCTTCGGGGAGGGTCTGATTACCCTCGAAAATCACACCGGAAATCTGGAATTGTTGAAGCTCGGCCCCTTCAGGTGCTTTCTGGTCGGGCGTTGCCGGTACATCGAGCGGCGTGCCGAGACCCGGGGCATCGGGGCGCGGGCGGAACCGCTCATCGACCCGGCTCGGATCGGCCGGCGTCTGCGCCATGGCCGTCCCGGTTACCCCCGCATAGAAAAGCGCTGCAATAGTGGCTGCAACACGCAGCGTGCCCCTGTTCGACTTCATTTTTGCCCCCAAAAACGCCCGCGCTTGGCGGAAAAGCGCAGCCGCCTGCACAAATTTTAGTAAACTTTTCGTTAATGAGTCCTACGAAATCGCAATGTAAAAAGCAATCGGACAAATGTGTTAGTACCCTTTGACTCTGAGGGCTCCGCCGATTCTTGCTTTTGATTCAGCGGCTTAAAGAATTGATAATTTTATATTAAAGTTAATGCGCCTCATGACTCTGGCTTGACTCTAAAGGGGGCATTTTTCCGCCCCGGCCCGGCACTGGCACAGTTAAACCCATAGAGATAAAAGGGAATAAGACAGGCGGCGTCCAAAGCCAGGCTCAAGCCGCCTTTTCATGCCTCAAGCGCTAAAACTTGAATCAAATCCAACCGCCCCGCTGAACGCCGATTTAAACGGGACTTGGGACACTCACCGCACGGTAAAACGAGTTTGGTGCGGTTGTTCCCATGTCTATCGCGCGCGTAAGAATGGCGCTTTGCGCCGGAGCGATTCTCCTGGCAGGTGCGGCTCAGGCAGCCCCCGCCATGGCTGAAGGCGGCTTCCCCGACGGGGCGCCGGGCCGCGGCGATTTTCAGGTCTTTCCGCGCTGGCAGCGGGTGCTCTCGGAAACGAAACCCGTCTCCGAACTCGCCGCGCTTCGCCGCGAGGAAAATACCTTCTCCCAAGCATATAAAGTGGACACGGGCAAAGCAGGCGCTGCAGCTGAGTTGCAGCCCGCCGCAAGCGCGGCCCGCCTGACCTTCACCCTGCCCGCCCCCTCGGCCCGCCTGCCGGAGAGGCGCCGCACGCTCACTCTGCGCCCGCCCGTGGAGCGCGGCGCCGTGGCTACGGCCCCTGCCGAACAAGCAGTGGAAAAGACCGCGCGGTTGACCCTGCCCGAAGGCATACTGGTGCCGCTCATCCGCCCCGAGCGCGGGCAAGAAAAGCAGGCCGCAAGCGCCATGCCCGTCTTCAATTTCCTGCCGCCGGTCGAACGGCCCGCGCAAACGGCACAGACGAAAGAAGCGCCCGCACCGCAAACACCCCCGGCACAAGTGGCGCCGCGGGAACAGGCCGCCGACTGCCGCGCGAAGGGCGCTTGCGCCCTGGACGATTGGGCCCGTGTTATCGACAGCGCGCTGGATCTCTCACCCGCCGAAAAGCTGGACCGGGTGAACAGCTGGGCGAACGGCATTGCTTATGTGGACGACATGTCCAATTGGGGCATGAGCGACCATTGGCAGACGCCCGCCGAGTTTCTGGCGAATGGCGGCGACTGCGAGGATTACGCGATCATCAAATATTTCGGGCTCGTCGAGCTCGGTTTTTCCCCGGCCGATATGCGCATCATGGTGCTTTATGATGAAGCCATCAAAACGCACCACGCGGTGCTGCTCGTCCGGCTGAACGGCAAGATCAAACTGCTCGACAATCAGAAAAAGACGGTGGCCGATCTTGCAGACGCGCCGAACTACCGGCCCATCTATTCACTGAACCAGCAAAACTGGTGGCTGCATAAAAAGCCGGAGCCGGTGCGTCTTGTCCCGACGCGCCCGGCCCGCTATGCCGCGCAGGCAGCAGCCCGCCAACGCTTCCGTTAAGCGGGGGCGTTAAACCCGCTCGGCCAGGTCGCCCCAGTTCAGCATGGAAATCTGATGGGCGGTGATGGCCTGCAGCCAGCCCTTGCCCCACCATTCGCCAAGCTCGTCCTTGCTCAGGCGCTGGGCCTTTTCCGCATCCACCACATGAAAGCCGGTCAGATTGAAGTTCTGGCCGTCCTTCTTGGCGACATTGGCCTGGCGTTCGATCAAGAGCCCCTTGTCGGAGAGTGCTTTGACGAAGTCCTGCGTCGGCCCCACCGCGCCGTGATAGGCCCGGCAGAAATCAAGCGCGGCTTTGGCATGATCGCTCGGCGTGCCGTCTTCCTCGAAGAACGTAAGTCCGTCCTTGTCGCTCAGCACACCGTCGGCCTCATCCACGCACAGCGTCAGCACATCGCTGTCCGGCGTCGTGGAAAGAATGAAGGGATAGCGGCGCACATAAGCGGGCACATAGACGTTCTTCGCCCATTCGCCCTTTTTATCGACGAAGAGATTCTCGCCATTGCGCATGCCGACCACGGCCACCGGAAAAGGCACCGCCGCAGCGACAAAGGCGATGGGATAGTGGCGCGAAATCTGCGCGAACTCGGAAAGGTTGATCGGGATGGCGTTGCTCTTGGCCGCAAAGCGCGCATCGACCCGGCGCGCCAGATGCTTCTTGCCGTGGCGCTCGAAAGAAATCGGCACCGGGTTTTCATAGAAAAGCGGCATGCCCGCGCTTTTTTGCTCTTCCGGATTTGCCACCGTTTCCTGGCTCTCGCTCATTCCGCCTCTCCGCTTCTATGTTGCGCCCCATCGGCGCTTTCCTATGGCATAGCGCCCCGCCTTGGGCCGGAACAAGGATAAATCCGCAAAAGGGTTAAATAGAGCCGGTCATTCACGAGAGGAATAGTCGGTATACCAAGAAACGAAGCGGGAAAGCCCGTCCTCGATATCCGTGGCGGGCGCATAGCCGAGCGCGGCTTTCGCCCGTTCGATATCCGCATAAGTTTCCACCACATCGCCGTCCTGCATCGGCTCGTAAATCCATTCACTCTTCTTGCCGATCAGCCCTTCAAGCGTGGTGATGAAATCCATCAGCGCGACGGGCTTGTTGTTGCCGAGATTGAAAACCCGGTGGGGCGGGCTTTCCTCCGCAGCTTCCGGCGGATTGTCGAGCGCCGCCACAACGCCCGCCACAATGTCGTCGATGTAAGTAAAGTCGCGCCGCATCTTGCCGTGATTGAAAACGCGGATCGGCTTTCCTTCCATGATGTTTTTCGTGAAGGAGAAATAAGCCATATCGGGCCGCCCCCACGGCCCATAAACGGTGAAGAAGCGCAGCCCCGTCTGCGGCAATCCGTATAGATGCGCATAAGTATGGCTCATCAGCTCATCGGCTTTTTTCGTTGCCGCATAAAGCGAGACCGGCGCATCCACCCTGTCGTCCTCCGAAAAAGGCACTTTCTTGTTACCGCCATAGACCGAGCTCGATGACGCATAGACGAGATGCTTAAGACCCCCATTGTGGCGGCAATATTCCAGCACCTCGAGATGCCCGGTCAGGTTGGACGCCGCATAAGAACGCGGGTTCTGAATGGAATAGCGCACGCCCGCCTGAGCGGCGAGATGCACCACCCGGTCGATGGCGCGCCCGGCAAGGCCCGCCTCCAGCGCGCCTTCCTCGCCAAGATCGGCGCGCACGAAGGAAAAGCCGGGGTGATTGCGCAGGAGTGAGAGGCGATCGTCTTTCAGCGAGACATCGTAGTAATCGTTGAGATTGTCGAGCCCGACCACCTCTTCGCCGCGCCGAAGCAGCGCCTCGGCGACATGCATACCGATAAATCCCGCCGCGCCCGTGACCAGAACCGCCATTCCAACTCCTTTGCCTTCCTGTGCCTCCGCTTATAACACCGCGGGCGCGCAAGGAACATGCAAAGGCTCAGCGCAGATCGAAGGTGACCGGCACCTCGATGCTTAAAGGAAAGGGGCCGAGCTCCGCATAAGGACGCGGCAGGCGCCCGGCATCCGCCACCATCTCTTCCACCGCCCCGTCGAGCCGGGAAGACCCGGAGCTGCGAAGGATCCCATGGCGCAGCACCCGGCCTTCTCCGTCGATCGTCAAGGAAAGCGCGACCGTGCCTTCCTCGCGCAGCAGCCGCGCGCGGCGCGGATAGGATTTATGCCGTTCAAGATGGGCGCGCAGCAGGGCGAAATAATCCGCCGCGCCCGGCGCGCCGCCGCCGCTTTGCCCGCCGGTCAGCGCATGAGCGGCGCTTCCCGTCCGGTTTTGCGCCTGGCCTGCCCCGTCGCCGAGGGAGGCAATCTCCTGCTCAGCCTGATTCGGTTCAGCCATCTCATACTTAGGCTTGTTTTTCACCGGCTTTTGGGTCGCTTCTTTTCGCGGCTCGGGTTTCTTCAGTTTCTTTTCCGGCTTTTTGACGGTCTTTTCCGGCTCACGCTCGCGCAGCGGCTTTTGCACCGGCGCAACGGGCAACGCCTCGGCTTCCACAATGGGTTCTAGTTCAGGCAGAGCTTCCGGCGCCTCTTGCACTTCCGGCACAGCCTCAATCCTTTTGGGCGCAGGCGCCCCGGCAATAATGGAAACGGCAAGCCCGCCGGAGCCCGCAGCGGCCGCGCCGGGCGGCGTCTCTTGCAGAAAAAGCCCGAGCGCTGCGCCATGCACTAAAAGCGCGGCGAGGCACATGGGCCCCAAAAGCCGCCAGCGGATTTCCTTCATCCGGCCCCCTCCTGCACGATGAGGCGCAGCTCGCTCCGCCCCGCCTCGCGCAGCTCCCGCATCAACGTGACAAGCGCGGCGGCATCCGCCTCTTTATCCGCCACGATGTCGAGCGGTGCGGGCGCGGTTTCTGTCGCCCCAAGGCGCTCAAGCACCGCCGCGCGCGGCAATTCTTCACTGCCCAGCGCGAAAGCGCCTTCCGCGCTGACATAAAGGCGAAGGTTTTGCGTCTCGCCTTCCACGCCCTTTTCTTCAAAGCCGGGCGGGGAAACGGGAAAAGGCGGGCTTTCGGCGAGAACGCCCGCAATCATGAAAAAGATCAGCAGCAGAAAAACGATATTGATAAGCGGCAGGGCCGGTTCGCTTTCCTGAAATTTTGACGCGCGGCGCAGTTTCATTTTTCGCCTCCACTTGCCCCGCCCTGGGGATCGACGAAGGAAAGCGTCTGCCCGCCCGCGCGGCGCACGATCTCAGCCCCATACATGAGATCGGCAAGACGCGCGCCGCCAGCCGGTTCCAGAAAGACCGGCGGCAAGCTGTCTTTTCCTTCGCCTTTCAGCCGCACGGAAAAAGCACCGCCGTCCAGCCGGGCGCCGTCGATCTCGAAAGCGCCGCCGGGATGAATTTTGACATGCAGGGGCCGCGTCTCGCTCGGCGCAGCCCCCGCCTTGCCCGCGCTCACCTCCAGCGCTTGCCAGACCTCGAACCGCGTGGCGAGCATGAAGAAGATCAGCAGAATAAAAATCACATCGATGAGCGATGTGAGGCCGATCCGCGCCCGGGTCCGCCCCGGCCTTTTAATCTGCAGCCTTGAGGAAGCCGCGCTCGCCGCCATGACGGGCCTGCTCTTTCAGTTCGAGTTGCAGGAAAAGATGGGTAAGGCTCTGCTCCATGACATGGGCAAGCCGCTCGCCGCGCCGGTCGAACCAGTTGACCGCCGCCGTCACCGGGATGGCAACGCCAAGCCCTGCCGCCGTCGTCAGCAGCGCTTCCCAGATGCCGCCGGAAAGCTGGGTGGGATCGGCCCGCCCAGCCGCCGAGGCAAGCGCATGAAAGGCATCGATCATGCCGAGCACCGTGCCGAGCAACCCGAGCAGCGGGGCAAGCATGGCGATCACTTCCAGAAAACGCAGATGCGAGCGCAGCACTTCTAAAGCCGCTTCCGCCTTGAGCTGTGCTTTTTCGCGTAAAAGCGCGAAGGGCAGGGAACCGGCCTCCTCGAGCACCGATTTCATAATGGGGCCGAGCGGGCCTTTGATCTTGCCCGCCGCTTTCACGCCTTCATCGATCTCACCCGCCTCAACGGCACGAAAGACCGGCTGGATGGATTTGCGCGAAGGCGCGACGCCGCGCATCTGCACGAGTTTCGCCAGCATGACGCCAAGCGCTGCAACGGAGAGAGCGCCCAGCAAATAAAGCACCGGACCGCCGGCCCCGGCCATATCGAGAAGACTGGAAGCAGCCTCAGGGCTTGCCGCGGCCTGCGCCGTTTCAAGCGGCGCGCTTTCAGGAGGTGTTGAAGAAAGAGGATCGCTCATGAGGAAATTCCTTCTCAATCAGGCGTATCAGGCAGGCGTATCAGGCAGGCATGATTTGCGGGCAGCCGCGCGAGGGATGGGGGAGAACGGAAACGGGCATGCCGTAAACCGCTTCGATGAGATCGGCGCGGAAGACATCTTGCGGAGAGCCATCCGCCTGAATGCGCCCGCGCTCCAGCAGCACCACACGGTCCGCGTAAAGCGAGGCAAGATTGGGATCGTGCAGCACCGCCAGCACCCCTGCCCCTTGCGAGGCAAGTTCGCGCGCCAGCGTCAGCGTGCCGTGCTGATGGGCAAGGTCGAGATTGTTGGTCGGCTCGTCGAGAAGCAGATAGCGCCCATCGCAAAAACAGGGCGCCGTGCGCCAGATCTGGGCAAGCACACGGGCAAACTGCACGCGCTGCTTTTCCCCGCCTGAGAGCGTGGTGTAGCGCCGCTCGGCAAGATGCGCCGCGCCGGTAAAAGCAAGGGAGGCATCGATCGCCTCGCCGTCATGGCGGGCTTCCGGCCTTCCCCTGTAAGGGGCGCGGCCGAGCTCCACCACATCGCGCACGGCAAAATCGAAGGAAAGTGCATGGGACTGGGAGAGCACGGCCCGTTTGCGCGCAAGATCGCCGGAGGCAACGCTGGCAAGCGGCGCCCCGTCAAGCAGCGCCGTGCCACTGTCCGCCTGGCGCGCCCCCGCCATGACCGAGAGAAGCGTCGATTTCCCCGCCCCGTTCGGCCCGATCACCGCCACGACTTCTCCCGGCGCAAGGCGGAGGGAGAGATCGCTCAGCACCGGGCGCCGCCCCAGCGATACGCAAATATCTTTTACTTCAAGCATGGCCCGCCTCCTTACGCTGCCGCATCAAAAGCCAGAAAAAGAACGGCCCCCCGACAAGGCTGGTCACGACACCGATGGGAAGCTCGGCCGGCAGCACCGCAAGGCGCGCGGCAATATCCGCTCCCACAAGAAGGCTGGCACCCAGCAAAAAAGACGCAGGCAGCACCAGCCGGTGATCGGGGCCGAAGGCGAGGCGCACAAGATGCGGCACGACAAGCCCGACAAAACCGATGACGCCGGTAAAAGCGACGATGACGCCCGTCATCAGCGCGGTCGTGAAAAGAATGAGCCGCTTCACATGATCGGCATTGAACCCCAGAAAATCCGCCTCGCGCTCCCCGAGTAAAAACGCATTGAGCGCATGGGCAAGGCTGAGAAGCACGGCAAGCGGGGGGAGCGCGAAAAGCGCGATCCAGCCGACCTGCTGCCAGCTGGCCGCGGCAAGCGAGCCCAGCATCCAGAAATTAATGTCCCGCAATTCCTGATCGGAAGAAGCGAAAACCGCATAGCCGATCCCGGCGCCCGCCACCGCGTTTACCGCGACACCGGCAAGCAGCATGGTCGCGACATCCACCACGCCGCCGCGCGCCGCTATCCGGTAGACAAGCCCGACAGCTAGAAGCCCGCCGATGAAAGCCGCAGCCGGGCGCAGGTAATAGAAAAATTGCGGATCGAGAAACGGAAGCAGAAAGCTGCCGCCCAAGATCGTCGCCACCACGGCAAGCGCCGCCCCGCTTGAAACGCCGATCAGCGCCGGATCGGCAAGCGGATTGCGGAAAAGCCCTTGCAGCGCGGCGCCCGCCCCGGCAAGGCAGGCCCCGGCCATGGCGCCCAGCACAACACGCGGCAAACGCACATGAAGCAGCACGGTTTCTTCCGCCCGGCTCACTTCGGTAAAACCGCCAAGCCCTAGCGCGTCCAGAATGATCGAGAGCTGATGGGAAACGGGGATGGAAAGCGCACCCAGCCCCGCCCCAGCAAAAAAAACGGCGGCAAAGAAAAGCGCAAAGCCGGCAAGGATCAGGCTGCGAGGAGATGGATTTGCCGCCCCGCCGGCCTTGCGCCTGTTCTGTATCGCAGCGACGAGCGACATGGGCCTCAATGCTCTGCGCTATTCAATTGCGCGGCTTTTGCCGCAAGTTCCGGGTGCAGCACGCGAGCCAGTTTCTGCGCTGCTTCCGGCGTGCGCGGCCCGAAACCGAGCAGCAGCAGCGAATCCATCATCACGAAACGCCCCTCACGCCCGGCAGGCGTTTCCGCGACACCGGCAATTTCCAGCACCTTGTCTTTACCGCCCATGGCTTCGGCCACATGAGAGGGCACAACAATGACGTCCGGCGCCGCCGCAATCAGCGATTCCGCGGAGACAGGTTTCCAGTTTTCAAACTCGGAAAAGGCATTGGTGCCGCCTGCCAGTTTGATCATCGCATCGGCGGAACTTTCCGCGCCGCCGGCAAGCGGCGCCCCGCGCCCGGCCGAGAGCAGAATGACCACGCGCGGCGCGTCTTTCGCATCGGCGATCAGCGTTTCAAGTGCCTCGAAGCGCCGCGCGATTTTCGCTTCAAGCTGCTTGGCTTCTTCCTGAAGACCGAGCGCGGCGCCCACCGCGCCGATTTTCTGAAGAACGCCCGCAGAGCTCGTCTCATCCGGTACGGTGACGACATTAAGCCCCGCCGCTTTGAGCTGGCGCAGCACGTCTTCAGGCCCCGCATCTTCCACCACAAGCAGAAGGTCCGGGTCCATCGCCACAATGGGCTCGGCGGCAAGCTGGCGGAAATAACCGACCTTGGGCAGGTCT
This sequence comes from Rhodobiaceae bacterium UBA4490, assembly GCA_002389665.1. Taxonomy (GTDB): domain Bacteria; phylum Pseudomonadota; class Alphaproteobacteria; order Parvibaculales; family Parvibaculaceae; genus Tepidicaulis. Next base: position 737,771 of record DGNO01000002.1, read on the forward strand.
TTAGCGTCTTCCGGATAAAGGCTCGTGACATCCGCTGCAATCAGCCGCTCGCCCGCGCCCAGCGCATAGATGATTTCCGTGACGGCACCGCCTGCGCTTAAGACGCGCGCAGGCGCTTCAACGGAAGCTGTCTTTTCAGAAGCCGGGGACGCCGTCCCGCTTTCCTCCGCCCGAACCGCCGAAGCGGCAAAAGCCGCGAGCGAGAGGGAAAGCGAGACAGCAAACGCGCCGAGGACCTTGGCGCGCCCCGTGAAGGAGGCACTCCGCACCATTAGTGTGCCTCCAGCTTTTCAAGTTCCGAGACGATCTCGCGCCAGCCTTCCAGCTCCGGCTGACCGGGCTTGCGCTCGCCGAACATCATGGCGATCACCTCACCATCTGCGCCGAAAATTTCCAGCGAGGTGACAGTGCCGTCATCGGTCGGCTTGCGCACGATCCAGGCATCAGCGATGAGGTCTTCACGCAGATGCAGGTTAAAGCGCTCATCGAGCACATTCATCCAGGGCCCCATCTCCTTCAGGTTCTCCACGGGGCCGGTATGAATTTGAATGAGACCCTGATTGCCGACGAAAATCATGATCGGCAGCGCCTTGTCGCGGGCCTTTTCAAGCGCCGCGCGGAACGCATGAACCGGCACTTTGACCGTGTATTCCCCTTCGGCAAGGCGGAAAGCCTGCGTGCGCCCGGCCTCAAGGTCCTTGAGCATGCCGAAGAACTGATGCACATCCTTGATGGCGCCCCAGCGGGTGAGGAGCGCCTCGCGGTCGATCTCGCTATCGGGCCGCTCCGCCGCTTTCGGGGCGCGCGGCTCGAGCGTCAGAAGGCCGGGCTCTTGATCATCGGCCAGATGCGCGCCAATCAACGCTTCGAAGGCGGCGTCATCGCTTTCCTCGCGCAGATAGATTTTGTGAATGGCCTCGCCGTCTTTCGCAAAAATCTGCAGGCTTTTGCGCAGACCCGAAGCGAGCTCTTCTTCCACCACAAAGGCATGCGCCCATTTGGTGAAGAAGAGACGCAGGTCCACATCCCGGGCAAGCGTTACACCGCCCGTTTCCGAGACGCGGATATCGCCGAAGGTGCCGACTTTCTCATGCACACAGGCCTCGTTGCGGGTCAGGATCATGACATCGCCGACCGCCGGCATGCCCTCGATCAGCGCCTTCCAGCGCGTACCCAGCCGCCGCACCCCGTCGCCGATACGCACGGCAACCAGATCCGCCTCGCTCACCCCGAGCGCGCCTGCCGCATCGCGCACACGCAGCCGGGGATTTTCCGCCCGCATCGCCGCATAACGCCGCTTGAGCGCGTCGGGATTTGCCGGGGAAGCGGAAAGGTCGATCGAAGAAACAGCCTGTGACATGAGAAAGTCCTTTCATCACCAGGTGAAGGCGTAGGAGACGGCGATCTTGTAATCGCGGCCCGGTTCGTTCGCGTCGGTAAAGGCGCGCGCATAGGCTTTGTCGAAAATGTTGTCGATGCCGAGATCGAGCCGCACTCCTTCAAGCGCGCCGGAGGTGGGTGCCCAGGCGGCATAGATATCGTGCACGACATAGCCGTCGCGGCGCTCATTGGCGGCATTGACCTTGTCGAACTCATCCGCCGCTTCGATGCGCCAGCCGGCAAGACTGTCGAATTCCGGCAGTTTCAGCATGCTGTCGAGATGCAGCTGGTCCGGGGTGAGCACGCCGAGCTTGGCGCCCGTCTGCGTGTTCTCGCCGTCGACTTCCGAATAGCCGAGCACGAAGCGCACGCGCTCATTGTCGTAGCTCGCTTCCACTTCCGTCCCGTCGAGCTCTGCGTCCGCCACATTGAAGTTGCGCGTCGTGCCGTCACAATTGCCCGGAATGAACGGATTACATTCGGTGAAGAAGGCCGGCTGCGTGACCTCAAGGTCGATGAAGTTTTCCCCGTCCGTGCGGTAATGAGAGGCTTTGACCTGGAAGCGGTCACCCTCCATCGCCACATCGTCAAAAGTTAGACCCGCGCCGAATTCGAACGTCTCGGTCGTCTGGGGCTTGAGGTCCGGATTGGCGATGAAGCGGTTCGTCGCCTGCTGCGAGCCGGGGCCGAAGCTGCCTGCCGGAATGGCGAAGTGCACGCCGGAAAGATAAAGCTCGTTGATATCCGGCGCGCGGAAAGCTTCGGCATAATTGGCAAAGACCACCAGCCAGTCGTTCGGCAGATAGCTCACGCCGACTTTCGGCGAGAAGGAATCGTCTTCCGTATCCGTTGCCGCAAGTGCGCTCGAGGCTTTGTAATCGTCATAGCGCACGCCTGGAATGACCAAGAGATCGCCCGGTAGAACGCCGAAGGGATTGTTCCAGGCAAGCTCGGCCTGAGCATAGATGCCGTAGAATTCGGTATCGGCATCGGGCACCCCGTCCCGGTTACCGGAAGCGGACGCCCCGTCCTGCTCGTCCCGGTAACCTTCCGCGCCATAGGTCAGCGTCATGCCCAGCGCGTCGCCGAAATCAAAACGCGAGCGGTTGTCGAGACGGAAGCCGAAGGTCTCCACATCGCGCTTCAAAAGCTCGCCCGCAGGCCCCGCACCATTGTTGTCGAGGCGCAGCTCGTCGGCGGAAAATTCCTGGAAATAGACCACCGCATCGAGATCGATCAGCGCGTTGGACGGGTCTTTGAAATTGTAGCCGAGGCGGTAGGTATCGGACTGGATTTCCTTATCCACGATATCGTTTGCCGTACCGGACTGGCCGTTATTCGGTTCCTGCGCATCGTTGGTGAAACCGAGATAAGTCGCCGAAAGTTCGTGCCCGCCGCCCAGATCGTAATTGAGCTTGGCAAGGCCGGAGAGGAGATCGTCATCGGAAGCGCCAAGCTCGCCGCCATTCCCAAGACGGATCGACCCGGAGGACCGCCGCGTCAGCGAGCCGACGACGCCCAGCCCTTCGATGGGCGTCGCAAAAGCATTTGTCGTAACATGCCATTCGCGGTTCGCCGTGTGATAACCGGTCTTGGCTTCAAGCTGCGCGCTTTCGCCTGCCTGCAAATGTTTGCGCGCATCGAGCGTGCGGAATTCGATCACCCCGCCGGTGCCGCCGCTGCCGTAAAGGGAAGAGGCGCCGCCGCGCAGCACTTCGGCCTGTTCCACGACGCTGGGATCGAGGAAGAAACGGCCGTCATGGGCGGAGCCGAAATTCTGGCGCACCCCATCGATGAGGATAACGACATCGGAGCCGGAAAAGCCGCGCACGGAGGGCGTCATGCCGGTGCGGCGCGGGCCGGAGGTAAACTCGACGCCGGGCACATGACCCAGAATGTCCGCCGGAGTGGAAGCCTGGCGGCGTTCGATCTCGTCGCGGTCGATCACCGTCACCATGCCGGGAAATTCGAATGCTTCGATCGGGCTGCGCGTTGCCGTCACGGAAATCGGCGCAATGCGCTTATCCGCTTCTTCTGCCGCAGCGACAGTGCTGAGCGCAGGCACCGCAACGGCGAGCGCAAGCATGGATACGTAAGTTTTCCGGCAATATGCCGTCTTATAAGTAGCCCCAAAAATGGCCATGTCAGTCCCCTCTAAAAACGCGAGTGGACGTCCTGGCTGGCTACCTAACCTTGGGTGCTGGGATGCAGGCTTTGGCTGGCTTGGACGCCTAAATGAATAGGTCTGGGCAGTGAGAGATCTCCCGCCACGTTTTACTTCGTCTACTTCGTCAGTATCAGCCGCCCTTTACTCGTTTCGCGCAGCCGATAGAAATCACCATGGTGATCGATGGTCACTTCCCGGCCCCCGCCGAAAAGATCACTTGTCTTGAGCACCTGGCCGCCGGAAAACGCCTGCGCGTTTCCTCCGGTCTGCCTAGCTTCACCTTCCGGCGCCCCATCTGGCGCACCGGACGGCTTCAACCGTAAGACCGGCCGTCTTTCATCTTGCATCACACGTCTGCCTGATTAGCTCCCGGTCCGGCGGATTTTCCGTCCGCCGCGATCTTCATAACAAGAGTCATTCTCAATTGCAATGAGAATGACTCTCAAAACTAAAAGAAAAAAGCGTAGTATCTGTGGGGACTTAGAGAAAAGCGGGAACAAAGAGGAAATCCAACCGCAGGGGAACAGGCCGCCAAACCTCAGCGGTCGACCGTCTCGCCCGTCAACCCCGGCGCATTTCTGGGCGGCACGCCCGCGCCGATATCGAGATAGATATAGTCCATACTGGTATCGACGGTCAGCTTGCCTTCGGGCGGCTGCGCCATGTCCCCGCCCAGAAACCCGAGATCCTGCCCGAATGTCATAAGCATGGGTTTGCGCCCCGCCCCGCCGAGCAGCGGAAAGCAGGTAATTTCCAGAAGGCGGGAGACGCCCGTGTCGTAATGCACCGGCATAAGCTGCCAAAGGCCGCATGGATGGCTCACCATCAAATCGGCACTGTCGATGGCGCCCTGGCGGTATTCGGCAGGAAGGTAGGTGGCATAATCCGTCCCCGTCATTTCAAAGCGGGCGCGCTCGTTCAACGCGGTGCCGGCGAGACGGACACGCAGATAAGGCGGGCGGACGGGATCGACTTCGATGATCACCATTTCGGAGAGAAAAGCCGGCACTTGCTCCGGCACGAAATCGCGCAGGAAGGGCACCAATCCGCTTTTCGGAATGGCGCGCCACACCGCCTCGAAATCGAGGCTCGCCTGCGATCTATCGACCTCACCGCGCATCGCGCATACCTGTGTTTCTCTCCCAGACACGATCACATCATGGCGAGGCGGCGTTAACAATTGGGAAATCGCAAATTTATTTAAGAGGCGCCGTCGGCGCGCCTGCCGCTGCATATAAGTCGATAAAGGCAAGCGCCAGGTCGCTTTTTGCGATGGCAAGTTCCTGCCGGTTGGAAAGGAGCGAGCGCTGCGCATCGAGCACTTCTGTAAAACTTGCAAGACCCTGGGAGTAAAGATTCTCGGCCTGCTGAAAGGCATCCTCACTCGCTGCCACCGCTTCGCTGAGATAATCCTGCCGCGCCCGCGCGGAGAGGACGGAGACAAGCGCCGTTTCCACCTCGCTCAGCGCGTCCAGCACACTTTGCCGGTAGAGCAGCAAAGCCTCGCGGGCCCGCGCTTCGGCCGCGCTGATTTCCGCGCGCCGGGTGCCCGCATCGAAAAGCGGAATGTCGAGCGTTGCCGACAGCGTTGCCACCACCACTTCGGCAACGTTCCCGCTCCCCAGATCCGCCAGATTGAAACTGAGCCGGCCCGGCAAGGACAGCAGGGGATAAAGATCGGCCTCTTCCACACCGATCAATGCCGTGGCGCGCGCAAGCTCGGCTTCCGCCGCGCGAATATCGGCGCGCCGGCGCACCATCTCCCGCGGCACTCCTGCTGCAGGTCCGCCGCCGAAAGCGGGAATAGACCCCTCGCCAATCCCGGCCTTTGCGAAATCCCCGGCCCGCTCACCCGTCAGTACCGCCAGCGCATGCAGCGCGGCCTGCGCGCTGCGCCCAAGCTGCGGGGCTTGCGCGCGCGTTGCCGCAAGATCGGCCTCGGCCCGTTTCACATCGAGCCGGGCCGTCAGCCCCGCCTCGAAACGCGTTTCCACAAGGCGTAAGGTCTCCCGCTGCAATTCAAGCGACTGATTGACGAGACCGAGACGCGCATAATCCCGCCGCGCTTCGGTGTAGCGCCGCGCCACGTCCGCCGCCGTCAGCCGGGCAATGTCCTCTTCCAAAAGCGCGCGGGCCAGGCTTTCCGCTTCCGCCGCTTCCACGGCCCGCCGCTGCCCGCCGAAAAGATCCGGCACCCAGGAGAAGAGCGCGCCCGCGCCGACTTCTCCTTCCGTCTGCCCATTCTGCCCGCCGCCGCCCGTGCGGCTGGCAACATCGCCGGTAAGCGCGCCGTCAAGCTGCGGGCCGCCTGCGCCGGCTTCTGCCTCGACAAGCGCGCGCGCCTGAAGCAGCCGCTCACGGGCCGCGGCAATTTCATAATTTTCACTAAGTGCTTCGGCGATGAGGCCGGAGAGCCGGTCGTCATTAAAGCCCTGCCACCACAAGGTCTCCTCGGCCCGCGCGCCTGCCTCGTCAGGCAGCGCCGCGCCGAACCCCGCGCCCGCATCCGGCTCGGGCGGCACAAAGTCAGGCCCCACCGTGCAGCCCGCCAGAAGCAGAAATCCGGCACCGGCAAACGCGCGCATCAAAGCACTTTTCTTCACAAGAGTTCTCATGCCGGCGTGCCGTCCGTGTCATCGGGAATGCGTTCGGCATGGCGCAGCTCTTCATCGAGCCGGCTGGCCTCCGCCGCCCGCGCCGACGAGAAGGGCGCAACGCCCAGATAAACGACCGGCGTCAGATAAAGCGTGAAGATGCCGGCAAGGCCGAGCCCGCCGAAAATCACCCAGCCGATGGCCCAGCGCGATTCCGCCCCCGCCCCGTCGCTGAGGATCAAAGGCAGCCCGCCCAGCACCGTCGAAATCATCGTCATGGCAACGGGGCGCAGGCGCACCCGCGCGCTGGTGGCAATCGCCTCTTTCACGCCGTAACCCCTGTCACGGAGCTGATCCGCAAACTCAACAAGCAAGATACCGTTCTTCGCCATCAGCCCGATCAGCATGACAAGGCCGATCTGCGAATAGACATTGAGCGAGGTGCCGGTGAGAAAAAGCGCCAGAATGGCCGCCGCAATGCCGAATGGCACCGTGACCATGACCACGGCGGCGCTTGTCAGGCTTTCGAACTGAGCGATGAGCACGAGGAAAACGACAACAAAGGCGATGACATAAGTAAGCAGCACTTCTTGTGAAGTTTCTTCCAGCGTCGCCGCCTCGCCCATCAGGATCATGGAAACGCCAGGCGGCAGCACCTCATCGGCCAGCTCTTCGAGCTGCGCCACCGCCTCTGAAAGCGTCGTACCTTCGGCAAGCTCCGCATCGATCTCCACGGCCCGGCTTTGCATATGCCGGTCAAGCTCTGCGGCAACGCCTTCTTCCTTAAGGCTCACCACACTCGAAATCGGCACCAGCCCGCCGGATGATGTGCCGACATAAAGATTGGCGAGATCGGAAGGATCGTTGATCGCACCGCTCGCCGATTCCAGAAAGATCGGGATCGCTTCATCGCCCACATTCAAATCGGCGATTTCATCCCCATCCACCATCACCCGCAAGGTCGCGGCAAGATCGGTGAGCGGAATGCCGAGATCGGAGGCCCGGCGCCTGTCGACGATAAGCGAAAGCTGCGGCTGCGTCGGCTGATAGGAAATATCCGGGTCGGTAAGCCCCGGATGACGCTCTTCGATGGCGAGGGACAGTTTCTTCGCCGCCTCATAGATTTCCAGATAATCATTGCCGATAAGTGCCACTTCCAGCCCGCCGCCATCATCGCGCAGATTGAGGCTGTTCGGGGTCTGCACGAAAGCGCGCGCGCCGGGAATTTGGGAAAGCGGCCCGCGGATTTCCGAGACGATTTCCTGCTGGCGCCGCTCCCGCTCCTCCCAGGGCGCAAGCCGCGCAACGACAAAGGCGCGGTTGAAGTCGTAAATACCGACGATCGTAAAAAGCGAGGCGATCTCGCCGCTTTCCACATAAGGCTGAAGAATGGCCTCGATCTGCGCCGCCTGGCGCTCGGTGTAATTGAGCCCCACCCCGTCGGGACCTGTCGCGAAGACATAGAAGATGCCCCGGTCTTCATCGGGCAGCAATTCCTGATCGAGCGCGCTGTAAAGCGCCCCGGAGAGCACCGCCGCCAGAAGCGCAATGCCGAATGCGCGCCAGGGATGGGCAAGCGCCAAGGCAAGCGAGCTTTCATAACGTCCGGCAAAAAAACCGCCCCAGCGGGAAAAGAAACGCCGCACCTTATGATCGCCCGGCTCTTCTTCCGGAATGCGCGCGCTTAAAGAAGGAACGAGAGAAAGCGCGACGAAAGAAGAAATCATCACGGCAATGGCAAGCACGAAACCGAACTCGCGGAAGAGCCGCCCGGCTGTACTCGGCAAAAAGGAAATCGGCAGAAAGACCGAGACAAGCACCGCCGTTGTCGCCACCACCGCAAAGAAAACCTGCCGCGTGCCGAGCACGGCGGCAGCCCGTGCGGCAAGGCCCTGGGCTCTGCGGCGCTGAATGTTTTCCAGCACGACGATTGCATCATCGACGATCATGCCGGTGGCAAGCACCAGCGCGAGCAGGGTCAGAATATTGATGGAAAAGCCGAGCAGCCAGATCGCCGCCACCGTGCCGATCAGCGAGATGGGAATGGCCGCCGCCGGAACGAGCGTTGCCCGCAAAGAGCCGATAAACACCCAGATCGTTGCAACCACGATCATGATGGTGAGCGCCAGGCTCGTCAGCACTTCACGCACCGAGCCGCGAATGAAGGTTGCATCGTCCGATGTCTTCACAAGTTCAAGCGTGTCGAAACGGGCGTTGAGCTTTTCAAGCGCCCGCTCCACCCCGTCCGAAATCTGGATCGTGTTGGACTGCGCCTGGCGGACGATACCGAGCCCGATCACCGTTTGGTCGCGGAAGCGCACATAAGAGGTCGCATCCTCCGGCCCGAAAAAAACCTGCGCCACATCGCCAATCCGCGTCGTGCCGCGAATGATGATGTTTTCCACCTGCTCGGCGGCAACAACGGAAGCATCGGCGCGCACGATCAATTCCTGATCGTCCGAACGGAAGGACCCGGTCGGCACATCGAAAGGCGCGGTTTCGAGCGTTTCGGCAAGATCGGCGACGGAAAGCCCGTAGCTGGTGAGCCGCATCGGATCGACCACGACGCGCAAGAGCCGCTCGCGGTCCCCGAAAAGGCGCACATCCGCTACCCCTTCCACGGCGATGAGCGCGGGCACAATGTCGTTTTCGACGACCCGTGTCAGTTCCTCGCGCACCAGCACATCGGAAACGGCGGCAATGCGGATAATAGGATCGGCATTTTCATCGGCCTTGACGACGGTAAGCTGCTCCACATCGTCGGGCAGCTCGCGCTCCACCCGGCTGACCGCCTCGCGCACATCGGAAGCGGCGGTATCGAGATCGAAACTCGGGGAAAACTCGACGCGGATGCGCCCGTTATTTTCCTCGCTGGCGGATTCGATGGACTTCACCCCCGTCACCCGCGCCACCGCGCCTTCGATGACGCTGGTTACTTCCGCATCCATGGTTTCGGGCGAGGCGCCGGGATATTGCGCGCGCACCGAGACGATGGGCCGGTCGACATCGGGCAGCTCGCGCACTTCCACCGCAAAGATCGCAGCAAAGCCTGCAATCGCAATGAGCAGATTGGCGACGAGCACCAGCAAGGGCCGGCGGATACTGAGCGCGGGAAGGTCGTCCGCCCCGCTCATAAGCGCCGCTCCGGATCGCCCGCACCGCCCGCTTCATCTCCGGCGATCACATCGCCTTCCCGGTAGCTGACATCGAGCCCCTCGCGCATCCGCTGCAGGCCTTCCTTGACGACGAGGTCGCCTTTTTCAAGCGCCCCGTCGACCAGCACATGACCTTCCTGGCGCTGCACGATGGTAACGGCAACGCGCTCGGCCTTGCCGCCGCGCACCGCCCACAGATAAGAGCCGTCCCCGCCCCATTGCACCGATACCTCCGGCACCACCGCATAGAGCGGGCCTTCCAGATCGATAACGACGCGGAAGCTCATGCCGGGGCGCAGCCGGTCGGCGTCATTATTGACGCGGGCGCGGGTCACAAAGGTTCGGCTTTGCGGATCGATGCGGCTGCCCACGTCCACCACATGTCCCTCTTCCTTCGGCCCGCTCTGCGCCCAGGTCGAAACCATGATGGGCGTGCCGACTTCCAGCCGGCTGATGAAAACCTCCGGCACATCGAAACTGACAAGCAAAGAGGAGCGGTCATCCAGCGTCGTGATCGCGGTATCGGGGCCGATCCTGTCACCGACATCGACATCGGTAATCCCGACATAGCCGCCGAAGGGCGCTTTGATGGAGCGGAAATCGAGCGCCACCTGCGCCTGGCCGAGCGCGATCTTGGCTTCATCGAGCGCCGTGCGCGCCGCATCGATAGTGGTGGCGGAAACCGCGCCGCTGCCGCGCGTGCGCTCATAGCGGGCAAGCAGGCGCTTGGCATCTTCAAGACGCACCTTGGCAAGTTCGACGGCGAGTTCTTCCTCGCGCTTTTCAAGCCCGACCAGAAGATCTCCCGCTTCCACCTTTTTACCCGGCGTGAACTCCACCGCTGTTACTTCACCGGAAACGGCGGGATAAATCGTGACGGATTTCAGCGCGCGGGATGTGCCCACCGCTTCAAGGCGGGTGCGCTCGGGCCGGAAGGTCACTTTCTCGACAATGACCGGCGCGGCGCGGCTGGCGCGCCCGGGCGCCCCTTCCTTGCCTGCAGGGCCGGTGGGCCAGAAGAGGACGGCAAGGATGAGCACGGCCAGCGCCAGAAGCGCGCCGCCGCCAAAAGCCAACCGCCTGCTATCCATCATCAAATTGCCCGCCCTTTAAGAAGGCCCGCTTCTAGCATTCATTTGCAACGGGACCTTAAAGCCCCGCTCTCCATCTACCCATCGCTGCACCGGACCACTATAGGCCATTCTGCCTTAACGTGCCCGATGGTAGTGCCAATTGACGCCGGGACAACCGCCATCTGCGCGAAAGACCCCGCCGAGGCTCGCACCCCGTTCCTGTTTTCCCTATGATCCGGGCAAAAGAAAGGCCGCGAAACTGGCCTGTAAGGGAGGAGAGTTTTACGTATGAGTTACGGAGTATGGGGGCGCCCCTTCAAAATTTCGCAGGTTCTGGCCCTGCCTGCTCTTTTTCTTGCAGCGAGCGGCCCCGCCACCGCCGAAGACCCGGCCCCGCTTAAGGGCGAGGTTGTCGTGACCAGCACAAGCACTGGCACCGCGCGCCTCACCCATCCGGGCAATGTCGCCAAGATACCCGAACGGGAAATCGACTTCGTCAAAGCCGATCATTACAGCGAGCTTTTGAACCGCGCCCCCGGCGTCTATATCCACCGCAATAACGGCCAGGAAAGCCTCGTCTCCATCCGCTCGCCCGTGCTGAGCGGCGGGGCGGGCGCCGGTTCCTTTCTTTATCTGGAAGACGGCGTGCCCACCCGCGCGGCAGGCTTTGCCAATGTGAACGCGCTTTTTGAAAGCATCACCGAAACGGCAGGCGGCATCGAAATCATTCGCGGGCCGGGCAGCGCGCGCTATGGCTCCAACGCCGTGCACGGCCTCATCAACGTGCTCTCGCCGGAACCGGAAGCCGGGTTTTCCGGCGTCTCGGATGTCTGGGTCGGCCCGCACGGTCTTTTTCACAACACCAATACGGCAAGTGTGAGCTGGCAGGACGGAGAGGCGAGCCACGGCCTTCTCGGCAGCCTCGTCTTTGCCGAGGATGACGGCTTTCGCGCCGCCTCCGGCTTCGGCCAGCAAAAGGCGCAGCTGCGCTATGATTATTCGAAAGGCGCGGACGACATCTTCTTCACCCTTTCAAGCCATAACCTCAACCAGGAAACGGCAAGCTTCGTGCAAGGCCCCACCGCCTTTCGCGACGATGCCTTGCGCAAAGGCAATGCAAGCCCGGAAGCTTTCCGCGATGCCTGGGCCGTGCGCGCCGCGCTGCACTGGACGCGCGAGTTGAACGAGAACTGGTCTTTCAACATCACCCCATACGCCCGCGAAAACCGGCTGCGCTTTGCGCTGCATTTCCTGCCCGGCGGGGCGATCGAGGAAAACGGCCATTGGAGCGTTGGCGTGCAGAACTCGCTTATCCACGAAACGGATGATGGCCACACCATCATTCTGGGCGGCGATGTGGAATATACCGAAGGGTACCTGCGCGAAGATCAGGAAGGCCCGGCCGTCTTCTCTTTCGTGCAAGGCACCCATTACGATTATACGGTCGATGCGACGGTGCTTGCGCCTTACCTCCACACGGTTTGGGCGCTGGGTGAGAGAACGGAACTCACCGCGGGCGTGCGCCTTGAACACACGATCTATGAATATGACAACCGCACGGCAACGGGCGTGACGGGCCGCTTCCGCCGCGCTGCCGACCGGCGCGACACGTTCACCGACCTCACCCCGAAGCTCGGCCTTGCGCATACCTTCTCGGATGAGATTACCGGCTTCGTCAATTGGAAGCGGGCGGCACGCGCACCGCAGACAACCGACCTTTACCGTCTGCAGGCCAATCAGGTGGCCGGTGAAGTCGAATCGGAAAAGCTCGACAGTCTGGAAGTCGGTGCCCGCGGCACCTGGGGCACGCTCGAATATGAAGCCGCCGCCTATTACATGAAGAAAAAGAATTTTTTCTTCCGCGATTCAGACGGCTTCAATGTCACCGACGGGCGCACGAAACATTACGGTGTCGAACTCGATGTCTTCACCCCGCTCATTGCCGGGTTCGACTTCGGCGCCTCGGCAAGCTACGCCGTGCATGAATATGATTTCAACCGCACCGTTGCAACGAGCCCGCAAAGCAACAATATCCAGGAAGGCACGGATGTGGACGGCGCGCCGCGCACCTTGGCGAATGCAAGGCTCGGCTATGTCTTCTGGGACGGGCGCGCGCGCTCGGAACTGGAATGGGTACATGTGGGCGATTACTACACCAACCCGGCCAATTCGGTACGCTATGCCGGCCACGACATTTTCAACTTCCGCATCGAAGCGGATGTGCGCGAGGATCTGTCGCTTTATGCACGCGTTACCAATCTGGCGGACAAGCGCTATGCGGAGCGGGCCGATTTCGGCTTCGGCAATGAGCGCTATTTCCCCGGTGAGGACCGCGCGCTGCATGTGGGCGCTTCCGTGCGCTTCTGATCCCGGCATCTTTACTGCCGCCGCACAACAAGGGAGGCCGGCCTGACAACGGAACTCTGGCCTCTCCTGATCGGTCTTGTGAGCCTCAGCGCACAGCTCGGGGCCGCAGGCCATGCGCTTTTAACGAAACGCGATGCGCGCGCCGCCACGGGCTGGATCGGCCTTATCCTGCTCGTGCCGCTTCTCGGCTGGATCATCTATTTTCTGTTCGGCATCAACCGCATTCAGCGCCGCGCCGAAACCTTGCGCTCCGGCGGCCATGTGACGGGCGAGCTGAGCGGGCCGACGGGTGCCGAACTGTCCCATATGGCGGGCACCGATCACGGGCTGCGCCAGCTTGAACGGCTGATGGAGCTCGGCGGCGCCGTTTCGCAAATGCCTTATAGTCCGGGCAATCACCTCACCTTGCTCATAAACGGCGATGAAGCCTATCCCGCGATGCTGGAAGCGATTGCCCGCGCCCGCCATTCCATCGCGCTATCGACTTATATTTTCAATCACGACAAGGCGGGCAAAGCCTTCATCCAAGCGCTGCGGGAAGCAAAAGCCCGCGGCGTCAAAGTCCGCGTTCTTATCGACGGGGTCGGCTCGCACTATTCTTTTCCCTCGGCGGTCTATTATCTGCGCGAAGCGGGCATTCCCTGCGAGCGCTTCCTGCACTCTTTCCTGCCCTGGCAGATGCCCTATCTGAATATGCGCAATCACCAAAAGATCCTGGTGATCGACGGGACGGAAGGCTTTACCGGCTCGATGAATATCGCCGAAGGCAACCTGACCGCGCAGGAGCCGGCCCATCCCATTCTCGACCGCCATTTCAAGGTGGACGGGCCGGTGGTCGGCCAGCTCATGCGTACCTTCGCCCATGAATGGCGTTTCGTGACAGGAGAAATCCTGACCGGCCCGCTCTGGTTCCCGCCGCTTGAGCGCAAGGGCGATCTCATCGTGCGCGGCCTGCCATCGGGCCCCGATCTGCCGCGCAATCCCTTGCGCTGGATGCTGCTCGGCGCCATTGCCCAGGCGCAGGAAAGCATCCGCATCGTCACACCTTACTTCCTGCCCGATTCCACTTTGCGCGCCGCTTTGTCCGTTGCGGCCATGCGCGGGGTGAAAGTCGATATCGTGCTGCCCGCCAACAACAATCTCTTCTATATGAAATGGGCGATGCTGCCGCAATTCGAGGAATTGCTCGAAACCGGCTGCCGCATCTATGAAACGGAAGGTCCCTTCGATCACACCAAGCTCACCGCAATCGATGGACTATGGAGCTTTCTCGGCTCGGCGAACTGGGACGCGCGTTCGCTCAGGCTCAATTTCGAATTCAATTTGGAAGCTTTCGGGCGCAGCCTTGCCGAAGATATCGACCGGGAAATCGGCGCCCGCATCGCAAGGGCCCGCCCGCTTACCATAAGCGCCTTGCAAGAACGCTCCGTCGCGCTCAAGGTAAGGGACAATATCGCGCGGCTCTTCTCGCCTTATCTTTAAAGAACGCGCCGAACCGGGGACCCATCATGCGCAAGACATTCGGGACATTCACCGCCGCAGCCTGCCTGCCGCTTCTGCTTGCCGCCTGCGCGGAAAACCCCGAACCAGCCCCGGAAGTCACACGGCCGGAAACGAAGCCGCTCATCGATAGCGGCATCGATGATGGCGGGACCGGTATTGTCGGACCCGCCGCGGGTATTCTTCTCGGCTCGACGATCGGCTCGGGCGGCGGCACGAAAGCGGCGGTCATCGCGGGCGCGCTGGTCGGCTATTCTCTGAGCGGCTCCGACGGCCCCGCCATTCAAGGCTCCATGAAAACACCCTACCGCAATGCCATGCGCGAGCTTATGGGCGCACCCATCGGCACGCGCGTCACCTGGCAGGCACCGGGTGAAAAGGCGCGCGGCACGCTTTGGGTCACCGAAGACTTTACCGACGAAGAAGGCCGCCGCTGCCGGCGCTTTCAGGAAGAGCGTCAGGTGCGCGGACGCAAGGGGCACTTGTCGGGCATCGCCTGCCCCGCCGGATAAGCCTCCCGTACGCACCGCTCCTACTGCCATAGAGCATAAAAACCGGTACCGGATTTTGCGGCGCAATCCCTCACACCCTTGTGAGAGGTTCATCAACGCGCGTTAACACCCCAAACTCTAGATTTCAACCTCATGTGACGCAGCGGAAACGCCGCGCGACTGAGGATGAAAGCCGTGCTGAAAAACAAACTCATCTCGCTTATGCCTGCCGGGCTGATTGCCGCCGCCATCGGCGTGCTCGGGATGCTGCATATTCAGCCGCAGCCGGGTGAAGACACGATCGGTCTTGTCTTTGCGCCAGGCACAAGCTTTGCCGAAGCCGCCTATTACGTCACAAATGCCGGCGGCGCGGTTCTCAGCCCCGGCATTTCGGGCAATGTCGTCATCGCCCGCCTGCCCGCCGGAGCAGCAACGCTCTCGCAGAACACACCCTTTCTCTTTTCATTCACACCGCGCGGAACCGGAACCTGCTTCACCCCGCGTGACCTTGCAGTGCCGTCCCTGCCCGCATCCGCCCAAAGGAGCCTTTAGATGAATACCGTCCGCATGCAGCGCCGCGCCATGTCCTGGCTTGTTGCGTATCTTTGGCTGCACGTTCCCGTCATCCCAGTTCTGGGGGTAATCAATAACAGGGAATATTTAGGGGCAACGGCGCTTGCCGTCCTGCTGACGGGCCTGACCACTGCGCTTTGGCGCTTGCAGCCGGACAGCACGCTGACGCGGCAAACCGGCTCCATCACTTTCATGATGATGATCTGCCTCTTCATCTATGAACTGGCGGGCCATCCCTATCAGTTCGATGTGCATCTCTATTTCATGGCGGGCCTTGCCATGCTCGTGACGCTGATGGACGGGCGCGCCATGCTGGCCGCCGCCGCCACCGTGCTCGCCCATCACATCATCCTCAACATGGCCCTGCCCTTCGCGCTCTGGCCGGGTGATACCGCCTATCTGCGCCTCACCGTTCATGCGGGCGTCGTGGTGCTGGAAACGGCCGTTCTTTACTACTGCTGCAACCAGCTCGTCGCCGCCTTCAGCGAATCCGAAGGCGCGCTCGACCGGGCGCGGGAGGAACTAAGCGCGGCACAGCGCCAGGCGGACGAAGAGCGCCTTGCCGCCGAAGAACGCAACCGGCTGGCCCGCGAGAATGCCAACCGCGCCCTTGCCGAAGCGTTCGAAGGCAAAGTGGGCCAGGTCGTGAAAACCGTTTCCCAGCATGTGGCCACGATGCGCGATGTCGCCCGGGAGATGGACGAGAACGCCGCATCGTCCCTGGAGCAGGTCGAAATGGCAACGGACGGGGCGAGCGAGGCTTCGGACAATGTGGAAACCATTGCCGGCTCCGCCGAACAAATGGCCGACGCCATCCGGGAAAGCGCGGAGCGGATTTCCGAAACCGCCTCGCTGGCAACCGCCGCGGCACAGGAAGTCGATATGACCGACAGCCGTGTGCAGACTCTTGCCCAAACCGCAAACAAGATCGGCGAGATCATCGACCTCATCAACGATATCGCCGAACAGACGAACCTGCTTGCCCTCAACGCCACGATCGAGGCGGCGCGGGCGGGCGATGCCGGGCGCGGCTTTGCCGTCGTCGCCTCCGAGGTCAAGGATCTGGCGACCCAGACCGCCAAGGCGACGGAAGAAATCACCGCTCAGATCAAATCCATTCAAGGGGCGACCGACGACACGGTGCATTCCATCGCAACGATCCGCGAGCGCATCGGCGTCATCAACGAGATTTCCATCTCCGTTTCCGCCGCCGTGGAAGAACAGAGCCTGGCTACCGAGGAAATCACCCGCGGCACGAAAAGCGCCGCCAGCAGCACTCAGCGCGTCTCCGGCACCATGCAGCAGGTGCGCCAATCTGCCGAAGCGACGGGCGAGGCCGCCAAGGCCGTCGGCTCCGCCGTCTTCAGTCTCGACAAGGAGGTCGTCTTCCTGGAGGAGGAAGTGCAAAGCTTCCTGACACAAATCAAAGCAGGATAAAAAATCCTGAAACACTCCGTTCACGGTCCTTTAAAAGCCCGGCTTTCTGCCGGGCTTTCTTTTTGCCGATTTGCCGCAGGCCGGTCTCAGGAATTTTTAATGGTTTCCCTCATAAGTTGGAGATCAACCGGATACACGGGAAACTAGTGATTTCACCAAAGGCCCGAGATGAGCGGCACCGCGCATAAGGAAAAGGAACGGCTGGCCTGGCTGCCCATGCTGCTGATTGCAGGATCGGCGGGGCTGCTTTCTATGCTCTATGCGGCACCCCAGCGCGATGCCGAAACGCTTGGTCTCTTCTTTGCGCCGGGCACCGGCTTTGCCGAAGCGGCCGCCTTCGTGGCGGAAGCAGGCGGCGGCGTGCTACAGCCGGGCAAGATGGACAATATCGTCATCGCCCGGTTTGCCGCGCCCGCCGAGGCGAGCCGGAAACTCGCGCAGACACCGCTTTGGTTCACCTTCACCGCCCAAGCCTCGGGCACCTGTTTCACTTCTTCACGGTCGGCCGCTCAAACGCAGCCTTCAGCGCTGCTTGCAACACCCGGAGCTGTCTTATGACGAATACCGCGCGCCTTCGCCAAAATGCCTTGAAATGGTTCGTGCCGTTTCTTTGGGCGCATGTTCCCTTCATCGCGCTTCTGGGCGCCGTCAACGAGACGCCCTTTATCGCCTCGACGGTAGCAGCCGCAGCGCTTGCCGGCGCGACGACCTTTCTCTGGCGCACGCAGCCCGATAGCGGCGTAACCCGCCAGACCGCTGCCGTCACCTTCATGGTGATGATCAGCCTCTGCGTCTATCAGCTGATGGGGCACCCCTATCAGCTCGACATGCACCTTTATTTCATGGCCGGCCTTGCCATGCTCGTGCCGCTGGTCGATTGGCGCGCCATTCTGGCGGCCGCCGCCACCGTCGCCGTGCATCACCTGGTGCTCAATCTCTTCCTGCCCGCCGCGCTCTGGCCGGGGGATGCTGCCTATGTACGCCTCGTGATCCATGCCGGTGTCGTGGTGCTGGAATCGGCGGCCCTGGTCTATTACTGCCACCAGCTCGTCGCCGCCTTCGAAGAAGCCGACGGGGCTCTCGCCAAAGCCCACGATGCGCTGGAAGAAACCGAAAAAATGGCCAAGGAACGCGCAGAAGCCGACGAACGCGCCTCGCGCGCGCGTCACGAGGAACGCAGCTCCCTTGCCGAAATGTTCGAAAAGAAAGTCGGCGGCGTCGTCTCGCTGGTGGCCGAGCACGCGCAGAAAATGCGCGCTGCGGGCGAGCGCATGAGCGCACGCACGTCCGAAGCCCGCACGCAGGTCGAGACAGTGACCGGCAATGCATCCGAAGCCTCGCACAACGTGGAAGTGATCGCCGCATCGGCAGAAGAAATGTCGAGCTCGATCCGCGAGATTTCCGAGCGCGTGGCCGAAACCGCCTCCATCGCGTCCAACGCCGCAAAGGAAGTGGACGATACGGACGGGCGCGTACAGGCGCTTTCGCAAACCGCCAACAAGATCGGTGAAATTATCGGCCTTATCAACGATATTGCCGAACAGACGAACCTGCTTGCTCTGAACGCCACGATCGAGGCGGCACGCGCGGGCGAGGCGGGCAAAGGCTTTGCCGTTGTGGCCGCCGAAGTCAAAGACCTTGCCACGCAGACGGCAAAAGCCACCGAGGAAATCACCGGCCAGATCAAATCGATCCAGTCGGCTACCGACGAAACGGTGCACTCGATTTCCACGATCCGCGAGCGCATCAGCGTGATGAACGAAGTCAGCTCTTCGGTCTCCGCCGCCGTCGAACAGCAGGCGCACGCGACGCAGGAAATTACGCGCTCGACGCAAAGCGCCTCGCAAAGCACGCAGGCCGTTTCCCAGACCATGGCGGATGTCCGCCGCTCGGCAGAAGAAACCGGCGAGGCGGCCCAGGAAGTCGGCGCCTCCGTCAGCGATCTGCACAGCCAGATCGAGATGCTGGAAAGTGAAGTGGAAAGCTTCGTCGCCCAGATCCGGGCAGGCTAAGTATCAAGCTACCCCTTATGGGGCGGGGCCCTTTAAAAAGGGCGGGGCTAAGAAGGCGCGGCGGTTCATCCCCCGCGCCTTCTTTATTGCGCCCTATGGCCCGGCTCAGCGCCAGGGCTCGACCAGAATTTTCGCGTGCACATCCGGGCTCGCCAGGTCCTTGAAAGCCTGCTCAACGCCTTCAACGCCGACCTTGCCCGTCACCAGCGCCTCCCCGTCAATCTTGCCTTCGGCCAGATGATGCAGGCTTTGCGCAAACTCGTCCGGCGTATAGCCCAGCACGAATTGCAGGTTGAGCTCCTTGTTGATGGCGAAGATCGGCTCAATATGATCCTTCTCCATGCACACGCCTACAACGACGATGCGCGCGGCTTTGGGCGCCCCTTCCAGCATTTGCTGAATAATGCCGGGCACACCTACACATTCGAAGATCACGCCGGGGCGCAGTTGCGGGCCAAGGCCGAGCATCGTCATCATGCTGTCGGGATCATAGCCTTCCGGCGCCGCCTCTTCCGTCCAGCGCTTGTAAGGCGAGGTCTCGGCGGGGTCGAGCACGATATCGGCGCCCATCATCTCCGCGAATTTGCGCCGCTTGGGGGAGAAATCCGCCGCGATGATCGGACCGGCACCGGCGATTTTCAGCCCGGCGATGACGGCAAGCCCCACCGGCCCGCAGCCGATGACGAGCGGCACATCTTCCTTCGTCAGATTGGCCTTCTGCACCGCATGCCAGCCCACGGCCATGGGCTCGGTCAATGCCGCCTGCTCCGTCGGCAGCCCGTTCGGCACTTCGAGCAGCAGCATCTCGTTCAGCACCATGTTTTCAGCATAGCCGCCCGGCAGATTGTTGGAATAGCCGACAGGTTCGATGCCCGTTGCATTCAGCGCCAGCGGCATGGAACAGACCCGCGTGCCCGCTTTCAGTGTCTTTTGCGTGCCCGGCCCGTGATCGAGAATCTCCGCGCAGAACTCGTGCCCGAAGACGATGTCGCGCTTCAGGTCCATCTTGAAGCCCTTGGAGCCCGACCGCTCAGCCACATCCACCATATGCTGGGCGTGATGCAGCGCATGCAGGTCCGAGCCGCAAATCCCGCAAGCCAGCGTTTTCACCAATACCTGCCCGTCGCCGGGCTCGGGCACGTCCATCGTGTCGACGACGAGGCCGCCGTCCCGGAAAATTGCCGCACGCATGCTCTTCCTCCCTCCAGTAGGATCTTTTTCTAGACCCTGGTCTATTTTTATTGAGGAATGGAACCAGACGGGCCCCGCCGCTGCAAGCGCTAAATAGAGGCGGCGCGCAAGGCGGCTCAGAAATGGCGCAGCCGCCACCAAAGCACGATGCCGGTCAAAGAAAGAGCAATCAGCCCGATCGCCGCGAGGTCCATGACGAAGGGACCGGCATCCGCAAAGAAGCGGCCCGTATGCATGTCGAGCAGGATGCGGGAAAGAGGCAAGCCTTCCCCTCGGTAAAGTCCGGCAAAACCTGCCGCAACATCCCCCGGCAAAGGCCGGGGCTCGGCCCACACCACATCGCCTTCAAAGGGCTGCCAGCGGGGGAGCGCAAGCGAGGTCGCATAGGTCCCTTCCGGCGTTTCCACCGCAAGACGCGAGGCCGCTTCTCCCGCTTTCAAAATCTCTTTACCGGGCGGCATCGGCAGGGCGAGGCTCTCCAGCAATTGCCCGTCTTCCGTCAAAAGCAAAGCGCGGGTCTCCGTCACCGCGGCGATATCGCCGCCAAGCACCACCGCCCCTTTCAGAGCGCCGCCGGCGTTTACATGGAGATGCGTGCCTGCCGCCACCGCGTCTTTCCCAAGCCCGGCAAGCCAGAGCCCGCCGGCCTGAAACCCCGGCCCCGGCTGCGGTGCCTTGATGCCATACCAGGAGAGAAGCCAGGATGCCGAGATTTGCGTCCTGTCGAAACCAAGCCGCTCGCCGTGATGCAGCAGCAGGCCCGTGACGGAGAGAAAGAGCACGAAGAAGGCCGTCGTGATGCCGATGCGCCGGTGCCAAACATAAAGCGCGCGGCGCCAGAAAATCTTATCCACCCGAAGCCTCCGCCTGCACCTGCCCGTCGAGCCAAAGGGCAAGACGCGCCAGTTTACGGATCGCCCGGACCGAGAGCGTTGCGCCGGAAATGCCGTCTATCCGGCCCGTCAGTTCGGCCTCGTCATCGAGCCGCAGCCCTTTGAACTGATCGGTGAAAAAGGGATAGCGCACTTCCCAGCCATGGCTTTCGCGGTAAATCAAAATCTGCACCCGCTCGATCGCGCCCTCGTGCACCGCAATGCCCGTGGTGATGGGGCGGGTCTTGCCGATCTCTTCCAATATCCAGACCGTGCGCGGCCCATCCTGCCAGTAGCTCAGCCGCAGGCCCTGCATCTCACGGTCGAGAATGGCTTTTGCGCCCGCGCGCACCTCATCCGTCAGCCAAAGCTTGTCCGGCTCCGGCACGGCCTCCGCCCCGCCGAAAACCTCCGCAAGGAAGACATTGGGCTCCAGAAACACGTCTTCGGCCCCTGCCGGAGCGGAAAATCCGGCGCACAGCATAGCTGCCGCCGAAAGGCGCCGGAAAGCCGCTTTGAAGAAAAAGCCCGTCATGCTCATCACCGTTTCCTAGCCGCTCCGCAAGGGAAAGACAAACGCTATGGGCAGCGCCCCTTAAACGCAAAGGGAGGCGGGTCATCCCCGCCTCCCCCATTTTCGTTTCAAGCCGTGCAGGCCGGCTCCTTAGAACTGGAAGCCGACGCCGACATTCAGACGGTCGTCTTCCGTGCCGCCAGCCGGGGCATCGTCGAACTGATAATCCAGTTTGAAGACCACATCTTCGACCGGCCAGTAATTGGCGCCGATCTGCGTCTGGCTGAATTCGGAATCGGCGCCGCCGCCAGCCGAATTGTCCCATTCGCTGTAACGGGCAAAGAAACCGAGATCGCCGTACCAAACCGGGAAGCGGTAGGAAGGCTCGATATACCAGCCATACTGCTCGTCCCGGCCAATGGCCTCTGCCGCATTGCTGTCGAGGTCCCAGCGCGCAGCCAGCGCCCGGAAGCCGATGGAGCCCGGACCGAAAGCGAAGTTCGAATCGACATGGGCTTCAAAAAGCGTGGCGGAGGTCTTCTCGCCCTCGCCCTGCGTCAGGTCGGACTGATACTGACCCGTCACGCCGAACTGCACCCCCGGAATGCCGGAATATGTCAGCTGCGTCGTGACCGCGCCGTCTTTTGCCTTGGCTTCGGACACCTTCTGGCGGCCGGAACGGATGCGGAAGGCATTGGCGCCCGTGGTCGGCACGCGCAGGCCCGAGTGAACGAAGGCGCTATAAGCGAAGCCGGAACCCAGCTCGCCATGCGCGCCGACACCCGCTTCCCACCAGGTCGTCGGGATGATGTTGACTTCCACATTGTTGCGCTCGACGCCGTAGAACGTGGGCGGCTCATGAGTGATGTTAAGAATGCCGACCGGCACGAGCTGCAGACCCGCCGTCACTGAATGATGCTCGGCCACATCGACTTCAACGAAAGCCTGCTCGACTTCCACTTCGCCGTTCTGGCCTTCACCGGCAACCGCATGCTCGACTTCAAGCTCGGAGAAGAAGCGGACTTTGTCGTTGAATTCATGATTGATGAACAGCACGAAACGGTGAAGGTCCACTTCGTCCGTATCGCCGCCATTGTAGTGCAGTTCGCCATAACCGCCGACGCTGGTTTTCTGCCACCAGCCATCGCCGCCCGAACCGCCGCCGGAAGAGGCGATGCGCTCGACTTCGCTGCCCGTCGCTTCGACCTTCTTGTCCGTTTCCTGGACCTTCTTCTCGGTCACGTCGATCTTCTGCTGCAGCGCTTCGATCTGCGCCTGCTGCTGTTGGATCATTTTCCACAGTTCTTCCCGGCTCGGCAGATCCTGCGCGAATGCCGGCGAAACCGCCATGATGCCCGCAAGGGCGGTCGCCCCGGCGAGGTAGCTCTTCATTACGTTCATTAAGTGGCCCTCGATGCCTTGTGCCCGGCCCATCCCCGGCCCGGCAGTCATTCCTGTTCTCGTCGCCGCAAAGGCCCCGGCCCTGCCGTGAAGACAGGGCCGGATCACTTTGGTGCTGCAGCGATAGGCGCACCTGATAATAAGATCGACTCTCAAATGCAATTAGATTCTTGAAAATGCTTCGCATTCCTTTTCGCGATGTGGTAGTCAGGCAGCATATAAATTGCCCTAGGAAGGCGTCTTTCAGCCCTTGCCCAAGATGAAAAACTCCCGGAATTCAGCCTTTTCCCGGCGGCGTGTGCTCTCTCTCATCATTGCAGGCGCAGCGGCCGGCCCGCTTGCCGGTCTGAGCACAGGCAGCGCCAAAGCCATGCCCCTGCGCTGGGAAGGGCCGGTGATGGGCGCAGATGCCGCCATGACATTTTTGGGCATGAGCGAGGCAGAAGCCGCGCGGCTGGAAGCGCTGGCGCTTACCGAGATCGCACGGCTCGAAGAGATTTTCAGCCTCTACAAAGAAAGCTCCGCCCTTCAGCGGCTAAACCGGGAGGGGATGCAGGAAAACGCACCGTCTGACCTGGTTGAGCTGCTGGATAAGGCCCGCCATATCCACGAGGTAACCGGCGGCGCCTTCGACCCTTCAGTCCAGACCTATTGGGATGTGCTCACCCGCCATTACGGCAAGGGCGCGGAAGAAGACCCCGCCCCCGAAGCGCTTGCCGAAGCCGCCCGGCATACGGGCTTTGCGCGCGTGAAGATAAAGGGCGCTAGCATCACGCTGCCCGAGGGTATGCAGCTCACGCTGAACGGCATCGCCCAGGGCTATATCACCGACAAGGTGGCCGAGCGGCTAACCCGCGAAGGCGCGCGCCATGTGCTCGTCAATCTGGGCGAGTTCCGCCCGACAGGGCCGAAGGACGACGGCAGCGACTGGCAGATCGGCCTTGCCGATCCGGCAGTACCTTACCGCCTCGCCGATAGCACGCCCCTTCGCACCCGCGCGCTTGCCACCTCCGCCCCATACAGCGCCTCTTTCGACAAAGACGGCAAACGCCACCACCTGCTCGATCCGGCAACCGGGCAAAGCAGCGCGCGCTATGCCTCGCTCAGCGTCAAAGCGCCGGACGCCGCTTTAGCGGACGGACTCTCCACCGCTTTCTCCCTAATGAGCGAGGAAAAGATCGCGCGCGCCCTGCAACACGCAGGTGCCCAGCCTATCGGCGTGCATCTGACGCGGCGCGACGGCACGGTCCGGACATTGGGAAATTGGGCGCGAGCCTGACCCTTAGGCAACACCTTCCTGCAGGATTTTGCGCAGGCGCTCGGCGGCATCGGAACGGGCCGGCATCAGCTTTTTCAAGTTCTCCGGCGCCTGCAGCACATAGGTGCTGAAATCTTCCGCCGGCATGGGACGGCCGAAATAGTAGCCCTGCGCTTCATCGCAGCCCATATCGATCAGCCGTTCCGCTTGGCGGACGGTTTCGACCCCTTCCGCCACGACTTTCACGCCAAGGCTCCGGGCCAGATCCACAATGAGTTTCGGGATCGCCTGACCGTCGCTCGTACGGTCGAGATCGTCCACGAAAGAGCGGTCGATCTTCAGGCACTTCACTGGGAAGCGCTTGAGATAGGCCAGCGAGGAATAGCCGGTTCCGAAATCGTCGATGCTGATCGCGATCCCCATGCTGCGCAGGCGGCGCAGCGTGGCGATGACGGTTTCCACATCGTGCATGACCATGCTTTCGGTCACCTCGATCTCGAGCTGGCGCGGTGAGACCCCATGCGCCACAAGCGTGTTCGCAACGAAGTCGGAAAGATCGCCGTTCACAAGATCGGCGGCGGAGACATTGACCGCCACGGAAATGGGCGGCAGGCCCGCCTCGCGCCAGACTTTGATCTGGCGGCAGGCTTCATTAATCACCCAATGCGTGAGCTCGCAGACGAAGCCGGATTGCTCGGCCACGGGAATGAACGCCCAGGGCGGCACGAAGCCGCGTTCGGGATGGCGCCAGCGCAAAAGCGCTTCGCTGCCGGCCACCGCACCCTTGTTCAAATCGATCTTGGGCTGGAAATGCAGCTCAAACTCATCCTGTTCGATAGCGCGCTGCAAATCGCGCTCGATGCTGCTGCGCTCAAGCGCGCGCAGCTTAAGTTCGTGGCGGAAAAACTGCAGGCTGTTATGGCCCTCGGATTTGGCCATATTGAGCGCAAGGTCCGCGTTCTTCATCAGAACTTCCGCATCGCGCCCATCCTGCGGGAAAAGCGTGATGCCTGCGCTGCTGCCGCCATGCACGATGTTTCCGCCAAGGGACATGGGCCGGCTCAAGGCATCGAGCAGACCTTGCACACGGGCAAGCACATCATCCGCGCTGCCGCTATCCTTCAATAAGAGCGCGAACTCATCCCCGCCGAGCCGGGCAAGCACTTCACCGCCGCGGGCGTGGGCGCGCAGGATGTCCGCAACGCTACACAAAAGCGCATCGCCCACATCATGGCCGAACGTATCGTTGATGGATTTGAAGCTGTCGACATCGACAAGCACGAGCGCCAAACGTGTATCGCCCGTTCCCGATGCCGCAATCGTATCGCGCAAACGGGTGCGGAAATGCGTACGGTTGCCGAGCCCGGTGAGCTCATCGTTCATGGCAAGTTCGGCAAGCCGGCTGGAGCTTGCCTCCGCCTCGCCAAAGGCTTGCGACATGACATGAGCCAGCGCGCCGAACTCATCGCGTTTGCCGAGCAGGCGCTTGAAGCTCACAGCGCTTCTGTCCCGGAACTGAGCAAAGCGCTCGAGCTGAGCAAGCGGCATGAGCACGAGCTCGTAAATCAGAAAAGCAAGGACGCCGAGAAAAACGACAAGGCCGAGAACCACCGCGCCTGCAAAGCGCCAGCCGGACTGGCGCATATCGGCCAGGATACCTTCGACCGAAAGACGGATGACGATAATGCCGTCCGACATCGCCTCGCCCGGCTGCGCGCCGAAATGCAGCATCGGCCGGTAGGTGATGTAAGTGGCAGCCTGTTCTTCTTCCCAGAGCCCGTCCTGGCGTTTGCCTGCCGCCTGCACTTCGGCGATGCGCCGGAAAAGCGCGGGCGCGGTCACATCCTGCACCGACTGGCCCACCCAGGAAAGCCGCGTAGAGGCGGCAATCTTGCCCGTCGCCGCATCGATAACGGCGATCGTATTGACATTCTCCCGCCCGCCAAAGGCCGTCACGAAGCGGGAAAATTGCTCCCCGCCTTCAATGGCCTCGGCCGCATTGGCAATGGAATCGGCAATGGTTTCCGCTTCCCGGCGCAGCTCGCTTTGGCCATGCGCCGAAAGCACGAGCGCGGCGGCAAGAACAAGCGCGCCGACGGCCCCTGCGCCGAGCACGGCGAGAGGCGCCAGAATTTTCCATCGCAAAGAAAAGAGGCGGCCATCCTGCCGCTCATGGCCAGCAAAGCTCATCGGTCCACCCCGTGCCTGATCCCCAGATGCGCACGGAATGCCGGCACCGAATGCGGGAAAAGAGCCGCTGCAGGCAGGAACGCGTCCGAGCCTCGCCAGCCATTCTCCACAAGATCTTCGAGCTTCGACACAGGTGCGCACTCAGCCAATGGGTGCCTGCCATCGAAACGACCACCGCAACGAAATGACAGACTGTCCTATGCAACCTGCCTTTCACTCTCTAAAATTTTCTTACAGACTCCGCCTTTGTCGCGGAATGCGACGAGGCTGGTAAATAAAGCCTTAGCGCCCTGTACCGGACTGAAACGGAGGTGGCGCAAGACCGCGCGAAGGAAAAGCGCGTTCCGCCCGCAGCCGGGGCCAGAGCGGCACTTTTTTGAGCCATAGGCGCAGCGCTTCATAGTGAATACCGGCGAAGACTTTCAGCGTCATGAAGGGCAAAGCAAAGAAACGCCGGAGCAGCGCGCCGTCGGAAAGCGCCGCCCGCTCGCCCTGAAGCGCCGCCGTAAGCGTCAGTTCCCCATCTAGAAGATACCGGATATGGACGAAGAGCTTTTCATCCGGCGCGCAGAGCCTAAGCCGGTAATGGCCGCGTTCCGGGTTGAAGGGAGAAACATAAAGAAGCTTACCCGTCTCATGGGTGACGGGCCCCGCCGCCTCTTCCACGAGGCATGGATAGACATGGCGCTCCCCGAATGTATTCGTGACCTGATAGAGCAGCGCCGTCAGCCGGTCTTCTTCGTCATAGCAATAGAAGATGGCAAGCGGATTGAAGGCATAACCGAGCATGCGCGGATGGGCGAGAAGGAGAATGCGCGCCGGGGGCTCGCTGTGCCCGCATTCGCTGAGCACGCTTTCCACCCAGCCGCGCAAATCTTCATCCTGCCCGGTCCCGTGATCTTTCGGATGGAAAGAAAAGAGATTGCGCGCGCCGAGCGAAAAGAACCGCAGCGCCTTATCGAGCAGCGGCAATTCATCCAGATCAAAAAGCCCGTAAAAGACCTTATAGGAAAAGCCGTGAACGCGGGGGCGCAGACGCCGGTGGAGGACGCTCGCATCGTAAAGCGCGCTGGAAAATTCCCCGCTCATGCCGCCTCCGCCTGCCGCTCGGGGGCCGGCGCTTCCGGCGGCAGCAGAAGCCGGCTCGAGGGATTGTCGAGATGCCAGGGCCGCATCACGCCGCCAAGCTGTTCGGCGACTGCAAGACCTGCCTGCAAGCCGTCCTCATGAAAGCCCGCACCGAAATAGGCCCCGCAGAACCACGTATTACGCACCCCCTGCAGCTGCCAGAGCGCGCGCTGATTGCGCAGCGCATGGCGGTTGAAGACAGGGTGATCATATTCGAAGCGCCCGAACACTTGGTCCTCGCGCGGCGCGGCGGAAGGATTGAGCGTGACAAGCACCGGCGTCTTCGTCGGCAAAGATTGCAGCTGGTTCATCCAATAGGTCACGCAGACCGCCTCACCTTCCCCGCCCATATAATTCCAGCTCGACCAAACCTTCCGGTTTGCCGGCATGAAACGCGTATCGCTGTGAAGATAGGCGATGTTCTTTTGATAAGGAAAGGCGCCGAGCGTTGCTTCTTCCGCCGCGCTCGCATCGCCAAGCAGCGCCAGCGCCTGATCGCTATGGCAGGCAAAGACCACGTCGTCGAAAGGCTCATGCCCATGCTCGGCGCTATGCACGAGAACGCCCAGGCCGGTGCGGGTCACACGCTCGATCTGCGCCCCGAGGCGGACATCGGCCTGCATGTCGCTGGCAAGCGCCTCCACATAACGGCGTGAGCCGCCTGCAACCGTGCGCCACATGGGCCGGTCCTTGATGCGCATCAGGCCGTGATTTTCAAAAAAGCGCAGAAAGGCGAGCGCGGGATATTGCTCCACCTGTTCCACCGGCAAGGACCAGATCGCCGCGCACATGGGCAAAAGGTGATCGCGCTGGAAGGAGCGCGAATAGCCATGCGCCTCAAGGAAAACCCCAAGCGGCTGCTCGGCCAGGGAAAGATCGCCGGCAAGACGCGGGCCTGCCCGGTAGAGCTTCAGAATATCCCGGATCATCCGCCACATGCGCGGGCGCAGCACATTGCGCCGGTCGGCAAAGAGGCCTTTCATGCCCGAGCCGGAATATTCAAAGGCGCCGTTTTCAAGCGAGGCAGCAAAGGACATGTTGCTTTCGGCCGTCGGCACGCCCAGATGCTCGAAGAGCTTTACGAGATTGGGATAATTGGGGGCGTTATAGACGATGAAGCCGGTATCGACGGGAATGGAACCCTCCGCCAGCGGCACATCCACCGTATGCGCATGGCCGCCCAGACGTTCTTCCTTTTCAAAAAGCGTCACCTCATGGCTTTTGGAAAGCAGCCAGGCGGCCGATAGCCCGGAAATACCCGAGCCGATCACGGCGATCTTGCGGAAGGGCTCGGGCCGGCGCGGCGTCTCTGCAGCCTGAAAAAAAGGGCGGGTCATGAAAATCCTCACAAACTGAATGTAGCCCTCTTACGCGGCGGCAGAGCCCGCGGATCATTGGTCCTCAAGCTGGCGTCATCTAAGTAAAGAAACCATTGCCGCGCATTTTCCGCTCAATATTTAGAGATTGCGGCGATTTGCTTTAGGGTGATCCGGCAAATGAGCTTTCCCGTAAGAGGTGTATGCGTGCGACCCTTGCCCTTGAGACCGATCTTGCAGGCGCCTGGCTTCCGGCAGGCGGCGCGCATTTGTCTGCGCCGCACCGGAACGGCAAAAAGGGCCGGCGCATGAGCGAGGCCAAAGGCACGGGTTCCGATATCGCCGTCCTCAACGATTGCCTTGGCCGCGTCGCGGCTGCGGCGGATCGCGGCGCTTTCATGCAGCTTTTCGATCATTTCGGCCCGCGGCTGAAATATTTTCTGCTGCAAAAGGGATGCACGGATGGCGAGGCCGAAGATCTGGTGCAGGACGTGATGCTGACCGTCTGGCGCAAGGCGAAGCAGTTCGATCCGGGCAAAGCTGCGGCAAGCACATGGATTTTTACCATCGCGCGCAACCGCTTCATCGACACCAAACGCCGCGAGCGCGTGATGGTCGATTTCGACACCTGCCCGGAAGCCGAGCAGGTGAGCGAGGAAACGGCGGAAGACGAGATCACTCAAAGCGAACTTGCCGCCGATGTCGCAGTTGCCATGGCCGAATTGCCGCAGGCACAAGCAGAAGTGATCCAAATGGCCTTTATCGACGGTAAAAGCCACAGTGAAATTGCAGAGGAGCTGGGCGTCCCGCTCGGCACCGTGAAATCGAGGATAAGACTGGCATTTGCCAGATTGCGTGAGGTTCTGGAGTCCCACAGATGAGCGTTGCAAACTCCCAAACCCTGAAAGCGTCCCAAAACGCGCCCCAAAACATACCTAAGCACCGGCTAGGCGATGAATGGCTGGTGGGGCTGGCAAGCGGCACCTTGAGCGAAGGTGAAGCGATGTTTGCGCGCACCTGCCTGTCCTTCGTGCCCGAAGCTGCGAACGATCTGGCGCTTGCGCAAACGCTGGGCGGCGCGGCTTTGGAACGTGCGCCGCAAGCCGCATTGAAGGCCGATGCGCGCGCCTCCCTTCTTGCCGCGCTCGACGGCGCGGAGATGGAACCTGCCACGTCTAGCCCCGCGCCCAGCCCCGCGCCGCGCAAAGAGCGCCAGCAAGGCGGCGTCATGCCCGCCGTGCTGCAGGACTATGCCGGCGGCGATGTCGACCGGATGAAATGGTCCTATCTCGGCCCCGGCATGAAAAAAGTGCGGCTCTGGCAGAACGACAAAGGCCAGACGCTCTGGATGCTGCGCGCCCAGCCCGGCGTTAAAATTCCCGAACACACCCATGAGGGAACGGAACTGACGCTGGTCCTGAAAGGCAGCTTCCATGATGCCTTCGGCCATTACGGGCCGGGCGATGTGGAAGAGACCGATAACAGTCACACCCATGACCTCGTCATCGATGAGGGCGGGGAATGTATCTGCCTGGCGCTGACCGACCGACCGCTCAAATTCAAAGGCTGGATTGCCCGGGCCATGCAGCCCTTTATCGGGCTCTAAACCGGTCTTTCAGGGCAGCACCGCCCAAACAAAAACGGCCCCCGGGAAGGGGGCCGTTTCGTTTGTTCTGGCAGGATGCCTTAGGCCGCCGTGTAACCCAGCATGGCTTTGACTTCGAGGAATTCCTCGAACCCGTGATCGCCCCATTCGCGGCCATTGCCCGACTGCTTGTAGCCGCCGAACGGCGCGCCGAAATCGGGCCCTGCGCCATTGATATGCACATTGCCCGTGCGCAGCTGCGCGGCCACTTTGCGCGCATGTTCCGGCTCACCGGACACATAGCCGGAAAGACCGTAAACCGTGTCATTGGCAATCTCGATCGCCTCGGCCTCATCCTTGTAAGGCAGGATGGTGAGAACCGGGCCGAAGATTTCCTCGCGCGCAATCGTCATGTCATTGGTGACATTGGCGAAGATGGTCGGGCGCACATAGTAACCCTTGTTCAGTCCTTCCGGACGTCCGACGCCGCCAGCCACAAGCTGCGCGCCTTCGTCGATACCCTTCTGGATGAGATCCTGGATCTTGTTGAACTGGACCTCGCTGACAACCGGGCCGATCGTCGTGCCTTCGGCGGTCGGATCGCCGGGCTTGACCTGCTCGGCCGTAGCGCGGGCGATTTCCACCGCCTCGTCGTGACGGCTGGCCGGCACGAGCATACGGCTCGGGGCGTTACAGGACTGGCCCGAATTCGTCATCATGCTCATGACGCCCCCAGACACGGCTTTCTGCAGGTCGGCATCTTCCAGAATGACATTGGCCGACTTGCCGCCCAGTTCCTGCGCCACGCGCTTGACCGTATCGGCAGCGTTTTTCGCGACCGCGATGCCGGCGCGGGTGGAGCCGGTGAAGGAGACCATGTCCACATCCGGATGCGAGGAAAGCGGCACACCGACGCCCATGCCGTCGCCATCAACGAGGTTGAAGACGCCTTTCGGCACACCGGCTTCATCGAAAATTTCGGCCAGGATATGCGCATTGAGCGGGGCGACTTCGGAAGGCTTCAGCACCATGGTGCAGCCTGCGGCCAGCGCCGGTGCGACCTTACAAATGATCTGATTGACCGGCCAGTTCCACGGCGTAATGAAACCGCACACACCGATCGGCTCCTTGGCGATGCGGGTGGCGCCGCGGTCTTCTTCGAATTCGTAATCCTTCAGGATTTCCAGCGTCTTGGCGAGGTGGCCAAGGCCGGTTGCGGCCTGCGCGGCTTTGGAGAGCCAGAGCGGCGCGCCCATTTCCTCGGAAATCGTCGTGACGATATCGTCATAGCGCTTCTGATAGACATCGATGACCTTCTGAAGCAGCGCCATGCGCTCTTCACGGGTCGTGCGCGAATAGGTCTTGAAGGCTTCCTTCGCGGCGGCGACGGCCTTGTCCACATCGGCGGCGCTGCCGAGGCTGATCTTCGCGAAAGGCTCTTCGGTCGCCGGGTTGATGACCTCGAAATCGTTCGCCGTTACAGGATCGACCCACTGGCCATTGATATAGAATTTGCGGCAGTCCTTCATCTCGTCCTCCGTGTGATGCCGTCCCTGCTGGGTCTTGTTGGGCTTTGCCCAGCTCAGACTAATATTTGGCTGGTTACGATGGCTCTGGCCTGTCCGCTTTTCAAGCGCCCGCTTTTGCTTTTCCTTCGGGCACCGGGGGAAACCGGAACAGAGCGGTTTGCGTGCCGGAAACCTGACACAGAGCCAGCCCGGCGGTCCAGCAAAAATGGGGTAATTACCCCATTTCCATCAGGTAATTTGTGCTTTGTGGCTGCCCGTACAAGGGCTTTAAAGCATAAAACAGGCGCAGCCCCGTTGAAACACAAATGAACCGGCGGGTGCATTTTCAGGCGAAGACGCATAGACTGCCGCCCGATAACAAATCCGCGAGTCGCCCCGTCCATGAGTTCCCCGCCCCCTGCAGCCGCCCTTTCAGACGCTGACAGCGCCGCGCCCCGTTCAAGGGAAGAGGCGGAAGCGGCCTATGAAGCGCAGGTCTGGCGCGACCTGCCGCGTAACTACGCCGCTCATCTCGTGCACGGGCTGTTGGGGCAGACGGGTTTCCGCCTCGTCCATGCGCCCACTTTCGTGCCCGCTTATATCTATCTGCTCTCAGGCTCTGAAATTGCCGTCGGCCTCGCTCTTGCCGCGCAATATCTCGGCGCCGCGCTTTCTTCCGTCTTCGGCGCCACCTTGATCGAACACCGCAAACGCGTGCTGCCTGTGGGCTTCGTCACCGGGGGCCTGATGCGCCTTCAGGTGCTCGGCCTGGCGCTGAGCGGGCTTTTTCTTTCAAGCGACTACGCGCTCGCCGCCGCAACGCTGTTCCTTGGGCTGTTCGGCTTTTTCAACGGCATGCAGGCGGTGATGTTCAACTACCTGCTCTCCAAGGTCATTCCCGTGGCGCGGCGCGGGCGGCTGACGGGCTTGCGCAATTTCCTTGCCGGCATCACCGCCTCGGCAGTCGCCTATTTCGGCGGCTCTTATTTCGTCGAGACGAATGCGCTTGGCAACGGCTATTCGGCGACCTTCCTCGTTGCCTTCGCCATGACGAGCGCCGGGCTGTTGATGCTGCTCTTCGTGCGCGAACCGGAACCGCCGGTCGTGCGCAGCCAGTCGAAATTCGCAAGCCGCCTAAAGGAACTGCCCGCCATGCTGAAGGCGGATCCGGCCTATACGAAATTCTTTCTCGCCCGCGCGCTTTCCGCCTTCGGCACCATTGCCGTGCCGTTTTACGTGCTTTATGCGGGCCAGCATATCGGCCTTTCCGGTTATATTGTCGGTATTCTCTCCATCGCGTTTTTGCTGACGCAAACGGCAACGAACCTTGCCTGGGGCGCGCTTGCCGACCGCACCGGCAACCGGCTTGTCTTCATTGCCTCGCTCGCGCTCTGGATCGCCGCAACGCTTCTTCTCATCGAAGCAAAGGACATCTGGCTCGTCTCCATCGCTTTCGGCGGACTCGGCGCGGGCTTCGGCGGCTGGCAGATCGCTTCGCAAAATCTCGTTCTGGAATTCGGCGCGCGCGAGGACTTGCCCATGCGCATTGCCGTGTCGAATTCAGCCACCTGGGCGATGATGGCGGCAGGCCCCGCCTTTGGCGGCGTGCTCGCCTCGAGCGGCACCTTCGAAAGCGTCTTTGCCGTGGCCATGGCCTGCCAAACAGCCGCGCTATTGCTCGTATTTTTCTTCGTGGATGAACCGCGCCGCCGCAGAAGTTAAAGAACCTGCTCAGCCGCCATTCGGCCCCAGCGCATGTTCGGCCGGGGCGATATTTTCATCCGGCAGGAAGGTTTCTTCGGCGTCCGGCTGCATGCCAGCCTCCGCCTCCCGGCGCTCCGCAAGCCGCACCGCAACTTTCTCCACCTCGCTCCAGACGCGCAGCAGATTGCCGCCCCAGAGCTTTTCGATGTCTTCGTCGGAATAGCCGCGCCGAATGAGTTCGGCGGTGACATTGACGGTTTCCGCCGCATTGTCCCAGCCCTTCACGCCGCCGCCGCCGCCGAAGTCGGAGGAAATGCCGACATGGTCGATCCCCATCACCTTCACGGCATGGTCGATATGATCGACGAATTCTTCAAGGCTCGCGCGGTCATAGCGTGCGCCGATTTCCTTCATGCCATTGACGAAAGCGGGCAGCTTGCCGTGCTTGATATAGCTGAAATGCGCATCCCCCGCAGCCCGCGCAACACGGCTGCGCAGCCCGCGCTCTTCGGCGGCGCGTGCCGCATCCACCTTCACATAGGCTGAAAAAGCAACGACCTGCATCACCCCGCCAGTGCGCGCCAAGGCCTCCATCTGCTCATCGGAAAGATTGCGCGGATGGTTGCCAAGCTCGGAGACGGCGGAATGAGAGGCAATGACGGGCGCGGCGGAAACGCGCAGCGCCTCCATCATCGCATCGCGGGAAATGTGGGAAACATCGACCATCATGCCGAGCCGGTTCATCTCGGCCACCACCTCGCGCCCGTAAGCGCTGAGCCCTCCATGCTCGATTTCCGCGTCCCCGAGATGGGAAAGCGGAATGGAACTGTCGCAAATATCATTATGGCCGATATGGGCGAGCGTCATGTAACGGGCGCCGAGATCGTAATATTTCTCAAGAAGAGAAATATCCTTGCCGATCACATAGCCGTTCTCGATGCCGATCAGCGCGGCCTTTTTGCCGGCCTCATGAATGCGCGTCACATCTTCCGCCCGGACCCCAAGCTCGATCTCATCGGGATAAAGCTCTTCGGCCATGCGGCGGATAGCAGTGAATTTCAAAAGCGCGGCGTCTTTCGCCGCTTCATAGCCTTCCGGCGTGCGCGGGCCCTGGCCCACATAAACAATGAAGAAGGCCGCATCCATGCCGCCGCGGTGCATCTTGGGCAGATCGACCTGCATGCCCGTCAGGCGGCCGGGATCGTGCTCGGGCACTTTCGTATAATCGGGCGGAATATCCACATGGCTGTCGAGCGTGACGATGCGGCGCTGCAAAGCGCGGGCATGAGAGAGAACGGACTTTTCGCGCACCGCTTCAGGCAGGCCGTCCTTCAAATGCACGACAAGGGCAATCGGCGCGGCGACAAGCCCGGCAAACCCCAAACCAAAAGCAATTGCCGCCAATCCCCCAGAGGCTTTCCGCATCGCATCCTCGCCTTGCCCGTTCAACGCCGACCGGCCAAGCCTACACACCGCCCGCGCGCTCAAAGCGCGGGAAGGCTCTTGCCGGTGAATCGGGTGCGATGCTGGCACAGACCCGCCCCCCGCGCCACCCATCCGGCATTTTGACCGGCTGGGCCGTAAGAGGTGCCTGCTTAGCTTGGTGCTTAGCCCTGCATGAGCCGCATGACCTCGAGGCGCAGCACGATGGAAAGCGCCTCGCCCAGCGCCTGGCGGTCCCGCATTTCCAGCCCGCCTTCTTCCAGCGCCTTCTGCCAGCTCTTGACCCAATCGACGGGCGCGTCTTCCCCCTGCTCATGGGCGCCCGTTCCGCAGAGCTCCCCGCCGCGCAGCAGCGCGGCATGAAGGACCGGCGAAATGAGCTCGGCAGCCGCCAAATGGTCGGCAAGAACGGCCAGGTGAGACGCCGGCAGGGCACGGACATCATAGCGCCCGGCAATATGTGCCCAGACGGCAGTCCGTGCCTGTTCCCGGCCGATCAGCCGGACCTGGCCACGGGGTTTGGGAGCGCCCGGATTTGCAGAGTTTTCTGCGGTTTCAGAAAGGTCTTCGACGAAGAATAGGTCAAGCATGCTCATCAATTCGGGCCTCCATAAGCAGGGTTTGGAAAGAGCATCGCAAGCCCCTTGCCAGTTTTGGCCCGCTTCGCATCTTGCATCGGCGGGCGCGAAACGCGCGGGATCTCCCCCGCCCCGCACCCCCTTGGCAAAGAGCGCGGGATCGGTCATGTTATTGACCAAGTGACAAGTTACAAACACCGGCGCAGACCGGACAATTGTGCTCAGGGGAGGATGGAAGAATGGCGGACCACGCACTCGACAATGAAATGGTGGACCCGAGAACCTTCGGGAAAGAAAACCGGTTGCACGAAATCTATAGCGAGCTGCGCCGGGAGGACCCGGTGCATTGGACCGAGCCCGACGAATACCGCCCCTTCTGGGCCGTGACGAAACATGCCGACATTCTGGAAATCGAACGCCAGTCCGACATTTTTCTGAACGACCCGCGCACCACCCTGCTCACCCGCCAGCAGGAAGCGGATGTGCTGGAATTTACCGGCGGCAGCCACATCGCCATCCGCTCGCTCGTGCAGATGGACAATCCCGATCACCGCGTCCTGCGCGCGCTGACACAGTCCTGGTTCATGCCGCCCAATCTGAAAAAGATGGACGGCGCGCTTGCCAGCCTGTCGAAGGAATTCGTGGACAAGATGGAAGGGCTCGGCGGGGAATGCGATTTCGTCACCGATGTCGCCGTCTGGTACCCGCTGCGCGTGATCATGAACATTCTGGGCGTGCCGCGCGAAGACGAGCCGCTGATGCTGAAGCTGACGCAGGAACTGTTCGGCTCCTCGGACCCGGACATGCAGCGCGACGAAAAACAGGCCATGTTCGACACCAATGTCATCACCGACTTCTTCAACTATTTCACGAAGATGACGGAAGACCGCCGCGCCAACCCGACCGACGATGTAGCCAGCGTCATCGCCAATGCCACGGTGCATGGCGAGCCGATCAACCATATCGACGCCATGGGCTATTACATCATCGTAGCGACGGCCGGCCATGACACGACGTCCTCATCGACGGCAGGCCTTCTGCTGGCACTGTTGCAGAACCCGGATCAGATGGCGAAGCTGAAAGCCGATCTGAGCCTCTTGCCCGGCGCCATTGAAGAGGCGATCCGCTGGGTGACGCCGGTCAAACACTTCTTCCGCACCGCAACGCAGGATTATGAGCTGCGCGGCAAGAAGATCAAAAAGGGCGACTCTCTTTTGATGTGCTATCCCTCCGCGAACCGCGACGAGGATGTCTTCGAGAACCCCTTCACCTTCGATATCGAGCGCAAGCCCAACAAACATGCCGCCTTCGGCCATGGGGCGCATCTGTGCCTCGGCATGCATCTGGCGCGCATGGAGATCAAGGCGCTATTCAGCGAGCTCCTGCCCCGGCTCGACCATGTGGAGCTCGCAGGCGAGCCGTCCTGGGTGCAGGCGAATTTCGTCAGCGGCCTGAAGCACCTGCCGATCCGCTATCAGATGCAGCGCAAAGCCGCCTGAAGCTTCCGGCCCAAACGCCGGAAAACCGCCAAAAACGCCGCCTCTCCCGGAAACCGGAGGGGCGGCTTTTTCGTGAGGCTTTATGCCGCTGGAACCCGCCGCGCTTTTGGCGTAGATAGGCGCCCATGAGCGAGACCTTGACCCCCACCGCCCCGCGCCGCCTGGCGAGCGCCCCGAAGATCGGCATTGTGAGCCTCGGCTGCCCGAAAGCGCTGGTGGATTCCGAACGCATTCTGACGCGCCTGCGCGCCGAAGGCTATGAAGTCTCCCCGACCTATGACGGGGCAGACGCCGTGATCGTCAATACCTGCGGCTTTCTCGATAGCGCCAAGGCGGAGTCGCTTTCGGCGATCGGCGAGGCGCTGGCCGAAAACGGCCGCGTCATCGTGACGGGCTGCATGGGCGGCGACGAAGCCTCGATCCGCGATACGCATCCGGGCGTTCTCGCCGTCACCGGACCCCATCAATATGAAGCCGTGGTCGCCGCCGTGCATGAAGCCGTGCCGCCCGCGCCCGAACCCTTCATCGATCTCGTGCCCGAGCAGGGGATCAAGCTCACCCCGCGCCATTATGCCTATTTGAAGATTTCAGAGGGCTGCAACCACCGCTGCTCCTTCTGCATCATTCCGAGCCTGCGCGGGGACCTGGCGAGCCGGCCCGCCGCCCATGTGCTCACCGAAGCCGAGCGCCTTGCCAAAGCCGGGGTGAAGGAGCTGATGGTGATCTCCCAGGACACCAGCGCCTACGGCCTCGATATCGGATATGCGGCAAGCAGCTGGCGCGGCAAGGAACGGCGCGCCCATATCACCGATCTGGCAGACGCGCTGGGCGAGCTCGGCATCTGGGTGCGGATGCATTACGTCTATCCTTATCCGCATGTGGACGATCTTCTGCCGCTCATGGCGGAAGGGAAAATCCTTCCCTATCTCGATATCCCCTTCCAGCACGCAAGCCCCAAAGTGCTCAAAGCCATGCGCCGCCCGGCCAATCAGGAAAAGGTGCTGCACCGGATCGCCAAATGGCGCGAGATCTGCCCCGATCTCGCCATCCGCTCCACCTTCATTGTCGGCTTTCCGGGCGAGACGGAAGAAGACGTGGATTTCCTTTGCGACTGGCTGAAGGAAGCCGAGCTCGACCGTGTGGGCTGCTTCAAGTATGAGCCCGTGGAAGGGGCCGCCGCCAACGAGCTGGAAGGCGCGGTGCCCGAAGACGTGAAACAGGCGCGCTGGGAACGCTTCATGCAGACCCAGCAGGACATCAGCGCCAAGCGCCTTGCCCGCAAGGTCGGCACCATGATCGACGTCATCGTCGATGAAGTGGACGGCGAAGGCGCGATCGCCCGCTCCAAAGCGGACGCGCCGGAAATCGACGGCAATGTCTTTTTGAACGGGGATACGGACGTCAAACCCGGCGACATCGTTCAGGTGCGCGTCGAACATGCCGACGAATACGACCTCTGGGCGATCAGGCCTTAAGATTTAAGGTTTAAGGCTCAAAGCCCTGCCCCATCGAAAAATGCGCCAAGTGCGAGCCGTCCCTGCCGCTCAAGGACGGGCGAATATTTCTCGGTATCGGCGCGCAGGCCCTGAACGCTTACGCCTTCCGTCGCGTTGATCTCGCCCGTATGCCCGACGAACCAACGCTCGAGCGGGGCGCCGCAGGCTTCCAGATGAAATTGCAGGCCGAGTGCATGAGTGCCGATTGAAAACGCCTGCACCGGACAAAGCGGGGTCGAGGCGAGCCGCACCGCCCCTTCCGGCAGATCGCAAATATCCCCGTGCCAATGAAGCACCGGCGTGATCTCCCCGCTCACATGGGAAAGCGGTGAGCCCGCGCCTTCTTCCGTCAGATCGATAGGCGCCCAGCCGATTTCTTTTCCCCGGCCGGGGCGCACATCCGCGCCGAGCGCTTTGGCCATAAGCTGCGCGCCAAGGCAAATGCCGAGCACCGGCTTCTGCGCCGCAAGCCGCGCTTTGATGAAAGCGGTTTCTTCGGCAAGCCAGGGATAATCCGCTTCCTCGTAAACGCCGATCGGCCCGCCGAGAACAAGCAGCAGATCGGGCGCCAAAGGATCGAGCCCTTTAAGTCCGCCCATCGGCACGTCCGCATGGGAAAGCGCAATGCCGCGCTCTTCCAGAACGGGCGCGATGAGCCCGGCATCTTCGAAACCGACATGAATA
Source organism: Rhodobiaceae bacterium UBA4490 (assembly GCA_002389665.1). Lineage (GTDB taxonomy): Bacteria > Pseudomonadota > Alphaproteobacteria > Parvibaculales > Parvibaculaceae > Tepidicaulis. Next base: position 776,887 of record DGNO01000002.1, read on the forward strand.
AGAGCAAGAGCGCTGCGCGTCATGGAACCTCATCAAACAAGCGTGACTGAAAAAATCCGCCATATCTTCTTATATAAAGGGCAGCGGCGCGGAATGAGAAAACCAATCTGAAGATTTCCGCTAGATACAACGGATACGCCAGAGAAGACAAAACGGGAGGACGGCATGAGCGGAAAAGTGGCCATCATATTCGGCGTCGGCGCGGTGCACGGGCTGGGCGCGGCGCTCGCGCGCAAATTCGCAAGCGAAGGCATGAACGTGCTTCTTGCCGGGCGCACCCAGGAAAAGCTCGATAAAGCTGCGGGTAGCATTGCCGAAGGCGGCGGCAAGGCGGCAACGGCCATTGCCGATGTGACGCGCCCCGACGAGGTGGCCCGCGCCTTCGATGCCGCCGAAAAGCTCGGCGAGCTCGAGGCCGTTCTTTATAACGCAGGCAATAACGCCATCATTCCGTTTATGGAGCTGACGCCGGAGCGCTTTGAAGAGTTCTGGCGCGTCGGCTGCCTTGGCGGGTTTCATGTCGGCCAGGAAGCGGTACGCCGCCTTTTGCCGCGCGGGCACGGCTCCATTCTTTTCACCGGCGCCTCAGGCTCACTGCGCGGCAAAGCCAATTTCGCGCATTTCGCCTCTGCCAAAGCCGCGCTGCGCAACATGGTGCAATCCATGGCGCGCGAGTTCGGCCCTCAGGGTCTTCATATCGGCCATGTCGTGATCGACGGCGTGATCAACGGGGAGATGGCCCGCTCGCGCTTTCAGGCTTATCTCGACAAGCTGGGCGATGACGGCGCGCTGGAACCCGATGCGATTGCCGAGGCTTTCTGGACTTTACATGAACAGCCGCGCAGCGCCTGGACGCACGAACTCGACCTGCGGCCCTTCAAGGAAAACTGGTAAGCGCGCCCTCAAAGCATCTGCGGGATTTTGCCCGGCGGCAATTATGGGTAGGCTGGCAAAAAAGGAAACGCCATGCCAGTCAATCCCTTCGCCCGCATTCTGAACGAAAAACGCGCGCCCGAAACGCCGGAAGCGGCGATCAAAGCCGCCGCCACGCTCTATCATGCCTGGTTCACCGGCCTGATGCTGCATCTGACCTTACGCAAAGGCGCGGAAGTGGCGGGCAAATGGACCTTCCGTCTCTTCCGCCGCCAGCACCTGGAAAAATTCAAATCGAGCTTCGATAAGCTGGGCCTCACTCATCTGCCCGATGCCGTGGCAGCGGCGCAATATCACTATCTCTCGAACTCCGTCGGCGGGGTGGAGGTCGAATTCATTCCCGAAAGCGACACCAAAGCCTGGGTGCATTTTTGCCATCCGCGCTGGATGTTTCAAGGCACCGCGCTTTGCGGCTTGCCGGTCGAAGTGAGCCGCGGCTTCCTGGAAGGCTGGTACGGGCATAACGGCGTCTCATTGAACAACCCGCGCCTCGGCTTTGTCTGCGTCAGCGAAGATATGACGGGCCAATACGGCCTTGCCGGGTATTTCAAGGAATTCGGCCACGCGCTTGCCCCTCATGAGCGCCTGCAATTTGCGCCGGGGGAGACCGCCCCGCCTTTCGATCCCGGCAAGGCGCCGGGCCTCGATGCGGCAAGCTGGCCGCCCGCCCGGCTTATCAAAGCCAACCGCAATTATGCGATGGAATATATCAAGACCGGACTCAATGAGCTTTGCGCCCTGATCGGCCCGGCAGAGGCACGCGATATTGCAGGTCATGCCGCCGCATTGATCGGCCGGCAATTTTACCGCGAGCTGCAAAGCCTGATGGGTTTGGCGGAAGAAGATGACAGCCCCGCTGCCTTTGCCCATTTCATGGAGCGCATGGCGGGCGCCCAGGACGATAAGCTTTCATGGGAAGAAAAAGACGGCGCGCTTTTCTTGCACCTCGATGGCTGGCGGCTGATGCGCGGACGCGAGAACGTGCCCCATGAAGCCTATGAGGCCTGGATCCGGCTTTGGGAAGGCTGCCTTGCCGTCCATAACCGGTTTTTGAAACTCGAAACGATCGCCCGGCAGGATTACGGCGACCCGGAAACCGTGCTGCGCATCCGCGCCGTCAGTGAAAATCGCGCGAGCTTGGCATGATGCGCTGATTGCGCGGATGCCCGCCCGCCCGGCTTTGGGCGGGAATGGGGCGCATCTCCGCCGGGTCGGGGCCCATGAGCTCGCCCAGAAGATCCGTCCAGTCTTCCATCTGCTCGGCCACTACATGGGTGACGCCTTCCTGCTTTTGCAGGCGCCCGCGCACTTTCATGATGCGCGCACCCATGACGATGCGCCGGTAGCGTTCGAACACCCGCGCCCAGATCACGCAATTGACGATGCCGGTCTCATCTTCCAGTGTTACGAAAATCGCCTTGCCGCCGCCAGGGCGCTGGCGCACCAGAACGACGCCCGCCACTTCGACATATTTGCCGTCCGCCGTCTTTTCGAGCCGCGCCGAGGAATGGATTTTCCGCTCTTCCAAAATGGGCCTTAAGAAGGAAAGCGGGTGCGCTTTAAGCGAGAGCCGCAGGGTCTGATAATCGGCCACCACATGCTCGGGCAATCCCATGACCGGCAGCGGGACGGAGGCTTTTTCCTCGCCCTCGTCGCGCGCCTTGGCATGGGCGAAAAGCGGCAGCGGCTTTTCGGTTTTCAGCGCCCGCACTTCCCAAAGCGCCTGACGCCGGTCGAGCCCCATGGAGCGGAAGGCATCCGCCGCCGCAAGCTTCTCCAGCGCCGCAACAGGCACATCGGAAAGAGCGCGTAAATCGCGCAGATCCGCAAAGCCTTCCCGGCGCGCGGAAATCAGCGCTTCGGCATGTTCCTCGCTGAGCCCGCTTACCTGCCGCATGCCAAGGCGCAGCGCATGGCGCATGCCCGCCAAAGGCTCGAGCGTATTGTCCCAATCGCTGTGATTGATATCGACCGGGCGCACCTCCACCCCGTGATCACGCGCGCAAGAGACAATTTGCGCGGGCGCATAGAACCCCATGGGCTGCGCATTCAACAGCCCGCAGGCAAAAACCTCCGGATAAAAATGTTTCAGCCAGGAGGAAACATAAACAAGCTTGGCGAAGCTTGCCGCATGGCTTTCCGGAAAACCGTAATCGCCGAAGCCTTCGATCTGCTTGAAACAGCGCTCGGCAAAATCGGGCGGATAGCCGCGCCCGATCATCCGGCTGATGAATTTCTCCCGCAAAGTACCGATCGTGCCGCGCCGGCGGAATGTTGCCATGGCATGGCGCAGCTCATTCGCCTCATCGGACGTGAATTTCGCCGCCACGATGGCGATCTTCATTGCCTGTTCCTGGAAGAGCGGCACACCGAGTGTCTTATTGAGCACCCGGCGCAGTTCTTCCGGATCGCCATGTTCGGGCGCCGGGCCTTCTATCCTGACCTCTTCCTTGCCGCTGCGCCGCCTCAGATAAGGATGGACCATGTTCCCCTGAATAGGACCGGGGCGCACGATTGCGACTTCGATGACAAGATCGTAAAACTTGCAGGGCTTAAGGCGCGGCAGCATGCTCATTTGCGCGCGGCTTTCGATCTGGAAAACGCCGACCGTATCCGCCTTGCAGATCATGTCGTAAACCGCCGGCTCTTCCGTCGGCACGCTCGCCAGCGTCCAGCGCTCGCCATAATGCTCTTCGATGAGATCGAAACATTTGCGGATGCAGGTGAGCATACCAAGCCCCAGCACATCCACTTTCAGAATGCCGAGCGCATCGAGATCGTCTTTGTCCCACTCGACAAAGGTGCGGTCCTCCATCGCCGCATTGCCGATGGGCACGCTCTCGCATAACGGGCCGCGCGTGAGCACGAAGCCGCCCACATGCTGGGAAAGATGGCGGGGAAAACCCTGCAATTCATGGGCAAGCTCAAGCGTACGGCGCAGATAGGGGTCGTTTGGATCGAGCCCGGCTTCGGCCACCCGCTCGGGCTTGAAGCTTTGCCCGCCGTAAGAACCCCAGACCGTACCGGCCAGCGCGCCCGTCACGTCTTCGCTGAGCCCCATGGCTTTGCCCACTTCGCGCACGGCGGAGCGGGAGCGGTAGGAAACCACCGTCGCGGCAATGCCCGCGCGCATGCGCCCATAGCGCCGGTAGATATATTGAATGACCTCCTCGCGGCGCTCATGTTCGAAATCGACATCGATATCGGGCGGCTCGGTGCGCGCTTCGCTGATGAAGCGGTCGAAGAGCAGATCCATATCCACCGGGTCGATGGCAGTGATGCCGAGACAGTAGCAGACGGCGGAATTCGCCGCCGAGCCGCGCCCCTGGCATAAAATGCCCTGGCTGCGCGCAAAGCTGACAATGTCATGCACGGTCAGAAAGTATGGCGCATAGTCGCGCTTGGCGATGAGCCCAAGCTCGCGCTTGAGAACGGCGCGCACGTTTTCCGGCACCGCGCCTTCATAAATGCGCTGGGCGCCCGCCTCGACAAGATCTTCCAAATGGCTTTGCGCGTCTTTTCCTTCCGGCACCGGCTCTTCCGGGTATTCATAGCGCAGCTCATCGAGCGAGAATGTGCAGCGCTTCGCAATCTCCTGCGTTGCTTCAAGGGCTTCTTCATAGCCCTTAAAAAGCCGGGCCATTTCACCGGGGCTTTTCAAATGCCGCTCGGCATTACCTTCGAGGCGCAGGCCAGCTTCAGCAACCGTGCAGCCGAGCCGGATGGCGGCCAGCACATCGGCAAGCGGGCGGCGCTCCGGCACATGATAAAGCACGTCATTCGTGGCAAGGGGGCGCAAGCCGCAGCGCGCACCAAGCGCCAAAAGGGCGGCAAGCCGCGCCTTATCATTGCCCCGGTAAAGATAGGAAAGCGCAAGAAAGGGCGGCTCCCCTTGAAGCGCGCGCAGCTGCGCCGACATTTCTTCAAGCTGCGCCTCGAAAGCATCGTCCCAGACCGGCGGCGGCAGGATGATGATTACTTGCCCTTCGGCATGGGCATAAACGTCTTGCAGGTAAAGATGGCAGGCGCCTTTTTCCGCCCGCCCCTTGCCGAGCGTTAAAAGCCGGGAAAGGCGGCCGTAGGCAGCGCGATCCTTTGGATAGAAAATCAGGCTCGGCCCGTCTTCAAGATCGAGCCGCGCGCCGACCAGCAGCTTGAGGCCGCGCGCTTTTGCCGCCACATGGGCGCGCACCATGCCCGAGAGCGTGTTGCGGTCGGCAAGGCCGATGGCGCAAAGGCCGAGCTCGGCGGCGCGCGCCACAAGCTCTTCGCCGTGGCTGCCCCCTTCCAGGAAACTGAAATTGCTTAAGACCTGAAGCTCCGCGTAACTCATGAAGCCTCACGCAAAAAAGCCATGCAGGAACCAGGAAGGCGCGCCGCCCGGAAAGGTGCGGTCCTGGGCACGAGCCTGGGCACGGTCCTGATAAAGCCCGGCGCGAAAGACCCAATAGCGCCGCCCGCGCACATCCTCGATGCGGAAATAATCGCGCACTTCTTCAAAGATACCGTCCTGGAGACGCCACCATTCCGGCGCGATCCGCTCCGGCCCTTCGGCGCGCGTTACCTGATGAGGCACATGGCGCCAGCGAAAATGCATGGGCGGGCCGTCCGGCACTTCCGCCATCACCTCGATCGGCTCGGGCTTCGTTAAAAGGCGCAGCGGCCGCAGCGGGCGCGGCGGCGGGCTGCGCAGGGGCGCGGAAGGAAGAGAGGGAGAAGAAGACCAGGCAGCTTCTTTCATGGCCGCCCCCTCCAGCGCCGGGCGGCTGTGCACAGCGCGCTCGGGCACATGGCTGTCGCACGGGCCTTGCAGGCGCAGCGCCTCGGCGCCAAGGCGCACGGATAGCCGGTCGATAAGCCCGGCCAGCGCCTCATCCTGCCCGCTCGCGCTCCCCCCTTCCTCGCTCTCTGCCCAGCTGCCCTGGCTTTGCGTAAAAGGCACCGCTTCATCGGCTGAGAGAATGAAATATTCCGCCCCGAGCCCGAGATCCATCTGCTCGAAACGCTCTTTGAAAAGCCGTGCGAGATGCGCCTCCTCGCGCACCGGCTGCGCGGTGCGCAAAGAAAGCGCCGCCACTTGCCCGTCCACCCGCAGCGCCCGGAAAGTCCAGCGCGTGCCGCCCTGTCCTTCACGCACCAGCATGGATTTCAAATCCGCGCTCAAGCGGCGCAGCACTTCCGGCAGAAAACTCAAATCCTGCACCGGCTCGCTATAGCCTGCATGAGCGCGGAAGGACGGGGCCGGATGCAGCGGGTTCAGACTTTCTGGCTGGCGGCCGAGCGCCTGATCGAGCCGGAAAAGCACCGCTTCTTCGGCAACGCGCGAGCGGAACCTGCGGGCAAGCGCCAGGCGCGGCATGGCGTAAAGCTGACCGATCTTCGTCAGACCAAGACGCTGCAGCAGGAGCAGCACCTGCGGTTCGAGCCGCAAAGCCGCCATGGGCAAAGCGGACAAGGCCTCGCTGACGCCGCCCTGCGGGGCGATGGCGCGGGGCGGGCCGAAACGGGCAAGCGCGCTTGCCGCGCCCACCGTCTGCGCCATGCCGAGATAGGCTTTAAGCCCCAGCTTTGCGAACTGGCTTTCCATGCGCGCCAGCATCGCCTCTTCCCCACCGAAAAGATGCGCGCAGCCCGTCGCATCGATGAGAAGCCCGTCCTCCCCATCTGCCGCCACGAAAGGGCTGTAACGCAGACACCATTCGGCCAGCCCTTGAAGAGCGGTGCGGTCGCCTTCCATATCTGCGGGGGCATGAAGAAGACCGGGCAGCCGCGCCTTGGCATCGGTCAGCATCATGCCGCGCGCCAGCCCAAGCCGTGCTGCCGTCTCATCCACCGCATGAAGGCGCACCGCGCTTTGCTCCTGCACGGTCAAAACGAAAGGCGGAACTTCTTTTGCCTTAGCCGGTGCGCGCGAGGGGGAGAATGGCGGCCTCTCCCGCAGGCGGGCTTTCCGTTTTTGGTGCCGCCGGAAGCGCTCGATCGGCCAATGGGGCAACCATATGGAAACAATGCGTCTCATGATCCCATTCCATCGTGACCCTGAAGGGCATGGGCCCTGCCTTCGCTTTTTCCAGCTCCACCTGCCAGCGCGCGGCGCCGGGCGCTGCAGGATCATGCACCTGGCGCCCGCTCGGTGCCGGGCGGATGCGCAGCCGGGTCAGCGCGGCACTCGCCTCTTTGCGTTCAAGCGGGCGGATGAGCCAGCAGGGCATCCGGTGCTCCGCTGCCAAAAGCGACAGCCGGCGGCTTTCGGTGAGCCCGACATCTCCTGCCTCCCCAAGCGCCCCGGCAAGCGCGCCTGCCTTTAAGCCCTCTTCCAGCGCCCAAAGCACATCGAGGCTTGAGCGCGCATAAAGCGTGAGAAGCCGCTCCGGCGACACCCCCGCATCCAAAAGCCCCGGCCCGTATGGCGCGCCGAACTCACGCCGGTCTTCAAGCCGCATCGCCCATAAAAAGACGGCTTGCCCCCTTCTCTGCCTTTGCCGCTGCCGGGCCGCCAGCATGGCAAGGGCAAAACCGCGCGCCGCACTCATATCCTCATAAGAAGCGGTCAGTTCATGCAGCCCCGGCCGCAGGATGAGCCGCGCCGGGTCCGCCGCTTCTTCACGCGGCAGGGCAGCCGGTGCCTCTTCCAGAACCGGCGCGCTCTGCTCGATTTCGGCAATAGACTGCCGAAGCCGCGCCATAAGGGCGCTGCGGGATGTGCCGCGGGTCTCCCCGGACATGGGCTTACCTCTTTCGATATTCCCTTATGTTCTTATTTTGTTCTCATGCTGGAGTCAAGCCGCCAGGAATCCGGAACAGCGACAGAAAGAGGGCTTAAAGCAGCCGCAGCACCGCCTCGACATCCGCTTTTTCAGTGGAAAAAGAGGCAACGAAGCGGGCAAGCGGCCGGCTTTCCCCGGCAATATCCCAGGGCGCGAACTCTACGCCCGCTTTGAAAAGCGCCCGCTGCTGCTCTTTGGAGAGGAACGCAAAAACCTCATTGCCCTCTGCGGGATAGGCAAGCGCGATGCCCTTTTCCTGAAAACCCGCGGCAAGCAGCGCGGCCATCTCGTTCGCCTGCCGGGCGAGCCGCAGCCAGAGGCCTCCTTCCAGATAGGCCTCCATCTGCGCGGCAAGGAAACGGCCCTTGGAGAAAAGCTGCCCGCCGCGTTTGCGCAGCCGGGCAAAATCGCGCGCTTTTTCAGGATCGAAAAAGATCACCGCCTCGACGCCAAGCGCGCCGTTCTTCGTTGCCCCGAAACAAAGAACATCCACCCCTGCCTTCCAGCTCATTTCGGCGGGCGTGCAGCCAAGCGCAGCGAGCGCATTGGCAAAGCGCGCGCCGTCCATATGAACGGCCATATCCTTTTCATGCGCAAGGGCGCTTAAGGACCGCAATTCATCGAGGCTGTAAAGCGTGCCCGCCTCGCTTTGCTGCGTCAGGCTCAAAAGCGCGGGCTGCTGGCGGTGCACACCGCCGGAGCTCCAGAAGGTCAGCGCTTCTTCCAGCGCGGGGCGGGTGATGCGCCCCGCCTCCCCGCCCACGGGCACAAGCTTTGCGCCATGGGTGAAAAACTCCGGCGCGCCGCATTCATCCACATGGATATGGCTTTCTTCATGGCAAAGCACGGCGCGGTGCGGAGGCACATAAGTGGAGAGCGCCAGGGAATTGGCCGCCGTGCCCGTTGCCACCAGAAAGGCGGAAAGCTCGCACTCGAAAATCTCGGCAAGACGCGCCTCGACACGTTTCGTGATCTCATCGCTGCCATAAGAGGCGCTATAGCCGCCCGCCGCCTTTGCCAGCGCTTCGATAATCTCCGGCGCAGCCCCGCTCGTATTGTCACTGCCGAAATGCATGCGCGCTCCAAAACAAAAGAGGGAGAAAAATCAGGCTCGGTCTTCCGGCGGAAAAAGCGGTTCGGGATCGCCGCTTTTCCATTGCGGATATTTTTTCATCACAGCCGCAAAAAGCGCGCTGGACAAGAAGTTTTCCAGCCAGCGCTGCACGCGCGGCAAAGATTGTTCATCGAACCAGGCTTTGTCCACGAAAGCGAACTGGCGCACGAAAGGCGCGATCGCGATATCCGCATAAGATTTTTTAGCACCGAAGAGAAAAGGCTCATCACCAAGACGCGCCTCGAGCCTTTGAAGAAAGGTAAGGCCTGCCTCCCGGTGTTCTTCCGGCTCCGCGCCTTCATAGCGGTTTGCGTATTTATAGCGGTCGAGATGCGGTTTGAACTCTTCTTCCGTCTCAGCGATCAGCGCTTCGGCTTCTTCACGTTCGCCCGGCGAGAGCGCCATCAAGCCTTCCGGATCACGCTGTTCCAGCGCCCAGCGCATGACATCGAAACTTTCTTCCACCACTTTGCCTTCCGGCAGGACAAGCACCGGCACTGTGCCCTTGGGCGAGGCTTCAAGCATTTCGGCCGGCTTGTCGCGCAGCACCACTTCGCGCAAGCGGCAAGGAATGCCCGCGGAGAAAAGCGCCATGCGCGCGCGCATCGCATAAGGACAGCGGCGGAAGCTATAAAGAATGGGAAGCGGGGCATCCATCAGGAGGCCTCTTTCTTCAAATCCAGCTTCTTCTTCAAACCCAGCTTCTGGCCCGGCTTGTCGCCCAGATGCACCTCGCCGCGCGCTTCGGCAAGTTCCATCTGCATCTGGCGCTGGGCGAAGCGGTAGCGCTGTTCCTCGCTCAAATCCGCATGGCAATGCGGGCAGGAAACGCCTTCCATATAATGAGGCGAGGCTTTGTCTTCCGCGCTGATGGGATGGCGGCAGCCATGGCAAAGATCGTATGTTCCCTCGCCAAGGCCGTGCGTGACCGCGACGCGCTGATCGAAGACGAAACATTCCCCGCGCCAAAGGCTTTCGTCTTCGGGCACGGTTTCCAGATATTTCAAAATGCCGCCTTCAAGGTGATAGACCTCATCGAAGCCCTTTTCCTTCATGAAAGCCGTTGCCTTTTCGCAGCGGATGCCGCCGGTGCAGAACATCGCCACCTTCGGCTTGTTCTTCAGCGCCGTGGTCTCTTCCACCCAGGCGGGAAACTCCCGGAAACTATGAGTGCGCGGATTGACCGCGCCCTCGAAGGTGCCGATCTCCACCTCATAATCGTTGCGCGTATCGATGACGATGACATCGGGCGCGGAAATGAGCGCGTTCCAGTCTTCCGGTTTAACATAAGTGCCGACATTGCGGACGGGGTCGAGCCCCGGCACGCCAAGCGTGACGATCTCTTTCTTCAGCCGCACTTTAAGGCGCAGGAACGGCATCTCCGCCGCCCAGCTTTCTTTATGCTCAAGGCCTGCGAAACGCGCATCCTCGCGCAGCCAGGAAAGAAACCCGCGCATCGCCCGCTCAGGCCCGGCAATGGTGCCGTTGATCCCTTCATGGGCAAGCAGCAGCGTGCCCTTGATGCCGCCGGCACGCGCCATTTCCTCGATCTTCGGCTGCAGCGCGGCAAAATCCGGCAGGTCCACGAACTTATAAAGAGCGGCGACCAGAAAACGGCTCATCGCAAAATCCCTCACAAACTCCGGCCCTTATAGCTCTTTGGCGGGGAAACGTAAAATACCGGCGCCTGGAATGAGACACGAAAAAGCCGGGCAGAACGGCCCGGCTTCATCGCCCCTATTGGGAAACAGCGTTAATGGCGCAAGAGCCCGTCCCGCGCCTGGTCCAGCTTCTCGCTGGCCTTGCGCATGGCCTCGGCGGCCTTTTCATCCGCCGCACGGGCATAGCGCGAGCCTTCTTCCTTGGCTTCGCGCATCACCGCGTCGCGGGCCTCGCCCATCGTCACGTCCTCGGCTCTTGTGCGGGAGAAATACCCGGCCAGTGCCGCCCCGGCGGCAAGGCCGATAAGGCCCGTGACGAGGGGGTGGGCCTCATAGGTTTCCTTCACCTTGCGCCCGGCCTGGCGGGAAGCTTCGGCGGCTTCTTCGCCCGCATGACGGGCACGTTCCTGCGCGGCGCGCATTTTCTCGCGTCCGGCAGCCGCCGCCCTTGAAACGGGCCCATGGCCGTTAAGGCGTTCCGCTTCGTAACGCTCATCTTCCGCCGACGGGCTTTCATAAACAAAACCGTCATCGGCGCGCTCATCCGCACTGCGGGTACGTGCCGCTTCTGCCGCGCGTTTCGGTTTTTGCGTGCCCAGCGAATAGGCGAGCCAGGCAATGCCCGCCGCCGTCAGAGCGGAGGGAAGCGGGTGTTCCTGCACCGTGCGTTTGGCTTGATCCATCATCTTTCCGGTATCCACATCTCTCAGGCTTTCCAGCGCGAAATCCACGATCTGGTTCGCCGAAATCGAATTTCTGAGCTCGTCGAAGTCGGATTGCACGGCCGAGCGGGCCGCACGCACCTGCGCTTGTGCTTCTTCGGCGGTCTCTTTCGGGAAGTCGTTCACCTGTCGCTTATTCATGAGAAATTCTCCTTTATTGCCGATTTGTCGCGTCTGAATTCACGGATCGTGCGGCGGGGCAGAAGGTTCTCGCGCCGGAGCCGGCTAAGGCCCCAATAGATGCAAACCGCACCGATACTGCCGACCCCGACCGCAACGAGGAGCGCGGCCCAAGGCAGACTGAGACCGGCATCCACCAGCACCGCGATGAGCGCGGCGATAAGGCAAAGCAGCGCCGCCAGCGCCAGAAGGAACCCGGCCAGCACGGCCAATCCGGCCCGCACAAGCTGCGATGACTTTTCTTCCGCCTCCCGCTTGAGCAGATCGAATTCCTGCTCAAGGAGGCGGGAAAGGTTACGCAACAGATCGCTCAGGATCTGGGTGATGCCGCGCGGCTCTTTCGGATCTAAGGCCATAGTGCCTCGCTCACGCGCGCGGCGGCCGGCTGTTCAAGAAACGCATGAGCACGAAGCCCGCTGCTGCCGCTCCAAGCGCAAATTCCACGGGCCGCTCTTCGGCAAATGCCGATGCCTTGCCGTAAAGCTCGCGCGGCGAGGAGCGGTCCAACTCCCGCGATACTTTATCGAGCAGCACCGCCACTTGCTCGGCGCAAGCGCCGATCATGGCATCTTCCGGCTCGACCGTGCGCGCCACTTGGCGGAAATGATCGCCATAGCCGCGCGCAAATTCCGCCGCCGGATGAAAAGGCTCATCCAAAAAGGAACGGGCCTCTTCCTTGGCCTCTTGCGCGTGCTCCCGGAATTCCTTCCAGGCCTCGCTGCTTTCCTGAAACTGCGAGGCGGCGAAATCTTCTGCTTCTTGGCGCGTGACCATAGCTGCCTCCCGTCTCTTCAGACATTACGCGCACCTGCCAAAGCACCGGGCACAAGACGCCGGGCCCGGCAGGCCGTCTAGGAAATAAACGCGCCACAGCCTGTGCAGTTCACGGAAAGAGGCTGCAAAACGGGAGAGAGATCAGGCCGCGCGCTGGTGGCGGCCTTCTTCCACTTCTTCCACGATTTTGGCAATGAAATGGGAAAGGTCATCCGGCTTACGGCTCGTCACGATGCCCCAATCGGACACGACGGGTTCGTCCGTCCATTTACCGCCCGCATTTTCCATATCTGTGCGGATCGAATGATAAGATGTGACTTTGCGCCCCTTCACGAGACCTGCCTCGATGAGAAGCCAGGGCGCATGGCAGATCGCGCCGATCACCTTGCCCTTATCGGCAAACGCCTTGATGAGCTCCAGCGCCTGCGGATTGACCCGCAAGAGATCCGGATTGATCTGCCCGCCGGGCAGAACCAGCGCATCATAGTCAGCCTCACTGACCTTGCTGAGCGGCACATTGACGGGCACCGCCGCGCCCCAATCGCCGCCATCCCAGCCGCGAATTTGCCCTTCTTCCGGCGAGGCGACGTCCACCTTCGCGCCCTTCGCCCGCAGCTCTTCCAGAGGCTTGAGAAGTTCGCTCTGCTCGAACCCATGCGTAGCAAGAATAAGGATTTTCGCATTACCTATCTTCGGCATAACCAGCTCCTTGGATTCTGTGTCAGCTATGCCAGGAAAACGCAAAAAGGGCTCTGCCTGTTCCGGCAAAGCCCTTTCCTTACCGGATTGCGATGGTTGGGCGCTAAGCGCGCACCATATGCAGGAACTGCGCGTGGCGCTCATATTGGGCGAGCGCATCGGCAATGATCTGATCCTGCGTATAGCCCATCACATCGTAATGCTGGCTGCCTTCGGGCAGGAAAACCTCGGCCCGGTAATAATGCCGCCCCTGCTGGCTGCGCACATGGCGCTGCTCGACCACGAAGGAAGGCGCTTCATAATCGTGCAGACGGACGGAATAATAAAAATCCTGCTCGCCGCCATGGCTGACTTCGATGTAACAGGTCCGCCCTTCTTCCGCATCGACACTCGCTTCATAGCCGAGTTTCGAGAACTCTTCCGCCGCCCGCTCAAGCGCGGGGCGCACCGTCTCGCGCAGGAAACGCTGCGCCTCGGGTAATTGCGGATGGTGCAGAAGCGCGCGCAAGCGCTGCTCCCAAGGGATATTCACCCCCTGCACTCCCGCGCTCGAGGCAGACGCAATATCGAGACTGTTGCGCCGGACCGCTTCCAGATCGAGCGCCTTGTAAAGTCCGTAGCAGATGAAAAGCATAATGACGGAGAAAGGCAGCGCCGCCGCGATCGACGCGGTCTGCAATGCCCCGAGCCCGCCGGCAAGCAGCAGTCCCGCCGCAACAAAGCCTTCGGTAAAGGCCCAGAAAACCCGCTGCCAGACCGGCGCATCGTCTTCGCCGCCGGAGGTGAGCATATCGATCACCAAAGAGCCTGAGTCCGATGAGGTGACGAAAAACGTCACCACCAAAATGGTGGCCACAACCGAGGTGATCCCGGCAAAAGGCAGATATTCGAAAAACTTGAAAAGCGCCGTTGCGGTATTTTCCGACACGGCGGCAGCAATCGCCCCGCCGGCAACGCCAAGATCAAGCGCAATCGCCGTGTTCCCGAAAACCGTCATCCATAAGAACGTGAAGCCAACGGGAATAAAAAGCACGCCGGTGACGAATTCCCGGATCGTGCGCCCCCGCGAAATGCGCGCGATGAACATGCCCACGAAAGGCGACCAGGCAATCCACCAGGCCCAATAGAAAAGCGTCCAGCCGCCGATCCAGCCCTTCTTCTCATAGGCGTAAAGATTGAATGTCTTCTGCACCACCTCGGAAAGATAAGTGCCGACATTCTGGAAATAGGCTTCGAAGAGGAAAAGCGTCGGCCCGGCAATCAGCGTGAAGAGAACCAGAACCACCGCAAGACCCAGATTGAGCTCGGAAATACGCCGGATGCCGCCATCGAGCCCCATCACCACCGAGCCCGTGGCGATCAGCGTAATGACCGCGATCAGCACGAGCTGCACGCTCACCGTCTCCGGCACGCCGAAGAGATAAGCAAGGCCGGAATTGACCTGCGAGACGCCGAAGCCGAGCGACGTCGCCACGCCGAACATCGTGCCGAGCACCGCGAAAATATCCACCGCATGGCCGATGGGGCCATAGATGCGGTCGCCGATAAGCGGATAGAGCGCGGAGCGGATGGTCAGAGGCAGGTTGTGCCGGAAGCCGAAATAGGCAAGCGACAGACCGATCACCGCATAGATCGCCCAGGCATGGATGCCCCAATGAAAGAAGGTGATGGAGAGCGCCTCACGCGCCGCTTCCACCGAGCCGGGTTCACCCACGGGCGGCGCCATGAAATGCTGCATGGGCTCTGCCACGGAAAAAAACATAAGCCCGATGCCCATGCCCGCGCTGAACAGCATGGCAATCCACGACCAGTAGGAAAATTCCGGCACCGAGCCGTCCGGCCCGAGCTTCACTTGCCCATGGGTGGTGAAAGCGAGAAAAGAAACAAAGGCCAGAAAGGCGGCAACACAGAAAATGTAGAACCAGCCGAATGTCGAGACGATCCAGTTCTGCACGACCCCGAAGATACCGCTGGCAAGCTCCGGCGCACTTACCCCCCAAATAACGAAGCCCAAGATCAGGATCGCCGAACCGAAAAAGACCGGCGGATTGATGATTGCTTTCGGTTTCTTTTCTTCACCGGAAAGATCGCTGCCTTCGCTGCGCATATCCATAAGACGGCCCTTTCTTTTTATTGGCACATGCCGGCGCTTCGGCCTTAGAAGTAAAACCCGACATTGATATTGAAGCGGTGCTGCCAGCCGCCATCCGTGGCGCCCGGCCCGAAGGCAGTGCCGTAATCGGGGCTGGCATAGGCGTGATTGCGCCCGCTCAAAAGATCGACATAGACGAAGGCGGGGCCTTCGAAATCGAGCGAGACGCCAAGTACGTTTTGCTGCGTGTCGGCGAACCCGGAGGCGGTTTTCTCCATATAGGCGTAGTCGTCATAAAGCGTGAGACCTTCAAGGCCGAGCACGTTCATCTCCCAGCTATGAGAAAGCCCGGCGGAATAGACATAAGCCTCGGAGGCCACCTGATAGGGAAAGTCATAAGCGCCCATGACGACGAAGCGGTCGTCCTGGCCCACCGGGTTCTTCAAATCGATATCGTAGTAAACCGCCTCGGTGATGATATTCCAGGGACCGAAATCGCCGACCCAGTGCAGGCCCGCCGCAACGCGCGATCCGGTCTCCCCTGTAGCCCCGTTTGGAATTTCTCCATAGAGCAGCGAGAGCCCCGCCTCGCTCGTCGCGTTACCTGCATGATTGAACTTATAGGCAGCGCGGCCCGTCAGCTGGTTCTCTTCTTTGTTGGAGCGGCCCATATCCGAGACGATGTCATAGGAATAGCGCGCACTGTCATTCGACTTGCCGTGATAATTGCCTTCATCGGAAAGGAAATAGGCCGCATCGAAGCTCCAGGCGCCCTGCTGCGTATGATAGGCAAGGCCGAGATCGTAATCGTCCTCAAGGCCGAGATAATAAAAGATGGAAAAGAAATAGCTGTGCGAGGCGAAGGGCAGCGGACCGAAAGGCACCTTCTGCACCCCGGCGCGCACATAATCGGTTTCGGAAAACCGGTATCCCGCCCAGCCGTGATGCAGGAAATGCGAGCTGTAATCGGGATCGGCATAATAATAGAGGCGGTATTGCGCCGAGGCTTCCCAATTGCCGTCGGAATAATCCACATCCAGGATCGCCGTATCGAAGTCCCAATAATCCCGGGGCTTCGTCTCATCGACCCAGCTTTTATCGAAAAGATTGACGCGGACCGCGCCGCCGATTTCCACCGGCCCGAGCTTCAGCGGCTCGCTGTGAGCAGGCAAAGCCGCCAGTAAAAGCCCCGCCGGAAGGAGCATACGCAGACAAAAACGCTTCCGGCTGCGGGGAGCGAATGCACGCCGCATGATGCCTCACACTTATTTTTGCTGTGAGGTGAAGCGTAGAACAAAAAAGAGCCGGGCACAACGCCGCCCCCCGCCCACATGACGCCGCGTCATGATGGCTCAAAACATCGCACGCAAAGAAGCGAGTCACCACAAACTTTTCAGCAAGGCCTAAATACCAGCCACGAAATTCAGATCGGCTTTGCAGACTTGCGCCACCTCGCGCGTCGACATGAAACGGCTGAGCTCACCGAAAAGCGATGCCACGCTGACGGGTGCGCCTTGCTTGTCATAAAAGAGCCAGCGATTGGCACGGGCTGCCGAAGGCAGAATGGAGGCAGCCAACGTGCCCGCCGAAGTTTCGCGTGTGCGGATCAGCTTAACCGCGCCCCCCGCGCCGAAAACATGGGCCGCATAAAGCTCGCCGTGATTGGGCGTACGGCCCAGCATCCGCTCCAGCGCCTTGCGGTTGGAGACGGTAAGCTCACCGGCCATCAAAGCCGCCGCATGAGGATCGGAACGCAGCACAAGGAGCTTTTCTCCCGCCTCATCCGAAACGGGCCGGTAGCGTCCGCCCTCTTCTTCAAGCATCCGCGCCTCTTCCGCAAAGCCGTGCTTGGCGCCATGCGCGCCCAGCATCTGATACCAGGTCTGGCGCACGAACTGAAAAGGACCATTGGCCGAAGACGTCGGCGCCTGGGCCGTCAGCACCAAACCGCTTTCGCGCATGGCGATGTGAAGAAGATAGCCGGAATTGGCGCCCGTCGCTTTGGAGGCGGCAACGATTGCGCTGAGAAGATCAGGGCCCAGCAAATCGATCGCATCTTCCACAAGCTCCGTATCGGCAGGTTTTGCTTCAGTGGGAACATCGTCCGGCCCCGCAAGGCTGGCCATCTCAGCCGCCGGGTCATCGCTGCCGGGTTTTTCAGCCGGTTCGGAAAGTCCTGCCGTCTCACCCGCAGCTTCTTCCTTTTCTTGGGCAATTGCGGTGCTTGCCTGCTGCAATTCGGCAAGCGCCTTGGCAATCGCCGTAATGTCATCGGCGGATAGTTGGTGGCGCTTGTCGCCGGGCGGCGGAGGCGGCACGATTGTAAGGCCGGAAGAGGCATCAGACGAAACGTTCAAGGAAGAGGTTTCATCGGTCTGCGCCTCGGCCGAGGCAAGTTTGACCGGCTCACCCTTTGCTTTGGAGGCCAGCAAGGTTGCCGTTGCCAAAGCCGACTCCGAGGCAAAGTCCGACACATCGCGGGCGAGCGATCCGTCTTTCACGTATTCCACCGCCTCGGCCACCGGCTCGATTTTCATCAGCTCGGTTTGCGCGCGGCCAAGAGCCGATTGGCCCTCGTCTGCCGTAGCATAGTCCCATGCCAGAAAGGCGATCAGGAGGAAGGAAAATTTCATCCACATAGCAGGTGCTCCTTTTAAAGCGTGGCGCTGCTGCGCCGTCCTGCCCCCAGTTCGGGATGAAACTATCAAGCCGTCTGTGAACGCCTGCTGGTAGGCCTATTCATCTCGCCTTTATAAAGCGGCCGTTTCATTGCCGAATGCAAAATATTCGCTCGCAATCTGCAAGAATCTCGCGGCGCTTGTTGGCGAGGCCCATCACTCCGGTTGCGGTGTACAGGTCTTCAACGCGCCG
Source organism: Rhodobiaceae bacterium UBA4490 (assembly GCA_002389665.1). GTDB lineage: Bacteria > Pseudomonadota > Alphaproteobacteria > Parvibaculales > Parvibaculaceae > Tepidicaulis. The sequence goes on from DGNO01000002.1 coordinate 794,700, forward strand.
ACAGCGAAAAAGTCGTCCGGCAGAAGCACCGCCTTGTTGAGCACGCCGTTGCGCGTCTCGTCATAGCGGTTGTTATATTCCCAAAGCGGCGCGCCGTCTTTGCTGACCATGAAAGCGCGGCCATGTTCCGCCTCGACAATGAGCTGGTCGCCATTGCCGAAAAGCTGATGCTTGCCGCGCCGCCAGCTATAGAAGGGCACATCGTCCGTCCCCTCAAAGACAACCTGCGTTTCCATGGTCGCCGGATCGATCGTCACGATCTGCGAATGCTCGAAGCCCATATTATTGTTGTAAACAGAGATCGTGCCGTCGGGAGCAAAATGCGGTTCATGCTGGCGGTGCCAAGGCCCGATGCTGAACCATTTGATGTTGAACGTGCCGGGATCGAGCACCGCGATCATATTCAAAGAACGCATGGAAATGAGAAGATCGCCCGCGTTGAACATGGGGAAGGCCGCCGCCATCTCCGGCGTCAGCGCTTCGATATGATTGAGATGGAAGGGATCGGGCGACATGCGCAGCCCCGCCGGCCCTTCTTCGGATTGAATGGCCAGTACGCCCTGCAGATTATGCTTCTTGAGCACATCCACCATCATGCCGGCTTCCTTGAGGATGGTCCCGCTTTCCGCGTCGGCCTGAACGAGCTTGTCGTCCCGCAACGTCCAGAGCGTACCGTCGAAAGAGCGCGTCACGGCATGGTGGAAATTACCTTCCGTCTTCCACATCACTTTGCCGCAAGAGTTAAGCCGCGCCAGCACACGCCCGGAATCGAAATTGACGACGATGGAGCCGTCCTCAAAGACATCGAGCCCGTGCAGGAAAACGTTTTCAGGCCCCGGCCCTTCCGGATCGATCTCGCTGTAATTGACCGGCCATGCATGAACCTCCTCGCCCTTGGCATCGAGCAGCAGCACGGAATTAAGCGCTTCGCGCTCCGGCGTGAGGCCGGAAACCATGAGGAGGCGCCCTTCGTAAGCGCCCTCGCCGAAAATGCGGAACCGGGCCTCATGCCCCTCGCGCATCGGCACAAGATGGCGGTTCGCCTCGAGCCCGAAATCGTTTTTCCAATAACGCTGGAGATCGCGCACATTCTCGTAAAGCTTCCAGACCTGATAGGCCGGCGGCAGGTTCCAGATACCCGCGACGATGCCGTAGGAAAAAGCCGAGAACACCAAAGCAAAGACGAAGAGATAGACGGGGAGCTTGTCTTTCGTCTCTTCACTGATTTGAGGCATCTTCATCGAAGGCGGATCCTGCGTTAGGGAATGGAAGGAGAGGCGGCAAAAAGCGGCCCGAAGGCCCGGTAAATCTCTTCGGCGCGGTTGAGCCGCGCCGGATCGTAATCTCCAGCGGCCTCATAAGGCGTCGGCGCGCGGAAGCGGGAGGCAGCGGCATCGAGGCGCGTTTCTTCAAGCCCGCATACCCGCGCAAGGCGCGCAAGACCCGGTGAAGGGTTCCGGCAAAGCCCGTCATAATCAACGAAGAGCACATGCGAGGAGGGCGTACTGAGAAGCGCGTCATGCGCCGCGGCCCAATAGGCAAGCCAGAAATCGAGCCCCTCTGGATTAAACGCCGGCGGATCAAGCCCCTCACCTTCCTGCGCCATCCAGCCGCGGAAATCGATAGGCTTCAGCGCCGCGCCAAACTCGTAGTGACCGAGCCATTCCATATAGCGGCGGGCAAATGCGTCTTCGGCATGGAGCGCGCTGAACTGCACATGCTGGCGGCGGAGCGAGCGGGCATGATCGAGCGGGCTGCGCACCGGCACGATGATGCGGCAATCGGGGAAAAGTTCGGGAAGCAGGGAAAGCCGCGCGATATTCGCATTGTTCTTACACAGATAGCGTGGCGCCGCGCCCCCTTCCGCCGCCGAAAGCGCAAGCACTTTGCGGATATGCTGGAGGTAAAACGCTTCGAAGTCATCGTTCCGGTCTTCAGCCCCCCAAAGCCCGATCGAAGCCTTGCCGTATTTCTCCCGCCAATAAGCTTTCCAGACGACTTCCTCAAAGGCTTCGGGACTGTCGAACCCCACCGCCACGCCGTCCCCATGCGCGCGCTCGGCAAGCGCGGCTTCCTTGCGGAACGAACCCGAGAGCCGGTTCCAGGTAAAGGGGCAGAGAAGAAACGGCATGTGCCGGTAGGTATGAGAGGTAAAGTCGGGCAGCTCCGCCAGAATTTGCAGAAGCAGCGTCGTGCCTGCGCGCGGCAGCCCGGCGACGAAAAGCGGGCGCTCGATAGTGACACCCGCGCTCGAACCGAAAAGCCCTTCCTCGATATCGGCCAGCGCGATTTGCGCGGGCACGGAGGCGAACGCCAACCGGTGCAAAAGCCGCTCGGCCCGCGAATAGGATTCCGGCCCGCTCATCGCGTAAGCCGCCAGGCGGCGATCATGACAAGGCTCGAGACGATAATGAACACCCAGTCCGTTGCCGCCGCTTCCGCCTCGCCTAGCGAGACAAGCCCGGCGAGATCGGCAAGGTAAGCCGCGCCGAGCGGCACGGCGAGCGCGACAGCTACCGAGAGCGTGATGAGGAAAAAAGCGCCGAACATGGCAAGCGCCGCCTTCTGCACCGCCGCCTCCTTTTCATCGTCACTGAGCAGCGGGTTTCGCATGACGGCAAGCGCGCGGCGCCCCGCCGCCCCCGCCGCTTCGACGCGGGAAACGAGGCGGGTCATTTTCAGACAAGCCACGAAAAGCAGAAGGCACAGCGCGAGGAGGCCGTAAACCAGCATGGCCCTGCCGTCAGGGCTTGCGGGAAGAGGCAGCGTTCTGGGCGCTCTCCTCCCCTGCGCCCGGAGCGCTGGAAGGGGAAATGGCGCCCGCGCCGGGTTTTTTACGGAAAAGCCGTTTTAGCGGGTACCAGACGAACCCCACCAGCGCGAGACCCACCGCTGCAATCAGCGCCAGAATTGTCCCGATGGCCGATAGGCCCGTCCCCGGCCCCACATAGGCGAAGCTCGTGCCCGGCACGATGAAAAACGCCGAACTGGCTGCCGCCAGGACAAAAAAATCTCTACGCCGCATGGCCTTCATTCGCTCCTGAAGAAATGGCACGTCTCACGACTATGTAAACGGCAATATACGCAGAAAGTGCCATAAAAGTGGCGCGAAAAAGGAAGCTCCAAGGCAGACAAAAATGCCGCAGCCGCCCCTGCTTTCCTCGCCCTGCCCCAGTTCTTGCCGGATGGGCGCTTGACGCCCCCGCCGACCTCCCCGCACACGCATCCCACCGGCACGCAAAAGTTGCAAGTTGCAGCCTCACAGGCTCTCACACGAGCTTGATGGAATTGGAAGCAACGTGATTTCCAATCGCCGGACCCCCTCCCCATTATTTAGAAGCAGAGAGCGCGGTTCCCCCCTTTGCCGCGCCCTGACTGAGTTGAGTGAGTACCTCGTGTGAGTACCCCCGAAAACGTTTCAAAAAACACTGGATAGGAGAGATCCATGAACCCGAAGACCTCTGCCCTGGCGCTTGCCGGTGCCGTTGCCGCCGCGCTGACGCTGTCGGCGAACACCTCCTTCGCCGCTGACGCAGCGGGCATGGAAAAGTGCTACGGCATTTCCCTCGCCGGCAAGAACGACTGCGCCGCAGGCCCGGGCACGAGCTGCGCCGGCACGTCGAAAGTCGATTATCAGGGCGATGCCTGGAAGCTGGTTCCGGCCGGCACCTGCACCGACATCGAAACCCCGTTCGGCCCCGGCAGCCTTGAGCCTGTCGACCGCCCGGCTTAATTGACGCCCGGACGCCGGAGCCTGTTGCCCATGTCTTATCCCCCTCAGACATCCCCCCCAGCGGCAACCGTGCCCGATCTTTTGATCGGTGCGAAGAAAGCTCCGGCGTCCACCCCCGCTCCCGCCAAAATTCCCTCCGTCACCGGCGTGGGCCTGAAATCCGATCATTACCGCGACATTCTGGAAGCCGGCCCTGAGGACATGTCCGCCGCCGGCTGGTTTGAAATCCACGCGGAAAATTACATGGGCGAAGGCGGCGCGCCCCATGCCTATCTCAGCGCCATCCGCGAACGCTTTCCCCTGTCCATTCACGGTGTCGGATTATCGCTTGGTAGCAACGGCCCGCTCGATGAAGCGCATCTGAAGCGGCTGAAGGGATTGGTGGAGCGATACCGGCCCGGCCTCATTTCCGAACATCTTGCCTGGTGCAGCGCCGGGGGAACGTTTTTCAACGATCTTTTTCCCGTGCCGCTTACCCATGAAACGCTCCGGAAAGTCGGCGATCACATCAATCAGACGCAGGATTATCTTTCCCGGCGCATCCTGATCGAAAATCCCTCGACATACCTCAAGACCGTCGACGATGAGATGAGCGAGCCGGAATTTCTGGAATTCCTGAGCGAGCGCACCGGCTGCGGCATCCTGCTCGACCTCAATAATGTCGCCGTCTCCTGCGCCAACAAGGCCGAAAGCACGGCGGATTATCTTGCGCATTTCCCGGGTTCCGAAGTCGGCGAGATTCATCTGGCCGGTCACAGCATCGATACAGGCCATGATTGGGAGCTGCGTATCGACGATCACGGCAGCCGGGTCAGCGAAGAAGTCTGGGCACTGTTCCAGGCCTTTTGCGAGCGCTGGGGTCCCCGGCCCACCCTGATCGAATGGGATACGGACGTACCCGCCTTCCCCGTCCTTTTGGAAGAAGCAGGCAAAGCACGCGAGATCATGCAGAACGCGGCGGCCTTCGGCCCCCTCATGGGAAATTCCCATGCCGTCACTCGCTGATTTTCAGCGCAATTTCGTGCGCGCCCTCCAGTCCTCTCCCAATCATTCGCTACGCCGGCGCATGAGCGCGCCGGGCGGTGCGCCGCTGGAGCAGCGCTTCGCCGTTTACCGCAACAATGTCTATCACTCGCTGACCGAGGCCTTGAGCGCGGCCTTTCCCGTGATCCGCCGTCTGGTGGGCGATGAGTTTTTCAAGATAACGGCGCGCACCTTTCTCGACCGCGAAATGCCGGGCCGCCCGACACTGATTGGCTATGGGGAGGGTTTCCCCGAATTTCTGGAAAGCTTCCCGCCCGCCCAGAACCTGGCATATCTCGGCGATGTGGCGCGGCTTGAGCTTACCTATCTCAGCGCCTATCACGCCGCCGACGCCGAGGCGCTGAGCGGAGAAGCCTTTGCGCAAATCCCGCCCGAGGCGCTGGAGACGGCGCGGATCACGCTGCATCCGGCGCTGCGCCTCATAACCTCGCCCTATCCTGTTTTCGACATCTGGCAAGCCAATCAGGACGGCGCGGCAGCGCCCGATAAACCCATCAAACTTGCCCATGCCGGCCAATGCGGGCTCTGCGCCCGACCCACACTGTCCGTTATCCTGAGCATTTTGCCCGAAGGGGAATATGCTTTTTTCAGCGCGCTGAAAGAGAGAGCGCCGCTTGGCGAGGCGGCAGGAAGCGGCGCAGAGGTGGATCAAGATTTCGATCTTGCCGGCGCGCTTGCCCGCGCTTTTCAGCTCGGCCTTTTCGCCAAAATCGAAGGGCCCGGCATTCCTCTCTCCTCCCCCCAAGGACGCACCAAGGACCCAGCCAAGGACTAAAACCCATGACCGACACACGCCTCACCCAAGCCCAGGGAAGCGGCCCCGCCGCTCTCGTCTCCAGCCTGATCGCCCTTGCAGAACGCGTCCCCGCCTCGGTTTACGCGCTTGCCATGCGCGCCGCGATCGCCTCCGTGTTCTTCCTCTCCGGCCGCACCAAGGTGGAAGGGTTTCTCACGCTGAAGTCGAGCACGTTTTATCTCTTCGAACATGAATATGCGCTGCCGGTGATCTCTTCCTCGCTTGCCGCGCATCTAGCGACCTATGCCGAGCACCTCTTCCCAGCTCTGCTGGTGATCGGCCTTGCCAGCCGCTTTTCCGCCGCCGCGCTCCTTACCATGACGCTGGTCATTCAGATTTTCGTTTATCCGGGCGCCTGGTCCACGCACCTCCTCTGGGCCTCGATCCTGCTTTACCTCATCGCCCGCGGCCCCGGCGCACTCTCGCTCGATCATGCGATTGCCCGGCGCATGTGATCGCCCGGCGCCTATGATCGCCCTGCATTTGGACGGCGCTTGAGACTCCCACAAGCGCCGCAGCGCCTCTTCCTGCCAGATTTAGCCCCAGGCCGGAAGAGGCGCGCCCTTGCAGGAAAATCCCTCAGCTTCCACCCGCAAAGCGGGCTTTGAACTCAATCTCCAAGATGCAACTTTGCGGCGAAAGTCCGCTGCCTTCCGCAGGCGCCGCATAATAATCCCCCTCCAGCGCCACATGAGCGCGCGCAGGTTCAGGATAAGGCGCGCGGTAAGCGGCGATATCGTTCGTGACGGCCGGCCTGATATCGATAGGCCACTGAACTGCGCTCTCATCGAGATAGTATCGCCCGCCAAGAGGCGTTTCATGCCAATGGGACGCGGGCGGCCGTTCGGCTTCGAAAGGATCGCTCATCCGGCCATAGGTCATTTCAAGCGCGGCAAGCACAGCGCTAAAGCCTTGCGCGCAGGCGGAAGGCGCCTTGCCGCCCGCCACATGCTTCAAACTGAGAACGCCAAGCCGCCCGCCCGGCGCGAAAATCGCCACCGGCTCGAACATCCTGCCTGCTACCTCCGCCCGCTCATCGCTTAAAAGCCAGCAGCTCTTTTCCGGAAGCTGCGCCTTGCATTCCTTAACGCTTGCCGCCCTCCAGCTTACGCCGGGAGAGGCGGCGAGCGTTTCTTCCAGTTCCATGCCAGGCGTAAGCCCCCGCCAACCGGGCCCCTCAGCCCGCACGCTGCCCGCCGCGCAGAACAGCGCCAGAACCGCCGCAAACGCACCTTTCGCAATCTCCTTCATGAGGGTCCCGCATAGCGGTTGAGGACCCAGCGGTACCCAAGCCCGATGAGCAGGCAGGGAAGAGAGAAAGGCAGCGCCACCATGAAAAGCCCGATGGCGAGCATCGGCAGGTTGAAGGGCGAGAGCACATTGATCGCGAGAAACGCGCTGATGAGCGGGGCAAGCGCCCCGGCGGCACCGGCGCGCGCGAAAGAGACGGGCGGGCGCATCAGGGCCCAGGAGATAAATCCGCCGAAAAAGGCAGACAGCGCGAGAAAGGCGGGAAAGTCGAACATATCCGGCGTCCCGATGCCCATATCCGCGCTTGCCGCGAGCATAAGCAACCCGGCGGTCAGCGCCCCTATAAGCCCGAAGCCGAGCGCGTGGAGATACCGTTCATCCATGGCGGCCCCTTTCACTCCTGCACCTTTTAGCCAAGGCCGAGACTGGGATGGCATTTTACACCCGGCAACTAGTACAATTGCCGTAATATGAACGCGGCGCATTCGCTGGCAGATTTGGGGCAACGCAACCTGGAGAGTAAAGTGCGCAGCGGCCGCATCATTATTGCAGATGACCATCCGGTGTTCCGGGATGGCTTGAGACGGATCGTGCAAAAAGCCTGTCCGTCGGCCGAGATCGTCGAGGCGGATACGTTCGAAGGCGTCGAGGAACTTGCCGAAGGGGGCGAGAGCGCGCCGGACACCTTCGTGCTCGATCTCTCCTTTCCCGGTTTCGAGCAGGCCGCCTCGATCAGCAAATTGCGCCGCGCCTATCAGCAATCCTCCATCATCATCGTTTCCATGAGCGATGATCCGGCAACGATCGAGACGGTCATGGCGGCAGGCGCCGACGGCTTTATCGGCAAGGCGGTGCTGCCCGGGGAAATCGGCGAGGCGATCAAAGCCATTCAGGAAGGCGAGATCATCGTCAAACGGGTTTCCGACGGCCCGGCGCAGCGCGAGGACCCGTTTGCCCATTTGCCGCCCCGCCAGCTCGAAGTGCTGCGCTTCATCGCGCAAGGCAAGTCCAACAAGGAAATTGCCCGCGAGCTCGACATTTCTCCCTTTACGGTCAGGGTGCACGTCTCCGCGCTTTTGCGCGCGCTCAACGTCTCCTCCCGCGCAGCAGCGGCAGCCCTCGCTGCCGAAGCCGGGTACTAAGCGCGCTACTGGGCGGCCGTGCGGCCTGCCTCCATCATCAGCTTTTGCGCCGTGATCGTGGAGCGCAGCTGCGCCGGGCGCACGGGTTTGGCAATCACCGGCACCGCGTCATCGCCAAGCTGCTTGCGCACTTCTTCCTCGCCATGGCCGGTGATGATGACGGCGGGAATATCCGCCCCTTCCAAAGCGCGGATATCTTTCAGGCACTGCGCCGCCGTATAATCGCCGCCAAGATCGAAATCCGTCACGATAAGATCGCAGCCGGTTCTCTCCTCCGGCAGGCGCGAGGCTTCCGAAACCACGCAGCCCCATTTTGCAAGCAGCATGGCGGTTGCCGCGAGCACGCTTTCATCATCATCGATCAGCAGGATATGAAGCCCCCGCAAAGGATGCGCCGGCAAAGCCGGGCCCTGGCGCGGCCCGGCGCCGCGCGCACCGGCCAGGGCGAGCCCGTCGATCATGACGCGTGTGCCCTGCCCGCGCACGGAGCGCACCTTCACCTCAAGGCCTTGTAGCGCGGCAAGGCGGCGGACGATGGAAAGCCCGAGCCCCAGCCCTTCCTGCGCCCGCTGGGCCGGCTCGTCGACGCGGTAGAACTCATCGAAAATCTTGGCGACATCCGCTTGAGGAATGCCGGGGCCCTGATCGCAGATTTCAACGCTCAAGCGGCCGCCCCGCCGCCGGCAGCCGATCAGCACCTTGCTGCCGGGCGCATATTTGATCGCGTTGGAAACGATATTCTGCACCATCGTGGCGAGCAGCGCCGGGTCCACGCTGACCCAAAGATCGCAGGGCACACGGGTAAGGCGAATGCCTGCATGACCGGCAAGCTGCGCATTCTGCCGCGCCACATCTTCCAGAACCTCGCCGATCGCGACGGGCACGAGCTTCGCCTCCACCTTGCCGACATCAAGCGCGGCAATATCGAGCAGCGAACGGAAAAGCCCTGAAACACTGTGCAGCGAGCGGTCGATATTATCGACCATTTGCTGTTCTTCCGCGCCGAGCCCGGCATCGCGCAGGCAGGCGGTGAAAAGGCTGATCGCGTGAATGGGCTGGCGCAAATCATGGCTTGCCTGCGCCAGGAAACGGGATTTCGAGAGGTTCGCCTCTTCCGCATCCCGGCGCGCGAGATCAAGCTCGCGGGTGATTTCCGTCATCTCCACCAATTGCCTGTCAAGACGGCGGGTCAGTTCCACATTGGAAAGCAGAAAATCGTTCATCCGCACGGAAAGGATGGTCAGGATCAGCGCATAAAGAACGATGAGCGAGGCATTCACCGCGGAAGGCGGGAAATTGGCATGCATGAAATGCGCGCCCGCCAGAAGCGGAATGGAGGTCCACAGGCTGATGAAACAGGAGCGCAGCATCGCATGCTGGGAGGAGACGGCGCCGAGCGCCGTGCCGCCCAGCGCCAGCGTATAAATGAGCAGCACCTGAAAAGAGCCTTGCGCGGCGCCGAAGGCCCCACCGCCCCAGAACAGCCCGACCAGCGCCGTGAGCGCGCTATGGGCCCAGCCCGCTTTCAGCGCCAAGGGTAAAGGCACCGGCTGGCGGCTGACATAGACCCGGCAGAGCGCAGCAAGACTTGCGGAAAGCACCGCCATGCCCGCGCCCCAGAACAGCACCCAGGGCGCATAATCGAAACTATACGCCAGAAAGAAGCTTGTCAGCGCGATGACGCCCATATGCACGACCCAGCCCTGGAAGCCGAGATCGAATAGATAATCGAGCTGCCATTTCTCGACCGAGGCAATGCGCCGGCGCGCCTCGCGCAGCCGGTCTTTCGTGCTTTGTGCGCTCACGTTCTCATCCCCAAAACGTGCCTCAAGTCTGCCTGCGGCAAGGCCGGGGCTCAAGAAACATTCGCCCGCATCGTTAAGGCGCGTTTGGCCTGCAGGCGCTGCTAGGGAGAAAGACAGGCTTTGAGATTGCCGATCGCCTCATCCGCGCCGTCGAGCGAGAAGCGCGCCGCCACGTCCCCGCGGTAAATCACCTGAAGCCGTTTCCCCTGCCGCATTTTTTCCACGTAAAAAACAGGCGGCATGGCGCTGCTGAGGCAGCCATGTTCGCCGCCGAAACATTCGAAGCTCTGATCGAAGAGCGCCTCATCCACCGCAAGCTGCATGAGAAGGGGGCCGGCAAGCTCCGGCGGCGCCTCGCTTTGCACGGGATCGGGGAAAAGCCCGAAAGCCGGCCCGCCGCCATTGCCACATTCCACCTCGAACCGCTGACCCGCATCGTTTTGCGTATAGGCGATACCTTCAAGGCCGGGGCGCGACTCATAGATCCAGGCGCCGCTCTCAACGATGCGCGCTTCTTCCGGCACGCAGGCAAAAAGCCCGCCGCTTGCCAGCACCAGGAAACCCCGCAAAACCGCCTTGCCCGTCACTCTCATCATCGCACCCATCGCCGCACCGGCCTTTCAGCGCAAGCTTGCCCGGGAGGACGCACAAAGGCGATTACGCCAAATGTGCTAGTCGTCCTGCAGCCGGCACCGGCTCAGCGCCATAGGATAAAAAACACCTTCAAATCCGCCCGGACCGCCCACGAAAAACCCTACTTTTTGGCGGTTTTTTGCAGATGCTCCTTATTGATTTGCAGATGATCCGGGAGCGCGCCCGCTCAATTGATTACTTCTCCCGCCCCGCCCAATCTCCTCCCCGTCGACGGATGCAGCAATCCCTTCAGGTCCTGCCGATCCGACAGACATGAAACGAACCGGGAAAGGAACTCTCCGTGATTAACAAGAAAACCTGTGCGGCTGCCCTCGTGGCCTTCACCTTCTCCATGCCGGCTGTTGCCGAAGAGCCGATGAACGATCTGGAAATCGCACACACCGCCTATACGGCCGGTCAGATCGACATCCGCTATGCGCATCTGGCGCTGGCCCTCTCGCAGAACGAAGACGTGCGCGCCTTCGCCGCCACGATGGTCCGCGACCACACAGCTGTGAACGACGCTGCCGGCGCGCTCATCACCGAGCTCAACGTGACGCCCCAGGATAATGCCCTCAGCCAGGCGCTGGTGAAAGGTGCTGGCGAGAAAGTCGAAGAGCTGACCGGCCTGCGCGGCAAAGCCTTCGACTGTGCTTACGCAACGAACGAGCTCGGCTACCACCAGGTCGTCAACCAGACCGTGGAAGGCAAGTTCATTCCGAACACCACCGTCGAGCCGCTCAAAGACCTGCTGACGGACGCGCTTGCCACGTTCAAACAGCATGAAAAACATGCTGAAAACATGGTCAGCGGCCTGAAGTGCTCGTAAAGCGCACATATACCCGCAGGCAGGCCGGCGCCCTTCTGGGTGCCGGCTTCGCCGCGCTTTTCCTCTCCGGTGCCCCGCGCGCCGGCGAAGCGCCGCGCACCCACAAGATCGATATAAGGAAGTTCAAATTCGCGCCCGCCGCGCTGATCATCAAAGCCGGCGACAGCGTGGAATGGACCAACCACGATATCGCCCCCCACACCGCCACCGATGAGGAAGGCGACTGGGACACAGGCACGCTCTCCCGCAGCCAAAGCGCCACCCTCACCTTCAAGACGCCCGGCACCTACAGCTATTTCTGCGCCTTCCACCCGCAAATGACGGCCACGCTTACCGTCGAGGCGTGAGATTAGTGCATCTGTCTTAATTCCCTGACGTCTGAAAGCAGACCAAGCTGGCCTCTGAAACGATGAAAGAGGCAGATGATGAGACGGATCCTTGCCCTTGCCGCGCTCCTTACAGCGCTCCCCTTAGCATTCAGCGCTGCCGAGGCCGCGAACCTTTCCGGCACCTATCTGATGTTCGGCGATCTGGACGGCAGATGCGCCAATGAAAACTGGAACCGGCAGGGCTTTGCCCGCGCTTGCGCCGGCGTCAATCTGCGCGTCCAGCGTTCCGGTTCAGCCTGGGTGGGTAAGGTCGTTCACGCACCGCCGCGCGGGCCAGCGGGCTATCAGAACCGCGGCATGGGCTGGATGGCCTTCAACGTGAGACCGAACATGTCCGGCCCCTCTTCATGCATGGCGGGGGGTCAGTCCGCCGCGCTGCTTTATGGCAGTGTCTTCGATCAGGTAAGCGGCGTGATGAAAGCGGGGTATATTCTCGCCGTGCCGCGCAGCACCACCTACGGTGCGGGCGCCGATATGGAGATCTATTTCCTGCCGGGTGTGAGCGACCCCGTTCTGCCGGGCGGTCAATGCAACAACCGCGCAACTTACGGCAAAGACCGCTTCACCAAACTGACACCGGATACGGGGCCGATGCCCTGGCACGGCAACTAGGACGACGTTAGAACTCGCGCCCGCCCGCTGCAGGTTTTTTGGCGGGCGGCTGGCCGCCTTCATAGGAAATAGTGATCTCACAAGTCTGCGCCTTGGTACCGGAGGGCTCCTCGCTCCATCCGGTATCGACGGCAAATTTCTTGAAACCGTTCTCCTTGCTCCACCATTGTATGAAGGCCGAATAGCGGGAGAAACGGTGTTCGGTGTCGCGGTGCTCATCGCGTTTCAGAGAACCGTAGCGCGTACCGACCCGCTCCAGAATCTCACCATGTTTTTGCGCGCAGCGTGCCTCTGAAATATCCCCGCGCTGCCAGGACAGACGGATGGCGCTTAGCCAGCCTTCAGCGAACTCTTCCCCCACCGTAAAATCGAGAAAGACCCGGAAGGGCGTCCCGCCCACCTCCACATCACTTGCCGAATGCAAGGTCTTTTGCGCCTCACCGCTCCCCGTCTCTTCCTCGAAAGAAAGGCCGGGCACGGCCGCCGCCTCTTCCAGCGTCATACCGAAGCGGTATGCGTCCCAGCCCGGAGGCGCCTCTTGCGCATGGGCAGGCACAGCCGCAAACACCAGGAGGGATACTGAGCAAAGCAATGAGCGCGATGTCATGGCAGGTCCTCACTCCATTTCAAGATGCGGGGAATAGGTCATGAAGATGATGTCCTCTTCCGGCGTAAAATTTTTGGCGGAAAACTCAAGACGCTGCGGGCCCGTCTGTTCAAGCGGATGCGGCCAGCAGCTGGCAAAAACGGCACCGGGCGCGCCAGTGTCGATGGTCAGATGAAAATGCCCGATAGGGCCGTTCCAGTTCGCCCCGCTCGTCAGCACATAGCCCACTTCGCGCGCAAAATGAGAATAACGCTCCTCTTCGGGCAAAGCGGCGAGCGCCGTAAACTCTTCGTCGCCAACACAGTAGCGTTCGCGAAACCAGCTATCGAACGCATCGAGTTTTTCCGCTTCCTGCCAGTTGCGCATGAAGGAGAGCATGAAGGCCCCGGCAACGGGCTTGTAGCTGTGCCGCACTTCCACTTTCTCACCGGCGGGAAACACCGCCTCCCAGAGATAGGTGATACGTGTTTTCCATTTGCGGCTTTCGAAATTACCGAGAAGGCCGAGCTCGGCCATGCGCTCTTTTATGGGCGCCGTGCGCGCCTCATCCCCGTACCAGGTCGAGGGCTGCCAAAGATCGTCATAAGGCGCGAGCGGCCAGCCTTCTTCGCGGAAAAGCGCCGTAATATTCTCTCCCTCAAGGGAAATGATCTCCACGACTTCCCGCGCCTCGGTAGGCTTGCCGTCAAAGGTGGTGGTAAAATCGATAAACCGGACTTTTTCCGGCGCCGGCGGCCACTGCTCGCCAATGTCATCGGCAAATGTGTCGGGAAACGGAAAGGCGATAGTGAGCGCCGCATCCTCTTCCGTCACGTTTTCAAATTCATAGGCAACCTCGATACGCGAGGGGGAAAGAAACAGATCCTCCCGCGCAAGGCGCACAGCCTCATTCTCCTCCAGCACGATACCGCCCGCCACGATACTGGCCGCGCTGTCATTGGCACGCGCGGGGAAAGCCGCCATCCCGGTAAAGAGAACGGCAGTGACGAGAGAAAACCGCAGAAAGGCCGGACTGTTTTTCATGGATAGAACCCTTTCCGGCAAAGCTTCAATGGCGCCTGCCCGCATAACGGCCTTTTATCCATCAGCCTGACCGAGGCGGCAGCAGGGAACAATTAGTACAGATGCCGTAACGGGGTGGAAGGAATTTCATAAGAAACACTGCCTTTCGCTCAGCACAGCGCTTAAACTCCCGCCAAGATGAGCAGACCACCGGTATTCCGGAAAGAGCGGCGGCGGATAATCGCCCAAATGAGCGCGGCCGGCCTTTTGGCGGCTGCCGGCAGCGGAGCGCGGGCAGCCTCTCGCCCTGCCGCGCCCATCCTCATCATAGGCGCAGGCCTCGCCGGCCTTGCCGCCGCAAGAGCGTTGAAGAACGCAGGACACGACGTGCTCATCCTCGAAGCACGCGGCAGAATCGGGGGCCGTCTTCATACCTCCCGCCTCTGGCCGGACATGCCCATGGATCTGGGCGCAAGCTGGATCCACGGGATACGCGGCAACCCGCTTAGCGCCCTCGCGCGCGCAGCAGGCGCAGCGCTGGCCGAAACGAGCTATGGCTCTTCTCTGCTGCTTGGACCGGACGGTGCCCCCTTCCGCGGCAACACCGGCAAAGCCGAAAAGATTCTGCGCCGCGCCCTTGAGGCAGCAAGCACGCGCAAGAGCGACATCTCCGCCGCACAGGCGCTTGAGGCCTCGCCCGGCTGGCGCGGCGCCTCGGCTGACGAGCGGCGCCTGATGCAGTACCTCGTCAACAGCACGCTCGAACATGAATATGGCGCGCCCGCACGGCAGCTTTCAGCCTGGTACGGCGATGAAGATGAAACATTCTCCGGACCGGATGCGCTTCTGCCCGGCGGCTTTGACCGGCTTGCCGCATACCTCGCGCAAGGTCTCGACATCCGCTTTCAAAGCAAGGTGAGCGGCATCGCCCCCGGCCTTGTAACGCTTGCCGACGGCAGTGCGTTCAAGGCAAGCCGCATCATCTGCACCCTGCCGCTCGGCGTACTTGCCGGCGGCAATGTCCGGTTCGCCGAGCCGCTTGCGCCCGCGCGCCTGAAAGCGATAGAGGCGCTCGGCATGGGGCTCCTCAACAAATGCCTTCTCAGGTTCGAGAAGCCTCACTGGCCGGAAGGTCCCGACTGGATCGGCTGGCTGGGCGAGACCCCAGGCCTTTGGGGAGAATGGGTCTCCCTCTCGCCAAGCCTCGGCATGCCGGTTCTCGTGGGCTTTAACGCAGGGGATGAGGCGGAAGCTATCGAAAATCTGAGTGACCGCGACACGGTGGCCTCCGCGCATGCGGCTTTGAAAGCCATGTTCGGCACGCAGTTCCCCCCGCCAGGCAGCGCGCAAATAACCCGCTGGGGAAAAGACCCGTTCAGCCTCGGCAGCTACAGCTTCAATGCCGTCAGCACAAACGGCCAAACCCGCCGCGCCCTTTCCGGTGCAGACTGGGACGGCGGGCTCTGGTTCGCCGGGGAAGCAACTATGGCGGACTATTTCGGCACCGCCCACGGCGCTTTTCTCTCAGG
The DNA here is from genome assembly GCA_002389665.1 of Rhodobiaceae bacterium UBA4490. Classification (GTDB taxonomy): domain Bacteria; phylum Pseudomonadota; class Alphaproteobacteria; order Parvibaculales; family Parvibaculaceae; genus Tepidicaulis. Next base: position 810,072 of record DGNO01000002.1, read on the forward strand.
CAAGCAGGTGGCCGAAGCCATTCTTTCCGGCTGAGGGGCGCCATGGGGCGTGGCCGCGCTAGGCATCGCTGACACGCCGCTCCTCTTTCATAAAAAGCGCCATGATGAGGCTCGATATGCCCCAGGCAAGCAGCATGCTGACAAGCGTGTGTGAAAAATAGTGCTGGCCGCGCGCCATCTGGAAGAGCCCCATGAGCCAGCCCATGGTAATCCCCGGCAACCAGTAAATAGCCGCTGGCAAGGCAGGCATACGCAAAGACTGCAAGAACCTCACCCCGAGCAGGGCAAACCCGCCTGCGGCATGCCCCGCCGGCCAGCACTGAAAATGCGCAGAAGAAGAAAGCGGTGCCGCCAGCCGGTCCCAGATACTGAAAGCCCCGTAAGGCCCGCCGAAGGAGAGCTCCTGCACCGGACAGGAAACGCCCGTCACACCCTTCAATAGCCCCGCCGCAAGCGGCACCAACGCCAGAACGAGCAAGGCAGCCCAAAGCGCGCGGGCATGGGAGCAGGGACGGCCGGCAAGGCGCCTTGCGCAAAGATAGAGAACAAGGAGCGAAGCCGAGGCGACAAGCAGAATTTTCGGCAACTTATAAAACGCCCAGAATAAGAGCCCGCGCTCTTCAGGTTGGACGAGCCATCCGCCTGCCGCCGGGTCGAAGAAAAAGCTTTGCAGCCATCTGTCGAGGAGCTGAAGCTCAGGCAGCATAAGAACGAGCACGATAAGTGCCAGACAAATGGCGCTTTCCAGAAAAAGCCGGCTCTTTCGCACGCTTAAGCCCCGTGACCGCCGGGTTGCGGCGCAGCTTTTTCTTCCGCTGCGTCCGCCGCAAAAAGATCGAGCGCGCGGTCGTAAAGCTCGGTCTCCACGTTAAGAGCGCCCAATATCGTATGGAAGATCGCATCATGGGTTGCCGGCAGCCGGGCCCGGCGGGAAAGCGCTGCCCGCTCGACCCCCAACCGCGCCGCATAGCCATCCGATATCCAAAGCAGGAAAGGGATGTGCCGCTGCACATCCGGCGAAAACGCATATGGCAGGCCGTGCAGGTAAAGCCCCATCTCGCCAAGCGACTCGCCATGATCGGAAGCATAGAGAAGGGCGGTGTCGGCATCGGCCCGGTGATACTCTAGTACACCGATCACACCGGCCAGAACATGGTCCGTATACCGGATGGAATTGTCATAAGTATTGCGTATCTCGTCCGAAGAGCAGGACTGCAAATTCACCGTGCTGCAAACCGGCGCAAAGATGCCGAACCGGGCAGGATAGCGCTTGTAATAGGCCGGCCCGTGCGAACCCATCTGATGCAGCACGATAACCGTATCCCGCTTCAACGTGCGTACCCGCCGTTTCAGTGCCTCCACCAGCACTTCATCCGGGCAGCCGGCCTGCGTGCAAAGATCCGGATAGGTTTTTGCGTTCGGCAGCTCCGTCTCGACCCGCGCGCAAACGCCTTTACAGCCGGAATTGTTCTCGACCCAAAGAACATCGACATCGGCGCGCTTGAGAATGTCGAGCGCGTTTTCCGAGCGCATGGCATCGGCCCGATCATAAGCCCCCCGCCCGGCGGCGGAAAACATGCAAGGCAGGGACTCGGCCGTAGAAGTGCCGCATGAATAAGCGTTTTTGAAACTGACAACGCCGAGCGCCGCCAGTTCAGGGTTTGTTTCACGTTCATAGCCGTTAAGGGAAAAATCGGCGGCCCGCGCCGTCTCGCCCACCACCACGACAAAGAGAAGCGGCTTGCCGGGCCCGCCCATTCCTTTCCCGCGACGCACAGTTTTTGCCAGACGGCGTATCTCCCCGCCGCCCGCACGGCCCCGCTCGCCTTCCGTGAAATATTTCGCCGAATAATAAATCGGTGAGGTCGGGTTGATCATATGCCGGAGATATCGGTTGTTCCGGACGAGCGAAGCATAGTCCTGAAAGAAGAATGCGCCGCTCAATCCGATAATGACAAGGCAGGTAACGAGGCCGCCTGCGCGCAGGAAAAGCTCGCGCCGCCAACCCGGCCAGCGCAGCGGCACCCGGAAAATCAGCGCAGCCGGAAGAACGCCCAATAAGAGCATATGAAGAAGAAAGGGGACTGAGAGAAGATCGCCCGCCTCGCCCCTATCGGTTTCAACGATATTGGCAATCATGGTCTGGTCGAACATCACCCCGTAGGAGGAGGTAAACCAGGAGGTAGCTGCCGCCAGCAGAAAAAGTACGGCCAAGACAGGCTTCATAATGCGCGGCAGCGCGGCGAGCTGCAGCAGAAGAAAAAACAAAGCGCCCAGAACAAGACCGAGAGAGCCGAGAAAGGCATAGTCTTCCAGAGAGCGTCCCGGCCAGGCCTGCCAAATGGTCTGCCATAGCCGGACATTATAAAAAAGCAGCAGCGCCGCGCTTACGCCAAACGCGAGAAGGAGCGGAGGCACCCCTTGTTCTTGCCCGCCCGCGCTGCCTGCCGAACGCCGGCGAAGGCGCGCACGGACCATGCCCCGATAAGCGCGTTTGAACGCGCGCGATATAGTGGTTTTACAGATCATGAAGCCTTGCAAGAAACTCAGGAGCGCCGTTTAAAACCTGACACCATGGCGCGCGGCAAATTCTCCCGATGCGCGATGCTGGAGGCGGCCACCCCCGCCAGATGCAGGAAAACCAGAGCGAGCGTCAGATTGGCGGCAAGCTCATGGATTTCTTCCAAGAGCTCCGCACCTTCATGGCCTTCATGGCTACCATCCGTTTCATAGTCATCATCGGCACGGGCCGGCGTGATGAAGGAAATCTCCCGCATCTGGCCGTTGGCAAAAAGCGGGGCAAGCGGCCCCTCGCCTTCTTCGGCGGCAAGCAATGCCATGCCGCTCAGGGCTGTCACGGCAAGCATGAAAAGAAGGGCGATTACCATTGCACCGCCCGCCGGGCTGTGCCCGAGATGGCGCTGCGCGCTGCCTGTCAAAAGGCCGCGCAAATAGCCCAGCACCGCGCGCGGCGGCGCGATGAAATTCGCAAAGCGGGCGGGGGTCGGCCCGGCAAATCCCCAAAGAACCCGCAGCATGACATAAGCGCCGATCCCGTACCCCGCCCAGCTATGCAGCCACAAAGGCTCGCCTTCGCTCAGATAAGCCACGGCAAAGCAAAGCGCCAGAAACCAGTGCCCATAACGCACGAGCGGGTCCCACACACGGACCTGATCCTCATCCTTTGCGTTCACGCCCGATCCCGCCTCAAACGGGCGCGGGCCGCTTCCTGTCTCTGATTTTACGGACACCTTAAAACTCCAGCTCGTATTCCAACATCCATTTGACGGTGTCGTCCGCCGTTGCCCCGGTCAGACCGCGCAGGTAGCCGACCTCGGCCTTGATCTCGCCGGGCACACCGTCAAGCTCGAACGCGCCGCCCAGAACGGGGCCGGCCCGGTGTTCCTGATCCTTGCTGCTTTTAAAATCGTGCACAGGCCCCAGCGAGCCGAAGGCCTCGATCCCGGCATAGAAGTCATCGGAGAATTCGTAGTGAATGCCCGCGCCATATTCGACGCCGAGCCCGCTATCGCGCCCTGCGCCTATCTCGCGCTCGAAAAGCAGATTGGCCCGGGTCACGGTATTACCGATACGCTTTTCGATGAGCGGGCCGAATTCGAATTTATCGGGCTGCCCGCCATCGCCTTTGAGATATTCGACCAGCAAACCGAGATCGACGAAATGCGAACCGTCGCCAATGATTTCCAGACGGTTCTCCCATTTCGTGGCATCGAACCGGGTGTTACCCGTTCCCGGATCGCGCACCCGTTCCCCGCCGATCTCGGCAAACCAATAATCGGTCAGCCCGTAGCCGATGCTTGCCGAATAGAACTGCTCGTTATCGAGACTGCTCTTGCTGTCACTGGTCACGAAGCCGCGCTGCTCGATTTCCAGCGCGCCTTCTTCGACGAGCGGCGAATAAAGCTTCGTGCCCGCCAAAGCCGGGGAAGGAACACAGGCGCAAACCGCTACAACAGAGGCGGCCAAAGCCAGCGCGCGGGACCCTGCTATACATGTCATCATCTGCCCCCGATACATCACGATACGCGTGCCTCCCTTTCGCCGCCGCCAGCCGCAGCGCCGCGATAGGCGGTAAATTGTTTGATGAGCCCCCCATCCACGGCACCCGGCAGAAGGCGCTGAAGCAGCACGAAGAAGCGCTCGGGACCCGCCGGATAGACACTGCGCTTTTGCTTTTCCGCCGCCCGCCAGATGCGCCGCGCTACTTTGGCCGGATCATCGAGTTTCATCGCGAACGGCTCCACCAGCTCCTCGAAAGACTGTGCCGCCGGCGTGCGCACCGCGCGCGGGGCGGCGTATGTCACCCCCACACCGTCAGGCGCAAGCTCGCGGCGCAGCGCATCGGAAAGCCCGCGCAAGCCGAATTTCGTTGCCGAATAGGCGGCAAAAAGCGGAAAGGCGATATCGCCGAACATCGAGCCGACATTGACGATGCGCGGCGCGGCGGCGCGTTTGAGGAAAGGCAGCAGATCCCGGCTGAGAAGCAGCGGCGCGGCAAGATTGGTCTGCAGCATTTCCATCACCGCAGCCTCCGTCATGCCCGCGATGGAGCCGGTGCGCACCGCGCCTGCATTGTTGATCAATATGTCGAGTTTGCCGCCAGCACCTGCAACCGCCTCGGCAATCGCCGTGCGCCCTTCCGCTTTCGTGATGTCCGCCTGAACCAGTATGGGCTCAGAGCCGGTGGGAAGCTGCGCAGCCGTTTCTTCCAGCGCCTCCTTGCGCCGCCCGGCAAGAATAAGCCGCGCGCCCGCGCGCGCCGCCTCTCCGGCAAGCGCCGCGCCGATACCCGAACCTGCCCCGGTAATGACGACCAGCCGGTCTTTCTTACGCCGCATGCTGCGCCTCCCCAAGCCCGGCATCGCGGGCGAGCTTGGCGAACATCTCCCCCCAAAGCCGGTACACCATGTTTGCCGTATCGATGACGGCGCGCCGATTCTCCTCTCCCTCGACCTGATCGACGAGTTTCTCAAAAAAGGCGATATGGTCCTGATCGAGCGCACCATGCGAGGTGAGGTATGTGAAGCCCTTGGCTTGACCCTCCATCCCGAGGCGCTTGCGCACCGCATCGGCTCCTGCCGACGCGATATCGACGGACGTGCCTTCCAGCACCAGCACCATGCCCAGCATGGAATAGGGATTGACGAACTGAACGGCGTAATAAACGAATGCCACCATCGCGCGCACCGGCCAGTCGCCATCTCCGGCCCGCACCCGCTCCGCGTCTCCGCCGAGATGGGCAATATCGTTCAGAATCCATTCTTCGTGCCCTTGCTCTTCGGAAAGATATTCCAGAAGCGCGCTGCGGTAGGTCCTGTCGCCTTTCGGGCAGTGGGCGAGCGCATGCGCCAGAAGCGGGCATGTGTGTTTGACGTGATGATAGGCTTCGGTCAGATAGGCGATATAGAGATCGCGGTCGACACCGTTCTGCGCCGCCTCCAGCACGATGGGGATGGAAAAAAACGCATCCCGCGCGGCCTGCGTCTCCTGAAGAAGTGTATCGTAAAAACTCATGCGGACTTTTCCTCCATGCGTGAGGCGGTTTTGAGCCGGGCCTGACCTTCCGGCCCCTTGATCCAGGTTTCGATTTCCTTGCGCCGCGGACGTCCATTGGGGCTGAGAAGACCGAATGCCTGCATCTCATCGCCCGTCAACACGGCGAAACTGCGCGGCAACGCATAATCCGGCATGCCCGTCAAAATGCCCTGCAGCGCCTCAATGATTGCCGCAGGTTCCGCTGTCTGAAAAAAATCGCCGGCAAAAACGCCCGGCACGATGAGCGTTATGGGATAAGGGGCGCCATGGCCGCACAGCACCGCGCGCAAAATACGCGGGTCGCCCTGAAGCTGGGCCTCGATCCATTCCGGCTGCACATTGCGCCCATAGGCCGTCACCAGCATCGCGTCTTTCCGGCCCTCAATGATGAGATTACCCGCCGCATCGAACCGGCCAAGATCGCCCGTGCGCCATGGCCCCTGATGATCTGGGGCCCCTGCATAACCGCTCATGACGCTCGGGCCCGACACCGTGATCTCACCCTCTTCGATCGTGACGGTAAGTCCGTCCAGCACCTTGCCGGCCGTTCCGGCGGCGGCAGCGCCCGGCCGGTTGACCGCGACGACCGAGCCGCATTCGGAAAGCCCGTAACCTTCAAGACAGGGAATGCCGAGCGAGGCGGCCGCCTGAAGCACTTGCGGCGGTACCGGCGCGCCGCCCACCGCAACGGCGCGCAGAGAGGAAGGCGCGTGGGCGTCTGCGAGCAACAGCGCGCCCACCCAGGCACGTAAAAGCTCGGGCACCAGCACGCTCACGCTGGGGCGCACCTCTTCAAAGGCAAGGCGGATTGCATCGAGATCGCCGCCCGCGCAGGCCCCGGCGACATGGCGCCGGATAACGGAAAGCCCGCCAACGAGAATGGGCACGTGAATGCCGCACAGTTCTTCAAGCAGCAGAGGGAAGGGAAGAATGGAAAGATAACTATCCGCGCTGGTCGCCGAAATGGCGCGGGCCAAGGCAGCGGAAATATGATCGAGCTGCCGGTCGCCGAGCCGCACCCCTTTCGGCCTGCCGGTCGAACCGGAGGTATAAATAATGCGCTGGCCGGGCCGGGGCGCGCGCAGCAGCCCGGTATCCGCCTTGCCAATTACATCCGGCCCGAAAAGCGTCTCGACCGGGGCAAGGCGGGCCGCGCGGGCTTTGTTGTCCTCATCGCAAAGAATGAGAGAAAGCCCCGCATCCCCTGCTACATGGGCAAGCTGGTCATCGGAAAAGAAAGGCGGCAGCGGCACGAGGCAGCGGCCCGACGCGGTCACCGCAAGATCGGCCACCACCCAGTCGATACCGTTCGCCGCCATCAATCCGACGGGGCCGGCGCCTTCGGTCAGCCTTTCCGCCGCCCCCGCCACACGAGCGGCAAGCTCAAGGAAGCTACAGGACGTTTCATCGTCACGAAAAGCGGTCCGGTCCGGCCACGTTTCTGCGGCGCGCGCCAGGGCGGCAATAACCTCAGCCATGAAGAGCACATTCTTTCAAAGGGGAAGAAAAGGCGGCCGCCGGAGAGGAAGCCGGCGTCAGAGCGGGCACGGAAAGGCTCGCCCGCGGAAAAACAGCATGCGCCGGGTCGCGCATCAAACAGACCCAGGGGTCCATCTCATAATAGCTGCCCCAGCTTTGCGCGTTGCCGATCCGCTCCGCCCGTGCCGGGACAAGTGCCGTGAAGGGAATGCCAAGCCGCAGGAAGAGCGCACGCAGCGGGGCGGTGATCGTGAAAAGTCCGGCGGTCAGCCCGCGCGCACGGCCATAGTCGAGCAGCGCCGCCATGAGCGGAAAAAGCGCGAAGGGCGAGGCGCTGACCAGCGTGGTAATTTCGATAAAGGCGTGGGAGGACGGACCGCCCCAAAGCTCCGCCGCGATGTCGCAAAGCGGCTTGTCGAGATAGGCTTCGGAGAAAAAACCGTCCGCGGCAAGGCGAATACCGGCCCCGGCAAGCGGCGCGCCGCCATTACGCTGAACGACACAGAGCTGTGCGGGAAAATTTTCAAGCTGCGCGCCATAAGCCTGCGCATAACCGGCTTTCAGGAACGCTTCCGCTTCTGCGCGGCCACTGCTCGCCCGGCCCAAAATCGTGGCTTGCACCTTTCCGCCTCCGTTACACATGAGCCCTTTAAGACAGGCTCATGCTGGAGGGGCCGGCTTACACCAACCTTACGGCGCGGAAGGGGCCGCTTCATGGGTAGACGGGTCGGCGGAAAACTCAGGGAAAACAAGCGTGAACAGCGCGCCGCCGCCTGGATTTTGCGCAGCCTCCGCCCGCCCGCCATGGGCCGTCATGATCTGCTGAACGATAGAAAGGCCGAGACCCGCGCCATCCTCCACCTTGCGGTCAGCACGCCAGAAACGGTCGAACACGAGGCCGAGCCGGCTCTTCTCGATGCCGCAGCCCCGGTCGATCACGCTTATTTTTCCGGGCCGTTCCACCCTCACCGTCACAGCCTCCCCTGCCGGGGAATATTGCAACGCGTTTTCAATCAGATTGCGCAAGGCAACGGCGATGAAGGACCGGTTACCGCGCACGAAAAGCGCGCCCTCCGGCGCCTCGAGCGCAACCTCCTGACCTCGCTTCAAAGCAAAAGGCGCGAGCGCCGCCACCGTTTCTTCAGCCACCTCGTGAAGATCCGTTTGTTCATGCAGCGCCAATTGAAAATTATCCGCCTGCGCAAGATGCAGGAATTGCTGCACAAGGCGCTCCAGCGCGCGCACTTCCCCCAAGGCTTCAGCGCGGTCGAGCTCGCGGTTTTCCAAATCCGCCCGCAAAATGGTCAAAGGCGTGCGCAGCTGATGGGCGGCATTGGCGGTAAACTCCCGCTGGCGCCGGTACCCGTCCTCGATCTTGCGCAGCGCCTCGTTGACCGCCTCGACGATCGGCAGGACTTCCGACGGGATGCCCCGCGTTTCAAGCCGCGCATCGAGAGAGGCCGGCCCAAGCGAGCGGGCAACGCGCGAAACCGCGCCAATGGAGCGCAAGGAGAGACGCACCGTCAGCACCACCGTTGCAATGATGGCCACAAGAAAAAGCAGAAAAGCCCACCACTGGCGCTCGAAAAACTCTTCGATCACCGTATCGGCCAGCACATCGGAATGAACGGGGCCTTGCGCGACCTGCACCGTATAAGGTTGCTCCCCGAGCCACACCCGCATGCTCGCGCCATAAAAGGTTTGCCCGCGCTCCAGATCGCGGAATTCGAAATAGCTGACGCGCTGCCTTCCCGCGCCCGTATCGAACCAGTCTTCCGGCAAGTGACCGGCAAGGCGCATCCCGTAATTGGAATGCATCAGCGGCGCGCCCTCCGCATCGGAAATCAAAAAGAGATACTGCCCGTCCGGCGCGCTATAGGCTTTTTCAAGTTCAGGCGGCAAGGCGAGCTGCACCTCGCCCGCTTCCCTTCGCAAATGAACCGCCACATCCTTCGCCTGCCATTCAAGCGACCGGTCGCGCAGCGTATCCTGCTCCACCGCCATTTGCACCGAGAGCACACCGAGGATGATCGCCACGGCCCCGATGACGATGAGAGAAAGAGAAACGGAGAGCCGGCCGGTCAGCGAGCTCATCCAGCGCGGGCCTTTCAGCTGCAGCGGCGCCTTCATGAGCCCACCGCTTCGTTCTCGCTCAGCAGATAGCCGACGCCGCGCACTGTGTGGATGCCGACGCTGGCGCCTGCTTTTTCCAGATTGCGCCTGAGCCGGTAAACGCAGACTTCCACCGAGTTGGAAGCGACTTCATCGCCGAAGGCATAAAGATTTTCTTCGATCGCCGATTTCGATACGACGCGGCCCGCCCGCCGCATCATCAGCTCGAGAAGATCGGTTTCCCGGCGTGAAAGCACGAGGGGCGCCTCTCCTACCGCGACGCTCCGGCCCGTCGTGTCGAGACGGACATTGCCGCAGGCAAGCTCAACGCCGAGCGCGCCCCCCGGGCGGCGCAACAGCGCCCGGACCCGCGCGGCAAGCTCTTCCGGCGCAAAGGGTTTGGTCAGATAATCGTCCGCGCCGAGATTGAGCCCTTCGACCCGCTCCTTGATATCGTCACGTGCGGTGAGGATGAGAACGGGGATATCTTTTCCTTCCTGGCGCAGGCGGCGCAGGAAAACGAAGCCGTCCGTATCGGGCAAGCCGAGATCGAGCACCAGCACATCGTAGCGCACACCGGAAAGCGCGAGGGCGCCGTCTTCCGCCGTCATGCAAATATCCGCGACAAGACCGGCGCCCTGGATCGTCTCAGCGACGATCCGGGCGATCCGGTCATTGTCTTCGATAATAAGCGCCCGCATGAAGACCGCTATCCAGTGAACCTACTGGAGAATATAGCTGATCTGCGACCCATCCGAACCGGCAAACTGCACTTGCACGAGCACGCCGTTCGCATCGTACCAGAGCTCCCGGTTGAGCTGTCCTGTCACCGAATAATGCGTCGCACTTACATTGCGCCCGCCCGCCTCGACGATTTCCGCGCCGACCCGCGTCACGGTGACCGGCATATGGCTGCCATCGAGCGTGTTGAGAAGCGCGCTTTGCTTGACGAGTTCCTCGTTCCAGAGAGAGGCGGGAATGACGCCGGGCTCTTCCGGGCCTTGGCGGCCATCACCGTCCACAACCAGCTTGCCGTCTTCCAGGCGGACGGCGAGATGATGCGCCTTACCGTCGTCATTGGTTTTGGAGTTGAGCTGCACAAGCTGGCCGTCGCGCCAGACCTCATGCCCCTCATGCTCGAACCGGTAAAGCGCGATGCCGAGCACCTTCACCGCCACATCGGTCTCGATTTCAACTTCAAGCGCGCCGCTTTTCTGCTCGAACTCGATCTCATGCGTGCCGATTTCATCGCCTTCGCGCATCACCGTGAAATGCAATTGGCCGCTCGCCGGCACCGCCGCGCCCGCCGCCTGGGCCAGGCCCAAGAAAAGCCCCGCACCCAGCACCGCCCCGGCAATTTCCCTTTTCATGCAAAGCTCCTTCCGCATCGCTGTTTGGCCGCATCAGAGCCCGGCTCGCTTACGGCATCCTTACGGGGCGCACCAAAAGGCGGCCCGGCACGAAGGATCAGCCGCCAACCCACGATGCGAGCAATCAGGAGAGTTTCCAGAGGCCGCAAGAAAGTGCATAGCCAAAGCCTGCGGCCTGCTGCGGAGTTTCTATTTTTGGGAAATTGGGCTGGAATTAACGCCGCCGCCGATTCTCGAGGCGGGCTGCAATCTCGGCCCTGCCGGCGAGTCCCCCGGATATAATGGTAATTCCAAGGGACTCGCTTAGCAGTGGTTGCGGGGGCAGGATTTGAACCTGCGACCTTCAGGTTATGAGCCTGACGAGCTACCAGACTGCTCCACCCCGCGTCAGTGGAGAGGCCGCTTTATAGCAGCTTTGTCAGATTTGTGAACACCTATCGGCGGAATTTCCGAAAAAATATTTCTTCAAAAAGCGGTTATTTTTTAGGGGCTTAAGCCCCCTGACCGAGGAGCAGGCCCCGCCGCCGGTCTCCGTCCGATTTTGCGCTCCGCCATGCGAAAGGGGGCTGCCTTAGCAGCCCCCTTGAGACTTCCCCGGCCCTGCCGGGCCCGCATCACAAAGCGGAATGAAGCCGTGAGATCGCAGTCTTTAAGTCTCGAAGGGTATCAAACCCCAAGGCGTGTCAGACGGACGGTGAAGGCTGCTCCGCCGCCGTGCAAGACCCGCTAAGCCTCAAAGACACGAACGAAATCCCACTAGACATCGGATCACCTCCTTTCGATTGTTGCACCAAGCCCTGACGCATCAGGTTCCGGAATCATGACGCAGAAGAAAGTGATTTGCCAAGCCCTGCGGCGGCGTCCCCTTAACACGCAGCGCTAAAACGGCGTCAAACTGCCAAATATTGTTTGAGAAAATCGAGCTCACGCGCGGCGACATCCTCAAAGAGCGCGCCCTGATAGACCCCGAAATGGCCGCAGTCATATGAGGCGATAGCAACTTTCTGCATTTTATCCGCCGCCTCGCGCGCCAGGTCCGGCGGCGTGATCTGATCTTTCTCCGCCAGCACGATAAGCGCGGGGCAGCGCACGTTCTCAGCCACCTTGCGCGGCTCATAGGCGCCGAGCTTGGTGAGAATGCGCGCCGGCACTTTGTTTTCCCAATTCGAGTCCGGCGGCACGAGATCCAGAAATTCTTTTGCCTCCTCCGCCATCATGCAGCCGAACTGCCCAGGCGCGCCGACGGCAGGGATCATATGCGCCCCGCCAAAAGCCCCTTTGACCTTATCTTTCAGCACCGCGAGGGCCGCTTTCACCTTCATCGGCAGGGAAAGCGTAATTTTCACACCGCCCACATAAGGCACTTGCGCGACAAGCGCTTTGATTTCGGGATGGCGCGCGGCCATTTCAATGACATGCCCGCCGCTGAAGGAAGACCCCCAAAGAGCAAGGCGCGCGCCGTCCACCTCCGGCAGGTCTTTGACGCAGACAATGGCCGCCTCCCAATCCTCCAGATGCCGGGCGGGATCGACAAGATTGCGCGGCATGCCCGAACTGTCGCCAAAATTGCGGTAATCGAAAACAAAAACCGCGATCCCCGCTTCGGCGAATTTTTCCGCGTAAGCCGGCAGGCGGAAGCTGCGCTCGGCGGAAAAGCCATGCGCCATAACAAGGACCGGTGGTCTTACCGTCCCCTCAGGCAGATAAAGCCAGGCTGTACAGATGTCACCGCCGACACGGAAATAGCGGTTCGAACGGACAAAGCGCATTTTTTCTCCCCTTCTTGGCCACCCCACAAACGCCTGCCGGCCCGCCAAGTTGCGCGGCCCCTGCCGGCCTTTGCACTGTGCACAACCGGAGGGATGGACAAGGCAAGAATAGGCCAAGCGGGACAAGGAAAGAAATCTTACCTGCCAAAACAAAAAAGCCCGGCGAAACCGCCGGGCTTTTGTCCGTAACCGGGGGAGGTTACTTCTTCGGATGCACGCGCACCGGAAGATCGGTAATGCCGTGCACGAAGACGGATTTCGTATAGGCAGGCTCGCCCACAACTTCCACGAAGTCGAACCGCTTCATGATCTCTTCCCAGAGAATGCGGATCTGCAGTTCCGCCATGCGGTTGCCCATACAGCGGTGAATGCCGAAACCGAAGGCCAAGTGCTTGCGCGCATTCGGGCGGTCGATCAGGAATTCATAAGGCCGGTCGATCGCTTCTTCATCGCGGTTGCCGGAGACGTACCACATGGCGAGCTTGTCGCCCTTCTTGATGGTTTTACCGCCCAGCTCCACATCCTCGAGCGCGGTGCGGCGCATATAGGCAAGCGGCGTACGCCAGCGGATGATCTCGGAGACCATGTTCGGGATCAGCGAGAGATCGTTGCGCAGCTTGTCATATTCCGCCGGGAACTGGTTGAGCGCCAGAACGCCGCCGGACATGGAATTGCGCGTCGTGTCGTTGCCGCCCACGATGAGCAGCATCAGATTGCCGAGCAGTTCCATCGGCTCCATGCCCTGCATGGCCGGGTTATGAGCCATGAGCGAAATGAAATCGTTTTTCGGCGGCTGGTTGGCGCGCTCCACCCAGAGGCCTGCGAAAGTCTCAAGGCACTCGCGCAGCTCCGCGCGGCGCTCTTCATCGTTCAGCCCCGTGTCGCCGCCGTCAGGCCCGGCCGTCGTCACATCGGACCACCAGGTCAGCTTGCGGCGCTGCTCGAAGGGAAAGTCGAAAAGCGTCGCCAGCATCTGCGTAGTGATTTCGATGGAAACGAGGTCCACCCAGTTGAAGGTCTCGCCCACGGGCAGGCTGTCCAGCACCTTGCCGACACGCTCGCGGATAAGGCTTTCCAGATCGGCCAGCGCGGGCGGCGCAACGGCAGGGCTCACCACCTTGCGCTGCACATCGTGCTTGGGCTGGTCCATCGCGATGAACATCTTCACGTTGAAGTCTTCTTCCGGGTCGGGAAGCACGATCGCAGGCTCGGACGAGAACTGCTTGTGGTTCGTGTCGACCGCAACGATGTCGCTATATTTCGTGATCGACCAATAGGGACCGAATTCCGGCGACTCGGCGAAATGCACCGGGTCTTCCTTGCGCATGCGGTCGAAGAGCACCCAGTGCTTCTGCTCGCTGAAATATTCGGGCACCGCGATATCGAAGCCTTTCAGATCGACCGTGGCCGGATCGAAATTCGTATCGACGGGTTTCTCGGGTGTAACGGCGGCCTGACTCATGGGGGCTCCTCCAGTTGCTATGCGTGCCCCGCGCCAACGCTCTTAAGGGCGTTTCAGCTTACGCAGGGTTTACTTGAAATATTCTATATAGGAAAAATGACGCCTGCGTCAACTTTAACCCGTATGCGCTTAGGGTGATTTTCTTCACATCCCGCCCAAATCGGCGCTTTCCGGGCACAAAAAGACCCGGCGGAAACCGCCGGGCCTCACTGCATCTGTAAACTAGATATTTCAGTGACGATGCAAAACCACCGGCAGATCCGAATAGCCCATCACGAAATTGGAGCGCACACGGGTCGGCTCGCCCACCACTTCAACCTGTTTGAAGCGTTTCATGATCTCTTCCCAAAGGATCTTAAGCTGCATTTCGCCCAGCCGGTTGCCCATGCAGCGGTGAATGCCGAAGCCGAAGGAAACGTGGTGGCGCGCATTCGCCCGGTCCACGAGATACTCGTTCGGCCGCTCGATCACTTCATCGTCGCGGTTGCCGGAGATGTACCACATGACCACCTTGTCGCCCTTCTTGATGGTCTTGCCGCCAAGCTCCACATCCTCCAGCGCATTGCGGCGCATATGGGCCAGCGGCGTCTGCCAGCGGATCGTCTCGGAGACCATGTTCGGAATGAGCGAGGGGTCGGCGCGCAGCTTGTCATATTGTTCGGGATATTTGTTCAGCGCATAGACGCTGCCCGACATGGAATTGCGCGTCGTGTCGTTGCCGCCCACGATCAGCAAGATGAGATTGCCGAGGAATTCCATCGGCTCCATCTTCTGCATGGCCGGGTGATGCGCCATGAGCGAGATCAGATCGTTCTTCGGTTCCTGGTTTGCCCGCTCCTGCCAGAGCCGGCCGAAATATTCCAGGCAATGCTGCAATTCTTTCTGCCGCTCTTCGGCCGACAGCTCACCGCCCACCGTGTCGCCATTGGTGGAAACGTCCGACCAATAGGTCAGAAGCCGCCGGTCCTCGAAGGGAAAGTCAAACAGCGTTGCCAGCATCTGCGTCGTCAGCTCGATCGAGACTTTATCGACCCAATTGAAGCTTTCCCCTTCCGGCAGGCTGTCGAGAAGATTGCCGACACGCTGACGGATCAGCGGCTCGACCTCCTGAAGCTGCATGGGCGAGACGGCGGGCGTCACCGCCTTGCGCTGCACATCGTGTTTCGGCTGGTCCATGGCGATGAACATGGGCGGCTGAAACTCTTCGCTGTCGCCGATCACGATCGTGGGCTCGGAGGAAAATTCCTTGTGATGCGTATCGACGAAAACGATGTCGTTAAACTTCGTGATCGACCAGTAAGGCCCGAACTCGCTGTCCTCGATGAAATGCACCGGGTCTTCCTTGCGCAGCCGCTCGAAATACGCCCAGTGCTCCTGGCGCTCGAACAGGCCGGCATCGGAAACATCCAGCTTCTCGATCGGTATGGAATAAGGATCGACGCTGTGATCCTGCGGAAAATCGCTTGCCGCTACGCTCATTCTTTCCTCCCGCGCCTTGCAGCGCTCCTCTTGGGTCCCCGGGGCTTGCGCCCCCTTTTCGCGTGTTGCGTCTCTCAGTCTTGTGTCTCTTAGTGCTGGGCTTCTTATTAGTGCTGAGCTTCCGGCATCCGCACGATCAGCCCGTCCAGTTCGGCGCTCATTTTGATCTGGCAGCCGAGCCGGCTGTTCTCTTCCACCTCCGCGGCGAAATCGAGCATGGATTCTTCCATCTCGCTGCGCTCGCCCGTTTTGGCGAGCCAAGCCGGGTCCACATAGACATGACAGGTGGCGCAGGCGCAGCTGCCGCCGCAATCCCCGTCAATGCCCGGAATGGCATTGTTGATGGCTCCTTCCATCACCGAATAGCCGTCTGCCACCTCCACTTCGTGGACCGTTCCATTGTGCTCGATATAAGTCACCTTCGGCAAAGCGTGCCTCCTCATCCCGTTCCGTTTGCATCCCTGCATAGTCTGGCCCTTGAGGGCTCTTTTGCGTAGTGCTGATACGCACTTTCTATATTTGAGGATATTTCGGGGGGGCTGTCAATAAGGACGGCCTCCCGCCCTCAAAACAAAAGCGGCCCCCAAAAGGAGCCGCTTTATCCGGGCCGGGCGGAAAGACGGTGCTAAGCCGCCGCCTTCCCTTTAGCGGAGACCTTAAAGGTCGCATTCGCCCGGGCGCAGGGCTTGCCGTCCGCGGTGACGAAGCATTGCGCGAAATCGAGGCTGCGGCCCGGTTTCACGAAGCCCGTCTCCACCTCGATCCATTGGCCAAGCTCGGCGGAGCCGAGAAAATCGACCGTCAGGGTGACGGTGACGAGACCGCGAATATCTTCATGATGCTTGGCGCAGGAAAGCCCCATCGCATTATCGGCAAGCGCACTCAAAAGCCCGCCATGCACGAAGCCGCGTGAATTGGTATGCGCGGGCCCGGCGCGGAAGCCGATGATCACCGCTTTATCCGTCTCTTTCGAATAAAGCGGCTCCCAGGGATCGGTAAGCGGGCTCTTGCGGAAATGCGGCGCGAAACCTTCGGGTATATCGCTCATAGCTGCCTCACGCGTCATAGAGGGAAGGGC
This sequence comes from Rhodobiaceae bacterium UBA4490, assembly GCA_002389665.1. Taxonomy (GTDB): domain Bacteria; phylum Pseudomonadota; class Alphaproteobacteria; order Parvibaculales; family Parvibaculaceae; genus Tepidicaulis. The sequence continues at coordinate 826,377 of DGNO01000002.1, forward strand.
GGTGCGCGGCGCTGCGCATGGAAAGATCCATCCAGGCCTCTGGCGCCGCATCGAAATCGTAGACCTCGGTCGTGACAAGCTCCGGCCGGAAGCCATGCGCCCGGCAACAGGTGAGCACATCCTCAAAGGCGGGGCGCAGATTGGGCCGGCCCGTCACATAGGTGATGCCCTTGTGATACATCTCGCGCTGCGGCACCGCCGTCATCTCCGAAAGCTGCATACAGACGCTCGTGACGATCGCTTCAGGCTCGGCATGGCGGATGGCTGTGACCAGCATCTGCGCATCGCCCGAGGCATCGACGACGATGGAGTATCCCTCGGCAAGCGCGCCCGGATCCGTAATCACCCGCGCGCCGTATTTCGCTGCCTCCGCGCCGCGGGCAGGGTTCTCATCCCAATAATCCACCTGCCCTGCGCCCATCGCCTTAGCGATGCCGGCCGCGTAAATCCCGATCACCGAGGCAAGCCCGCCAGCTATGAGCACGCCCGCGCCCGGCCGGGCTTTGAGATGCGGGCCGACGGCGCGCCAGGAATCGAGCGCCATATCCGCAACGCCGATGAGGGCGAGCGGGTCTGCCCCTTCCGGCAGCGGCACCATCATCGCGCCCGCATAAGGCACATAAACGAGATCGCCCGCCGAAGAACCGAAGCCGCCTGCCCGGCCCATGCCGAAAGAAGCGCCGAAGGGCACGCTCTCACAGCGGCCCGTATAGCCGCGTTTGCAATTCGTGCAGGTCCCGCAAAAGATCTGCGCGGTAACGAAGACTTTCTGGCCTTGCCTGAAGCCCTTTACCTGATCGCCAAGTTCGACGATCTCGCCGATCATCTCATGGCCGATCGCCTCCCCCGGCGCCATCGGCACGAACCCGTGCACGAAACCGGCATCCAGATCGCAGCGCCCGAGCGCCAGGGGCCGAACAATTGCGCCCCCATCATGGACGAGCCGGGCATCCGGCACCTCCCGCCATTCGACCTTGCCGTCCCCGGCAAAAACCAGCTGCCTCATCACTTACTCCATGCGTTTTCAATGTTGATCTTTATAGACTAGTCTATAAAATAAAAGAACGTCAAGCACATGAAGAGAGGCTGCATGACCACGCGCGCGAAACACCGCCCCGCCCTCATTGAAGCGGCAGCCCGCCTGTTCCGCCAGCAGGGATATGCGGCGACCGGCACGAACGAGATCCTGGCCGAAAGCGGCGCGCCGCGCGGCTCGCTCTATTACTACTTTCCCGAAGGCAAGGAGGAGATTGGCGCGGCGGCCCTCGAGGCGGCAGGTAAAACCGTCACCCGTACGCTCACCGCCCTTGCCGCTGAGGCATCGTCGCCGGCGGATTTCGTGCGCGCTTATCTGGAGCTTCTGGCAGGCTGGCTCGAACAGTCGGATTACCGGGACGGCTGCCCCATATCGACCACCTTGCTGGAAACCGCGCCCGCATCTCAGAAGATTGCCGCAGCCGGGCAAACCGCCTTCCAGCATTGGCAGGCGGTCATCGAAGAGGTGCTGACCCGGCACGGCTGGCCCGAAGCGCGGCGCGCGGGCACGGCCAATCTCATTTTGTCGGTGATCGAAGGCGCGCTCATTCTAGCCCGCGCAGCTCAATCCCCCGAACCGCTCAACGCCGCTGCAGAGGAACTCGCTCTTATTCTCGAACACTAGCTTGCGTTGGAATATTGGCGGGACAGTTGACGCACAACAAAAACGCCGCCGGGGCGAACCCAGGCGGCGTTTTGATAGTGTTTACATCGTCAGAAGGGATCATCTCACTCGTACCGCTCTGCGCTTAGCAGACCTGGCGGCGACCTACTCTCCCACACCTTAAGATGCAGTACCATTGGCGCTGAGGGCTTTCACGGCCGAGTTCGGGATGGGATCGGGTGTAGTACCCTCGCTATAACCACCAAGTCGGCAAAGAGCAAAGCAGCAACGAGTTAATCAGAAAAATTCACTGTGTTCTTCTCGTCCGTGTGGGCCACGGACATAAGTAATGAGAGCAATCAAGCCAATCGAGCAATTAGTACCGGTAAGCTCAATGCGTTGCCGCACTTACACACCCGGCCTATCAACGTGGTGGTCTTCCACGACTCTCAAGGGAGAACTAGTCTCAAGGTGGGTTTCCCGCTTAGATGCCTTCAGCGGTTATCCCTTCCGCACATAGCTACCCTGCTGTGCCGTTGGCACGACAACAGGTCCACCAGAGGTGCGTCCATCCCGGTCCTCTCGTACTAGGGACAGATCCTTTCAATTCTCCTACGCCCACGGCAGATAGGGACCAAACTGTCTCACGACGTTCTAAACCCAGCTC
>DGNO01000002.1:828793-831752 GCA_002389665.1 Rhodobiaceae bacterium UBA4490
CGGCGTACCTTTTATCCGTTGATCGATGGCCCTTCCACGCGGGACCACCGGGTCACTATGACCGTCTTTCGACTCTGTTCGGCCCGTCGGCCTCACAGTCAGGCAGGCTTATGCCATTGCACTCAACAGCTGATTTCCGACCAGCTTGAGCCTACCATCGCGCGCCTCCGTTACTCTTTGGGAGGCGACCGCCCCAGTCAAACTACCCACCATACACTGTCCCGGATCCGGATAACGGATCGCGGTTAGACATCAATGAAGATAAGGGTGGTATTTCAAGGGTGGCTCCACCTGAGCTGGCGCCCAAGCTTCAAAGCCTACCACCTATCCTACACATGCCGCCACTAATGCCAGTGTAAAGCTATAGTAAAGGTGCACGGGGTCTTTCCGTCTGACCGCAGGAACCCCGCATCTTCACGGGGAATTCAATTTCGCTGAGTCTGCGTTGGAGACAGCTGGGAAGTCGTTACGCCATTCGTGCAGGTCGGAACTTACCCGACAAGGAATTTCGCTACCTTAGGACCGTTATAGTTACGGCCGCCGTTTACCGGGGCTTCAATTCGGAGCTTGCACCCCTCCTTTTAACCTTCCGGCACCGGGCAGGCGTCAGACCCTATACGTCGCCTTGCGGCTTCGCAGAGCCCTGTGTTTTTAATAAACAGTCGCTACCCACTGGTCTGTGCCACCCCCACCTGGTTGCCCAAATGGGGGTCTCCCTTCTCGCGAACTTACGGGAGCATTTTGCCGAGTTCCTTCAACGCAGTTCTCTCAAGCGCCTTGGTATGCTCTACCAGTCCACCTGTGTCGGTTTCGGGTACGGTTTTAACGGAGGAGCTATTTCCTGGAACGCCTTCGCTGCCAGACCAATCCAATAAGGACTGACAACTTACGGTATTCGTCACTACCTCCAAGTACAGGAATATTAACCTGTTTCCCATCGACTACGCATTTCTGCCTCGCCTTAGGGGCCGACTAACCCTGCGCAGATTAGCTTTACGCAGGAACCCTTGGACTTTCGGCGAGAGTGTCTCTCACACTCTTTATCGCTACTCATGTCAGCATTCTCACTTCTGATATCTCCAGGTGCCCTCGCGGGTCACCCTTCGCAGACGTACAGAACGCTCCGCTACCGCGTACACAAAAGTGTACACCCGCAGCTTCGGTGTATGGCTTTAGCCCCGTTACATCTTCGGCGCAAGAGCGCTTGACCAGTGAGCTGTTACGCTTTCTTTAAATGATGGCTGCTTCTAAGCCAACATCCTGGTTGTCTGTGCACCCTCACATCCTTTCCCACTTAGCCATAACTTAGGGACCTTAGCTGGCGGTCAGGGCTGTTTCCCTCTCCACTACGGACCTTAGCACCCGTAGTGTGTCTGCCGAGTAGTACTCCATGGTATTCGGAGTTTGGTTAGGTTTGGTAATCCGGTGAGGACCCCTAGCCCATCCAGTGCTCTACCCCCATGGGTATTCACTCGACGCTCTACCTAAATAGATTTCGCGGAGAACCAGCTATTTCCGAGTTTGATTGGCCTTTCACCCCTAGCCACAAGTCATCCCCGAATTTTTCAACATTCGTGGGTTCGGTCCTCCAGTGGGTGTTACCCCACCTTCAACCTGCTCATGGCTAGATCACCCGGTTTCGGGTCTAATCCGACATACTTAATCGCCCTATTAAGACTCGCTTTCGCTGCGCCTACACCTATCGGTTTAAGCTTGCATGCCAGATTAAGTCGCTGACCCATTATACAAAAGGTACGCCGTCACCCTTGCGGGCTCCGACTGTTTGTAGGCATCCGGTTTCAGGTACTATTTCACTCCCCTCGTCGGGGTGCTTTTCACCTTTCCCTCACGGTACTGGTTCACTATCGGTCGACAAGGAGTACTTAGGCTTGGAGGGTGGTCCCCCCATGTTCAGACAGGATTTCACGTGTCCCGCCCTACTCGAGGTCAAACATTCGATTTACCTGTACGGGGCTATCACCCGCTACGGCCCGACTTTCCAGACGGTTCCAGTTTTCTCATGTTTGACACTGGCCTGGTCCGCGTTCGCTCGCCACTACTAACGGAGTCTCGGTTGATGTCCTTTCCTCTGGGTACTTAGATGTTTCAGTTCCCCAGGTTCGCCTCTTACACCTATGTATTCAGTGCAAGATACCCTTGCGGGTGGGTTTCCCCATTCGGAAATCCATGGATCAAAGCTTGTTCGCAGCTCCCCATGGCTTATCGCAGCGTACCACGTCCTTCATCGCCTCTTGTCGCCAAGGCATTCACCAGATGCCCTTAAGACGCTTGATCGCTCTCATTACCAATGTCCGCGCATAAAGCCGAAGCTCAATGCCCTGACACCGATAACGAGTATTCGGTCAGAGAATTTTTCTGATTGTTGAGATGTGTCCTTCTAAGTGATCCGTGCAGATCACAGCGGACATATCCCTTCTTTACGATGTAAATGATCAATCGGCATCCGGATGGATACCGAAACTTTGTTCTCTCATGTGACAGCGGCACCAGGCCGAACGATGTTGGAGAAGATTGGTGGAGGCGGACGGGATCGAACCGACGACCTGAAGCTTGCAAAGCTACCGCTCTCCCAACTGAGCTACGCCCCCTTCTATCTTGACCAGAACCTGACCGCAAAGATGGTGGGCCTGGGTAGACTCGAACTACCGACCTCACGCTTATCAGGCGTGCGCTCTAACCACCTGAGCTACAGGCCCCCAAATCGATACCAGGTCGATAAGCGTGCGCTCGTCACAAGAGAAAGAGAAACGAAGGCGGCGGTATCCCGCGTTGTATTGTCGAAACTGCGGTCCAGGCGAAATGCCCAGTACCCAGCTTCATGTCTATTGAAAAGCCGATAGAAATTCGCAGAGCGAAGATCTGAAGGCTAATCCTTAGAAAGGAGGTGATCCAGCCGCAGGTTCCCCTACGGCTACCTTGTTACGACTTCATCCCAGTC
>DGNO01000002.1:831787-832296 GCA_002389665.1 Rhodobiaceae bacterium UBA4490
TCCCATGATGTGACGGGCGGTGTGTACAAGGCCCGGGAACGTATTCACCGCAGCATGCTGTTCTGCGATTACTAGCGATTCCACCTTCATGCTCTCGAGTTGCAGAGAACAATCCGAACTGAGACGGCTTTTAGGGATTTGCTCCACCTCGCGGTATCGCTGCCCTCTGTCGCCGCCATTGTAGCACGTGTGTAGCCCAACCCGTAAGGGCCATGAGGACTTGACGTCATCCCCACCTTCCTCCGGCTTATCACCGGCAGTCCCTCTAGAGTGCCCAACTTAATGCTGGCAACTAAAGGCGAGGGTTGCGCTCGTTGCGGGACTTAACCCAACATCTCACGACACGAGCTGACGACAGCCATGCAACACCTGTCACCGATCCAGCCGAGCTGAAGGAAACCATCTCTGGTAACCGCGATCGGGATGTCAAGGGTTGGTAAGGTTCTGCGCGTTGGGTCGAGTTAAACCACATGCTCCACCGCTTGTGCGGGCCCCCGTCAATTCCTTTG
>DGNO01000003.1 GCA_002389665.1 Rhodobiaceae bacterium UBA4490
ACTTCAAAGAGAAGCCGAAATGCTGGATTCCAGGATCGGCCGGCTGTTTGACGCCCTGGAAAAAGGCATAAAAATGGATTGGGAGCGCCTACGACAGCTGCAAGACAGGCGTGATGAGATTAAAGCTATGCCGCAGATCCCCGACATTGAGGCAAGCCACTTCGATATTCTAACAAAGCTGCAAGGCTCCATCGACGCAGTACGAGCGGAATGGGATAACCGGAAATACGCTTCCCCAATTCGAACTCTACTGCAAATGACAGTTCATAAGATCGTGTGCACACCAATAGATGGCCAAAGGTGCGGAGAGACAGTTGATGTCCAACTGAAGCCGGTTCACGAATGGGGGGAATACTACGCCCATATTCACGCGCACTGGCCGCGTGTTGGCTCTGATAGCTCGTCGATGCAGGCTGGGCAGCACCGAAGTCAGTCGACGATTTCTCCGATCAACCAGTAGTTAGACCAACGTCAGCGCTCTCAGGTAGGATTAGGAAGCGGCTGAAGCGCGTTCATTTTATCGCGCCCTGTCGTTAACGCATTGTCGACCTCAAGCGCTAAATTCCGGAAATCTCCGGGCAATCAGCGTCAGGTTCCAGTAGCAGCTTTATTGCCCCCGCGCTCATCAACGCACAGACCGCAAATCACCCGGTCGATAGTACTGCCATTCTCCTTCGCGACATATATCAACTCACTGATCCACCGCTCTGGCAGGGGGTGGTTTTCCTCTACTGCATCACCCGTAATAAGTATAGCGGGCTCTTCCCCATACTCGATTGGATCACGAGCACATATAAACAAATACCCTGTCATTTCTGCCTCACGTCAATCGAGATTGAAGTCCTACCCGCTTTCAACGGCCCGCACGTACCCCGCGCACACAACAAAGTCGCCCAAGTGTTCGCCATGCTGGCGTTCCGCAGCGTAATGCGGAATGACTTTCCCCAACTCTTCCAGAATTCTGTTTTCATCAACATTCTCCAGATACATCCGGCTCAGACGTTGAACCCAGAACCTATCGCCGAGATGCATATTGTATTTACCTGGCGCTCCGCCACCTTCCAGCGTCTCCGATTAGGCTGAAAGCACTCCACTGGTGGACGCCGATACACCGTCACCACGAGCGCAGGCGAAGCCTGCAAAAAACCACCAACCCAGAACGATTGCTCTGGGGTCAATCGTTCTGCCAGTTCCTCTATTGCAGAAGAGTCAGCTTGCTAAATCTTAAGACCCCGCAATAGCTTGACCGGAATATTCATATGATCGGTGCTGCCGAAATCGGGCATATTCGCGTAACGAAAAGCGATATTGGCTCATATGCCAGTTATGGATTGTTTTTATTGGGCACGGCGCCATGTCTTCCCGCCAGCCTCAAATCGACAAAAGCAGGTTGGCACCTTCCCAAACACACGGCAAACGAATATAATTCGTCCTTGAAATCAATTTTCTTGTATTAAAATGGATATTGAGCTCGCTCGAACCTTTCTGGAAATTGTTTCTGCCGGCAGCTTCGTTCGAGCGGCAGAGAGGCTCCACGTAACCCAAACGGCAGTAAGTGCGCGGATTCAAGCACTCGAAGCACAATTGGCGCGACCGCTCTTCGTGCGCAATAAATCGGGCGCGCGGCTAACTCCTGCGGGACGTGAGTTCGTCCAATATGCGACACAGCTCGTTCAGATATGGGAACGGGCACGGCACCAAGTTGCCGTGCCCCCCGGACGGGACACAGTCCTGTCGCTCGGCGGGGAGTTCAGCCTCTGGAATTCCCTGCTCCTGAATTGGCTTGTTTGGCTGCGCCGCGATCGCGCCACAGTAGCTTTGCGTAGCCATGTCGAGGCGCCGGATAGATTAATGGATCGACTGCAAAGCAGCGCACTTGATATTGCTGTTCTATACGCCCCATACCATCGCCCAGACGTAGAAATTGCCCCGCTTCTGAATGAAGAACTGATCGCAGTTACAACCAATCTCAATGACCGGGCTCTACCAGACAGCAATTACGTCTATGTAGATTGGGGGCCGGACTTCGCAAACCATCACGACACGGCCTTTCCAGGGCTTAAGGAAAGCAGCACATTCGTTGATCTCGGCCCACTTGGGCTGCGTTATATTCTCGAAGCAGGTGGCTCGGGGTACTTCCGTACCCGGGCTGTTCAACGTTTTATAGAGGAGGGGCGCCTCTTTCCCGTACAGGACGCACCAACATTTTCCTATTCCGTATATGCCGCCTATTCGCGCAAAGCTGCGAGCGAAACGATCGAATGGGCATTGGACGGCTTGAAACAAGTTGCCCAACAACCGTTCGACAAATGGGTATAGGAGATAGCTGAACGTTATCTGACTAGCGCTTACCACCCCGACGACAAGACCTTTCTGATTTTACGATACGCACCCGGCCGCATAACAAGGTCGTGCAGACTATAACTATCGAGCACTTTCAGAAATGCCATGAGCGCTTCTTCCAATGGCCCTTTCAATCCACAGACGGGCGCGAGGATGCATGTGTTTGTTTCTTTGTCAAAACACTCCACAAGATCGAAGTTGTCTTCACTCGCCCTTATCACGTCTCCCAGGTTTATTTCTTCAGGTGGAAGCGCGAGGGAAATCCCCCCTCCTCTACCGCGAACGCTGCGGATGAACTTTGCCTGCACCAGCGTCTGGACAACCTTGTTCAGGTGGTTCCGTGATATGTCATAACGTCCAGCGACTTCCTCTACGGTGTGAGCCCTATCCGCCTCAACCGCTAGAAGCATAAGAAGCCGCAGGGAATAGTCACTATGAAGCGTTAAATGCATGTGCCACAGATGAGGAAATATGATTTAGAACACATTTCACCATCTACTGACCGTAAAATCAAACTGAACTGGAAGCGGCTTAAAATCTAAAAGGCGTATTGATAACCAATCACAATTGACCAATCCCGCTCCAGCTGGAGACCGTTGACATCCTGATATACTGGCAGTCCAACTTCTAATCCCAATCTGTGATTTCGCAACAAGCCACTCTGCCCAGCGAGATTAGTTCCCAAGAATAAGTCAGCCTGTTCACCGCCATAATTGCCAGGATCGGCCGTGGGTACAGGCCCTGATATTTGTCGGTCGCGCCCGGAAATCTCCTGCTGGGTGTGAGCCGCAAGTCTGGCAGAAAGACTGAACCAGGGCTCGGGGCTGTAAGCTGCCCAACCAGTAAAAGCATGCCGATCCCCCAAACTATACCCTTCGTCGTTGCGCCCGCTTCTGAACGTCGCAAGATATTGGCTGCCCCAGCTCAGTTGGCCTGATCGGCCATTATAAGTCACACCAACCGTCGGATCCCAGGTACCGGACCCCAATTGCATTCCGTAAGGCATTCTTCTTGAGGCATACTGGCCATTGGGCATTAAAACGGTATCCCGCTCTTTGATCGACCCCGTGGGAATGCTGAGAGATAGATTGCCGTGAAATGAATGCGCGTCTCTTTCCCACAACTTCACTAGCGCGCCGAAACGGGAATCTCCCCAGCCGCGGGAATGGGTTGTAAACTCGCCAGCTACCGCACTTCCCATCATGCCGGCATAGGTCGTGTGGCTCATTTCTTTGTCAAGATAACTTCCCATCAGGGTAAGCGTCACATCGTCGGTCGGCGCATACATTGCACCCAGCATATGCATTTTCATTGTCATCGATGACGGCAAAATTCTATAGGCGTTTCCGCCAGATTGGAGCACTGCAGCAGGATCACGATCATTGGTGCCCTGCCGCAATCCGTCCATACCGCCTTGCATATAACGATACGAAACCATCCACTCGCCCGCTTTATGCCTATGATCTCCCATAACTCCGATCGGAGCATGTGATGCTGCTCGCACGGGAGATGCGCCTAAATCCGGATGGGATCCATCATGGGCATAGGCATTGGGGCCAAGCGCGAAAGACAAAACGGAGAGTAGAGAGATGAGTGCTGAAACATTGCGGGTCATGGCTGCGCCTTGATGAGGAGAATGGAGAGGAAGGGTCGGGGAAACTGCCCCGCAAGAGACAGTTTCCCCTGTCATTCTTCGATGCAATCTTTGCGAGGGATATTACCGAAGAATGATATTGTCGCCCTTGCCGGCGTCGTCAGCCACATCTTCAGAGAACATGATAACCGCGATTGCCCCAGATAGAGCGCTACGCATAGAATGCGTGACCAACGCGTTTGCTCCTTCTTTTGGCGAGATCAGATCAAACATTGCCGCATCGCCTGGGCCGACCGTAAAGCTCTGCAAGCCAGTCATTTCGTTGAGCGGATTGCCGGAGGGATAGACCTTATCCCAAATACCCGCGATCGGATGGAAAGATGAAAACTCATTCGGTCCCGCATTCACGAAGTAAACACGAACTCTTTCCCCCGGTGCTGCTTCAAGATATTTCGAGGCACTGGGGTCATGAACTGGGTCGTACTTAAATGCTTGGCCGTTGAAGACGACATGCTTCCAATCGTTGGCCATCATCGCGCCAAGATCTTCCGGATTTTCGTAGATTTCCGATTGGACAAGCAGATACTCGCGGTCTGCTTTGGGTAGTGCATTCTCGTCGGCGGGATCAACAATAATGGCTCCAAACATACCGCGCGCGATATGCTGGATCATGGGATCGCTACCGCAATGATAGAAGAACACACCGGGGTAGTCGGCTGTAAATGTAAATGTCTTTGTTTCACCTGGTTTGATCGAACCGAATTCATCGAGAACGTCCGCGCGTGCCGCATGAAAGTCCATGGAGTGGGAGTTCTTATTGTCAGCAGGGTTTGTCAGAGTGAATTCGACCGTATCTCCCTGCCGCACTCGCACGAGCGGCCCAGGAACCTGACCATCGAATGTCCACATCCGTGCCATGGTTCCTTTGTTGTCAATAGGTAGGTCCACCTCCTTAGCAACGAGCTTCACTTCAACGGTTTCGGCATATGCCGTGACGCTCGTCAAGGTTGCTACCGCAAAAAACGCGGCCGCCAAAGCGGACGAGAACTTCCTTCTAAACATCATATTTCCTTTCAGCTTAGTTGCCGCACTTGCAGACTTTACGCAGATAGCTGACCATCGCCGTGATCTCCTCTGCACTCATTGCTTCTCCCCATGCGGGCATAAGGATGGATTTGTTAACTGCGAGGCCACCCTCCTCGATCACGAGGCGAATTTGATCATCCGGCAGGTCGCTCATGGCCTTCGTGTCAGTGTGGTCTCTTGGCTGCACCGAAAGCCCCACCGTATTTATTCCTTTGCCATTTCGGCTCATTCCATGACACTGGGCGCAATACGTGTCGTAGAGCTTTTCCGCGCGATCCATGGAAACCGGTTCGGCCATTGCCACGGCGGAATATCCAAGACCGATCAATAGCGTTGCCGCAAAAAGACCCGTGCAGTTCATTGCTCTTCTCCCGGATCGAGTGACATTAAATAGCTGGTCAAGTTCTGAACATCGCGATCAGACATCTCCAAATGAGGCATCCAACTACGAGGCTCGATCTCCTGCGGCCTGGCTATCATCGCGGCAATAAAGTCAGGCCGCAGACGCTGTGAAGAGGTATAGAGTTCCGGTCCGGACACACCACCTTTACCTGGCTCATTCTCATGACAGGCAATGCAGCCGCGCAGTTTTACAAACGCCATCTTCCCGAAGCGTACATTTCCCTTCCCTGCATACGCGCCTTCTGGAACTAGCCCCGCATCGACCTCACTCTTGCTCATGAGAGCAGCGGCGATATCGCGCGCTTCTTTTTCATTGAACGATGGATGCTCAAGCAGACTGTCAGAGGCAATGACGTCTTGCCCGTCCGTGCCGGTTTCCACATGCCGCCCAAAAAACACACCGCCGGGGCGTATCCGGACCGGCTCTTGAAGCCAATGCACCAACCAATCTTGGTTGAACTTGCGGCCCGCATAGTGAAGGTCCGGCGCCTTGCGTTCCATTCGATGAGTGATCTTATCCTCGGGAATTTCATTCAAAGTGAGGGCATGGCACTGGGCGCAACTCGCCAACGGGTCGGGCTGAGCATCAGCCGGAAGGAAAATAGTAGAGCCCAACAGAACACAAAGAGAGATTGAAAACTTCCGCATGACTCACTCCACCGGCTCGCCGCGGAACTGCTCGACATGATGGATGCCATGCGGTTTCGTCAGCGCTGTTTCGTAGTAGAAATCGTCTTGGAACTCTTTGTCTTTCCAGACATAGAAATCATCATCTGTGCCCACTTCTTCATACTCAACGACAGACATGATCCCGCCATGGGGCTTTTTGCCGTTGACCGTATGGAGATCTACGTGGTCGTGAACCATCCAGCGACCGGGATTATTCGCTTCGAAGATGATGTCGTAACGCTCTCCCGGCCCCAGCAAGAGCGTGTCTGCTTTATATGGCTGCGGCAGGAGATGACCGTCTTTGCGCACCACATCGAATGTATGACCATGCAAATGAATGGAGTGAACGGAATCGCCAACGCCCAATAAGCGCATGCGAACCACATCTCCCTCCTTTACCCGCATCGGCTGAGTTTCAGGGAACGACTTTCCGTTAATAGTGAAATAGTCGAAGGTATCTCCAGGAATGCCACCCTCACCGGGTTTGTGAGCCCATGCGCTCGCCCAGCTTGAGAACATCAAGATGAAGTCTTTTGTAACTTTTTTCTCTAGCTGCGACTCAATTTCCGGATCGACAACGAATGGCCCCCACATTCCTCTCATAGAAACGTGTTCATTTACGTTGACATGGCAGTGGTACCACATGGTGCCGGCAGGAGAGGCCTTGAACTTGTATGTGTACGTTTCCCCTGGCGCGATTGCTTTCTGGGTTGTGTCCGGCACACCATCGCTCAGCCAAGTATCCTTTTGGAACATACCGTGCCAATGCACAGTATGAGGCAACGTTGTAAAATTGGTGACGTGCACTTCAAGCTCATCCCCTTCCTTTACGTGGATAAGAGGCCCCGGTACCTGGCCGTCAAAAGCAAACGTATGGAAGGTCTGAGAGCCGACCAGCGTGATTTCCGCGTCCTCGATCGTCATTTCGAATGTATGCGTTTCTGCGCGCGCCGTGACGGCCAGAACAACAAGTGTGCAGAATGTCAGAAATCCGCGAAATAAGACATTTGTTGCCGACATGCGACCCTCCATAACTGGTATCTAATATACCTTTTATTGAGGGAGAGGACGTGTGTCAACAAAAAGGTATTACACATACCTATTTATGCGATGTTCCTGCGATGTGATGCATTCACGTCTAGAGCACCATGCACATCAATGGCCAATTGGGCATGCCGGAAAGCCGCTCTCACCCGCGCATCTCGCATACGCAAGCAAAGTGTTGAAAGGGCAATTCGAAACTGAGGCACACAACGAGCAGGCCCAAGCAAGCAAACCAATAAGTCGACCGGCACCGCATCCTGCGCTCCATAGTCGACTGGACGTGCAAGCTGGGTGATATTCATAAAGGGATAAGAGATTTTATCTGAGATGGAATGCGGACACCCAATCCCAAAACCTAGTGCCGTTACTCCAAGTTTCTCACGCTCCCACAACTCATCTAGCAACTCATCAGGATTCAATCTGGAATGAATTTGGGAAATTCTCTCCGTTACGCGAACAAATGCGGCGCGCTTCGATGTCGAGCGAAGATCACGCGTAACGTCGACCTCAAAAAAAAGGCCGGCGATTTTCATATCGATCACCATTACTCCGCCGCAGAGCGGGCGGAAGTGATTAGTTTACGGAAAAAAGTTGAGAGAAAGGCCCGGACACGCTGGCACGCATGTCCGGGTTAATAGCCCGGCTGAATGCAACAGGCACTTGCGGTACGGTATGGGAGAAAATCGTACATAATGGAAACCACTTCTACAGAAGAAAAGGAAATGGTCAATCCCCGGATCACATCACTGCTTGCCGTCTCTGCATATTAGGACGCATACGCGTCAAAGCGCCGCGATACGACGCAAACTTACCTGCGAGCTTGACAATATTTTTTCCTGATAGATGATCAGATCATTATGAAGAGCTTTACGCTACATAACCGCTTTCTGCTTCAGGCAGGCTCGCTCCTCGTAGGCACATAGCCCCGAGGCGGCGCACATATGTGCATTTCCGCTCTCGGGGACATTCCCACTGCAAAATCATCGAAAACTAGTTCGCCACTGAGGTGGCGGAGCGGGAATTGCCATGCCTATTCACAAAGAACAAATGCTTTTCAAAAATTGGTCAAAATTCAGAAAACAGGACAGTAGTTTCGCGATTCTGACTACCAGTGACTATGCGCTACTAGAAGATTTTCTGGAAAACGATCCTGTAACACAAGGTGAAAGCGCCTTGCTTCTGCGCCGTCTGGTACGTCATAAAATGACCCGCACGCGCACGGTCTTCCCACAGGATATAGACGGTCATGTCGCTACATCCGATAGCTTTGTAACGTTCTCGATTGAAGGCCAATCGAACTGCCAACGCAGGCTGATCCGAAACACCTCGCACAGCGCTGCTGATCAGACCCTCGAGATTTTTTCCCTTCTGGGAATTACCCTGTTGGGAATGAGAAGTGGCCAAAGCGCTGCCTTATTGAAGGCGGACGGCAATTTCACTTACGTAACGCTGCACGCGGTCAAGCAGCCAAGGCGGTTACCGCTTTCGCGTCCAGGATCGCCCCAAGGGCAGGCTAGCAAAGATAATTTCAGGCACCCTAGCAGCCCGTCATCGACCAAACTGGGGGGAAAGGTGCTCAACTTTCTACGCCCACGGCAAATAAATGCACCCGCTGGCTCTGGCGGTTCACCGGGCCCCAGTGCTGCGTAAGATCTTCAATGGCGTGCATTGATCCGCCTTCTCCATGCCTTCGCGGGCGAAACAACCCGCCTTTCGCAAAATAGGTAATGCTATGTCTCAGACCAAATCACCAATGCAGAATGCCCTTCCTCCGGTAACTTTCGATCGCCTGCATGAAACTCGTTTACGCGACCTTGCTTTTTCCACCTCTCGCACCCTGTCGGACATTTCAGAACGTCTGCTTGAGGAGCTTGATCGCGGGAATTTTGTTGCGCATGAAGAGATGCCGGAGAACATCATCAATATCGGATCAGATATTACTTTTACGAGCGGCTCAATCAGGCATCCACAGAATGTCATTCTATCTTTTCCGGAAGATGCAGACATCGCGGCACGCCGGATTTCTGTTCTCACACCAATTGGAGTGGCGCTCATCGGGTTGTCCGCAGGCTCACGCATGCAATGGCAGAACCGAGCCGGGGAAACTCGTTTGCTGACCGTACATAATGTGAAACCCGCGGACTAACTTGATGCGTACCAGAGCAAACTAAGATCGAACCCTTGCACCTACACTTGCCCGGCATTTTGCTATTGCCGGGCAATTTTCAGCTCAAAGAGCTGCCGATAGGATGGGTCGGTACGGAAACGCCCCGTCATGTAACGTGATACGAGTTTCGATCCCGTTTTCCCGATCCCTCGAGCGGAAATACAATGGTGCGTCGCTTCAACCATCACGATAACACCCTCTGGAGCTAGAACTTCCTCAATTGCCTTGCCAATTTGTGTAGTTAGACGCTCCTGAATCTGCAGACGGCGCGCATAGCCTTCGACAACCCGTGCCAGCTTGCTTATGCCGACGGCAGCATTGCGAGGTAGATATGCAACATGCGCTTCACCGATGATCGGTGCCATATGATGCTCGCAATGACTAATAAACGGAATATGGGTAAGAGCGACCATGTCATCATACCCATTTATTTCAGTGAAAACGGTCTTCAAATACTCGCGTGGATCAACTTTGTAGCCAGAAAAATATTCCTCAAAGGCACGAACTACTCTCCCAGGGGTCTCAAGCAGCCCTTCGCGACCAGTATCTTCGCCAATCCACTTCAGCAGGTCACGTATGGCGTCTTCCGCCACCTCTCGCTGATGGGCTTCAAAAGGTAGAATTTCGCAGTCATTGGCAGAACCAATATCACTTTCAAAAGGGCTCATTTTTAATCGCGTTCCTAAATATCAGTTGTCGGCTACACACAGGTCTGAGTTTACGGCAGCCGCAGCCAGAAATTTGATCAATGCCAATCTCTCCTGATCGTTTTTAATACCGGCATACCCCATCTTGGTTCCGGGTCTAGCTTTCATGGGATCCTCCAAAAAGGAAGAAAGCTCATTTTCTGTCCATACCTTTCCCCAATCCGCCATCGCTCGGGAGTATGGATATCCAGGCATTGATCCAGCTTTACGTCCTACAACGCCGCATAAGGCTGGTCCCACCCGATTTCGAGCAAGAGCATGGCAAGCCCGACACCTGGAGAAAACTTGCTCGCCTGAAGCAAACTCAACAGCATGGGTGGGATTGGATAGAAGTGCGGCAAGCACAAACACTGCCACACTCCCCCATTTTGAGAACGCTGCGGATTGGCTCGATCTACTCATGACATAAAAGCAACGGGAACAGGGTGCATGCCGAGAGCTCCACGCAAAGTTGCCCAGTGCATGGCTTCGTCGCCCAAAATTGAAGCCGCCACCTGCGCGAGTTCGCGGTCACCGAGAATGGGCACAGCGCCGAGATACGCGCTCACTGCCCCTTTTTCCAGCCCCGCTGCAAATTTGAGAACATCGGCTTCGGATTTGAGCTGATCGGTCGGGAAATTATAGGACTCTGGTTCCGTTACCTCCGCGCCCCCCAACGTTTTTACTGCACTGATAAGCGCCTCTGCATGTTGCTCATGATGACCCTTGAAATCGGTCGCAAGAGCAGAAACGGATTTACTCAATAGCCCACTGGCGATACCCAGAGCATACGCCGCAACAGCTTCTCGCTCCGCTGATATTGCCCCATTGAGGATTGTGATATCCGCCTCCGCAGCCTTCCCTGAAGCCGATGCAACGCGCACGTTTCCCATCACAGAAACGGCCGCAGCGCTTAATACGAGGCCACCCGTATTTTTCAAAAAGCTGCGACGCAAATTGTCGACGGATTTCGCTGATGATTGGGTCATATTTAGCTCCTTCCAGTATGATGCAGTCAAAAGGAACTACCCACGGCAAACAATTTTGGATGCAGCCAGCGTCAAAACATTTGAAACAACAAAACCCCCGCAATAGCCGCGGGGAGCAACCACCACTCCCAACTGATTGCTTCGCGATTTCGAGTTACAGAGACGGCTTCATCAATGCTCTGCCAAATACGCCGCGGCGGCGTCACTGGTTTGATAGCCATCGCAACATACGCAAATTGATCCTGCCACCAATCAGCAGCCATACAATATACGGCATCCCGCTCACGCCTGCGCTCAAACGCATTTTCTACCTGAAAAGGCAGTGCGCCCAGCACGTGCTCACCAGCCAAAAGGTCGAGAAGGGAGATATTTTCTGATCCGGACACACAGGTTTTCATTTGCGCCAGGCCGCGCCTAATCCAGCTCTTTATTGTTCCCAGCGGTACGCTCAATTTTTGTGAGAGTTCCTGATGTGTCAGACCGTCAAAGAAGGCCAATTGAATTGCATCTCTGGTTTGGTCTGGCAGTTTTCCCAAACATGTATGCACCCGCAATACGGCCTCTCCCATCACCACTCTATCGAGCCCACTCAAATCCTCCGATGGAAGGGTTTCAAGATAACTAGGGCTTCCGACCTCAACGTATTGCCTCGCCGAACGCCTGGCTGCAGTTCGGGCCCTATTGCGGATAATTGTTATGATCCAGCCCATACCTGAGCCTTTCCGAGGATCAAACAGGGTCGAAGACCTCCATATTCTGAGAAACCCCTCCTGCAAAGCATCTTCGGCCAAGACAGGGTCCCTCGTTATTCGGAGGCTAAGTCCATAGAGAAGGGGACTCAACAAGCTATAAAGACTGTGCAGAGCTTGGGCATTGCCGGCCGAGATTTCAGCCAAAAACTGTTCGACCTTCATATTCTCAAGCACGTCTTTCGGCATGCCGGAATAAGGGCGGGCATTATGAGTTTTCATCGCTTTCCTCACCATCATCTGGCGATGTCACAGTTTTCCCGTAGCTACTACCCACCGTTCCGTGCGTTGGATGCAAACTTTCTATACCGCGTTTAGTTACAGAAAATTGGCAAGCTGAATTTCCATTTCACGGATATTGACTTCATGCCGAACAAGCATTTCTTGCAGCTGATCACGAATGCGGGAATCCTCAATCTGCGGCAAACCTCGGCGTAATTTTTTTTCCACCCACTCCTGCCCACGGTTGAGCAAAGTCAAACGCTCGGCAAGAGTTTCAAGGGCCATCACTTTCTCATAGAAGTCGCCCACCTTTAGCGAAATCTCGGCGTCGATTGTTTGCAGTGCCTTGATCAATAAGCCACAACTGTAGACTTCATCTTGCTGAACCTCTCGGAGCTTTCTGCGTAACTCTGTAGTCGGCGCGTCAACGGCCAGGCGCGCGCAAACCCGGGCACCCGCCCGTTCCGCCTCCAGCAATAAGTTCAGAAAATCAACAAGCTCGTCGTGCGGCATATATCCGAAGTATGTCCCACCCATTTCCTGCCGCAGGCAGGGTGATGAGCTCACATCTATGGCCTCTTGCTGCCCTTCAGTGCTTTTTGGAGGTGTAGTAGGATCTAGGTCCTGAGGTAGTTTTGGGATCTTCATTGCCTCTCATGCGTAGGAAGCGGCGCTTCATAGACATTTGAAGCGCTGCGCTCGAATATGACATTTGCCCTCTCACGCAAGATTGGTTGGTTCGGCAAGTCCTGACAAACGAATATAATTGGCTCATCAGAGCAATATTTTTGTGTTGAACGAGATTTCCTGCACCAGCCATCACCCCATAAATGATCAGCTAACAAAAACTCCGCAAAGCCGTCTGAACAGCAGGCAATTCAATCAATTTGCTACAGGTAGCGCCCTGCGCAGCAAATCCGTTGAGCATGGCGGAGCCTTGCGAATAAGCAGGATGCGGATACCGCGGCGGCAGGTAGGCCCACCTGCCATATCCTGGGGCCCCGCCTCCGAAACGACAGGGTAATTTCGCGGATTTTCGTGGAAACTCGTAGAATGACGTAGAACGGCGCAAATCTCGTGGAAACTTGTGGAATCACACAGAAAACACAATAAATTCAATAACTTAATGAGAATAATTTTTTAACATAAACAGCAGTTTCCACCTTTCGGCAGATGATGCTTTGGGCTATCAGGTTGTGGACGTTTTCCGTGACGAAGCAGTTTCTGGCGCCCATAGCTACAATCGCCCTGGGATCAGCGCCCTTATCTCCGCTTCAGTGGAGCAGCGGTTCGATCGGGTAATTTCAGAAGATCTCTCCCGCATCAGCCGTGACCAAGCGGACACGGCAAATTTCTTCAAGAAAATGATGTTCCTGGATATCTCTATCCAGACGGTCGCTGAAGGCGTCATCAATGAGCTTCATATCGGCCTCAAGAGCACGATGAATGCGCTCTACCTCAAAGACCTAGCCGATAAAACACGGCGAGGGATGATTGCCGCAGTGCTGAAGGGGTCTGTTCCAGGCGGGCGAACTTACGGCTACGAGCTGCTTCGTTCGTATGACGCCCATGGGGAACTGGTGAGGGGCGCGCGGCGCATCAATGAAAACGAGGCCCGCATTGTAAGACAGATATTCTCAGACTACGCGGCGGGCATGCCTCTCTCGAACATATGTAGTGCTCTCAATCGTCTCGCTATTCCCTCCCCTAAAGGAGGCAAGTGGGTTCCTTCCACTTTGGTAGGAGTAGCCGCAAGAAAGACCGGACTGCTCCGACAAACTCTTTACAACGGAACGGTCACCTTCAACCGGATGTCCTATCGCAAGCACCCCGAAACTGGGAAACGACTATCTATTGTTAGGCCGGAGAACGAGTGGCTCCGAGTACCTGTCCCCGAGCTAACCATTGTTGATGACGAACTCTTCAATACCGTACAGCAAATGCTCGACCATCGCTCCAGCAGGAAACGTGAATTGATGCTGCTCAACAAGGCGCGAACACCTCAAGAGCAAGCCGAATATCGGGCAAAACTGAACAGGGAATGCAGGGCAAGCCAAAGTGATCGCCCAGGCGCACGTCACTATCTGTTTTCTGGGCGCCTCTATTGTGGTCGGCATATGGAGATGGACGCTTGAACAGACTCTTGTTTATAATCGTGCGTAACTGGTTATGCGTTACTCACATTATTCGTTTTGGAAGATTTTGTTTGCACTCTCTTTGATGCATTCATTTTCTTCACCTGCCTATTGCGGCGGCGACGTGAGCTCTTCAGTGGCTGAGAATTGCCGCACAACTCACGAATATCTAACTCCCTATTACGTTCATTAAAGATCTCGTCAGCCCCGTCGCATGCCATCCAAAGATTGAATTCATCTACCCATTTTTGCATATACCAGTTTGAATTTTTACTCATACCTTATCCTTTCTCGTATCAACGCAGGTATGAGATTTCGCAGTCGTAATTGAGTACTTTCTTTAAAAAATCAACAGCACCTACACAAACGATATAGTACGTTTTTTCTTGCTGTTTTTGTTTTTTGGATTTTTTCAAACTTTTCGTTCAAAAATTTTCCCACTTCACATCTCAATGAGATTCCTAACGAGCTTTTGAACGGATCTGGTTTTTGATCTGAAAACTCAATCTTCATTACACACAAAGCTGAACATCTCAGGTTTTTTAATTGAAGAAATTCCCTCTTTCTCCGCGCGAGGTTTCGAAAACTCGAAATGTGATAATTGGAAAATTCTGAAACTCGATATTCAAAAGATTAAGGGACGGACTGGCGTAAAATTACGCAATCACGCGTCATTTTTTGCGACTATTGTTTAAAAAGCTCGTAGCTATTTGGGGTCAACCCAGAGGCCGACTGGCTCGTTTTCTCAGACATCTATTGCGGAAAAGTCGGCAGCACGTTCCATAAATCTTTTTTCTCGAGATGAGGCGTGTACTGCTTCAACAAAGCAGCGCTGTAACGCAGAACATGGAAAATATTTTCATCAATCGGAATTTTTTGTCTATCAATATCTTCAACAGGAATGCTCAAAAATTCTGAAAATTCCTTGACCTGTTCATTGATAACTTTCCGGCTAATCCATTTCTGAGTTCTTTCTTTTTGGCTTGGCGGAACGATATAAATCGCATGCGAATGAGGGCGATTTATGACACCAAAATGGAAACTTCCTCTGCAGGATTTTCGAGTCATAGAAGTTTTTTTTGATTTCTTTGAATAAGGAAAATCCAAAAAAACGTAACCTCTTGGGAGACGCTTTCTGTTGCAATTTCTGTTGTAATTTCGCCCAACTAATTGTCGGCAATTCTTGCGATAAAGTCGATCGAACTTCCTCCAAAAATTCTCAGGCTTAAACTCTTCAGATGATAAATTTTTTGGATAGTTAAAAACTATAGTTTCAAAAACAATGTCAGGTTCAACGCAGTTATCATCGTTCATATATGGCTCAAGCATATCAATTATGTTCCATAGAACTTCTTCTTCAAATCTTGAGTGATATGGCGAACTGCCGAAGAATTTTTTTTTGTATATGTAATTCATTTTTTCTTTCGTTGCTCTATAACGACTACCTGTTTTCCATTTCTCCATAGTGTTCCATCAGCCGTTACCAACGGTAACGTCCGCAATGTCGGAACAGCTGCACTTTCAAGCGAAGACAGACTTCAGAGCGAAGCGGCGCAACTTATCTACGATCAGGAATGATCATGCACGGGTATTTATGCTTAAAGAACCACCCCATAAGGGATGGCTCTCTGATAGATATAGTCTGGTGATCTCAAAAACTAAAAAGGAACAAGATTTTTTTGAATTGGAACTACTTTTTACTATTTGAAGTAGAACGTGGGCATGTGGTGTACGCCTAGCAGGTCACTAGTTCATAGCTAGCATGCTCAGAATTCATTGCAGAATCTTGTGAAGCTGTAGGAACTCACCAAAAGCCCCTTCACTGCGGACAGTACCCTGAAAAGTTAGCACGCATCCTCTCTCGCACCGGGAAAACAGCACACGCCGATCATCACGACTAAGATCATTGATCTTGGCGGATATGGGATTGGTATCAAACTTTTTATGCGGATCGAGGAGTAACACCCGATCTCCAATGACAGAAGCTCGAGAAAATACCTCAACCTTTTTACCGACAAGGTTCTTTATATCGAGCTTGAGATCGAGATAGTTAACTCGCCTGTAACCTTCCACTTGATCAATATCAGGCGCACCTTTCTCGATACCAAAAGCGTGATGCGACGTTGGCTCACTGTTTGCTACGGGAAAGACTACGGCAGACACAAAGAATTGCGCCAACAAACAGATTGCAACAGCTGCCCAAGACGTACTTTTCACCTGCCGTTTTCCAGCAAGCTCTTCGTGCCCCATCGCCGCCAACTTCCTAGCTCGCCGAACAACATAGAATAGGTACATTGCGTTGGCGCTCCGCCCCAACGCCACATTTATCCCGCCACTCATCAGATAGAACGCGGTCAGTTGTTTGGGGTCGGCGGCGGCAATGCCGAGAAATGTCAACCAAAGTAGCGCAAGCGCTACGCCATATCCGTACATGCGCCGATAAAACAACCACCAAATGCCAAATAGAAACGCAGCCCAGTTCCAACTGACTGGTGATATCCAGGGGCTTTTTAGCGCCCCCCTCTTAGCTAAAAGTCGACGCCAACGTGAATCATAGGTCTCGAACCGAGGACCGACCACAGTTGAGATGACTGGATTTTCAAGATCTGCCGTCGAAACATTCATTATGCGCATACCGATATAAACGTTTTGTATTGTTTAATATATACGATTTGTTTATTGTTTCAATACGGCAAGCGCACAGACTGACCATCATGCGCAGCCTCGGGAAAAATCTCAGAAAACGAGCCAGGGAGCTAAATCTAAGTGACGCGGAAGTGGCACGCAGGATCGGGCTTACCGAACAAAGATATGGGAACTATGTGCGCGGCGAACGAGAACCTGATCTCGAAACTTTAGTTCGAATTTGTAAAACGTTGGGAATATCCCCCAACGAAGCGCTCGGCTGGGAGACAGCTTCCTCCCCCTCAAAGCAATCCAACACGAGAAGCAATCTGCTTGCTCAAGTTATGTCCGATTGCGGCACTTTGTCTGATGAGCAGCTGGAACTTCTTTCACGCGTTGCACGAGCAATTAAAAACTGAATGAAGAGCCCAGCTCCCAAATGGTGCCAATGTGGGGCTAAAACTTTTGGGGGCAGGCGACGGACCAACAAGCGTCCCGGTAAAGCCCTGTTTTCCCAGGAGAAAAATGGTACAGCCGCCCCGGCTCGAACGGGGGACCTCCTGATCCACAATCAACGGAAGTGACGTGCTGACTTCGATGGAACTGGCGCAAAATTCAAAATAGAAATCAATCTCTTACCGGTCTATCGCGCGTTCCAAACTCGCACTGCTTTGTCAAACTTTCAGCCGGTTATGCACAAGCAAAAATCAATGGGTTACGAACCTAGTTTGACAAAGGGGACGCCCATCGGAACGCATGCACTTTCATACTCCGTCCCTATTTTTCTTCCAGCAACGGCACAAAGACCGTGTGGATCCGCGCGTTGAAAAACACTCGGCCGCCGCAGCCCCGGCGCTTGCATTTGCCGTGGCGCCCGATCAGCGAATAGTGGCCCGTGTAGAGAATGGCCAGCGTCTCAAGATCGACCTCAAAGTCGGTCTGGCATTTGGGGCAATGGGCAAAGACATCCACATTCTGGCGGAGCATTTCCCCGACAGTCTGCAGATGCTTCGGCCAAATACGCTGAACCTTCCGTCCCATCCCGCTTGTCCTGAACAGAACAAAATGGGAACATATATAGACTGCCGGGAGGCGGCAAGCCTATGATGCTATAGGTACGGGAAGTTTGGAATTTCAGGCGAGGCATGGGGATGTGCGGGCGCTTTGCTCTTTACGAGTCCGAATGGCGGATGGTCTGGGAGAGATTGAACGGCGCGCCTGCCGGCAACATCGAGCCGACAAAGCCGGACGAGGGCGAGATCCGGCCCGGCTATAACATCGCGCCCATGCAGCGCACGGCGTGCATGCTATCGAATGGGGAAGATATCAAAGGCGCGATCGCGCTCTGGTCCCTCATCCCGCCGTGGCACAAGGACCCGCTTGAGCAGAAACGCTATGCGACCTTCAATGCAAAGTCGGAGGAGATCCTGCAAAAGCCAGCCTTTAAGGGGGCCATGCAAAAGCATCGCTGCCTGGTGCCGGCAAACCTGTTCTATGAATGGAAGAAGGACGGGAAGGAGAAGCAGCCCTACGCCATCGGCATGAAGGATGAAAGCCTCTTCGCATTCGCCGGCGTCTGGACCTATTGGCGGGGTACATGGAAAGAAGAACCCTTCGAGGGCTACACCTTCACCATTTTGACGACAAGCCCCAACCCGCTGATGGAAAAGATCCATAGCCGCATGCCCGTCATAGTGCCGCGCGAGAGCTATATGACCTGGCTCACGGCGCCGACAGAGGAAGCATTGAGGCTGACGGCGCCGTTTCCATCACAGCTGATGACCGCCTGGCCTGTCGGGAAGGATGTGGGAAATGTGCGCAATCAAGGGCCGGAGCTGGCAACATCAATAGGGGGCAATATACTGGACCGCGGAACGTAGAGGTGGGCGAAGAAACATGGCACGGACAATATCATGGCTATGGAGAGTTGCGCTTTGGTTAATCTATCAATGGTGGGACGCCGTGGTCAGCGCCTTTTTTGCGGCGCTTGGTTTTGACATCACATTTGATTTGAATTTGATCATAAGCGATGAACGGCTACATGATGTCCCTGCAACCGCTTTGCAGCACGGTCCGTGGATACTTTTTCTGACTGCTTTTTTGTTTCTGCTGAGAGTTGTTGGTCGCGAATTCTGGTCGCACGACGCACTTAAGAAGGAACTTGAAAAGGCAATCTCACATCTTGCCAGCAATAATAAACTTCTCCGCATTCATGCAATCCAAGACATACTCGCCGTATCGAGAGCAAATCGACGACTGCACTCACGGGCAATGGAAGCGCTAGCCCAGCATTTACGTGAATGTGCGCCAGCAGAGAAAGAACCAGGCCGCGAAATCAAGTTAAGGAAGCAAAGATTTGGCTGCCCATCCGCCGAGGTAAGCCAGCAGCTTGGAGACGATATTCACAAGTTTGCTCAGCTTCAGATGGAATACCCACGCATCGCACTGAATGATGATGCCGCTGCTGTTGTCGAAGCATTCGCCAACCGCAGGCCATTCTTTGATGACCCTCGCCGATGGTACGATCTTTCTTTCACGGACCTCACTTTGGGCAACTTTGAGGAAGGCAATTTCTCTCGCTTCTCATTCGTCGGTGCCAACCTGCGATATGCTCGCTTCAATAAATGCAATGTAAAATCTACAGCATTTGATGGTGCAATATTGAATGATGCGACCTTCACCGGCTCAAAAGCACGGGGTACTTCATTTTCCGGTTGCATGGCGCATCGAATCCATCTTGACGGATCAGACCTTAGAGACGCTAAGTTTGTCGGCACAGATCTCTATGATGCCAGTCTACAAAAGATCAATGCGACGGGTGCCACCTTCTTGGGGGCACAGATGTGGCGGGTTGCGGCGGGCCTAGCCAATTTCCAAAAAGCTAACTTTCTCGGTGCAAACCTTTGCGGGGCGGACCTGCATGCGTCAAAGAACCTTTCCGAAGATCAGATCAGCGGCATAACTGGAGGCAAAACAGATAAAAACACTCGACTTCCATGGTCTACGCCAAAATCGCTTCGAGAGTCCGGGTTGATTAAACTTAACAACCGTCCTAACGATTAGCACCAATAGTTGCACTTACGATTGCCGTGATTGAAGAAGGCATCCGCGAATGTATATGAATCAAGGAGTTCATCCCCCGCACAAACGGGCCGGTTAACCCGGCACCGTATCATTTGGGGGAAATTGAAACCCGGTCTGAGAGGGCCGGGTTTTCTCTTGCGCGCGGAAAAGATCGCCCTGGGAGACGGCCTTCTCGATACGCCGGCAGGCCGTCTCGAAATGCCGGGGATCGAGCTCGATGCCGATAAAGCCAAGGCCGAGCTCCACCGCCGCGACGCCGGTCGTACCGGACCCCATGAAAGGATCGAGCACGGTCTGGCCCGGCGCGGCGTGAAGATCGAGAAATCGGCGCACCAGCGCCAGCGGCTTTTCATTGGGATGCGCCCGGTCGCGGGGCGCGGAGAAGGGCATGACGTTAGCGGCCGCTTTCTTAGGGTCCCGCCAGAGAAGCCGCCCGCCTTTCAAATGCGCGACCATCACCAGCTCATGCTGCCGGCGGTAGCGCCAGCCGAGCCCCGGATTGATCTTGTCCCAAATGACGCAGTGAAAGAACGAAAGCCCCTCGGCGTCCATCCGGTTCGCGAGCCAGGCAAAGAGCGGCCCGTTCGGCCCGCCGCCGCCTGCGCAACAGACGCAGAGCGCGGAGGCCTCTTTCGGGAGAATGCGCACGGCGTGCGCGAGCATCCCCTCGACAACCCGGCGCATACCGGCCGCATCGTCATTGGCGATCGGCTCCGCCTGCCTTCCCGTCCGGGCGGCAAGGGAAGCGTTCAGATCCCCGTCATTGTTCCGGTTGCCATAGGGCGGGTCGGTCCAGATCATCTGGACCGACTCCTCCTCAAGCCCGGCCATCACGTCGAGGCAATCCGCCAGATAGAGGCGGGCCGGGCCGATTTCCTGCATTTCCATGAAGGTCTCCCCTGGAAGACGCTCCATGGCGTTCGATAAAGCAGCTCGCGGCTGTCATGGTTACAGTCGCCCGGCAGCGCGGGCATTTGATCTCAAGCCTCGCCCCGCCGCGCAGCGCACGGCGGGTGAGGCGCGCGAGCAGCTTTTGGCAGCCCGGACACCTTATTGACTCCATTAACTAAAATCTTGATCTTAGACCCGCCTCATGAGGCAGCGGGCCGGTTTATCCGGGCGCGTCAGCGGCGCGCGGTTCGGGATGTGACAGCATCCCTGCCCCCGCCACAAAAAATGCAGCGATAGGATGGCGACATATGAGCGATAAGAACGATGGAAACAAACCCAGCGACAAGGGCGCACCCAAACAAATCCCCCTCAAGGAAGGGAGGTTTAACGATCATGTAAGGACACAGCGATCTCACGCAACCACGGCTGCTCAGGACGTTCTCAGAAGCAAACCCAAACCAAGCGGCGGAGAAAAAAAAGAGTAGATGGATCTACCTCTGGACACCGCGACAATCAGCACAATCGCCACAATCGCCGCTGCGGTTAGCGCGCTAATGGCAACTCTTGCACTGCTTTTCACCGCCCATGCCACTATCAAGCAGACCAAGACGGAAGAGGCAAACGCGGTACTTTCTCTTGGGGCAGAGATTGAGCGCCTATCCGACAAACTTTTGTTGGTTGGCGACGACGAAAAAAAATGGGCCGCCGCCGCAGAGAGCTGGCTCAATTATCATGAATCATTAGCGGCACTCTATAGAAGACGTGCGTTCGGATCACTGTCCAAGTCCATGGTGGAGCCCATTCTTATTCGAGCCTGTGCTGACATTGCTTCATCCGACGATCTATCTGATCAAATGCATACTTCTACCTCCGACCACACAGCATTTGAACACCTGCGATTTTTCGCACGCACACATGATCAGATCATAAGTACTCAGATGCCCGAGGATCGAGACCTTTCATGCTTCGGATTGGCTACTACACCTAGCCCTCATCAATAGGCGGGATGGCGTCACCGCCGCAACGCCCCCAGCACCCCGCTGAGCAGTCCCGGCCCAGTCGTGCCGCCCGCCGCGACGAGCTTGTCATCGCTGCGCTTCTTCATATAGACGCCGCACACAGCCGCCGCGATCGACTGCGGAATGGAGATCGCGCCGTAGAGCGTGCCGAGATTGGCGATCTGTTCCGGCGCGATAAAGACCACCGCCACAGCCGCCAGCACTTCCAGCACCACGGATCCGCTGATCGCCCAGACAAGGCCCGGCCGGGCCCGGCGCACGAAGGCATCCTCGGACTTGATCTCCTCCCGCATCGTTCGGTTGATCTCGCCGAGGTTCGCGATCTCACCTTCCAGCGTTATCTTGCGCAGCTCATGGCGGTGCTCGGCTTCCACCTTCTTTAGCTCCAGCACGGCGTTCGGATCTGCCGTCAGGATCCCCATCACCTCTTCCGGCTCGCCGCTGCCCGCCCCGATCGCGGAGGCAATCACCTTGCCGACGCCGGCACCCACCGGCCCGCCGACCGCGCCGCCCAGGAGCGGCAATCCGTTGCCGATCAGAAAGTCGCCGATCTTTCCCCAATCCATGGATAGCCTCCTAATACGAGAAGACGAGCGGCGCCGGCGCAATGCCGAAATCCGTGCGCCGGTCGAGGTGAATGAAATGCCGGTCGAAATTGATGCCGATCGACCAGCCGAGCGCGGCGGCCGTCTTGATCAGCTGATGCGCGAAAGCGCCGTCCGTCATGGCGATATCGATCGCGCAGGTCCCGCCGGTCGGGTGATAGGGCCGGTCATAGACATGCATCGAGCGCGGATGCCCGCCCACCGCGCGGTTATGATCGGCGGAGCGGCAGCAACTGGTCACGATCATGGGCCGCGCGCAGGCAAGGCGAAGCTCCAGGAGCGCCTCGGCAAAGCCCGGCGCGAGGACACCCGTCTTCGTCTTCCGGCAAGCGAGCTCGTCATGGGTAAAGAGCGCCCGCCCGTCCCGGCTTCTAATGGTCAGATCCACCATCCGTATGTCCCTCCTTGCTTGTGCCATTCCCTCTCGCCGGGAAAGGGCTCCATGGGCGGGCGGATCGACACCGCGCAAGCGGTGATCCCCCACATGACGGCAATAAAAAAAGCCGCTCCAAGAGCGGCCCTGATCCCGGTGCGCACGGCGTGCGCAAATGTCTCACGTCTCATATCTGCCCTCCCTCTCTCCGTCCCCTTCCCGCGCGCGGCCTCAGCGCCGTCCGCGCACATAGGCTTCAAGCAGCGCCTGGAAGCCGTTCGGCCCGATATAGGCAACAAGCGCCGTCAGCGCCGGCACCGCCGCGCCCGTCAGCCCAAGCTCACCCGCAAGGCCCAGCGCCACCATGTAAACAAGCGGCACGGTAAAGAGCTCCAGCACCGCCTCGATCCCCACAAGTTTCCGCTCGCCCTGCTGCACCAGCCGCAAGTGCCAGACGAACCGGCCGAGCATTGCGGCGGCCAGCGCGCTCTGCAGAATAGCCATGATCATCGTCACAAGCGCATAGACGAGTTCCTCGATATTGCGCATCAAAAAGCCCCCCATTCGCGCAGCAGCAAGAGCGCGATCAAAACAACAATAATCAGCCCCTGCTCGCCCCAGCGCCGCCAGCGCGCTTTACGCGCAGCGCGGCGCAGCCATTCCATCGCCTCATGGGTTTGGCTCATAGGCAGTCCCTCCCTCGCTTCGCGCTGAACTAGCTGGCAGCAGGCCAGCTGATTACGGGGAGCTCGCCGATAAATTCCTCGATCGTCGGCTGCGGCCGCAAATCGTTCTGCACTTTGTCGAGCTCTTGGAAGGCATAAACCCAGACCGCATCCCGCCAGGCAATGAACGCTGACGCCTCCGCCGCCCATTCAGGATGCGTGCTGTCCTTGTAGCTCGCGCAGGAAACACCGTTCATGTACCCGCGCTCAGCCGCAACAGCATCCACATGCAACTCGGTAGCGAATTGAAAGGCTTGGATCACCTCCTGCTCCGTAGGTACTGGCGCAGGCGCTGGCTCTGGTTCCGGCGGAAACTCGATCAAGAGCACGCCGCCATCGACCGACACCTGTTTCCCCATTGCCATACCCTCGACGGCAGCGAGATACTCCGTCTCCGTAATCTCAACACCACCGTCGAGCGGTGACGTTGAGACCACGCCATCGGCTGCATAGAAGCCCATCACTTGATCCTCATATAGTAGGAAACGCCCAAGTTTTTCGGGCGTGTTTCAACGTCAACCCTGGCGCCGGAAATCGTCTGATTACCGAAAACGCCGCTCGTGAAACTACCTCCGCCGGTGGATACGGCCCGCGCAAACCTGTTCAGGTATAATCCGTCCGTACCCGGTGTCGAATAGTCCACAGAGATCTGATGGTTCTGAAGAGCGTCAGCTTCCAAGACCCCCCCATCACCCGCTCGAAGAAAGCGCCGTTCCGTGTTGATCAGTCGCACGGCCTCGCCATTCATAGGACTGCCGGCGAGATTTATAATCGCGTACGCTTGCACAAGAGGCGCCGCACCGCTCACGCTCTCACTAACCAACACCCCTTCGTTATATTGCGCTGCGCCAGTCAGGCCCGCAGTGAGCTTGATGTATCGATACGCCTGATCAATCGGGGGAACACTGGCACCCACTAAGAATTCCATCACCGGGATGGGAACACCGAGCGGCTGCAGCGCCCACGGATCGTCTGTCGCGGAGGGGAGATCGTAGTATCCAGGGACACCGGCCTGCGTACCGTAATACTGATTAGGCCCAGGCGCGGGGACATCTCCCTTCAGCTGAAGCTGGCCGCCATCGTTTTCGAGACTGTTCTTCGGCGAGAGATTGCCAGGATCACCCGGATCGCCTTTTGGGCCGATGATAGAAACACCCGCCCCCCAAACACCCGCCGCCTTGGGGCCGTAGATATCATAGACAGCGAGATCGATATAGAAGTCACCATCGACGCCGAGACCAACACCGGGCGCACCAAAACCGCTGAGAACAGCCTCACCAGGCACGCCCTGCGGGCCGATGATAGAGACACCTGCGCCCCAATCGCCGCCCGCTTTCGGGCCATAGATTTCCGCCGCAGCCGTATCGATGTAGAAATCACCATCGACGCCAAGCCCGGCAGCTGGCACGCCAGCGCCATTGCGAACCGTTTTGCCAGCTAGGCCCTGCGGACCGACCGGACCCGAGATGCCGATGCTCCAGTCCGAGATCGTGCCCGCCCCGCTCACGCTCATCACGTTCACGGTGAGCTGCGTGCCCGTATAATCCGTCACCGCGCCGACCATGGCGTTGCCGGGATCCTCCGCATCGGCAATCACCGCCGTCTGACCCGGCGCGAATTGCCGCCCGGCCTCTACGGTGAAGATCTTCACGCCCGTGCCGATCGTCACTTCCGTTACAGAGGTCGCAACAAAAGCCGCCTTATCGCGGATCAGCACCTCAATCTTCCGGTGCGCTTCCGCGAGCACGCCGAAGGGATAAAGATCACCCCGATTGACGATCGGGATGCCGAAGGCGGTGAAGTCGTTCGTCACCATATAAGCGATGCCGGCAGCGCTCGGCCCGCCAAAAGCAGCGGCAAGGCGGAACTGCGAAGCGCTCACCACCTCGCTTACCGTATAAGCGATCTCTTCCTGATTGGAGGCGGTGAAAAGCGAGCCCGCCTCGATCCGCCCCGCACCCGTCACACCGCCCGTCAGATCCACAAGATCGCTGCCGTTGGTAACGCTGACCGTCCCTGTCTTATATGTCGCCACTTAAAGGCCTCCCGTTGTCGCGCAGGCAAAGAGATGAACATCGACCGAGTAACTCGGCAGAGGCGTTGTCGGCGTTCCCGCCCCGCCGGCGTAGCAATAGTAATTCTCGACAACCTGCAGAAAGCCGTTGATCAGGCGCGGATACAGGATCGAGAGCTTGTGCAGCAAAAGAATTGAGGTGCCCGATGGCACGAACCAGCCGCCGGTTATGATGACCGCCGATGAAAAATCGATGGGCCGCCCGTTGATGATATTCAGCGATGAGCTTGTCAGCTGCAGCCACCCCATGATGAGGTTGGTTCCCGCCGCCACCGGCTGGCTGTAATGCACGATTTCATGCGGTGTATCCCCGCTCACCAACGGGCGCGAAGGGATATTGATCGATGTCTTGAACTCATCCACAAAAGCCACGAGCTTCCGGGATGAATTGAAGATGTCTTCGCCTTGCGCATTGGAGAGCGTGAAGTTCCCCGCGCCGAAGCGGAGCACACTCGAATAGGATCCCGGCCCCGCAAAGACCAGCTGCGTCGGCGTCACGGTCGTTAGATAGGGCGGCCAGCTTGTGGACCATAAATCGCCGAGGGGCACATTGGCATAATAAGCGCTTGTGCTGATCCCCAGATTGATCTGCCCCGGTTGACTGGCAACTGACTTGAGCGTCGGGCCGGTGCGGTGAAAGATATCCGCTGCCTGCCCTGGCCCCGGTGTTTGCAGATATTTCCGCCGCGTATCGAAAGCACCGTACCCTGCTTCGACGTAAGCCTGCAGATTTCCCTGCGCGCGGAAGGCATAGTCGTTATAGACGCGCGTCCCGCCAAAGGTGCGGGCAAGCACATGCACCCGGAAATAAATCGTCTGTGCAGGAACCGCACCGACTTCATTGATGTAGGCATAGACGGTGCTCGCATCGCATTGAATGTGAAAGCTCCGCCCGCGCAATGTCTGGCCGATATGCGTGTAAGTCGTTCCGTTCACGGTCAGCCAGTTCACGCCATCGAGCGAGAATTCCGCCAGAATGAGCGGCTTGCCTGCCTGCCCGTGCGCCCCAAGAACCACACTTGTGTTGATCCCTGGCGCGGTATAGTCCCCGGCACCCCGCGCGGCCGCACCGGTAAGAACACTCGCGACGCCGATGTAATCAAGATCGGAATGAAGCCCGATCCGCGAGAGATGCGCCTTCGGACTAATGACAGGCGAGTAATCGTTCCCCGAGACCCCTGCATCCCAAATGCACAGCGTACCCGCACGGATACCGGCAACCGGTTGGTTGGCCTTGCCGTAGCCGCCCGCCGCCTTCATGGCGTCTTGATCTCCCAAAAAGAGTTTTCAAGATCGATGATGAATGTTGGGTTCACTTCCGTGTTCTGCAGGCGATTGCCGATTAGGAAATCCACCTGCGCCCACACAGCTTTCAGTTCATCGGTCGTAATGGACCCGGCGATCAGTTCATTCACCTTGATCGCCCCGCCCTCGACTACAAAGGCGGGCACCGGCACGCCGCCATTCACACTCGGATGCGCGATAAGAAAGCGGTCGACCAGCCAGCCCGCGACCACATCGCCGCTGCCATCCGGCTTGCCGATAAAGAAGCCCTGCACGAGATCGTCGGTGATGCGGATCGCATAGCCGTCCTGAAGGTTCTCCGCCGTGGCGATGGCATCCACAAGCTCTTGGCCGAAATCGTCCGTGGTCAGCGCCTGCGCCGTCACCTCGATCTCGCTCGACCAGTTGAGCCCTTCCGTACCGAAGGCGTCATAAGCGGCCACGGAGACATATACCGTCTCCCCCGCCGCCAGCGTGAAATCCGCGCGGGCAAGGTTATTGCCCTGATAGAGGAGCACCCCCTCCCCGGCTGCCGGATCGAAGCCCGGCACCGCGCTGCCGCGCGCAATCGTTCCTTCCAGATCCCCGTCCGGCGCGACCTGAAAGCCTACCCAGGCAGAGCGGTGAAACTCCGTCTTTGTAAGCGCCGTCACGGCGGCGGGCGCGGGATTGGAGACGGTGAGCTCCACCGGCGTGGAGAACTCAAACTCCCCGCCGAATTTGCCCCGCTGCTCGACGCGGAAGATGAAAGAGCGCTGCGGCCCCTGCTTCAAAACGCGCTTACTGTCCCGCCGGTTCATGTCCAGCGTGTAGGTGAACTGCGTTTCCTGCAGGATGAGCGAGCGCAGCTCGGTGCCGTCGAGCGCGAAGATGGCGATCCGGTAGCCCGCAAGATATTCATCCCCGTCAAAGACATCCGCGCCCAAGGGATCGGCAAGGCCGGGCGCGTTGACGGAACCCGGCCGCCAGATGAACTGCGCATCCGGCCCGGTAAACTCCGTTTCATTCGCCCCGCCGACGAGCTGCAGCCCCGTTACCCGGTTAGTGAGCGGCGGGCGGCCTACCGCATAGACCGTTTCGCGCGGGAGCACGCTTGCCCGGCCGAGCCGGTTCACCGCGCGCACCCGGAAGGTGTGAAGGCCCACCGGAATATCCGCGATCTCCACCACCCGCTCCGGCTGATCGGGCAGCACCACTTCATTCGTGGTGCCCTGCAGCACATAGGAGAAACGGTACCGCACATCGAGGTCCGAGGCGCTTGTCCCGCAGGTCAGCCGCACCCGCGCGCGGGAGGTAAACTCGGCCACTTCCACCGTCAGGCTCTGCGGTGCGGGCACGAGATAAGCGTCGGGCAGCGTGTTCCCCGGCGCCGGAACCGCCGCCGCGTCGGGCACGGCCGCATAGACATCCGGCGTCACCTCCTGCAGCACCAGCTCGAAGCCGAGCATCGCCGCGCCTCCCTGGCCGCGCACATTCGTGAGCCGCCAGCCGTCGACCACAAATTCTTTCTGATCCCAGTCCCGGTCGGGATCGGTCCATGTCACCCAGTCCCCGAAGGCAAGCTTCGCCGTGCGCGGCGAGAACATTCCCTCGATGCGGGTCTGCATATTCGACTGCATGACCGCGATGCGGGCGATGCGCTGCGCCATGGCCGCGCTATTCGTGAAAGGCAGGTCGACATCCTGAATGACCCGGCCCGTGCCCGTCTCGAAAGCCGGGATTTCGACGAGCGGATAGGTCGCAAGCTGCTCTGCCTCCTGCGAAATGAAGAGCCCCTTCGCCGCCGAGAAGACCTGCTGACGCGTCACGGAATTATGGACGCGCATGCCGCCCGCCCCGCGCAGATCATCCCGTGACAGATCCATGATCGGCACGCGCGTTGCGCCGGCGCGCAGCGACCAGAAGCCGCCCGAGTAAACCACCCGGCCTGCCATGGAGGTGAGAAGCTGCTGCAGCCCGTCGCGCGGATCAGTATCTCCGGCCAGCCGCCCATTGCACGTATAGCGCTTTTCCGTGCCGCCAGCGGCGAGGTTCACGTCCTCATCGCAGATATTCGCTTCGGCGAGGATCTCTTCCCAGTTGATCTTGGCGTCTTCTGCCTGCACGCCGTAGGGGCGCACCAGCGCCCCTGCCCCGTCGCGCATGGGAACACCGCGCACATAGTCCGCGCAGGCAAGGGCCGCATTAAAGCTCAGCCCCCAGGTCTCCGGCTGGGCGATATTCTGTCCGCCATCGCGCGGATCGTAGAGCTTGCGCCCAAAGACATCTGCCGAGAAGTTCTGCAGCCCGTTCGGGAAGACGTCCTGGCTGCGCCGGAGCTGGCAATAGAGATAGGCAACGCCGCGCCCCCGGAAATTCGCGTCGAGATCGGGGAAGCATTGAAGAAGCTCCGGGTCCGCCGCCTGATCCCATGCGCCGGTATGGCGCTTCACGACCATATAACCGTTGAAATCCCCGACCACATTGCCGTTCTGATCGATCTGAAGCTCGCGGTCTCCGAAATAGACCTTATCGATGCTGGCAACCTCATGACCGGCGAGCGGCACGATGATATGGAGGATGCGCGTGTCGAGCCCGGCAAAACCCGTGGTGACGCTCGCATCCGTGACGCGCGCAAAGGTGATGGGACCGCCGACACGCGCCCTGCCATAGACGACAGGGCGCGGCGCGGCTGGATCGCGGAAGGTGAGAGAGCGGTCGCGCTGGGTAAAGCTCGGCGCGGAGGGAGAAGGCGCAAGCTTTTTCGCCAGAAAGTTGAGCCCGGTCGTAACTGCAAGGCTCACCCCCACTTGCACGAGCGATGCCCCACCCGCGATCGCCGCAATCGCGCCTACTGCCGCCGCTGCAACCGCCACTTAGACCCTCCATGCCTTGAGCGCCGCCTTGCGCGGCAAAAGCACCACACCGTCTTCCGACAGCACCGCGATATCCGCCCCGGCGCAGACGCCGAGCGCGCCTTCAAAAGCGCTGTCGATCGATTGCACCTGGCCGATATCGCCCCGGCCCATCAGCGCCGTGGTTTCGAGCGGCGGGCCGAGCGCTGCCGTCACCGCCTCTGCCAGATCGCCGTGCCCCTGCCGGCGCAGCGCCTTCAACGCGCCCGCCGCCGTGCGGTATTTGCCCCGATAGGCGGCAGCCGGGTCCTCGCCCGTCGCCTCTTTCACCCAATCGGCGGCAAAGAGCGCGCAGTCGCGCTGACCCCACGCAAAGCCCTGCGCACGGCGTGCGCGCAGAAAGGCTGCAAGCCGCACATCCCAGTCAGCCACCCGTGTCACCAGAGAATTTCCTCGGTCGCGGAAGGAACGAAGTCGAAAAACGTGTCGCCCGGAAAGAGCACCCGCTGGTCTGCGGCCGTGTAATAAAGAACGCGCTGCCGGGAGAGATCGACAAGCTCGCTGCTTACTTCCAGCGTGATCGTGGCGCTATCCGCCGTCTCGCTCACGACCATGAAGTCCATCGGTCCGGCAAAGACCGGCACCGGCGCATCGATGAGCGCCTCGTCTTCATCCATCAGGGCGAGCCAGATCTGCGCCGCGCGCCCCTGATAATTCTGCCGGGCAAGCGCCAGCGCCTTATTGGCAAGCGGCACGCCGTTCAGCTGCAGGCGGAGCGTGTCGGCTTCCACCTTGCCGCGCTCCTCGATATCCCCGATACCGCCGAAATCGCCGACGCCGGTCCAGCTCTTGCCGTCCCAGCTGAGAATGCCGATCCCGGACCAGACGCGCACCGGCTCATCGGCGAAGTCGAGCTCGGCGATGTAACGCGGGCGCAGGACCTTCTGGCCGAGCGCCTCTTCCATCGCCGCCGTCATGTTATGGGGCATCGATCACGCTCTTTGCTGTAAAGGACACACCGTCGATCCATTTGCGGCGGGTCTCATCGGAACTGTCATCGCTCTGATCGAGCCGGAAGAGGCCTTTGGCGTCTTCCGTCACGATGGGTTCATCGTCTGCATGGGCGAAATAGAGCCGGGGCCATAGCTTGAGCGTGGCCTCGCCGATTGCATCGGCGCTCACGTCTTCTTTCACCTCGTAAAGCCGGGCGGCAAGGCCGCTGCCGATCTGGATATGATCCCCTGCCGCTAGCACGAGCGGCGCATCCGGCGTCCAGCCATCGGTGAGGAGCTCACCGCCCTTCTGCCCAGCGCCCTTGACGCGCGGCGTCCCGGCAGGGTTGCCATTCGGCTGCGCCTTCAGCTGGCTGCCGAGAAGAAACGTCCCCACACGCCCGTCCAGCCGCGCAAAAAAAGCCGACCAGACCTTCGCTTCGGCGGCGCTCATACGCCGGAGGCTCACCTGCGCCACCCATTGACGGCCCGGATAGTCGTAAATGTCCTCGGCCAAGGTAAAGGCGTTCTCATGCGCCGCCTGCGCACGGCGTTTCACGAGCCGGATTGCGGTGATCGCGCCGTCCGCCGGCAAGGAAAGCGGATAGGTTTCACTCATGTGCTAAGCCTTCCTTTCCGCGCAAGGTCCTGCTGGCGTTCGACAGAGGCATCAATGATGCGAGGCGCCGCATCGCGCAGCTGCTCGGCGGAAATCTCCCGCATCGCCTGCCTGATTTCTTCACTAACCCCAGGACCAGCGCCGCGCGCATCGATAAAGATGCTGGTCCCGCCGCTCCCTTCCATGCGCACGCCGAGCGAGCCGTCGCCCATGCGCTTCAAGGGCAGGATCGCTTCCGGCCCCGCCTCCCCAGCAATGCCGGTCATCCCGCCCGAAAGCGGAAAGCCGATGGGCCGGGAAATCACCCCGCCCCTGGCGAAAGGCAGCACCCGCCCGCCCTCGAACGCGTTGCCCTGCGCCGAGAAGATCGAGCCCGTGAAAGAGGAAATGCTGGAGGAGAGAAAATCTCCCGCCGGTTCCAGAATGCTCCGCTGCGCGATGAAGCGTGCGAGGCTCTGCAAGGCACTCGACAAGGCGTCTTCGGTCGAGCGGGCCGAGAAGATGATGTCATCGAAGACACCCGTCGCCGCATCGCCTACTTGCTCGAAAGCCTCTTTCGTCTTCTTGCTGCTTTCACTGATCCGCTCATTCGCCTCCTCGATGGCGCGGGCGCGCTCATCGGCGTTAATCGCACCAGCGGCAAAAAGCTCGTTAATCTTCTCTTCTTCAGCCGCCAGAAGCTCGTCGGCGGTCGCAATACGCTTCAAGAGCTGCTCGACTTCACGCTTCTGATCGATGCGGTTCCGTTCTGCCTCCGCCTCTGCATCAAGCTCCATGCGAAGATCGAAGACTGCCGCCCCCAGTTCGCGAACCCGTGCAACGGCGGCAGGTCCCGGATCATCACCGAGCCGCTCAAGAAGACGCGATATAAATGCTTCAGCTTCAGCGGCCTTATCGCCGCTCAACTCGGCATTCAATTCGCCGACCTGCAGTTCCAGATCGCGGATCAGGTCTGCAGCCGCGCCGATTGCAATACCCGCCCCGCCACTCCCAGCGGGCGGACCACCGCCATCTGGCGCACGGCGCGAAGCAATCTCGGCCTTGATGTTGTCGATGGTCGAAAGCAGCTCGTTGCCGCGTGCTTCCGTTTCCGCGATGATCTCATCAAGCGATTTCGAGTTGATTCCCAATACTTCCGAAAGACCGAAATCGTTGATAGGCAGCCCGAGGCTAACCGACGCGTCACCCCCTTCTTGCGCACGCTGCTCCCTAAGCCGGTCAAGCTGTCCGTTCAATTTCTCCAGTTCGTTCGTGGAGCTAACGAGCTGGCTTTCTAAACCAGCCGTTGTCTTACTATCGATGTCGCGGAACGCGTCCACCACATCTGACAGATAACCCGCCAAATCCGCGAAGAGCTCCGCACTCTTCAAAAGCACCGGCCCCAGATCCACAAAGGCCGCATTCAGCTGCGTGTCGATCACCCGCTGCATGGTGCGCAACTCACGGTTCACTTCCGCCCCGCGCTCCAAAAGGCTCTGGTCCATGACAAGGCCGAGGTCCCGCGCCTCCTGCCGCAGGCGCTCGATCTCCGCCGCACCCGCCGCGATGAGATTGACGAACTGCTCCCCGCCCTGCCCGCCGAATACTTCATCGGCGATGCGGATCCGCGCCGCCCCATCGAGCTCTTCCATCCGCTCAATCACGGTCTGGAAGAGCTCGTCTCCATCGGCGAGCAGTTCATTCACTTCTTCCTGATTGAGACCGAGGCGCTGATAGGCTTCCGCCGCGCTGCCCGCGCCCGTAAGCGCAAATTCGTCCGCCCGCAAGCGCAGCTCTTTCAGCCCGTCCGTCAGCGCTTCCTGTGTCACCGAGAATTTCTCGGCCACAAAGGTGAGCTCCTGGAAGGCTTCGGCACTGAGATCGATCCGGCCTGCCGCGACAAGCAGCTCTTCGGAAAAAGCGGCGGCATCGCGCGCGCGGGAAAATGCCTGCTGGAGGCCGAGGCCGACCGCCGCCAGCCCTGCCGAAGCGGCAAGCCCTGCCGGGCCGAGGCGGGCGAGCACCGCGCCCACCGGGCCGAGCCGCCCGGCGAAAGCCTCGAAGCTCTGCCGCGTTTCCTTGACGCCGGCATCGAGCGCTTTCAGGCCCCGGTTCGCCGGCTTCGCCGCGCGCTCGATCTTGCGCAGGGCGGAAGCCCCTTCCGGTCCCAGCGCCCGCAAAGCGCGCGTGACCTTCTCATGGTCTTTCGCGGAAAAGCGGATCGGAAATTCAATGCCGGTCATTCTTTTTCCTTCAGCTCATCGCGCCGCCGTGCCATGGCGGCGAGCGCCGCAGGCTCGGCCTGCTCCATCAGCATGAGATAGACGGCGCGGCTTGCCGGCGGATCGAGCGGGCGGGCCTCAAGGCGGGTAAGGAAGGCCGCCTCATCGATCCCCGTCGCCACCCCGCCCATGCCCGCAAAGCGCCACGCCGTGCCCTGGCTCAGGACTTCCCAGACTTGCGCCCCTTCGAGCGTGGCCGGGCGGTTCCGGTAGGGGCATTCGGCGCAGCGCCACTCTTCCGTGCCGTCCGCGTCTTCGCCTTCTTCTTCCGCGCCGCAGGCGAGGGACCGGCATCCTTCGCAATAGGCCCCGCCCCCGCCGTAATGCCAGTCGGCGAGCGCGGCGAGGGCTTTCCCTCGGCCAGCACCTTGTCGAGATGCGCCGCATAGAGCGTCATGAAACGCTCGCCCACCCCGATAACCGAGAGACAGCACTCCACATTGGGAGCCGTCACTTCGGCGGGCGCACCCTCTTCATCGAGCACACCTTGCCAGGAGACGATGGCGATCTTGCCAAGCTCCTGCGCGATCAGCATTTCGAGATAGCCTTCGGCCACCTCTTGCTCGGCCAGGTCGGGAATGCCGGAGATCGCTCCGCCCGCCTTCACGACCTCCGCTTGATAGGCGCGCAGCTCCCCCACCCGCTTCAGCGCCCGCGTGCGGGCCGTGTAGTAAAGCGCCGTGGTCATGGGCCGCACGCGCATGCGCACGCCGTGCGCAAGATCGAGCTCGAAAGGCTCGTCAGGTAGTGCAAGACGGATGCTCATGCATAGCTCTCATGCTGATTCTTGAGCGTGACGATCAGCATTTCCTTGCCCGCCTCGTTGGGATCGAGCGCGGCGCGCCAGTTGGCATTGACCGAAACACCGTTCGGCCCGTTCACCGGCACCTTGAACTTCTCGATGAAGGCGCGGCCCGACTTGAACGAGAGCGACTTCGTGGCGCTTTTCGCCCACTCGAATTCCAGGCTGTCCGCCGTCATGGCCTTGCCCTGGTCGTAAAGCGCCGTGTCGGTAAAGCGCAGCGTCATCGAGCCGGAGAAGGCGGGAACGCCGGTGTCATAGCCGCTCTGCAGCCCGTCCGCGCGCAGGCCCTCATGACCTTCCAGATTATTGGCATAGGTCATCTCGGCCTGCGTGACCGAGGCAACCGCCACGTCGCCGATGAGTACCCGGCCCGTGAAGGCCGGAACGCGCTCGATCACACCGGCCACCGGCACCCCCGCCGCCGTGGCGGCGAGCTTGTTCTCCGCGTGCCCCAGCAGACCGAGCCGCACACGGCCATAGCCCGCCTGGCGCTGCGTCGAGAGGGAGAGCGTGTTCACCATGCAGCCTACATGCTGCAGGAAGAGATTGGCCTTCAGCGCGATCTCGATCGTATCGGCGGGCAGCGTCTCCGCCCCGGATTTGAAGACATGGGTGTAATTGCCGCCCGTATCGTCCGTTGTATCGGGCAAGCCCAGCAGGCTGGTCAGCCAGAAGCCGATCTGATCGAGATCGAGCGGCACTTCGATATCGCCCGAATGGTTCGTAAGGCCGGGCGCCGGGTCGTTCGGATCGCGCACGCCGTTCTGGCTGAGAACGGGATCGTCTTCCAGCGGCGTCTCGCTGCCGAGGCTCTGCGTGTAATAGGCGATGTTCTGATAGTTCCCCGCCGCCGGCGTCGTAAAATCGGCCTGCGCCTTTTTGCGCAGCCAGCTGGTGCGCCCGAATGGAATGGACATGAAGTTGCTCCCTCAGAGTTAGAGCCCGGCCAGCGCCTTGTCGCGTGCCGATGCCTTGCGGGCCGCGCCCGCTTCGATCATTTCCCCGGCGCGCGCAGAGCCCGCCTTCACCACCGCCCCCCGCACGCCGAGGCCGGTATCTGCGGCAAGCAGCACAAGCCACACATCCGGCGCGGCGGGCTTTTCAACCTTTGCCGCCGCCGTCTCTTTGCGTTTCTGCATCGATCTCTCCTAGCCCGTGGATTTTGCGGCGACATACCAGAGGGCAATCTCAACCGTCGCCGCTTTGATGTTGTCAGCCCCCATGATGCGCTCTGTGCTCGGCGCGCCGGGCGCGCGCATCTCGGCATAATCGGCTCGCCCGCCCAGCGTGCGGTCGGCAGCGATCAGCCCCTCCATCGCTTCGATGATGCGGTCATATTCGCTGTCGCGCGCCGCCTGGTCCTGATTGACGATCACCACATCCGCCTCGGCCACATGGACTATTTCATGGGAGGGGCTGCCGGAGAGCGGCTGCGCGCTTTCCGGCGCGCCATCAAAGAGCGTGATGTTGCTCGTTTCCGCTTCATAGTCGCCCGTGTCGACGTTATTGCGGGCGAATGTGGTGCCGGGTACAGCGCCCAGCAGCGCGGCAAGCGCCGCGATCATCTCTTCACGCTGGCTGCTCATCGCCTCAGTTCCTTCCTGCAAGCCGCCGCGCAATCGCGCCCGGCAAGCGCGCCTGCGCCTGCTCGGCCACCCGGCGCACATTCAGCCGCTTCGGTACCCGCACGCGGGGCACCAGAAAAAATATCGGCACGGTCACAAGGCCGGTGCCCGTGCGCTTTGCCCGCTCGCTTGCATTTCGGAAGCCGCGCAGCTGGCCGGTCTTGCGCGAAATGCTGGCGCGCAAACCATCGGCCACAAGCATGCTCGGCCCGTTCCGCCGGTAGACGAAGCGCAGCTTATTGCCCGTCGCCTGCTCATAGCTTTCCGGCGTGATCTTCTTGAAGGCAGCACGGCGCGGCGCATTGGCGGTCGGGATGGCAAGAAAGAGCCCGTCCTTCGATCTGATCGTGACGCCGCGGTCATAGGCCTCGATGATCTTGGGCGCATTCGACCAGACGATGCCCGCCGCGCCGAGCGCCGGCCCGCCGCTTGGATAGACGCGTGAGCGCCAAGTCCGCGCAAGACGCTGGCCCATCCCTGCGCCCGTCACCTGATCGCGGAGCGATTG
Source organism: Rhodobiaceae bacterium UBA4490 (assembly GCA_002389665.1). Taxonomy (GTDB): domain Bacteria; phylum Pseudomonadota; class Alphaproteobacteria; order Parvibaculales; family Parvibaculaceae; genus Tepidicaulis. The sequence goes on from DGNO01000003.1 coordinate 36,411, forward strand.
CTTGGCCCACTCCACCGTCTCTTTCACGCCGCCTTGCGTGGCCCGGCCGATCTCATCCTTTTCCTGATTGATGCGGTCTTCGAGCCGCCCCTTGAGCGCGTCATCGAGATCGATGCGGATATCCCGAACCATCACACACACTCGCAGGTCCAGATCAGCGCGTCGGTATCGAGCCGCTGAGGCTTGCCTTTGATCTTGAGCTCTTCGCCCGAGCCAAGCGTAAAGACACCGTCTTTCACGGGATTGGCCAGCTCGGAAACACGCACCTCGACAATGCGGCCTTCCTGCACGCCGGTGACACGGCCTGCGAAATCCGTCATCACATCCCCGCGCTTAAGTATGACGCGCAGGCTTGGAATGGCGGCCCCTTCCGGCGGCGCATAGCCGGCGTCCTGCGCGAGGTTCTCATCCTCGAACAGGGCGTCGACCATTTCCACAAAGGCGTTCATTCGCCGCCCTTAAGCAGACCGGCAAGGCGTTCGAGCGCATCGTCGCGGTCCTGCGCCTTGATGTCATAGCCCAGCACCGCTTCAAGCGGCTTCACATTGGGTTTGCCGTCTTTGCCGAATTCCTCTTTGGCGACCTTGCCCATTGCCTCGATGATCTCATCGAGCAGGGCCGTGCGGTCTTCCGGCTTCTCCGCAGCCGGCGCACTTGGTTCGGCTTCTTCCAGGGCGGCGACCTTGCCCTCCGCCTTCAAGGCTTCGAATTCTTCAGCCGTGACCTGAATGATGGCATTCGGCCCATGATGGGCGCCTCCATGCCGGACAGTCGCAAGGCACCGGGCCATGATGAGAGATAGCATGTCTGTCTCCTTTGCTCTCTTTTTCGGGCAGTCCGTTGAAAGGCCGGGGGGGTACCGGCACTTCAAAAGACTGCCCGCCCCGGAGGGCGGACAGTTCTCAGATGTGAAGAGAGGCCGGATCAGTCCGAGCTGTGCGCTTTGACCAGCACTTCCGGGCGCTTGCACATCGCAAGGATGTTCGATTCCGTGTGAAGCTCGATGCCGGCACCATGATCGAGCTCTTTCGGGGAGACGAAAATCTCCTGGGTCGCAGGCCGGTTCACCATGCCGATGTGATGGGGCGGCGCTGCATATTGCTCAAAAGTCTGCATCGTGCCGGTCGGATAGGCATGCCCCTCGTTCGCCGCAATGAAGCGCCGGGCCTGACCGTCGATACCGCGCGCCGAGGCACGGTATTCGGAGAAAATGAGGCCATGCAGCGGAAAGGCTTCGCGGATATTGCGGCCCGTCAATTCGAGCGCCTGAGCCGCATTAAGGTAGAATTCCGTTACCTTGGGATGGTTGATCAGCTTGGCGAAAAATTCCGGGCTGACCTGCACCTGCACGCCGCCGACGACATCGTCACCGATATTGTCCTCGATATGCGAGTAGATTTCTTCGCACTTGGCCCGGATATCCGTTCCCGCAGTCCCCAGCTTGAAGTCCACCACCTTGGGCGTAATGCCAAACACGGTATGAAGATTATAGATCGTCTTCCCCTTGCCATCGAGGATGAGACCCTTGAGCGCGCCCATGCGCAGGAACTCACCCGTGATGTCATGGGTGCGGCGGATCTTGGCGAGGCGCTTCGTCATTTCGCTTTCCAGCGTCACCGGTTCACGGCCTGCCCCGCCCAGCGCCGCGAAGCTGGTCGCCGTCGCAGCAATCATACCCTGAATGTCTTCCGGTTTGATGAGATCGTCATAGGGGAAATGCGGCACCTTAACGAGCACATGATCATCGAGCTCACCGTCCGACACGTTTGCGCGGCTGCCCCGCTCTTCAGCGGAAAGGATGGAGAGCTTGCCGTTCTCCCGGACAATCTCAACTTTGTCCGTGATACCCGGCAGAGCCTCACCGAAGAGCCCGCTCTGGGTGATACGGCCCCACTGGGGCGGGATCACGTTGATCGCGCCGGTCAGGCCGATCGCCGTGAACTGAAAATCGAATTCAGACATAATCTTCTCCTAAGTTTCGGGAGCGCACGGCGTGCGCGATCTGAGAGGAAGGCGGCGGGAAAGCCGCCAATGCGGGCCAGGACGGCCCGCGCGGCTTAACCGCCGGTGCGGACCTGAATGTTCCGCGCCGCCAGCTGGGCAAGGCCGATGTCTTTTTCGCCCTGCTCGATATCGGCGGGCCAGATAAGGCCGGTATCCGCCGCCACGGCATCGCGCTTGATGACCTGCGCCTGCGCCGTATCGCCGGAGGCGACGGTCAGCTCCTGCGCCATGAAGCCGTGCGCCCGCTGTGTGCCGTCCACGGCATCCTGATTGAACTCCACCACATGGCCCGAGCCTTCCGGCACCGTGACCGTGATGCTGTCGCCCACGGCCCAGTCCGTGGCACCATCGGTGATCGTGAAGTTGAGCTGCTTGTGGACGTAAGCAACGCCGACCGTGGCGTCGGGCAGGCGGTAGCCATCGGGATCGACAACCTGGAAGGTGCCGCCATCCGCCGAGGCGGCGACGCAGGTCACGGCATAATCGCCCTGCTTGGCCTCGGTGCCGAGCGTCAGCGTGCCGAGCGCGCCGTTGCCCGTGTTGCCGCCGGCAGGCGTGATAGCGATGTTGTCGATGTCGAAAAGGATCATCGCGATGACCTGACCGACAATCAATTTGCGCTCGGCGCCATCACCGCCGGGCACCGTGACGGTTTCGCGCGACATTGCGAACTCGGTCTCGCGCTTCAGGACATGGCCGAGAAGGGCCGGACTGGACGTCCGCTGGTAAGGGAACATGACAAGCCTCCTTCACCAGCGCACGCCGTGCGCCGGTGCATAAAGTTTCAGAAAGAGTGAGAGAACAAAGAAAGAGAACGGAGCGGCGGGCCGCTCCGCTTACGCGTCAGGCCTTCGGAGCGAAGAGCTTAACCGCCGTCTGCAGGAGAGACTGGTCAGGGTTCTTGGCACCCGCGCCCGCCCCTTTCGCGCCGACGCCGACCGCCGGCGCGGCGTGCTTGGCCATGGCCTTTGCGAAGGCAGACGGCTGCGGCCCGCCATCTTCCGCCGTGGCCGGTTTTTGCTTTTTGGCCTTGGGCAAACCTTCCAGCACCTCGATCACCGAGGCCGCCGTCATGTTCGTCCCGAAAGCCATGCTGCCGGCAGCCTGCGGATGCGCATGGCCCGCCTCATGGCTCATGATCTCCTGAATGCGCCGGCGCTCGGTAAGGCGGATCGCGCGGTATTCTTCCATCGTCAGCTTCTTGCGGCCTGCATTCGCGAGCTTGGCATTCTTCTTTGCCTCGGCCCGCGCGGCTTCTTCCGCCGCCGCTTCTTCTTCCTCGTCTTCGCCTTCGGCTTCGGGATCGAGATCATCGTCCTCGACGGTCTCTTCTTCATCCGTCTCGGCGGTTTCTTCTTCCTCGTTCTCTTCGAGGGTTTCATCTTCCTCCGGCGGTGTACCTTCCGCCTTCGGTTTACCCGCGCGGCCAAGGCCAGCGAAGGTGAACGGCGACCGCGCCTTCTTTTTCGTGGTCATGGATATCTCCTCATCAAAGGGTGACGGTCAGGCCGAAGCCTCAACCAGGTGATCGGCGAAGCGCTCAAGCGCCACGGCCGGGGGCAGAACGGCATCGGCAAGGCCGAGCTGCACTGCCTGCTTGACGGCTTTCGGCCCGAAGAAAGTCCGGGCTTCCGTGCCCATCACGACATCCGCATCGATGCCGCGCGAGGCGGCGATACGCTCGACAAACATGGTGCGGATTTCATCCACGCTTTCCTGAATGGAAGCGCGGGCCGTATCGGAAAGCGGTTCGGCAAAATGCCCCTCGGCCTTGCGCGCGCCGGCGCGGATCAGCGTCCACTTGTCGCCGATCTTTTCCAGCCAGCCGGTCATATCGATATGAATGGCAAGAACGCCGATGGAGCCGACGCCGCCCGTTCGCGGCACCGAAATTGTGTCCGCGATGGCGGCGATGGCATAGGCCGCCGAATAGGCCTCTTCCATGCAGATAGCAGCGACCGGCTTGCCCGAAGCCTTTTTGGCTTCAAGCGCCCAGTCGATGAAATCGAAAAGGCCGCTCACCAGACCGCCGCCGCTGTCGATCAAGAGAGCAATGCCCTTCACGTCATCGTCTTCAAACGCGGCCTCCAGCTGCAGGCGCAGCACGTTGTATCCCGTCACCCAGCGCGAACCGCACCAGTCAAGATAATCGACCAGCGTGCCCATAACGGGTATGAGGGCGATGCCGGCTGCCGTGACGTCATAGAGCTGCACCCGCTCTTCCAAGAGATTCTGGCAGCCGCCGAGCAGCGGCGCGCATTCGGCCAGCTGACGGATCGATTGCGCCGGGTGCATGCCTTCTTCCAGTTTCGAGATAAGCGCCATATGCGCATTGCTTTCCATCGCAAGCAGCGAGCGGGCAGGCGTCATGCGTCTTCTCCTTCGTCTTCCGCGCTGGGCGGGGTTTCAGGGCCGCCCTGCGTGACGGCAGAGAGCGCGCCGGGCCGGTCGAGTGGATGCGCGATCCCGGCATCGGTAAACTTGGCCCGCTCGCGGGCAAGCGCGGGCAGAACCTGATCGATATCCTTGCCCTGCTCGGCGAGCTCGTCTTCCACGGTGGAAAGGCCAAGCGCGAGGCGCAGGCCCACGGCTTTCGCTTCCTTCTCCGGGTCCACCCAGCCGCGCCCAGGGCCAAGCCATTCGCAGCGCAGATAAGCCGCCTTCGCTTCCCAAAACTCCGGCGCGCCGCGCTTGATGGCTTCCCGGTAGGCCGGGATGCGGTCTTCGGCGATCTGCTCTTCGAGCCAGGCGCCGAAGAACGGCGTGCAGAATTTCGAAGTGAAAACATGACGGCGGAAGAAGAAGCCGCGCCAGATCTCAAGCAGCGCCGCGCGGGCCGAGGAGTAGTTCGTCTTGGACCAGTCCCCGGAGAGCTGCTCATAGCTGATGCCGGCAGCTGCCGCGATCTTGCGCAGCGCCGTCGAGACGAAGGGCTCATAATTCGCGGCCGGGCGCGAGGCCGCATGAAACTTCAGATCCTCGCCGGGGAAGAGGTGCTGCAAGGCAACGCCGCCGAGCGAGATGCGGGCCGTATCGTGGAACGCCTCGCGCAGCTCATGATACTGCCCGAACGTTTCTTTCTGCGCGAAGTTGCCGCTCACCACATCCGTGTCCATCGGCGTGGTGATGACGGCGGCGAGAATGGCGTTGACGATGGCTGCCTGCAGCTCGACACGCTCATACTTGTCGGTCATGTGCAACGCCTCGACCATGGCGTTGAGCCGTGACTGGCCGCGCGTCTGGCCCGCCTCTTCCAAATCGAAGACATGCAGCACGTTGGGGCGGCACCACGGCGTTTCGCGCTCCACCCGCGTCCAGGAGAAGCGCTCTGCCGGCGCGGTCCAGCTTGCCGCATCGTAGGGATGACTGTCGCGGATATGGTAGGCGATGGCCGCGCCGTCCTCATCGAGCTCCACCCCGCCGCGCAGCCGGTCCGTGTCCAGCATTTCATTGGGATTGGAGAGCCGGAGAGGATGCACGACCTGCAAGGTAGTGGCCGCACCGAACTGGCGCGGCCGGAAGCCGATCACGCCAAGCGCATCGCCATCGACCGCATAATGCCGGTAGGCCAAACCGAACATACCCGGCACCGTCTGGCGGCGGGTCTGGTCGCAAAACATGTCGGTATCGTTCGCATATATGCGCCAGCGGCCCTCGACCTCCCGCTCCATCTCTTCGGCCCAGTCCTGATCGAGGCCCAGCGCTTCGGCATCGGGATTGTAATTGAGGCGCAGGTTCGCGCCGATCACCGCTTCCAGTTCTCGGCGCACCGCATTGGACGCCCAGGGGCTGTTTCGGATCTGATCGTGAATGCGGCCCGTGCTCAGCGTGCGCCCGCGCGCATTCGCGGTGTCCGCGCTCCACGGCACGGGACGCCACGAGCCGAGCTCCTGACTGACCGGATCGGCGGCACGGAATCCGCCCGACATGAAATCATGCGCCGCGCGCAGCATCTTGCGCTGCTCGGCGGAGGGATAGGGACGGCCGCGGCCATCGACAATCGGGGATTGCGGCATGGTCATCCTCAGAACTGGAACGGACGCGAGCGGGAATTGGTGCGCAGGCCAAGCAGCATTTCGAGCTCGGCGATGCGCAGGTCCATTGCCTGGCGCGTGGAGACCAGCGTGCTTTCATATTGCACGCTGCGGTCGCCCGAGCTCGTCTGCTGGACCTTCTTGCCAGTGAGTACGGCCAGCTTCTGTTTCTTCAGCGCCGCCAGCTCGGTCTCGTATTCCGCCCGTTGTTCCGCCGTGAGTGGCATGGAAGGCTCCTAAAAGCGCAGGGCCGCCCGAAGACGGCCCTGCAGTTGGGAGGAACAGGCGCCCTGGAGGACGCATCGCCGGTATGGACGCCGGCGCTGATATCCGCTCGCGCGGAACTTAAAGATGATGGTGAGAGCGCGGATGCGCGTGCCTTGCAGCACGCGCCATCCCCAAGGACCCAAAGGATGCAGGCAAGCCGCGCCCTCACCGCTGCGCACGCCGTGCGCAAACCAGAATGAAATGACCGGCGACTGCACGGGCCAGCGCCCTCACGTCCTTGATGCGGCGACCGATGACGCCGCGCCGGGGGCCTTGCGGGCCGTACCGGGCCGGTCTTGCGATATTCTTCTAATGTTTGCGGCCGATCCGCGCGAGGCGGGCGGCTAGGTCCTTGACACTCTGCTCGCCGCCGCCCGCGCCTGGCTTCGGCGCCCAGAGATCGGCCAGATCCTGCTGAGCTTTTTCCAGCGGCGCGCCGCGTTCCTGCGCAAGCTTCAGCCAGCCTTCCGGCGTGACGTGATCGAGACCGAGCTGGAAGGCCATGGCCCGCGCGCCGACCGCAATGTCGAGCTGCTCATTCGGGCGGTTTTTCAGCCGCTTCCAAACCCGTTCGACATGGCCCCTCTTGTTCTCTTTTTCGGCGACATACTCCGCCGTGATCTGCTCGAAGAACTCTTTGTCGCATTCCTTCGGGAAATGCAGCGTGCCCGGATCGAACCGGCCTTCTTCATTGACGCCCTTCTGGTACTTGCGCAGAGCGGCATAGACCCAGCTTTTCAGCGGGAACGTGCCGAGCGGGTACTTCATCACGCCGCCGGGGATCTTCCGCCCCTGCCATGTGATGTCCATTTTCTTCGGCGTACCGACATGAGGCTGCGTCCAGCCGTGCACGCCGTCGCAAGCAAAGACGCGCTCGCGGCCCCGGCAGAAGCGGTAGACCTCATTTGAGAGATAGCCGCTATCGACGCCGAAGGCTTCGATCTTGAAGGGCCGTCCTTGCCAACCCTGATACTCCGCACCGACCACCTCATCGAGCCGCTTCCAGACTTCTTCGCCCTGCGGGTCGCCCTCGATGATGCCCTTGTCGATGAGCCAGCCTTCAAGGCCGATGCCCCAGGCATAAACCCCGTACTCAAGCCGGTTGCCCTGCACGTCCGCAAAGCCGGTAAGCACAAGCGCATTCGGCGGCACGACGCGGAAGGGATAGTCTTCCACCCGCTTCACCAGATCCTCGACGTCCGGCGCTTCGCCCTGCTCTTCAAAGGCCTCGCCCAGCACCTGCTGAGTGAAATCCTTTTCCTTCTCAGGCTTTCCCTGTGCTTCGATGAACTGATGCATCGTGTCGTCCCAGTCCACGAACTTCGAATAGGCCTGCCAGATATGGAAGCCGGGGCAGCGGCCACGGCTTGAGCGGGCGCGCCAGTAATCGATCTTGTCCTTCGGAATGACCTGCGCTGGCGCCGGGTTTGCCGGATCCGCATCCGGGTAGGTTTTGATCCATTTTGCGCCGTCGAGCATTGGCCCTTTTTGATAATGCTCGATGACGCAGCCATTCGACTTGCACTTGAGATAGGTCCGGTACGGCGGGCGCTCGCTATGCGCCTGCATCTGGTCCCAGGTCAGATACTGCCAGTCGCCGCATTGCGGGCACTGCACATAGAAGCGGCGCATATCGCTCGCTTCATACTTCTCGGTAATCCGGCACTGGCCCTTGAGGCTCGGTGTCGAGACATAGAACCGCTTGCACGAGTGCGAATGCGCCGTGGTGCGCTTCTCCGCCATCGAGAGCGGATCGCCCTGATTGTCGACATCGTAGGGCCAGTCCGAAATCTCGTCGCAGACCAGCACCTTGGCCGAGATCATTTTCAGGCCCTTGGCGCTGTTCGCGCCCGTGACCTGCAGGAAGCCCCCGGCAAAACGTTTCTGGCTTGTGGTCGAGCCCTGTTCGGAGCGCGAGCGCTGGTCCTTCACCTTGTGCCGGAGCGCCGGCGTAGCGTCGATGGTCGGCTGCAGCTTGACCTTGACGTATTTGCTGCCCTCGTCGAGCGAAGCCATCACAACCAGCATCGAGCAAGGGTGCTGGTCGATGCCGTAGCCGATCAGGTTGATCCCGGCTTCCGTGCCCGCCACCTGGTGCGATTTCACGAACACCACATCGCGGGCAGGATGGTTGAACGACAGGCATTCCTGTATTTCAACCAGATGCGGCGCGCGGCTGTTCTGCCAGAGACCGGGATAGGGACTGCCGCTCTCCGCAGAGACGTACCGCTTCTGCTCGGCCCATTCGGCAATCGTGATATCCGGCGCGGGCTCGACGGCTTCGGCCATGGACCTGAAGAGCACCGCCGCGTTCGCTCCCCCCGCCATGCTACTCGGTGGCCTCCTCTTCGGCGGCATTCGCCGCGTTGATCAGGTTTTGCCGGAAGGCTTCCAAGAGCTCCCGGTCGGCATCCTGCAGGAAGGCCTCCGCCTCGCGCACGTCCTCGATCGCCACAAGCCGCTCGGCCATGTCGCGCCGGCGCGATGCGAGCCGGTTCTGCAGGAGCGCGCCCGTATCCGCGAAAGCCAGGCGCACGATTTCCACATCGATCAGCTCGCCGCGCTTTTGCCGAAGGTCAAGCGCCGCCAGCTCGGCACGCGTCTCTTCGTAAGTAGCCCTGGCTTCTGACTGCCGCCGCCGCGAGGCAACGGCGTGATCGTCCTTCTCCCCCCCGCGCTTTTCAGGCGCGGGCGCTTCGGGCGGCGAAGCAAGCAGCGGCTGGCCTTGCTCCTGGACGGTCAGATTGTCTTCGCGGTGACGGCGCAGCTGATCGAGATTGACCTTCTTGCGCGAGCCGGGCGGCGCGACGTTGAGCTCCGGGTATTTATCGATGTAGCGGGAAATAGTGCTGTGCGAGACGCCCAGCTTTTCCGCCGCCTGCCTTACGCCGCATTCCATCGTTCCCGTCCGTCCGGTGCATTGGTGCGCGCCCGGTGCGCCTGAATGGTGCATCGGTGCACGTTTGGTGCATCACTTTGAAAATTGAGCAACTAGAAATCCCAAACGCCTTGTCGTGCCGTATAGGTTTGAGGCGCAGGAAGGACCCAAAGGGGGGTGGGGGCGCGCCGCGCGCTGCGGGTTACATCGTCGCCTCCCTCCGCAAAAGAAAACGCCCGGCGGTGAAACCTCCGGGCGCAACTCTTTGATGGTGACGATTTTTGGGTCGAAAACCCGCGTTAGTCAAGCGGCCCGATCAAAGGCCAGCGTTTCCGCCTCTTTGTCGAGCGCCTTGCTCTGCATCCAGAGCAAATATCTTTCGAGGGCGATTCGGAGAACGATGGTTCCAAAACCTTTATCCTCTGGAAAGCCGCAAATCTTCTCCGCCTCGTTCACGCCCTTGTTGTCGACAGCGATCATGATCGTGAAGACCGGCGCGCAAAGATAGACCCGGCGAAGGCGCGGCGTCACTTGCTCGATCGGATCGTTCACCAGCTCGCGCAGCCAGGGCAGATAGTTCCGCGAGTAAGCGCGCGCCGTCCTTTCCGGGATGCGGTCGAGCGGATCGCCGCCGCGCTTGCCGCCATCGACCCGCATCTCGAACCGGCCCGAGGCATAGCCGATGCTTGCCCATGCCGCGTGAATGTCGCGGATTTCCTCAACCGCAAGCAAATGCTCCTTGTCGAGCAAGGGCAGCTTGCGCTTCACCAGCCCTTCGCACACGTCGCGTTTGCACTTGGCCCGCGTTTCCGGGGTGGCGTTCCCGGCCTCAATCAGTTTGCGTCGCTTGTCGGGATCGAAGGCGGGCATGGCGAGCGCCGCGCTTGCCAGCCGGTTTTTCGTCTGCTTGACCTGCTGGGTCTTCCAGCGCTTGAAATCTTCCAGCGCAGCGAGCGAGGGCGGGGCCAGCAATTCACCGATCAGCTCCGCCTCGATGCGCGCCGGAATGTCCGCCCCGTGCCAGTCTAACTCAACGTGCCGCATGCCTGCCTCCTCGCTCTTGCCGCGCACGGCGTGCGCGCCGCGCCTGATTGACCTTGATGATGATTTTCTGCCCGCATCGGGCTTCGAAGAAATCGATGAAATGCGTGCGCAAATGGCTCGCCACGAACTCGCTTTCGACTTCGAGGCAAGGCGGGTCCGCCCCCGTCAGCCCTGCCGAGCCGAACCACGCCCGCCACGTGTCCCCGCCTTTGCTGGCGATGAAGGCAAGCGCCGCTTGCTCGAAGCGAGGGGAGCGCACGGCAAGCTGGAAGCTGCCGAGGTCGGGCAGCGGGTTTTCCACACACGTCCCGCGCGCGCCCGGAGTGCCTCTATCTAACTCAGTAGTTTTTATCTGATGGATTAAGGGTGGATTCTCTGAACATTGTTCACCCCGTTCGGTCGTATTGTTCACCCCGTTGCCGTCACGGGGTGAACGTTGTTCATGCCGTGGGGCCTCACGGGGTGCACATTGTTCCCCTCGCTCCGCCTCACGGGGTGAATGCTGTTCATCCCGCTGGGGACAGTTTTCGCGGATGGTGAGCGTGCCGACCGGCATGTCATAGACCACCGGGCGGCGGTCTCCGCGCGCGATATGGGCGGCGGCAACGGCCTGATTACCCCGCGTGATCGCGCCCGCGTCTTCCAACTCACGGAGGTACTTTGAAACGGCCCGGTCTGAGAGGCCCGTTTCCCGTGCAAGCGTCCTCACGCTCGGAAAGGCGCTGCGCCCCTCCTGGTCCGCATAGTTCGCCAGCACCAGCAAGACATGACGGCTGGTATGATGCGTCACGATCTGCTGCTGCAGCGCCCATGCCATTGCTTGCACACTCATGCGCTTAAAGCCTCCTTACTCACTTGCCCGCCGCCGCGCAGGCCTCACCACTTAAACCGCCGCGCCATTTTTGCGCATATATATACACAACACCCTTGACCATGGCCGGGAAGGTGTGTATATATAAACACAACAAAGGGAGACGGGACTTGGAACGCAACAGCCGCAAACTGATCAAGATGCTTAAAGCGGACGGCTGGGAACTTGTGGCCACACGCGGCGACCATCACCAGTTCAAGCACCCGGAAAAGAAGGGCCGTGTAACGGTCCCCCACCCGAATAAAGACATTCCGTCCGGCACCGTCCGGTCCATTTACAAACAGGCGGGCTGGCTCTAAGCCCCCGCCGCCCCTTATCCACAGAGGGATGCCATGCGATACGTTGCCTTGATCCACAAAGACCCCGACACCGGCTATGGGGCGAGCTTCCCGGACTTTCCGGGCTGCATCGGCGCCGGCGACACGATTGAAGATGCGATCCGCAGCGCAGCCGACGCACTTGCCTTTCACGTTGCGGGTATGCGCGAAGACGGCGAGGATATTCCTGCACCGCGCGGCATGGACGCCGTGCGCGCCGATGAGGCCCTGGCGGAAGACACGAAGGACGCCTTCTTCGTTCTCATCCCCCTCATCGAAGACCGCAGCGCCGCCAAGCGCGTGAATATCTCGATCGACCCCAGCCTCCTGGAAGCGATCGACGAGGCCGCGAAAGACCGGGGCATGACGCGCTCGAACTTCCTGGCAAGCGCTGCGCGCATGCTGCTCACGGGCTAAGAGAGGGAGTGGGACATGAGCGACAGGCGGAATGATTTGCCGACCGGGATAGCGATCGGCGGCGCTCTCGCGACAGCATTCTATTTGGTCATATCCAGCCGCTGGCCCGATTTCCAATCGAGCACCGACTTTCTTAGTGCGCTTGTTGCGCTTGGAACCATCGCCACTGCCACAGCGGCCACAGTTAGCATCCGCCAAACCAGGAAAATTCAGGAAGCACAGGTCAAACGAGTTAAGGACGAGGAGGACCGGCAGAGCGTAGCTCTTGCGTCCGTAGTGGTAGCCGATCTGGAACAGCTCGCTTTGGCCGCGCGGCGAAGCATACTGCGCACGAGCACGGCAATCGACCATGATCCTTTGAGTTGGCCTTTGGCCTTCGAGAGTATTCGCAACTACTTCCAAAAGCAGACCGATATCAGCGGCATTGAGCGTATCTGGCGAGACGCTGGGATATTGCCTCAGGCGAGCATTCACGCGCTCGCGACGTTCCGATTCCAGATGGCCATGAAACATGATCATCATATGCGCTGGGAACACCGCACAGAGATGGAACTTCAAGGTGTAAATGAGATCGATCTGGCACACGCCGGCATACATGACATAAGCGGCGTTTTCTTCGCGGCCGTCGATGCGCTCCAAGTTCTTTGCAAACAACCCGGTGTGACAGGCGCCATCCCGCCCAAACGCTTGCAGTTCTACCGATCTAGCATCGAAAATATGTTGTCGGCGATGGATCTCTATACTCATACCCCACCCCCCTGAGGCACACGCCACACGCGCCGCTCAGGCCGCGTGCCACCCTTACCGTCCGGGTAGGCGTCCTCACGTTCCACAAGGTGCATGCCCGTGTCCTCGATGCGCGGCGCAGAAATGAGATCGATGCCGTGCCCGGCGAGCGGGCCTTCCATGCGCGCTTCGGCATGCATCAGCTCATAGGCGAGCCATTGCCGCACGGCCTCCGTGCCCGCCGCTTCCGGCAGCTCCAGCTCGAAGGTGACGCGCACAATTCGGCCTTTCGGGAGAAGGGAGGCAGCGCCGCTCATGCCGCCTCCCCCAGCTGCGCACGGCGTGCGCAGCCGCTTACCGCCTTGCGATAAAACCGCGAATTCGCCAATCTGAGCTGTCGAGGACAATGCAGAGGAGACCCGTCGTGGGCGATAGCGCCAAAAGAACCAAGACGGTGGCCATAATCGAACGGCTCAAAACTCAGGTTCGCGCCGAAGCAGATGCGCTGCGCGATACCTACCGGACGCTCTCCGTCCCAACTCCCTCTTCTAAAGGCGATCCTGACTCGCTTGTTTATTTTCCAGTTGCGCTCAGCGTGGCGATTTTTGCCATCCCAATCCTTGGCCAGCTGCCGCCGCATTTCTGGACTGCGCAATATTGGGGGGGAGATAATGAGAACCGCATGGAGATAATGCGTAATCTTGCCCTGATTATTGGCGGGGGGTTGGGTCTTTTCCTTGCTTGGTGGCGCATAATCCAGAAAGACATTGAGATGGCCTTCGCCAATCAACGCCATCGCGACGAACGATTTGAACGTGCCATCACCTTGCTCGAAAGCGATATCGAAGGAAGCAGAATTGCCGGCTTGCGGGCTTTGCAGCAGCTGGCTCAGCAGTTCCCAGATGATTATTCGTTCTCGGCCCTGCAAGTCATATGCGCGTTCTTGAGACAGCGCAGAAGAGCAGAAGACTTCCCCAAAGCAGCTCCTGTTTCTGCCGAATTTGAAGCCGCATTTGAAACAATTTACGCACTCATTTCCGTACCAGTATCCAAGCTGCCCGACGCACCAATTGATCTGACCGGGGTGGCATTTGACAACATGCGGCTCTACAATTGGAATTTTACAATTATCAATTGTCGTGATGCGACATTTCGGAACTGTCGACTTGTCGGTTGCAATATTAGGTCTGCCGTTAGAGAAGCACTCTCTTTTCAACGTGCAACCATCCGTCGCGCAACGCTCCATGGTCACATTGCAAACGTTGATTTTTCCAATGCCACGTTCCTTGAGGTAGACCTTCGAAGCGTTCACTTTCGTCTCTGCAACTTTACGAATGCTCGGTTCTATGCCCCTCGCGTTTCTTCGCGGCCAACAAGGCGCTTGGGCGAACGTCCAATATTCGATCGATGCGATATCACGGAGTGCCAATTCAGCGCGGACCGTAGGGATCTCGGCTTTCTCAGAGCTAGACTCCGCAAAGAACCATCCACTTTTCGCGCTAAGGATTTCGAGCTCTGTTATGTTGGGAAGGTGTTCGATGCCCCTCCAACGACCGCAGAGAATGACCCAGTGCTCAATTTCGCGACAAAGCCAGCACCTGAAAAGAATCAGCTGCCCGTCACAGTCAGCGAACTTTAGATGCGCCCCACTCATGCCGCCTCCCCTTCCTGCGCACGCCGTGCGCGCTTGGCGAGACGGAAGAGCAGCTCGGCGCAAGCAGGCGGCGGCAACCGGCCACCGGCGCGCCGCTGGGCCATCATGGCGGCGGCCTGGCGCTTTGTGATTTCGTGAGCGCCCGCTGCCACGGCACGGGCGCGGCGCTCAAGGCAGATATTGTAATGGCCCCGGTGATGCCAGCGCCGCGCCACGCCGACCCTGTCCGCCATGGCGTGCAGCTCGGCCTCCGTGTCGGCGATCATGTGGCACATGATCATCCGCCCATAGGGCGCGCGCATATCATCCACATAAACGGTCATGCGCCCTCCCCTTCTTCCTTACCCACGCAGGCGGAACAAAGGTCCGGCTCGGCCCAGTAGCACGGGCCGTCTTCCGTCAGGCAAGCGCTGAATTCCATGCAGCCGCACACGCGGCAACGGGGCGCGGCGTCGATAGCGATCACGGGCTCCGGCAATTCGTTGTGCTCCCGACCGTCGAGCAATGCGCCGACAAAGTACTTCTTCATCGGAACCACGCGAAGCACGCGCTCTCCATGGAAGCCATGCCCGCCTTCCAGGTTGAGCCAGCGCCCACTGGGCGTCTCCCGTTCGATCACATCACACCGGCGCCAATCGGGATCTTCCCGGTCGCGGTCATATACCGTTTTGAAACTGCCAAGCTGCTTGAGAAAGAACGGCACGCCGGCGCCGGCGCATTGGTCTCGCAGTGACCTTGCCCAATCCAAGTGCATGGGCCGAGCTCCCATGCCGCTCTCACCGCCGACGATCACCCAGTCAATGACGCCGCCGGGACCGCCTTCTTTGACTGACCACGCCGCTTCTACCCGATCAAGACTATTCCACTGCTCCTCGCCGTTTGTGTCCTGGTTGTTCGCATGAACGCATTCAAGGTCTATCGGCCCCAGTAGCGGTTCGGCGGACACAAACCGAACCGCTGCCGGTGTTGCCAAAAGGTCAGGAATACGCTCGTCGGCTCGCTTCTGGTCTTCGGCGGAAACGCCGAGCCAAACATTAGGGAGAACCCAAGCCCCCTCTTCGAACAGATCCGCTGCCGTGGCGCGCAAATCATCCCGCTGCCGCGAGTGCGGATCGGTTAGCTCCAGCGCAAAATGGGTTATGTATGTCTCGATGCGTTCCTGCACATCGGAAGCGGTCATATATTCCCGCATCCGCCTCGCGCGTTTCGTCAACACTTGAAACGTGTGCTGCGGGCAAAGCGCCATGACGGCGAACACCATGTCGATCCATTCATCGGGCACGCTTTCATGGAAGAGGTCGCCATGCGCGCAAACGAAAATGCGGCGCGGCTTGCGCCAGCGCAGGGGCAGATAAAGCCATTGGTCATTGAAGCGCACTTCGCCGTTCCACACCGGCCCGGCTTTCGTCTCCATGGTCAGTCCCTCGCGGGAGGCATGGTGCGTGAGCCGAGTGCCAGCCAGCTTCATCGCATAGCAATTCGTGCAGCCGGGCGAGACAACGGAGCAGCCCGTCACCGGGTTCCAGGTCGCATCCGTCCATTCGATCTTCGACTTCTCTGCCATCGCCTTCTCCTCAAAGCATGCCGAGTGCGTGGAGATAAAGTTCCAGCACCGCTTCTTCTTCCTGCCGTTCGGCCAGGGCCTTCTTCCGCAACGCAACGACCTTGCGCATGATCTTCGTGTCGAAGCCGTTGCCCTTGGCCTCGGCATAGACTTCCTTGATGTCGGCAGCGATTGCGGACTTCTCTTCTTCCAGCCGCTCGACGCGCTCGATGTAAGCGCGCAGCTTGTCCGCCGCTAGCGTGTTGCTGCCAATCGGCGCTGCGCCGCTCATCGCTATCCCTCCGCCTACAAATGTTTCACGTGAAGCGCTTGCGCTTATTCGGGCGGAAGCTGGATCAACACTTCGCCGTCGTCACCCGAAGTGCAAAGGCAGGCGCGCGTGCCCGCCAGATGGGCGAGCTTCTCGGCACCACCGAGCTTGAAGACAAGAGACCGGTTGTTGAGTTCAGGCCGGTGCGGGCCGGTCGGATCGAACTTGATGCGCAAGGTGCCGGCATGCTCGTCTTCACCCAGCTCGACGCAGTAGCGCGCCGCAAATTCAAACTGCTTGCGCATGAGCCTCCAGAGCTTTTGCCGGTCGATAGCAAGTAAGGCGGTTGTTCCGCCGGACAGCTCCATCACATGGAGCTGCGCTTCGGCTGTACCGGGATCTTGTTCGGGCGCATCCGGCGGCGTCAGTGTTTGAAACGACATGTCACTTCTCCTTGAATTCCGCTTCCAGCTTCTTTGCCAGCCAGCGTTCCATCTGCACGGTCTGCGGGCCTTGCCCGTCAAACCGCATCTCGCCATAAGGGATGAATTCCCGCCGCCCTTCGATGGTGACCATCACGCTTTTCGGGCGCATATCGATCACCGTCAGGTCGACCAGCACCGGGTCTTTCAGCGGCTTCCGTTCGGCTTCGCCGATCTCTTCAAAGAGCGCGCCGGTCATGCCGCCTCCTCACTGATCGCCGCGTCCCGGTTTATCGCCGCAGCGCGCAGCTTTCTGCGATTGCTGATGTTGTTGACGACGACAGGCCCCACGCCTCCCTCCAAGCGCCCTGGCTCCGGCTCTTCGGCGAGCCGCATGACCTTTGCGCATGGCACGGCGAACCGCGTCAGTGACCGCCCGCGTCGTTGCGCGTAGTACCCTCCGCCTCGATTCACCTGATTGGCGGAATAGCTGCCTGCCCAACACAAGGGCCACGCGTAGCCTGCGTTGTTCGAGCGCCAGAAAGTGATATACCGCTCGCGCTTCCACGCTGGCCGGAGATCAACGATATAGAAGCCGGTCATGCTGCCTCTCCGCCTTCGCATACGCCGAGATTGTCGAAGATGCCCTCGGCCACGAGCTGCTCGGCAAAGAGCTGGAAGCCGAGGCAATGCTGCGGCGCTCGGCACTCAGCCTGGCGCGCGGCGCTTTGCACATCGTCGGCATAGATCCGCTTCTCGGTCGGCGCGGACTGGCGGCGCACGCGGTACACGCAGCGGAACACATTTGCTTTCACTTGCGTCATCGTCTCTCTCCTTTGCTTCAAGGCCGCATCAGCACCGGCCCGTAACCCGGCACCCCACGGGAGCCGCGCTCCCAAATGAACCAGCTGCACTCCATGGGCGGCGCGCCGCGCGCTTCGAAATCGAGACGGAAGCCCAGCGGCAAGACGCGCGCCGGCGGCAGCTCATGATTGAAGAAATGCCCGCGCGTCTGACCGGCATGGAAAAAGGTCGCGGGCAGAAGCATGGCCAGATAGTCGAGCCCGAGCCGCGCCCAGTGCCGGGCGAATTCCACAGCGCGGGAGAAGGGCGGATTGGTAACGACCGCCCGCGCCCTGCCCTTGCGCGTCTTCAGGAAATCCACCCCGCTGCGGCCATAGCCCCGGCCCGTGAGGTTGGTTGCAATCACGTCAAAGCCGAAAGCCTCGATCACGCGGGCCATGGCCCCGTCGCCGCAGGCGCATTCCCATATCTTTCCGCCGAGCGCGCGCAGCCGGTCACCTTCCGCGATCATGAAAGCCGCCGTGCCGTCCGGCGGCGTGCGCCACCATTCGTCCGCATGGTTGAGCGCACGGCGTGCGGGGCTGGAAAGCGATGCATTCGGACGGGCCATCAGAGCTTCCCCCGTTCATCGCGCAAGCCCCCGCCACGATAGGCGAGCTTCACGGGCGCAGGCTCTTTCTGCACCGCGTCGTTTGCATACTTCAGGACGGTCAGCATTTCCGGCATGGACGGGTGCCCGTCCGGCAGGCGAGACACGGCGACCAGCGCCTCGGCCAGGAGCCCGCGCGCCGGCGTTGTGCCCTTCTCGCGCAGCCGCTCGACTTCCCGCTCGATGTCCCAGCGCCGCTCTGCAGCAATAGATGGCCGGTTCGGCAGCACTTTGAGCACGGTAGCCTGAATGAAGACGATGGGATCGGCATCAACGCGCAGCGCCATGGTGCCCCTCCCCTGCAGCGTCCTTGACGATCTCCTCGCATTGCCGCTTGGCGGCGCTCAGCGCGGCAATCGCCTCCTGCAATTCTTCGATGATGCGCAGCTCGGCAATCTCCGCCGCCGTCACTGCGCCGTCCTTCGCCACGGCCTCGCCCAGCGCGGCCATCGCCTCGCCCACTTCCTTGGCGATCTGGCCGAGCTGGCGCGTCCACACCCCGTCGCCCGCCTCTCGCGGCAGCTCGATCAGCACATGGCCGGAGAGGCGCGCGAGCGCCTGCGTGATATGCGGGCGGCCCGAGCAGCGCTCCAGCGCGGCCACGCAATCGATGGGGATGAAGCGGTCAAGCCGCTGCGGGTTCTGATATTCGGAGACCGTGCATTGCGCTTTGCCGAGATCGAGCGCCGCGCTTTCCTGCCCGCCTACACCGGCGATGCCCCGCCGCGTCGCGGCTTTCAGGAGGGCGAGGTCTTGCAAGCTCAAGAGACTTTGCATTGCTTTTCCCTCCGATACTGCATGCCGCGAAGGGCCGCGCCCCGTAGCCTTGGCCGTGTCGTTAGAAATGATTGGGAAAGGACGAGATGAAGCATCTCCCCCAGCGCGATAAGGAGGTTGATGAAGTGATAGACGGCTGTGCACCCCTCCTCGGCCAGCCGCGCTCTCAGACTGCGCGCACGCCGTGCGCTCCCCTCTCCCTCCCCGGCGGGCGGCGCGGCACCGGCGGCAGCGGACCCTCCCGCGCTGGGGGCAGCGGCTTCGCGCGCCGCGCTGCCGCCGCCGGCTTTGGCGGGGAACTGCAAAAGCTCGCCGCCAAAAGGTCCGCCCGGCGTGCGCGGGCACTCGTCTCCGAAGGGGCCGAGCATGCCGATGGGCGATGCGCCTTTAAGGTTGTCGCTCTTGACGGCGCGCAGCTGCGGCGGGAAATGGAGGACGTCACCCATGGGCGGCCTCCTTCGCGCGCGACAGTCTGCCTACTGAGCGTTGCGGGGACGGACGGAATAGCCCGCCCCCGCCTTTCTCCTGTCGAATGTGAGTCGCCAAACCACACTCAGGAGAAAAATTATGCGCGATTACGCTTCCGACACTCCCTGCATCCAGCTGAAGGACCTGCGCGAGGCGCTGGAGGAATATCCCGATGACGCCTGGATTGCCTTCGGCTGCGCGGACTCCGCTGCCCCGCTCGCTTTCTACCGCGTCAAGAACCGCTCGGCGCGGGACGCCGCGCCCAAAGACATGCTGGTTCAGGTCGAGCTTAACCTTCATGAGCCGCACCCCTGAGCCACCAGGCCTCGATCACCGGCACATCGAAAAGCGCCCGGATGAAATCGGCCGCCGCTTTCGGATCGTCGAACCTGTTGTCGGTCACCGCCGCCTCGCGGTAGTCCATCCCGCCGCGCACGCCGCGCCACCGCGTCTTGCGCGAGCGGGTCACTGTCACGCACCAGCGTTTATCCGTGCGCTCGGGATCGAAACTCAGCCGCACATCGTCGATGCCCATCTCGGACACGAGCTGCTCCAGCTCCGCGTGGCGCGCTTCTTCTGTTGCCCTGTCACCCATGAGCGGCCTCGCCATCTGAATAGGGCATCTCAAACAAATCAGGCCGCAGTTCGAGACGGCTGACACCCGTAACTCTCTCCACGGCAACAACACGACCAGCCGGAACAATCTTCCATTGACTTACAGCCTGAGAAGTTATGCGCTCGCCGGTTACCAGCGTGATCCGTTGAGCCAACGCCGAAGCGCCGCCCGCCAATCGTTTTGCTTTTTCAAGTGCGGTCTCCATGAAAGCATTGAAAGCATATCTTTCATTTAAACTCAAGCATTTCTTTCGATGATTGAAAGCTCCCCTTTCGGCATTCTCTCCACATGACGAAATTCAAGACAGATGCAGCACGCGGCGCCCGAATTGTGGCCGCGCGAGAACGGGCAAGGCTCACCCAAGAGCAGCTTGCAAACCGAATTACAGAGCTAAAGAAATCCAGCGTTTCCCGTGGAGCAATCGGTAACTGGGAACGTGGCTATGGCCTTACATCTGAAAACCTAAGCCTACTCGCCAGCGTTTTGAATGTGAGTTCAGAGTGGTTGCTGACTGGGAAAGGCGGCTCTGGCTGGGATGCAAACGAACACCTAGGTAATACGCCGGATCTCCCAGATACACAGCCCGAGCGAATCAGGATTGATATTCCAGAGTATGATGTGCGCGCCTCTATGGGCGATGGATTTCACATTGATCGCGAAACCGTCAAGGACCATTGGCCATTCAGCCGTGCCTACCTTGAAGGTGAGCTGCGATTAAATCCAAGAAACCTGGTCGTTATCGAAGTAGTAGGCGACTCGATGGCTCCGACGCTTCAAAGCGGGGACCGTGTTTTAGTCGACATGTCAGATACACGCGTTGGAATTCCTGGAATTTTTGTGTTGTGGGACGGCGACGGGACAGTCGCAAAACGCCTAGAGATGATCCCAAATACTGACCCACCGATGCTAAAGCGGATTTCCGAAAATCCTCACCATGGGACTTATGATGTGCTGGCCGAACTCACCCACATTGTCGGACGGGTCGTATGGTTTGCACGACGCATGTGATCAGAATGGCGCAACAAAGCCGGTATATATTATCCCTGCTCATAATAGTTGCAGCACTGATTGGTGACCCTTTGTTGGCTCGCGCCGACTATGTCGTTCTTCGCGGCGGCGAAACACACAGCAAAAGTTATAATGGGCAGGAATATGGGCGCTGGCCGATCGCATCTTTATTCACTGGCCCCTCGCCCAATGCGTACGTTGACCTTGATGACACGACCGCTTATTGGGCCATAGGATATGGAGGTACTGTCGCGGACAGTATTAGACTAGAGATAGAATTTTCTCACCGAAATCAATCAAACTTTACCCGCTTGCGGTCTAGAAATATTGCAGTACAACCCTTCCCACCCGCCGACGCACCAGACATCACACAGCTTTCGGTCTCTAGCAATTCATTGATTCTGTATGTGAACTACGACTTACCCCTGTTCGACCGAGCCACAGCTTTTGCCGGCGCAGGTATAGGTGCCTCACTAGTGAAATCGAGCGGCACGGTCGGACGGCCCGGCCTCACTTTCACTGTTGACGGCTCCGAATTCAATCCAACATTTGCCGTCAATGGCGGCATATCTTATGAGATTTTCAATGGCGTAGATCTCGAAACCCGATACGCGCTTATCGACGCCGGCAGCTACACTGCTGAGTGCGATCTAGTATCAGTCGCCTTTTGCTCCCATTCCGCGACAGCCGATTTGCTCTACCAAGACATATCCCTCGGCCTTCGATTCCATTTCTAATTGGACGCCCCCCTCAACTGATACCTGCGGAAGGGCAAAGAACACTCTCGTATGAAAGTTATGCTTTCATTTTGCTTGCACGATAATGAAAGTTATGCTTTCGTCCACTGCCACGCACGCCGTGCGCAAGCAGGAGGACGATTATGGACATTCAACTTCCCGACGATCAGGCCCCCCTGCGGGGCGAACTGGCCGACGCCATTCAGGCAAGAGGCGAAAGCAATTCAGCCTACGCACGCCGTGCGCAGGTCGATCAAGGCGACGTTTCCCGGTTCCTGAAACACCGCCGCGCGGGCTTCACAGCCCCCACCTGGCTCAAGCTCGCCGCCGCCGCGCCGGAAGGCTCGGCCCTGCGCGCACGCTTCGAGGCGCATTTGCCCGCAGCCGAGGCTGCACCCGCCCCTGCCGCCGCCGTGGCAAGCGCCGCCGCCGAACCGGGGCAGCTCTTCATGGCTTCTTATGCGCAGCTGAAGCCGTCCCGCCACAACCCGCGCAAGACCTTTAACGATGAAAGCATTGCAGAGCTGGCGGGCAGCATCGCCGAACAGGGCCTCTTGCAGAACCTCAATGTCTGCTCGCGCGGCGACGGCACTTACGAGATCAATGGCGGCGAGCGGCGCTGGCGCGCTATCGGGCTGCTCATCGAGCGCGGCGAATGGAAGGCCGACGAGAAGCGCATCCCCTGCCGCCTCATCAACTTCGACCAGAAGACCGCGGATCTCATCTCCATCATCGAAAACCTGCAGCGCGAGGACGTGCCGCGCCACGAACAAGCAGACGCCATCGCCCGCATGCGCGATGTGCACGGGCTCGGCAAAGACGATATCGCCAAGGCGCTCAACTGCTCGAAGCGCTATGTCGAGCAGAGCCTCAACCTTGTGGACCGGCTCGCGCCGGAGATCCGCAAGGAACTGGAGGAAGGCAGTCTCACCTTCGAGCAGGCCCGCCAGCTCTGGACCCTGCCGGTCAGCCTACAGGCCCGTGTGCTCGCCCGCGCCCGAACTGAAGCCGAGTATAACGATGAAGACCGCCTCGATATCGACGAAGCCAAGAGCGACCTGCTCGACACCTTCCCGATGGAGAGTGACGCGATCTTCGATCTCGCAGACTACGAGGGCGAGAAATACACGCAAGGCCCCGTAACGCGGTTGCTGGACCTCGATGAATTCGAGCGCCTGCAGAAAGCTGCGATCGAGCCCAAACGTGCCGAGCTCGAAAAGAAGTGGAAGGCGGTGCACGTCGAAGACGGACCGTTTCTCACCTATCAATTCGCCAAAACGAAAGCGCCGAAAAAAGGCGAGGCGTTCATTGCCATCGAACCGCCGGATGATGAGGACGATTACAACCCCAAGTTCTTCACCCGCGTGCGCATTCACGAGGGCTATTACAAGCCCGAACCGTCAAGGGCCTCGGCCCCCAAGCCCGGCAGCAGTCCCGAGGATGACGGCCCCGCCATGCCGGACCTCTCGGCAGTGCAGCTCATCATGGCGCACGCCGTGCGCACCGCCGTGCTGCAGGAGGCCATTGCCGCCGCGCCGCTGAAAGTCTCTCTTGCTGCGCTTTGCGTTGCGCTCCTCGCCATAACCGAAGGCGAGATCAAGATTGTACGCTCGCACCGGCATTCCCAGGATCTGGCCCTGCAGCAATCGCCTGTCTACAAACGCCTGCTCGATCTTCTGGAGCCGCTGAAGGAAGCCGGGCTGCTCGGTAAGCGTGTGGAAATGTCGGACGGCCAGACATGGCAGGACATTATCGAGGGGGACAAACAGGCCGAAGCCTTCCGCTTTCTTCTCGAATATCCCCGGCTCGATGAGCTGGCCGCAACCCTTATTGCGGGGCAGACCGGCTCCTGGCCGCATTACACGCCGCGCTATGGGGATGCCGATATCGTCACCGCCATCGCGCAGGAGACGGAAGCCACCTGCCACGGCCCCTTCAAGCTGACGCGCGAGTATCTCGAAAAATGCAAGAAGCCGCAGATCGAGGCGATTGCCCGCGCTGCCATCCGCGAGGGCCATGTCGCGATCGGCGACATGCCGCAGAAGAAAGCGGACGCCATCGACTGGCTCATGGATCACCCCGACAGGGACGAGAGCTGGTGTGCGCCTGAATACAGCTTCGCCTCCCCGGAAGAAAACAAAGCCGCCTATGAGGCGATGATGAAGGGAGAGGCCGCATGACGCACCCCCTCAAACCCAGCATAGCGCCGAACACCATTCCCCATTCGGTGTTCGATATCCTCGCGAAGCACGCGGCGGAGGGTCTGCCCATGCCGCCCAATGAGCAAATGGCGAGGGAGCTCGGTACGCAAGGGGCGAACATTTCCCGCGCCATCATGGTGCTTTGTAACGCGCGCATGATCCAGATCGAGTGGGACGGGAGCGCCCCGCAGGCCGGCACGAACGGCAAGACGAAGCCGCGCCGCAGAGCCCGCATGGTCGACAGCGGCGAAGTGACCGCCTGGTCCCTGAAAGGAAACCGCCCGGTGCGGTCCGGCAAGATGCGCGTCTGCCTCACTTGCCGTGCGGACTTCTTCAGCGAGGGTCCGCATCACCGGCTTTGCACGAGCTGCAATTCATGGGCATCGAGCGACGGCGGTCATGCCGGCGCGACCGCCGAGCGCGCACCCATGGCTCACCACGCGCCCAAGGTCTTGCCCGTGAGCCTGCCCCCTATCGCCGCCATACCGCGCACGCCGTGCGCCCGCGAAGACCTTGCCGCCGGCAGGGCGCTACAGCGCGAAATCGCAGAGCGCTATCTGGAAGGAGCGGAGGCATGAGCCAGAACATTTCCCAGGAAATGCGGGCCATGGCAGCCGGGCTGCGCGCCCAGCTAGCCGACGCGGCCGAAGCGTTCGAGCAGCTGCGCGAAGACTGGCTGCGCTTGAACCCCATCGACATTCTGCTCCCCTGCCCGCTTTGCTACGCGCCGCATGTCGATGAAGACGAATGGGCGCACCGCCCCCACCGCCGCCATCTCTGCCTGCAATGCGGGCACGAATGGCAACCCGCCAATGTCCCCACGCGCGGCGTGCTGCACCTGCCGGAGGAGGATTGCGATGTTCAACCGGTGTAAGAAACCGCTCATCGACCGCTACGATCGGCGCCTTGTGCTGATTGGCGTCGCTGCTGCAGTTATCTACCTCGCCACCCTCGGCGTGCTCATGCTGCTGGCAACCGCCGTACTGGTCGAGCAGATCCGCATCGGAAGCGGAGGCTGAGCCCATGGACCGCATCACACCGGAAGAAGCTTTAAAGATGCGACGGATCTATACATCCGAAGTCTGCGCGCTTGCCCGCTGGTCGCGCACGAAGCTCGCCAGGATGCGGAAAGAGAAGGCGTTTCCCGAGCCAATCGACCGAGGGCGGGAAGCGATATATGATGCCTACGAAGTTTTGTGCGCGATCGGCATGAAGCCGCAAGAGACGGGTGCAACCGAAAACCCCTGGGACACAATGCTCAATGCAGCATCGACTGAAACTGATACGTGAACTCTTGCCGGATTATACCGTGGCCGTTTACCGGCACGGCCGCTTGGAGTTCCGTTTTCAGCTGCCCAAGAAAGTGCGCCCCGAAGGCTGGAGCGCGACCATCCGGCTGCCGCTTGATGAAGAGCTGCGCACGGGCCGGGGCGATGCGGCTGAGCTGAATGCGGTGCTGCCTGATGCGCAGATGCTCTATAAGCGTTTTGAAGACGCGCGCAAACTCGGGCTCCCGGTCAAGCCGGATGAGCCATCCTTCGGCTCCCTGCCCTGGCTCGCCTCGATCTACCGCGAAGATCAGCACGACGATTTCGGCTACCGCTCCCTCAAGCCCTCGACCAAGGCGGACTATGACACCTATATCAACCGCATCATCGAATGGTCCGACGAGGTGCGCAAAGCGGCGGGGATGCGCGACCACCCCTCCGTCAGCCTGATCAGCTATCAGCATATCCGGCCCTTTCTGCGCCGCTTCTCCAACCGCCCGCGCACGCAGGAGCGTATCCGGCAAATGCTCGACACGCTCTTTCAAGTCGCCGTCGCCGAAGCCGTGATCAGCATCAACCCGATGAAGGAAACTGCCAAGCTGAAGAAGCGCGGCGGGCGGAAGAAGAAGACGGTCTCGGATGTGCTCTGGACTACGGAAGAGCATGAGGCATTCTTCGAAGAAGCATTGAAACAGGGGCGCAAAGGCGTCTTTATCGTGTGCGCCTGGATGCGCTGGCAGGCGCACCGGCAGATCGATGGCGCCCTGCTCCACCGCTCATGGTTCGAGGGCGATCCGCTTTCAGCCGAGTGGATTAGGTTCGACATTTCCAAGACCGTCACCGATGCCCGTATCCCGAGCAGCGCTGAATTCCGCCAGTGCCTCCGGCTGGCCTTCGCGGACGGCATCATCCCGTTCGGCCACATGGCTGTGAACGAGGACACAGGTCTGCCTTATATCTCGAAGACGGGCCGCGTCAGCCGCGCTTTCAATAAGCATGTGCGTCAGATCCTGGAGCCGCTGGGCCTTGGCCATAAGAAGGTTTCCCACCTCCGGCACACGGCGATTATTGAGATGGCCCGCGCCGGCCTATCTGTGCATCAGATTCGCTCGCGCACGCGTCACAGCATCAAGACCGTGGTCGACATTCTGGAGCACTATCTGCCGCCGGATGAGGCACTCTCACTGGAGGCCACATTGCAGCTCGCGGATTGGCGGAAAGAACAGAGCGAGAAGGGAGGAGTTTGACAAAGCCTCGGCAGCCAGTTTGACAAAGGCTGTGGATAAGAGGGCTAAGTCATTGAAAGTAATGGTACAGCCGCCCCGGCTCGAACGGGGGACCTCCTGATCCACAATCAGGCGCTCTAACCTACTGAGCTACGGCTGCACACCATAGGAAAACCGGCGAAATCCGCCAAAACGGCAGAGGGGCAAGGCCCCTTGCGCCGGTCGGGCGGACCATAATTCGCCTCCCCGGCCAAAGCAAGGGGCTGATTGCGGTTTCCCCCGCCAAATATCGCGCTTTATCGCTATGGCCGGGACGTCCCGGTCAGCCTGCAGGCTGGACCATGGAAGCCACGAAATCCGGCCAGACGGCAGAGGCGAAAACCAGCAGGATTGCAAGCGGGCAAAGGATGCGGATGGCAAAGAGCCAGAGGCGGAACCAGAGCGCGCCTGCGCGGGTGACGCCCAGCGCCGCCATTACCTCCTCACGCGAGAGCGCCCAGCCGGCAAAAAGCGCCATCAGAATGCCGACCGTCGGCTGCACCCAGCTCGTGACCGTGAAATCGAATATATCGAAAACGGTCTTGCCATCCAGAAGACCAAGGCTCGCCAGCGGATAGAATTCCGACCAATCGTTGAAGGAGAGGACCGAGGCAAGTCCGAGCAACCAGCAGGCCCCGCCCACAACGAGCGTCGCCGTGCGCCGACCGCCGGAGAACTTCTCCTCCGCCCAGGAGACCGCCGGCTCCAGGAGAGAAATGGCCGAGGTGATGGCGGCAACCGAGAGAAGAACGAAGAAGGCCGTGCCCACCAGGACGCCATTGTCCATCTGCCCGAAAGCAATTGGCACCGTCACAAAGACGAGGCCGGGTCCGGCGCCTGGCGCGAGCGCATAAGTAAAGACCAGCGGAAAGATCGCAAGCCCCGCCAAGAGCGCAACACCCGTATCGGCGAGCGCAATAATGAAGGCGGAGCGGGGGATGGAAATCGACTGATCGAGATAGGCCCCATAAGTCATCATCGCGCCGAGGGCGACGGAAACGGAGAAGAACCCCTGCCCCACGGCGGTGAGGAACGTCATGGCCGTAACTTTGGAAAAATCGGCCTTAAAGAGAAAGCCGAGCGCCTGATCGAAGCCGGGCGTCTGAGCGGCGTAGACCACCATGCCGAGCAACAGGAGAAAGAGTAGCGGCATGAGCGTCGTCACCGCCCGCTCGATGCCTTTATGGAGGCCGCCAATGACGATGACGATATTGATGCCCATGAAAAGCGTATGCCAGAAAAAGAGCGGCAGGGGGGAGGCGGTGAAATCGGCAAAGAGCGCGCCCGAGCCTTCCCCGTCCACACCGGCAAAAGCATTGGAGACGGCGAGCGTCGTGTATTTCAGCGCCCAGCCGCCGATCACCGAATAATAAGAAAGAACGACAAAAGCGCCGATCGTACCGCCCCAGCCGATGACGGCCCAGAGCCGCGCTTTCTTGTGTGCGCGGGCAAGGCGGACCATGGAGCCGATGGGGCTTTGCCCGCCCATGCGCCCGATCAGGATTTCGGCGATCAGAATGGGCAGCGCGATTCCGAGCGTCGTCATCATATAGATAATGACGAAGGCCGCGCCGCCATTCTCGCCCGCAATGAAGGGAAAGCGCCAGATATTGCCAAGGCCCACGGCGCTGCCGATGGCCGCCA
This sequence comes from Rhodobiaceae bacterium UBA4490, assembly GCA_002389665.1. Taxonomy (GTDB): domain Bacteria; phylum Pseudomonadota; class Alphaproteobacteria; order Parvibaculales; family Parvibaculaceae; genus Tepidicaulis. Next base: position 64,296 of record DGNO01000003.1, read on the forward strand.
TCAAAAACGCAAAGCGCGAAGACCAATGTTCATGCGCAAAGGTTGTCATAAATCCCCCACTCTAAAATCGTTCTGTCATTGGCCCCTTTGCGCGGAGCCTCCCCATCCCTAAAGTGGGGACCAATCTAGCGGAAAGAAAAACCTCTGTCAGGCCGCTACCTGCGTTGACCCGGCAGGACCAGCCCGCCATATAAAACCGGCTGAGACCCGTGGATGCCAAAAGAGGAGAGATGCCCCCATGACCGCGCCAATCGAAACGGCTTTCATCGATGCCAACGGGCTGCGCTTCGAGGTGGATATGTGCGGGACGGGGGAGAAATTCGCGCTGCTGCTGCACGGCTTTCCGGAAAGCAAACATTCCTGGCGCTTTCAATTGCCGCTTCTGGCCGAGCTCGGCTACACGGTCTGGGCGCCCAATCTGCGCGGCTATGGCCATTCGAGCCGCCCAGGCAAAGTTGCCGATTACCGGCTCGATCAGCTCCTTGACGATGTAAGCGGGCTGATCGATGCCGCCGCCGCACGCGGGCACAAGGGCCCCGTCACACTCATGGCGCATGACTGGGGCGGCGTGATCGGCTGGACTTACGCGCTCACCGCGCCGCGGCCGATCGAACGCTTCGTCGTGATGAACCTACCCCACCCGCATCTCTTCTTGAAGAACGGACGCACGCTCGCGCAGCTCAAACGCTCCTGGTATGTCTTCTTCTTTCAGATCCCCGGCGTGCCGGAAATGTTGTTCAAGGCGCGCGGCGGCGATGCCATCGGCAAGGCTTTTTACAATATGGCCGTCGACAAAAGCCGCTTCCCTGAGGAAGTACTGGCGCATTACCGGGAAAACGCCCTCCTGCCCGGCGCGATGCGCGCCATGATCAATTATTACCGCGCCAATTTCCGCCACAACCCCTATCAGCATGTCTGGGCGGAGCCGCCGAAGCTCGACATTCCCACCCTGATGATCTGGGGCGAGGAAGACAGCGCACTCGGCAAGGAACTGACTTACGGCACCGAAGAACTTGTCAGCGATCTCACAATCCGCTACTTGCCGGAAGTCTCGCACTGGGTGCAGCAGGAAGCACCCGAGACCGTCAACGCCATGATCAAAGCCTGGCTCGAAGGAAAACCCGTGCCGCAAGCCGGCACGCGCGGCAAACTTCTCACGGCTGCATAAGCCGGGGGCCGGCCCCAAGGACAAGCGCTATGAGCAAGAATAACGGCATCAACCGCGAAACCGCGATGGAAGGCGAGATACAGATCGGTCCAACCTCGCTCGGCATGGTGCGCCTTTATGTGCGCGGCGAGAACTTCGATCTGCCGATGGATTTCACCCCCGAAGAAGCGCGCGAGATTGCCGAGGAAATCGTTTCTGCTGCGGAAGAAGCGCAAGGCATGGCGGGTAAAGGCAAGAACAAGGGCGGCAAAGCCCCGCGCCGTTAACCATCTTCGCTCTCATTTGTTTGAAAACACGCTCATTGCTGGCCGTTTGGCGTGTAGCGCGATAAACTTAGAGTAATCCCTCTTCTGCCAGGGCCCCTTGCGCATTATGTGCAGGCATAACTCCCATACGCGCCCAAAGAAGAGGCGTCCGTATGCGGACAGCACCGGGCTGGAAGAGGGTTTTCGCGCATATGAGCCGGCCTTACGGGCCTGATGGGAAAGAGGCGTGGACGTGGAATATGGTGGCAACGGGGCACTGAATGCCGACGACGCTGTGCCCGGCCTTGATGTCTTGCAAGAGGCAAACCATCCCGTTTGGCTGTGGGACCTGCACCGCCAGCGCATTTCCTGGGGCAATGGCGCGGCACTCACTTTCTGGCAGGAAGAAACGCTGCTCGATCTGATCGAGCATGAGTTCGATCCGGCCGATCCCATGGCCGCGCTCTTCTCCGATATTCAGCAATCGGGCCCGAATGAGACCGGGCTTTATCCCGTCACGCTCGACCTTTTGGATGGGCGCCGCCCCGTGACCTTGCGCTGCCGCCTTTTGATGCTGGATGACGGACAGCCCGGCATTCTTGCCGAGCTGGCAGAAGAAGCGAGCGCCGAGACAGGCCGCTTCACGCGCTTCGGGCAGATGGTGGAACAAGCTCCGCTTGCCCTCTCGCTTTTCGATCTTGACGGCCAGCTTCTTTATCAGAACCCGAAAGCCGAGCGGCTGCTCGGGCGCAGCACCGCCCATAGCTCGCTTGCCACCCTTCTCGGCGACAGCGATCTTGCCGAAACCCTGCTCGGTAAATCTGCCCGCTCCGGCACGGCGAGCCGGCTCGTCGAGGTAAAGGCAAGCGAGACGAAAGGCGCTGCGCCTTTTCTCTGCCGCCTCACTTTGCGCAAAGTCGAAGACCCGGAAACTGGAGCAAGCGCCGTGGTCGCCCTTTGGCGCGATGCGGCGATGCGCAATGCCGCGCTTGAAACCGCGGCAGGCGAGAAAGCGGAGCTGCAGGCGCTGCTCGATGCGGTCTCCGATTTTCAATGGCGCATGGCCTACCGCGACGGGGCGATGCGCTTTACCGCCATGTCGGAAGGGTTCGAGGCGCTGACCGGGGTGAAAGCCGAAACGCTTGAAGGGCTCTCTTTCGAGGAACTAGCGCTGCGCGAGAATGTGGAGCTTTCCCCGGCCCTGCGCCAGGCGCTGTCCGGCGGCAGCCCGTGGCGGGACATCGAGCTTGCCTGGACCAAGGGGGACTGCACAGAAAACAAAGACGCGCTCTATCTTTCTTTTTCCGCCGTACCCCTGCGTACACGCGAGGGGCGGCAAACGGGCTGGGCCGGGATCGGCAAGCGCGCTGCCCCGCCGCAGAAGAAATCCCCGCCCGCTCTCAGCGAAGATATTGCGCTTTTCGAAACATTGAAGTTCGGCGTGTTGCTGCTCGATGCCAAAGGTACGGTGACGGGCGCGAACGCCTATGCGCGGCAGATCTTCAATATCCCGCTGCACGGCATGCCCGTCTGCGAAAGCTTCAGCGCGCAGGATAAAACCGCCATCGAGGGCGAGCTTGCCGCGCTGCACGCCGAAACAAAGCTTGCGCCTGAAAAAGACGATACGGGCCTTTCAGTTCTGCTGCCTGCCGCGCGCACGCGCACCGGCACGGATCAGCCATTGCGGCTCTTCCTCTTCGACCGGGCAGCGGAAGGCGCACCGCGCCCGCTTGCGGTTTTTTTTAAAACCTCGAGCGAAGAGCTTAGCCGGGCGGAGACCATGCGCTCCTCCCTCGCCCAAGCACAAACCGCGCTGAAGCGTAAATCAGATGTCACCGCGAATATCGCGCATGAGCTGCGCACACCGCTCAACGCCATTCTCGGCTTTTCCGAGATCATGCGCGATGAACGCTTCGGGCCGGTGGATAATGAAAAATACAAAGGCTATATCGCCAATATTCACAAGAGCGGACAATATCTGCTCAGCCTGATCAACGACTTCCTCGATCTGTCGAAAGTCGAGGCAGGCGGCTTCACGCCGAACTTCGAGCAGGTGGAATTGCTGCCGCTTCTGGAAGACTGCCTGGAGCTTATCCGGCCTGCCGCGAATGAGCAGAATGTCATTGTGCGCTCCGATGCGCAGGAAGACCTGCCCCCCGTCGTTGCCGACCGCCGCTCGCTGCGCCAGGTAATTTTGAACCTGCTGTCCAACGCGGTGAAATTTACACCCGAAGGCGGTCAGGTGAGTCTGAGCGCGGAAACGGACGAGGCCGGCAATCTTCTCATCACCGTCAAGGATACGGGCGTCGGCATGGACGAGGCGGACTTACGCCGGGCGATGGAGCCTTACGGACAAGGCCGCCTTGGCGCGTCGCGCAGCGGCGGCACCGGGCTCGGCCTGCCGCTTTCCCGCGCGCTTTGCGAGGCGAACCATGCAAGCTTCGCGATCTCATCCATCCCCGGCGAGGGAACGGAAATCATCATCACTTTCCCCAGCACCCAGGTGCTTTTAGGTTAAGCCTGAAGCTCGGCGATATTTTCGAACAATTTCAGCGCTTCGGGATTGGCCAGCGCTTCCTTGTTCTTGATGGCGCGGCCATGCACCACATCGCGCACGGCAAGCTCGGTGATCTTGCCCGATTTCGTGCGCGGAATATCTGCAACGGCAATCACCTTGGCCGGCACATGGCGCGGCGAAGCGCCGGTGCGGATCTTCGTCTTGATGCGCTTGATGAGGTCATCCGTCAGTTCTTCGCCGGTGCGCAGCACGACGAACAGCACGACGCGCACATCGCCGTCCTTGTCCTGGCCGATGGCGACGCTTTCCATCACTTCTTCAAGCTGCTCGACCTGCGCGTAGATTTCCGCCGTGCCGATGCGCACCCCGCCCGGATTGAGCGTGGCATCGGAGCGGCCATGAATGATCATGCCGCCTTCCGGCGTCGGCTCGGCAAAGTCGCCGTGGCACCAGACATTATCGAAACGCTCGAAATAGGCCGCGCGGTATTTCTTGCCGTCCTCATCGTTCCAGAAACCGATGGGCATGGAAGGGAAAGGTTTGGTGCAGACAAGCTCGCCTTTGCCGCTTGAAAGAGGCCTGCCCTCTTCATCCCAAACCTCCACCGCCATGCCGAGGCCTTTCGCCTGGATCTGGCCGCGATAGACGGGGCCGATGGGATTACCGAGCACGAAGCAGGAGACGATATCCGTGCCGCCGGAAATCGAGCACAGCGCCACGTCTTTCTTCACCGCGTCATAAACATAATCGAACCCTTCCGGCACGAGCGGCGAGCCGGTGGAAAGGATCATACGCATGGCGCCGAGCTCATGAGTGTCCGCGGGGTGGAAATGATCGTTCTTCAAAGCATCGATAAACTTTGCCGACGCGCCGAAGACATTGACGCGGAGCTCATCAGCATAATCGAAAAGCACATTGCCGGAAGGATAAAAAGGCGAGCCGTCATAAAGCGCGAGCGTTGCCCCGGCGGCAAGGCCCGAGACGAGCCAGTTCCACATCATCCAGCCGCAAGTGGTGAAGTAGAAAAGCGTCTCTCCCGGCTTGATGTCGCAGTGCAGCCGGTGCTCTTTCAAATGCTGGAGAAGCGTGCCGCCTGCCGAATGGACGATGCATTTGGGCGCGCCCGTCGTGCCGCTCGAAAACATGATGTAAAGGGGATGCGCGAAAGGCAGCGGCTCGAAGGCGATCTTACCCGCTTCATAAGGCGCCGCCGCCTCTTCCCAGGAGATTTGATTTTTCACCGCGCTTACATCCGCGCCGATAAGCGGCACGGTGATGCATTTTTCAAGCGTCGGCAGCGCCGCCACGATCTCGGCCAGCTTGTCGCCGCAAGGCAGTTCCTTGCCATTATAACGGTAGCCGTCACAGGCAATGAGAAGCTTGGGCTCGATCTGGCCGAACCTGTCGAGTACGCCTTTCACGCCAAAATCGGGCGAGCAAGAAGACCAGATGGCGCCGATGCTGGCAGCGGCAAGCATCGCAATTACCGTCTCGGGCATGTTCGGCATGAAAGCTGCCACCCGGTCGCCGGGGGCAAGGCCGAAGGCGCGGAAGGCCTGGGCCATTTTAGAAACTTCATCGTGAAGTTCCCGCCAGCTCCAGCTGCGCCCGCGCGCCCCTTCCTGATTGAAATGAAGCGCCGGGCTTTCATCTTTTAGGCGCAGGAGGTTTTCGGTGAAATTGAGCCGGGCCTCGGGGAAGAATTTCGCGCCCGGCATCTTGCCGCCATCCACAAGAACCTTGCCGCCCTTCTCGCCGATAATTCCGCATTCGTCCCAAACAAGCTCCCAAAAGGCTTCGGGCTCGGCCACGGACCAGGCATGAAACGCCTCATAACCCTCTTGCGGGGCGCCGAAGCGGGCATGGGCCTTCTTCATGAAAGCGGTCAGATTGGCATCGGCGACAGCCTTTGCCGAGGGGCGCCAGAGCGGCTCGGTCATATCGGATCCTCCATGGGCCCCCTTTTAAGGCGGGCGGGCCCTTTGAACAAGAACCCGCCCGGCCCTCTTTCTTTAGCCGCCGACCCCGGAAAGGCCGGCCACCTGCTCGGCATGGAGCCTGTGGAAGAGCGAACCGCGCGCCGCGGCAAGCTCTTTATAGGTTCCCTGCTCCACCACCGCCCCGTCCCGGAAGACCAGAATGCGGTCCACCGCGCGCACGGTTGAAAGGCGGTGTGCAATAATGATGGTCGTGCGCCCGGCCATCAGTTCCTCGATTGCGGCCTGAACCTCGCTTTCGGTGATCGAATCAAGGCTCGAGGTTGCTTCATCGAGCACCAGGATCGGGGCATCGGCCAGAAACGCCCGCGCAATCGCCACGCGCTGGCGCTCGCCGCCCGACAGCTTGATCCCCCGCTCGCCCACCAGAGTCTCATAGCCTTGCGGGAACTTGGCGATGAACTCATGGGCGCGGGCGCGCTTTGCCGCCTCCATAATTTCCCGGCGGGAAGCACCGGGCCGCCCATAGGCGATATTCTCCGCCAATGAGCGGTGAAAGAGGATCGGCTCTTGCGGCACGAGCGCCACGGCGCGGCGCACAGAGGTTTGCGCCATCAGAGCGATATTCTGACGGTCGATCAGAATGCGCCCTTCGCCGATATCGTGGAGGCGCTGCAAAAGCTTGACGAAGGTGCTCTTGCCGCTCCCCGACGGGCCGACCAGCGCCACTTTTTCCCCGGCCGCGATCTTCAGCGCAAAGCGCCGGTAAAGCGGCACGGCCTGATTGCGGTAGGAAAAAGTGACATCCTCGAACGCGATCTCGCCCTTGCCGGGCTGCAGATTGAGGGCGCCTTTGGGATCGCTGACGCCGATGGGCAGGCGGGAAAAGGCCACCACATCGTCAAGCTCGTTGATCGCCTTTTGCAGGTGCTGCAAGTGCTGGCCGACATCGCGCAGATAGCCCGATATCAGCAAATAACTCGTCAGCACGAAAGTAACGCCGCCGACGCTCGCCTTGCCCTCGATCCAGAACCAGATCACCAGCGCAAAGAGCGCGAACTTCATGACATTGAGGATGAGCACCTGAATGATGTTCAAGTTCTCCATTCGCAGCCACGCCCGCAGCGCCCGCTCTTTCCAGCTTAAAAGCACGTTGGAAAGCCGGGCATCTTCGCGCGCCTCCGCGCCGAACGCTTTCACCGCGCTGTTGCAGGTCACGGCATCGGCAAGGGCTGCGCCGATGGCCGAATCCGCTTCATTATGGGCCCGGTTGACGGGCGCCACATAATGTTTGGCAAGCAGCGCGGTCACGGCGATGTAAAGCGCGGAGATCACCGTCACGGTGAGCCCGATCAGCGGCCATTGCCAAGTGAGCAGCGCCGTCACGCCGATCAGCACCGCCACGGTGGGAAAGAGCCCCACATAAACGGTATCGGCGAAAAGATCATAGGCCCACATGCCGCGCGTGATCTTGCGCACGGTCGCCCCGGCGAAATTATCACTGTGCCAATCCGCGCTATAGCGCTGCACGCGGGCAAAGGCTTCGCCGACAATCGCGTACATGCAATGCGTGGCAAAGCGCAGCCAAATCCGGAACGCGGCAAAGCGCGCCAGATTGTAGCCAAGGCCTTGTGCCACCAGAAACAGCACGGCGAGGAAGGCCGCTTCGATCGCCGCTTCATCGGGCTTGTCGCCTGCTCCTGCCACCGTGTCGATCAGGTAAGCGGAGACGACGGGAAAGAGCACGTCGAGCCCAGCTACCGCCAGCATCGTGACAATCAACCCGGCCAGCATCAGCGGATGGCGCCGCCAATGCGACCAGACGAACCCCGCCACATCCCAGGCCGAAACGGAAACGGGGGGCGTATTTTGCGTATTCATTTTCTATTCCAGGGCCGGGGAGATGATCCGCGGCACATCTCGCCGCATAAAGCGGCGTTTGAACCTTCCGGGCTCACCGATCGGCGGAAAAGTTGAGGCCCCGCACGCAAAGCGCAGGAAACAGAGACAGTTCAGCCGTTAAATCGGAACACTTGAAAAATCGGGGAAGCTTGAGAAGCCCGGTGTGAAAGCGTCATTGACGTCATCCGGGCTATGCATGGGACTTAGAACGTCACCAAATGCCCGGAGACATATGAGAAGGGGTCACGTGACCTGCCATTTCTGTCTCCTGTCGTGGTTGGTCGGCAGCCGGTACGGGCCGAATGCGTGTAAGCATAGCAAAGCCGCGCACTCGGCCAAGAGCCAATTTCCTTTTCTACTGAAATAAGCGGTGCGCGTTGCAATCATGTGACGGCTATCACGATTTCGCCATATACTTGCGCGACCAATAGCAAAACGCACTTTAGGGAGGCTGAGCATGGCCCGGATTGCTCTTATCGTTTTCGGCATCATCGTTCTTTTGGTCGGCGGGCTGGTGGCCGCGGCCTCTTTCATTCCCGCCGAAACCTATAAGGCGGAGATCGAAAAAGCCGTCGAGCAGCAAACCGGGCGGCAATTGCGCATCGAAGGCGATGTGGGCATCACCTTCCTGCCCGCGATTGGTGTAGAAGCGGAATCGGTACGCTTTGCCAATGCCGAGTGGGGCAGCAAGCCGGACATGGTGTCGATGGACGCCATGCAGGTTTCTCTGAAAATCCTCCCGCTTCTTTCCGGCAATGTGGAGCTCGACCGTTTCGTCCTCGTACGCCCCGAAATTCACCTGGAAGTGAACAGGCAGGGTACGCCGAACTGGCAGTTCAAGCCCGCGCAGGAAGCGGCCGAAGCGCCCGCCTCGCCTTCTACCGGCACTGGCAGCGAAGAGACGCAAGCAGGCAGTGGCGCCGCGCTCAACGATATCCGCCTCGGTGAAATTGCCGTCGAAAACGGCATTGCCAGCTATAAGGATGCGCGCAGCGGCGCTTCCTATGAAATTACAGAAATCAACACGGTGCTCAACTTGCCGAGCCTCGACCGGCAAATGGTGTTTGATGGCTCTGCAGTATGGAATGGCGATACGATCGAGCTCGATCTGACGGCGGACCGTCCGCGCGCACTGATCGCAGGTGGTGAAACGCCCTTCACGCTCTCCCTTGCCACTCCGAAAATCACCTCCGGCTTTGAAGGCACGGTGACGCAGGCTGATACGCCCAAGCTCGCCGGCACGATGAATGTCGATATCCCCTCGGTGCGCGCGCTTGCCGCCTGGGCAGGCTCGCCGCTTCCTGCAGGCGACGGGTTCGGCCCCTTCACCATCAAAGGCAATGTCAGCGCAACGCCGGAAGTGTTCGACTTCTCCAATGCCGCTCTCAGCTTCGACGAGATGGAAGGCAAAGGCGCGCTCAACGTCAATCTGAAAGGCCAGCGCCCGAAACTGACCGGCAAGCTCGATCTCGAGACCATCAACACCAATGTCTATATGGCCGGCGGTTCTTCGGCGTCTTCGTCAGGTGGACAGGCACCGGCTTCCGGCACATCGGGCGGCAATGCAGGCGGCAGCACAGCCTCTTCTTCGGCTTCCGGCTGGAGCGATGAGCCCATCGATATGAGCGGGCTGAAAGCCGTCGATGCGGATCTGGCTCTGTCGGCGCAGAAAATTCTCGTCCAGAACATCACGATCGGGGAAAGCGTGCTCGGCGTGAAGCTGTCGGGCGGGACCCTGACGGCGGACCTGAGCAAGCTTGCCCTTTATGAAGGGGCAGGCGAGGCCATGGTGACGCTGAACGGCGCACAGGCAACGCCGTCGCTCACCGCCACGTTCGATATTTCCAATATTGCCGCTTATCCCCTGCTGCGCGATGCCGCCGGTTTCGAGCGGCTGGAAGGCACCGGCGCCATGAATGTCTTTATCGACACGCGCGGCAAGAGCCAGAAGCAAATGATCTCCGCGATGAGCGGCAAAGGCTCGGTGAAATTCGCCAATGGCGCGATCAAAGGCATCAATGTCGCCCAGCTCTTGCGCAACGTGCTTTCCGGCGCGCTCAGCGGCTGGAACGCGGGCGGCACGCAGGATACGGATTTCTCCGAGCTTGGCGGCACGTTCACGATCCAGAACGGCATTCTCTCCAACCAGGATTTTCAGCTCCTCAGCCCGCTTGCCAGGGTAAACGGCGCCGGCACGGTGAACCTGCCGCAGCAAACCCTTTCCTACCGGGTGGAGCCGAAACTTGCCGCCACGCTGGAAGGCCAGGGCGGGGATGAAAGCGCCAAGGGCATCGAGGTGCCGATCATCATCGAAGGGCCCTGGGCCAATCCGAAATTCCGGCCGGACCTCAAAGCCATTCTGTCCGACCCGGAAGGCGCGGTGAACACGATCAAGGACCTGAAAGACGGCGGCGGCAAAAAGCTCCTGGAAGGGCTGATCGGCAAACCGGCTGACGGCGGTGACAGCGGCGGCACCTCCGAGAAGAAGCCGAATGTCGAAGATGCGATCAAAGGCCTGTTCGGCCGCTGATCCGGCAAGCTTAAGGGCGCGTCACACCTTTTTAAGGTGGGGCGCGTCCACATAGCTTTTCACCCCGTCCACCCGGTACATCACACGGCCAAGGCGGGGATAAGTGCACACATCGACAGGCGCGCGGGTGCCGCCCATCAGGTAAACCGCGTCTTCCTCAAAAATATTCTTCATGGAATGGGCCGGGCCGTTCTTCGGGAAGAGCAGCACATCTCCCGGCCCCGCCTCGCACTCTTCCTCGCCGATACGCGCTAGAAGCCGGCCTGAGAGGATCATCACGAATTCCTCGTCCTGGCCGTGGAAGTGATGTTCCGTCGTCTCACGGCCGGGCTCGATACGCACGATATGAAGCCCCATGTCTTCGAGCCCCGCCAGATCGCCCAATGTGCGGGTCATGCGCACGGCGCCCTCATTGAACTGGTGGACATGGGCACGCTCCTCCATCGCCTCGATGCGAGCCTTGGAAAAGAAGCAGCGCTCCAGACCGCTTTTCGCCTGACTTTCCTGCGCCATGTCCGTTTCTCCTGTTGTTCGCGGGATACCGGTAAAACCTAGCTTTCCGCCTCTCTTACAGATTTGAGGCATAAGGCGCTAGAACCAGCCTTCCAGATGAGCTTTCAAGGCGGGGCTAGCCTCACCCCTGCCCCGGCGGATAGACTGGCTTGGTGGGGAATCAGGCTGGCGGTTCACGGGGCCATGTTGCAGAGCACGCTTTCAACGGCGATCAAATTCGCGCTTGCGTCGGTAGCGATCGGGGCAGTGCTTTCCGTGTTCGACATTTCGGCTATCGAAGTCGTGAAGGAAATGGGCCTGACACCGGAAGCCATCCGCGGGCTGATTTCCCGGGCTTTCGAATGGGCGCTGCCGCATTTCATTCTCGGCGCCATGGTGATTATTCCCATCTGGCTGATCATTTATCTGCTGCGCCCGCCGGGGCTCGGCAAATAAGGCACCTCATAAAACGCAGCGCGAATCTGTAGTTTAGGCGCTTTGGACGTTGCGCCAGCCGCCTTACCCATTACATTAACCATATTCGTCCGCCTGCGAACAGGCGGCAGGGACCGGCAGGGGCGCCGGTCCTTCAATTTTGGGAGGATATTCAGATGAAAAAAGTTTTGCTCGCGGCAGCGTTTCTCGCCGGTTCGTCCGTTGCAGCGCTGGCCGATGTCGGCGCGGGGCTGGTCGGTAACACCGTCACGCTGACGGGGCCGGAAGGCGCGGTAACGCAGGTTTATTATCCCGACGCCAGCACCACGGAAGTGAAACTGCCGGACGGCTCCACCGCCACCGGCACCTGGCGCGTCGACGGCAACAAGATCTGCACCGTGACGGGCGAGAACCCGGAAACCTGCACCGCTGCGATCGAGGAAGCACCGACGGTCGGCTCTTCCGGCACGATCGAAGGCGAGCAGGGCAATGTCGAATGGCAGGTCTCCGAAGGCAAAGCCTTCTAAGCCATGCTTTTAGCACAGCGGATCAGGGCAGGCCGAGCGGCCTGCCCTTTTTCGTGCCCCGCCCTTTTTCCCATTCGCCGCGGCCTTTGTGCTGGGCGGGCTCTCGGCTAAACTCCGGCCATCGAAATCACTCAAAAGACCCGAGAAAGGAACCCTTATGGGACGTCTTGAAGGAAAACGCGCCATCATCACCGGCGCAGGCAGCGGTATCGGCCGGGCAAGCGCGGTGCTTTTTGCCCGCGAAGGCGCAAAAATCGTTGCCGTGGACCGCATGGAAGAAGCGGTGGACGAAACCGCCGCCATGGTGCGCGAGGCCGGCGGCGAGATTTCTTCCGTCGCCGCCGATGCCGGGGACGAGGACGCGGTGAAAGGCATTGTCGAGCACTGCGTATCGAAATTCGGCGGCGTCGATGCCGTCTATGCCAATGCGGGCGTTTCCGGCGGCCTGGTACCCATCGAAGAGCAGACGCCGGAATATTGGCAGGAAATCCTGCGCATCAATCTCATCGGCCCCTTCCTCGCCATCAAGCACGTCACTCCGTTGATGATCAAACAGGGCTATGGCTCCGTGGTCTGCACCGCCTCGGTGGCGGGCCTTAGAGCCAATGCGGGCGGCCTGCCTTACTCGGCCTCCAAAGCCGGGGTCATCAGCCTCGTGCAAACCACGGCGAACGCGCTTTACGGCACGAATGTGCGCGTCAATGCGATCTGCCCCGGCCTGATCGAAACCGGCATGACGAAACCGATCTTCGACGGCGCGAGAGCGCGCGGCAAGGAAGACAAGATCGGCCAACTCAACCCACTGGCCCGCTACGGTCATCCCGAAGAGATTGCCAATATGGCGCTCTTCCTGGCCAGCGACGAGGCTTCCTATGTGAACGGCCAGGCCATTCCGGTTTGCGGCGGGCTTTCGAGCACGCATCCTTTCGCGGCCAGCCGGCCCGGCACCTAAGGTGAGCGGAACGCCGGAAGACCCGCACCGGCTGCCGCAAGCAGCTTTGAGATGGCGGGAAGATGGGACGCCGGAATCTTCGGATTTCGGCGATCTCTATTTCTCGGCCGAGGATGGGCTCGCCGAAACATCCCATGTCTTTCTCAAAGGCAATGACCTGCCCGCCGCCTGGGAGAAGCGCGCGGAAGAGACTTCCGGCACGCCCCTCTTCACCATTTGCGAGACAGGTTTCGGCACGGGGCTCAATTTCCTTGCAACCTTGGAGCTTTGGGCAGCGCACCGCCCGCCCGGCGCCAGACTGCATTTCATCTCGCTTGAAGGCTATCCGCTTTCAGCAAGCGATCTTGAAAAAGCGCATGCGGCCTGGCCGCGCCTTAAGCCTTTCAGTGACGAACTCCTCAAACACTACCCCCCGCTCGTGCCGGGCTTTCACCGCTGCGAACTCGCCGACGGTGTCACGCTGACGCTTCTCTTCGGCGAAGCGGCAAAGATGCTGGGATCGCTCGAGCTTTCGGGGAGCAAGGTGGATGCGTGGTTTCTGGACGGGTTCGCTCCCTCCCGGAACGAAACCATGTGGTCACCCGCCGTCTTTCATGAGATGGGCCGGCTTTCCGGCCCCGGCACCACGCTTGCGACTTTCACCGTGGCGGGGGCGGTGCGGCGCGGGCTTGCCGAAGCGGGCTTCGAGGTCAGCAAGACGCCGGGCTTCGGGCGCAAGCGCGACATGCTGCAAGGCCTTTATAAAGGCGCACCATCCGCCTCCTCCCTGCCGCTCTGGTATCGCCCGCCTGCCCCGCCTTGCCCGAAACACGCGCTTATCATCGGCGGCGGGATTGCAGGCGCCGCCGCCGCCCATGCGCTGACACGGCGCGGCGTACAAGTCACGCTCATTGAAAAAGGCTCAGGTCTCGGCAGCGGCGCTTCGGGCAATCCTGCCGCGCTCTTCATGCCGCGCCTCGCGCTGGGCAGCGCGCCGACCGGACTTTTCCACCGCGCCGCTTATCTTTATGCCTGCGCTTTTTATGAGGCGCTGCAAAGAGCAAGCGGCAAAACATTCTTCGAGCCTTGCGGCGTTCTGCATCTTGGCCGAAGCGAGGGGGAGGAAGAGCGCCTGCGCGCGCTTGCGGAGCGGCAGGTACTGCCCCCTTCCCATATGCGCTTTCTTGAAAGGGAAGACGCCTCCGCAATTGCCGGCATTAAACTGCCAACACCCGCGCTTTACTTCCCAGGTGCCGGTACGCTCAGCCCCAAAGCGCTGCTCGGCGCACTTAGCGCCGAAGCGGACTGCCGGTTCGAAACCGAAACCGCGCATCTTGAACCCAAAGAAAGCGGCGGCTGGACCGCAAGAAATACGGAAGGCGATATCCTCGCCGAGGCGGATATCGTGATCGTGGCGGCAGGCGCCAGTATCATGCAACTCTTCCCTGAAGCGGGGTTGCCCATCACCCCCGTTGCGGGCCAAGTCACGGAGTTTATTCCCCGCGAGGGAAGCGCGCCGCTCAAAACCGCTCTTGCCGCCGGTTCCTATCTTCTGCCTGCGCGGGAGGGAAAGCAGCTCACCGGCGCGAGTTTCGATAAGCAGGACCTTTCGCTTGCACCGCTGCCGGCGGACCGGGAGAAAAACATTACTTCCCTTGAAGACTGGCTGGGCGCGGCCGCACGGCCCGCGGAGGTTCTTTCCGAGCGGCGCTCCTTACGCGCGACCACACCGGACCGGATGCCTTTTGCAGGGCCCATGCCGGAGCGCGCCCTCTATGAGCGCGCTTATGAAAGGCTGCGTTACGGCGACCGCTTTGCCACCTATCCGCCCGCGCCTTCCCCGCCCGGCGTTTATACATTGGGCGGGCTCGGCTCGCGCGGCTTCCTCACCGCCCCGCTCCTTGCCGAGCATCTTGCCGCGCAGATATGCGGCGATGCCTCGCCGCTTCCATGCGCGCTGATTGAGGCCACAGCACCGGCAAGATTTATCATTCGCTCACTCAAGTAATCCGCACAGAAACATTTTATCTCGCTCGGGATATACATATGTTTACATGGCATACGTAGGCATTCTCGGAAGTAAATAACGAATACAACCAAATGCAATTTTAAATATTCAACTCTCCCTCACGAGTCTTCGGCATATAAAAACTGATCTACATCAAGTAAAATCCCCGTTCTTGGTTATCATAAATTAACCAGCTCTCCTTTAGCCTCACCGCTCGAAGCCGCCGCGGGCGCACTTGCAAAGGGGATAGTTATGAACAGGAATCAGGACATTGAAGGCCGTTTGTCGTTTCTCGGCATCGATACTGAAAAACGGGCTCTTCTGAAAGAGGTTCTGAAAATCGTCGACCCGCATCTCGATGCCATTCTCGATGATTTCTACAAATGGATCATGGCGCGCGAGGAAACCGCCGCCGTTATCGGCTCTCCCAGCCGCATTCCCGCGCTCAAAAACGCGCAGGCGGAACATTGGCGCGGCCTTCTTTCCGGTGAATTCGGCGAGGCCTATATGAAACGCGCGCAGGCCATCGGCGGCGCCCATCACCGCGTCGGCCTCGAGCCGCGCTGGTATATCGCAGGCTATTCCTTCGCCCTGTCGCGGCTGATTGCCAAGCTCAATGCCGCTTACCGCAAAAAGCCCGATCTGCTCGACAAAGCCGTCGATGCCATGACCAGCGCCATCATGCTCGACATGGAACTTGCCATTTCCATCTATCTGGAACGCGGCGAGATGCAGAAAAAGGAAGAACTCTTCCAGCTCGCCGACCAGCTTGAAAAAACCATTCAGGTGTCGGTCGACCATGTGGAAGAGAACACAGCCCGCACGGCAAAAGTCGCAAAAGATATTCACCATTCCATGGACAGTTTGAACGAGCAGGCGAAAAACGTTGTCGGCTCGTCCGATGAAACCTCCGAGAACATTTCCCGCGTTGCCGCGGCAACCGAAGAGCTGGCCGTTGCCGAGCGTGAAATCCAGAACCAGGTAAACCGCTGCGCCGATGTGGCGCGCGGCGCGGTGACGGAAGTTTCCAGCACCTCCGAGCGCATGGAAGGCCTTGAAGCGGCAAGCCATGAAATCGGCAAGGTGGCAACGCTCATCTCAGACATTGCAAGCCAGACGAACCTTCTGGCCCTCAACGCCACGATCGAGGCGGCGCGCGCCGGGGAAGCCGGCAAAGGCTTTGCCGTGGTTGCAGCGGAGGTCAAAGCCCTGGCCACGCAAACGACCAAAGCGACGGAAGAGATCACCAATTACGTGAATGCCATTCAGCGCGCTTCCGGTGAAGTATCGACTTCGGTCACGGGCGTTCAGACCACGATCCAGGAGGTGGAAGAGATTGCCGCCGCCATCCGCGTTTCGGCGGAAGAACAGTCCCGTGCGAATGAGGAAATCGGCGCCAATGTGCACCAAAGCGCCCAGAGCACGCGGAATGTGTCCGGCGCGATGCGCACGGTCTCGACGGAAATCGGCGCGGTGAACGGGCGCACGAACGAGCTTTCCGATATTTCGGCGAAACTCAACAACGAGTTGCAGGATCTGCGCAAGACGGTCGGCAACCTCATCGGCCAGCTGCGCTCTCACGATGTCTTCGACCGCCGCACAGCCTACCGCACGAGCTGCCAGATCAGCGCACAGATCGAAACGGGTGAAGGCAAACGCCAGATCGAAATTTGCGACCTTTCGGAAAACGGCTGTGCCCTGCGCGGCCAGATCAAGACGGAAAAGGGAGCCGAGGTTGCCCTGCATCTGAGCGGCAGTGCCCCGGTCAAAGCGGTCGTCGTGGAACAGTCGAACGGCAAGACGCATCTCGCCTTCTCCCGCCCCATCAAGGATGTGCCCGCGCTTGCCGCCGTGCTGAAAAACGCCGCTTGAGCGTGACCGGTAATCTTTCGGATTTTCCGGAGGCTTATCCCCAATATGGAACCGGGGCGGGCGCTTTTGACGCCCCGGTTCTCAGAACTCGTTAACTATTGGCATGATAATTCATCCTATGAATTTTCAATACCGGCGGCCCTCGGTCTCCGGGCTCTGCTAAATGGGGAAAATATGACCGGCGGCGCACAAGAACTGGCCATTCGTCTCGACTTTCTAGGAATCGACAGCGAAAAACGGCAATTCATCGTCAAGTCATTCGACGCGATCAAGCCCGAACTGCCCGGCATCATTGCACGGTTCTATGAGCGCGTGATGGGCAATCCGGAAACGGCGGCCATCATCGGCGGCCCCGGTAATGTCGGCCGGTTGCAGAAAGCCCAGGTCAGTCATTGGACATCGCTCTTCTCGGCGAAATTCGATGCCGATTACGCCCAGCGCGCCGTCGCCATCGGCGCGGCGCATTTGCGCGTCGGTTTGGAACCGCGTCTTTATATCGCCGGCTACAGCTTCATTCAGGGTGAGATTTGCGAAGTGCTGGTGCGCGCTCTGCGCAAAAAGCCGGACATGCTTGCCAAATGCCTTTCGGCTGCCCAGGCCGCCATCATGCTCGACATGGAACTTGCGATCAGCGCCTATTTGACGCAAGGCGAGGAGAAGCGCCACCGGGAACTCGGCGAACTTGCCGACCAACTGGAAGCCACCATCCAGTCCAGCGTCGATCATGTGCTTGAAAATATGAACCGCACGAGCGAGGCGGCGCAGTACATTCACGATCACATTGCCAAGGTCAATCAGCGGGCAAGCTCCGTTTCCGATTCCACCCAGGAAACGGCGGAGAACATTTCCCGTGTCGCCGCAGCCACCGAAGAGCTAACGGTGACGGAACAGGAAATTCAATCCCAGGTCGGCCGCTGCGCGGAAGTTGCCCGCAGCGCCGTTGCCGAAGTCGCCAATGCCTCCGAGCGCATGACCGGCCTTTCCGAGGCGAGCGATCAGATTTCGAAGGCTGCAACGCTTATCTCCGATATTGCCAGCCAGACGAACCTTCTCGCCCTCAACGCCACGATTGAAGCGGCCCGTGCCGGCGAAGCCGGTAAAGGCTTTGCCGTCGTTGCAGCGGAAGTCAAAGCGCTTGCCACGCAGACAACAAAAGCGACGGAAGAAATCAGCGGTTTCGTTGCCGCGATCCAGCGTTCTTCCGGGGATGTGTCCACTGCCGTCGACGGTATTCAGCAGACGATCCGCACGGTGGAAGAAATCACCGACGCGATCCGCATTTCTTCCGAAGAGCAGGCCCGCGCCAACAGCGAAATCGGCGTCAATGTCCATCGCAGCGCGGAAGGCACCCGGCTTGTCTCGGGCTCGATGCGGGAAGTTGCAAAGGAAGTTTCTGACGTCAATGGACGCACGGACGAGCTCTCACAGATTTCCGGTGTGCTTACGAATGAAATTCAGGAACTGCGCCGCACTGTGCGCACACTGGTCGGCAAACTGCGCACCCATGAGGAATTCGACCGGCGGACCGCCTACCGCGTGGAGTGCCGTCTTCCCGCCGATGCCCGCCTGGCCACCGGCCAGACGCAGCCCGTCACGATCACGAACTTGTCGAGTGACGGCTGTGCGGTCAGCGGCACGGACTTTGCCCGGACCGGCGCACTTCTGACGCTCGAATTCGGCGCCTCCCACAGCCTTTCCTGCGTGGTACTGAACGTGGCAGACGGGCGCACACATCTGAAGTTCAAGGGCAAAGCGCTCGACATTCCGGCGCTGCGCTCGGCGCTCGGCGGAAAATCCGCCGCCGCCTGATAGACACACCTCGTTACGAGAAAACCCGGCTGCACCTCCGTGCGGCCGGGTTTTTCACTTCAATCTCTTGAAATTCAGCGGGCCAGAACTTCCGCCGCCTGACGCGTGCTTGCCACGGCACCGCCCACCTGCTCAATCGCCGCCGAGATACCCGTCATACTTGACGTGATCTCTTCAACTGACCGGGCAGCCTCCTGCATCCCTTCGGAAATATTACCCGTCACGACGCTTTGCTCTTCCACTGCTGCTGAAGTCGAGGTGACATGATCGCGCACGACTTCCATACCATCGCGGATAGATTGCAGCGCTTCGACCACTTCGCTGGAGACGGACTGAATACCCGCAATCTCCTTCGAGATATGATCGGTAGCCTTGGCAGCCTGGCTGGCCAGGTTTTTCACCTCGCTCGCCACGACGGCAAAACCTTTGCCGGCTTCCCCGGCGCGCGCCGCCTCGATGGTGGCATTAAGCGCCAGCAGGTTGATCTGACCTGCGATTTCCTGAATGAGTTCGACAATACCGCTCATGGCAGAGGCAGCATCGGCAAGGCGTGAAGTCGAGCCATGAGCCGCGTCTACCTTACCTTGCACTTCATCGCCCGCCGCCTTGGAGCGCGACATGCTTTGAGCAATCTCGCCAATAGAAGCCACCAGCTCTTCAACCGCGGCGGCCACCGTCTGTACATTGGCGCTGGTGCGTTCGGCATTCGTGCCGGCACTGCCCGCTTCGCCTTCTGCCCGGTCTACGGCGCCGTCGATCTCGGCAAAATTCGTGTCGATCATGGTTTTCAGGTCGGTAAGCAGGGAAATCTGCGAGGTAATGTCCGTCGCATATTTCACCACCTTGAAAGGCCGGCCCGCCGCATCGAAAATCGGATTGTACGACGCTTCGATCCAGACCTCTTTGCCGCCTTTGCCATAGCGCTTGAACTGACCGGCTTCATATTCACCCGAACGCAACTTCTGCCAGAAGCGCTTATAGGCTTCGCCGCCGCGGTCCTCCGGGCTCACAAACATGGAATGGTGTTTGCCCTGTACCTCGCCGAGCGAATAACCGAGGGTCGACAGAAAATTCGCGTTCGCCGTCAGGATCTTGCCATCCAGGTCGAACTCAATGACGGCCTGGGACTTGCCGATAGCATTCACCTGGCCGCGCAGATCGCTGAATTCCGCCTTCGAAGCCGTTATATCGGTCGCATATTTCACGACCTTATAGGCCTTCCCGTCCCGGCCGATCAGCGGATTATAAGAGGCCTCGATCCAGACTTCTTTGCCGCCTTTGCCGAAGCGGCGGTACTGGGCCGATTGGTAATGCCCGGCTTTGAGCTGTGCCCAGAAATCTTTGTAGGCGGCACTGGTGCGATCTTCCGGTGCGACAAACATCGAATGATGCTTTCCCTGAACCTCTTCGAGCCGGTAGCCCATCGTGTTCAAGAAATTCTCGTTTGCCGTCAGAATATTTCCATCCGTGTCGAATTCGATCACGGCTTGCGATTTGTCCAACGCAGCCAGGCGGGCTTCCATTTCACCGTCTTTAGACGATCTAATAATGCTCAACATGTCCGTTACTCACACAACCGATCCATGCCGTTGCCGCTCCCCCCGGAACGATCTTCGGCGATTTGCTAAAGCCTACGCGCCTGTCCCCGCGTCGGATCACTATGGCGGTTACAAAAGGAAAATTGATTAAAATTTGGAGCATCCCTCCGACTTTCTTAAAGCAGGTAAATTTCTGGTAAACAGCACCGCACAAACTCGTGGGAAAAGCATGCCTTTCTTGCCGCTCTTTACGGAGTCTTTTTCTTTCCTCGCGCATGATGCCCTTCTCAAAGAAGTAAACGGAGAGACTGTGTGAGTAATCTTTCCCAAGGATGTCAGGGCTGCCGGGACGGCAAACCGCTTCCCTTCGACTTTACCGTTGCCTTTCACCCCATCATCGATGCAGGCGCTCACGAGGTGTGGGGCTATGAGGCACTGGTGCGCGGGCTGCAAGGCCAGGGCGCGGGGCATATTCTCTCGCAAGTCGATGACACCACCCGATACAAGTTCGATCAGGCCGCCCGCGTGAAGGCGATTGAGCTGGCCGGGCAGATTTTCCCGAAAGACGGCACGCGTCTTTCCATCAATTTCATGCCGAATGCGGTATACGAGCCGGCCGCCTGCATCCGCGCCTCGCTGGCCGCCGCCGCCCGAGTACGCTTTGCGCCTGAGCGCATTATGTTCGAGTTTACCGAAGACGAGCGTATGGAAGATACGGCCCATATCGAGCGGATCATCGCGGAGTACAAAAGGATCGGCTTTTTGACCGCCATCGACGATTTCGGGTCGGGCTATGCCGGGCTCAATCTCTTGGCGAATTTCCAGCCCGATATGCTCAAAATCGATATGGACATCATCCGGAATATCGACACAAGCCCCGCGCGCCAAGCAATTGTCGCCGCGATCGGCCACATGGCCCGCACACTGGACATCACCATCATCGCCGAAGGGATCGAAAGCCGGGCCGAGTTCGAGATGCTGCGCGCGGCAGGGATCGACCTTTTCCAGGGGTTTTATTTTGCCAAGCCGGGCATCGAAATCCTGCCTAAGGTCCCTTTCCTAGCCGGGCCGCCCCTTGAAAAGGCGGCGCAAGCCTGAGCCGGACAGATTTCTTAGGCAGTACGCCAATATAAGGGCATACTGCCATTGTAATGACACAATAGACGCTTATCTCTCTACCAACGCGCAGACATTGATGCGGCTTTAAGCCAAGCAAATCTGTCTGAGGGCGCTCGCGGTCGGATGTACGCCGCAGCGCCCCTTCGCGTTCCCCCCTCTTCTTCTTGCGGCCTCTTCGTTCCTTAAGGAACCGGTCCGCCTTATTCATGCAGAAACGGATAGTGCCTTCACGCAAGGCCTCAACAATGACCATAGAAACAACAAGAAACGGCAATAGCCGCCGCCCTCGCGCACTCACCTCCAACGCCGCGCCGCAAGGCACGATGGCGAGCTGGAAAAAGCGCTTCGACTACTACACCGCCCTCGCCAAAGAACACGGCATCTCGAACGACCATGTTGCCCAGGAAAACAGCTACCAGCACGCCGAACATTATTTCCGCCTGATGAACGCGCAGCCTCACTAAGGCTCCCAAAATGGCGGAATGCACAAAAAGGGCGGTGCCATGCACCGCCCTTTCGTGACTCATCCGTTTGGCCTACCGGGCATCTTACAAAGCCCTACGCGGCCTGAATGTCCGCAATAAAGCTATCGACCTCTTTGCGCAGCACTTCCGATTGCTTGGAAAGCTCGTCCGACGCCGTAAGCAGCTGCGCGGAGGCGGCGCCCGTATGCTGTGCGGCTTCATTCACACCGGACACATTGGAAGCGATTTCGCCCGTTGCATGGGAAACTTCCTGGCAATTCCGGGCAATCTCGCTCGTCGCCCCTCCCTGCTGCTCGACAGAAGCCGAAATGGCGGCAGAAATTTCGCTCAAGCGGCTCACGGTTTCGCTGATCCCTTCGATGGCCGTGACGGAACTGTCCGTTTCCTGCTGAATGGCCGCGATCTGGCCGGCAATATCCTCCGTCGCCTTGGCCGTTTGATTGGCCAGCTCTTTGACTTCCGCCGCCACAACGGCAAAGCCTTTTCCGGCTTCCCCGGCACGCGCGGCTTCAATTGTGGCATTGAGCGCAAGGAGGTTGGTCTGAGACGCAATGTCGTTGATCAGCGTCATGACCTCATCGATTTTGGCGGCAGCCGCAGAGAGCTTGCGCATCTGGGCGCTCGTGCTCTGCGATTGGCTGGCGGCTTGGCTGGTAATTGTGTTCGATTCCGCAATCTGCCGGGCGATTTCGCGGATCGAGGAATCAAGTTCTTCGGCAGCCGTTGCAACCGTCTGCACGTTGGAGCTTGCCTCTTCCGTTGCCGCCGCCACCGCACCGCTTTGCTGCGTTGCCTGCTCCGCCGTTGCGGTAAGCGACGTAGCGGAATTGCGCAATTCCGTAGAGCCGCCGGCGACCGCCTGCACGATCTCGTTGATACGCGTCGAAAAGGACGTCACGAGATTTTGCATTCTTTCTGCCCGGCGCTCACGCTGAGCGATGTTCTCTTTTTCCTGCTGCTCGAGACGCGCCTGTTCAATGGCATTGCTTTTGAAGATTGCTAGAGCGCCTGCCATTTCCCTCACTTCATCCTCGAAAGGCGTATCGGGAATATCGATCTCAAGATCGCCCTCCGCAAGCTTGCCCATCGCACCCGTGAGCTCCTGAACGGGACGGCTAATGCCCTTCGAAATCCACATCGAAAAGGCCAGCCCGCCGCCCAAGGCTACAACGAAGAGCCCGGCCATGAAGACCGTCAGCGTTTCGAACAAGGATTCGGAGGCATAGAAGTCGCTCAGCGCGACGCTCAATTGCAGCTCGATGAGTTCGGCGATCTTTTCCGTTAAGGGGTCGATATTCGTATAAAGACCTGCTCCGACAAAACGAACCAGCCCAGGCATGTCATTGCTCGACAGGAGGCGCTTCAGATCGGCTTTGACCTTGTCCGCTGCGCCCATAAGCGCCTCGGCTTCGGCAACCAGCCGCGCTTCTTTCTCGGTGAGCTTGGTGGCGGTATAAGCCGACCATTCTTCCGCGATCGTCTCTTCGGCCTGGGCGATATTGTCCAGCGCCTGCGCAAAGGTGATGTCACCCGCCCGCGCCTTATGCGCCGTATCGACGACCTGAACCGCATAAGTATCGGAGAGAATTTTCAGCTGGCGCAGCGGCACCACCCGGTCGTTATAGATGCTGGCCATGGACGTGCGCATTTGTGACATGCCGGTATAGCCGGCAAAACCCACGGCCATCATGGCCGAAAGCAGGACAACTGCTATCAGCATCAATCTTGCGGAAATCTTGGTTTTCTTGAAAACGCCGAAGGCTTTGACCGTGCCCGCCGGCGCGGCGAAACCGGCATGCGCCTGATCTTTTTTCATCGACTGTCATCCCCAACAATCAGAACGTGGAAGAGAAACCACCATTGGGAACAACTTATCGATGCAACCTCCTTCCAACTGATTAACAGAAGATCTCTTTGAAATGACAGTTTTTATACATAATGAATATATACGTAACTGAAATGTACTTCCCGCCCTCCGCCATATGCGTCAGGTGCGCTGAAGCCGCATGCGGAACACGCGCTTAAAAAATCAAATCACGGGAAAAGAAGTGGTGCCCAGGGGCGGAATCGAACCACCGACACTGCGATTTTCAGTCGCATGCTCTACCAACTGAGCTACCTGGGCATCTGGCCTGAGTTTAGGCCGGTCCGGGGAGCCCCGGACGCGAGTGGGCGGTTTATAGGAAATCGGGCCGGGCCTGTCCAGTAGAACCTCACGCGCAAAGCCCGGAATCTGCCCTTTTCCCGGCCCTAGTCTTCCTCGCCGCCGGAGGGGCGCTGGGCCGCCTCGCGGAAAGCCGCTTCGGCCTCGAATTCGTCCGGCGGCTCGACGGCAGGGATCGCATAGGTGCCTTTCAGCCAGCGGCCGAGATCCACATCCGCGCAATGTTTCGAGCAAAAGGGCCGGTACTTCACCACCATGGGCTCGCCGCAAATCGGGCAGGGCCGGGCTTTTTTGTCGTTGTCATTCGCCGCGCTCATGTCACCACTCCAATCTCCACCCGCTCGCGGTCGAAGCGGGGCTCGCGGATCAGCTCGACCTTGGCGGGGAATTTCGCCTGCAGGCGCTGCATCAGATGGCCTTCCTCACGCTCCAGCCAGTCGGCGACTTCCGGAGCGACATAGACTTCCAGCGGGCGGCCGGGCGCCGCCGCCCCTTCGCGCACCAGCCGGCGCAGCACTTCATTGCCCATGGTCGCCGCCGTTTTGATGCGCGGGCGGCCTTTGCGGCAGGTCGATTCGGTCAGCAATTTGTCCAGCGGCTCGCGGGTGCGCTTGCGCGTCATTTCCACCAGGCCGAATTCGGACATGCCGGAAATTTGCGTCGGCACGCGGTCCCGCTCGAAACCCGCATTCAGCGCGTCGATCACCTTGGCGATGTTTTCCTCACGGCTCATGTGAATGAAATCGATGACGATGAGCCCGCCCGTGCCGCGCAGGCGCAGCTGGTGGATGATCGCCTCCACCGCTTCAAGGTTGATGCAGGCACTCGTCTCCTCAAGGCCGGTCGCCGCCGTGTATTTGCCGGAATTGACGTCGATAGCGGTCAAGGCTTCCGTCGTCTCGATGGTGATCCAGCCGCCCGAAGGCAGTTCGACGCGCGGCTCCAGCGCCTTTTCGATTTCCTCTTCGATGCCGTAAAGCTCGAAAAGCGAGCCCGGCCCGTTGAAAAGTTCGATCCGGTTCAGCATTTCCGGCATGGCGCGCTCGCAATAGCGCCGCGCCTCGCCATAAGCTTCCGCATCGTCGATGAGAACGCGCCCCGTCTCAAGGCTCGCATAATCGCGCAAGGTCCGGCTGACAGGATCGAGATCGTGAAAGACGACGGCGGGCGGCGCGGATTTCTTTTCCGCCGCGCGCACATCCGCCCAGTCCTTCGCAATGCGTTTGGCGTCTTCGATGATTTCCGCTTCCGTTGCCGCAAGCGCGGCGGTACGCACGATGAAGCCCGCAGGCTCCCCCGTCACGCCGCAGGCCTGCAGCTTATGGGCAATGCCTTCCACAAGGCCGGTCAGGCGCGCGCGCTGTTCTTCATCTTCGATACGCCGGGAAAGCGCGATGCCGGACTGGTTCGGCACCAGCACGAGAAGCCGCCCGGGAATGGTGACATTGGCCGAGAGCCGCGCGCCCTTCTCCCCGATCGGGTCTTTGACGACCTGTACGAGAATGGACTGGCCTTCATGGACGCAGGTGTTGATGGGCGGCAGATTCTCCGCGTCATAGGAGGGCAGATAGCAAAGGCAGCGGGCCTCGCGCACGCCCAGAAAACCTGCCCGGTCGAGGCCGATATCGACGAAAGCCGCCTGCATGCCGGGCAAAACGCGCTGCACACGCCCGAGAAAAATATTCCCAAGCAGGGAGTGACCGGCCCGGCCGGTCTTCGCCTTCACGTCCTCTTCGTTCGTGCGCTCCAGCACGAAATCGACGGGACGGCCGTTTTCCACCACGGCGACGCGCGTTTCGCCGAGGCCTACATTGATCAACACTTCCTCGGACATACATTCCCCGATGGCAATCCCAATGGGCGCTTGCCGCTCCCCTTCCGTTTCCACAATCCTAGAGCTTTCGGTCCCCCTTGGAAACCGAGCCGGGCTCCGGCTTTCTTTTAGCTTAAAGAATCTGTGAAAAGAGGAAAGCCAAGGCCGCTTAAAAGTTTCACTGTTTCCGCAAGGGGAAGGCCGACAACGGAAGAATAAGAACCGGAAATAGAGGGGATGAAGGCCCCGGCAAGGCCCTGAATTGCATAGCCGCCTGCTTTGCCCTGCCATTCGCCGCTTTTCAGGTAGGCCCGCATTTCCAGGTCCGAGAGGCGTTTGAAGGTGACGCGGGTCATCACCACGCGCGCGGCCTGGCTCGCCCCTCTCACTACGCAAATGCCGGTATAAACCCTGTGGCTCGTACCGGAGAGAAGTTCCAGGCAGGCGCGCGCTTCCGCTTCCGTTTCCGCCTTGGGCAGAATGCGCCGCCCGCGCGCCACCACCGTGTCGGCGGCCAGAAGATATGCCGTCTCATCGCCAAAGCGGGCAGCGGCAGCCGCCGCCTTTTCCCGCGCCATGCGCGCGGCATAGGCGCGGGGCAGCTCGCCTTTTAGCGGGCTCTCGTCGATATCCGCGCCTTCTTGGGCATCCGGCACAATGCCGGCCTGCGCCAAAAGCGCCAGACGGCGCGGCGAGGCGCTGGCCAGGATCAGCCGCGCGGGCGCAGCTTGTCCGGGCTCACGGTTTCCGGATTTCGGGCTATCGGGCTCTTTAGAAAATGAAGCGGCCATCATATCGCCCGCCTGTCAAAGGGCATGCCCATCAGGGCGTCAGCCGGTTCGGCGCTTATTTGAAGCGATAGGTGATCCGCCCTTTGGTCAGATCATACGGGGTCATTTCGACCTGGACCTTGTCGCCCGCCAGCACGCGAATGCGGTTCTTGCGCATTTTGCCGGCCGTATGGGCAATAATCTCGTGCCCGTTCTCGAGCTTCACCCGGAACGTTGCATTGGGCAGCAGTTCGGCAACCACGCCCGAAAACTCGATCAGTTCTTCCTTCGCCATTCTCAACCTTCAGTAATTTGCGCTGGAGAATGCGCAGATCGCCGCCGGAAATCAAGCGTTCCGGCGGGTCTTTTTGACGCAAAAACAGGGTTTTAGGCGAAATCGGGCCTTAATCAACCAGGAAATAGTCGATACTGGAGACGACGCGCACCCTTTTGGCGATTTGACTCGATTCAGAAATGCCCGGCGCCTGGTCCCGGGCGAGGATCTGAAAGACCCCCTGATTGGCCCTTTTGATGCCGCCGAGCTTGCTGTCCGAATCCTCGGCAAAGCTCTGTGCCGCCTCGCGGGCCCGCGCCGTTGCCTCATCCAGCATTTCCGGCTTCAGCTCGGCCAGCGATTTGAAAAGATAGATAGGCTGCGAGGGACCCATATCGGAAGAAAGAATGACGCCCGCCTCCACCAGCTCGGAAGCCGAGCGGGCGGCTTCGGCCACTTTTTCCACTTCCTCGGAGCGCAGCATCAAAAGCTGGGAAATGATGAAGCGGTTATCGATGGGCCCGGAGCGGTAAGGCTGGGCCGCGACATCGGTCACCTGCAGGCTCTGCAGCTCGATGCTCGCATCCTCAAAGCCGTATTTGCCAAGAAACGCACGGATCGCCTCCGCATCGGCGCGGATTTTCCCCTGCACCTCCGTCAGATCGTTGCCGGTTGCCACAAAGCGGATCGGCCAGAAGGCGAGATCCGCCGTCACGTTGCGCTCGGACAGGCCTTTCACGGAGACAACCCGGTTGCCCATATGCGCGTCGTAATAGCCGGTGCCGATGAAATAGCCGCCGGCGGCAACGCCAAGCCCGACAAGGGCGCCTGCAATGATGGAAAGTGGTGAGCCAGCCATGAACGTCTCCAGTAAATCCCCAAACCTGGGAGAGTTTAGCCGGGAAAATGCGGCGGGACTAAGACAGCGACAAAGACGGTGCCCTATTCCTCTTCCTCGCCGAAACGCGCCTTGATCTGCGCGGCCAGATCATCGCGCACTTTGCGGTAAGCCTCAATCACCTGATCGCGCGCGCCTTGCACGGCGGTCGGGTCATAGGTCGGCCAATATTCCACCTCCAGCGCTTCGGTGCGGGTCAGCTCCACCGCCTTGTGCTGAGCCTCAGGCGTCAGCGAGATGACGATGTCGAAGGAGGTATCCTGCAATTCATCGAAGCTTTTGGGCTCGTGATCCTCGATGGGCAGGCCGATCTCGGCCATCACCGCCATGGCGAAGGGATCGGGATACCCGGCGCGCACGCCCACCGAATCCACGAAAATCCGGTCGCCGAAATAATGCTTCATCAGCGCTTCGGCCATGGGCGAGCGGACCGCATTGAGATTGCATGCGAATAGCACCGCGGTCGGGCGGGTTTTGGCAGGCGTTTCCACCATCCCGGCCTATCCTTTGATGTGTAGCACGCAGATCAGCGTGAAAAGACGCCGGGCCGTGTCGAAATCCACCGCGACCTTGCCCTCAAGGCGGTCCTTCAAGAGCTGCGAGCCTTCATTGTGAAGGCCGCGGCGGCCCATATCGATCGCCTCGATCTGTGCGGGCGCGGCCGTCTTGATCGCGTCGTAATAGCTCTCGCAGATCAGAAAATAATCTTTGATGATTTTGCGGAAAGGCGTGAGCGAGAGCATGAGGCGGCCATGCGCGCTGTCATCTTCCAGACGGATGTCGAAGACGAGGCGGTTTTCCTCGATCGCCAGATGCAGCTTGTAGGGCCCGCCCTCGCTGCCTTCCGGGCGGAACATGTTTTCTTCCAGAAGATCGTAGATGGCGACCTTGCGCTCATGCTCCACATCGGGGCTGCGGCGCACCACCGTGCGTTCATCCAGCACAAGATCGACGATGCGGTAACGCGCGCGTTCCGCCTCGCTCATCGTCAGGTCATCACCCTCTGCCGACTCTCCCGTCATGCGGTCACTCTAAGGCCGATCCGCGCCGATGGCGAGGGGCTGATGCGCCCCCGCGCGGCGCGTGGACAATTATTTATTGAGCCGGATGGAAACCGACCGGCCATGGGCCTCTAGCCCCTCCGCCTCGGCAAGCGCCACGGCAGCCGGGCCGATGCGCCCGAGGGACTGCGCGTCGCAGCGCACATAAGAGGTGCGCTTCATGAAATCGAGCACCGAGAGGCCGGAAGAAAACCGCGCCGAGCGCGCCGTCGGCAGGACGTGGTTCGTCCCGGCGACATAATCGCCCACCGCTTCAGGCGTATAGCGCCCGAGGAAGACGGCGCCCGCATTGCGGATGCGCGCGGCCAGCGCATCGGGATCGGCCACGGCAAGCTCAAGGTGCTCCGGGGCGAGCCGGTCCACCAGCGCCGCTGCATCTTCCAGCTTGTCCACGGTGATGATGGTGCCGAATTCCTCCCAGCTTGCGCGGGCGATCTTTTCGCGCGAGAGCAGCTTCAATTGTCCCTCGACTGCTTCTTCCACTGCCTTGGCGAAAGCTGCGTCATCGGTGATCAGGATGCTTTGCGAGGAGGCATCGTGCTCGGCTTGGCTGAGAAGGTCCGCAGCAATCCAGCCCGGATCGTTCTGAGCGTCCGCAACGACAAGAATTTCCGAAGGTCCGGCAATCATATCGATGCCGACCTGGCCGAAGACCTGGCGCTTGGCGGCGGCAACAAAAGCATTGCCCGGCCCGACGATCTTATCGACAGGCGCTATGCTCTCGGTCCCATAGGCAAGCGCCGCCACGGCCTGCGCCCCGCCGATACGGTAAACTTCGCTGATCCCGGCAATGCGAGCGGCCGCAAGCACCAGCGGATTAACCACGCCGTCCGGCGTCGGCACCACCATGACGATGCGCTCGACCCCGGCAACCTTGGCTGGCACCGCATTCATCAGCACCGAGCTTGGGTAAGCTGCTGTGCCCCCCGGCACATAAAGGCCCGCCGCTTCCACCGCCGTCCAGCGATGGCCGAGCTCTACACCCGCCTCATCGGTAAAGCGGTCTTCGGCAGCGGGAAGCTGGCGGGCATGGAAAGCGCGGATGCGCTCGGCGGCAAGCTTCAATGCCTCCACCGTGGCGCTGTCGCATTTGGCTTCGGCGGCAGCCAAATCTTTCTCGGAAATCCGCAGGCCCGCCGCATCGAGCTCCAGCCGGTCGAACTTGGCCGTCAGCTCCACCAGTGCCGCATCGCCGCGCGTGCGCACATCTTCAATGATGGCGGCAACGGTCTTGTTCACATCTTCAGAGACTTCGCGCTTGGCATGAAGCACGGTTTGAAACTTCGTTTCAAAGTCCGGAGCGCTGGCTGCAAGGCGGAAAGTCATGGAAGCGGTCTTTCAAGTTTCTCTGGCAGGCAAGAATAAGGAGACAATCGAACAAATAGGGCGGCAGACACGCGGATCACGCGTCATCTTCATGGGAGGGCAGGTTCGGGGTTTCCCAGACCTCGCCCATATCCCGAAGCTGGGCTTCCAGCGCCTCGACTTCAAGGCGGATTTCACCGTCGCCGGAAAAGGTGAGCACCACCGTGCCCGAAGGCGCCTCGCCTTCCTCGAAGGAGATCGAGAGAAGGTTGAGCGCCCCGTCCGGATTGTCCTGACGGATTTTGCGCGATTTCACCGAGAGCACATTGGAAAAATGAAGGCCGGTGCGCGCCCGCTCGAAGGTCTTGCGGCGCTTCTTGCCCGCCTGCGCTTCTTCCCAGCGGAAGCGGTTGAAAACGGCGGCAAAAATGCGCGAGCCGGGCAGATAGGAGAGATCACCCACAAGCCCTACTGCGTCCTGCAGATAGGCGGCGATCACTTCCAGATCTTCCTTGTCCTCGGCTATCAGCTTGAGCGCCTGCATGGCTCTTCCTCGTTCCAGTCCTTCGGGGCTTGATCCTTGGGGCGTTTATTTCAGCCGCTCGATCCGCGCGCCGCAGCGCCCCAGTTTATCCTCGATCCGCTCGAAGCCCCGGTCGAGATGATACACCCGGTTGATAATGGTTTCGCCCTCTGCCGCCAATCCTGCAATGACCAGCGCGGCGGAGGCGCGCAGGTCCGAGGCCATGACGGGGGCGCCTTTGAGCTTTTCCACCCCGTGCACGATGGCTTTATCCCCGTGCAGCGAGATATTGGCACCGAAACGCGCCAGTTCCTGCACATGCATGAAGCGGTTCTCGAAAATCGTCTCGGTGATTTCCGCCTCCCCTTCCGCACAGGTCATCAAAGTCATGAACTGGGCCTGAAGGTCGGTGGGGAAACCGGGATAGACCTGGGTGACGACATCGACCGCCTGAAGGCGCGAGCCATTGCGCCGGACGGTGATTTCATCGCCTTTGACCAGCGCCTCGACGCCAGCGGCGCGCATCACGGTCAGGGCCGCCTCGATCGTATCAGGCCGCGTACAGGTGAGCGTCACCTCGCCGCCGGTCATGGCAGCGGCCATGGCATAAGAGCCCGTCTCGATCCGGTCCGGCAGCACTTTATGAGTCGTGCCGTGGAGCCTTTCCACGCCTTCGATGCGGATGGACGAGGTGCCCGCCCCTTCGATCTTCGCGCCCATGGCGTTCAGGCATTCGGCAAGATCGGCGACCTCGGGCTCGCGGGCGGCGTTTTCCAGCGTGGTGACGCCGTTTGCAAGAGCCGCCGCCATCATCAGCGTATGGGTGGCGCCCACGGAGACGAGGGGCGAGCGGATCACCGCGCCTTGCAGCCCGCCCTTGGGCGCGCGGGCGATCACATAGCCTTCGTCGAGCTCGATCTCACAGCCCATTTTCTCCAGGCCCTTGATGTAAAGATCGACGGGGCGCGCGCCGATGGCGCAGCCGCCGGGCAGCGACACCTTCGCCTCCCCGAAACGGGCAACGAGGGGCCCAAGCACCCAGAAGCTCGCGCGCATCTTCGAGACAAGCTCATAAGAGGCCGTGGTGGAGGTAATATTGGCGGCATTCAGCGTCAGCCGGTCCCCGCCGCTGCCGTCCTGCGCGCGCGGCAGCTCTTCCAGCGCCGTTTCCACGCCAAGCTCGCTCAAAAGCCGGGCTAGCGTGCGCACATCCGTTAAACGCGGCAGGTTTTCCAGCACCAAAGGCTCTTCGCTCGCCAGCGCCGCCGTCATCAGCGGCAGGGCGGCGTTCTTGGCCCCTGAAATCGCGATACGCCCCATCAGCGGCTGACCGCCTAGAATTCTGATTCTGTCCATTTAGTCCCCAATCGGGCGGGAAGGCCCCTTTGTGTCCTTATAGGAAGCCCGCGAGCCCCCCGCAAGGCGGCCCTCCCGGCATGCTTAAAACCCGCCGCCGGAAAGGGGCCGGGCTTCAGCTGCAAAAAAGCGGAAAATTCAGGCAAGTCTATGGCGGCCTAGTCTTAAGGGATCAGTCTGGAAGGGTTTAGTCTGGGGCGCCCTTTTCGGCCTTGCCGGACACAGGCTCTTCCGCCGCCTCCTGCTTGCGCCCGCGCGCCTGCGCCTTGCGGCGGCGCAGATTGGCCCGCAAGGCTTCTTCCAGGCGGCGCTGCTTTTCATCCTGCTGGGCTTTACTCGCCATATCGCTTCCGCAATCGGGGTCTTACCAAGACTTTTCACCTCTGATTTGCCGCCAGATTAAGCCTCGGTCAAGAGGTGCGATCCATACTTGCGCTCAGGGCGGCCCTGTGGCAGTTTCCGCCCCGCTGAACGCCCTGCCTTGCAGCGGTTTCCGGCGCCCTCGTAGCTCAGGGGTAGAGCACTCCCTTGGTAAGGGAGAGGTCGAGTGTTCAATTCACTCCGAGGGCACCATCTTTTCCATTCAGCATCCCACAAATCGGCCTACAGATCGGCGCGATTTCTGCCTCCGGCGGGCTGGGCAGGCCTGATCCGGTTTGGCGGCGGATCGCCCGCTTTCTACCCGCGCGCATGGCGCGCCAGGAGCCTTCCTTGACCGACGATTTTGCCTCCCGCCTGAAAGCCGAATGGTTCGGCAATATCCGCAATGACGTTCTGGCCGGCCTCGTGGTGGCGCTCGCCCTCATTCCCGAGGCCATCGCCTTTTCCATCATTGCCGGGGTGGACCCTAAAGTGGGGCTCTATGCCTCCTTTTCCATTGCCGTGCTCGTGGCGATCACGGGCGGGCGGCCCGGAATGATTTCGGCGGCAACGGCGGCCACCGCCGTTTTGATGGTGACGCTCGTCAAGGATCACGGGTTGCAATATCTCCTCGCCGCCACGGTGCTGGCGGGCGTGCTGCAAATCGGCGCGGGGCTTGCCCGGCTCGGTTATGTCATGCGCTTCGTGTCGAAATCCGTGATGACGGGCTTTGTGAACGCGCTCGCCATTCTGATTTTCATGGCGCAGCTGCCCGAGCTCACCAATGTGCCCTGGCTGACTTATGTGATGGTGGCGGGGGGCCTTGCGATCATCTATCTCCTGCCGCGCCTGACGAAAGCCGTGCCCTCCCCGCTTGTCTGCATTCTCGTGCTCACCGCTATCTCGCTTTATTTCGGGCTCGACCTGCGCACCGTCGGGGATATGGGCGAGCTGCCCTCCTCCCTTCCCGTCTTCATGCTGCCGGATGTGCCGCTCAATCTTGAGACCTTCATGATCATCCTGCCCTATTCGGCAGGTGTTGCAGTGGTCGGCCTTCTGGAATCGCTGATGACGGCGAGCATCGTCGATGATTTGACCGATACGCGTTCGGACAAGAACCGGGAATGTATCGGCCAGGGTGTTGCGAACCTTGCGACCGGGTTCATCGGCGGCATGGCGGGCTGCGCGATGATCGGCCAATCGGTGATCAACGTGAAATCGGGCGGGCGCGGACGGCTTTCCTGTTTCTGCGCCGGGGTGTTTTTGCTCTTCCTCATCGTCGTGCTCGGCGACTGGGTGGCGATCATTCCCATGGCCGCTCTTGTCGCCGTCATGATCATGGTTTCCATCGGGACATTTTCCTGGGCCTCGCTTGCCAATCTGAAAAGCCATCCGCGTTCATCGAGCGCGGTGATGCTCGCCACGGTCTTCTTCGTCATTGCCACACATAATCTCGCCATCGGCGTGCTTGTCGGCGTGCTTTTGTCGGGAATTTTCTTTGCCTGGAAAATCTCTCAGATCTTCCGCGTCACCTCCACACTTTCCGACGACGGTACACACCGCACGTACACCGTCGAAGGGCAGGTCTTTTTCGCCTCGGCGGATGATTTTCTGGCCAGCTTCGATTTCAAGGAAGTGCTTGATAAAGTCACGATCGATCTCAGCCGCGCGCATATCTGGGATATTTCCAGCGTGGCGGCCATCGATATGGCCGTGTTGAAGTTCCGCCGCGAAGGGGCGAAAGTCGATCTCATCGGCATGAACGAGGCAAGCGAGACGATCGTCGACAAGCTTGCCCTGCATGACAAGCCCGGCGCGCTTGAGCGCCTGATGGGCCATTAGGGGGAAAAATGAAAAAACTCATGGCCCTGATCGACGGATCGGTCTATTCGCGCAGCGTGTGCGACCACGCCGCCTGGGTGTCCCGGCGCACGGGCGCGGAGGTGGAGCTCTTTCATGTGCTCGGCCGGCGCGATGTCGCGGGCGCTCCGGCGGATTTCAGCGGCAATCTCGACGCCGATGCGCGCGACACGCTGCTTGCAGAACTTGCCGAGCTCGATGAACAAAAATCCCGCTTTGCCCAGCGCCGCGGCCGGCTCATCCTCGAAGATGCGCGCAAGCGCCTGGAGGAAGACGGCGTGCGTGAGGCTGCCAGCAAACTGCGCCACGGCGATGTGGTGGAGACGGTGCAGGAATTCGAGGGACAGGCCGATCTCATTGTCATCGGCAAGCGCGGCGAGGCGGCCGATTTCGCCACGCTGCATCTCGGCTCGAACCTGGAACGTGTGGTGCGGGCAAGCCAGAAACCGGTACTGGTTGCCGCCCGCGCTTTTCAGCCCATCGGCCGAGTTCTCGTCGCATTCGACGGCGGCCCGAGCGCGCTGAAAGCGGTGAACTACATGGCCGAAAGCGATCTCTTCAAAGGCCTGCATTGCACGCTTTTGACCGTGGGCAGCGAGACGGACGATCATCGCCGCCAGCTTGAAGATGCCGCCCATCAATTGCGCGCGGCAGGTATTGAAACAGACCATGCCATCGTTCCCGGCCAGGCGGACAGCGTGATTGCGGACAAGGTGGCAAGCGACAAGATCGACCTTGTCGTCATGGGCGCTTACGGGCACTCACGTATCCGCAATCTCATTATCGGCAGCACGACGACGGAAATGATCCGCTCTTGCAAAGTGCCGATCCTGCTTTTCCGCTAAGGTAGCAGACATGAAAAAGGCGCCGGGGTCCGGCGCCTTTTTTGCTACGAGACAGAAAACGATCAAGCGGTGCGCTTGATGAAGCCGTCGATCAGCTCCACCAGCTCGGCGGGCTTGTCCTCCTGCAGGAAATGGCCGCCGCCTTCGATCGTGACATGAGGCTGGCCCTTGGCGCCCGGCACACGTTCCTGGAAAATCTTCTCCCCGCCCTTCGTCACCGGGTCCTGATCGGAAAAGGCCGTCAGGAAGGGTTTTTCGAAGGCTTCGAGCACTTTCCAGGCAGCCTTGTTTTCCTCGACCGAGGGATGTTCGGGCGTGATGGGGACAAGCGCCGGGAAGCGCCGCGCGCCCGCCTTGAAACTTTCATCCGGGAACGGCGCGTCATAGGCCTTCTTGTCGGCCTCGGAAAAGTCGCGCACGCTGCCGCCATTCACAATATCCGCGACGGGCAGAACCGGCGTGCTCTGGCTGAAATCCAGCCACTGCTTGAAGGCCTCGCTCCAGCCCGTACCGATGGGAAGGCCGGTATTGGCAACAACCACGCGGGCAAAACGCTCGGGGAACGCCGCCACGAGACGCAGGCCGATAAGCCCGCCCCAGTCCTGACAGAAAAGCGTGATGTTTTTCAGATCGAGCCCGGTCAGCCAATCGCTCATCCAGGCGACATGGCGCTCGAACGTATAATCTTCCTGCTCGGCGGGCTTGTCCGACTTGCCGAAGCCGATGAGATCGGGCGCGAGCACCCGGTGCCCTTTTCCCGCCAGCCCCGTCACCATATGCCGGTAAAGGAACGACCAGGACGGCTCCCCATGCATCAGAAGCACGGGGGCGGCATCCTTCGGGCCTTCCTCGACATAATGAAGACGCAGCGGCGTGCCGTCCGCGTCTTTGAAGTCATGATAATGCGGCGCGAAGGAATAATCCTTGAGCCCTTTGAAACATGTATCCGGCGTTCTGAGAACTTTCACCGGCTCCTCCCTGTTTTCGCTTTTGTGCGTTTCTTTTCAGCTTGCGCCGGCCGCCTTGGGGGGCGGACCGGCCTTGTGCAAAAGTCTAACGTGAAAAGAAGGGAGAATGGATCACGATTATGCCAAAGGCGTCGAAGGTTCGTGGTTTTTCACCTTGCCTTGCATCTTATCCACCGCGCCTTTCATCTGGCGCTTGGCGGCGAGGAAAGCATGATGCACGGCCACTTGCGGATCATCATGGGCTTTTTCCGGCGAATGAGCGCCGTCGATAATGACCTGTTTGCCGCCGGGAAGATTGATTTGCAGCCTGGCGGTAAAGGGGCCGGGCTTGTGCTTCTGGCCCGGAGGGGTCGCCACCACGACGCGGCAACTCGTAAAACGCCCAAAGATTTTTTCCAGCGCTTCAACCTCTTCATGAATGCGTTCACGTAGCGCTTCGGACGCGTCCAGATGATCGAACACAACTTCGACGGTTGCCTGCATGGCGATCTCCTTCCTGGCCTTGGTAAGAGCCCCTCTTTAGGAGCTAAGGATAGCTTAGCCGAAATCAATGGGCTTGCGATTGATCTTTGTCATATGAACGCCCGCCCCCTCGTGAAAGGTCCGGAGTGAACCGGAAGAGGAATGGGCACGTAAACCTGACATCATGTTCAGGAGCCCCCAGATGCGCCGCTTTTCCGCAAGCCCCGGTGTTTGGAAGTTAGTATTAACTTTTCTGACCGCTATCCTGCTGCAAGTCCCTCCTGCGCAGGCGGCAAAAGAACCCGGCACGCTTGCCCCGGCCTATGATTTTGCCATCGAGATGGACGGCCGCGATGTCGGGCGTCACACGATTGCTTTTGAAGAAATCGGCGACGAGTTGCACGTCCATATCAACATCGATATCGAAGTGTCTTTCGGGCCCATTACCTTTTTCAGATATGCCCATGAAAACCATGAGATCTGGAAAAACGGCCGGCTCATCTCGCTCGAAACGAAAACCGATGATGACGGCACGCTTTACGAAGTAAGCGCCAAGGCGAACGAAGAAGGCCTCGCCGTTACAAGCACCTCAGGCTCTTTCGTTGCGCCCGCCGGCATTTTGCCCACCAGCTATTGGCGCCCCGACACGGTTGAGCAGACGCAGCTCCTCGACACCCAGCGCGGCCGCCTCATCGAGGTGGCAAGCGTAAAGGCGGGGGAAGAGATGCTGCAATTGCCGCAAGGGGCAAAACGCACAGAGCGCTACAGAATGACCGGCGATCTCAAGCTCGACCTTTGGTACGGCGAGGAAGGCATGCTGCTTAACATTGCCTTCAAAGCGAAAGGCCGCACCATCGCCTATGCGGTCAATGCGCTCGACTACCCTGAAATGCAGAAGGTGGCCCGTTATGAATAGCGAAATGCAAAGACAAATCGCCTGGATTACCGGCGCAAGCTCGGGCCTTGGCCGGGAGCTCGCCCTGCTTATGGCACAGGAAGGCTGGAATGTTGCGATCAGCGCGCGGCGCACCGAAGAGCTGGCGGCGGTTGCCGCCGAAGCGCGCGGTTATCTTGGACGGATCTTGCCCGTGCCGCTCGACACGACCGACGCGGCAAGCGTGAAAGCCGGTGTGGAGCGCATCGAAAAGGAATTCGGCCCCATCGATCTTGCCGTCTTCAATGCCGGCACCCATCACCCGATGCTGGCCGAAGAGATCACGGCGGAAGCGGCGGGCGCGCTTATCGATGTCAATCTGAAAGGCACCGCCAATTGCCTTGCTGCCGTGCTGCCCTTCTTCCTAGAACGTAAAGCCGGGCATCTTGCCTTTGTCGCCTCCATGTCGAGCTACCGGGGCCTTCCCACCGCCGCCCTTTACGGGGCAACGAAAGCCGGCATCGTCAACATGGCCGAAGCCCTGCAGCCGGATCTGAAGCGCTCCGGCATCAAGGTGCAGGTGGTCAATCCCGGCTTCGTCAAAACCCCGCTGACGGAAAAGAACGAGTTTCCCATGCCCTTCCTGATGGAAGCGGATGAGGCGGCTCGGGCTTTTTATAAAGGTCTGCAAAGCGAGAAATTCGAGATCATGTTCCCGAAGACCTTCGGGCGGATCATGAAAGTGCTGCGCCTTCTGCCCGCCTCGCTCGCCCTGAAGCTGACGGCGCGCGCCATCCCGAAAGAAAAACCCGGTGCGGGCAAAAGCGCTGCCACCACTAAAAACAAAAGCGCTCAGGAAACGCGCTTGACCGCCTGATAGGCTTCAAGCGCCCTGTCCCGCGCTTCGAAATGATCGACGATGGGCGCAGGATACTCGCGCCCGATCTTGATGCCCGCCTTTTCAAGCATCGCTTCCGGCGCTTCCCAGGGCCGGTGAATGTGCTTGTCATCGAGCCCGGCAAGTTCCGGCACCCATTTGCGGATATAAGCGCCCTTGGGGTCGAACTTTTCGCTCTGAAGGACCGGATTGAAGATACGGAAATAGGGTGAGGCATCGGCGCCCGAACCTGCCACCCACTGCCAGCTTGCATAATTATTGGCAAGGTCAGCATCGACCAGCGTGTCCCAGAACCAGTCCGCCCCTTCCTTCCAATGCACAAGCAGATCCTTGATGAGAAAGGAAGCGGCGATCATGCGCACACGGTTATGCATCCAGCCCGTGTGCCAAAGCTCGCGCATACCCGCATCGACGATGGGATAGCCGGTCTTGCCCGCGCACCAGGCTTTGAAGCCTTTCTCATCCTTTGCCCAGGGAAAGGCATCGAAAGCGCTCTTCCAGTTTTCGCTCTCAAGCGAGGGCCAGTGATAGAGGAGATTGTGGGAGAAATCCCGCCAGGCGAGTTCGCGCAAAAACGCCGTGCCCGATTTTGTTTGCATAGCATCGGAGGCAAAAGCTGATTCCGTCGCCGCCCAGACCTGCCGGGGACCGATTTCCCCCCAATGCAGATGCGGTGAAAGACGGGAGGTGGCAGGCTCCGCCGGCAGGTCGCGTTTGGCGGGATAACCGGACAAGTCCTCATCCAGAAAGGCGGCAAGCCGCGCGCGGGCGCCCTCCTCCCCCGGCTGCCAAGCCTCTTTCAGACCGCCCGCCCAATCGGGCTTTTTCGGGAGCAGTTCAAAGCTTTCAAGCGCCTCCCCCGCCACTTCGGGGCCGGGCATCAGTTCTTCGGGCGCAGGCAGGGGCGCGGGAACGGTTTTTTGTTGCAGCGCTTTCCAGAAAGGCGTGAAGACCTTGAAAGGCTCGCCCATCTTCGTCGCAATCTCCCAAGGCTCGCAAAGCAGCGCGGCATTGAAGCTTTTCACTTCAAGGCCCTTTTCTTTCATTGCGTCTTTGATTTTTTTATCCCGCGCAATGGCAGCGGGCTCATAGCAGCGGTTCCAGTAAAGCGCGCGGGCGCCGGTTTCCGCGGCAAGCTCTTCGAGAATGGGAGCTGCTGCCCCGCGTTTTAAGAGAAGCGGGATACCGCGTTTTTCAAGCGCCGCCCCGAGCGCGGTAAGAGAATGATGCAGCCACCAGCGCGAAGCCCCGCCCAGCGGCATCACCTCTTCGTCCAGAATGAAAACGCAAAGAAGCGGCGTGCCGCCGTGAGCCGCCGCCCGCAGCGCCGGATTGTCTTTCAGGCGCAGGTCCTGCCGGAACCACATAATGGCTGGGGAGGCAGGTTGGGCAGCGGCGTCGGGGGACTTAACCATCGTGTCGGCTCGCAGTTGAAATCACTGCAAGCTTCTACGAGTGGGGCGCCCGCGCGGTTTACCCGTGCGGGCGTCCAAAACTTTTGTTCTTAATAAGGCACATCGCCATTGATGGTGATGCGGTGCATGCGCCGGTATTGCGGGTAATAATCAGCGACCGCGTAATGCTGGGTTGCCCGGTTGTCCCAGATCGCGACGGAGCCCTTTTCCCATTTAAAGCGCACTTGAAACTCCGGCGTTTTGACCTTCTCGGCGAGGAATTTCAGGAGCGCCGCGCTTTCATCGAGCGGCAGCCCTTCGATATGGGTTGTGAACGTGGCGTTGACGAAGAGCGCTTTTTTGCCGGTCTCCGGGTGCGTGCGGATCACCGGGTGGGATTGCGGGGGATAGAGCTTCAATACCTCCATCATCTTTTCCGCATCCTGCGAGGTTTCGTAATTGCCGGAATT
Source organism: Rhodobiaceae bacterium UBA4490 (assembly GCA_002389665.1). Lineage (GTDB taxonomy): Bacteria > Pseudomonadota > Alphaproteobacteria > Parvibaculales > Parvibaculaceae > Tepidicaulis. The sequence continues at coordinate 104,107 of DGNO01000003.1, forward strand.
CGCGAAAACCGCGATGGAGTGCACCGCGCGCAGGCCTTCCAGCATTTTCTGCATGGAGGGGGAGAGCGCCTCGTAAAGCGCGGTCATGCTCGCCCACATCGTATCGCCGCCGGAAGCTGGAATTTCCGCGCCGTAAAGCACCGAGCCAAGCGGCGGCTTGTCGCGCCAGGTCACATCCGTGTGCCAGATATTCGTTTCCGGCGGCCGGTTCTCGTCATTTTCCAGCACGGCGATTTGCGGATGGCTTTCGATTTTCGGGAAGATCGGATGCGGCGGCTCCAACTCACCGAAAATGCCCGCAAGGCGCATATGGCTGTCCGGATCGAGCTCCTGGCCGCGGAAAAAGATCACCTGACGATCGAGCAGCGCCTGCTTGATCCCGGCGACGGTGCGCTCACCCAGCGGTTTTGACAGATCCAGCCCGTGAATTTCCGCCCCGATAACGGGGTTCATGGGCACGATTTCGAATGGGGCGTTTTGCATGATGTCCTCCCGGCTCTCCAACCGGGTTCATGCTGCCTTGCCCGCTTTTATCATTCCAATTGAAGTTTCGTATAAGTATTATTGATTTCATGAATTTAAGGTCCGTCGATCTCAATCTCCTGACGATTTTCGACGCCATCATGGCCGAGCGCCATATGACGCGGGCGGCACACCGCCTCGGCATGACGCAGCCGGCCATTTCCAACGCGCTCTCCCGCCTGCGGGCGCTGACGGGCGACCCGCTTTTCGTGCGCACGGCCCAGGGCATGGCGCCGACGCCGCGGGCAAAGAGCCTTGCCCCGCAGATCCATCAGGCGCTGGAGACGATCCGCATGAGCCTGGAGGAGCGCCGCCACTTCGACCCGGCCACCGCGAGCCGCACCTTTACCCTTGCCGTCGGCGATTATGTGGAAGCGATGCTGATGCCCGCCCTCGTCAAACGGCTGCGCGAGCTTGGGCCCGGCACCCATCTCGTCCTGCAGCCGCAGGCCGGCGCCACGCTCGAAAAGGAGCTGAAGGAAGGCACGGTCGATCTCGTCTGGGACAGCATGCCCATCGACCGGCCGGGCTTTGAGAGCGAGGAGATTTTTGCCGACGGAATTACCTGCGCGATGGCGGCAACGCACCCCCATGCGGAAGACGAGCTGACGACGGAGCTATATACCGCGCTCGATCATGTGCGCCTGACGCCCACGCATACTTATGTGCATATGTTCGACGAATTCGCCCGCCGCCAGGGCATTAAACGCAATTTCGCGGTCGAAGTGCCGCGGCTCATATCCATGCTCTTCATGGTGGCGGAGACGGACCTTATCGCCACGGTGCCCGCGCGTGCGGCCGAGCGCTTTGCGCCGCTGCTCGATCTTGTTTTAAAGCCGGTGCCGATGGACCTGCCGCAATCTTATTTCTACCAAAGCTGGCACAGTTCGCAGGATGCAGATCCCGGCCATCTTTGGCTGCGCGCCGCGCTGAAGGAAATCAGCAGGGCTGCCCTTCACGCTTCGCCGTAGAAGGTACGGATCTGCAACCAGGCTTCTTCCGCGCTTTCCACATAGGAAACGAGATTACGCTCGGCCTCGGTGATCATGCCTTCCTCGACCATGACATCGAAATTGAGCACCCGGTCCCAATAATCCCGGCCGAACAGGATGACCGGCATATGCGGCATCTTCTGCGTCTGGATCAATGTGAGCGCATCGAAAAGCTCGTCCAGCGTGCCGAAGCCGCCCGGGAAGATAACAAGCGCCTTGGCCCGCATCAGAAAATGCATCTTGCGCAGCGCGAAGTAATGGAAACGGAAGGAAAGGTCCGGCGGCACGTAAGGATTGGGCACCTGCTCGCGCGGCAGGACGATGTTGAAACCGATGGAATCGGCATCCGCCTCATGCGCGCCCCTGTTCGCCGCCTCCATAATGCCGGGCCCGCCGCCCGTCGCCATCACATAGTCGCTGATCGCCCCTTCCTGGGAGGCTTCCGACACCATATGCGCAAAGCGCCGTGCTTCTTCATAATAACGGCTATTGGCAGCCCGGCGCCTGGCGCGGGCCGCTTCCGCTTCATCGCCGCGTTCCTCGCATTCGCGGCAATGAGCCTCGGCGTCCTCGGGCGCAGGAATACGCGCGGAACCGAATACTACGATGGTCGAGCGGATGCCGTGCTCTTCCAACAGGAGCTCCGGCTTCAGCAGCTCAAGCTGCAGGCGTACGGGGCGCAGCTCCTCGCGCATCATGAAATCGGGATCGAGAAATCCGAGCCGGTAGGCCGCCGAGCGGGTTTGCGGCGTGTCGGGCGGCGGTCCGGGGATATCTTCGCGGCTCACGGCAATACCTCTTTCTTCACAGATCACATCAGGGACAGAATCATCCTCGCAGATTTCCTCTCTTTGCCCCAATGATGCTAGACTCGCAGGAATTGGAGGCCGGAGGAAGCCTCAAAGGGAGGGGACATATGAATGCGGGGGACAAGGCAGCCGGAGATAAGGCTGCCCAGCACAATGCCGATTACTGGCCGCGCACACGCCGGCTCATGCTCATCACCATTGCCATTTGGGCCGTGCTCGGCTTCGGCATCCATTTCTTCGTCACAGCGTTCAACGACATCGTCATTCTGGGCTTCCCGCTCGGCTTTTATCTTGCCGCGCAAGGTGCGCTGATCGGCTTCGTCATTCTGATCTTCTGGTTCTCGCGCAAGCAGGAAGAGCTTGATAGCCGCTACGGCATGGCGGAGGACGAATAATGGCCGAGGAAGACACTTCCCGCGACTTCACCAGCAATATCGGCCGCATCTATCTCGTCTATACGGGCGGGTTCGCCGCTTTCGTGCTGTTTCTCGCCGCGCTCGAGCAGTTCGGCGTATCAAACCAAGTGATCGGCTATCTCTTCGTCTTCTTTACTCTCGCCATCTATGCCGGGATCGGCATTCTCTCGCGCACCATGCAGGTGGGCGAATATTATGTGGCCGGACGGCGCGTGCCTGCGGTCTATAACGGCATGGCCACGGCCTCGGACTGGATGAGCGGGGCCTCTTTCGTCGGCATGGCGGGCACACTTTATGTGCTGGGCTATGACGGGCTTGCCTTCGTCATCGGCTGGACGGGGGGCTATGTGCTCGTCGCCGTGCTCGTTGCCCCTTACCTGCGCAAATTCGGCGCCTATACGATCCCTGATTTTCTGGGCGCGCGGTATGGCGGGCATATGGCGCGCACGATCGGCATTCTCATTCTTTTCTGCTGCTCTTTTACTTATGTGACCGCGCAGATTTATGCGACCGGCATCATTGCCTCGCGTTTTTTGGGTATGAGTTTCGAGCTTGCGGTCTTTGTCGGCCTGCTCGGCATTCTCGTCTGCTCCATGCTGGGGGGCATGCGGGCCGTGACCTGGACGCAGGTTGCCCAATATATCGTGCTCATCGTTGCCTATCTCGTGCCGGTCATTTTGCTCGCGCAAATGACGACGGGCGTGCCGGTGCCGCAGGTCATGTATGGGGAAATCCTGCAGGAGATCACGGCGCTCGAAACCAGCCTTGTCGAAAAGGGCCTTGCGAAAGCCTCCGAAATCACACCGCATCTTCAGCCTTATTCGAGCTATGACACGCTGAACTTCTTCGCGCTGGTGCTCTGCCTGATGGTGGGCACCGCCTCGCTGCCGCATATTCTGATGCGCTATTTCACCACGCCCAGCGTCAAGGACGCGCGCCGCTCGGTGGGTTGGAGCTTGCTTTTCATCTTTTTTCTTTATTTCACGGCGCCTGCCTATGCCGCCTTTGCGAAGCTCGAGATTTATCAGAACGTCATCGGCGCCCCGCTCGAAGAACTGCCCGGCTGGATTTACACCTATGGCCAGATCGGGCTTGTTAAAATCTGCGGCATCGAGGCAACGACACTGGAAGCGGTGCGCGCCGCCTGCCTTGCCAAGGGCGATACGACGGGCATTCTGTCCTTCTCGGATTTTTCCATCAACCGGGACGTGATCGTCATTGCAACGCCGGAGATTGCGGGCCTGCCTTATGTGGTGGCCGGGCTTGTCGCAGCGGGCGGGCTAGCCGCCGCACTTTCCACAGCGGACGGGCTGCTGCTCGCCATCGCCAATGCGCTCAGCCACGACATTTACTACCGCATGGTGGACCCGAAAGCCTCCACCAAGCGCCGGCTCATCATCGCCCGTGTCATGCTCGTGGGCGTCGCCGGCCTTGCGGCCTGGGTTGCTTCCACAAAACCCTCCGACATTTTGTCCATGGTGGCCTGGGCCTTCTCGCTTGCCGCAGCCGGGTTCTTTCCCGCCCTGGTGCTCGGCATCTGGTGGAAACGCGCCTCGGCGGCGGGCGCCATTGCGGGCATGGTGAGCGGTTTCGGCCTCACGCTCTTTTATCTCATCGCCACGCAATATGGCGGCATGACGCCGTGGCTTGGCATTCAGAACATCTCAGCGGGCATTTTCGGCATGCCGCTCGGCTTTGCCGTGACCTGGGCCGTCAGCCTGATGACCGCGCCGCCCTCGCCCAAAACCGAAGCGATGATCGAGGCGATCCGTGTGCCGAAAGGCGGCACCTATATGGATAAGTAGTCCCATGTTCGGCGGCTATGCAGCTTATCATCTGGGTAATTACGCCCTTGCCGTCCTCATGTATATGATGCTGGCGCGGCTGCTCCTTTCCTTCTTCTTTGCCGAGGAAAGCCGGCAGGTGATCTGGGTTGCTACGCGCCAGCTCACCCAGCCTTTCATCGCAGCGGTTCGCGTCATCACGCCGGGCTTCGTCATCCCCAAAGCCTTGCCGTTCATCGCCATTTTCTGGCTGGCGCTGGCACGGCTTCTCTTCTGGATATTGATGGCGGATGCCGGTCTTGCGCCGAGCCTCTCCGACGTTGCGCCTGCGCCTGGTTGACATCGCCCCGCCTGCGGTCAACTATCCGGATAAGGAGAAAAGATGCTTCACGCCGTCACCATGATGATTGCTCTTATGTCGAGCTGCACTTTCTGCCCATCGGTGCCGGTGATGCGCGTGCGCGCGCCGTCCCCCTGACGCAAAGCCTCTCCTCGTTTTCCGTTCGTTTCGAGAGCCCGGCTTTGCCGGGTTTTTTTGTGTCTTGCGCTCTTTTCCTTCCGCTCAGAGAAAACCTTATGTCCTCACGCAGCGCCATTATCCTCGTTCTCGTTGCCGCCAACATGCTGGGCCTTGCGGCGACCGATCTTTATCTGCCCTCCCTGCCGTATCTGCCGGGCTTGCTCGGCACGACGGTGGAAGGGGCGCAGCTCACGCTCGTCTTCTTTTCCGCAGGCTTTGCCGTCTCGCAGATATTCATCGGCGCGATGGGCGATCTTTATAACCGGCGCTGGATTCTCCTGGGCTCGCTTGCCGTTTTCGTCCCCGCCTCCGCGTTTTGCGCCATGGCCGGAGACATTGCCGCGCTCAATGCCGCGCGGTTTTTGCAAGGGCTCAGTGCCAGTGCGAGCGCAGCGCTCACCGCGCCGATGATCCGGCAATATTTCGAGGAGCACCGCGCCGTTCATGCCATGTCCGTTATCGGCGGCATCGATGCGGTCATCCCCGCCTTCGCGCCCATCCTTGGCGGCTGGGTTTTCACGCAATTCGGCTGGGAGATGAATTTCTGGATCGTTGCTTTTGCCGGCGGTCTGGTGCTCGTTGCCGGGTTGAAAGCGCTGCCCGACGATACGCCCGAAAGTCACGAAACCTCTTTATGGAGCGTGATGCGCGGCTACGGCTTTCTTTTCCGCCACCGCATCTTCCTTGCCTATTCCATCAGCCACGGGCTGGTGCTGGGCGGGCTTTTGGCCGTGGTTTTTTCCGCGCCGCAGCTCCTCAGCGCGCATATGGGCGGCGGCACGGCGGAGTTCGTCTATTGTCAGATGATCTGGGTCGGGCTTTTTCTCGCTGCCGCGCAAGGCACCGGTTATTTAAGCGCGCGGATGGGCGCGGACCGGCTGATCCTGCTCGGGAGCGGCTTTCAGGCCGCCGGCGCGTTGACGGCGCTTACCTATGCGTTCCTTGCAAGCCAGCCGCACTGGCTGGGCTTCGCGCTCTCCTGCGCGCCTTACATGATGGGGATGGGTCTGCGCGGCGGAGCCTGCTTTGCTCAAGCGCTTGCCGCGGTGCCGGCCCATGGGGCGCGGGCTTCCTCGCTCATTCTCTTTTTCTCGATGGGGTTCATCGCGCTCGGCACCGGCCTTGCCGCGCCCTTTCTCGAAGGGGGTATCGGCGTTGCGGGCGTAGCGCTCGGCGCGGGCGTTCTCCTCAGCCTAGCAGCACTCTTGCCGCTGCGGGCGCGGGCGGCTTAAGGGTCTTTGCGGTCCTCGCCAGCCTCACGGGGCGCTTCGGGTTCCGCTTCGTCCTGCACCTCCTGCCCATTTCGGCGCAGGCGGCGGTTCACCTGTTCGGCCCCCGCTCTCAAACGCGCATAGGTGCCGGGATAAAGACTTTCGAGCGTGGCCGCAAACCCTTCGAATTGCTGCTGCCCCAGATCATGGAAGCGGCGCACCGTGGTCAGCCAGATCGGGCTGAGGATCAGCGAAAGCGCGATGACGGACAGGGCAAGCTGATAACTGCCAAGATCGATGGCGCCCGCGCTGAGCCCCGCCGCGGCGAGCACGAAGGAGAACTCGCCGATCTGCGCCATGACGACGCCCGCCACGAAAGCCTGCCGCCAGGGCTCGCCCAGCAGATAAAGGAAGGCGACATTCGCCGCCGTCTTGAAGGTCAGGATGAAAAGCACCAGCACGAGCACGGTGCCGAGATTGTCCATGAAGAAGGACAGATCGATCAGGAGCCCGATGGAGAGGAAGAAGATCATCAGGAGGATCGCCTGGATCGGGTGCGTGTAGTGAATGGCTTCCGAGCGGTCGGCGGAAGCGCCCATGATGAGCCCGGCAAGAAACGCGCCGTAAGAGGCAGAAAGGCCGAGCAGGGCCGCGCCGCTTGCAAAGACGAAACAAAAGGCGATGGCGGCAAGCGGGGCGACATCGGCATGTTTTTGTAAGTAGGCGCTCCAGGGGAAAGTGATGCGCTCCCGGCGCGAGAGGAGCACGGCGATCCCCGCCATAATGGCAATGCCCGCCACGATCTTTAAAACGATTGCCCAGGCCGGTGCGCCTTCCGCCGCCCCGCCCATGGACTGAATGACGAGCAGCATCGGAATGATGAGAAGGTCCTGCGCGATAAGCACACCGATCGTGGTGCGCCCCACATGGGTGCGCAATTCGCCCGTCGCCTCCAGGATTTTAATACCCACGGCGGTACTGGAAAGCGAAAGCACGAAACCGATCAGCACGATACGGCTCGTATCCCAGCCAAGCAGCGAGCCGATCCCATAAGCAAGCAACATGGCGGCTGCCGATTGCAGCACCGCGCAGGTGAGCGCGACTTTGTATATCTGCTTGAAGGTCTTAAGGCTGAGCTCCATGCCGATTGTAAAGAGGAGCAGCAGCACGCCCATTTCGGCAAAAAGATGGATACCTGCCGAATTGCCGATCATGCCGAAACCGGACGGCCCGAGCACGACGCCCGCCAGAATGTAGCCGACAATGGCCGGCTGGCGCAGGCGCATCATGGCAAAGCCGCAGGCAAGCGCAATCAGCGTCAAAAAGGTGATGGAGTTGAGATCGATGCCATGTTCCATGACGCGCAGTCTAACCGCGCCGCATGCCGGTTTCCAGCGGGGGCATGAGCGCGGGAGAGGAAAGTTGCGTTTCTAAAGCCGGGCCCAGGGCAGCACCACCGCGCCGCGCTCGCCTTCCTGGCGGCGCGCGCTGATGCGGTAGATCTTTTCAAGGTTCGCATCGGAAAGCACCTCGCCCGGCGGGCCGAAAGCGGCAAGATGGCCTTCATGCAAAAGCGCCAGCCGGTCGCAAAAGCGCGAGGCAAGCGAGAGGTCATGCAGCACGGCGATGACGGAGCGGCCTTCATCGGCAAAACTGCGCAGCACTTCCATGATCTGCAACTGATGATAAGGATCGAGCGAGGCGGTCGGCTCATCCACCAGCAGCACCGGCGCTTCGACTGCAAGCGCGCGGGCCAGCATGACGCGGGCGCGCTCCCCGCCCGACAGCCGCGTGACGGGCCGGCCCTTGAAGGCAATGACATCGGCGCGCTGCATGGCGCGCTGCACGGCAGCATCATCTTCCGCGCCGGGGCGCATGAAGGCCCCGAGATGGGGCAACCGGCCGAGCGCCACAAGCCGCTCAGCCAGGATCGGCCAGCGGCTTTCCGCCCCTTGTGCCAGATAGGAAAGCAGGCGCGCCCGCTCCTGCCGGGCAAGGGTTTCGACCGGCTTATCCTCGATGAAGATATCCCCTTCATGGGGAATGAGCCCGGCGACGGCGCGCACCAGCGTCGTCTTACCCGCCCCGTTCGGCCCGATGAGGCCCAGCACTTCGCCCTTTTGAAGCTCGAGCGACACACCGCGCAGGACCCGGCGCTCATTGAGAGCGGCTTTCAGATTTTCGGTGCGCAGCGCCCTTACCATGCCGCCTCCCGCCGCGCTTTGAGCACGAGATAAAGAAAGAACGGCGCGCCCAGAAGCGCGGTGATGACGCCGAGCTTCAGCTCAAGCCCCGTCGGCGGCAGGCGCACGACAATATCGGCGGCAAGGGTGAGCACCGCGCCGGCAAGCGCGCTCGGCAATAAAAGCCGCGCGGGGCTGTGGCCGACAAGCGGGCGCACGAGATGCGGCACGACAAGGCCGATAAAGCCGACAACGCCCGTCACCGCCACGGCGGCGCCGACGGCAAGGGCCGTGCCCAGAATGACCCGCGCTTTCACCGAAGCCGGATTGAAACCGAGGCTCGTGGCCGTGTCTTCTCCCAGCGCATAAGCATCGAGGGCGCGGGCGGTGCTTGCGATGATAAGCGCGCCGATCCCCATGAAAGGGGCGGCAAAAAGCACATGTTCCATGGAGCGGTCGGCAAGCGAGCCCAGCATCCAGAAGACGATTTCAAGTGCGGCATAGGGGCTGGGCGCGAGCGAGAGCGCGAGAGAGGTCAAGGCCCCGGCAAAAGCGGAAATGGCAACGCCTGCCAGAATGAGTGTTGTCAGGCTCGGGTTGCGCCCGGCCAGCGCATAAAGAATGCCGAGCGCCAGGGCCGCGCCTGCAATGCCGCCAAGCGGCAGGCCGAGTATTCCCCCGCCAAGCGAGAAATAAAAGACGCTGACCGCACCGAGCGCCGCCCCGCTTGAGGCGCCGATGAGCCCCGGTTCCGCCAGCGGGTTTTGCAAGAGCCCCTGCAGGGCCGCGCCGCAAAGCCCGAGGCTTGCCCCGACGAACAGCCCGAGCAGCGCGCGCGGCAGGCGGATGTCATAAAGAATGACGGCGAAGGTTTCCGGATCGAGCGCATAAGCCTCGCGGAACGCCTCGGTCAAAAACGTCCCGCCCCGGCCCATGGCAATGGAGGCGGCAAAGGCGGCGGCGACAAGCAGCGCCAAAGCGAGATTGAGTTTGAGGTTGGAGCGGATCATTGCCGCGCCTCCCTCTCAAGCTGCGCGCGCGGCAGCGCGGCAAGCCGCTCCACGACACCGGCTATGAAAGGCGTGCCGCAGCTCCACATATCGGAAGGTATGGCGATGCGCGCGCCTTCATGCGTCTTGTCGAAATGGCGCATGGCCGCATGATCGAGCAGCGCACGGACAAGGGAGCGCTGCTGCAAGGCATCGGCGGAAACGATGATGTAATCGGGATCGGCGAGCAGCACTTCTTCGAGCGGCATATAAGCGCCGAGATCGTCCTTGGCGCCGGAAAGATTGGCGAGCCCCACATGCTCCAGCAATTCTTTCGTCAGCCCGCCATCGCCCGCCGCAAAGCCGCGCGGGCGGTAAACGATGACACGGGCGCGCGGCGTGCTTTCTCTCCAATGCGTCCCGGCCAGCACCGCATCGAAATGGCGGATCGCCTCTTCACCCTCTTCAACCCGCCCGAGGGCCTTTGCGATACGGCGCAAATTGGCGCGTATATCGGCGAAGGATTGCGGGTCGCTCACTTTGACCGTCTCAATGCCCAGCTTTTCAAAAAGGCCGAGCTTCAAGGGCGAGGTAAATTCATGGGCAAGCACCAGGTCGGGGTGCATGGCGATCAGCTCTTCCACCTCGCCCGCATTGGCATGGAGGGGTTTTGCTTTATCGGCGACCGGAGAAAGCGAGGGATCTTGCGCGAGAAAAGAAATCGAGCGCACCGTGCCGGGCTCTGCCAGCATCAACAGATAAATGTCCGAGCAAAGATTGAGCGAGACGATCTTCTGCGGCGCGGACGTCTCCCCTGCCCGCGTTCCAAGCGACGCAAAAGCAAGGAACAATGCTGCCGCAATCAATCCTGACGTGAAAATCCGTGCCATATCCGCCTCGACGATGAAACCGGCGTCGCCACAGCGGAACCCCGCATCCCCAAGCTCACCCGGCCCGGAGCGGACGACATGACGGCAGGTTTCCTGGCTTACGGGTCTACGCCCTTGCGCCTGCCTTCCCGGCCTCTGGCCAGTGGCAATGCGGCGCGGGCTCGCCGTTCACAGTTGCGGGGACAGCTCCGGCATTCCCGGATTCCCTTTTACCCCCTTGCGGGGCACCGTCGCGGCGCAGTCTAGTGCGCGGGCGGGCAAGATGCAAAAGAAGCCTTTGCCCTCATTTCGTGAGGAAACTTGACGCGAGGGAACGCTTTCCCGCGCCCCGCCCCGAGGCTAGGCTTCCTTAAGAAACCCGATGGGAGGCGGAAGATGAGCGACGTGAAAACCGAATTTCTTTTCGAGATGGAAGCTGAATTGGTGGAACCGGCCAATTTCATCGGCGCCATGCCGGAAGGCACACGGCTCATCGCCAATGTGAAGGGCGGCAGCTTCGAGGGTCCGGCGTTGAAAGGGACGATTGCGCCCTCCGGCGCCGACTGGGCGCTTATCCGCGCCGACGGCTCGCTCAAGATCGATGTGCGCGCGGTGCTCATCGCCGAAGATGGCACGCAGATCTATGCTTACTATGGCGGGCGCATCGTCATGCCGCAGGAACATATGGGCGCGCTGGGCGACCGGGCAAAAGCGGCGGCACTCGATCCCGCGCTTTATTACTTCCGTACCAACCCGCTTTTCGAAGTGGCGATGGACAGCCCCCATGCCTGGCTAAACGGGGTGGTGGCGGTCGGCATGGGCCGGCTGACGGAAAAAGGCGTCGCCTACCGCGTCTATAAAGTTCTTTGAGGATGCCCCATGGCTAATGAAACGCAGCAAACGATCGCAGTCTGGGCGGAGGAAACATTCGGGCCCGTGGCAGAGCCCGCCCGCCTTGCCGAGCGGGCCATGCTGGAAATGGAAGAGCTGCGTGAGGCATTGAGCTGCGGCGGCAAAGAGGAAGCGGCGCATGAAATGGCCGACATCCTGATCCTACTTTACCGGGCGGCGGAAGAAACCGGCATCGATCTCCACCAAGCTGTGAACGAGAAAATGGCGATCAACCGGGCGCGCAAATGGCGCGCAGCCAGAGACGGAACGGGCAGCCATATCGTTTAACGCTCACGGGCGATCACGCCGCCTCACGGAGCCTTTAATTGCCAATATCCCTTCTCCCGGTAGGCTTTTCGCGATTGCCACGAAAGCCCGGGAGAGCTTCATGACGCCGCAAGAACGCACCCTCGTTCAAGAGTCCTTTGCCGCCGTGCGGCCGATTTCCGATCAGGCGGCCGCCATGTTTTACGACCGGCTCTTCACCATCGCACCGGAAGTCAAACCGCTCTTCAAAGGGGATATGAGCGAGCAAGGCAAGAAACTGATGCAAATGCTCGCCGTCGCCGTGAACGGGCTGACCAATCTCGAGGCGATCCTGCCGGCCGTTCAGGAGCTTGGGCGCAAACATGTGGATTACGGCGTCACCACCGCCCATTACCAGCCGGTCGGCGAAGCGCTGCTCTGGACGCTGGAACAAGGCCTCGGCGATGCTTTCACCGCAGAAACGAAAGCGGCCTGGGAGAAAACCTATACCCTTCTCGCCGGCGCCATGATCGAGGCGGCGGAAGGCGCGAAGGCATAAGGCCGCCGCGCCCCGCGCTTCTTTCAGCTGATCAATCGAACGCTTCGTCCCAGGTGCCTTTGGTGGAGGCCTTGGAATATTCCGTTGCGCGGTTTTCGAAGAAGTTCGTGTGCTCGATGCCGTTCAGCATCTCATCCATCCAGGGCAGCGGGTTCTTTTCCACCCGGTAGATGGGCAGAAGCCCGAGCTGGGAAAGGCGCGTGTTAGCGATCCAGCGGATATAGGATTTCACCTGCTCGGCCGAGAGCCCTTCCACATCGCCTGCCTCGAAAGCAAGATCGATGAAGGCGTCTTCGTGGTGGATGATCGTTTCGCAGGATTTGTAAATCTCGCGCTGCAGATCTTCCGTCCAGATTTCCGGCTTCTCGTCGATAAAGGTGCGGAAAAGCTTGATGACGGAATTGGTGTGCAGCGTTTCATCGCGCGCCGACCAGGTCACGATCTGCCCCATCCCCTTCATCTTGTTGAAGCGGGGGAAGTTCATCAGGATCGCGAAGGACGCAAATAACTGCACGCCTTCGGTAAAGGCGCCGAAGACGGCCAGCGTCTTGGCGATGTCCTCATCCGTGCTCACGCCCCATTCCTGCATATAGTCGTATTTGTCCTTCATCTGCTTGTATTTCATGAAGGCTTCATACTCGACTTCCGGCATGCCGATCGTGTCGAGCAAATGGGAATAGGCGGAAATATGCACCGTCTCGATATTGGAGAAGGCGGCGAGCATCATCTGCACTTCGGTCGGTTTGAAGACCTGCGAATAATGCTTCATGTAGCAATTGTTCACTTCCACATCCGCCTGCACGAAGAAGCGGAAAATCTGTGTGAGCAGATTGCGCTCAGCATCGGTCAGCGATTTTGCCCAGTCCTTCACATCGTCGGCCAGCGGCACCTCTTCCGGCAGCCAGTGAATGCGCTGCTGCGTCAGCCAGGCGTCATAAGCCCAGGGATAACGGAAGGGTTTGTAGGTGGCGCGTTCTTCGAGAAGAGACATGGGATCGCTCCGGTTTAGGCTTCGGCACCAGATAAAGGGACTTGTGGCCCGGGTTTGACGCCGGGCCACGAAACGCAACTTACTGACAGGACAGGCACTCGTCGTAATCCTGCTCGGCCGGATTGACGACTTGCGGCTGGGCGGGCGCGGCATTGCCGGCACCGTTCATCGCCAGGCGCGATTCCACCGCCACTTCCTCCAGCGTCTTGAGCGGCAATTCGGCGGCCTTGGAGGGCGGGGCCATCAATTCGGCCATCGCGCCGCCGCCTTGCGCTTTTTCGGCGCGCTGAATGGAAAGCGAGCGGCAGTAGTAAAGCGACTTCACGCCTTTCTTCCAGGCCCGGTAATGGAGCTGGTGCAGCTCGCGCTTATGCACATCGGCCGCCAGGAAGATGTTGACCGATTGCGCCTGGTCGATCATCGGCGCGCGGTCGGCGGCATGATCCACCACCCAGCGCTGATCAAGCTCGAAGGCAGTCTTGAAGACGTCTTTTTCCTCATCGGAGAGGAAATCGAGATGCTGCACCGAGCCGCCATTCACCACGATGGAGGACCAGGTGTCTTCATCGTCACGGCCTTTTTCTTCCAGCAGCTTTTTCAGATGCCGGTTCTTCACGTTGAAGGAGCCGGACAGCGTTTTATGCGTGTAAGAATTGGCCGCGATAGGCTCGATACCCGCGCTGGTGCCGCCGCAAATGATCGAGATCGAGGCGGTGGGCGCCACAGCCGTCTTGTTGGAGAAGCGCTCCATGAGCCCGTAATCGGCCGCATCAAGGCACGGCCCGCGCTCTTCGGCAAGCTTGCGGGAGGCCGCGTTCACGCCTTCCTGGATCTGCGTGAAGATGCGCGTGTTCCAGACCTTCGCCATCACGCCCTCGAAGGGGATCATGTTGGCCTGCAGGAAGGAGTGGAAGCCCATCACACCGAGCCCGACGGAACGCTCGCGCATGGCCGAGTAAACGGCATTCGCCATTTCCGGTGGCGCGCGGTCGATAAAGTCCTGAATGACATTATCGAGGAAGCGCATCACATCTTCGATGAAGGTCGGATGCTCCTGCCAGTCGAAATATTTTTCCATATTGAGCGAGGAGAGGCAGCAAACGGCGGTGCGCTGATTGCCCAGATGATCCTCGCCCGTGGGCAGGGTGATTTCGGCGCACAGGTTCGAGGTCTTCACTTCAAGGCCCGCCAGCTTGTGCTGCTCGGGACGGGCGTTGTTCACCGTGTCCTTGAAGATCATGTAAGGCTCGCCCGTCTCGATGCGCGAGGTGAGCATGCGGATCCAGAGCGAGCGGGCCGAAACGGTTTTCTGCACGCTCTTGTCTTTCGGAGACAGAAGCGCCCATTCCGCGTCCTCTTCCACCGCGCGCATGAAGGCGTCGGAAATCAGCACCCCGTGGTGCAGATTGAGCGCCTTGCGGTTGGGGTCGCCCCCGGTCGGACGGCGCAGTTCGATGAATTCCTCGATCTCGGGATGATCCACCGGCAGATAGCAGGCCGCCGAGCCGCGGCGCAGCGAGCCCTGGCTGATCGCCAGCGTCAGCGAATCCATCACGCGGATGAAGGGAATGATGCCTGAGGTCTTGCCATTGCCGCCGACCTTCTCGCCGATCGAGCGCAGGTTGCCCCAGTAAGAGCCGATGCCGCCGCCCTTGGCCGCGAGCCAGACATTCTCGTTCCAAAGGCCGACAATGCCTTCCAGCGTGTCGGTCGCCTCGTTCAGGAAGCAGGAGATGGGCAGGCCGCGCTTCGTGCCGCCATTGGAAAGCACCGGCGTTGCCGGCATGAACCAGAGCTTGGAAATGTAATCGTAAAGGCGCTGAGCGTGCGCATCATCGTCCGAATAGCAGGAAGCGACGCGCGCAAACAGATCCTGAAAGCTTTCGCCGGGCATCAGATAGCGGTCGCGCAGCGTGGCCTTGCCGAACTCGGTCAGCAGCGCATCGCGCGAACGGTCGAGCTTGACCGAGCGCCCTGCTGCCACCTGCACGCGCTGATCGGCATGGGCGAAGGGAATTTCCGGCTCATCGCCCCCCGGTTCGCCCTGCATCTGGGCCTGCACTTGGCGCTGGCCCCGCGCCGGTGCGTGGTTGCCCGAAATAATGCCCGAAACCATGGCCTCAACGTCACTCATATCTGCCGCTTTCGACGAATCATTGAACATTTTGGATCCCTCTACCCCGCTTCCGCCGCCGCTCGAAACGGACAAAAGTCCCTCGTTGGGTCCCCGTGCGGTTGAGACCCGTCCCCCGGCCACGCAAATGGCCAGTCTTCCTCAATTTTTGGAAGCGCCGCCGTCCCCCAAGTGTCCCCAGCGGTGCAGCGCGTCTAGATATAGTATCTGCCGTTAATCCTGCGTCAACCTATTGCGATCCCGAGGGTGATTTTTTTTGGTTAACAAGGTCTTAATGCAAGGTGAAGCTCTCATGAAAAATGCTTTGGGTCCAGCCGCTTAAAGCGAATTTTGTTTGTTTCGCAACGCTTGCCTTTCGTGTCATCAAGGACACATTCAAGACGCTGATGCTTAAGCGTAAGACTCACCTGCCGATTTTCCTGAAACGAGGCTGCCATGACCGACCGGCGCACGCTCTATCCCGAGATCGAGCCCTATTCTTCCGGCCTTCTGAACGTATCGGACCTGCACACGATCTATTACGAAGAATGCGGCAACCCGAAGGGCAAGCCCGTGCTCATCGTCCATGGCGGGCCGGGCGGGGGCTGCAATCCCACCATGCGCCGCACTCACGACCCGGAGGCCTACCGCATCATCCTGGTTGATCAGCGCGGCTGCGGGCGCTCCACGCCCCATGCCGAGCTTGAGGGCAACACGACCTGGGACCTGGTGGCAGATTTCGAAAAGCTGCGCGAGAAGCTGGGCATCGAGCGCTGGCAGCTTTGCGGCGGCTCCTGGGGCTCGACGCTTTCGCTCGCCTATGCCGAAACGCACCCGGAGCGCGTGAGCGAGATCATCCTGCGCGGCATCTTCATGCTGCGCCGCTGGGAGCTCGAATGGTTCTACCAGCAAGGCACCGACGCGCTCTTCCCCGATGCCTGGGAGGCTTATCTCGCTCCGATCCCGGAAACGGAGCGCGGCGACCTGATGGCCGCCTATTACAAGCGCCTGACGGGCAACAACGAGGCGGAGAAACTCGCTTGCGCCAGGGCCTGGAGCACCTGGGAGGGCACGACCCTCTCTCTTCTGCCCGATGCCGAGCGTCAGGCCCGTTTCGGCGACGATCATTTCGCCATCGCCTTTGCCCGGATCGAGTGCCACTACTTCATGAACAAGGGCTTCTTCGAGCGCGACGACCAACTGCTTGCCAATGCCGGCCGCCTGAAAGGCATTCCCGGCATTATGGTGCATGGGCGCTATGATGTCGTCACACCGCTCAAAAATGCCTGGGACCTGAAAAAAGCCTGGCCGGAAGCCGAGCTGGAAATCATCGCGGATGCCGGCCACACGGCAACCGAACCCGGCGTCGTCGATGCGCTGGTGCGGGCGAGCGACAAGTTCCGGCCTTGAGTTTCCCATGACCTCCGTCTTTCCTCACACGCTCTATATCGTGCGGCACGGCCAGACCGACTGGAACGCCGAGCGGCGCTTTCAGGGCCAGCGCGATACGCCGCTCAACGATCTGGGACGGCGCCAAGCGCGGCGGAACGGTGAGGCACTCGCGGAGGCACGCGCGGATCTTTCCACCCTCCGCTTCATCGCAAGCCCCCTTGCCCGGGCGCGGGAGACGATGGAAGTCCTGCGCGTCGCGCTCGGCTTTAACCCGGAGGCCTATGAGATCGACCCGCTTTTGATGGAGCTTTCCTATGGCAGCTGGGAGGGCATGACGCTCCATGACATCTCTACCAACCACAAACCGGAGTGGGATGCGCGCGAGGCCGACAAATGGCACACGGCCCCGCCGGAAGGTGAATCCTACGCGCAAGGGGAAGCGCGCGCCCGGCAGTTTCTCAGCACGCTGCAAGGCGGCACACTGATCGTTGCCCATGGCGGCATGCAGCGCGCCTTCCGCGCCGTGCTCGAAGACCTGCCGCGCGACGAAGCCGCCGTGCTCGATATTCCCCAGGACCGGATTTACCGCTGGGATGGCACGGGCGCGGGCTGGCTATAAGCCACAGCAAACTAAGACAGTTCAATCCAGCACAATCCATCCGTATGCGTCCTTTTCATTGACTCGCCCGCCCCAAAAAGAGAAACATGGGTTTCATTCTTGGGGAGGCGCGAAGATGTGGGAACCGCTGGAATTTTTCGGCCGCAACAAATGCACGATCTGGAAAACCATCGTGGCCGTCGGATTGAGCGCGCTGCTGGTCGGCATTTTCGCGGCAGGCGGCGGCGCATTGCTGCCCGGCCTTTTTGCCAAATTTGCAGGCGCGGCCAAAGCGACCGCTCTCATGATCTTCCTGGCCCGCGTCGTCATGATTGCGGTCGGCACCGGTATCGCCATGAGCCGCCTCGGCGACTGGATCATCTGCGAGCTTTTCGGGGTGAAAGACTGCTGCCAGAAAGGCTCGGTGCCCTTCTGGCGCCTTTTCGGCGAAATATACGAGGCGCTTCCCGAGGACAGCTATATTTCACCGGAAGACTGCGCAAAGCTGCGCGCCGAAATCGACCGGGCCGATATAGAAGAAACGCGCAAGGCCGCCCTGCGCCGCTTCGTGGCGCAATATTGCGAAGACGAATAAAAACGGCGCCTCAAGGGCGCCGTTTCACATCTACTCTCAAGCGAACGTTGATTACTTCACCACTACTTCATAGATAGACGTGGTGCCCGAAACTTCGTTGCCGACCGCAAGGAGCGGCTTGCCGTTCGGGGAGATATCCGCACCGATAAAGGCAAGGCCTTCGGGGCCGAGATCGCCGGCGGTGCCCGCTTTCGGATCGCCCGCGAAGTCGCGGTTGTTGGCGTAGCCGGCAAAGCGCGCGGCGGCGGGCTCCGTCACATCATAGACCATGATGCCGCCTACCCGCTCAAGGCCGATAAAGGCATAGGTCTTGCCGCCAATCGTGCCGACCGTCACGCCTTCCGGTTCCGGGCCCTTGTCGTCCGAGCGATCGTCACCGCTGCCATTCTCATCATTCGTCGCATTGAAATTCACGCCGAGACGGTCGGCAGTGATCTTTTCGAAATCAGAGCGGCTGTCGAACACCTGTTTGCCCGCTTCGTCCCAGATGGAAAAGGAGCGCGACCCGAACGCCATGAGTTTTTCGATCTTCCCATCGCCATCCGCGTCGGAGGAGAGCGGCGAAATCTTAAGCCGGCCGAGATTGGTCTTGGCCTGCAGTTCGTCCGCATTCGGGAAAGCGGCAGGGTCGAGCGTCACGTCCTTGATGCGCGCCTCATCTTCAAAGCCCTCATACTCACGGGCATCGCCTTCATTGGCGGTCACGAGATAGGTTTTGCCGCCTGCCTCATAAGCGGCGATGGCATCGGGCATATACATGCCCCAGACCGGCCAGGTCCCGAGCCGCGCCCCGCCATCCTTATTGGAAGGGTCGAAGGCGATTTTCGAATGATCTTGATAGCCGAGGCCGAAAACCTTCGTCACTTGTGCCGAGGCGATATCGACAACGGCAATGGCATTGTTTTCCTGCAAAGTGACATAGGCGGTGCGGCTGTCCGGGGAGACGGCGATATATTCCGGCTCCATATCTTCGGCAAAGCTTGCCGAAGGATGGCCCATGCGCATCCCTTCCGGCAATTTGTCGCGCGAGAAAGCGCCGAAGCCTGCCGTGCGCACGCTCTTGTCCGCAACTTTGATGATGGAGACCGAGCCTTCCGGGTCAATCTTATAATCATCGCTCGGCTCACCTTCATTGGCGGTGAGCACATAAGCGCCGTCCGGCGTAAAGGTCACCATGTCCGGGCCCGCGCCCACTTCCACGGCGCCAACTTCTTCGCCCCCGGACGTGAAGAAAACCACCTTGCCCGGTTTCTGGTCCGGGTCGGCGGCAACGGCGACGGCAATCAGCCCGCCATGGACGGCAACGGAATTGGCCTTCTTGCCATGGGCCTTGGCATCGAGCGTGCCCGCCTTGATCGGATTTGCCGGGTCGGCCAGATCCAGAATATCCACCAGTTTGGCATCGGCATTGACCACGTAGAGCCGTTTGCTCTGCGGCTCATAGGCGACGATTTCCGCCGCGCTCTCATCGAAAATGCCGGTTTTGTAGGTGCCGAGCAGCTCGAGTTCGACGGCATCGGCTGCAAAAGCCGGCGCCGGAAGGCAAAGAGCCGCCGTAATAGCAAGCGCGCGCGCAGTGCTCATGTCGCAACTTCCCTGAAAATGCCTGAAAACGAAGGCCCCCATGACCCTCTTCCATGGCGTCTGATGAAAGCTGGAATGCCACGCCCGCGCGACGGTTTTGTGACGGATTTCGGGGCCGGAACGGGGCCCCGGCGCGCCGCGGCTGCCTGTTGCATTAACAGCCACTTAACCCGGTCATGCGATATTGAATATCCCGGGAAACCATGCCGGGACGAGGATGAGTATGGCGGCCAGGCCGCTTTGTCAGGGATATAGCGCGCTTATGGCCCCTATGCCTTCACCAGCCAAACATGCAGTGCCGCGGCCGAGCCTTGCCGAGTTGCGCGCCGAAGCAGCTGAAATGATCATGCTGCTGATGGGCGCGGATGAAGTCGCCCCCAAAGACCGGCAGACGGCGCATGATTTGCTCGATCAGCTTTCCCGCGACAAGGAAGCGCAAGTGCGCGCCGCCCTCGCCCATGCCATTTCGTCTTATTCGCTGCTGCCTCGCCCGACCGCCCAGCGCCTTGCCGAGGATATCAGCGAGGTTGCCATTCCGGTCATTACCGATTCGCCGGTTCTGCATGACGAATTTCTGGAAGCCATGGTGCGCCAGATGCAGGGGGACGACCCGCGCCAGCACGCCATTGCCTCGCGCCCGTCCGTTTCCAGCCGCGTGTCCCATGCGCTGGTCGAAAAAGAAGATGCGGAACTTGCCGCCACGCTTCTGAAAAACGAAGGTGCGGAAATTTCCGAGCACACGATGGAAGCCGTGATCACCTATCACGAGCGCCACGGCGATGTGCTCAAACTCGTCGCCCACCGCAAGGACCTGACACCGAAGACGGTCAAGCGCTGCCACCTGATCATTCTCGACAATCTCGTGGAAGCGGAAGTTTCGCAGGAAATGCAGCGCGTGCTCATGGAAACCTATGAGCTGCCCGCCGACCTTGCCGAAGACATCGTCTTGAATGCGCGCGAGCAGATGATCGCCAACCGCCTGCCCGCCGATGAAGACAACGCCCATGAGGCCGAGCTTCTGGCGCTGGCCGAGCTTCTGCACAATCAGGGCGAACTGACACCGACGCTGCTTTTCCGCTGCGCCTGCACCGGTGATCTCGATTTCCTTTCCGCCGCTTTTCAGGTGATGTGCGAGGAAGAAGCCGAAGCCGTGGTCTTTGCTTTTTATGCGCAGGGTGAGGAGAGTTTCCGCACGCTCTATCAGAAGGCGTGCCTTTCGCCCTATTTCCGCTATGCGATTACGGCGGCGGTCAAGGTTGTGACGACCCGCAAGAAAAAGGGCCTGCCGATGCATCCCGAGGCCTTCGTGCCGGAGATCATCGAGAAGATCATCCGCTTTTACCGCAATATCGGCCCCGGCACGGTGGAAAACGTGATCGGCCAGCTGAAGCGCGAAGCCCAGCGGGCCGATCAGCGCGGCTAAGTCTTAGAAATTCACCCGCGACGTATAAGCCCCATCCACGACCATGTTGATACCGCTGGTAAAGCTCGAGGCCGGGCTTGCCAGAAAGACCGCGGCATTGGCGATGTCCTGCGGGCTCGCCATCCGGCCCATCGGGTTTTTCTCCATCGCTTCTCTAAACGTGTCGGGCATGTGCTGCTCGATCATGTCCCAGACCCCGCCTTTGAAATAAACGGTGCCGGGGGAGACGACATTCGTGCGCACATGTTTTTCGGCCCCCGCTTTCGCAAAGCCCTTGGCCATGTGAATAAGCGCGGCTTTCATGGCGCCGTATGCATTGGGGGAGGAAGTTTCCGCCGCCGAGACGGAGGAGATGATGACGAAAGCGGCATCGCCGTTCGCGGCTGCGGATTTTTCCAAATGAGGTCTAGCCGCTTCCATGGAACGCTGCGCGCCCATGACATCGACATTGAAGCCGGCCTGCCAGTTTTCCTCGCTATTGCCGGCGCTCAGCGCGCTTGCATTGGACACCAGAATATCGATACCGCCCAACTCCCCGGCTGCTTTCTCGATAAAGGCTTTGAGCGCCGCGCCATCGGCAATATCGACGCTCGCCCCGCTTGCCTTCACGCCCTTGGCGGCAAGCTCGCTTACTGCCGCATCGATCTGATCCTGATTGCGCGCGCAGATCGCCACATTGCAGCCCTCATCCGCCAGCGTGTCGGCGATCGCCCGCCCGATGCCGCGTGTGCCGCCCAGCACCACCGCCCGCTTGCCTTTAAGTCCCAAATCCATGCCGTCCTCCCGTTTTTCAGTAATGGTTGGGCCCGAGCCTATAGAAAGGACGCAGCGTCTGAAAGGCTTCGCGCAGGGCCAATTGACGGGCATTTTTTCGGCGCTAGGTTGGAGGGCAAAGAGCGAGGAGTTTTCCCATGGAATTGGCAATGGCGGCGGAAGATGCCGCATTCCGCGACGAGGTTCGCGCGTTTCTCGACACCCATCTGACGGACGAGCTGCGCGAGGCGGGCCGGCTGACGACGAGCGTCTTCACGGACCGCGACTACAACCTCAAATGGCACAAGATTCTTTATGAAAAGGGTTGGGTCGCGCCCAACTGGCCGGAGGAATATGGCGGCACGGGCTGGAGCGAGATGCAGAAATATATCTGGTCGTCCGAATGCGCCCGCGCCCAGACACCGAACCTCTCGCCCATGGGCCTTCGCATGTGCGGCCCGGTGATCATGAAATACGGCACGCAGGAGCAGAAGGATTTCTACCTGCCGCGCATCCTTGCGGGTGAGGATTATTGGTGCCAGGGCTATTCCGAACCGGGCTCGGGCTCCGATCTTGCCTCACTGCAATGCAAGGCGGTGCGCGAGGGGGATGAATATGTCATCAACGGCACGAAAATCTGGACCACCCACGCCCATTTCGCCAACCGCATGTTCTGCCTCGTGCGCACGGATGCGAGCGGCAAGCCGCAGCAGGGCATTACCTTCCTCTTGATCGACATGGACACGCCCGGCCTCAAAGTCGAGCCGATCCTCACCATGGCGGGCGATCATGAAGTCAATCAGGTCTTCTTCGACGATGTGCGCGTGCCGGTGAAAAACCGTGTGGGTGAGGAAAACGATGGCTGGACGGTTGCCAAATATCTGCTCGAATTCGAGCGGGGCGGCGCTTATGCGGCGGGCCTTGAAGTCAATATCCAGCAAGTCGAACACATCGCCAACCAGGAAGCGGCCGATGGCGGCAAGCTGATAGACGATCCGGCTTTCAAAGCCAAGCTCGACGACGCAGCGATCCGCGTCAAGGCGCTGGAAATGACCGAGCACCGCATCATGTCCGCCATGTCGGCGGGGCAGAATCCAGGACCGGCGTCCTCCATGCTCAAGACGGGCGGCACGGAGCTGAAACAGCTTATCGATACGCTGGCGGTCGAGGCGGTGGGCTATTACATGGCGCCTTTCGAACGCGACGCGCGCGAGCCCGGCTCGAACATCGCCCCGGTGGGACCCGATTACGCGCTCACTCCCATGGCGACCTATCTCAACAACCGCGCCTCTTCGATCTATGGCGGCTCGAATGAGGTTCAGCGCAATATCATGGCAAAACTGGTGCTCGGGCTTTAAGCCCGGGCACCTTGCGCCATCCCGCCTGCTTCCTCGCGGATCATCTCATCGATCTCTGCGATAAGACCGTTCCAATCCCTTTCCATCGCCTCCGTCCAGTCCGCGCCCAAAATGTCCTTGAACGTGTCGCGCAGAATAGGGAAGAACGTGCCGAAGACATCCGGCGCAATGCCGAGATTGTCATGGTTGACGAGTTCGGAGCGGATGAAATGCGGCGCGATATGGCGCTCGCCCGTGAAGTCGATCAAATTCTCCAGCACTTCATGCAGCATATGGCCTTTGGCGGCATCGTCCTTGTCGAGGACAAAGAGCGGCTTCATCTCCGGATGCTGCTCGAAGAGTTTGGCATAAACGGCTCCCGTCGGATCGGCGCAGCGCTCGCTCACCTGCTCCAGGCTTTCCATCACAGCTTCGCCCGCCATCGCCTTCTCCCTTAAACCTTGCGCTTGATCAGCAACGTCGTTGTCTGTGTGAAGACGGTTTCGCCGTCCTGATTAGCCAGTATATGCCGGTTTTTCACGATGCCTCTGTCCGGCTTCGAGCCGGAGGGGCGTTTTTCTATACATTCGATGGTCAGCGTCAGCGTATCGCCGAGCTTGGCTGCTTTGTGAAAGCGCACCTCATCATAGCCGAGCGCGCCGATCACCGCCGTTTCATGGGGAAGACGGCTGGCAAGCCACAGCACCACCGCCTGAATATGCGTGCCGCAGGCGGTCAGCGTGCCATAGACGGACTGCCCGGCGGCTTCCTTGTTGATGTGAAAAGGCTGCGGGTCCCATTTGGCGGCGAAGGCGACGATCTCCTCTTCCGTCATTTCATAGGCCGCATCGATGGGCCATTCCTCACCCACCTCAAAATCATCGAAATAGCGCATAATCTATCCTTCCCATATCGCGCCCAAAAAGCAAAGGGCCCGCGCGGTGCGCAGGCCCTTCAACTCATTCATGCCCGAAATCTTAGAAGATTTCGAAGAGGCCGGCTGCGCCCATGCCGCCGCCGATGCACATGGTCACAACGCCGTATTTGGCGCCGCGGCGCTTGCCTTCGAGCAGGATGTGGCCGGTGAGGCGCGCACCCGTCATGCCGAAGGGGTGGCCGATGGCGATGGAGCCGCCATTGACGTTGTATTTGTCGGGGTCGATGCCCAGCGTGTCGCGGCAGTAGAGGCACTGGCTGGCGAAAGCTTCGTTCAACTCCCAAAGGTCGATATCGTCGACTTTGAGGCCCGTGCGCTCCAAAAGACGCGGGATCGCGTAAACCGGGCCGATACCCATTTCATCGGGCTCGCAGCCGGCAACGGCAAAGCCGCGGAACGCGCCGAGCGGCTCGAGGCCGCGGCGTTCGGCTTCTTTGGCTTCCATCAGGAGACAGGAGGCGGCGCCGTCGGAAAGCTGCGAAGCGTTACCGGCGGTGATGTACTGGCCTTCCTTGACCTTCTGGCCGTTCTTGAAGACCGGCTTCAGCGAGGAAAGGCCTTCCAGGGTCGTTTCGGGACGGTTGCACTCGTCCTTGTCCACCACGTAATCGACAATGGTTTCTTCGCCCGTTTCCTTGTTGACCTTTTTCATCTTGGTCTTCATGGGAACGATTTCGTTGTCGAACTTGCCTTCGGCCTGGGCCTTGGCGATCAGCTGCTGCGAGCGCAGCGAGAACTCGTCCTGCGCTTCACGGGAGATGCCGTAACGCTCAGCAACGATTTCAGCCGTTTCGATCATCGCCATCCACAGTTCCGGCTTTTCCTGCATCAACTTCTCTTCGGTGAAGTTGTTGAGGTTGAGGCCCTGCATCTGGGTCAGCGAAATGGTTTCAACGCCGCCGCCGATGGCGACCGGCACGTTGTTGTTGACGATCGCGTTGGCAGCCATCGCGATGGTCTGCAGGCCCGACGAACAGAAACGGTTGACCGTGGTGCCGGAGGTCGTGACCGGGCAGCCGGCCCAGATGGCGGCGGTGCGGCCGACATTGTGGCCCGTGGCACCTTCCGGCGCGCCGCAGCCCATGATCACGTCTTCGACTTCACCCGGCTCGACGCCAGCGCGCTCGATTGCGTGTTTGATGGTGTGACCGGCCAGCGCAGCGCCGTGGGTCATGTTGAAACCGCCGCGGCCGGACTTCGCCAGACCCGTGCGGGCGGTCGAAACGATGACTGCTTCCCTTGCCATGATAGATCTCCCTTATGGTTCAATTTGCACGACAGAGCCCGGCGGTGCCTGACCTTGGAGGAGGCGGGGACACCATAAAGCGCGGATTCCGTTACGTTCCCAATGGTTGGCGGCACCATAACGGCCCGATTGCGCCCTGGGAATCAAAAAAATTGACCAGTGACGTGCCAATTCTGAACCGCAATTCGCGGGAATCTGCGGCTTTTTGAAAGGTGCGCGCGCCGGGGTGCCTCGAAATCGCCTTAAAACCATCACGCCGCCGCCTTTGGAGCACCCAAGACGTGCCGGATTCCGCTGCCATCTTCATTCTCAGAACAAAGGGCCTTCCCCGCTCGTTCACATGATTGAGAGCTGAGACGTATTGGGGCAGGGCTTCACAGATGGAGTGTGACGATGACCCGCGCTTATATGCCGATCCGCACTTTTATAGCTCCGGCCGCTTTGGCCGCCGGCCTTGCGCTTGTCGCAGGCGCCTTCATGCCCACGGGCGCCTTTGCACAGTCGGCCGCCGCTGCGCCGGGGCACTTCCTCACTTGCGCCAGCGCGCCGATGGAAGCGGCAGCTGCCGAGAGCATCGAACAGCGCGCCGTGACGGTGAGCGCGGAAGTTGCGCCTGCCTTCGACAGCGAGCTTGAAGACGGCCCCCGCGAAAAAGTTTCCATGCCGGTCTATTTCAAGCCCGGCGGCAGCGATGTGACACCGGAGGCCCGCGAGGCGCTTTCCGCCTTTGCCGATGAAGTGCTGATGGAAGGTTCTGCCCGCATCGCGATTTCCGCGGCGCCCTCCTTCATGCCCGCGCTTTACGGCGAAACGGCAACGCAGCGCGCGAGCGCCGTACTCGACACGCTGATCGAGCTTGGCGTCCCGGCCCATATGATTTCCCTCGAACCGCTCGATAGCGAGCGGACCGTACCCACCGCAACCCTCAGCGGTGACAGCCAAGACGTGTGAGAAACACGCTTTTAAAAACCCCTCCTCGTTCCTCGATGCTTCCCCGGTGATGTTCCCTCGCGTCACCGGGGTTTTCTTTTGCGCCGAGGAACTTTACTCGCCGATGAAATGCAGAATGACGCTGCGCTGATGCGCCATTGCCCGGTGCTCAAGCAGCCATATCCCCTGCCAGGTGCCGAGCCCCAGCCGCCCGCCAATGACGGGAATGGAAAGATGGGTCTGGGTGAGCGCGGTTTTCAGATGCGCGGGCATATCGTCCGGGCCTTCCGTATCATGGGCATAGCCCGCCTTTTCCGGGGCAAGGCGCGCCAGAAAATCCGTCAGATCGCGCATTACATCCGGATCGGCGTTTTCCATGATGGTGAGCGAGGCGGAGGTGTGGCGGATGAAAAGGCTGAGCAACCCTTCTTCTGCCTCGATCTGATCGAGCCAATCGCGAATCTCCGGCGTCAGCTCAAGCGCCTGGCGCGGGCCGGTTTCAAGGCGGATGGTTCTATGCCGTTGACGCATCATGAGGCTCGTCCCTTTCCTGGTCTCTTTTCATCGCCGCGTGAAACAGGTAGATAGCCTCAGTCACGCTGAACGAGGCTGGCCTATCGATCGTTGCCGGATCCCGAGGAGTATAAAGATGAGCGACGCGCCGACAAACGAGCAAGACCCCGGCGAGCAAGACCCCGGCACGCTTCTTAGCCAATTTGCGCAGGAAGCAATGGGCGCCGCGCTTTCTCCCCGCCTTGACGCAAATGACCCGATGACGCTCAGCTTCGATGTCAAAGACGCGCATCTGGCAGGCGGCGCACTCGATGCGGGTTATGCAATGGGTTTTGCCGCGCTGGCGCTCAGGCTGCTGGCGGCAAGCACGGCGGACGTGGAAGCAGTCAGCCCGCTTTCCATCAATTCCGATTTCACCGGCACGGCAAAGGCAGGGGAGCGCGTGACCGCCTGCGCGCAGATCACGCGGCGCACCCGCTCGGTGATTTTTGCGGATGTCTCGTTAAGCGCAAACGGGCGCAATCTTCTCACCGCAACGGCGGTGTACAAGATCACGCCCGCTCAATAGCACTACGCTTCAGATCGTTCAGACGACGTCCATCGGGTTCTTGATGGGCGGCAGATCGTCGAATTCCGGCTCGCGCTTTTCCATCTTCGCTTTAAAGGCTTCGGCCATATCCGTGCCCTGATACATGCCCGCCTGCCAGACGGCGATATGCTTCAGGCCATCGGCGATGGAATGATCGCGCGAATAGTTCAGCATTTCCTTCGAGCCCCAAACGGCCAGCGGCGTCTTCGAGGCAATCTCGCGGGCGATCTCCATCACGCCGGCCAGCATCTCTTCATGCGTGTCGAAGACGCGGGTGACGAAACCGTTCGCCGCCGCTTCATCCGCCGCCATACGCCGGCCCGTATAAGAAAGCTCGCGCACCAGCCCTTGCGGCAGAAGATGCGGCAGACGCGGGAAGGTGCCGACATCCGCCGTCATGCCGATATTGATTTCCTGCACGCAGAAGAAAGCGTTTTTCGTTGCATAGCGGATATCGCAAGCGCTGGCGAAATCGACGCCGCCGCCGATGCACCCGCCCTGCACGGCCATGAGCACGGGGATGCGCGCTTCATCGAGGCAGGAGAAGGTTTTCTGCAGCGCCTGGGCCGCCATCATGATGGTGGTGTTCTTGCGCGCCGCTTCCATCTTGCGCCCGCCATGGGTGCCGTCACCGAATACCGACAGATCCATCCCGGCGGTGAAATGCTTGCCCGTCGAGGAAATCACGATTACCCGGGCCTTCGCATTGGCATCGATATCTTCCACGATCACCGGCAGATCGCGCCAGAAAGCCTTGTTCATCGTATTGAGCGCGTCGGGGCGCGACAGTTTGATATGGGCGATCTTGTCTTTGATCTCCACTTCGAAACATTCATATGCGCTTTGCGGCGTTGACGCTGCGGCGGCCTGGCTCATTTCATCTCTCCCTCGAAATTGCGGTTTGGCACCATTATCCTTGGGACGCACTTTATCACGGCGCCCCGCGCAGAACGATGCTTGCGGCGTGTCCATATTCGCGGTTCCATAGGGCAAGTTTGAACAGGGGCGGTCCACACGCGAACCGCAAAGCCCCGCAATCAGGGAGGCGGCCATGGCCATCGATTACGATCATCTCATGTCACTGAAATCGGAAGGGCAGGAATTTTCCTATGGCGACCGGGAGACCATGCTCTATGCGCTGGGCATCGGCTTCGGGCGCGACCCGATGAACGACAAGGAACTGCCCTTCGTTTACGAAAAAGACCTGCAGACCATTCCCACCATGTCCTCGGTCATTGCCTGGGGCGCGGGGCCAATGGCAAAGAGCGGCATCAATTATCTCATGGTCGTGCACGGCGAACAGAAACTGACCATGCACAAGCCTTTGCCGGTGGCCGCCGACATCACCGCCGACAGCCGCGTCATCGGCGCCTACGACAAAGGCGCAGACAAGGGCGCCATCATCATCACCGAAACGCTGATCAAGGATAAGAAGACCGGCGACAAGCTCTGCACCATGCAGTCCACCACCTTTGCGCGCGGCGATGGCGGCTTCGGCGGCCCGAGCGAGGGCGCGCCCAAACCCCATCCCCTGCCCGAGCGCGCGCCGGACCAGACGGTGGAAGTGGACACCCGCCCCGACCAGGCGCTGCTTTACCGGCTTTCCGGTGACCGCAACCCGCTACATGCGGACCCGGAAGTTGCCAAGATGGCGGGCTTTCCCGCGCCCATCCTGCACGGGCTGTGCACCTACGGCACCTGCTGCCGGGCGATCATTTCCTCCGTCTGCGATTATGACGCCTCGAAAATCACCGGTTTCGACGTGCGCTTTTCCTCGCCCGTCTTCCCCGGCGAAACGATCCTGGTCGACATCTGGCAGGATGGGAAAACCGTTTCCTTCCGCGCCCGCGTGAAAGAGCGCGATGCGGTGGTGATCAATAACGGTAAGTGCACGCTGGCCTGAGGGCGCTTTCCTCCTCCGGCGTTTCAAAACACCGCTCGTGGACCCCGGCTCGGAGGCCGGGGTGACGGCCTCTATATGAGGCACAGCTCCGCCATTTACCGCAGCTGTCACCCCGGGCTTGTCCCGGGATCCATGCAGCCTCTCCAGCCCCCGCCCCTTCATTTGGCATAAATTGTGGGATAATTGACATTCCCGCCAAGCACCGGGCGGGCTAATCTTTCCCCATGAGCCAGACAAAACCCATACCGCGCCTCACTGCCATGGTCGCCTTTCCAAGGGCCCAGGTCCTGGATATTACCGGGCCCATGCAGATGTTTTCGGGCGCAAACGGCGAAGCCGGCGCCCGGCGCTACGAGCTGGTGCTGACGGCAGAAGACAAAGCGCCGATCAAGACCAATGGCGGGCTGAAGCTGATGCCCGACCGCACCTTTAGCGACTTTACGGCGGCCGATTTCAAACGCATCGATACGCTACTCATCAGCGGCGGCGACGGCACGGCAGCGGCCATGGAAAATCCCACCCTTCTTTCCTTCTGCCGCAAAGCCGCAAAACATGCGCGCCGCGTTGCCTCCATCTGCACGGGCGCGCTCATTCTCGCCGAGCTCGGGCTTTTGGACGGCAAGCGCGCCACCACCCATTGGGAATCGCTGGCCAAAATGCAGGCGCGTTATCCCAGGGTCGATGTCGATGAAGATGCGATCTATGTGCGCGACGGCAAGTTCTGGACCTCCGCAGGCGTGACCACCGGCATCGACATGGCGCTCGCCATGATCGGCGAAGATATGGGCCACGAGACGGCGCTTGCCGTCGCGCGCCGGCATGTCGTTTACATGATCCGCCCAGGCGGCCAGTCGCAATTCTCCGCCCAGCTCAAGGCGCAGTCCATCGCACCGGGGCGGCTCTCGGACCTCATGCAATGGATCATCGATCATCCGGCGGCCGATCTGACCATCCCCGCCCTTGCCGACCGCGCGCATATGAGCGAGCGGACATTCGCCCGCACCTTTCAAGCCGAGACGGGGATGACGCCCGCCCGCTTCGTCATGCAGGCGCGGCTCGAACATGCCCGCCAGCGCCTTGAACAGGCACAGGACCCGGTGGAAGAGGTCGCCCGCGCCAGCGGCTTTTCCAACACCGAACATATGCGCCGCACCTTTCAGCGCATGCTCAATGTCAGCCCGCAGGCCTACCGCGAGCGCTTTCACTCTCCCGCCCTTTCAGCCCTTGGAGTTCATTCATGACACGGAATATCGGCATTCTCATTTTCGACGGCGCCGAGGAGCTCGACTTCGTCGGCCCTTGGGAAGTTTTCACCATGTCGAATGAAATGTTCGCGCTGCAGGGAAACGAAAGGCCCGACGAGGTGTTTCTCATCTCAGCGGATGGGGACCCCATCACCTGCGCCAAGGGCATGCGGGTGGAGGCGGACCATTCCTTTAAAACGGCGCCCGCTCTCGATGTCTTACTCATTCCCGGCGGCAACGGCACGCGGGCGCTCGAAAAAGACGAGGCGATGCTGGATTATTTGCGCAGCGCAGCGCCTTCCTGCGACTGGGTGACGAGCGTGTGCACCGGCTCGCTGGTGCTGGCCGCAGCTGGCCTTGCCAAAGACAAACGCATCACCACGCATTGGGCCTTTGTGGAGGAACTGCGCAAGCGGCCCTACGGCGCAGAGGTTCTGGAAAATGCGCGCTATGTGCGGGACGGTAATCTCGTCACCGCCGCTGGTGTTTCCGCCGGGATCGATATGGCACTTTGGCTTACCGGCCAGCTGCATGGGGCCGCTCATGCGCGCCTCACCCAGCGCGGCATGGAATATGATCCCGCCCCGCCTTACACAGCAGAGGTCTGAGCATTAACCATGGCAAGCAAGGTAAAAGCCCGCCTCATGCCGGCTACGGGAAAATACGCCTGTGCCCTTGCGGTGCCCCGGCGTCAAAAAATTTTCCTTGTCTCATTCTGACACGTTGACCTTCACGTCAAATCCCGCCTATCCTCCTGCCGCTGGAGTGATCCCTCTAGTCCTGTCGGGGGGCTGGGCCTGGGGTTGATCGCTCGCCGCAGCTTTTACCGGCTGTACCGGGTCCATGCGTATTTTGGGCCCAACCGGTCAAGAAAGCTGACGTGCCCTGGGGGACGTTTCGACAAGCGCTCTATCAACGCTTTTCGAAATCCGGGGAAAAAGAGGGCGCCGATTCACGAGAGTGTTGTCGTAGGGGTTCGATTACGGCGCGGCGCCCTCATCTCCCCCGGAGATGCTTCTTCAACGCATTATGAATTCAGGCGTTTGCAAAACGGCATGGGCTGCCCGTTCGCTGCCGCTCTCGCCGTCTTTACGCCGGCGGCGCGCATTTTTTCCACATGCTCGAGACAAACTTCCCGGCAAAGGCAGTCTGAAAGCTGCGCGCAGCGGGCGAGCACCTGCAGATGCGCCAGCGCATCCTCTTCAAGGCCGAGCTCGCGCACCCTGACCGCAAGGCGCAGCCGGTCATGACAAAAAGGCACCATCGCGCCCTCCTTCCCAAAAGCATCCCAAGGAGCGCCAGTCTGCCTTTTTGCCGGGCCGCGCGTATTGATCCGCGTCAACCGCGCCTCTCTGCCGGTATTTTCCGCAGGAGACGCGGCGTCACCGACGCCTTGCTTGCATGGCAGGCCCGTTTGGCGACAATGCTGACCAAACAAGCCGGGCTGACCGAACAAGATCCGGCATCCATTTCAGGGAGAGCGCTCATGGCCGCGCAATTCGATTTCGACACCACCCGTCTGCCCAGCCCTTTCATGAATGAAAGCCACGAGCATTGGCGCGCGGAGCTGCGCAAATTCGTGGAAAAGGAAATGATGCCTTATGCCGACGAATGGGACGAGGCGGGCGGCTTTCCCGAAGAGCTTTACAAGAAAGCCTCCGAATTCGGCCTCCTGCGCATGGGATACCCCGAGCAATATGGCGGCATCTCGGAGGGGCTCGACCGTTTCCACGGCATCGTGACCTCCGAAGAACTGGCCCGGCTCGGCGCGGGCGGCGTGACGGCAAGCCTCATGGTGCATGGCATCGGACTGCCGCCCATCATGGCGATCGGCTCCGATGAAATGAAAGAGCGCATCGCGCCGTCTGTCCTCGATGGCGACAAGCGCATTTCCCTTGCCATTACCGAACCCGGCGCCGGCTCCGACGTTGCCAATATCTCCACCAAAGCCGTGCGGGACGGCGATCATTACATCGTCAACGGCTCGAAAATGTTCATCACCGGCGGCATGCGCGCGCATCACTACACGACCGCCGTGCGCACGGGCGGCGACGGCATGCGAGGCATCTCGCTTCTGCTCATCGATGCCGATGCGCCGGGCGTCACGCGCACGCCGCTGAAGAAAATGGGCTGGTGGGCCTCCGACACCGCAGCGATTTATTTCGACGATGTGAAAGTGCCCGTCTCCAATCTCATCGGCGAGGAGAACCAAGGCTTTATCGGCATCGTGAACAATTTCAACGGCGAGCGGCTGGGCATGGCCGCAGGCGCCATGGGTTCGGCGCGCGTCTGCCTTGAAGAGGCGGTGAACTGGGCGCAGGAGCGCAAGACCTTCGGCAAGCGTCTCGGCGATCATCAGGTGATCCGCCACAAGATCGCGGAGATGGTCCGCCAGATCAATGCGACCCAGGCCTATCTGGAAATCTGCGCCTGGCGGGTGCAGAACGGGGAAACGCCGGTCGCCGATCTTGCCATGCTGAAAGTGCAGGCCACGCTGACGCTCGAATTCTGCGCGCGCGAGGCGATGCAGATTCTCGGCGGCTCGGGCTATATGCGCGGCAACCGCGTGGAGCGCATCTACCGGGAAGTCAGGGTGAATGCTATCGGCGGCGGCTCGGAAGAAATCATGCGCGATCTCGCCGCCCGCCAGCTCGGCATCTAAGCTTACCGGCCGCCAGGTCTTCAAAGAGCCCCGCTTTCGCGAAAAGCGGGGTTTCCCCTGCGGCTTTCCTTTTGACGGCGCTGCCTGCTACAAGAGAGCAAACAACGGGGAGCCTTTCATGTCCGACAATCCATTCGATCCTGCGCTTTACCGCGACGAGGCGGTTTCCGCCGAAACCAAGGCGATCAATGACGGCATCGTCCAACTGACCGAAGGCATCGAGGATAATTGGGACATCGGCCCCGCCGAAGCGCGGGCAAGGCGCGAGCGCGGTGAAGGCCCCTTTCCGCTGCCCCCGCTCTCCCCGCGCGCCAAGACACGCACGATCGACACGCCTGCCGGTAAGCTCGACCTGCGCATCATTGCGCCGGATAATCCCAAAGGCGCTTATCTTCACATTCATGGCGGCGGCTGGACCTTTGGCGGGGCGGCGCAGCAGGACGCGCTCCTTGAGCGCATTGCCGACAATACCGGCCTTGCGGCGGTGAGCGTCGAATACCGCCTTGCGCCCGAGAACCCTTATCCTGCCGCGCCCGATGATTGTGAGGCCGCCGCGCTCTGGCTCATCCAACACGCCAAAGCGGAATTCGGCACGGACTTTCTCACCATAGGCGGCGAGTCCGCCGGCGCGCATCTTTCCGCCGTCACGCTGCTGCGCCTGCGCGATAAGCACGGCTTTACGGGCTTTAAGGGCGCCAATCTCGTTTTCGGCTGTTACGACATGCGCATGACACCGAGCGCGCGGTCCTTTGGCGGACGCAAACTCATTCTGCGCACCAAGGATGTGGAAGAATTCCGCCGCTGCTTCATACCGGCGGGCGCTGATCTTGAAGATCCGGATATTTCGCCGATCTTCGCCAATCTGAAAGATATGCCGCCCGCGCTTTTCTCCGTCGGCACGCAGGATGCCCTGCTCGATGACAGTCTCTTCATGCATGCGCGCTGGGTCGCAGCGGGTAACAAGGCCGAGCTTGCGGTCTATCCCGGCGGCGCCCATGGCTTTATCGCTTTTCCGGGCCAGCTTGCCGAAAGCGGCCTTGCCCGCATCGACCGGTTCTTGAACGAGGTTCAGGCCTAATCCCAAGGAAGCATGCCCATGAGCGAGACGTTTCAGCATCTTCTCTATGAAAAAGACGGGCGCATAGCGCGCATCACGCTGAACCGGCCGGACCGGCTCAATGCCATTGCTTCGGGCATGCCGCGGGAAATTGCCCGTGCCGTCGAGCTTGCGAACGAAGATGACGACATCCATGTCATCGTGCTGACGGGGGCGGGGCGCGCCTTTTCCGCAGGATACGATCTGAAGGACTTCGCCGAACGGCGCGGCAACAATCAGGGCGCGCAGGCGGCGGATGCCGACGGGCGGCCCTGGGACCCGATGGTCGACTTCAACATGATGTTCGCCAACACCAAAGACTTCATGTCGCTGTGGCGCAGTTACAAACCCACCATCGCCAAAGTGCGCGGCTTTGCCGTGGCCGGCGGCAGCGACATCGCGCTGTGCTGCGATCTCGTCGTCATGGCGGAGGATGCCAAGGTCGGCTATCCGCCCGCCCGCGTCTGGGGCTGCCCGACAACGGCCATGTGGGCGTACAGGCTCGGCGTGGAAAAAGCCAAACGCATGTTGCTGACGGGCGATCTCATCACCGGCAAGGAAGCCGCCGAGATGGGGCTTGTGCTCGAGGCGGTGAGCGAAGAACGTCTCGATGCCCGCGTCGACGAACTGGCCGAGCGTATGGCCGGCGTGCCGCGCAACCAGCTCATGATGCAGAAGCTGATGCTCAACCGCGCGGTCGAGCAGATGGGCATGGAAACCACGCAAATGATCGCGACGCTTTTCGATGGGATTACCCGCCACTCGCCCGAGGGCATGTGGTTCAAGGAAATGGCCGAAGAAAAAGGCTTTCAGGAAGCGGTGAAAATGCGCGATGGCGGCGCGCCGATCGCAGAGGGCGTTTCCCGCCCGACCTATAAGTTCTGAGCCCCGTCCCGATGCGCGATACGTTTAAAGGGTATGTTGCCCCCTGGGAATGCGACGAGATGGGGCATATGAACATCCAGTTCTTTGCCGACAAGTTTTCGCAGTCGCTGTTGCGCCATCTCTTTTTCTTAGGCGAAAGCAGCAAAGGCACGCCGGGCATGCTGCGCGCGCTCCATATGCGCTTTCACAAAGAACTTCATGCCTCCGATCTTGCCGCCGCTCATGGGACGGTCAGCGCTTTTGAAAACGGAAACGGCATCCTCACCCATTTCATGCGTAACGAGGAAAGCGGTGCGCTTGCGGCGACCGCCAGCTTTCATCTTCCCCTTGAAAAGGCGCCGGATGAGATCGCGCCGCTTGCAAGCGAGGCGGCGCCGCGCGGCCTGACGCCGGGTCTTCTTTTCCAGCCCGGCATGGAAACCCATGAAGGCTTAACGGAAACGAATTTAAGCGCGGTAGGGGGCCATGAATGCAGCGCAGAGAGCGGCTTTACGCTGAAAGGTTATTTCTCCCGGCTTTCCGATTGCCAGGGTCATATGTGGCGCCTTGCGGGCCTCGGGCGACAGGAGCAAAAGGCGCGCGGCCTTGCCACGGCAACGGTCGAGCTTCATTTTCAGTTTTTCGGCACGCTGGGCGAGGACGATCTCATTGCCGTTCGCACAGGGCTCGACGCGGCAGGCAGCAAGACCCTTCATTACCGGCATATTTTTTTCAACGGCAAGACGGGCGCGGTCGTCGCAGCGGCGGACGGTATCGGTCTTCTGTTCGACAAGGAAACCCGCCGCGCCATCGCTTTGCCGGAAGCCGTGCGCGAAAGCGCGGGGCATCACCGCTTATAACGAAGTAAAAAGAGGAAGCGTTTCATGAGCATGCAGGAAGTTTACCGCAGTTCGGTGCAAACCTGGGAAAGCGACCAGATGGGCCATATGAATGTTCAGTTCTATCTGGACAAAGCCCAGGCGGGGCTTGCCACGCTCGGCCATTATATCGGTCTTGGTCCGCGCCTTTTGAAGGAAAAAGGCTGGGTGCTAACCGCGCGCGATCATCATGTCCGCTTCCTGCGCGAACAGCGCCCCGGCGCACCGTTTTTCATTCAGGGCGGCATTGCCGGAATTCACGATGATCATCTCGTCGTCTATGAAGAGATGATCAACACGGTGAGCGGCGATGTGGCCGCGACTTTCCGCGCCGAGGCAGTGCTGGTGGAAGGCAAAAGCCGCGCGCCGCTCTCTTTCCCGAAAGAGGCACTGCAAAAGGCCGAACAAGTCAAAACAGACATTCCCGCCCATGGCGCTTTCCGCGGCCTTGAAATGACGGCGCCCCGCCCGGCGCCCAGTCTTCAAGATGCCGAAGCCATGGGCATGGTGCGCACTTATATGGGCGAAGTCATGCCGGACTGGTGCGACACGCACGGCTATATGACAAAGCGCCATTTCATGGGTGTTGTCTCCGATTCCATTCCCAATCTTCTTGCCGCCACGCGCGGGGACGACCGCTCGGCCAATTCAAAGACCGGCGGCGCCGCGCTCGAATACCGGTTCATCTATCGCGGCGCGCCGAAAGAAGGCGATCTCTTGACCTTACGCAGCGGGCTGAAGACAGTGACCGACAAGACTTATACCTGGTGTCACTGGCTCTTCGATACGGAAACGGGCAATGCCATCGCCACTGCCGAAGCGGTTGCCATTGCGCTCGATCTTGAAGCGCGCAAGGCCATTCCCATTCCGGGCGAGATGAAGGCGCATCTTGAAAGTCTGGTGATCGGCGGGCTCGGCGTTTAGCCCGCACGGCGGCGGGCATCGATCAAAAGCCCGCGTTCCGCCGCGATGCGCTGAATGGTCTTGGTGCCGCGCACATAAGAAAAGAGCGCCTCCATATCGCGGTGCTCTTTGGCCTCTTTCGCGGCCACGCGGGTCAGCCAGTAAAGCGCACTCAGCGCGTCGTCATCCAGCGCACGGAGCGCGGCTTCCTTGCCGCCGCGCGCCGGATCGTTTTCGCTCAAGAAAAGCGGCTCCTGCTGCATGGGTTGCGCCTAGCTGCCACTTTCTTCTTCCGGCAAAGGCTCATCTACCTTGCCCATTTCATCGCGGAAGACGCGCGCGGCGCGGGAGAAATGTTTGGCGAAACTTTCAAAGACGGAAAAGGCTTCGGCAATATCTTCTTCGTTCGGCAACTCGCCCTTGGCGCGTTCCAGCGCGGCTTCGACCTTATTCAGCTCTGCCTCAAGCTCGGCGATCTTTTCTTCATAGACCGTGCGGTCATCGGCCACGCTTTCGCAAACGAAATCGCCCGACTTTTTGGTGCAATGAGAGACCTGGCCCGTCTGCCGGTCGAGGCGCAGAAAGCCGTCATCGGTTTCCTGCATGGAATAGCGCGGCGCATTACCCGCGCTCTCTTCCGTTTCGGCAAAGGCGGCCGGCGCGGCAAACGCGGAAACCGCCAGCAAAACCGTCATAGCCGGGAAAAATTTGGTCATATCGCCCTCCTTGTCGCCCTTCTGATTGGAGAGAGTATGGAGATGAAATCGGGCCTTTTAGGGGCAGGTTTCAGGCCTTTGAGCCCCGCTCCACCCGCGCCTCCAGAGCCAAAAGCTCCTGACGCAGCCTTTCGGGGAATTCCATGGGGAGGAAATGCGTCGCCTCGCCCACCCGCGCGATGGTGGCACCGGGGTCTTTGCGGGCAAGAAGCTGCGGGCCGGGCGGCGAGCAGGTCGAGCCCTTTCCCGCATAAAGAAGGGTGAGCGGCACACGGAGCTTCTCGATCGCCGCCCAGGGATCGTGGCGCTGCGCGCGGAAATTCGCCGCCTCCCAGGCGGGCGCGCAGGCAAGTTCCACTTCGCCGTCTCCTGTAGACCTCGTGCCTCCTTCCACATAATCCGCAAGGAATCCGTCCGGCCAGGTACGGAAGGCACCGCGCCCCTTATAAGCGGCAATGATCGTCTCTTTATCCTTCCAGCGGGCCCGGCGCTTTTCCGCGCCCGCCGCTAAATCTCCGCCGCGCAGCTTGAAACCGAAGCGCCCGGCGAGCCGCAAAAGACGGCGCACGGAAGGAGGAATGAGCACGGGATCGGCAAGGCAGAGCCCTGCCACAAGGTCCGGCCACTCGGCTGCAGCCATCAGGCTCGCCGTGCCGCCCATGGAATGACCGGCAAGCAGGACAGGACGGCCCGCGTCCTCGGCAAAGCGCTCAGTAAAGGCAATGAGATCGTCCCGGTAGATATACCAGTCCTTATGGGCTGCCGAATCGGCAGGAAGCGTCGTCATCCCATGGCCGCGCGCATCCCAGGCGCGGATGTGAAAATAGGGGGCAAGCGGGGCAAGCAGCGCGCGGTAGGTCAGGCCGTTAAAGCCGTTGGCATGGGCGAAATGAAGCGGCGGCAAGCCCTCCGCCAGCTTCCATTCCAGATAAGAAATCTCTCCGTTTCCCAAAGAGAGGGAAAGACGGCGCGGCGGCGCCATCAAATTATCATCACTCACAGCTGCGCATCCCCTTCACATCGCCGCTCTTAAACGAGCAGGTTCTTCTTCTCCAGCCAGCCTTTCACGATCTCGACGGCCTCGGCCATCTTTTCCGGCTGGCCGATATAATAATGCGTTGCGCCGTTGACGACATGAAACTCTTTGTCGCTGTGTTTGATGCCCGCCATGATGCGCGCGGCATGGCTCGGCGTGCAGCCATCATCCGCGCTGTTTTCCACCACGAGAACCGGCAGGGTCACATCGCCGGCGCATTTCGGCCCGTCGGCGCGCGAATGCTTATAAGACCATTGCGAGAGCCAGGCCCTGAGCGAGGTATAACGAGCAAGGCCCGCCGGCATCATATTGACGATGCGCGGCTCGCCCATGAAGCACCAATTCGGCCCCTTTCTGTCATTGGCATCAATGGACAGATCGAGCCAGCGTGGATCGGCCATGGTGCCGTGGACGACAAAGGCGAATTCCTCGTTCGGCCTGCCTTCCCGCTTCATCGCCTCAAGCTTCTCCCAAACAAAGGCGTCGATCTTCGCCGAGCGGGCGATTTGCGCCTGGCGGTAGCGTGCGACGAATTCGGAGGAATAAGGCGGCCCGTTCGGGTTGTCGGGATCATAAAGATCGAGCGCGCTGTCCTTCTTGGACGGGTCGAGCTCGTCGAGAATGGAAGCATCGAGCCATTCTGTCAGTGTGATGGCGCGGCTGACATGGGCGGCAAGCTGCAGCACCGCATCGGCGGGAATGAGCCCGGCGCCTTTCACATCCACCGCGTCCCCTGCCGGGGTTTCGGTGATGGTCGGGTTCTCGGCCTGGGACTGATAGAACATGGAAAGCGAGCCGCCGCCCGACCAGCCCGCCATGATCACTTTCTCATAGCCGAGCTTTTCTTTCGCGTAGCGCACATAGTGGCCGAGATCGAGCAGCACCTTTTCCATGATGAGCGCAGTATCGTTATGAGGATAGCGGCTCGCGCAGGTTAGGCAGGGAATGCCGGCCGCAGCAAGCGCGTTGGGCATAGGCAGCAGGTTCATCGTGCCCGTGGGGTGCATGAAGATCAGCACCGTCTTCGAATCCACCCCTTTGGGCTTTAAATGCTGGCCTTCCACCACGATCGTGTCGAGCGCGCCTGCATAAGTTTCCTTGAAGGGCGACTTTTCCTGCCAATGTAGGTGAAAGGGAATGCGCTCGACCTCGTATTTCGCTTTGGTGTTCATGGATTTTCCCTTACCGGAATTTTGCAGGACGCTTTTCAAGGAAGGCGGCCACGGCTTCGGCGTGTTCTTCCGTCTTCCAGCATTCATGCAGCATTTTCGTTTCGCGCTTTTGCACGAGGTCGAGATCGGTTTCGCAGGCGCTGAGCGTCAAAAGCTCTTTCGTCATGCGCAGCTGCAAATCGGGATTGGCAGCAATGCGGCTTGCAAAGTCGAATGCCTTTTCCATCAGCCCCTCGGGCGGGGTCAGATGATCGGCAAGACCCATCGCATGGGCTTCGGCGCCCGAATAAATGCCGCCGGTCAGCATCATCTCGCTCGCCTTGCCCCAGCCGAGCCGGCTCACTAGAAAATGGCTGGAGGCAAGCTCCGGCACGATGCCCATCTTCACGAAGACGAGGCCGAATTTCGCGGCCTCCGAAGCAATGATCATATCGAAAGGCAGGATCATGGTGACGCCGATGCCGACGGCCGGGCCGTTCACCGCCGCGATAAGCGGCTTTGATGAGCGGGTGAGCTTGATCCAGTCGACGGTGGCCGGGGCGCCGCCCGAGCCGCCTGCCGTGTCATTGCCGGGATCCTTGCCATCGAGGCGGGTTTTGAAGGTGCCTTCAATATCCGCGCCCGCGCAAAAGCCGCGCCCCTCGCCCGTCACAATGATCGCGCCGATGGATTTATCGGCATTTGCCGCCTCGATGGCGCCGGCCATTTCTTCCATCATTTGCGGGGTCCAGGCATTCAGCCTTTCAGGCCGGCTGAGCGTGATGAGCGCCGCCTCTCCTTTCACCTCATAGGAAATCTGCTCGAAACCCTCTCTGCGGGCCGCCACCCTCTCAGCCATTGCCTTCCTCCCCGGCAGTTCACATTTTTGTTCAAAAGTGTAGGCTTTTCCAAAAGTGTAAGCGCGCGCTCAAACGCACTCAAGCATGCCGGGTTGACGCCGCGTCCGCGGCCGGAAGGGGAGGCTATCCATGGACCTGAGACTCAAAGACAAAGTGATTTTCATTGCCGGGGCCTCCCGCGGGATCGGGTTCGGCATGACGGAAGGTTTTCTGGCGGAAGGCGCCAAAGTGGTGATGACGGGGCGCGGGGAAGCAAGCCTCGATGCAGCCAAAACCGCGCTCACCGAAAAGGGTTATGACAGCGCCGCCATGCTGACCATTGCCGGGGACATGACGGATACGGGCAATCTGAAAGAAGCGCTGATTGCGGGCGAAAAACATCTCGGCCCCCTTCACAGCGTCATTGCCAATGTCGGCCTTGGCCGCTCCCCGCTCGGCTATGATGTGAGCGATGAAGACTGGGAAGCCGACTTCAAACAGAATTTCACGGGTTCCGTCGCGCTTGCCCGCGAGGCGGTGCGCCTTTTCATGGCGCGCGATGAAGAAGCGCGCGCGGGCACGAATGTGATTTTCATTTCCTCGATTGCCGGGGTGAATGCGCTCGGCACGCCCCTTCCCTATGCCACCTCGAAAGCCGCGATCAATCAGCTTGCCCGCACCATGGCCAAGCAGGTCGGGCGGCACGGTATCCGCATCAACGCGATC
The DNA here is from genome assembly GCA_002389665.1 of Rhodobiaceae bacterium UBA4490. Lineage (GTDB taxonomy): Bacteria > Pseudomonadota > Alphaproteobacteria > Parvibaculales > Parvibaculaceae > Tepidicaulis. Next base: position 145,117 of record DGNO01000003.1, read on the forward strand.
GCGCCGGGCAATATCATTTTCAAAGACGGGGAATGGGAAAAGCGGGTCGAAGAGCGCCCCGAAGACTGGACCCGATGGATCAAACGGGAGGTGGCGCTGCGCCGCTTCGGCACGCCGGACGAAATTGCCGATGCCGCCTGCTGGCTTGCCAGCGACAGGGCCCGGTTCGTGACCGGCGAGGTGCTGGTTGTGGATGGCGGGCAAGTGCGCTAGCGCCTGCCCGCCCCACGAAACTCGTATCAGAAACTCGTCTGAAATCAGGTGTCCGGGGGGACGCCTCAGTCGACCAGTTTAAGATTGTCGGCCGCGATCTTACCGCCACGCCCTTCGGTCAGTTCATAGGATACGCGCTGACCTTCGTTGAGCAGGCTCAGGCCTGCACGCTCGACTGCGCTGATATGCACGAAGGCATCTTTGCCGCCTTCATCGGGTTCGATGAAGCCGTAGCCTTTTGTCGGATTGAACCATTTGACGGTCCCAGTAGCCATAGTCTCTTAAACTCCGCAATGAGTTGCACGGGCCTCGCCCCCCGGCCGGGCTCGACTGGCCAGAAGATGTCGTGCTTTTTTGCGTTCGAGAATTCGGCAGCGTCAAAGGGGGCATCTGCTTAAAGCCATATCGGAGAGGTACTCAAGCACGGAAAAAGCAAGCCGACAATCACTTTCTGAAACCGCATTTGCAATGCGCGGCGTGCATGCAAGCGCACTGCGCCGGCGGCCAAACCGTCACAAAACTTAGAAATTTAAGACAAATACAGCTTAGGCGAGCGGCGTGCTGCCCGGCACATCCGGCGCGCCGGGCTCTTCCTCTATCAAGGGATGGCGCGCATCCTGGATAAGCCCCGAAAGACCAAGCCCCGCCATCAAGGCGGCGATGCTTGCCACGAACATGCCCACCAGAATGAGGACACCGTCCGCCCAGTTCATCAGCCGCTGCACGGCCTCACTGTCGGGAATGAAGCGGGGGCCGAAAATGCGCACGGCATAAAGCTCCCAAAGGCCCCAGACGGTAAAGAAAAGACCGGCCAGCCCCAGAACCAGAATGGCGTTGAGCACCCGGCGCGGACGGATCGAGGCCGTGCCTCCGCACGCGGCGCAGCGAAAGCGCAGCGGCGCCAGCAGACCGCCGATTTCCAGTTCTTCCGGACACATTTCCCCGCCGCATGGGCAGCGGCGCTTTTCCTGCAGCTCACTCATGGTCTCATCCCCGTTTGGGCCACTCTAGCCGATTTTACCGGCCTTGGCACCCAAACGGGAACAAGCGTTCAGTTCTTGGCGGATGGATGTAAACCGAGAGAAACGGCCGGTCAGCCCGCCACCTCGCTCACCTCGATCATCAGCTTGCCCTGGTTCGAACCGTCATAAAGCTTGTTGAGGGAAGTGAGTGCGTTTTCGAGCCCCTTGTCGATATCGAGGCGGAATTTGAGTTTGCCCTCGCGCATCCAGCTCGAAAGCTCGCCGATAGCTTTGGGGTAATCCTTGGCATAGTCCGAGGCGATGAAGCCTTGCACCTTGATGCGGTGCATCAGGATCTGCTGAAAATTATAGGGGCCGGGCACGGGCTCCTTCGCGTTATATTGCGAGATAAGACCGCAAAGCGCCATGCGCGAGAAGTTGTTCATCCGTAGAAGGATTTCATCCATGATCCAGCCGCCGACATTCTCAAAGAGAACGTCCACCCCTTCCGGGCAGTAGCGGTCCAGCATGGCGCCTACATCTTCGCTCTTGTAATTGATGGCGGCGTCATAGCCGCATTCATCCTTGATCCATTTGCACTTCTCATCCGACCCGGCAATGCCGACGGCGCGTGCCCCTTTCATCTTGGCGATCTGGCCGACCACGGAGCCGACACCGCCGGCCGCTGCCGTTACCACCACGGTTTCGCCGGGTTTGGGATCGCAAATGTCCAAAAGCCCGAAATAGGCTGTGGGGCCAACGACCGCGCACATGCCGAAAATTTCCGCAAGCGGCACGGCGCCCGGTTTGCCAAGCGAGGAAAGCCCCTTGCCGTCGGTGATCATGTAATCGGCCCAGTGGCCCGCGCCCATCACAAGCTCGCCTTCGGAAAAGCGCGAGGTATTGGACTTGACCACCTGCCCCGCGATGAGCCCGCGCATCGGCGCGCCGATTTGCACCGGCTCCATATATTGGTCCATATCGCTCATCCAGATCCGGTTCGTCGGATCGAGGGAAAGGTAGACGACGCGCAGCAGAAGCTCGCCCTCGCCGGGCTCGGCAAGCGGCTCTTCGATCAGCTTCAGATTGTTTTCATCAGCGGTCCCTTGCGGGCGCGTTTCCAGCCGCCAAACGCGGTTCACGTTCTTGCTCATAAAGCCTCCCTGGATTTTCGGGTTATTTGGATTTGAATTTTGGCTGCCTGCATTCTCCGCGAGAAAGCCCGCAAAAGCAAAGCCCCCGCGCCGTTTCCGGCGCAGGGGCAATTAAGCGCTGCGGCAAACGGCCTTATGCCGTGATGGCAACCGCCTGAATTTCGATGCGCAGCTGCGGCAGGGCGAGCGCGGTGACGCCGACAATCGTGTTGGCCGGATAATTCTCCTTGAAGAATTCATCGCGCACGCTCTGCGCCTTGCCGATCTCCCCCATATCCGTGTGATAGACGGTGGTCGCCACCACATCCGAGAGGCTCGCGCCCGCCTCCTTCAAAACGCGCTCCAGGCTTTGCAGCGCCAGGCGCGTCTGGCCTTCGATGTCGTCCGGAATACCGTCCGGCCCGAAGCCGGTTTGTCCGGAGACATGAATGGTGTTGCCCACTTTCACGGCCTGGGAGAATTTCCAGTTCTTATAGATTTCTTCCGTGCCGGGCGGGTTGATCAGTTCTTTAGCCATTGCCACTCCTCCTTGTTATCCCTCCTTCTTGCCGGGCAAAGGGGACGGCGGCAACGAAAATAGGGCTCACAAGGACGTGACTTTAAGCTCCCGCCTGGCTGCCCCAACGAAAAAGCCCCGGGGAACATCCCGGGGCTTTTGAAATTCCGAAAGGAGAAGGGCTTACTGCGCTTCTTCCTCGGCCGCTTCGTCTTCATCAGCGGCGTCTTCATCCGCGGCCTCCTCGTCAGCTGCGTCATCAGCAGCTTCCTCGTCACCGCTTTCTTCTGCCTCCGCGCCTTCTTCCATCATGTCTTCATGGGCGCCGTCCTGCTCTTCCATATGCGTGCCGGCTTCACCCTCTTCGTGGCCATCGGCATGCACGGTCGGGGCAAAAGCAAAAGGCAGGGCAGCAAGAGAAAGCGCCAGACACAGTTTTTTCATGGCTTCCGTCATCGATCTATCCTTATCAAGTCACTTTGGGGAGATATGCGCGAGGCAGGGCTCTGCCTGCGCGAGAGGAAAATAGGCTCCAGGGCCCTCAGGGGGGGCACGCTCCCTTTCGGGCAGGGCAATAGAGAACCCCGGAGCCTGGCGCAGAATTACTGCGCCGTCTCGTCTGCTTCCTTACCCAGGTCTGCGCCGGCATCCCCTTCAAGGCCGCCTTCCGCGCCGATCGACCCGGTGGAGAGCGCATCGTCATCGCTCATGTCCGTTTCCACTTCAGCCGCAGCGCCTGCTTCCGCATCGGCATCGGCGTCCGCTTCGCCTTCAGCGCCGGCACCGGCTTCAGCTTCCGTATCCGCGCCGATCGAACCGGTGGACAGTGCATCGTCATCGACATCGGTTTCGACACCGGCATCAGCTTCCACCGCCGCGCCTGCGTTCAGCTCGATGGGCTCACCGGTTTCCCTGTCCTGAAGCGGACCGATCTCAGTCGGATCACCCGCCGGCGCTGGCACGACGCTGTCCTGATCGGCACGCAGGCCGCCGGTTGCCCCGGCGCCGAGATTATCCGCATAGGCCGGCATCGCCACGCTCGCGGCAAAGCCGAGGGCCAGAATCGAAGCTGCTGTTTTGCTCATCATCCGCATTGGTCTTCTCCCATTTCCGCTGCTTTCCTTGAGGAAAGCGGGGTTTCGTCGCCCTGCGCCTCTCCTTGGACGCACGAAACGCGACATTTCGCGTCACCGTCTGGACCACAAACGCCGCCGGGAGAATGACGGTTCCCCGAAATCGCAAAAAACAATAAGGCCATTTCTGGGCACCCGCTCCGCCCCCGGATTCCGCCACCCCAAAAAGGAAAACCCCCGCAGTTTCTTGCGGGGGCTGGCTCCTATCGGCGTTTGCCGCCGTTCTTGTCGGGGCGCTCTTGCGCCGCCTCTCCTGCTTATCAGGCAGCCGCTTTTTCCTTCTGCGGGGCAAAGCGGGTGTAGAAGCTTTCGCCCTTGCCCGCCATGTCGCGCAGCAAGGCACCGGGTTTGAAGCGGTCGCCATATTTCTGGGCGAGCGCATCGCACTCCTTCACGAAATTATCCGCGCCGACCATGTCGATCAGCGACAGCGGGCCGCCGGCCCAGGGCGCAAAGCCCCAGCCCAGAATGGCGCCGACATCGGCATCGCGCACATCCGTCACCACTTCTTCCTCGAAGCAGCGGGAGGCTTCCAGCGCCTGAATATAGAGGAAGCGCTTTTTCAGCTCCTCGACATCCACATCTTCCGTGCTCTTGTTGGAGCCGACGAGATCCTCAAGGCCCGGCCAGATACGCTTCTTGCCGTCTTCGGGATAATCGTAAAAGCCCTTGCCGGCCTTTTTGCCGACGCGGCCGAGATCCACCACCATCTTTTCGATGAGGCTGTCGGCGGGCCCTTCGACATATTTGTCGCCAAGGTCCTTTTTCGTCTGCTGGCGCACTTTATAGCCGAGATCGAGCGAGACCTCGTCGTTCAGCGCAAGCGGCGGCATGGGCATGCCCGTCATCTTGCCGACATTCTCGATGATGGCCGGCTTGATGCCTTCGGCCAGCATCTGAATGCCTTCGGAGACATAGGTGCCGAAGCAGCGCGAGGTGTAAAAACCGCGGCTGTCATTGACGACGATGGGCGTCTTGCGGATCTGCGCCACATAATCCATCGCCTTGGCGAGCGTTTCTTCCGAGGTCTTCGCGCCCAGGATGATTTCGACGAGCTGCATTTTGTCGACCGGCGAGAAGAAGTGGATGCCGATGAAGTTTTCCGGCTTGGCGGAAGCTTCGGCAAGGCCGGTGATCGGCAGGGTCGAGGTATTCGAGCCGTAAATGCCGTTCTCAGCCAGTTTCGGTTCGGACTTCTTCGTCACCTCCGCCTTGATCTCACGGTTCTCGAACACCGCTTCGATCACGAGATCGCAGCCGTCAAGATCGTCGAAAGACGTGGTCGGCTTGATCTTGGCAAGGAGGGCGGCTTTCTTTTCTTCCGTCGACTTGCCTCTGGTAATGGCTTTGTCGAGCAGCTTTTCGGAATAAGCCTTGCCCTTTTCCGCATTCGCCTGATCGGTGTCGAGCAGCACGACCTCCATGCCGGCCTGCGCGGAGACATAGGCAATGCCCGCCCCCATCATGCCGGCGCCGAGAATGCCGAGCTTCTTCACTTCGAATTTCGGCACGCCTGCCGGGCGGCGCGCGCCTTTCGACAGTTCCTGCATGGACAGGAAGAGCGAACGGATCATCGCCTTGGAGCGCGGGTCCATCAGCAGCTTCGTGAAGTAGCGCGTCTCGATGCGCAGCGCCGCTTCCATCGGCACCTGAACGCCTTCATAAACGGCCTGCATGATGTAGGTCTGCGCCGGGTAATTGCCGTGCGTGTTTTTCTGCAGCTGAGCGTTACCGATGGTGAAGACCTGCGAGCCGCCTTTGTCCTGCGGGCCGCCGCCGGGAAGGCGGTAACCTTCGCGGTCCCAGGGCTGGATCGCGGCAGGCAGCACTTCCGGGCCGCGCTTGCCGAGCTTCACTTTTTCCTGGGAGAGCGCTTCTTTCAGCCAGGCTTTCGCCTCGGCCACTTCCTCGCCCGGCTTCACGAGCTTGGTGGCGATACCCATTTCAACGGCCTTGGCCGGTTTCAGCGCCGTGCCCTGAAGCAGCAGCGGCAGGGCCGCGGCAGCGCCGATCAGACGCGGCAGGCGCTGCGTGCCGCCGCCGCCCGGCAGAAGGCCGACTTTGGATTCGGGCAGGCCGAGCTGCGTTTTCGGATTGTCGCCGACAATGCGCGCATGGCAGGCAAGCGTTACTTCCAACCCGCCGCCAAGCGCCGTGCCATTGACGGCGGCAGCAACCGGCTTGCCGCAGGTTTCAAGGCGGCGCAGCAGCATATTGAATTTCAGATTGTTTTCGTAAAGCGCCTTGACGCGCTCTTCCTTCGACTGGCTGCCATCGCCGGACCCGGCCTGGCCGCCCATCATGGAAAGGTCGGCGCCCGCGCAGAAAGCGGATTTGCCGGAGGTCAGCACCGCGCCTTTAATGGCGTCGTCACCGACGATTTTTTCGATAATGTCCGCCAGGTCGCCCATCGAGCCCTGACTTAGGACGTTCATGGAGCGGTCCGGCATGTCCCAGGTGATGAGCGCAATACCGTCGCCGTCCACTTCAAAGCCAAAATTTTCGTAAGCCATAAATCTCTCCTTGCCGCGCTGCCCGGAGCACTTGGCTCCGGGCGCGCAGAAAGCCCCTTAAATACGTTCGATGATGGTTGCCGTACCCATGCCCGCGCCGACGCAAAGCGTCACGAGAGCGGTGTTGAGGTCACGCCGTTCCAGTTCATCGAGCACAGTGCCGAGGATCATGCCGCCGGTCGCGCCCAGCGGGTGACCCATGGCGATCGCGCCGCCATTGACGTTCATCTTGTCATGATCGATGTCGAGCGACTGCATCATACGCAGCACTACAGAAGCGAAGGCTTCGTTGAGCTCGTAAAGGTCGATATCGCCGACTTCCATGCCCGCTTTCTTCAGTGCCTTGCGGGAAACGTCCGCCGGGCCCGTCAGCATGATGCAGGGCTCCGAACCGATGGAAGCCATGGCGCGGATGCGGGCGCGCGGCTTGATGCCGAGCCCTTCGCCTGCCTCCTTCGTGCCGAGCAGCACGCCCGAGGCGCCGTCAACGATGCCCGAGGAGTTACCGGCATGGTGCACATGGGTGACGCTTTCAAGTTCCGGATAACGGTCCGTCGCCACGCCGTCGAAAGCAAACTCGCCCAGCGCCGAGAAGGAAGGCTGAAGCGCCGCCAGCGACTGCATGGTCGCGTCGGGCCGCAGGTGTTCGTCCTTGTCGAGAATGGTCAGGCCGTTCACATCCTTCACGGAGATCACGGAATTCTTGAAATAGCCTTTTTCCCAGGCATTGGCGGCGCGCTTCTGGCTTTCCACCGCATAAGCGTCCACATCGTCGCGGGAGAAGCCGTATTTCGTGGCGATCATATCGGCGCCGATGCCCTGTGGCGTGAAATAGGATTTCAGTGCAATTTCAGGATCGGACGACCAGGCACCGCCCGAGGCACCCATGCCGACACGGCTCATGCTTTCAACGCCGCCGCCGATCGCCATATCCGCTTCACCGGACATGACTTTGGCCGCTGCCATGTTCGTGGCTTCAAGGCCCGACGCGCAGAAACGGTTGATCTGCACGCCTGCCGTGGTGTCGGCATAATCGGCATTCAGAACGGCGATACGGGCGATGTTGCCGCCCTGCTCGCCAACTGGGTCCACACAGCCCAGCACCACGTCATCGACCAGCTTCGTGTCGAGATCGTTGCGGTCGCGCAGGTTTTCCAGAACCTGGCTGGCCAGCTGCAGCGCCGTCACTTCATGCAGCGCACCGTCTTTTTTGCCTTTACCGCGCGGCGTGCGCACGTGGTCGTAAATATAACATTCACCCATGGGGCCTCTCCTTTCGAGGTTCGCGGTGTTTATCTTTTGGATCGCCAGACCAGATCGTGATCAGATCGTGCGGCCGATCAGAAGCTTCATGATCTCGTTCGTGCCGCCGTAGATCTTCTGAATGCGGGCATCGCGGTACATGCGCGAAATCGGATATTCGTCCATGTAGCCGTAGCCGCCGAAGAACTGCAGGCATTCATCGATGATTTCGTTCTCTTTCTGCGTGGTCCACCACTTAGCCATAGCAGCGGTCGTCGCATCGAGCTCGCCGCGCAGCAGACGCTCTGCGCAATTATCCGTGAAGACACGGGCAATCGTCGCTTCGGTTTTGCATTCTGCGAGTTTGAACTGGGTGTTCTGGAAATCGAGAATGCGCTGACCGAAAGCCTTGCGCTCTTTCACATATTCCGAGGTCAGCTCCAGCGCCTTTTCCATGGCAACGCAGGCCTGCACGGCGATGATAAGCCGCTCCTGGGGGAGCTGCTGCATAAGCTGGAAGAAACCCTTGCCTTCATCCGTGCCGAGAAGATTGGCGGTCGGCACTTTCACGTCATCGAAAAAGAGCTCGGAGGTGTCCTGCGCCTTCTGGCCCATTTTCTTCAGGTTGCGGCCGCGGCGGAAGCCTTCGACTTCTTCCGTTTCCACCATGATGAGGGAAACGCCCTTGGCGCCCGCTTCCGGATCGGTCTTGGCAACGACGCAGATAAGATCGGCGGTCTGGCCATTGGTGATGAAAGTCTTCTGACCGTTCAGCACATATTGGTTGCCGTCTTTCTTCGCCGTGGTGCGCACGGCCTGAAGGTCGGAGCCGGTGCCCGGTTCCGTCATGGCGATGCCGCCGACAAGCTCGCCGGAGGCCATCTTCGGCAGCCACTTTTTCTTCTGCTCTTCGGTGCCGTAAGACTGAATGTAGTGCGCGACGATGCCCGAATGGACGGAATTGCCGAAGCCGCCAATGCCGGCGCGGCCCTGTTCCTGGGCGATGACCATCTCATGGCCAAAATGGCCGCCGCCGCCGCCATATTCTTCCTTGATGGAGGCGCACAGAATGCCCGCTTCACCGGCTTTCAGCCAAGCATCGCGGTCCACGCAGCCCTGCTCGTTCCACTTTTCGACATGGGGAACGAATTCTTTTTCATAGAACTTCGACACCGCATCCTGAAGGATTTCCAGCTCTTCATCCAGCCAGGGTGATTTATACCCTTCGATCAACGCCATTCCGTCGTCTCCCTACTTTACTTTTTATCGTTTCTCAAAATGCATCGGCGGCAAGCGCCATCATGCTGTCCGCACCGGTTTTGATGCGGGCAAGATGCGCACCCGTTTCGGGCAGCACACGTTCCATGTAATAGCGGGCCGTGATGAGCTTGTTCTTGTAGAATTCCGCTTCCGCGCCGCCCGTCTTCGCTTTGGCGGCGGAGATGCGCGCCATCTTCGCCCACATCAGCGCAATCGCGGTCAGCCCGAAAAGGTGCATGTAATCGCTGGAGCCGGCGCCTGCGTGATCGAAATTCTTCAGCGCGTTTTCCATGAACCAGGTCGTTGCTTCTTCAAGCTGCGCTTTTGCTTCTTTCAAGGGTGCGGCGGCGAAGGCGAGATCACCCTCACCTTCGAGCGCCGTAAGCTCTTCGTCGATCAGTTTGAAGAAAGCGAAGACGGCGCGCCCACCGTTCTGTGCCAGCTTGCGGCCCACCAAGTCGAGCGCCTGAATACCGTTCGCCCCTTCATAGATCATGGCGATGCGCGCATCGCGCACGAACTGGCCCATACCCCATTCATCGATATAACCATGGCCGCCATAGACTTGCTGCGCATCCACCGCATTCGCAAAGCCTTTATCGGTGAAATAGCCTTTCAGCACGGGCGTGAGCAGCGACATCATGTCTTCGCCGAACTCGCGCTGTTTTTCATCGGAAGAAAGATGCGTGAGATCGCCCTGCAGCGCCGTCCAGGCAAGAAGCGCGCGGGCGCCTTCGTTAAAAGCGCGGGCATTCATCAGCATACGGCGCACATCCGGATGGACGATAATGGGATCTGCCGGTTTGGTCTCTTCCTTCGGCCCGGTAAGCGCGCGGCCCTGCAGCCGCTCACGCGCATAGTCGGCGGCATTCTGGTAGGCCGCTTCCGACTGTGAAAGCCCCTGCAGCGCAACGCCGAGCCGGGCTTCGTTCATCATCGTGAACATGGCGCGCAGGCCCTTGTTCTCCGCGCCGACAAGCCAGCCCACCGCATCGTCATAATTGAGCACGCAGGTGGCATTGCCATGAATGCCCATTTTCTTTTCGAGGGAGCCGCAGCGCACGCCGTTGCGGGCCCCGAGCGAGCCATCGTCATTGACGAGGAATTTCGGTACGACGAAAAGCGAGATGCCGCCCACCCCTTCCGGCGCGCCTTCAATGCGGGCGAGAACCAGATGGATGATGTTTTCGGCCAGATCGTGCTCACCGGCCGAGATAAAAATCTTCTGGCCGGAAATCTTGTAGCTGCCATCGCCCTGGGGCACGGCCTTGGAGCGCAAGAGCCCCAGATCCGTGCCGCAATGAGGTTCGGTCAGGTTCATCGTGCCGGTCCACTCCCCGGTCACGAGTTTAGGCAGGTAGCGGTCTTTGAGCTCATCGGCGCCGTGATTGATCAGCGCCGAATAAGCCCCGTGGCTGAGGCCCGGATACATACCGAAGGCCATATTCGCCGAGGAGACCATTTCATTGAACATGACCGCGAGCGTGTTGGGCAGGCCCTGACCGCCATAATTGGGGTCGGCGGTCAGCGCGGGCCAGCCGCCCTCCACCAGCGTCTGGTATGCCTCTTTAAAGCCCTTGGGGGTGCGCACTTCGCCGTTTTCCAGCGTACAGCCTTCCTCATCGCCGATCTGGTTGAGCGGTTGCAGCACTTCTTCGGAAAGCTTGGCCGCTTCCTCCAGAATGGCGTTCACCACGTCTTCCTGTGCATCGGCAAAACCGGGCAGCGCGCTGTACTGCCCAATTTCAAGCAGTTCATGCAGGATGAAGCGATAGTCTTGCAGCGGGGCTTTATAAGTCGGCATGGGTCTTTCTCTCCTTGGAAGAGATCAGCCTTTACCGCAGGGCTTGGCGCTGGCTTTGCCATTGAGCGAAGGCGCCTCATCCCGGAGCAAACCTTCCACACGGCGCAAGCCGTCTTTCAGCTGCGCGATCTGGGCGTCGATCTCGTCCTTTTGCTGGTTGAGGCTTTCAATACGCTCTTCGAACTTGACGAGGGCATGACGGTACTGGGCTTCCGCCCCGTCATGCAGGTCATATAGGTCAAGAATTTCCCGAATCTCGGCCAGCGTAAAGCCTACCTTTTTGCCGCGCACGATAAGCTGAAGACGGGCCCGGTCGCGGGGCCGGTAAATGCGGGTCTGGCCTTGGCGGCGCGGATGAAGAAGGTCTTTATCCTCATAAAAGCGGATCGCGCGGGTCGTCACGCCGAATTCCTCGGCAAGCTGCGTAATGGTGAATGTGGGGGCTTCCGCGCCGTGCCGCTCGCCCAGACCAGCCGGCTCATAGCTCATTTGTACCGTCACCTGTCATCCTCCCTTGTTCGAAAGCTGGCGGACACCTTTTCCAAAGTCGTCTCATAACGCTTTGGCGGGGCCGGCCTTACTTGCCCTTGGAGTGCCGGTTCTTGCGCCCGGTCCCCTCCGATATATTTGACGTTGACGTAAACGTCAACCTGATGGCCAAGCAGTGCCCTGACCACGGAACAATATCTAGACATAAATAGGGCAGATGTCAAGTTATGTCGAAAATCCCGCAAAACGCCTCGATTTCAGCTAGGGTTTTGCAACTCAGCCGGTCACGGTCGGCGGCAAAAAAGCGCTTTGGGGAGATGCCATGATGATTTTTTCGCGCTTAGCGATGGTCCGGACAGGTACGAGCCTGCTCACCGCTCTTTTCCTGACAGCCTGTGCCGCCGGGGGCAATGCGCCGCCCAAACCCGTGGAGGTCGCCCGCGCCCTGCCCGCCGAGGCGAGCCGTGAGGCTTCCCTCGACACGCCGCTCGGCCGGGCGCTTTTGGCCGAAATCAACAGCCGCCGGCCCGACGCCCCCTTCAGCCTCGACCCGGTGCTCAATAAAGCCGCCGCCGTCCATAGCGCGGATATGAAGGCGCGCGGTTTCATGGGCCATCACAACCCGGACGGGCAAGGCCCGCTCGACCGGGTTCTGGCAGTCGATGAGAATTTCAAAGGCCGGGTCGCTGAAAATGTCGGGGAATTCAAGTTTCCACCCGGCGAAAGCGATAGCGAGAAAGCCGCTTATATGGTCGAGCAATGGATGAATTCGCCCCGCCACGCAGCACCCTTGCGCTCGCGCGCTTATCAGCGCACGGGCATCGGCATCGCGGTCTCCGGCGACAGGGTCTATGCGACGCAGCTCTTCACCGGCCCCTGAGCGGGGAGATTGACCTGCTCGGGAAGGTCTCAGCAGAACTCACAAGGTCAAATCCGGCGTGACTCCCGCCGTCCCAGTAAAGGGCAAAAATTGCCGCGTTATTAACGTGGCCTTTACCAAGATCACGTCAGATGTAAGAGCCGGTTAAGGGATTCTTGACCGGTGGACGGCGGGTATGAGGAGCCGCACGGTCTTTTCTTCGAAAAAGGCGGGAAACGGCGGCGCTTTACACCGAATCACCGTCTCGGTACAACGTGGAATCTGAAACGGGCATAGTGATTCGATGAGATCGGGGGTCCCCTGGAGCGTTAAGGGCATCGAACCTGAAGCGCGTGAAGCAGCAAAGCAGGCTGCGCGCCGCGCCGGGATGACCCTTGGCAATTGGCTCAATCAGGTCATTCTCGACAGCGGAACGGATGAAGTGGGCGCGCAAGGCGCGTCTTACGAAGCCTCCTACCGCCCCGATTTTACGGCCCAGCCCGGCCAGGGTTCCTACCGTCCCTCTTATGAACAGGCCCCGCAATTCGACATGGGCCCGGTTGCAGAAGCCGTCAAAAATCTTGTGCAGCGGGTCGAGTCGAGCGAACGGCGCCTCGATAGTGCGATAGAAACCATGGCCACACGCTTCGACGAAGGCAATCGTTTGCCCTCCTTTACCGGGCCCGATCCGCTTGAGCGCAAGATCCAGCAGCTCACCGAACGTCTCGATGCCGCAGAACGCGCTCAGCCTTTCGGCAAACGCGCCGAAGACGCGCAGGCCATCAAGTCGCTTGAAAAAGCGGTGAGCGCCGTGGTCGACCATTTGGAAACGGCAGGCCATCAGACCGACCGCCGCTTCGACGATATCCGCCAGACGCTTTCAACACTCTCGCGCCGCATGGATGAGACGGACGCCGCCGCCGAGCGCGAAAAAGCGCGCAGCGAAACCGAAACGCTTTACAAATCCGTTCACGCACTTGCCGAGCGTCTTGCTTCGATCGAAAAATCCGTTCAGCAATCGGCCAGCCAAAGCGAAGCGGCCCAGCAAAAAGCCGTTGAAGCCGCGCTGCGCGCCGTCAACGACAAGGCTGAATCGGAAAGCCAGAAGAAGGTCATTTTCCAGCTTCAGGACGCGCTTGAAAAAATGCATGCGCGCCTCGAGCAGTCCGAACAGCGCCAGGCTGAGACCCAGCGCGCGCTGCTTGCACAGATGCAAGAAGGGCTCGGCTCGCTGAGCAGCCGCGTCGAGCAGGCCCAGGCCGAAGCCCAGGCGCAAGCCCAGCAGCCCAGCGCGCTCGTTGCCGAGATTATGCAGGAAGTCGACCAGCGCCTGCAAAATGTCAGTGCCCGGATCGAACAATCCGAGGAGCAAAGCCAGGCCGCTGCCAATTCCGTGCAGCAGGCAATCGCCGATTTTCAGGCATCGCTAAAAGAGCTTGAAGCAAAGAACCTCGCCGCCAAAACCGAAGAGGCTGCGGAAGGCGAAGCAAAAGCCCCGGCTGCGCCCGAAAGCGAAGCGGCCTCTCACCAAACCACATTACCGCCTTATGGCGCGCTGGCGCCCGGCGCCATGCCGCCGCCGGTCGGCATGCCCGATCTGGCGCCGCCGCCCATTCCGGCAACGCCGCTCGGCCAGCCCGCGCCGCCGCCGCTTGCAGAGCCGGGACGCGCCGACATGCGCGGGCCCGCCGAACCGCCGCTTCCGGGCGCAGGTGCTGATCCTGCCGCGCCGCCGCCCCCGCCCGGCGCTGCCGTGCCGGGCATGGCGGACAGTCATGCCGGTCAGGATTTCATCGCCGCCGCCCGCCGCGCCGCGCAGGCTGCTGCCTCCGGCGAAATGCCGCGCGGGCCGGTTCATGAATCAAGCCCCCGCTACAAAAGCTTCGATGAAGAGGAAGCCGGCGAAAGCAAACGCAAATATTATTACATTGCAGGCGCGGCGCTTCTGGCCGTGCTTGCCGTTTTCGCCCTGCGCGGTTTTACCGGCGGCGACAGCGCGCCTGAAACCCCGGCTGTAACCGAAGCGCCTGCCGAAGAACAGGCCGCGCCGGCGCAAGACGCACCCGCCGCCGGGATGCCTGCCGATGCATCCAAGGCGGCAGCGCCCGAGACCACTATTCCCGAGACCCCCGCGCCCCAAGACAGCGCGGCAGAGACGAGCGAACAACCCGCAACACCGGAGGCCACTCCGGAAGGCGCCGAACCGAAAGCAGATGCGGCAAATGGTTCGGCGCCTGCCTCTTCCAAACCGGCTACCGCAAAGCCGGAAACCATGACACTGCCGAAAGTGACCGAGAAGGTTGGCCCGGCTGAACCTGCGCCCGTGACCCCTGTCTCCCGCGAGGCAGCGAAACCGACGCTGCGCGAGGCCGCGGCTAACGGCAATGCGGCAGCACGCTATGAAGTGGGTCTGCGCTATGCGCGCGGCGTGACCGTGCCGCAAGATTTCAGCCAGGCCGCTTACTGGTTCACCCAGGCTGCCGAGCAGGACCTTGCGATCGCGCAGTACCGCATCGCCACGCTTTATGAAAAGGGCCGCGGCGTCGAACAGGATTTCGCCAAGGCCCGGACCTGGTACGAGAAGGCGGCGAACCAGGGCAACATCAAAGCGATGCACAACCTTGCCGTTATCTATGCGGAAGGCAAAGGCACGCAGCAGGATTTCGGCCAGGCCGCCCGCTGGTTCGAGGAAGCGGCGGCACGCGGGCTCGGCGACAGCCAGTTCAACATCGCCGTTCTTTATGAGCGCGGCCTCGGCGTCACCGCCGATCCGGCCAAGGCTTATCTTTGGTATGCGGTTGCCGCGAAAAGCGGCGACAAGGACGCTGCCGCCAAGCGCGACGAAATCGGTCAGAGCATGGATGCGGCTCAGCTCGTCGATGCGAAGCTGAAAGCGGAAACCTGGAGCCCCAAAGCCTCCGACGCAGCCGCCAATGGCAATATCGCCTCGCTGAAAACCTGGAGCGAGCGGGCCGATGCCGGCACGCCGGGCAGCAGTGTCGATGTCGCCCGTGCCCAGGCGCTCTTGAAAGAACTCGGCTTCCGCCCCGGCCCCTCAGACGGGGTGATGGGTCCGAAGACGACCGAAGCCATTCAGCAGTTCCAGCGCAGCGCCGGCATGGCGGCAACGGGGCTCGTCACGCCGCAGCTCATCGAACTGCTCGAAGCCCAAACCCGCTAAAGGAGCACGCTCAAGAGGCGCGCTGAGGAAGACACGCCAAGAAAAGACCCGAGGAGATGCTTTTTCTCCACACGGAATTACCGCAGTCTTTTGTTCAGCACGGCCAGGCTTTGTTATAGTCTGGCCGTGTTCTTTTTACCTGCCGCCCGCCGCTGCCAAACGAGTATCAACCGGCTACCTGTCCGAGAGACCGCCACGCAATGCAGATTTACCTGCCCATAGCCGAGCTCTCCTTGAACATCTTTCTGCTGCTCGGCCTTGGCGGCGCTGTCGGGTTTCTTTCCGGGCTTTTCGGTGTGGGCGGCGGCTTTCTCATGACGCCGCTTTTGATCTTTATCGGCATTCCGCCCGCCGTTGCCGTTGCCACGCAGTCGAACCAGATCGTCGCCTCCTCCATTTCCGGGGTGCTGGCGCATTGGAAGCGGCAGACCGTGGATTTCAAGATGGGGCTCGTGCTGCTTGTCGGCGGTATTCTGGGTTCGGTCGGCGGCGTTTATCTTTTCAAGTATCTGCGCGAGATCGGCCAGGTCGATCTTCTAATTTCTTTTTCCTATATCGCCTTTCTCGGCATCATCGGCACGCTGATGCTGGTGGAAAGTGTGCGCGCCATTCAAGCGGCACGCTCCGGCAAATCGCTTCCCGGGCGGCGGCCCGGCCAGCATAGCTGGGTGCACGGGCTGCCGTTCAAAATGCGCTTCCGCCGCTCGCGCCTTTATATCAGCGCCATTCCGCCTTTCCTGATCGGCGCAGGTGTCGGCACGCTAGTCGCCATCATGGGGGTCGGCGGCGGCTTCATCATGGTGCCTGCCATGATCTATCTTTTGAAAATGCCGACCAATGTGGTGATCGGCACATCGCTCTTTCAGATCATCTTCGTCACCGGTCTCGTTACCGTTCTGCACTCGGTGGAAAACCAGACCGTGGATGTGATGCTCGCGCTTCTCCTGCTCATCGGCGGGGTGGTGGGCGCGCAATATGGCGCGCGGTTCGGCGCGAATATGCGCGGGGAACATTTGCGCGCGCTGCTCGGCCTCCTCGTGCTGCTGGTTTGCGCACGGCTCGGCTTCGACATGGTGGCAACACCGCAGGATCTTTTCTCGCTGGCACCGCAGGGGGCGAATTGATGCGCGCGCTTCTTTCCGTCCTCGCTCTTCTTTTTGCCATCGCGGTTTCCGGCGGCGCGGCCAAGGCCGGTCTCGTCACGGACCTTTCCCAGCATCAGGTGTCCATCCGCTCGAACTTCACCGGCACGGAGATTCTGATCTTCGGCGCCATCGAAGCCGATAGCGCCGCCAAGCCCGGCCAGAGCACCGATGTAGCCATCGTCGTCTCCGGCCCGCGGCGCGATGAAACCGTGCGCAAAAAAGAACGCGTCGCCGGTGTCTGGATCAATTACAACTCCGTCACCTTCGCGTCCGTGCCCGGGTTTTATGCCGTGGCGAGCACGCGGCCTTTCGAGACGATTGCAAGCGAACGGGTGCGGGCGATCGAGCAGATCGGCGCACACCATCTCACCTTCGGCAAACTGGTCGCCACCTCCATCGAAGGCACGCGCATTCCCCTCGATGTGGAAGAAGCGCGCGAATTTACCGATGCGCTGATCCGGCGCAAACGCGAGCAGGGGCTTTTCCATGAAGCGCCGGAAGGGGTGGCCTTTCTCTCCAACACGCTTTTCCGGACCAGCATCGAAATTCCGGCAAACGTGCCCGTCGGGCTTTATACGGCCAAGGTCTATCTCATCCGCGACGGCAATGTGATCGATGCCATCTCCACCCCGCTTTTCATCGACAAGAGCGGCATGGAGCGGATCATCTTCCGCCTTGCCCATCGCGAGCCGCTGCTTTACGGAATTTTCGCGGTGATGCTGGCGACGTTCGCCGGTTGGACGGCGGCCCTGATTTACCGGGAATAGGGGTTTTCCGGCGCTCGCGGCCTTTCAAGCAGGTGTGACGAGACGCGCCTTGCATGTGAACGGCCCCGATGCCATTTCAGGCCGGTATCACGAAAGGGACAAAAATGGGCGGACTTGACGGCGGTTTCGGGATTGCAGCGCTTGGCGGGCTGATCAGCTTTCTTTCGCCCTGCGTTTTGCCGCTCGTGCCGGCCTATCTCTGCTTCATGGCCGGAACGACGCTGGAAGAGCTGACCAAGTCCCAGGAAAAAAGCGCAAGCGATCCTGCTCTCGCCCGCCAGCTCAACCGGCGGGTGCTGTTCGGCGCGCTGGGCTTCGTGCTCGGCTTTACCACGGTCTTCGTAGCGCTCGGCGCCTCGGCCTCAGCCATCAACCCCTTCATCCAGGCCAATAGAGTTATCCTCGGCCAGGTCGCAGGCTCGATCATCATTATCCTCGGCCTGCACTATATGGGCGTCTTCCGCTTCGCCTTTCTCGACCGGGACGTGCGCTTCATGCCGCAGATCGGCGGCGCGGGCGCCCCGGCCTATATGCAGATCGCCGCGCCCTATCTGATCGGCCTTGCCTTCGCCTTCGGCTGGACGCCTTGCATCGGGCCGATCCTGGCGACCATTCTGACCCTTGCCGCTTCCCAGGAAAGTCTCGGCTATGGCGTCGCGCTGCTGACCACCTATTCGCTCGGCCTCGGCATTCCCTTCATTGCCGCAGCGCTTGGCGTGCGCGCCTTCCTCGCCTTCTCCGCCTCCTTCCGCAAGCACCTGCATAAGGTGGAAATCGCGGCGGGCGTCCTTCTGGTGGGGACCGGGGTCTTGATGGTGCTCGGCTCCTTCGAACTCATCGCGACCTATCTCATCAATACATTTCCCGCACTAGGGAAACTCGGCTAAAGGCAGTAGACTGCTCCTCGCAAGCCGCAAGGCTTCAGGATGGGAGCCCTTTCATGTCGAGCAGCGAGAAGACTGCGCCTTCCGCCCCCGCCGTTCAGCCGGGAAAGAAAAAACCCCGCATCAAAGTGCCGGGCAGCGCCACGCTTTTGGGCTATGCCGGGCTCATTCCTTTTGCGGGCACCGCGCTTATCGTCTGGCTTGCCTGGCCGAGCCCGGCGGCGCGCGACGCGCTCTTTGCGCTGCAGGCTTATGGCGCCGTCATACTTTCTTTTCTGGGCGGGGCGCGCTGGGGTCTTGCCATGGCCGGACACGGCTATGCAAGCGACACGGAAACCCGGCGGGAGCTGCGCATGGGACTCACCGCTGCCGTTCTTCCCTCCGTCATTGCCTGGCTTGCCTTACTGATGCCGCCGCTACAGGCGCTCAGCGTGCTTATCATCTGTTATGGCGGGCAATATCTGGCGGATATTCAAACGGTGAAAGCGGGCGATGCGCCGACCTGGTACCGGCTTTTGCGCACACCGCTGACGCTGCTTGCCATGGCGGCGATGCTGGCGGCGCTTGCCCGGCTCGTCATCGGCTAGGCGCTTATCCCTTGCCGCTTCCCCCATCGGGCAAAAGCGTGCGGGCTTTGACGGGATGGATGCGCTCGGCGCCGATCATCCAGGCATGAAAATCGAGCCCCGCGAAAAGCGGCGCGAAGGCTGCATCTAGCACATTAAGCCCGCCCGTATAAGCGCCGAAAGAGGGCATGATGAGCCGTGTGCCGTCGCTTGCAAAACAGCGCCGCCTCAGCCTACGCCCGCGCACGCGCACCGCCGCGCAAGGGTGAAGATGTCCGGCGACCTCGCCCGTGGCCGGAGCCGCCTGCGGCTCATGGCGGAAGATGAGCGGTTTCATATCAACCGCGCTTTCCACTTGCCCCCCGAAAAAGGGCGGCGGGGCAGGGTCGTGATTGCCCTCGATCCAGATCCAGTCTGTGCTTGCCGCCAAGGCGCGGATGCGTTCCCGTGCGCCTTCCTCCATCCGGGCCAGTGCCTCGCCGTCATGGAAGCTATCGCCCAGCGCAATCACTTTTGAAGGGGCAAGCACCCGGCAGAGCCGCTCGAGCCGCGCCAGCGTTGCCGCCGTATCGTAAGGCGGCAGGAGCACGCCCTTGGCGGCAAAGGCCGAGCCTTTTTCGAAATGAAGATCGGCAACAATGAGCGTTTCCCGCTCGGGCCAATAAAGCGCGCCTTCGGGCAGCGGCTGGAGCTTTGCGCCCAGCACCTGCAAGCTGCCCGATTTTTGCTCTGCCGCCAGGTCAGACAAGCCGCGTCGCCTCTTCGATCAAATCATCCGCCGCTTCCGCCAGAAGCGCCTCGCTTGCCTCGCCATAAACAGGTTCCTTGCCGATATCAAGGAGCGCGGGCACGGCGAGGGGGGAAACGCGCTCGAGCCGCTTCAAGCGGATGCGGCCTTTGATGCGGGACAGCATGGCAGCGACACGGGCGACATCGAGAAAGCCTGCCGCCGCATCCTCCCAGGTTGCTTCCAGCAGAATGTGATCCGGCTCATGCTCACGCAGCACGTCGTAAATCAGGTCGGAGGAAAAGGTCACCTGCCGCCCGCTCTTTTCCTTGCCCGGAAAACGCCGCTCGATGAGGCCGGAAATGACGGCGCAATTGCGGAATGTGCGCTTCATCAGATTGGATTCGGCAAGCCAGTTCTCCAAATCATCGCCCAGCATGTCTTCATCGAACAAACCGGCAAGAGAAAGATCTCCGCGCTCGGCCATAAGCCCCACATCGCGCAAGCACCAGATGGCGAGTGAATATTCGGATGCCACGAACCCCAACGGGCGCGCCCCTGCCCGCTCCAGACGGCGCGTCAAAAGCATGCCGAGCGTTTGATGGGCAAGGCGCCCTTCAAAGGGATAGCAAATGAAATAGAACTTATCGTTGCGCGGAAAGGTTTCGGCCAGAAGATCGTTGAGACCCGGCAGCTCCGAGCGCCATTCCTGAATGCGCAGCCATTCGGACACTTGATCCGGCAGATGTTTCCAGCTTGCAGGCTGGGAGAGCATGCGCCGCACTTCCTCGGCAAGATAAGTGGAAAGCGGAAACTTGCCGCCCGCATAAGAGGGAATGGCCGGGTTCTCGCTTTTCGAGCTTGTGACATAGGCTTCCGTTTCAACCAGCCCTTCGAAGCGCAGGATTTTGCCCGCAAAAAGAAACGTGTCGCCGGGGACAAGCTGCTCGATGAAATATTCCTCGATTTCCCCGAGCACGCGCCCGCCGCGCACCGGCGCACCGGCACTCGGGCGGCGGCGCACCAGACGCACTTTCAGCATCGGCGCTTCGACGATAGTGCCGACATTCATTCTATATTGCTGCGCAAGGCGGGGATGGGCGAGGCGGTAGCGCCGGTCCTGCTTGAAAATATTGTTGGGCCGCAGGCGCCTGTAGCGGTCATAGGTGCGCAGCGCGTAGCCGCCCGTTTCAACGAACGAAAGCACCTTGTCGAAACGCGCGCGGGTGAGATGCGCATAAGGGGCGGCGCTGCGCACTTCACCATAAAGTTCATCCGCATCGAAAGGAGCCGAGCAGGCCATGCCCATAATATGCTGGGCAAGTACATCGAGCGCGCCGCGCTTCGGCGCCATGCCGTCATGAACGCCCGCAAGAGCTGCCGCACGCGCCGCTTCGCATTCCAGCACCTCGAAGCGGTTGGCGGGGACAAGCAAGGCGCGGCTCGGATCGGAAAGGCGGTGATTGGCCCGCCCTATGCGCTGCAAGAGGCGGCTTGAGCCTTTCGGCGCGCCGACATTCAACACGAGGTCCACATCCCCCCAGTCGATGCCGAGATCGAGAGTGGAGGTGCAGACGACGGCCCGCAAACTGCCTGCCGCCATCGCCGCTTCCACCTTGCGCCGCTGCTCAGTGGAGAGCGAGCCGTGATGGAGCGCGATGGGCAGATTGTCTTCATTGATGTACCAAAGATCGCGGAAGATGAACTCCGCTTGGGAGCGCGTGTTGACGAAAATCAGCACGGTCTTGTTCTTGCGGATTTCCTCGTAAATGGCGGGCAGCGCGTGACGCGCCGAATGGCCGGACCAGGGGATGCGCACCTCCGGCGTCAGTATGCCGATTTCCGGCACCGCGCCGCCCTCCCCTTTGACCAATGCGCTCAGCCGTTCTTCGCCCTCCACCTGCGGCACGAGATAGCGGCGCAGCTGATCGGGCTCGGCCACGGTCGCCGAGAGGCCGATGCGCCGCATGGCAGGGGCAAGCGCTGAAAGGCGGGCAAGATCGAGCGCCAGCAAATCCCCGCGCTTGGTATTGGCGAGCGCATGAAGCTCGTCCAGCACCACGCATTGCAGCGAAGAAAAAAGCCGGGGCGCATCTTCGTAAGACAGAAGCAGCGCCAGTTGCTCCGGCGTCGTCATCAAAATGTCGGGCGGATCGCGCCGCTGGCGCTGGCGGCGGTTCTGCGGCGTATCGCCGGTGCGCGTTTCAAGGCGGATATCTAGGCCCATTTCCTCGATAGGAATTTCAAGGTTCCGCCGCACATCGACGGCAAGCGCCTTTAGCGGGGAGATATAAAGCGTGTGAATGCCGCCGGGATGCGCGCCTTCCTCGGCAAGCTCGATCAGGCTGGCAAGGAAACCTGCCAGCGTCTTGCCCCCGCCGGTCGGTGCGATAAGCAGCGCCGATTGCCCGGCAAGGGCAAGCTCGGTCAGCTCGCGCTGATGGGCGCGCATCTGCCAGCCGCGCCGGGCAAACCAATTGCCGAAACGGGCAGGCAGCGGGCCGGCCGCATCCGCGGTGCTCTCAAAGGCGGGAGTCTTCATGGCCTCAGTATAGCGGGCCGGGGCGCGGCAGAAACAGCGAAGGCGGGCTCTTTCCCCCTTTGCAAGCCTTGCAAAAAAACTGGCCGAATCCGGCCCGGCGCGCCAACATGGGGCCAATGCGGGCTTTGACCCAGCGCCAGCGGGCTCTAGATGCCCCGGCACGCAAAGCCAAAACCATACTGCCAGAGCCAAGGGGATATTATGCCGGAAGAATGGATGAAGCTGTTTCAGGAAAACGCCGACGCGCTGATGCCGCTGGTGGTCGAACACGGGCTGAACCTGATCGGCGCCGTCGCCATTCTGATTATCGGGTTCTGGTTTGCCGGGCGGGCGCGGAACTGGACGGTGCGGGGTCTCGGGCGGATGCCGCGCTTCGACGACATGCTGAAAAACTTCTTCGGCGCCATTGTCCGCTATCTCGTCATCATCGTGACGGTACTTGCCGTGCTCGGCCAGTTCGGCATCGAGACGACGAGCCTCATCGCCGTGCTTGGCGCCGCAGGTCTCGCCGTCGGTCTTGCGCTGCAAGGCACGCTTTCCAATGTGGCGGCCGGGGTCATGCTTTTGATCTTCCGGCCCTTCCGTACCGGGCAATATGTAGAGGTCGGCGGCATCGCCGGCACCGTGAAAGAGCTCACGCTTTTCACCACCGAGCTCAATACACCGGACAATGTGCAGATCATTGTGCCCAATTCCAGCGTCTGGGGTCAGGCGATCCGCAATTACAACGCTTATTCGACGCGGCGTGTGGACATCACTTTCGGCATTTCCTACGGCGATGACATCAACAAGGCGATGGACATCATCAAAGCGGAAATTGCAAAAGACGCGCGCATCCTCAAAGACCCCGAGCCCTTTATCGCAGTGCTGGGGCTCGGCGAAAGCTCGGTCGACATCGTCACCCGCTCCTGGACGGCAACGGGGGATTACTGGCCGGTCAAATTCGACCTGACCAAGGCGGTGAAAGAAGAATTCGACCGCGGCGGGATCACCATCCCCTTCCCCTCGCGCACCGTTTACAACGCCGCCGATTAAGGCGCCTCACATCTGGCAGAAGCAGGGCCTGCCCATTGTAGCCTTGCTTCTGCCGGATTTTATGGCCACCCTTTGGGCACGGCCATAAGGGCCAAAGGCTGAGGAGAGCGACGCCCCATGGACAAGATTTTCGGCGGACCCATTCTGCCTACTTTGATCAAGCTGATCCTCGCCTCCGTAGGGGTGGGCATCGTGCTTGCCATTTTCGGCATCGAGCCCTGGCGGCTTTGGGAAGATTTTCTGGGCACGATCAGCCGGGTCTGGGAAATGGGCTTCAACCTCATCGACTGGTCGTTCACTTATTTTCTATTGGGCGCGGTGATCGTCCTTCCTATATGGCTTGTGGTACGGCTCTGGTCCGTCTTCGTGGAGAAAGAGTCGCAGCGCAAAGACTGATATTGGAAGGACCATTCTATGGCGACACCGGCTCCCATCAGCTTCACCCCCTACAAAGGCAAAGTCACCGTGCGCCATGGCGGCGAGGTGCTGGCCGCTTCCACAAATGCGCTGGTACTGCATGAAACGGGCCTGCCGGACGTGTTCTACATTCCGCGCGCCGATGTGGCGATGGCGCTTTTCACCCGCTCGGACCGCGTGACCCATTGCCCGAAGAAAGGCGATGCGGCCCATTGGCATGCGGCGGCCGGCGACACGCAGATCGAAAATGCCGCCTGGTCTTATGAGACGCCGATCGCCCAGGCAGAGCCTATCAAGGAATATTTCGCCTTCTATCCCAACAAGACGGATATCGACGCGGAATAAGCCTTCCGGGCGACGCCGCGTCCGCTGCGCCTTTCTCCGCAAACCTCACCAAAGGCTCGCCAAGCGCGGCTGAATTGCTATCTTCCTCCTCATAAGAACAGATCAGGGAGGATGACATGACATCCATGCTTCGCGACGGCCTGTTGAAAGGCAAACGCATTCTCGTCACTGGCGGGGGCACGGGCCTCGGCAAAGTCATGGCCGAGGATTTTCTGCGCCTCGGCGCCGACATCCATATTTGCGGGCGGCGCAAGGCGGTGCTCGATGAAACCGCCAAGGAACTGATGGACAAGCATGGGGGCAGTGTCAAAACCCATGCCTGCGACATCCGCGTGGCGGAAGCCGTCGATGAAATGGTCGCCGATATCTGGGCGGACGGCCCCTTAAGCGGCCTCGTCAACAATGCGGCGGGCAATTTCATCAGCCCGACGAAAGACCTTTCCACCCGCGGCTTCGATGCCATCGCCAATATCGTTTTTCACGGCTCCTTCTATGTGACCCACTCCATCGGCAAGCGCTGGATCGAGGGCGGGCATAAAGGCTCAGTGATTTCCATTCTCACCACCTGGGTGTGGAATGGCGGGCCTTACACGGTACCATCGGCCATGTCGAAAGCCGGTATCAATGTGATGACGCAGTCACTTGCCGCCGAATGGGGCCAATACGGCATCCGCCTCAACGCCATTGCCCCCGGCCCCTTCCCGACCGAAGGCGCCTGGGCGCGGCTCAGCCCCGGCGAAAGCGCGGAGGGCGATGCCTCGCGCCAGGGCATTCCCATGGGCCGCGTCGGCGAGATGCCGGAGCTTGCAAACCTTGCCTCATTCCTGATGGGGGATGGCTGCGAATATCTGACGGGGCAGACCATCGCCATCGACGGCGCGGCTTACAATGCAAGCGGCGGCAATTTCTATCCGCGCCTTTCCAAGGTCACGGATGAGGAATGGAAGCAGATGCAGGAGATGATCCGCGGCGCGAACGACAAGGACAAAGCAAAGCGCAGCGTTTGACCCTCACACCTCAGCGCGGCGGCGCAAGCCAGATAAGCGTGCTGAGTTTCCATGTCTCAAGAATACCGGGCGGCGGCAAAACGCCGTCCGGCCCTTCCCAGTCCCCGGTAAATTGCAGGCGGATATTTTCCGCCGACCCATCCGCGCAAAAGACCGTGCCCGAGGCTTCTTCAACGCCGGGCAGGCAGTCTTCAAGTCCCGGTTCTTTAGCTGCAAGCGCGCCGTAACGCGCGCCGAGTAAAACGCGCCCTTGAAGACTGACGCGGGGGTCTTCGAAAATCATGCGCCCGATTTTACCCGGCGCTGCCCCATCTTCCATGATCAGCGCCAGCGACTGACCTTCTTCATCCGCAATGCTGTAAACGGGAAACTCCATTCCTTCGGACATGCGCATCTCGCGCGTGACGGTGAAGCCTGGCAGCGCCGCTTCCAGCGCGCTCTTTTCAAAAGCAGTCGCGGCGCCGACCCCGCCCCAACCTTCCGCCTGTAATGAGGGAACGACATGTTCATCGCTGCACGCCGCGCTGGCCGCACCCATTAGGAACAAAGCCGCAAGCACCGCCCCGCGTGCCATCTCACTCTCCCATCGTCACGACGACCTTGCCGATGGCCTTGCGCTCCTGGAGAAGACGCATGGCATCGACCGCTTTTTCAAGCGGGAAGGTCGCGCAGACATAAGGGTCGATCTTGCCTTCCGCCGCCCAGCGGTCGATGGTTTCGATATTGCGCTTGCCCGCTTCCGGGTCCCGGCGGCCATATTCTCCGGCGCGCACGCCGATAACGGAAAAGCCTTTGATGAGCGGCATATTGACCGGCACGGAGGGAATGCGCCCGCTGGTAAAGCCGATGACGAGCAGCCGCCCGTTCCAGGCAATGCAGCGCACGCTTTCATCGAAAACCTCCCCGCCCACCGGATCGTAAATCACATCCGCGCCGCGCCCGTCCGTCAGCTCCTTCACCTTGTCCTTGAAGCCGTTCGTGACATTGAGCGTGTAATCGGCACCGCGTTTTTTCACCGCTTCGAGTTTTTCATCCGAAGCGGAAGTGGCAATAACCGTCGCGCCGAGCAATTTGCCGACATCGACCGCAGCCATACCGACGCCGCCGGTTGCCCCGTGGACAAGCAGCGTTTCGCCTTTTTGCAGATTGCCGCGAATGACGAGCGCCACATAGGCGGTGAGGTAAGCTGCGGGATAAGCGGCGGCCTTGATGAAATCCATGCCTTTCGGGATGGGCCGGCAGGCAGAGGCCTGTGCATTCACTTCCTCTGCAAAGCCGCCGATGCGCAGCCCCGCAACGACCTCATCGCCGGGTTTGAGCGCGGTAACGCCCGGCCCCACCTCGAGCACGACGCCCGCCCCTTCCATACCGGGAGAAAAAGGCAGTTCCGGCTTGAACTGATATTTGCCCTGCACCATCAAAATATCGGGGAAATTGATGGAGCAGGCTTTCAGGCCAAGCCGCACCTCACCTTCGCCGGGCGGCGGCAGCTCAACCTCATCCATCCGCAGGACGGAAATATCCTCGGACAATTCATGCACTCTGAGCGCGCGCATGAGACCTCCCTTTTATTTGTTTTCGTTCTTAAAGGTGGCGCTTCAGATCGCGGGCAAGCTCGATGCAGGCGCGGCGGGCTTCGGGCACCGTGCCGCTCATGGCGGTAAAGGCATGCGCGAGGCTCGTATAGCAGCGGTAGAGCGTGTCGACGCCGGCCGCTTTGAGCTTGTTCGCATAAGCCTCGCCCTGATCGCGCAAGGGATCGAACCCAGCCGTTGCAACGACAGCAGGGGCAAGGCCGCTCAGATCATCGCTGAGGGCAGGCGCGACGCGCGGATCGCTCTCCTTGGATTTGTCGGGCAGCGCGTGATCCAGGAAATAATCCATAATCTCTTTGGTAAGCGGGTAGCATTCCGCGCAGCTTTGCATGGAGCCGCCCTTATCCGTCGGGTCGGTCGCAGGATAGATCAGCAATTGCGCGGCCGGCTGCTGGCCGCCCTTGCGTTTGACTTCCTGGCAGACGACGGCAGCCATGTTGCCGCCCGCCGAATCCCCGCCGACGGCGATCTTCGAGGTGTCCATGCCGATCTCAGATCCATTCGCGACCGCCCACTCATAAGCGGTGAGCGCATCTTCAATGGAAGCGGGGAAAACATGCTCGGGCGCGAGACGGTAATCGACGGACATGACGGCCGCGCCGCATTCATCCGCCAGCACCGAGCAGAAATGATTGCAGGTCTCAAGATCGCCGATCACCCAGCCGCCCATATGGTAATAGACGATGCCGGGCAGCACCTCGCTCTGCTTGTCGCTCGGGCGGTAGATGCGCACTGGAATTTCGCCCGCAGGCCCCGGAATCGTGCGGTTGAGAATGGAAACGCCGCGCCGGGGGGCATCGTCCAGCATGGCAAGACCGGCGGAGGAGGTTTCGCGCGCTTCCGCAGGGCTCATCGTCGCCATGGACGGCTGCTTTGCCCCTTGCGCGGAGAGAAGCTGCACGCGCGGGTCCATGATATTGCCGTCGATCTCGACCGGCTCGCCGCCCGCCATTTTCAGGATCACGCCTTCGGGCAGTTTCATCAAAGTGCGTACGATCAGCCGCTGCAGGCTCATGGGGGTCCCCCTTGTCGGATTTTTATGCGTTATTTTGGGCGTTGCCTCTATCGATGACACCCTTCAGGCCCGCGAGCAAGAAATTCGCCGCAAATTCCGCCGCCTCATCGGCATTGGGATTGTCGCGCATCATCATGCGCTCGGACATTTCCTGCGCCAAACCGACCGCCGCCGCAGCGAAAAGCTCCGCATCCATGGGCGGCACCTTGCCGCTTTTCACGTCTTCTTCGACAAAGGATTGGATTTCATCGAACCCGGCCAGCACTTCCGGCGTCACCATGCGCACGCGCAGCGCGCCGGTATTGCGGCGCATCAGGCGGAACTGCGCTTCATCGGTCAGCACATAGTTGAAATAGGCTTTGTAAGCGTTGCGGATGAATTCCTCGAAAGTGCGCGAGGCAATGCGCGCAGCGCGGATCACCGGACGAATGCGCAGCGCGCCGTCATCCATCAGCGCTTCGAAAACTTCTTCCTTGCTCTTGAAGTAATTGTAGAACGTGCCCGACGCGAGGCCCGTGCGCCGGATGATGTCGCGCACAGAAGCTGCCCCGTAGCCCACTTCGGCGAACACTTCGCGGGCGGCATCCAGAATCGCTTCTTTGTTGGAGGCTTTCGTGCGCTCGCGCTTGCCCAGCGTTTTGGCCGCCGCTGCGCCCGCTTCGGCAGCAGACAGTTCTTTTTCGATCGTTTCGCTCATATATTTCTCTTTTCAAGGCAGCGGCTAAGACACTGCCTGGCGAAAGTGGCCGGGCACTTTCGTTCACCCCTTGCCCGAATACGCCGGGCTTTTAGCATCATATCATTTCGTGACGCACCGTCAATTTTTGAAATTTGCCGTGCGCAGATTTTTCTTTTTAAATCAATACGTTGTCTAACAGGCACCCATTCGCCATGCCAGACAGATTGACCTGCCCCCGGCGGAGCCCTATCACCGTTGCAAAAGAAAGGTCCCGCCATGGATGAAGATAAACTCACGAAAATGGTCGAAGAATCGGGAAACGCGCTCATTCAGCACGTCCCTCACGCGCGGGCCATCGGCCTGAAAATCGTGACCGCCAAAAAGGACCATGCCTGGCTGGAAGTGCCTTATGCGCCGCATCTGGTGGGCAATCCGGATACCGGCGTCATCCATGGCGGCGTTATCACCACGCTGCTCGATAATGCGAGCGGCGTTGCCGTGCAGCTTGCCCTGCCTGAGCGCAGTTCCATTGCAACGCTCGATCTGCGCATCGATTACATGCGCCCTGCAGAGCCCGGCAAGACGATAAAGGCCCATGCCCATTGCTATAAGGTGACGCAGAATGTCGCCTTCGTGCGCGGCGCAGCTTATCACGATGAAAACGAAGACGAGCCCATCGCCACCTCCGTCGGCACCTTCATGCTCGCCGCCAACCGGGCCACCCCTGTCGCCATGGCCGCGCAAATGGCCAAGGCGCTTGAAGCAAAAGACAACAAGAAAGGGGACGCCTGATGGATCTCCTGCGCAAAGCCCGCGAAGACGGCGGCACGGTCGATCTCAATGCGCTGATCGACGCCATTCCTTATGCGAAGTTCCTCGGCATCACGGTCGACCAGAAAGGCACCGAGATCACAACGGTGCTCAATTTCGAGGAAAAGCTTATCGGCAATCCCGTCCTGCCCGCGCTGCATGGCGGGGTGATCGGCGCGCTGTTGGAAATGACGGCGATCATTCAGCTTGCCTATGACGCCAAAGGCGATGCCTTGCCCAAACCCATCGACATTACCGTCGATTACCTGCGCTCCGGACGGCCCATCGACACTTATGCCCGCGCGCGGGTGACGAAACATGGGCGGCGCGTTGCCAATGTGCAGGTGGAAGCCTGGCAGGAAGACCGCATGAAGCCGATTGCCGCGGCCCATGGCCATTTCCTGCTCGCGCCGCCTCCGGAGAGTACGCAAGACGCCGCCGGTTGAGGCAATGAGCACCGCGCCTGCCGCACCTTCTGCGTCTCTCAAACCGCTGCCGGACAATGCCCAGGTTTTGCGGGTCGCCATTCCCGTTGTCCTTTCCGGACTTTCCACACCGCTGATCGGGCTTATCGACACGGCAGCGGTCGGCCAGCTTGGGGATGCGAAATATATCGGGGCGGTAGCGCTCGGCACGCTCATCTTCACCTTCCTTTACTGGGCCTTCGGCTTTCTGCGCATGGGCACGACGGGCCTGACCGCGCAGGCTTTTGGCGCTGAAAACGGGGTGGAGATCCGCGCCTGTCTCGGCCGGGCGCTCCTTATCGCGCTTGCGGCGGGCACCGGGCTCATTCTCCTGCAGGTGCCGCTCGAATTTGCCGCCTTCACGCTTGTCGGAGCCGAAGCGGATGCCGAAGCGCTAGCGCGCACCTATTTCGATATCCGCATCTGGAGCGCGCCCTTTGCGCTGGCCAATTTCGCGCTGCTCGGCTGGTTCATCGGTTTGCAGCGCATGCGCACCGCCCTTGCCCTGCAGCTTTTTCTCAACGGCATGAATGCAGGGCTCGACGCGCTTTTCGTCTTCGTCTTTGAGATGGGCGTTGCCGGCATTGCCTATGGCACGCTGATCGCGGAGGTTTCCGCCGCCCTTGCCGGGCTGCTTCTTGCCACCCGCGTTCTTAAATCCATGCCCGGCGGCTGGGACCTTGCAGCGCTAAAAGATAAAGCGGCGCTCACGCGCACCATCGCCGTCAACCGCGACATCATGATCCGCACACTGCTGCTGCTTTTCGCTTTCGCATTTTTCACGGCGCAAAGCGCGGGCCATGGAAACGAAGTGCTCGCGGCCAATACGATCCTGATGCAGTTCGTCTCGTTCGCCGCTTATTTTCTCGATGGCTTTGCCTTTGCCGCCGAGGCGCTGGTGGGGGAGGCGTTGGGGGCAAAAAGGCGCGAGGCTTTTGCGCGCGCCGTCAAGCTTTCAACGCTTTGGGCCGCAGGTATTTCGCTTTTGCTCTCCGCCGGTTTTGCGCTGGGCGGGCCGTTTTTCATCGCCCTTCTGACAACGGCGGAGCCCGTGCGCGCGCTGGCCGGCACTTATCTTGTCTGGGCGGCGGTGCTGCCCATTGCCTCGGTCTGGTGTTATCAGCTCGACGGGATTTTCATCGGCGCCACGCGCACGGGCGAAATGCGCAATGCGGCGATCTTCTCTCTCGCCGTCTTTCTTGCCTGCTGGTGGCTTTTTCAGCCGCTCGGCAATCACGGGCTCTGGGCTGCCTTCACGCTCTTTGCCCTGATGCGCGCACTCAGCCTTGCGGTCTATTACCCGCGCCTTGCAGCACAAAGCGCGGGCGCTGCGGCTTGAGATCAGAGGATCTTGATCACGCCTTCGGGCGGACGGCCAAGCGCTGCCTTGCCGCCTTTCACCACGATGGGGCGTTCGATCAGGATCGGGTTCTTCACCATCGCCGCAACGAGCTCATCTTCGGAAAGGCTTTCATCGGCAAGGCCGAGCTCTTTATAGGCGTCTTCACCCTTGCGGATAATGTCCCGGGCGGACAAGCCGAGCTTTGCCAGAATGTCTTTCAGTTCGGCTTCGCTTGGCGGGGTTTTCAGATATTCGATGATCTGAGGGCTTTCGCCTTTTTCCTCGAGCAGCGCCAGCGTCTGGCGGGATTTCGAGCAACGGGGATTGTGATAGATCGTCGCCGTCATGAAAGGCTCCTTGTCTTCGGTTTAAATAAGGTCAGCGCAGCGGCACGTCGGCGCCAACGGCTTCCGCCACCGAGGCAAAGCCGTCCGCTTTCAAAAGCGCACTGAGATCGCGGGCCATCTCCGGCACAAGGCCCGGCCCCTGAAACGTCATCGCGGTATAAAGCTGCACGAGCGAGGCGCCCGCGCGGATTTTCGTATAAGCATCGCGCCCGCTCGACACGCCGCCGACACCGACAAGCGGCAGCTTGCCGTCCGTCAGCTCGCGCATCCGCCGCAGCACTGCCGTGGAGGAGGCAAAAAGCGGTTTGCCGGAAAGACCGCCCGTCTCACCTGCATGCGCCCCGCTCACCAGCCCGTCGCGGGCGATGGTGGTGTTGGAAACGATGATCCCGTCAATACCGCTTTGAAGGCAGACGCCTGCAATATCGGCAAGCTCTTCTTCGATCAGGTCCGGCGCGATTTTCAACAGAACGGGCACAGCGCTTTTGCGCGCGCCAAGCACACGGGTGATCAGATCTTCCAGCGCCGCGCGGCTTTGCAAAGCGCGCAAGCCCGGCGTGTTGGGCGATGAAATATTTACGGTGAAATAGCTCGCCAGCCCTTCAAAGGTTTCGATGCCTTTGACGTAATCGGCGGCGCGGTCTTCGCTGTCTTTATTGGCGCCGAGATTGACGCCCACGATGCCGCCCCTTCCCTGCCGCCGTTTCAAGCGGGCCAGCATAGCGTCATGGCCTTTATTGTTGAAGCCGAGCCTGTTGATCACCGCTTCATGGGCGGAGAGGCGGAAGATACGCGGGCGCGGGTTGCCTTCCTGCGGGCGCGGCGTGGTGGTGCCGACTTCCGCAAAGCCGAACCCTGCCTTCAGCATGGCATCCGGCACTTCCCCGTTCTTGTCGAACCCGGCGGCCAAGCCGATGGGATTGGGAAAATCGAGACCGAAAAGTTTTACGGCCAGGCGCGGGTCGCGGCTTTCCGGCGCATGGGGCCCCAGCCCCCATTGCAGCGCCTCGATCGTCAGCCCATGCGCGCGCTCGGGGTCGAGCCGGCGCAGCATGTGGCTTGAAAGAGCATAAAGCGCCTTCATGCGCCCGCCTCCAGATCAGGAAAAATATGAGCACCGTCCGGCCCAAGCGGCAGCGGGTCGCGGCTGACCACCGCCGAAAGGTCAAGCACATCATAAAGATGCGGAAAAAGCGCGCCGCCGCGCGAAGGCTCCCATTTCAGGGCGGGCCCGAGTTTTTTTTCATCGATGCCGATCAGCAGCAAATCGCCTTTCCCGGCGAAATGCTTGGCGGCGGTTTCCTTGACCTGATCGGCGGCGGAAAAGTGAATAAACCCATCGGCCAGGTCGACCGGCGCGCCGTCAAAGGCGCCTTTTTCTTCGGCAATGCGCCATTCGCTTGTGCTGACTATTTTGTAGATGATCATGAGGCAGAGTTAATGCAGAAGGATGACGGGCCATTCTGACCCAGCTTGCAGGGCCGGTTCGCGCGCACTTTATCCCCCGCCTCCCATGCCCGCAACCTGACTATCTCCGTTCTCGGACTTGTAGATTCCCCTCCGATGGGTTCTCATAAAGGCCTCCGCAGAAAATCCGGGCATGCATGCGCCCGGCAGCGATGAAAGCATAACGGCAACGTGATGACGCATGGCTTTTCCCATAGCCAGATCTGGCTGGCGCTGGATGCGCTGGCCACTCAGCACGGGTTGACGCCATCGGGTCTGGCGCGCACTGCGGGGCTCGATCCCACCGCCTTCAACAAATCCAAACGCGTTACCTCCAACGGCCGCCCGCGCTGGCCAAGCACGGAAAGCCTTGCCAAGGTGCTGGCCGCTACCGGCTCGAGCCTCGATGAATTCGTTCAGCTCGTCTCCCGCACAGAGGCGGGGGTGCCCCCCGCCGGCCGGCGCACCATTCCGCTGATCGGTTTTGCGCAGGCCGGCAGCGGCGGCTTTTTCGACGATGGCGGCTTTCCCGTCGGCGGCGGCTGGGAAGAGATCGGCGCGCCTGCCGTTGCCGATGAACACGCCTATGCGCTGGAAATCAGCGGGGAGAGCATGCTGCCCGTTTACCGGCAGGGAGACATCATCGTTGTCTCGCCCGCCGCCTCCGTGCGGCGCGGGGACCGGGTGGTGGCAAAGACGCGTGAAGGCGAGGTGCTGGTGAAGGAACTGGGCCGGCGCACCGGCGGCGAGGCGGAGCTTATTTCACTCAATCCGGCTTTCGTGAACCGCGTGCTGCGCGAGGAAGACATCCTCTGGATCGCGCGGGTTATCTGGGCGCGCCAATAGCATCCTTGGAAAAATTTTTCCGTTCCCGCTCTGCCGGCGCTCTGCCTGCGGCAGGGACAACATCTTTGGGCGGCATGGCCGCTTTGCCAAGGTGAGCGGCCAGGATAGGTTCGAGCACACGCCGGGAGCCACTTTCGATCGCCGCTTTCAGCATGCCGGCACGGTTCTTCACGATCTCTTCGACCGCGCTTTCGGCTTCACGCGTGAGAAGCCCTTCCAAAAGCTTTTCCGACCGGCGCAGTTTCTCCGGCGTGCCGAGCGCGGCGCATTGCAGCGCATATTGATAAGCAATGAGCGCATTGTCCGGGGCAAGCGTCAGCGCCGTTTCATAATGGCGAATGCCCGTTTCCACATCTGCGCCATAAACGGCGGCGCCAAGCGTGCCGCCTTTGCGCACGATGATCAGGTTCCAGCTCCCGAGCATGGCATGGGCGAGCGCATTGCCCGGATCTTTATCCAGCACATAATCCAGATGCTCGCGCGCTTCTTCCGGATAGCCGGAGAAATGCGCTTCCAGTCCCTCCATGGCGCGGGATTTGAAACCCAGCGCGGCCACAAGCTGCAGGTGCGCCTCGATCATCGAAGCATCGAGCCGCAGCGACTGGCGGGCAAGCTCCATCGCGCGGTCGAAAAGCGGGCCGCGCTCCCCGTAAGGGGTGCGCAGTTCCGCTTCCGTCAAAAGTGCACGGGCTGCAAAGGCAAGAGCTGCGGCGGTTTCGCTCGCCTCGGCCTTATTCGCGGCATTCAGGAAATCGCCTTCATGGTAAAGCGCCAAGGCCTGTTCGGAAGGTTCCGCCGATGCCGGGCTCTGCCAGAAAAGAAGCGCGCAGCCGAAAAGCCCGGCCAGCACGGGGCCGAAGCGGCGCGGCGTTCTTTCAGCATCAATCCGGTTCATTCGGCTTTCTCCTCCCAGTCAAATGCCTCCTCAAAGAGAAAGGCATCGTCGAAATGCCGCTCGCCCACAAAGGCGGTAGCATGCGTTCCCCATTGGCGCATCGCGCCGGCGCTTTGAATGCCCATGGGCCAGAGCAAAAACCGCTCGGCCCGCGCGCTGCGCGCGATGACACCGTCCTCGCCGTAAAAAGACCGGCGCGCCGCGCTGCCCGGCACAGGCAGGGACCGCAGTCCGTATTCCGGCGCTTGCCCCGCCATCACCATATCATAGCGCTTCTGAGAGGGCTTTTTTGTGACGGAAATCTGCCGGAGATAATGGCTGCCGGCGGCAAGGTGCAGCGCCAGCCGTTCTCCCGGCTCCAGCATGGGCGCCGCGCGGGGCACAAGCGGGGCCTCGCGCAAATCTTTATCGGCAGGCACCGGGCGGCGGGCGGCGGGCGGCACAGGGAAGAAAAGATGATAACAGCCACAGGCATGGGCCGTGTCATAGATGAGCGGACGCCCCTTCTCATCAAGCGTAACGCGCCACATAAGCGCATCGAGCGGGCCGCCCAGAATATCGAACGCTCCTTCTTTCGGGCGCGCCTTGAACCAGAATGTGTAAACGAGTTGCGGCAGGATCTTGCCGTTCCAGCGTGTCTGCGCGAAACGCACTAACATAGCATGGCGGGCCGTATCCACCTGCGCGCTGCCTGCCTTATCGAGATAAGGCGTGCCGACAATATCGGCCTCGCTTTCTTCCGACACGATAATCTGCGGCGCATAGAGCGGCGCCAGTGCTTCGACGTCTTTCACTTCCGGTTGCCAGAGGCCGAGCGCATCCCTTTCGATGCCAGAAAGGAGCATTGCCGCATCCCCCTTTGCTTCTGCGGAGGGACCATAAGAGATACCTTCTTCGGGCGGCAGATCGAAACTCGGCAGATTGGCCGCCTTCCAGCGCTCGAAACCGGCCGCCACACCGAGACTGCTTAAGGGATAAATCCCGGCGGCGCGCGCCCAATCATCATAGTGGCGCGGCGGGACCATTCGCTCTTTCAAAAGCGCGCGGCCTTCTTCCCTCTCCAAATCATGCGCGGCAAGGCGTTCAGCGCACGCATTAAGATGCGGCGCTATCTCTTCGCCGAGAGACAACCGGGCGGGCGCCGGTAAATTTGCTAGCTCGATTTTGCGTGCCAGCGCCGCTTCGCTTTGCAGTGCCTCTACCCACGCCTCGAACTGCGCTTCATTCATCGCCTCGTGACGGAAAGACGAAAGCAGCCGCGTTTTGCGCAGATAGGGAAAGCCGGGAACGGGAACCACCTCATGGTCGCGCGCGCCCGCCTCTTCCACCGCATCGTCATAGGCTGTGAAAAAAGCGCGGCAGGCCGCGACATCCGCGCTGCCCGTTTCAAGCGGCACGGGAAAGTTTTGCACGCAGCCGCCAAGCGCCAGTGCGGGGAGCAGCAGCCCCGCCAGCAATGCGATATGTTTGCGCGTTTCTCTCACCGGCCGAGCATGACGGAAACGGGCCGCAAGCGAAACCGGCAACGCGGGGAAACACATCAAAAAAGGCGGGACGTTTCCGTCCCGCCTTTCATGTCATTCTGCCGCGCGGTATCAGTCCGCCGAGAGGTCCTCTCCGGCAAGCGCGCGTTCGATGAGTTTCACCGTTGCCTCTACCCCGTAAAGGGCAACGAAGGAACCGAAACGCGGGCCCTGGCTTTCGCCGAGCAGCACTTCATAAAGCGCCTTGAACCAGTCGCGCAGGTTCTCGAACCCATGTTCCTTGCCCACCGCATAGACGGTGTTCTGGATTTCCTCGGCAGGCAGCTTCGGATCAATCTCTTTCAGCCGCGCTGCCAGATCGGCCAGGGCCTGCTTTTCGGTCTCATCCGGCGCGCGATATTTTTTGTTCGGCTTGACGAAATCATGGAAATAATTGATCGCATAGCCGACCAGCCGGTCGAGGTCCGGATGGGTCTGCGGGCTGGCGCCCGGCGCATAATTGCGGATGAAACCCCAAAGCGCCGCCGGGTCTTCGGAATGGCTGGCGCTAACAAGGTTGAGCAGCAGCGCAAAGCTGACCGGCACATCGACCTTCGGCGGATTGCCGGAGTGAATATGCCAGACGGGATTGTTGAGCTTCTGCTTGTCGTCCTGATCCGGATAGGCGCTCAGGAAGCTGATATATTCATCGACGTTTTTCGGAATGACATCGAAATAGAGCCGCTTGGCGACGCGGGGCTTTTGATACATGAAAAGCGCAAGACTTTCCGTCGTCGCATAGGCCAGCCAATCGTCGATGGAAATGCCATTGCCTTTCGACTTCGAAATTTTCTGGCCCTTGTCGTCGAGAAATAGCTCGTAGACATAATGCTCGGGCGCCGGCGCGCCCAGGATGCGGCAGATATTGTCATAGATCGGCGCATTGGACTGGTGGTCCTTGCCGAACATTTCAAAATCGACACCGAGGGCTGCCCAGCGCATGCCGAAGTCGGGCTTCCATTGCAGCTTCACACGTCCGCCCGTTACCGGCAGCGTGATCTCCTCACCGTCTTCATCGTCGAAGGTGATCGTGCCTTCTTTCGGATCGACATGCTTCATGGGCACATAAAGCACCCGGCCCGTCTTCGGTGAGATGGGCAGGAAAGGCGAATAGGTCGCCTGACGCTCGGCGCCCAGCGTCGGCAGCATCACTTTCATGATGTCGTCATAGCGCTCCACCGCCTCGCGCAGCTTCTCGTCGAACCGGCCAGCCTTGTAATACTCGGTGGCGCTGGCGAATTCGTACTCGAAGCCATAGGCATCGAGGAACCGGCAGAGCATGGCATTGTTATGCGCGGCAAAACTGTCGAAGTCCCCGCCGAAGGGGTTCGGCACTTCCGAGAGCGGCTTTTGCAGATGCGGCATCAGCCGGGCAGGGTCCGGCACTGTGTCCGGGATCTTGCGCATGCCGTCCATGTCGTCGGAGAAGCACAGAAGACGCGTTTTCACGCCCGGCGCCAGCGTTTCGAAAGCATGGCGCACCATGGTCGTGCGGGCGACTTCCCCGAAAGTGCCGATATGCGGCAGGCCGGAGGGGCCATAGCCCGTCTCGAACAGCACCTCATCCTTCGACACTTTCGATTTTTCGAGGCGCTTCAATAGCTTACGGGCTTCCTCAAAGGGCCAAGCCTTGCTGTCCTGCGCAATCTCGCGCAACGCCTCACTCGTCATGGTGATCTCCTGTGGATCGTTTCGCCTTTTAGGAAAACGGCGGTGTTTTCTTAAAGGTTTCGAAAGCGCCGGACCCTATGATTTCCCACGTATTCCGTCAATCACGATGCGGGCAGGAAGCGCGCACGGGCGGAAATTTGGGGCGTTACAGCATGCTTAACGTAGAAGAAGCCGAGGCCATCTCGAAGCGGCAGATCGACCAGCGTGTGCTGGCCGAACAAATCCGCCTGCTTTTCGATCTGGGCCGCCCCGGCTCCGCTACCATGTTCATCGGTATTCTGGCCGTCGGCGCGATTTTCGCCACCGTCGCCCCCGCCTGGCCGATCGCCCTCATGCTGGCCAACCAGGCCGGCGCACAGACCATGTTCAACCATCTGCGCCGCGGCTTTTATGCCGACCCAAAGCGCGCGGAACGGGCCGATAAATGGGCGCGGGCCTATGCGCTGAACTGCATCTGGTCGGGCGCCACCTGGGCCATCGGCGCGGTCTGCTGGCTGCCGCTGGTACCTTTCGAATATCAGGCGCTTTTCACGCTGATCGCCGCCATGCTCTGTCTTTCCAGCGTGATCATGCGCCTCTCTTACCCCACGGCCATGTACATCTATATGGCAACGATCGGTTTGCCGACGCTGGCCTGCCTTGCCCTTTTCGGCGGCCCGCAGGGTCTTTTGCTCGTTGGGCTTGCTTTTCTGACCGCCGCCGCGCTGACCGGCTGGATCAAACAGCTTCACCGCTCGAACAGCGAAAGCATCCGCCTGCGGTTTGAAAATACCGGCCTCGTGGAACGGCTGGAGCGGGCACATAAGGTTGCCGAGCAAAAACGCGCCGATGCGGAAAAAGCGCATGAATTGCTGCGCGCTTCCGAACGCACCCGCCGCGACCTGCTTGCCATGGTTTCGCAAGGTATCCGCGCACCGCTTGCCGGCATGAACGATGCCGCGGCCAAGCTTGAAAAAGCAAACCCGGCTGATGAGTACGTACGCACCATCCAGGAAACCTCGCATCTCATTGGCCGGATGCTGGCCGATGCCGCGGACCTTACCGCAATGGAAAGCCGGACGCTGAAGCTCGATACGCAAGTCTTTGCCCCCAAAGCCCAGATCGAGCAAGTCGCCCGCCTCCTGCGCCACACAAAGCTGCGCCCCGGCCTTTCGCTGGAAGTGGATTGGGGCAACGAAGTGCCCCATGAAATGGTGGGCGATCCGGCCCGCCTGCAGCAGATCCTGACCAATATCGCCGCCTATCTTCTCACCGGCACGGAAAGGGGCGGGATCGTCTTGCAAGCTGCGTCCTCCAACGCCTATTCCTGCGAGGCGGTGCGTTTTTCCGTCACCTCCACATCGTTCGAAGGCAGCGCGCAATCATCGGATGTCTTTACGGACGAAATTCCGCTGCCCCTCGCCCACTCCCTTTACAGCGAAGAAGTGCTCGGCCTTAACATCGCGAAGCGGCTGATCGGGCTCATGGGCGGGCGCATCGGCGTCGATGCCGCGCCGGGCTTCGGCGCGACGATCTGGTTCGCCGTTCCCAAACATCCCGGCCTCACGCTGCAGGACGAAAGCGGGCCGGAAGATACCGGCGCCAATCTCGTCGATCTTGCCCGTCTTTACATGCTCGAAGACCGGATGGGCTCGGATGCATTCGTCGCCCATCTTCAGCGTGCGCTGGAAGATTTGCGCAGCCATTGGGATGCGCTTTCGGGCGCGGCCAGCGAAAACGACCGCGCCTCGCTAACGGCGGCGGCGCGGCGCCTTGCCGACACCTCCAACGTGCTCGGCTTCACTTACTTAAGCGAAGCGGCGCGCCAGCTCAGCCTCTCCCCGCCCGGCACGGAAGGGGCGGCGGCGCATATTCCCGGCGTTGAAAACCGCTTGAAAAGCGCCGAGGCGACCTTGAAGCGCATCTATCCGCGCCTCAGCGCCTAAAAGCCTGCCGCCTCAATTCTTCGCCTTAAGGGAACGGCTTTCTTAAGCCCCGCCGCCGCCTATACTGGCGGCCATGTCCGCTCTTCCCCCGCCCGATTCGCCGCAAAGCGATGCCTCCATCCTGCTGCCAGACATCAAAGCGCTGGGGCTGAAAGCGCGCGGCGCGGTGCTGGTAAGCCAGGACGGGGAAGTGGATGAAACCTCCCCGCGCGAGGCGGCTGAACGGCTGGGGCGCGAGCCGCTGCTTCTCTGCCACCGGGGCTTTACACTGCGCCGCTTGACCGGCCCGCGCTCGCGCGCGCAGCCGCATCCGGGCACTTTCGACATGCTCGACCTTTTCGCCTTCGTGCGCCCGGCCCGCTTTACCTTGCCCACCCCGCAGGGCCTTGCCCGGGCGCTTGGCCTGCCCGTGCCGGGCGAAGCGGAAGCCGAGGCGCTTTTCCTTTTCGAGGCGGCGGAAGCGCTGCTGGGCGAGCTGACAAGCCCGGCTTACCCCGACAAGGAAGAAGCGATTGCGCTTGCCAATGCCCTTGCCAAAGCCGGCTGGAGCTGGGGCGAGGCGGTGCTGGCCGCGCTGGGCGCTCCGCCCGAGGGACGGCGGGCGCTCAGCGGGGAAAACGGCCTGCGCATCTGGCGCAAACTGGAAGACTGGGAAGAGCGCGCACCGCCGCCGCCATCTTCTCAGGAGCCCGTGACGCCGGAAGCGGCGCGTGAGAGGCTGGCAGCACTTGCAGGCCCAGGCGCCGAGGCCCGCCTTTCCCAATCCGATTATGCCGCCCGTGCGACCCATGCCTTTGCCCCTAAACCTGCACCCGGCATGCCCGCGCTATTGCTAGCAGAAGCGGGCACCGGCATCGGCAAGACGCTCGGCTATCTTGCCCCGGCAAGCCTTTGGGCACAGGCCAACAAAGGCCCTGTCTGGATTTCCACCTTCACGAAAAACCTGCAGCGCCAGATCGACCAGGAAACAAGACGGCTTTTCCCGGACCCTGCCGAGCGGCAGGAAAAAGTCGTCATCCGCAAGGGCCGGGAAAACTATCTGTGCCTGCTCAATCTGGAAGAAGCGACGAACCGGGTGCCAGCCGGATCGGACTTCATCGCCACCGCGCTCATTGCCCGCTGGGCGCTTTACAGCCGCGACGGGGATATGGTCGGCGGGGATTTTCCCGCCTGGCTTCCCGCCGCGCTCGGCCGCCCGCGCCTTGCCGCGGAAATGACGGACCGGCGCGGGGAATGCGTTTATTCCTCCTGCCCGCATTACAAGAAATGCTTCATCGAAAAGGCGCTGCGCAAGGCGCGTCATGCAGAGATCGTGATCGCCAATCATGCGCTCGTGCTGCACCGGGCAGCGCTCGATTTCGCCTTTCACCAAAACGGCGATGACGCCGCCCCTGCCGAACATGCCGCGGGCGCGGAGGACGAGCTGCCCGATCACAAGCTGCTACCGCCCCGGCTGATCTTCGATGAGGGCCATCATCTTTTCGATGCGGCGGACGCGGCCTTTTCCGGTCATCTGTCGGGCTTCGAGGGTTCGGAGCTGCGCCGCTGGCTGCGCGGGCCGGAAGCGGGCCGCCGGGGCCGCGCGCGGGGCCTGAGCGGGCGGATCGGCGATTTGGTGGCCGGCACACCGGAAGGTGAAGAAGCGCTGCAAGCGGTGCTCGACGCCGCGCAGGCGCTGCCGGGGCCCGGCTGGCAGAGCCGCCTCAACCAGGGCCAGCCGCATGGGCCTGCGGAAAAGTTTCTCGCGACCGTTCATGCGCAGGTACGCGCGAGAGGGCGGGATGAAGGCGGGTTTTATTCCGTCGAATGCGACGTGCTGCCCGTCTCGGAAGGCGTTTCGGAAGAAGCGCCGAAACTCGATGCAGCTCTAGCAAGGCTTGAACGGGCGATGCGGGCACTTGCCGATATTCTGCGCCGCACGCTCGATGAAGAAGCCTCCAGCCTTGAGACCGCGACACGTATCCGTTTCGATGCCGCCATTCGCGGCCTCGACCGGCGCGCGGGCACGACCATTGCCGGTTGGCGGCATATGCTCAAGGCGCTGGTCGGCCTCGATATCGACGAGGCGGCAGGCGATCCCAACCCTGAAGCGCCGCGCTTTACGGACTGGTTCGCCATCGAACGGCAAGGCGGCAATGATGTAGATGTCGGCATGCACCGGCATTGGATCGACCCGACCGAGCCTTTGGCCGAAACCGTGCTCGCGCCCGCGCCGGGCGTGCTCATCACCTCCGCCACGCTGCGCGATGAACGCGAAGAGGACGACGAAGAAGCCGAGGACGGCTTCGCCCCGAGCTGGGCACAAGCGGAAGTCCGCACAGGCGCGGCGCATTTGCCCTCCGCGTCGGCCCGCGCTTATTTCGCCTCGCCTTTCGATTATGCCGAGCAGGCGCGCATTTTCATCGTGCGCGATGTGGATAAGAAAAACGCTGATCAGGTGGCCGCTGCCTACCGCGAGCTTTTCCTCGCCTCGGGCGGCGGCGCGCTCGGCCTTTTTACTGCGATCAGCCGCCTGCAAGGCGTTTATCAGCGCCTCAGCGAGCCTTTGGAAGAAGCGGGCCTGCCGCTTTATGCCCAGCATATCGATGCAATGGATACCGGCACTTTGGTCGACATTTTCCGCGCCGAGGAAAAAGCCTGTCTTCTCGGCACAGATGCGGTGCGCGACGGGGTGGACGTGCCCGGCCGCTCCTTGCGCATGATCGTTTTCGACCGCACGCCCTGGCCCCGGCCCGATATTCTGCACCGTGCCCGGCGGGAGGCCTTTGGCGGGCGCAAATATGACGAGATGATCGTGCGCCTGCGCCTTAAACAGGCTTTCGGGCGGCTGATCCGCTCGGCGGGCGACAGGGGGGTCTTTGTCATGCTCGATCCGGGCTTACCGACGCGTCTGACCACCGCTTTTCCGCCCGAAGTGCCCATCGAGCGGCTGGGACTTGCCGAAACGCTTGAAAAAGTGCGCGATTTTCTTTGAATTTCAGGCTCTTATCCGGCCTTGCGATTGACGCCCAGCAATCCTAATGTCGGTCGCCCTTCCGCCGGGCTTGCCTTCAGGCGGGACAACACAAGGTAACGAGGTTCAGTTTCATGCCGCAAACGATCAACCCCCATACCGCGCTCATCTATGTGATGGTCACGATGTCCGCCGTCGACAGCGCGATGAGCGACAAGGAACTGCGCAAGATCGGCACGATCGTGACGACGCTGCCGGTTTTCGAAAACTTTTCCTCCGACCTTCTTGTGCAAATTGCGGAAGATTGCGGCGAGATCCTGCAGGAAGAAGGCGGGCTGGAAGCGGTGTTCGGCCTGGTGCG
The DNA here is from genome assembly GCA_002389665.1 of Rhodobiaceae bacterium UBA4490. Lineage (GTDB taxonomy): Bacteria > Pseudomonadota > Alphaproteobacteria > Parvibaculales > Parvibaculaceae > Tepidicaulis. Next base: position 187,730 of record DGNO01000003.1, read on the forward strand.
CGACGCGCTGCCCGAGCATCTCCACGAAACCGCCTACGCGCTTGCCGTGGAAGTTGCCGCCGCCGATCTGACCGTGCAGCAGGAAGAGCTTCGCCTTCTGCAATTGCTGCGCGACACGCTGGGCATCGAAAAGCTCTCCGCCGCCGCCATCGAGCGCGGCGCGCGCGCCCGTCACACCACGATTTAAGCTGATGCGCAAAAGCGCCTGCCCGGCTTACTCTTCTGGGCAGGCACCGCTTGCGCTCTTGATGAGCTGGCCGTCCACTGCCTCATAAGAGGTCTGCGTGCACGCGCCGTCATCGGTGTAGCGGCGCATGGTGCGGCCGGTCTGTTTCAGCTTGCCCGCCTCATAGACATAGGTGTCCTCGCCCATTTCCGCGGCGCTGGAGCGCCAGGGCGCAAAGACCGTGCGCTCTTCCTCATCGAATTCCGTATAGCCGAGCTCGTTCAGAAAACCGGCGGAAACGAACCTGCCGCTTTCCGGCGACCAGAGCCAATGGAGATAGGGAATATTGGGACCGGCGGGCAGAAACTCGATGATGCGCATATCGAGATAGCCATCGAAATTCATATCGAGCATTTCAAAGCCGTTCGTCTCCATATCCGGCAAGGCGCGGGAGGCGACGGGATCGATGCTCTGAAACGGCTCCGCCTCTCCCTCACGGGCGATCTCGATCCGGTCAATGAGGAGCGAATAATCCTCGCGCTGCCAGAAAAGAGCGACTTCGACATCGGGGGCGCCGGGGCCGATGGACGCGGTGCAAAGCAGCGGCTCGCCGGGCGGGGTCTCATCCAGCGTCCGGCAGAGATACTCGACGTCGAATTCGCCTTCTTCGGCGCCGGGGTCCGCCTCTTCGGCCCGCAAGCCGCCAACGCCTACCGGAGAAAAAGTTCCGGCCAGAAAAAACGCCCCCGCCAGCAAAAATGCCCCCGCGCCGCGCGCGCCAAACCAAACCGCGTTCATCCCCATCGCCTCATCCGCCTTAAAAAGGGCCGGCGGGATCACGTTCATGTCAGCCCGCCCCGGCCACCTCATCTGCGCTATATATATCCTTAAGATAAGGCAATGCACCGGTAAAGAGTGCGCCAAGGGGCGGAAGATACGTAATGGCAAGCTGGCTGACGGACGAAATTCTCATAAGGCAGGGGGTTTTCCTCGGCGTTCTCGGCACCATGCTGCTGCTCGAGTGGCTGATCCCGAAACGCCCCTCCAGCCTGCCGAAATGGCGGCGGGACGCGAGCAACCTTTCCATCTCGCTTATCAACTCGCTGGCGCTGCGTTTTCTCTTGCCGCTGCTTGCCGTCGATGCCGCGCTTCTGGCGGAGGAAAAAGGCTGGGGGCTTTTCAATCTGCCGGAAGCCGGAAACCTCATACCGGGGCCTCTCGTCTTTGCGCTCTCGCTTCTGCTGCTCGATCTTGCGATCTATGCCCAGCATGTGGTCTTTCATTTCGTGCCACCGCTCTGGCGGCTGCATGCCATGCATCATGTGGACCGGGATATCGACACGACGACCGGCATCCGCTTTCACCCCCTCGAAATTCTGCTGAGCATGGGCTTCAAGATCGCCCTGGTCTTTCTCCTCGGGATCGGGCCCATTGCGGTCATCGCTTTCGAGGTGATCCTCAACGCCACGGCCATGTTCAACCACGCCAATATCGCCCTTCCCCGCGCTGCCGACCGGGTTTTGCGGGCGCTTATCGTCACCCCGGACATGCACCGGGTGCATCATTCGGTCATCAGGCGGGAAACCGACAGTAATTTTGGCTTTAACCTCTCGCTTTGGGACCGTCTTTTCGGTACTTATCGTGCCGAGCCGGAAAAAGGGCATCAGGGGATGGAAATCGGCCTCGCCGAGCACCGCGGGCCGGAACCTGCCCGGATCCTCTGGAGCCTTGCCCTACCCTTCCGGCCGAAATTCTGGAAGACGCGATGAAACGCCTGTGCCTTTTGAGACATGCCAAATCCGACTGGAGCGACACGGCTCTGGACGATGCGGCGCGCCCGCTCAACAAGCGCGGCAAAAAGGCCGCCGATTTCATGGCCGATTTCATCGTCAAACGCGGCTTCAAGCCGGATCAGGTCATGTGCTCCACAGCCAAACGCGCAAAGGCGACCTGCGAACCGATCGCCGCCAAGCTCGGCCCCTGCGTGAGCTATCACGACGATCTTTATATGGCGATGCCGGAAGAGCTGATCGGCGCCATTCAGCATGCAGGCGATGACACGGACACGCTTCTCCTCATCGCGCATAATCCGGGCCTTGAACTTCTCGCCGCCCTGCTCGCAGGCCATCCGGACGATGCGAGCAAGTTCGAGCATTTCCCGACCGGCGCCTTTGTCGTTTTCGATTTCGACATCGATAGCTGGCGCGCCATCACACCGGGCACAGGCGAGCTTGTCTTCTACGGCAAGCCGCGCGAGCTGATGGCGGATGAAACCGAAGACTGATTTTCCCGCTTAGACTGATTTAGAAGAAGACCGGCGCATTATGGGCGCGGGCCAGCGCTTCGAGCGCGCCGCTGGCGCGCATCTTCTGAAGGCTTTCATCGATCTTTACGGCAAGGGCGCGGTGCCGGGCGGGCATTGCAAAGCCGATGCCGGCGCCGAAATAATCCGGGTTACTGTAAAGCGGGCCCATGGGTTCGCAGCAGGCAGATTCTGAAAGCCGGCTTTCGAGCGCGCGCGCATCGGCAAAAATGTAATCCGCCTGCCCGCGCGTGAGCGCTGCCCAGGCCTCAGCAAAGCTCGGCGCGCCTTCCGCCTTCGCAAGCGGGAAACGGGCCTTGAGGAAAGCTTCATGAAGCGAGCCTTCTTCCACCAGCACTTTTTTATCCCGCAAGGGCGGCAGCGTGCCGGTTTCCCGCTCGGCTTCGGGCAAGGCGCTGCGGCGAGCGGCAAAACGGCCGGGCGTTGCGTAATAAGGGGCGGAATAAACCACCCCCTCTTCCGCCTCATGGGGAATGCGCAGCGAGGCGGCGATGAGATCGTATTTGCCGTCCCTCAGGCCGGGCATCAACGCGCCCCAGGGCGCGGTCACGAAAGTGCACTCCAGCGCAAGCTGGCCGCAGAGCGCCCGGACAAGCTCGATTTCCATGCCCTTCGGCGCGCCGTCCTCGCCGGTGAAATTGAAAGGCGGAAAAGCGCCTTCCGTTGCGATGATGAGTTTTTGCGGCAGCGTCTTCCCTGCCCCCTCATCTCCTGCCTCATGCGGGCGGGGCGCGGGAAGCGCGACATCTCTCTCACCGCCTTGGCCTGCGCGATGCGCGGCCTCCAGCGCTTCGAGTTCCGCCAGCCTGTCGGCGCGCACAAGGCTCCAGCCCGTGATGTCTTCGAGCGGTGTGCCTTCGCTCACAATGGCGGCGGCCGCGGCCAGCACCACAAGGGCAAGGAAGTTGATGGTCAAGAGAACACGCATCGCGGGAGAATGCCGGGCCGGGTGCTCAGCGTCCAGCCTTCTGCGTGACCGCACGTCCCCTTTTGAGCCCGCTGTTACCGACGCGCTTCAACCTCAAGCTGCGCGCGCCCGCCTCCCGTCCTAACTCTTGTATTGCCGCGCTCCCAATTAACCACAACCATTATTTTACAAAAGAACGGAAAGTTCTCTATGAGGAGGGTGGCGGTTGGAGGCAAAGGGGGGAGCGCCCAAAGGGGTGCCAGGGAGAAACAACGAGCGGGGCGCCAACAACGGGCCAAGCACCTGCGCGCCGCGTGACGCTTACCAGCCGGGCGAGCGGCGCCAGCCCCACAGTGCAGAGCGGCGGCCCGGCGGCGCTTATCCTCTGCCGCCCGGCAAAACGCCCCGTCACCGGGAAACTGCCGGGCAGGGTCTTGCCGAGACCGCTCAGCCTTTTTCAAACCGGACGCGGCCCCTTTTCGGCCAATCGCTCGTCAAAGCCGGGCATATCGACGAGAGCCAGCTTGAGGCTGCGCTTCTTGCGCAAAAGAAAAGCGGCGCCCGGCTCGGGGAGGTGCTGATTGCAAGCGGCGCCATGCGCGCGCTCGATCTTTATCGCGCGCTCGGCCGTCAGCTCGGCCTGCCTTTCGTCAATCTTCTGGATGAACCGCCGGAGCCCGCGCTCTTGAAAGCAGAAGAGCTCGATTTCTATCTCACCCATCGCTGCCTGCCCTGGCGCATTTTGGATGGGCAGGAAATTTTCGTTGCAAGCGACCCGGCAGCGGCCCGCCGCGCGCTTGAGGAAGCGCAGCGCCCGGCACTTGTGTTCCTCACCTCACCGCTCGACATTCTCTGGAGCCTGCAAAAACGCTTCCGCCATCACCTGACGCACCGCGCCCGCTTCGCGCTTGCCAGGGAAGCGGCCCATCTTTCCGCCCGCAGGCTCATCACGCCCGGCCTTAAAGGCGGTACCTTCTGTCTTGCCACTTTCTGCCTTGCCGCGCTGTTCTTTTTCGGCCCGGCCATGTTCGGTATCCTGAATATCATCGCGGGCAGTACGTTTCTGGCGCTTTCCGCCTTGCGCGCCTTTTCACTTTTTTACGGCATCGTGCCGATGAAAGCCCCGCGCGAAGTGCGGCGCGAGGAGGAGCTGCCGGTTTACACCATTCTCGTGCCGCTTTTCCGCGAGGCCGCCATCATTCCGGGCCTCGCGAAAGCCTTGCACGCGCTCGATTATCCCCCGGACAAACTCGACATCAAATTCGTGCTGGAAGAAGGCGACAGCGAAACGCTGGAGGCGGCGAAAGCCGCGCGGCTCCCCTCTCATGTCGAATTCGTCATCGTGCCGAAATCGAAACCGCTGACAAAGCCCAAAGCCTGCAACTATGCGCTGGCATTTGCGCGGGGAGAATTTCTCGTCGTTTACGATGCCGAAGACGTGCCCGACCCGCGCCAATTGCGCATGGCGCTCGGCGCCTTCGATGAAGGAGGTCCGCGCATGGCATGCGTGCAAGGCCAGCTGATGTTCTACAACGCGCGTGAAAATTGGCTGACGCGCCAATCGGCCATCGAATATGCCGCGCTTTTCGAGCTGCTTCTGCCCGCCCTTGCCCGTTTCGGCCTGCCCTTTCCTCTAGGCGGCACCTCGACGCATTTCCGCGGAATTATGGCGCTGACGCACCTAATCGTTGATGCCAACGAAAAGCGTTTTTCGTACATTCCCCGGCATGAAACGAGCCCGCACAGAGACTTTCGAGCACACCATTTCCGGCCTTCTGACAAAGAGGGCTGATTTGTTTGGCGAGGCAGAGCGGCTAAGGGACAGGCTGGCCGAGATAAAGAACGACATATCGGCCCTGGATCGGACCCTAACCACGCTGGGCTATGAGGGGGATTTAGACGCCGTGATGCCCCGCCAGAAGCGGGAGGTCATATTTGGGCGCGGGGAGTTAACCCGCTCCATTATGTCCGTTCTGAGGGAGGCGGAAGGCCCCATGACAAGCAGGCAGATAGCCCAGACCATAATCAGTATGGGCGGCCATGACGCCAGAGACCGGCGCTATGTCTCTGATTTAACCAAGAGGGTTTCCAAGGCCCTGAGGAAGGCCAAGCAGGCCGGGAACGTCCGGCAGGCGACAGACCCCAATGGGAATCTGGTTTGGTCTTCGGCTGGCTAGGAGCGCTAGTCAAACATCTCCACCAATCAAGCGACAGACGCGATTTGTTTCGGCTCGTATCTTCCGCTCCAAATATCAATCAGCCGTAGGGCGGATTCAAACGAACAGGTTTTGGCCAAGACGTTTATTCCTTTTTGGCCGGGGAGGTCGCATGTTTCAAATATAAAGAAACCGCCAAACCCAAGATGCTCCGCATGGGCATTAATTACCGATTGACGGGACAATGATGAAATATAGACTTTACGTCCTTTAGACAACTCGACTGCCGCTAGGATGTCGTCCATGGCCACTACTCCCTCCGCGCGCCGCAGACCAACCCCAAGAATGTCGGTCAACGACTTGGCCCGCTATATGGTTTCATCTGACACGGCGCGCATCGGTATCGTGTCCAGGGCCAAGACCCCTTCGCCGCCGCCGATAATCAGATACAAAGACGCCCGCGGGCCTATTTGTGAATTTCTAGCAGATGCCGGGCGGCGCGTGAATCCCCTAGTTGAAGCCGAGCGGATGTTTCAGCAGCGGGCTGAAGACCCCAGCTTGTCGGCGCTAAAACAAGATGACGCAATCCAGTCCATAGAAGTGCTGCATGCCATTCAGCGCATGGCCAACCGGCTGGCCAATTTTGATTTTGAGCGAGCGCCACACAGTCAAAGCAAGCTCCATATCAACGGAGTTGAGATCTCAGTCAGGGCGGATCTTCTTGTTATGGGCAGGGGCCGAAATGAAGGGAAGATTGGTGCTGCGGTCCTTCGCATGACACAAGATGACGGTCAAAATGAAGGTGCGATTAGCCGCCGCCGCGATATGGGCCTCTACGTCGCAACGCTGGCGCGTATGCATCTTGAGCAAAACATCAACACAAACTTGGAAATATCAAATCAGCTTTGCATGTCCATTGATGTGCAGCATGGAGAAGCATTTATTGCACCCAATGCGAATGCGCGGCGCATTTCCAATCTGGAGAGCGCTTGCCGAATGATTGCAGCTATTTGGGATAGCGTATAATCACGCGGCAGCGTTGGATGCCTTGCGCCAGTAACCTTTCCACTGGTTGGATACGGGATGCAAAAGAGAAGCCCGCGCCATCTCCAAGAACTGTTCGCCATTTGAATTGCGGCGGCGATCTTCACGCCAAGCCATTTCCAGAGCATAGGCACCGAGATACTTCCCGCTAATGTGGTGATGGGTGCCAATTTCCGCGCGGCGGAGGCGGGAAAAGAAACTCTCCGCCTGATTGGTGCAAGCCTCGTCAGTCGAATAGGCCTTCTGGTGATTGATGCGCTTCGTCAGGAAGCGGGCATGAAGCGCGTCCCAATGCAGGGCTTCGTCGGCATATACGGTGGCGTTGTGGTCAACGTAGTTTCCGATATGCGGCACGGAAGCGGCTTCGGTCTTGAACACATAAGGCAACGTCCGGCCATTGCGCTCGCGCATGACGACGACCACACGGCGCTTGCCGGTCTGGTAGCGGGCGCGGCGGCGGTCGATCCGGTTTTCCTTCTTATTGGCGGGGCGGATATGACCGCCGAAATAGCCGCCATCGATCTCAACTTCGCCGGTCAGCTTTTCATCGGCAGCCTGTTCCGCGCTAACGGCTTCCCGGAGTTTATGTGCCAGGACAAAAGCCGCTTTGTAGGAAATGGACAGGTCACGGGAAAGCTGGAGCATGGAATATCCCTTAGCCCCGTTCACGAAAATGGCGATGGCCAAGAGGTAGTCCCGGATCGGCAGCTTACGGTCGGCAAAGATGGTGCCGGACGTCACCGAGAACTGCTTTTCGCAGGCTTTGCACTTGAAGATTTTACGGGCCTTGTAGGTGTAGCAGGCACCGCAGTTACAGTGCGGGCAGACGGGATTGCCCTCGGTTTCGGCCCAGCGGATAGCCTTGAAAGCCTCAAACGCTTCCTCGTTGGACATGCGAGCCACTTTCACAAGGGAAAGAGACTTGGCGGCGGAGGAAAGGAGGAAATGCTGTGCCATGTTCTGAGGTCCAACGTTTTTCGTTGACCTCATACATAATGGTTGAAATAGCTGACGTCAACAGAAACCGTTGATGTTGACGAAAAAAGTTTTTGGGCTTATACGCCATAGTATGAGACCTGAACAATGCAGAGCCGCGCGCGGCTGGCTGGATATATCGCAAGCAGAATTGGCCGAAGCGGCGGGCGTGTCGCTTTCGACGGTGCGGGATTTTGAGAAGGGCCGCAGAGTTCCCATAGGGAACAACATGATGGCTCTAACAAAAGCCTTGGAAGCGCAAGGGATCACGCTCACTGAAACCGGTATTAACGGCTCACTGATTGACGAATCCGCCTGATTCCGCTATATAAATGGTGGACCGGCGGGGAGTCGGACCCCGCGCGACCGAGTGCAAACCACGGTGCGGAAACCACTTCCCGGCCCATCCAGGCGGCCAAGGGCCTAACACCTCAGCCGCCCGATAATGGTCTTAGGCTATTATCATGTACCACCTCCCGGACCGGCTTAACGGCCACTGCTTCGGGTTGATGAATGAGCCCGAAAGCGCCTCCCGGCCAAGGAAATGCGCTTTCGGGTTTTCTCTTAAGAGCGGATCGGCTTACTCAAGCATCCCCTCAATTTTTCTGTTTCGTTCAACTTGATCTAAAGCCTGTTCGAGCGCGCGCGCTTTTTCATCCTGTTCGATACTGCGCACCTCTTTCGACGGAAGGCGATAACGGTTTTCTTTGTCCTGTGAGAGCCTGCCATCTTTACGCATCCGCCACATTGTGGGACGGACGTTGTTCGGGTCAGGCTCAATACCAAACTTGTTGCGGATAGCGTTTAACACCTGAATAGGCTCCCAACCCTTTTCAGGCTGGGATTTCATAACGCTCAAGATCATATCCGGGACAGTCAGATTCGCCGCCGACGCTGCGGTTTTGGGCTGATCGTCGCTTGCTGAGACGCCCATGGCCTGCAAGGTGCGCAGCGTTGTTTTGGCGTCCGAGATCTTGTCTTCGGTGTCGATAATCAGCTTTCGGAAACGCGCGATATCGGCCTCACCACGGTGAACCGTGGTTTGAAGCTCATGAATCACGTCTTCGATGCTTTTGCCCATGGGATTCGGCCCTTTTAATCTGGTTAACAGACTCATAACGGCCCGCCGTGGCAGTGTCAATACCAAGCGTTGCGTAACAAGTACCGCCTTCGTTCACCGTTATGCTTGGTGCGTCAGCGCCATAATTTCGCATTTCCGCACCGCGCTGCTGCGCCGTGCCGGGGCCTGGGATCCTTTCAATGTCACGGAAGATGCCGATCTCGGCCTACGCCTGCATGAGCTTGGCTACCGCACGGCCGTCATCCCTTCCCTCACCCAGGAAGAAGCGACGCTGACGCCCACCGCTTGGATGCGCCAGCGTACCCGCTGGCTGAAAGGCTGGATGCAGACCTTGCTCGTGCGCCTGCGCGCGCCGTGGCGCACTGCGCGGAACCTGCGTCCCGCCGCTTTTGTTTTTTCCTACGTGGTGCTGGGCGGCTTTGTTCTGGCCGCGCTTCTTCACCCGTTCATCTATCTGATGGCGCTCCACTGGCTGCTCTCCGGCACGGGCAGCATGCTGGCAGCGGACCCTTTCGCGCCTTTCAATCTTTCGGTCTTTGCCACGGGCTACGGCGTCACGCTCGCGGCAAGCGCCATTGCCGCACGCCAGCGCTTCGGGCTGGCCGTGGCGTGCCATATCCTTCTCAGTCCGCTTTACTGGCTGATGATTTCAGCCGCCGCCTACCGCGCGCTCTGGCAGCTCGCCCGCCAGCCGGACTACTGGGAAAAGACCGAACACGGTCTCTCGCGGCTGCGCCCGAAGGAAAAACCGTAAGAGAAGACTGCGGAAAAGAAATGCAGGGGGAAATGGAGCGGGTGAAGGGAATCGAACCCTCGTCTTAAGCTTGGGAAGCTTCTGCTCTACCATTGAGCTACACCCGCAAGATGGGCCTCTTTTACAGCCCAAAGCCCCTGCGGCTCAAGCAAATTACCACCGGTTCTGCACTTCTTCGGCAAAGCCCGTCAGGCCTTTGACCTCCAGTACTTCGCCGCCGTCCAGCACCGCCTTGCCGGTGAAGCGCCCGAAAACCTGATGCTGCACGGAGCGCAGGATTTTCAGGTCCACATGGGCCGCGCGGTCCATCAGCGGCTCGAAATCCATCTCGAAGCGCCCGTCATCGCTGGAAAAACGCCAGGGCGCGCCGTCATAAGTGCCTTTGGGCATGTGCCAATCGACGCGGGAGAGCTTATGGGCGCGGCCCTTCCAGAACAGCATGTTCTCGCTCGCCGCCGATGTATCGCCGAAGCCGTAGCCGATATTGAAGCCGAACGGCGCCCCCGAAACGAGGCCCGAGGCCGACCCCCAATACCAGGTATTGTCATAGGTCCAGACCCCGCGCCCCCAATCGAGAAGGCCGAAATGGCGGGAGGGATCGAAACTGTGGCGCGCGCCGCCCACCACGATCTCGCCTTCGGCGGCCATGCAATTGATCTTCTGATTATAGTAGAAGGCTTTCTTGTTTTCAGGGAAAGGCGTTGCGATCACCATGCGCGCTTCGGGCACATCGCGCAGCAGCACCTCGCCTTTGAGGCCCTTGCCTCCGGCAAAACCGGGAAAATCGACGAGCAGCCGGCGGCCTTCCGGGTCATGGGTAAAAGCGAGCGAAAAGCCTTTGAAGCTCGCTGCCACATCGCCCCGGTCCGCGCTTTCGGGCAGGGCGAGCCGGCCCCGCGTCAGAAACGGGGTGAGCGAATGGGTCCAGTCCCGCTTTTCCTCAAAATCGAGCCAGGAGGCGGACAAAAGCCCCATATAGGCGTTATCCGCCAGCGTCAGCGCCAGGGCGTGCGTGTCCGTGGTGATGCAGTAATAATCCCATTCCTTGATGCGGTGCCAGGGCGCCTTGATGGCGGCGCGGTCATAGCGCTTCACCTCGCGCCGCGCAAAACCTGCCTCGCAGAGCCCGCCGCCCGCATCCAAAAGCGGACCTTCCCTCATTTCGTGCTGCATCCCGTCCCCTTTGCCTAAAAGTTAGTCATCTTGTTTTTCTTGCGCCAGCATAGCCAGGGTCGCAAAGATGTGAAGCAAAGAGCTGCTTTCGAATGTTATAGGTCGCTGCATGAACATGATGCCCGCCCCGCCTGCCAGCGAGAAGAAATTCGCGCATCCCGGTATCACCGCCAAGGGTGAGCGGCGGGCGCAGGTCACCTTGCGCAAACTCGACACGCTCTGGTTCAACACAGGCACGCTCTGCAATGTCGCTTGCGAACATTGCTACATTGAATCGAGCCCCAGCAATGACCGGCTCGTCTATCTCACCCATGAGGAGATGTGCGCCTATCTCGATGAGATCGAGCAAGACGGGCTCGGCACGCGGGAAATCGGTTTTACCGGCGGTGAGCCTTTCATGAACCCGGACATGCCGGCCATGCTGGAAACGGCGCTTGCCCGCGGCTTTGAGGTGCTGGTGCTGACCAATGCCATGCAGCCCATGATGCGCCCGAAGATCCGCGAAAAGCTGCTGGCCATCAAAAAGGCTTATGGCGAAAAGCTGACCATGCGCGTCAGCCTCGATCATTATTCGGAAAAACTTCACGATGAGGAGCGCGGCCCCGGCGCCTTTGCAAAAGGCATCGAAGGGCTTTCCTGGCTCTCGGAGAACGGCTTCACCATCAATGTGGCGGGCCGCACGCTCTGGCATGAAGAAGAAAAAGACGCGCGGGATGGCTTCGCCGCGCTCTTTGCCCGCGAGACTATCGCCATCGACACCCATGATCCGGCCGGCCTCGTGCTTTTTCCGGAAATGGATGAAGAGGCCGATGTGCCGGAAATCACCACCGCCTGCTGGGGCATCCTCAATGTCGATCCTGCCGACATGATGTGCGCCTCCTCGCGCATGGTGGTGAAACGCAAAGGTGCGGAAAAGCCGGCCGTTCTTGCCTGCACGCTGCTTGCCTATGATGAGCGCTTCGAGCTCGGCACCACGCTGAAAGAAGCCTCCTCGAGCGTGCCGCTCAATCACCCGCATTGCGCTCGTTTCTGCGTTTTAGGTGGCGGCTCCTGCTCGGGTTAACAAATTATTGATACGTCTTGATCCGTATCAAATACACCCGCCCTCCTTCCTTTTAGTTTCTCTGTGCACGCATCAATGGCGCTGACGCCTTGGCCTCAGTTTGCCATCAACCCGCATGGAGGATGTAATGAAGAGCATTTACGCGATGGCGCTCGGCGCCGCCATGATCTTTGCTGCCCCGGCTTTTGCCGAGGTCTATCTGCCCGGCCACGAAGTTGCCAATATCGTTGTCGGCAACACGATCGAAGGCCAGTACCGGGAATGCGGCGCGGCCCGCAAGGACTTCATGGAGTTCTATGCGCCCGACGGTAAAATTCAGGGCAAGGAACGCGCCTGTAATCAGGCCGGCAACTGGTCGAAATATACCGGCAGCTGGTCGGTGAACGACGGCAAGTTCTGCGTTCAGCTCGGCCTGTCCGACCGTGAAGACGGCTGCTTCGATTATGAAGCCGATTCCGAAGGCACGCTGCGGCGGCTGAACGAGCCGGGCGTCGGCAACACCAACTTCAAAATCTATGACGGCAACCCGGAAAATCTTTAAGTCCGGCAAGCTGGAAAACTGTTTGAGTGGCGAAGGCCTGCACCAGCGGGCCTTTTCGCGTTTCCGGCCGGCTCAGAAGAAAAAATTCCAGACAAGCGGCAGCAAGAGCGCCGTCAAAATACCGTTCAGCGTCATGGCGACACCGGAAAACGTGCCCATGAGCGGGCTTACCTGAAAGGCGCGCGCCGTGCCGATCCCATGCGCGGCAACGCCAAGGCCGAGACCGCGCGCGCGTTCGTCCCTCACACCCAACGCCGTAAGTAAAGGTCCGCCAAGCGCCGCGCCGATAATGCCCGCCGCGATCACGAAGCCTGCGGTCAGCACCGGCAAGGCGCCGATTTCTTCCGACACGCCCATGGCAATCGGCGTCGTGATGGATTTTGCCGACATGGAAAGAACCGTCGCCTTATCCGCTCCAAGCAGAAAGGCAATGCCGGCGCCGCTTATAATCGCGGTGAGCGAGCCGGCAGAGAGCGCAATCAGCAGCGGGCCCATGACATGGCGCACCCGCTGAATGTTGCGGAAGAAGGGAACGGCAAGGGCCACCGTTGCCGGGCCGAGAAAGAAAAGCAGCACTTGCCCGCCAAGATCATAAGAGGTGAAGGGCGTATCGCTGAGCGCCAGATACGCAATAATGGGCGCGGAGGCGACCAGCACCGGATTGGCAAGGGGCGAGCCGCCGAGCATCCGCTGCAAGCGCAATGCGCCCCAGTAAAGTGCGAGCGTGACACCGAGCCAGAAGAAAAGCTGATAGCCCATGAGCCAGCTTTCGATCCTCATTCGCTCTCCCCCCGCCTTTTGAGAGCCCAAGAGAAAACCAGCGCCGTGACGGCAAGTCCCAGCAGTGTGCTTAAAAAGAGCGCCGCAAGGATGGGCCAAAGATCGCGCGCCACGAGCCCCGCATAGGCCATGAGCCCGACACCGGCGGGCACGAAAAAGAGATTGAGATGGCGCAGGAGAAAAGCCGACACATCTTCCAGCGACTGAGGGATGTGATGGGCCAGAAAAAGCGCGCCCAAAAGCAGCAGGAGCCCCATCACCGCGCCCGGCACGCCGATGCCTGCCCAGGCGGCAAGCTGGCTGCCCGCCACAAGGCAAAGGCACAGGCCTGCAAAAGCCAGCGCGCGCGGCAGAAAGCTGAGAGGATCGCCGCCCACGGGATCAGGACTTGAAATGTTTGGAGAGCTTGAGGCCCTGGCGCTGATAATTCGAGCCGATGCCCGTGCCGTAAAGCGCCGTGGGCTTGCCCGTCAGCCGCTCATAGACAAGCCGGCCGATGATCTGCCCGTCTTCGAGGATGAAGGGCACTTCATGGCTGCGGACTTCCAGCACCGCGCGCGAGCCGGTGCCGCCCGCCTCACCCGCGCCGAAACCGGGATCGAAGAAACCTGCATAATGAACGCGGAACTCCCCGACAAGCGGATTGTAAGGCACCATCTCGGCGGCATGGGTAGCGGGCACATGGACGGCCTCGCGGGACGCCAGGATATAAAATTCGTCCGGATCGAGAATAATCCGCTTTGCCCCGCGCACATAAACCGGGTCCCAGAAATCCAGCACCTCGTAAGCGCCGGGCCGGTCCACGTCGATCACGGCGGAATGGCGCTTGGCGCGGTAGCCGACAAGGCCTGTTTCCGCATCACCTGAGAGATCGACGGTCAGGCCGAGCCCGCCATCGATATTCGGCTCGCCCCCATCCACGAGCTTGTGCTGCTCGTGCAGGTGGCGCAGTTCGGTGTCGGAATGGCGCGCCTCGCCCCGGCGGAAACGGATTTGCGAAAGCCGCGAGCCCTGGCGCACGAGAATGGGAAAGGTGCGCGGGCTGACTTCGAGATAAAGGTGGCCTTTATAGCCCGCCTCGACCTGATCGAACTCGGTGCCGAAATCCGTAATGACACGGGTGAAGATGTCGAGCCGGCCGGTCGAGCTTTTCGGATTGGCGGCAGCGCCGGTGCGCTCGGAAAGGGCGAGCGCTTCGAGAAGCGGGACGAGATAGACGCAGCCCGTCTCCAAGACCGCGCCTTCGGAAAGGTCGATCTTGTGGAGCGCGAATTCCTCCACCTTGTCCATCACCGCGCTCCCCGCGCCGGGCAGGAAGCTCGCCCGCAAGCGGTAGGCGACGGGACCAAGACGCAGATCGAGGCTTGCCGGCTGCACCTGCGCGTCCTCGATTTCCTTGCCCGCCCAGATTTCCTTTTCGCGGATCAGCGCGCGGATGGCATGGGCCGGCAAAATGCCCGTCGCATGGGTCGCATCGCCGCGCACTTCCTTAGGAGAAGCGCCGTCATGATCGGGGAAAAGGTCGCTGGCTGATTTCGTCATGCCCCCCTTATAAAAGGGCAAGAGGGCGGCTCCAAGCAAAACCGCCAGAAATGGGGCCTCCCCCTTCACGGGCTCTTTTCTTGACGCGGGGGGCCAAAAAGCGTATCAACCTTGCCATTCCCGTGGTGATTTGAGCCGACCGGCTTGCGGCCACGTTAAAGAAACCGCTAAAAAGGTCGGAGGATGCACCCCCGGCCAAAGGTCGGGGTTTTTTATTTGAGGCATCATCCGATGAGCGCGAAACAAGGCAGCGACACTCCCAAAACACCTTCCGCCAACTGGCGCCCCCGCACCAAAGCGGTGCATGGCGGCACCGCCCGCAGCCCCTTCGGAGAGACGGGCGAGGCGATGTTCCTGACCTCCGGCTATGTCTATGACAGCGCGGAAGCCGCCGAAGCCCGCTTCAAGGGCGAAGAGCCGGGCTTCATCTATTCGCGCTTTGCCAATCCGACCGTGCGCATGTTCGAAGAACGGATGATTGCGCTGGAAGGCGCGCCCGAGGGACGGACCATCGATGCGCGCGCCACGGCAACGGGCATGGCGGCGGTGACGGCGGCCATGCTCTGCCAGCTTTCGGCGGGCGATCATGTGGTGGCTGCCAAGGCGCTTTTCGGCTCCTGCCGCTATATCGTGGAAGATCTTCTGCCGCGCTTCGGCATCACCTCGACGCTGATCGAGGGCACCGATCTGGCGCAGTGGAAGGCGGCGGTGCAACCAAGCACGAAAGTCTTTTTCCTCGAAACGCCGTCCAACCCGACGCTGGAAATCATCGACCTTCAAGCCGTCGCCGATATCGCCCATGAGGCGGGCGCGCGGCTCGTGGTGGATAATGTCTTCGCTACCCCCGTGCTGCAGCGGCCGTTCGAATTCGGCGCCGATATCACCGTCTATTCGGCCACCAAGCATATCGATGGGCAGGGGCGCTGCCTCGGCGGCGTCGTGCTCGCCGATGAGGAGTTCATTGCCGACCACTTGGGCAATTTCCTGCGCCAGACGGGCCCGGCGCTCAGCCCCTTCAATGCTTGGGTGATGCTGAAAAGCCTGGAGACGCTGGACCTGCGTGTCAGCGCCCATGCGGCAAACGGGGAGGCGGTCGCCCGCTTCCTCGACGCCCATCCCAAGGTACAAAAGGCGCTCTATCCCACCCTCGACAGCCACCCGCAGGCAGCCCTTGCACGCCGGCAGATGGCGGCGGGCGGCAATATTGTCGCGCTCGAGGTAAAGGGCGGCAAGGAGGCGGCCTTCCGCCTCGCCAATGCGCTGCAAGTCATCCTGATTTCCAACAATCTGGGCGATGCCAAGAGCCTCATCACCCATCCGGCGACCACCACCCATCAGCGCCTTTCCGAGGAAGCGCGGGCGGAACTTGGGATCAGCGCCGGTCTCCTGCGGCTTTCTGTCGGGTTGGAGGATTCGCAGGATCTGATAGAAGATCTGGACCGGGCGCTCGCCGCCGTTTGAGCGCGGGAAAGCCACATTTCCGCCCGCCCTGCCCGCTAGATTCAGGGGGTAAGGGCGGACAGCTTTCCTAACTGCCCGGTAACCTGGAATTAGGGGCATTTTCGTAAACTGTACGTATCGGCCTTGGCGGATGCGTCCAGGGCTCCATAGCTGCCAATGGGATTGGGCCATGTTCTCTGCCACCACCCGCGCCATCAGGGTCGAGGTTGAACCGCATTATCTGGACGATCAGTCGGACCCGGATGAGGATTACTATGTCTGGGCCTATACGGTCGTGATCCGCAACGAAGGCCCCGAGCCCGTGCAGCTGAAAAGCCGCCATTGGCAGATCACCGATCAGCGCGGCTATACCCATGAAGTGCACGGCGAAGGCGTGGTGGGCGAGCAGCCCGTCATTCCCCCCGGCGAATCCTTCCAGTACACCAGCGGCACCCCGCTCACCACGCCGTCTGGCATCATGGTCGGCAATTACGAAATGGCGCTGGACGGGGGCGACAGCTTCGAGGTTGACATTCCCGCCTTCTCGCTCGACTGTCCTCACGCAGTCCGGCTCGTGAACTGAGCGGAAGCGCTACGCGCGCCCAGGTCTGCACCTTTTTCGGAGGAGGTATCAAAGCCTTCTCTCAGCGGTTGGCCCCCAGCTAGCTCAAGAGGTCAGACCCCAAGGCGTTATGATCGACTTCAGACCCATCATTCTCGTCACGGGCATTTTGCTGACCACGCTGGGCAGCGCCATGCTGATCCCGGCCGCCATCGATGCGGCCGCCGGCAATCCAGACTGGCAGGTTTTCGGCCTTGCCGCCGCGCTCACGCTTTTCACCGGCGTCAGCATGACGCTGATGACATGGGGCCATGCGAGCGATCTGACCTTAAAAGAAGCCTTTCTGCTCGTTACCTTCATCTGGGTCTTCCTGCCGGGTTTCGGCGCGCTGCCTTTCGCTTTTTCCGAATTTTCGCTGAGCTATACGGATGCCTTTTTCGAGGCGATGTCGGGCCTGACGACGACCGGGGCAACCGTTGTGGTGGGCCTCGATACAGCCCCGCCCGGTTTTCTCCTCTGGCGCTCGCTCCTGCAATGGCTGGGCGGTCTCGGCATTGTCGTCATGGCAATCGCGCTTTTACCGATCCTGCAGATCGGCGGCATGCAGATGTTCAAGGTCGAGGCTTTCGACACGGCGGAAAAAGTGCTGCCCAGCGCCGCCCAGCTTGCCGGTTCGCTGACGAGCTTTTATCTCGCGGCCACCGCCGTCTTTGCTTTCTTTCTCTGGCTTGCCGGGCTCAACGCTTTCGATGCGGTCAATCATTCCATGACCTCCATCGCAACAGGCGGCTTTTCGACGAAAGATGCTTCCGTAGGCCATTTCGAAAGCGCGGCGATCGATTATACCGTTGTGGCCGCGATGATCGTCGGCTCCCTGCCCTTCGCGCTTTATCTCCGGGCGCTGCGCGGCGATGCCCGCCCGCTCTTGCGGGATTCGCAGGTCCATGTCTTCTTTTACATCGTCGCGACGCTTGCCACCGTTCTCACGGCCTATCAGGTCTTCCAGGGCATCAATGGGCCGCTGCCCGACCAGTTCCGCTACGCGCTTTTCAATTCGATTTCGATCCTGACCGGCACGGGCTACGCCACCCATAATTTTTCCGAATGGGGACCGCTCGCCATTGCGATCTTCTTCGTCATTATGTTTATCGGTGGCTGCTCGGGTTCGACCTCTTGCGGCATGAAGATTTTCCGCTTCCAAATCGTCTTCGCCTCGCTCTTTACCGAAATGCGCCGCATGGTGCATCCGAACGGGGTTTTCGTGCCGCGTTACAACGGCAATCCCATCGGCGACGGGGTCATCGCCTCGGTGATGAGCTTCATGTTTCTCTTCATGCTTGCCTTTTCCGTGATCGCCGTCCTGCTCAATCTCATGGGCCTCGATGTGCTCACCTCGATTTCGGCGGCGGCCACGACCATGGCGAATGTCGGCCCCGGCCTTGGCGACATTATCGGCCCGGCGGGCAATTTCGCCAGCCTGCCCGATGCGGCCAAATGGCTGCTTTCCCTTTCCATGCTCATGGGGCGGCTGGAAGTCTTTACCGTTCTGGTGATTTTCATGCCGTCTTTCTGGCGCGGCTGAGCTGGGGGTAAACTGGTTCTTGCGCCCGCCTGCGCGCCCGCTAGGATGCGCGCAAAGGAGCTCCCCATGCCGCAACGTTTCACCCCGCGCCAGATGATCGAGAAGCTGATTTCCTTCGATACGGTCAGCCGTCATTCCAATCTTAAGCTAATCGAGTTCGTCGAAGACTATCTTGCAGGCTGGGGGGTCGCCTCGCGCCGGGTCATGAACGAAGACGGCACCAAGGCCAATCTTTTTGCCGTTCTGGGACCTGCGGAAAAAGAAGGCGGCATCGTGCTTTCCGGCCACACGGATGTCGTGCCGGTGGACGGGCAGGACTGGTCGAGCGATCCTTTCACCGTCACCGAAAAAGACGGGCGTCTTTACGGGCGCGGCACGAGCGACATGAAGTCCTTCATCGCCATCGCCCTTGCCTTCGTGCCGGAATTCCTGAAACACGAGCTCAAAGTACCGCTCTATTTCGCGCTGTCCTATGACGAGGAAGTAGGCTGCCTCGGCGTGCGTTCCATGATCGACGAGATCATCCGCGCCCTGCCCCGGCCCCAAATCGTGATCGTGGGTGAGCCCTCGGACATGAAAGTCGTGAACGCGCATAAGAGCATCCATGCTTTCCATACGGTGGTGACGGGCCTTGAGGCGCATTCAAGCGCCATGGACAAAGGCGTCAACGCCATCGTCTATGCCGCCGAGCTGATCGGCTTTCTTGCCCGGATCGGGGAAGAAATGCAGGCCAAGGGCGATGCTTCGGGCCGCTTCGATCCGCCTTATACGAGCATGCAGATCGGCACGGTCAATGGCGGCACGGCGGTCAATATCATTCCGCGTCACTGCGATTTCCGCTGGGAGTTCCGCGCGCTGCCCGATCAGGATCCGGAGGAAATTCCGGCCCGCCTTGCAGCGTTTGCCGAAGAAAAGCTCCTGCCGCGCATGCGCGCCGTCTTTCCCGGCGCCGCCATCGAAACGAAAGCGCGCAATTTCGTGCCGCCGCTCAAACCGCAAGAAGGCGCACCGGGCGAGGCGCTGGTGTTGCAGCTTGCCGAACGCAACGAGACCGAGGCGGTCTCCTACGGCACGGAAGCCGGGCTCTTCCAGATGGCGGATATTCCCACCGTCATTTGCGGGCCGGGCAGCATTCAGCAGGCACACAAGACGGATGAATTCATCGAGCTTGCGCAAGTCGCCGCCTGCGAGCGCTTCTTCACGCGGCTCGCAGCGCATCTGGCAAGCTGAGGCAAAGCCTAACGCAGAATGATAGGGGCGAAGGTGCGCTCGACATCCGGCGTCAGCCTGTTGTCGAGCTCGCTTGCCACGCGCTCCATGAGCTGGAAATAGGCCATATCGCGCTCATTGAGCGAGGCGCTTTCCAGCACTTCCCGGCGCGCGTCGACCTTCACATCCACCGCGCCGGAACCCTGCCCCGGCAATTGATATTCAAGCCGCGCGGCAAGCACCGCATGAAGACGTGTGTCCACTTCATCCTTGAAAAGATCGGTAAAGCCCGCCGTCACTTCCAGATGCTCCTCGCGCACCGAAGCCTCATCGATGATCAGCGTCGCCTGGCCGCCGGTACCGCCCGCCTGAAGACGTTCCTCGGCCCAGCGCCGGGCAAGGCTTGCCGGGTTTTGCCGGTGCAATTGTTCGAGCCGGTTTGCGCCGGAGCCCGAACCTGAACGGTCCACCACATCGATGGCGGCGACGTTCAAGGTAATGGGTGTGCGGTGCTGATAGGTTATGTCCACGGGGCTCGCCGGCGGCGGCGCGCTGGTGCAGCCGGCAAGGGCAATGCCCGCGCCCATGAAGATCCCGATTGCAGCTTTCCGGCAGAAAGTCATTCTGCTTCTTCCTTCCCCGCGTTTTTCAGCGCTTCGGGATCGAAATGATAAACCTGCGCGCAGAACTCGCAACGCGTTTCGATCGCCCCATCCACGGTCATTTCGTCGATATCGGCATCGTCGAAGCGCTTGAGCACCTCTTCCATGCGCTCGGCCGAGCAGCGGCACCCGAAGGCCACTTCATGGGGCGGATAAACCCTGACCCCGTCTTCGTGATAAAGCCGGAAGAGCAACCGGTCGGGAGTGACTTGCGGGTCCAGCAATTCGTGATCTTCGACCGTGTCGAGCAGCACGGCGGCGTGTTCCCAGTCTTTTTCTTCCTGGGTCAGCGGCTGCTCGGTTTCCTCGTCTTCTTTGTGGCCGGTCAGGCCGCCGTCACGGGCCAGATGCTGGATCATGATGGCCCCGGCCCGCCATTCGGTCTGGCCATGGCCTTCCGCATCCCGGTCGAAAAGCGGGGCCACGGCAAGGCGGATCGATGTGGCGATCTGTTCGGACTGGGCGAAATAGGCATGCGCGCATTCGGCAAGCCCGCGCGGGTCGAGCTCGACAATGCCCTGATACCGCTCCATGTCCGGCCCCTGGTCGATGGTCATGGCAAGATAGCCGCTGCCCACCAGATCCGCGCTTGTCAGGCGCCCCTCCGCAATCGCCGTCTCGAGCGCCTCTTCATCCGTATGGGCATAGCCGCGCAGCTTGCCCGGCGCTTCATAATCGGCAACCAGCATGGAGACGGGTCCGTCCCCCTTCGTCTGCAAGGTCAAACGTCCGTTGAATTTCAGCGCGCTGCCGAGCAGTGCGGCAAGCGTCAGCGCCTCGCCGAGAAGCACGGAAACCGGCTCCTTGTAGTTATGGCGGGTCAGCACTTCATTGACGAGCGGGCCAAGGCGCGCCACACGCCCGCGCACGCTCATGCCTTCGATCTGGAAGGGCGTGATAAGATCGTCACCGATATAGGACACGTAAACTCTCGTCCCTTAGTTGAGATTTAAGCGAGGCACCAGGCAAGCACGCCCTTTTGCGCATGAAGCCGGTTCTCGGCCACATCGAACACCACCGATTGCGGCCCATCGATCACCGCTTCGCTAGCCTCCTCGCCGCGGTGCGCAGGCAGGCAATGCATGAAAAGCGCATCTTTGGCCGCAGCCGCCATCAGTCTTTCATTGACCTGATAAGGGGCCAGCAAATTGTGGCGGCGCTCGGCGGTTGCCTCATCATCGCCCATGGACACCCAGGTATCGGTGACGACACAGTCCGCGCCGTCCGCCGCCGCGAAAGGATCGCGGGTTACGCTCACCTTGCCGCCGGCCTTGCGCGCCCAGTCGATCACATGTTCGGGAATGTCGAGCTCGGGCGGGCAAGCCACGCGCAATTCGAAATCGAATTGCACCGCCGCCTGCACCCAGGTCGTTGCGACATTGTTGCCGTCCCCGGACCAGGCCACCACATGCCCGGCAATGGGACCTTTGTACTCCTCGAAAGTCATGACATCGGCCATGAGCTGGCAGGGGTGGGAATGATCGGTCAGCCCGTTGATCACCGGCACGCTCGCGCATTCGGCCAGCTCTTCCAGCATCTCATGGGCATGGGTGCGGATCATGATCGCATCCACATAACGCGAGAGCACACGGGCGGTATCGGCAATCGTCTCGCCCCGGCCGAGCTGCATGTCGTTGCCGTTGAGCAGCATGCTTTCCCCGCCGAGCTGGCGCATGGCCACATCGAAGGAAACGCGAGTACGCGTCGACGGTTTTTCAAAAATCATCGCCAGCATCTTGCCGTCGAGCGGCGCATCCGCATCGCGCGCACCGTGCGAGAGACCCTTGCGTTTGCGTTTACGCGCATGGGCGGCGTCAAGAATCCGGCGCAGGGTTTTCTTGTCGATGGCATCCAGATCGAGAAAATGTCTCGCCGTATCTTTTACCGGCATGTCGATAACGGGCGCACTGCTCATGCCACGCCCTCCTTTTTGTCTGTGTCACCCGCGCCTGCCGCCTCCAGTTTGGCGCAGGCCCGGTCGATGGCGCCGATCGCTTCGTCGATCTCGGCATCGGTGACGATGAGGGGGGGAATGACGCGCACGACATTGTCGCCCGCGCCGACCGTCAAAAGATGTTCGTCGTAAAGCGCGCCGATGAGATCGCCGTTCGGCACTTTGCATTTAAGGCCGAGCAGCAGTCCTTCTCCGCGCACCCCTTCGATGATGGCGGGATGCTCATCGGCCAGCATGGCGAGTTTCTGTTTCAGCTTGATGCCGGTCTGGCGGACTTTCTCCAGAAAGCCTTCTTCCAGCACCACGTCGAGCACGGCATTGCCGACGGCCATGGCAAGCGGGTTGCCGCCATAGGTCGAGCCGTGGCTGCCCGCGATCATGCCCTTGGCCGCTTCTTCGGTGGCAAGGCAGGCGCCGAGCGGAAAGCCGCCGCCAATGCCTTTCGCCACACCCATAATGTCGGGCGTGACGCCGGAAGGCTCATGGGCAAAAAGCCAGCCCGTGCGGCCCATGCCGGTCTGCACCTCATCGAAAATCAAAAGGATGCCCGCCTCATCGCAAATCTTGCGGATGGCGCGCAGCTGCTCATTCGTGAAGGGACGGATGCCGCCTTCCCCTTGCACGGGCTCCAGCAGAACGCCGGCAGTTTTCTCACCGATCGCCGCTTTCAGCGCGTCCATGTCGCCATGCGGCACTTGCGGGAAGCCTTCGACCTTGGGCCCGAAACCTTCCAGATGCTTCTTCTGTCCGCCCGCCGCGATGGTCGCGAGCGTGCGGCCGTGAAAGGCGCCTTCGAAGGTGATGATCTCATAGCGCTCGGGATGGCCGCTCGCCGAATGGTACTTCCGCGCCATCTTGATCGCGCATTCCATCGCCTCGGCGCCGGAATTGGTGAAGAAGACGCTGTCGGCGAAAGTTGCCGCGACGAGGCGCTCAGCCAGTTTTTCCTGGCCCGGCACGCGGTAAAGGTTTGAGGTGTGCCAGAGCTTGCCCGCCTGCTCGCCAAGCGCGGCGACAAGGCGCGGATGCGCGTGGCCCAGAAGGTTCACGGCGATGCCCGAACCGAAGTCCAGATATCTTTCCCCTTCAGGCGTATAGAGATAGGGCCCTTCGCCCTTCTCGAACTCGATATTTACCCGCGCATAAGTTGGCAGGACTGGCGTAATCATTTCCCGATGCTCCCGAACAGAATAGAAAAAGCCGCCTTTCCTGGCGGCGTCCGAGAAGCGCTAGAGTATGTTGGAGAAGTCCTGTTCTGTCAATCGTTCTTGGATCGGGCGAGCAGGTATTTTCTCTTTCATCTCAACCACTTACTCGTGCCTTGAGAGGTCCCCGCCTCAAAAACCCGAGCCTTGCTCAGGCTTTGAGACGGTATCCTCGTCGCAGCACATAGTCCGTGATGATCCAGAGAACGACATTCAGCCCCAGCGTGAAGGCAACGCCCACCGCCACCGAGCCGTCCGCATGGCCGGTCATGCCGTAGCGGAAACCGTCGATCAGATAGAAGAAGGGGTTGTACATCACCGCTTCCTGGGCGAAATCCGGCAATTGGCGGATCGAGTAGAACGTGCCCGACAGGAAGGCGAGCGGCGTGATGATGAAGTTCGTTACCGCCTGCAAATGATCGAACTTTTCCGACCAGATGCCGCCCAGCATGCCGAGCAGCGAGAGCATCAGCGAGGCGGCGATGGCGTAATAGACCACCGCCCAAAGATGGGTGATGGAAATATCGACAAAGGCGATCATACCGAGCGCGGTCACAATACCGACCATGACGCCGCGCGTGACCCCGGCCATGGCGATGCCGACATTCAGTTCGCCCGCGGAAAGCGGCGGCATCAGAATATCGACGATATTGCCCTGCACCTTGGAGATCAGCAGCGAGGAAGAGGTATTGGCAAAGGCGTTTTGCAGCATGGTCATCATGATGAGACCGGGCGCAATGAACTCGGCAAAGGGCACGCCCTGCACGTCCGGGCGCAGTCGGCCGAGCGCCAGCGAGAAAATCGCCAGAAACAGCAGGGTCGTGATAACGGGCGCGGCCACGGTCTGGGTGATGACCTTGATGAAGCGGCGCACTTCTTTCACGTAAAGCGTCCACATGCCGAGCCAGTTGATGGCCCCGAAGCGGCGCGTTCCCTGCGGGGGATATTCCTGAAAACTCATCTGCCCTGCCTTCCCGTTGCGACCCCAAATAGTCACTCGCAGGCGATTTGGCAATGCACACTCGCGTCAAACTGGGGATAAATCGGGCGCTCAAGCCCATATTTTGTGGTTTTGCGTTCGCTAAGCGCGATTTTTTGTGGATAAGGCGGCTTTGCAGGCATGCGCGCCTTGCGGGAACCTGCCCCTATCTTGTAGTGTTAACCCAATCGCAACACGATATGTAGTGTCGGCGTCAGCAGCGCGTACCGGGCATGACGCCGGGAATCTCGGGGAAACCTGGGGCACGCAGGCGCGCGCCCGCAGACGAGGGATAAAAGGCATGTGGACGGAAGACAGGGTCGAAACTCTCAAGAAATTGTGGGCCGAAGGCCTGAGCGCCAGCCAGATTGCCAAGCAGCTGGGCGGCGTCACGCGTAATGCGGTGATCGGCAAGGTCCACCGGCTGGGCCTTTCCGGCCGCGCCACCTCCAACCGGCCAAGCCGGGCCCGCCAGCAGCCCGCCGCTGCCGCAGCGCCCGCCGCCCGTCCGCAGCCCGCCCAGGCGAGCGAAGCCCGCGAAAGCGCGGCGCTTGCCAAGGAAAAGCCGCTGCCCGCACCCGCCCCGCAGCGCCGCCTGACGGATGTGGCCATCGGCGACGGGGCGACCGTCCTCTCCTTGACCGAGCACACCTGCAAATGGCCCATCGGCGATCCGGGCGAGGAAAGCTTCCATTTCTGCGGCGACCGTTCGGCGCCCGGCATGCCCTATTGCGCCGAACACGCGCGGCTGGCCTATCAGCCCGTGCAGGCCCGCAAACGCAACGACCGGCGGCGCGACTTCGCCGTCTAAGCCCCGTTTCTTGGCGGTGCGCCCACCTGCCTTTGTTCAGGCGTAATCTGCAAAGGCAAGAGGCGCGCAGGGGAAAAGCCGGCCCGATACCTCGAGGGGGAGGTGGGCCGGCTTTTATTTTAGGGGTTCGGCTTTCTGGAATTCAGGAGCGGCTACTCGCCCGAAGCGCCGGGCACCTGCTCGTCGAGCGCATAGCCTGCGGCCCGCACGGTGCGGATCGGGTCGTGCTCGCCCTTGGCGTTCAGCGCCTTGCGCAGCCGGCCGATATGCACATCCACCGTGCGCGCTTCCACATAAACATCCGAGCCCCAGACCGTGTCGAGAAGCTGGGCGCGGGAGAAGACGCGCCCCGGATGCTGCATGAGATGCTCGAGAAGACGGTATTCCGTCGGCCCCAGATGCACTTCGCGGTCGGCGCGGCGCACCCGGTGCGCGGCGCGGTCGATCACGATATCCCCGAAGGTGACGATATCCTCGGCCAGCGCCGGGCGGATGCGGCGCATGACGGCGCGGATGCGCGCCAAAAGCTCGCTCGTAGAGAAAGGCTTGGTGATGTAATCGTCCGCGCCGGTATCGAGACCGCGGATCCGGTCCGCCTCCTCCCCGCGCGCAGTGATCATGACGATGGGCAGGTTCCGGCTTTCGGGCCGCCCGCGCAAGCGCCGGCAGAGCTCAATGCCGGAAACGCCCGGCAGCATCCAGTCCAAGAGCACGAGATCGGGCAGATGCTCGCGCACCTGAATTTCCGCTTCCTCGCCGTCCATGGCCACGGCCACGTCATACCCTTCTTTTTCAAGGTTGTAGCGCAGGAGAGTGGAGAGCGCTTCTTCGTCTTCGACAATCAGAACTGTTGGTTTCATGGGCGTGCGTTTCGGCCGTGAATCACTGGCTGCATGGATATCGACCGTGCGGGGGGCGGTGTGCGTCCAGTTCGTTTCAAGTTGCATGACATGCGTCCTTCCCGAGGTTACTGCGTGTCCCTCAAAGCGGAAATAGCGGTTGTGGTGGTCTGGTCGCTTTTGGGCCGCTCATCCACCAGCATTTCCCCGGTCACGAGATAAGAGACCGTCTCGGCGACATTGGTCGCATGATCGCCGATCCGTTCGATATTCTTGGCAATGAAGAGAAGATGGGTGCAGGCGCCGATGGTGCGCGGGTCTTCCATCATATAGGTGAGCAGCTCGCGGAAGATGGAATTGTACATCTCGTCGATTTCCGCATCCGAGCGCCAGACATGCAGCGCTTCTTCCGCGTTGCGCCCGGCATAGGCATCGAGCACGGCCTTGAGCTGGCCTTGCGCGAGCTTGCCCATCCGCGCCAGACCCTGCATCAGGCGGGCCGGTGTTTCATAATCGCCGATCACGATGATCGAGCGCTTGGCGATGTTTTTGGCCAGATCCCCGATCCGCTCCAGATCGGCGGAAATCTTGATCGCCGAAATCGCCTCGCGCAGATCGAGCGCCATGGGCTGGCGCAGCGCGATGAGACGCACGGTCTGCTCTTCGATGTCGTGCTCCATCTCGTCGATGCGCCGGTCTTCGAGCACCGTGCGCTCGGCCAGCGCGATATCGCGGCGCGTCACGCAGTCGATGGCCGCGGCAAGCTGCGCTTCGGCCATGCCGCCCATTTGCGCGATCTGCGTTGAAATCGCCTCGAGTTCTTCCTCGAAGGATTTGACGATATGTTCCTGCTCTCTCACACCTGCCTCCTTGCGCCGGGCCGCTTGAACGTTTTGCCTTAGCCGAACCGGCCGGTGATGTAATCCTGGGTGCGCTTGTCGCGCGGATTGGTGAAAATCTGGTCGGTCTCGTCTTCTTCCACCAGATTGCCGAGGTGGAAGAACGCCGTGCGCTGGGAGACGCGGGCTGCCTGCTGCATGGAGTGCGTGACGATGACGATGGTGTAGTTTTCTCTCAGCTCGTCGATCAGCTCTTCCACGCGCGCCGTCGCAATCGGGTCGAGCGCCGAGCAGGGCTCATCCATCAGAATGACTTCCGGGTTCACCGCAATCGCGCGGGCGATGCAAAGGCGCTGCTGCTGGCCGCCGGAAAGGCCGGTGCCCGGCTCCTGCAAGCGGTCTTTGACCTCATCCCAGAGCGCGGCCTTGCGCAGGCTCGTCTCGACGATTTCATCCATCTCCGCGCGCCGCTCGGCCATGCCGTGAATGCGCGGACCATAGGCGATGTTCTCGTAAATGGATTTCGGGAAGGGATTGGGCTTCTGGAAAACCATGCCGACGCGGGCCCGAAGCAGCACGGGGTCGATATTGGCGCCATAAATATTCGTATCGCCGAGCCTGATTTCCCCCTCCACCCGGCAATTGTCGATCACGTCGTTCATGCGGTTGAGGCAGCGCAGGAAAGTGGACTTGCCGCAGCCCGAGGGGCCGATCAGCGCGGTAACGGCATTATCCCGGATCTCCAGATCGACGCCGAACAGCGCCTGCTTGGTCCCGTAGAAAACGTCGACCTTGCGGGCCGTCATTTTGATGGGATGCATCTCGGTCACTTGCGGTGATGCGGTTTCGGCTGGCGTCATGGTTGCCCCGTTGGTTGCAGTCTGGCTTTCTGCCTGAGCGGTGTTCTGCGCGGTTTTCATTCCGGTTTCTCCGTTCCTACCAGCGGCGCTCGAAGCGGCGGCGTAGATAAATGGCAATGGCGTTCATCGCGACAAGGAACCCGAGCAGCACGAGAATGGCGGCCGAGGTCCGCGAGACGAACCCGCGCTCCGGGCTGTCCGCCCAGATAAAAATCTGCGTGGGCAGCGCGGTCGAGGGAT
Source organism: Rhodobiaceae bacterium UBA4490 (assembly GCA_002389665.1). Classification (GTDB taxonomy): domain Bacteria; phylum Pseudomonadota; class Alphaproteobacteria; order Parvibaculales; family Parvibaculaceae; genus Tepidicaulis. The sequence goes on from DGNO01000003.1 coordinate 215,417, forward strand.
CGAGAATGCCGCCGGGCGGCGAGGTGATAAAGGCATTCATGCCGATCAGCAGCAGCGGCGCGGTTTCGCCGAGCGCCTGGGCAAGGCCGATAATCGTGCCGGTCAAAATGCCGGGCATGGCCAGCGGCACCACATGATGCATCATCACCTGATGCTTGGAGGCGCCGATGCCCAGCGCGGCCTCGCGGATGGAGGGCGGCACGGCTTTCAGCGAGGCGCGCGTCGTGATGATGATGGTGGGCAGCGTCATCAGCGCCAGCGTCATGCCGCCGACAAGCGGGGCGGAACGCGGCAGGCCGAACGTACCGAGGAACACCGCAAGGCCCAGAAGACCAAAGACCACGGACGGTACGGCGGCGAGGTTGTTGATATTCACCTCGATGAGATCGGTGAATTTGTTCTTCGGCGCAAACTCTTCCAGATAGACCGCCGCGGCAATGCCGGTCGGGAAGGAAATCAGGAAGCAGACGAGCAGCGCGAAGAACGAACCCGTGATCGCACCGGCAAGGCCCGCCATTTCTGGAAAGCGGCTATCGGCATTCGTCAGGAGGCCGATATTGAACGGCTTGGACAGACGCCCCTCGGCCACAAGCTGGTCCACCCAGGCAATTTCCTGGTCGCTTACGCGGCGGTCGTCTTCCGGCGTCTCGCGCTTGATATTGCCCTTCATGAACTGATCGAAGGGGTCGGACACCGGCACCGTGAAATCGATGGTCTGGCCGATCAGCTCCGGATCGTCCACCACTTCATCGCGCAGGATATAAGGGGCGGCGGAGGTGAGAATATCGGTGAGCGCGCGCTTCTCGCGCACCGCCGTTACCTCCGGAAAGAGCGCGGTAAAGCTGTCGCGCACGATCGAGCGGTAATTGCCTTTGCTGGGGTCCTGCGCATCGATCTTCGCCGGATCGAGATAGACCGGATAAGTGACATGCGTCTGCAGGAAGGCCGTGTGGCCCGTGATGATGAGCGACGTCACCAGCGTTGCCAGCAGCAAAAGCGCGATGCCGATGGCGCCGAGGCCGTAATATTTCAGCCGCTGGTCCGCCGCCTTGCGCTTTTGCAAGCGCTTCAGAGCGGCATCGGAAACAAAACTGGCCGGGGCGGCGCCCGTCGTCATTGCGGCCTCACTCATAACGTTCCCTATATTTTTGAACGACGCGCAGCGCGACGATATTGAGCAGGAGCGTGGCGACGAAGAGCACCAGGCCCAGCGCAAAGGCGGCAAGCGTCTTGGGATTGTCGAATTCGGTATCGCCGATAAGCAGTGTGACGATTTGCACCGTCACGGTGGTCACGGCATCGAGCGGATTGGCGGTCAGCTTGGCAATAAGCCCGGCTGCCATCACCACGATCATGGTCTCGCCAATGGCGCGGGAGACGGCAAGCAGAATGCCGCCCACAATGCCCGGCAGCGCGGCAGGCAGAAGTACACGTATAATGGTTTCGGCTTTCGTTGCACCCATCGCGTAAGAGCCATCACGCATGGCGCGCGGCACCGCGGTGATCGCATCGTCAGAAAGCGAGGAGATGAAGGGAATGATCATGATCCCCATCACGGCGCCCGCGGCAAGGGCGCTGTTCGGCGCCACATCGAGGCCGATGGCGGCGCCTGCCTCCCGCAAGGCGGGGGCCACGGTCAGCACCGCAAAGAAGCCGTAAACGACGGTCGGCACACCGGCCAGCATTTCCAGCACCGGCTTGATGACGGAGCGGAAGCGGTCACCGGCATATTCAGTCAGATAGATCGCCGAGAAGAGCCCGATGGGAATGGCAACCGCCATGGCAATGGCCGCGATGAGCAGCGTGCCTGTGAAGACCGGCACCGCGCCGAAGGCGCCCGTGCCTGCCACCTGGTCGGCGCGGATAGCGATTTGCGGTTCCCATGACAGGCCGAAGAAAAACTCGCCCACCGGCACTTTTTCGAAGAAGCGGATAGCCTCGAAAAGCAGCGAGGCGATGATGCCGAGCGTCGTGACGATGGCGATGACCGAGCAAAGGATCATCAGGCCGTCCATCGTCAGGCCCACTTTCTGGCGGGCACGGAAATCGGCGGAAAGATTGCGGCGCGCATAACCGAGCCCGAGCACGGCCAGCGCCAGCACGACAACCAGCATCGCCTTTTCGGCGGTATTATTGAGAATGTTGTAGTGAGCGGCGGCTTCCAGCACATAAGGCTGCGGCTCGACGAAGATGCGGCCGGCGGCAACACTCTTGATTTCGGAAACCAGAAGATCGATACGGTTGCCGCTCATTCCTTGCGTGATTTCACTTGGAATGGCGGAGACCACCAGCCCCTCGACCACCGCATCCTGAAAGAGCAGCCAGAAGAGCACGAGGACGAGGCTCGGCAGCCCCACCCAGAAAGCGACATAGGCGCCGTGATACCCGGGAAGCGAATGAAGCCGCGTGTTCTGGCTGGCCGCCAGGCCCCGCGCCTTGCGCTGGCCGAAGAAATATCCGGCGGCGGCAACGGCAACAAGGCAGATGAAAAGGGTGGTCAGCATGGATACGCCTGCTCCGTAGGTCTTGCGGGGTTTGCCCGGCCGACATTTGCGGCCTTAAGGCAAAGAAGGAGGGTGAGCGGCACGCCGCCCACCCTTCTCCCATGTCTTTAGTTCGTCGTTTCGTAGCGGGTCATGTGCTTGCCGTTTTTCACAGCATCCTGCACTTCGGCCCGCTTGTCGTCGGCCAGGGCAACGAGACCGCGCTCGTTGAGGTAGCCGCCGGGGCCCATGGCTTCTTCGCTGACATATTCGGTCAGGAATTCTTCAAGACCTGCGATCACGCCGCGATGCGCATTCTTCACGTAGAAGAAGAGCGGGCGGGAGACGGAGTAGGAACCGTCGGCGATAGTCTCGAAGGACGGCGCAACGCCTTCCACATTGATGCCCTGGAGCTTGTCCTGGTTTTCATAAAGGAAGGAGTAGCCGAAGATGCCGTAAGCCGTGGCATCGGCTTCCAGGCGCTGCACGATCAGGTTGTCGTTTTCACCGGCTTCGATGAAGGGACCGTCCTGACGCATACGCGAGCAGTTCGCCTTGATGAATTTCTTGTCCTGGTCTTTGTAGAAATCCATCTCCTTGCAGCCTTCGCGCATCACCAGCTCGACGAAAGCGTCACGCGTGCCGGAGGTGGGGGGCGGGCCGAAAACCTGGATCTTGGTGTCCGGAAGCGACGCGTTCACGTCTTTCCAGGTCTGGTTCGGGTTGGCGGCCAGTTTGCCGTCAACCGGCACTTCAGCGGCCAGCGCCAGGAACAGGTCTTTCTTGGAAACGTCGAGCTTATCGCCTTTTTTGGAAACGGCGATGGAAAGGCCATCATAGCCGATCAGCGCTTCGGTGATGTCGGTCACGCCGTTCTGCTGGCAAAGCTCATACTCGGACTGCTTCATTGCGCGCGAGGCACCCGTGATGTCCGGGTTGGCTTCGCCCAGGCCCTGGCAGAAAATCTTCATGCCGCCGCCCGTACCGGTGGATTCCACCACGGGAGCCTGCATGCCGGTCTTGTTGGCAAATTCTTCCGCGACCGCCTGCGTGTAAGGAAACACGGTCGAGGAACCTACGATTTGGATTTGGTCGCGCGCCTGCGCAACACCCGCCGTAGCAGCGGTCGTGACAGCAAAAGTCGCCGCCATCGCCAGTTTGTTGAGTTTCACGATTTCTCTCCAGTCAATTGGATCGGATATCCCTGTCGATCAGACCGCTGCTTTGCCCCCCAAACTTGCAACCGGGGTTGAGGCTGCCAGCTAGCCGGTCTCATCGTGCCCTTGAGCGCGATGACCGTAGGAGCGGCTCACAAAAGGTTTACGACAGTTGTGTGACAGTTCCATGACACCGTCAAACCATTGAAATAGTTATTGTTTTTCTGTTAACGGCTGCCCCGCTCCCGCAAGCGGTGTCATAGGCACGGTCACAAACACGGGACCGGCCTGGAAGGAGAGCGAAGAGCTAAGGGCGGAGACTCAGGCGCGCCCTTACGCGCGCACCGGCAGGCGGACTTTGAACGTGCTGCCCTCGCCTACCTGACTGTCAATGGTCAATGTGCCGGAATGGCGGTTGACGATGTGCTTGACGATGGCAAGGCCGAGCCCCGTGCCGCCCCGCTCCCGGCTTTTGGCGACATCGACGCGGTAGAAGCGTTCGGTAAGCCGGGGAATATGCTCGCGCGGGATGCCGGGCCCGTAATCGCGAATCGCAAGTTCGGTCATCTTACGCCCGGCCTGATTGAGCGCAGGGGCGATGGTAATGTCGATGCGCTTGCCCGCGCGGCCATATTTCAGCGCGTTTTCGGTGAGGTTCTGCACCACTTGGTGAAGCTCGTCCCATTCCCCGCGTACCGGCTCGACGCCTTCTTTCACATCGACATTAATCTCGACGCCATGGGTCGCGGCGAGCGGCCCGAGCCCGTCCGTCACATCGCCGGTGAGTGCGGCCAAATCCACCTCGCCGGCAGGCGGCACATGTTCGCGCATCTCGATCCGGCTTAAAGAGAGAAGATCCTCGATCAGCCGCTGCATGCGCGCGGCCTGCTCGGACATGATGCCGAGAAAGCGGGCCTGCGCTTCCGGATCGTCCTTCGCATGACCCTGAATGGTTTCGATGAAGCCGGAAAGCGAGGCGAGCGGCGTTTTCAGCTCATGGCTGGCATTTGCCACAAAATCCACCCGCATCTGCTCCACCCGGCGCATGTCGGTGAGGTCATGCAGCATGATGAGGAGCGAGGCCTCGGGCACACCGTTCATTTCCCTGGCAAGCTCGCCGCCCGTTTCCGGGCCGATCTCGGAAATCATGGCGCGGAAATGCCGCTCGACCGGCACTGGCAGCTCATAATCGATGGAGAGCGTCCCGCCTTCCTCCTGCACTTTCTGGATGGCGGACAGGACCGCCGGCGCGCGCAAGGCGGAGGCGACGGGACGGCCCGCCGGAATATGCCCCATCAAATCATGGGCGGCGCGGTTGGCGTAAAGAATGCGGCTAGACTTATCCAGCAGAACGACGGGGTCGGGCAGATGCTCCACCACCAGCGCGCCAAGACGGCCATTGGGCGGCAGTGCATCGCGCAGGCGGGGCTCGGCAGGGCCTGCCGCCGTTTTCACCTCTTGCGCTTCCTCACCCATCAACAGCGCGGCAAGGCCGAGAAAGGCAAAAAACGCGATGGGCGGGCTCATGGCACCGGCCACGGCAAGGGCGGCAAAAAGCAGAGCGGCGCCCATGAGCCGGTAGCGCTGCTCTTTCAGACGCCGGACGAACTCATCCCGCCGGTTCCCGCGCCGGCGCGTGCCGTCATATGTTCCCTGACTGCCTTGAAGATCGGCCATTTGTCCTGCCGCCGTTTAAAACCGCCGCCCCGCGCGAATCGGGACGGAGTCACTGAAGCTTCCTTTTAACCGCCATTCTATGTCACTTCCGTGAAAGCGGGGATAAGCCTTCGTCTCAAACGCCGAAATCCCAGCTTTCCCCTGCATGGTATGCTTTCAGCACCGTGCGGGCGATGAGGATGCGGTGCACCTCGTCCGGCCCGTCGGCAATGCGCAGCGTGCGCGCGCCGGTATACATGCCCGCAAGCGGCAGATCGCCGGAAACACCCATCGCCCCATGGGCCTGGATCGCCCGGTCCACCACGCGCGAAAACGCGGCAGGCACGAAAATCTTGATGGCGGAAATATCCGCCCGCGCATCGACGCCCGCCTCGATACGGTTCGCACAGTGGATGGTCATCAGCCGTGCGGCCTGAATATCCATATAAGAATCGGCGATGTCGCCTTGCGTGAACTGTTTCGTTTCCAGCTTGCCGCCATGCACGTCCCGGGAGATGGCCCGCTTGCAGTGCAGATCGAAGGCGCGCCACATGGAGCCGATCGCATTCATGCAATGAAAGACGCGTCCCGCGCCCAGCCGGTCTTGAGCCGCCTGATGGCCGGAACCGGTGCGCCCGAGCTGGTTTTCCTTCGGCACGCGGACATTCTCATAAATGATCTCGGCATGATCGCCGTGGGTGTGCCCCCAAACCGGCACGGAGCGCACATATTTCACGCCGGGCGCATCCATGGGCACGATGATTTGCGTCATCTTGTCTTTCGTGCCCCCTGCCCCGTCATCCTGTTCGGTGCGGCACATGACGATGGCAAAATCCGCGCGCTTGCCGTTCGACGTGAACCATTTATGTCCGTTGATCACCCATTCATCGCCGTCGAGCACGGCGCGGGTCTGAATGGCATAAGGGTTGGAGCCCGGCTGATCCGGCTCGGTCATGGAAAAGCAGCTTTCAAGCTCGCCCGCGATCAATGGCTCAAGCCATTTCTTCTTCTGCTCCGCCGTACCGTATTTCACCAGGATCTTCTGATTGCCCGCATTGGGCGCCACCACGCCGAAGAGCCGCGCTGAAAACGGGCTCCAGGCCAAGATCTCGTTCATGTAAGCGTGCTTCAGAAAGCCGATGCCCATGCCGCCATATTCTTCCGGCAGATGCGGCGCCCAGAGGCCTTCTTCCTTCACCTTGGCGGAAATATGCGCTCGTGCTTCTTTCGCCTCATCGCCGCCTGCATAAAGCGCGGGCTCGGCGGGAATAACCTCCTCCGTCACGATTTTGGCCGTGCGCAGACGAATTTCGTTCACCTCATCGTCCAGATCCGCAATGGGCTGCACCTGCATGACATTCTCCTCCCTTATTCGTTAGCTGGCGTCAGCCTAAGGGCGGGGCCGGGAAAGGTCTAATTTTCCGCGACAAACCAGTCCTTCGACGCTATAAGAATGCAAATGACAATTTGTCATATAAAGACGGATAAGAGAGGGGAGCCCGCCATGACCGATATCACCCGCAAGACCGCATTGATCACCGGCGCCGGCAGCGGTATCGGCCGCGCCCTGGCGCTGTGCCTCACGCGGGAAGGGGCGGCGCGCGTCATCCTGACCGATGTGAACCGGGAGGGGCTCGAAGAAACCGCCGATCAGGTGCGCAAGGCGGGCGGCACGGCGGAAACCTTTCTTCTCGACGTATCGGATAAGGACGGGGTTTACGATTTTGCCGAGACGGTGGCGCGGGAATTCGGCGGCGCGGATATCGTTATCAACAATGCCGGCGTCGCCCAGGTCGCGGGTGTCGATGAGCTCACTTACGACGATTTCGAATGGGTGATGAATATCGACTTCTGGGGCATGGTCTATGGCACCAAGGCTTTCCTGCCGCAGCTTCAACAAAAAGGCGCCGGTCACATCGTCAATGTGTCGAGCCTTTTCGGCATCATCGCCGCGCCTCGCCAGGCCGCCTATAACTCGGCGAAATTCGCCATTCGCGGTTTTACCGAAGCGCTCGCCCATGAAATGCGGGAGACGGCGATCCGCGTTTCCTCCGTTCATCCCGGCGGCATCAAAACCAATATCGTGCGCAATGCCCGCTTCCTGCAAAGCACAAGCTCCAGCGAGCGGCAGGAAGCGGCGAGCAATTTCGACAAGATCGCCCGCACCTCCCCCGCCAAGGCGGCGGAAATTATCGTGCGGGGCATCCAGAAAGACCGGCGGCGCATTCTCATCGGCATGGATGCACGGCTAATTGATTTGCTTCAGCGCCTCTTCCCGGCAGGCTACGGTTTCATTTTCAAGAAAGGCCTGCTCGGTCCCGGCGATTGACCGGGCAGCTTTTAGGGAGGCAGCCATGATTATCGTAACGGGCACCATCGATCTCGATGAAGGCAGCATCGCACCGGCCAAAGAACTTGCCGGCGCCATGGCCAAAGCAACGCGCGCGGAAAAAGGCTGCCTTTCATACGCCTTCTATCAGGATATCGAAAATCCGGCCCGCTTCCGCATCTACGAAGAATGGGAAGACGAAGCGGCGCTGCAGACCCATTTCAAACAGCCGCATATGACCAAATTCAACGAAGGCCTTTCCAAGCTCAAGGTGCTGGGCGCGGATGTAAAGAAAGCGGAGACCGAAGGCTTCAAGAAGCTCTGAAGCCTCTTCTTCAAGAGGCAGGGTCGGCGGCTTCCTCGGCGAATTTTTTCAGCTCGCGGGTGAGCACGCGCCGGCCCGCCTTCTCGAAGCCGGGATCGAGATAAGGCGCGAGAATATCGAGAAGCTGTCCCACCCCTTGAATGAGATGGTCGCGCCGGACCTCTCCTTTCGGATCGGAGACCTGCACGAAGCGGATCCAGTTGCTCCAGACGATCCACAGATTGATCGCCATGGAGCGCAGGCCCGTCTTCGCCTTGGGGCCGGTCAGGCTGCGGTCCTTGATCAGTTGCCTGAGGATATTTTCTATCGCATCGATCGCCCAAGCCTGAAGCGCGGCGTAGCGCGCCGCCAGTTCTTCATCCCGGCGCAAAAGATGCAGCATGCCGCCGAAGAAGAAGCGGTACTCCCAGGCAACCTGAAGCGTACGCAGAAAGAACCCGGCAAAGCGCTGCGGTGAAATGGGCGCATGCACGTCTTCCACCAGCGCGGCACGGAAATCGGCATCGAGATCTTCATAGATGACCATGACAATCTCTTCGCGGTTCTTGAAATGATAATAGAGATTGCCCGGGCTGATGCCGAGCTCATCCGCAATGCGCGAAGTGCCGACCGCCCGCGATCCTTCTTCGTTCATCAGATCCAGACACATCTCGACGATGCGTGTGCGATTCCCCATCTCATCCTCCCGCCTAATGTGAATACATTCCGCAGGCGGGATTGAAAAGAGATTTGCGGCCTTAAGAGCCGCCGGCATTCAAGCGGCATTTGCAATGTGAGACTGTCTTAAGACAAATCCCCTCTACATGCCGCAGGGAGAGCCGCGCTACCGGCGCTCTCCCCGGTGGTAAGGACGCTCAGACGCAGCTCAATGCTCGCCATGCGCGAAAGCTCTGTCGAGCAAAGCGCGCTGGTCCTCATCGAGCGTGGCATAGAATGCCTCGAAGCTCGGGCGCACTTTCTGCATCGCCGCCGCTGCCGCCTGAATGGCCTCTTCGGCAAGTGCCAGACGGCCGGGAGCCGTGCTCTCACGCTCCGCCGTTTCCAGCTCGGCGCATACATCGTTGAAGAGTAGAACGGAGGCGCGCAGCGAGCCGACAAGCTCATCCCAGGCTGCGCGCTGCGGCGCGGTGAAGCCGCCAAAGGCATCTACATATTCTTCCAGCTTGCCCAAATGCCGCTCGGCCCCGCCCTCGCAAAACCGGCCCGCGCCCCGGTGGCGCCAGCCGCCATGGGAAGCCCCGAAGATGGAGGCGGCAACAAGCGGCGGGCCCGCATCCGACCAGGCCCGCTCACTCTGACTAAGCACAATGAATACCGTGCCGAGCAATAACGCGCTCGCAATTACCAGAACATAGGTTCTCCCAATCCTAGCCATACCTCTCTCCTTAGGTTTCGCGCCGGTGCGCAGATGTCCGGCAAGCGCCGATGGAAGGCACTATCAAGGGGCGGCGTTTCTGCGGCATGTCGCGTGTTTTACGAAATGTAACGCAAGGGAAAGAGGAGGATGGCGCGCGCCCTCTTACCCGTTACACTTCGTTACAGAGCGGCAAGATTCTGTTTGAGGAAGAGGGTTAAGCTTGCAGCATGGAACAAAGCGCACATCTTCTGCTGGTCGATGACGACAAGGAAATCCGCGAACTGGTGACGGGCTTTTTGCAAAAGCACGGCTACAGGGTCACAGCGGCGGCCGATGGCAAGCAAATGGATAAGGCGCTCGAGAGCGGCCTTTTCGATCTTGCCATTCTCGATCTCATGCTGCCGGGCGAAGACGGGCTTTCGATTTGCCGCAGGCTGAATACGGAAGGGCGCGCGCTGCCCATCATCATGCTCACCGCCATGGGCGAGGATATGGACCGCATCGTCGGGCTCGAGATGGGCGCGGATGATTACATCGCCAAGCCTTTCAATCCGCGCGAGCTGCTTGCCCGCATCAAGGCAGTGCTGCGCCGCTCTGTTCCGGCTGAAACGCCGAATGCCGCGCCCATATTCGGCTTCGAGGGCTGGCGGCTCGATACCGGGCGGCGCACGCTTACCGACCCTGAGGGCGCGCTGGTGGAGCTGACCGCCGGGGAGTTCGATCTTCTCGCCGCCTTTCTCGAACGCCCGCGCCGCGTCCTCAACCGCGACCAATTGCTCGATATCACGCGCGGACGCATGGCCTCGCCCTTCGACCGCTCCATCGATGTGCAGCTCAGCCGGCTGCGCAAGAAGATCGAACCCGATCACAAGAACCCCGCCTTCATAAAAACGATCCGGGGCGGCGGCTATATGCTGACCGCCGAAGTGGTGCGCCATTGACCCGCCGCTCCGTCAAAGAGCACCGCCGCGCCCGGCGCAAGGCAAACCGCGAAGGGCGCCGCCATGGCCCCCGTCATGGGCGATGGCACGCGCGCAGCCGCGCCATGCGCAAACGCATGGCACTTGGGCTGGCCGGGCGCATCATCGTTTCCATTCTGCTGCTGCTTTTCATCGTCCAGATTTTCGATTGGATGCTTTCCGATGATCCGCCTGTGGATCAAAGCCCGGAAATGCGCATCGCGCGGCAAGTCATCGCAGCAACGGGCGTCATCGATAAGACGCCGCCCGCCGAACGCCCTGCCCTGGCGGAGGCGCTGACCGGCGTCGCGCTCATCGTTTCGGTTGCGCCGGAGCCGGTTCAGCCGAAAGAACGCTTCGATGCCGAGATTGGCGAAGACGAAGAGGACGTGAAGGCGCTCGCCCTCCTCAACCGCGAATTCGGCAGGGAGGGCTATATTTTCGGCATGGCGGAAGAACCGCTCGGGCGCTGGCATGGCGTTATCTCCATCGCGCTTGAAGACGGCAATTGGGCGGTCTTCCGGGTGCCGGTGGAAGCGTTTTTTGTTGATGAATATGAGGATGGCTGGTTTACGCGCACGCTTTTTTGGCTGCTCATTCTCATGCTCGTCTTCTGGGCGGGCAAACGGCTTGCCCGGCCCGTGCGCCGTTTTGCCGACGCCGCAGAACGGCTTGGCAAGGATTTGAACGCGCCGCCCCTGCCCGAGACGGGCTCGCGCGAGCTGCGCCGGGCAAGCCGCGCTTTCAACGGCATGCAGAAACGCATCCAGCGCATGGTAGACGACCGCAATCTGATGCTCGCCGCCATTGCCCACGATCTGCGCACGGTGTTGACGCGGCTGCGCCTTCGCACCGAATTCATCGAGGAAGACGAACAGCGCGAGAAAGCTGCCCGCGACATCGAAGAAATGCAAAGCATGATCGATGTCTCCATTTCCTTTGCACGCGGCGAAGCGGAAACGGAAACGCGCGAGCCTTGCGACATTGCGCTGATGCTGAAGGAACTGGCCAGCGATCTCGGCGCTCCTGCCGAGGGCACCAGCGAGACAGTCCCGCGCCTGACATATGAGGGGCTGGCCCGGCTTTCTTATCCCTGCGGGCCGACGGAGCTGCGGCGCACGTTCCGCAATCTTCTCGTCAATGCGCTTGGCTATGGCAAGCGCGCCCATGTCACCCTCAGCAAAGATGAAAGCGGCATCGAGATTCGCATTGAAGACGAAGGCCCCGGTATTCCCGATGCCCAGCTCGAACATGTCTTCCGCCCCTTTTACCGGGTGGAAGGCTCGCGCAACCGGGAGACGGGCGGCACGGGGCTCGGCCTTGCCATCGCCCGCACCGTGATCCTGCGCCATGGCGGTGAGATTGCGCTTGCCAATCGCCCGGAAGGCGGACTTGCCGTCACCATCACGCTGCCGCCTGTCGGGTAAGGCCCGCCGCACCTTCACATTTGCAAGGCAAAGACCCCGTCAAGCCGGTTGGGCGCGCCGCCGCCTTCCGGTAAAGTGCGCGCATCGAAATTTTAGAGGCCGCCATGACATCTTTCATCGAGCACGGACCCACATCCCATACTTATTTCTCTCAACGGCTTCGGCTGCATTATGTCGATTGGGGTAATGAAGACGCGCCGCCGCTGCTGCTCGTCCATGGCGGGCGGGACCATTGCCGCAACTGGGACTGGGTCGCCGAAGCGCTGCGCAAGGATTATCACATCATCGCGCCGGATTTGCGCGGCCATGGCGACAGTCAATGGATGGTGGGCGGCACCTACGATCCGATGGATTTCGTCTATGACATCGCCCAGCTCATTCATCAAAAGAACCTGGCGCCGCTGCGCATCATCGCTCATTCCTTCGGCGGCAATCTCTGCCTGCGCTATGCGGGGCTTTACCCTGAAAACGTCTCGAAGCTGATCGCCATTGAAGGGCTCGGCCCCTCGCCAAAAATGCTTGCCGAGCGCGGCAAGACGCCGCGCGATGAACGCCTGCGTAAATGGGTGGAAGAAATTCGCGGTCTTTCCAGCCGCCTGCCGCGCCGCTATGCCTCGATCGAGGAAGCCTTCAAGCGCATGCAGGGCGAGAACCCGCATCTAAGCCCGGAGCGTGCGCGTCATCTCACCGTCCATGGCGTCAGCCAGAACGAAGACGGCACCTATAGCTGGAAATTCGACAATTACGTGCGCGCCTTCTCGCCCAACGGCTTCAGCCCGAAGGAAGCCGAACAGCTTTGGGGGCGCATCACCTGCCCGACGCTTCTCGTGCGCGGCACGGAAAGCTGGGCGAGCGATCCGGAAAAGGACGGCCGCGCCGCCCATTTCCAGAATGCCAAGGTCGTGAATGTGGAAGGCGCCGGTCACTGGGTGCACCATGACCGGCTGGAAGAGTTTCTGGGGCTGGCAGAAGACTTCCTGAAAGACTGACGCTTAGCTGTTCACCAGCGCCGAGCCGTCGCATTGCAGAAGTTTCTGGAAGGCAAGGCCGGCTTCGCGGTGTTTCGCCGCTTCCTGATAATCGGGCATGGCGACCATGCGCAGGAAGGCGGCGCGGGAGGGATAAAAGACGAGAGCGGCGGCGTCATATTCATCGTCCGCATCGTCGCCGATCATGACCATTTGCTGCGGCGCGGACCAGACGATGCGCCCGCCCACTTCCTCGATCTTTTTCTGCGCCACCGCGCCGTAGCGCCCATAGGCCTCGGCGCCGGAAATGTCGCTGTCGGGTGTGCCCGCCGGATAGTCCGCCTTCTCCTTAAATTTCAGAAGATTGATCATGACGAGCGGGGCGTCCTGATCGGCTTTCATGAAGCGGTTGAGCTGGTCTTCTGTCGGTGCGATGGCCATGGGGGCCTCCCTGTTTTTACCCCGCGCCTTTTTTAAGACGCGGTTTGTTTTATTATGCGGGCGGTTTCCTCGGAAAGCGGCGCGCGCAGTATGGCTTCCCCCGTATCGAGCAAGTTCGAAACAAAGAGCGCCTGCGCCTTACTGTCCGGTGCCGTTTCCGCCCTGATCCAACGTGCCATTGCGCCGATCGACATTTCAATGGCAAGCCGCAGGCGCATCCCGAAAACGTGATCGGGCAGATCCGGTACCGACGCGCGTATCCAGGAAACGGCGCGGCCGAGCCCGTCCATGGAAGGTGCTTCGATAAAAGAAGGCAGATCGAATTTCGGATCGAACAGCGCCTGCACGGCAAAGAGAAGATAATATTTATCTTCGCTGTCCATCACCTCGACAAGCGGGCCGAGCGCCGCGCCGAGGACCGCGCGCAGATCGCCGCTGCGCCCTTCCGCTTCTAGCACGTTCAAAAGCTCGATGCGGCGCGCCTCGATCTGATCCACCCTATAGGCGAAAACCGCCGAGATGAGCCCGGCGCGGGAGCCGAAATGATATTGCAGCGCGCTTTCGTTGCGCTGGCCCGCTGCCGCCAAAATTTCCTTCACCGACACATGCTGAAAGCCACGCTCGCCCAGCAGCCGTTCAGCCGCCAGGATAAGCTTTACCCGTGTCGGCAGGTCCTGTTTTACATTTTCCATGAGAACAAATTAATGACTAACATTAAACGCGTCAATCGCCCCATGCGACTGCCCCAGAGACTCGCAATGGCGAGCCAAGGACCAGACTAAAGCGGGCGGCGCCTCAAGCGCAATGCATTGCCGACCACGGAAACGGAGCTGAGCGACATGGCCGCCGCCGCGATCATGGGGCTGAGCAGGATACCGAAGAGCGGATAGAGAATACCGGCGGCGACCGGCACGCCCGCGCCATTATAGACAAAGGCGAAAAAGAGGTTCTGGCGGATATTCGCCATGACATTCCGCGAGAGCGTGTGGGCTTTGACGAGCGCCAGCAATTCGCCGTTCAAAAGCGTGACCGCTGCCGTCTCCATCGCCACATCCGAGCCATCGCCCATGGCGATACCGACATGGGCGGCAGCAAGCGCGGGGGCATCGTTGATGCCGTCGCCGGCCATGGCGACCCGCTCGCCTTTCGCCGTTCTTTCGCTGACAAGGCGGTGCTTGTCTTCGGGCAAAAGCTCGGCATGCACCTCATCAATGCCAAGCTCGCGCGCCACGGCCTTGGCCGGGCCCTCGCCGTCGCCGGTCATCATAACGATCTTGAGGCCCCTCGCATGAAGCGCGTCCACCGCTTCGCAGGCTGTTTCCTTTACCGGGTCTTTGATCGCCAGGAAGCCGAGGGCGCGGCCATCAAGCGCGGTGAAGATGACCGTCGCGCCCTCTTCGGCCTGGCGGGCGGCGGCCTCTTTCAGCGCCTCCGTATCGATGCTGTTTTCTTTCATGAAGCGGGCATTGCCGATGAGCACGTTTTTGCCGGAAAGAGAAGCGCGCACGCCCTGCCCCGTTTCCGCTTCAAAGGCGCTGACGTCTTCAAGCTCGAGGCCTTCTTCTTCGGCGGCGGCCAGTACGGCATCGGCCAGCGGATGCTCGCTCGCCCGCTCGGTGCTGGCGGCAAGGCGCAAAAGCTCGGCGCGGTCCCCGCCCCCCACCGTTTCGATGTGAACAAGCTTCGGACGGCCTTCCGTCAAAGTGCCGGTCTTATCCACCACCAGCGTTTCGATCTTTTCGAACTGTTCCAGCGCTTCGGCATCGCGAATGAGAATGCCCGCTTTCGCACCCTCGCCCATGCCGACCATGATGGACATGGGCGTTGCAAGGCCAAGCGCGCAAGGACAGGCGATGATGAGAACGGAGACCGCCACGATAAGCGCATAGGAAAACGATGGAGCAGGCCCGTATAGCCCCCAGATCAAAGCCGCGATGACGGCAATAGCGATGACGCCAGGCACGAAAAAGCCGGCCACTTTATCCGCGAGACCCTGAATGGGCGCGCGCGAGCGCTGGGCATCGGAGACGCGCTGCACGATGCGCGAGAGGAGCGTGTCGCGGCCCACATGATCGGCCTGCATCACAAAGCCGCCGCGGCCATTGACCGTGCCGCCGATAACCTTGTCGCCTTCCTGTTTTTCGGCAGGCACCGGCTCGCCCGTCACCATGGATTCGTCGATCGTGCTGCGCCCTTCCACGACATGGCCGTCCACCGGCACTTTGGCGCCCGGTTTGACGCGCAGCTTGTCGCCTTCACGCACTTCGCTTGCCGCAACCTCTTCTTCCTTGCCGCCTTCGATGCGCAGCGCGGTTTCAGGCGTCAGGTCCAACAAAGAGCGCAGGGCATTGCCCGTCGCCTCGCGGGCGCGCAGCTCCATCACCTGACCAAGCAGAACGAGCACAATGATGACGGAGGCTGCTTCGAAATAGACGGGCGGCGTACCGCCTTCTCCCAAAAACGCTTCCGGATAAAGGCCGGGTGCAAACACCGCCGTGACTGAGGCGAGATATGCCGCGCCCGTGCCGATGGCGATGAGCGTGAACATATTGAAATTCATGGCCCGCAGCGAGGCCCAGCCGCGCTCGAAAAACGGCGCGCCGGAATAAAGCACCACCGGTGTCGCCAGCGCGAACTGCACCCAGTTCGACATCGCAGGGGGGAGAATATGAAACCCCGGAAAAAGATGCGCGCCCATTTCCAGAACGAAGACCGGCAGGGTCAAGACAAGGCCGATCCAGAAGCGGCGGGTAAAATCCACAAGCTCCGGGTTGGGCCCGGCATCCCGGCTTACTTCTTTGGGCTCGAGCGCCATGCCGCAAATCGGGCAGGAGCCGGGACCGACCTGCTCGATCTCTGGATGCATGGGGCAGGTGTAAATAGCGTCCGGGTCCTCAGGCGCGGCCCCTTCCGGATGGAGATAGCGGGCGGGGTCCGCCTCAAATTTTTCCAGGCAGCGGGCGGAGCAGAAGTAATGCGTCTCCTCTTCCGCCTCCGTCTTATGCACGGTCTTTTCCGGATCCACATCCATGCCGCAGACGGGGTCCTTCACCGTGCCCGCGTGAGGGGCGGCGGAATGGTCGTGATGGGCGCAGCAGGACATGGGACTACCTCGAAACCTAGTGATGATGGTTCAGATGTAGTCTTTCCAGCCACTGGAAGGTCAAGCCCTTCCCAAACCTGGCTCACTGCTTGACCTTCCAGTAAGGGGAAGCCTCACCTTACGCCCAACCATGTACTTTCGACGGAGAAGAGGCAGATGCGGATAAAATACGCCGGATGGCTGAAAGGGTTGGGGCTCGGCATCACCATGGCGGCGGGCCTTTCCACGGCGGCAGCCGCGGGTACTTATAAGCTGACGATCGGGGAAACCGAGGTCTCCTTCTCGGGCAACAAAGCCCAGGCCTTTGCGGTGAACGGAGAGGTGCCGGGGCCGCTTTTGCGCTTTGAGGAAGGCGAAGAGGTCACCATTCATGTGACGAACACGCTGGATGTGCCGACTTCCGTTCACTGGCACGGGCTGCTGCTTCCCGGCGATATGGACGGCGTGCCCGGCTTCAACGGCTTTCCGGGCATCGCGCCCGGCGAGACCTTCACCTACCGGTTCCCCATCCGCCAGGCGGGCACCTATTGGTATCACGCCCATTCCGCCTATCAGGAACAGGAAGGGGTCTATGGGCCGCTCGTCATCGACCCGAAAGGCGCAGACCCGGTGAAAGCCGACCGCGAGCACGTCATTTTTCTCTCCGACTGGACGGATGAGCGCGGGGCGCAGGTGCATGCCAACCTGAAAGCGATGCCCGACTATTACAATTACGCACAGAACACGCTTTTCGACTTCTTCCGCGAGGCAAGCGAAGAAGGCTTCAGCGAAACGCTTGCCGAACGCGCCGCCTGGGGCGAGATGCGCATGATGCCGAGCGATATTGCCGATGTCTCGGGCTACACGTTCCTGATGAACGGCCAGCCGGAGCGCACGCCCTGGGCCGGCACATTCAAGCCGCATGAGCGGGTGCGCCTGCGCCTCATCAACGGCTCGGCCATGACCTATTTCGATTTCCGCATTCCCGGCCACAAACTGCAGGTCGTGCAGGCGGACGGGCAGAATGTCGAGCCCGTTAGCGTGGACGAGCTGCGCATCGCCGTTGCCGAAACTTATGACGTGATCGTCACGCCCCATTCCGCCGCGCCCTTGCAGCTCGTCGCCGAGGCCATGGACCGCAGCGGCTTTGCGCTCGGTACGCTGAGCACGGACGGCGCGCCCGCAAACCTGCCCCGGCCGCAGCAGCGTCCGCGCGGCGAACTCGCGATGAGCGATATGGGCATGCACCATGCCGGCATGGATCAAGGGGATATGGATCACGGCAGCATGGACCATAGTAAGATGGACCATAGCCAGATGTCCCACGACGCGCTGCCTCAGGAAGATATGAGCCACACGATGGATCATGGCTCGATGAACCATGGCGAGATGGACCATGAGGCGATGGGTCACGAGACCATGGACCACGGGAAGATGGGCCATGGTGCCATGCCCATGAAGAATGACAGCGTGCCGCCTTCCGCCCTGTCGCGCGATCATGAACTGGTGCCGGGCGTGGGCGCGCCGGAAGGGGCGCGCGTGCTTTCCTATGCCGACTTGCGCGCGCTCGAAGACAACGACGATTTGCGCGCACCCATGCGCGAGATCGAAGTGCGGCTCGGCGGGACAATGGAACGCTATTTGTGGACCATCAACGGCAAGAAATTCTCCGAAGCCGAGCCCATCAAACTGAATTACGGCGAACGCGCCCGCCTCACTTTCATCAATGAAAGCATGATGAACCATCCGATGCATTTGCACGGCATGTTCGTCGAGCTGGAAAACGGCCAGCCGCGCGCGAAACAGCCGCGCAAACACATCGTCAATGTGGGGCCGGGGCGCAGCTATTCGGTGGAGATCACGGCGAACGAACCCGGCGAATGGGCCTTCCATTGCCACCTCCTCTATCACATGGCCTCCGGCATGATGCGCAAGGTCGTCGTGGCCGAACTGCCGGAAGGAGCGTGATCCATGAAAAAGAAGACGCTTATAGCCACCGCCCTCGGGCTTTCCCTGATGAGCGCGCCCGCGCTTGCCATGGAAGACGACAGGCTCTTCCATTACTTCTCTCTTGAAACCGACTATGCCGATTGGGGAGAGGCGGAGCGCGAAGTCACCTTCGAAGGGGAAGGCTGGCTCGGCAACGACACCCACCGCGCCTGGCTGAAAACGGAAGGCGAATGGGAAGACGGCTCCTGGCACGAGGCGGAAATTCAGCTGCTTTACAGCAAGCCTATTGCCGATTTCTGGGATGTGCAGGCAGGTGTGCGGCACGATTTCAAACCGCACCCCACCCATTATGCCGTTCTCGGCGTGCAGGGCCTTGCCCCTTACTTCTTTGAAACGGAAGCGGCGTTCTTTTTAAGCGACGAAGGGGACAGCAGTTTCAGGGCAGAAGTCTCTTACGATCTTCTGATCACCCAGCGCCTGATCGCGGAACCTTACGGCGAAGCCAATTTCTATTTCCAGGATGTGGATGAGCAGGAAAAGGCCTCCGGCCTTGCCGATATCGATACGGGCCTGCAGCTGCGCTACGAGATCACGCGCAAATTCGCGCCTTATCTCGACTTCAATTACCGCAGCACTTTTTCAGGCACGCGGGATATTGCCGAGCGCGCAGGTGAAAACCCCGATAGTTTTGTGGTGCGGGCGGGCCTGCGCTTCTGGCTCAATTAGGCTCGAGCGCGGCTTCCGCCTCCTCACCGACAAGCAGGATCTGCAAAGAGCGCGGTCCGTGCGCGCCCATGACGAGGGTTGCCTCGATATCGCCGGTGCGCGAGGGCCCGCCGACAAGCGAGAGCGCGCGCGGCAATCTGTTGCCGCCCGCCTTGCGCGCGAGCGGCCAGATATCTTCCATGCCTGCCACGATCTGATCGGTCCGGAGCACGGCGACATGCACATCCGGCAAAAGCCCCATGGCGAACGGATGCACGGCGCTCGACTGCATGATGACGGCGCCGGTTTCGGCAAGGCCCGCAAGCGCGCCGGTGACGGAGATCACCCCATCAAGATCGTCTTTGCCGCGCTCGCTATGCAGCGAGAGTCCGGCTTCCTGCCAGCCGAGCGCAGTCAATTGCGGCTCATCGTTCAGCCAGACATCGCCTTTCAAGCTCTGCTCGCCAAGCGCATGGGCAAGGGAGGCGGGCACGGCGCGCATCTCGCGCACCGGCACGATGGTGCAGCCGAGCGAGAGGGCGAGATGGCAGAACTGCGCGAGCCGCGCCGCGCCTTCTTTCGCGCCAAGCGCCGGGCGGAGCGGGGCGGGCTTTGCCGTGCCAGCGCTTGCCCCGCGCGAGCGGGCGATCTTGCCGAGAATATCTTCACGCGCGCTCATACCCGCTCTCCTTTTGCGCCGCCGCGCCGTTTGCGCCGCTCATATTGCTCGAGGAATGTGGCGCCTTCGCCCACGTTCAAATCCCGCTTTTCGCTCCAACCCTTGCCTATAAAAGGTAAGGCATGGGCAACGCGCTCCTTGCCGCCCATCAGCGCCAGAACTTTACGGCCCCATGTGGTCGCCAGCCGGTAGGCCCAGGGTGTGCGCGCGGCATAGGCCCAAAGCCCGAGCCCCCAGCGCTGGGCGGCAGGGGAATAGTGTTTGGAAAACTCTTCCTCGCGCCAATGCCGCATCATGGAAGGAAGGGGAATGCGCACGGGGCAGACTTCCTCGCATTTGCCGCAAAAGGTCGAGGCGTTGGGCAGCATGGCGGCCTGCGAAACGCTGGTCAGCGCCGGGGTGAGCACCGAGCCCATTGGCCCTGAATAGACCGAGCCATAGGTCTGGCCGCCGACGCTGGTAAAAACCGGGCAGGCATTAAGGCAGGCGCCGCAGCGGATGCAGCGCAGCATGTCTTCCACCGCCGTGCCGAGCATGTCCGAGCGGCCATTATCCACGAGCACGATGTCGAAACTTTCCGGCCCGTCCGCATCGCCCTCCCGCCGGGGGCCGGAATAAAGCGAGAGATAATTCGCCGTGTCCTGGCCCGTCGCCGAGCGCGGCAGCACGCGCCAGAAGAGCGCCAAATCATCGAGCGTCGGGATGATCTTCTCGATCCCCGTCACGGCAATATGTTTGCGCGGCAAGGTGGCGCAAAGATCGGCATTACCTTCATTCGTCACAAGCGCAATGGAGCCCGTTTCGGCGATGAGGAAGTTCGCGCCGGTAATGCCGACATCGGCCTTCTTGAATCGCTCGCGCAGCACGATGCGCGCTTCTTCCACGAGCTTGACCTTGTCTTCCACCCGCTCGGTGCGGCCATGGGCTTTGTGCGCCTCGTAGAACGTGTCCGCCACCTCGCCAGCCGTCAGGTGCCAGGCGGGGGCGACGATGTGAAAGGGTTTTTCCCCGCGCAGCTGGATAATGTATTCGCCAAGGTCGGTTTCGGTGACGGCCAGCCCTTCGGCTTCCAAAGCCGGGTTGAGCTCCAGCTCTTCCGTCACCATGGACTTCGATTTGATGACGGTTTGCGCGTCCACTTCTTTGCAGAGCTGGGCAATGATGCGGTTCGCTTCCTCCCCATCACGGGCCCAATGCACACGCCCGCCATTTTCGATCACGCGCTCTTCGAATTGCTGCAGATAAGTGTCGAGATTTTCCAGCGTATGGCGTTTGATGTCGCGGGCCTGATCGCGCAGTGCCTCGAACTCGGGCATTTGCGCCATTGCATGATCGCGCATGGCGGTGAAAATCTTGCCGATGATGAAAAGCCCGCCCTGCAGGTTCTTATTGGCGATGGCTTTTTTCGCGCGGCCGTGGAATTTTTCCGTCGTGACATGCATGGGGCTTACTCCGTCATATCCGCAAGAAGCTCGGCGATATGCAGTGCCTTTATCTCCTTGCCTTCGCGCAGGAGCGCGCCTTCCATGTTCAAGAGGCAGCCGACATCGCCCGTCACCAGCGCCTCGGCGCCGGAGGCAAGGGCAGCTTCGGTTTTCCGCCGCACCATCTCGCCTGAGACTTCCGGATATTTGACGCAGAAAAGCCCGCCGAAGCCGCAGCAGACTTCCGCATCTTCCATTTCCTTCACCTCGCATTTCTTCTGGCCGATCAGCGCGCGGGGCTGGGCCTTGATGCCCAGTTCGCGCAGGCCCGAGCAGGCATCGTGATAGGTGACGGAAAGGGGAACAGTGGCGGGCGCAAGCTCTATGCCGACGACATCGCTCAGGAAGCTCACCAGCTCGTAAGTGCGTCCGGCGAGCGCCTCCATGCGGGGTCGCCGCGGATCGCCTTCCTCAAAAAGTTTGGGATAATGCACACGCACCATCGCCCCGCAGGAGCCCGAGGGCACGACCACATAATCGAAGCCTTCATAGGTTTTCAGGAAATGCTCCGCCATGGCGCGCGCGCCGTTCCGGTCGCCGCTATTATAATTGGGCTGGCCGCAGCAGGTCTGCTCTTTCGGCACCTCCACTTCAAAGCCTGCCTCTTCCAGCAGTTTGAGCGCGGCAAAGCCGACGCGCGGGCGCATGGTGTTCACAAGGCAGGTGGCAAAAAGCCCCACCTTTTTCGAGGCGGCGGATGGATGCGGCATAAAGGTCCTCCCAGCCGGCCCGGCTTTTTCCGTTTCCGGCGGGTCCGGCTTTCTGATTTGCCCCAGCATAGCAAAAAATGACGCCGCGGCATTGCCCTTCGCCATAACATTCGCTATCGCGGAGGAAACCCGCCTTAACGCGCAAAGGAAAAATCATGGGACGTTTGACATGGGACGTTTGACAGGCCGTAACATCGCACTGACCGGTGGCACCGGCGCCCTTGGCCGTGTCGTTGCCAAGCGCCTGACCGATGAAGGGGCTCAGGTGCATATTCCCGCCATTGAAAACGAAGTGGACAAAGCCGCGCTGGGGCTCGGTGAGGCCGTCTCCGTCACCACCGGCATCGACCTTTCGGATGAGGCGGCGGTCAAAGATTTCTACGCCAAGCTGCCCCCGCTCTGGGCCTCCATCCATATTGCCGGCGGCTTTGCCTTTGCGCCCATTAGCGAGACGGATGCGGCAACCCTGCGCCAGCAATTCGAGATGAATGCGGTGAGCGCCTATCTTTGCTGCAAGGAAGCGGCCGCCAATATGAAAGCGGGCAAGGCCGGCGGGCGGCTCGTCAATGTCTCCGCCCGCCCGGCGCTGGAGCCCAGAGGCGGGGCGAACGTCACGGCTTATTTGATGGCCAAAGCCGGTATTGCCGCGTTGACGACGGCACTTGCCGAAGAGCTGAAAGACGAGCGCATCGCGGTCAATGCGGTCGCTCCTTCCATCATCGACACGCCCGCCAACCGGGAGGCCATGTCCGGGGCCGATTTTTCCACCTGGGTAACGCCCGGCGCGATTGCCGAGCTGATGTTGAGCCTCTGCGACCCGGATGCCGCCTCCGTCTCGGGCGCCGTGGTGCCGATTTACGGCTGGGTATAGTATTAGAATAATTCTAGGGTGATACCCCAAAAATTCTTGTGAGGGCAGGTCCGCGTTTGTATAAAGCGCCAAGCGCGGGCCGGATGAGCGTTCAAACCGCCCGGCCGCGCCGCAACCGACATTTGGAGGAATGTGGTGACTGCCCCCACGACACACGGCGCATCTTTGGCCCGAGCCGGCACCGCCACCCCGCAAATCGCCATTCTGGGCGCTGGCGCGGCGGGCCTTTGCATGGCCATTCAGCTCAAAAAAGCCGGCATCAACAGTTTCACGATCTACGAGAAGGCAGGCAGCGTCGCCGGCACCTGGCGGGACAATACCTATCCCGGGTCCGGCTGCGATGTGCCCTCGCATCTTTATTCCTTCTCCTTCGAGCCGAAGCACGACTGGAGCCGCAAATTCGCGCGGCAGCCGGAGATCGAGGCTTATTTCCAGCACTGTGCGGAAAAATACGGCCTCCTGCCCCATATCCGTTTCAACACCGAAATCGCCGAGGCCGCCTTCGATGAAGAAGAAGCGCTCTGGCGCATCCGCATGAGAGACGGCGAAGAGGTGAGCGCTGCGCTTTTCATCTCCGGCGCAGGTCAGCTCAACCAGCCTTTCACGCCGCATCTTGAAGGCATCGAAAACTTCAACGGCGCGGCATTTCATTCCGCCCGCTGGAACCATGACATCGATCTGACGGGCAAGACGGTCGCGGTTGTCGGCTCCGGCGCAAGCGCCATTCAGTTCGTGCCCGAAATCGCGCCGAAGGTGGAACATCTGACGCTTTTCCAGCGCACGCCCAACTGGGTGGTGCCGAAAGCGAACCGCCCCTATACGCGCCTTGAAAAGGCGCTCTTCAAGCGCTTTCCGGCGCTCGCCAAACTCCACCGCTACATGATCTATCTGACGCTGGAGCGTAATTTCCTCGCCTTCCTGAAGGACAGTTTCTTCGGCAAGCTGTTTGAAAAAGCCGCGCGCAAGGAAATCGAAACCCATATCGAGGACCCGGAGCTACGCGAAAAACTGACGCCGGACTTTCCGGCCGGCTGCAAGCGCATCCTGCTTTCAAACGACTGGTTCCCCGCCATGGCGCGGCCCAATGTGAGCGTGGAGACCGCCGGCATCGACCATGTGGAAGACGGCGCGCTGATCGGCAAGGACGGCAGAGCGCATGCGGCAGACGTCATCATCTACGGCACGGGTTTCAAAGCCACGGACTTTCTTTGCCCGATGGAAATCAAAGGCCTTGGCGGGCGCTCGCTGAACGAAGCCTGGCGGGAGGGCGCGGAAGCTTACCGCGGCGTTGCCGTTTCCGGCTTCCCGAACTTCTTCATGATGTACGGGCCCAACACCAATCTCGGGCACAACTCGATCATCTTCATGATCGAGTGCCAGGTGAATTACATCATGCAATGCGTGCAGGCGCTGATCGGCAAGGACCTGGCCTATGTGGATGTCAAACCCGATGCGATGAGCGCGTTCAACACGCAGCTTCAGGAAGACATCAAGAAATCCGTTTGGGCGAGCGGCTGCACGAGCTGGTACAAGACCGAAAGCGGCAAGATCACCAATAACTGGTCGAGCTTCACCATGAAATATTGGTGGCAGATGCGCCGCGCCGATCTTGCGCACTTCGTGCAAGCGGTGAAACGCCACCGCAAGC
This sequence comes from Rhodobiaceae bacterium UBA4490, assembly GCA_002389665.1. Taxonomy (GTDB): domain Bacteria; phylum Pseudomonadota; class Alphaproteobacteria; order Parvibaculales; family Parvibaculaceae; genus Tepidicaulis. The sequence continues at coordinate 239,648 of DGNO01000003.1, forward strand.
CCCCCAATCTACAAGCTGCCGACTAGAAGAACCCCTCCTCTACGGCACGAAGGGCTGCATGCGTATCATGCAGCCCTTCTTTATTTCTAATCTGCTGCAAGAGCGCGCGCGGCGGCGACGATGGCCTCGCGCAGGCGCTCCGCCGCCGGGCTGAGCGAGCGTTCCTTCACCCGCAGCACGGCGTAAGAACAAGTGACGGGAAAGGGAAAGGCAGCCATATGCACGCGCTCGGTTTCCCCGATGCGCCGGGCAACGGAAAGCGGCGCGCCGGTCAGCACCTGCGCATCGAGCGCAAGGCGAATGCAGGCGGAAAGATTTTCAAGTCTCAGCTGAGGAATGCCGCGCTCTTCCATCGCCTGGCGGAAGAAATCGGGAAAGCGCGCATAATCATCCGCAAAGAGCCGAGGCGCCGCCCAGAGATGATCGAGATAATCTTCCGACGGCGCATCGGCAAGAACGAGCGGATGATCGGGCCGTGCCAGAATGACGGCAGGCTCGCTGGAGAGGAACTGAATGGTGAGCGCGTCCTGATGGGCGATGGGCTGAAAGCTCACCCCGCCGAGCAGCACCATGTCGAGCTCGCGGTCCATGAGCCGGCGCATCAGGGCGTCCTGATGATCGGTGACGACGGAAATTTCCGCATGCCAGTCCCCCGCCTTCACCAGCCGCTCCAGGGCGGGCGGCACCAAAGCCTCGGTCGGCAAAGGCGCGGCGCCGAGAGAGACGCGGCCCGCCTCCCCGCCTTTCAAGAGCCCTGCCTCGCGTGTCAGCTCCCGGGCATCCTGAAGAAGCGCGCGGGCGCGGGGGAGAAGACGCTCGGCGCCTGCGGTCGGATGGACGGCGCGGGTCGTGCGGTCGAAAAGGCGCACGCCAAGGTCCTCTTCCAGTTTCTGGATGGAGCGGGTCAGCGCCGAATGGGTCAGCCCCTGCTCTTCCGCGGCAAGGCGAAAGGAGCCCAGCCGGTAAAGCGCCTCGAAATGACGGATTTGCCTTAGATCCATGGCGCGCGCACCAATTCATTCTCAAAACTCAATAATAAAACAACATAAATGAGTGTAATGAAAATGAAACACTCAAAAACCCGGAAACGCCTAACGTCTGGACGTCCTATGAGCCTGCCGCTTTTCTTCGGCCTCAGCGCTGCCCTGATCGGCGGCACCGTTCTTCTTCTCCACCTGCTTGGCCTTTCCAAGCGGGCGGCATTGACCGAGGAAAAGGCGCGCCAGCTCTTCCTGACCGATTATCCGGATGCCGATATCAAAGCCGTGAACTTGAGCGCGGCGGGAAGCGATGCCGTGCTCGAATTCTCGGAGGCGGAGCATATCGGCGTGCTGCAGAACATGGGCGCCTTCTGGGCGGCGCGCGCGCTCGGCGCCGGCGATATCGAAGCTGTTACCCGGCCCGCGCCGGACACGCTTCGCATCACACTCGACGATTTCACCGACCCGGCCATCACGCTGCAGCTTGGGGATGAGCTTGCCGCCCGCTGGGAAGAAAAACTTGGCAGACTGCTTGGCGCGCCCAGCCGCGTCCCTCCTCAAACATCCCCAAGGGCCGCGATATGACCGAAGTTCCTTCCTTTCCCGATGCATCCACTTTGGCGGCGCCCATTTTCATCGGCGCCATTTTGCTGGAGATGACGTTGATCCTGTTCGGGCGCGTCAAAGGCGTTTATGAGACGCGCGATACGGCAGCGAGCCTCATCATGGGGGTGGGCAGCGTCTTCTTCGGTGCAGCGCTCGGCGGGGCGGGCTATTATCTTCTGCTCGTGCTTTACGATTACCGCGTCATGACGATCGGCTTTTCGGCGGGCGCGCTCGTCCTCTGCTTCATCATCGACGACATGCGCTATTACTGGGCGCACCGGCTGATGCACCGCTCGCGCTGGTTCTGGGCGGCGCATGTGGTGCACCATTCAAGTCAGCACTTCAATCTTTCAACGGCGCTGCGCCAGTCCTGGACCGGGCCGATCTCCGGCCTCGTACTGCTGCGCATGCCGCTCGTCCTGATCGGCTTTCATCCGGCGGCGATAGCCTTCGTTTATTCCTTCAATCTCGTCTATCAGTTCTTCATTCATACCGAAGCCGTGGGGAAACTGCCCCGGCCCATCGAATGGCTGTTCAACACCCCCTCCCACCACCGGGTGCATCACGGACGGAACGCGCGCTATCTCGATGCGAATTACGCAGGCACGCTGATCATCTGGGACCGGCTCTTCGGCACCTTCGTGCCTGAGACCGAGCGCGAGGAAGTACGCTACGGCATCGTGCGCTCGCTCGGCACGTTCAACCCGCTGCGGATCGGCTTTCATGAATATGTGGGGATCGGCAAAGACGTCTTTGCAAGAGGCCGGAGCATGAGGGACCGGCTGCTTTATCTCTTCGCCCCGCCCGGCTGGAGCCATGACGGCAGCCGGCTGAGCTCGGAAACGCTGAAGGAAGATTATGTGCGCGCGCACCCGGAAGAAGCCGGACAGCCCGGCCTGCCGGCGCTGAGCGCGCCGCCCGCAGAGAAAAGCGCGGAGCTTCCCCTGCGGGCGTGAGCCATTCTTCTAAGCAGTGTTCTGCTTTTAAGCCGTATCCTGCTGGACTTTCTCCGCCGGCTCATACTCCCCGGCGAAAAGCCGGTAGATACCGAAGGCGGCAAAGCCGGCAATGATGCCGGGCATCCCTTCGAAAATGTAGGACTGCCAACCAAGCTCGCGCCAGAGAATGACCGTCATGGCGCCCGCCAGCACCATGATGATGGCATGAGGCTCGCTCAGCTTCACATCGCGGGCGAGCAGCACCAGAAGCGGGGCAAAGCTTGCGCCCAGAAGCGACCAAGCGAGGATCACCAGCGAGAAAACGCTTTGCGTGCCCGAGAGCGCAATGGCAAGCGCGAATGCGGTGATCATGATGGTGACGAGTTTGAGGTGGAAAGGCTTTTCCATCCGCTGCGGCATCAGATCGTGCGTCAATGCAGAAGAGCAGCTGAGCACAAGCGAGTCCGCCGTCGACATGGTGGCCGCGAAAATCCCCGCCAGCATCAGCCCCACAAGAAGCGGCGGCATGAGCTCAATCGCCATGGTGGGTAGTACAAGCTCGGGGTCCATGCCGCCAATATCGGGCAGATGGATCTTCGTCATCAGACCGACGACGGTTGCCAGGCCATAAAAGAGCGTGAAGAAGCCGTAATACCAGGCGCGCGTATGGGCAAGCCGGTCATCATTGTCGAGCGTCATGAAGCGCACCATGATGTGCGGCTGCCCGGCAACGGAGAACCCGGCGAAGAGCCAGCCCAGGGCAAAGAGCGCCGGCCCCCAGAAATCCCCGAACGGCAGATCCGAGGGGAACCAATCGAGGAAGCCCGGCACGGCGGCAAGCTTGTCATAAGAGGCATCGATACCGCCTGCGGCATTGATGGCGATATAGCCGAGCAGCACCATGGCGACGATCATGATCGCCGACTGCAAAACGTCGGTCCAGATCGAGGCGCGGATGCCCCCCGCCATGCAATAGCCGGCCACCATGACCGCGGAGATGATGGCGCCCGTTGCCGGCGGCCAACCGAGCAGCGCCTGCAGCGCCTTACCGCCCGCGCTCATTTGCGCGGCGGCATAAGCCCCGAGGAAGGCGAGCGTGATCAGCGCAATCAAGACGCGCAGCAAACGGAAATTCGTGCCGTGCCAGGAAGAAATCGCCCCGGCAAAAGTCACTTCGTTTTCCGCTTCCGAGCGGCGACGCAAGTGGCGGTGAATAAAAAGAGAGGCGACGAAGTCCCCGACGATCCAGCCCACCATCAACCAGACGGCGCTGAGGCCGACCGTGTAGGTGAAACCCATCACACCGATGAACATATAGCCTGAATTGTTCGTCGCCACCGCAGACAGGCCCACGAACATGGGCGAGACGTCACGGCTGGCAAGGTAATAATCGCTCTTCGTACCGCGTGAGAGAAAAACGGACGAAAGCCCGATCATCAGGATCAGGCCCAGACATACGACGAAGCTGATAACAATCACGGCGCCCCCTTCCCGCAATGAGAAAAAGCCCCCCGCCATTTTTCAGGGCGGGAGGCTTTTTCGAAGCGTTTATGATCAATCCACAACAAGCGGGTAAGCCCCGGATTCATCGTGCACTTCCTGTCCTGTAACAGGCGGATTGAAAACACAGGCCATTTTCACTTCCTTGTGGACGCGCAGGATGTGCTCATCATGCTGGTCCAGAATGTAAATCGTGCCCGGCTTGATCTGATATTTCTTGCCGTCGGCCAGCGTTTCGATCTCCGCCTCGCCTTCCATGCAGTACACGGATTCCAGATGGTTCTTGTAATGCATCCGGGTTTCCGTGCCCGCATAAAGGGTCGTGATGTGGAACGAGAAGCCCATATTGTCGTCTTTCAAAAGAAGACGGACGCTGTCCCAGGTCTTACTCTGTACCTTGCGGTCGGATTTTTGCGCTTCTTCCAGCGTTCTTACGATCATTCTTCTTCCTCAAGCGACAGAAACGAGATTCTTTTTCCGGCCGGCGATCTGCACGACCTCGGCAAAGGCCTTCTCGAGAATATCGAGACCTTCTTCAAGCGTTTCCTGATCGATGATCAGCGGGATGAGGCATTTTACGACCTCGTCATTGGGACCCGCGGTCTCGATGATCAGGTTTTCCTTGAAGCAGCGCGAGGTCACCTCGCTGGCGAACTCGCCGGTCGGACATTCGATACCCTGCATCATGCCGCGGCCCTTGAGCTTCAGATCGATGGTGCCCGCCTTCTCGATGATCGCTTCAAGGCGCTTGGTAATATAGTCGCCTTTCTCGCGCACGCTCTTGGCGAAAGTATCGTCCTTCCAGTAGGTGTTGAGCGCGGCCGTCGCCGTGACGAAAGCGTGGTTATTGCCGCGGAAGGTGCCGTTATGCTCGCCCGGTTTCCAGATATCGAGCTCGGAGCTGATCAGCACAATCGCGAAGGGCAGACCGTAACCGCTCAGCGATTTCGACAGCGTGACGATATCCGGCGTGATGCCCGCAGGCTCCCAGCTAAAGAAGGTGCCGGTGCGCCCGCAGCCTGCCTGAATGTCGTCCGAGATCAGCAGAATGTCGTGACGCTTGCAGAAAGCGGCAAGCTTCTTGATCCAGTCCATGCTGGCGGCATTGAGACCGCCTTCACCCTGCACCGCCTCGAAAATGACGGCGGCCGGCATATCGACGCCGCTTGAGGGGTCGGTCACCATTTTTTCAAGCACGTCGATCGTGTCGACATCCTCGCCGAGGTAATTGGCGAAGGGCATGCGCGTGACGCCGGCGAGCGGCAGGCCCGCGCCGCCGCGGTGATGGCCGTTCCCCGTCGCCGAGAGCGCGCCCATGGTCACGCCATGGAAGCCGTTGGTGAAGGAAATGATGTTGTGGCGGCCCGTCACCTTACGGGCAAGCTTCATCGCCGCTTCCACGGCATTGGCGCCCGTCGGGCCGGTAAACTGCACCATATAGTCGAGCTTGCGCGGCTTGAGAATCAACTCTTCAAGCGCTTCGAGGAACTGTTCCTTGGCGTCCGTGTGCATGTCGAGGCCATGGGCGATCCCGTCCGCCTCGATATATTCGAGCAGCTTCTTTTTCAGCTCCGGGTTGTTGTGCCCGTAGTTGAGCGTGCCCGCGCCGGCAAGGAAGTCGATATATTTTTTTCCGTCGACATCATAAAGATGCGCGCCTTGCGCCTTTCCGAACACGACCGGGAAGGAGCGCGCATAGGTCTGCACGTTCGATTCCTTCCGGGCAAAGATGGAAGTGTCGCTATCATCGATATCCGAAACAGCAGCTAAGGGATTCATGGACTAAGTCCTCTCTCGTTTGTGCCCCTGAAAGCATTTATTTTTATTGGACGGCAAAGGGGCCAATCTTGATGGCAAACTCGCTATCGTGCCGTCCATTGAAATGGCGCTCGCGGTCGAACCGCGGGAAGGACTGGAACTCGGTGTCGAGCTTCTTGGCAGTCCCCTTGAACAACGCCCAAGACGCTTCATTGTCCTCGGTGATCGTTGCTTCGATAAATTTCACATCTTTATGACGGGAAACGATGTCCAGCATCATCCGGCGCGCCAGACCAAGGCCGCGCGCCTTTTCCGACACCGCCACCTGCCAGACGAAAAATGTGTCCGGCTTTTTCGGCGGGCAGTAACCGGAGAGAAAACCGATCACTTCCCCGTCTTTTTCTGCAATCGCGCAGGTGTCCTGGAAATCGGAGCACTGCAGCAGGTTGCAATAAAGCGAATTCTCATCAAGCGGCTTGCAATTTGCGATCAAATCGTGAACGCGGTACCCGTCTTCCGCCGTCGGCGCCCTTAGAACAAGGCCGTCACCTGCGGGCGATTCCTTCAGGGAATCTATGGGTTTTGCTTGTGCCACCGTCGAATCTCGTTCCATTTCAATCAATTATCTAAACTTTTAGGAGAGAAAAATGGCTTTTTTCCGCCATTTGCCTCGCGACACCCTTTTAAATACACCATCAATCTATATTTTCAATCTATATATCTGTTTAAATGGTTGAACAGACGTGAAGAACGCCAACGAAAGGAACAAGGTCCTTGACACTCACACCGAATGCACGGAAATGGCAGGATTCCGATGCGCGCGCCCGCACGCTGCGCGAACTTGTGGAGATGTCTATGGAATCGAAACTGGCCGCCGATGCCCTTGTCGCCCTCCGGCAGATCATCCGGGCGACGGATATGGACGGGCGTCAATTGGCCAAGCAGACGGGCCTGACCACCTCCCAGCTCGTCGTCATGCAGCTGCTCAAGCGCTCGCCGGGCCTGACCATCACCAAGCTGGCCGAACGCGTGTCGCTGCGCCAGGCAACGGTGACGGCGCTCATCGACAAGCTGGAAAGCCGCACCCTCGTGCAACGCAAGCGCTCCGATCTCGACCGGCGGCGCGTCGAGCTTTATCTGACCGAGGAAGGCAGCGCCATGATCGAGGCGGCGCCCACCATCCTGCAGGAACGCTTCATCGTGCAGTTCGACCAGCTGGAAGATTGGGAACAATCCTTCATCCTCGCCGCCCTGCAGCGGGTGGCAAGTATGCTGGATGCCGGCGAGCTCGATGCCTCGCCCGTTCTTTCCGTCGGCGCGCTCGACCGCACCGAAAAGCACCAACCTCACTGAAACGAAAAGGCCGGCCCGCCTTTGAATAACGGACCGGCCTTTCAACTTTCCCGCGCTTCCGGCTTAGACCGGAGGTCTGCCGCGCACCGCGTGCGCGATCAGCGAGATCACGAGCAGCGCCAGGAAGATAAAGAACAGAATCTGCGCAATGCCCGTTGCGGCGGATGCGACACCGCCGAAGCCGAAGACACCGGCGATGATCGCGATGATGAAAAAAGTCAAAGCCCATCCAAGCATGAAAATCTCCTTTGCTGTCTTGGCTCTAACAACGCGCAGGGCCGTGAGAGGTTCCGCGGACCGAAATGCGGGAACCTCCGGTCTCCTTCTCCGTTAATCGTGCTGACAGTTACAACGACGCAAAACGGAGCAGCGCTATGAAACCGAATGCCAAACTCTCTGCCACGCTTGCCGCCCTTCTTTTGAGCGGCGGGCTGCTTGCCGCCTGTGAAGAAGAAGGCCCCGCCGAACGGGCCGGGGAAAACATCGACGAAGCGGCGGAAGAAATGGGCGATGCCATGGATGAGGCAACCGAAGATCTGGACGATGGCAACAATCCGTAAGCTACGCGCTGCGTGCTGCAGGAGACCGGCCTGTTTGGCGATATGAAACGGAGGATCTCATGACCTGGATGGACACAGCTGTTAAAGCCTTCCTGGCCTCAACCCTCATGACCTTTGCGCTGGCGCTCGGCGCCTGCAACACGGTCGAAGGGTTCGGTCAGGATGTGGAAAATACGGGCGATGCCATTAGCGAGGGCGCCGAGGAAGCCAAGTAAACCAAAGACGCCCGGTCATAAAGCCCGAATCAAAGAGGAGCGCATCTCGGTGCGCTCCTTTTTTCTATTTTATATTGCCGCTTCCGGCACACCGTCTTGCCTTGAATGGCAAGAAAGGCTTAGCTCATTAAAGGAAAAAGCCGGGGGTCTTGATGCTGGAAGAAATGGGTTTTGGTGAAATCGGTCATGGCATTCCAGCCTTGCGTGAAATCCTCACCTTCCTGCTTGCCTCCATCATTCTGGTACCGCTCTTCCAGAAGCTGAAAGCGAGCCCCATATTGGGCTTCCTCATCACTGGGGCAATTATCGGTCCTTCCGGCTTTGCGGTGATCGCGGATATCGAAGGGGTGCGCGTGATCGCCGAATTCGGCGTCGTCTTTCTGCTTTTCACCATCGGGCTCGAACTTTCGGTCGAGCGGCTGCGCGCCATGCGCCGCTATGTGTTCGGCCTTGGCGCGGCGCAGGTATTCATCACCGCCATTGCCATTGCCGCCGTTGCCTATGCCTGGGGCAATGCGCCGGCTGCCGCCCTTCTCATCGGCGCGGGCCTTGCCCTTTCCTCCACCGCCATGGTCATGCAGACCTTGAGCGAGCGGGGCGAGATTGCCTCACGCTTCGGCCGGGTGAGCTTTTCGGTCCTGCTTTTTCAGGATCTTGCCGTCGCCCCCATTCTCATTCTCGTCACCGCCTTTGGCAGCTCGGTGGAAGGCAGCAATCTTTTTGCCGATGGGCTCTGGACGCTCGGTAAAGCCGCGCTTGCCGTCGTCATTCTGCTCTTTCTCGGGCGGATCGTCTTGCGCGGGCTTCTTAGCATCGTCGCCAATGTGGGCAGCACGGAGCTGAATGCGGCCACCGCCCTTTTCATCATTCTCGGCATCGCAGCTGCGACGGAAATGGCCGGGCTTTCCATGGCGCTCGGGGCGTTTCTTGCCGGGCTCATTCTGGCGGAAACAGAATTTCGCCATCAGGTGGAAGCCGACATCATGCCCTTCAAAGGGCTCTTGCTCGGGCTCTTTTTCATCTCTGTCGGCATGGCACTCGATCTTTCCGTATTGCTCGACAGTTTAGGCTGGCTGCTTTTCTCGCTCGCCGGGCTCCTGGCGCTGAAGACGGCGATTACCACGGGCCTCGCCCTTGCCTTCGGGCTGACGCGGCCGGAAGCGGTGCGCACCGGCCTTTCACTTGCCGAGGCCGGGGAGTTTGCTTTCGTCATTCTGGCTTCGGCGCTCACCTTCAAGCTCATTCCGCCGGAGACGGGCCAGTTCATGGCGGTGCTGGCCGGGCTTTCCATGGCGCTGACGCCGCTTCTCGTGCCGTTCAGTGCCTGGCTCGTCAAACGCTATGAAGGCGCGCAGGCCGCGCGCGAACGCCCGGCCCATGACGACACGCTGCGCGACCATGTGGTGATTTGCGGGTATGGCCGGGTCGGCCAGACGGTGGCGGACCTCATGCGTCTGCAGACCGTGCCTTATGTGGCGCTCGATCTCGACCCCTCGCTCATCAAGGCCTGCCGGGCGCGCAGCGAGCCGGTTTTTTACGGTGATGCCATACGCCCGGATGTGCTGGAACGCTTCGGCGCTTCCCGAGCCGCCGCCATCGTCATCACGCTCGATGCGCCGCAGGCCGCTCACAAAGCTTTCGAGATCGTGCGGGATATGTGGCCGGATGTGCCGGTTTTCGTGCGCGCGGCAAATGCCGAGGAAGCCGACCGCTATATGAAGCTCGGTGCCCGCCATGTGGTGCCCGAAACGCTGGAGGCGAGCCTGCAGCTTTCCGGCCAGGTGCTCCATGCGCTGGGCACGCCCATGGAGGCCGTCAACACGATCATCGAACGCATCCGCCAGGATCAATATGCGCCGATCGCCGATGTCATCGAAGGCAAGAGCGCTTCGGAAAAAGAGAATTAGGAGACGCGCCTAGCTCTCATAAGCCTCGACCTTGGTCAGCTCCAGCGTATAAGCGGCATTGCCGAGATCGTTGAGATGCTTGTCGGTTTTCAGGACCCCTTCGATCCAGACCGCGTCCCAGGTAAAGAGCACGTCTTCTTTCGCCGTCACATAGATGATCTGATTGGGCGGCGGCGGGGGCACGTGAATGCAGGCGCCGAAATAAGGCACGAGCAAAAATTCCGTCACCTCGCCCGCATTCAGCTCGAACGGCACCATGAAACCGGGGATACGGATATTTTTGCCGTTCAGGTCTTCCACCACATTATAGGTGCCGAACTGTATGGGCTTGTCGGCGGCACTGCCTTCAGGGATGAGGCTCATATCCGGCATGGTGCTCATCTGCTGCTCGTAAAGCTCCATGAGCCGCTCTTCCTCGCCGGGCGGCATTAAATCCTCCCAGGACAAGGTGACTTGCTCGCCCTCGTCTTCCGCCGCGCTGAGCGGCAGCGCTGCGCCCAACGAAAGAACAAAGGCCGCAAGGAACAGGAAGTGCCGGAACAAAAACATCATCACCACCTTTAAACTCTGACCGTCAGACCGTCGGCAAGCGAATTGCGGTAAGCGCGCAGGGCCGGAAAGAGCCCGAGAAGCAGCGCCGCGCCGACGACGGCCAGAACAAGATAGAGATCATAAAGGCCAGGTTGAAGGGTGCCGAGGAAAATTCCGAGCTGTGCCTCGATAAAGGACCGGGCCGCGGTAAGTGCCATATAGATGGCCGCAATGCCTGCGAGTGCACCGGCCAGCGCCAATAGCGCCGCCTCGCTCATCAAAAGCGCGAAAATCATCCAGGGCCGGGCGCCCACCGAGCGCAGGATCGCCATTTCCCGCCGCCGTTCGTTCAGGCTCGTCATGATCGCCGTGAGCATGCCCAAAAGCCCGGTAAAGACCACAAAAGCGGCAATGGAGGTGAGCGCCGTTTCGGCCACCGAAACCACCCGCCAAAGCTGGGAAAGGGCAACGCCCGGAATGACGGCCTGCAAGGGCTCGCTCTTATATTGATTGATCTCGCGCTGGACCTTGAGCGCGGCGATACGCGATTTCAGGCCCATAAAGAAGGCCGTGATCTCGGCAGGCTGCAATTCCATCTGGCGCACGCGCTCCGGCGTATAAAGCGCGGCAAGCGGACTGCGCGCGCCGCTTTCCCAGCCCAGATGAATGGCCTCGATCCCTTCCAGGGGCACATGCACCGTGCTGTCCACCGGCGTGCCCGTGCGCTTTAAAATACCGGCCACGCGGAAGGGCTTGTTCTCATGATTGGCAAAACTCGTCTCGCCGATGCCATGGGACAGCGTGATTGCATCCCCCAGCTTATAGCCGAGGCGGCTTGCGACTTCCGCGCCGAGCACCGCATCGAAAACATCATCGAAGGGCGCGCCTTCGCTGAATGCGAGCGGGCGGCGCTGGCCGTATTGGTAATGCTCGAAATAGCCTCCCGTCGTACCCATGACACGGAAACCGCGATGGGAATCGCCGAGCGAGATCGGCACCGTCCAGGCCGTGTCGGGATGCTCTGCGAATTCGCGGTAGCTTTCCCAGGTGATGTTGTTCGTCGCATCACCGATGCGGAAGACGGAATAAAGCAGCAAATTGACCGAGCCCGAGCTCGCGCCGACGATAAGGTCTGTGCCCGAGATCGTGTTGTCGAAACTTTCCTTTGCGCCGAGGCGGATCTTCTCGACGCCTAAAAACAGCATGACGGAAAGCGCGATGGCAAAAAGCGTGAGCAGCGCGGTGACGCGCCGGTTCATCAGCGAGCGGGCGGCCAGGGGCAGAAAGAAGAAACGGTTCATGCTCCCTCCTCCGACGCCTGCGCCGCGCGGTTCACCTCGGGCAGCGCAATGGCGCGGGTGAAGAACCGACTGAGCGAGGTGTCGTGACTGACAAAGACGAGCGCGCTTTGCGCCCGCTCGCATTCCTCGATCAGAAGTTCCAGAAACCGGCCTTGCGCGCGCGCATCGAGGGCGGAAGTAGGCTCATCGGCGATCAGGATTTCCGGCCCGCCGATCAGCGCGCGGGCTGCGGCAACGCGCTGCTGCTGGCCGACGGAAAGCTGCGTCACCGGGCGCTGCAGCAGCGCCTCATCGCGCAGCCCGAGATGGGCCAGAAGACGGCGCGCCTCGCCGGTGAGCGTGCCCGTTGCAGCAAGGGCGGCCTCCCTGCGGCGCAGCGAAAAGCGGCAAGGAAGAATGACATTGTCGATTAAGGAGAGATAGGGGAGCAGATTGAACATCTGAAAGACGATGCCGAGATGCTCCGCGCGGAACCTGTCACGGCCCGCCGCGCTAAGCGCGCCGAGATCCTGCCCGAGCAGCATGACTTTGCCGCGTGCCGGCGTCAGCACCCCGCCGATGAGGCCCAGCAGTGTGCTCTTGCCGCTGCCCGAGGGCCCTTCGACGAAGACTTTCTCGTTCCTTGCAATATGAAGAGCAGGGATGTCGAGCACCGGCGCCCCGCCCGGCCAGGCAAAACTGAGATCCTGCAAGGCAATCGCCACCTCGCCTTGAGGCGCTTGCGCAAGCGTCCGGCTCATATCGCCTCTTTAATGTGGCACTGAAAATTCGGCCTCATTCAAACTCCCATCCGGGACGGGCGGGGTTCAGAATTTCTGCCGCCTGCCGGTCCGCGCTCAAGAACACGGCTTCGATCTTCTCAAACCCGGAGAAAAGAGAAAAGAGGCGTGTTTCAAAACCGGCAATATCCGCCGGCGCAGCGCAGGTGAATGTGTAAGCAGCGCGTATTTCCGCGTGAGCCTCACCCGCATCGTGGTGCGCCTCGTGATCATGGGCATCATGATCATGGTCTTTATCATGATCGTGCTCATCATGATGGGCATCGTGCCCTTCTTCCATATCACCCAGTTTTTCGAAGCTGAGATCGGAGAGCGCCGCTTCTTTGAGCACGCAGTTCCCACCCGCGAAGCTGAAAAGAGCATCGCCGTCTTTCAGCGTCTCCTTAGCCGTAGCCAGCTTTGCACGCTCCTCGTCCGTTTCCGGGCTGTGCTCGAACCCCGTCAGATTGGCGAGCGGACTATGCAGCTCGACCTGCAGCACCTCGCCGTCAAGCGCCATGGAAAGCTCAGCCTGTCCGTGCACATGAGCGTCTGCCTGGCGCCTTTCCTCCGCGCCCGCCGAAAAAGACAAAGCGCAAAGGGCGAGCGCCGCATAAGCACTGCGCGATGCAACGGAGAAAAAGAGACGCGGTCGTGTCTTGGCCGGCATAGGCTTCCTCCGGAAAAGGGAAATGTTATGTTGTAACATATTCTCCCCCTCCGCTCTTTTCAAGCGCTACGCCGCGCTACTCTTTTTAGTTCGACCAGTAGATGAACGTCTCTCCTTCTACCTGCGGCGCGTTCAGCGGGCGGTCGATGGCAATAGGCGCTTCGATGAGGGACGGCCAGAGCGGCTTGCCTTGCCGGGCATTGATCGCATCGAGTTTTGCCGTCATCTCGGCCAGCTTTTCCGGCTCGCTGGCGGAAAGGTCCTGCTGCTCGGTCGGATCGTCATTCAAATTGAAGAGCCAGACTTTGTCTTGCGTGCCGGAGCGCTGCAGTTTCCAGCCCTCGTCCATCAGGACCATATAATCGCCCGAGCGCCAGAAGAGCGGACGGGACGGCGCAGGCTCTCCCTTTACCAGGGCGGCAAGGTCGATACCGTCGATCTGACGGTCTTTGGGCGGGGCGGCGCCCGCGGCGGCGGCCACGGTCGAGAAAATATCGATATGCGCGGCAGGTGCGGCTAGCTGCGTACCGGCGGGCAGCACTTTGGGCCATTTAAGGAAGTAAGGCACATGAATGCCGCCTTCAAAGAAGGTCGCTTTCCAGCCCCGGTAAGGCCGGTTGAGATCCGGCAGACCCACATAATGGGCGCCGCCATTATCGCTCGTAAAAATCACCAGCGTGTTATCTTCAAGGCCGTTTTCTTTCAGCGCGCCAAGTACCTCGCCAATGCCCCGGTCGAGGGCGCGGATCATCGCGGCGTAAACGCGTTCGGTATGATCCTCGATATGAGAGAGCGCGTCGTAATCGGCGCGGGTTGCCTGAAGCGGTGTGTGCGGGGCGTTATAGGCAAGATACATAAAGAAAGGACGGTTTTTGTTCGCCTCGATGGCTTTGGCAGCCTCGGCGCTCAAATAGTCGGTCATGTAACCATCCGGCTCGAAGCGGCCCGAGCCGTTGAAGCGGATAGCGTAGGGAAGGTTCGCCCAGAGGAAGGTGTCGATCGGGTCGAAGTCCTGAATGGAGTTCACCGCATCCGGATGGTCCTTGGGTAAGAACATGGCCGCCCCCGGCATGAAGCCGAGATATTCATCGAAGCCATGGGCATCCGGGCGCATGCCCGGCGCACCGCCCAGATGCCACTTGCCGAGCATGAGCGTGTGATAGCCGCGCTCCTGAAGAAGCTCGGCGACCGTCACTTCAGAATGAGGGATGCCCATATCATCGACCGGCGGCGTCTCCGCCTCGCGCTCGGCGTGATAGAAGGCCGGCGGGTCGCGGTCCTCGTTAAAGCTCGCGATCAGCCGGTGAAAGGGGACGGGAGCGGGCGTGAACTCGTAGCCGAAACGGGTCGCATAGCGCCCGGTCATGATCGCCGCGCGGGAGGGCGCGCAGGTGGCATTGCCCGCATAACCATTGGCAAAGGTGACGCCGCTCCTCGCAATGGAATCGATGTTTGGCGTCGGCACGCTGCCGCCGGCAAGCCCGCCGCCTGCAAAGGTCAGATCGTTGAACCCCAGATCGTCGGCCAGAATAAGGATCACATTGGGCGCGCGTTCGCCCGCAGGCCGATCCGCTTCCGCCGGCCCTTCTTCCCAAACGACGGGACGGTTCGGACCGATGGGGTCGCGCCATTCGCCAATGATCCCCGGCAGATAGATCCAGTATTGCGCCGCCAGATACCAAAGCGCTGCGCCCACCAACACAGCTGCCGCCAAGAGGCCGCCGGTCTTCTTCCCGATCGTCATCTATATCCTCCACCCCCGATTTAATGCTTTACATTAAGTCAGAAAGAGAAGCCTGTCCAGTTGAAGGAGCCTGCAAAAGCCAAGGCAGCCCGCAAAAGAAAGAGCGGAGATGGATCGCTCCATCTCCGCTCTTAGATCGCTGCGCGGATGCGCATTTGAGGGATGCTGACATCGAGGCACAACGAAGAGGTCTTGGAAGAGGGCGGCCGGAACCGCCCTCCTCATGTCTTAGAACGAGTAGGACACGTTGACGGAGACGAAGTCGCGGTCGCCGTCTTTCGAGTATTTCTCGTTACCGAAGAAGTTCGTGTAGGAAATCCCGCCACGCCAGGAGCTCTGATACGACCCGTTCAGAGACAGGCTGACGCGCTTGCGGCCTTCACGGTAGTTGGCAAGCGGTGCCGGCGCGTTACCGGCCACGTCATGCTGCCATGCGATGGTCGGGTTCAGCGTGATCGGCGTGCCGAACGCGTTGTTGTACTGCAGCTGACCGAGGAGCACATAGCCCCAGGACAGGCTGGTCGGACGGCAACCCTGACGGTTGTCGAGCGCAAGGAAGGCGCCGAGCGGCAGGTCCGTACCGGCAGTACACACGTTAGCAAGCTGCTTGCGGGAGAAGTCGGCTTCATCCGGAACATCCGGCACCCACATCGCCCCGGCTTCCGTCACCAGGATACCGAGGTCGGCACCAAGCGCGCCGATCAGCGGGTTGGACTGGGTGTAGGTCGCCGTCGTGCCGATCTGAGCCGTCAGGACTTCTTCACGGACAAAGCCGGAATATTCCGCGCTTTGGCCCACACCAACGCTGCCGCAGGAAGAGTTCGGACGGAACGTCTGCCCGGCATCGACCTGTGCGGACACAGTGTCCGGTCCCAGAATGAAGTCAAGCAGGCAAGATGCGCCAAGAGCGGCAAGCGTCAGCTGGTCCGTATCGAGCTGCAGCGGCTGGTTCGGGCGGAACGAGGTTTCGCCCTGCACGCCCCAATCACCAATCGTGGTGTTGAAGGAGAAGCCGAAGAGCTTGATGTCTTCCGGATATTCCAGGAAGAGACCGATATTGCTCGCAGCACCTGCTGTCGTGGTTGCCGCCAGAATCTCGGCACTGTCAACAGCAAGAGTGTTAGCACCAAGGGTGACCGCCTGATCCGCAATTAGCGCACAATTGAGCAACATTGCTTCAAGCAGGCTGCCACCATTAACACCGCCCGTTGCTAGCGCTGCCGCCGGCCCAATGACGTTAGCATTCGTCGGGCTACCGTTCAGTGCCAGACCATTCTTCGCAGCTTGGATCAGCCCATCCGGGTCGTTTACCTGCGTATTGTTCAAATAGGCAAGCTTGGCCGGATTGGCGTTAAACGTACCTGCACCGGGGCCAAAACCAGCCCCCTGACACCCTTGCAACAAGGCGCCACGCGTTGTACCGCCAGCGTTGAGACCGGTGGCGTTATAAACCTGCAGCGAGGTATTCGTCGGACGGTTGATATAGCGTTCGCTCGCGATCGGCACACGGCTATGGTAGTTCATGAAGTAGAAGCCGAACTCGGTGGAGTTCAGTTCTTCCGAATACCAGCGCAGTGCGAGACCATACTGGCCGCTGTCGCTTGCTTCCCGGTCCTGATCGCGGGCGATGTCACCCGTGCCGTCTTTCAGTGCCAGACGCAGAGCTTCGTTGTTCCCTGTCGGATAAGCAACGGAGTAATCGAGGAAAGGGTTCACCCCGCCACCGCAGTTGAAGCGCTGATCTGTGACTGCCGCATCAAAAGCAGCACTGATGTTGCCTGCAGTCGAGCAGTTCCGGTTGAAGAAGCCGGAAATGAACTCACCGCCCGTCACGAAGGACTGTGCATTCGCCACACCGCCTTGCGCCGTTACGTCGGAGCCGGAGAAAGGCGTGCCCGGACGGTCGAGCTGAGTTTCTTCCCATTCGAGCTGATAGAAACCTTCCAGCGCGAGATTGTAGGGAAGACCGATGGAGCCATAGGCGGCCCAAACAGGAAGCAGACCTTCCTTGATTTCAGCGCCCGGACGGCGGAACGCGTTCACATCGAGCGGGGAAACGGAGTTCACACCGTTCAGAATGAACGTGCCTTCGCCCCAGTTGATCACCTGGCGGCCAATACGCAGGTTGAGCGGCAGGTCGCCGATGTTGTAGTCCGCCGACACATAAAGGTCGAGCAGGTCGATATCGCGGGCCGCATCCACCTTGCCGCCTTCGTTCAGGGCAAAACGCTCGTAAGAGCTGTCATTGTCCAAAACCGCGTCATAGAACGAGTTCACACGGGCAAAGAGCGTGTAGTTCTGCCAGTTCGCCTGAATGTCGTTCGTCATTTTGACGACACCGGACGTCAGGTCCCATTTGTCGAAGTTCAAACGGCCGTCATCGGTGTTGATCGAACCGGCAAAGGCATCAGGGCCGGTCTCAGTGTCGAGCGTGATGTTCTGAGTGGGAGCCCCGCCCGAATCTGCGGTCGGCAAACCGGGAAAGCCCAAAGAAGCCGCGATATCCTGAACGTCCGCCGTGCTCTCACGCGGACCGCCGTTGCCTGTGGGCAAAAACAGGTCGTTACGCTCGGAGACGCGCGCCGACACACCGGCCGAAACCGTCGTGTCGAAGTAAATCTGCACACCGCCGAATTGATATTCCAATGCGCTGGCCGGCATGCCCGATAGACATGTCATCGCCAGCAGCGACGCCGCGCCCAGCGCGCCGCGTCCGCTGATCTTTCCGATCATCTATTTCCCTCCTCACGCGAAGCGATTCGCGCCCCGCATACCTCGATTACTTCGATTGGTGCTTTGCGAGCCCCTCGGCACTCAAGCACACCCTAGGAGATTAATAGACACGCTATTTGTCAATAACTTCGGGCTGTAATGACTCAGTTTAAATATAACTGTGACAAATCAGCATATACGAAAACCGGATAATTTATCAGTTAAATCAATGAACTAGCTGATTCTTAAAGACTTTCTTCATACGAAATATCGCTGTGCCGCACCTGCCAGCACTTCGTCGCCCCCCACGTGGAATCATGACAAAATATCATGGACAGATCTTTCTCATAAAAATCGACACTCTCAATGCCTAAACATGAAAAGACCAAACCCGGCGGCTAAATACTCGCAGCCCGGCGCGCAAGGCCTTACGCTTATTCAGTGAGATCAGGCGCAGGGGAGAGCCAAGAGGGTGTCGAAGACCCACAAAGTCAGTTTCGTCAAAAAAACCGATGGCCGTGCCGCACGGGGCGCGCAAACGAAACAGAAAATCATCGACGCGCTGTTCGAGCTGATCGAAAGCGGCCAGTCTGCGCCGACCGGCGAGCAGGTGGCCGAGAAAGCCCAAGTCGGCCTTCGCTCCGTTTACCGGCACTTCGATGATATTGACACGCTTTATGCCGCTATTCAGGACCGGCTGGATGCCTCGCTGCGCCCCCTCATCGAATCCGCGCAGGAAAAGATCAAAGGCAATCTTGAAGAACGAACCCGCGCAATGATGGATATCCGGGGCGAATTTTACGAACGCGCCGGGCCCTTCATCCGCTCGGACCGTTCCCGCCATTGGAACACGCCGGAAATCGAGCGCCGCCGCGCCTCTGGCAGCATGGAAATGCGCCTCTGGCTCTGGACCTGCCTGCCCGAATGCGCGAGCGCTTCCCCCGCGGCGCGGGCCGGGGTGGAAATGGCCGCTTCTTTTGCCGCTTGGGATCAATTGCGAAACGAGCAAAAGCTCAGTATCGAAGATGCAAAGGCCTGTACGGTCGAGGCGATTTTGAAATTGCTCGAACCGGCGTGAAACGCCCTTAACGGCGCCGCGCAGCCCCTATCTTTCCGCCCCCGCTTCTCTCCAATGTTCCCCTACGTCAGGGGCGCGAAGTGATCAAATCTGCGGCGAGAGAGCTAGAGCGTGCGTTTCAAAGGGTGTAAAGGAAGGGCAGCTTTTATCCGCATAAAGGGCAAAAGCCCTGACCCATAACGGATTGCGTTAACAGGAAGGAACTCACTCATGGCAGAAGCATATATCGTTGCCGCTTCGCGCACGGCTGGCGGCCGCCGCGACGGCAAACTCAAAGGCTGGCATCCGGCGGACCTCGCCGGCGCGGTGCTGAAAGACCTAGTCAAGAAAACCGACATCGACCCGGCCCGCATCGACGATGTGATCATGGGCTGCGTTGGCCAGGCGGGCGAGCAGGCCGTGAATATCGGCCGTAACGCCGTGCTCGCTGCCGGTCTGCCGGAAAGCATTCCGGCCACCAGCGTCGACCGTCAGTGCGGCTCTTCCCAGCAGTCGATCCACTTCGCCGCTCAGGCCGTGATGTCCGGTTTCATGGACTGCGTGATCGCCGCCGGTGTTGAAAGCATGACGCGCGTGCCGATGGGCCTGCCCGCGTCGCTGCCCGCCAAAAACGGCTTCGGCGTTTATATGAGCCCGGAAATGCAGAAGCGCTATCCCGACATTCAGTTCTCCCAGTTCATGGGCGCTGAAATGATGGCGAAGAAATACGACATCTCCCGCGATCAGCTGGATGAGTTCGGTTATCAGAGCCACCAGCGCGCGATTGCCGCCACCCAGGCCGGCGCGTTCGACGATGAAATTCTTGCCGTGGAAGTGGAAACGGAAAATGGCAAGGAAATGCACAAAGTGGATGAAGGCATCCGCTTCGATGCAAGCCTCGATGGCATCAAGGGCGTGAAGCTGCTCGCCGAAGGCGGCCGGCTGACGGCGGCGACCTCCAGCCAGATCTGCGACGGCTCGGCCGGCGTCATGATCGTCAATGAAAAGACGCTGAAGGAACTCGGCCTGACGCCGATGGCCCGCATCCACCACATGACCGTTGTGGGCGGCGATCCCATCATCATGCTGGAAGCCCCGCTTCCGGGCACGCAGAAGGCGCTGCAGAAAGCCGGCATGAAGATCGACGATATCGATCTTTATGAAGTGAACGAAGCCTTCGCTTCCGTGCCGCTTGCCTGGCTGAAGGAAACCGGCGCCGATCCGGAAAAGCTCAACGTCAATGGCGGCGCCATCGCGCTCGGCCACCCCCTCGGCGGCTCCGGCGCCAAGCTCATGACGACACTGGTTCATGCGCTGAAAAATCAGAACAAGCGCTACGGCCTGCAGACCATGTGCGAAGGCGGCGGCCTGGCCAATGTGACGATCATCGAACGTCTCTAAGCACCGCACCTTAGCGTGAAACGGATGAACCGGCGGGGCCTCCCCGCCGGTTTTTCTTTACCCGTTTCGCCGCATCACAAGCGGGAACCAACACCCCTGCCCGCGCGTTTAAAATAAAACAGGTAACGTACGGCCCTGTGCCGGCGGCCTGTGCCACTTTGGGATGCAGAAATGGGAGGCTGCCATGGACCGCAAGCCGATCATTGCTTTTATCGTCAACAACGAATGGCTGGCCGCTCTTCTGGCCGCCATGACCTATATTCTCGCCACCTCCGCCTGGGCGGCGGGGCCTGCCGGGATCAATGCCGGTGCCTTCGAGCAGCAATTCGCCGCGCAGGGCATTTACCAGAAATGGGACCTCGACAAGGACGGCATCGTGGATGAGCGTGAATTTTCCAGAGGCTTTCACGCCTATTACGACAAAGACCGGGACGAGGCCTTGAGCGAGAAAGAGCTGGAACGCTTCGAGGAAGATGCCGCGGAGGACGGCCGCCTGCGCTAAGCGCCTCCCGAAACTCCCTTCAGGGTCAAGAAAGCCTCTTGTCAGGCACCGGCGGGGCCAGTAAGCCCAAGGCCATGGCGCCGCCGCTTTTACATCTGAAAAACATTCACCTGACCTTCGGGGGCACACCGCTTCTGAACGGGGCGGAGCTTGCCGTCTCGCCCGGTGACCGGCTTTGCCTTGTCGGGCGGAACGGATCGGGAAAATCGACCCTTTTGAAAGTCGCCGCCGGGCTTGCGACGCCCGATAGCGGCGAAATTTTCCTGCAGCCCGGCGCCACCATACGTTATCTGCCGCAGGAGCCGGATTTCAGCGGCTTCGAGACCGCTCTTGCCTTTGCCGAGGCCGGGCTTGGGCCCGGGGACGATCCTTACCGGGCGCGCTATCTTCTGGAGCGGCTGGGACTTTCAGGAGATGAAAATCCCGCCCATCTTTCCGGCGGTCAGGCACGCCGCGCCGCTCTCGCCCGCACGCTTGCCCCCTCGCCCGATATCCTGCTCCTCGACGAGCCGACGAACCATCTCGACCTGCCCGCCATCGAATGGCTGGAAAGTGAATTGCGCGGACTGAAATCCGCCCTCGTCCTCATCAGCCACGACCGGCGCTTTTTGTCCAATCTCTCGCGCAATACCGTCTGGCTCGACCGCGGACGCACACGCGCCTTCAATGTCGGCTTTGCCGCCTTTGAGGAGACCCGCGACCGGCTGATCGAGGAAGAAGCGCAGGCCCAGCACAAACTCGAACGTAAAATCGAGCAGGAAGAAGACTGGCTGCGCTACGGCGTCACCGCCCGCCGCAAGCGCAACCAGAAGCGGCTGCGCGATCTCCACTCACTGCGCGCCGCACGTGTCAGCCAAGGCGAAGCGCTGCGCCGCGCCACCGCCACGGTCACGATGGCGGCAACCGAAGGAGAAACCTCCGGCAAACTCGTTGCCGATCTTGAAGAGGTGAGCAAATCCTATGACGGCGCGCCCATCGTCAAATCCTTGAGCGTCAAAATTCTGCGCGGCGACAGGGTGGGCATTGTGGGGCCGAACGGCGCGGGCAAGACCACGCTTCTCAAACTCATCACAGGCGATCTCGAACCCGATGAAGGCCGCATCAAGCTCGGCACGAACCGGCAGATGGTGACGCTGGAACAGAACCGGGAAAGTCTCGATCCGAACGAGACCTTGCGCGATGTGCTGACCGGCGGACGCGGCGACATGGTGGAAGTCGGCGGCACCAGCAAACATGTCATCGGCTATATGAAAGATTTTCTCTTCGCCCCGGAACAGGCGCGCACGCCCGTCCATGCGCTTTCGGGCGGTGAACGCGGGCGGTTGATGCTCGCCCGCGCGCTTGCCCGGCCCTCCAACCTTCTGATCCTCGACGAGCCGACCAACGATCTCGATATCGAAACGCTCGATCTTTTACAGGAAATGCTCGCCGATTATGAAGGCACGCTTTTGCTCGTCAGTCACGACCGCGATTTTCTCGACCGGATCGTGACCTATACGATTGCCTCGGAAGGAGATGGCGAATGGCAGGTCTATCCCGGCGGCTATAGCGATATGGAGCGCCAGCGCGGCACACGCAAAAAGGAAGAAAAAGCAGCCGCGCCCGCCAAGCAAAAATCCGGCGGCGACAAAGCTGCCGCCGCGCCCGCCAAGAGACAGGAAAAGCGCAAGCTCTCCTTCAAGGAAAAACATGCGCTTGAAACCCTGCCCGGCGAGATGGAAAAGCTTGGCGGTAAAATCGCGCAGCTGAAAGAAAAGCTTGCCGCACCCGATTTTTATTCCAAAGACCCGGAGGGTTTTGCCAAATCCGCCAAGGTGCTGGAAGCGGCAGAGGCCGAACTTGCGCAAAAAGAAGAAGACTGGCTTGCTCTTGAAATGCTGCGCGAGGAGTTGGAGGGCACATGACCACGATCTATGTCGATGCCGATGCGTGCCCGGTGAAAGAGGAAACGCTGCGCGTTGCCGAGCGGCACGGGCTTTTGACCTATATCGTTTCCAATAGCGGCATGCGCGTGCCGCGCAGCCCGCTTGTGCGGCAAATGATCGTGCCGGAGGGCCCGGACGCCGCCGATGACTGGATTGCGGATCATATCGGCGCGGGCGACATTGTGATCACCGCCGATATTCCCCTTGCCGCGCGCTGCCTTGAAAAACAGGCCCTTGCGCTCGGTCCGAGCGGTAAACCTTTCTCGCCGGAAAATATCGGCATGTCACTCGCGATGCGCGATCTGACGAGCACCTTGCGCGAGACGAGCGATTTTAAAAGTTACAATCCCGCCTTCACGCAGAAAGACCGCTCCCGTTTTCTCAGCGCGCTGGAAGAGACGGTGCGCAAGGCAAAGCAGGGCTCATAACGCCGCTGTCGCGTCATATTTCATCAGCCAGTCATAGCGCGATGCCGTAAAGCCCGGCAGCAATTTCGAGCCTGCCGACATGGCAAAATGCACCCCGCGGCGCAGCACCGGATGAGCAAGATGAAAGAGCCCCGCATTCGCCTCGGACTGCGCCTGCACCTTGGAGGCGCGCGGTTTGCGCACCGTCTCATAACGGGCAAGGGCATCCGGCACGGGTGCCGTTTCAAGAGAGGCCGCCAGGACGCAAGCATCTTCGATCGCCATAGCCGCGCCTTGCGCGAGAAACGGGAGCATCGGATGGCAGGCATCGCCCAGCAGCGTGACGCGGCCTGAACTCCAGGAGGCAAGCGGCGCACGCGCATGGAGCGCCCAGCGGAAGGGGTTTTCCACCGCTTCGGCCACGGCGCTGAGCGTTGGATGCCAGGACCCGAAATCCCGGCGCAGTTCCTCGCGGCTGCCCGGTTCCATCCAGGCTTCAGAGACCCAGGTGTCCCGCTCGACCACGCCGACGAAATTCACCAGCTCGCCGCCGCGCACATAATAGGTGATGGCGTGGGCATGGGGGGCGAGCCAGCTTGTGACGACGGGGCGCAGACCCACATCTTTGAGCCGCTCGGCGGGCACAAGACCGCGCCAGGCCATCATCTTTTTGAAGGTAGGTTTGCGCGCGCCGAAAAGGGCCGTACGCACCGCCGAATGAATACCGTCTGCGCCGACAATAAGATCGCCGCTTTCCACCGCACCGTCTTCAAAGATGAGCGTTGCCGAGCGGGTATTCTGATAAAGGCCGTTCACTTTCGCCTCGGTGCGGATCGTGCCGGGACTGCGCGCTGCCACCGCTTCATGCAAAAGCCGGTGGAGGTCCGCCCGGTGAATATGAAAATAGGGAAGCCCGTAGCGTGCCCGCGCCCGCGCGCCCAGCGGGATCTGCGTCAAAAGCCGGCCCGAGACATGATCGCGCAGCTCGATACCTTGCGGCTCGAAAGAGACTTTCGCCAGCTCTTCCTCGAGGCCGAGGGAGAAAAGAACCCGCAGCGCATTCGGCCCGAGCTGCAGCCCGGCACCGACTTCTCCCATGTCCGCGCTTTGCTCGAAAAGCGCAACCTCATGCCCTTTGGCAAGCAGTGCCAGTGCCGCAGTAAGGCCGCCAATGCCGCCGCCTGCAATCAGTATTTTCATTGCCGTCCCTTTGCCCGCGAATGCGCTTTTGCATTCACCCGCCGAGCCACCCGCGCTCACCATAAAGGCTCGGGCCAGAGCGGCAAAGGCGGCATGTTGCCTCCACCTGCTTTATTGCGGCAGATCAAAGCGAAGGGTTTTAAGGACGCGCGGCTTTAAAGGCGCGGCAGCGCCGCAAAAGCCGCCTCATCATGAGAAGGCACAATGGCAAGTCCC
Source organism: Rhodobiaceae bacterium UBA4490 (assembly GCA_002389665.1). GTDB lineage: Bacteria > Pseudomonadota > Alphaproteobacteria > Parvibaculales > Parvibaculaceae > Tepidicaulis. The sequence goes on from DGNO01000003.1 coordinate 263,889, forward strand.
GGATTGGCCTTCGCGATTTCGTGAAGAAGCGCCACGGTGCGCGCCGTCTCCTCGGCATTCCGATCCACGAGCGAGCGGGCGAAGGGTGTTTTTTCGGCAGGAATGGAAACCGCTTCAGCCGACCAAGAAACATCACCGATGAAGAAATAGCGCTCTTGCGGGCTGCGGCTCAGCACGAGGCCGAGCGAGCCCATGGTGTGACCGCCAAGCTCGACCAGCACGGCGGTGCCGTCCCCGAAAATGTCCTTGGAGCGAGCAAAAGGCCCGAAGGGAACTGGATCGAGCGTAACGAAATCCCAATTGATGGCCGGGTCCATATATTGCTCGGGAAAGAAGCCGGGATTACCGATCTCGCCCGCCGTCACCGCGCCCTCATATTCGGCCTCGAGAATACGGACAGGGGTGCCGGGGAAATCCTTGATGATGCCCGCATGATCCCAGTGCAAATGCGTGAGCAGGACGAACTCGACATCGGCTTGCGTGAGCCCCGCCGCGCTTAATTGCTCAAGCGCCGGGGTCTTCCCTTCATAGGCAAAGAGCTTGGCATTGAGACCGGAAAAATTCCGCTCGAACTCTCCGGCAATGCGCGAGCCGATGCCGCCTTCGAAAAGGAAGGTGGCTTCGGGATGGCGCACCACGACGCCGGAGAAAATAGAGGTGTGCTCTTTCAGGAGACTGCCGCCGCTGAAAATAAACGCCTGAGGCGAGACATTTTGCCCGGTCACGAAATAGCCAAGCTCCACTTGCGGCGCGCCCGGCTCCGGCAGAGGCAGGTGGTAGTCCCCTTCCCCGGCAAGCGCGGACGTGTCGATCACGCGCGGCCAAAGCTGATAGGCGGTGAACCCCGCGATCACCAGAACGAGACCGGTGAGCAAAGCCAGGCCCGCCAAAAGAAGGGAGCGGGGAGTAAAGGGAAGGCTGCGGGACTGGCTCATGATATCTCTCCTGTGTTTCGGATATTTTTTATGTTGTCCGGTCTATTTTTGTCAAGAAAAATACTGCCGGGCGCGGATTTCCGCCACTTCAGGAGGCAGAGCGGTCTCACCGATGCGGGCGTTCGGCTCTTAAGCGAGGGAGAGGGTAAGCTGACGGGCGAGGCGCCTCAGCGGCGCCGGGGAGCGCTGAACCTGCGAGAGGATGAGCGCACCTTCGATGGCGGCAATGGCCAGTTCTGCCTGCGCAGCGGCTTTTTTCTTTTCCATGCCAAAGAGACAGAGCTGCTTTTCGATGATTGCCTGCCAGCGGGCATAAGCCTCCAGCGCGCTTTGCCGGATGGGCTCGACTTTGCCCGCGACTTCCAGCGCGACAAGGCAGACGGGGCAGCCGCCCTGAAAATCGCTCTCGACCAGGATATCCCCCAAAAGAGCTGCGGCTTTGGTCATAAGGTCCGCCGGGTCTTTTGCCTTACCAGCCACCTCTTCCAGCGCCTTTGCGATCTGGGCGCCGGCAAAGGCAACAGCGGCCGCGCCGATCTCTTCCTTGCCGCCCGGAAAGTGATAATAGATCGAGCCCTTGGGCAGGTTCCCGGCCTCGGCAATGTCGAAAATGCCGGTCGCATGGAACCCCTGCTTCTGGAAAAGAGAGGCCGCGACCTCGATCAATTGCTGGCGGGTTTTCTGGCCCTTGCTGATCTTCTTGTTCGCGGGCTTGTTTGCCGGCTCTGCAGAGGTCTCGCTTTGCCCGTCCGGCTTCGTTTTTTGCGGCTTTTTCATCACTCACCTTTTAGAACAGCCGATCTATTATGGGCGAAGCCCCCCTCACAAGAAAGCAAAACCGAAATCCGGTTTTAAAGCCGGGCGGCGAAACTCTTCATCTCATCAAAAATGGAAGAGCCATGCCCCGCTCCACCGGCATTGCCGCACTCACCGCTTGCCTCGCCCTTTCCGGCTTTGGCGCTTCGCCCGCCCATGCGGTAAAGGCGGCGGCCAGCACGCCGGAGCTTAAAACCTGCATCACCAAGGCTGCCGCGCATTACGAGGTGCCCGAGCCGCTGATCTGGCTCATCCTCGATGTGGAAGGGGGCGAGGCCGGCACCGTCTCAGGTAACAGCAACGGCACGGACGATCTTGGGCCTATGCAGATCAACACGTTCTGGCTGCCCTTGATCGAAGAGCATTATGAGCGCCCGCGCGCTCTCCTGCGCCGCCAGCTCCAGAACGATGCCTGTTTCAACATCGCCGTCGGCACCTGGATCCTGCGGGTCAATATCGACGAGGCAGGCGGCAATATCTGGCAAGGCATGGGCTGGTATCATTCGCGCACGCCCTCTCATGCGCGCAAATACCTCGACCGGGTACTTGGCGCCGCCGAGCGCTGGTACGGCGTGCGGCCCGACGTTTCCGTTTCTTTTCAGAAATAAACCCAAACGAAAAAGGGCCCGCCCCGGAGGGCAGGCCCCATCTTGAGTGCTTCTGTTAGCCGCGTCCGTTAGCCACGGAAGAGCGCCAGAATGTTCTGCGGCGCGCCATTGGCGATCGTCAGAGCCTGGATGCCCAGCTGCTGCTGAACCTGCAGGGCTTTCAGACGAGCGCTTTCGCGGTTCATGTCGGCATCGACCAGCACACCGATACCGCGTTCTGCGGCGTCGGCGAGCTTCTGCACGAAGTCGTGCTGAATGCCGAGACGCTTTTCGATCGAACCCAGCGTGGAGCCGACTTCGGTCGCCTTGGCAACAGCTGCTTCGACTTCACCCAGCGCATCGGCAAGATCGGCAGCCGTGGTGGTGTTGTCGATCGCGAAAGCGGCATCAAGGATACCGTTGGCGATCAGGCCGGCCGCACCACCGCTAAGCTGCGTGGTGAAGTGGCCATCACCCACTGCTGCGCCGACATAGGCCGTCTGGCCCGGATCGAACACGATATTCTGCGGCGTAACCGTGGCACCCGTACGCACAAGCGAGGCCAGGATGTTCACGGGGTTACCGTTGTTGTTCGTATCGTTGATCGACCCGTCCAGCCAGTTGTTGCCGTTAAAGTTGGCGGAGTTCACCACAGAAAGGATCTGCCCCTTCAACTGCTGGATATCGTCGTTGATCTTCTCCTTGTCCACACCGGCATCCTGGGCCGCCACGAGACGCTGCTTCATATCCTTGAGCAGGTTCACGATGGATTCGTTGGCAGTGGAAGCCACGTCCGCGGTCGCCTGACCGAGGCCGATAGCATCCGAAATCGCCTGATAGCCCACGAGGTCGGTCCGCATCGTCGTGGCAATCGCCCAATAAGCCGCGTTGTCCTTGGCTTTTGCGACGCGCATGCCCGTCGAAATACGGTCCTGGGTCATTTCCAGCTGCTGGTTCGTGCTGGTGAGAGTCTGCAGCGCGGTCATTGCGCCGACATTGGTGAGAATAGAAGCCGTCATAGCTCTGTTTCCTTCTTTCTAGGTTTAAAGAGGTGTCCCGCCTTCTGACGACCTGCAAAGATCCGCCGTGCTTCTGACTGGCCGGACCTGAGATGACAGGTTGAGCTTTCCCGCCCTCGGTTAAACGCGGGTTTAAGTTTGCGCGCGCTCCACGTCCGGCGCGCGGAGCGCTTTTCTTAAAACCTGATTTAACCGCCCCTTCCTAGCGTCGCCTGATGCTGCACGAGGTGCGTTGCCTTGCGTGCATTGCGTGTGAAATGCGCGGGTCTCTCACGGCCCCGCCTAAAGACAGGGAACAGCGTCATGGGTCCTCTTATCGGTATCCCGCTTCTCATCATCGCCGTGATCGGCGGCTATATGGGCATGGGCGGGGAAATTTCCGTTCTCTGGCAACCCTTCGAAATGCTGATCGTGGCGGGCGCTGCCGTTTCCACGCTGATCATCGGCAATCCGCTCCCGGTCGTGAAAGATACCGTGCGTTCGGTCGGCGATCTCTTCAATGGCAAGAAGGTGAAGGAAGAGGATTATCTCGAACTTCTCAGCCTGCTTTACGCGATTTTGCGCTCCGTAAAGGGCCAGGGCATGCTGCAGCTTGAAAGCATGATCGAGCGCCCGCATGAGAGCGAGCTTTTCCAGCAATATCCGCGTGTCCTCGCCAATCCGCGCGCCGTCAACTTTCTTTGCGATTATCTGCGCCTTCTCTCGCTCGGCACCGCCAAGCCTCATGAAATCGAATCTCTCATGGATGAGGAAATCCGCATCCTTTCAAAAGACCTGCACCGGCCGACCCATGCATTGCAGGTCATGGCCGATGCCCTTCCCGCGCTCGGCATCGTAGCCGCCGTCCTTGGCGTCATCAAAGCGATGGGCGCGATCAACCAACCGCCCGAAGTGCTGGGCCATCTGATCGGCGGGGCGCTGTTCGGCACATTTATCGGTGTTTTTCTTTCCTACGGCGTCGTCAGCCCGCTGGCCGGGCTCGTGCGCACCAATAAGGATGCGCAGATCAGCTATTTCCTGGCGATCAAATCCACATTGCTCGCCCATCTGAACGGCGCAGCCGCGCAGGTCGCCATCGAATATGGCCGCAAGGTCCTGCATATCGATGCACAGCCGAGCTTCGATGCGGTCGAAAAATCCACCGTGCTCGAAAACGACGTCATCCGGCACGCCAAAGCCCGCGATGCTGCTTAAGGAGCTCCCATGCCGGATTTGAAAGTCTTCCGCTTCGTTTTCGTGTGTCTTTTGATCGGCGGCGGCATCGGCACGGCCATGGCCTTCGATGCGGCGGCAAGGCTGCGCGCTGCCGAAGCTCCGGCGGAAGAAAAAGCGAATGAGGCAACGCCATCCTCCACCCATGTGGAAACAGGGCAATTCGTGGTGCCGCTTCTGGAAGAAGGGCGTACCGAAGCCTTTCTTCTTGCCGAAATTACGCTTGAGCTTGCGGACAAGGAAACCGCCGCCCGCCACCGCGCCGACACCTCCATCTTGCGGGATATCATGCTGCGGCACTTTTTCGAGGCGGCGGAAGAAGGCCGCGTCCTGCCGAATAAAGCGGACCCTGCAACGCTCAAAAACAGTCTCAAGCGCGCGCTCAACCGGGAACTGGGTACGGCAGCCATCACACAGGTTCTCTTCGACCGGCTGCTGCTGCAGGAAAATGTGCGGAGGTAAGGCCCATGGCAGAAGCGATTGCGCCTGCAACGGCAGAGGCTGACGGGCCGTCGCTCACCCCGGGCATTTACCGCGAGGCCACGCAAATCCGGGCGAACGCCGTCGTTCTGAGCCGCCCGCCGCTTTTCGTGCCCGGTTCCGAAGCCTTCTCGCTTGAAGGCACGGTAACGCGCCAGCTGCAGAACAACCTCATTCAGGTGCAGACCGATCTCGGTGCCTTCACCATCCGTTATTCCGGCGGCACGCAGGCGATCCCCGCAAATGGCGCGCGCGTGCCGGGCGCGGGCGAGACGCTGCTGCTGACGGTCTCGCCCTCCGGCACCAGCGTGCGCGCAGAGCTTGCCGCACCCAAAACCAGCACCGCCCCTATCGGCACGGAGGTGCAAACGCTCAAAGGCCAGGCAGTTCTGACGAGTGAAGCCGTGCGCCCGGCCATCGCCCTTGCTCAGACGGCAGCTGCACGCATCGTCCAGAACAGCATGGCGCCGGCACTTTCCATGCAGAACCCGGCGCCCGCCCGCGGGCCAAGCGACCCGCCGCCGATGGGCGCGCGGCCAATTGCCCAATTCGAAGGTTCCGTGGTCGGCTCCATCAAAAGCAGCGAGCTTTGGTATCAAAGCAGCCTTGCGGCGGGGCGCGATGAGACGGGGTTCCGCGATCCTTCCATGTTGAAAGCCTTTCAGGATGCAAGTCAGCTGCGCCATACCGACCCCGCTCAGCAGATCGTGAGCAGTTTCCGCAATCTCTCCCAGCCCTATCACACGATGATGGAAGCGCTGCTTCTGCTCAATCCGGCCATCGTTTCGGCGCTCACCGCAAAGATACCGAAAGCCAATTCCAGTTTCGGCATCGGCTTGATGTTTTTCTTTTTGTGCCTGCGCCATGGCGGCATCCGGCGCTGGCTCGGGCGGGACGCGGAACGGGAGTTCGAGCTGCATGAAATGGAAGAAATGATGGACTATCTCGACCAGCAGGTTTTCCCGCGCATGCATGATATCCCAGGTTACGGCAAATGGGCTGTGGCAATTGCCCCTTTCATGCTGAAAGAGATGTCGCAATTCGTCTGGGCGGTTCAGGAATCCATCACTGGCCACAGAAGCCACCTGCCCGTCCACCGCTTTGCGCTGCAATTGCCTTTCGAGCGTTTGGGGCCCGTCCAGTTTTCAGGGCACGTGATCGGCCAGACGATCGACATTCTTTGCCTGACGCCGCGCCCGCTGCCCGCCGGCCTTGAAGAAACATTGCGACGCAATGTGCCCGCCATTATCGCCCATCATCACATGAGCGGTGAGATCGGTTTTTCCTATGACAGCGGGCTTTGGATTCCATTTGTCAAAAATTTGAGTCTCGATCGAGCCGTCTGAAACACAACCCAGCGGCGCGCAGGCAGGGTAGCAAAACCGAAACCCCAGTTTAGAGATTGGCATCTAGCCTTAGCCCATCAAGGAAAGGCTTTGATCATGTCCGCTGACAGCCGGCTTACATTCCCCGCTCCCTCCTCTTACGCGCCTGAAACGCGCGCGCCCCGCAGCGCGCCCGCTGCAAAGGAAAAAAGCGAGGAAGATCCGGGCGAGAGCTTTTCCGCTTATCTCGACCGGCGTGCGGCGGAAACGCAGGAGCGTGCCGCACCGAAACCCGAGCAGACAAGCGAAGCCCCGGCGCGCGCTAAAGAAAATCCGTCTGCGGGGCATGCGGAGAAACGCGCAGCGAACGAGCGCGCAGAAAAGCCCGATGCGGCCCAGAGCAAAGGTCAGAGCGAACCCCCTGCCGAGGGGGCAAAGCCGCAGAAAGCCGCCGCGCAGACCGCAAACGCGGCCAACACCGCTCAAGCGGCGCTGGGCGAGACTGTACAAAAAAACACGTCCCCCGCTTCTGCCGGGAAGGGGCAGGCCGGTCACGAGACAGGCACCCTTCCCGCCGCCCCCGGCGCGGGAGCTGCACAGGCGAAAAATCCGGACCCTGCCCCGGCAGGCAGCCTGCAAGGTTCCGCCAACACCGCCCGGGCGGCGGATGCCTGGACATCTTCTTTCGCAGGCACCGCCGAAGGCAAAGCGGAGGGCCCGCAAACCTCCGCGCGCGAGGCGAGCCTCCCCGCCGCCCCGCTTCATGGCGGCAAGGAGGCGGGTGCCCGCACAAATGAAAAGAAAGAAGGCAGCGGCAACACACACACCGCAAAAGGTGAACTTGCTTCTGCCACAGGCCAAGCCGGCGCCAAGGAAGCCGCGCAGGAAGCAGCAAAAGAACTTTCCGGTACAGGCAAGACACCGAGCGGGCCTCAGCCCGCGGGCGCGCCGCAAACCCAATCCGCCACAGCTTCCCTTTTCTCCGACACCGGCAGAAGCGGCACAAGCGAGAGCGCGCCATCGCCCTCTCCCACCGCAAGCACGGCAGGCGAGGCGGCACAGCGCCTCGCACAGCTTTCTCCCGCGCAAGCGGGCGCTGCCCATGCGCCCCGCCCCGTCCAGCAGCTTGCCGACGGGCTTATTCAGGCGGTGCGCCACGGGCAGGACAAGTTGACGCTGCAGCTTTTCCCCGAAGAGCTCGGCTCCATCGATGTGACGCTCGAAATGCAGAATGGGCGCCTTAAGATCGTCGTTGCCGCCGAGCGGCCGGAAACCCTGCAGCAATTGCAGCAGAACCAGCGCGATCTGGAACGGGCGCTTGCCGATGCGGGCTTTGAACGCGGCAGCGCCGACCTTTCCTTTTCCGAGCGCGGCGCGCAGGGCGGTGAAAGAGAGCCCGGCACATCCCGCCAGGCCTTTTCCCTCAATAACGCGTTTGGCGATGCCGCAAGCGAGGAGAGCCCTCAGCTTCTTTCCCTCGATGGCGGGATCGATTTGCGCCTTTAATTCCCCCAGGATCAACCGGCAGGACAGGACATGACCCAGGTACCCCAGACGACGACCGATTATCAGTCTTTCTTGAAGCTGATGACGGCGCAGATGAAGAACCAGGACCCGCTCGCTCCCTTGGACGCGACGCAGTTCGTCACCCAGCTTGCGCAATTCTCGCAAGTGGAACAGTCGGTACAGATGAACGAGCGGCTGGACAATCTTTCCACCATGCTCTCCTCCCTCTCCTCACAGGCTGGCGCCAGCATGATCGGCCGGTCGGTCGAGACGGAGAATTACCGCATGAAGCTGGAAGAGGGCAGCGCGGAGTTCCGCCTGCGCCTCGATGAAACGCCGAGCGAGGCGGTTTACCGGGTGAAGAATGCAGGCGGCGACGTCATCCGCGAGCAAAGCTTCGTTTATGAAGGCGAAGGCCAGACCATTACCTGGGACGGTAAGGACGATAATGGCATCGATCAGGATGACGGGCTTTATACGGTCGAGATCGAGGCACGCAACGGGGACGGCGATCTTATCCCCGGTCAGACTTTCATGAACCACGCCATCACCGAAGTGGTGCAGGAAGGCGGTGCAACGCGCCTGGTTTTGGAAACGGGCCAGGAACTCGACGTGACGGCGGATATGCGCATCTTCTAAGTCTCCCACCTCTCCAACATAGAAAAGGCGCCCTGGAAACCGGGCGCCTTTTTCGTTGTCTGAGATTGAATAAAGGGGGCGCTTAAAGCTCGAGCTTCATGCCGGCGGGAGAGAGCTCGGCGGCGCGCAGGTTGCGGCCGGCGGCGCTGTAAAGCCCTTCACTGTTCACGTTTTCCACGGCCCGGGCATGGAGCGCGGCGACTTTCTGCACTGCCGATCCCAGATCTTTGAGAAGGCGGAGATTTTCTTCCGCGCTTTTTTGTACATCGGCGGTAAGCGCCCTGATTTCCTCTTCAAGCGCGCTCCCGCTTCCCATCAAAGCCACCTGCTGCGCATGGGCTGCCTCTTCCAATGCAGAAAGGCGAATGAAAAGGCTTTCCTTGATATCGGCAAAACGCTCGAGCGCCAGCGTGTCGAGTTTCAGCACCGCCTCGTTCTCGGCTTTCAGGACATCGCCAAGCTCGCGCAGATGCGCATGGGCGCGCGCCAAAAGCTCCTGGCGGTAAGCGGTGGAGGGGTCTTCTTCCTCCTGCACCTCTTCTGCCGGCGCCTCAGCCGGCGCGGGCGGGAGCTCGAAATCCTGGATATGCTGTTTCAGATCGGCGCCGTCCGTCATGATGTTTGATCCTCTCCTCGGCCGCCCCCGCCATAGGTGCGGGCAATATCCCGGTAAACGGCTTCGGCAAGCCCGATGCCGCCATTCTCCGCCACGCTTTCCCCATAAGACTGCATAAGAAAGGTGCGGTAGGTTTCTTCCGCATGGCCGCCGCCGAAAAGCCCGTCGCTTTTTATGCCGGAGAACATGTGGGTGAACATTTCAGAGAGCATGAGCGCTTCGAATTCTTTCGCCGCTTTCCAGACAGGATCGGCCGGATCGTGCCCTGCGCCGGTCAGCACCCGCGCGCGGGGCGCCTCGCTCGTGAGGGACGCCGTCAGCGAAGGCGACGGTGCGCTTTTTCTGTAGCGCTGCGATCCGGCAAACGTTTCCAGCGGCGGGGGCAAAGCTTTTTCCGCACGCCGCTCCAGAAAGGGGCGCTCCAGAAGCTCGGTAAAACCGCCGGGCGGGACCGGCCCTGTGGGAGGCAGGATACTCATCAGATCACCTCGATTTCCGCCTGCAGCGCGCCGCTCGCCTTGATCGCCTGCAGGATCGAGATCACATCGCCCGGCGACATGCCGAGCCGATTGAGGCCGGAGACGAGGGATTCCAGCGTCGTCGTGCCGCCGACAACCTCAAAACCCTTCTTGCCTTCCTCGATCTCGATATCGGTGCGCGGCACGACCGCCGTCTCGCCCACTTCGGCGAATGGCGAGGGCTGGGAGACCTGGGGCGTCTCGGTGACGCGCACGGTCAGATTGCCATGAGTGATCGCAACTTTACTGATATGCACATCGGCGCCGATCACGATCGTACCGGATTTTTCGTCGATCACGACCTTGGCGACCGCATCCGGGCGCACATCGAGCCCTTCGATGTCGTGAATGAACCGGGCAACCTGGCCGCGATATTTCGCCGGCACACGGATTTCCACATTGTTGAGGTCGAGCGGGTCGGCGAGCGGCGCACCGAACCGGCGGTTCACCGTGTCGGCAATACGGATCGCCGTCGTAAAGTCGGGATTGCGCAGGTTAAGCCGGACGATCTCAAGCTGATCGAGCTGCTCGGGCAGTTCCCGCTCGACGATCGCGCCATTCGTAATGCGCGCGCGCGTGGGAATGCCTTTCGTCACGGATTGCGCATCGCCGTCCGCGCTATAGCCTGAAATGGCGACGGGTCCTTGAGCCACCGCGTAGACATTACCGTCCGCGCCCATGAGCGGTGTAACGAGCAGCGCGCCGCCCGCAAGGCTCGTCGCATCGCCCAAGGTGGAGACCGACACATCGATCAAAGCGCCCTGGCGGGAGAAAGGCGGCAGCTCGGCCGTTACCATGACGGCCGCCACATTCTTCGTCTTCAATTCCTCATCGCGCACATTGACACCCATGCGCTTCAGCATGCTTGTCAGGCTTTGCTCGGTGAAGGGAATGTTGCGCAGCCTGTCCCCCGACCCGTTGAGCCCGACCACCAACCCATAGCCGACCAGCATGTTCTTGCGCACGCCTTCAACGCGCACAATATCCTTGATCCGGCTGGCAGCCGCCTCGCCCAGACCGGCGCCTGTCAGCGCCATGCCCAAAAAGGCCAGAAGCGCGAGACGGGCGAGAGGGGATTTCTTTTTCATTGCTCACAACCGCAAAAGTGTCGTTGAGCCTCACGCTAGGCGGCGCTGTTTAAACTGGCTTAAAAAGACGGGCCTCTTTGCGCCTCGCTGCAAGCTTCTAACAAGATTCCAAAAAAGAATTTTCATAAGAGTTGAAAGAAGTTTTCGAACAATATCTGTCGAAACCTTGTGGAACGTGAAAAACATATGAAGTTTTGAAATCTAAGACGAAATGCAACGAATGAATTAAGCAGCCCTTTACAGGCGGTGCCCCTTATTAGTCACGAAACAGTGAGTCAACACTGCGGAGTTTTCCTTAAGCAGGGATCCCAGAAACGGGAAAAGGCAACAAGGATTTCGTATCACTATCGAGGGCACAATGGGCAACAAGCGTAAAAAGACGAACCTGGCGCTTCTAGAAAAGAATGCCGGCGTTGCAGCCGCGCTGCAGCGTGTTTTCGCCAAAGAGCGGGCCGAGCTTTCCATCGTGGAAGAGTATGGGGTCGATGACATTACCGACGCTTTCGCCGCGGACCTGAACAATTTCCAGGGCGCACTGATCGGCGAGAGCGAAGAAATGGAAGAGAAAATCCGGCTGCTGCGCAAACTGGGCTGCGATGTGCCGGTTGTGGCGCTGATCGACAATAAGAACAGCGCGCTTTCCATCGCACTTTTGAACGCCGGGGCGGACGATGTGATGGTCAAGCCGGTGAACGCAGGCGAGGTGATCGAGCGTATCCATGCCGTCATCCGCCGGGCCCACGGCCATCCCACTACCTCCATCGAGATCGGAGAGATCACCGCCTATCTCGACGGGCGGGATCCGGAAATCCGGGGCGAACGGGTCAAGCTCAGCCACCGCGAACACACGATCTTCACCCAGCTTGCTCTGCGCGTCGGCCGCGTGGTGGCCAAAGAAACGATTTACGACGCCGTTTACGGGATGCGGGACACGCAGCCCTTCGACAAGGTGGTAGATGTCTATATCTGCAAGCTGCGCAAGAAGCTTGCGAGCTATACGGACGGCGCTTCTTATATCGAGACGGTCTATGGGCGCGGCTATAAGCTCGAAGCCCCTGAGGAGATCGCGCTGGTCCGCCCCGCGCCCGCTCAAACCGAAGCGGTTGCCGCGAACTTCTGATCTCCCTGCATGGGTAAAAGAAAAGGCGCTGCTTCTCAGCAGCGCCTTTTTCTGTGTTTAGCCGGGCTCTTAAGAGTTCAGAGCGCGCCCTCATTGAGGCCGCGCTGCAGCTCCTCGATGAAATGCTTGGTCGCTTTTGCCGGCGACTGGCCGCCCTGCGGGCGCACGTCACCGAAATAGCACTGCATTTCATTACCGCGCCGCTCCACCTCGAAGAAAACCTCGTAGAAGGGGCCGGCCCAGACGAATTCGAGCCGCACCGCCGGCACGGTGTTCCAGTCGAGCTCGAACGTGCCCTTGCCGGAGAAATTCACATAAGCGCCATAGGGCGAGGAGGAGAGGCAATCCTTGACGATATCCATCAGGATATCCTTGTAGCCGTTGCGCAGCTCACCGACGAAATGAGCCAGGTCCACGGAAAAGATATCCTGCATGGCCTCTTCCATGACCGCGCTGAGAAGGCGCGACATCAGAACGTCATTTGCCGAATGCTGGGCCTCATCGGGATAGACGCGCCGCTCCCCATCCGTGATCAGGGTCAAGGTGGGTCTGTTCCGGCCAAATCGCATGAAATCCCTCATTACTCTGCGGCCCCATCAAAGCTGGCTGATATCCAGCCGCTCAAGACTGCGGCGCCGCGCAATTTCCCGCGTCACGTCCTGAGCTGCCGCTTTAGGCATCTGCGCCAGGATGGGCGCGGCTTCGCGCTCCTTCATGGCCAGCAGCACGGACACCACGATGGGTAGCTCCATGTCACCCAGAATACCGGCAGCCTCTACAGGTTTCATATTCCGGTACAGATTAACAAGCTGTTGAAGATCCTGTTTCTCCGCCTCTGTTTGCTGCACGAGCAGGGTTTCAATTGCTCCTTGCAATGCGGTGAGACCGGCAAGCTGCTTTTGCAGGCGCCGCTCGGCCGCTTGGAGCCGGGAGAGACGGGCTTCCATATCGGCACCGGTTGCGGCGCAGTTTTCCGGCGAAAGGTCTGCGGCAGCACTCATTGCCCCCACTTGCGCCTTCCCTGCCGAGGTCTCCACTGCTGCGCGCTTAAGGCTTTCTTCAGCATGTTGCGTGCTTTCAGAGGGTTGTTTCTGCCCATTATTCAAAAGATCGTTAGCCCAGGGGCGCGGGTGATCACCAAAGCCGTCTCCGGCCACCCCTTTGGCAAGTGCCGCGCTTTCATGCACCACGATTTCCATTTGCATGGGCAGCGCCAGAAACGCCGCCGTCAGCGCGATGGGCAAAATACGCATCAGGCATCCCCCGGAGCTTTGTAAAAGAGATCGAGCGCCTCATTCATCAGGCTCTTCTTGCTGGCGAAAGCGGGCTTCCAGCGCCGCACGCCCTTCTCCCCCTCTTCATCATGCTGGCGGGCGCGGAAACCCAGTGCCCGGCGCGGCTCCACCGCATGGAGCGGGCGGGAGGCCGCCTCTTTCACCTGATCGGCGCGCACCGGCGCGTCCTTTGCTTTATTCTCAGGGCGGCGGGCGACTTCTTCTTCAAAAGCTTTGAGAAGATCGGTCAAACCTTCGATGCTTTCATCCTGCGCCGGGCTTCTTTGGGCCGCCGGGTGCAGCGCATTGGCCGCGGCAAGGCGCAGCTCGATGGCCTTTGCTTCTTTCAGCGTCGTCTCGATCTTGCCGTTCAGCGCATGAGCATGCGAGACGATTTCCTCGAGCTGGCGGGCGGTCGCCACGGCGTCCGATTTCAGCGTGCTCAGGCTCTCGGTCATATCGCCGGTGATCTTGGCGAATTTCTCGATCATCGGGCCGATATTGTCCTGCCCGCTGCGCAAGAGGCGCAGGCGCTGATTGACGAAATACATATAGGTCGTGCAGGCCAGCAATGCGCAAAGAAGCGCGATATTAATCAGATAAGAGAGCATCGATGAACTCCTGCTCCAGATTGGTTGCTTCTTCGACTTTGATGGCGAGCGAGCCGCCGGATTGCCCCATCTCCCCCTCATAAAGCGGCACGCCATTGCACATGAGACGGGCCGCGGGCTTGCGGACGGAAATGGGAAGGGAAATCGTCATGCCGGGCTTCCAGCCCGCCACTTCGCCGAGCGTCACGATGCGCTCATGCAGGACACCGGTAATGGCAAGCTCCGTGCGCTGCACCTCGCTGTGGAAATGGCGCTCCCAGGCAGGGTCCCGGCCGAATTTTTCGCTGGTGAACATCTGCACCAGTTTTTTGCGTACCGGCTCCAGCGTCACATAAGGCAGCGCGATGCGCACCTTGCCGCCGCCGCATTCAAAATCCACCTGCAGATCGATCATGACCGTGGGATTGCTTTCCCGGCAGATGACGACGAATTCCTGATTGACCTCCAGCCGCTCGCTTTTAAAGCTGACTTTCGAGATGGGCTCGAACGCGCTTGCCAGATTATCTGCCACGAGATCAAGCACCCGCCCCGCAAGACGCCGCTCGATGGAAGTATAGGAACGGCTCGGATCGAACATGCGCGCCGATTTCGGGCTGCCGAGCAGCACATCCACAAACGCATAGACCATGTCGGAATCGGCCGTAATGAGCAGCTTGTTGTCCCAGGGCTCGGCCACCGCGACATTGATGAGCGAGCGCTCGGGCAGCGACTGCAGCACATCGCCGAACCGGTGAATGGAATAATCGGCGACATTGATGCGCGCGCCGTGGGAAGTGAATTGCCTGAGGCCCGTCGTCAGAAGGCGCACCAGCCGGTCGACGATCACATCCATCATCGGCAGGCGCTCGTGCAGGCCCGCCGAATCCGTCAATTTGCTCAGCGCTTCGGAGGCCGCCTGACGGCGCCCGCCCATAACGGCACCGGCCAGATCGCCCTCTTCGGCGCGGCCCGCCCAGGCCGCTTCATCCTGGGTGTGAGGGGGTGTGGTCTCGTCCATCGGCAACCTCTTGCTTGCTTAATGCTTCGCCGAAGCGCCGCTGAAAGGGTCGGCGACGATATCCGTCAGCGTCACGCCGAAACGGTCTTCATCAACCACCACCACTTCGCCCCGGGCAATGACCCGGTCATTGATCATGATGGCAACAGGCTCGCCCACCTTGTGATCGAGCTCGACAATAGCGCCGCGCCCGAGCTTCAGAAGGCTTGCCACCGGCATGGTGGCGGCGCCGAGCACGACCTGCATCTTGACCGGCACGCCCATGACGACGGCAAGGTTCTGCTCCACCGTGCGCCGGGAGGCGGCTTCCGGCTCATCGAGTTCGCCGCGCGGGAAGACAGCTGCGCTGACATCGAACTCCGCCTCGCGCGTCTGGCGCATCTGGGACGGCTGGGGCTTTTGCGCCGCCGCCGGAGAGGCCGCTTCGGCGCCTTCCTCGATTTCCGCACCGGTGCCGGAAATGATGGGGGTATCCTTGTCGCTCATCACGCGTCTCCTTCTTCACGCATTTCCATAGTCAGATGTGTCTCTTGGGAAGCCGGACCCTCTTCGGGGGTAAGCAGCGCCAAAACCGCTTCGGGATCGAAGCGGACGCCGCCATGGGTCCAGCGAATATCGATGCCGCCGGCAGGCAGTGCCTCTTCGGCCTGCACCAGAACTTCCACGCCAGGCGGCACTTCAACGGAGGTAAGCAATGCCTCGATGGAGGATGCCGCGCCTGCATTGACACCGATCAGCAATTGCCGGCTGTCACCGAGCTGCAAAAAAGCTTCCTGCAGCAAAGCCTCGCAGCGCGCCGCCAAGGTTTCTTCCATAAAACGGGGGGCAAGCTGGCCCAAAAACGCTTTCACGGCGCCGAGCGCCTCTTTTTCAAGGCGGCAGGTTTCTTCATCGAGCATGCCGACGCCGCGGGTGATCTCGCTGAGAAGATTGAGCGTGACCTGGCGGGCCTGGAGCGAGCTGTCCCGCTCGGCCAGGAGCCGGCCTTCCCGCATGCCTTGAACCTTACCTTCTTCAAAAGCTTCGGCGCGGGCTTCGTCAAGCACGCGGGCGAATTCTTCCCGCAGCCGGGCTTCCAGTTCTTCAGCCGTTTCCTCCGCCTCGACGACAGCGAGGCGGGCGGGCTTATCCAGCGGCTCGAAAGCATAAGGACGCGTTGCAGCCATGCCCATCACGCGCTCCTTTCCTCATAGACCCAGGCGCGCAGGATATTGACGGCCTCTTCGGGATATTCGTCGACGATCTCACCGAGCTTGGCGATGGAGCTTTCGCGCACTTTCCCTTCCACCGAGCGCAGCTGGATCATGTTTTCCATGAACTTGTCCGTACCGGTGCCGCCGGAAAGCTGGGCCTCGGCCTGGGCTCTGCGGTCTTCGAGCGCGCCGGCAACATTTTCCGCCCCGTCTTCAAAGGCAAGCGCCGCGGCGGCTTCGCCCTCACCCGCTTCTTCTTCCAGCGCCTCGAGCGCGGTTTTCTTGCGCTCGCGGTTCGTCTCCATAAGACGGGAGACGACGGGCTTGAGGCCGAAGACCGTGAGCAGGCCGACAATGAGAAGCAGCACGAGCGACTGAATGACCGTGCCAAGATTATGCATGACGACTTCGGTCAAAGTAGGCGTGCCCACCGGCTCGAGATCCTGCACCCGCTCGATGAATTTTACATTCTCCACGGTAACGACATCGCCGCGCGCCGCATCGAAACCTGCCGCCGTGCGCACGATGGTGGCGATTTTTGCAAGATCTTCTTCCGAGCGCGGTTCATAGGTTTCCGCGCCGGAGGCATCCACCCCGCGCACCCCATCCACCAGAATGGCGACATTGAGCCGCTCGACTTTACCTGCTTCGCTCACCCGCTCGCGGCGCACGGAGGAAATTTCATAATTGATCGTTTCTTCCACGCGTTCCGTGGTCGAGGAAGAAGAGGACCCTGCGCCATTGCTGATTTCCTCTTCCGGCAAATTTTGCGCAACGGAGACGGGCGGCTCCGTGCTGGTATCGGTCGCGTTTTCGTTTTCGGAGAAATTGCGGCGCGAACGCTCCACCCGGCTGTCGGGATCGAAGGTCTCCTCGGCAATGACCTCCCGGTCGAGATCGATATCCGCCGTCACCGCGACGCGGAAATTCCCCTGGCCGAGATAAGGCGTTAGAAGACGGCGGATGGATTCGCTCATCCCCTCTTCCAGCTCCGCGCGGTATTCCGTACCGCGGGCGGCATTCGCGCTGCCTTCGCCTTCGGCAACCAGCACTTCGCCGGAACTGTCGAGAACCGTCACGTTTTTAAGCGCGAGCGCCGGCACCGCCGCGCTGACGAGGCGCTGAATGGCAAGCGCCTTTTCCCGTGCCATATGGGCCGCGTCGCCCATGCGCACGAAGACGGAAGCGCTCGGCGTTGCCGCCGCCCGGCTGAACGCATCGCGCTCGGGGAGAACAAGATGCACACGCGCGGCGAGTACCCCATCCATGGTCTGAATGGTGCGCGCAAGTTCGCCTTCCAGCGCGCGGGTTTTCGTCACCTGCTGCATGAAGGAGGTAAGGCCCAGGGCACCTGCATCATCGAAAAGCTCCCAACCCGCGGAGCTGTTGGCGGGAAGGCCCCGCTCGGCAAGCGCCATGCGCGCTTTGCGCGCTTCGTTGGGGGAGACGAGGACGGCGCCAGCATCTTCCTGCATGTCAAAATCGATGCCGATTTCTTTCAGCGCTTGCCCCACCCGCGCTGCTTCCGCCGGCGAGAGTTTGGAATAAAGAACGGTCATGGAGGACTGCGACATCATGATCGAAGCGGCAACGATGCCCACCACGATCAATGCGCCCACACCGCCCAGCATTATCAAGCGGCGCGTACCCAGTGCCTGAAGGTTTTCGAGAAGCGACTTCACTGCATCCCCATTCTTTAAAGATTCCGAATACGGCGAGAGCTACCGTGATTGCGTTGAGGCCCAAGCTATCGGGCAATGTTTTCAGCGTGATTTAAGTTTGCAGACAGCAGGAAGCGGCGGGATGAGCGAAGAAGTCGAAAGTGGAACCCAATCTGCGGGAAAGAAAATTCTCGATCTTGTTCTCAAATACTCAGTGCCCCCGCTCTTCATTCTTTTCGGGCTGGCACTGGCTTTCACGGTCATGGTGTCCTCGGCTGTGGAAACCGATAAAACTGTCAGCGAATTTGCCGTTTCCTATTGGGAAATTCTGGCGCATGGAAAGCCCGCAACGCTTGCAGAGACGGACCCCGCACAGATTTTCGAAATCGGGCCCATCACCACGAATTTGCGCGAGACGGCGAAAGCCCGGTTCATCCAGATCGGCATCAGCCTGGAGACGCGCCGCAGCCACCTTGCCGACGTCAAACAAATGAAGGGTGATATCGAAGAAGCGCTCATTCTTTTTTTGAGAGGGCTTGATGGGCGCGACCTTGAAGGCAGCCACGCCGCCGCCCGTTTTAAAAATCAGATCGAGCGCCGTGTCGCGCTGGTCGATGAACAGGGAAAAATTTCACGTCTCGCCATTCACCATCTGGTGCTGCAATGAGCAGGCGGGTTTTTTTCCTCACAATCGGCGTTTTGGGCGCTTTCGTTCTGGCGGCAACCGGGCCTGCCAGCGCCGCCGATTTCGACATTGCCTCGCTTGCCGGGGGCGAGCGCAGCGGGCCGCTCACAGCGCGGATCATTCAATTTTTAGGCATTCTTACGGTTCTTTCCATCGCGCCCGGTCTCCTTATCATGGTGACTTGCTTCACGCGCATCGTGATCGTGCTTTCCTTCCTGCGCAGCGGCCTCGGGCTGCAGCAATCGCCGCCCAATATGGTGATCGTCAGCCTGGCGCTTTTCATCACCGCTTATGTGATGGCGCCGACATTCGACCAGGCCTGGCGCGATGGGCTCAATCCGCTTCTCAACGACCAGGTAACCGAAGAACAAGCGTTCGGGCGGATCGTCGAGCCCTTCCGCCAGTTCATGCAGCGCAATGTGCGCGAGAAGGACCTTGCGCTTTTCGACGGGCTCTCGGCGGTAATTTATGAAAAGTCCCGCCCCGCGGGCACAGAGGAAGACCAGGCAAGCGTTCTCCCCGCCCCTTCCGCCAATGAAGAGGCGGAAGAAGAGGAAGCCCGGGTGGACCTGCGCGTACTGGTTCCCGCCTTTCTCGTTTCCGAGCTGCGCCGGGCCTTCGAGATCGGCTTTCTGATCTTCCTGCCTTTCCTCGTTATCGATCTTGTGGTTGCCACGGTTCTGATGGCGATGGGGATGATGATGCTGCCGCCGGTGGTGATCTCGCTGCCGTTCAAAGTGCTCTTTTTCGTTCTGATTGATGGCTGGTACCTGCTGACCTCCAGCCTCGTCAGATCATTCCTATAGGGGCGGCGATGGAGGGATTGCAGCTTTTCGCCCAGCATCAGGTCTTCCTTTTCATGCTGGTTTTCGCCCGTGCCGGCACGGCGGTTCTGCTGCTGCCCGGTTTCGGTGAGCGCATCATCCCGCCGCAGGTCCGCCTCGTCCTTGCCCTTGCCATCAGTTTCATCATTCTGCCGCTTGCCCCCGTCTCCCATATCGCCGTGCCGCAGGATGCAGGTGCGCTGTTCGGCGCCATCGGCACGGAGTTCCTGATCGGGGCCTTTATCGGCGCCTCGACACGGCTCATTTTCTCCGCTCTTCATATGGGCGGCCAGCTTATCGGCCAGTCCATGGGCCTTTCCGCGCTGGTGCCGGAGGCTGCTGCGGGTTTCGGCGGCTCGACGGCCACCACGAACCTCCTCGTCATGTGCGGCATGACGCTGATTTTCGTTGCCGATCTGCATGTTCTCATGATCGATGCGATTGCCGCTTCATACGGGCTTTTTGCGCCCGCGCGCCTGCCTGATCTTGCGCGGCTCTCGGAAGATTTCATCCATGTGATGAGCGAGGCGTTCGTTCTTGCGGTGAAATTCGCAAGCCCCTTTCTCATCATCGCCTTTCTTTTCAATCTCGGCCTCGGGCTTACCAACCGGCTGATGCAGTCCTTGCCCGTCTTCTTCGTCGGCATGCCGTTTTTGCTCGCAACGGGCTTTCTCGTTCTTTTCGCAACCGCTTCGGCCATCATGCTTTCCTTTGCAGGCAGCATGAGCGCCTGGCTCAACAGCTTTGCCACCTGACATGTCCGATCAAACGCAAGACAAGTCCTCGCAAACCGAGGAACCGACAGAGAAAAAGCAGTCCGATGCCAAGCAAAAGGGCAATACGCCCAATTCGCGCGAGGTGGGCACACTGCTCACGTTTCTGGCGGCCTTCACGCTGGTGGCGGGTGCAGGCTCCTGGGCCATGGCAGAGCTTGGCCATGCCATGGTGCCGCTGATCGACCGGCCGGACGAGCTGATTGCCGGGCCCACCGTGGGCGATCTGTCGCAGATGATCGGTAATTTCATTGCCGAAACGGCGCTGACGCTTTTGCCCGTCTTTCTGCTTTTCATGATGGCGGGTATTCTCGCCATGCTGGTGCAGGGCAATGCGCGCCTTGCCCCAGACCGCATTCAGCCGAAACTGGAGCGCATCTCCCCCAAAAAAGGGGCGGAGCGTATTTTCGGCCGGGCGGCGCTGGTGGAGTTTTCCTTCAGGCTCATCAAACTGACGCTGATCGGCTCCATCACCACCTTCGTGCTCTGGCCGGCAATCGCGCAGGCTGAATCCTTCGTCTTCAAGGATGTGACCTCCCTGCCTTCCATGATCCGGGAATTCACCATGCGGCTTCTCGTGGCTGTTGCTTCCTCCATGACGCTGATCGCCGCCGTGGACATTCTTTGGCGCCGCTTTGACTGGCGGCGCAACCTGCGCATGTCGCATAAGGAAATCAAAGACGAGATGAAGCAGGTCGAAGGCGACCCCATGGTCAAGCGCCGCCTGCGCGAAATCCGCCAGAGCCGGGCGCGCCGGCGCATGCTGGAGGCGGTGCCGAACGCCTCCGTCGTCATCATGAACCCGACCCACTATGCCGTAGCCTTGCGCTATGAGCGCGGGGTGGATGCGGTGCCGGTCTGTGTTGCCAAGGGGCTCGATCTCGTGGCGCTTAAAATCCGCGAGACGGCGGAAAAGCACGGCGTGCCCGTGGTGGAAGAACCTCCGCTTGCCCGCGCGCTCCATGCTTCCATGGAGGTCGGTCATCCAATCTCGAGCGAGTTCTACAAGGCAGTTGCCGAAATCATCTCCTATGTCCTCGGCCAGAAGACGCCGGCCCGCCAAAAGAACTGAGCCCTTCCCTCTACTCCATAGAAAAAGGCGGCGCCCGAAAGCGCCGCCTTTCTTTTGAGAAATGACCCAGCCGCTTAAGCGATCATGCGGCGGGGAGAGGATTTGCCCTGCTGGTTGAGAATGATCTCGCCGCGCGCTTCCAGCTCCTTGGCGAGACGCAGCACCCGGCTCTGGGCTTCGTCCACATCGCTCGCGCGGATCGCGCCCATCAATTCCAGCTCGCCCTTGACGATGGCGCGGGCGCGCTCTGACATATTCTGGAAGACGATCTCGCGCGCCTCGTCCTTCAGGCCCTTCAGCGCCAGAATAAGCGTGTCGATCTCCACCGCCTGGACGATCACCTGGATCGAGCGGCCATCGAGCTTCAAAAGATCGTCGAAGGTGAACATCAGCGCCTTGATCGCATCGGCGGAGTCCGGCACTTCCTGTTCGATCTCCCCC
This sequence comes from Rhodobiaceae bacterium UBA4490, assembly GCA_002389665.1. Classification (GTDB taxonomy): domain Bacteria; phylum Pseudomonadota; class Alphaproteobacteria; order Parvibaculales; family Parvibaculaceae; genus Tepidicaulis. The sequence continues at coordinate 285,281 of DGNO01000003.1, forward strand.
ATGATTTCCGGCAGGCGCGCCCGGTCCACCTGGTTGAGAATGTCCGCGATGCGCATATGACTGTCATTGCCGAGCATGCGGGCATAATTGACCATGAATTCGGAATGCAGCGTCTCCTCGATGTCTTTGAGCACATCTTTTTGCACATAATCCATCTCGATCATCCGGCGCATGACATCGGCGCGGAACTCGCTGGGCAGCGCCGCCACTACGCGGGCGGCGTGCGCGGAGCGGATTTTGGAGAGGATCACGGCTGCGGTTTGCGGATGCTCGCTCTGCAGATAGCTTGCAAGGATCTGCTCATTCACCGTGGACAGTTTTTCCCACATGCTGCGCCCTGCCGCGCCGCGAATGTCGCCCATGATTTCCATTACCCGCTCTTCGGGCAGGAACTGGGAGAGCATGCGCTCGGTGCTGTCATAGGTACCCACGACGCTAGCGCTATTGACGAAATAGTCCGTGAAGTCCCGCAAGAGATGCTCGCAGACCGTCGAGGTAATGCTGCCGAGCTGCGCCATGGAGCGCGAGACCATGCGGATCTCGTCTTCATCGAGTTGTTCCATCAGCTTGGCGCCGCGGTCCTTGCCCAGCGCGAAGAGAATGACAGCGGCCCGTTCCGGTCCCGTCAGGCTGGTGACGTCTTCTCTCAGGCGAATTTGCTTTTCCATGGGTCTTTCCCGTCGGGTTGATCAGTTCTACGTCAAAATTCAGTCGCCGTGCCCATCATCCGGGCGGGGCGCCGGAAGGTTTTCCGTCATCTCGTAACGGAAAAGCGGCGTGGCGATTTCGGAGAGGGCAAGCAGCACCGGCACATTGATCTGCATATCGCCGGCCATATCCTCCAACAGCAGCGCAAGGTCGGTATCGGCGGAAACCTGCCGCCCGCTTTCCCGCGCCAGCGCAACGATTTCATCGGCAAGGCTCAATGCACTGTTTTCCGGTTTCTGGTTCATGCCGCCCCCGCTCATATTTGCGCCACCACTTTGACCGGCGCCTTGCGGTGCAATTCGGCATGGCTGATGACCGGCGTTGCCGCGCTCACCCGCTCAAGCAGGGACCGTACAAAGGTGCGGATTTCCTGGCCAACGAGAATGGCGAAAGGATCGCCCGCGCCGATCTGCTGCTGAATGGCGGGCCGGGCCGCCAGCACGAAATCATGCACCATGGAAGGCGGCATGGTGAAGACGCGGTCCTCGCCCTGCTGCTCGATATGGTCCATGAAGGCCTGCTCCCATTTCGGCTGCAGCGTGACGGCGCGCAGGAAACCGTCGTTCCCGGCAAGCGTCTGGCAAATCTGCTGGGCAAGACGGGCGCGCACATGCTCGACGATGAGCCCGACATTGCGCGAATGGGGGGCGGCTTCCGCCACCGCTTCCAGAATAAGCGGCAGATTGCGGATCGAGACCTGTTCGGCCAGCAGGCTTTGCAGCACGTTTTGCAGCGCAGCCATGGTGATCTGCGCCGGCACGAGATCGGCGATGAGTTTTTGATAGTCCCCGTCGAGCCCGTCCAGGAGCTTCTGCAGCGCTGCATAAGTCAGAAGCGAGCTTAGATTGTCTTTAATGACCTCGGTCAGGTGCGTGATGACGACACTTTCCTCATCCACCACCGTATAGCCCTTGCTTTCCGCCCGCTCGGCCATGGAGCGGGAAATCCAGCGGGCCGGCAGGCCGAATGTAGGCTCGCGCGTTTCCTGGCCTTCGATGGGCTCGGCAGACCCGCTCGGGTCGATGGCAAGCATATATTTCGGCCAGACCTCGCCCTTGCCGACAATCACGCCCTGCACGGAAATCTCATAGGCTTTGGGCTCCAGAAAGCCGCTATCCTTCACGCGGATCTTGGGAAGGTAGAACCCATACTGCTTGGCAAAACGGCGGCGCAGGAGAGAGACCTTGGCGGTCAGCCCCGTATTCTCGCCGACAATCAGCGGAACGAGCTGGCTGCCCACTTCAAGCTGAATATCCTCGATGCGCAAAAGCTCTTCGATAGGCGTTTCCTCGGAAACTTTGGGCTGCGCCGCGGCAAGTTCCTCGCGCTGGCGCTCGCGTTCCTGCTCTTCGAAAAGCCGGGGCAACCACCAGGCGATGCCGCCGAAGAAGCCGCCGAGCAGCAGGAAGGGGAAGAACGGCATGCCCGGCGTGATGGCGAGCAGCCCCATCAGGATCGCGGCAAGCAGCAAAGCTTTCGGGTAAGCGCCGAGCTGGCGGAGTAAAGCCTGATCGGCCGAGCCTTGGTTGCCGCCCTTGGTAACAAGAAGACCGGCGGCGAGCGAGACGATGAGCGCCGGGATCTGCGAGACAAGCCCGTCCCCCACGGAAAGGATCGAATAGACGTGTGCTGCTTCGGAGAAGCTGAGGTCTTTTTGCGCAACGCCGATCAGAATGCCGCCGACGAGATTGATGAAAGTGATGATGAGACCGGCAATGGCATCGCCGCGCACGAATTTCGAGGCCCCGTCCATGGACCCGAAGAATGAGCTTTCCTGTTCCAGTTCCGAGCGGCGCTGCTGGGCCTGCTTATCGTCAATGAGCCCGGCGGAAAGATCGGCATCGATGGCCATCTGCTTGCCGGGAATGGCATCAAGGGTAAAGCGTGCCGCAACCTCGGCAACGCGGGTCGCACCCTTCGTGATCACGAGGAAGTTCACCGTCACGAGAATGGCGAAGACGATCATCCCGATGACGAAATTGCCGCCGATGACGAAATGCGAGAAGCCGGAAATCACATGCCCTGCTGCCGTCGGCCCCTCGTGTCCTTCGGAAAGAATAAGCCGTGTCGAGGCGATGTTGAGCGAAAGGCGCAACATGGTCGCGACCAGCAGGATCGTCGGAAAGGAAGAAAAGTCGAGCGGCTTATTGATCCAGAGCGCCACCATCAAGACCAGGACGGAGAAGGCAACGGAGATTGCAAGACCGATATCGAGCCCCCAGGAAGGGACCGGCAAAAAGAGAATGGTGAGCATGAAGATGATGCCCACCGCAAACCAGATGTCCCGGTGCTGCAGCCCGCCGCGCGTGAACTGATCGAGGGCGGGAAATTTCTGGACGAATGTTTCGCTCACGAGCGCGCCTCTTTCATGATCGGTTCTTCAATGACGATGCCGCCGTCTTCTTCCATTGCTCTCAGATCGGCGAGAAGTTCGGGCGGCAACTCATGCTCGAATGCCGGTTCCGGTACCGGCACCGGGGCAAGCTCCGCCGCCTCTTCTTCCGGCAACTCGCCCGCGCCGGCATGGCCGAGCAATTCGGCAAGTTCGGCAAAGCTTTCTTCCAGCGACGCGCGGCAATCGGCCTTTTGCGCCAGAAAGGCTTCGAGCGCCGGCTCAAGTTCGATCGCCCGGTCCACCAGCGGGTCGGCGCCGGCCTTATAAGCGCCGAGCTGAATGAGCTCGCGCATTTCTTCAAAGGCGGCGAGATAGCGGCGCGCCTCGCGGTAAACTGCTTCCTCTTCAGGCGTATGGCAGGCGGGCAGCGCGCGTGAAACGCTTTTGAGAATGTCGATAGCGGGAAAGCGGCCGCGCTCGGCAATTGCCCGTTCCAGCACGATATGCCCGTCAAGGATCGAGCGGGCGGCATCGGCGATGGGATCGTTGTGATCGTCCCCTTCCGCAAGCACCGTGAAAATGCCGGTAATGTCGCCCTGGTCTTCCATGCCCGGCCCCGCCCGTTCCAGAAGCCGTGCCATTTCGCTGAAGACGCTGGGCGGATAACCCTTGGAGGCCGGAGGCTCGCCCGCCGTCAGGCCGATCTCGCGCTGAGCCATGGCAAAGCGGGTAATGGAATCGACCAGACAGACGACCTGCATGCCCTGGTCGCGGAAGGCTTCTGCGACGGTCAGCGTCAGGTAAGTCGCCTGGCGGCGCATTTGCGGGCTCTCATCGGAGGTGGAGACCACCATGACCGCGCGCTCCAGCCCCTCGGCGCCCAATGTTTCCTGCAGGAATTCCTGCACCTCGCGCCCGCGTTCGCCAATGAGGCCGATAACGGCGACATCCGCGCCGCCGCCCCGCGCCAGCATGGAAAGCAGGGTGGATTTGCCGACACCGGAACCGGAGAAAACGCCGATGCGCTGGCCCCGGCAAAGCGGCGCGAAGACATTGAGCGCGCGCACGCCCGTTTCAAGCTTCGGCCCGAGCCGCCGGCGGCCATAAGGCGAGGGCGGCACGCCGCGCAGACGCCGGGCGATCTCGCCCTGCGGCAGCGGGCCCTTGCCGTCCACCGGCTCGCCGAGCCCGTTCACCACCCGGCCGATCCAGCCCGGATGCGGCTTGACGCTTGCGCCCGTGCCTTGGGTTTCCACGCGGGCGCCAAGGGCAATGCCTTCTGCCGCCTCGAACGGCATGAGAAGGCTGCTTTCCCCATCAAAACCGATCACCTCGGAGGCGATGCGCCGCCCGTCCTGCGCCAGGATATCGCAGCGGTCGCCCGCCGAGAGTTTACGCTCCAGCCCGCGCACCCGCATCGTCTGGCCGCTGCAGGCCGTCACCGTGCCGCGGTAAACGGGCCCGGGAAGCTGCTCCAGCACTGTCTGAAATTGTTCGAGCCGCCGCATGATGCCTGCCATTGCCAAAAAAGAGAGCCGTTTCCGGCCTTAGGCAACGCTAAAGAGCGGCGTTTAAACGGGGGTATAAGTTCTGCGGCCTGAAAGAAGGGGTTTAGAACCGCGTGTCCATGCCGGGGCGCTCATAATGGGCGTCCTGGTATTGCTGCTGGTGCATGCGGTAAAGCGCTTCCATCAGCTCGCGGGGGATTTGCGTGCCTTCATAAGCGCTGCTCTCGGTCACGGAGGCAAGCTGAAGCGGCGCGACCTTGCCGGGTGCCGGCATAGCTTCCGGCTTCCTCACGCTTGCAGCTGGAGCCGGCGGCGGGGGTGCAGCAGCAAGATCGAGACGCGCTTCCTCGGCGCCGGGCACAGGCTGGGCGCTTGCAATATCGATGGTGACGCGGGCTCTTTCTTCGGGCGGCTGCGCCCCGGCAACAGTTACCGGGGATTGCGGGCCTTCGTCCCCGCCCGTCAAAAAAGCCATGACATGGGCACCCATATCCTTGCCCGTCACTTCCTCGATTACAGTGTCGACAATCGCGCCGATCACGCCGAGCGAGCCGCCCATAATGGCCGAGCCCAGAATTTTCATCGGCGCTTTGATCGTGTCTCCCGTCACTTCCCGGTAAAGCGTGGAAATACCCGGCAAATGCTGCAGCGGGTTGATGGCATCGATAAAATCGCCGAAATCGAGATCGCCGCCGCCCTTTTGCACGGCGCCCGCCCGGTCCGCCTTCATCGGGCCGGGGCTCGCAAGCGTTGCGTGATACATGGGCGCGGGCATGGGCTCTCCTAAAATCCTGTGGCGACGCGCTCGAAAAGATCGAACGCAAAGCGGGAAAGCCCCTGATAGATGAAGGGCGCGGAAATCACGCCGACGGCCAGAATGGCACCGATCTTGGGCACGAAGGTGAGCGTCATCTCCTGCACCTGGGTCAGCGCCTGTAAGAGCGCAATGACGATGCCGACCAGCATGCCCACCACCAGCATGGGTGAGGTGACGAGAAAAGCCGTCCATACCGCATCGCGGATCAGGTCAATGGCATCTGCTTCGTTCATGACTGCCCCACACTTATCCGCCGTCAAACCGGCATGCGCATGATTTCCTGATAGGCGGAGACGAGCTTGTCGCGGATGGCGACAGCCGATTGCAGCGTCAGCTCTGCCGCCATCACGCCTTCGGCCACCTGCTGGGCGCTTGCCTTGCCGCTGATGCCGGCTGCCGACACGCTTTCCGCCTGGCGCAGCGTGCCGACGGACTGGGAAACCATGTTTTCCACGAAATTGGAAAACTCGGCCGCATCCGCCTTGCTCGGCTCTTTCACCTTGGCCGGGCCGTTGGTCACGCCCGTGCCGAAGGTTTTTGCCTCTTCGTAGAGTTTTGCCGCCTGACCGACGAAACCGACAGCCGCCATGATCGTTCTCCTTAACCCCGGCGCATCAGATCGGTGGTCCGCATCATCATTTTGCGGGCCTGATCGATGATGTTGAGATTGGCTTCATAAGACCGCGTCGCCTCGCGCATATCGGCCATTTCGACCAGCGCGGAGACATTGGGCAGTTTCACATATCCATCCTCAGCCGCCGCCGGGTGGCTTGGGTCGTGGATAAGTTTGAAATCGGATTTATCGACGCCGATGGACTTCACCTGCACTTTGGATGCGCCGAGCGCCCGGTCGAGTTCGGCATCGAAGGTGATGGTCTTGCGCCGGTAAGGATCGCCGCCCGGCACCTGCGCCGTGGAATTGGCGTTGGCGACGTTTTCCGAGACGACGCGCAGGCGCTGGCTTTGAGCCTTCAGGCCAGAGCTTGCGATCGACATGGCCGCGTTTAAAGGATCGAACATGAGATTATTCCTTTCCCTTACCGCGGCCCGGCGAGCGCCGTGCTCAGCATGTTGAAGCTGCTTTTATAGACGTTGGAGACCAGCGCATGGGAGGTGACGACTTCCGAGGCTTTCAGCATTTCCTGCTCCAGCGAGACGCTGTTGCCGGAGGGCACGATTTCCCAGGTCTTGGTTTTCGCATCGACTTTCAGATTGCCACTTGCCGTGCTCGCAAGTTCCAAATGCCCCTTCCGGGTCTGCGCAAGGCGCACTTCCGCCGCGCTCAATTCCTGATCGAAGGGCTTGAGGTCGCGCGCCGCATAGCCCGGCGTGTTCGCATTGGCGACATTTTCCGCCACCAGCTGATGGCGCATCGCAAGATACGACATGCGGTCGCTGGCAAGACCGAAAAGCGAGATACCGAAAGGTTCCATCCGTCCGTCTCCTTTTGACTAAGCTCAGCCTAGAGGCGCGGCTTTAAACCCGGGTTTCGGTTTTACGCCCTTAAAGATAATTCATCAGCGACAGGCGGCTGAGACGCGCGGTGATGGAGAAGGTCGCCTCGATCTGTGTCGTCGCGTTAGAGAGGCGCACCGCCGTTTCATAAGGATCGGCACCTTCCAGCTCGTTGATCTGGCGGGTGGCAACATTCAAGGTGAGATCGTGGCGCGTCTGCGCCCGCTCGATGGCCTGCTCGGAAAGACCCAAGATGGCCTGGGTTTGCTCCAGAAGGCCGATGCCGCGCTGCACTTTGTCGAGCGCGCTTTCCAGCACCGTGCGGTATTCCACACTCGGCATGGAGGCAGGGTCGATGGCGGCCAGCGTATAAGCAGCTTCCATGATCAGCCGGGCGCCCGGATCATCCGCCCGCGCACCGGCATTCACCGTCGTTTCCGCATCGATCCGCGCGGTCACGCCCTGGGTGTTGCCATTATAAAAAGTCGTGTTGAAGCGGTAGGCGGCATTGGTATGCGTGCTGTCGAAAACGGTCGAAATACCGTCGGGCCCGGTTAGAAGGTCGTTCAGCGTGGCCGCGTCCGTTACCGGGGGCTTGGCTGCAATCACATCCTGAATGACTTGCATGGGCGAAAAGCCCGTCCCGCCATTCACCTGATCGTTGAGCTGCAATGCCTGCTGGTCGACCGCGGTGCCCGCGAAAATCGAGCGCCCGCCGAAAGATGTATTGAGCGCGCCTTCCAGATTACCGATGAGATCGAGCGCGGCGTCCGGAATAAGTTCGATGGCGACCTCGCCGTGCAGTGCCGCCACGATATTGGAAATGAAGGCATTGGCATTGCCCCGCGCGCCGGTCAGGCTTGCCTGGGTAATTTCAAGGCGCGAGGCCAGCGTCTTGTTGGAGGTGATGAAGCCTTCGGCCTCGCTGAAGGCTTCACGCAGCAGAATGTCGCGGGAGGTCAAGGCGCCGAGATCGCCTGCCACATCGCGTTTCTTGCCGGTCGCCTGTTCGCCTTGCAAATGCAAAAGCTCGCGCTGTGTGTCGGCAACGCTTTTGCGGGCCTGCAGGGACATGGCGAGCGTGGATACGGAGCCGATATTCATCTTTTCTCTCCCGCTTAGAACGAGGCCAGCAGCTGATCGAGCATGCGGTTGGCGGCAGAGATGACCTGCGCGCTGGCGGCATAGCTGCGTTCGATGCTCAGCATTTTCTGCATTTCATCGTCGATATTGACCCCGTCCTTGCTGAGGCGCGAATTGGACAGGCTGTCAAAGGCAATGGTTTCCGACTTCGCATTGTTCTGCGCCGTGCTGCGCAATGTGTGTGCGTCCGAGGAAGCATTGGAAGCGTAATTGAGCAGCGTCGCGGAGGTTTGAATGCCTGCTGCCGGATCGAAGCCGAAGGTTTGCGTGAAAACCGAGCTAAATGCCTGGATCTGTGTCGGGTCCCCCGCCGCGCCCGGCACGGCCGCATGCACCCCGTCGCGGATGCGTGAAGGATCGCCGCCCGCCAGCGGGTCAACCAGAGCATTGAGTCCTATGCGCCCGGCAAGCCCCGGCGCATAGGCCAGCGGATCGTGCGCTGCGCCCGCATCGGTAAAGAGGCCGGTATCATTGGGCGCCACACCCGTTACCGTCGCATCCGCACTCTGAAAGGCGGCGGTGAGCTGACTTGCCAGCTCGTCCACCTGGCGCTGAAAGCGCGGCATCAGCCGGTCGCGGATTTCAAAATGCGCGGCAAGTTTGCCGCCATCGAGCGCACCCGGGTAATTGCTGCCCGGCGCGATATCCACCCCGTCCACGGTCAGCCCGCTCAAGGCGGAGGGGCCGGGCGGCGGTGTATAGGCGGCATTCGGCGGGATAACCGGCGAGGCGGCGAAAGAAAGAGGATGCACTTCGCTATCGAGCAACGTCACCCCGCCCCGTGTCAGGATTGTCACGCCATTATTGGACGGCAGCACATTGATCGGGATTTCCTGCGACAGCTTATCGATCAACCTGTCGCGCTGATCGAGCAGATCACCAATATCGCCGTCACGCCCCCGGCCTTGAATTTCGAGGTTCAGCCGGTGAATTTCACTCAGGTCCCGGTTGATATTGATCACCGTACCGGAAATCTGCGCATCGGCATCTTCACGCAGCTGGCGGATGGCGCTGTCGGTGTTTTTGAAAACACCCGTCAGATCCCGCGCCTTGGCGGCAACGGCCTGCTGCAGTGCCACGTCTTCCGGGTTCTCACCCAGAAGCGCCAGCTCGCGCTGAAACTCACCGAGCGCCGAGGCAAGCGAACGCTCGTCCTGCGGCTGGCCGACAAGGTCTGTATAAAGGGAAAGCGCGGCGCTCAAGGTTTCCTGATAGCCGACACGGGAGGCGGCGGTGCGCACATCGCGGATGAGGAATTCATCCACCGTGCGCGAGATGGAGAGCACCGAAACGCCCGCACCGCTGCCGCCGACGACGAGACTGCCCAGTTCCACATCCTTGCGCACATAGCCTTCGGTCTGCGCGTTCGAAATGTTGCGGCTGACGATCGCCGCCTGGGTCTGGGTTGCGTTCAGTCCGCTCAAGGCGGATTGAATGGCCTGTGAAATACTCATCGTCTTTCCGTTTCCCCGCCCGAGTTTTTTACTCAGGCAGCTTCCTCAGAATACGCCTAGCGCTTGAGCCTGCTCAGTTCTGTCAGCATTTCATCGCCCGCCTGGAAAATTTTGGCGTTCGAGGAATAGGCGCGCTGGGTTTGAATAAGTTCGGTCAGCTCTTCGGCGATATCGACGTTGGAAGCTTCCAGCGCATTGGCGATCACCTCGCCCGTCGGCCCGCTCAAGGCATCCCAGAGGCGCACGGCGCCCGAGGCCTGGGAAAGCTGGAAAACGTTGCCATCTTCGGAGACGAGCCCATCGGTGTTCGGCACATCGGCGAGCGGGATCTGATAGACCGGCGTGCGCTGACCGTTATTGAAGATCGCGAACATCGTGCCGTCCTTGTCGATCTCCACTTTCTGGAGCTGGCCGATCTGTGAGCCGTCCGCGTTGATGCGGTTCGGCGCATAATCGCCGACGAACTGCACCACGCCGTTGAAACTGTCCACGGCGCCGAGCTTGAGGTCGATATTCTGCCCGTCCACGGTGGTAAGCGTCGCCGTGCCGTTCGCAAACGGCAGCGCCGTCGTGATGGTCTGCGGCGCCCCAGCCAGCGCGCCGGCATTGTGGAACGTGTAGTCGATGGAGCCGATATTCGTGCCGTCATAGTCGATGACGTTCAGCGTCCACTGGTTGGGCGTTGCAATATCCGGCTGCCATTCGAGCGTCAGGCGACGGGAAGCGCCGAGGGGGTCGAAATAAGTCATGGAGGTTTCGACCGGCGCCGTGGGCGTGGCCGTGCCCGTCAATTGCTGGGGCAGGTTGGCGGCAAAGTCGATATTTGCCGTTGCCTGACCGGCAAAACCCAGATTGGCGATATTCACCGTCTCCATATCGCCGAACGTGTCGCGCGAGGGAGAGGGAATGACGGAGGTGCCGTCCGGGTTCAGCGCAAAACCTTCCAGGTAATAGCCTGCCCGGTTGACGAGATTGCCGTTCTTGTCGGGAATGAAGGAGCCTGCGCGGGTCAGCGAGAAGGTTCGGTTCGGATCACCCGGATTTTTGGAAACCGTGAAGAAGCCGCGCCCGCCGATCGCCATATCTGTGGCGCTCGTCGAGGTGATGAGACTGCCGGACTTACCGATTTCGGTGCGCACGGAAGGCAGCACGCCGCCGGCGGTATAATTCGTGCGGCTCGGCGATTGCGTGACCATGGTCGTAAACTCGACGCTGGCGCGCTTGTACCCTTCGGTACTGGAATTGGAAATATTGTCGGCAATCGCGCCGAATTTGATCGACTGCGCTTTCAACCCGGCAACGCCGGCGCGCATGGCACCCAAAAGGCTCATTGCAAGCTCCTGTTACTCTCGCAAGCATGCCCCGCCTTTTCTTGGGGACGCAGAGCCCTTCTTGGGATGCCGCGCCGTCTAACCGGCGCAGATTGACGCTAGAGCGCGATGTTTAAGCTGGGAATAAAAAATCGCGCCCTTCGCATTCATTTCGCCAGAACCAGAATGGAAATCCGGCGGTTGCGCGGATCGAGCGCATCTTCCTCGATAAGCGGGCGCCGGTCGCCATGCCCTTCGACACGCAGGACACGTTCGGGCGCCAGCCCATTGAGAAGAAGCTGGCGGCGGGCGGCGTTCGCCCGATCCGCAGAAAGCTCCCAGTTGGAATAATTCCGTGTGCCCTTGTAAGGCAATGCGTCCGTATGACCGGTGATCATCAGCCCGTTCGGCACATCTTCCAGCACTTCGGCCACGGCCTGCATGATCGCAGCCGTTTCCGCCGTCACATCCGAGGAGCCAACCGCGAACATGGAAAACTTATTGTCATCCATGATCTGGATGCGCAGGCCCTCCTCCTCGATATTGAGGCGGATATTTTCATTGAGGCCCTTTTTCTCCATCAGCTCGCGCAGGTTCTCCAGGAGCTTCTGCTTCAGCCCTTCCAGCTGCTCGCCCTGTTCCAGATGCGCAAGAAGCTCGCTTTCGCTGAGCGCGGCCTTGCCGGGCGTGCCCGCTTCCAGTCCATCGAAAGGTTCGATTTTCTGAGCTGACTTTTCGCCTTCATGTTCTTCGAAGGCCGCGGCATCGAGCTCGGCGGGCGCGCGCTCATCCTGATAAAGCTGCGCCATTTTTTCACTCGGCTCGGCAAAGGGATCGTTGAAAGCGGCTACGGCCACGGGCGCCGTCTCGCCGATTTTCATGGGCTCGGAGGGAAGCTGCGCGGTGAGCGGCGGCTCGTGCTGGGCGGCGGAATCTTTGAACGCGCTCACCCCGCGGCCGTCCTCCGCCCCTTGAGGACGGCGCTTTTCCGTTCCGATAGTGGAAACGGAGGGCGGCGCGGAAACAGGATGCGGGCGCTCGCCCTCCCCGTTCGGCGCGGTCATCGAACCTTCGGTATCGGCGGTGCGCCCCGCCATCAGCCCGTCCGTACCGGAAGCGCCGGTCGCGACGGCCATGGGGTTGAAATAGGCGGAAATCCCGTCGCGCTGTTCTTCCGTCGTCGCGTTGACGAGCCACATCAGCAAGAAGAACGCCATCATCGCGGTGACAAAATCGGCATAAGCCAGTTTCCAGACGCCGCCATGAACGCCTTCCAATTCATGGTCGTGCCGCTTCACGCGGACGATCACGACTTCCTGCGGGGTTTCTGCCATACGCGCCATTGCGGCCTCTTCTTCTTTCGCGTGGGACCTTACCAGGGCATCAGGATGTCATAGACCTGCTGGCCGTAGCGCGGCTGCTGCACATCCGAGAGCATGCCGCGCCCGCCATAGGCAACGCGCGCCTCGGCCACGTCCTTGTATTCGATCTGGTTTTCCGCATCGATATCGATGGGCCGGATGACGCCGGTGATGCGCAGATCGCGCATTTCGTAATTCACCAGTACTTCCTGCCGCCCGGCAATGGCCAGATTGCCGTTGGGCAGCACATCCGTCACCACGGCGGCAATGCGCAGATTGATCTGTTCGTTACGGTTGATGTCACCGCGCCCGCGCGACAGGCTGGAACTGCCCAGATCGACGCCCTGGTCGAAATCGAGCTCTCGGATCTTATCTTCCACCACCTGCTGCAAGCCGAGGCCTGCATCGAGCGAGGCGTTTTCGGAATTTTCCCGCGAGCGCTCGGAGGAATTGCGCAGCTGTGCTTTGTCATCGATATCGATGAGCACGGTCACGATGTCGCCAATCTTCTTGGCGCGCACATCGGCGAAAAACTCCCGCTCGCCCGTTTGCCAGAGCGAGGCGTAATTGCGCTTTTTCGTCATATCGCCGGGCATGGGAAAGGAAATCTGGCGCGGCGCGCCTTCTCCGTGCTCGCCCACGACCATGGGAGAAAAGTCCGGTGCCTGACCCACGCGCTCCAGCCGCGAACAGCCGGCAGCAAGAAGAAGAGTGCAGCAAATAACAAAGAGGCGGCGCATGGGCAGGCTCCCTTAATGGGTGATCCGGGCCCGGGAGGGGCCGGTGACCACGGCATAGACCGTGTTGCCGGTGGAAGGATTGGTGAGGCGCACCGTGTCGCCTTTCATGCCGTCATCCTGGGCAAGCGCCAGAAGGTTGAGCTCCAGCGTGCCGTCCCGGTAAAGGGCGGAGACCTGTGAGTTCTTTTCCACCATGAGCGGCGCCCGCAATGCGAGGGAGGAAATAACGCGGCCGGGCAGCAAGGTGCGCCGCGCTTCCATGCCGACAATCGCGCCTTCATCCAAAAGACTGTCGGGACGCAGCTGGCGCGTTTCCACCGCGGCAAGGCGCAAATCCGCCTCGCGAATGACCTCACCGCGCTCGATCCGCCGCGCAGGCACGGGCGTTTCCGCTTCTTCTTCGGCAAAAAGCGGCGCGGCCGGCAGGACGAACAGAAAGCTCAAAGCGAGAAGAAACGCGCGCATGGGCTTACCTCATCCGCGTGACGGTGCTGAACATCTGATCCGCCGTCTCGATCACCTTCGAGTTCATTTCATAGGCCCGCTGGGCGGAAATGAGATCGGTGATTTCCTGCACCGGATTGACGTTGGAGCTTTCCAGAAACTTCTGGCGGATGGAGCCGAAACCCACTTCCCCCGGCACGCCGACGATGGCCGGGCCCGAGGCAAGCGTTTCTTTGAGCATATTGTCACCGACGCTGCTCAGGCCGGCTTCATTCGGGAAGACCGCAAGCTCGATCTGGCCGAGATTGAGCGGCTCGGCTTCCCCGTCCACATAGGCAAGCACTTCACCGCTCTGATTGACCGTTACATCCACCGCATTGTCGGGGATGGCAAGGCCGGGCTGCAGCACATAGCCGTCCGCGGTCACAAGCTGACCGTCGGGGGATTTCTGGAAGGCGCCGTCGCGCGTATAGCCCGTCTCCCCGCCCGGCAGATCGACCATGAAATAACCGCGCCCCTGGAGCGCCAAGTCATAAGTGTTGCCGGTATTGGCGAGATTGCCCTGCAGCGACACGCGGCGCACGGCGGCGGTTTTCACGCCGAGGCCGACCTGAATACCGGCGGGCACGATATTGCCCTCGTCGGTCGACTGCACGCCCTGGCGGCGCTGGTTCATATAGAAAAGATCGGTGAACTCGGCCCGCGCACGCTGAAAGGCGGTCGTGTTCATGTTCGCGATATTGTTTGAGATGACCTCGACATTCGTCTGCTGGGCCATCATGCCGGTGGCGGCGATACCGAGCGCTCTCATGCTGCTCTCCTTACATCAAACACGTTCATGTCTTTCGCCCGTTTCAGCGGGCCGGGGTCTAGTCGATCCTGCCAATGGTGCGAATGGCGCCGCGCAATGTTTCATCGCCGCCTTCCACCATGGTTTTCGTTTGTTCATAAGCGCGCGAGATCGCCACGAGTTCGGTCATGGCGAGTACCGGCTGCACATTCGAGCCTTCGATCATGCCTTGCTGAAACTCGGCATCTTCGGCTGCTTCCGGCTGGCCCGGCGCGCTGTAAAGACCGTTTGCCTCACGCGTCATGGTCTGATTGTCGGCGGGACGCACGCGGCCGATCTGGCCGAAAACCCGCTCGCCGTCACCGATCGTGCCGTCTTTGAGAATTTCAACGCGGGCGGCATCCTGCGGAATGGTGATCTCGCCGCCGCCATTATCCAGCACCGGATTGCCGTCCATCGTCACAAGGCGGCCATCTGCATCGAGATTGAGACGCCCGTCGCGCGTATAGCGCAGGCCTTCGGGCGTTCCCACCTGCAGCCAGGCATCGCCGTTGATCGCCACATCGAGCGGGTTGCCCGTGCGCTCCATCTTGCCTGCGCGCATATCGGTATAGCTGTTGCGGTCCACCACGAAAGACACCGAGCGGCCTTCCTGAGCCTTTTCCATATGCGCATCGAAAAGCACTTTCTCGGCACGGAAACCGGCGGTGTTCATATTGGCGATATTGTTCGCCACCACATCGAGCTGGCGGCGCAGCGCCAATTGCCCGGAAAGACCTACATAAATCTGCGTCTGCATCGTTTCATTTCCTGACGAAGTGCAAAGCGCGCCGTTTTGAACGCAGGTTTAACCTGGAACGGGGAGGTTAAACGCGAGTTTCGGTTTTGCTCCGCTTCGAGAGCGGCATCTGAGCAGGGGATTTGACGCGATATGGCAATGCGGAAGACGCGTAAGTTCAGCGGGTTTGCGGCCAGAACACTGGCTTTTTGCATGAGCACGAGCGCGCTTGTTAGCGCAAGTGCCTTTCCGGCATTCGCGGAAAGCGAGAGCGAAACAGCCAGCGCGGCAGAAACCGTGCTGCCGCTGCGCGCCGCCTCATACCTTACCCAGCGCGCGGCGCTGCACGGCATGCTCGATGCCGCGACAGGAAAGGCGCGCATTGAAGCCGCACATATGACAGCTAATTTTTACATTGAGCGCGGGCTTTACCCCGAAGCAGCCCTCGAGCTTGACCGCGCCTTAAAGCCGGGCGACAGCGCGCTTACGGACAGCGCTTTGCAGGAAAAACTGACACTCATCTCCCTGATCGCCAGCCATGGGCGCAGCCGGGGTGCATGGGCATATGAGGAGACAGCCCCTGCCCCCTCTCCGCTCGAGCGGCTTATCACCGCCGCGCTGAAAGGCGAAACCGTACCGCCCGAAGGACTTTCCTTCCGAAAAGCACTGGCAAGCCTTGAAGGATTTTTCGCTTTCCCCGCCACAGCGCAGGAAGAGCTCGCCCCGCTTCTCGCCGAAGCGGCGGCATCGGGAAGCGACGGGGAATTTCTCCGGCATTTTGCAACGCTCTTTGCCCAAAGAGCGCCCGCGCTTTTGCCCACCACCTGCCAGCAATGGATTTCCGCGCGCCTTGCCGAATATGAAGGCTTTCCGCAAGCCGCCCGCGCCCGCTATGCCCGCCTCTCCTTAACCGCCGACCGCTGCGCCGCCCATGGCAGGCTCCGCCTGGCTCTGCTCGATCTGATGGCAGGCGCCAAAGCGCGCAAAACGGTGCGCGCCGATATGATGGCGCTGCAGGAAGCCTGGAAGGGCGACACGATCGAGGAAGGCGCACTCCGGGCGCTTGCCCTGATCGACCGGGAAGAGGAAGACCCGCGCGCGGCGCTCCGCTGGCTGCGCCTCCTGGCCGACCGCTTTCCCGCAAGCCTTGACGATCCCGGTCTTTCCCAATCGGCCGCGCGTCTGGCCGCGAGGCTCTTCGGCGGTCTTGCAGAGGGACAGGAAACGAACCTTCATCATTGGCGGCGCGACCGCCTGGCCTATCTTGCCTTTCTTAAAGACGATGCGATCCGCCGTCAGGAAGCGGAGTCTTACGCTGGGGCGCTTTTGGGCGCCGGCGCGCATGACAAAGCGGGCGCTATTCTCGCTGGCCTTATCCGCGAGATAGAAAAAGAAGCGCCCGGCACCCCGCGCCATCAGGCACTGATCGTCAAGAAAGCCGAGACCGATCTTGCCGCAGATGATGCTGAAGCCGCGCTCGCCGCCCTTGCCGCGCTGCCGGACGCGGTCGATGCGGGCCCTTCCCGCGCAGCAACCGGCGCAAAGCTTGCCGCACTTATCGCCCTTGGCCGTCTCGACGAGGCGAATGTGGAGCTTGGCGCGGCGCTCACCCCCGCCCAGGCGCTGCAGCTTGCCCAAGCCTACGGCAAGAGCGCCGATTGGGAGCAGGCATTCCATCTCCTCAAAACACCGATAGCGGAGGTTGGCGAGGGCGCCCGCGAGGCGGCACTTCCCGGCAACTATTACGATCTCTTTGCCGCTGCCGCGCTGCTTTCCGGCCATGAGGCGGAAGCTGCCCGGCTCCTGGGTAAGGACAAGAAAGACGAGGCCCGTCCGCCGCTTGCCGCCATGGCGGCGATACCGGGCACGCCTCTGCCGGACGAGCTGACGGCGCCTGAAAAAGTACGCCGCCTTCTCGATGAGACGGGCAAGCTCATCCATCTCGCCGATACGCTCTAAAAAAAACGCCCGCTCCTTTCGGGGCGGGCGCCTTCACCTGTGCGAAAGCCTAGTTTTAAAGCCGGTACTTGCTGAGATCCGCGAGCAAAGAAGGATCGATGGAAACGATCGCGGGCGCGCTGCCCAAAGGCTGGATCGGTGCAATGCCGCTTGCCGCCAGATCGACACCCGATTGCGGGCCTTGCACCACATCCCACATGGCGGTGAAACGCTGCATCCATTTGTCGAGCTTCTTAGGGTCTTTCAGGTCTTCAAGCGGAATGCGGTTTTCGAAGTATTCCACCTGCCGGTCGATATTGGTGCTCACGAATTCCTGCGGCAGACCCATCATCGTGCGTACGGTTTCATAAAGCGCCGCATCGCCGATGACTTCATACCAATTATCGACGTCGGCAATCTTGCGCTCGAAATAGATGGCGAGCCGCACACCCTGATTGCTCTCGCCGATGCGCTCTTCAAGCTCGAGTTTGAGGTATTTTTCGACCACCGCGTCCACATTCTTGTGGATCAGCATGTTAAGATTGCCCGTCTCGGCAAAGCCGAAAGCTTCGGCAATTTCCCGGAAGGCACCGTCCTGCAGGCGGTTAGCGGTCGATTTGTCGGAAACGATGCCCTCGTCGAACACCTTGCGCATCAGACCTTTCGCATAGGTCTGGCTTTCAAGGCCGAAGGCTTTCATAGCGAAAGTGTAAAGCCGGTAATCGTCGATCAGCTCGTCGCCGGTCGAGATTTTGGAAATGTTGGCGCGGAAATACTCCACTTCCCGCTGCACGAAACCTTCCTTGGCAATCGCGCCAAGCTGCTGGCTATAAGTGCGCCCGACCTGGGCATATTCGGTGAGCGTGGACATGGCGTCCTTCCTTTCAGCCGCGGCCCGGGCAGCGGAGGACGGGGCTTAGCCCGCCACTTCCAGCGCCGGCATTTGGCCCAAGAGATCTTTTTCGTAATCGAGCACGCGTTTGAGCCGTTTCAGCGCCTGGTAGAAATCTTCTTCTTCCACAAAGGCAATGACCTCATGCAGAAGCTGCAAAACTTCCCCGTTTTCGAAGGCATAAAGAAGCTGCGCCATCACGGTATTGAAGAAAATACGGTGATGGTCATGCCGCGCGGGCTCCAGAAGCATCAGCTGAACGGCGAAATAAACCCGCTCGGTCGGCGTGCTGACATCTTTTTCATCGAGAATTTCCGGGGCGCGGATCACCTGCGCGAAGTTTTCCACGCTCAAGGTCGTGCGCTGGGATTTACAGGTAATCACCGCACCGTTGATCACGCATTTATCGCCATGCAAAAGGCGGATGTTCAAACCCATTGTCTGCTCCTTCTCGAGCGAGGCTGAAACGCCTTACTGGCGCGCATTCAGCCCGGCGATAATCGCCTCGTTGATTTCGATCATGGAGCGGATATCCGCCCCGCCGGAATGAGCGGCGCCCGATTCCCGTTCCACCCAGATGGCGAGCGAGAGAAGATTGGATTTCAGCTCATCGGGCAGCATGTTGCTGGGGTCGGACACGTCAGCGGCAAGCGCCGTCCAGAGCCGGCGATTGTCCAGCACCGCGCGGTGATACATCTCATCGCGCCGTTCCGCTTCCACCACATCTTTAAGCTGGTCGGTCACGCGCCTGAAAATCAGGCTTTCGGATTGGCGCGGGTCGACAATCTGCTGTTTCGTTTCAAGATACGCGCTCACTTGCTGCATCTTTTCAAGCCTCCTTGGGCCCGCAGGCCGCCCAGCGGGATGCGGG
Organism: Rhodobiaceae bacterium UBA4490; assembly: GCA_002389665.1. Lineage (GTDB taxonomy): Bacteria > Pseudomonadota > Alphaproteobacteria > Parvibaculales > Parvibaculaceae > Tepidicaulis. Next base: position 303,825 of record DGNO01000003.1, read on the forward strand.
CGGCGGGCTATTTCCATGTCCTAAACGCTAGGCGGGGATGTTTAAGCTGGGTTTTAAGCTTTGCCCGCTTTAGCCTCACACGGGCGGAGAGGAATGCTGCGGCCTGAGGGATGAGATGAGCCTGAATTACGCGAGCCTTTTATTTTTCATCGATATTGCAGGCGTTCTCGTCTTCGCCATGTCCGGCGCGCTTGTCGCCGCGCGCAAGCAGCTCGATATTGTCGGCTTCTGCCTCATCGGCATCGTCACGGGGCTCGGCGGCGGCACAATCCGCGATCTGCTGCTCGGCACGGTCAAGACCGGTACCATCGAGGTCTTCTGGCTCGATAAGTCTTTCTATCTATATCTCTGCATCGCAGGCGCCGTCTTCGTCTTCTTTTTCCATCATATGGTGAATTCGCGTTACCGCGCAGTGCTCTGGGCGGATGCCATCGGCCTGTCGCTTTTTGCCGTGGAAGGAGCGAAACGCGCGCTCAGTGCCGGGATAGATCCAAGCGCCGCCGTGCTTCTCGGCGTCATCACGGCCACATTCGGCGGCATCATCCGCGATGTCATTTGCCGGGAGGATTCGCCCATCCTGCGCAAGGAGATCTACATCACCGCCGCCTTTACCGGCGCGGCGCTTTATGCCGCGCTCGGCCCGCTCGATTTTTTGAGCGAGACGGTCCGCACACTCATCGCTATCGCCGCAGCCTTCGCCTTGCGGGCGGCGGCCCTTACCTTCGATTTGACGCTGCCGGGCTTTCGCCAGCGCCCGCCTGCCTGAAGGATCACTCCCCTTCGCGGCGGCGTGCGAGCGCCCGCGTTGCCACATAAAAGACCGGCGTGAATAGCAACCCGAAAAGCGTCACCCCGATCATGCCGGAAAAAACCGCCGTGCCGAGCGCCTGGCGTTGTTCGGCGCCCGCGCCCGCCGCAATGACGAGCGGCACGACCCCCAGAATGAAAGCAAAGGAGGTCATGAGAATGGGGCGCAAACGCGTGCGCGCCGCCTGCGCCGCCGCATCGAAACGGCTGAGCCCTTCGGCCTCACCCTGGCGGGCAAATTCCACGATCAGGATTGCGTTCTTCGCCGCAAGGCCGATCAGCACCACAAGGCCGATCTGGACGAGGATATTGTTGTCGAGCCCGCGCAGGAGCACACCGCTCATCGCCGCCAGCAAACACATGGGCACGATAAGAATGATGGCGAGCGGCAGGAGCCAGCTTTCATATTGCGCGGCAAGCACCAGAAAGACGAAGACGACGGCGGCCATGAAAATATAGATCGCCGTGTTGCCCACCTGCTTTTCCTGAAAGGAAAGCTCCGTCCATTCATAAGCAAAACCGTCGGGCAGAACCTGATCGGCGAGCCCCTCCATGGCGCTCAAGGTCTGGCCCGTGGAAAAGCCCGGATTGGTGTTCCCCTGCACGGCGGCTGCCGGGTAAAGATTGTAGCGGGCAACGCGGTAGGGCCCGGTAATGTCGCGGAATGTGGCTATGGAGCCGAGCGGCACCATGGCGCCCGATTGCGAGCGGGTGCGCAGAGCTGCCACATCGTCCACATCGCGCCGGTGCGGGCCGTCCGCCTGCGCGCGCACCTGGAAGGTCCGGCCCAGAAAATTGAAATCATTGACGTAAGACGAGCCGATATAAACGCCGAGCGTTTCAAAGACGCGCGAGACGGGCACGCCCAGCTTTTCCGCCTTTACCCTGTCGATATCGGCATAGATCTGTGGCGTCTTCGTATTGAAGAGCGTGAAGACCCGCGTTGCCTCGGGCAGGCCGTTCGCAGCCATGGCAAGGTTTTGCGCGGCGGCTTCCAGCGCCGGCAGTCCGCGGCCCTGGCGGTCCTCCACCATCATCTTGAAACCGCCGCCCGTGCCCACGCCGCGCACCGGCGGCGGCACGACGACGAAGATCGTCGCCTCGCGGATGGAAGAAAAGCGGCGCTGCAGGTCTTGCAAGACGTCCTGCCAGCCAACGCCGATATCAGCGCGCTCGTCGAAAGAGCGCAGCGAAATGAACATCGCCCCGGTATTGGGCGCATTGGTGAATGTCGCCCCGTCGAAACCGGCATAGCCCGTCACGCGGTTGACGCCGGGTGTCTCCACCGCCATGCGCGAGGCGCGGCGCACCACATCGTCGGTGCGCGAGAGCGCCGAGCCCGGCGGCAATTGCACGACGCCGATGAAATAGCCCTGATCCTGCTCGGGAATGAAGCCGGTCGGAGTCTTGGCAAATTCCAGAACCGTCAGGCCGATAAGGCCGCCATAGATAAGAAGCATCATGACGCTGACGCGCACGGCGCGCGCCACGACATCGCTATACCAGCCCGACAGCGCCTCAAAAGAACTGTTGAAGCGCGTGAAAAACCGGTTCGCCGCGCGGCGCAGCGGCCCGCCGCCTTCTTCCGCTTCTTCCTTGCGCAGAAGCAGCCGGGCAAGCGCCGGGCTTAAGGTGAGCGAGATCAGCCCTGAGATCGCCACCGCCGTTGCGATCGTCACGGCGAATTGCTGGTAAAAAGCGCCCGAGATACCGGGAATGAAAGCGGTCGGGATGAAAACGGCGCTGAGCACGAGCACGATGGAAACAAGCGCCGAGCCCACCTCATCCATCGTCTTATGCGCGGCATCGTAAGGCGAGAGCCCTTCGCGCAAATGCCGCTCGACATTTTCAACAACGACAATCGCATCATCCACCACAATGCCGATGGCTAGCACAAGCCCGAAAAGCGAGAGCGTATTGAGAGAAAAGCCGAGCGCCGCCATGACGCCGAACGTGCCGATCAGCGAAACGGGAATGGCGACGATGGGAATGATCGCCGCGCGCCAGCTTTGCAGGAAGAGGACAATCACAACGATGACGAGCGCCACAGCTTCGAAAATCGTGCGCGTCAGCTCGGAGACCGATTCTTCGACGAATTGCGTCGGGTTATAAGGAATGGCATAGGCGATGCCGGGCGGGAAATCTTTCGAAAGCCGCTCCAGCGTTGCCTTCACTTCTTCTGCCGTCGCCAGCGCGTTCGAGCCCGGGCGCTGGAAGATACCGAGCGCCACGCCCTTCTTGCCGTCGAGATAGGAATTGGAAACATAGTTCTGCGCGCCAAGCTCGATGCGCGCCACATCGGCAAGGCGCGTGACGCGCCCTTCCTCGTCCGTCTTCACTACCACATCGCCGAATTGTTCCGGCTCGATCAACCGGCCAAGCGTCTGCACCGCAACTTCAAAGGCGCCCTGGTCCGGCATGGGCGAGGTATTGAGCACCCCGGAAGAAACCTGAACGTTTTGCGCGCGCAGCGCCGCCAGCACATCCGAGACGGTCATGCGCCGCGCTTCCAGACGCGGCGGGTCGAGCCAGATGCGCATGGAATAATCGGCGCTGCCGAACACGATCACATTGCCCACACCGCCAAGGCGCGAGAGCACATCGGTGATGTTGAGCTTCGTGTAATTCGAAAGATAAAGCTGATCGACGGATTCGTCCGGCGAATTCATATTGACGACCATCAGCATGTCGGGCGAACGCTTGACGGTCGTCACGCCGAGGCGGCGCACTTCTTCGGGCAGGCGGCTCTCGGCCACCGCCACGCGGTTTTGCACCAGCACCTGCGCGGCATCAAGATCGGTGCCGAGCGCGAAGGTGACGGTGATGGACACGCGCCCGTCGCCGGTCGATTGCGAAGACATGTAGAGCATGTTCTCGACGCCGTTGATCTCCTGCTCGAGCGGCGTTGCCACGGTATCGGCCACGACTTCCGCGGATGCGCCGGGATAGGAGGCGGAAACCTGAATGGTGGGCGGGGCAACTTCCGGATATTGCTGAATGGGCAGGCCGACATACGACATTCCGCCGATCAGCGTGATGAGGATGGCGATAACGGCCGCAAAGATCGGCCGGTCGACGAAGAAATGGGAAAACTTCATTCCGCTTTCCCTCCGGTTTCATCCGCCTCAGGTGCGTTTTGTTCAGGTGCACCCTCACCCTGCTTGTCGGCATTAACCGGCGCGCCGTTGCGGATTTTCGTCAGCCCGTCGATGATCACCCAATCTTCCGGCGTAAGCCCGGCGCGCACCACGCGCATATCCTCGATGACGGGGCCAAGCTCCAGATAACGCGCGGCAGCTTTGCCTTCCTCGCCCAGCACATAAACGAATTTGCGCGACTGGTCGGAATTGATGGCGACTTCCGGCACCAGAATGGCTTCATATTCTTCCGAGCCCGGCACCCGCACCTGACCGAACAGGCCGGGCGTCAAAAACCCGTCCGCATTGCCGAATTGCGCCTGGCCGCGGATCGTGCCCGAAGCGGTGTCGAGCGCGTTATCGACAAAAACCATGCTGCCGCCATGGCTGAATTCTTTTTCATCCAGCAGCTTTACCGACACGGCAACCGAACTGGAGCGGGCATTCAGCCGGCCCTCATCGTTCAGGCGCTGATATTTCAGATAATCGGCTTCCGACACATCGAATTCGAAAAGCACTGGATCGAGCGAGACGATACGCGTCAATGCATCGCTGCCCTGAGTGACGAGATTGCCGACATCCACCTTGCTGTCGGAAATGCGCCCGCGAATGGGCGCGCGGATCTCTGTAAAATCGAACTCGAGCTGCGCCTGATCGCGCTCAGCCTTTGCCGCAGCAAGAGAGGCATCGGCGACTTTGCGCTCCAGAAGCCGCTGATCGTATGTCGAGCGGGAGACATTGGAGCTTTTGAGCAGTTTGGACGCGCGGGCAAGCTCACGCTCGGCAAGGTTGAGACTCGCCTCGGCGCTGGCAACACGCGCTTCGGCTTCTTCCAGCGCGACTTTGAAGGGACGCTGATCGATGACGAAAAGCAGATCGCCTTTTTCGACGATCTGGCCGTCTTCAAAGAGCACCGAATCGAGATAGCCCGACACCCGCGCGCGGATATCCACCTGGGAAACGGGCACAAAGCGGCCCGTGTAGACTTCCCATTCCACGATTTCCTTCAGCGTGGGATGCACCGCCGTCACGGTGGGCGGCGGCGGGCCTTGATTGCCGCCCTCCTCGCAAGCTGCAAGCCCAAACGCCATGAGCCCGGCAAAGACAATCCCTATCCCCGTCTTTGCGGAAAGGCACCGCTGTTTTTTCAGGGTCACATGCGAGCGGCTGTTTATTCTTTTGCGCATCGGGTGCTCCTTATGGCCGGCATCTTGTAACCTGCGCGCCCGCACAATAAAGCGGGGGCGGAACGGGCATGATACCCTATCCTATTTTCACCTGCATGATGAGACCTTGCGGGACGAAAGGCCGGCCCCTCTGTTTAATTTCTGCAACCATGGCTTGAACTTAGCGGCGCGCGCCCTTTGCGCTTTCGTCTTTCTCCTCCAAGGTCTAAAAGACCGGACGTGAGAAAAGGGTACAGCCCCCCGCCGCGCGGCCTTTAGAGCAGGTTTCATGCACACCCCGCCCGTTCTTTATATTCTCGGCCTTCTGCTCTGCGGTCTTGCGGCGGTCATGCTGCTGCCTGCCGGGCTCGACGCGCTTGTGGCGCATCCGGATTGGAAAAGCTTCGTCATTTCGGCCGGCGTGACCGGCGGCGTCGGCGCCCTTCTCGCCATCATCACCTATAGTCCCGAGCCGGTAGAGCTCGATCTGCGCCAGTCTTTTTTGCTGACCGCCAGCAGCTGGGTCGTGCTGCCCGCCTTTGCCGCGCTGCCGCTGATCGGCGTCGGTGTTTCTTATACGGATGCTTTTTTCGAAGCCGTCTCGGGATTGACGACTACCGGCTCCACAGTGATGACGGGGCTCGACACGCTGCCATACGGCATCTTGTTCTGGCGCGCGCTTTTGCAATGGATCGGCGGCATCGGCATCATCGTCATGGCGATCGTGCTGCTACCGTTCCTGCGCGTCGGCGGCATGCAGCTTTTCCGCACGGAAAGTTCGGAGCAATCGGAAAAGATCATTCCGAAAGCCTTTCATTTCGTCGCCTATATCGCCGCTGCCTATACCTCGCTCACCGCGCTTTGCGCGCTCAGTTTCGCGGTTGCCGGCATGAGCGGGTTCGATGCCATCTGTCATGCCATGACGACGCTTTCGACTGGCGGCTATTCCACTCACGATGCCTCATTCGGCTTTTTCGACAGCCGCTTGATGCAATGGATCGCCACACTTTTCATGATTTCCGGCGCCGTGCCCTTCGTTGCCTATATCCGCGTACTGCGGGGCGACGAGCGCAAGATCTGGGATGACGTGCAGATCCGCGGACTTATAAGGTTTTTAACGAGCATCATTTTGATCCTCACGGTCTGGCGCGTCGCCTCGGCCGATGCCGAGCCTTTCACGGCGCTGACAGAGGCCGCCTTCAACGTCACTTCCGTCGTTACCACCACGGGCTTTGCCAGCACCGATTATTCGCTCTGGGGACCGGCGGCACTGGGCGGGTTTCTATTTTTGACTTTTGTCGGCGGCTGCGCGGGCTCAACCTCCGGCGGCATCAAGATCTACCGCTTTCAGGTTCTCTGGATCGTCTTGCGCGCCAAATTGCGGCAGCTCATGAGCCCGCACCGGATCGTTTCCATGCGCTATGGCTCGCGCAGCATCCCGAGCGACGTGCCGGAAGCCGTGCTTGCTTTCCTCACTGCGTTTTTAGGAACGGTCGCGGTCTTTACCTTCGCCCTCTCCCTGATGGGGCTCGACCTCATCACCGCGCTCACCGCCAGCGCCACCGCCATCACCAATGTCGGCCCCGGGCTCGGCGAGACCATTGGCCCGGCCGGCAATTTCGCCCCGCTGCCCGATGGCGCCAAATGGCTCCTCTCGCTCGCCATGCTTTTCGGCCGGCTGGAGATTTTCACGCTTCTCCTGCTGCTCGATCCCGAATTCTGGCGCCCCTAACCACGGCGCCCAAGAGGCAGCCAAACACCCGCCGCTAAGGCGGTATCATTTATCAGGATTTCGGAGGGAAGTGGCGCGCCGGGGAAGATTCGAACTCCCGACCCCCAGATTCGTAGTCTGGTGCTCTATCCAGCTGAGCTACCGGCGCAAGGTGAGGCGGCGGGCGGCTTGACAAGCGGCCCCGCCTCAAGAGGTGCGTACTCTTAATGCCTAGAAAAGCGGATGGCAAGAGGCCTGCGGGCTTTATCCCAGCCTTTTTTCACATGCTTTGTCATAGGCTTTTTTCAGCGGAGGCTTCTCCAGGGCTCGCCCCTCTTAGTTCCCCCTCAACTCTCTTCTGGCAGCACTGCCATACATTCCACTTCCAGTTTACCGCCCAGCGCCAGGCCCGAGGCCCCGAAGGCGGAACGGGCAGGAAAAGGGCCGTCACCGAAATAGGTCACATAGACTTTGTTGAAATCGGCCCATTCGCCCATATCGGCCAGCATCACCGTGCATTTGGCGATATTGGAAAAATCCGCGCCGTAATGGGCAAGCACTTCGCCGATATTTTCCATCGTCTGGCGCGCCTCGGCCTCCATGCCGCCGGGCACGAGCTCCATCGTGCCGGGCTTCACGCCGATCTGGCCGGAAAGATAAAGAATGTTGCCCGCGCGCACCGCTTCTGAAAAAGGCAGGCCCAGCGCTTTCGTCGCCTCGCGCGTATATGCCTCAAAAGGCGCATCGGCACCCGCCTTGCCCGCCTCATCGGCGAGCGCGCCCGGCACCGACAAGTCGCCCCATAAGCCGCCCCAAAACCCGCCAAGCCCCAGCATCGCTGCGGCCAAGATGTTCTTTTTCCGTCCCATTTTCTGCATCTGCCTTCCTTTCGGCCTGTTTCCGGCTGGGCGGGCCGGTGCCCGCCTGCCACCTGTATGCGCCCTTATGCAGGCCTCGTTAAGATAGAGGAAAGAGCCCGCAACCTAGCTTCAATGACACTTTTTCTTTGTCTTATAAGAGCTTGTGGCGCAAAACCCCTTTAGGTAAAGTCACTTGGCATGCGCGGGGGCCACGATTCGAGGGTGAGATCGGGTGAGGGGCATTTATCCGGTTTTCCTTGGAAGCGTTTTCCCCGTAAAGGCTAAAACAGATGCGCCGAACCGATGCGCCACCGATGCGCCCATGCGCGCGTTCCGGGCCGGTTTAAAGGCAGCGCTCCTTGAAGGAGATGCCGCTTTGAAGACGGGCCGGGCCGCTTGTGGAGCAAGGCAGTCACTCAAGATGCGGGTTTAAAAAATATGTCGAGGCAGACCTCCCCCCACGGCCCCTCCTCTTACGGCCCTTCTTTCGGCCACCGGGTCATGACAAGCCTGAAGGTTCTGGCAGCGAGTTCTTTCCTCGCGCTTGGCGGCTGTTCCTTTGCCGATGAAGTGCTCTGGCCGGCCGTTTCCGGCGATGATGTAGAAACCAGCCAGCCGGCGGCCCAAAATCCGCCGCCGCTCGGCGATACCCAGATTTCGGGCCTGTCTGTCGGCACCGGCGCGACGAGCAATACCGCCGTCGGCCAGAAAGTCAGCCAGATCCGCTCCGAGCTTGCCTCTCTGCAATCGCAGATCGAGGCCCATAGCGCCCGTCTCGAGCAGGTGCGCGCTGAAACCCGCGCCCATGCCGAGGCCTATCACACGACCAAAGCCGGCATCGAAGCCAAGCTGCAGGTCGGCACCACGCCCGGCAACCCGCAGCTCGTGCAGGCCTGGAACCTTTCCCAGTCGCAGCTCGACCAGATCGCCCGTGACGTCAACAACATGACTTCACTGTCGAACGAGATTGCCGGCGATGCGGCGACCTCCAATTATCTGCTCGACACGACGCAGGCGACATTCGGCCTTTCCGGCGCCGTCGATCAGGACCACCGCCAGCTGGAACGGCTGCAGGTGGACACGAACCAGACCGTCGTGCTGATCAACAAATTGCTGAGCGAGCTTCGCCAGGATATCGCCCGCCAGACGACCTATCTGGCAAATGAGCGCTCGAACCTGACGACACTGTCCAACGCCATCAAGCGCGGCCAGCTCTTCGGCCGCCCGCTCACCTCCGGCGTCAGCAATGTCACAGCCGAGCCGGTTTCCGCCGGGCGCGGCAACGCCATTCCGTCCGGCACACCGCCGCTTGTGGTGATCCGTTTCGACCGTCCGGATGTTGAATATGAGCGCGCCCTATACACCGCCCTTTCCCAGGCACTGGAGCGGCGCCCGGCTTCCGAGTTCACGGTGCTTGCCGTGGCTGCCGGCGGCGGCTCGGCGGGCAATGCCCAGCTTGCCCAGTCGCAAAGCCGCAAGAACGCCGAGAAAGTCTTCCAGTCCATGAGCGATATGGGCCTGCCCGCCGATCGGGTGCAGATTTCCTCGACCACCAGCGCCGATGTCAGCACCAACGAAGTGCGCATCTTCGTGCGCTAAGGCGAAAGACATGAGTTGAAGAAAGGCCGGTGCCCCGCACCGGCCTTTTTATTGCCGTTTATTTATTTGCCTCATAAACCCCGCGGGCAATGGCGCGGGCCACGCAGTCGGCGGCAATCGAGCCGAGCGCGGCAAGGGCGAGCGGGCGCATCTCCTCCGGCAATTCATGCTCGCCCGTCGCCAGCACGAAAAGCGTGTCGCCGTCGACGGGTGTATGAATGGGGCGCAGCGCGCGCGCCATGCCGTCCTGGCCCATCAAGGCAACCCGTTTGCACTCGGCCTGGGTCAGGCGCGCATTCGTGGCGATCACACCAATGGTCGTGTTGGTTCCGGGCGCAGGCGGCACAGCGCCCGCCGCCTTTGTCGCCTCGAAAGGGTGCAGCGCCGAAAGGGACGCCATGTCACGCGGCCAGCCCCGCCCGCCGAACTCATCTTCCAATTCATAAGGTGCCGCCCAGAACTGCTCCGTGCCGGGGATGAAAGCGGAACCGAACGCGTTGACCGCGATCAGCGCGCCGACCTGCAGCCCATCGGGGGTTACTGCGGATACGGAGCCGATGCCGCCATGCACAGAACCGGCAAGCGCGCCGAGCCCGGCGCCTGCCGCGCCCAGCGCAAATTCCTGGCCCGCACCCTTGGCCGCACTCTCTTCCGCGTTTTGGCAAGCCTCCCGCCCCAGCGCATGATAAGGCGGCGCCTCGCCCCACTCCTTATCGCCGCCATTCGTCAGATCGAACAAGATCGCGGCAGGTACGACCGGTGAGACTTTCGGCGAGGCGCCCATCTGAAAACCGCGCCCGCGCGCGCCCAGCCAGTTCGCCGCGCCGCCCGCCGCATCGAGCCCGTAAGAAGAGCCGCCGGAAAGGACGACCCCGTCCACTTCCTCCACCAGCCGGTCGGGATCGAGCGCATCGGTCTCCCGCGTGCCGGGCCCGCCGCCCATCACGCTGACGCCGGCCCTCACGCGCCCTTCCGGCAGGATCACGGTAACGCCGGTGCGCGCGCGTTCATCTTCCGCCTGGCCGACCGCCAGGCCTGCAATATCGGTGATCAGATTGCGCGGGCCCGGTTTGACGAAACCCGGGCCGCTTTCCGCCTCATTCTTATCCGGCATATCCGGCTCCTTCAGATGACAAGGCACGCTAAAGAGCGCCTTCTTAGAGGTCAATTACAAGAAGAGACGCCGTATTGCCGAACTTTCGGCCAGGTTTGCAGAATTGTTCGGACAGATAGGCTGGCGGTTTCGACGGCACTTCTTATATGGCGTATAGTTTTGCGCACGGCGCAGGCACTTCCCAAAAGGGCAAGCAGGGACACGTTATGCAGCAACAAAAACTCATTCCCGCCGCGGCCATTCTTGCCGCCCTCATTCTGGCCGTCGCCGGCTGGTTTTTGCTGCGGGCGGAAGAACAGCCCTTCATGGCCAGCACCGCCAATCCTTACGCGACCGAGGCCGCGCTCGAAATTCTGGAAGAAGGCGGCAGCGCCATCGATGCCGCCATCGCCGTCGAAGCCGTGCTCACCCTTGTCGAGCCGCAATCCTCCGGGCTCGGCGGCGGGGCTTATCTTCTTCACTGGGACGCGAGAGCCGAAAGGCTCGAGACCTATGACGGGCGCGAAACCGCGCCGGCCGGCATCACGCCGGATGTCTTTGTCGATGCGGGCGGCAATCCGCGCCCCTTCATCGAGGCGGTGGTGAGCGGGGAATCGGTCGGCGTGCCGGGCGTCGTTGCCATGCTGCATATGGCCCATAAGGATCACGGGCGCCTTCCCTGGGCGCGGCTTTTCGAACCGGCGCTCAAACTTGCCGAAGAAGGCTTCATCGTCTCTCCGCGCCTTGCCGCGCTGATCGACTGGTCGCCTGCCCTGCCGAACATTCCCGCCGCGCGGGATTATTTCTTCACGCAAAATGCGGAAGGCGAGCTTGTGCCGCATCCCGCCGGCACGCTGCTTAAAAATCCCGCCTATGCGGAAACCTTGCGCCAGGTGCAGCAGGATCCGGCGGTCTTTTATACCGGCGACATTGCCCAGGAGATCGTGCTTGCCGTGCGCGGTGCGCCCACCCGTGCGGGCACGCTATCGATGAGCGATCTGCGCGCCTATAAACCCATCAAGCGCGATCCGGTCTGCCTTGCCTACCGCATTTATAAAGTTTGCGGCATGGGGCCCAGCACCTCCGGCGGGCTCACCAGTCTTCAGATTCTCGGCATTCTTGAAAATTTCGATGTCGCCGCGCTTGAGCCCGGCAGCGTGGAAGCAGTGCATCTCATCTCCGAAGCCTCGCGCCTCGCTTACGCGGACCGCGACACCTATATCGGCGATCCAGCCTTCGTCGATGTGCCGATCACCGGCATGCTCGATAAAAATTATCTCGCCGAGCGGGCGAAACGCATCGACATGTCCGCCTCCATGGGCAAGGCGGAAGCAGGCACACCGCCGCGGGCGAGCGCTGCCCTTGCGCCCAACCAGTCCGTCTCCCGCCCTTCCACCACCCATTTCAGCCTGACGGACCGCTGGGGCAATGTCGTTTCCATGACCGCTTCCATTGAAGGGCCCTTCGGCAGCCATCTGATGGCGGGCGGCTTTTTCCTCAACAACGAGCTCACCGACTTTTCCTTCCTGCCGGAAATCGACGGCGTGCCCGTCGCCAACGCCGTAGCGCCCGGCAAGCGCCCGCGCTCATCCATGTCGCCTTCCATGGTTTTCGACCGGGAGGGCGCGTTCTATGCCGCCATCGGCTCGCCCGGCGGCAGCCGCATCATTACCTATGTCACGCAGTCGCTGATCGCGCTGCTCGACTGGGAGATGGACATGCAGGCGGCCATCGCGCTGCCCCGCCATGCGAACCGCAACGGGGCGACGGAACTTGAAGAGGGAACACCGCTTGAGGCGATCGAGACGGACTTGCAGACTCGGGGACACCGGGTGCTGGTGCGCGAGCTGACAAGCGGGCTGCACGGCATCCGCAGAACGCCGCAGGGCCTTGAAGGCGGCGCCGATCCCCGGCGCGAGGGCATTGTGCTTGAAGGGCGCCCTTAATCCGCGCGCGCGGCAAGCCCCATGCGGGCGGCGCGGGCGAGGCCGGAGAAGGCAGGGTTCCGCCCCTTGATGAGATAGACGGGCATGCGCGCCAGATGCGGCGTGAAGACACCCTTCGCCTCGAAGCGGGCGCGAAAGAGCGCCCGGTCGAAATGGCGGCCAAGCTTCGGCAAGACCCCGCCTGCCAGATAAAAGCCGCCCGCCGCCCAATAGGTGAGCGCGAGATCACCCGCCATGGCACCCAGCCAGCCTGAAAAACAGGAAAGCGTGTGCACGGCCAGCGCATCACCCTCTTCCGCCGATGCCGCAATCTCAGCCGCGCTGGCAAGCGGGGCGACAGCACCTGCCAATGCCGCAAGTGCTTTATAGAGCCGCACAAGGCCGGGACCTGAGAGAATATGTTCGGCGGCGACATGGCCGCCCGGCCCCGTGCCCACACGGGAGAGATGGTCGAGCACCGCGCGCTCTTCCTCGCTGACCGCGCAAAGGCTGGTTTGCCCGCCCTCGCCGGGCAGTGCCACCCAGTTTTCTCCCTGCGGCAGAAGCGCTGCCGTGCCAAGCCCGGTGCCCGGCCCCATGGCGGCCAGCGGGCGGCCTTTTTCCGGCACGCCCTCCCCGACCGGTTCCAGATCACCGGCCCGCAAATCCGGCAGGCCGAGCACGCAGGCCGTGAAATCATTGAGCAGCAGCACCGGCGCGCCGAAGCGCGTGCCCATCACCTCCGCTGAGAGCGACCAGGGCGTGTTCGTCATATGGATGGAGGCGGCCCAGCCTTCCCCCTCGAGCGGTCCTGCCGCACAAAGGGCGATGGCAGCGAGCGGCCCCTGCCCCGGCGTGCTTTCCAGAAAGGCGCCCAGCAGTGCCTCGGCATCTTTGAAATTGGAAAGCTCGAAAAGCGCAGGCGCAGGCAACTCCCCCGCCTCTTCTCGGAAATTGGCAGGCACACGCATGAGCCGCGCATAGGTGCCGCCAATATCGCCGAGGATCAGATCGCCGCACATCGCCTTACCGCTCACGCGCTCTCCTTTATTGCGCGGCCAGCTTGGCGGCGGCCGTATCTTGAGGGATGCAGACGCGGAACACCGTCTTGCCCGGCACGCTTTCGATCAAGGTCAGCTTGCCGCCATGGGCTTCGGCCAGTTCCGCCGAGATGGCAAGGCCAAGCCCCGTACCGCCAGCCCGCGCCGAGCCTGCGAAAGCCTGGAAGAGATGTTTGCGCGCCCGCTCCGGCAGACCGGGGCCGTTGTCCCAGACTTCGATTTCGACTTTGTCGTCTTCCTCCAGCCAGGCCCGCACCATGATTTCGCCGTCGCTACCCTGAAGTGCCTCGGCGGCATTGCGCACGAGATTAAGAAGGATACGGAAAAGCTGATCGGGATCGGCATGAATGCGCAGATCCTGCGGAATATCACAAACAAAAGCGATGCGCGCTTCATCGTCGAGACCGGAAGCGCTCCTAAGCTCCTCCATGAGATTGGCGAGCAGAAAGAAGCGGCGTTCCGGCGGATCTTCCTCGGCCCGCCCGAATTTCAGCGTCTTCTCACACAGATCGATGGCGCGGTCGATGGAGCCGAAAAGTCGGGGTCCGAGTTTCTGCACGGTCGGATCGCTCACCCCGGCAATGCGGTCGGAGATAAGCTGAGCGTTGGAGAGAATGTTGCGCAGGTCGTGATTGATCTTGCTCACCGCGCCGCCGAGCGCGGCAAGGCGCGCCTGCTGGTTCAGCGTCGAGCGGATCTGGCGCTGCATCGCTTCAAGCTCGCTTTCGGCGACGCCGATCTCATCGCGCCGCCCGGATGCCGTGATGACGCGGCGAATGTCTTCCGGCTTTTCACGGAAGGCCACCATGTTTTCCGAAATCCGCCGGAGCGGGCGCACCAGAAAGCGGTTGAGCGCAAAGAAGAGAAGCCCCGCCGTGATGACGGAAATCACCAGTGAGAGCGTAAAGATATTAATTCCGTAGCCGATCATCGCTTGGCGAAGCGGCGTTTCGTCGATCACGAGATCGATCACGTCCCCGCCCATGAAACGCGGTTCGCCGATAACGCGGATCGTGCGCCCGTCTCCGGCAAAGAGCGTTTCAAGCGCATGCCAGATCAACAGCGGAGGGAAACGCTCGCGCGTGTCAAAGCCCTCGTCGATTTCCGGCAGGTTTTCCTTCGTCAGAATGAGACGGCGCGTCGCATCGCGGTGCAGAACGATCGCAAAGGCTTCGGCATTTTTTAAAAGCTCGAGCTGCAAGGCGCTCGAAACCATATTGTCCGGCGTCGCCTCCAGCGCCAGCGTCGCGATCTGAGCATTGGCGAGGCGCTGTTCGAGCCAGTTCAACCGGAAATTGGCGATGGAGGGAAAGAAGATCAGCACTTCCGCCGCCATCACGAAAATGACGGTCAAAAGCAGAAGCTGGGAAGAGAGGGAACGCGAATAACGCGCCGCAAAGCCGCCCGGACCGGCAAAGCCCTTGCTCCCGCCGGTCGTCTGTTCTGGCTTTTTTTCCGGGTCCTCTGTCCCCATGCCGCGCCCACTTGCCTGCCGGTGCCAAATGCCCGGCCCCCTCTTATACAGCGATTGCGCGCCTTTTGCCAAAAGACTGACGCGCCTTCCGGCAGGACAATTTAACCGAAGAGCTTGAGGAAACGGACGAGAAGACGCGTCTTCGTGCTGTAAAGCGTCGGGGTATAGAAACTGCCCGCCGCACGCTTGCTCACTTCGGTCATGGTCGGATAAGGCGCGATGACGCTGGCCAGCGCCGAGATTTTCAGCCCGTTCGCCTTGGCCAGCACCAAAGGCTGCAGCAGATCGCCCGCATTCGGCCCCACAATGCTCGCGCCCAGAATGCGTCCATGGGAATCGGCAATGAGTTTCGCCATGCCCTCGATGCGCCGCTCGGCCTGTGCCCGGTCGTTTTCAGCAAGCGGCCAGCGCAGCACTTCGACCTTGCCGTATTTGCCGCGCGCCTCTTCTTCCGTCAGCCCGATATGGGCAAGCTCGGGATCGGTATAAGTCACCCAGGGCACATTGGAATGATCGGCCTTGGCCGGAATTTTAAAGAGCGCGTTCCGGATGACGATGCCGGCGTGATAGCCCGCGACATGGGTAAATTGCAGACCGCCCGTCACATCGCCAATCGCAAAGATCTTCTTATTAGAGGTGCGCAGCCGCGCATCGACCTTGATGCCGCGCTTGTCGAACTCGATCCCGGCATTTTCCAAATCGAGCCCGTCCACATTGGGCTTGCGGCCTGCCGCCACCAGAAGATGCGAGCCGGTGAGACGTTCGCCCGGTTTTCCCTCTTCGCCTTTCAGGAGAACGGCAACACCCTCGCCGTCCTTCTCCACCCGCTCGATGCCGACGCCCTCGCGGATCGCAATGCCTTCCTTGCGCAGCTGCGCAACGACAATGGCGGCCAGTTCCGGATCATCCTTGCCGAGCACTTTAAAGGCTTCGATCACCGTCACCTCGGCGCCGAGACGCCGGTGCGCCTGCGCCATTTCCATGCCGATAGGCCCGCCGCCGATGATGAGCAGATGTTGCGGCGCTTCCTTGCGCTCGAAAATCGTTTCATTCGTCAGATAGGGCACGCTCTCAAGGCCGGGAATCGGCGGCACCGCGGCGGAAGACCCCGTCGCCACCACGAAGCGGCGCGCCTCGATGCGCTTGCCATCCGCCTCCACCGTCTTTTCATTGATGAAGCGGGCCGCGCCCTTTATGACATTGACGCCCAGTCCTTCGAATCGTTCGACGGAATCATTAGGCTCGATGGCGCCGATCACGCCGTGCACATGATCATGCACTTTGGCGAAGTCGATTTCGGGCACTACCGGCTTGATGCCGAAAACCTCGCCCTTGCCCATCGCATGCGCCTGCTTGCCCGCGGCCAGCAGCGCCTTGGAGGGCACGCAGCCATAGTTCAGGCAATCGCCGCCCATCTTGCCGCGCTCGATCAGCACCACGCCCATGCCCATCTGCACCGCGCCCGCGGCCACCGAAAGGCCGCCCGAGCCCGCGCCGATCACGCAAATATCCGTCTTGATCGTTTCCGTCATTCCCAGACCTTTTCCAGAACTATTCGTTTACGGAGAATATCGTGAAGAAAGCAAAGGCAGGCGTTCAGGCTCCGGCCTTGCCCGCACTGCGCGCCTTGATCTTTTTATAGAAGACCGGCACCAGCGAGAGCGCGGCGAGCGCCACGATGGGGCCCAGCACTTCCGGCTTGAAAATGATGCCGAGATCGGGTTCCTGACCGGCGGCGAAAATCGCGCCGAGCCCGTTGCCGACGCTGGCATAGACGAAAGTGCCCGGAATGATGCCGATAAAGGTCGCGGCCACATAAGTGCGCAGCGGCACGCCGAGAAAGGCCGGGGCGAGATTGACCACGAAGAAGGGAAAGAGCGGCACGAGGCGCAGCACAAGAAGATAATTGAAGGCGTTCTCGCGGAAGCCTTCCTCCATCTTGCGGATCGCGCCGCCCGCTTTTGCCCGAAGCACATCGCCAAGCGCGGTTTTCGCGGCAAGGAAGACCACGCTCGCGCCGATCGTTGCGCCGATCACGGTCAGAAAGCCGCCGAGCCAGGTGCCGAAGAGGAAGCCGCCCGTCAGCGTCAGAAGCGCGCCCGTGGGCAGCGAAAAGGCGGTGGAGAGGGCGTAAGCCAGCACATAGATGCCAACGGCCAGTGCCAGATTGGCCGCGACCCAGGCGCCCAGCGCCTCGCGGTTATCGCGCAGCGTATCGAGGCTGACATAGTCGTTCAGCCCGAGGCCAAAGAAAGCCGCAAGCCCTGCGCCCAGAATGAGCAAAGGCAGGAGCCTTTTGAAAACCGATTTCTTGACCTGCGGGGCGGAAGGCTCTTCCGGGGTAATTTCGGGTGCGCCGCTCATTCATCTGCCTCTTTGTCATCGCCGCGCCATTCATTGAGCGACCAGTCATATTCATAATCATAGATCCGGCTTGTTGCTTCGAGCTTAGCTTTCAGCGCCGCCGGCGCGAATTCCTTCAGATGCGCGATGATGGCGGCGGGCTTGCCGCCGAAATCGCTGCCATACCAGTCATAGATGCTGGAAAGGATGAGCCGCCCCTCCTCAAATCGCGCGCCGCGCTCCGCCGAGATATAGGCCTTGGCCGCTGCATCGAGCTGCTTGCCCAGCTTTGCCGGGTCGAGCGGCGTAAGGGGCAGGTCCGGGCAGCCGATCGAGGCGCAGTTGAGGACGTAGTGAGTGCGCGGGTCCTTCCAGATCGGCCGCAAAATGCGGTGCTCGATATCGTCGAGCGACACTTTGCGCCCCTCGATGGTCAAGAGCTTCGCCTTCCAGGGCCCGGTTGAGAAGAAACCGGGGGAGATGCCGATATCCTTGATGCTCTCCACTGGATAATGCTCGGTTACAACTTTGACGGTCAGCGCGTTGTAGAGATTCGCCCAATAGGCGTATTGCTCATCGCGGTTCAACTCAGAGACGGTAACTGCCTCCAGCTCGGCCACATAGGCATCGAGCGCAGCTTTATCGGCGCCATTCGCCTTCAGCCCGGCATAATCGACCAGATTCGGGCCTTTTTTGCGGGATTTGACATATTTCTTGAGCAGTTTCGCCCAAGGCCCGTGGTCGACGCTCATCTGGCTTGCCTCCTCAAATGCCGTCCATTCCTGCCAGGCCTCTTCTGCGCGGGCGGGCGCGGATATCAGCAGCGCCGCCGCGAAGAACGCCATAAGCGCGCCGGATAAGCGGCCATAAGGGAAATATCGGTTTTTGCTCATATTGGGAACCTGCTTACGCTTTCGGGGCAAATACGCCATCTTGAGGCATACATACAGCGCCGGGGATAGAATCCACCGCGATCTCACGGATACGTGACTTGATTTCACCAGGAGTGAACGGTAGGGCGCCGCCGCCCTTGGGGAAGGCCCCTCACCTTTTGACGCTGGTTTGGGCGAGACCTTTCCGCTCAATGCCGCTTTTCGCCGAATTTTTGGCGCGCGCGCCGGCCTCCCGTTGACTTCCCCCGCACATTTGCCTATACACCGCCCCAGTCTTGCCGCGACATCCGTCTGCGGCTTGTTTTTTCTATTCAGGATGCCCGCCGGAAAGCTGGTGGTGGTATCCGGGCAGCCGCCGGTAAAGGCGGGCCCCAACATGCCGGAGAAGAGCCGTGAAACGGACGTATCAACCTAGCCGCCTTGTCCGCAAGCGTCGTCATGGTTTCCGGGCCCGCATGGCCACGAAGAACGGCCGCAAGGTCCTGGCCTCCCGCCGCGCCAAAGGCCGTAAGCGCCTGTCAGCCTAATAGGCCGGCGCGGCCTCCGAGAGGTGCCTCATGGACCGTCTCAGGAAACGCCGCGACTTTCTAAATGCCGCCAAAGGACATAAATGGGCCGCTCCCGGCCTTGTCCTGCAAGCACGTGCGCGGCCCCGCCAGGAATTGGATGGCGGCGAGAAGCGCGAAGACATGCGCGTCGGATTTACCGTTACAAAAAAAGTCGGCAATGCCGTGATCCGGAACCGGGCCAAGCGCCGGTTGCGGGCCGCGGCGCGCGACGTTTTGCCCATAGCGGGGAAAATCGGCTTCGATTATGTGCTGATCGGGCGCAAGGGAACGATTACCCGGCCCTATAGCGCGCTGCTGAACGATTTGCACCTTGCGCTTGCCCGGGTCCACGGGGCAAAACGGGGGGCCTCCCCGCGCGGGGCGCGTCCCGTTCACGTTCAGGCCGAGGCGCTCGAAGACCAAACCGCTTCACCATCCAAGCCGCAACCCAAAGAGTAGGCGTTTCCATGTCCGACAATCGCAACCTCATCATCGCTATCGCCTTGTCGATGGGTGTTTTGCTGGCCTGGCAATATTTCATTGTCGAGCCCCGGGTCGCCGAAGAGCAGGCCCGCCAGGAAGTGCTGCAGGCTCAGGAAGAGGCGAGCGAGAGCGGCAACCTGCCCGCCGTCGAAGGCACGGGTACGCCGGGCCTGCCGGGCAGCGGCGGCCTTACCGGCGAAGTGGACCGCGCCACGGCCGTAACAAGCGGGCCGCGCGTTGCCATCGACACGCCGAAGCTCGGCGGCTCGATCCTGCTGAAAGGCGCGCGCTTTGATGATTTGCTTTTGCGCAATTACCACGAGACGGTGGACACATCCTCCGACGAGATCGTGCTCTTCAGCCCGCTCGGCACGCCAGGCGCCTATTTCGCCGAGCAAGGCTGGACGGCGGCGGGCGGCGCAGGCATTGCCCTGCCCAACAAAGACACGGTCTGGTCGCTGGAAGAAGGCAGCACGCTGACCCCGGAAAGCCCGGTCACGCTTGTCTGGAAAAACGGCCAGGGCCTCACCTTCCGCCGCACCATCAGCGTCGATGAGAACTACCTTTTCACCGTCACGCAGTCGGTGGCGAACGCAAGCACCAAACCTGTGACGCTTTACCCATACGGTCTCGTGCGCCGCTACGGCCTGCCGGAGACCTCCGGCTATTACATTCTCCATGAAGGTCTGATCGGCGTTTTCGGCCAGGACGGTCTTTCGGAAGTCGATTATGACGATGTGATCGAAGACGGCGACGTCTCCCAGGAAGCAAAAGCCGGCGGCTGGCTCGGCATTACCGACAAATACTGGGCCGCCGTGCTCGTGCCGCCGCAGGACGCCGCTTTCAAAGGCCGCTTCAGCGAAAACAAAACCGGGGGATCGGAAACCTTCCAGGCCGATTATCTCCTGGACGGCGTGAGCGTGCCCGCAGGCGGCTCATCTTCGGTCAGCTCGCAAATCTTTGCCGGTGCGAAAGTCGTGAGCATCGTCGATGCCTATGACGCAGCGGGCGTCTTCAAGCTCGATCTTCTGATCGACTGGGGCTGGTTCTACTTCCTCACGAAGCCGCTCTTTATCGGTCTCGACTTCTTTGCCGGCCTCACGGGCAATTTCGGCATCGCCATTCTCATCATCACTGTGCTCGTGAAACTCGTCTTCTTCCCGCTTGCCAACCGCTCCTATGAAGCGATGAGCAAGATGAAGAAACTTCAGCCGGAAATGGAAAAGCTGCGCGAGAAGTACAAAGACGACAAGATGAAGCAGCAGCAGGAGCTGATGGAGCTTTATAAGAAAGAGAAGGTCAATCCACTGGCCGGCTGCCTTCCGATCCTCATTCAGATCCCGGTATTCTTCTCGCTCTATAAAGTGCTGTTCGTGACGATCGAAATGCGGCACGCGCCCTTCTTCGGCTGGATCCAGGACCTTTCCGCACCGGACCCGACGACGATCTTCAATCTCTTCGGCCTTATCCCTTGGACGCCGCCCAGCTTCCTCATGCTCGGCGTCTGGCCGATCCTGATGGGCTTTACGATGTTCGTGCAGATGAAGATGAACCCGGCGCCCGCTGATCCCATGCAGCAGAAGATTTTCGCCTGGATGCCCCTCATCTTCACTTTCGTGCTCGCGGGCTTCCCGGCCGGTCTCGTCATCTACTGGGCTTGGAATAACTTCCTCTCCGTCGTGCAGCAGGGCGTCATCATGCGGCGCAACGGTGTGAAGATCGAGCTGTTCAACAATCTCGGCCTCGAAAAAATCCTCGGCAAAAAAGAAGCCGACGATCAGACGAAGAGCTAAGCCAATGGCAGAAGAAGGCGGCCCGGAAGACGAGGCGGCACACGCCGCCTATCTGGAACAGGGCCGCTGGCTCTTTGCCCAGGCCTGCGACTTTCTTCTGGGCGTTGTGTCCATGAAGCAATTGCCGCCCATGGACCTGCCCGAAGTCGCTTTTGCGGGGCGCTCCAATGTCGGCAAGTCGAGCCTTGTGAATGCGCTGACCGGGCGCAAGACGCTGGCGCGCACCTCCAACACGCCGGGGCGCACGAAAGAGCTCAATTATTTCCGCCTCGGGCCCCATACCGAAAGCGGCGACGGCCCGGCTATCTATCTCGTCGACCTGCCGGGCTACGGCTATGCGCGCGAAACGAAAACCCGCGTGGAAGCCTGGACCGACCTTGTCATGTCCTACCTTCAGGGCCGGGCGAATTTGCACCGGGTCATCCTGCTCATCGATTCCCGCCACGGCGTCAAACCTAACGATAGGGAAGTGATGAGCCTGCTCGACAAAGCCGCCGTTTCCTATCTCGCGGTGCTGACCAAGACCGACAAGCTGAAACCTTCCGAGCTGAAAAAGGTTGTGGAAGCGACGGCCGCCGAGCTGAAAAAGCACCCAGCTGCCCACCCGGAAGTCATTGCCACCTCCTCCGTCACCAAAGACGGGATCGCGGAACTGCGCGCCCATATCACCGCGCTCGTGCCGGATCTGGATATGGGCTCGGCGCTGGCAGAGCGCTGACGCCTCGGTTATAAGGGTAGGCAAGGCCAAACGGACAAGGCAAAGCGCGCAATGGGCGAGAAGATCAAAGACACGACGGAAGCTCTCAACGAGGCCTGGCTCGACCGGGCCCGCATTCTCTCCGAAGCGCTTCCCTACATGCAGCGCTATGACAAGCGCACCGTGGTCGTGAAATATGGCGGCCATGCCATGGGGGATGCCGATCTCGCCGCGAAATTCGCCCGCGACATCGTGCTTTTGAAGCAGGCCGGCGTAAACCCCATCGTCGTTCATGGCGGGGGGCCGCAGATCGGCTCCATGCTGAAGCGGCTCAATATCGAAAGCGAATTTGCAAACGGCCTCAGGATCACCGACAAGAGCACGGTCGATATCGTGGAAATGGTGCTGGCCGGCTCGATCAACAAGCAGATCGTCGGCGCGCTCAACCAGGCAGGCGGCAGAGCCGTCGGGCTGTGCGGCAAGGACGGCAACCTGATCGTCGCGCGCAAGCTCGATCACAAGATTCACGATCCTGAATCGAATATCGAAAAGATTCTCGATCTCGGTTTCGTGGGTGAGCCGCACCGGGTCAATCCGGAAATCCTGCAGACCATCATCGCCTCGGATATCATTCCCGTCATCGCCCCCATCGGGGTGAGCGAAGAGGGCGACACCTACAATATCAATGCCGACACAGCGGCGGGCGCCATTGCCGGCGCCATGAACGCCAAGCGGCTTTTACTGCTGACGGATGTGCGCGGCGTACTCGGCAAGGATGGCAAGCTCATTCAGCGTCTGACCGTTGCCGAGGCCGAGGCCCTGATGAAAGACGGCACGATTTCGGGCGGCATGATCCCGAAACTCGAAACCTGCATCGAATCCGTCGAAAAGGGCGTGGAAGCGGTGGTGATCGTCGACGGGCGCGTGCCTCATGTGGTGCTGCTCGAGCTCCTGACCGAGCACGGCGCCGGCACACTGATCGAATAAACCGCGTAAAGGGTGGCAAACGGCATGGGAAGATCGGCGGCATATCCGAATGAAAGCGCAGTACGCCCCCGCCTCTCCTCGGCGGGTTCTTTGGCTGCGGCCTTCGCGCTTGCCGTTTCCTTTCTCTTTCTTGCCGCCGCGCCTGCCAAAGCCGATTACAAATTCTGTAACGCGACGAGCTATGTGCTCAAAAGCGCCATTGCCTATCAATCGGACGGGGAATGGAAAAGCCAGGGCTGGCACCAGATCCTGCCCGGCAATTGCGCGCCGGTACTGCGCGGCGACATTACCGAAGACATGTATTACGTCTTTGCCCGCTCCATCGCGGCGCATAAAGGCGGCACGAAATATTTCAGCGGCAATGAGCGCTTCTGCACCGTGCCCGGCGATTTTCTGATCGAGGGACGGGAGACCTGCGTGGCGCGAGGCTATGACGCCCATCACTTCACCAAGGTGGACACAAAACCGGGAAAGGACTGGACGACGACCTTCTCCGAGCCGCGCGATTATTCCATCAAGCAGGCGAAGATCGCAGGCATTCAGCGCCTTCTCATCGACAATGAATACAAGCTCAACCGGGTGGACGGTTATGACGGGCGCAACACAACGCGCGCCATCATGTCGTTTCAGCGCTCGATCAATGTGAAGCCGGACGGCGATATTTCCGATGCGCTTTTCGAGCAGCTCATCGCCGGGGCCGAACAGAACCAGCGCAAAGCAGGGCTCTCCTTCTGCAATCAGACCGAATATCTCGTCTGGGCGGCGGTCGGCTATGAGACCGACCGGGGGCCGGAATCGAGCGGCTGGATCCGGGTGGAGCCGGGCGCCTGCGAGAAAGCGATCAAAGGCCAGCTCAAGAAGCGCGACTATTTCACTTATGCGGAAGCTGTGGATGAAAACGGGCTCATTCCCGTTATCGGCGGGCGCGAGCTGATCTGGGGCGGGGATGCGCCGTTCTGCACCAAGCCGACCCGCTTTCAAATACAGGGCCGCGAGCGCTGCGTGGAGCGCGGCCTCGACACGACGGGGTTCAAGCGCATCGATACGGGCGAAAAGCTGATCTGGCAGGAAACGCTGACGGCGCCTGCGCCTTAAAGCCTGTGCCTTGAAAGCGCGGGACTTGCAACGCCCCGCCCGCGCCCCATTTTTCTTTTTAGCCTCCCCGTCTGGAGATTTGAGTGAGCGACATGCTGAACGAGCCTGAAAACGTTCTGGAAAACCGGCAAGCGAGCCCGGACTTTTCCCATGTCGATACCTGGATTTTCGATCTCGACAACACGCTTTATCCCGCGCGCTGCAATCTTTTCGCGCAGGTCGATCAGCGCATGAGCGCCTTCATTGCCGATTATCTGCAGGTCGACCGCGTGGAGGCGCGCCGCATCCAGAAACTTTATTATGTCGAGCATGGCACGACCCTGAACGGGCTGATGAAAGAACACGGCATGAAGCCGGAAGCCTTTCTCGATTATGTGCATGATATCGACGTTTCGATGCTGGAGGCCAATAAGCGCCTTTCCAAAGCCATCGACCGGCTGAAGGGGCGCAAGCTCGTCCTGACCAATGGCAGCCGCGGCCATGCGCTGAATGTGACGGGCCAACTCGGGCTCACAGAGCATTTCGACGAATTTTACGGCATCGAGGCGCTCGGCTATTCGCCCAAACCCCATGCCGCCGCCTATGACCGCTTTCTGGAACTGAGCGGCACCGAGCCCCTGCGCGCGGCGATGTTTGAGGATATCGCCCGCAACCTCGAAGTGCCCCACACGCTCGGCATGACGACGGTCTGGGTGCGCCCGCCGCTTCACCCGGAAGCCGCCCGCCATGAAAAGCTCGCCCATGAAGGGGCGGACGGCCCCCATGTCCATCACGTCACCGACGCGCTGGAAGATTTCCTCGAAACGCTGTAAGGCCGCCAAGCTCACTTTTCGGCCCTTTTTCCCCGGCCACTCCTGCGCCGGATACGCACAGGTTCCCGGCAGATCGCTCCTGAGCTATCATTCGATTCGCGCAGAGCCCGCGCCTCCCCCCTCCGCCGGGAAAGTATCTTTCCATACAGGGCCTTCAAACCGCTCAGCCAACTATTCGGGCACCGCGCATAAGGAGGGATTGCGATCATCGCCCGCAATAGGAGGTTTGAGATGAAACTTTCTGCACCGGTTTACCGACTGAAGCGCAAAGCCAAACTTTTATCCCGGCAAGAAAAAATCCCGCTACATCAGGCGCTCGACACGATCGCCGCGCAAGAGGGCTATCCCGGCGGCTGGAGCCTGCTTGCCGCAAAACATTCGGCATCCGCCTCATCTGCCAAATTATTCAGGCGCCTGGAACCGGGCGATTTGGTTCTGGTGGGCGCGCGGCCGAACCACGGCAAGACCCTTTTAAGTCTCGAGCTTGCCGCCGAAGCAGTAAATGCGGGTAATCGGGCGGCTTTCTTCACGCTCGAATATACGGCAGCGGACGTCGAAGAACGGCTGGATATTCTGGGCGCGATGCGTGACGAGGCCAGGTCAATGTTCCAGATCGACTGCTCGGACGCGATCCATGCCGCCTACATCGAAGACAGAATGGCGGCAACCCCTCGCGGCACCCTTATCGCCGTAGATTATCTTCAACTGCTTGACCAAAAACGCGAGACACCCGAGCTGTCCTTGCAAGTCCGCTCTCTGAAAGAGTTTGCCCGGCACAAAGGCCTCATCATCGTCATGATTGCCCAGATCGACCGGACATATGACTCTGCCGCCAAATCCTTCCCAAGTATTGAGGATGTCCGGCTGCCCAACAGACTTGATCTGACACTTTTTAACAAAGCCTGTTTTCTACAGAACGGGGAAATTCAGTTTCATACGATAAACTAGCCTGCGGGCCGGTTACCTCTTTTGCCGTGCGCCGCCGCCCGGTGTGCGGCGAAAGGGGCACTGGCCTTCCTTCTGGCTTTCCGGCTCTTTCCCCTGCCCTCTGCCGCCCCCTCCTTTGTTGACAGATCGGGGCAGGCCGCTATCTTGCCCGCCGATCCCCATGCCGAGCAAAGGACATCTTCATGAGCGCCGACCTTAAATCCGTCATCGAAGAGGCTTTCGAAGCCCGCGACACGATTTCGACCTCCACGCAAGGCGACGTGCGTGAGGCGGTGGACGAAGCGCTCAATCTGCTCGACAAAGGCGAGGCGCGCGTTGCGGAAAAATCCGGCAAGGACTGGACCGTCAATCAGTGGCTGAAAAAGGCCGTGCTGCTCTCCTTCCGCCTCAACGCGATGGAGCCCATCAAGGGCGGGCCCGGCGAGAACACAACCTGGTGGGACAAAGTCCCCTCCAAATTCGAAGGCTGGGGCGCCAATCAGTTCACGGCCGCCGGTTTCCGCGCCGTGCCGAACTGTGTCGTGCGCCGCTCGGCCTATATTGCGCCCGGCGTCGTGCTGATGCCCTCCTTCGTCAATCTCGGCGCCTATGTGGATGAAGGCACGATGGTCGACACCTGGGCGACGGTCGGCTCCTGCGCGCAGATCGGCAAGCATGTGCATATTTCCGGTGGCGCGGGCATTGGCGGCGTCCTGGAGCCGCTGCAGGCCGGCCCCGTGATCATCGAGGACAATTGCTTCATCGGCGCGCGCTCGGAAGTCGCCGAAGGTGTGGTGGTGCGCGAAGGCTCGGTGCTTTCCATGGGCGTTTTCATCACCGCCTCCACGAAAATCATCAACCGCGAGACGGGCGAAGTGCATATGGGCGAAGTGCCGCCCTTCTCCGTCGTCGTGCCAGGCTCGCTGCCGGGCAAACCGCTTCCCGACGGCACGCCGGGCCCGAGCCTTTACTGCGCCGTCATCGTGAAGACGGTGGACGAGAAAACCCGCGCCAAAACCTCCCCGAACGAGCTGCTGCGCGACTGAGGCACTAGGAACTTAGGGGGGAGCGCGCCGTTCCCATCCGGCGCAAAGCCGCATCACACTCGGCTCTCATCCCGGCCCCCGTGCCGGGATCCACAAAAGCCTGTGGGCACCGAAACCCCTCATGGACCCCGGGACAAGCCCGGGGTGACACGCCTCATTTGTAGCTGCCGTTCCAAACCGCGAATTGACGCCCCGCCCGCCACCGGCTACATCCGAGGGCATGGCACAGGCATCTTCCCCTTCGCAGCCCCTCGATCCGGTCGCTTTTGCCGCCGAACTGATCCGCTGCCCCTCCGTCACCCCTGAAGAAGGCGGCGCGCTCGATCTATTGCAGGCGCGCCTTGAGGCGCTGGGCTTTACCTGCACGCGCCTGCCCTTTTCCGATGAGGGGACGCCCGATGTGGACAATCTTTATGCCCGCATCGGCACGGAAGGCCCGAATTTCTGTTTTGCCGGGCACACGGATGTGGTGCCGGTCGGCGATGAAGCAGCCTGGAGCGCCGATCCCTTTGGCGGGGAAATCAGGGACGGCGTGCTTTTCGGGCGCGGGGCAACGGATATGAAAAGCGCGATTGCCGCTTTTGCCGCCGCCGCCGAGCGTGTTCTCAAAGAGGGCAAGCCCAAAGGCTCGATCTCTTTTCTCATCACCGGCGATGAAGAAGGCCCGGCCGTCAACGGCACGCAGAAGATGCTGGACTGGTGCGCGGCCCATGGCGAGGTGATCGACGATTGCCTCGTCGGCGAGCCCACGAACCCGCGCGCCCTTGGCGATATGATCAAGATCGGCCGGCGCGGCTCGGTCAATGGCTGGCTCACCGCTTACGGCGCGCAGGGCCATGTCGCTTACCCGCACCTCGCCGACAATCCCGTGCCGCGCATGGCGGCGATGCTCTCGGCTTTGGCCGGTCTCAAGCTCGATGAAGGGACCGATCACTTCCAGCCATCCAATCTGGAAATCACCACGGTCGATGTCGGCAACAGTGCGACCAATGTCATTCCGGCGGAAGTGCGCGCCCATTTCAATATCCGCTTCAACGATCTGCAAACCGCAGAGGGGCTTGAAGTGCTGGTGCGCGACGTCCTCGACAAAGTGTGTCAGGAGATGGGCGGCAGCTACGATCTTGTCTTCAAGAAAAGCGGCGATGCATTCCTCACCGCGCCGGGCCGGCTTTCCGATATCGTTGCCGGCGCCGTCGAAAAAGTGACGGGCCGGGCGCCCGAGCTTTCCACCTCCGGCGGCACGTCGGATGCGCGCTTCATTAAAAACCACGCACGGGTCATCGAATTCGGCCTTGTCAGCCAGAGCATGCACAAGGTGGACGAGCACATCGCGGTCAAAGATATCGAGCAGCTGACCGATATTTACGAAGCGGTGCTGCGCGGCTATTTCGGAACCTGACTCATGCCAAGCCTCGATGAAATGCTTCAAGCGCTGCGCGGTGCCATCGGTATCGCCCTTGGCGATGAAAACGCCATGCGTCATTTTGAGGTCAGCACCGAGGCTTTTTTCCGCTCCTTCTTCGCGTTCATCCCCGCCCTGCCCTTCTACCTGCTGATCACCACGGCGGAATGGCGCATCATTTCCGAAACGCCGGAAGTGACGCTGGCGCTCGATAAAAGCGGCTTCCTCCTCGCCCAATTTTTAAGCGCGGCGCTTTCCTGGATCGTCTTCCCGGTGGTTCTCGGTATTCTGGCGCGGCCCTTCGCCATCACGCGCAGCTACGCGCAATACATCATCGCTTATAATTGGGCGAGCCTGCCGGTGCTGGCCGCGATTTCCTTTCCCTTCCTTCTTTTCAGTATCGGCATGCTGCCGAAAGAAGGGGTGACGTTCATTCATCTCTTTCTCTTGCTCGGCGTTCTCTGGTACCGCTGGAAAATCGCGCTGACCGCCCTTGGCCGGGGCGCGGGGCTTGCCGCAGGCATCGTCCTGCTTGATATCGGGACCGAAATCATGGTCGAGTTCGCCATAGGCACGGCGTTCTTTTAAGGCTTCCTTGTAAGATTTTCCGGGGGGGACAGGCTTCATGAGCGATAACAGGCCGATCGGCGTTTTCGATTCCGGCATGGGCGGGCTCACCGTCCTTAAAGCCTTGCGCGCGGCGCTGCCGGGTGAAGACCTCGTTTATCTCGGCGACACGGCTCGCCTTCCCTACGGCACCAAGAGCGCGGAGACCGTGCGCGCTTATGCGCTCCAAGCCGTGCAGCTTCTCATGAGCCATGATGTGAAGCTCGTGGTGATCGCCTGCAATACCGCTTCCTCCGTCGCGCTCGAACCGCTTTCAGGCGCGCTCCGCCCCCTCCCGGTTATCGGCGTGGTGGAACCGGGCGCCGAGGCCGGCTGCGCGGCAACGAAGAACGGGCATATCGCCGTTATCGCCACGGAAAGCACCGTCAAAGGCGGGGCTTATGAACGCGCCATCCACGCACTGAACAAGGATGCGGAAGTCACGCAGCTTGCCTGCCCGCTTTTCGTTGCGCTGGCCGAAGAAGGTTGGACGGACGGCGAGGTTACCGAAGGCGCGGTGAAGCGCTACCTCCTGCCGCTTTTCCCGGACGGCGGTGAAGTGCCGGACACGCTGGTACTCGGCTGCACGCATTTTCCCGTTCTGGCGCCGGCCATCGGCCAGGTGCTGGGCGATAAAGTGACGCTGGTCGATTCCGCCGCCACAACCGCGCGCGCCGTTGCCGCGACGCTTAAGGACAAAGATCTTGCCCATGCGCCGGCGGACGAAAAAAGCATCGTGCGCTTCATGGCAACGGATTCGCCCGAGCGCTTTGCCCGGGTGGGCAGCGTCTTTTTCGGAGAGGCGATCGAGCCGGAAAATGTCGAGCTCGTTGATTTGAAACCGGCGCCCGCCTAAGCCGCCTCAGTCTTCGTAATCGACCTGAAAAAGATAAAGCCCTTGCGGCGGGGCGACGGGCCCGCAGGCGGCCCGGTCTGCCGCTTCCAGCGCCCGGCGCATATCCGCCGCGCTCCAGCGCCCCTCACCCACCTGTTTCAGTGAGCCCACAATCGAGCGGACCTGGTTATGGAGGAACGAGCGCGCGCGGCAGACGATCTCGATTTCTTCGCCATAGCGGGAGACCGACACCTCGTCCATCGTCTTGACCGGTGATTTCGCCTGGCAATGGGCGGAGCGGAAGGTCGTGAAATCATGTTTGCCGATGAGCACCTGCCCCGCCTCATGCATGGCGGGTGCATCGAGCGGGGCATGGACGAGCCAGGCGCGGTCTTTATCCACGGTCAAGGGCGCACGGCGGTTGATGATCCGGTAGCTGTAATGCCGCCGCCTTGCCGAAAAGCGGGCGTCGAAACCCACGCCGACTTGTTCCGCGTTTAGAATTGCGACGGCATGAGGCTTGAGATGAAAGTTCACCGCATCGCGCAGCTTGTCCGGGGCCGCCTCTTTTTCAAGATCGATATGGGCGACCTGCCCCAGCGCATGCACACCTGAATCCGTACGCCCCGCGCCGAAGACCGTGACCTTTTCTCCGCAAAAGCCTTCGATGGCCGCGCTCAGCGCATCCTGCACGGCGCGCCGGTCCGCCTGGGACTGCCAGCCGTTAAAGTGTGTGCCGTCATATTCAATGGTAAGCTTGTAGCGGGGCATCAGGCGAGCCTTTCGCCTTTTTGCAGCGGAAAGCCGCGCAGAAACTCTTCCGCGCTTACCGCGCCCTTGCCCGCCCGCTGCACTTCAAGGAGCTGCAATGCGCCCTCGCCGCAGGCAATGGTAAGCCCCTCCAGCACCGTGCCGGGCTCGTCCTTGCCGCTACTTAGGTCCTCCACAGGCCGGGCTCTCAGAACTTTCACCCGCTCGCTCTTGCCCTTGCGGGCCATCTCGAAAAAGGCGCCGGGGAAAGGCGTCAGCCCCCTGATATGCGCATCGAGCTCGCGGGCCGGGCGCTGCCAATCGATGCGCGCTTCCGTCTTTTCGATCTTATGGGCATAGGTCACGCCTTCGTCTGCCTGGGGCGTTGCTTCCAGCGTGCCCCGGGAAAGAGCGGCAAGGGCGCGCACCATCAAATCGGCGCCCCGGCGGGAAAGCTCGTCATGAAGGCTGCCCGCCGTCTCTTCCGGTCCGATGGGCACATGCTCGGCCAGCAGCACGGGGCCGGTATCGAGCCCTGCTTCCATCTGCATGACCATGACGCCTGTCTCCGCATCCCCCGCCATGATGGCGCGCTGAATGGGCGCGGCGCCCCGCCAGCGGGGCAAAAGCGAGGCATGAAGATTGAGGCAGCCGAGGCGCGGGGCATCCAACACCGCCTGCGGCAGAATAAGCCCATAGGCAACGACCACCGCCACATCGAGATCGAGCGCCGCAAATGCCTCCTGCTCGGCTGCGTCTTTTAGCGAGCGGGGCGTGCGCACCTTAATGCCGTTTTCCTCGGCAAAAAGATGGACCGGGGATTTCTTCTCTTCCATGCCCCGGCCGGCTTTCCTCGGCGGCTGGGAATAGACGGCCACGACCTCATGGCCGGCGGCCAGAAGCTCGCCCAGCACCGGGACGGAAAAATCGGGTGTGCCCATAAAGGCGATGCGAAGTGCGCTCATGAAAGGTGAGTAGCGCGGGCGGGGCCTCTCCGCAAGCCTGCGGCCCCCAAAGGCAAGGCGGCGTCAGGCCAGTTCCTTGTGGCGCTTCAGTTTCTGGACCTTTTTGATGGCCCGGTCGCGCTTGAGGCGGGAGAGGTAATCGATGAACAGCACCCCTTCCAGATGGTCCATCTCATGCTGGATGCAGGTGGCAAGCAGCCCATCGCATTCCAGCACCTGTTCCTTGCCTTCATAATCGAGGAATTTCACGGTCGCCTCTGCCGGCCGCTCCACTTCCTCGTAATATTCAGGCACGGAAAGGCAGCCTTCCTCGTAAACGGCTTTGTCGTCCGAGCGCCAGGTGATCTCGGGATTGACGAAATAGCGCGGCTGCGGCTCTTCATCCTCCCGGGCAAGGTCCATGACGATGACGCGCAAAGGCTCGCCCACCTGAATGGCGGCAAGGCCGATACCGGGGGCAGCATACATGGTCTCCAGCATGTCGTCCATCAGCGCGCGCAAAGCGTCATCCACCTTCTCCACAGGCTTGGAAACCTGCTTCAGGCGGGGGTCGGGCGCGGTGATGATCTCTCTGATGGCCATAAGGGTGAAATAATCTCCCCGCCCCGCCCCGTCAAGCGCGGCTCCGGCCCGTTAAGGGTTAACTGCCTTTATTCCTTGGGGTTTTGCCATTTCGCACGGCTTTTTGATGGGCAAGGGCCCCGGCATATCTGCAGAGGCGCGGGCCGGGCGGAATCATGTATAGTCGGCGGAAATTCGAGGTATCCATGGATTTTTCCAGCCCTGACATCTTGATTGCGCTGATTGCCGTGCTCATTGCCGTGCTGGCCGGTTTCTTTGCCGCGCGCTTTTTCGGCAAAGGCGGCAGGGAGGAAGGCGCAGCGCTTAAAGCATTGATGGAAGCGGAGCTGACCCGCCTTGCCCAGGCTCAGTCCGAGCTGACCGGGCGGCTGCAAAGCCTTGCCGAAGGCCAGCACGCCACGCAGGAGAGCCTGACCCGCACGCTCAATGAGCGGCTCGATCAGGTCAGTCAGCGCATGGGTCAGAGCCTGACCGATTCCAGCCAGAAGACGCAGGAAAGCCTCGGCCAGCTGCAGGAACGCCTGGCGCTGATCGACCAGGCGCAGAAAAACCTCAACGAGCTCTCGACCCAGGTCGTGGGCCTTCAGGACATTCTGGCGAACAAACAGGCGCGCGGGGCTTTCGGGGAAATTCAGCTGAACGACATTATCGTCAATGCGCTCCCGCCCAATGCCTATGCCTTTCAAACGACGCTGCGCTCAGGCGTGCGGGCGGACTGTCTCCTGCATTTGCCGAACCCGCCCGGCTCCATCGTCATCGATGCGAAATTCCCGCTCGACGGCTACCGCGCGATCCGCAATGCGAGCGACGCCCATGCGCAAAAACAGGCCGCAGCCCAATTCAAGCGCGATGTGCTCAAACACGTCAAAGACATTGCCGAGAAATATATCGTGCCGGGCGAGACGGCGGATTCTGCGCTGATGTTCATGCCCTCCGAAGCGGTTTACGCCGAGCTTCACGCCAGCTTTGCCGATGTGGTGGACCAGAGCTTCAAACAGAAAGTCTGGATCGTCTCCCCCACCACGCTGATGGCGACGCTCAACACCGTGCGCGCCGTGCTGAAAGACGCGGAGATGCGCGAGCATGCCCATATCATCCAGCATGAAGTGGCCAAGATGCTGAAAGATGTCGAACGGCTGGACAGCCGCGTCGATAATCTGAAAAAGCATTTCGGCCAGGCTGAAAAAGACATCAAGGATATCGAGACCTCGACGGCGAAGATCGTGCGCAAGGGCGAGCAGATTGCCGAGGTCGAGTTGGAAGACGCCAAACGCGACGCGCTGGAAGAAGCGCGCCCGCGCGAGGCACGCAGCCAGAGGGATCTTCTGGCCGGAGAATAATCCGCATCATGCGAGGGGGGCTTGATGGAACTGATCAATAGCTGGGTTTCCTATATCAACGGCATCGTCTGGGGCCCGCCCATGCTGGTGCTGCTGGCAGCCACGGGGCTTTATCTGACGGTGGGGCTCCGGCTCTTCCCGATCCGGAAAATTCCTTACGGCTTTTCCCTGCTTTTCAAAAAGCACGAGGGCGAAGGCGACATCATTCCCTTCAAGGCGCTGATGACGGCGCTGTCGGCCACGGTCGGCACGGGCAATATCGCAGGGGTCGCCACGGCAATCTTTCTCGGCGGGCCGGGCGCGCTTTTTTATATGTGGATGATCGCGCTTGTCGGCATGGCAACGAAATATTCCGAAGCCGTGCTCGCCATCCAGTTCCGCGAAACGGATGAAAGCGGGCGGCATGTCGGCGGGCCGATGTATTATCTGAAAAACGGCGTCGGCAAGAAAATTCCCTGGCTCGGCGCGCTGCTGGCCCCGCTCTTTGCCTTCTTCGCCGCCGCCGCCGGGTTCGGTATCGGCAACGGCACGCAGTCGAATTCCGTCGCCGCCGCCATGGAGACGAGCTTCGGCGTGCCGCCGCTCGTCACCGGCATCGTCATCGCCGCGATCGTCGGCTTCGTCATTATCGGCGGCATCAAGCGCATCGGCGATGTAGCGGGCGCGCTTGTGCCCGCCATGATCGTGCTTTATGTGGGCTCCTGCGTTGCCATTCTCGCCGTCAACGCAGCG
This sequence comes from Rhodobiaceae bacterium UBA4490, assembly GCA_002389665.1. Classification (GTDB taxonomy): domain Bacteria; phylum Pseudomonadota; class Alphaproteobacteria; order Parvibaculales; family Parvibaculaceae; genus Tepidicaulis. Next base: position 337,494 of record DGNO01000003.1, read on the forward strand.
GCCATTCCGGACGCCTTCGCGCTGATCTTCCATCACGCTTTCGAGCCTGCGGCAGCGGCAGGCGGCTTTGCCGGGGCAGGCGTTGCAGCGGCCATTCAGTTCGGCGTGGCGCGCGGCATCTTTTCCAATGAGGCCGGCCTCGGCTCGGCGGCCATCGCCCATGCGGCGGCCAAGACCAACGATCCCGTGCAGCAAGGCAATATCGCCATGCTCGGCACTTTCCTCGACACGATCATCGTCTGCACCATGACCGGCCTCGTCATTATTACGAGCGGGCTTTGGACGAGCGGGCTGACCGGCGCGGAGCTGACAAGCGCGGGCTTTGCCTCCGTCCTGCCGCATGGCGATAAGATCGTGGCGGTCGCGCTTTCCATCTTCGCCTTCACCACCATTATCGGCTGGTCTTATTACGGCGAGCGGAGCGTCGAATATCTTTTCGGGGAAAAGGCCATTCCGGTTTACCGGGTGCTCTGGGTGCTGGCGATCCCGGTCGGGGCCGTCATCAAGCTGGAGTTCATCTGGCTCCTCGCCGATACGCTGAACGCCATGATGGCCATTCCGAACCTGATCGGGCTGCTCATTCTAGGGCCGATGGTCTTCCGCCTGACGCGGGACTATTGGCGCGCGAAGAAGTAGGGAGGGGGTTTCCCCCCCCTCCTCGTCACCCTCGGGCTTGACCCGAGGGTCCATGCCCTTGCTGCAGGTGTTTTGTGGACCCCGGGATAAACCCGGGGTGACAGCTGCGGCAAATTCAAACCGGCCGCTTGGCCCGCATGGCGGCGGAAAGCGTGCCGTCGTCGAGATAATCAAGCTCGCCGCCCACCGGCACGCCGTGGGCGAGGCGGTAAACGGCAACGCCCGCGCTTTCCAGCTGATCGGTGATGTAATGGGCCGTCGCCTGGCCATCCACCGTCGCGTTCATGGCCAGGATGACTTCTTTTACTTCGCCCGCATGGCAGCGCTCGACAAGCTTGCCGATGGAAAGATCATCGGGGCCGATCCCGTCGAGCGCGGAGAGCGTGCCGCCCAGCACATGGTAATAGCCCTTATGGGCGCCCGCCCGTTCCAGCGCCCAAAGATCGCCCACATCCTCGATGACGCAGATGGAAGAAGGATCGCGGCGCTGATCGCAGCAGATGGTGCAGGGATCGCGCGTATCGACATTGCCGCAGGTGGAACAGATCATCGCCTTTTCCGCCGCGTCCGACACCGCGCGGGCAAGGGGAACGAGGAGGGCTTCTTTTTTCTTGATGAGATGCAGCACCGCGCGCCGTGCCGAGCGGGGCCCGAGCCCGGGCAGCTTGGCGAGCAGATCTATCAGCCGCTCGATTTCCGGTCCCGTAAGGGGCGATGCCATGGTGTGTTCCGGTTAAGTGAGAGGCGCGAGGTCAGCCGAGATTGAAGCCGGGGGGCAGCGGCAGACCGCCGGTCAGCGCTTTCATTTTTTCCGCCGTCGCGGCTTCCGCCTTGACCTTGGCATCATTATGCGCGGCCACGATCAGGTCTTCGAGGATCTCGCCTTCTTCGGCTTTTAAGAGCGACGGGTCGAGTTTGATGCCTGCCATCGTGCCCTTGCCGGTTAGCGTGACGCGCACCATGCCGCCGCCTGCCACGCCTTCCACTTCCAGCTTTTCAAGTTCTTCCTGCGCCTCGGCCAGTTTCGACTGCAACTGGCGGGCCTGCTTCATCATATCAGTGAGGTTTTTCACTCGTACATATCCTCGTCATCGAAAAAGGCATCGAGATGATCGCCGCCTTCGGCCCCGCTCATCTCCTGAATTTCCTGCGCCGCTTCTTTCAACGGGTCGCGAATGTCGACAATCTTCGCGCCGGGAAAAGCTTCCATCGCCGCTTTGACGAGCGGATGAGTGGATACTTCCTCTTTCAGCGCTTCCGTCTCGCTCTGCTCCTGCTCGCGCAAGGTGGGCGCGGCTTTGGCTTCATTGGAAACGGAAATCAGCCAGCGCGTGCCGGTCCAGTGGCGCAGACGCTCGGACAGCACCTGCATGGTCTGTTTGGCATCTTCCGAGGCGCCGATTTCGATCTGGCCGGGCTGAAAGCTGACAAGGCGCACGCCGGTTTTGAGCACATGCTGAAGCTGGATGTCGCGTTTTTCTTCGGCGAGCGCCACTACATCCTCAAAGGAGTGAAGCATGATGGCGGCTTGCGCGTTTTGCTGCATCTGCGGCGCGCCGGCAGGCGAGGACATGCCGCCGCCTTGCGCGGAGCGGCTGACTGCCTGGGCGCCGCCATTCCCGCCGCCACCGTTTCCATTGGAAGCAGGCCCGCGCGCAGGCGCCCCGGCGCCGGAATTTTTAAGCTGCGCTATGAGGTCTTCAGGCGCTGGCAGGTCGGCTGCATGACAAAGCCGGACCACGACCATTTCCGCCGCCACGATGGGCTTTGCCGCCTGCGCCACTTCGCCGATGCCTTTCAAGAGCATCTGCCAGACGCGCGAGAGCACGCGGATCGGCAATTGGCCGGACATTTCCTTGCCGCGCTCGCGCTCGGCTTCGGTGGCGGCGATATCATCGCTCGCGCTTTCCACGAGCTTGAGGCGGGTGAGCCAATGGGTCAGCTCTGCAAGATCGGAGAGCACCACCGCCGGGTCCGCGCCTGCATCATATTGCGCGCGCAGCTCGCCCAAGGCCGCCGCCGCATCGCCTTTCATGATGAGGTCATAGAGATCGAAAATTCGCCCCCGGTCGGCCAGACCCAGCATATCGCGGATATCGGCTTCCTTGATTTCGCCGTCCCCCGTATCGCCCACCCCGTGGGAGATCGCCTGGTCGAGAATGGAAAGCGCATCGCGGGCCGAACCTTCGGCAGCGCGGGCGAGCAGCGTCAAAGCGGGCGATTCGATCTTCACGTCTTCTTTTTCGCAGACACGGGAGAGAAGGCGCACCAGTTCTTCCGAGGTCAGGCGGCGCAAATCGAAACGCTGACAGCGGGAAAGCACCGTCACCGGCACTTTGCGGATTTCGGTCGTCGCGAAAATGAATTTCACATGTTCCGGCGGCTCTTCCAGCGTCTTCAAGAGGCCGTTGAAGGCGGCCTTGGAGAGCATGTGCACTTCGTCGATGATGTAGACTTTGTAGCGGGCGGAAACGGGCAGATAGCGCACGCTCTCGATGATCTCGCGGATATCGTCGATGCCGGTGCGCGAGGCGGCGTCCATTTCCAGAATGTCGGGATGGCGCGATTCCATGATCGACTGGCAATGCACGCCCGGCTCTTCCAGGTGAATGGTCGGCCCGCCCTTGCCGTCTTCGCTCATGTAATTGAGCGCGCGGGCGAGAATGCGCGCGGTCGTCGTTTTGCCCACGCCGCGCACGCCGGTCAGCATGAAGGCATGGGCGATCCGGCCTTTCTCGAACGCATTCGAGAGGGTGCGCACCATGGCTTCCTGGCCGATCATATCCTCGAAGGTGGCGGGGCGGTATTTACGCGCCAGCACCCGGTAGTCGGAGGCTTTAGCCGAAGAAGGAGCCTGCCCCTCCCCGCCCAGAAGACCCAGGCCGGGTTCGGACGCGGGATCAGTCGGCGCGCTTTCTTCCGGCGCCGCGTCCCAGCCTTCTTCTGTCTCGTTGACGGACTCGTCCATGACCTTCCTGCTCGCCTGCCTTTGCGGGTTCGGCACAGTGTAGAGCCTGGGGCTGGCGCCTGCATCCCCGGCGTCGTTTTTTCTGTGGATAGTCCGGTTTTCTGTGAATGGTCCGGCAAAAGCCCGGCGGGGGCGCTTCAAACCCGCGCCAAAGGGCAAAGGTGGGAGACTGGACAGCGACCCGAGCGAAACTCGTTACGGCTGCTTCCTTCCGGATCTGACCGGGTTGGCGAGGAACTCGTCCACCGCCAGCCTCCCGAGGCGCTTATATCACGCCCTCAGGGGCGAAAAGCAAGGGGGCGCGGGAGAAAAGCAGCCACCGCCCGGCAGCGGCCGCCTCAAAGCCCGCGAATCGGCAGTTTCCCGCCTTTTCCGAGGAAGGCGGCGGCGCGCCGTGCGGGCGCCGTGCGGGCGTCGGGGGCAAGGCGCCGGGCCGTTGCGCGCCGGAAAGGCTTGTGCCACCCTCCGCCCAACTTTTTCAAAAGAAGACCATCTTTCAAAAGAAGAATAGGCGCTTCAAGCGCAGCGAGGCAGGCATGGCACTTTCTCCCAATCCCAATATTTTCGCCAATAACCCCATCGACCGGGCAGGCCATTTGCGCGGTAATCCCGAATGGCTGGCGGAAAAGCGCAAAGACCCCTCCTCGCTCTTTGTGCCGCTCTGGAACCTCAACCCGCTGGTGCTGCCCGAAGAAGTACCCTCTCAAGGCAAGGATGTGGGCTGGGTGCCCGCCGCCGCGGTCGAGCCGCTCGCCGGGCCCGGCGCCATCGAGGTCTTTCTGGGCATCAACCGGCGCGGCAAGGCGCTCTTTGCCATCGACATTTCCGCCGCTCCCAATCCGGAAGCCGAGGGCCCTCTGAAAGGCTTCGGCGCTTTTGAGGAAATCCGCGGCCTTGCCATGAAAGGCGAGATCACGGCGAGCGAGCTTGCGATCCTTGCCCAGGCCAAGGCCATGATCGACTGGCATTTGCGCCACGGCTTCTGCTCGGCCTGCGGGGCGAAGACGGAGCTGGCCGAGGCCGGCTACAAACGCACCTGCCCTTCTTGCAATGCAGAGCATTTTCCGCGCACCGATCCCGTCGTCATCATGATGGCGACCCATGGCGACAAGGCCTTTCTCGGGCGCCAGAAAATTTTCCCGAAAGGCATGTATTCGGCGCTGGCAGGTTTCATGGAGCCGGGCGAATCGATCGAGGAAGCGGTGGCCCGCGAGCTCGACGAGGAAGCCAAGATCGCGGTCAAATCCGTGCGCTATCATTCCACCCAGCCCTGGCCGTTCCCCTCTTCCCTCATGATCGGCTGTATCGCCGAGGCCGAATCGGAAGACTTCGACATCGACGGGATAGAGCTTTCGGGCGGCAAATGGTTCACCCGCGACGAGCTTGCCGCCGCGCTGCGCGGGGAAGGCAAAGGCTTCTTCGTGCCCCCGCCCTTCGCCATTGCGCATCATCTTGTGAAGGCGTTCGTCGAAGGCTGGTAAGTTCGCGGGACAAGCGGCGCGGCCCAATGGACCCTCGGGTCAAGCCAGAGGGTGACGCGTAGAGAAGAGTGCCGCCTAATCCGCGATATGCGTTTCCAGCGTCGCGCGGAAGGGCGAGGCTTTGTAGACGCCGAGGATTTTCAGCTCCGAGCAGAAAAATTCCAGTTCTTCCAGCGCCAAGCGCACATGGCGCGAGGCGGGGTGGCCTTCGATATCGGCATAGAACTGCGTTGCCGTGAAGGCGCCGCCGAGCTGATAGCTTTCCAGCTTCGTCATGTTGACGCCGTTCGTCGCAAAGCCGCCCATGGCCTTGTAAAGCGCGGCGGGCACGTTGCGCACGCGGAAGATGAAACTCGTGATGACGGGCTCGTCTTCGGGTTCGGCATCGTCCGGCTCCATCGCCATGATGAGAAAGCGCGTGGTGTTATGCTCGGCATCCTCGATATCGGCTTTGAGAACATCAAGGCCGTAAACGTCCGCCGCCAGCGATGAGGCAATGGCGCCGCGGGAAGGATCGCCCAGTTCGGCGATCTGGCGGGCCGAGCCTGCCGTATCCGCGCCGATCACCGCTTTCAGACCGAGCTCGCGAATGACGTTGCGGCACTGGCCGAGTGCCATGACATGGCTTTGCACGGATTTGAGGCCGGAGAGCGCCGCGCCTTTCACGCCGAGAAGCTGATGACGGATGCGCAGAAAATATTCGCCCACGATATAGCAGCGCGAATCGGGCAGCAGATGATGGATATCTGCCACGCGGCCGGCGACGGAATTCTCGATCGGGATCATGGCGAGGCCGGCGCGCCCTTCGGCGAGCGCGGCGAACGTATCCTCGAACGTGTCGCAGGGCAGCGGCGTCATATCGGGATAGACTTCGCGGCAGGCGATATGCGAATTCGCCCCCAGTTCCCCCTGGAAGGCGATGGTGTTCTCCGGCGCCCTATCCTGCGATGTGTCTTCTGCAGCCATGTGCCCCTCTTATCCCTTTGCGCTCAATATAGCACGGGCCTTTTCAAGGTGCTCCTGCGTATCGACGCCGAGCGGCACGGTCTCGACCAGCGCCGCATCGATGCGCATGCCGTTTTCCAGCGCGCGCAATTGCTCAAGCCGCTCGCGCTGCTCGAGCGGAGAGGGCGGCAGCGCCACGAAGCGCTTGAGAGCGGCGCGGCGGAAACCGTAAAGCCCGATATGGTGATAAAGCGGCCCTTCGCCCGAAGGCGCCGTGGCGCGGGTGAAATAAAGCGCGCGGCCCGTGCGCGTGCCGGGGGCGAGCGAGACCACGGCTTTGACCACATCCGGGCTCGTTTTTTCTTCTTCAAGGGTAATCGCAGCGATCAGCGTCGACATATCCGCCTCGCCTTCTGCCAGAAGGTCACCCGCAATGCGGATAAGCGCCGGATCGAGCGTCGGCAAATCGCCCTGCACATTGAGAATGATGTCGTGAGCGCCTTCCGGGTCCACCCGCTCCAGCGCCTGCCAGACGCGGTCGGAGCCTGAAGGAAGGGCGGGATCGGTCAAAACCGCCTCGCCGCCTGCCGCCTCCACCGCCTCGGCGATCTCTTTTTCCGCGGCCGCAACGACGACGCGGCCGATGCCCGCTTCCTGCGCGCGGGCCCAGACCTGCACGATCATGGGCGCGCCCGCGATATCGGCCAGCGGCTTGTTCGGCAGGCGCGTCGATGCCAGACGCGCCGGAATGATGATGATGGGATTGGATGCTGCCTCGGCCATGTCTGGTTCGATCCTGGTCGTGCTTTACGGGCGGGGCGGCCCTGAACTGCGTCTCTTGCGGGAGAAAACCTGCGACGGATCGCCGCAAATGCCGAATCCGGCGCGCTCAGGCCCCTATCCCGTTGTTTTTCCTTGCCTGGCGGGACTTATACGGCTTGCGGCGCGCGGGGGGAAGCGGCTAATCTCCGCGCCAACTGGGCGGGGCCCTCCAAGGGGCCGCCGCTCGCGCACAATTTACGTTTCACGAGGGGATGCAGGCGGACCCGCCGCGCCCCAAGCAGAAACGGGCGGAGGCTCGGGGTCAATGGATAGTTTCGAACTCAACAAAATCGCCGGCGCGGTGCTTTTCTCGGTACTGGTCGTGCTGGGCGTCGCCAATTTCGCCGGTGTGCTCTATCACACCGAAGAAGCCGATCCGAAGGCTTTCGAGGTTGCGGTGGCCGAGAATGAAGGCGCTGCTACAGGCGGCGAAGCGGAAGCCGAGGAGCAGGGCCCCTCGCTTGCCGAACTTCTGGCGAACGCATCCGTCAGCGACGGCGAAAAAGTGGCGAAGAAATGCGCAGCCTGCCACACCTTCGAGGAAGGCGGCGCGAACAAGATCGGCCCGAACCTTTACGGTGTTGTCGGCCGCGATATCGCAAGTCATGCCGGCTTCGGTTATTCCGACGCGCTGCAGGGCCTCGACGGCGGCTGGACCTTCGCCAAGCTCGACCATTTCATCGAAAAGCCGAGCGGCTTTGCTTCCGGCACCGCCATGGCCTTTGCCGGCATCCGCAAGGAAGGCGACCGGGCGGACCTGCTTGTCTATCTGAACTCGCTGGGCAGCAACCAGCCGCTGCCGGAACCGGAAGCTGCTGCGCCTGAAGCCGAAGAGGCAGCAGGCGAGCCGGCAACCGAATAAGACCTTACGAAAAATTCAGGCGGAATCACCGCCAGGATCGGTTTGAATGACGCGTCCGGGAAACCGGGCGCGTTTTTCTTTGCGGCTGCATCGCCCGCTACCGCCGCCCGCTTACCGGCCTAATGAGGCGGGCACGGTTGCAAGACGCAAATAATGGCCCAGAATGGCCTTAATTGTATGGCCCGATGGGGCGCATCACAAAGCCAAGGGACAAAGGGACAAGGGAGAGGACGGAGTGACAGTGACCAGAGGCCTGACCAAGCGGCGCAGCAACGCTCTTTTCATAAAAGCTCTTCTGGCCGGCGCTCTCGTTTCGGCGGCGCCCGCAGCGGCCGAACCCGTCACCGCCCATGGTTTGTCGCTTTTCGGCTCGGTCAAATACGAAAAAGGCTTCGAGCGGTTCGATTATGTGAACCCCGAAGCGCCCAAAGGCGGCAAGCTGCGATACGGGGCGATCGGCAGCTTCGACACGCTCAATCCTTACATCGTCAAAGGCCGCCCGGCCGCCGGCATTCAGCTCATCTACGATACGCTGATGACGCTGTCGCTGGATGAGCCATCGAGCGAATACGGGCTGATCGCGGAAAGTGTGACCTATCCCGAAGACTTCTCTTCCGTCACCTTCACCTTGAATGCGCGGGCGACCTTTCAGGACGGCACGCGCATCAAGCCGGAAGATGTGGTCTGGACCTTCGAAACGCTGAAAGCCAACCACCCCTTCTATAACGCTTACTACGCCGATGTGGTGAAGGCGGAAAAGCTCTCGCCGCTCGAGGTGAAATTCACCTTTGCCGTCTCCGGCAACCGGGAGCTGCCGCAAATCGTCAGCCAGCTTCCCGTGCTGCCCAAACATTATTGGGCGGAGCGCGAGTTCAACGCGACGACGCTGGAGCCGCCACTCGGCTCCGGACCTTACCGCGTCAAGGAAGTCAAAGCCGGTCAGTCCATCACCTATGAGCGGGTGGAAGATTATTGGGCGCAAGATCTCAACGTGAATGTCGGCGCGAATAATTTCGGGGAAATGGAATTCATCTATTTCGGCGATCCGACCATTGCGCTCGAAGCCTTCAAGGCCGGCAATGTGGATGTGCGTCTTGAAAACAGCGCCAAGAACTGGGCGACCGGCTATGACGTGCCGGCGGTGAAAGACGGGCGCATCGTGCGTGACGAGCTTGAAACCGGCCAGGGCGAGGGCATGCAGGCCTTCGTCTTCAACCTGCGCCGGGAAAAGTTCCAGGACCCGCGCGTGCGCGAGGCGCTGAACTATGCCTTCGATTTCGAATGGATGAATAAGAACATCTTTTACGGCCAGTACACGCGCACGGACAGTTATTTCGAAAATTCCGAACTCGCCGCCACCGGGCTGCCGGAAGGAAGAGAAAAGGAACTTCTGGAAGAACACCGCGAGAGCCTGCCGGAAGAACTTTTCACCGAGCCTTATGAAAACCCGGTGACGGACGGGTCCGGCAACAACAGGGACAACTTGCGCAAAGCGGTGATGCTGCTGGAAGAAGCGGGTTGGAGCGTCAAAGACAACCAGCTTGTGAACAAGGAAACCGGCAAGCCGCTCGAAATCGAATTCCTGCTCGTCAGCCCGACCTTCGAGCGGGTGGTGCAGCCTTTCGCACGCTCCCTGGAGCGGCTCGGCATCGAAAGCAGCATCCGCCTCGTCGATACCGCGCAATATCAAAACCGCACCGACAATTATAATTTCGATGTGGTGGTGGGCAGTTTCCCGCAATCGCTCTCCCCCGGCAACGAGCAGCGCGACTTCTGGGGCTGCGAGGCAGGAAAGGCGCCGGGCGGGCGCAACCTGATGGGGATTTGCAATCCCGTCATCGAAGCGCTGATCGACAAGGTCATCTTCGCCAAGGACCGCGCCGAACTTGTCGCCGCCACGAAAGCGCTCGACCGGGTGCTGCTCTGGAACCATTACGTCATTCCGCAATGGCATTCACCGGTGACGCGCGTGGCGCGCTGGGCCCATATCAAACATCCCGAACCGACACCTGAATACGCGATCGGCTTTCCGAATATCTGGTGGGACGCGCGGGCGGCCAGTGAATGACCGGGCGAATGAGCAGAACCTTTTTCCGCACCGCCGCTGCGCTCGGTCTTTCCCTTTCTTTGAGCGCCGGGGTTTCGGGTGCCTATGCAGGCGAAGCGCAGCACGGGCTCTCGATTTTCGGCGACTTCGAGTATGAGAAAGGCTTTTCGCATTTCTCCTATGCCAATCCCGAGGCGCCCAAAGGCGGCACGCTTTCGCTGATCGGCCCGACCGTTCTTTACAATCAAGGCTTCATGAGCTTCGACTCGCTCAACAGCTTCATCCTGCGCGGCACCGCGGCGCAAGGCATGGAGATGACGTTCGATACGCTCATGGTGCGAAATTTCAACGAGCCGGATGCGCTCTACGGGCTCGTAGCCGAAAGCGCTGCGCTGTCGGAAGACGGCAACCGCCTCACCTTTCATTTGCGTGGCGGCGCCTATTTCCATGACGGCTCGCCGCTCACGGCGGAAGATGCGGCCTTCACCCTCGAGCTTCTCAAGGAAAAAGGCCATCCCCTGATCGCGCAGAACATGCGCGAGATTGCCTCCGTTTCCGCGCCGGATGCGGCCACGCTGGTGATTGAGTTTACCGGCAAGCAGACGCGGGATCTGCCGCTTTTTCTGGCGCAGCTCCCGGTCTTTTCCAAAGCCTATTACACGGAACATGAATTCGACCGCACGACGCTGGAGCCGCCCTTAGGCTCCGGGCCTTACAAGGTCAAGAAGGCGGAGCCCGGCCGCGCCATCACCTATGAGCGGGTGAAAGATTATTGGGCGCGCGATCTCAATGTGAATAAAGGCCGGTGGAATTTCGGCGAAATCCGTTTTGAATATTTCCGCGACCGCACGGCGCAGTTCGAAGCCTTTAAGGCGGGACAATACCTTTTCCGCGAGGAGTTCACCTCCAAGGTCTGGGCGACGGAATATAACTTCCCGGCCCTTAAAGAAGGCCGTGTCAAACAACTCGTGCTGCCGGATGAAAGCCCGTCCGGCGCGCAAGGCTGGTTCATCAATACGCGGCGGGAAAAATTCGCCGATCCGCGCCTGCGCGAGGCGCTTTCCTATGCCTTCGATTTCGAATGGACAAACCGCAATCAGTTTTACGGGCTTTATAAGCGCACGGAGAGTTTCTTCGAAAACTCACCGATGAAAGCGGAAGGAATGCCCAGCGAAGGCGAGCTTGCGCTGCTCGAGCCCTACCGTGACAGGCTGCCGGATGAGGTTTTCGGTAAGCCGGTCAGCCCGCCCGTTTCAGACGGCTCGGGCCGGGACCGCAGGCTTCTGCGCAAAGCCGCCGAGCTTCTGGAGGAAGCCGGCTGGCGCATCGAGGACGGCAAGCGCGTCAACGCGGAAGGCCAGGTGCTTTCCATCGAGTTTCTGACGAACGAGCCGACCTGGGAGCGGATCAACGCGCCCTATATCCGCAATCTGCAATTTCTCGGCATCGACGCGAAACTCCGCGTCGTCGATTCCGCGCAATATCAACGCCGGCTCGACACCTATGATTTCGATCTGACCACCATGCGTTATTCCATGGCGCTGACGCCGGGCATCGAGATGCGCTCCTATTGGGGCTCTTCCTTTGCCGCGCAGCCCGGCAGCCGCAATCTCTCAGGCATTTCCGATCCGGTGATCGATCTTCTGATCGACAAAGTGATCGAAGCGCCAAGCCGGGAGGAGCAGGAGAAGGCGGCGCGCGCCCTCGACCGGGTTTTGCGCGCCGGCCATTACTGGGTGCCGCAATGGTATAAGGCAAGCCATCATCTGGCGTTCTGGGACCAGTTCGGGCGGCCGGCGGAGAAGCCGGCCTACCAGCTCGGCGCCATCGACACGTGGTGGTCCACAGACATAAAAGACGAATAGACGTATAAGCTTGAGGCCCTTGGGGAAGGGCGCGGCCTCCTATAGGCTGGGGCTAACAGCAGGGGAAAACGGACCGTCCATGGCAGCCTATATTCTGCGGCGCTTATTGCTCATGATCCCGACGCTTTTCGGGATCATGCTTGTCAGTTTCATCGTGGTGCAATTTGCTCCCGGCGGGCCGGTGGAGCGCGTCATCGCGCAGCTTACCGGCACGGAAGTGTCCGCCACCGCCCGTGTCGGCGGCGGCAGCGGCGATTTCGGCGCCAATCAGGGCACGTCCGGCGGCTCGGGCGGGGACGTGACGAGCAAATATCGCGGCGCGCAGGGGCTCGATCCAGAATTCATCAAGGAACTGGAAAAGCAGTTCGGCTTCGACAAGCCGGTGCATGAGCGCTTCGGGCTGATGATCTGGAACTATATGCGTTTCGATTTCGGCGAGAGTTATTTCCGCGATGTCGCCGTGGTCGATCTGGTGCTGGAAAAGATGCCGGTCTCCATTTCCCTCGGGCTCTGGACGACGCTGATCACTTATCTCATCTCCATTCCGCTCGGCATTGCCAAGGCCGTGCGGGACGGCAGCCGCTTCGATGTCTGGACAAGCGGGGCGATCATCGTGGGCTATGCGGTGCCCGGCTTCCTCTTTGCGGTCTTTCTCATCGTCGTTTTTGCCGGGGGAAATTATTTCCAGATTTTCCCGCTGAGGGGCCTGACCTCGGAAAACTGGTCGCAGCTGCCCTGGTATGCGCAGATCCTCGATTATTTCTGGCATATCACCTTGCCCGTTCTTTCCATGGTGATCGGGGCTTTTGCAACGACCACGCTTTTGACGAAGAACTCTTTTCTCGATGAAATCAAAAAGCACTATGTCGTCACCGCCCGCGCCAAGGGGCTGAAGGAACGCCAGGTGCTTTACGGCCATGTCTTCCGCAACGCGATGCTGATCGTGGTGGCGGGCTTCCCCGGCGCTTTCGTCGGGGCGTTCTTTGCCGGCTCCATTCTCATCGAAACGATTTTCTCGCTGGACGGGCTGGGGCTCCTTTCCTTCGAGTCCATTGTCAACCGGGATTACCCGGTGGTCTTTGCAACGCTTTATATCTTTTCGCTGATCGGCATGGTGGTGACGCTAATTTCCGATCTGACTTACACCTGGATCGATCCCCGGATCGATTTTGAAACGCGGGAGGTGTGAGCATGCGCGTTCTTGAAACCCTTCTGCGCCGCCCGGTCCGCGTCAGCCCGCTCAACCAGCGCCGCTGGGTCAATTTCAAAAACAACCGCCGGGGGTATTGGAGCCTCTGGCTCTTTGCGGTGCTCTTTATCTTTTCGATGTTCGCCGAATTTATCGCGAACGACCGCCCGCTCCTTGTTGCCTATAACGACGCACTCTATTTCCCGGTTTTCGTCGATTACCCGGAAACGGAATTCGGCGGCTTTTTCGCCACCGCCGCCGATTACCGCGACCCTTATGTGCAGGAACTGATCGAGAAGGAAGGAGATGGCACGATCATCTGGCCGCTCATTCCCTATTCCTATCAAACGATCAACCGCGATCTGCCTGTGCCCGCCCCCGCCCCGCCCAGCGCGGAAAACTGGCTCGGCACGGACGATCAGGGGCGCGACGTGGTGGCCCGGCTTATTTACGGCTTCCGCCTTTCGGTGATTTTCGGCCTCGTGCTGACGCTGCTTTCTTCCATCATCGGGGTGGCGGCCGGTGCGGTGCAGGGCTATTTCGGCGGCTGGACGGACCTTATCTTCCAACGCTTCATCGAAATCTGGAACGCCATTCCCGCGCTTTATCTGCTCATCATCATCGCCGCGATCATCGAGCCCAATTTCTGGATATTGCTCGGCATCCTGTTGCTCTTCAGCTGGGTGGCGCTGGTCGGCGTCGTGCGGGCAGAATTCCTTCGCGCGCGTAATTTCGAATATGTGAAAGCGGCGCGCGCGCTCGGCGTTTCCAATATCGTGATCATGTTCAAGCATCTGCTGCCCAATGCCATGGTCGCAACGCTGACCTTCCTGCCCTTCATTTTGAACTCGTCGATCACGACGCTTACCTCGCTCGACTTTCTGGGTTTCGGCCTGCCGCCGGGCTCGCCTTCGCTCGGGGAACTTCTGGCGCAGGGCAAAGCCAATCTGCAGGCGCCGTGGCTCGGCTTTGCCGGGTTCTTTTCCATCGCCATCATGCTGTCGCTCCTCATCTTTATAGGTGAGGCGGTGCGCGATGCCTTCGATCCCCGCAAGACGCTGACATGAGAAAGAAGACCGCATGACTTCGCTGATCGACATTCAGGACCTGCGCGTCTCCTTCCGTTCCGGAGAAACCGTGACGGAGGCAGTGAAAGGCGTTTCGCTGCATATCGAAAAAGGCGAGACCGTCGCGCTGGTGGGCGAATCGGGCTCGGGCAAATCCGTCACCGCGCTCTCGATCCTCAAACTGCTCCCCTACCCGCAAGCCTTTCATCCGGGCGGCAAGATCCTCTTTTCCGGCGAAGATCTGATGCAGGCGGGCGAGGCAGACCTGCAGGAAGTGCGCGGCAACCGCATTTCCATGATCTTTCAGGAACCCATGACTTCCCTCAACCCGCTCCATACGATCGAGCGGCAGGTAGGGGAAATGCTGATCCGCCACAAAAACATGAAGCCGGAAGCGGCGCGCACGCGGGTGCTCGAACTTCTGGAAAAAGTCGGTATTCAAAATGCCGCCGAGCGGCTCGGCGCTTATCCCCATCAGCTTTCCGGCGGCCAGCGCCAGCGCGTGATGATTGCCATGGCGCTGGCCAATGAGCCCGATCTTCTGATTGCCGACGAGCCGACCACCGCACTCGATGTGACGGTGCAGGCGCAGATCCTGGAGCTGCTGCAGAAGCTGCAGCGGGAAATGGGCATGGCGCTTTTGCTCATCACCCACGATCTCGGCATCGTGCGGAAGATGGCCGGCCGCGTTTACGTGATGACCAAGGGCGAGGTGGTGGAAAGCGGCAAGACGGCGGAAATTTTCTCCGCGCCTGCGCATGCCTATACGCGCCATCTTCTCGCCTCCGAACCCAAAGGGAGACCCGGACCTTATCCTGAAAGCGCGCCGCAGATCATGGAAACGGAGAACCTCAAAGTCTGGTTTCCGATCAAGAAAGGTTTCCTGCGCAAAACCGTCGGCCACATCAAGGCCGTGGACGGGGTCTCACTGGCGCTCCGGGAAGGGGAAACGCTCGGCATCGTGGGCGAATCGGGTTCCGGCAAAACGACGCTCGGCCTTGCACTGATGCGGCTTTTATCGTCGGAAGGCGACATTCATTTCGACACACGCAACATTCAAGGGCTCAGCGCCAAGGAGATGCGGCCCTTGCGGCGGAACATGCAGGTCGTCTTTCAGGACCCTTACGGCTCGCTCTCGCCGCGCCTTTCCATCAGCCAGGTCATCGAGGAAGGGCTTCTCGTACAGCAGCGCGGGCTTTCCTATGACGAGCGGCGCGAAATCGTCTCGGAGGTGTTGCGCGAGGTGGGACTCGACCCGCAAGTGCAGGACCGCTATCCGCATGAATTTTCCGGCGGGCAGCGCCAGCGCGTCGCCATCGCCCGCGCGCTCGTTCTCTCCCCGCGCTTCCTGATGCTGGATGAGCCCACCTCGGCGCTCGATATGTCGGTGCAGGCACAGATCGTGGAACTTCTGCGCGATCTTCAGGAGCGGCGCAAACTCGCCTATCTCTTCATCAGCCACGATTTGAAGGTGGTGCGCGCCCTTGCCCATAATGTGCTGGTGATGAAAGACGGCAAGGTGGTGGAAGCAGGTTCTGCCGACACGATCTTCGATGCGCCGAAAACCGATTACACAAAAGCGCTGATGGCCGCAGCCTTCGATCTGGAAGCGGCGGGCAACAAGGCGGTGCGCCAATAGGCGGTTTTAGATACCGCCCGCCACATACCGCCTACTAGATACCATTTGTGAGGCGCTTGATCGAGGTGATGGGCCCGTCCGTACGGGCAATGCGGGTTGCAGCATCTTCCAGAGGCTCGCGCGTCACCGCCATGAAAGTGGCGTTGGCGTGGAGCATCGTCTTTTCATCGCACATGATGCCGACATGGCCGCGCCAGAAAACGAGGTCGCCGCGCCTCAGGCCCGTCAGATCGTAAGGCTCGGCCAGCCGCTCGCCGAGGGCTGCTTCCTGCATATCCGTGTCGCGCAGGGAATGAATGCCCGCCCGCTCCAGCGCCATTTGCACAAGGCCCGAACAGTCCACCCCCATGCTGCCCCGCCCGCCCCATAGATAAGGCGTACCGAGAAAACTTTCAGCAATGGCGACATAATCATCGACATAGGCGCCGATGGGCGCGAGATGGGCGGAGAAAACAAAGCCGCCCCCTTCGATCTCGCTGAAGCGGCCGGCAGCCCCCGTCACCTTCACCTTGGCATTCATCGGCAGCGGGACGACGGGCTGGGTTTTCATATCCGCTCGCGGATAGATGAAAGTGCGCAGCGCCACCACCCGGTGTTCGGGCTCGGCGCGCTTGGGCAGAAGATGGGTCGCATCCACATAGCCCACATAATCATCGAAGGCGGACTGGCCCCAGGCCCAGCCGTTCTTTTCCTCATAAACGCGGAAGGTTTCGCCGAACAAGATTTGCGTGTCCATCGCCCCGTCGGGCGCGGGCTTGCGGCGCAAAGCCGCCGCCCCGATGATCACCGAATGATCCTCGCCTTCTTCGAAGCGCGCCGCCTCCACCTCGCCGCGCAAATGCGCCGCCGCAAGGTCCGACCGGTAAGGATTGAGACGCCGGTCGGGGCTTTTGCTGTCATTGGACTGCGTCACGGCTGAATGACCTTTGCCTTCTCGATAATGGAATCGGCGAAATCGGTCAGAAACACGGAGCCTTTCACTGTGCGCTGGACGAGCACGTTGCGCTTGTCCTGCTCGTCGCGCTTGCGCCTTAAAAGATCGAGCCGGCCCATCGTATCGAGCGCGCGGGTGATGGCCGGTTTGGAGACGCCCAGCTTGGCGGCAAGGCCGCGCACCGTATGCGGCGGCGGCTCCAGATAGACCGTCAGCAAAATGGATATCTGGCGGGCCGACAGATCCGGGCCCTCATCCCGCACCATATCGACCATTACATCATGCCAGAGCTTGAGCGCATGCAGCGGCTTGAGCTCCAGTGTCATCGGCAAATCCCCCCGGCTGCCTTATCCGTTTCGGATGCGTTTCATCCTAGCCGGGCCGAGGGTTAAAATAAAGCGCCTTGGTCAGCCCGCCCGAAAGCGCGAAAAAGGCGCTCCTCAGCCGAAATGGCGGGCGATATAGCGGTCGAGGGCAAGGATCGTCTGCGCTGCCCCGCCCTGAGGCCGGCCCGGCTTTGCCGCCGGGTTCCAGGCGTAGATATCAAAATGGACGTGGGTCTTCGCCTTTTCCACGAAACGGGCGAGGAAAAGCGCCGCCGTTACCGAGCCTGCAAAACCATTTTCGGTAATGTGGTTCACATCCGCGATCTGCGAATCGAGCCATTTGTCGTATGGCCCCCAAAGCGGCAAGCGCCACATGGGATCGGCATGGGCTTCGGCAAGCGCCTGCAGCTCCCCGGCAAACGCATCATCCTTCGTATAGTAAGGCGGCAGGTCCGGGCCGAGCGCCACGCGGGCCGCGCCCGTCAGTGTCGCCATGTCGATCAGAAGTTCCGGCGCTTCCCCGTCCGCTTCGGCCAAAGCATCGGCCAGAATAAGCCGACCTTCGGCATCGGTGTTGCCGATTTCCACGGTCAGGCCTTTGCGGCTTTGCAGCACGTCGCCGGGACGGAAGGCATTACCCGCTACCGCGTTTTCAACGGCGGGCACGAGAATGCGCAGGCAAACATTAAGCCCGCGCTCCATGATCATCTGCCCAAGGGCGAGCACATGAGCAGCGCCGCCCATGTCTTTTTTCATCAGACCCATGGAATTGCCGGGTTTGAGGTTGAGCCCGCCCGTGTCGAAACAAACGCCCTTGCCGACCAGCGTCACCTTGCGCCCTTCCGGGTTGCCCCAGCGGATGTCGATGAGGCGGGGCTCGGCGCCCGCGCCTGCCGCCCGGCCCACGGCATGGACCATAGGATAATTCGCGCCGAGCAGCGCATCGCCGGTGATAACCTCGATCTCAGCGCCATGCGCCTTGGCAAGGCGGCGGGCCGCTTCTTCAAGTTCGGCGGGCCCCAAATCGCCCGCCGGGGTATTGACGAGATCGCGCACGAGGAAGACCGCGCCCGCATCGCGCAGGATGCCCTCTTTCTCCACCCCTTCGGGCAGCACGAGGCGCGGCAGTTCCTTTGCCTTGCCGGCATAGCGGGTAAACCGGTAAGCACCCAGCACCCAGGACAGCGCGGCATGATAAGGATCGGCGCCTGAGAACTCGCAAATCCGGTAATCCCCTAGCGGCAGCGCCTGCGTCAACGCGCCGAAGGCATAAGCGTCCTCACCATTGCCGAGCCCCAAAAGCACACCGGCAATGCCGCCATCATCGGCGGGCAGCATGAGCACGCGCCCGGCTTCCGCTTCAAAACGCTGGGTCTCAGCCCAATGGGCCCGCGCGCCGGCATGCTCGCCCTTCCAGGCATCGAGCCCGTCTTTTTTCAGGGCCCAGACCGGAATAGCCTTGTTTTCGCTTTCGCTGATCAGTAAATCGCGCACAATCATCCTACAGAAATAAAGGCCGTCATTGCCGCCAGACCTTATAGAGAGGCCGGTTTTTACGCAATGAGGGCGATGGAGCGGGAGTAAACCACATGTCCGAACTGCGCTACAGGCTCTTGACCGGCCCCGACGACAAGGCTTTTTGCGAGAAGGTGAGCGAGGCGCTGGAAAACGGCTACCGGCTTTATGGCTCGCCCAGCCTCACTTTTAATGGCGAACGCGTGATCGCGGCTCAGGCCGTCATCAAAGATCCGGGCGATATCGCATAAAGGCGCTCTCCCTCAGCGGGCGAGGATACCTTTTTCGAAATAAAAGCGCTCGGCGCCCGGATGCAAAAAGATCGGCACGCTGCGCACCGCCGTGTCCGGCGCGATTTGCGCACCTTCGGGATGGGAAAGGGCGAGCGTTTCCTTGTTGCGCTCATCGAAAAGCGCGCGGGTGATGTCGTGCACCAGTTCTTCGGGCATGTCGGCCCGCGTCACCCACATGGCACCGACTGCGATCGTATCTATGGCGCCGGTGCCAGGATAGACCCCTTCCTCGATCGTATAGCCCTCGTAATGCGCGTTCTTAATGCGCAACCCTTCGGCAGGCGCCCCTTCGATGGGCACGAGCCTGCCCGCATCGCGCAGGATGAGGGTGCGGATCAATGGGGCGGGCGCGCCGGTAATCATGAAGAAGGCATCGATCTCGCCTGACAGCAGCAGATCGGCGGCGCGGTTCGCATCTTCCTCGACCAGCGTCAGGCTGCGTTTGCGGATGCCGAACGCGTCCATGATCGCATGGGCATCGACCCAGGTGCCCGAGCCCTTGGAGCCGATGGCAACGCGCTTACCTTTCAGATCGGCGACGGTTTCTATCTCGCTTTCCATTGCGGCAACGAGATGCAGCGCTTCGGGATAAAGATTGGCGATGACGCGCAAATTCTCGCGCGGCGCCTCGCCCTTGAAAATTCCCTCTCCCTTGAAGGCGGCATCGAGGACATTCGCCTGCACAAGCCCGCTTTCGAAAATGCCGGTCGCCACATTGCGCACATTGGCGACCGAGCCGGGCGAGCTTTTGACGACGGCAATCAGCCCGTCGACACCGCAGCGCCCGCCAAGCTCGCACGGGTCGCCGCCGGGCGGGCGGCTGATCACCCCGGCCAGCACCTCGCCCATACGGAAATAGGTGCCGCCCGTCGCGCCCGTGGCAATGCGGAAGAAAGTGACCTTGCCCGCTTCATCCGACGTCCAGGCCCCCGAGCGCACAACGCCCAAAGCCAACACGCCGAAGACGATGGCGCCCAGCAGCACATAAGCCACCCGCTCCTTGTCCCAGCTCGACATGCGCTCCCAGCCCCGGCGCAAAACCCGCGAAAGGGAGAAGCCGGATTTGGGCGTATCGTTCTCGCTTGGATCGGACATGTTCTTATTGTTTCTCCGGCTCGCGGGGCCTTGGACGGGCGGTTTACGTTCCGTTTACTTCATAATTGCCGGTTTCAAAAGCCTTGGCGGCGGCGAGCCGCGCAAGACGGCTTTATGTTTAAGCCTTTCTTGAGACCTCTGGCGCAGAATACGGGTCAGAAAGGCCGTTTTGCGGCCTTAAGATGCATGCTTTCAAGGATCGGACCATGGGGAAACCGGCGCAACCCAAGTTTAAAGGACGTGCCAGACTGATGCCAGTGCTGGCCTCAGCCCTTCTGCTCGGCGCCTGCGCGACGAACGAGGGCCCGCAATCCACCGTGAACCCGGCAAACCTGGGCGTCAGCGCCGGGGAAAGCGGCAACCCCATTGCCGATGCAGCCTATTGGGGCGGCCAATACGAACAGAACCCAGGCGATGCGGAAACCGCCGCCAAATATGGCGAAGCCCTGCGCCAGCTCAAATCCTTCGAGCAGGCGATGACGGTGCTCTCCGTCGCCGCGCGCCAGCATCCGGATCATGCCGGCATCATGGCCGAATACGGCAAAGTGCTCGTGGCCGCCGGCCAAAGCGAGAAAGCCATTCCAGTGCTCGTGAAAGCTGCCACGCTCAACCCGAGCGACTGGCGCGTGCTGACCGCGCAGGGCGTTGCTTATGACCAGCAGGGCCAGCATGCCGAAGCGCAGATGAAATACCGCAGCGCGCTGAAGCTCGCCCCGAACCATCCCAGCATTCTAACCAATCTCGGTCTTTCCGAGGCACTGGCAGGCGAGTTGACCGAAGCCGAGCAGACTTTGCGCGGCGCGGTCTCCAACCCGTCGGCCGGGGCAAAAGCGCGCCAGAACCTCGCCCTCGTGCTCGGCCTTAAAGGCGAGTTCGACGAAGCGGCCCGCCTTGCCAAGGCCGATCTGCCGCCTGCCGTCGTCAACAACAATATCGATTACATCCGCTCCATGCTGGTGCAGCCGGCACTTTGGAAGCAGATGGAACAGCTCGACGCGCCGATCGACACGCAGATCCAGTAAGTCCGATCTTATCCAAACGAAAAAGCCGCGCTCTGCCAGCGCGGCTTTTCTTTTGCCGGTATTCAGAAGACGCCCGGCTTAATTCATGAACTGAATGGCGGCCGGGCCCAGAATGACCGCAAAGAGCGCGGGCAGGAAGAAGGCGATCATCGGCACGGTGAGCTTCGGCGGGAGAGCGGCTGCTTTCTTTTCCGCCGCCGCCATGCGGATATCGCGGTTCTCCTGCGCCATGACGCGCAGCGCTTGGCCCAGCGGCGTGCCGTAACGTTCCGCCTGAATGAGGCTCATGCAAAGCCCTTTGACACCGGGAAGACCTGTCCGGGAGGCGAGGTTTTCATAGGCAACGCGCCGGTCCTGCAAATAGGAAAGCTCGGCGGTCGTCAATGTCATTTCCTCCATCAGCTCGATGGAGCTGTTGCCGACTTCCGCGGAAACCTTGGCAAAGGCCGCCTCGATGGACATACCGGACTCAACGCAGATGAGCAGCAGGTCGAGTGCATCGGGAAACGCACGCTGAATGGATTCCTGGCGGCGCTGCACCATGTTCTGCAACACGATATTGGGCAGATAAAAGCCGATAATCGTCGCGCCGAAGGCAACGGCGATGCGGGCCGTGCCGCGCATATCGAAGTCGTCGATCAGGAAAAGATAAAGCAACGTCAAAAGGCCCAGAATGATGGGCGCGACGAAGCGGAAGAACAGAAACGTATAAAGCGGGGCCTGACCGCGCAGGCCTGCCTGCTTCAGCTTGCCTTTGATCTCCTCGCCTTCCAGGAGCTCATGCAGATTGAGTTGGTCCACCACTTTTTTCACGAAGCCGCGCGGGTCATGACGCAGGCGGTCCGTGCGCTGGCGGGCCATATCCTCGCGGAACTGGCGGCGCAGCGCCTCGCGCTCGGTGGCGACATATTTCATTCGCTGACCAAGCTTGTCGGAGACGAGCAGCGGCATGGCGAGCGTCACAATCGTGGCGAAAGCGGCAAGGCCCGCCAATATCATGAGCGCATTTTCAGGCTCGGCGAGGCTCAAGAGAAAATCCATATCCGCCCCCTTAAAAATCGAAATTGATCATTTTGCGCATGACGAGAATGCCGATCAGCATCCAGGTCACACCGGCCGCAATGATCAATTGCCCGAGCGTGGTGGTGAAAAGCAGCCCGATATAATCAGGCGAGACGAGATAAAGAATGACGGCAACGCTGGGCGGCAAGGCACCGATGATCGCTGCGGAGGACTTTGCTTCCTGAGACATGGCGGTGATCTTGCCGCGCATCTTCTTGCGGTCGCGCAGCACGCGCGAGAGATTGCCCAGGGCTTCGGAGAGGTTACCGCCCGACTTTGCCTGAATGGCGAGGGTGATCATGAAGAAATTCACTTCCTGCAGCGGCATGCGCTCGTAAACTTTCTTCAAACCCTCTTCCAGCGAGACGCCGACCTTCTGGCCTTCCACAACCTCGCGGAACTCGGCGGCGACAACCGGTGCGCTTTCCTGGGCGACGATGCGCAGACAGTCATTGACGGGCAGACCCGCTTTTACGCCGCGCACGATCACGTCGATAGCGTTGGCGAACTCTTCGGAGAAAGCAGACTGACGGCGCTTGATGAGGAAACCCAAGAACCAGCGCGGCACGCCGAAACCGGCGGCAAAGCCGGCGAGCAGCGCGGCGATAGGCGACATGCCGGTGATGAGGATTGCCAGCATCACCACAAATCCCGCCCCGACACTTGCCAGATAAAAAGTGCGCAGGCTGATTTCGAGCCCGGCCCGCTCGATCCGCAATTTGATCGTCAGGCTCTTTTTCTGTTCTTTCTGTTTTTCTTCCAGGTCTTTCAGCGAATCCTGGATCTGCTTGCGCCGCTGGCCGTCCTCGCGGCTCATTTTCTTCGAAGCGTTTTTGGCGCGTTCATTGGCCGACGTGACGCGTGCAACGCGCTTGGCGGCGGCGTTCTCGCCCGAGCCGAATAGAACGAAGCCCACCCCTCCGATGCAAAGAGCGGAGAGAAGCGCGACGGCGAGTGTGATGAGAGTTGCCTGATCCATCCGCGCCCCTAATCCTGGGACGCATCGAGGGCGGCGGCCAGGCGGTTATGTTCGTTGTAATATTTCGCCTTGTCCCAGAAAGCCGGGCGCGCGATACCGGTGGACTTGTGCTTGCCGAGAAGACGCCCGTTCGCATCTTCCCCTTCGATGTCATAGGTCATCAGGTCCTGCGTGATGATGACATCGCCTTCTTGGCCAAGGACTTCCGTAATATGGGTGATGCGGCGCGAGCCGTCACGCAGGCGCGCGGCCTGAATGACGATATCGATGGAACCGCAAATCATCTCGCGGATGGTTTTCGAGGGTAGCGCGAAACCGCCCATCGTGATCATGCTTTCAAGACGGCTGAGCGCTTCACGCGGGGAGTTCGCGTGCAAGGTGCCCATGGAACCGTCATGGCCGGTATTCATGGCCTGCAGAAGGTCGAAAGCTTCCGGGCCGCGCACCTCGCCCACGATGATACGTTCAGGGCGCATACGCAGGCAGTTCTTCACAAGATCGCGCATGGTGATCTCGCCGGTGCCTTCGAGGTTCGGCGGGCGCGTTTCAAGACGCACCACATGCGGCTGCTGCAGCTGCAATTCGGCCGCGTCTTCGCAAGTAATAACGCGCTCATCCTGATCGATAAAGGCGGTCATACAGTTGAGCAGTGTCGTCTTACCCGAGCCCGTACCGCCGGAAATCAGAATGTTACAGCGCACCCGGCCGATCACTTCCAGGATCGTCGCCCCTTCCGGCGAGATCGAGCCGAATTTGACGAGATCTTCCAGACGCAGCCGGTCGCGGCGGAACTTACGGATGGTAAGGGCGGCGCCGTCGATGGAAAGCGGCGGCGCGATGACGTTGACACGGGAGCCATCGGAAAGGCGCGCGTCACAGATCGGGCTCGATTCGTCGACCCGGCGGCCCACCTGGCTCACGATGCGCTGGCAGATGTTGAGAAGCTGCGCGTTATCGCGGAAGCGCACATTGGTGAGCTGCACCTTGCCGTTCACTTCGATGAAAGTGCGGCCCGCCCCGTTGACCATGATGTCGGCAATATCGTCACGCGCCAGAAGCGGCTCGAGCGGCCCATAGCCCAGAACGTCGTTACAAATATCCTCGAGCAGTTCTTCCTGCTCGGCGATGGACATGACAACACTTTTGATCGCGATGATTTCGTTGACGATATCGCGGATTTCATCGCGCGCGCTTTCCCGGTCGAGCTGGGCAAGCTGCGTCAAGTCGATCGTGTCGATCAGCGCATTAAAGATCGATGTCTTGATCTGATAATAATCCGCCGATTTTTCGCGCTGGAAGGGCTCGGCCTTTGCCACCGGCGCGGCAGGTTTGGCCTTTACCGGAGCCGCCGGTTTTACGGGCGGCGCAGCGGGCGCAGGTTTGGGCGCGGCGGGCGGCGGCGCGGCAGCGGCTGGGGCCGCCGGCGCATCGCCCGGCAGCGGAGGCGGCGGCGGTGCTTCGCCTGCGGCAGGTGCGCGCGCAGGTTCTTGCGGCGGCTGGGGCGCTGGTGCCGCCGGCCGCTTCTGCGTGATGCCGTCTTGCCTCTTACCGAACAAGGATTAGCCCTCCTTCTTGCCCGTCAGGCGGCTGAGGAAGGGGAGAATGGATTTGGAG
Organism: Rhodobiaceae bacterium UBA4490; assembly: GCA_002389665.1. Lineage (GTDB taxonomy): Bacteria > Pseudomonadota > Alphaproteobacteria > Parvibaculales > Parvibaculaceae > Tepidicaulis. Next base: position 361,855 of record DGNO01000003.1, read on the forward strand.
CGCTGCTGCACTTCCTTGCGCCCGATCACGACGCTGGCAAGGTGCTTCAGGCCAAGCACGGTTTTGCTCTTCGGATCCACCTCATCCAGCATTTGACCGTTATTGGCCGCGGTGCCGAAAAGCTGCGGATTGAAGGGGAGCACCAATGTCGGTTCCACTTCGATCGCCTCGGCGAAATCCTTCACCGGAATTTCCGGGCGCTTGGACACACCGACCTGATTGAGCACGACATGGGGCAGCGTGTCGTTCGTGCGCGTCTGCTTGAGAAGATCGACGATGTTCTTCGTATTACGCAGACCGGCAAGGTCGGGTGTGGTGGAAATCACCACATCGTCCGCACCGAGCAGCACGCGCTTCGTCCAGGGCGCCCAAATATGGGGGAGATCGACCACGACAACCGGGCAGGTTTGGCGGACGATCTCGATGATCGATTCGCAGGCATCCGGGTCGAGATCGCCGTCCCGATCGAGCGTGCCCGGCGCGGTGAAAAGCGAGAGCCGGTTCGTGTATTTCACCATCAGCCGGTCGAGCATGACATCGTCAAGGCGGTCGGGCTGCACCAGCGCATCGGCAATGCCCTGCACCGGGTCCTGGTTGAAATCGAGCCCGGCGGTGCCGAACGGCAAGTCGAAATCGATAATGGTCGTATCCTCGCGCATCGCCTCGGCAATGCACCAACCGACATTATGGGCAAGCGTCGAAGAGCCCGCCCCGCCGCGCGCGCCGATAAAGGCAACCGAGCGGCCGATGGGCGGCGCATCGGGATCGATATAGAGCCGCGAAACGGATTCGATGAGCTGCAGCGGCGAAAACGGCGCCACGAGATAATCGTTCACGCCTTGGCGGATCATTTCCCGGTAAAGCGCCACATCGTTGACATGGCCGATGATGATGACTTTCGTGCCCGCATCGCACACCTCGGCAAGCTGCATCAACTCGCCAAAGAGCTCTTCACCCGACTGGTGCGTTTCCACCAGAATAAGATTGGGTGTTGCCGTGTCGCGGAAATAGGCGATGGCGGCAGGCACGCCGCCCATATGGACGGTCAGATGCGCTTTCGCCAGGCGCCGGTCTTCGGCGCCGCGCTGAATCATGCTGCCGGTTTCCGGCATCTCGCAAAAAGCTTCGATGGTGATGCGGGGTACCGGCTTGAGCACCAGCGAGGGTCCCTCATCCTCAAAGTCATCATAAACGGGCATGGCTTCAGTCATCTCTCTTCGCCCTTATTTCGAAACTTCGCTGACGGCGCCGGATTCTTCTTCCACGCGCTCGGTCGCCGTGCTTTCGCCCTTGCGGTATTTCTCCAGCACCTCGTCGCGGCGCGGCGCGTATGCCGGGCTCGTGCCGCGCGGGCCCTTGAGGTCCGCCGGGTCTGCCAGAATGGCGGCCATATTGTTCTGCGTCGCGCAGCCCAGATTGGCCGAGGTCACGTTTTTCGGGTTATAGGCATAATCGCTCCAGTTCCCGCAGGGGCTGGGCGTTGCCACATAACGCCGGTAGGAAAGGATCAGCGGCGCGGCGCTGTTCGCGGCAGAGGCGCGGTAGGTGCCATGGCTGATATCGCTATAAGCCAGACCTTCTTCATGCAGTACCTTGTCGATCTCGGAGGAAAGATTGAGCGCCACGCCGGTATTAGGCGAGCCTGAAGGCGCTGCGATATTCAGCGAGCCATGGCCGCGCTCCTTATAGGCGCGGGCAAGCGCGCGCAGTGCCGCCTTGTCATCCAGTGTCAGCGCGATCTTGTCGGGAGCCGCGGGAATTTCGAAAGTCATGATCTGCGGATCGACGGCAATGGGATGGCGCCGCGCGGCATCATATTGCGCCTGCTCGACACCGTTAAAGCCGCCGCAGGCCGCCAGAAGAAGCGGCAGAAGAAGCGCACCGGTAAGCTGTTTCATCATCGCGGTCATTCCTAATCCAGCACGAAGCCGACCGGCCCCTCAAGCTTGCCTTCGCTCACGCCTTCCGCCCCTTCCACACCGTAGGTCGCGTTGAGGCGACCCATCAGGATGGTGTCGGCATCGGAGGCCGGCGTGAACCCGTCCGTCGGCAGGGCGAGCTTGTCGCGGCTCGTTGCATCGACAAGATAAGGCGTCACGATCACTACAAGTTCGGTTTCGTTGTTCAGATAGTCGCGGCTACGGAAGAGCGTGCCGAGCACCGGCACGTCCTTGACGCCGGGCACACCGTCGAGGTTCTGGCGGGTGCTCTCCGAAATCAGGCCGGCCATGACGAGCGAGCCGCCGCTCGGCAGCTCCATCGTCGTTTCCGCGCGGCGCACACGCAGCGCCGGAATGGTAACGCCCTGCACCTGAATGACGTTGCCGTCTTCATCCGTCACCGTGCCGCCTTGCGAGACGAAGGCGCCTTCCGAGGTCAGCTCGCTGACTTCGGTGGAAATCTTCATGCTGATCCGGCCTTCACTCAGAACCACCGGCGTGAAACCGAGGCCGACACCGAAGGGTTTGAACTCGAGCGTAATATTGCCGTCGCGGTCGCGCGATGTGGGCACCGGAAACTCACCGCCCGCCAGGAACTTTGCGCTTTCACCGGAAATCGCCGTCAGGGTCGGTTCAGCCAGCGTGCGCAGGAGACCGGCGCGTTCCAGCGCCTGCAAGCCAAGCTGCACGAGATAGCTATCGAATGTCGCCCCGCCGTCGGAGGCGCCGGTCGGCGACAGGCCGGGCGGCGTCGAGGTCAGGCCGCCAAGCGACTGGCCCTGCAGGGAGAAGTTGTTCTGCGTCGCCCAGCTCAAAAGAAGGTCGCCGAGCTCGACCTGCGAGGTCACATCGATGCCGAGCTGCTTGATAAGCGTGCGCTGCATCTCCGCCACCGTCACTTTGAGCATGACCTGCTCTTTCGATTCGATGGCGAGCATGTTCAGCACGTTCTTTTCATCGCCGACGAAACGGGCGGCGATTTCACGCGCCTGGGACGATTGAGAAGCGTTCGGCACGGAACCCGAAAGCACAATGTGATTATTGATCGCCTCGACCTTGATGCGGGCACTCGGCAGGTATTTTTCCAGCGCATTCGAGAGGTTCTTCACATCCCGCTCGACGACGATTTCAAGATTGAGAATCTGGTCGCCCTTGCCATCGAAGAAGAAGGCATTGGTCTGCCCCGTTTCCATGCCGATGAGATAGGTCCGCGTCGGCGTGCGCACGACGGCATCGACCACGGCGGGGTTGGAGACGAGCACATCGCGCGCGCCGACCGGCAGCTCGACAATCGCGGCTTTATGAAGCGGCAACACAAGGCGGCGGGCCTGAGGGCCGAGACCGCCGGCATCGATCTTCACCAATTGCGCGTCGGGCGCGGCAATCGCGCGGCCCACATCCTGGGAGGCGGACAGCACCAATGCGGTTGCCAGAACCGCCAGAGAGCGCAGCGCCATATGCATGAACTTAAGAGACATCATTTACCGCGCCCCCGAGGAATTGGGCTGTACAGAGGTTGCCCGGCCATAGCGGATAACATTGACGGCACCGGAAGCCGCCCGCGGCTTCTTGTTGCCGCGCAGATCGTTTTGCGCGCCGATGAGCTGCGGGTTGGAATCGGCGAGGCTGCGCAAGGACAGAGAAACCTGACCGCGCTGCTGAGCAAGGGCGAAGGTTTCCGCGTCGGCCGGGGTCATTTCCAAGGTCGCGGTCTTGCCGACCACCACCTGCTCGCCCTCAAGCTCGCGGAAGGTCTGGTCGATGGCCAGAACGCGGATATTGTTGAGCAGCGTTTCGCTGGAATATTGCGCCTCGCCCGTGCGCTCGTTGCGGCGCTGGGCCGTCATAATCACATCCACCCGGTCGTTGGGCAGAATGAAACCGCCCGCGCTCGTTTCTGGCGAAATGGGCAGCGAGACGGCGCGCAGGCCCGGCGAAATCAGCGCCGACATGAAGCCGGCATTTTCAAAGCTGACGAGTTTGCCGGAAGTGACGGGCTCACCTTCCAGAAGCGGCGCGCGGGCGATGGTGCCGGCATAAGTGTCGAGCGCATTCGGCTCTGCATCACGCGTCACATAAGCGCCCGCCACCGCATCAAGCGGCCATTTCTGCCAGCGCAGATCCGAGCGGCCCATCCGGTGGCCAAGCTCGATATCGTCGCCCGCCACGAGAACTTCCGTGCTCGGTGCTTCGACGACTTTCGGCTCCGCATTTTTCTGGGAGGGTTCCGAGGAAATCAGGGCGCGCACCAGGAAGGCGGCGGCGATTGCCGCGACCAACGCTACTGCCAAAATGCCTATCCGTACCGCGTTCACTTGCCCCATCCTTCATCCGGCCTCAAGGGAGGCCCTTTGCGATCTCACCCTATCCAAGCGGTTTTCAATCAATTTAACGTTAATTTCCGCCTGCAAATTCGGCCCTTCTGTCCCAATTTGCGGCTTTCGTCCGCTCACGGGACGGGATTTTCCTAAACAGCCAGCGCAATCCACCGGGTTTCTGGGAAAACCAGAAGCGCCCCGGCACAGAGCGCCACGGCGTAAGGGATCCCCTCATCCTTGTCATGCAGCCGCATCACCCAGCCCTGCTGCGCGAGGAAGACCGGCAGCGGGAAAGACCGGAAGAGCCAGAGCGAAACGCCGAGCACCGCGCCGGCGAGCGCCGCCGTCAGTGCGAAGGCGGCAAGGCTCTGCCATTCGATCCAAAGGGCCGCGGCGGCCATGAGCTTGGCGTCCCCCCCGCCCATATAGCCGCCTGCAAAAAGCGCCATGCCGATCAAAAGCACGCCCGCGCCGACCGCCAGATGCAGCCCGAGCTCGCCCCAGCCCATGCCCATGAAAAGCGCGGCGGGCATAAAAGCCAGCGCCAGCGCACCGGTCAGCCGGTTGGGGATGGTCAGCGTGCCAATATCGAGCACGGCGGCCAGCACCATGGCGGCGGGAAAGATCAATAAAAGCAGGTGTTCCATCACGAATTTCCGAAAAGGACACGCTAAATCAATGGGTTCGCCCAAGAAGAGCAGGTCTCAAGCATGACGAAACGGCGTAAAGACCGGGTAAACACCGCCTGGCGCACAGCGGCTTTGAGAGACATAAAAAAACCGGCCGCGCAAAGGCGGCCGGTTTTCGTTGTCGCGCTGCGACCGATCTTATTCAGCAAGCTGAAGCTTACCGGCGATCTGGCCGAAGAACGTTGCGAGCGAGTCACCGAAAGCGCCCACGGCAGCAATCACGGCCACGGCCATGCCGGCTGCAAGCAAGCTGTACTCGATGGCGGTTGCACCCGACTCATCTTTGAAAAACTTCGTCACGAACTGGCTCATTACAAGCCTCCTTACTCTTAACTGGACAGCACCAGCTCACGGGTACTTGTCACTACACCCCCCGTGAACTCGCCCCAATCTAGCCAGAGCCTGCTTACCACCCCGTTAAAAAACTTGTTCTATTCTTCACTAAGCTCTTTTTTGTAGATCTAATACTTGCAAGTTTTTGTGATTAAAATTCCATTGAATTGCGTCTATTTAAAATACTGATAAAGAAGACTGGTTAATACTTCGATACAGCATAGAACAAATCCGGTTAATGCGAAGATATCGAGGCCTGTCCCGAAAAATGCGAAAAATGCCGCCAAAGCCCCCGCCACCGCCTGTGCATTAGGAGGGCGTTTATGGTTTCCCCTTTATTCTTTTTGCAATCGATGGATCATTTTGATCGGAAGGAAGCTTTCATGACGCTCCGCCGGGCCCGTTCCGCCACCGCCAAAGCCGCGGCTGGCGCATTGGCACTCTCCCTGAGCCTGATGCAGGCTGGCGTTTCGCTGGCCGCGTCGATCGATGTGGAAGTGAACCAGACGAAACCCTTCAAACTACCCCGCGCCGCCGAGACGATCATCGTCGGCAATCCGGCCGTCGCCAATGTGACGGTGGACAGCCACGAGCGGGTCTTCATTCTCGGGCGCACCTACGGGCGCACGAACATGATCGCGGTCGATCCGGCCGGCGAGATCATTCTCGACATGGACGTCAATGTGGTGAATGCGGGCGGCATCGTGACGCTGAATGCCGGGCGCGCCCAGCGCAGCTTCAACTGCACGCCGCGCTGCGAGCGGGTGCTCGACACCAATGACGCGCAGGAAGAATTCGATGCGCAGATGAAAAACACCACGGCGCATACGGGCTACATCGATTCCGTCGCCAATGGCGGCGCCCCGCCTGCCGGCGGCAACTAAGCATTCCGCTTTTCAAGGACGCAGATCCGAAAAACAAAAGGCCGCCCGGAAGAGCGGCCTTTTTCTTATGCGTATTTCAGCTTTGTCTTATTCGGCGATCCGCAGCGCATTGAGCTCGCCTGCAATCTGCTGGAAGACTTCCTGCAGGGTCGAGATGCTGGGCGAGTCGTAATACATGGCCGGGCTTGTCGCGCAAGACCGCATCATATTGCGCGTGCTGGATGAGCTCACCTGGAAGGTAATCGTGTAGAGGCGGATATTGGCCTGCTTTACATTGTTACAGATGCGCAGCGTCTTCGCGTCAAGCTCGGCTTCGGCCTGCGAAGAACTGTTCGTCCCCAGCCGCTGCTTGGACAGATACCCATAGGCGGTATAGCTTGAGCCGTTGATATTGCCCCAGCCCTGACCCGGGATCGTATTTTCCCCGTCGGTCAGAAGGATGATCGCCTTCTTGTAATCCCGGTTGCTGTAAGCCGCCCCTTCCGTATAGGGCGAGGTCGGCGAGATGACGCGCCAGCCCCAGGCGAGCCCCAGCGGAATATGGGTCATCCCATCGGCAATCATGTCGTCGATTTCGGTCAGAAGCCGGTTCTTGTCATTGGTGAGCGGCGTGATGGTGCGCACATTGCAGCCGTTCTGCGGACCGCGCGACGAAGAACTCACCCAGGCATTGTTATATTTGCCCGTGGAAGCCTGGCGCTGTTCCGGCGTGCCATTGTTCTCATCATCAAGATAGTCGTTCGGATATCTCGGGTCCCACCAGCTTTCCCGGTCGGGCTCATCCGGCGCGAACCAGGGCACGAAGAGCGTATCACCGTCCACCGCCACGGGCGTTGCATCCGTTTCATCCAAAGGCGCGGGACGCGTTTCCAGGCAGCCGTTCCAGCTCCGGTTTCTTATATCGTCATAAAGGTCGAAAATATTCGTGCCGGGCACGAAGTTTTCACCGTGAATACTGGACTGCGCATTGCGGTCGATCCAGGGCGCGTTGATCTTGTCCGAGCCCACATTCACCGCGGCGGCGAAAGGAACGAGCCCCACTTTCACATGGTCGGGATTGGCCTCATCGCCGAAAAGGATATTGATCATCTCGGCAGCCGAGGTCTTCAGCGCGCTCAGCTTGCTGCCGGACATGGAGCCGGTATTGTCCAGCACCATCACAAGCTCGATCTTGGAGGACTCGCGCACGATCCGCACCTGCGCATCGATATCGAGCTCGTCGATCCCCAGAATATTGAGCAGCGCCGTCGGCAGGCTGGCGCTTGCCGTCAGATAGATGTGTCCATCGCTTTCGGTGACCTGCAATTCGCCGGGCACGCCAAGCTCATAAGCGGGATAATTGGCGTCGAAAAATTTGCCGGCGCGCAGTTTCAGCTCTTCCTGGGAAAGCCCTTCGGGGAGCGAGCCGATGGCAAGACCGGCGGCATCGAGCGCGCTTGTCAGCCGCTCGCGCACGATATAGGCGCGGGAAAAGTCGATTGCGCCTGCAATACCGGCCAATATCGGCACCAGCGCCAGCGCGAAAATGATTGCAACGTTGCCGCGCGCCGCCTTGCGGAAGGTGGCGCAGAATCGCCGCAGCCGCTTGGCGGGCTGGGCATATAAAAAAGCAAAGCTGCTCACGGCATCACCAGAAGTTTGAACGTGGCCTCTATGGTGCGCAAACAGCCTTAATGCTTGTTAAAAACTTTCCATGGAATTCGAAAGACGCAAGGGTTCCTTTTGTTAAGGATAATGATGTGTAAACGAAACACCGCGCCGGCCGTTCAAGTTTTCGAGGCCCTCTCCATAAATTGGTAAGGATAGAGAGGCACACTCTGCTCAGATAGAAGGTGTCCATGACCGCCCTGCCGGGCGCAGGACAAAAGCCTTCCATCAGTTCGGTGCAAGCCCAGAACGGTGCGAGTTGAGTTGACCGATGCGCGATGACATTCAGCATATGCCGGCCGTGAGCGCAGATAAAAAGCGCCGGCCCTTTCTTTCCCGTTTCCGGCGGAACAAGAAAGGCAGCGCGGCGGTGGAATTCGCGCTGATCGGCCTGCCGTTTTTCCTCATCCTTTATGCAACGGTGGAAACCGGCGCGATCTTCTTTGCCGCCGCCTCCATCGAAGGGGCAACGACCGATGCCGCCCGGCTGATCCGCACGGGCCAGGCACAGAACGGCTCGCTGACCCAGCAAAGCATCGAGCAATATATTTGCGACCGGCTCGACTTTTTGCCCAATTGCATGGCCAATCTGCATATCGACGTGCGCACCTTCGACAGTTTCAACAATGTGAGTTTTCCCGACCCGATCATGGACGGAAATCTGGCAGGCAACTTTCAGTTCCAGCCGGGCAGCGCCGGGGACATCGTTCTTATGCGCGCCTATTACGAATGGCCGGTCTCCAGCCCCGTCGGCATCGGGCTGCAAAACCTTGAAAATGGCAGCCGCCTGCTTTTAACGAGCACGGCTTTCCGCAACGAACCTTTCTGATGGAAAACAAACGCCAAAGGAGCCCGCAATGATGATGGCATCTGCCCTGCGCCGCTTCGGGCGGCATTTCCGCACCAACCAGAAAGGTGTCGCGGCCATCGAGTTCGCGCTGATCGCACCGGTGATGATCGCGCTCTATGTGGGGCTCATCGAATTTTCGAATGCGCTGACCCTCGACCGCAAGCTCACCCATACGGCAAGCGCGCTTGCCGATCTCGTCGCCCAGGACAATGGCATCACGGATGCGGAAATGAACGATATTCTGGCGGCGAGCGCTGCCATCGTCGCGCCCTATTCCCCCAATCCGCTGCGCCTCGTCGTTTCCTCCGTCGTCGCCGACAGCGACAACAACACGACCGTTGCCTGGTCGGATGCCAAGAATACCTCACCGCGCGGCGAGGGCTCCAATATCACCTTGCCGGAAGGGCTGACGGAACCCGGCTCCAGCGTCATCCTGGCTGAAGTGAGCTACACCTATACCTCGCCCTTCACGCAGTTCCTGTCCGGCGGGATCGAGCTTAAAGACCGCTTCTATCTGCGCCCGCGCCGCGTGCTGCAGGTCTCCCGCAGCTAAGCGCCCCTCTCTCGCCCAGCGGCATCTCAAGGGCGCAGCGCATCGCCTCAAAGCCATTAACCACGTTTCTGAAAGAGGTGTAGCATTCCTGCCGCACCCGCATTGCGCTGCACTGCGGCATGAATGGAGCGGCGGAGGGAACGGGCGGGTCCGGCACATGCCAAAATCCCGCCCGCCCCGAAGGGGCACGCGCCAACCTACTGTTATGTCAGGAAGATTCTGGCGGAGGGAGTGGGATTCGAACCCACGAGACGGTTGCCCGCCTACACGCGTTCCAGGCGTGCGCCTTCGACCACTCGGCCATCCCTCCGGGAAAAGCGCCCATAAGGCGCTCAGATGGCGCGCACTATACCTACTCAATCCCTCAAATCAACTGCTTCTGAGCGGATGTGCCGAACTGAGACGTCTTGTGATCCGGGTTAAAATTAGGTTACGGTTTTCATCCTGCATAACGGGGTGTTTTAGAAATGGCTGGGGGGCCAAAGTAATGATTGTGTTTCGGCTGATCGGGCTGATTTTTATCGCTATCGCATTGATGCTTTTGGGCGCGGACGGGATCCAGACGCTGGAATCCGGGGAAGTCAGCATTCGCTCTCTTTCCGAAGTCTGGACGCTGCTGCATCCGTCTTCCATGGAAAGCTTTATGGCCTGGTCGGGAGAAACCCTGCCGCCGGCTGCGCAGGACCCCGTCCTGTCCACGATTATGGGCGCACCCAGCTGGGCGACATTCGGCGTGATCGGCATCATCATCGCGCTGTTGTTCCGCCGCCGCGACTAACGCGTTTTCAGCGGAAGTAGCAGGGCTGGGGGGCTGACTGCTTGCTTCCTGCAAAACCCCATGGGCATGATCTGTCCATGGGGTTTTTCTTTGGGGCAAGCTCATGCAAAAGGAGACCGCCGCCATGCGCCTCAGCCGCCTTGCCGCTTTGATTTTCATTCTTCTGGCGCTTGCCGCCGGGCTTTACGACCTTAGCCCCGCGTTTGAAGGGGAAGCCCCGCGCCTGCACGGGCTCGGTGAAATCTGGTTCGCGCTTTCACCGGGCAGCCTCAATCTTCTGCAAGCCGTCACGCAGCGCTATTTATGGCCGCCGCTCTGGGACCCCGGCATGACCTGGCTGCTTGTGCAGCCCGCCCTTGCCGTCTTTGCCCTGCCCGCCGCCTTTTTCGCACTGATAAGCGCCATGAAACGCTAGAAGGAAGGCTCAGGCCAAGAGCCTTAATTGTCGTCCATCTTGAGCGCGGCGATAAAAGCTTCCTGAGGGATTTCGACGCGGCCGAACTGGCGCATCTTTTTCTTCCCCTCTTTCTGCTTTTCCAGCAGCTTGCGCTTACGCGAAACATCGCCGCCATAACATTTGGCGGTCACGTCCTTGCGCATTGCCGCAATGGTCTCCCGCGCGATAACGCGCCCGCCAATGGCCGCCTGGACCGGAATCTTGAAAAGATGCCGGGGAATGAGGTCTTTCAGTTTTTCGCACATGGCCCGGCCGCGCGATTCCGCACGCGCCCGGTGCACGACCGTCGCCAATGCATCCACCGGCTCTTCGTTCACCAGGATCGACATTTTCACGAGGTCGTTCGCCTCGTAATTCTCGATCTGATAATCGAAGCTGGCATAGCCGCGGGTGATGGATTTCAGCCGGTCATAGAAATCGAACACCACTTCATTGAGCGGCAGGCGGTACACGACCATGGCGCGGGCACCCGCATAGGTCAGGTCCTGCTGAATGCCGCGCCGGTCTTCGCACAGTTTCAGCACCGCACCGAGATATTCATCCGGCACCAGGATCGTTGCCTTGATCCACGGCTCTTCAATGCGGTCGATTTTCACCGGGTCCGGCATATCGGCGGGGTTGTGCATCTCCACCATGTCGCCATTCGTCAGATAGACGTGATAGATCACGCTCGGCGCCGTGGTGATGAGCTCGATATTAAACTCGCGTTCGATCCGTTCCCGCACGATTTCAAGGTGCAGAAGCCCGAGGAAACCGCAGCGGAACCCGAAGCCGAGCGCCGCGCTCGTTTCCATTTCATAATGGAAGCTTGCATCGTTGAGCCGCAGCTTGCCGATCGCCTCGCGCAGATCCTCGAACTGGGAACTGTCGATGGGAAAGAGCCCGCAGAAAACGACGGGCTGCGCGGGCTTGAAGCCCGGCAGCGGTTTTGCGCAAGGGCGCTTTTCGTCCGTCACCGTGTCGCCAACGGCGGTATCGGCCACTTCCTTAATGGAGGCGGTGAAGAAACCGATCTCGCCCGCGGCGAGCTCTTTCACGTTTTCCTTCTTCGGCTTGAAGATCCCAACCTGATCGACCGTGTAAGAGGCCCCGGCCTGCATCATCTTGATCTTCTGGCCCTTCTTCATCACGCCGTCGACGACGCGCACCAGCACGACGACGCCGAGATAGGGGTCGTACCAGCTATCGACCAGCATGGCTTTGAGCGGCGCTTCCCGGTCGCCCCGCGGCGGGGGCAGGCGGCGGACGATCGCCTCCAGCACCTTGTCGATGCCGAGGCCGGATTTTGCGGAAATTTCCACCGCGTCCGAGGCATCCAGACCGATGACATCCTCGATCTGCTCTTTAACGCGCTCAGGTTCGGCGGCGGGCAGATCGATCTTGTTCAGGACGGGCACGATCTCATGATTGACCTCGATCGCCTGATAGACATTGGCAAGCGTCTGCGCTTCCACGCCCTGGCTTGCATCCACCACAAGGAGCGAACCTTCACAGGCGGCGAGCGAGCGGTTCACCTCATAAGCAAAATCGACATGACCCGGCGTGTCGATCAGGTTGAGCTGATAGGTTTCCCCATCCGCCGCCTGATAGGACAGGCGCACGGTCTGCGCCTTGATCGTGATGCCGCGCTCGCGCTCGATATCCATACTATCGAGCACCTGCTCCTTCATCTCGCGCTGGGTCAGCCCGCCGCATAGCTGGATGAGCCGGTCAGCCAGCGTGGATTTGCCGTGGTCGATATGCGCCACGATGGAGAAATTGCGAATATGGGCAAGGTCGGTCATGGCGGCGCTTTTATCATCAGCCGGGGCTGCCGCCAACTGGTGCTTTTGCCGCTCCGCCCCCTTTCGCGCCTTGGAGGCTAGCCCTTGCCGCCCTTCCAGGCCGCCGGGCGTTTTTCCATCCAGGCCTTGATGCCCTCTTTATAGTCGGGATGGGTGATCATGGCCTCCAAAAGCGCCTCGGAGGCCCGCACGGCCTCTGCCGGGGGTCGGTGCTGGTCCCCGTAAATCTGCCATTTCGTCTCCCGCAGCGAGCCGGGGGCGACACCTGCCGTCAAAGCGCGCGCATAACCATAGACAGCATCCATCAGCTCCTCCGGCGCGCAGAGCCGGTTGAGGAGCCCCATTTCCTTGGCCTCTTCGGCGGTAAAGACCCGGCTGGAAAGCAGAATGTCATTGGCATGGCCGAGTCCTACAATGCGGGGCAGGACCCAAGAAAGGCCGAATTCGGCAGGAAAGTTGAACCTGCCATGGGCGGCGGTGAATTTTGCGCCGCGAGCGGCAAAGCGCAGATCCGCATAGGCCGCGAGCACCAGGCCGATACCGGCCGCCGCGCCGTTGATGGCCGCGACGACGGGCTTCGTCAGGCCGAAATGATAGGCGAAGGTGGCATCGAATTCCTCCCGCACCCCGAAGCCCGGCATGGCGATGTCCGGCGTCGTGCCCGCATCATATTTGCCCTTTTCCGAATGGCCTTCGAGGGCAGCGGTATCGGCGCCCGCGCAAAAGGCTTTACCCTCCGGATCGCCGGTCACGACGATGACGCGCACGCCACCGTCCTTGTCCGCTTTTTCGAGCACATGGCGGTATTCCATATGCATGCGCCCGGTCCAGGCGTTACGCCGGTGCGGGCGGGAGAGCGTGATGGTCGCGATCTCGTCCTTCAGCTCGTATTTGACGGTTTTCAGTTCCATAAGCCTCTCCCCGCGCCGTGCGATTTCTTTTCCTCAAGAAGGGCAGGCATTGGGCGCGGCGTCAAGACGCGGCGCGCACCGGAAGAAACGCAAGCGATTGCGCAATGGCACCAATCGCCTATGCTGCGCGGGAATTGCCCATTTTAAATGGAGGCCGGAATGAGACCCGCACCGCTTTCGCTGACCGCCGCCTTCTGCTTCACCGCCGCTTTTTGGGCCGCGCCCGCGTTTGCCGAGTCCGGCGCGGAGAAGCCCAAAAAGGAACCGCGCTGGGTGGAAGAGGAATACCGCTCCATCCGGCCCGGCAAGCTCGACGATAAATATGCCGAGCGCCCGGACGAGCCGACCTTCCGTTTCGATTTCGACGACCCGAAAGAGCGCGAAGACGAATATGGGCTCGAGCGCCTGGGCGATGAGGAAGAACGGGAACCCGTTCCCGGCCTCAAAAAAGCGCCTTACTAAGACGGCCCTAAAAGATGAAAAACCCCGGCCTTGAGAGCCGGGGTTTTTTTTCGGGAGCGCTTCAGGCTTAGCCGCGCAAAGCGCCGCCTGTCGCCTTTTCCACCGAGGCGATGATGCGGGCGCTCACCGCTTCGATTTCCTCGTCCGTCAGCGTCTTGTCTTTCGGCTGCAAGGTCACTTCGATGGCGAGTGATTTTTTCTCCTCGCCCAGATTGCCGCCTTCGAACACATCGAACAGCGTCACTTCCGTGATCAGCGCCTTTTCCGCGCCGCGCGCCGCCTTGATCAGGCTGTCCGCGCTCACGCCCCTGTCCACCACAAAGGCAAAGTCGCGGGTGAGCGGCTGAAGATCGGAGAGCGCCAGAGCCGGTTTCGTCTTGGTGGCCTTGGCCTTGGGCTGCGGGATCGCATCCAGAAAGACCTCGAAGCCGACAATGGGACCGGCCACATCCATTTTGTCGAGGACGCGCGGGTGCAACTCGCCGAAACGGGCAATGACGTTTTTCGGCCCAAGACGCAGTTCGCCGGAGCGGCCCGGATGATACCAGAGCGGAGCCTCGGCAAAGACCTGCAGATTGGCCGCAGGCGCGCCCAAAGCTTCGAGCAGCGCCAGCGCATCGGCCTTGGCGTCGAAGACATCGACCTTGCCCGCACCGCCCTGCCAGTGGCGCCCGCCGCCTGCCGGCTTCATCGTGCCCTGGCGGATGCCGGCGGCAACGCGCTTTTGGTCGGAGGGCGCTTCGCCTTCATAATGCTGGCCGACTTCGAAAAGCGCTGCTGCGCCGAGCCCGCGGGCAAGATTGCGCCCGGCAGCGGCAATGAGGCCCGGCAACAGGCTCGGGCGCATGTCGCTCATCTCGCTCGAGATGGGATTGGCAAGCTCGAGCGCTTTTGCCCCGCCGCCGAAAATCAGCGCCTGTTCCTTGGGAATGAACGACCAGGTGACCGCTTCCACGAGCCCGCGCGCGGCCAGCGCCCGGCGCGCCTGGCGCGTACGCTTCTGGCCGATGGTGAGCACAGCAGGGGCCACATCGAAGCGGCGCGGCAGAGCCTGCGAGCGCACTTCATTCAGCCCGTGGATACGCACCACTTCTTCCACAAGGTCCGCTTCGCCGAAAATATCGGGCCGCCAGGACGGCACGGCAACGGAAAGCGCAGGCGCCGCGCCTGCCGCCTTGAAGCCGAGTTTTTCCAGAATGGTTTTGATCTCGGCTTCTTCGAGCTTCAAACCTGTCAGCCGTTCTACCCGCGCGGGGTTGAAGGTGATCGTCTTTTCTTCGATTGCGGGCGCGCCTGCGCTTTCCAGCTTCGAGACCTCGCCGCCGCAAATCTCCACGATCATTTTTGCGGCAAGGTCGCAGCCTTCTTCCACGAAAGCCGGATCGACGCCGCGCTCGAAACGGTAGCGGGCATCGGAATTGATGCCGGTCTTGCGGCCCGTCGAGGCGGTGCGCATCGGATCGAAATAAGCGCTTTCGATGAAGACGTCGGTTGTTTCCTCCGTCGAGCCGGAATGCTCGCCGCCCATGATGCCGCCGAAGCCGAGCACCGCCTTATCGTCGGCGATGACGCACATGGCCGTACCCGCTTCATATTCCTTGCCGTCGAGCGCGAGGAAAGTTTCCCCCTGACCAAGCCGGGCGCGGATATTGCCGGTGAGCTTTGCCGCGTCATAAACATGCAGCGGGCGGCCCCGGTCATAGGAAATATAATTGGTGATATCGACCAGCGCGTTGATGGGGCGCAGGCCGATGGCGGCGAGGCGTTTTTGCATCCACGCGGGCGAGGCACCGTTCTTCACGCCGCGCACCATGCGGCCCGTAAAATGCGGGCAGGCGTCGAGCGCATCGATTTCAATCTTCACCGGGCTTTCGAAGGCCCCGTCGATGCGGGGCGCTTCCGGCGTCTTCAACGTGCCAAGGCCGGCGGCGGCAAGATCGCGCGCCACGCCGTAAACGCCGAGGCAGTCGGGACGGTTCGGCGTGATCGCAATTTCGATTACGGGATCGTTTTGCCCCAGCACATCCGCTGCCTGCGTGCCGATCTCGAATTCGCCGTCAAGTTCGATAATGCCGGAATGCTCATCGGAGAGTTCCAACTCGCGCTCCGAACACATCATGCCGTTCGATTCCACGCCGCGGATTTTCGTCGGCTTCAGCACCAAGCCGTTCGCCGGAATGGTGGCGCCGGGCGGCGCGAAAATACCGAGAAGACCGGTCTTGGCATTGGGCGCGCCGCAGACAACCTGCAAGACATCACGCTTACCGCCGACCAGTGCTTCGACTTTGCAGAGCTTCAGCTTGTCGGCATCCGGATGCGGGCCTGCTTCCAGAATGCGCGCGACGGAGAAAGGCGCAAGGCGCTCGGCCGGATCGTCCACCCCTTCGACCTCAAGGCCGATCATGGTGAGCTTTTCGACGATCTCGTCGAGGCTCGCCTCCGTTTCCAGATGATCTTTCAGCCAGGAAAGCGTGAACTTCATGACGAGACCCCCCCGTCGAGTGTAGGCACATCGAGTGCGGCAAATCCGTAATGTTTCAGCCAGCGCAGATCGGCCTCGAAAAAGGCGCGCAGGTCCGGAATGCCGTATTTGAGCATGGCAAGGCGGTCGATCCCCATGCCGAAGGCAAAGCCCTGATAGCGCTCAGGATCGATGCCCGACGCGCTGAGCACATTGGGGTGAACCATGCCGCAGCCGAGAATCTCCAGCCAATCATCCCCTTCCCCGATGCGGATTTCCCCGCCGGAGCGCGCGCAGCGCACATCGACTTCCATGGAAGGTTCGGTGAACGGGAAAAAGGACGGGCGGAAGCGCAGTTCCACCTTACCCGTTTCGAAAAAGGCGCCGAGAAAAGTTTCCAGCGTCCATTTCAAATGGCCGAGATTGGTTTCCTCGTCGATGACGAGCCCTTCGACCTGGTGGAATTGCGGCGTATGGGTCTGGTCGCTGTCACAGCGGAACGTGCGGCCCGGCGCGATGAAGCGGAAAGGCGGCTTACCCTTCTCCATCGTGCGCACCTGCACGGGGCTTGTATGCGTGCGCAGCAGCGGGCGCGAGCCGTCTTCCTTTTCATGGAAATAGAACGTGTCGTGCATTTCGCGCGCCGGGTGCCCTTCGGGGAAGTTCAGCGCCTCGAAATTGTAATAGTCGGTTTCGATGTCCGGCCCCTCTTCGACGGAAAAGCCCATATCGCCGAAGATCGCGGTGATCTCATCGAAGACCTGCGAGATCGGATGAATGCGCCCGGCCCCGAGCGCGCTTTCGCGCACCGGCAGCGTTACATCCACCTCTTCGGAGGCAAGGCGCGCTTCGAGCGCTGCTTCATGAAGGGCTTCCTTGCGCTGGGCGATCGCCTCGCCCACCCGGTCTTTCAGCCCGTTCAGTGCCGGGCCCATTTCCTTGCGCTCTTCCGGGCTCATCTTACCGAGGCCTTTCAGCTGCTCGGACACCGTGCCCTTTTTGCCCAAGGCCGCGACGCGCACATCCTCGAGAGCCTTTTCGCTCTCAGCCGCCGCCACGCTTGCCAGAATCTCGTCTTCAAGCTTTTTCAGATCGCTCATGTCACACTCTGCTTTCGCGCTCGCTCAAAACACAAAACCCCGCACGCATCTTCGCCGGCCGAAGGCCTGGCGGGAGACGCCGCGGGGTTTCGCGTCGTTCGAATTGGTGCGCTTACTTCAGCGCCGCTGCCGCCTGATCGACCAGTGCCTTGAAAGCCTCGGGCTCGCGGATGGCGAGGTCGGACAGAACCTTGCGGTCAACCTCGACGCCGGCTTTCCCGAGACCGTTGATAAATCGGCCATAGGTCATGCCATGCTCGCGGACGGCCGCGTTGATGCGCTGGATCCAGAGCGCACGGAAATTGCGCTTGCGGGTGCGCCGGTCGCGATAGGCGTATTGCCCGGCTTTTTCGACAGCCTGGTTGGCAGTGCGGAAGGTATTCTTCCGGCGGCCATAATAGCCCTTCGCGGCTTTTACGATTTTGCGGTGGCGCGCATGCGCCGTAACGCCTCTTTTCACACGTGACATGTCAGAGCTCCTTCACCTTAGCCGTAGGGCAAGAATTTTTTGATCATCCGCGAGTTCGTGTCGTCGGCGATCGCCGTGCCACGCTGGTTGCGGATTTGAGTGTTGGAACGCTTGATCATGCCGTGCTGTTTGCCGGCCTGGGTGCGGACAACCTTGCCCGAACCCGTCAGCTTGAAGCGCTTTTTGGCGCCAGACTTCGTCTTCAACTTGGGCATTTTGCTCTCCTTGGTCGTGTGGCCGGCTGCATCCGCTGAAGAAAAGGCGCTTAAGTGCCTGTAGATGCAGCTCTTTTGGCATTTTGGACCGACACGGCATGCCCTTTACGCCGGACGGCCCCAAGAAAGACATGCGTTATACGCATTCCGCCCCAAAGGTCAAGCGGGCTCCGGCGGCAAAGGGCCCTCAAGGCCGGAAAAGCCTTGAGGTTTTGTCCCTTTGCTTCGGAGGGTTATTCCGCCGCCTTGGTCTGATTGACCATCGGGCGCGGCACGGCGGCGGGCACGATGGGGATTTCCTCATCGGAGAGCGGCTTCATCCAGTTTTTCCGTTTCAGGGCCGCCTCGATGTAAGGGGCAAGCTCTTCCTGTTTCGCCTGCTCGCGGGCCGCCCGCTCCGCCTGAAACTCGGGCATCACTTCGGCAGCGAAGAGCTCCAGCGATTCGCAGATATGGGCGTGCTGGTTGCGCCCGGCCTGCTGCATGAAGATCACCTGATCGACACCGGCCTCCTGAAGCGCTTTCAAATGGGCGCGCATGTCCTCCGGCGTGCCGATGCCGTTCGCCTCCACATTGCCCGTCGATGCCTCGATCACCTCTTCGGTGCGGTTGCCGCGCTGCTTGAGATAATCGCCCCACATATCGGTGCGGCCGGGCTTGCAGTCCTGCGTCACGAGGGCGGCGAGCGCATAGCCGAAAAACTCGAAGCCTTCATGTCCCCGGCGGATCGCTTCGGCGCGGTCGTGATGGAGCGAGAAATTGGAGACGAGCGCGATATTGGCATTCACCGTATGGCCGAGCGGCACGCAGTCTTTGGACTTGATGATGCCGTAATAAATATCGGCCCAATGTTTCGCTTCTTCCGGATCGACGAAGGAGAAGGCAAGCGCGCCGAGACCGAGCGAGGCGGCCACGCGGATCGTGTCGCGGTTCGTGCAGGCCATCCACATGGGCGGGTGCGGTTTTTGATAAGGCTTCGGCAGCACATTACGGCAGGGCATGGAGAAATACTTGCCCTCGAAACCGGGATAGGGGTCATGCACCATCATATTGGCGATCTGCTCGGCCGCCTCCAGAGACATGGCGCGCTTTTCCTTGGCCGGAATGCCGAAGCCGCCAAGCTCCAGCCGCGTCGCCCCTTCGCCGATGCCGAGCTGCACGCGCCCGCTCGACATCAGATCGAGTGTCGCCACGCTTTCGGCGGTGCGGGCGGGATGATTGTAATTCGGGATCACCTGACGGATGCCGTGGCCGAGGCGGATGTTTTCCGTCTTCGCCGCCGCGCAGGCGAGAAAGACTTCCGGCGCGCTGGAATGGGAATATTCATCGAGAAAATGATGCTCGACTTCCCAAGCATAATCGAAGCCCAGCTTGTCCGCGAGCACCACCTGGTCGAGCGCTTCATGGAACAGACGGTGCTCATCGCCCTCTTTCCAAGGCTTGGGCAATTGCAGCTCGTAAAACACACCGAATCTCATCGGCCTCTCCTCCCTTGTTATTTTTTATGAGAAGAAGCCTAGCAAAGGGGTGTGGCTTCGCAACCGTCTTGGCGCGGAGCGGGCTTAAAGGCGGGTTTTCGCGGCGAGATTGAGCTCGCGAACAATGCCGAAAATCAGCGCGAAATCCGCCATCATCCGCCGGAAATGCGCGATCTCACCCATATTCTTGAAAAGCGAGACAGTGAAACGGTCACCGCCGCCAATCGCAAAAAGCAGCTTGCCGCCTTGAAAGGCAAGGCGCGCCGCCCCGTCCGACAGGTCATCGAGCCGTTTTACCCGTTCCATGAAACCGGGGGTGAGCAGATAGCGCGCTTCGACCTGATCATCGGAAAAGACATCGAAGCGTTTTTCGAAATCCGGATCTTCCAGTTTCACCCTGTCGCCCTTGCCGGAGGAAAAGAACGAGGCGAGAAAGCCGCCATCCCGGCGCACGATCGTCGTGCCGTGAAAGCGTTTGGGAAATTGCGCGCTCCCCACAAGGCCCTGAAAAACGGTGACGTAATAGGTGCGGCCTTTGGAGTTGCGCCTCTGCTCCTGTAAATGGCTTTCGCAAAGCTCGAAGGGCACCTCATCGATCTTGCCCTGGATCGCATTGTCGAGACTGCACGTATCGTAAGAGGGGACAAGCGAGAGCGAGGAGAAAGGCTGGATGGACATGGTGCCGGCCTTAGGGTCGAGGGCGAAGTCCAGCTTCTCGCAAATCCGGGCAAGCAATTCCTTTTCGATTTTCTTGCCCAAAAAGATGAGTGGTGCGATGGCCGCAACGAATGTGACGAAAGAAATGAAGAGCACGTATTCGGGCCACCCAAGCCAGATGAGCCCGGCAACGGGGAGCGCGGCCAACAAGATGCCGCCCACGGCAATGGCGAGGAAAAGACGGCGCTTTTTTTCGAACCCCATCAGCCAGGGGCGCAGCTCCGCCTCGTAAAACGCATCGAGTTCCGCAAGTTCTGCGACGTCCGACATACGCCTCGATCCCTTACGGCTTGTCCATCAGGGCGCCGACGTCGACCGGCGCGCGCATGGCGCTGTCTTCAAGCTCGAAATAGGGCATGGGCTCAACCTTGGCCCAGCCGGCGATGATGTTGCCGGGAAAAATCTGCACCGAATTATTGAGGTCCGTGACGGCGGAATTGTAGAAACGGCGGGCAGCGGCGATATGACCTTCCACTTCTTCCAGCCCCTCCTGCACTTCCATCACCGTGCGGTCGGATTTCAGATCGGGATAGTTTTCGGCCACCGCCAGCACCCGCACGAGCGAGGATTGCAGGGCGCGCTCGTCGGCCAAATGCTGCTCGATAGCGCGCGGGTCGTTTTTCGAGTAAGGCTCGGCGGCCTTCGCGCGCTGCTCCGTCAGCCGGTCCAAAAGCTCGCGCTCATGGGTCATGAACCTTTTGGCCATGGCGACGAGATTGGGAATGAGATCGTGGCGTTTGCGCAATTGCACATCGATGGATGACAGCGCCTCGAGCGCCGTGTTCCGCCGGCCGATGATTTTCGTGTACCAAAGATAGGCGAGGCCCGCGCCCGCCAGAAGCACCAGCAGAAGAATTCCCATATCCGACATCCCGCTCCGCCTTTCTTTATTGAGCGACAAGTATAGCAGCTTAGGCGCGAAACTCATCTTCACGAAACCCGCAAGACAGAGCTTTGCACCTGCAGTAGTCTTGCCCGGATTTTAGATAAATGCCTGACGAGGCAGGAGAGAACATGCTCAAGATCGCGCATCGCGGCGGCAGCGGGCTGTGGCCGGAAAACACGATGGGTGCCTTTAGCCGCGCGCTCGATAGGGTGGACGGCTTCGAGCTCGATGTGCATCTAACCCGCGACAATGTTCTGGTCATCCATCATGACGGCGCGCTGAAACCGGCGATAGCGCGGGGGGCGGACGGTAATTGGCTGACGCGCCCTACCCCGCGGCTGAAAGATTTGAGCTTTGAAGAGCTGCAGGCCTTCGATGTCGGCCGGCTGCGCCCCGGCTCAACCTACGGCGCCCACTACCCCGAGCAGGAAGCGCTGGACGGTGAAAAAATTCCCGCCCTTGCGGAGCTTTTGGAGCTGGTCAAAACGGCAGCGGCGCCCGGCTTTCGGCTTTATATCGAGCTCAAGACTGAGCTTGAAGAGCCGGATAACGGCGCCGATCCGCGCGTTCTTGCCGATGCGGCCTGTGCGCTCGTGAAAGAGTACGGACTTGAGGCGCAGGTGACCTATGTCTCCTTCGACTGGCCGGGGCTCTTGCGGGCGCAGGAGATCAGCCCGTCCCGCACCGCCTTTACCACCATTCCCTTTTTCCGCATCGACCCGGAGCATCCCTCCCGCGTGAATGACACGCCGCAGGACCGCTGGTTCCGCGAAGCCTCGGCCAAAGGCGCGCATTTCTTCGGCGCCTGCGACTGGCGCAAGGAGGAGGGGAAAAGTTTCGCTGAAAAACTGCTCAAGGCCATTGCGCGCGGCAATGCCGATGGCTGGTTTGCCTGGCACGGCGATGTAACCGATGAGACGATGGGCATTGCCCGCTCGCTCGGCCTTGAAGTGTCGTGCTGGACGGTGGACGAAGAAAAAGAGATGGAGCGGCTTCTGGCGCTCGGCGTCGATGCCATATTGACGGACCGGCCCGACCGGCTGGCCCGCCTCGTTTAAGGCTTTCCACCCCCAAAAACACAAAGGCCCGGCAATGCCGGGCCCTTCTATTCTTGGCAGGCGTTCTTATTACGCCTCGGCACGTCTTTAGCGCGGCGCCAGAACCATGATCATCTGGCGGCCTTCGAGCTTGGGATGCAGTTCGACCTTGGCGATCTCTTCCACATCGTCCTTCACCCGGTTCATGAGCGCCATGCCCAGATCCTGGTGGGCCATTTCACGGCCGCGGAAACGCAGCGTGACTTTGACCTTATCGCCCTCATCGAAGAACCGCTTCACGTTGCGCATCTTCACTTCATAATCATGCGTGTCGATGTTCGGACGCATCTTCACTTCTTTGACTTCGACGGTCTTCTGTTTCTTGCGGGCTTCGGCAGCCTTCTTTTGTGCCTGGAACTTGAACTTGCCGTAGTCCAGCAGCTTGCATACAGGCGGTTTCGAAGTCGGCGCGACCTCAACGAGATCGAGGCCGGCTTCATCTGCCAGTCTCAGCGCTTCTTCCACGGGAACGACACCGAGCTTTTCACCTTCGGCGCCAATGAGCATGACGTCCGGCACCTTGATCGCCTCGTTGATACGAGGACCTTGCTGGGCCGGCTGCGCGGGTAGGGGTCTGCGAGCTATGAAAACCTCCTTCGTTTTGCGGGTCTTACCTTTGAGGGGCAGTTGGCCGGAATGGGCGGCGTATTGGAAAAACGCCAAACCCCGGCGTGCCCCGAGAGCCCGTCGTTGACCGTCTTTAGGATTAAGAGCTCGTCAGTGCAAGTCAAGATATCAAGGGGTTAACGGCAAGCGCGCCGCCGATTTCAGCGCCGCTGTGCCAGAAAAGACCTAATCTGCGCCGTTTTAGGGTCTTAAAACCCGCCATTCGGGCGCCGGGCGCACCAAAAAGCGCCAGAGTTTTATTTGCGTTGCTCCGCCCTCGGGGCCCTCGCCGTCATAAATCACGGCAAAGCCGCCCCAGGAAAGCCGCCGCATCAGGGTGAGCCAGCGGCCGGGCCCGCGCGGGACCCCGTCTTGCCAGATCTCCCGGAAGAACGATCCTGCCCAAGAGGGGAGCGGCTGCCCGGCGCTAAGGAGCCAGAAGGGCGTCTCCGGATGGGCCGCCTCCAGCCTTGTACGTACCCTCTCCCACTCTGCGTCCTGCCAGGGGCGCAGACGGATGAGCAGAACAGGCGCTCTCATTCAGGCTTTTGCCGCATCAGATCGGCATAGATTTTCAGCGTCGCCGCCGCCATGGCGGTGAGCGAGAAATGGGCGGCCACATGCGCTTTGCCGCGCGCCGCCATCTCCGCCCGGCTTTTGGCATCGAGCGAGAGCGCTTCCAGCATGGCGCCTGCCAGCGCCACATCATCGCCGGGCGGCACGCGCCAGCCTGTCGGCGCATCCTCCTCCGCCGTGATCACCGTTTCGCGCGCGCCGCCATGATCGGCGACGATGGGCGGGCGGCCCATGGCCTGCGCCTCGACAGGGGTGCGCCCGAAAGGTTCCGCCTCGAGCGAGGGAGCGATGACGAAATCGGCCGCTGCATAGGCCTCTTCCATCGCCTCGCAGTGGCCGGCAAGGCGGGCATGATCCTGCAGGCCGAGCCGCGAGATCATAGCGCTCAACTCCGCCTCATAGGCATCACGCCCCTGCGCATCACCGACAAGGACAAGACGGAAGGGGGCATCGGACATGTTTTTCAGTTTTGCCAGCGCTTCCAGCGCCACGGTCTGGCCCTTCCAGCGGGTAAGGCGCGCGGGCAGCAGAAACACCGTGTCATCCTCCGCCACGCGCCAGGAAAGACGCATGGCCTTGATCCGTTCCGGATCGATCCGCGCAGGATCGAAGCGGGCCATGTCGATGCCGCGAGGCACCGTGACGATGCGGGCGTGGTCCTCGCCATGCACCTTGCGGATGCGCTCGGCGGTAAAATGGGAATTGGCGATCACCACCGCGCCGCGGGTCATGACGGAATTGTAGAAGACTTTCAGGCGCGGGCTTTCATGCACCTTGTTGTGATAGGTGGTGACGAAAGGAAGATGGAGACGGCGCGCGGCGGCCAGAGCGCTCCAGGCGGGCGCGCGCGAGCGGGCATGAATGATATCCGCGCCGTGCTTGGCGGCAAGACGGGTGAGCCGCTCCACATTCAGCGCCATGACGACGGGGTTCTTGGAATGAACGGCAAGCTCGATATGGGTTGCGCCCGCCGCTTCGAGCTCCGCCACCATGCGCCCGCCGCGGCTCGCGACCAGCGCCTTTGCCCCTGCCTCGACAAGTGCACGGGCAATATCTACCGCCGTGCGCTCGGCGCCGCCCGTTTCCAGCGCGGGCACGACTTGCAAGACGGTTGGCGGCTTTATCCCCTCAAAGACAGATGTCACAGCGTTTCCCTTCACGGGGGTTTCCCTTCACGGGGCGCGCGGCTTGATCCCCGCCTCTATTCTCATTTAAGTGAAGAGCCCCAGGATCAAAGAGGCGGCCCGAAACAATCCTCCAAAACGAGTGCACCATGACCGAACTTCCCCAGCCCCGCAAGCTTGCCCGGCCCGATGGCGAGGAAATCGCCTATCTCATCGAGGCGCCAGAAATGCCTGCGCCGGGGCGCATCGGGCTCACCTGGCTCGGCGGTTTCAAATCGGACATGACGGGCACCAAAGCCGAGGCGATTGCCGCTTATGCGAAAGCGCGCGGACGGCATTATCTCAGGTTCGATTATTTCGCCCATGGCGCCTCGAGCGGCGCGTTTCGCGAGGGCACGATCGGACGCTGGAAAGAAGATGCGCTGGCCGCCATCGATGCGCTTTCGGAAGGCCCGCAAGTGCTGATCGGCTCCAGCATGGGCGGCTGGATTGCGCTGCTTGCCGCGCTTGCCCGCCCGGAAAAAGTCAAAGGCCTGGTACTGATCGCGCCCGCGCCCGACTTCACCGAAGAGCTGATGTGGAAAGGTTTTCCGCCCGAGGTGCAAAAGACGCTGCTGGAGGAAGGCATCTATCTCGAACCCACCCCTTATGCGGATGAGCCCAACGAAATCACGCTGAAGCTGATCGAGGAAGGCCGCAATCACCTTCTGCTGGACAGGCCCATTCCGCTCACCTTCCCCATCCGCATCCTGCAAGGCATGGCGGACCCGGATGTGCCCTACGCCCATGTGCTGCGCCTCACGGAAAACCTGGAAAGCGAGGACGTGGTGCTGACGCTGTCGAAAAGCGGCGATCACCGGCTTTCCGAACCTGCCGACATTGCCCGGCTGGAACGCACCCTCGATGACATTCTCGGCACCCTGGAAAACGCGGACTAATAGGCCCCGGCATCCAGAAGCGCTTTCAGCCCTTCCCGGTAAGTGGGGTAGCGCAGCGCGGCGCCCAGCTCTTCCTTGATGCGCCGGTTGGAGACGCGTTTGCTGTCTTCATAAAAACTGCGCGCCATGGGCGAAAGGTCGGCTTCCTCGAAGGGAATTTCGGGCGGCGGCACCCGGTCCAGAAGCTCGGCGGCATAGGCAATGACATCCTGCGGCGGAGCGGCTTCATCATCGCAGACATTATAAGCAGCGCCCGCATGAGGCGCGGCGATGGAGGCTTTGAGGATGCGCGCAATATCTTCCACATGAATGCGCGAGAAGACCTGGCCGGGTTTGACGATGCGCCGGGCCTTTCCCTCTTTCAGCGAGGTAAGCTGATTGCGGCCGGGCCCGTAAATACCGGCAAGGCGGAAGAGCTGCACCGGCACGCCGCTCTTTTCTCCGAAAGCCAGCCAGTCTTTTTCAGCCGCAAGGCGTTTCTTGCCCCGCGCGGTGTCGGGCCGAAGTTCGCTTTCCTCATCCACCCAGCCTCCCTGCCGGTCGCCATACACACCGGTGGTGGAAAGATAGCCTGCCCATTCAAGGCTCTGCGCGGCCTCAAGCGCCATTTCTTCATGGCGGCGCAAAAAAGGATCGCCCGCCTCTTCCGGCGGCGCCGAGGCCAGAAGATGTGTCGCGCCTTCAAGGGCGCCTCTCTCAAGCGGTTCATCAGGCGAAAAGACAAAGGCTTCGATCCCATCTCTTTCAAGGCGGGCTTTCTTTTCCTGCGATCGGCAGGTGCCTGCTACACTCCAGCCTTCTTTCAACAAAAGAGCCGCCAGATGCGCGGCACTGAAACCGAAGCCAACACAGAAAAGCCGTTTTTGCGGCATCCACTCTCCTTGCCCGTCCGGGCTTTGCTCGAACAACGATACTAGACCTATGCGCTCTTTGCCTTTTCTTCCAGCCATGTTCCTGCTTTTTACCGTCAGCGCCGCTCACGCCGGGCCTTATGAGGCTTGCGTCGAGCTTGTGGCGCGCGATGCCGATACGGCCTATGACCACGCCCTGCGCTGGGGCGATGAAGGGGGCGGGGCGGCAGCGCTTCATTGCGGCATTCTGGCGCTTACCAAGCTCGAACTTTACGACGCGGCGGCCACGCGGCTCGAACAGCTTGCCGCGCGCTCGGATGCAGGCGGGGCGCAAGAGCGCGCGCTCATTCTGCAGCAGGCGGGCGCAAGCTGGCTGAAACATGGCGACGTCAAACGCGCCATTGCCGCTTATAGCGCCGGTATCGATCTTGATCCTCAAAATGCGGCCCTTCTGACCGCACGCGGGCGGGCCTATCTTCTGGGCGGCGAGGCGGAGCTTGCCATCGCCGATTTGAGCCGCGCCGCCGAGCTTGCCCCGGAAGAAGGGGAAATTTATCTCCTGCGGGCAAGAGCCGGACGTCAGACAGGCGCGCTTGAAGCGGCCCGGCGCGATATTGCCGCTGCCGAAAGCGCAGGTGCCGCCCCCCTGCTCCTCAGGCTCGAGCGCGGGCTGATCGCCGAGGAAATGGGCGACAAGGACAGCGCGCGGGAAGACTGGCTTTATGTGCAAGCCAATGCGCAAGAAGACAGCGCGGAGGCAGAAGCTGCCCGCGCCTATCTCGCGCAGATGGATGTGACACAAGAAAGCGCCGCGACCGGCGCGAACTGATCAATCAAGCCGCGCCCATTCCGCGCGCACCATCTCTTCGCGTTCATGCGGCAGGTAGCGTGCTTTTAGCGCCTTTATTTCTTCTGCCGGAGCGAGCTCCCCTAGCGCCCAGACCGCCATGGCGCGCACCTCGCCCGCTTCATCCTCAAGCCGCGCGCGGACAGGGGCGAGCAAAGACGGCGCACCTGAATTGCCCGCCGCGATCAGCACATTGCGCAAAAACCGGTTCCGTCCGATGCGCTTGATGGGCGAGCCGGAAAACATTTCCCGAAAAGCAGTATCGTCCAGTTCCATCAACTCGCCAAGGAGCGGCGCTTTGAGCGCTTCACGCGGATGAAACGCGGTCTCGCCGGTTTGCGCGGCAAACTTGTTCCAGGGGCAGACGGCAAGGCAATCATCGCAGCCATAGATCCTGTTGCCCATGGCTTTGCGGAATTCGAGCGGAATAGACCCCTTATGCTCGATCGTCAGATAGGAAATGCAGCGGCGCGCATCGAGCTCGTAAGGGGCGGGAAACGCCTTTGTCGGGCAAATGTCGAGACAGGCGCGGCAGGAACCGCAATGATCTTTTTCCGGGACATCGGCGGGCAGGTCCAGCGTCGTGAAGATCGAGCCTAAAAAGAGCCAGGAGCCGAATTCCCGCGAGACGAGATTGGTGTGCTTGCCCTGCCAGCCGAGCCCTGCCGCTTCCGCCAAGGGCTTTTCCATCACTGGGGCGGTATCCACGAAGACTTTCAGCTCGCAGCCCGTCTCCGCGACAAGCCAGCGGGCGATGCGCTTCAACCGCTTCTTGATGAGATCGTGATAATCCTTATGGCGGGCATAGACGGAGACCGTCCCCTGCTCTTTCTTCTCAAGATCGGGGAGCGGGTTTTCTTCCGGCCCATAATTCTGGCCGAGCACGATGATGCTTTTGACATCCGGCCAGAGCGATGAAGGATGGCCGCGGCGGATCGCCGTTTCTTCCATCCAGCCCATTTGCCCATGCCGGCCCGCACCGACCCAGCCCTGCAAAAAGGCCGTCCGGTCGGGCACGTCGGCCGCGCGCACCAGGCGCACCGCATCAAAACCTGCCTCGCGCGCCGCTTCCCCGATCCGCCGGACAAGCGCGGCGCCTCTTTCTTCGGTCATCTCTTCGGTCGTTTCGGGGCGGGCAGGCGTCGTCATGGCCTCATCTTTGGCGTCATCAGAAATCGAGATTGGCATAAACGCGCGGCGGCGGCATGCCGGGCACATGGTCGGCCAGCAGCGCACGGAACGACGGGCGCGACTTCAGCCGCACATACCATTCCTTGGCTTGGGGAAACTGCGACCAGGGCACATCGCCGATATAATCGAGGCAGGACAGATGCGCGGCGGCGGTAATGTCGGCAAGGCTCATCGCCTCGCCCGCCAGCCAGCGCCGCTCTTCCATCAGATAAGAAATATAATCGAGGTGATAGCGCACATTATAAAGCGTGGCGCGCACCACCGCCATGTCTGGCGAGCCGCCGCCTTCCACCGCGCTCATGAAACGCTTCGTCACTTTTTCATGGATGAGCGGGAGGCTGACTTCTTCGGCGAATTTTTTATCGAACCACTCGGCAAGCCGGCGCGCTTCGGCGCGGGCATAAGCATCGCCCGGCAAAAGCGGGCGGTCGGGCACGCTGTCTTCGAGAAATTCCACGATCGGCGTTGCCCCGCAGATCGCCCGGCCACTTTCCTCCAGCAGCACCGGCACCTCGCCTGCCGGATTGAGCGCCAGAAACTCGCGCCGGCCTTCCCAGTCGCGCTCTTCCACCAGTTCCACTTCATGGCCCTTTTCACCAAGCGCCAGGCGCACCTTCCGGCAGGCCGGGGAAATGGGAAGATGAAAAAGCTGATCCATAAAAACTCACCTCAAAACCGCATCGCTACCGTTCCGGCATACCTTGTGGGCGCGCCCTTGTACACCGCCCCCGCGCAGGCCGGAAGCCAAGAGCATTTCGGGCGCGTTTCAGGCGCCTGTCAGCCGGAAAGCTCGTCCAGAATGGGGCAATCGGGCCGGTCATCGCCATGGCATTTTTCGGCAAGCCGGCGCAAGACCGTGCGCATCGATTGCAGTTCGGCAATTTTTCGCTCGATTTCGCCGATATGCTCCTCGGCAATGCGCTTCACGTCGGCACTCGCCCGGCCCCTGTCCCGGTAGAGCGCCAGAAGCCCCCGGCAATCGTCGATAGAAAAACCGAGCGAGCGAGCCCGCGCCACGAATTTGAGCATATGCACGTCTTCTTCTGCATACGTACGGTAGCCGCTTTCAGAGCGGGCGGGCGGCAACGTCAGGCCGATGCTTTCATAATAGCGGATGGTCTTGGCCGGAACGCCCGAGAGCTCTGCAACCTTACCGATATTCATGACCCCTCACCCTTCGATCTATGCGCGGGGGCCGATGCCTCCGCCTTCGCATTCATAACGGCTATGTGACAGGAGAATATATAGCGCGCCCTGCGCCCTCTCGGCCATGGCCGTCATTAATCTTAGCCCGCCCTTGGGTTTTCCTGCATGGCCAAGCACGAGGCAGTTGGTATATGCTGGCGCATCTGTCCACCTCCGGAACGCCCTTTTTCATGTCCATTGAGCAGCTTATCGTTCTTGCCCTTGTGCAGGGCATTACGGAGTTTTTGCCGATCAGCTCTTCCGGCCATCTCAATCTGATCGGCGAGCTGACCTCCTGGTCCGACCAGGGTATTCTCATCGACATTGCCGTTCATATGGGCACGCTTCTGGCGGTCATCGCCTATTTTCGGCGGGAAGTCTGGCAGATGATTGTAGGCTTTCTTTTGTTGCTGCGCGGGCGCGTGACGCCGGACGGCCGCCTTGCCCTCTTTCTCATCATTGCCACGCTGCCCGCCGTCATTGCCGGCTTTTTCGTGCTGCGCTCGGGCATTGTCGGCTCGCTGCGCGGGGCGGAGATCGTCGCCTGGGCCAATCTTTTCTTTGCCGTCATCCTTTATGTGACCGACAAGATCGGTATGACCGTCAAGCGCCTGGAACATATGGAAACGGGCGGCGCGCTCGCCATCGGCATCGCGCAGGTCTTCTCGCTCATTCCGGGCGCCAGCCGGGCGGGCGTCACCATGTCCATGGCGCGGTTTTTGGGCTATGAGCGCAAAGACGCGGCGCGGTTTTCCATGCTGCTGTCCATTCCCACCATTATCGGCGCGGCGGCGGCCAGCATTTATGAAGTGGTGCAGCTCGGCGATGTGGCGCTCGGCTACGACATGGGCATTGCCGCCGTTCTTGCCGCCATCGCCGCCTTCGCCACGATCGCCGCCTTCATGCGCCTGCTCGAGCATATGACGCTGACACCCTTCGTCATTTACCGGCTGCTGCTCGGCGTGGTCCTGCTTGGCTGGATCTATTATTAAGCCCGTCAGGCTTCCCGGCGCTCGAACTGGCCGGTACGGCGGAAGCGGTAGAGATAGGTGCTGAGCACCGAATCAAGACCGGTCGCAGGCACGCCGAGCGCCGCCAGCGTGCGCTCTTCTTCACGCGCTTCGTCGGAGACGACATTGTCGGTCTTCAACAGCTCCACCTGATCGGCGGTCAGCGGCGCATTGGGCAGAATACCCGCGATGCGGCCCATCAGCTTGGCAATCGCGAAAGGCAGGCTCACCAGCACGCGCTTACGGCGGATTTCCTCCAGCATGCGCTCCATCAGCTCCTTGAAGCTGAAAACCTCCGGGCCGCCCAGCTCATAAATCTTACCGCGGGCGCCGTCATTTTCCAGCGCCGCCAGGATCGCTGCCGCCACATCTTTTACATAGACGGGCTGGAAGCGCGTCTGCCCGCCGCCGATCAAAGGCAGCGCCGGGCTGAGGCGCGCCATGGCGGCAAAGCGGTTGAAGAAATCATCTTCCGGACCGAAAACGATGGAAGGGCGCAGGATCGTCGCTGTCGGCACCGCTTTGAGCACCGCTTCCTCCCCCAGCGCCTTGGTACGCGCATATTCAGAGGCGCTTTCCTCATCCGCGCCGATGGCCGAGACATGGGCAAAGCGCGTGATGCCCGCCTCACCCGCGAGCTTGGCGATAAGACCGGCGCCGGCGGCCTGGACGCTGGCAAAGCGCTGCGCGCCGCCTTCCTGCAAAATGCCCACGAGATTGACCACACCGTCCGCCCCTTCGAGCGCCGCGCGGCAAGAGGCGGCATCACGGATATTCGCCTGGAAAAGCTGGATCTGACCGACATCGCCCAGCGGCTTCAAATAAAGCGCCAGATTGGGGCGGCGCACGGCGACGCGGACCCGGTATCCCTTTTGCGCCAGAAGCTGCACCACATAGCGGCCGATAAAACCCGACCCGCCGAATACGGTGATCAATTTGTTGGGCTCAACCTGTCGCATGCCTTGTCTCTTCTTTGCTGGATACGTGTTTGCTTGCTACGCGCATTCGGCCCTTCCGGGCAGCTATTCTTGCCCTTGATAGCGCAAGGGGCGGGCGCGGTACAGAGCCCGCGTGCGCGCCGCGTCATTTGCCTGAAAAGCCGCAGGCAGGCGCCGCTCCCCCTTCACCCGCAAATTCGCCGCTTTGCCCAATCACTCCATTGACAAGACCTGAAACTGGCTCTAACAGTGCCCCGGTTAAGCCCAGGTGGCGGAATTGGTAGACGCGCTAGCTTCAGGTGCTAGTGCCCGTAAGGGCGTGGAAGTTCGAGTCTTCTCCTGGGCACCATCCGGCCGGTCATGGACCGGTCTCCCCGAATACCGGTCTTCAGACATTTCCGGCGGCATTAATCCCGGCTTGCTTATGGCATCGGGCCGCGAAGCGTATTAAGTTCGGGCTTTCCGGCAGGCGGCGACCTGCCCCTATAGAATCGCGCCAGCGCACACATTTCCAGCATCTGGGACTTTATGAGCATTACACTCCACAAAGGCGATCTTCCGGACAGCGTCACGTTTCAGGGCTCGGTCGCCATCGACACCGAAACGCTCGGCCTCAATCCTCACCGCGATCCGCTCTGCGTCGTGCAGCTCTCCGCCGGGGACGGCACCGCCCATGTGGTGCAGATGGACCGGGACCGGTATGACTGCCCCAATCTGCGCCGGCTGCTCAACGATCCCTCGGTCTTAAAGATTTTCCACTTCGCCCGTTTCGACGTGGCGGTGATGCAGCGCTATCTCGGGGTCGTGACGGCGCCGATCTATTGCACGAAAATCGCCTCGAAACTGGTGCGCACCTATACGGACCGGCATGGGCTGAAAGACCTGACGCGCGAGCTCACAGGCATCGAGATTTCCAAACAGCAGCAAAGCTCCGACTGGGGCGCGGACGAGCTGAGCGAGGCGCAGCTTGCCTATGCCGCTTCCGACGTTCTGCATCTGCATGCGCTGAAGGAAAAGCTCGATATGATGCTGCAGCGCGAGGGACGGATGGAATATGCGAAGGCCTGCTTCGCCTTCCTGCCCGTGCGCGCCTCGCTAGATTTGGCAGGCTGGCCGGACGAGGATATTTTTGCTCATTAATAAAGTCGCCCTCAGCTTCCGTTCAGCTTCACCGGCGCCTATTGGGATGCGGGACGGGCTTTTTCGATGAGCAATATGACCACCTCTTCTTTCCATTTGCCCCGCAGCCGCTACAGCCGCTTCGTCTCGCTGATGAAATGGCTTTTGCCCATCGGCGCAGTGCTGATCGTGATTTCGGTCTTCGTCGCCTCCGGTACCTTCGACAGCCGCGACAAGCTCGCCATCACCTTCAAGGAAATCGAGACGGTGGACGATGACCGGCGCATGGTCAGCCCGCGCATGACCGGCGTCGACAATAAAGGCCGGCCCTATACGGTGATCGCGGAGACGGCGACCCAGGCGCCCGACAATCCGAACCGCATCACCCTCGAAAAAGTCGAGGCCGATCTCCTTCTGAATGAAGACGGCGAATGGCTTTCTCTTTCTTCCCGCTACGGGCTTCTCAACACGGATATGGAAGAGATCGAGCTTTGGGAAAATATCCGGGTCTTTTCCGATCTTGGCTACCGGGTGCGCGCGGCAACGGCGACCATCGATCTCAAACACGGCACCTTGAAGAGCGACACACCGGTTTATGGCCAGGGCCCGCTCGGCACTTTGCAGTCGAACGGCATGGAAGCGGAAAATAACGGCAAGACCATCCGCTTTACGGGCGGGGTAAAAATGGTCATCTTCAGCGGCGGGGAATGACACTTATGGGGCAGGACAGCATGAAAAAAGCGCAAAGCAGCGCCCAAACCGGCAAAGCTGCGGAAAACCGGCTCATTCCCGCCTTCACGATGGGCACGGCAGCCCTCGGCCTGGCGTTTTCCCTGGCACTCGCCCTGCCCGTCCCTGATGCGCGGGCGCAAGAAGGCGCGGCCCAAGAAGGCGAGGCGCAGGAAAGCGGCGGACTTCTCGGCGGCTTTTCCAACAATCCGGATGCCCCCATCGAAATTGAGGCCGATTCGCTGGAAGTGGAGCAGAATCAGAAAACCGCGACCTTTATCGGCTCGGTTCATGCGGTTCAGGACACGATGCAGCTCACCTCCGACCGGCTGATCGTGACTTATGCGGACAAGGCCGGCGGCGGCAACGAGATCACGCAGATCAATGCCCGCGGCAATGTCCATATCCTCTCCGAAAACGACCAATCGGCCGACGGGAACTGGGCGATTTACGATACCGCCAAGCGCGTCATCAATATGGGCGATGATGTGGTGCTACGGCAGGGGCCCAATGTCATCCGCGGCAAAAAGCTCTTTATCGACCTCAACACCGGTCAGGCGCGGGTCGATGCGGGCGCGGCAAGCGGCGAAGAAGGCGGCTCCGGACGGGTTAAGGGGTTGTTTCAGCCCTCCAATCCGTGATTTTCTCTTGGTTAATTTTATATTTCATACAATTTTAATGCCAACTGCCGTTTGATGGGGGCGGATGAGTTCAAGAACCGACATATCACCCGCCTCTGGCGGCGCCCGGCCAGGCCTCGAAAAAGAGACCGGGCCGCGTCTCGTCGCCAGCACTTCCGGCCTTGTGGTCGGTAAAATCGGCAAAAGCTTCAAACGCCGCCCGGTCGTGCGGGGGGTCAGCTTTGGCGTGAACCGGGGTGAAGCCGTCGGTCTTCTTGGTCCGAACGGTGCTGGCAAGACCACCGTCTTCTACATGATCACGGGGCTGATCTCCCCCGATTACGGCACGATCGAACTCGACGGGCAGAACGTCACCGCCCTGCCGATGTATCGCCGTGCCCGGCTGGGGATCGGTTACCTGCCGCAGGAGGCCTCCATTTTCCGGGGCCTGACGGTGGAGGAGAATATCCGCGCCGTGCTTGAGGTGGTAGAAAAGGATCGCGACAGGCGCGAGCAGATGCTCGACGACCTGCTCGCCGAATTTTCGATTACGCATCTGCGGCGCACACCCTCCATCGCCCTTTCGGGCGGCGAGCGGCGGCGTGTGGAAATTGCCCGGGCGCTGGCAACCCATCCCTCCTTCATGCTGCTCGACGAACCTTTCGCGGGGATCGACCCCATCGCCATCGGCGATATCCGCGAGCTCGTTGCGCATCTGAAAGACAGAGGGATCGGCGTGCTGATCACGGATCACAATGTGCGCGAGACATTGGAACTCATCGACCGCGCCATCATCATTCACGACGGTATGGTGCTCATGGAAGGTAAACCCTCCGAGATCGTCGGGAACGAAGATGTGCGCCGGCTTTATCTCGGGGACAGGTTCAGTTTGTAGCGGTGAGCGGGCGTAGGGACGGGGCACCATGGCACTGAAACCACGGCTCGAAATGCGGCAAGCCCAAGGGCTTGTAATGACGCCGCAACTGCAGCAGGCCATCAAGCTGCTGCAACTGTCCAATCTCGAACTTACCGAATATGTGGAACAGGAGCTGGAGCGCAATCCGCTTCTGGAAGAGGCGCGCGAGGAAGGCGAACCGGAACGGGCCTCGGATGATTACGAGCCCGACGAGATTACCCCCGACAACGATTGGGACACGCCCGACCCCGCCTCCCTGACGCTCAGCGAAGACAATGCGCTGCCGACGAACAATTCCGACCTCGATACCGATTACGACAATGTCTATGCGGATGAGGCGGTGGCGGACAAAGCCGCCTCGGCGGAGGGCCAGCAAAGCTCCGACTGGCATCAGGTCAAAAGCGCGGGCGGGGGCTTCGACGGCGAAGACGATTTCGAAAGCCGCCTGACGCGCGAGCAAAGCCTGCAAGAATATTTGAGCGAGCAGCTCAATATGAGCGCGCTCAATGCGCGCGAGCGTTTCATCGGCGCTTATCTGATCGATCAGGTAAACGAGGCGGGCTATTTGCAGGAAAGTCTGGAAGACACAGCGGAACGGCTCGGCATCGACATGGATGAAGCCGAAACCGTTCTCAAGGTTTTGCAGACGTTCGAGCCGACCGGTGTCTTCGCCCGCAACCTCGCCGAATGTCTGTCGCTGCAGCTTGCGGAAAAAGACCGGCTCGATCCGATCATGCAGAGCTTCCTCGAAAATCTCGAACTCTTCGCCAAACGCGATTTCGCCCAGTTGATGAAGGTTTGCGGCATCGACAAGGACGACATTCAGTGTCTCATCGATGACATCAAAAGCTGCGATCCGAAGCCGGGCCATGCTTTTGGCGACACGCCGTCTTCGCCCGTCATCCCGGATGTCTTTATCCGCCAGAAGAGCGACGGCGGCTGGGCGATCGAGCTTAATGCCGAAACGCTGCCGCGCGTGCTCGTCAACACGCAGTATTACAATGAAGTCTCAAAGGCCGCGTCGGCGGATGAGAAATCGAAGACCTATCTCAGTGAGTGCTTCAACGATGCCAATTGGCTCGTCAAAAGCCTCGACCAGCGCGCCCGCACGATTTTGAAAGTGGCAAGCGAGATCGTCCGCCAGCAGGACGGCTTTTTGATGTATGGCGTCAGCCATCTCAAGCCGCTCAATCTGAAAACCGTGGCGGATGCGATTTCCATGCACGAATCGACGGTCAGCCGCGTCACCTCGAACAAATATGCGGCGACGCCGCGCGGCATTTTCGAGCTGAAATATTTCTTCACCTCGTCCATCGCCTCGAGCTCCGGCGGCGAGGCGCATTCGGCCGAGGCGGTACGCCACCGCATCAAGGAACTCATCGATGCGGAGGCGCCGAATGCCGTGCTTTCCGACGATGCGATTGTGGATATCCTGAAAAGCGAGGGCATGGACATTGCCCGGCGCACGGTGGCCAAATACCGCGAGGCGCTGCGCATTCCTTCCTCGGTCCAGCGCAGGCGCGAGAAGAAGGCGTTCGCGTAAGCGTCAAAGATGCGTAAGCTATTGTACCAAAAAGGAAATTAACCTTGGGAGGTACTTTTGTTGACACCCGGCAGACCTCTCACTAGTGTCCCTTCCGCTCCACACGGGGCGGGGTCAAAATCCGGTTCTGACGCAGGGGGCGCAAGCCCTTCGAAACGTAAACAAGTGTTGGGCCGGATTAACGAAATTTGCCCGGAAAGGTCACCATGCAGCTTCAAGTAACCGGCATCCATATCGATGTGGGCGATGCGCTGCGCGTTCATGTTTCCGAACGCATGGAAGCAAGTGTCGGCAAGTATTTCGACCGGCCCGTCGATGCGCATGTGATCTTCCAGCGCGAAGGCTCGGGCTTCCGCGCCGAATGCACCGTGCATTTGAGCTCGGGCATGACCTTGAATACACAGAACGATGCCTCGGAAGTTTATGCCGCCTTCGACGGCGCCGTGGAACGGCTCGATAAACGGCTGCGCCGCTACAAGCGCCGGCTGAAAGACCACCACAACACGCAGAAATCACCTCTGCCCGCTTATGATGCGCCGACTTTCGTTCTGGCTGCCGAGCGGGAAGAAGAAGAACAAGAAAACAATTCGGATCAGACGGACCCGATCGTCATTGCCGAAGGCACGACGAAAGTGCCGGTTCTCTCGGTCAGCGACGCGGTCATGCAAATGGATATTTCCGAATCTCCTTTCGTGATTTTCCGGAATGGGGATGGCGGCATCAACCTTGTTTACCGGCGCGACGATGGTCATGTCGGTTGGATAGATGCCAGCCGGAAACCGAACGAGGACTAAGCTGAAGATGTCTCTTCTCCCGGCAAGGCATGCGGTTTCCCGCGGCGCCGCCGAACAGCTTGTAACCGCCCGGCACCATCAACGCCGGACACAAGGACAGAACAGGAATCGGATCATGGATCTGCAGGACCTGGTGGTACCGGAAGGCGTTATCGCCCATCTGAAAGTCACCAGCAAAAAGCAGGCTCTTCAGGAACTTGCCGCCAAGGCTGCGCAGGTTACCGAACTGGATGAGCGGAAAATTTTCGAGACGTTGCTCGAGCGCGAACGGCTGGGCTCCACCGGTGTCGGCCAGGGCATTGCCATTCCCCATGGCAAGCTCGCCTCGCTCGACAAGCTGCACGGTCTTTTCGCCCGGCTCGATCATCCCATCGATTTCGATTCCGTGGATGAAAAGCCGGTCGATCTGATTTTCCTGCTGCTGGCGCCGGAAAGCGCGGGCGCGGACCATCTCAAAGCGCTGGCGCGCATTTCGCGGCTGCTGCGCAATCAGAAGATGGTGGAAAAGCTGCGGGCGACGGAAAGCAACGAAGCGCTCTACGCGCTTCTGACCGAGCCCAGCGCCTCGACCACGACGGTCGCCTAAGCGCGAGGTATTCTTTCAAAAAGAACGGGCGCAGCTTCCGCTTGCGCCCGTTTTCTTTTGCCTTAATCGCTTTGAGCCCGTCAGTGCACACTTAGCGGCACAAGGTCGTATTGCACGGCGCCGGCAAAGGCCGCCTCGCGGCTATCGAGCACAGCCATGCGCGAGCCGTTTGCCGCATGCACGGCATAAAGCGTGCTGTCCGGCGCGACATCGATCTCGACATCCCCGCCGAGATCGCCCGCCAGCTCCGCTGCCTTGACCGGTTTCACATAGACCAGCGAGGGCATGCCGATATTGGCGAAATCGTCTTTCGGCAAGGTCTGCCAGACCTGTTTTTGTTGGGTTTTTCCGTTTTTACCGACATCAAACATGGCTTACTCCTTTCACGGATGACCCCTATGGGCGTCATCGAATGGAACCCGCCGGCCACCGCTCGCCTCATGCGCAGTTTTGGGGCCTTACGCGCAGTTCCGGGATCGCCGCGCCTTACTCAATCAACGCACGGCAATTTCTATTTGTTTCACGACTTTGCTGGGTTCGGGCCGGTGCAGGCGGATCGAGAGCAAGCCGTTGGCAAGCTCCGCCCCTGTCACTTCCACCCCATCGGCGAGGACGAAGGCGCGCTGGAACTGGCGCGCGGCAATGCCCCGGTGCAAAAACGCCCGGCTGCCATCGTCTTCCTGGCGCCCGCGAATAACGAGCTGCTTGTCTTCCAGGGTGATGGAAAGCTCATCGGCGGAAAACCCGGCCACTGCCAGGGTAATGCACAGATCAAGACCATCTTCCGTGCCGAGCTGCTCGACATTGTAAGGGGGATAGCCGTCGCCGGAATTCTTGGTTACCCGGTCGAGCATCCGCTCGACCTCGTCAAAGCCCAGCATGAAAGGGCTTCCAAACTGCGCCACACGCGTCATTACTTCTGTCCTTTCTCCACAAGCCCTTGAGCCAATTAGCTTTTGGCCCTTCTAAGCGGCTCGTGCCCAGGCCCGCAAAAACGGCGCCTCAGGCCAGTTAGCCAAAGCCCGCAGGGCGGCGCTCCGGCAACGCAATTTATTTGGGCACAGAAATGCGCTTTGCAAGCCCTGAGCGTTACCTCAGCGTTAACCTTTTGCCCTTGCCAGCCAAGCCATCACACCCCTCCCAATTTGCAAAAATCCTTTATTTACCGGCCATTAGCAAATAAGGCGCAAGATTAAAGCTAGATTTCGGTTTAGCGAGGCCCGCGATGCGCAGGTACTCTCGATTGGCGGTTTCAGCCTCTTGGCTCGCCCTGACAATTCTAGCGCCGGCCCATGCCGGGGAGCTCGTACAGCTTCCGGGCGGGGACAGTGTGCGTGCGCCGTCAGGCTATGCCGCCGCTGCGCCTCTTGCTACCGAACCTGTGGTCGCCGAACCTGTGGCCGCCGCTCCTGTAGAGGCCGAGCCTGAAGTTTCCAGCACTCAGGACATCGCCGATGCTGCTCCCAGCGAAACGGCAGAAGAAAAACGGGCCCGCGTTTCTCTCAAACCCCGCATCGGCCTTGCCGAAGACGAACCGCGCGAGACAAGCGATGCGCTGGCGCGCGTATTCTCCTCCGCCTTTCTGGACCGCAACTCATCGGAACCTAAGGACGGGGACGTAAAAGAAGCGGCGGGCAAGCCTAAGCAAGCCGCCGTTCCCGCCATTGCGCCCGATGCTCCACGCGCGGAAGAAGCGGAAGCTGCCGACCGCTGGAAAGTAACTGCCTCTGCTCCCGTTGCGGCCGGGGAAACGCTCAGCCTGATGGACGAGCTTGCCTTGCAGGCAAGCGGCCCCAGCCGGCCCGCAGGCGGTCTCGATGAAGTGCGTCTGCCCGGCAGCGCTCCTGCTCCTCAGCTCGCGCGCACCGAAGAAGCGCCTCTGAAAAAAGCAGAGGTCCAGGAAGCAGCCGAAGCACCAGCCCCCGCCCCGCTGGAACCGGTTCCCGCTCTGCCGGTGAAAGCCGCCGAAATCGCCCCCGTCGAGGCGCCCGCTGAAGACGCGCCCGCTGAAGAGCCCGCCGCGCAAGTGGCGGAAGCGCCTGCGCCTGCACGCATTGCCGAAGCCGCTCCCGCCCCGCTGGACGTAGCCCAGGAGGTGAAGGTGGCCGAAGAACCCGTGGCGGCGGAGCCTGCCCTGAAGGCCGAAGCCGCGCCCGTCCAAGAGCCCGCGCCTGCGCAAGCGGAGAGCCCCGCTACCACCGCCTTGGCCAACGCGGCCATCGAAACGCCGGAGCCGGAAAGCCGGCCCGCACCGAAAGCGGAAAAAGCCGCGCCGGGCTGGACGCCGGAAGACGCGCTGGCCATTGCCGGCTTCCTGACAAAACCGGAAGAGAACGCGGAACCGGAAACGGCAGAACCTGCCGCGCCCGTCCTCGCGGAAGCTGAAACACCCGCCCCCGCTGAAGATCCGGTCGAAACGGAAAGCGCTGGGGCAGAAAACCCCGCCGTAAAAGTCGCGGCGAAGGAAGAAGTGAGCGCGCCTGCGGCCGCTCAGACAGCCAAGGCTGACACCGCGGCGGAACCTGGCCCGCAGGCCGCCGCGCTTGCCGAAAGCAAAACCGCACCTTCCCCGCAGGGAGCGCCCTTATCGGTCAAAGCCGCCGCCATTGAAGGCGCGCCCAGCATAGTGCTTGACGCCGAGCCTGCCGCCAAACCGAAGGCCCCGCGCCCGGCGGCCTTGCTTGCCGCATTGAGCGCGCCGGAGACGAGCACACGGCTTCTCAACGATCTGCCGCCCGCGCCGCACAGCGCGCTTGCGCCGGCGGCTGCCTATGAAGGCGATTTCACCGGCGATGGTAACAAGGACCGGCTGGTCTTCTGGCGCGACAGCAACAGCAAGCACCCTTATGCCGACCGCCTG
The DNA here is from genome assembly GCA_002389665.1 of Rhodobiaceae bacterium UBA4490. Classification (GTDB taxonomy): domain Bacteria; phylum Pseudomonadota; class Alphaproteobacteria; order Parvibaculales; family Parvibaculaceae; genus Tepidicaulis. The sequence goes on from DGNO01000003.1 coordinate 402,317, forward strand.
CCCACCATCTACGCAGGCGACGGGCATGGCTCGCTGCAGCCGCGCGCGCTCATCGCCGCAAGTAAAATGCTGAAAGTGCCCGCTTTCGTGCGTATTGCCGATTTCAACATGGATGGGCGCGACGACATTCTCATGGGCTCGGGCGCTGCCGAAGGCGAAGCGCTGATGCTCTGGCTCTCCGGCAAGGACGGACGCTTTCACGAAGCAACCGAAGAAGGGGTGCCCGATCATGCCGCGTGGCAAAATCCGCGCTGGCAGGTCTGGGGCATGACGACCGGCGACATCGATGCGGACGGTGATATGGATGTGCTTGTCGGCACCCAGGCGCAGATGGTCGATTATCTGGAAGATGAAAGCATCGTGCGTTTGTTCGTGAACGACGGCTCGGGCGTCTTTTACGATGCAACCGACGCGCTGCCCGCCCAGCTGCGCGACCCGGCGCTCCTGGAAACCGGCGCCAAGCAGCTTGCCCATGTGTCCCTCACCGATATGGACGGGGACGAGGCGGACGATCTGCGCGCCTATCTGCCCGCAAGCGGCGAGCATGTGGTTTATCTGAATGCGGGCTTCGGTGATTTCACGAAATCCGATCCCATCCCCGCGCATTACTTCGCCAAGCGCGATGTTGCCGGCCACACGGGCTCGATCGCGGCGCTGCCCTTTCAAACGACCCCATAAAGCCCAGAGCCTCAAAGCAGAGAGCCTCAAAGCACAGCGCCTGCCTGCCACCAGACATAAAGAAAACCGAGCAAGGCTGCCAACCAGAGCGGCACGGCGACAGGCGCGACAAGCGCGCGCCCGCCGATCAGCGCGGCCCCTGCCCCTTTCACAGCCGTATTGACGCTCGCGGCGAGCACGATCCCGGCGGCGGCAAGTTCCAGCGTCAGCCGCGCGCCGTCCTGTCGTGCAAGAGACAGCGTGATCGCATCGACATCCATGATGCCGGAAGCTGCTGCGAGAATGAGCACCCCGGCATTACCCGCCAGATCCTGCAGCGCCTCACTGCCCAACATGACAAGGGCGAGCAGGAGCCCGAAGCCGAGCGCCGATTTAAGCTCGAGCGGATTGCCCACTACCGCGCTTTGCCGGCCTTCCCGGTTTTCCAGCATGACCCAGTGATAGGCGGCAAAGCCGAACACAACACCGCCCATAATAAGCGCGGGCGCAAGTAATTTTGAAAGCAGCGCCGGGTTGAGCAGCGTGGCGACGGCCAGCATGCGCGGAAACATGGTTCCGCAGGCCAGCAAGATGCCACCCGCCAGAATTTTCGGCGGTGCTTCGCGGGCCCGCGCGGCGCGGGAGAAATGCAGCGTCAGCGCGGTCGATGAGGCAAGCCCCGCAAAAAGCCCCGTCAGCATGGCTCCGGCGCGCGCGCCCGCAAGCTTCATCGCCAGATAACCGGCAAAGGAAATCGCAGAGATGAGGACCACCATCCACCAGATCTCGAAGGGGTTGAGCGCGCCGTAAGGCCCATAGCCTTCATTCGGCAGGATGGGCAGGAGAACGACCGTCATGAGGAGAAGAACGAGCCCGGCTTTCATTTCCTTCTCGCTGACCGCCGCCAGGCCTCTATGGAGCGCCGGTTTGAAACTGAGCACCAGGGCGGTCAGCACCGCGGCGGGCGCGGCGATCGCGGCCTCGCCGATACCGGCGAGCGCACCGAACAGGAAACTGAGAATGCCCGCAACGAGCGAGGTAATACCGACATCTTCAAGGCGGCTCGTCTCCGCCCGGTACCCCGCCGTGAGCACGATCATGATGCCGAATAGCGCGAGACCGAAGGATGCCGCCCCCCAAGCGCCGAACCGCTCGGCCAGCAGCGCGGTGATACCGCCCGTCAGCGCGAGAAGCCCATGGGTTCTGAAGCCCGCAACACGCCGCCCTTCCGCTGCCTCCCGCCTTTCCCAGCCGCGCTCGGCGCCGATGAGAAGGCCGAGCGCCAAAGCAAATGCCAGCCGGTACAGCGTTTCGAGCTCCCCGCTCAGCTCGGCAATGAAGTCCATTCTCTGTCCTCTCGCGGCCTTACTGCGCCGCTTCTTCCGGGATCATCGCAATCACCCGCACGGGCCCGCCGGAGCCTTCACCAATCTTCATCGGCAGCGCCATCACCACCGCGCCTTTCGGCGGCAGGCGGCCCAGATTGGTAAGATTTTCCAGGCCGGAAATATTATGCGCGCCGGCAATCTGGTGGACGATGAAATTCTTCGACTGGCCGTAATCGATGGAGGCGGTATCCACCCCGATCATCTTCGCGCCGCGCTCTTCAAGCAGGAGCCGGGCCGCCGCTTCCCCGAAACTTGGAAAATGCAGCGCGTCCGTGCGCCCCGGCCTGTCATCGCCGAGATAGGCTTTCACATCCGGCCAGCGCTGGCTCCAACCGGTGCGCAGCAGCACGATGGCGTTCTCTTCGATTGCACCATGCGCCGCCTCGAAACCCGTCACATCTTCCACCGTCAAACGGTAGTCGGGATCTTCCGCCGCCTTTTCTGAAATATCGATCACCACGGCAGGGCCGATAAGTTTTTCCGGCGCCACTTCATCGACGCTTTCCCCCTTCTCATCGAAATGAATGGGCGCATCGAGATGTGTGCCGCCATGTTCGGGCGAGCAGAAACTGTAAGCGGAATAAAACCAGCCCCCTTCCGTATGGCCGAAGCTAAGCACCTTGTGCTGAAAGCGGGTGGGCGCGTTCGGCCAATAGATCGTGCTGTCATTATAGGTGTGGGTGAGATCGACGAGCTTTGCCTTTGCAAGATCGACCTCCGCCGCCTGCCCCTGATCCGCCCCAAGGCCAACCCCGAAACCCGCCAGCAGCCCTAAGGCCAGACATCCAAAAAACTTCCGTTTTATCGACATATCGCGTTTTCTCCCCATAAACCCGGATTTCAGCATAGGCGCTTTGCCGGGCGGAGCAATGGCTCTGCCGCTTTGTACGGGCTGCAACTTGCGGGCAGCGGCAAAGATGTATAGCTAGACGCCCAATCCCATCGACCCAACTGACAAGCTGCACAGATAGGCCACCATGAGTAACGCCGAGCACCTTTTCGAGCTGCAATCGACCCACAACCCGCACCGGCATTTTCTGCCCGTGGAAGAAAAACTGAGCGTTGGCCCGCCCGGTAATCTTTTTCTTTTCGGCGGTGTGGGCCTTGCCTCCTCCATCACGGCGATGGAGCGCACGACCGGGCGGCCCACCATCTGGGCGACGGCGCAATATCTTTCCTATGCAAGGCCAGGCGAGATTGTCGATCTCGATGTGCTGGTGCCCGTGCACGGCAAATACAACACCCAGGCCCGCGTCGTCGGCCATGTGGGCGACCGGGAAATCTTCACGGTCAATGCGGCGCTCGGCGCGCGCCCGAGTGAGATTTCCGCGCAATGGGCCACAATGCCCGAAGTTGCCCGGCCGGAAGACTGCCCGCCGGTCGATCATTGGCAGGAAGACCGCGCCGACCTTCACGGGCGCATCGACGTGCGCGTCGTTAAAGGCCGCTACGGCGCGGCGCGCAAGGAAGGCGGCTTTTCCGAAGACGGGCATGTGGTGCTCTGGGCGAAGATGCGCGAAGGCCTGCCGATCAATTCAAGCGCGCTCGCCGTGATCGCCGATTTCGTGCCCTCTGCCATCGGCAATGCAATCGGCAAAGATGCAGGCGGCAACAGTCTCGACAACACGATCCGTATCCGCGAAGTGGTGCCGACGGACTGGGTGCTCTGCGATATCCGCATTCACGGCGTACATGGCGGTTTTGCCCATGGGCGCATGCATATCTTCGCCGAAGACGGTACGCTCATGGCAAGCGCCAGTCAGTCCGTCATCCTGCGTATCCGCGAGTAAAAGCGCCGCTTCCCCTGCGGCATCCGGCATATACCCGCCCCGCCCGGAAGGGGCTGGGATGGGACCGGCAGTCACGTTATAAAGGGCGCCGAAACGGGAGGCCGGGCCCCTGGCGCCCGGACTTTGGGGGAGAAGGCCTTAGGCGAGAAAAGGCCGGCCGAAATTCTGACAAGGGACCGTCTTGTGACCGATGACCGCCTGAACAAAGACCTCGACCGCATGCTCACGCCGCTGGACGAGGCACTGGATGCGCGCGCGCGCAAATTCGCGGCCCCCGGCCTTGCCCTTCTCTTCCTTGTCGCCGTCGTGCTCTTTGCCAATGCCGTGGTGCAGGACGACATTCCGCTACGCTTCTTCGTCATCGCGGCCGGCGTTATCGGCGGCTATATGGCGCTGAATATCGGCGCGAACGATGTCGCCAATAATATGGGACCGGCGGTCGGCGGGCGGGCGCTGACCATGACGGCGGCGCTTATCATTGCCGCTATATGCGAGGCGGCCGGCGCGGTGCTCGCGGGCGGCGACGTCGTTTCCACCATTTCCAAGGGCATTATCGCGCCGCCTCAGGCGGACAACACGCTCGACTTCGTTTTGATGATGATGGCTGCGCTGCTTTCGGCGGCCATGTGGATCCACCTTGCCACTTTCTTCAACGCCCCTGTCTCCACCACGCACTCCATTGTGGGCGGTGTGCTCGGCGCAGGCGTCACGGCGGCAGGCTTTCAGATCGTCAATTGGGGCACGATGAGCGCCATTGCCGCAAGCTGGGTCGTCTCGCCGGTGCTGGGCGGGGTCATTGCGGCCAGCATGCTGGGGCTTATCAAATGGACAGTGCTTTTCCGCGAGGACCGCGTGGAGGCGGCGCGGCGCTGGGTGCCCTTCTTCATCGCCATCATGGTGGGTGTTTTCGCCGCTTATATGTCGCAAAAAGGTTTCAAGCGGATATGGCATCCATCGGGTGCGACCGTTGCTGCCGTCTCCGTCGCCAGTTTCTTTGCCGCTTGGGCGATTTCCATTCCCTGGATCCGCATGCGCGCGCGCCAGATCGAGAACAAGCGCAAGCAGGTCACAAGCCTTTTCGATCTGCCATTGATCTTGAGCGCAGGCCTTCTTTCCTTTGCCCATGGGGCAAATGACGTCGCTAACGCCGTAGGGCCGCTTGCCGCCATCGTTTCCGTCGCAACGCCGGGCGCTTTGGGCGGCGTTGCAACGGAAGTCGGCATTCCCTTCTGGGTGCTGCTCATCGGCTCGACCGGCATTGCCGCGGGCCTTGCTCTTTTCGGGCCGCGCCTCATCCAGACCGTGGGCAAGAAAATCACCCGCATGGACATGGTGCGCGCGTACTGCGTGGCGCTTGCGGCAGGCATTACCGTGCTCATCGCCTCCGCGCTCGGCCTGCCGGTCAGCTCCACGCATATCGCAATCGGCGGGATTTTCGGCGTCGGCTTCTTGCGCGAGTTTCTGATCAACCGCAACATCAAGCGCTCGACGGTCATCGGCAACAAGGAGCCGAAACCGGCGAACTGGCCCGGTAAGCTCAACAAGACACCCGAACAGGCGCTCAAACGCGCGCGCAAAAGAGAAAAGCGCCGCCTTGTGCGCCGACGTCATATGTACGGGATTGCCGCTGCCTGGGTGATCACGGTGCCGGCGGCCGGCCTTCTGGCAGGCGGTATCTATCTCTGTTTCCGCCTGGTATTCGAATAAGACGCGCGCAATCGGGGCAATCGCCCCTGCGCCCAGTTTGTTTTAAGACTGACCTGCGGTCACATCTTCCGCCGCAACGATGGCGCGCGCCGCTTCGACATAGCGCTCGTCATCGACAAGCTCGGCAAGCTCGTTCAGCGTAACCCAGTGGCGGTGCCGCCCGCCCCGGTCCGGCCATTTATCTTCCTGATAGGCAACACGCATCGGGTAAAGGCAAAGCTCGCCGTCGCGGCGCCCCCCCTTACGCTCCAGCGAAACATCGAAGCAGATCAGCGCTTTATCCAGCACCTCGCCGACGACGCCGGCTTCTTCGAATGCTTCGCGCGAAGCGGCCTGCGCACTGCGCTCGCCCTCTTCGATATGGCCTTTCGGGAAAATCCAGCGCCCGCTCGAGCTGGTGATCAGCAGGAAGAGCACATGGCCTTCGCGCACCGCATAGGGCACCGCCCCTGCCTGGCGCAGAGGCTCCCGCTCTCCGGAGCGCGTTTCATCTTGCCGTAGATCCATTGTTTCCTCGCTCTGGCCTCATCCCGCATCGCTTTTCACAAAAGCGAATCACTCGTGAAGCCTTGCAGCCATTATTGCTTTATCCGGCATGAGCGCTGCAAGCCCCGCCTTTCAAGGCTCCGGCAGAGATACCGGCTGGCCGCTTCAATTCAAAAACACAATCGAGGCATTGAGGAGTGTAGCATAAGCGGTCCAAAGCAGATACGGCACGAAGAGTGCGCCGGCGACCGTGTCGATCCGCCAGAAAGCGCGCATGGTCAGCACAATGAGCACCAGCAGAAGGGCGATCTCGGCAAGCGCCCAGCCGGGAGAGCGCAGGCCGAAGAAAAGCGCGCTCCAGCCGAGATTGGCGGCAAGCTGCCCGTAGAAAAGGGCAAGCGCCGCGCCGCGCCCTCGCGCCTCCATCCGCCAGACACGCCAGGCGGCAAGCGCCATCATCAGATAAAGCGCGGACCAGACCGGCGCGAAAACCCAATCCGGCGGATTGAACGAGGGTTTGGCGAGGGTCTGATACCAAGTTGAAACGCTCGACGCCGTCATCATGCCGCCCAGAAGGGAGACCAGCACAACGGAGGCGAGGAAAACCGCACACCCCGCCAAGCTCTGAGCGAGGCTCAACTCTCTGCGCGCCGTCTTTTCCGCCGTATTCATGCCTTCCCTTCCTTTCTTGCCGCCGCTCATCGCGCCGCCGCGCAAGGCGGGCGCTGCGTCACACCCTCATACAAGTTAGGCGTACCCGCCTTCGCGTCCAGAGGCAGGATGATTGCATTTTTGCGCGCCTTTCCGGCCTTTTCTTTCGGGAAGATAGTTGCCACTATCGGGCACCTGAAAAACGAGAGTTGCCATGAGTCCCGCCGGTCCGATTAAAAAGAAAAGAACGCAAATCCTGGACGCCGCCGCGCATCTCTTTGCAACGCAGGGCTATTCCGGCACGAGCGTGGAGGAAATCGCCCGCCTCGCCAAGGTAGCGAAACCCACGGTCTATAGTCATTTCGAAGGCAAGCGCGATGTGCTCGAAGCCTTGCTTCAGGCGCGCACGGAAGAAATGACGACCTATTTCAGCCAGCTTGAAATCAAGGGCGAAAGCCCGGAGAAGGTCGTGACCGCCATTATCGAGGTCATGGCGGATGTCCTCTCGCGCGAGGAGACAATCGGCATTTACCGCATGCTTGCCGTGGAAGGCGCGCGCGACCCGGAACTTGCCAAGGCCTATCTCGCCAAGGCGGAAAATTCCGTGGAAGTCTGGATCGAGAGTTATCTCGCCAAACAGGCCAAGGCGGGACAGCTGCGCATCGAAGATCCGGCCTGGGCAACCTATACGCTCTTGCAGATGACCAAGGGCAAGCTGATGTTCAAACCGCTATTCGGTCTCGCCAAACCGCCGAGCAAGCGGGAAGTGAACAAGCATGTGCGCCAATGCGTCGCTTTCTTCCTCGATATCTGGAAAGTCAGATAGTCTCTTTAACCCGTTTCCGGCTGACCAGCGTGAAGAGCCAGGGCACGAAGAGCGTCGCGATAAAGGTCGAGGCAAGCATGCCGCCGATGACGCCCGTGCCGATGGAATGACGGCTCGCGGCGCCTGCCCCGCTCGATATGGCAAGCGGCACCACGCCCAAAACGAAAGCAAGCGAGGTCATGACGATGGGCCGGAAACGCAGACGCGCGCCTTCGATGGCCGCTTCGGCAAGGTCCATCCCTTCCTTCGATTTCATGTAAGCGAATTCGACGATCAGAATGGCGTTCTTCGCCGACAGGCCGATCAGCGTCACCAGGCCGATCTGGAAATAGACGTCATTGTTCAGCCCGCGCAGCCAGACCGCAAGAATGGCGCCGAAAATCGCAAACGGCACGGCCAGCACGACGGCAAGCGGCAGCGACCAGCGTTCATAAAGCGCGGCCAGAATGAGAAAGACCATGACAAGGCCCATGGCGAAGGCAAGGAAAGAGGAAGAGCCCACCATCTTTTCCTGGTAAGCCGAGCCCGTCCAGGCGATGGAGAAATTGCCCGTGATGACTTCCGCCGCCACTTCATCGATGGCCGCCAGCGCTTCGCCGGAAGAATAGCCCGGCGCGGGCGAGCCCAGCACTTTGGCGGCCGGGAAGATGTTGAAGCGGTCGAGCTGCGAGACGCCGGCAATGCGTTCGGCTTTGACGAGCTCGTTGACCGGGATCATCTCGCCGCTTCCCGAGCGCACGAAAACCTGCTTCAGATCTTCGGCGCGCTGGCGGAAGGCCGTTTCAGATTGCAGATTGACCTTGAAGGTGCGCCCATAAAGCGTGAAATCGTTCACATAGAGCGAGCCCACGGTGCTTTGCAGCGTCTCGAAGATCAGCGTCAGCGGCACGCCGAGCGCTTTGGCTTTCTCGCGGTCGACATCGAGCCGGTATTGCGGCACATCGGCTGAGAAGGTCGTCGCAACCTTGGCAAGCTCCGGGCGCTCGTTCGCCTTTTCGACGAAGCGGTTCGCCATTTCCTGCAGCCGGTCGAGGCCGCCGCCGGAACGGTCCTGCACATAAAGTTCGAAGCCACCCGTCGTGCTCATACCGCGAATGGGCGGCGGGTTGAGCGCGAAGATCGAGGCGTCCTTGATGTCGCCCATCAGCCCGACAAGACGGGGAGCAAGTTCTTCCGCCCCCTCACCCGCGCCCGTGCGCTCGGACCAGTCTTTCAACGTTACGAAGGAAACGAGACTGTCTGTCTTCTGCCCGCCTGCCGTCACATCGAAACCGGCAAAGGTGGTGACTTCATCGATTTCCCGCTGCGCCAGAAGCCGCTCCGTCGCGCTATCGGCCACCTTGATCGTACGGTCGAGCGAGGCGGCGGGCGGCAGCGAGCCCAGCACGAAGACATAGCCTTGATCTTCATTGGGAACGAGACTGCCGGGCACACGCCAGAAAAGCGCGAGCGTCAGCCCCGCCACGACGCAAAAGCCAATGGCCGCAATCACCTGGCGGTTCAGAAGCCAGGCGACACCGCGCGTATAAGCTTCCGTCAGCCGGTCGAAGGCCTCGTTGAACTTGTGAAAAAGCGGATGGCCCGCCGTTTCATCCGCCGCCAGCAACGCGCAGAGCGTCGGCGTCAAAGTCAGCGCGACAAAGCCGGAAATCGCGACGGAGACGGCAATGGTGATCGCGAATTGCTGATACATGCCCCCCGTCAATCCGCCCATGAAACCAACCGGCACAAAGACCGCGCAGAGAACGAGCACGATGGCGATGACGGGGCCGGAGACTTCCTTCATCGCCTTGATCGCTGCTTCGCGCGGGGTCAGTTTTTCGGTGCGCAGAATACGTTCGAAATTTTCCAGCACCACGATCGCATCGTCCACCACGATGCCGATGGCCAGCACCATGCCGAATAGCGTCAGAAGATTGATGGAAAAACCGAGAAGATACATGCCCGCAAAGGTGCCGATGATAGAAACGGGAATGGCCAGAAGCGGAATGATCGTCGCGCGCACGCTTTGCAGGAATAGAAAGACCACGGCAATGACGAGGACGATGGCCTCGATCAGCGTCATGATCACTTCCTGGATGGAAACTTCCACGAATTTCGTCGTATCGAAGGGTACTGCGAAAGAGAGCCCTTCGGGGAAATTGGCCGACAGCGTCTCCATGCGCGCATTGACGGCGCCTGCCACATCGAGCGCATTGGCGCCCGGCTGCATGAAAATGCCGATGGCAACGGAGGGCTTGCCGTTATAGGTCGCCTGAAAAGAATAATCCTGCGCGCCAAGCTCGATGCGGGCGACGTCTTTAAGGCGCAGCGCAGCGCCCGTCTCATCGGACCGCAGAATGATATTGCCGAAGGCTTCCGGCGTGTTGAGGCGCGAGGGCGTGATGACAGAATAGGTGAACTCGATCTCGCTCGATACGGGTTCGGCGCCGAAGCGCCCGGCGGCAAATTGCGCATTCTGTTCGCGGATAGCGGCGGCAACGTCGGTCGGCGTCAGCTCGAAGCGCGCCAGAATGTCCGGGCGCAACCAGATACGCATCGAGTAATCTTTGGCGCCGAAAAGGCGCACATCCCCCACCCCCGGCACGCGCTTCAAATCGTCCACCACATTCAGCAGCGCATAGTTGGAAATAAAGATCGGGTCATGCCCCTCATTCGAGGAGGACATGGTGATCACTTCCAGAATGGAGCTCGAGCGTTTATCGACGCGCACCGCCTGGCGGCGCACTTCTTCGGGCAGCGTCGTGAGCGCGCGCTGCACGCGGTTATTCACATCGATGGTCGCCTGATCGGGATCGGTGCCAACTTCGAACGTGATCGTGATGGAAAGATTGCCCGCGCTCGAACTTGTCGAGGACATATAAAGCATGCCTTCGACACCGTTGATCTGCTGTTCGAGGGGCGCGGCCACGGTTTCGGCGATGACGCCGGCACTTGCGCCCGGATAGCTTGCAGAAACCACGATCTGCGGCGGCACGATATTCGGGTATTGCTCGATGGGCAGCACGCGCATGGCCAGAAGCCCGACCAGCACGATGATGATGGAAAGGACGGAAGCAAAGACGGGACGGTCGATAAAAAATCTGGCGATCATTGCACGGCCGTTCCGTTTTCCTCTTCAGCCACTTTCTTTTCTGCGCCTGCGCTCTCTTTTGCCAGATTATCCTCGGGCGCGACCGCGCCCGGTCCATTGTCGATGACGACCTGCGTGCCCGGATGCACCTTCACCACACCCTCTGTAACGATGCGCTCGCCCGCTTTCAGGCCCGCCTTGATCACCCAAAGATCATCCAGTTCCTCGCCCAGCGTGACGGAGCGGCGGATGGCTTTGTTATCTTCACCGATGACGTAGACATAAGCGCCGTCGGCGGCCTGCATCAGCGCGCGCTTGGGAATGGCGATGGCGTCCTTGATGGTCAGGCCCGAGACAAGCAGCGTAACGAACTGGCCCGGCACCAGCACCCCGTCCGGATTGCCGAGAATGGCGCGGGCGCGGATCGTGCCCGTGGAAGTGTCGACCGTGTTGTCGGTGAAGTCCACATAGCCTTCCCCGGCATAATATTCACCGCTGCCGAAACGCACGCGCACCGAGTAGCGCTCGTTTTCCGGCTCTTCGATGCGGCCCGAAACGATTTGCTGGCGCAAGGAGGCCGCTTCCGTCGCCGCATAGGAAAAGTTTACATAGACCGGATCGAGCTGCGTCATCGTGGTGAGAAGCGAACGGTCGGGCCCGGTGCCGATCAGGCTGCCTTCGGAGACTTCCTCACGGCCCGTTGCGCCGGTGATCGGCGCGCGCACGGTCGTGTAACTCAGGTTCAGCTCCGCAGTTTCCAGTTTCGCGGCGGCGTCCTGCACCAGGCTGCGCGCGGTTTCCAGATCCGCCAGCGCCTCGTCCCGGCGCTGCGCGCTCACCGTGCCTTGCTTATGGAGCGAGCGGATGCGCTCCCAGCTCCGCTCGGCGCGTTTCAGATTGGCCTTTTCCTGGCCGAGCCGGGCCTTGGCGCTTTCCAGCTCCGATTCGTAAGGGGCGGGATCGATGAGGAAGAGCACATCGCCTTCCTTGACCACGCTGCCTTCCTGATATTCGCGCGACAGCAGAATGCCTTCGACACGCGCGCGCACCTCGACGGATTTATAGCCTGCGACGCGGCCGGGATATTCCATGACAAGCGGGCGCGAGAGCGCCTTGACCGCCTGCACATCCACATGCGGCATGGGCGGGCCTTTTGCCTGATCGGCACTCTCCTCGCAGGCGGCGAGCAAGGGGAGAGCCAGAAGCAGCGCCGCGAATTTCGTCCGTATGCACATATTCTGATGGGGAGCCATAAAGCGTGGGACTCCTGACGCGTTGGGGTTTGGGGGAGAACACGATCCGTTCGTGACGCAACGTAACCGTGAGACGCCTCAGGAGTCCCGTTGACTTATACAAACATACATGTATGTATGTTTTTAACTTCCACCTGTCAAGTCTATAGAATATTTTGTCCTAAAAAGCGCGAGATGGTCCGAAAAACCAAAGCAGAGGCCGAAAAGACCCGAACCGAAATCCTGGATGCGGCGGAAACCGTTTTCCTGGAAAAAGGCGCGGCCTCCACCTCGCTGGAAGAGATTGCCCGGGAAGCCGGCGTCACGCGGGGGGCGGTCTATTGGCACTTTGCCAACAAGGCGGACATTATCGACGCGCTGATCGAGCGCACCCGCTTTCCCCAGCAAGACACGATCGCCCGGATTGCCGAGGGCGACGGCGAGGATGCGGCCCTGGCCCTCGAGGCCATCGAAAAGGCCTGTTTCGACTCTCTCAATCTCATCATCGACGATCCGCAGCGCCAGCGGGTGCAAACCATCGTTCTTTTGCGCATGGAAGCGCTCGGCGATGCGCTGGAGCGCCGCGTCGCCTATAACCGCACCATGCGGCAGACCTTTACCCGCGCCTTTGAAGTGGCGCATGCTCAAACGCCGCTGGCCGGCAATTGGACGCCGCGCCTTGCCGCTTACGCCGCCTCCACCATGATGCAAGGAATGGTGCGCGAATGGCTGGAAGACCCGGAGCGCTTCGACCTGCGCACGGATGGGTTATCTTGCCTCAGATCGCTCTTTGCTTCCTTCAAGGGCGAGTAGCCACGAAAAAGCGCGGGCCGCGCGCGGGGAGGTCACTATGAGCGACAACACAGGCAGCGAAGAGGAGATGCTGGAGGCGATCACCGCGCTCGTGCCCCCGCTTCTCAATGCCATGGACGCGCTTTCCTTTCTCGCCCGCCGCCTCCATCCGCCGAAACTGGCAGAACTGATCGACGCGGTCGGCCCGGTGGATGCGCCGGTGCGCGAAGGGCTTGCCGCATTCCAGGCGCAAAACTGGCCGGAACATCTCACCCGTTTTGCCGAGCAGGTGGCGCTTGCCGCCGAAACGGCGCTCAAGGCATTCGACGGGCTGCATGCCGCCGCGGAGAATGCGCGCAAAGGCGCCCCCGATGCGGTTTTTTCTACCTACCGGGCGTTGCGCTATATGAGCCGCGCTTTCGAGGCGCTTTATCCGGTGGCCGCGATCCTGCCGCCGGTCAGCCGCTTCTTCCTAGATGAAGAGTACCGGGGCGATGAAAAACGCTCCGCCGCGCTTTCCGGCCCCCAGGCGCTACGGGACAATGTCGGACTTTTGCACGGGGAAAACGAAAAGCACCAGCGCGGCGGCTTTTCGCTTTATGTGCCCGAAGACTTTTCACCGGAGAAAAAATATCCGCTCATCGTGGCGCTGCATGGCGGCAGCGGCCATGGGCGCGATTTTGTCTGGAGCTGGCTCTTTCATGCCCGCGCGCGCGGGCTCATGGTGCTTGCCCCCACCGCCCGCACCGATACCTGGGCGCTGACGGGCGATGACATCGACACGCCCAATATCATGCGCTTTTTGGATTTCGTGAAAGCCCGCTGGCCCATCGATGAGGAAAAGATGCTGCTGACCGGCATGAGCGACGGCGGCACCTTCTGCTATGTAAGCGGGCTTCTGGAAGGCTCGCCCTTCACGCATCTGGCTCCCGTCTCCGCCGCTTTTCATCCGCTTCTGGCGGAGGCGGCAAGCCCTGAGCGCCTTGCGGACCTGCCCATCCGCCTCACCCATGGCAGTCTCGACTGGATGTTCCCCGCCCCCATGGCGCGGGAGGCGGAAACTGCCCTTGCCCGCGCCGGGGCGAGCGTCCTTCTCGATGAGATCAAGGATCTCTCCCATACCTATCCGCGCGAGGCAAACAGCCGGATTCTCGATTGGTTTCTGGGCTGAAAAACGAGCGCTGCCTAGCTTTTTAACCGAATGAGACGAAACCCCCGCCCCTGACCCCCGGACGGCAGGTCAAGCCCGTCCGTTTACCTTGCGCAAAGGCTGCCCGGCTAAGCTGCAGGCAACAACAAGGGACGGAAATGGGTTCTTTCTTGGCCAACTGGCGATGGACCGTACCGCGCAGATTGCTGCTGGCTTTCACGGTGCTGGCAGGCGTGATCTGCGCCAGCCTTGCCGCCACGCTCTACACCTTCGCGCATCTGCGCGAGAGCATGGCCGATGTCGCCCAGATCGTGGAAATCTCCCAAGACATTGACGAGATGGCGCAGGCCTCGCTCGGCCAAATCTCCGCCATCCGCAGCCTGCTGCTGACGGGCGAGCGGGAAAACGTTCTGCGCTTCTGGACCGCCGTCTCCCGTTTCAACGAAACGCGGGAGAGATTAGCCGCGCGCGCCTTGCCCGGCTCCATGGCCGAAGAACTCGCCAAACTGGATGCGGTCGTCAAAACCTGGCGCAAGGATACCGCCGAAGTGCAGATCGCGCTGATGCGCAATCCCTGGACCGCCGACACCGCCAAAGCCTTCGAGGCGCTGGGCCGGGGCACGCAGTTCATCGCTGCGACGGAACGGGCGGTTGGCCGGCTCAGGGAGATCGAACGGCAAACGGTGCTGCATGCGCTCGATAAGGCTTTGGGCGCGCTTTCTTCCACGGAGATGCTGGTTCTCAGCGGTGCGATCTTTGCGCTTATTTTTGCCATTGCGGCCTGGGCCTATCTCTCCCGCGTCATTGTGCGTCCCCTGACGCAAATCGGCGCCGCCATGGAGCGGATCGAAAAACACGAAGAGAACGCCACCATTCCCTTGCAAGGAAGGCGCGATGAATTCGGCACGCTGGCACGCGGGCTTTCCTCGCTGCTCGGCGCGCTTGGGGAACGTTCCAACCGGCTGAAAAGCGCGCTGAACGATCTGCGCCAGGCACAGCGCGAACTCGTGGAAAAAGAACGGCTCGCCTCGCTGGGCGGCCTTGTTGCCGGGCTTTCTCATGAGGTCAACACGCCGCTCGGCATTGCCCGCACCTCCGCCTCCAACTTGGAAGAAGTCTTGAAGGATCTCGAAACCCAAGTGGCAGAGGGCACGCTCACCCATAGCGGCATGCTCAAAGCGCTGAGCGCCAGCCGGGAATCTGCGGACCTTGCCTTGCGCAACATTACCCGCGCCGGCGATCTCATGCGCTCCTTCAAAAGCGTGGCGGCCGATCAAAGCGAAAACCGCCGCCGCTATATCCGCCTGAAGCCTTATCTTGAAGAAGTGCTGCTCTCTCTTTCTCCGCACATCAAACTGGCGCGCGCCACGGCCCGTGTCGATTGCGAGGAAGAAACAGGCCTCGTGACGGACCCGGGCGCCTTGTCGCAGATCCTCACCAATCTCGTCACCAACTCGCTTACGCACGGCTTCGAGGGGCGCACAGGCGGCGAGATCAAGATCGGCGCCGAGCAAACCCAGAACGGCATCTGCCTTGCCTATATGGACAATGGCGCAGGGATCGAACCTTCGGACCGCCAGCGCATCTTCGATCCGTTCTTCACGACGAAGCGGGGCCGCGGCTCCTCGGGCCTTGGTCTTCATATCGTTTATAATATCGTCACCGGCGGTCTTGGCGGAACGATTGAAGTGGAAAGCGCGCGCGGTATCGGTACCCGTTTCCTCATCACGCTGCCAAGCCCGGCTCGCGGCGAGGCGGAAGACAATCCCGGCAGCGGCGCGGCCGTGGCCTGAGCGCTCTAAGGCAGGCCCGCCCAAAACGCCTCATTTCCGGGAACAAACACTGCTTCCCTCCGTTTTTCACATGGTCTCTTTCCGCGCGGATCGGGATAACCTAAATTCGCCATAATCTGCGCGTTGAGTGCGCGCCCGTCGCGGCCCGATTTGGGCCTGCCGCAATGAAGCTTGTGACATGAGCCCCAAGACCATCGCCCGCCGCCTGCCCAGCGCCCTTCGTATCGGCATTTTCCTGCTTATCGTTCTGCCGCTCATGATCGCGGCCAATATTGCGGTCTGGAGCGCCATCCATCAGCCGCGCAGCACGCAAGGCTGGACAGGTGAGATTGTCGGTTTTGCCTTCAGCCCTTTTCAGGCCGGGCAGAACCCGGAAGATCTGCTCTATCCAAGCGCGGAGGAAATCCGCCGCGACTTGCAGGTGCTCGGCCCCAAGGCGCAAGCGATCCGTACTTATGAAACGGGCTATGGCTTCGACAAAATTCCCGAAATCGCCGCCGAGTTCGATCTCTCCGTTGCCCTCGGCGCCTGGATCGGGCGCAACGAAGCGCGCAACGAACAGGAAATCGCCCGCCTGACGCCCACCGCCTTCCGGCGCAATGTGGTGCGCGTGGTGGTGGGCAACGAAGCCTTGCTTCGCCGCGACGTAACGGTGGACGAGCTCATTAGCTATATCCGCCGCGTCAAAAAGACCGTGTGGAAGCCGGTCAGTACCGCCGAGCCCTGGCATGTCTGGCTCGATCATCCCGAGCTCGTCAAGGAAGTCGATTATCTGGCGGTGCACATCCTTCCCTACTGGGAAGGAGTGAGCGTTGATAAAGCCGTCGACTATGTGTTCGACCGGATCGGCGATCTGAGAAAAGCCTATCCCGGCAAACCCATCGTGGTCACGGAAGTCGGCTGGCCGAGCCGCGGGCGCATCATTCCGCGCCGTTCCTTTGCCGGCATCAGCGAGGAGACGCTGGAAGAAGAAGCCGTTCCTTCCCTTGTCAATCAGGCCAAATTCATGCGCACCTTCCTCAACCGGGCGAAGGATGCGGAGATCACCTATTATGTGATGGAAGCCTTCGACCAGCCCTGGAAGGCGAATGAAGAAGGCGCGGCAGGCGGCTATTGGGGCATTTACGATGTGATGCGCGCGCCGAAATTCCCGATGTCGGGCGGCGTCGTCGAATATACGGATTGGCGCTTCTGGGCGGCGATTGCCGCCGGGCTCTCGCTCATCCCTGCTGTGCTTCTGCTGCTCGGGCGGCGGCACATGCACCCGGCAGGGCAGATTTTCTTTGCCGCGCTCGTACAGCTTGGCGGGGCGGCCATTGCCTGGTCGGCGCTCAGTTTCAGCGGCATTTATCTTACCCCCGGCCAGACGATTGCCTGGTCGGTGCTCTTTGCCGCGCAGGGGCTCCTGCTTGTCGTGCTGATCACCGAGGCGGTCGAGCTTGTCGAAGCGCTTTGGGGGCGCACCGGCAAACGGCATGAGGAGCTCATCGCCCATCTTGGCAGCGCCGCCGACCATTTGCCGAAAGTCTCCATCCACGTGCCGATCCATAACGAGCCGCCGCATATGGTGCGCGAGACGCTGGCCGCGCTCGCCCGGCTCGATTATCCCGATTTCGAAGTTCTGGTGATCGACAACAACACGAAGGATCCGGAGGTTTGGAAGCCGGTGGAGGCCGAATGCGCGCGCCTCGGCGAGCGGTTCCGCTTTTTCCATCTCGACCCCTGGCCGGGTTACAAGGCAGGCGCTCTTAACTTCGCGCGCAGCCAGACGGCGGAAGATGCGGACGTCATTGCCGTTATCGACAGCGACTATCAGGTCTCGCCCGACTGGCTGAAAACGCTCTGCCCGCATTTCGCCGATCCCGATGTCGGCTTCGTGCAGGCCCCGCAGGATTACCGCGATGCGGGCCAGTCGCTTTTTAAGACCATGACCTATTGGGAATATGCCGGCTTCTTCCATATCGGCATGGTGCTGCGCGACCGCTATAACGCCGTCATCCAGCACGGCACCATGACCATGGTGCGCAAAACCGCGCTTGATGAAGTGGGCGGCTGGGCAGAATGGTGCATTTGCGAGGATGCCGAGCTCGGCCTCAAACTTTACCGTGCAGGCTATGGCTCGGTTTATGTCAACCGCTCTTTCGGCAAAGGCCTGACGCCGGACACGCTCGGCGCTTATATGACCCAGCGCTTCCGCTGGGCTTATGGCGCCGTGCAGATCATGAAACATCACATGCGTGCCTTCCTGCCGGGCAGCGGCTCAGGGCTTAATGCCGCGCAGAAATATTACTTCTTTGCCGGCTGGCTGCCCTGGTTCGCCGACGCGCTGGCGCTTGCCTTCACCGCGGCGAGCATTGCGGTTTCCGCCTGGGCACTCTGGTCACCCGAGGCCATGCCGCTCCCCGTCGCCGCCTTCATGGTGCCGACCATCGGCAGTTTCCTGTTCAAGGTCATCCGTTCGCTCTGGCTTTATCTGCAGCGGGTGCGCTGCGGGCTCGGGCAAAGCCTCGGCGCGGCGCTTGCCGCCCTGGCGCTCACCCACACGGTCGCCAAGGCCGTTGCGATCGGCATTTTCACGAGCGGGCGGCCTTTCGTGCGCACGCCCAAATGCGAAGACCGCGCCGCCTTCTCCGCCATCTTCATTCAGGTGCGCGATGAAGCGATCATGCTCGCCGTGCTTTGGGGCCTCGGCATCGCTTTCCTTTTCCACCCGATGTTCCAGGACTCGCTCTCGCGTCTCTGGGTCGCGGTGCTTGCCGTCCAGTCGCTGCCCTATCTCGCCTCGGTGCTGACATCCGTTATCAGTATCCTGGCGCGCGAAAGGGAAAGTCAGCCGGTAGCGGCATCTGTCGCCGGGGAATAGCGGCATAAATTTCTGCAAACTGTTTTTCAAATTCAGTTTCTTAACGCCGGGGAAAGCGGCCTCTCGATCGGGGGGCCGCTTTTTTCGTGGGGCTTTCGTCTTGAACGTGACGACGCGCCTGCTTGCCGGGAAAATGTCCGGCGCTTATAAACGCGCAGTCTCATTCCACCGGAAAGCATCTTTCATGCAGCCTTTTGCCAGCGTTCTCAGCAGCCTTACCCCCGCCCAAGACGGCTTTGAAGGCACGATCACGCCCGACTGGCTGCAGGGGCGCACGCTTTTCGGCGGCATGGGCGCGGCGCTTTGCCTGCACACGGCACGCAAACTGACGGGTGAGGAGCGCCCGCTGCGCTCCATGACGATTTCCTATATCGCGCCCGTCTCCCCGGACGCGCCGTTCGAGATTACCCCGCGGGTTTTACGCGAAGGGCGCAACGTGACGCAGGCAAGCGCGGAACTGCGCCAGAACGGCGCGATCGCCACCGCCGCCAATTTCTGCTTTGCCAAGGACTTTCCTTCCGCGCTCAGCGGCGACGAAATGCCGATGCCCGCCCCGCGCCCGCCGGAAGAAAGCGATCCGCTTCCCTTTTTCGAAGGCATGTCGCCTTCCTTCGCGCGGCATTTCGATATGCATTGGTCGCATGGCGCTTTTCCGGTGCAGGGCGCGGAGAAAGGCGACAATCTCGTCTGGGTCCGCCACAAGGATAACGTATCGGACGTGAAGGAAAGCGCCTTCATCGCCATGGCGGATGCCTTGCCGCCTTCGGCCATTTCCATGCTGAGCAAACCCGCTCCGCTCTCCACACTGACCTGGCAGCTCAATATCCTCGATCCTTCCTTTGAAACCGAAGATCAATGGTGGCTGACCCATGCCCGCGTGCTCCACGCAGCCAATGGCTATGTCACGCAGGAAAGCCGTTTCTGGAACAGTGAAGGAAAGATTGCCGCCGCAGGCTGGCAGTCGGTCGCCGTTTTCGGCTGAACCTTTAAAAACACCCGCCCGGCAGGCGGGCAAGCCCAAAGCCGAAGACCGGGTCATATCCCGGCGCGCCCAGATCTTCCGCATGGACCTTTAGCTGCGCGCGGACATGGGTAAGCGGATCGGCTCTGGCCTCCGCCGGGGCAGCGCTCACAAGCACCGCGCTAAGGGCGAGCACGAAAGGCGCGGCATAAGACGTGCCCGAGCGATAGCTGCCGCCGCCTTGCGCTTTTGCCAGCCAAATATCGACGCCGGGCGCGGCAAAATCGACATAAGCGCCCTGATTGGCTTTCACGTAAATACGCCGCGCGGCATCAATGGCCGTCACCGCGATGACGCTGTCATAGGCGGCAGGATAAGCCGCCGGCGCGCCCGGCCCTTCATTGCCGGCGGCCGCAACAAAAAGCACGCCTTGGCGCGCGCTATAAGAAAGCCCTTCTTCAAGCAGCCTGTTGGGCGGCCCGGCAAGAGAAAGGTTCACATAGCGCACTTGGCGCGCCAGCAGCCAGTCGAGCGCGCTGAGAAACCTTGCCGCGCTTGCCTCTGCCGCCTCCGGCGGGCCGCTGAAAATATCCGCCGCATAAAGCCGCGCGCCCGGCAGAAGCCCCTGAAATCCCGTCTCCGATTTTCCTTCACCGATGAGAAGCGCGGCGATGCCGGTGCCATGATCGCTGCCCCGTCCGTCGCCTTCGCCGGAAAAGTCGCCAAGGGTGAGGCCCGCCGCCCCGCTCAACGCCGGATGAGCACCGTTCACGCCATCATCGATCATGCCGAAAGCAGCGCCTGCTTGAGCACCCGCGGATTTCGGACAGGCCGGGCTTTCCCAGCCGATCAGGCCGGGGGCAAAAAGTTTGGGGCCTGTGGAAAGACCATAGAGATGATTGAAGTCGGTTTGAGCTTCCGGGAAGGTGCGGCGCAATTCTTCCCGCGCTTCTGCGAGCGAGGCGCCTTCCTTCGGCGGGACGACGAAAAGCACACGGCCAAGAGACGGCAGCAGGATACGCTCGCGCACCTCAAAGCCCTCGGCGATAAGCCGGGCTTCTATGCGCGCGCTTTCCTCTTCTCCCGCCATCAAAATAAGATCGCGTGCTGCACCTTCTTGCCCGCTTATGGATGCCGCCCGCGCGCAAGCGGTAATCCGGGCGACAGATTGCGCGCCCTGCACATGCGCAGATGCTTGGGAAGGCGCGCTCAAAAGACCGCTGCGGGCTTTGAGCAGCAGAATTTCATAATTCGCACCGGGCGTAAGCGCCACATCGGCAGGAATGCGCACCAGGGCCTGCCCGTCCTGACGGCTGAGCTCATCGAGCGGCAAAAGCGCGCTGCCATCCCACATCATAAGCGCCCGGTCCCGCGTCGATGCGCCCTGCAAGGGTGCGCCTGTGAGAGTAAGGATTTGCCCCGGCACCGCGCAGCCGCTCACGGAAGACCGTCCGGGCTGAGGGGCAGGCAGCGAAGGAGAAGAGGGCTGGGACCCAGGTGACTGAGAGACGGGCGGCGGGGCGGCGGGGCTGAGGCCGCCCCGCTGCGGTGCAGGCGTGCCGGGCAAAGAAGATGCTGCTCCCTCACGTCCCGGCGCGGGCGTGCCTGGGCGAAGCGGTTCCTGCGCGCCAAGGAGCCCTGCCCCCGAAAGCAGGATGATCACCGCCAAAGCCGTTATGGAAAAAGACTGTCTCATTCGATTTCCACCGATTGCACGAGTGTTTTCTTAGCGGCAAGCGCAGCGCGCAGCTCTTCAAGCGCATGGGCTTCAGCGCCACGCTTTACCAGCCGGTAAACACCGAGCGCCGAGGGGCCTTCCACGATTTCAAGACTGTGAGAGAGAAGCAGCGCGCGGATCTCGCCTTCCGTGGCGCCCGGCTCGAAAATAACCTGCAGCGTGCCCGCTTCGCTGAGGCCCGCCGTCCGGTAACTTCCTTCCTCTCCGGTTATCCGCGCGGCGGTAAAGCCGGTGATAACCGCAAGCGCCAAAGAAGCAGCCACGGCAAAGGCGCGCCCGGCTTTGGGCAAAGCGGCAAAGGAAAAACCGCCGCCGGTATTCCGCTCGGCGCGGATATCGCGCAAGAGCCGCTGCAGGCCCATGGCGCCGGGGCTCGCGAAATCTTCCGCGCCCTCTCTCACCCCGCTTTTGAGGGCTTTGAGAAACGCTTCTTCTGCCCTAGCGGCATCGCGCGTTTCTTCATCCGCCAGCAGCGCTGCTGCTGCTGCCTTCTCTTCCTCGCTCGCCGTGCCGATTACGGCGGCAGTGAGCCATTCTTCTTCTTCGCGTGTCAGGTCCCGTGTCATGCCGCTTCTCCCAATAGCAAGCCAAGGCATTTCTTCATGGCCTGCTTGGCATGATAGACGCGGGTCTTGATGGTGCCTTCCGGGCGGTCCATCACCTCGCCGATCCGGGCGTAGGAAAGCTCCTCGAAAAACGCCATATGCAGCACGAGGCGCTGCACATCCGGCAATTTGTCGAGACAGGTTTTCACATGGGCCGCTTCCTGCGCGCTTTGCAGAATATCCGCTGCGCCCGGCCCCTCATCGGCAATCTCGAAAGCTTCGTCATCAAGTGCCACATGCGTGCCCTTCTTCTTGCGAAGCCGGTCCACGGTTTTGTGAAACGCGATGCTCATCAACCAGGTGCTCACTTTCGATCGTCCTTCGAATTTACCGGCCTTGCGCCATACATCCATGAAGATCTCATGGAGTATGTCGGCCGCTTCGTGCGGATCGTTCAATTTGGAGCGGATAAAAGCGAAAAGACGTTTCTCGAACGTCTCGTAAAGGGCGGCAAACGCCTTCTCATCGCCCGCGGCAATCCGGGCGATGAGAAAACGCTGGCGATCTTCCTCGCTTTGGGACATATGCCCTCCCCGGCGCAGACGCCTCGGCAGCGCCGATTAAGGCGCCTTGAAAAAGCGCAGCGGCGAGCGGGCGATGACGCGGCCCCCGCCATCGATGGCCCGCACACGCCAGCGGTAGGTTTCACCCGGCTCAAGACGGGCAAAGCTGATACCGGAGAGCGTCGTGCGGCTGGCTGCGCCCGGCACGAGCTTGCCGGCGACAAGCGGCGTGTCGAGATCGAAGGCGCCGAGCAGAAGTTCCGCGGAAGCCGGTGCCCGGGTGCCCGCGCTTGCGCCGTCCGGGGCAATGGGGAAGATTTCCACCTGATAGGCCTCAGCCCCGGCGGCAGGTTCCCAGGCGAAGATCGTGGCAGGTGTTACGCGCGTGCCTTCATCCGGCCCGATCAGGGAAATCTCATCCAGCGTCCGCCCGCCTTCTTCCGGCGAGATATAATAGCGCAGGCGCGGCAGATCGAAATTCAGCACCGGGCGGCGCACCACAAGGCGCACTTCATAGAGGCCGGCCATTTCATCGGGAAGTTTCGGGCTGACAAGGCGCACCTGGCCGCGCCCGGCGCTTGAAAGCTGCTGGCGCACGATGCCGAGGCTGCGCTCGAAATTGCCGCCGCCTTCAACGCGCGCCACGCGCCACTCCGCTTCCAGAATGCCGGAAGAAGTATAAGCGATTTCCGCCACAACGCGCGGACCTGCGCCCGTGTTGAAGATGCCCGTGCGGCTGCCATCCTCGAAGGAAAGCTCGATGCGCCGGAGCGAAAGCGCGCCTTGCGCATTGCCGCTGACGCTGAGCGCGGCATTGCCGCTTGCCGCCGAGCCGAAGGCCCCGACCGCCGGCGCCGAACCGACATCGGAAAATTCCCGCACGATCAAGGCCGGCCCGCTTGCCCGCGCAATCTGCCGGGCAATCGCCGGGGTGATCATCAGTGTTTCACTGAAGCTTAAAGTTTCCGGCGTGCCCACAAGAGGATTGGAAACTTTCTGCAGCAAGCCGGGCAATGTGGCGATGCGGTTGCCGCCCGCCCAGATTTCCGCTTGGGCCGAGCGCACCGTGCTCGGCTGGCCGCCGGTGCGGGGGCCCAGGCGCTGCACCGTCCAGTTGACGGTCACCGCACCGCCGCCCGTTGCCGGCACGGCGGCAGGAAGGGCTGCGGCGCTCACGCTTGTCACTTCCGCTTCAGCGCGCGTGCCGAGCAATGCCAGCACGAAGAGCGCGCCCAGAAGCGCGCGCAGGGCAAAGCCGCCCACCTTAGCGATAACGGACAGGGGCCTGGATGCGGAAGACCGCGTAGGTTTCATACCGCGATTCATTGTCAGTTGGTGCTGCATAGCCATTATTCGTCTCCACCGCGCCGCGCAAAGCAAGGGACAGACGAGGCCGCGTCTCGCTCGCCTCTTCCAGGATCCATTCCAGCTCGCCGGACAGAACGTTTCTGTCAGGTGTGTCGCCGCCGCCGGTCAGAAGGTTCAAATTATAGTTCAGCGCGCCGTTAAGCGTACCGGGAATAATTTCCGCATCGATATTGGCCAGCCAGTTCACCTGGCGGCTGGTGCGGGCAATCTGCCGTTCTTCATAGATGCCGAATTGCAGCCCGCTCGTCAGGTTCAAGCGGTCACTCACCGCCCAGGAAGCGGAAATATCGGTCAGATCGTTGCGCGTGTCGGAAAGCGCATCGGTGCGGTCTTCATAGACGCTGCGGGTCTGGGTCAGCCCCCAGCTCCAAGGCCCGTAGTAAGAACCGATCCCGCCATAGACCGTCCAAGTGTCGTTATCCGTGTCGGGGCCTTGATAGCCGATCGGGGTCTTGTCGCGGTCGATGCGCCCGCCCGAGGCGCCGAATGTCAGATAAGGCTGGCCGAGCCAGGCAAGCTCCTCCGCGTTCTCTTGCTCGATCTGCGGATAATAGGTGCCGCTTAAAGAGAGAAAACGCAGCCGCTCGGTCGGCAGGCCCGCCAGCCCATCCACATTGTTGGTTTCATCGCGGGCGGAAAAGTTGAGCGACATCCCGCCCGATTGAAGCTGGGCAAAAGCGCTCGCCCCTTCCTTGTCCGCTGCTACGCCCGGATTACCGAGGCTTCCGAAAAACGTGTCGATCTCATACCAGTCCGCACCGATGATGAGCGAAACCGGATCATCGCCCCAGGTGGTATCGCGCAGCACGTCGTAAGAGGCGCTAAGAAGCGTTGCCGAAGCGCTTTCTTCGGCAAGGGCGCCCGGGCCATCTTCATCGAGATTGGAGCGGGCATGTTCGCCCGCCAGCATCAAGCGCCCATCCAGCCAGCGGGTTTCAAGACGGCCCGACCAGCCATCCCCTTCACCGGCTGTACTCAAAGCCTCTTCCCCTTCGCCGAACGGGGTGACGGAAAAATCCTGCGCCTCCTCGCCCGTATAATAGATGCCGGAAAGCTTCACCGTGCCGGGGCCGAAATCGAGCGCGCCAGTGCCGAGCGTAAAGCCGCGCAAATAGCCCGAGCGCGACTGCTGGCCCAAGGGATCGCTCCCGCCGACCAGCGCTTCATCTGCCACGGAAAAAGCGGAGGCTTCAAGCCCGCCATCAAACCCCGAGACCCAGGCCGAAACACCGCGGCGGAAATAATTCGACATGATGAGCGAGCCCGTGGCGGGGCCATGATGACCGAGGCGCAGACCCGCCTTCAGACCGCCCGCCTCGTCCTCATCGCCGACGACGATATCGGCAAGATACTCGCCCGCATCGAGCACATTGCCTGTCAGCGAGAGCGCTCTTTCCGATTCCAGAAAGGCATTGCCCGAAAAGCTGACCGAAACCCGGCCCTGCTGCGCTTCAAGCGCCAGTTGCGCAGCGCCCGAGAGCGCATTCGGATCGGAAGAGCGAGTGAGATTGTTGCTGGCAAGGCGGCGGCGCGCTTCCAGGTCCAGTTGCCCGACAAGGGTGAGATCGAGGGGAGAGCCCTCACTCTCGCCCGATCCGCCGACATCCACATCCCACTCCCCCAGAAGCAGCGGCGGCTCATCCGCGCGCAGCTCATAGAGCCGTAATTTATGGGTGCCGGAAAGAAGCGGTGAGACGGGCGCGTAAACAAGACCACTGCCGGAGATCGAGAGAAGGTCGGAAACATCTACCCGGTCGATCTCCAGCGCGAAGCGGCCTTTGAAATTGGAAATAATTTCGGCGGAGAGCGCAAAGCGCAGCGGCTCGTCCGGCGCATAGGCCGCGCCTGTTTGCGGCGGGGCAAGCTCTGCTCCGCCCGCCATGGCCGCACCCGAAAAGAAGAGAAGGGACGCGCCCATCAGCGCCGCTTTTGCCCGGTTTTTCCGGGATTTCAGCCCTTTTCGTCCCTTGCGATCAGTTACCTCACTCACAAGTCCGCTCACCCCCTGCTACGCGCTCGGTTCGTTTGTCGTTCACAAGGGCCGAAAGGTGAATGGAGCAAAACTACTCTATCGGCGGGCGGGACCGGAGGGAGTATCCCTAAGCGAAGAAAATTTTGAACCCTTGGGTCCGGCGGCGCGACTTAGCCCCTGAACACGGATCAACGCCCGCCTCCGGGCGCATTAGGGAGACAGAGAATGTCTAAGTTCACGCATGCAGTACTCGCTGCTTCCATCGCCCTCACCGCCGGCGTCTCGCCGGCTGCGGCGGGCAACATGATCGTGCAGGACGGGGTCCAATCGGCAGACCTGACGCCTGCCCAATCGGTTTACACGGTCGAGCTCAAAGAAATGTCGGGCGGCAGCAACCTCAATGCCGCAAATGTTCAGGTTCTGACCGACAAAGTCACCTTCCGCGCCAGCGGCATGCTGGTATGTGAAAAGATTACGGGCATTCGCCCGAACGCCCCCTTGGGCGCGGATATCGGCTTTGGCGCCTTCAATCCGACTTTCGGCGATGCCGGCGTGGTTCATAAGGCGAAGTTCGATATCGGGACAAAATATTACTACAACTCGCAAAACAAGTGGGTCACCAGCCCGGGCGCCGTACAGAACTGGGAAGTGCCGCTGAACAGTCTGAAGAACGCGGGAAAGCCCGACTATGAATTCGATGCGCTCAAAATCTTCAATGCCGAGATGCAGAAGTTCATCGACAATGGGGGCACGAAGCTGGATTTCCTCAAGCAGGACCGCGTGATCGAAGTCGAGCGTTTCCTCAGCGTTTACACGGGCTGCAGAAAGCTGAACGGGAAGCTTGAGGTAACGAAGCTCGGCTACGGTACCGATGTCGAGCCCATCACCATGAAGATCAAATACAAAGGCAACCCGAACCTTCTCAAACCTGCCATCGTTGCCGTCACTCCGGGCGGGAACAATCAGGTCAATGCCGGCTACCAGCCGCTGAAGATCACCTATGCGGCGATCACGCCTTACGCTCCCTCTTACGTCGGTAAATGCCCGGCCAACCTCAAGTTCCGGGTGCAGATCAAAGGTCAGGGCAAGGGGCACGTCAAATTCCGCGTGCATGGCAAGTCGGATGAAAGCTGGCTGACCGAAAACCTGACGCAGATCTATGAATCGGGCCCGCGCATCTTCAATGCGCCCGAAGGCGGCACGGATACGAATTTCTTCTATGAAGTTCCCTTCTCCGGCCAGGACGTGCTCAACAAAACCATCAACCACCAATTCCGCCTCGCCATCACGTGGAAGGATGAGAAGGCAAATACCTACGAAACCCACTACCAGACCTTCGCCACCAAGGACTGGAAGCGCCGCTGCACGCCGCAGGTCAGTGTCGGCATCGGCGGTCAGCCGGGCGGCGTGAGCTTCGACAATGGTCAGGGCGGTCAGGGCGGCCAAGGCGGCAACAATGCCGGCGGCTTGACCATTCAGACACAGCCCGTGACGCCCAGCCTGAAAAAGGTTGCCCCGTCCGCCGCACAGCGCGGCGAGGAAAAACCGGCCCGCGCGGCACCCGCCCGGATGGAAACCGCCCCTGCGGAACGCGCGCCCGCCCGCGCAGCCCCCGCGCGGCAGACGGAGCCTGCCCCCATGCTCCAGCTCGCGCCGCGCACTGCCGAGCCTGCCCCGGCCCGGAGCACCCGTTAACCGGCACTCCGCCCAAAAGGCAGGCAGGCCCAGGTTCCCGGTTCTTCATCCCCGAAGAACCGGGAACGGCGTGGCTTTTCATCCCTTTTCCCGCTAAACTTTCACGCACGAGCGAGCAATGCGCATGTCTGTTTGTTGCCTGAGGCGCGAGGGCTTGATGTTTCAAGACACCGGTACTTTTGCCCTGCTTGAAAAGCTGCATTCCCAAAGCGGGTTCCAAGCGCTCTGGCAAACCTTCCGCGACCATATGGAAGCTCATTTCGGCTTCGGCACCGGCTATTACGGTGTGCTGGTTCTGCCGAACCACGAGGAAAACCGGTTTCTGCCGCAGATGCATAATTATTGCGACTTTCCAGACGATTACCTGACCTATGTGCAGCATGAAAAACCGCTCTGGGAAGCGGACCCTATCCTACCCCACTGCCTGACGACGGGAGACCCCGTTTCCTGGCGCGACTTGCAGCCCAAGACGCTGGAGCATGAATATGGCCGCGCGCTTCTGGCGGTCAATCACGACCTCGGCCTTCACAACGGCTTTGCCGTGCCGGTGGAAGGGCGCAACAAAAAATCCATGATCGGGCTTCACGCGCCGGATACAGACGACCGGGAGTTCGACTTGCTACTCGCCTCGCATAGGCGGGAAGTGACAGAATGCTTCAAACTCATCCATCATGCCATCGAGGCGGATGAAGAACGCTATGCCCCGCTTGTGGGCCTGACGCCGCGCGAGGAAGAATGCCTTTTATGGTCGGCAGCGGGTCTTTCCTCCAAGCGCATCGCCTTCAAACTCAGCCTCTCGCACCGCACCGTCGAGAACTGCTTGTTCCGGGCGCAGCGCAAGCTGAAAGCCGCCAATAAAAGCCATGCCGTTTATAAAGCCGTGGTGCTCGGTCTCATCCAGCCTTAAGGCGGAAATTGCCTTAGAAACTGCGTGCTGAGCCTCTCACTTGAATGTGATGAAGAGACCTAACGGTTTTTAATCACCCGCCCTTTAAACCGGAAACAGGAATTCGGCATTGAGGGGCGAGTGAGGGGGCGCATGTCAACCGGCGGTGTATTTATGGAAGCGGCAAAAAAGGCGGGTTTCGGCTTCCTGGTCTTTACCGCCGTGGCGCTTGTCCATTCCGTCTTTCTGAAACCCGACCTTTGGCTTCTGGGATTTTTCGGCGCTGCCATCACCCTTGTCATCGCGGAACCGGAAAGCCGGTTCACAGAGCCGCGCGCGCTCCTTGGCGGCGTACTCGTTTCTTTTTGCTGCGGGCTAGCCGCCGCGCATTTCATGCCCGGCCAGCCTGCCGCCATCGTTGTTGCCTGTTCCAGCGCCATTTTGTTGATGACGCTGCTGCGCGTACAAAACCCGCCGGCGGGCGCGGCGGCGGCCATCGCCGCCAGCGGCACCTATGACTGGACAGCGCTTATCGCGCCAACGGCAACGGGCATGCTCATGATCGTTCTGGCACATCAGGCCTGGAAACATTTCAATCAGACGAGGCTATGACATGTGGGCACGAGGCAATGCAGAAGCTGCCGGCATCTCCGCGCGCCGCGCGCCGGCGAAGGAAAGCGGGGAAAACATCACCTCGCTTTTTGCGCTGCTTAACACCGTCTCTCATATCGCCCAAAGCGCCGAAGACATCGATGAGGCCATTTCCCTCACGCTGAAAGAAGTGTGCCTTTATACCGGCTGGCCCATCGGCCATGCCTATCACGTCACCACTCTTGGCGGCGAGGCGGAAGCCCGTTCCTCACAGCTCTGGTCGCTCGACCGCAGCATCGACAAAACCCGCATCGCCGAGTTCGTGTCGATTTCCGAGGGGACGGTGTTTCAGCCCGGCAAGGGACTGATCGGAAAGGTGATGGCGACGAAAGAAGCCGTCACCATCGAAGACGTCACGGTTCTTGACAGTTTCATGCGCGCCGCGCCTGCGCGCCAGAACGGCGTGAAAGGATGTTTCGCTTTTCCCGTTCTTTTCCAGAACCGCCCGCGCATCGTTCTGGAATTTTTCAGCCGCGATCCTGCAACGCTGGACAGCACCACGCTCGAGATCATGCGGTTTGTCGGCAATCAGCTAAGCACGATCCTGACCCGGATGGCGCATCAGGACCGGCTGGGGGAGATTGCCCGCTCCTTCGAGGGAAGCGTGAAAGGCGCCGTCGAAAAGACGGAGCATTATATCAAGGCGCTTGAGGAAAACGCCCGTATGCTCTGCAACAGCCTCGGCATATCGCGGGAAAATGCTGGTGAGGCAGCTGCAGGCTCGGAGGAAACCGCGCAAAGCGTGCAGACCGTGGCAAGCGCCATCGAGGAAATGTCCGCCAGCATCAACGAGATTGCCGGTCAGGTGCAGCGCAGCACCTCGCTGATCCTGCACTGTGCGGACAAGGTGCTCGAAGCCTCGAACAGGGCGCAGACCTTGAACAGCGCCACGGCAAAGGTGGAAGGGGCGCTGGAGGAAATCACCGCCATCTCCGGCAAAGTGAAACTTCTTTCCATGAATGCCCGTATCGAGGCGGCACGCGCCGGTGTGCACGGGCAGGGGTTCAGCGTCGTTGCCAATGAGGTCAAGGAGCTTTCCGGTCAGACGGAAGCCTCGGTCGAGGCGATTTCACTCATCGTGCGGGAGATGAACGGTGCAACACGGGAGATGCTGGCCGCCATGGGCGAGACGACGCGCTCTATCGAAGAAATCTCGGCGGCCTCTCAAACCATCGATGCGGCACTGGAAGAACAGACCTCCACGACGAACGAGATCGCCGCAACCATGCAGCAGACGGCGCTTTCTGTAACGCAGGTGACAGGCAATCTTCACAGCATCAATGAAAGTGTGGAGCGTTCTGCGGAAGCGGCGGGCGAGATGTCGGGCGAATGCAGCGCGCTTGCCAGCGAGGCGGAAACGCTGTCGGCGAATGTCGAAAAATTCCTCAGCGAGATCGGCAACTGAGAAGATGCCACTTCAGGCGGGGATAAGCCGCCGGATACGCCCGAAACTTCCAGGCTTCTTGACGAGGTCGGCCAGTGTGTACTCATCGAGCACCGCCAGGAATGCGCCCAAAGCCTCCTCGAGCGGGCCTTTAAGACCGCAGGCAGGCGCAATACGGCAGGTGTTCTTGGCCGGATCGAAACATTCCACCAGCGCGAAATTGTCCTCGCAGGCCCGCACCACTGCGCCAAGGGAAATTTCCTCCGGCGCCCGCGCCAGCCGCAAGCCGCCGCCCCGCCCGCGCAGGCTTTCCACGAAACCGTTCTGCGCCAGGGTCTGCGCCACCTTCATCATGTGGTTGCGTGAAATCTCATAGCGGCGGGACACTTCCTCGATCGTGTGAAGCGCCTCCGGCTCCACGGCAAGCAGCATGAGAAGACGCAGCGCATAATCGGTGTGGCGGGTGAGGTGCATGGCTTTGGCCCAAAGATGTATCTGATATCTTTATATAGAGCCGCCACACAGGAGAGCCAATGGCGCAAATTGGCGCGCCCTCTGAGGCCCCGAAAAGGAAACCTGGAAAAGGCGGTTTCTAGCCGTGATCATGCTCCGTATTGCGCGGGTCCATCATGCCTTCTTTCACCCCGTAATGAATGAGCAGCACATTGACCGGATAAGCGGCGAGCAGCCCGAGCGTCAAAGACGTAATGAGCGAGGACCAGAAAAGCGGCTCCGCCATGGTGGCCGAGCCGGCCAAATAGAGATCGGCGCCGATGGCCACGATTTCCATCACCGCAATGCTCGGCGTTTCGGCAAGAAAAGCGTCCCAAAGCGCGGTCTTGAAGGAGACGCCCTCCTGCATAAGGGGCCCGACCGTTAACGCATAGCCAGCCATGTAGGCCAGGCCGAAAGTAATCCCCGCAACCCAGTAATTGGACAGTGCGAGCACGCCCGCCGCAATCGTAATACCGGCTATCTCGCCCATGCCGCAGCCTGAATAACAATGGGCGACGGAGCGGAAAGATCGGCGCCACAGCGTGTCACGGGCAATTTCCTTACGTCCCGTTAGATAATAAACCGCAAGACCGAGCGGCCCGGAATAAGCAACTGTCAGCGCCCAAACCACTTTCATCAGCGGCATGAGATGGGCATTGCGCGTGCGCAAATCATAAATCACCCAGATCAGGCAGGGCAGCATGAGCGCCGCCCAGGCAATCAGCGTAAAAGGGTCGGAAAGAAAATTTGCAATGCGTTCCATAGACAGCTCAGCGGCAGGTCCGTGATTGAAAAGTGCAATGCGCGCCACTGTCTTTTAAACGACTGCCATCTGTATCCGTTCCTTCCGCCTTGCTTTGGTTCATCCGCTTCCCGAACCGGGAGGCGGAAAAGGTAAATCTCCAGTTTACCCTGCCTGCTCCCCCGTCAGCTCTTCCGGCCGTTTCCAACCATCAAATCTTCCTTACGCAAATGCGAGTTGACAGGGAGGGCTTCCATCCCCAGTTTATATATTATGATTATCATATTTAGAATTGCCGTCGCCCGGCGCGGGGCAATCCGCGGCGGCAACACTTAACCGGTCAACACTTAACAGTCAGGGGATGCCATCTTGAAAAGCGAACTCGATATCATGCTGACGGTGGACGGCGCGAAAGAGCGCGCCACGGTCGAGCCCCGCAGCCTGCTCATTCAGGTATTGCGGGAGAAACTGGGTGTCACGGGCCCACATATCGGCTGTGAAAGCGGGCGCTGCGGCGCCTGCACGGTGCTGGTAAACGGCGAGGCGGTGAAATCCTGCATGATGCTGGCAGCTCAAGCGGATGGCGCAGAGATCACCACCGCCGCCGGCCTTGCCGCAGAAGACGGCACGCTTCACCCCCTGCAGCAAGCGTTTCACGAGCATCACGCGCTGCAATGCGGCTATTGCACGCCCGGCATGCTCTGCGCCGCCATGGACCTGCTTAAAACCAATCCCAATCCGGATGAAAACGACGTTCGCCAGGCGCTGCGCGGCAATCTGTGCCGCTGCACGGGCTATCAACACATTGTCGATGCGGTTTTGAGCGCCGCCGAAACCCTTGGCAGCGGCGCCAGCGCCGTGAAAGGAGCTGCGGAATGAATGCTCCCAATCTGAACACCCAACAGCACGCCGAGACAGGTAAGCACACCGGCAAAGCCATGCGCCGGATGGAAGACACGCGTTTCCTGACGGGACGCGGGCGCTATGTCGGCGACATCACGCTGCCCCGCCAGCTTTATGCGCATTTCGTCCGCTCGCCCCATGCCCATGCGCGCATTTTGAAAGTGAGCACCGAAGCGGCCCTTGCCGTTTCCGGCGTCAAAGGGGTTTACTGCGCCAACGATCTGCAAGGCACGCGCGATGTGCCGCCCAACTGGGTGTTACCCGGCTCGCAGGTCAAAGGCCGCCCGGCGCTCGCCCGGGAGATTGTGCGCCATGTCGGCGAATGCGTGGCCGTGGTGCTGGCTGAAAGCCCGGAAGCGGCCGCCGATGCGGGCGTCCTTGTCGATGTCGCCTACGACCCGCTCCCTACTGTCTTCAGCGCCTCCGACGCCTTGCAAGACGGCGCTCATAAAGTGCATGGCGATCTGCCGGACAATCTCGCCACCACGTTCAAGACCGGCAATGGCGGCTATGACGAGGCGCTTGAAAAAGCCGACCGGGAAATCGCTTTCAACCTGCGCAATCAGCGCCTCGTGCCCTTCCCCATCGAAGGGCGGGCGGTGAATGCGGATTTCGACCCGGCAACGGAGCGGCTGACTTTTTATACCGCCCATCAGATCCCGCATATGCTGCGGCGGATGCTGGCCGGCGCGCTCGGCTTTCCCGAGCACAAACTGCGTGTCATCTCGCCGGATGTCGGCGGCGGCTTCGGCCCCAAAATGCACTTCTATCCCGAAGAGCTGACACTGGCGCGGCTTTCCTGCCTGCTGAAACGGCCCGTGAAATGGACCGAACGGCGCAGCGAAAACGTGGCGGCCACCACCCATGGGCGCGACCATGAGATGGAGGTGCGCGTTGCCGTGCAGAAGGACGGCAAGGTGCTTGGCCTCAAACTCGACTCCAAGGCCAATGTCGGTGCCTATCTTTCTTCCATGGGCACAGGCGTGCCGACAATCAATGTGGCCCTCTTCGCGCTCGGGGTTTACGCCATTCCCCATTCCGACGTGACGATCACCTGCGCTTATACCAATACGACGCCGGTCGATGCCTACCGCGGCGCGGGCCGCCCGGAAGCGGCCTATATGATTGAGCGAGTGATGGACCGCGTGGCGCTGGAGCTGGGGCTCGACCCCGCCGAAACGCGCAAGCGCAATTTCGTTCAGCCCGACCAGATGCCTTATGCGCAGCCGACGGGCACGACGCTCGACACGGGCGAGTATGCGATGACGCTCGATCTCGCGCTGAAGAACGCGGGCTATGAGGGCCTGCGCAAAGAGCAGGAAGAGGCGCGCAAGAAGGGCCGTTATCTCGGCATCGGCTTTTCCAACTATACCGAAACCTGCGGCATGGGGAATGGCTTCATTCTGCAGTTCGTAGGCTTTGATCGCGGCGGCTATGAAAGCGCCGTCGTGCGCGTGCACCCGGACGGACGGGCGACGGTCCTTTCCGGCTCGCACAGCCACGGCCAGGGCCATGTGACGACCTTCGCCCAGATCGCAGCGGACGAGCTCGGCATTGCGCCGGAACAGATCGAAGTGCTGCAGGGGGACACGGACATGATCCCCTTCGGTATCGGCACGTTCAATTCCCGCTCTGTGCCCGTGGGCGGGAGCGCGGTCAAAGTCGCCGCAGGCCGCGTTGCCGCAAAGATGCGGCGCATTGCGGCTCACCTTCTGCAATGCGAGCCCGACAACGTTCTCATCGAGGAGGGTATCTTCAAAGCTGCGGACGGCAATGGCACCGTGACGATCGAACGGGTCGCCCATGCCGCCTGGACCGGCCACGACATTCCTTATGAGCTTGGCATCGGGCTTGAAGAAACCGAATTCTTCCATCCGCAATCCATGTCCTCGCCTTACGGCGCGCATATCGCGCTTGTGGAGGTCGACCCTGAAACCGGCGAGGTGGAACTGAAGCGCTACATCGCGGTCGATGATTGCGGCGTCATCATCAACCCGCTGCTTGCCCGCGGCCAGGTGCATGGCGGGCTTGCGCAAGGTATCGGCCAGGCGCTTTACGAGGATGCAGGCTTCGATGCGCAAGGCCGTCCTGCGCTCGAACCGTCCATTCCCCGCTTCGACATGCTGCCGCGTTTCGAAACGGACCACACCGTCACTCCCACCCCAACCAATCCGCTGGGCGCCAAAGGCCTTGGCGAGGCCGGCGCCATCGGCGCGCCGCCCGCCATCGTCAATGCCGCCATCGATGCGCTTTGGGGGCTCGGCGTGCGCACGCTCGACATGCCGCTAACGCCCGAACGGGTTTTGACGTCCATCCGCAACGCGGCCAATAAGGAGACAGAGGCATGATCCCGGCAGCTTTCGATTACGCCCGTCCGGCAACCCTTGAAGAAGCAGCGTCCCTTCTGTCCCAAGAAGGCGGCGCGGCGCTTCTGGCCGGGGGGCAGAGCCTCATCACGGAACTCAAACAGCGCCGGGCGAGCCCGCGCGCGGTGATCGATCTCAATGCTATTACCGAACTGTCGGCCATCGAGCACGGGCCGGACGGGGTGCGCATCGGCGCCATGGTGCGCCAGGCCGAACTCCTGCGCGATGCGACCGTGCAAAAGCGCCTGCCGCTTTTATGCGAAACGGGAGCGGCAGCAGGCGATCCGATGATCCGCCGTCTCGGCACGCTGGCCGGCGCGCTTTGCGAGGCCGAACCCGGCGGCGACTGGGTGGCGGCAGCTCTTGCCCTCGACGCGGAAGTCGAGATCTACGGCAAGGACGGCACCCGGCGTATGTCCGCCGCCGACTTCGTGACCGGCGTCAAACCGGCAGGCGGGCTGAAAGGCGAGATCGTGACGGCGGTACATCTGCCTTACCAAAAAGAAGACAGCCGCAGCACTTATCGCAAGGTGAAACACAATGCCGTGGGCTGGAGCATTGCCAGCGCCGCGATCAGCCTGGAGCCCGGTGAAGGCGGCGCCTGCCGGAAGGTGCGCATCGCGGTGAGCGGCGCGCCCTCTCACCCGCAGCGCCTGCCCTCGCTCGAATCCGCGCTCACGGGCGGGCCTTACGAAGCCGGGCGTATCCAAACTGCCATCGAAGAGGCGCTTCAGGGGCTCACCTTCCGCGGCGATCACTATGCCTCCGCCGGCTACCGGCGCACGCGCCTCGGCATCCTTCTATCCAGAACGCTTCAAGAGCTGCTTGCCGCTTGAAGCCCATAATAAACGGAGAAACGCTTATGAGTTCCGAACCCCTTATCGCGCGGGAAGTGCGCGGGTCGATCACGACTTTGACCATGCTCTACCGGCCTTACAATCTGATCGGCACGAAGCTGATGGATGCGCTGCTGGACGAGCTGAAAGTGGCGGAAGAAGCCGGCGCACGTGCCATCATCCTGCGCAGCGGGCTGCGGCATTTCTCCGCCGGCGCGGATCTGGAATATTTCGAAACCCGCGTGGGCACCCCGCCTGCAGGCGGCGACAAAGACGCCAAGCAGGCCAGCCGCGCCAATACCTATACGATCGACTTTTTGCAGCGCCTTGAAACGTTGCCCATTCCGATCATTGCAAGCCTGCACGGGGTCTGCCTTGGCGGCGGGCTGGAACTGGCGCTTGCCTGCGATTACATCATCGCCGCTTCTTCCACCAAAATCGGCTCGGTGGAAGTGACGCTCGGCCTTCACCCGCTGATGGGCGCCGTTCAGCGCCAGGTACAGCGCATCGGCGTTGCCCGTGCCAAGGAAATGTCGATGCTGGGCCGGCGCTACGATGCCGCGACGCTGGAGCGCTGGGGCCTCATCAACCTTTCCGTGCCGGACGACAAGCTCGAGTCCGTGACCTGGACCATTGCCGAAGAATTCGCCCATGGGCCGACGGTTGCCCATGCCGCCACGAAGAAGCTTGCCTATATCGCCGCCAACGAAGGCGTGCGGGCCGCGGACGAGGCAATGACCGACATCCAGAAACCCATCTGGAAATCGGAAGATCTGAAAATCGGGCTCAAGGCATTCCGTAAGAACGGACCGGGCGCCGCACGTTTCGAGGGGCGCTGATCGATGAGTGGACCACTTGCAGGATTGAAAGTCGTCGATTTCTCCCGCGTTCTGGCAGGGCCGTTTTGCGCGCGCACCCTGATGGACCTTGGCGCGGACGTAATCAAAGTCGAACCGCCCCGCCCGGACGTGACGCGCTTTGCCATGCCGACCCATGGCGATATGTCCGGCTATTACGCCCAGCAGAATGCAGGCAAACGCAATGTCAGCATCGACCTGAATGTCGATGAAGGCCGCCAGCTCGCGCTGCGGCTTTGCGACGATGCCGACATCATCGTGGAAAACTTCCGCGCCGGCACGCTCGGCTTTTTCGGGCTCGATTATGAGACCGTCGCCGCGCGCAACCCGCGCATCATCTACGCCTCCATCACCGGCTACGGCCAGCACGGGCCCTGGCGCGGACGCATGGCCTATGCTCCGACCGTGCAGGCGGAGGCCGGCTTCACCGCCAACAGCCTTGCACATTACGGTGAGGCGCTGAGCGGGCTGAAGACGGACAGCCTTTCCCATGCCGACGTTTATTCCGGCCTTCAGGCGACGGTTGCCATTCTCGCCGCGCTTCACAAGCGCAAAGAGACGGGGCGCGGGCAATATATCGATGTCGCCATGGCCGCCACGCTGCTCGCCATCAACGAGCGGGCGCATGTGGACCTGACGGATATCGATCTCGGGCCCGAGCCTGCGGTGCTGGGTGCAACGGACTGTCCCTTCTTCGAGGGACCGAACGGAGAGACCTTTACCGTTGCCACCAGCATGATCGGCTCCTTGACGTTCCGCTTCTATCTTTCGGCGATGCGCCGCCCGGACCTTGCCAAAGATCCGCGCTTTGCCACAGCCGAGGCCCGCCAGCAGAACTACGCCGCGCTGCATGAGATCATCCAGACTTGGATCCTCACCTTCCCGGATATGGAAAGCCTCGACGCGCAGCTCGACGAAGCCAAGATCGCCATGGGTGAGGTGCGCAGCATGCGCGAGCTGGCCGACAGTGAATGGGCGGACTATTGGGGCGCAGTGCGCGAAGTGCCGGACCGGCATGGCGGCACCTACCGCATTCCGGGCCATCCCTGGCACTTCTCCGACGAAGAGCTGCCGGAGACGGGCGCTCCTGCGCTGCAGGGCGAGCATAACCGCTCGATCTTTGCCTCGCTCGGCTACAAGGACACGGAGATCGAGGCCTTTTACAAGGCAGGCGCTCTAGTCGATGCCCCGCCGCTGCCCGGCGCGGCAAAGAAACCCGCGCCCAAGCCGGAAGCAGAAAAAACCGCCGCGCCGAAAGCCGGGGACGGCAAAGCCCCCGCTCAAGCCAAGGCTGGTTCGTGATGGCGGGGCCTCATGGCAGCACAGCACCGGAAACATGCCTTCGCGCCGGGTCCTTCGTGCCCGGCGCGGATGGCTCCGGCTTTTCCCTTGCCAATTTGCCTTACGGCGTTGCCGCGGCGAAAGACGGCGGTACGCATCTCGTGGTAGCAATCGGGGGCCAAGCGCTCGATCTTCATGTGCTTGCCGGCACCGGGCTCTTGGACGATTTAAAGTTCGACCCCGCGATCTGGCAGGACAGCTCGCTCAACGGGCTTTTGCGTTACAGCCCGGAAGACCATGCGGCTTTGCGGGCACGGCTGCAATTTCTGCTCTCGCGCGAGAATGAAGAGACGCGCGCGCCTGTCGAGGCGGCGCTGCTTGAACGGGAAGGTCTTGATCTGCTTTGCCCGCTCGCGCCCGGCGACTTTGTCGATTTTTATTCCTCTTATCATCATGCCGCCCGCTCGATGAAAGCGATCCGCCCGGATGCGGAGCTGCATCCCAACTGGACGCACATGCCCGTCGGTTATCACAGCCGCACCGGCACGATCTGCGCGAGCGGGCAGGAGATCATCCGTCCCCATGGGCAGTCTTTCGCCAAAGGCGCGCCGCGCTTTACGCCCTCCCGCGCGCTCGATTTCGAAGCGGAAATCGGTTTCGTCATGTGCGGGCAAACGCGCCAGGGCACGCGCATCGCCGCAAGCGACTTTGCCACCCACGTCTTCGGCCTCGTGCTGCTCAACGATTGGAGCGCGCGGGATTTTCAGGGCTGGGAAAGCACACCGCTCGGTCCCTTCCTTGCCAAATCTTTTGCCACGCAGGTGGGCGCCTGGATCGTGCCGCTGGCAGCGCTCGACGGGGCCCGCCGGCGCAACCGCTCACAAGAAGACGCGCTTTCCTATCTGTGCCATGACGAGGCGTTCTCCTACGCGCTCGATATGGAAGTGGCGCTGCGTTCCGCCGCCATGCGCGATAGCGGCATAGACGCGCAGACCATAGCGCGGATGGATTTTGCCGAGATGTATTGGGACGGCGCGCAGCAGCTTGCCCATCTGACCGCGAACGGCGCTTCCACACGGCCCGGCGATCTTTACGGCTCTGGCACCGTCTCGGGGCCGAATGAGGATGGCTGCGGCTGTCTTCTGGAAGCGACAAAAGGCGGGAAAGACGTGATCGCCCTGCCCGACGGCACGGCGCGCGGCTGGCTTCAGGACGGCGATGAAGTGATCATCGGCGCTACGGCCAAAGGCGCGGATGGCGCGCGCCTTTCCTTCGGCACGCTCACGGGCCGAGTCGCCCCGGCCGTGTGACCGCGCAGGTAAATACGGGAGGCCGCGCAATGCCTCGTGACGTAGCGCCTAGTGACGCAGCGCCGCCTCCCGGCCCGTTTTCAGAATTTCATTGGCAAAGTTTTTGTCGTCCACCGCCCGCGCCATGACGATGGTGCCGACCATTGTCGCGATCGTGGCGATGGCCTGTTCCCGCGCCGCTTTTTCGCTGCGCGCGCCGGTGTGGGAGGCAACCATGGAAATCATTTTATCGAGCACGCGGCCAAACGCCTTGCGTGTCTTCGGCGTTTCGCGGGAAAGCTCGGGGCCGAGCGCGGCAATGGCGCAGCCTTCGCCCGGATGGGCGACATGGTGGCGGTTCACATAGGTATCGACCAGCGCCTTCAAACGGCGGCTCGGCGGGGCGCCTTCGGCGGCCTCATCCAGCATCTGCGTCGTAGCGCCCAGCGCATAAGCCGCCGCTTCCGCCACGAGCGCGGCCTTGGAGCCGAAATGCGCATAAAAGCCGCCATGGGTAAGCCCGGCTTCTTTCATCAGCTCGGCAACACTGACCCCGCCTATACCTTTCTCGCAAAGCTGATGCGCCGCGCTTTCGATAATCCGCTGACGGGTCTGGGCTTTATGTTCGGCTGTATAGGGCATGGCCGGCTCCTCTTTATGATATCCATCATATCGAAAAACCGGCGCTGTTCCAAACATTTAGGGGCGTACCGGAAGACTGCCGTCAGCTGCAAGGCGTGCCGTTTTCCACCACCTCTGTCCCATATCAAGATGGACTTTTCAGCATCTTGGCTATTGAATACGGGCGAAAGCGGCGCGCCCTTTTGGGCGCCTCGTGCTTTTTTCTTACCGTCGCCTCTCAGGCGGCTCGTTGCTTAAACCTTGGGGGGATTTTCATGATACGCACGTTTCTCGCGGCCCTGTTGCTCGTCGCTTTTTCCACCAGCGCGGCACATGCGCTTTTTGGCCGGACGCAGCCTGTCTACAACGTGCAGAACATGACCGTTTATACCGGCACCGGCAAACCGGCCACGCTGGATCAGGTGCAAAGCGCCATTACCCAGGGAGCGACGGAAAAAGGCTGGCAAGTGCGCAACGAGGGGCCGGGCCATATCGTGGCGCAGATTTTCGTGCGTAGTCACATGGCCGAAGTCGACATCAAATTCGATGCTAAGCATTACAGCATCACCTACCGCAATTCCGCCAATCTGCTTTATGACGGTGCAAGCATCCACAGAAATTACAATAAGTGGGTGAAGTTCATGAGCGACCGGATCAATCTCGCCCTGAAACGTTTCTAACCTCATGCCTGGCCGGGGCACGGGCCTTAACTGCCCGCCCCCTGCCAGCGCTTGAAGATCAGCGACGTGTTGACGCCGCCAAAGGCAAAATTGTTCGACATCACGTAATCAGTGTCGATTTCCCGGCCCGTCCCGCAAATGTAATCGAGATCGGCGCAGCGCGGATCGACCTCCGTCAAATTGACGGTCGGCGCAAACCATTTCTCTTCCATCATCTGAAGCGTAAGCCAGGCTTCGATCGCCCCGCAGGCGCCGAGCGTGTGCCCCATATAGCTTTTAAGCGACGAGGTCGGTACCTTCCACCCGAGCGCATCGCGGGTTGCCTGGCTTTCAGCGACATCGCCGAGATCCGTCGCCGTGCCATGGGCGTTGACATAGCCGATCTCTTGCGGCGGCACGCCTGCGTCTTCCAACGCGAGCTTCATGGCCATGCTCATGGTTTCCGCCGCCGGCTGAGTGACATGCTGGCCATCGGAATTCGTACCGAAGCCGACAATCTCGGCAAT
Source organism: Rhodobiaceae bacterium UBA4490 (assembly GCA_002389665.1). Classification (GTDB taxonomy): domain Bacteria; phylum Pseudomonadota; class Alphaproteobacteria; order Parvibaculales; family Parvibaculaceae; genus Tepidicaulis. The sequence continues at coordinate 443,064 of DGNO01000003.1, forward strand.
GATGGGCGCGCATCTTTCAAGCGCGCTTTCCATTTCTTCCAGAACGAAACTGCCTGCCCCTTCCCCGATCACCAACCCGTCGCGGTTCGCATCGAAGGGGGCAGGTGTCGAATGCGGCGTATTGTTGCGCGTGCTGGTAGCAAAGAGCGTATCGAAGACGGCGGCCTGCGTTGCCGAGAGCTCCTCAGCCCCGCCCGCGATCATGATCTGCTGCTGGCCAGCGCGAATTGCTTCATAGGCCAGGCCAATCGCCAAGGAGCCCGACGTACAAGCGCTCGATGTCGGCAGCATCCGACCTTTCAGCCCGAAAAAGACGCCGACATTGACCGATGTCGTGTGGGACATCATGCGGATATAGGTATTCGCCTTGATCTGATCGGTCGTATGCTTGAACAGCATACTGGCGAAACTGCCGATCGCATCGGGTGTGCCGGAGGACGAACCGTAGGCGACACCGACCTTGCCACTTTGAAGAATGGGGTCATCCAGAAGGCCAGCCGCTTCCAGTGCCAGCTCGCTGGTTCTCGTTGCCAGGATCGAGACCCGCCCCATCGAGCGGGTGCGCTTTCTATTATAGTGCTTGGGCAAAGAGAAATCAGCGGCGGGCGCACCGAGCTTGGTGTTGAGACCGTCATAGATGTCCCATTCGGGCATCAACCGGACCGCGTTTTCACATCGCCGCAATTGGGCGAACGCGTCCCCGATTTCATTACCCACCGGAGAAATACCCGCCATCCCCGTAATCACTACGCGCTTCATCAGAACATTCCACCATTGACCGAGATCACCTGCCGGGTCAGGTAAGCGGCATCATCGGAGAAAAGATAAGCGACAAGACTTGCCACCTCTTCCGGCTTGCCAAAACGGCGCGCCGGGATCATGTCCATAACATGATCTTCGGACACATCCTCCGTCATCTCGGTTTCAATTATTCCCGGTGCCACGCAATTTACTGTGATGCGGCGCTTGGCAAGTTCGATAGCCAGCGCCTTTGCCGCGGCGATGAGCCCGCCTTTAGAGGCGGAATAATTCACTTGCCCGCGATTCCCCATTAAACCGGAAACGGAAGACATGACGACGATGCGCCCGCCCTTGCGGGCCCGCACCATGGGCATCACGAGCGGATGCAGCACGTTGTAAAAACCGTCGAGATTGGTTCTCAGAACCTTGTCCCAGTCCTCTCCCGGCATGGCGGGAAACGCGTTATCGGCATGAATGCCGGCATTGCAGACGACACCGTAATAAGCACCGTTCTCCTCCACATCGGCTTCGAGCTTGGCTTGAACCTCTTCACGCGCGCCAATGTCGAAAGCAAGAAGACGGGCGCGCATGCCATGAGCGGTAACAGCTTTTGCGGTTTCTTCCGCGGCATCTTTGCGCGAATTGTAATGCACGACGATATCAAAGCCGGAAGCGGCCAAACGCTCGGCGACATGCTTTCCGATGCCTCTGCTCGCACCCGTTACCAGAACCTGCCGTGCCATTTACCCATTCACTCCAAGAAATTCTTCCACATCGCGCGGCTGAAACACACTCAGCCGTGCCTCGGCGAGCGGCGTCCCGTTCTCGCATATTGTGCAGGAGAATGCCGCCATTTGATCGTCCCGCAAGTCCTGCGTTACGGCGATCTCCAGATAAGCACCCAGCTTATAGACCGGAACATGGGCGGTGAAACGCCGTGTGCCCAGCAAAAAGCCTACAGCGGGCGGTTTGCCGGCGCGCCGGGCCTCTGCACCTGCGAACATCGCAATCGTCTGGGCCATATATTCGATCCCGGCATAAGCCGGCACGCCGCCAAGCGAGCGATCATAAAGAAGTGAATCTTCCGCAATCCGCACCCCGGCCCGCGCGTCCTCGTTTCCCGCCTCTAAAACATCATCCAATAAGGAAAGCGACGCCTTATGCGGGACGAGCTCGGCAAGCTGCCATTCAAAGGATGCGCTCATGGCTGCCTCCCCAAAACGAGGCCAGCATTGTTGCCGCCAAAGGCAAGCGTATTGGACAGGAAAAGCCGCCGGGCGGAGGGCGCAAGCACTTCTCCGGGCGACACCAGGCTTTCCGAAAGAAGACCGTCATCGGCCATTCCGTCCCACAGATGGGGCGGCAAGTATCCTTCAGTGTTTGCGCTATGTGCCGCAAGCCAGCAATGCGCCGCCCCCATGGCGCCCGCCGCACCCAGCGTGTGCCCGATCTGCGCTTTGGAGGAACTGGCGGGAATCTCACCCTTGAAAAGACGCTTTATCACGGCGCTTTCCACCAGATCGTTTTGGGCGGTTCCCGTGCCGTGGAGCTGCACATAGTCGATTTCCTTCGGCTCCACCTTTGCATCCGCTAGGGCGGCGCGCAGTGCTATCTCAATGCCGGTCCCTTCCGGGTCCGGCGCCGTCATACTGTACCCATCCGACGAGGTGCCAGTGCCCCAGAGCGCAACTTCCGATTCTTCTTTCTGCATGAGAAAAATCGCCGCTCCTTCTCCGATATTAATCCCGGCGCGGTTGCGGCTGAACGGGTTGCACAGGTCGAGTGACAAGGCCGATAGCGCCTGAAAACCGTTTACCGTCAGACGGCACAACGTGTCGGCCCCGCCCGCAACAACCGCATCCACAAGCCCTGTCTGCAACATGCGCCTTCCGGCGGCCAGCGCATGCGCGCCCGACGAACAGGCCGTTGAAACCGTGTAAGCTGGCCCCTCTATGCCCAGATATTTTGCCAGCGCCTCACCGACAGAGCCGAGTTCCTGCATCCGAATATCGAAGCCCGGAGGCAGACTGCCCGATTTTTCATAAACGGCAAGCGCCGCCTCACCCCGGTCGATCCCCGATGTACTGCTGCCCATAACGACGCCGATCCGCGCGGTGCCATAACGGCTGAGCGCAGCTTCAATCTCGGGGCGGATCTGCTCAGCCGCCGCAATGATCAATTGCAGGTTGCGGCTTTCATAGGCGCGCAGGTGATCCGGCACGTCCGGCAAGGGCGATGCAACCTCGCCAACGGTTGCCGGTTGCCCATCCGCCAGCAAATCATCGCGCCTCCTCATGCCTTCATTCCTGCCGGCAAAAAGATTGGCCGCGACTTCGCTGCGCCCGGCGCCAAGCGCACTGACGATGCCAAGAGCAGGCAGATATGCGGGGAAGGCTGTCATACCGTCCCCTCCATCATATTGAGCGTTCTGATCTTTAGCCTGTATGGAATGTCGTAGCGTTTGAGGACAATGTCCCCTGCCGCAAGCCTCGGCGGATAAATCACTTCGGCGATGGTTTGACCCAGCGGGTCTATGAGAACGCGGCGGCGGGCCTCACCCGATACCTCTTCCAGAACGCGCCAGCGCTTTGCACCCAGCGCAAGGTTCAAGGCCTCTACCGGCCAATAGGTGAGTTTGATATCGGCGAGCATATAGGCAGGGTCCAGCACCGCTCCTTCCGGCGTACCGTTTGGAAAACGGCTCCGGCTGTCCCAGGTCTTGCCCTGCTGCGTCACGGTGAAGAGCGATACGCCCGTCGGCGTCAGGCCGACAAGTACGAGCTTGTCTTCTCTCACTTCAAGCTCGAACCGCAGCGACGCGCCTTCGGCAGCAAGTTCTCCCGTCACGCGCTGGCTCAGCGTAAGGTTCCGTCCGAGTGAGGTTGGCGTCAGCGCCGTTAGCGCCGCCCGGCCCTGCTGTGCCTCATCGAAATCACGCGCCGGGGCGCAGGCGGCAATCATCCCCGCAAGCAAGACGGTTATGATACGCGCACCCCTCATTACACCATTCCCTGACACATTTCGGCCAGCACCTTAAGGCGGCGGGGCTGGGCAACATAAGGATTGCTCTCGTCCCAAGCATACCCCGCCAAAATCGAACAGATCATCCGCTGAATGTCCGGGTTGCGGTTGGCGGAGAAAATAACGTCCTGCAGCTCGCCGGAATACCAGCTCGTTACGAAGTTCCGGAAGGTCTCGACACCGGTTTTAAGCGGCTTGGCAAATTCCGCTTCCCAATCCGCTTGAGGTTCCGCCGCGCCACGGCAGAGCAGTCCGGCGGCGAGTGAGGCCGATTTCAGCGCGATCGTCACGCCGGAGGAAAAGACCGGATCAAGAAACTCTCCAGCATTGCCGAGAAGCGCAAAGTTTTTCCCGTGCAGCGAGGAGACTTTGGAGGAGTATCCCGCAATGCTGCGCACCGGCATATGGTATTCCGCGTTGGCCAAAGTGACCGCAAGAGCAGGCGCTTCCGCCACCAGCACCTTGAGAATGTCTTCGCTCTCTCCCTCACGTGCGGCGATGAAAGCCTCTTCGGCGACGACACCGAGCGAGCTTGTACCGTCGGAAAAAGGGATCAGCCAATACCAGACATCGCGGTGAACCGGATGCACGGTGATCAAAATCTTGTTCCGGTCGAAACCTGCCTCCGAAATACCGTCCTTCACATGCGTGAAAAGCGACCGGCGGACGGGGAAGTCAGAAGGCCGGTCCAGATCGAGGAGGCGCGGCAAGACGCGCCCGAAGCCGCTTGCATCCAGGCAAAAATCCGCCTTGATCGCACCGGCCCGCCCTTCAGCATCGCGGTAACCGAGCGTAAAGCCATCGTCACCGGGCTCCGCCTTTTCAATAGAATGGGCATAGCGGATATCGGCACCGGCTGCCGCTGCGCCATCCGCCAGCACCTTATCGAAGCGTGCGCGCTGAACCTGGAAAGTAGTGCCCCAGCCGGGTGAGAATTTATCCGTGAAGTCGAAAGCCGTTCGCCGCCCGCCACATTCGAAGGCCGCACCATCCTTGCGCTGAAATCCTTCGGCGCTGACGGCCTCCAATAAACCTGCCTCTTCCAGAAATTTCATGGATTGCGGCAAAAGACTTTCGCCTATCGAAAAGCGGGGAAAGACTTCTCGCTCCAGCACCACAACGTTCCGGCCCGCGCGGGCCAACATCGCCGCGGCAACCGCCCCGGCAGGCCCCGCACCGATGACCGCAATTTCACAACGCTCAACTTGCCCCATTTCCCCCGTCCCCAGTCAAATAGACTCCCCCAGCCGTTGCCACTAGCGCAGCGGCCACAATCCCCGTAAAAACAGTGACGCCGAACGCATGGATAGCCGCCGTCTGCGAAAACGCCAGCAGACCGAATGCCAGCACTGTCGTCAGCGCAGAGAGCAGAACCGCCAGCATCGTGGCCGCATTCTGCGCGCCTGCTTCTTTGAAGAAGATGCCATAATCCACCCCGATGCCGAGCACCAGAATAAGCGCCATAATGTGGAAAAGCGAGAAGCTGCCTGCGGTGAGCCCTAAAAGGCCAAGCGCGGCCAAAGCCGCCGCTACGGGCGGCGCCATGATAAGGATCATGGCCTTGCCGCCATATTTCCAGAACAAGAGCCCCACGACGAGAATGTAGGAAAGTGCGGCGAGAACCATAAGCTGGCGGCGGTATTCTCCGAAAAGCCGGGAATAGGTGCCGGCAGTATCCACAAGCTCGGCGCCCTCGATACCTGAGGTAAGCTGCATCAGAGCCTCAACATCTCCCACCTGCCTCAACTCGATTACCGAGCGGTGAAGGCCGCCGCGCACGCCAAGGTAAAGATGGCGGTAGGGGGTGGAGGCAGCGCTTTCCAGCCAGGCTTCCAGTGTGAGGGCGGGGCCTGCCTCTTTCAAAGAACCGAGGTAACTAGAAAGAGTTTGCGGCCTCAGCCCAACCGTTTCCTGCAATTTGCTCCGGATATTTTCTTTGTCGAGGAAGCCGATCAGCTTTCTCCGTGTTTTCTGCTGCTTTTCTTGCGAGGGAACAAAGCGGCTTAAGGACAAGAGCTCTTCGGTCTGCGTTTCCTGCAATGCGCTGCGGAGCTGTTCTTCTCTCGCCAAAAGTTCTTCGGTGGAACGGCCCGCCACAATCAGATATTGGCTGGCCCTTTTTTGGTCCAGTACCTGTTCTATTTGGGCCTGTTCGGCCACGACATCAGGGTCAAGCGTCTGCAAAAGACGCACATCATCCTGCGGCGTGAGCTGGGTGATGCCTGCCAGAAGAATGAGTGTGGTGCCTGCAAGCCCGCCGAGCCATCCCATGCGCGGCATTTTCCGCCAGAAGGCTGCATAATGTTCGATGGCGCGCTGTACGGCTGGCGCAACCGCACGGGTCCCGAGAGGAAGATGCGGAAACCACAGGCACACCGTGAGATAGGAGGCAATGAGCCCTGCGGCCGAGAACATCGCCATTTGGCGCAGACCGGGAAAAGGGGCGAGCCACATGCCCGCAAAACCAATCAGCGTTGTCGCAAGACCAAGTGAAATGCCGGGGAAGATTTTACTAAGGGCGGCCTCGCCGGTAACTGGCGTGCCCGGCCTGGTCTTCTCGCAAAGAAAATGGAAAACATAATCGACCGAAATACCGACAAGGCTGCCGCCAAAGACTAGCGTGAGGAGATGGATTTCACCGAAAATGAAAAGGCAGGCGGCCAGCCCCGCCATTACACCGATGCCAATGGTCAGCACCGCCGCCAGCAGAGGAAGCGCGGAGCGGAAGACGCAAACGACCAGCAAAACAACCCCCGCAAGTGAGCCAAGGCCGACGGTGGAAATTTCCGAGCGCGCCTGCGCTGCGCCCCGCGCCGCATGCCGCGCAACGCCGACACTGTAGAGCCGAGCATCCGGCGCCTTACGGCTTAGTTCTTCTTGCGCACGTTCAAGCGCCGCTGAGAACGCCGCCTGCCCATCGAGAGAAAAGGGCGATTGCGCCAAAAGGTAATAGAGCGGCATATAAAACCGCCCTTCCCATTCATAATACCGCCCGCTTTTTTCCATACGCAGCGTGGCAGGCACATCCGGCAAGGTGTTTTCCAGAAAATCCGGTAAAAGCAGTAGCGGGTCCGTCTCGATCAGATCGGAACTGAGAAAACCTGCCGGATTGGCATAAGCCCGCGCGACGGTCTCGACGAGCTTATCCGCATCGCCGCTTTCAAGCGTTCGTCGCATGGCGGGACCGGCAAGGCCGTGTCGGTGCTGCGCATAGAACGCGAAACCGGCCTCTTGTTCGGCACGGCTCGGCGGCGAGATCTCTTCAAGAAAAGATTGTCCTTCGAGAGCGTCTCGCACCGCCTTTTCGGCTGATTGCGCTTTGTCAGGGCTGTCCGCCTCCACCAGCAGAATGAGATGCCGCTCGAATTCTTTGCGCCGTTTTTCAATCACCGCTTCGAGATCCGGTGCGCGGGCACTTTCAGGCAGAAGGTTGACGAGATCGACATTGATGGCGCCGCCCGGCGCAAGCCGAAGGGCAACACCGCCCATCATCGCGGCAATAAGGATCAGCCAGACCCATGGCGCTGCCCGGCGAAGACTGTCTTTACTCTTCGAAATAGCGCCGCTCCTCCGCCGTGAGCTCCGACGGTTCAGGCCGGTATTTACTGAAACGGATTTCGGTTTCATCTCCCCCCGCCTCTTTCACCGTCAGTCCGCGCAGCCGGTCATCGCCGGAAAGCCGAATGGTCTCGACGACACCGGCCAGCGCGTCGCCGCGCGGGGTCAGAACAACCTGCCAGCCGTCTTCCACCAGCGCGGTTTCCATCTCGAAGCGGTCCTCGAGAGCGGCGAGGTCGCCAGAGAGAACCGGCACGAGAATGGAAACAAGACTTGAAAGTGCGGGACGGGCGGAGAGCGGCACGCGCTCTTTGTCTTCGCCCTCTTCCCATTCACTCACATGGGTGGAAGTCAGCACGAGATTGACCGGGTAAGGTTTCTCAATGAGCCAAGCGATACCCTCTTCTTTCGTAAAGATCAGCGAGCCTTGCGAGGAGAGCGGACGGGAGAGAACAGCCATATGGCGGCTTTGCGTGAATTGCGCGCGCACGACCGGCATGGTTTGCAGCGCCTCTTTGATGCCGGGTATCGCGGCAGATGTGTCACCTTCTTGCGGCGCGGCCTGCACCGGCAGCAGCGCCAACCAGAACGCGGCGAAAAGCACTGCGATCATGGCAGGCTTCGTACTCATGCGGGCATCCCCAGCTTTTCGGCAAGAACGGGCGGCGTGCCCAGATAAAGCTCGCCCGTCTCCATCGTCACCGGAACCATCACCGTGTGGCCTTTCGTCAGCCGTTCACCGGTTTGCGCGTCTCTTACCTCATAGCCAATCTTCATCCTGAGATCGTATTCCAAAAGCTTCGCACGCACTTTCAGCTTCTGGCCGAGGCGTGCGGGTTTGATATAGCGCAGATGCACATCCACCACGGGCCAGGCATAGCCGGACTCTTTCATCTCGCTGTAATTATAGGCGAACATATCCAGCAACGCGCCGCGCGCGATTTCGAAATATTTCAGGTAGTGGCCATGCCAGGCGACTTCCATGAGGTCGACATCATGGAAAGGAACCTGAACCGTCACTTCCGCTTCGGGCAACGAAACTTTTTCGCCTGTCATTTAGTTTCCTCATAAAGCGGCCAATGCGCTTCTTGAATGAGCGCCGTAAATTGCCGCAGCTCCTCCTCCAGCGGGCGGTCTTCTTCCAGCAGCGTGTACCGGCTGCGCACTTCCTCGAGAAATTGCTTCAGATCGCCGCCCAAAATTTTCTCCTCCGGCGTCATGGTCTGGCGCAGTGCAGCGCCCTGCACACTTGCCAGAAGCTGCGCCGCCGTCACCTGCTCGGTGAGCTGCAGCACACGCAGGCAATCCCGCGCGGCAATCGTACCCATGCTGACCTTGTCCTGATTGTGGCATTCCGTGGAGCGGGAGAAAACACTTGCCGGCATGGTGAGCTTCAAGGCCTCAGCGGTCCAGGCCGAAGCCCCGATTTGCACGGCTTTAAAGCCGTGATTGATCGCCGCGCGTGCCCCCGTAGCGCCGGAAAGATTAGCCGGCAGGCCATGATTGAATTTCGTGTCCACAAGAAGCGCCATTTGCCGGTCCAGAAGGTCGGCCAGATTGGCAACACAGTTTTTTAGACTGTCGGCGACAAAGGCCACATGCCCGCCATAGAAATGTCCGCCATGGAGCACATGTTCCCCTTCCCCATCGATAATGGGATTGTCGTTCGCACTGTTGAGTTCCGTTTCGAGAAACTGCCGCATCCAAGGCAGGCTGTCCTGCAGAACGCCGATCACATGAGGCGCGCAGCGAATGGAATAACGATCCTGCAGACGCGCCGGATTGCGGGGCGGTTCACCGCTTGCCAGATCCGATCTGATCCAGGACGCGATCTGCCCCTGGCCGGGATGCGGTTTTGCTTCGAAGAGGCGGCTGTCGAAGTGAAAGCCGTTTCCGGCAATTGCTACCGTCGTAAGCGCAGTCAGGCGCGCCGCCAGCCGGGCAAGATAATCCGCGCGTTTAAACGCCTCGCACATCAAGGCGGTCATGACCGCCGTGCCGTTCATGATCGCAAGGCCCTCTTTCGGGCGGAGATGAAGCGGCTCCATACCAAGCGCCGCATGAATGTCTGCCGCCGGCACTTGCCTTCCCTTCCACAGCGCATTGCGCTCACCGATAAGCAAGGCGGCGACATAGGACAAAGGTGTCAGATCGCCGCTCGCCCCGACCGATCCTTCTGCGGGAATAAGCGGTACAATGTCTTCATTGAGAAAAAGAACGAGCCGCTCCAGAATCTCCCAGCGCACGCCCGAATAACCTGCCGCAAGCGAGGCAAGACGGGTGACGAGCACGGCGCGGGCAAGCTCCGCGCTCAAATGCGCGCCAAGTCCGCAGCCATGAAAACGGGTTAGGTGCAGTGGCAGCTCTTCGACCAAATCGGCGGGAATGTCGACGGTGCAGGAATCGCCATATCCGGTTGTCACCCCATAGATGCGTCCATCTTCTTCCAGGAGCCTGTCGAGAAACGCCGCGCCTTTCGTCACGCGCGCGCGGAAAGAGGGTGCCTGCGACAGCGCGACCGGTGCGCGGCCGCCCGCCACGCGGCAGACATCCTCAATCGTCAGCGCGGCCTCACCGATGATGACGGGGGTGCTTGTTGTCATTTATCTGTCCACACTCTTACTGAATGATCCGGAATTTCCGGCACGCGGCGCCTGATTCCAGAAATCGAAAAAATTGAACCATTGAAACGGCGCTCTGACGGCGTGAAATTCGAGCCGCCGGGCAAAGGCTTCGATGTGTGACTGCAGAACCTTTTCCCGGTTCGCGCGGGGAAGCTCGATACGCTCCGCAAAGGGCTCGATGATGACGCGGTGCTTGCGGCCTTTCTTGATGCAAAAGATCAATTGCACCGGGCACTGAAACAGTGAAGCGAGAATGTAGGGACCTTGCGGGAAGGGCGCGTCTTTGCCCAGAAACGGTGCCCAGCCATAACGGCCCGAGGCATCTTGCGGTGTACGGTCGCCGACAATGACAACGATCTCACCTTTATCGATCGCTTCTTGCAGGCGCATGGCCGTTCCCGGCCCCACTTCCGTCGTTTGAAAGAGCGAGACGCGGGAACCTGGGTCGGCCTTGCTGATCAGCCGGTTGAAATTTTCCGAATGTTTGGTGTGCACCAATACATTCATCCGGATATGGCGGTGTTTCTGACCGAGTGCCCGGCAGACTTCCATATTTCCGAGATGAGAGGCGACCAAAAGAGCGCCACGTCCCTCATCCAGCAGCCGTTCGAAAATCTCGTCATTTTCGAACTCGACATCGCTAGGATCGATGTCGCCTCTCCAGGCGGCAATCTTATCGAGAATGGCTTGGCCGAACGCATAGAAATGCCAGAAGCTATCACGCCAGCCCGGCGCGCGCCCTAATGCTTCCCGGCCCGCAGCCGTCTTGTAGGCCCGTGTCAGAAAGCTGCGTGAAGCGCGCGATGCCTCTCCTGAGAAGAGGAAGAAATAGAAAATAACCGGCGCAAGCAAAACCGAAAACCCGGCCCGGCCCAGAACGCGGTATGCGGCAAGCATAATGCGGAGGCCGAGATAGACCCCGCGCTCTTCCAGGCTCGCCCAATGTTTGGGCGGCTCGCCATGGGGAGGCTTCATGTCGCCCTCCGCCATTTGCGCAAGAGAAGGAAAGGCAGGCGCGCGATCATGCCGAGAACAAGCTTCGTATGCATGAGCGAGATCAGCGCATTGTCGGCCACAAGCCGGAAGTTGGAGCTACCGGCTTCGGGATAAATTACTTTAGTCGGTAACGATTTGATCGGCACGCCGGACCAATTAAGCCGGACAAGAATTTCTGGATCGAAATCCATCCGGTCCCCGAGCCGCGTGCGGGAAAGCAGCGGCAGAGTTTCCCGCAAGGGATAAACCCTGAACCCGCACATCGAATCTTCGATTTCGAAAGAAAGCGTTTCGACCCAGATCCATATATGGGTGAAATAGCGCCCGATACGGCGGATGCCAGGCGCCGTTTCATCGAAGCGGGGCGCACCGCATATGACTGCGCCGGGTTCCTCCTGCGCCATTGCAAGGAAGCGGGGAATATCTTCCACATCGTGCTGGCCGTCGGCATCGATCTGCAGCGCATGCGTGTACCCTTGCGCTGCGGCGGCCCGCAGCGCCGTTTTCACCGCGCCGCCTTTGCCCGTATTCATCTCATGGCGGAGGAGCGTCACCTGCGGGCGCTTTGCGGCTTCCGCCAGCGCGTCTCTTTCTCTCGTACTGCCATCATCGACAAGAATGAGCGGTAAGCCGAGCGGTGCCACTTTCACCGCCAGGCGCTGGGCGGAGATGCCATGATTGAAAACAGGCACGATGAGGCAAGGGCGAAAAAAACTCATGCGCCGCCCCCGAAGACAATACGCCCTTTGGCGTGATCGCCCTTGCTACTCCAATAGTGAAAGAGCACCCGGGACTTTTCTTCTTCATGGGTCAGCTCGAGCGTAAGCTCTGTTTCCGGCGGTACGACATCGAAGAATTTCACCACCTCGAGCCGGGACATTTCTCCCAGATCGCCGAACAAGCGGCGCGCGATGCCTTCCGCCCAGGCGAGCTGAGCAAGACCGGGCAGCACGGGCGCAACATCGAAATGCCCATCGAACCAGATGATGCCCGGCTTTACCTCCAGTGCAAGCCGCGCCGTGCTGCCTTCCTGCGTCTCGCTTTTGATGACGGGGGCCATCTTCTCTTCCCGCTCGCCGCTAAAGAGCGCCTGCAGCATCGCCTCTGTTACTTTGCCATGGGCACTTTGAGGCAGTGCTTTTACGAAACGCCAGTGACGCGGCAAACCAGCCGGCGTGATATGCGCGGCAAGGGCGGCGCGCAAGCCGCGTACGGTTTCAGCCTTTCCGCCCTCGTGCAGCGCGCGCCAGCCAGCCTTGGAAGGAACAATCACAGCACCGAGGCCTACCCGCCCGTCCCGTTCTAGCGGCACGCATTTGGCCTCGCTTATGTCTTCCATCGCAGCAAGACGGCGCTCAATTTCGGAAATCGAAATGCGGCGTTCCTCGATTTTCACGATCCGGTCCGCCCGGCCTTTCAGCGTGAAGGAGCCATCGCCTGCCAGTTCCGCCAGATCTTCCGTTTGAAAGGCGCCGCCTGTTATATGCGGCGAGATAACGTTAAGCCGTCCATCTTCAGCCAGAGAAAGCGCCACCCCTTTAAGCGGTGTCCAGGCGGCAGGCTTTGCGGCATCGCGCACCACGCGCCAGCCGATGCCGCCCGTCTCAGTGCTGCCGTAAACTTCTCTGAGCTGTCCCTTCAGATGCTCATTGTATGTCGCTGCGGCCGCCGGATCGAGCGGACCGCCCGATGAGAAGATGCCTTGAAGCGCACGAAGCGCCGGCCAATCCATGACAGAGGCGGTGCGCTGCAAAAAGGCGGGGCTGGAAATCAAAAGACTAGGGCCGTGCGCATCAACTTTTGCAGCGACTTCGCCGGGATAGCGAACCGTCTGCGCATCGAGCGGCCACCCCGCGGCAAGCGGCCAGAGGATACGGAAAAGCAGGCCGTAAATATGATAGGCGGGCACGGTTGCCAGTACGGCGCACGGCGCGGAAGGAGCGAAACTTGCGTGCAATGTTTCCACTTCCGCCTGAAGACACCTGAAGGGCTTGATGAAGGCTTCCGGCTGCCCGCTTGAACCGGATGTATGAAGAACGATTTCGGATTTCTCCGGATCGAAGGCAGGCGGTATGGAGGCCGCCTCTTCTGGTAGCGATGACAAGCAAAGCGCGCCTTCCACCGCGCTGCCGATGACACCGCGCGCCGGGGCGGCAAGGTCGGCAAGATGGCCTTCCTGCAGATTGGCAGGCAGCACCGGCCGTCCGCCCGCATGCAGCACCGCGAAGATTGCCGCCGCCAGTTCCCAGGCATTGTTACTGGCAATCAGCCAGTCTCCGCTGCCCTCGCCTTTCACATGCGCTGCGAGCCGGGCCACATTCTTGCCGAACGTTTCGGCCGTGTAGTTGGACTGTCCGTCAAAAGCTATGACCGCCTCCGGAGCGCGATCCGAATGCAAGAGGTGCTGGAGCGGAAGAAGAGAGGGGCCACTCATCGCGGCACCGCCTGGCGCCGTTTGACCCAGTGGCGCAGGGCAAATTCACCGGCAAAGAGAATTCCCATCAGCAGATAGGAAAGGAACCCGTTATAGAAAGCCCAGACCTCCATGCTACTTTCGATCGCCGTAAAAAGCGCGGCCGCCCCGTTCAGTAAAAAGAAGACGCACCAGACCAGCGTCACGTTCCAAGTATAGCGAATACCGGCAGCGGGCAGTTCCGGATCTGAGAGCAGCGCCAGCCGCTCGACGATGCTGGGCGGCCTGATGAGGGAAAGCGAGAACAAGATTAAAAGCAAAATATTGACGGTAACCGGATAGAAGCGAAGCAGATCGGGACTTTCAAACAGAAAGGCAAAAAAGGCGAGCGCGGCCATGAGGATGGCGGCGAGCACCATCTGCCCCTTGAGCGGCGCCCTGCCGGTTTGAAAGGCAAGACCCGCCACGCGGGCGATCGCCAGAAGAATGAGAAAAAGCGCAAGAAGGCGCAGATCGAAATGGGAAAGGCCGAAATAGACGAGCAACGGATAGGTAAGAACCAGACAGATAAAGACGGTTTTCAGCACTGCGCTCATCTGCCCGGCCCGCTTAGGCGTTCAGCAATTGGTCGAGCGCGTCGAGCACGTCCCCAATCGTCCGTACTTTCTTGAAATCTTCCGGTTCGATCTTCTTCCCCGTCAGATCTTTCAGCCCGATCATCAGATCGACCGCATCGATGCTGTCGATATCCAGATCCTCGTAAAGATCGGCCCCTTCGGAAATCTGGCCCGGTTCCAGTTCGAAATTCTCGACCAATATGGCCTGTAACTGTCCGAACATTTCCTCGCGTGTTTTCATTTCAGCTTCCATCATATTTCCCCTGTCACGCGGCCTGATGAGCGGTGACGAATTTTGCAAGCGTATCGACGGAGAAGAAATGCTCCTGCAGATCGGTTGAAGACGCGTCGACCTTGAACCCGTATTTCTTTTGAAGAGCGAGCCCCAATTCCAATGCGTCGATCGAATCCAGACCGAGTCCCTCCCCGAACAGCGCCTCCGTCTGATCGATATCGGCCGGCGTGATGTCTTCCAGATCGAGTGTCTCGATGATCATGACTTTTATTTCTTCAGTAAGCTCGCTCATGCCGCTCAATCCCCTCCAGTAAAATCTGCTTCAAAAGTCTGCTTATGCGCCGGCTTTCCACACTCAGGCTTTCGCCTTCGGTGAGATAGGGTGCCGGGTCTATTTCCTCGCCGATTTCCAGACGGAAATGGATCGGCCGCGGCGGTATTTGGTACCATTTTTCCGCCTTGGTGAGCGAGGTCGGATTGCTGGTAATCGTGATCGGGGTAAACGGAACCCGGCTTTTCACGATTATGGAGGCCGCGCCCCGTTTCAGCTTCATAGGCTGGCCCGGCACCGTGCGCGTTCCCTCAGGAAAAATAACGAGTTTTTCCGTCCCCTGAACCCGGTCGGCGCATTCATCGAGCAGCCTTTCCGGGTCGTCATTCGGAACATAGCCCGTCGCCCACATAACCCCCATCATGACAGGGTTGGACCAGGCCGCCTTTTTGACGATGCATAGCGCATTGGGAATGCGGGCGACAATGAAGACAACATCGATCAAGGAAGGGTGATTGGCGATCACGATTCCCGGAGCGCCGGGACGCAAATGCTCTTCGCCTTCCACGCTATAGGTGAGCACGCCGACGGATTTCATCAGCCAGATGAAAAGCCGGAACGACAGATGCACCATATATTGGCAGCGCCGCTGCGCCGCCTTCTTGTTGAAACTCACAAGATGAATGAGCGGGAAAAGAATGAGGCCGATCGCCATGCCGCCAAGGCCGAAGAGCGAAAAGCACAGGCCGGTCGCAAAGAGCCGCCAATAATAATTGAGCTTACCCGTCATGACGGCGCCACTCCCAGGTCAGGCGCCCGGCCGGCACGCTCGCCTCATCGGCGCGGCCAAGCACAAGCCTGAGAACTTTCAGGACGGGATGCTCTTCTTCCCGGTGACCCGCTTTATCCCCGGCGCGCGCCGGTGCCCAGCTAAGCGTGAGATGCGGCAGGGAAGAAGAAGCACCTGCACCGCTCGTCAGCATGAAGGCCGCCGCCAAAGGCAGATTGAATGACGGGTGCGGATTGCCATAAATCTCGTTCAAGGGCTCGTCATGATAAACAACCATGACGCGCCGATAGCGCTCATCCGCCAGCAGCATCGAGGCTTCGAGCATGCCCGCCTCGAGCGTTGCGTCATTCGCGGCAATGGTCGTGACCGGCGAGCGGTCTTTATTGATGATGGTGAAATGACCGGCGGAGGTATTGTGCACGGACTGGCTGAACACCGCCGGCGACATGGGCTCACCTTCGGCCAGCGCCTTCAGCGCCTCCATCGTGCGTTCGTACTCACCGTAGCGCGAGCAGAAAACGTAAGCGAGGTCGCCGGCCCCTTCGCCCTCGCCGGCATGGGCGCAGGCGTGAGCGACCGAAAGCGCCATCCGGCTTAAACGGCTAAGCCGCCGCCGTGCCATGGGTTTGATGAAGGCAACGGACGGGGCCGCGTCCAGCGGGCCGAAATCTCTTTCCCCCCGGGCCCAGCTCTCCCATTCTTCCGGCGCTTCGATACCCGGCGCCCAAGCGGCCCACCGCTCGACGCGCAGATTGATTTGGCTACACACACCCCTACCCTGCCAACATCAGAGGTTCGCCCAATCAGCCCCCTGATCAGCGCCTCCAAGCTGGTTTTCTAGACCATCGCCAGGGCCTTGGCAAATTCACCCTTTCTCTTTGGGTTAATTCCGTCCGCGCCTCGGGCAGCCCAGGTGCGGCACCGCCGGCCAAGACCAATCACGCAAGGAATTTCCCTGCGGCGACCAATTCGGCGGCGCGCGGGGTCAGACGTGCGATTGTGTTAGGACGCTTCGTCACGCCCGCTAGCACACGCGTATCAAACGCCTCCATCGCCTTGATAAAAAGCTCAAGAATTAAGCCCTGCTCATCCAGACTCTCAAAACGATAGGCATTCGTCAGCACCCCATATCTCGTGCGCTCTGTGCCCCTGTTTTTTGGCTCCGTACCTCTCAATTCGCAAAGAAGATCGTCAAACCACCAGAGGCGCGTTCCACCCGCAAGTAGTTCCACTTTATGGTTCGTGATATCGTCCGCCGTGCGAAATCCAAATGCCTTTTCACCCACATGCAGCACAAACTGCTTACCGCGCTCAGGACCCGCGTTACCACCGCCGGTCATGTAAATTCGCGAGTCGCCACTCTCTATGACAAAGGTTTCCGCGTTGAGGCGGAAAGGCATTTCCATTTCCAGCATTTCTTTCGCGCTGTCTTCAACCGATTTCATGTTTCCTCTTCGGTCTGAGACCGCCCTTTCTCTTTGGGTTAACCCCGCTCGCGCCCTGTGGCATCCCAAATGCGGCACCGCTGGCCGGGGCCAATCACACGAGGAACTTCCCTGCGGCGACCAAATCGACTGCGCGAGGCGTTAGGCACGCCCCTGCCTTGGGCTCGCTTCTCCGCCCAAGGGGCACCCTCTTATCCCATACCTGCATAGCTTTTATAAATAGACTGAGAACTAACTCCTGCTCTGCCTCAGTGCTAAAGGTATATGTGTTTGTCAGCTCCTTTAGCTGCCCTCGCCCATATGTCCCCCAAAGCTTGCACAGTATGTCATCGAACCACCATAGCATGGTGCCGTCTGGTAATTCTTCGACCTTCTGCTGCTTAATATCTTCTGCTGTACGAAACCCAAACCTTTTGTCGCCTAGGTGAAATATGAAACGCTTTCCAGAATCCGGCGGCCACATGCCGTAGCTTTTCAAAAAGATTCTGGGGTCATCGCTCTCCATGACCCATGTTTTTGAGTTGAGGCGGAAAGGCACTTCCATTTCCAGCATTTCTTTCGCGCTGTCTTCGACCGATTTCATATTTTTCCCCTCGGTCCGAGACCGCTCTCGGCTGCACAGCGAGCTATTGAGGTCAACAAACAGCCATAACGTCAGGAGGCATTTACCTGGACACTCAGAAGCGGGCTAGGCAGGCCATTCGTCCTAACCTACTTGTTCTTTTTTAATAACCGTGCGCTGGATCACGCATGACAGAAGAGAAGATTGTTCCGTCCAATTTCTTTTTTCTTTCTTCATAAGAAAAAACTCACCCGACACTTGCGAAGTTATCGAGCCATAAACAGTGCACTGGTTATTATCCCCGCGATAATAGCATTCACCGAAAACTAACCCGTTTTTCTCAGAGGAAAGATCGATAAGAAATGTGGATGTAATTGCATCCTTCGGTTTTCTAAATTTTAGCGTCGCCTCAACCGGACGAGACTTCTTGAATAGCTCGAATAGCCTCTGCAAATCTTCTTCTGTCCTAATGACAATCCCTACTCGAACAGTTTGAGGGCGCCCAAAAAGTTTGGGCCCCTTTTCGCCATCAGTTGCACAGTTCGTTTGTTGAGCCTCTCTCCACCAATCTTCAGGCCTCCCGGTCACGACCGCTGTTCGCACACCTTTGTTTGCATCTCCCAACTTTGCCACACGCAAATTTTTGGAGTTGTTCGCTATCGGAATTTCCAACGCCCCCTCTGGGCGCGGGCGCGACAAGCTGTAAGGCTCCGCCCAAGTATCGACAGCGAATGACCATGTGTCACACACCAGCCCCCACGCGAGAATTAGCCAGAAGAATCCCAAACCCGTCGCCCCCGAGAACTGACATGATCGTTTCACCAATATAGACAGTGATCGGCATGGCCGTAAACGGATTGTCATTCTCACGGGACGCCGGGGCATCCGAGGCGGTCGCGCGACACCGGCCCGACAGCACCAAGCAAGCGCTGGAGCCGCGTGAAACTAGGCCGCTGCGGAGAGCCGCCGCAGGGCGAGGCACATGAGGAGCACGCTGATGGGGCCCCAGAGCCATTGGTGGGGCGGGACGGGCATGGCGGGGAGATAGGCGGTCGTCACCATGTCCCAGGCCCAGAGCCCGGCGCTGAAATAGCCGAGCCAGCTGGCCGCCTCATAGCGCCCTTTGAGGGTGAGGAAGGCGGCGGCGAACCAGCCCGTGCCTTCAAGCCCGTTGGCAAAGGCGTGGAGCGGGATGGTGGCGGGCGGCAGGCCAGTACCGGCAAAAAGCGCGGGCACATTGACCCAGAAGATAAGACCGATCCCGGCGAAGAGCGCGGCAAGGCCGTAATGTTTTTCTTCTCCCTCACGCATGGCGCGCCTCCTTTTGCAAATGACGCGCGCCCAGCAGCATGAGGCCTGCGACGGCGCTGCCCCAGATCAGAAAATAGGGCGGCAGCGGCATGGGCAGCACGAAAGTCGTGATCACATCGAAGAAGAAAAACCCGGCAAGAAAAACGGCAAGGCGCGCCGCGGTAAGATAGCGTTTGAAAAGCGCGCTTATCAGAACCGCCGCCCAGCCGAGCGCGGCAAAACCGTTGGCCACCGCTTCCATGATCGTCATTTCCGGCGGCAGGCCCGTGCCGTCGAAATCCCCGCCCAGGATCGCCAACACTGTGCTTGCGAAGTTGAGTGCGAGAACAAGAAAGAAGGCGCACCAGAGAAAGAAGGGCCAATTTTTCATCGCGGGCCTCCTAGGCAAGACGGGAGAGAATGTTGCGGGCCGCGATGACGGAAAACGCCATGATGGTCAGCGAAGGATCGACGCTGGGCGGCAGAGGAAAGACACTGGGGTCGGCGACATAAAGCCCCGGCACTTCATGGGCTTCATGGCTGCTTGCCACAACGGCGCGGGACGGGTCATCGCCCATGCGCAAGGTGCCGGCCGGATGGGGCGCGGCAAAGAGCATGGCGCCGTTTTGAATCTCCAGCGTCTCGAGCTGCGCGATCTCCTCCGGCCCTTGCAGCCTGGTGCCCGCACTGTCGGGCACGAAGATTTCTCGCGCGCCGCTTTCAAAAAGAAGCTGGGCCTGTTTTTTCAGCGCATCGCGGGCTTTGAGGACATCATCGCCCTGCAGCGCGTAATGATAAGAGGGCGTGCCGTCTTCGCGCAGCGTTACTTCGCCGCCATGCTCATCGTCGATCCAGGCCACCGCGCTGCCGAGGCGCGGCAGCTGCGCAACAAGCCCGGCATGGGCCCCGCCAAAGCCTGGCAGCGTGACGGCCAGAAATTCCGGCTGAATCTGGTTCGGATGCAGCAAATAGCCGCCTTCCACATAGCGCCCGTTTTCATAGCGCGGCAGGCGGAAGTCCGAGGTACCGACGGCGGCGGGAATGTTATGCCAGAGATAAATCTCCTCATCGTAAAGCGCATAAAGATAAGGATTGGGATTGGTGAAAAGATTGCGCCCCACCTCGCCCGAGCCGTTCGGCAGACCCGAGCGCATCCAGATGACGGGCGAGGCATAACCGCCGGCGGCAAGCACGACGGCGCGCGCCTTTACCTCGAGCTTCGGCCCGGCGGGGCGGCCCGTGGCGCGGTCGAGAAAGCGGGCCGAGACGCCGTTTGCCCGGCCCGTGCCGGGCTCGCGGGTAATCGCCGTCACCTCGCAGTCGGCATAAAGCCGCGCGCCGGCCTTTAGCGCGGCGGGCACGTACGTCACAAGCTGGCTTTGCTTGGCATCGTAAGAACAGCCCTGATAGCAATGCCCGCTTGCCACGCAGCCGCGCCTTGCTTGCGGCACGTCTTCGATATGCCAGCCAAGGCGCGCGCCCGCCTCGATGAAAAGCTCGTTCATGCGGTTGCGGTAAACGGGGTCGGCGGGATGGACGTTGTGGTCTTTTTCGATCTCATCGAAGACCGGCGCAAGTACCTCATGCTCATGGCCGCTGACGCCTTTTTCCTCATAGATGCGGGCGCGGTCTTCGGGCAGGCGCCAGCTATCGGCCCAATAATGAACGCTCGCCCCGCCGACGCAATTGCCATACATCAGCGCAAGCTCGCCATTGGTGCTGGTGTCGAGGCCGCGCCCGCCATCGATCCGGGCGAGCATATTGTCCGACAATTGGTCGAAATCGCCGCGCGCGGCGGTGTAATAACCGCCCTGCTCCAGAATGAGGACGGAAAGGCCGCCTTCCGCCAGATGCTTGGCGGCGGTCGCGCCGCCGCAGCCCGAGCCGATGATCACGACATCCACCTCTTCGCGAAGGTCGCGTTTTATTTCATGGCCTTCGAGGATCATGACAGCGCCTCCAGATTTTCGATGCGGTTGCCGGCGGGAAAGAATTTCGCGGGCATTTGCGGACCCTCATAACCGAGATGCGCCCAGGTGCGGGGATCCGTGTAATAGAAAAAGAAAACGAGGAACCGCACGCCGTTATAGATCGCCCGCTCCAGGGGGTCTTCGGAACGGGAAAGTGCGCGAAGATGCGCCTCACGTTCTCGCGCGCCCATAGAAGAGAAGCGGGAAAGGGAAGTGCCCATAAGCGGGCTATATTCGAGATAAAGCAGCGAGGCTTTCATGTCCGAAAGCAGCGTGCCGCGGTTTAAGGAAAGTTCCCGGTCGATACGCGCAGGCGTGCGCGTCTCATGAATGGAGGGCAGGCCCGGAACGGCGCCGACCAGGGTCTCCGCCGCCACGCTCAAAACCGCCAGTTCCTTTTCGCTGAGAGCCTGCGGCACCTCCCCGTTCAAAAGCGCGCCGTAATGCTCACCCCCCGGCGCGGCGATGCCCGCCAGCCCCATGACAGCGGCGCTTGCCGCCGCCGCGCCGCCCAGCATCAAAAAGCCCCGCCGCGAGGGGCCGGTTGCCTGTCGTGTCACTGCATCCTCCGCCAGATTTGGTCAAGTGACCTTTATTTAGGTCATATGACCATATTTTCAAGAAATTGGTCAAGAGACCCTTTTGGGCTAGAAGATGGAGGGACGGGCGGACACGAAACGGAAGGGACCATGAAAAGCGCCAAGGGCAAAAAACGGGCGGAGGAAATCCTCGACGCTGCAACGCAGATCCTGGTGGAAGAGGGCTATGGCGGCTTTTCCATGCGCCGGGTAGCGGAGACACTCTCCATACGGCTCAGCAATGTTCAATATTATTTCGGCGGGCCGGGGGAGCTGCTCAGCGCGCTTTTCGACCGGGCGCTGGAACGCTCCATCACCGCTTTCAAAAGCCGCCCGGCGCAGGGCAGCCTGGAAGACCTGATCCGCTTCATCCTGGATGAGCAGCAGCCGCAGGAGTACTGCCTGATGTTCTGGGAGCTCTGGGCGCTCGCCGCGCGGGACGAAGAGATCAACGCGGTCATGGCGCGCTATTACGCGCAGTACCAAAAGCAGATCGAATATGTGCTCTCAAAAGCCGTGCCCGGCCTTGCCCCCGGCGCGCGGCGGCGGCGCGCCGTCTTGATCATGAGCCTGATGGAAGGCCTCTCGCTTTTTCGCGGCGTGGAGGGGCGGCTCGACATTCCCGCCCGCCAGCTCGACAAGGATGTGGTGGAGGCCGTCATACGCATCGCGGCGGGGTGATGTGCATGACCACCCCCCGAATTTCCTACTCAGCGGCGACCGGCGGGACATCCAACAGCCTGTCTGCCGCGCGCCAAAGCTCATCGGGAATGATAAAGGCGTGCTCGCCGCCGGGGCTACTCCATATCCCTTCTCCACGAGCCGGAAGAGAAAGAATGATTTGAGCTTTTTCCCGTCGAGAAGGCTCAAGCATGCGCTCTAACCACTTCTTGCTACCGATGAGAATTCGCAAGTATGTGAAGCCGGGAAAATAATTTGGATCAACTTCATACAAGCTTGCAGAATTCAAAAACCCCGCCAAGCTGCCCTCTGCCCGAGAAAAATTTGTAGACCGAAGAAAAATGGGAAAAGCATGTGCCATTCGATATGGAACGGGGCGCTTTGCAGATTGCGGAAGCTGCATGCGCGTTTGAAATCCACTTCTACGAACCCACAGCTCGTTTGGCAGATCAAGCGGCGTATCTTTTGAAACGAGAACACGCAGTTCGAAGACATTTGCGCCGCGATGCGAGTATCCATCCAACTGGATGGCTCCGACCCAAGCCGGAAGAGACAGCGTGAGATGCCTTTCGTCTTTGGGGAAGCCGAAACGTTCGGCAAATTCCGGGGAATAGAGCAACGCCCGGAAATCCATGCGGTCTTCACAAAGGCTCAGTTCCTGCACCGCACTATCATCTGCGCCCTTCTCAAGAAGGCGTGTTGCGATGCGCCCGTCAGGGCAGCGCGCTTCCTCAGCAGAGGTTGCAACCGGCAGGGCGAGCCCCAGCAAAATACCAACACCTGCCCCCAAAACTTTGGAGGAAAATCTGTCCGCACTCGCCTTGCGACGATGAAAAACGCGTTGAACCAAACTCATTCTCCCGCCAGAGGCAGAAGAACCTCCGCCACGTCCAATGCGAAGTTTTGATTGCAAGCGGCGACATATTGATTGGTGACGCGGGTGTTATAGCCCGCAACACCCAGCTTAACCGCAATCTCCTCACCCGTGATCTTGTCGATCACCCGGGTCCCAGTAGGACGGGCAACCAAACCGCTTGGCAGCTGAACCGCTTGATCCCGGAAATGCATCTGATATGCATAGCGGGACTGGAAGGCCGAAACCTTTTCAATGCCTATGCAGCTATCTTTGAAAAGCTCGGGATAATCATTCACATACCCGCGCAGTGTCTGACTGGTTCGTATAATTCGGTCGTGCACCGCACAAGCTTCGGGCGTGCGGGGGACAATAGCATGCCGGTATTTTCCAGGTCCCGTATGGAAATCTTTTTTCCCAATAGCACTTGACTTCCATCCCTCTTCAACATGGTTTTCAACGTACGCATACCCTTTGACCAGATAATAGATACAACCGAGGGAACATCCATCCAACGCGCTGTCGGTGTAAGGCTCGTCGCGGCCATTGTCATATGTAGCGTTCGCCAACACCTCAAAGCCTTCAACATCGGGGATACGCTTATCTATGTGCGTACCGACGTTCAGCTCTTTACAGAATTCATCAAGCTGCTGCTGGGCAATGCGCCTGTCCTCGGCGCTCGCCGTCGGCACGAGGATTGAAACAAGCCCAGCGCTGGAACAGCCGCTCAACATGAAACAGAGCGCAATTGCCCCCAACAAACTGCCTGCCAGACCGCGCCGTGTGCGCTGCATTTCGCTCATGTTGAAACCCGCCCCTAAGTGAACAATGAAGTTCATCATAAGCGGCGTTGCGGAGCTGTCCAGCATGGGATACGTGAGAGAGCGCACGCGTTGTGCAAGCTACGCCATATCCGGCACAAGCACCGCGGCGCCGGTGAGGCGGCCTTCCCTGAGGTCGGCAAGCGCGGTGTTGGCGTCTTCAAGAGCGTAGCGTTTCGTGTGAGTGACGACACGGGCCTTGCGCGCGGCGGGGAAGAATTCTTGCGCATCCATGCGGGTGAGATTGGCGACGGAGAGAAGTTCGCGCTCCTCCCATAAAAGCGCGTAAGGCATGGCGGGGATGTCGCTCATGTGAATGCCGCCGCAGACAACGCGCCCGCCTTTGCGCACGGCTTTGAGCGCTGCGGGCACGAGCGCGCCGACGGGGGCGAAGATAATCGCCGCATCGAGCGGCGCGGGCGGCGGCACGTCCGAACCGCCTGCCCACTGCGCGCCGAGGGAGCGGGCGAAGCGCTGGGCCTCTTCATCGCCCGGCCGGGTGAAGGCATAAACCTCCCGCCCCTGCCAGAGGCAGATTTGCGCGATGATATGGGCGGCGGCGCCGAAGCCGTAAAGCCCGAGCCGTTTGCCCTCCCCCGCTTTCTTCAGCGAGCGCCAGCCGATGAGCCCCGCGCATAAAAGCGGCGCAAGGGAAGCGGCATCCTCGCCCTCATCGAGATCGAAGGTAAAGTCCGCATCGGCAATGACATGGGTGGCAAAGCCGCCATCGCGCGTATAGCCGGTAAAAAGCGGGCGGTCGCAGAGATTTTCTCTCTCGCCCTCACAGTAAAAACAGGTGCCGCATGTATGCCCGAGCCAGGGCACGCCGGCGCGCCTGCCCAGCCGCTCAGCGCTGATGCCTTCTCCCACCTTGTCGATGCGCCCGACAATTTCATGGCCGGGAATGAGCGGTAGTTTCGGCTCTTTAAGATCGCCGTCCACGACATGAAGATCGGTGCGGCAGACGGCGCAGGCTTCCACTTGAAGGCGCAGCTCGCCAGGCCCTGGCTGCGGGTCTTCCCGCTCGCGGAGGATAAGGGGCCTGCCCGCTTCTTCCAGCACCATGGCTTTCATAAGGTTCCGCCTTGCGCATTGAAATTCCCTTCAAGCATGGCGAAGAACGCGAAGCCGGACAAGCAGGTGCAACGAAAAGATCAGCGCGCGGTCGCGGCGGCGATGAGGTTCCTTGCCATGTCTTTTGCCAGGCTCGCCGCCTCCGGCATGCCGCGCACATGGGCGGTTGCGATCGCCCCTTCTTTCAGCAGCGCAAGCTGCTCGGCGAGCGCACCGGGCTCTTTCGCTCCGGCCTGCGCGCACAGGCGCTCCAGATATTCCACGATGCGCAATTTATGTTCGGCGGCGGCGCGGTGCGCGGGATGGCTCTGCTCGGCAAACTCACTCGAGGCATTGATGAAAGCGCAGCCGGAAAAGCCGAGCCCTTTGAAGGCGCGCCCTTCGAACCAGGTTCCAAGCGCATCGAACATGGCAAGAAGGCGTTCTTCCGGCTCCTTGGAGGCTTTTTCCATCTCCCCCGTCAGCCAGCCGCGGAACTGTTCGTCGCGCCGCTGCAGCACCGCCAGGATGAGATCGTCCTTCGAGCGGAAATGCTTATAAAGCGTCATCTTGGCGACGCCCGCCTCGGCCAGGATTTTATCGATGCCCGTCGCGGTGAAGCCGCCCGTATAAAAAAGCCGCAAGGCGGTATCGATAAGGTGGTCGCGGCGCGATTGCATGGGGTACTCCTAATCAGACAGTTCTGTACGGTATTACAGGCATGAACTGCCTGTTTCAAGCAGATGGAGAATTTATTTCTCCTCATTCTGCTATTTTCTCGCTTGACATACAGACAGACCTGTCTTTACATACACCTAACGCTGGCAATAATGAGAACGAGCAAGAACCGCCTTCAGACAGATTTCAGGCCCGCCTGACACGTACCCCCCGGCGCCCCGGCCAAACCCCGCCTCTCTCCCCCAAGACCGGCCGGGGCGCCCCCTCCCCCAAGAGGAGCGATGCCATGCCACCTGCTTGCCCCCGGAGCCAAATCAGGAGCGCCCTCTCATGACGAGCGTGACGGCAGCTTTTGCCCGCGCCATGGCCCGCGCGGCAGGCTACGAAATGACGGCGGAGGGCGATCTTCTTTCAGCGGGCAAAATCGTCCGCCGCCTGCCCCTCTTGGAGGGCGAACGGCTGAGCGAAGAAGATCATCTCGGCCTTATTGACTGGATCCGGAAAAACCATCCCGATGAGGCTGCGCTCATTGCCGCCTATGCGCAAACGGTCGTGCCGGAGGATCTCGGCGTGCTCGGCCTTGCGATCAAAACCGCGCCGAGCCTGCGCGAATCTCTCCGGCGTATCACCCGTTATTACAGGCTCATCACCGACACGGCGCTTTACCGGCTGGATGAAAGCGGCGCCCTTGCCGTTTTCTCCATCGAAAACCGGGCAGCGCCGCATCCTGCATTGCAGCTGCGCACCGAATGCGCGCTGGCAGGCTTCGCCGCCAATATGCGCCGCTTCACCAGCCCGGCATTGCGCCTTGCCTCTGTTTCCTTCCGCCATGCCTGCCGCGGGGAGGCGGGCCGTTATGCCGCGCTTTTCGGCTGCCCCGTTCATTTCGGCCAGGCGCGCGATGCGATCCTGCTGCAGCGCCACGTTCTGGATTTGCCGAACCAGCTTGGCGACAGCGCGGTTTGCGATTTTCTGACCGCTCACCTCGACACGGAAATGTCCCGGCTCGGCAGCGAGGCGTCTTTCAAAGACGCGCTGCGCCGCCGCCTATCCCGCGCCTTCAGCAATGGCTTGCCTCAGGCAAGCAGCATCGCCCGCGCCATGGGTATGAGCGAGCGCACGTTCTACCGCCGCCTTGCTGAAGAGGGACTGACCTACCGCGATGTCTTGCGCGAAGCACAGACATCGCTTGCCCAAGAACTTCTTTCCGAAAGCGATTGCACGATCGCGGAAATCGCCTTCCTAACCGGCTTTTCCGAACAGAGCACCTTCACACGCGCCTTCAAGCGCTGGGTCGGCCAGCCGCCGGCGCAGTTCCGCGAGCAGGCGGTGCATGCCTGAACCGCTTCTCTGAAAGCGATGGCAGGTTCTGCCAAAGCTTTGGCAGAGCGGGCCGATACGAAAAACCTTCTCTCCCTTATTGCTTGATCATCGGCTTACGGAGGAATGGCACTTAGCCCTCCTCTTGGATGACAAGATTGGGGATAGATGATGATCGACTTGCTCTATATGGAAAATCCGGGCAGCGCCTATTCTGCCGCTCATACAGCGCCAGCTCGGCCCACACAGCTTGACGGCGAGGACAGCCCGGACGCTTATACCCACGCTCTTTCCATCGTCGCGCACGATCTGCGCGGACCGCTCGCCAATCTTGCGATCCTGATTGAAGATATTGCCGAAAGCGCGGCGGGTGAGGCACTGCCCCGCATTACCCGCGATGCCCGGCGCGCGGACGCAACCCTTCAACAACTCAACAAGCTGCTCGGCGCACTTTTGCAGCGGGCGCGGCACGGGCGCGATCCGCTTTCCTGCAATCGCAGCACATTTCAGCTTCTGCCCGTGCTGGAACTTGCCGTCGCCGTCAATCAGCCGCTCGCCCGCCGCCGCGCCATCGGCTTTGACTGCCATGCAAGCGAGGCCCTTTCGCTTTCAGGCGATCAGGAACTACTTTTCGAAGCTTTCGACAATCTGATCTCGAATGCCGTCAAGCACACGCGCGAAGGCGGCACAGTGCGCTGCGAGATGGGACCGGCGGAAGATGGCGGTATTTATATCCGCATTGCCGATGAAGGATCAGGCTTTAAGGCCACGGATCTCGCCCGCGCCTTCCGGCCTTTCGCCTCTCTTACGCCGTGCGCCGGGACGGGTATGCCTTCTCATGGCCTCGGTCTCTGGATCACCCGGCTCATCATTGAGCGCCATGGCGGGCGCCTCAACGCGCATAACCGCGCGGACGGCAAAGGCGCGGTGCTCACGATTTGGCTGCCAACCCTTGCCACGCCCAAAGCGATGCCAAGACCTCACCCTTTCCACGCCTAAGCCAACGAGATGAGCGGCGCGTGTTTCGCCCGCCTTCACCCGCGCGGGAGACCGCGCGGCAACCCAAACAAAGGATTGGACCCATGGAACACTTTTACGACGATGAAGATGATTGCACCTGCGGCACGAGCCACGAGCAGGTGGACAAGGCCCGCCGGCGGCTCCTTGCCGGGGCAGCCGGCGTGGTGGCAGCCGGGACCGCGGGCCTTGCAGGCGGCGCTGCCCTTGCCGCCTCCAATGAAGCGCACGCGAAATATGCCGATCCCGAAAAACCCGGCCTGCCGCAAGTCGATATGGAGATCGAAAAAGGCCGCACAGCCCTTGTCGTGACCGACCCTCAAGTGGATTTTCTTTCCGAGAAAGGTGTGACCTGGGGTGTTGTCGGCGAAAGCGTCACCGAGCAAGGCACGGTGGACAATATAGAGCGGCTTTTCATCGCGGCCAAAGCGGCCAAGATGCCGGTCTTCATTTCCCCGCATTATTACTACCCGCATGATCACAAGTGGCAGTTCGAAGGCACGCTGGAAAAGACCATGCATTCGATCGGCATGTTCGACCGGCCGGGCCCCCTGTCGCTCGAAGGCTTCGACGGGTCCGGCGCCGACTGGATGCCGCAATACAAAAAATATATCGAAGACGGCGAGACAATTATCTGCTCGCCCCACAAAGTCTATAGCCCCGCGCAAAACGATTTGAACCTGCAGCTGCGTAAACGCGGTATCGACAAGGTCATTCTCGCGGGCATGTCGGCGAACCTGTGCACGCAGGCGCATCTTTATGAGCTGCTCGAGCTCGGCTTTGAAGTGGCAGTCGTGCGCGATGCGACGGCAGGCGCGAAAGTGCCCGAAGGCGACGGCTATCTCGCCGCCATCATCAATTTCCGCATGGTCGCCAACGGGCTCTGGTGGACGGAGGACGCCGTCGAACGGATCGCCCGCTCCGCCTGACACCCTTCCATTTGTTGCGTCCCCTCTCCCCTCTTCAAAGGATAAATCTTATGAAAAAGAAGCTCTTCCTCTCCCTTCTCGTTTCCGCCGTCACCGTTGCCCTTGCTTCCCCGGCTTTTGCAGCGGACGAATATAATGTCGTCAACGGTGTCACGCTTGCCGGCCAGCCGCTCGGCATGCACGGCGTCGATCCCGTCTCGATGTTCGGCGGCAGCGAACCGCAGATCGGCGATGCCGCCCACACCTCGCAGCATGACGGTGTCGATTATTACTTCGCATCGAGCGAGGCGCAGCAGCGCTTCGATGCGGCGCCCGAAGCGTACCTCCCTCAGTTCGGCGGCTTCTGCGCCTTCGGCATCTATGTCGGCAAGAAACTCGACGGCGACGTGCGCTATGCCGACATCGTGGACGGCAAGCTCTATCTCTTCGTCAACAAGGCGATTTTCGAGAAATATCTCGAAAACAAGGAAGAAGTCATCGCCGGCGCCTACGCCAAATGGCCGGGCATCCGCGCCGCCCGCGTCGAAGACCTTTAAGCAGCGCCCCACAGCAAAGCGAGCCCCGGCATAGCCGGGGCTCGTGTTTTTCGGCTCTTACCTAACTCATCATCCCGGCCTGCTTCAGCCAGGCCACTGTGTCGGCCAGCGTTTCTTCGAGCGGGCGGAAGGTGACGCCAAGATAGTGCTGGGCGCGGGCGCTGTCGAAGCGGGCATGAGGCCCTTCATCGCGGATGGTGCGGTAGATCGACCAGGAAATAAGAGCGGGTTTGCCGGACAGGCGCGACCAGATTTCATTCAACCCGGCAAGCACCGCGACAAGGCGGGTGGGAATGCGCCGCGCGGGTGCCTTTTTTCCGGTGATCTTTTCAAGGAGCTGAAGTTCTTCGCGTAAGTGCATGCGCTTGCCCGCCACCAAAAAACGGTCGCCCCGCGCTGCGCCTTCCCCCGCCTGCACGCAGGCAAAGGCGACATCCCTTGCATCGACATATGAAAAATGCGCATCCACCGCGCCGGGCAGATCCCCGTTTGCAAAATCGAGGATCGTTTGCGCCGCTGCCGTCGGGCCCGCATCGCCCGGCCCATGCATGAAGCCCGGCAAGATGAACGCCGCCCAAAAATCCGGCCATTTGGCGAGCGCTTTTTCCACCTCGCGGTCCGCCAGTACCTTGCTGCGGTAATAGTCGTTCTTCGTCACGGCCGGATCGCGCTGCATGGTCTCGGTGACGGCGCACCCGCCCGGCGCAAAGTCTTCGAGCGTGCCGATGCTGCTCACATGAAGAAAGCGCGGCACCCCCGCCGCATGGGCAGCTTCCAGAAGCGCTTTCGTGCCTTCCACGTTGATGCGTTTCAGCGCCGGCCAATGTTTGCCGCCCGTCAGGCTGTCGCGAAAGTAAGCAGCGGTATGAAAAACGATCTCTGCGCCTTCAAGCGCCGCCGCAAACCCCGCGACATCGTCCATATCCCCTTCCACCAGCCTTAGCTCTTCCGTTGCGGGCAGAAGGCGCGCGGCTTTTTCGGGAGAGCGCACCAGCGCCCGCACTTGATAGTCGCGGCCGAGCAACTCCCGGACGAGGTTATTACCCAGCAGCCCCGTACCCCCCGTCACAAAGGCGGTCCGGCGCGCGGGCTCTTCTTTGTCCACTTCCTGCCCGCTCATATCACGCCGCTCCAAGCTGGGCGGCAAGCTGCACGCGGTCATAATAAACACGCTCGCTCGCGGCGAGCCCGTCCTTGAAAGTGAAGAGTGCGACAAACTCGATAGAGAGCGGGCGGCCTGAGGGCGGGAAGGTGCCATCGGCTGTGGAAAGCGTGCCCGTATGCGTGCCCGTCATGCGGCCCTGCATCACGCCATTGTCGCCATCGGCGGCAAAGCAGGTGAGCTCCACCTGAATATCCGGCACGCCTGCCCAGAGCGCCTTTTCCCGCTCGACGGAATGGTCTTTGCCGGTCACCATTTCCCCGTCCGGGCCAAGATACGTCATGTCTTCGGCCCAGAGCGCCGCCAGCGCATCAAGGTCCCGCGCGTTAAAAGCCGTCTGCGCCGCTTTGGCATAGTTTTTCACGTCCATCGTGCTGCTCCTCTTTCCAACGATCGCCCGCTACAGGCGGTGCAGCCGATATTGGGAGAATTGGCTTTGCGTGGAAGGTAAGGAAATGCAAATCTGCTTTCTATGAGTGAAAATCTCCCTTGGGCGGATTTACCGCTTCTCCTTGCCGTGGCCCGTTCCGGCAGCTTCCTCGCCGCCGGCCGGGCGGCGGGGCTTTCCACTTCCACCGTCTCCCGGCGCATCACGCAGATGGAGCGCGCGCTCGGCACGGTTCTGGTGGAAAGAGGAGCGGAAGGCACGCGGCTCACCGAAGCCGGCGCCCGGCTGGTTGAAGCGGCGGGCAAGCTCGAACATCAGCTCGGCGCGGCTTTGCGCGATCTGCCCTCTCAAGGCGCCAGTCTTTCCGGCAAGATCAGGTTGACGCTTGGAGACGGGTTTGTGGCGGCAGGCACTATGGCGCTCGCCGAATTCTCGGCCGCACATCCCGGCGTTATCGTCGAGATGCATGCGGAGAACAGATTGGGCGATCTCGCCCACCGGGAATACGACCTTGCGATCAGAACCGTTCATGGCGGCGAAGACCCGCTTGTCTACCGCAAGCTCGGCAATTTCGATTTCGGGCTCTATGCCGCCCCTTCCTATTTGAAGCGGCACGGCACGCCTACGCAGATAGGCGAGCTTGCCGGTCACCGGATGATCGGCTTTTCACCGGCGATGAGCGGCGCCGATCAAATGCTCTGGCTTGCACAGGCCGGGATCACGCGCTTTAGCCTCAGCGTCAACACCTTCACCGCCATGCTGGAAAGCGTGCGCGCCGGGCTCGGCATTGCGCCGCTGCCCGGCATGGCCGCTGCCGGCTTGAGCCGCATCCTGCCCAATTTCCAGCCAAAGCCCGTCAGCGTTTACCTCACCGCCCATATCGACGCGCTGAAGCAGCCGCATATCAGAACTTTTGCGGACGCATTGACGGCAATCATTAAAAACGAACTGCGCAGGGCATCGCCGTAGCGGGGTGCCAAACCTGCAAAGAGATGAAACGCAGTCGCAATTCGGCAAGAAGCAGCGCGCGCCGCCGTTCTTTACAAGCCCGATAATTCATTGCGCGGGCCGGTTTATGCGCTACTCTCATATTCATGTCGGTGACGCTAGCGCATGCTCCGTTTGCAAAAGCTGGTCGGGACTGGGCAGCCTTGATGGATGCCACCACCACTTTCCGGCGCGCGCTTCACACACATCCCGAACTCACCTGGCAGGAAGAAGAGACCGCCGCTGCCGTGCGCGCGGGCCTTGAAAGCGCGGGCCTTGCCTGGCGCGCCTGCGCAGGCACGGGCACGCTTGCAACGCTTGCCCCCGGTGCCGCCGGGCGGCACATCGCGCTGCGCGCCGATCTCGATGCCTTGCCCATTACCGAGGCAAGCGGGCGGCAATGGAGTTCCGCCAATCCAGGCTGCATGCATGCCTGCGGCCATGACGGGCACACGGCCACTTTGATGGCAGCGGCCTTCTGGCTCAAACAGCATGAAGAACAATTGCCCGGCCCCGTCACCCTTCTCTTTCAGCCGGCCGAAGAAGGCGGCCACGGCGCCAAGAAAATGATCGAAGACGGCGCGCTCAAAGGCATCGATGCGATTTATGGCTGGCACAATTGGCCGGCCATCCCTTTCGGCCAGGCGCTCTGCCCGGATGGCGCGGTGATGGCGGGCAACGGCACGTTTGAAATCTTTTTAAAAGGCCAGGGCGGTCACGCAAGCCAGCCGGAGGCCTGCCGCGACCCGGTGCTGGCCGCTTCCGCTATCACGCTCGCCCTGCAGCAGATCGTCGCCCGCCGTCTTGCCCCGCAGCACGCCGCCGTGGTGAGCCTGACCTCCATCGAAGCGCCGAGCGGGCCGACCGTCATTCCCGACACGGCGAAAATGGGCGGCAGCATCCGCCTGGCGCAAAGCGAGGACCGGGAGATCATCAACGCGCTGATCGAAGAGGTAGCGGTGAACACCGCCGCCGCTTACGGTGTCACAGCCGAGGTGAGACTTCAGCCGCGCTATGACGCAACGGTCAATCACGCCTCGGAAGCTGCGCTGATGCGCGAGGCGCTCAGCGCCGAGCTCGGCGTTGATTGGCACGCAACGAATACCCCTGCGCCCATCATGGCGTCGGAAGATTTCAGTTATTATCTTAAAGAAATACCGGGTGCCTTCGCGCTGATCGGCGCGGATGACGGCAAGGGGCACGATATACCCTGCCACAGCCCGCGCTACGATTTTAACGATAGCCTTATTCCTATTGTCACGCGGCTCTACGCGCGCCTTGCCGGCGCGCCGCTTCCCTGACGGGGGCTTAAGCCGTCAGGGCCGAAGAAGAACCGCCTGCCGCACGAACCGATGGCGCGGCAGGGCGTTTCTTAAGTGTGGACACGTGACCGGGCGCACCCGCGCCCCAATGGCAGGAGGCTCTCATGGATGTATTCGAACAATGGGAATCGAATGTACGCGGCTATTGCCGCACATTTCCCACCGTTTTCAAATCCGCATCGAACGCCCGGCAGGTGGATGAAGACGGGCGCTCCTATATCGACTTTTTCGGCGGCGCGGGGGTTTTGAATTTCGGGCACAACAACCCGCATATGAAACGCGCGATCGTCGATTTCATCGAAGCGGACGGGCCGGCCCACAGTCTCGACATGTCCACCAGCGTCAAACGCGATTTCATGAAAGCGTTTGCCGACACGGTCCTGAAGCCCCGGAAGATGAAGTATAAAATGCAGTTCACCGGGCCGACCGGCACCAATGCCGTGGAGGCGGCGCTGAAGCTCGCCCGCCGCGTCACCGGCCGCAGCAACGTCATCGCATTCTCGCATGGCTTTCACGGCATGACGCTGGGCTCGCTCGCCTGTACGGCGAATGATTATTTCCGTAATGCGGCCGGCGTGCCGCTCGAACATGTAACGCGCTTTCCTTTCGGCTGCGACATTGATGAGCTTGAAGCGCGCTATGCGGATTCATCCTCGGGCTACGCGCATCCGGCAGCCGTTCTCGTCGAACCCATTCAGGCGGAAGGCGGCGTCAATCTGGCAAGTGCCGAATGGTTGAAGGGACTGCAGGAATTCTGCCGCAAATACGGCGCGCTTCTTATCCTCGATGACATTCAGGCAGGCTGCGGGCGCACCGGCTCCTATTTCAGTTTCGATGATATGGGGCTCGATCCCGACATCGTCTGCCTTGCCAAAGGCATTGGCGGTTTCGGTACGCCGCTTGCCATGAACCTCATCAAACCCGAGCACGACAAACACTGGCAGCCGGGCGAGCATACGGGCACCTTCCGCGGTCAGGGCTTTTCCTTCGTCGCCGGGCGCGAGGCGCTGAAATATTTCGAGACGGACGACTTCCTGAGTGACGTGAAGCGCAAGGGTAAGGAAGTGGAAACCCGACTCAATGCTCTGGCCCAATCCCATAAAGCGCTGGGAGCGGAAGTGCGCGGGCGCGGCATGCTCTATGGGCTCGACGTCAAGGATAGCGACATAGCGAAAGCCGCCGTGGCGCATGCTTTCAAGAACGGTCTTCTGATCGGTGCCTGCGGGACCGGCGGGCGCGTGCTCAAGCTCATTCCGCCACTTACCACGCCGGATGAAGATCTCGACGAAGGGCTCGGCATCCTGGAAGCGGCGCTCGCCGCCGTGAGCAAGGAGGCGGCATGAGATGATCGAACGCGATGACATGACCTTTCCGTTCGAGGAATATCAGAGCCGCCTCTCGGCGCTGCGCGAGCGGATGAAAGAACGGCTTCTGGATGCGGTGATCATCACCGATCCGGAAAACATCATGTATCTGACCGACTATCAGACGACGGGCTATTCCTTCTTTCAGGCACTTATCGTTCCGCTCGACGGCGAGCCTTTCATGGTGACGCGGCATCTGGAAGAATCGAATGTCTATGCCCGCACCTGGGTAGAGAAGACGCGCCCTTATGAGGATAATGGCGATGCCATTCAGCGTCTTGTCGGCAGCTTGAAGGAATCGGGCCTTGCCAAGGCCTCCATCGGCTATGAGCGCAACAGCTATTTCTTCCCGGCCTATCACCAGGACCGGCTGCGCACCGCTTATAATGGCGGGCATCTTCTCGACTGTTTCGGCATCGTGGAAGAAGGCCGCATCCGCAAGTCCCCCGCCGAAATCGAGGTGATGCGCAAGGCCGCCCATGCCACGGAAGCGGGCATGCAGGCGGGTCTCGACGCCGTTGCCGCCGGGGTGACGGAAAACGAAATCGGCGCGGCCATTTCCAACGCCATGTTCCGGGCAGGCGGCGAGCCGCCGGCGGTCATGCCCTATGTCACTTCCGGACCCCGCTCCATGATCGGCCATGCGACATGGGAAGGTCGCCGGGTAGAGCCCGGTGAGCATGTCTTTTTGGAAGTGGGCGGCTGCTACCGGCGTTATCACACTGCGATGATGCGCACCGCCGTTCTGGGCGCTCTTTCTCCCTCAATGGAGCGGGCACAAAGCCGCATGCTGGAGGCGCTGCAGAAAGTCGAAAGCGCCATCCGCCCCGGCCTTACCGTCTCGGATGCGGACAATATCGTGCGCGACATCATTTCCGGAACAGACGATGAGGGTATTCTCATTACCCGCTCGGGTTATTCCATCGGCATCGCGTTCCCGCCGAGCTGGGATGAAGGTTACATCGTCTCTTTAATGCAGGGCGTTTCCACCACCTTGAAGGAAGGCATGACCTTCCACCTCATCCCCTGGGTCTGGGGCGTCGACGGCAACAAGACGGTCGGCATTTCCGACACGGTTTATGTGACCGCCGATGGCTGCAAATCCTTCTTCACCATGGACCGGGAATTCACGCTGAAGCCGGAAGGCAATGCAGCAAGCGGCAGCGGCGCGGCCAATGTGGACAAGATCGAGGACGCGCGGCGGCGCGCGGCAAAGAAGGACGTAAAAAAAAGCGGGGAGTAATCCATGCTCACGGTCACGAACCCGGCTACGGGAAAGATCATTCAGGAGGTCGAACCCGATAGCGCGAAAGCTATCGAAACCGCGCTTGAGGCGGCGCAAAAACGCTTCACTTCCTGGCGCACCACCTCTTTCGGCGAGCGGGCCGATCTGCTGCGCGCCGTGGCCGGGCTCATGCGCCAAAAGGTGGAAGAGCTTGCCCCGCTCATGACCGATGAAATGGGCAAGCCCATTCGCGAGGCGCGCGGGGAAGTGGAAAAAGCGGCCTGGTGCGCCGAGCATTATGCCGAGCACGCCGAAGCCTACCTTGCCCGTGAAGAGATCGGCTCCGATGCCGCCCGCTCTTATGTGCAGTATCTCCCCCTCGGCCCCGTCCTCGGCATTCTGCCTTGGAACGCGCCTTTCTGGCTTGCCTTCCGCTTTGCCGCGCCCGCGCTCATGGCGGGCAATACCTGCCTCATGAAACACGACCCGCATGTGCCTGCTTGCGCAAAAGCGATTGCGGATGTCTTTGAAGAGTCAGGCGCGCCGCCCGGTCTCTTTCAAGCGCTGAGGATCGAAACGCCCGCCGTCGAAGCAGTGATCCGGGACGCCCGTGTGCGCGCCGTCTCTTTCACCGGCTCGGCGCGGGGCGGGGCGGCGGTTGCCGCCATTGCGGCGTCTGAAATCAAACCGGCCGTCCTTGAGCTTGGCGGCTCAGATCCCAGCATCGTGCTCGCCGATGCCGATCTCGATAAAGCCGCCGAGGTGCTGACGCTTTCGCGCATCATCAATGCGGGCCAGTCCTGCATCGCCGCCAAGCGGCTCATCATCGAAGAGCCCGTCTATGATACCTTTACCGAAAAGATGAAAGAGCGGCTTGCCGCCCTGAAAGTCGGCGATCCTTCCGATCCCGCCACCGATATCGGCCCCATCGCCCGCGCCGATCTGCGAGAGGAATTGCACCGCCAGGTCGCAAAAACCGTGAAGGCCGGCGCGCGGCAACTGCTCGGCGGCGAGCTGCCGGAAGGGCCCGGTTTCTTTTATCCCGTCACGCTTCTTGCCGATGTGACGCCCGGCATGTGCGCCTTTGAGGAAGAAACCTTCGGCCCCGTCGCCGTGCTCATCAAAACGCCGGATGAAAAACGCGCGCTCGAACTTGCCAATGACACGCCCTACGGCCTGGCCGCCAGCGTCTGGACGGGGAGCGGGCGGGGCGAAGAGATCGCCCGCGAGATCGAAGCAGGGCAGGTCTCCATCAACGGTATCGTCAAAACCGACCCGCGCCTTCCCTCCGGCGGCATCAAGAAATCCGGCTATGGCCGCGAGCTCGGCCCTCACGGCATCAAAGAATTCGTCAACGCCCAGCAGATCTGGGTGGGGCCCGCCCGAACGTAAAGCGTCGCCGGTTTTCATGAGGCGTGCGAATCACCGCAAAGTGCCCGCGTTCAAACTTTTGCGGATGGGGTGCATCCGCTGCCAAAACCGGCTATGAGGGGGAACGTTCCGTTTCTCCTTCCAAAGTAGTTTCGTGCCCCCAGAACCCCTCAAAATTCTCAAGACCGTTTACGGCTATGACGCCTTTAGGGGGCGGCAGGCCGAGATCATCGATCATGTGATCGCCGGTAATGACGCCTTCGTGCTGATGCCGACAGGCGGGGGCAAATCGCTCTGCTATCAGATCCCCGCGCTTTGCCGGCCGGGGCTCGGGCTCATCATCTCCCCGCTCATCGCGCTGATGGAAGATCAGGTAAGCGCGCTCAATCAGGCCGGCGTCAAAGCGGCGGCGCTCAACTCGCGGCTGGAAGGGGCGGAGAAAGACCTCCTCTGGCGGGAGGCGGAAGAAGGCGCGCTCGATCTTCTTTATATGGCACCCGAAACCTTGCTGAGAAACGGCACGCTGGCGCGCCTGCGCCGTCTGCCGCTCTCGCTCATCGCCATCGACGAAGCGCACTGCCTTTCTCAATGGGGGCACGATTTCCGGCCTGAATACCGCGCGCTCGATATGTTGGCGGACGCCTTTCCCGGCGTGCCGCGACTGGCGCTCACCGCCACCGCCGATGCGCCGACCCGCGCGGAAATTCTCTCGCACCTTAATATCGGCGAGGAGAACGCCTTCATCGCGGGTTTCGACCGCCCAAATATCCGCTACAGCGCGGCGGAAAAGACGAGCGCCACGCAGCAGATGCTGCAATTCCTCACCCCCCGCAAAGGCCAAAGCGGCATCGTCTATTGCCTTGCCAAAAAGAAGACCGAAGAAGTCGCCGCAACGCTCCGGGAAAACGGCTTCACCGCCCTTCCCTATCATGCCGGCCTCGACATGCGTCAGCGTGAAGAAAACCAGCGCCGCTTCCAGCTTGAAGACGGCGTCATCATGGCGGCGACCATCGCCTTCGGCATGGGTATCGACAAGCCGGATGTGCGCTTCGTTCTGCATCTCGATCTGCCCGCCAGCATCGAGGCCTATTATCAGGAAACAGGACGCGCCGGGCGCGACGGGCTGCCGAGCGAAGCCTTGATGCTTTACGGCGCCTCCGACATGGCGCTGCGGCGGCGCTTTATCGACAATTCCGATGCGCCGGATATGCGCAAGCGCATGGAACATCAAAAGCTCGACGCGCTTTTAGGCTTTGCCGAAACCACGCAGTGCCGCCGCCAATCGCTATTGCGCTATTTCTCCGATGATTGCGCGCCTTGCGGCAATTGCGACACCTGCCTTGAGCCGCCCGAGACGTTCGACGGCACGATTGCCGCGCAGAAGCTTCTCTCCTGCATCTACCGTACGGGCGAGCGTTTCGGCCAGGCGCATGTCGTCAACGTGCTGCTCGGCAAGGAGACCGAGGGCACCTCGAAATGGGGCCACGACCGGCTGTCCACGTTCGGTATCGGCACGGAGCATGATGCCAATGGCTGGCGCTCGATCCTGCGCCAGCTTGTGGCGCATGGGCTGATCGCGGTCGATGTGACCGGTCATGGCGGGCTTTCCATCGCGCCGAAGGGCCGCACATTCCTAAAAGAAAAAGAAACGCTCGAACTGCGCAAACCCAAAAAGCGCACAAGCAAAAAAGGTACGCGGCGCGAAGCGCTGATGACCCTGCCGGAAGAGGCCCAAGTGCTTTTCGAGAAACTGCGCGAGACCCGCCTCGCCCTTGCCCGCGAGCAAGGCGTGCCGCCTTACGTCATCTTCCACGACAAGACACTCGCCGAAATGG
Source organism: Rhodobiaceae bacterium UBA4490 (assembly GCA_002389665.1). Classification (GTDB taxonomy): domain Bacteria; phylum Pseudomonadota; class Alphaproteobacteria; order Parvibaculales; family Parvibaculaceae; genus Tepidicaulis. The sequence goes on from DGNO01000003.1 coordinate 481,717, forward strand.
CCCTGATGCGCCCTCAGAACAATGGCGATCTGTCACTCATCTCCGGCATCGGCGAATCCAAACGCGCCAAATACGGCGCGGCTTTTCTCGCCGTGATTCAGGAAGCTGTCTAAGGACAAATCCCAATCGGCGGAAAAGGGACAGAGAGACCGTTGATGTTTACCTGAAGTCAGTTCGCGAAAGGGGGGAATACTACGCTCAGATACACGCTCACTGGCTGGGCGGGCCCGCCTGTAACGTCGTTCGAGGGGATGCTCAACGCAGCTAACACTAATACCCTCCAACCGAGGAAGAGAGCCGTGCGCGGCCTCGATTATTTGTCTATTCCGGCCACACAATACTCAACACTTCTTTGCGCTCTGAGAACGGCTTCCCAAAACTAACTCTCGCCGGAAAGCCAAATCTATCTGGCTAATACCTCTGCCGCCCGGCGCGTCATCGCGATCGCGTTCCCCACCTGGCCAACGGCTGCGGAAATACTGGACACATTTGAGGTGATACCCTCAACAGCCACAGCCGCATCTTGCATACCCTGTGAAATGTTCCCCGTCACTGTACTCTGCTCTTCAACGGCAGCTGAAGTGGACGTTATGTAATCTCGCAGTGTGTCGATTTCATCTCTTATCGTGTGCAGCCCATTCACAACCTCATCGGACACACTCTGCACCCCTGCAATTTCCTTGGTAATGTGATCCGTCGCCTTTGCAGCCTGATTGGCCAGCGTCTTCACCTCACTTGCTACGACGGCAAAACCCTTGCCATGCTCGCCAGCACGGGCTGCCTCGATTGTGGCATTGAGGGCAAGCAAGTTGATCTGCCCGGCAATTTCCTGGATAAGTTCGACGATTCCCGACATCGCAGATGCCGCCTCGGCCAACCGTCCCGTAGAACGTTCAGTAGCAGCGACTTGTTCATGCGCTTGTTCGCCCGCCAACTTGGACCGCGTCATGCTCTGAGCGATCTCTTCAATTGAAGCCGCTAGCTCCTCGACGCTTGAAGCAACAGTCTGAACGTTTGCGCTCGTTCGATCTGCACTCTCACCTGCATGCTCTGATTCACCGGTTGCCTTGCTCATAGCCTGATCGATCTCTGCGAAATTGGTATCAATCATGTTCTTGAGATCAATCAGCAGCTTGACCTGACCGGTTACATCCGTGGCAAATTTGACGACCTTGTAGGGTCTACCATTGGGGTCAAAAATGGGATTGTAGGATCCCTCGATCCAGACCTCTTTGCCCTCTTTGCCTAGACGCTTGTACTGAGCTGCCTGGAACTGTCCGGCACGAAGCGCTTTCCAGAACTCCTTATATTCGCTCGACTCTCTATACGAGGGCTCGACAAACATTGAGTGGTGTTTGCCTTGGATTTCCTCGAGCTTGTATCCCATAGTCGCGAGAAAATTTTCATTGGCGGTCAATATGTTGCCGTCGAGATCGAACTCGATGACAGCTTGGGACTTTTCGATAGCATTGGAAATCCCATGAAGTTCCGTATTCTCGGCCTTACTTCTGGTGATATCGGTCGCGTACTTTACAACCTTGTATGGCTTGCCGTCGGGGCCAATCAGTGGATTATACGACGCTTCAATCCAAACTTCCTTACCCCCTTTTCCCAGCCGCATATATTGTGCCGCCTGGTGCTTGCCCTCTTTCAATGCTGTCCAGAACGCCTTGTACTCTTCACCATCCCGTTCAGCAGGGGCAACAAAAATTGAGTGATGCTTGCCCTGGATTTCCGGCAGACTATAGCCCATAACCTGCAAGAAATTCTCATTCGCCGCCAGCACTTCTCCGTCCATAGAGAACTCAATAACTGCTTGTGATTTGTCGAGTGCAGCCACTCTGGCAGCAGCTTCGGATTGGAGTTTAGCGACGATGAGCTCAAACATTTTTTCCGCCTTTCAACTCGGCCAACAGTATGGTGCGGGCCGGATCACATGGAGGTTGCTTGAAATCCCCCATTCACTATCAGTATACGGACTGGATAGTTAAAATCCTCCTTAAAGGGTGTCGCATTCTGCTAATCACGGTCGCCCGACTCCAAAGACCCGCCCAAAGAAACTCCATAACGAGAGCACAGCCACCGATCACTCAGTCGAACACTCCCCGGCCGCTCCATGTCTTTTCGATCGAGGCAAGCCTGTCCACCACGTCTTTGCCCATTTCGCGGCTGACCGAGTCGAGCAGGAAGTTAATAAGCGCCATGAGGCCGGTCTTGCTGTCGAAAAGGCCGCATGTGGCGCGGGCAACCGCAAAACCGTACTCGCTCTCCTGCGCAATGACATTCAGCGGTCCGTCGGTGAGGGAGATCGTGCGTAAACCCATCGCGCGGACGTTCCTATGCGTTTCCACAACCCACTTTTCGTTGCGTTGCGCATCCATTGTAAGCAGTACGTCTCGCACATCGGCACTGCTGAGTTCGCTCGCAATGCGGAAGGGCGAGCCGTAAAGCATATGAATACGCCCGCGTATAATAGTAAGAAAATCCCGGAGCATGATGGCCGGTCCCCGCCATTGCTCGCTCGCCAAAACGAAAACGCGCCGTGATGGGTCCGCCAGCAGCGCGACGGCATGCTGCCAGTCGTCCGGATCAATCCCCGATAACGTCTCACTGACATTGAGAGTCTCGACATCGATCCAGGCACGCAGATCGTGCCCCGTTTCTTCTTCCCGCGCGCGCTTATAAGCTGAAGAAATCTGGCGCGAAAGGTCGCGCCTTATATGCATTTGCAGATCACTAAAGCCGGTGTAACCGAGTTTCACGGAAAACCGCACTATGCTCGGCGCGGATGTTTCCGCCGCCCGCCCCACACTCGCGCTAGTGCCGAAGGCGACAAGTTCGGGATCTTCGGCAATCAGACGGGCAATACGCCGCTCCGTCGGCGTGAGGTCTGCGCCCCGTTCTGTCAGACGCTGCGAAATTTCTTCCGTAATGCTCATTACATTCTTTCCGATTAGGTAATAAAAATTATACTGGCGTCGAGCGCATCGCAACCGGAAAGGCTCGCATGACCAACGACACGATCATCCGGATGGAACTCACGGAAGTGGCCATCCCGTTCAAGGAAGAAGTCCGCGCCGTAATGGCCGGTTCGGAAAACGGACTCGGGATGGCCATCGCCGCCGAGGAACCCTGGCTTGGCGGCGACTTCGTCATTTGCCGTCTTTTTAGCCGCTCGGGCGAAACGGGCACGGGGGAAGCGTTCGTCTGGCTGCCGGAATCGGGCGTATCGCCGCGCCAGATCGTGCAGTCCATCGAAAGCGACATGGCCGCCTATGTCCTAGGCGAATCCGCCTTCAACACCAACCGTATCGCCGTCCGGCTGGAGCGCAATATCGCGCGCAACGAAATAGCCAAGGGCCTCATCGACAGCGCGTGCTTCGAACTCAAGGCGAGGTTGCTCGGCCGCCCTGTCGCCGATCTGCTGGGCGGGGCGGAGACGCAGCGCCTGCGCCTTACGGCGCTAATCCCGCTACTCGATGACACGGAAACCATGGTGGGGCTGGCTAGACATTGGCAAGAGCAAGGTTGCCGCACCTTCCGCATCAAGCTGGGCGCGGGCATTCACCGCGATGCCCGGATCATGCGCGCAATGCGGGAGGCGCTTGGGCCGGAGGCGAAGCTGCGCGTCGATTATAATCAGGCCTATAGCGCCTTCGATGCTGTTGCCGCGATCAAGGCCATTTTGCCTTTCGGCATCGAATTGATCGAACAGCCTTGCAAAGCCGCAAACTTTCTTGCCTTTGCCGAAGTGCAAAAGCGCGTGCCCGTGCCGCTTATGGCGCATGAGGGATGTTTTTCTCTGGAGGAGCTGCATCAACTGCATGCGCTTGGCGGGATCGGCGCGGTCGGCATCAATGGCGAGCGGCCGGGCGGGGTCACTGCGGCGGTCAAGGCCATTCATTTCGCCGAGCAGAACGACTACGGCGTCGTCATTCACAACCAGCCCTCGGGCATAGGCTCAGCATGGCAAGTGCATCTGGCCGCTGCCTTCCATTCTTCCCTGCGCTACGAGATGGAACTCTTCGGCCATGTGATGCTGGAGAGCGACCTTCTCAAAACGCCGCTTGTCTACAAAGACGGACATGTGCTGCTGCCGGAGGGGCCGGGCTGGGGCGTGGAAATCGATCCCGCGGCACTCGAAAAATATGCAGTGCGCCCAACCACGATTATCGAATGAAGGGGTAGCGATGCTTGATCTGAAAACAATGGCAAAACGCTATCACGCCGCACGGGCTGCATTCCTGGACAATGCGGAGCGCGCGGGCTGGAAAACCGAGAGCATTCTTCATCCGCTGCCCGGCCCGGATGGCGGACCGCTTCATATGGATTTGGCCTTTTCCGGCGCCCGGGAAGCGCAAGACCTGCTCATGATTTCGTCTGGCACGCATGGCATCGAAGGTTATCTCGGGTCGCAGATCCAAAGCCGCCTGCTTGAAGAGGGCGTTATCAACCAGGCGACCCCCGGCCAGCAAACCGTGATGATACATGCCGTCAACCCTTACGGATTTGCCTGGCACCGCCGGGTCAACGAAGACAATGTCGACCTCAACCGCAATTTCATCGATTTCGGCAAGCCTTTGCCCGTCAATGAAGGCTATGCGGATTTCTATGACATCCTCAATCCGCAGACATGGGATGAGGGGCATAGCGCGCGGCTGAAACAGGAAGCGGCGGAGGCCATTGCGCGTATGGGTCTTGCCGCCGTATTTCAGGCGGTGAGCGGCGGGCAATATACCCATCCGGAAGGGCTGCAATATGGCGGGGTGGAGCCAAGCTGGTCACGGCGAACAATAGAAGCGCTTTGGGCGCGCTTCATGACCGGCAAAATCCGGGCAACGCAGATCGACCTTCATACCGGGCTGGGGGAAACGGGCGAAGGTGTCCTGATGACCTATGGCGAGGAGAGCCAGCCGCGCATCCGGCGCGCGCGCGCGATGTGGGGCGACATCCTCGTCTCGCCCCCGGCGGACGGGCCGGACGTGCTGGCACAGGGCGTGCTCGGGCCTCATCTCGAAGGCCTCTTTCCAAAAGCTGAGGTACTGGCCGTGCTGCTGGAATACGGCACCGTGGCGCCGGAGGACGTGGTGGCGGCCATCGCGGCGGACAATTGGCTGCACCGGTTCGGCGATCTAAAAAGCGCGCAGGCAGGACGCATTAAACAAATGATGCTCGACGCCTTTTATGCGGATGCACCGGGTTTCGCGGAGAAAACCTATAAGCGGGCACGGGACGTGGTTGCTGCCGCTTCAAACGCCGGATAAGCCCATGCAGCCCGAACACTTCGCCTCACTTCCTGCGCTCATCGCCTCGCAAAAACCGAGCGAGGCGCATCTGTGTTTCTGTCCCGCGCATGTGCATCGCCAGGTGGCCAAATTTCACGAAAGCTTTCCGGGCAGCACGGCCTGGGCCGTGAAAGCGAACCCGCATCCGGTCGTGCTGCGCGCCATCATCGAAGCCGGCATCCGGGAATTCGATGTCGCCTCGCGCCAGGAAATCGATCTTGTCCGGGCCGCGCTTCCCGCCGCCGTGCTGCATTTCAATAACCCGGTTAAAGCGCCGGAGGACATCGCCCATGCATTGGCAGCCGGTGTGCGCAGCTTCGCGCTCGATTGCCCGGAGGAGCTGGAAAAGATTGCCGCACTGGCTGCCGGGGCCGGCGTTCCGGCGCGCAACATTCTGCTTAACGTGCGCTTCAAAGATGCAGCGGCACGCGGCACGGACAATTACAATTTCCACGAAAAATTCGGTGCCGCGCCGGATGAAGCGAGCCATCTTCTGCAACACGCGAAAGAACTCGGATTCCGCGCCGGGCTCACCTTTCACCCCGGCTCGCAGAACCGCAATCCCGCCGCCTATGAAGAGATGATGCGCCTTGCCCACGCCATCGCCGGGCGCGCGCTCGGCCCGGACATGGCCGGGCTCGATCTTCTGAATGTCGGCGGCGGCTTTCCCTGCCACTATCCGGGTGGCGGCGAGCAGCCGCTAACGCATTATTTCGATTCAGTTCGCCGGGGCGCCGCGCTCTTTCCTTGTCCCGTGAGCTGCGAGCCGGGGCGGGCGCTCGTTGCGGACAGCATCAGCCTTCTTGCCCGCATCAATCTCAGGCGCAGCGGCGACAACCGTCTTTACATCAATGATGGGATTTACGGCTCCTTCATGGAACTGCCTTTCGTCGATTTTCATCCTCCTGCTCGTGCCTATTCGCCCGGCGGCACGCTAGTGCCGGAGGAAGCCGTACAGCTGTTCCATATCTGGGGCGCGACCTGCGACAGCCTCGATAAAATTCCTACTCCAGTGCGCCTACCCGCCTCGATCCAGACCGGGAGTTATATCGAGTTCGGCCTGATGGGCGCCTATACCAATGCCACCGCCACACATTTCAACGGCATTGCGCCGCCGCGCCTCGTGACCGTGGAACGGCTAGATGTATGGGAAGGCAAGCCCGGCGAACGGCGGAGCGCGTCATGACGGATCGGCAAGAACAAGAAGGTGCTGAACTCCTTTATAACGCCGATATTCTTTGCATGGATGACGCGCGCAGCCGGGCAGAAGCACTAATACATTCCGGCGGGCGCATTCTCTTTACGGGCAGCGAGGCGGAAGCGCGGAATTATCTATCCGCGCAAGGCCTTAAAGCCGGTGAAAGGGATTGCGAAGGAAGCTGCATCCTTCCCGGTTTCATCGACACACATCTGCACCCGATGTTGATGGCCGTTTTTGACTACAATGCGGATCTGAACGGTGTTTCCTCGCCCGAGCGCATGGAAGAAATCATCAAGGAAAAGGCGGCTCGCACGGCGCCGGGTGAATGGGTGCTAGGCTTGCAGCTCGATGAAAAGCTGCTTCCCTCGGGCGCCTTGCCGGACCGGCATATCCTCGATCGGATATGCCCGGACAAACCGCTTATCCTCTTCAAGCGGGACGGGCACAGCCTCACGGCAAACACCTGTGCGCTCGATGCGGCGGGCCTCACCTCCTGGCGCGGCACCGTTCAGGGCGGCACGGTGGAATGCGATGCCGCGGGCCTGCCGACCGGTATTTTCCGGGAAAACGCCGTAGGCCTGGTGATGGAAAAGTTTCAGGGTCCGGACCTCGGCGCACTTCTGGAAAGCACACGGGCAACATTGCGCAAACTTCCTGCACAGGGCATCACCTCCATTGGCGCCATTCTGCAAACCGACCGGGAAGGACCGAGCGGGTCAAGCGGGCAGTTTGAAAGCGACTTGATGGCCGCGCTCGCCGCCGACAGTCCTTTTTCCATTTACGCCATTCTGATCGGCCAAACCGTACCGGACATGCGCACCCTTGCCGAGAAAGGCCTCGCCGACCCGGCAAAGGGACACAGGGCCGGCGCCTTCAAGATCTTTGCGGATGGCACACTTGGCTCCTGCACGGCCTGCATGCATCAAGGGTTCTTCGATCACCCGCATCAAACCGGTTACATGACGCTTGGCGAGGAAGATATTTACCGGCGCATGGAAGAGGCGCACTTGAAAGGCCTGCAGATCTGTGTTCACGCCATCGGTGATAAAGCCATTGCCACATGCGTGGCACTCTACGAGAGATTGCTCCGGCAACATCCCCGGCAAGATCACCGCCACCGCATCGAACATGCCTCGGTGGTGCCGACCGGCACACTGAAGCAGATGGCCGCCCTCGGAATCGCCGTAAGCTGTCAGCCGCTTTTCATCCGGTCAGAAAAGCATTGGCTACATGAACGCCTGGGACCGGAACGCGCGGCGCAGGCCTATCCCTTCCGGTCGTTCCTGGAGGCCGGCATTCTCATTGCCGGATCTTCCGACGCCCCCATCGAAAACACGAGCGTGCTTGAGGCGATCGAATGCTGTGTGACACGTGACGGCTTTGAAACGACGCAGGCCCTGAGTGTCGACCAAGCCCTAGCGCTCTACACACGCAATGCCGCCCGCTTGCAATTCGAGGAAACGGAAAAAGGCACGCTCGAACCCGGCAAGCGGGCCGACTTCGTGCGTCTCGACCGCAACCCGCATGAGGTGCCGCCTAAGGAAATTGGCAAGATCCGGGTACTGGAAACTGTTTGGCAGGGTCATACGACGTTCGAAAACTAAGCCTGCCCACCAATCAACCCGTCAGACGGGAGAGGGCATCAAAGAATATTCCCGGAATATCCCCTTCCATCTGCCCTGCCCGCTTCGCGCCAAAACTTGCCAAGCGTCAAATGCATCGTGATTGCCGAAATTCAATTGCATTGCCCACGAGCAGGGTGTGCCGCCCTAATTCATCTTCCATAACAAGACCCTCGCCGAAATGACCCTGATGCGTCCCCAGAACAATGGCGATCTGTCGCTTATCTCCGGTATCGGTGAATCCAAACGCGCCAAATACGGCGCGGCTTTTCTGGCCGTGATCCAGAAGGAGGCGATTTAACGGAGCAATCCCGGCCGGCGGAAAACACGCCGAGAGGCAAATTTCCTTGAAACTCTGCTTACAGAAGAAAGAGTTGTAGAGTCAGGATTACGAGCGCCATACCCGGCAACAATCCTTCCCACGGTACATGCTCGAGAACAAGGCGGAGACATTGGAGGGGGGCGGAAAAGGCTTAGAACTGACGGACGCTGCATGAGTCGCTCGCCATGCACAGCGTTAGATGCATAAACGGGCCAACGGTCTTGTCGAAGCGCAGAAGAGCGAGCCGGCCATAAAAGCCAGCGCCTTCGACCGTTCCACCTCGAAACCGTCCCTGGATAAACGGCTGAGGCCGTTTGAGCCCATGATGAAGGATAGAGTGGCCACGATCGCTAGCTCGATGCCGGCGCGGCGGCAGAAAGTCCGGCCGATGCTCAAGGAGCATCCCGCAACAGGGGCTTTGTGGCAGCGATACCTGACATCGCGGCGGTGTGCCGCTCCGAAACGGTCGGGGGTTATCGGTAGAGCCATCGGGAACTGGAAGTGGCTCTTGCTGGCGGAGACTTAATAACGATCCCACGACTATCGTGCCCATCCTCGCGCATCGGGAAATGCTGAATCTGCTGCTGGGTGGGTCACCGTGCAAAGTCGTTGACAGATCACTTCCGAGAGCGGTTTCCGGATCGATTGACCGATAGCTTCGTGTTCAGCGGTTTCCATTACGCATATTGTAAATCCGACGGCCAAAAACGAAGAAGATATGACCGATACCCTTACAGCGCTCCTTGGCCTTGGGGGGCGTTCACTTCCGTATCAGACAAGGCTTTCGATAAAATTTTCTCGGCTTTTTTGGCGAACTTCCCCCGTGAACTATCAAGAATCTCATGAGGGCCAAATGCTGCAGCCACCTCATTATAGTCTTGGAGAGCAGAACGGAGGCCGTCGATTAGTTCAGGCGTAGCTTTGGATCCATGCTGGTCAAGAAGCTTCTGTAGCCGATGTACTGCATGTTGTTTTTTGACCATGCTTTGAGCACTTACGCGTTTCAAACAAACCCCATAAGTTCCCGACATGAACTCTTCCCAGCCTTCTTCTGCCAGTTTTTCGATCTCAACAAGTGGCTGCCCCAGCGCTTGGGCAGCTTCGCGCAAAAAGCGCTCTTTGGTAAGTGCCGATATCTCGGCCAAACTGTGGCCACTCAGAGAAAATCGCTCGGCAACTCGGATATAACGCACCGTGTCCGGATGATAGTATCGGACCTCGCTATCAACTGTTTCCTTCTGCCCGGAAATGCTTGTCTCTGTTGTTAGACATAGTTGCGCAGAATGAGAGTGTGGAGGCACACATTGCGCCTGAACAAGCTCATTGAGTCGATCGACGGCAATACCGGCTCGTGAAGCGACCTCTTCCGCTGTCATGTAATTTTGCCGGAGATATGTGAGAACATCTCCGACAGAGTGCTTCGTATATTCATCCCGCATAGCACTTACCTCTTTTGAGCCTCGAGTTCTTGCCTGGGGAAAAGGGATGGTATGCGCCCAAAACCCACGGCTTGTAATATTAGAGTGAGGTCAAGTTTACTTGTCAAAATGTAACGTTTCGATCAAGATCGAAATGTGATTGTTAAGTAGGGCGAAGGAGATCGCCGTGTCGATTTCTAATAACGAAGCGTTGCTGCGCGCATTAAGCGTGCCAAGCAAAGCTGCAATTCTGTCATCCCTGATGGGAGGAGTTGCCTTACCGGCTAGCGAACTCTCTTTTCGCGCGGGCGTGCGCACGTCTACTACGAGTTTTCACTTAGCCCAGTTGCTTCAGGAGAGGCTTGTTCGCGTCAGAAAAATTGGGCGGCATCGGTATTATGAACTTAACGGGTTTCCCGTTGCAGAGTTGTTGGAGCGGTTCGACGTAAACACTCCTGAGCTTGCTACCAAAAACATAAGAGGTTGCGATCACTCGGAACTAAGAAAATGCCGTTGGTGCTACGATCATCTGGCCGGTGCTCTCGGCGTCAGTATTCTTTCAGGCCTTAGACGAAATAAATTGATAAGAACGTGCTCAGATAATTTCGAACTTCTAGAGCTAACGCGGAAAGGCAGCGCATTCTTCTCATCATTAGGGATCGAGGCTGGTTCTATACGTCAGACCAGACGCAAGTTCGCATACGAATGTATCGACTGGAGCGAGAGACGACCGCATCTGGCAGGGGCGCTGGGCGCAACACTCGCAGAAAAGATGGTCTCTCAGAGATGGGTAAAGGCCAAAACACCTGATCGAATAGCCGTAGTCACACCTCGCGGGAAGCGATGGCTCGCGGAAAACCTTGATGTGGTGATAGATGGCTGAGGCCGATGCTGTCTAATGAATTTCTTATCTAGGCCGTAAATTCATACGCACGGAGCCAGATGCATATTGATGCGAGCCTGATCATGGCCATGAAGGTAGATCCGAGCTTGTCGTACCTGCTGGCGATACGCAAATGGGCCACAAGTCCGCGGAATGACGGAAAGTTTGTGGGGAGATCCGGAGATCTTCGTTTTGCGGGGGAAGAGTGGTGGAGCCAGGCGGCGCAGAAAAAGAACCGCCCAAGCGCATCTATCTTGCCGTCCCTTATGAGGAAAAAGACGCGGCCAAGGAACTCGGCGCCCGCTGGGACCGGGGCCGCAAATCCTGGTATGTGCGCGCGGGGACCGATCTTGGGGCGGTTGCCAAATGGCTCGCGCAAGAGAACGCCCCAAAGCGCGAGGCGCCCTCCGTCTCGCCGCAGGAGGAGTTTGCGGAAGCTCTGGAAGCGAACGGCCTCAAACTCAAAGGCATGCCGCAGATGGACGGCAAATGGCACCGGGTCCCGGTCGAGGGTGACCGCAAGGGACAGCTCTCCGGTTCCTACCGGGGCTTCCTCGACGGGCGTCCGGCCGGTCAGATCATGAACTACAAGACCGGCGAGAAGGCCGTGCAATGGGTGGCGACGGGCTCAAGGCTTGACCCCGAAGAGCTTGCCCGCGTCAAAGCCGACTCCCAGGCACGGCGCGCAAGCCTTGAAGCGGAGATTGCCGAAACCCAAGCCAAGACCGCCAAGCGCGCCTATGCCGTCTATATCAACGCGGCAGAGGCCCCGCAGAACCACCCTTACCTTGAGAAGAAGCAGGTGAAAGCCCACGGCCTGAAACTCGATGAGAACGGCAATCTCCTGGTCCCTATGCGTGATGAGAAGGGCTTCCTCTGGAACCTGCAAGTGATCAAGGAAGACGGCACGAAACGCTTCCTCAAGGGCGGGCGCAAGACCGGCCTCATGCATGTCATTGGGGAAGGAAACGGGCCGCTCCTCATTGCCGAAGGCTATGCGACGGCCGCGAGCCTTGAGAAGGCGACGGGCCGCCAGGTCGCGATCGGCTTCGATGCCGGGAACCTTGGCCCTGTCGCCGAAGCGCTACGGGCCAAGGAGCCGGAACGGACCCTGGTGATCGCGGCCGATGATGACCATGGCAAGGAGCGCAATGCGGGCCTTGCGCGGGCGCAAATCGCGGCCGAGGCGGTGAAAGCGGAACTCATTGTGCCGCCGCTGACGGAGGCCGAGAAGGCCAAGGGTCTGACCGACTTCAATGACATCGCCCGCGAGCGGGGGCCGGAGGCGCTGGAAAAACTTCTGCCCGAGCTTGTGAAGACACGGGGCCAGGAAACCCGGAAAGCCGCGTCCCCTGCCAAAGCGCGACCCGGCGAGGCATTGGGGCTCGGGGTCTGACCACGCAAACCGGCTGGCGGCGCGGGCTCGTGCCGCCAGTCTCTCTCTTCAAAAACGACGCATCCCACTGGCCCGGCCGGGCTGGCAGATATAGACTGAGCAAGCTGATTCAAGCGTATAGGAGCATCTCATGCCGAAGAGCTATTTGAGCGAAGAAGAACGCCGCGAGCTGATGGCAGAAGGTGTCTCTGATAATACGCTATACGCCATCGAGGCCGGGGAGGCCCGCCGAGCGGACGACATGCAAACCGCCTGGGCCTGGCTTGCTCTTGCCGAAATCCCTGCCTTTGCCCTTCTCGCTGCAAAGCGTGTGAACGGGGCGGACTGGATCAGGGCCAGGGGACTGCGTACCGACACGGCGGACGCGGCCTATGGCAAAGACTGGCTTGATCGAGAGATTTGACGAATCTCTCTTCGAAGAAAAAATCTTTACGCAGGAAGTCGGCCGCACCCG
>DGNO01000005.1:0-85257 GCA_002389665.1 Rhodobiaceae bacterium UBA4490
CGGAAATGGCCGCGTCACTGTATATTGCCACCGGATGACGGGTGGGCCCACCCGCTACCGCTTAAGCGGCCTCCTGCTTATTCACACGGCTGCGCCGCGTTCAACGATTACAGTGACAAATGAGCTTCCCGAACCTAATCACAATGCCGTCTATGCTCAGGAGCAAGGGCAGTATTGGGTATTATGACGATAGGGAAACTCTGGTTGGCAGTATGCTAATATGGCTTGCTAGGATTCTGAAATCCGGCGCTAACTCTATGGAATCGAGGAGCAATTAGGTAATGGATCAACTCATCCCAATCACAATGTAGGAACTTCCGACGCCGCCGTTTAGGCTCTGGCAGCGCAAGAGCATCGTGCCTTCCTTGGAGTAGGGAAGGATGTCTCTAACTGGATCGAAAGAATTCATCGAAGAATGCGGTTTCGTCGAATCGCAATATTATGCTGTTTTGGGTTCTCCAAAATCGATGAACTGACTTGGGCGTGGCGGAGACCGACACTCGAGAAATACATTCTTATACTCGACATAGCCAGGGAGCTGGCTATGCTTGAGAGGAGTGGGAGTAGCCATATAGTGCAGCGTGTTGGCGGCGCGTCTAGTTTGCGCCAAGGATCGCATACTTGGATAAAAGGCCCAAACACAAAAAGCGGATTTGCGACCCAAAACCGTCGGCTAAACAGGCCAAAGCTGCGTCTAGAGCTGGATCCAACGCGGGCCGCGGCTTTCGTTACCAGGATGCCGTGTCCGCTTGGTTAGCGGTAGAAATTTGGGCTGGTGAGCGAGCGTCCGGCATCGTGATCCCGGAAGGTGGTGATGACATTGAGCTGCGTGGCGAAGGAACAAGCTTTGTCCAGGTCAAGAGCCGGCGGGAACACCTTGGGGACTATACAGAAGGCGAGGCGGTCGGGCACATTGAAGACCTGTGGAATCGGTCGCTTGGCTCCGCACCGCAGCCGCAGCTACTAGAGCTCGTTCTTGAGCGGGAGGTGGCGGGCCTCAGTCCCCTCGACGACGACCCTGCAGCTCGTTTGATCGAAGGTCCGATCCGCGCCAGACTTTCAAAGTTCAGTGGCTCCTCTGATCTTCTCCCAAGAACTTCGATCATCGTGGAGACCTCACCGCAGGAAAGGGCGATCGGCCTAATCGTAGATCGGCGGAACTGCGCCCCGATCGCAGCCCAGATGTGCTTTGCCGAACTGCTGGTTCGTGTGGGTGCCCTGGCAGACGCCAATGGCCGGTTGGCGCCGGAGAACTATCGTGGCGTTTCGATCTCCGACACCGAAACGTCAATCCGCGATGTCTTGGCCGCTATCGACATTGACGCGATCGAACGCGCCCTCAGGGATGGGGTCTGCGAACCGGTAGATTTCCTTACGCCTCTCGACGACCCAAACTTCTATCTCGGGGTCGATGTAGAACCCGGTCACATCGCGGCAGGTTTGGTGGCCGAACGCCCCCGAAGCAGGTCCGCGTTGGTGGAGGGTATTGAACAACGCCGGGCCGCGTTGATCGTCGGACCGTCAGGGGCCGGAAAATCCGCTTTGATGTGGGAGGCCGCCAACGCGTTGCGCCATACGGTGCGGTGGTTTCGTATCCGTCGTCTGAGTGCGGAGGATATTCCATCTCTGCGCCAGTTGGTCCGGACGTTTCGCGCTTCAGTAGACAGCCCCATGGGCTTCGTCATGGATGATGTCGGCCGGAATCGGCCGGAAAGCTGGGGCGCCTTGCTCAAAGAGGCGATGTCTGTGCCCGGCGTCGTCCTGCTCGGTTCGGTCCGGGAAGAAGATGTTACGCTGATTGCAGAGCGCGCGCGGGCAGCCGAAATACGCGCCGATCCCGATGACGAACTCGCAGAACGACTCTGGCGAGAACTGCGCGAAGCCGAAAAGACGAACTGGGCGGGTTGGTACGAGCCGTGGAAGATGAGCGATGGCCTTCTTCTCGAATATGTCCATATCCTGACGCGCGGACAGAGGATGCACGAACTCCTCGCCGACCAGGTTGCGGCCAGAGTTTCAGATCCGAAGCGTTCCCTTGAACTGGATATTCTGCGATCCGGCGCTTGGGCAGGCACAGCGAATGCTGAAGTCGATGCATCGCGATTGGCGCGCGCGCTCTCAGTCAGTGAGGCCGATCTGTCACGCGCCTTACAGCGCCTCATTCAGGAACATCTGGTTCGTTCACCTGCTCCGGGCGCGGTCACCGGCCTACACCAGCTTCGATCCGAAGAATTGCTGCAGCTCACGCACCGGACAACATTGCCGACCCTCGAAACGAGTTTCGAACGGACGATCGCGAGTGTGCCCGCCGCCGATCTCGAGCCGTTGGTCGCGGACACGCTATCTGCGCGGCGCTTGCCTGTTCCAACGGTGCTTAATGGCCTGATTGCCCGCTTGAAGGACGAACAGGATGCGCGGGCACTGGCCTCAGCGCTCCGGGGTTTAGGTTCGGGCCGTGTTTCCTTGGGCGTCGACGAATGGCTGGAAACGCCTGAAGCGCGTGCGCTGCCGCGAACGCAAGTCGGAAGCGCCGCAATGTTCGGGATTGCGGGTATTGATCTGAGTGGTCTCAGCATCATCCCGGAGGTCCAGGCCGCAGCGGATCGACTTTCGCAGATCAAAGGTTCGCCAGAAGACGACCCTCGCCGCCTGTTGATGGAGCGTATGTCACCCTCTGTCTTGTCTTTCCTGATCGAGACAGCGGATTTGGCGAGCTTAGATGAGATTCTCGCAGCGTTGGTCGGAATGCCATTGCCAGCCGCGGTGCGGGCGAGTCTCATGCAGGTTCCAGAAGGCCTCTTGAATGCCAATCTCGATCTCTTGGGGTCTCTGATGGGCACCTTGTCCGCTCTGGATCGTGAGATCGCCAGTGATTGGGTCGCCGAGGTTGGGCAAGAGGCGCTGTTCGCACGGGTTCAGGCAGAGACAGCTTGGGCCGGGCCTGTAACAATCGAAGATGCCGATGATGGAATGATCGTCCGTTGCGATCTTTGGTACGTTGCCGGCTCTGTACAGAAAAATCCGCACGACGCGGCTGTAAGTTTGTGTGAGCGGATATTGGCACTGTGTCCGTCGGCTGACATTGCGGTGTCCAACGCTATTACTGCAAGTGGCGAATTAGCAGGCCTTGCCCAGTTGCCGCTCGCAACAAAGCGGATTCCCCGAGAAAATCTCCCCCCTCCGTCAGTTCCTCAGTGGAATCGGCGGTGGGGTGATCTGATTTCCCGCCGCGTCGCCGCTCCGAGCTATAGCGACTATCTTGCCAGAGGCGTGGCAATTCTCGATGCCCTTGTGCCGACCTTGGAGAAGGTCTTCGACGCACATTTTCGAGGAAAGGATGCACTCGGCAACCTCGCCGACAAGCTGAATTCACTCAATGCGGATACTGAAGCACTGACGCCTCCCGCTGTTTCTTCATTGGAAGCGTCAGGCGCGGGGCACGGAGAGGCTAACACCGCCGTCACCAAGTTCCAGAACCTCCTGCACAGCGCAAGCGTCAATCTCGTCAAGAGGTTCGCAATACTGCCCGACCAAGCTGGTGCATACATTGCCTGGTTGAGCGATCTCATCGCCGATGTCGACACTGCAATTGCCGAAGAGCCTTGGCATCTCGTCGCCCACGGTCCTCCACCGATGCTAACCCGACTTAAGACGCTATTGGAGACGTTGCGAGTTCTGGCTGGAGAAGCCCATGAAAGGAAGCAAGCGCCAGCGGTAACTTGGGCGGCGCGCGGCAAAGGCGCGCGAGTAGGCAACTCCGTTCGGCTCGTATCCCTCTCTGCCACAGCTGCCGGGGAATCACGACTAGCTCAGCGAAAGGCAGAAATTGAGCGCCTGGCAGAGGAAGCCGGAATCGTCGCACAGTTCCATCTTCGCGTTAACGCCAAGGGTATTCTGCCGTGGCCGCCAGCAGACGTTCTCGCGCTGTTACCTGCGCCCGACATTGCGGATGCGGTGATCACGCTCGCTGAACAAGCCGAACTCGTGCGGTCATTGGTGGACTCGTCTATCCACCTGACAATCATGCCTTACATTGAGGATATCGCGTTCCCGGCGCTCGCAAAGTCTGGTTACCAGACCCTCCTTCCCGACGTGGAAGGAGCTGCCTTCTGGGCTGAACAACTCGGATTGCCACAAGCCCCATCTGTTATGGCAAGCATGTTTGGGGAGGTGCTGAGCCTTACCGGCGAACTTGGAGCAATGGATCAAAAACGGCTCGGCAATGAGACTCGTCCCGAAGAAGAGATTGCTGCCCGTCGGAGTTTGGAGGCTACCTTCGCAAATAGGCACGAGGAACTGACCCGACGGCTCGACGCTGTTGACCCGGGGCTGCAAACGGATGTCTCCGAATTGATCGAGCACCTGCGAACTGGGGACGTTGACTTCGCCGCAGAAGCGCAGGCTGCGATTAGCGGAACTTCAAGCAACATCGCCGAGGCAGCAGGGTACGTGTCTCTGCTTTTGATTTCAGCCGAGACCGGCAACATATCCACCGGTGGGCCAAATTTAGAATGTGTACACACGACCAAATCCGAGCAGGCCGTCGATGGCTAAGAGTAATAACAGGGATGACTTCACTCAGGCGACCAAGAACCGCCTAGCGAAGCAAGCCCGATATCATTGCAGCAATCCTAGTTGCAGGAAGCTGACGTCAGCGCCGACCAGCGATGGCTTAAAGGAAATGAATATTGGAGTTGCCGCTCATATCTGTGCTGCGGCCCCCGGAGTTGGTGCGCGCCGCTATCGCGCCGATATGACGCCCGAACAACGGAAATCGCATGAGAACGGGATTTGGCTTTGCCAAGACTGTGCAAAGGCAATTGATTCAGATGATTCCATTTTCACCGAGGCCTTCCTGCACACTTGGAAGCAGAAGCACTCTGAGGACATGTGGCGCAGCGTTATTCACAAGCTTCCCTTCGGCCCGACCATGCCGCCGACGGTTGCTGAGATCAGTGCACGCTTTCAAAATGCTGCCGCTGCAGATCTGGCCGTGTTCCGTCGAACACCCAAATGGCCAGGCACAAACGTGGCGCTCACGCTGACATTAAAAGTAAAGCACGTGGACGAGGCGCTTAGCACGCGCGCGCTTGCCAACGCGGTGACCGCGCTGGATGACCTTATCCTTGTCGCGGCACCCGGAATGGGAAAGACGACAACCCTCTTTCAGGTCGCCGACGGTCTGTTGGAAATCGGCAACGGCACGCCACTCATCGTACCGCTGGGAGATTGGTCCACCGAAGGCGAAGCGCTGCTCGCATCCATCCTCAAACGCCCCGCTTTCAACGGGATTTCAGAGCAAGATTTCCGCGCCGTCGCTACGAAGCCTGGCGTCGTGCTGCTTCTTGACGGCTGGAATGAACTGGATGCCGCTGCACGCGAACGCGCGCGCGTGCAAATCACTGCTCTCAAGGCAGAATTGCCAGAGCTCGGTCTTGTCATTTCTACGCGCAAGCAGGCTCTCGACATTCCGTTCGGCGGGACGCGGGTCGACTTACTGCCGCTTGACGACGAGCAGCAAATGGAGATCGCGCGCGGTATGCGGGGCGAGGCTGGCGCACAGCTCGTCGATCAGGCGTGGCGGACAGCGGGTGTCCGGGATCTTGTGACCATCCCACTCTACCTCACGGCACTTCTCTCGCTGCCAGAGGGCGCGCCTTTTCCGACAACAAAGGAAGAAGTACTACGGCGCTTCATTGCCGCACACGAGCAGGAAGCCCGCCGTGCGGCGGCGCTTCATGCCATGGCCCTCGGCTTCCAGCAGGACTATTTGGATGGCCTCGCCGTGTTCGCCACTACAACGGCCAATACGGCGATCACGGACAGTAACGCGCGTAAATCGGTCGCTGAGACCACGCGGGTCCTGGTGGGCGACGGACAAATCACCATCTCCACACAGCCCGACACGTTGCTCGACACGCTTGTCAGCAATCACGTTCTGACGCGCTCCGGCGACACGCCGGGCTACTCGTTTCAGCACCAGCAATTTCAGGAATGGTACGCCTCGCACCACGTCGAACGACTGATGCTACAGGCGGTCAGCGATCCGGCAGCCCGCGAGAAGCTGAAGGTTGACGTGCTCGATCAGCGCCCGTGGGAAGAAGCAGTTCTGTTCGCTGTCGAACGAAGCGCGCGCGGCGACAACGTACATAAGGCCGCATGCAGCGCCGCCATCCGCGCGGCTTTCGACGTCGATCCTGTCCTCGCGGGCGAGATGATCTTCCGCGCCTCCGACGAGGTGTGGGCACCGATCGCCACCGAAATGCGGAATATTGCTGAGCAGTGGCACGCGCCAGGCAAGGTGGATCGCGCGGTGCGTTTCATGATCGCGTCCGGCAGGCCAGAATTCGGCGACCTGATTTGGCCGCTAATTTCGCACCCAAACAGCCAAGTGCACTTGCCTGCTCTCCGAGCGGCGAAGCGATTTCGCCCATCCGTGCTTGGGAACGACGCGCCGGTGCGCATCGCAGCCCTGCCACCGGAAATCCGCAAAAATGTACTGCATGAAATCGCATCGCATGGCGGAATCGACGGCCTCGACCTTGCGACCGCAATCGCGAAAACTGACGGCGATCCGGACGTGAAGGCGACAGTGGTCGATGCGCTCTCATTTCGACGAGCGGATCGCCACGTCGCCGATTTGCTCGCTGATGCCGGCGACGCGACCTACGACATCCTCGCCGAAAAGGGTCACCTCGACGATATTGCAGTCGATGCCATCCAGCGGGAACTCCGGCACGCGCGTGAGCGGCGCAAAGCTTTTGGCATTTCGCACTTCGCGCGCCTGCGCACGCTCCTCTACGCGCCGGGGGGAGATGATCGCGATGCCGAGGTCACTGAGATTGTTGCTGAAATGGAGATCGACCGGAAGCGCGATGGCGAATTCCACCTATTGTACGAAGCGCGAAAACGCTATCCGCAGGCTCTCGCTAAGGGGTTGCTGCGGCGCGTGCGCGAGCACCGAAATCTCTTCTACGGCGCGGACAATATTCTTGCCGCCGCCGGGTTTTCCCTTGAGGACGACAAGCTGCTCGGAATTGCCCTCGAAGAGACTAACCGCCACGACGACCGCGCTGAAGCTGCCGCGTCAGTGCTGGGACCAATCGCTGTTGGCCGGTTGATCGAGGCCTATCTTGCCGCCGGGAAAGTCGTGCGCGACGCCAGCGGGAAATACGATCAGGCCGCGGGTGATCGCTATCACGGTCTGCGAGACCGTATCGGCCACACGCCGGGCGCAAGTTTGGTAGCAGCTGTTCAGGCGCGGGCGGCAGATGCCGATAATGAGGAAATCGTCCAACTGGCCGAGCTGTTTTCCCGCGAGACCTACGGCGACGAAGAACGGACAAGACCCTTCAATGAGGAAGGCTTGGCCGCAATCGGATTGCTGGCGCGCGAATGGGCAGAGCGAATGCTTGCCGCTGGGGATGAGAAGCGCTGGCGAGTGGCTACCATTGCAACAATGATGAGCTGCGCGCCGTCTGTCGAACATCTTCCACTCTTGAAGAGAATGCTTGACGACAATCTACGTCGCTATCGAGCTTTCCGCGAAAGAACGACTGCGAGCGGCCGGAAGGATCGAGATGCTGTGCACGAAGCGCAGCATCCGCATATGCATGAGTACCAACGTGCGTTCTTGGCGATCAATGTGCCGGAGACCGCTGCGCTGATGCGTGAATACCTGACGGATGAGCATTTTGGCGAGTGGGCTGCAAGTGTGCTGGCCTTCCAGTGGTTCGAGGCCAACGAACCCAACGACGATAAGAAATTCCGGAGCAGCCAAGATTTCTCGCGCATGGAAGAGCGCCGCGAGGCTCGCGCCGTCGATCCCGCCGCGACATCAGCCGAGGCGGAGGCCATCTTCGACGCAATCGACACGTTGATTGTCGATGGTTCGACGGATGCGCAGATGAAGCTGGGGGTTGCGCTCGGCATTGTCGGTTCTCGACTCCCCCACGGCCAGCGTGACGTGACGATCCAGAAGCTTATTTCTCTCGCGCCGAGGCAGGCGCGCGCAGCCTTGCTGTTGTCGCTGATCCTCTCTGGTGAGGACATCGACATCAAGCTCGTGGCCGACGGCATAGCTGAGACCTTTGAAGCGGCTAAGAAGGAGGCCTGGATTCTGACACAGAGCGACGCGTATCAGCTACGTGCTTGGTTGCGCCTC
This sequence comes from Rhodobiaceae bacterium UBA4490, assembly GCA_002389665.1. Classification (GTDB taxonomy): domain Bacteria; phylum Pseudomonadota; class Alphaproteobacteria; order Parvibaculales; family Parvibaculaceae; genus Tepidicaulis. Next base: position 8,165 of record DGNO01000005.1, read on the forward strand.
TTGCCGTTCACCACGCCTGTCACCGATCTGCCCGCCATCGTGCGCGGCATGCCGGACGCGCAGCGCGACCCACGAATGCTCGAAGAGATGGTCGGCGGACTCAACAGTTCGTGCTCGGACGACGCAGAAGGAGTGGCCTTCACACTCGCAGAAGAAGATCCACGTCTCTACCAGAACCATCAGTGGCGCACGACCGCTTTGAGGTTCGGCACTGTCTCCGCCGCGCGCCGCCTTATTGACTTGACGATCAGCGGCGTGCTCGACGGCGAATCATACGACGGATGGCATTGGCAACGAGAATTGGGTGGATTGATTTCGGAGTTTCCCGAGGTCCGCACCTATGTCAACGACCTCCTGAAGGATGGGCCGACAACGAAGCAGCTTGCTTTGCTAGCTAGAGCAGTCGCCGAAGACCCTGGCGCGGACGGAGTACTGATGCTAATTCGGTTCGAGATGGAAACCGGGCACTTGTTCATGACGTGGTCGGTGATCGAAAGCGTTGTCACGGAGCACGTCCCGGCAGAGAATTGGAAAGGTGCTTACAATATCGTCCCGGTTCCGGCGGTAAAGCTGCGCCGGAAACTTCTGTCAATGACGCACAACGGCGGCAAGGATGATCCTGCCGCCCGCTGTCTCAACCTCATAGACAGGCTGCGAGACGAATATGGCGCGCCAGAATCAGAGCCGCGACATCCCGATCTTGAGTCGGGACGGCCTTGGCCGATCTTTACACCCGATTCCGACGCAGAGGGCGAGAGTTGACTAGTAGATGAACGAATTGTGTGAAATGTCGACCCGAAAGCAACCGCTTTGCTGCATCCGACCTTCCAATCGCGAAGCTGATAGCCACCCCGATGCCCGGCCAGGAGGTCTGTCAATAAAAGGATAGCGTTTCAAGAAATGAGGTCAGTGATCTTACCTCTTGATCCGTAAGGTGCGGGACCCCGGATCCTTCTTGCGCCCATGCTTTCAACCGAGCGTAGTATTCAGTTCGCTCATGGCCATTCATGTCACGGAATTCAGTATCTCTCAGGGGGTCAAAATGAAATCTAATGGCGACATCTAACGAGTGAACCGACCCTGAATGAGAATACGGCGCTGTACGTGTGACGTTTATAAGTGGCGGCGTCCGAAATTTATACAAATCCACGGGATCCAAAGTCACGTTGTATCGCCCATAGTCCACTCCAAATCCATTCTTCCCAAATCCTAATTGTGGGAATGGCATTGCATGAAATTGGAAGTCGGAAAAATGCGAACCTGAATGGCATTGAGCACATTGACCTTTGCCGTAAAAAAGAAGCCCTCCTGCAATCTCACGGCTACTGAGATTCCCGCCTTCAAAAACGAACTTGTGGAATTTGGTATCCTTGATTCGAAATTTATTGCGGATGTGCGCAGACAACGCATCCGCTATGTGGTCGATCTCAATATTTTCCGCCTTGATATCGAAAGCGTCACTTAATGGTCCAGACAGGATATCGTCCGAGCGGATACGTTCCTCTATGAGTTCATAGATTTTCTCGGCAGCTGCAACAGACTCCTCGTATGCTCCCAAGGAAATGCTCTCCTGTCTATCAAGCATTTCATCGACTTCCACGATTGGAAGCCTCACAGCCACATTCAAAGGGTCTTCTGAAGGAACATCAGCACCAAACTGGCTTTCGACTGACTTGCCACTTCCAACGACTTTGCCATCCCAGAAGAAAGTCAAAAACTCGGGAGAGCCACGCCCCCACATGGCCAAGGCATTGCGGGGTATAATCGCTCCATTCTGCAAGAGACGTTCCGTGCCATGCCCCTCCGCACCAACTCCTGCAGCGTTGGGGAGCCCATCGGTGCTCGCTCTATCGTCCAGGTGGCAGGTTTGGCAGGAAATGTTCTCGGTGAGGCTCAGTTTCTTGCTCTCAAAGAGAAGTGCCCCCGCCCCGGCAAGCGCTGGATCAACTTCGACATTCATCGAGCTAGTGGGTGTGATACCATTCTTAAGCGCTTGTTCCCGTAGAATCTCCTCTCGCAGATTGCCGGCTATGGATGGTGAAGCATGAACCAAGAAGAAGCCGAAAATCAGCAGATGTCTAGTAACGGAATTCATGTTGCGACACAATTTCCCGCATGGAAACCGCTCCAGCTTCAATAGCTATCAGGCGCATTTGACTAAGCTCGGATTCGCTGAGCCCCCATTGCAATAACTTCTTTTGAAAGATGTCGTAGTCTTGACATGCAAATAATCCGACTTCTGTTGCTTCGAGGCTGCTTACCGATTCCTCACCGGGGTTGTGCACAACTTTCATTTTGGCGAGGAAGTGTTCTCGCATTGCTTGGTCGCAGTTTCGCACATGTGTGGCGTATTGCTGATGCGATAACTGCATTATTGCTTCTTTCCACAAAGGGACAGCGACGAATGAAGTGACCATTCCGCTGCCGAAGATAATAAAGCCAATTATCCAGTTATTCCGCCTGTATGCCCAGCGCATCGAGCAACTCCGCCGTTATAGTCCCCGTGATCGTCATGCTATTGGCTCTTTGATATGAACTGATTGCTGTTCGCGTTTCGGGACCAACAATTCCGTCGATTGCCCCGGTATAGTAGTCTTGGACGTAAAGCGCCGTTTGCACCTGCATAGCGATCTTTTGGAACTTCGAAGAATTTCCTGGCAAATTTCTGGCGCCAGCCGACGATGTTCCGGGAAGAGTCGATGACGGAGGTGTGCTATTGGAATTCCTGGATGGGGGCGGCGAATAACTTGGCGACGAGCTCGATCGATGGCTTCTATGGCTACCGTGGGACCTGTGAGAACTGTGTGACCGATGCGCTGCCAGATTATAGGTATGGGTTAGGGCGGCCTGTTTTCCTAAAAGAGGAAGCGTCTCTAGATCGATGTTTTGTATTCTAGAGTCCAACACCGGCAAGGGTTGTCCCGCAGCGCCATTCCCTGAAAGAAAGCCGGCTGCCGCCAGAGAGGGAATTGCGAATTTCCTTTTGCCCATTAGATTTCCCCCCACGCTTCATATGAGCGCGCACTTGGATGCCATTCGAAAAACCCGCCACATTGTTCCTGAACGGAGCAGTTTAGGCAAGGGGTATCGAATCTTTGTTTCCAATCCGAAATGGTTTGCTCTGCATAGGGCCGCCAGGCAGGTGGAATAGTGCATAGGGGAAAATTAAAAAACCGCGTCTCGATGCCGCTTGCTAGTGTGTATGCGGCTGCAGCGGCAATCCCTGAAAAATCAATAGAGTGATCGAAGAAGGTTTTGCTCCACCTGTTTCGCGCGAAGCCAATATTCTCAAGCTGCATGATTGCCCAATGCTGTATGAACGGTAGATGCGTTTTGATTACTTTGGCTATGTCGGGAAGCTCTGAAATGTTCTGCTGCATTACGACGGTTCGCAATTCGACTTGCGCACCGGCCTGTACGAGCAATGACAAAGAGGCGAGGAGGCGCTCATAAGCACCTGCTTTAGCGACTATAGTATCGTGAATGACAGGATGCGCTGCGTAGAGCGGAACCGCCCAAAGGACGTTTCCTCTAAAACTTTTCAGGTACTCCAAGTCATCAACGGAAAAATGCTGAGCATTCGTAAGGATATGAAACTGAAGGTCAGGTCTTTGTTTATTCACATCCTTAATGAGTGAAAATAGCTCCTCCTTGTAAAGTGTCGGCTCGCCTCCGGAAATACCGATAATTTTTCCTGAATCTGCCAACAGGCATGCATGATAAAGTTCGTGAAATTGATCGTGATGCGTTTTCTTTGGAGGCTGGGAACACATAATGCACAATTGATCGCACTGCTCCGTCACCACAAGCGTATTGTGCTTGGAGTTTCCTCGTATCAAGCGATCGGCATACCCTTTCTCGAAATTAAACAGACATACGTCACCGACGATCTCATCCTCTGCGTTCCCTTTTATTCTTATGTAATGATCTCCCCACTTGAAAACCCGTTCAGAGGGAAATGTGGCCACAAGCTCCGCGCAGTTGCCAGATGTCAGCGAAGGAGAGGTGAGAACTTCTTTAGCCAGATCGCTAACAAGTTTTATGACCCTTTTCCCTCGATGAGGTCCTTCAATGTCAATACGAATTCTAAGCGGTATCATTGTGCACCGGAATGATTTGATCGGGTAATTCGGGCAGGTTTAGCCACGCGCATAGTGAATGTAATACGTGCAAGTCTTTCGAGCACAGCAGGCTCGTCGCCAGGTCAAATAAGTCGGTTTGGCGCCGACAAAAATATGTATCGTGTCGGGGAATGTCGATGCGTCCATAGCGCGACAGGTCATCTACAACGTCAGATCCACAATAGGGTTGATAGACGCAGTGTTGGCAATCCGGGTCGATGTTATTAAAGCTCTGGGAGTTGAGGTCGCGGATACGTTCATAATTGAGTTCGCCGCCTATGCGTCCCAGAGAAAGATCGATGCGGCCAATTCGACCAAGCATTCTAGCTTCATCTGTCGGATAGATTTTGCCGTCGTAATCAATAACTAAATAGTCCAATCCAAGTGGTGCCGGATTTCGCAGATCGACATTGTTGTCGATCCCGGGCCGAAGAATGCGCTTTATCGCAAGTGTGAGCGAATACTCTTCGAGAAGGTTTTTGGATCGCTGACTGTTTCTATGGATTATTTCGTCAACTGCTTTTCTGTAGTAGTCGAGCCATGAGCTGAGCGCGTCGTCTAGCCCTAATCCCCGCTTACGTGCGAAACCTTGGTGGTTGACCGGTCTCAAGTAAATGCTTGTTATTCCTAGCGCATCATAGGAATCCAGCAGTGACTCAGTGGATGGTGGGTCTGTTAGGTCAATCGTAGGAAGCGCCGATATTCTCTCGCCGTCAAACAGGTCACGAAATCGATCGAGGTTGTCTAGAAAACGGCGCGTTGCACCCTCATTTTTTGTGCGATTGTGTTTATGAGTTTCGGCGGGCCCGTCTAGCGATGTGCTCAACACAACATTGTATTCTTGAAACAGTTTTATCTGCTCCGGCCCTAAATTGCTGAGATTTGAGCAAATAACAAAGGAACTGTCAGGCCTCTCCTTGCTTACCTCGCGCATAACTTTATCCAGTATATCAGTGCGGAGGAGAGGCTCACCGCCTTGAAACTCGATTTTTATATGGGAGCTTATCGGCAGGTTTTTTAAGAAGCTGATCGCTTTGTGCGTTGTGTCGTCTGACCAATCGAACCCTTTAGCGTTTTCGCTTGCTCGGGATACTTGGCAATATGAGCAAGACAAATTGCAGCGAAGAGTGGGTACCAAAATAAGGTAATCGATCTGTTTCTGAACCGGTAAGCGGGCCGCAAGCGTAGTGAGGTATCCAAGCGCACCCAGTTTGTCAGCATCGTCGATAGCGAGCCCATTCTCTGATAAAAATGCCTTGTCACTTTCACAGAGAGAGTCGTGAACGTATCTGTCTAGAAAAGACCGTGACCCAATGAAGCTTCTTCCGGCTTCATTGGAGAAAAGCAGCCGATTAGAATCTAATTCTCGGAAGCGTAATGGAAAAGTTATCATGAGTCAGAAAAGGCTCGAGTGAATAGAATTTCACGAAGACGTATGTTCTGAGTTGCAATGCGCTCACGGTAGAAAGCGTATGCAATCTCCTTTTTCAAAGCCGCATCCGCACTTTCGGAACAGATACCAACTACATAGCCATTTCTCGATTCAAGGGATGCTTCGGGAAATAGGTAGGAGAGCCGGGTCAGAGCCAGAGGTGTGAATGACTCAAACTCTTTTTCAATTTTGAAGAGCTGCCGCTTGATCTCGTTTGTCATCGTACTCACCAACCATTAATTGCAGATGCGACCAATTGTTCTGATCGCTTGAGCCTCATCATCATCCATCGTTAGATTCCAGTGGCGCTTGATGGCTACCCAGGTTAGGGCGTACGCGCATTGAAAATCCGCATTTGGAACCACCCATTCTGCTGGATCTCTATGACCTTTTGATCCGTTCGTGGGGCCATGAACGGCAATCAGATGGCCTGGATTGGTCAAATCATTGGCGTAGGCAATGCGCTCATCCTGTGACCAGTTTTTCGCGCCGCTTTCCCAAGCCTCTTTTAGTGGTACGACGTGATCAATCTGAACGACCGCATAACCGGATGCAGAGAATGGGGAGCGGAAGGTCCGGCCGGTGAAGGGATCGAACCAGAGCCCGGCGATGACTTTCCTTCCGGCTTCATCCCAGGTCACGGGCACATAGCTTTCAGCAGCAAGGACATGCTGGCGGACGTCGATTCCATCGTCGTCCCTCAACCACCCGCCAAAATGGCGTGATCGATCATAATCGCTACCGTCAAGCTCCTCAGCGATCGTAATGCCAGCCAACAAGTCATCCGCTCGGGCATCAACGAAAAACACAGATAGGATGAATGCGCAGGCGAACAGACAAGCCCGTAAGAGTTGGTGGTGACCAATGCTCCGAATTCCCCTCATCGCATACGGTCCCGGTAGCGTTTCACGGCGCCGTCACTTACGTCTTGCGGATAACAGCGCGGTGCATAGCCACCTGCCTTGCTCCAGGCACTGCGCTTGCCGCAGCGACTGCCATTAGATGCCCGATTGTAAGGGCAGGGACAGTTGCCCGGATAAGCAGTAATATCCGATTGAATGATGCGCTGGCGCACTGCTTCATCGGACAGTTCTTGGGCGAGAGTTGGATAGATCAAAAGGCCGCTTGCGACGGCCAATACCAGTCCTGCGCTGATAATGAAGGATCGCATGTCCAGCCCCCCTGGTGCGCCCATTGGCTAAAATCATAGTTCCATAATGGAGAAAGAGGCAAGCGTCGAGCGCTCTAAATTGTGTCCCAGACATCGGCTCGGGCTGTGGTTTTGGAGGAATTTCCTATGTTTGCCGGCACATTTAAGGGGTAAGACGCAACCGGTCACTTTCAAACAGAGCCGTTCCTTTCAAGATACGCTTCACAAAAAATGAGCCATCTGGCGCAGCCTGGTGCGAAATAGACGAGGGGCAGGCTTCAAACAAAGAGGCCGCACCTTCGCATAGGCTAAATCCACCCTCTTTGACGGCCCTGCCAACAGCGCTACATATCTTGCCAGACCGTGGGAAAGGCGAGGCCTTTTTTGCGGTCTTCTGTTTCGAGTAAGACCTGACAGGCCGATGCTCTTATCGGTGGTCAATGACAAAAACGTCGAACAGACGTTGGGAGCCCTGTTGATGCAGCAAGACGACGAGGAAGAGCTTTCCGGGCTCAACGCCTGGCGTGCCCAACTACAAAAAGAAAGCCATAGAGCTATTCTCGCAGCCGCTTATGAACAGCTTAAGACGTATGGATTTCAGGCCACGTCTATGATGGATATTGCCAAGAACGCTCCGGCTTCAACCGCCACGATCTACAAGCATTTTTCGAGCAAACAGATGCTGGCCGCAGGCGTCATCGAGGAGTTCTTCGCACCTGAACCTCAAATCCCCTTTGACCCAAAAAAAGGGCGCCGTGACCAGGCATTCGCGTTTCTAAACGCTATGGTCCTTGCCGATGCCCGCCTCCTTTTGCACGAACTCTCCGATCAAAACTATGACGGGCCGGCCATGAACATATTTCAGAGCTGGTTGGATATCGCCGGTAAATCGAGCAGCGCGCTATGAAAGCCTCATGCATCCCGGCGGACGGAAGGACCTGGAGATGTGTCGCAGACAATCCTGGATTTCGAACAGCTGGTCCCGGCCTGTATCAACGGGAGCGGACTGATTTTGCAGCTCTTCTTTGATTGCTTCCGTTATGGCTTGGCCCGGCCAAAGTTCAGCTGCTCCCAAACCATCCGCCATTCCGGCTCATAAAGAGCGAAGCGCCCGCACATGCGCACTCTCCGGTTGAAACCTCATCCCCGCGCAAAAAGTGATCGCGCGCCTAATTGCGTTCATTACCCCGTTCAATATCATGATTTCACCATGAGTGGGAATGGGGGTGGTCATGCATATTTCCGAACTCAATACGAAGGATTTTGTCATCAACTGCCGGGCAATTGAAAGCCCGGAGGAACTTGCCGAATGCGCGCTCCTGGAGGCCCGCAAGCTCGGCTTCGAATACATCTCGGCAAGCGGCGGGGCGCTGCGCTACCCCAAGCCGGAGCAGGTCCTTTATCCAGGCTTCCCGCCTGAATGGACAAGCTATTACCTGCAGAACGCTCTTTATGAACACGACCCGGTGCTGAGACGCGTTACCGAGACCGAGCTGCCATTTGAATGGTCCGATCTCGAAATGCCGGAACCCGAAGCCGCCGCGATCTTCGCGCAGGCCCAGGACCTCGGGCTGAAGAAGGGCTATGTCGTGCCTCTCCAGGGCCTTAACAGCTATACCGGTTATGTCTCCTTCGGCGGGGCCGATGCCGAGCTGACACCGCAAGGGCGCCTCGATCTCCAGCTTATCGGCATCTACTTCCATCACCGCCTGCGGGAGATGCGGGACGCCTCGGATGAGGCAAGCTATTGGGGCAATGATCTGACGGGGCGCGAGCGCGAATGCCTCAACTGGATTGCGGCCGGAAAGAGCAATTGGGAAGTGGGCGAGATACTCAATATCAGCGAGAACACCGTGAAGACCCATGCCGACAAGATCATGAGCAAGTTCGGCGTCACCACACGGGTGCAAGCTGTGGTTGAGGGCATCCGGCGCGGTCTTATCGGGCTCTAAATAATCTTGGCCTGAGTCGCTATCCCCTGAACAGGGGATAGCCGGTTTGAACATTCTGGAGCCTCCTTATGCCCAGACAGGCAAGGAGGTTCCATCATGTTCTATGTCATCGATCCCGATAACCGGCACCTTTACGGCGCGCAGCTGGAAGACATGCACCGGGTGCGCAAATCCGTCTTCATCGATGAGCGCGGCTGGGACCTGAAAGAGACGGCCGGGCTTGAAATCGATCAATACGATCTGCCCCAAACCGAATATGTGCTGGCACTGGCGGAGGGAGACCGGGTGCATGGCGGCATGCGCTATCTGCCCCTTACCGGCCCGAACATGACGGACGATCTCTTCGCCGGGCATCTCTACAAGCCGCTTGCGCCGGAAGGGGCGATCGAGGCCACGCGCGGCTTTGTCGCCAAGGAGGCACGGAAGACCAATCTCTGGGGCATTGGCCTCTGCGCGAAGTTCGAATATCTGCTTTGGAAGGGCGCAGAACGGCTGATCGAGACAATCGACATTACGCTCTTGCCGGTCCTTCTGGAGGTGGGCTGGGACATCGAGCTGACTAGCCGCCCGTTCTCCGATGGCAAGGCAACCTATGTCTGCATCTCCACGAAGGTGGATGGCAGGGCGCTCGATCTGCCCCGCAAGAAGTTCGGCATCACGTCCCCTGTTCTTTACCGCGTATCGGAGCCAGGTGCAGCGTCCCGGTGCCTGGCAGCTTAACGGCAGAAGGAGGAGGCCATGGGAAGCACGAAGCAAGGACCCTCACCCCCAGAAGACCCGGAGCCGGTGTTTTCGCTCGTCTTTGACGGCGCGGAAATGCAGGTCCAGATGATCGTCCCCGAAGGCGAAAAACGGGAAAAGCGCACCGTCTATTACGACTGTGCCCCCGACATGGCGGAAAGGCTGCGTGTTGGCTTGCTCTACTACCTGGCCGACATGGCGTTCAAGCAGCGGCTGATTACGCCCAAAGAGAAACTTATCCCCCCTGAGTCCCGCTAACTTCACACCCTCCTCTCGCAAGAGGGGAGGGGGCTTTTTTGGCTCAGCATCTTCATGAGCAGGCCGGCAACCATGTGTCCGGCATTCCGCTGAAGCTGCAGAGTGTTGCCCTTGTCAACTAAGAGATTTCCCCTGTAACCAGTGGAGCTTTTCGTTCCCGCTCAGTTTTCTTGCCTGACTGTGCGCTTGATTGCCAGAGAGCAGGGGGCTCAGAGAGTGTTTTAGGCAATCGCGTGGGTTCTGCATGCCTGCTGCCGCCAAATAGTAAGCTCAACATTTCCTGATGCGCGAGGATCGGCACGATCGCCATAGGATAGCGAAAGGCCTCAGCCTGCCAGAGCTGTTTCTAGTTTCCGATCACTCTGCCGACTATCCCAATCGGAACGATTTACGTAATAATTCTCTTTGTCTTCTTTTTCTACGAAAAGGACTGGTACGGATTTATATCTTCGTGGTGAAAATACTATATCCCATACAAAGGGATATTTCAGATGTACGAAAAGAAAGATGAAGTTAAATACATAACGACAGCGAATGCAGCCACTTATCTTAGCTTGACGCCCAGGTATTTGAGTAAACTGCGCACCCACGGGGGTGGTCCCCAGTACACCAAACTCGGAAAGTTGGTGAGGTATCGATATGACTGGTTGGACGAATGGGCGGAAAGATCTGTACGTCGCAACACTGCGCCACCACCAAAAAATTCATGATGACTGCGAGAATTTATGCCAGACGGCGTCATGTCACAGTCGCCGGTATGTTAAATAGCCTTCCAATCGCATTGGAAGTTTCATGAAGTCGCTGATCGCCAACATGGACATACTGCATTGTGGTGCGTGAATCTCTATGTCCCAGAAGTCGCCTTGTCGTCTCCAGATCTTTACCTGACGAAATGCAGAGACTGGCGTAAGAGTGCCTTAGATCGTGAATCCGTACATTCGTTAGTCCAGCTTCTGAAAGAACAACTTGCCATGGCTTTCTGAGGTTAACGAGGCATGTTCCTTTTTTCAGTCCGCAAAAAACGTACGGGTTGTTCAGTTGCTTGGGAATTGTGCGAAGCACTTGGTCCAAAACATCAGATATTGGGATAATCCGATTGCCAGTTTTTGTATCGGTCAGGCTAATCTTTCGATGTTCAAGATCTATTTGTTCCCACTTCAGGGTTCTGACTTCGTCTCGACGCGCACCAGTCAGCATAAGAACTTGGAAGGCGAGCATCGCATAAATGCTTCCGCTGTTTTCTGCGATACGGCGTGAGCAAACCTGAAATACCCGTGCCAGTTCCGTCTGCGACAGAAAGCGTTCCCTTCTTCTTTCCCGATAGGGTTTGATACCTTTGCATGGGTTTGTAGTTGTATCTATGTGTAATCTAGCTTCAGCGTATTTGAAGATAATGCGCATGAGGGCCAAGACCCGATTTGCTTCATACGGGGTCTTGTGCATCGAAGAGTGCAGACTTTGGATCTCAACTTTTTTGATCGTGTGTAAGCGCTTCTTCCCAAACGCTGGAAGAATTGTCCGGCGTATGCGTTCTTGTTCATCTTTGACGGTCTTCGCTTTCTTCTGGGGAATGGCATACTCTTGGAGGTACTGGTCGCAGAAGTTCTCCATTGTCGGAGTTTCAGAGGCGTCATGTTCGCTCTCTTGGTCGAGACCGTTTCCTGCCGCTAAGGACGCTGCCCATTGCGCTGCAATTTTTCGTGCGCCAGCGACAGTAAGATTTCCATATCGTCCTATTTTCTTTTTTCGATCTCGTGTTTTATGAGCTCGTATCTCCCTATACCGGTAGATGAATGTTTTGGTGCCACCAGGACAGATGCAAACACCGAAGCCCTTTATTTCATTATCCCATTCAATATAGGTTTTTTGCTCACAACTAAGGGCGGATACAGCCGATTGAGTTAGTTTTCTGCTTCCCATCTTGTTCAATCCATTTTAGCACCACATTGGCACCAGACTGAGGTGTATGTGGTGCATTCACAGGATCTATATAAGATGTTTCTCAGTTAAATTTCCGGGGAAACAAACAAAAAATGCTCTATATGCACTTGTGTTCAAGTATTAGCGCCTGATTGTGGATCAGGAGGTCCCCCGTTCGAGCCGGGGCGGCTGTACCATTTTTCTCCTATAGCCGGGGCTGGCTGGTTTCGGGCTGGATGTGTCTCCAAGCCCAGCTCCATCCGCCTTCCTTTCTCGGCGAATGCCCGGAGTTGCAATCGGGCGGAGCATGGCGATAATCACAGCCATGGGACAACTTCTCTCCAAAATCATGATGTTCGCCTTGGTGCTTGGTTTGCTGGCGCCTGTGCTGACGCATGATTTGGACGTGGATTTGGCTCCGCAATCCGCCGAGGCAGGCGAGCAGGCGTGGGACCAGGAGGCCGGGGCAAATGCGCCCGGCACATGCAACGTCTGTCATATCTTTCAGCATATGGCATTGCCTGCTCCGCAAGCGCTTCTGACATTGGCGTCAATGGAAAATGCCGCATTTGCCCGCAGTGCGAATGCCAGGGGTCTCGCGCATAATCCTGACGGCCCGCCTCCCCGGCACCGGATCACCTAACCGAAGCGCCTCGCTTAAAAGGGGCGTATTTCTTTTTCCTATACTTAAAGGTGATCCATGAAAGCTAGGACCCGCTTGCTGCGGCGCGGGCTGCTCGTGGCATGTCTGCTTTGCACGCAGACGCTGCCCGCAGCTGCTGCCGAAACCGTCACCCTGGCAGATGCCGTGCGCATCGCGTTCGAACGAAATCTCACGATCCGGGCCGCCGACAAAGGGGTGCAGGAGCGCAAGGCGCTTACCCGCCAGGCAGCCGTTCTACCCAACCCCGAAATTGACGCGGAAGCAGAGAATATTCTGGGTTCCGGCCCTTATGAAGGAACGGGTGAGGCGGACTTTACTCTCGCTCTTTCCCAGCGCATCGAAATTGGCGGCAAGCGCGCTGCCAGGATAAAAGCGGCGAAAGAGGCTGAGGCCGTATCGAATGCCGAGCGGGCCGCTACTGAGCGGCTCCTGCAGAAAGATGTGTCCGTCGCCTTCAACCGGCTGCTGGCAGCGCAGGAACAAGTGCGCGCAACGCGAGAGGCAGTTGATGCCATTCGCCGTCTTCTGCCTGCCTTGCGGGAAAAACTGGTGCGAGGTGCCTCGTCGGAAGCGGATCTGAACCGCGGACAGCTTGCCCTTGATCTTGCCGAGATCCGGGCCGAAAGAAGCGCAGCACAGCTGCGCACGGCACAGCAGGCCATGCTCACCCTTTGGTCCGAGCCCGCCTACCGGCCGGTGGAAGTGACCGGCGCATTTGCCGTGCCGCGGGAGCCTTTGCCGTCTTTTGCCGAGCTGGCGGCACGGCTCGAGGACAACCCGTTTCTCAGGGCAGAGCGCGCGAAGGTCGAACACCGCCGAGCGGCCTTCGATCTGGAGCGCGCCAAGGCTGTGCCGGACCCGACCGTCAGCGCCGGCACGCGGTATTTCAATGCTACGGATGAAAGCGCCTTTCTGGTGTCGCTCTCCATTCCGCTCACCGTGTTCGATCAGAACCGGGGAAACATCGATGCCGCCGCCAGCCGGATCAGCCGGGCGGATCTGAGCGCGCGGATTTCTCAGACCGAACTCGGTCAAGAACTGCAAACCGCCTATCAGGCCTATACCAGCCGATGCGGTGAGGCGGAACGGCTGCACCGCTCGGTGGTGCCCGCCGCCGAACGAACCTCCCGGACCATTCGTGATGGCTATGTAAGGGGACGTTTCGGCGTGCTCGATCTTCTGGGGGTAACACAAACGGAAATTGAAAGCGAGATGCAGGCAGTGGAAGCCGTGCTTGCTTGCCGCAATGCCGCCGCTGAAATTGCCGGGCTAACGGGCCTTGATCTTCTAAACACCGGCGCGGCAACCCGCCGCCAAGCCGGGGAGTAATGGACATGAAAAGTATCGTTGCAAAGCAGATATCTCTTTTCCTGGGGGGGCTGCTCCTTCTCGCCGTCCCTGCAAACGCGAGCGGGCCAAATGAGGAGAGCGCTCATCGTGAAGGTGAGGAGAACGGGCATGATGAACATGAAGAAGGGAAAATTCATCTCTCCGAAGACCAGCTCGAAACAGCGGATATCGGCATCAAAACGGCTCAAGCCGGAACAATCACCCCCTCACTGAATGTGTTCGGCCTCATCCGGCCCAATCAGGAGAAACTGGTTCACATCGTGCCGCGCTTTTCGGGTGTCGTACTGGATGTGAAAAAACGGCTCGGCGAAAAGGTCGAAGAAGGCGATGCCCTTGCCGTGATGGAAAGTAACGAAAGCCTGCGCGCTTATACTTTGCGCGCGCCAAGCAGCGGGCAGATCGTGCAATGGAATGTTGCGCCGGGCCAATATGCGGGAACGAGCGACACCTTGATGGTGATTGCCGATCTTAGCTCCGTCTGGCTCGATCTTCAGGTTCACACGCATGATGCCGGTCTCATTGGTGAAGGCCAGACCGTCGTTTTTGAAGGCGGCTCGAATGACAAGCCTGTTACCTCGGAGATCAGCTACGTCTCACCTATTGCCGCGCAAGACACGCAAAGTCTGCTCGCGCGGGCTGTGGTGCCCAATGCCGAAGGCCGTCTGAAACCGGGCCTCTATGTCACCGCCAAGGTGAGCTTGCAGCCTGTCGAGGCTTCCGTCGTGATTGCCCGCAGTGCCGTCCAATACGAGGGGGCTTACCCCATCATATATGTGCCTGCCGGGGAGGGAGAGTTCGAGGAGCGCCGGATCACAATCGGCCGCACGGATGACACTCATGCCGAAATTCTCGGCGGCCTGGCATCCGGCGAGGCTTATGTGGCGGAAAACGCATTCATCCTTAAAGCCGAGGCGGGAAAAAATGCCGCCTCCCATGCGCACTAAGGGAGGCACACATGATTTCCCGTATTGTCTCCTTCTGCGTCACGCATCGCTGGCTGGTCCTGTTGACCGCAGCATTTGTCGCCGCCTTCGGTATTTACAACTTCACTCGCCTGCCCATCGATGCCGTGCCGGACATTACGAATGTCCAGGTGCAGATAAATTCCGCGGCACCCGGTTACTCGCCGGTAGAAGTGGAGCAGCGCGTCACCTTCCCGCTTGAAACCGCCATGGGCGGGCTTCCCGGACTGGATTACACAAGGTCTCTTTCCCGCTATGGCCTTTCACAGATTACCGTCGTCTTCGAAGATGGAACGGACATTTACCGCGCGCGCCAATTGATAGGCGAGCGTATTCAGGCCGTATCGGGCGAACTTCCTGCCGATGTGGAAACTTCCATGGGGCCGATCTCCACCGGCCTGGGCGAAATCTACATGTACACGGTAGAGGCTGAGCCTGATGCCCTCACGGAAGAGGGCGTGCCTTATACCCTGTCCGATCTTCGGGCGCTGCATGACTGGGTGATGCGCCCGCAATTGCGCACTGTGGACGGCGTTGTCGAAGTCAATGCGATTGGCGGGTATGAACGTCAGCTTCATGTCGTCCCGGATCCTTACAAGCTCACCTCTTACAATCTCAGTTTCCATGACGTGGTGCATGCGCTCGAACAGAATAATGTCAATGTCGGCGCAGGCTATATCGAGCGCAGCGGCGAACAATATCTCATCCGTGTCCCGGGGCAGGCAGAAAAGGCGGAAGAGTTTGCCGAAATCCTGCTTGGCACGCATAAGGGCCGTCCCATCTATGTGCATGATGTGGCAGACGTTACGTTCGGCAAGGAGCTGCGCACGGGCGCTGCAACGCATAATGGTAAAGAAACCGTGCTTGGCACCGCGGTCATGCTGATCGGCGAAAACAGCCGTGACGTGGCAGCTGATGTCGGAAGCAAGCTCGGAACCATACAAAAAAGCCTTCCGCCCGGTGTGACAATCACCACGCTCTATGACCGCACATCACTGGTTCAAAAGACCATTGCCACGGTCCGCACCAATTTGGTGGAAGGCGCGATCCTCGTCATTGTTGTGCTGTTCGTACTGCTGCGCAATTTCCGCGCCGCGCTCATTACTGCAGCTGTCATTCCGCTTTCTATGCTCATCACGGTTAGCGGCATGGTGGAATACAAGATCAGCGCGAACCTGATGAGCCTCGGCGCCATAGACTTCGGATTGATTGTGGACGGCGCCGTTATCATTGTCGAAAACTGCCTGCGGCGGTTGTCGGACGAGCAGAAACGGTTCGGCCATGCGCTGAGCATGAAGGACCGCTTCGCCGTTGTAACGGACGCAACGCGCGAGGTGATGACGCCGGCGATGTTCGGTTCGTTCATTATTACGGTGGTCTATCTGCCTGTCCTCACTCTCACCGGCGTTGAAGGCAAGATGTTCACGCCCATGGCACTCACTGTCGTGATCGCACTTCTCTCAGCCATGGTGCTGGCGCTCACCTTTGTGCCGGCGGCCATTGCCATCTTCATCCGCGGTGATGTGGTGGAGAAAGAAAGTCCCGTCATGCGCTGGGCGCAAAAGGGATATGACCCGGCGCTTGACTGGGCAATGCGTCACCAGAAAGCCGTGGCGGCCGCAGCTCTCGTGCTCGTCATGATCGCTGGGTTTGGCGCAACACGCTTCGGCACGGAGTTCATCCCCCGCCTCGATGAAGGGGATGTCGCCGTCCAGGCACTGCGTGCACCGGGCACGAGCCTCACCCAATCGGTCGAGATGCAGCAGAAAATCGAAAAGGCATTGCTAAAGTTGCCGGAAGTGCGGGAAGTCTTTGCAAGAACCGGCACGGCGGAGGTGGCGACGGATGCCATGCCGCCCAGCATCTCCGATGGCTACGTCATGATGAAGCCGAGAGACGAATGGCCGGATCCCGGCAAGTCCAAGGAAACGCTGCTGGAAGAGATAGACGCGATCCTGGCAACGCTGCCCGGCAATAATTATGAAATCTCCCAGCCCATCGAACTGCGCTTCAATGAGCTGATTTCCGGCGTGCGCGCTGATCTCGGCATCAAGATCTATGGCGATGACATGGACACGTTGCTGACCTCGGCCAATGAAGTCGCAGCGGTCATCCGGCAGATCGAAGGCGCCTCGGGCGTCAATGTGGAACAGGTTTCGGGCCTGCCGGTGCTTTCCATCGAGATCAAACGGGACATGGCTGCCCGGTTCGGCCTCAATGTGGCGGACATTCAGGAGGTGGTGCGTGCTGCCATGGGCGGCGCGCGGGCAGGCACATTTTATGAGGGAGATTGGCGCACACCCGTCATCGTCCGCCTGCCCGAAGGGTTGCGGCAGGATGTCGGCAGGTTGAGGGACCTGCCCATTCCCCTGCCGCCGGAGCATCAGGATGAAACGGCGCAGCCTGTCTCCTATTCACCGTTCGACGGCGCGATGCCGCGCGTCGTGCCTCTCCAGGCTGTGGCGGATATCCGCCTCGTGCCCGGCCCCAATCAGATCAGCCGGGAAAACAGCAAACGCCGCATCACCGTGTCCGCCAATATAAGAGACAGGGACCTCGGCTCCTTTGTCGAGGAGGCGCAGGCGGCCGTCGATGCCGGGGTCAATCTGCCCCCCGGCTACTGGTTCGAATGGGGCGGACAGTTCGAGCAGCTCGTCTCGGCGGCACAGCGGCTGAGCATCGTCGTCCCGGCGGCGCTGGTGCTCATCTTTGCGCTTCTTTTTGCCAGCCTTGGTAACGCAAAGGATGCGCTGCTCGTCTTCTCAGGCGTACCCTTCGCTCTGACCGGCGGGCTGGCGGCTCTCGCCTTGCGGGGGCTGCCGCTATCCATCTCGGCAGGGGTCGGCTTTATCGCGCTTTCCGGTGTTGCCGTGCTGAACGGCCTCGTCATCATCAGCTTCATCAAGAACCTGCGCCAGCAAGGTAAAAGTCTTGATGAAGCGATCTGGGAAGGCGCCGCCAAGCGGCTCCGCCCGGTGCTGATGACGGCCCTGGTCGCTTCACTCGGCTTCGTGCCCATGGCGCTTGCCACAAGCGCGGGGGCCGAGGTTCAGCGTCCACTTGCCACCGTGGTGATCGGCGGGATCATCTCCTCGACGCTGCTCACGCTTCTCGTGCTGCCGGCCATCTACCGGCTGGCTCACGCTAGGGAGGCTTAAATAGCGTGAATAGAAAGGCCCGGCAGGACGCAATGCGTTGCCGGGCTTTTTTGGTCGCGCGGTGCTATGCCGCAGTGCAAACCGCGAATTAACCATCTCTTTTCCCGGCTTTTTAACCGGCTGCGCTCCAGCATAAAGAAGCGCCGCAAGAGGCTTCGGCCGAGGCGCTGCGTATATGTGCCGGGAGTAAGTGCAAGTGAACGAATTTGCAAAGATCGAGCGTCAGGAAGGCACAAACAGTGCGCCGGAAAGCCTGCATCCTTTTTCCGGCACGGCGCCCCGCTTTTTCGTTTTCGGGCCGGCACCGCACGGCTTTGATCGGGAGCAATTGCAAGCCTCCCTCCATGCGCCATACGACGCCATTATTCTGAACCGGCCTGTCGGTGCTGCGGAGTTCGAGGATGCTGTGGCTGCTGCCGCCGACCCCGCGCTGCCCGTGGCGGACCTGGCGGGCAACACCCACCTGCGCCGGGATTTTACCGGCGATGCGCTTGATCCAGGCTGCTTTGACGCTGTCCTCAAGCATTTCTCGCCGATCTGGAAGCGTCTTGCTGCCTTTCCCTACCGCTCGCCGGATATGGGGGCGGAGGAAATGCTCATCCTGCGCCTTGCTTATTCGCGCGCGGAGCCCATTTCCGCGGTGCTCGATCCGGCCGCACACGGTCTTGTGCGCTATCCTCTCCTGGGCGCGCGAGCGGACCTGCGCGGTGAGCTGGAAAACCTTACCGAATACGGCCTGCTCCGCCGCAGTCATTTCATGCGCACTCATGGCTGCCGTAAATGCGACAGCGCCCGCCTTCATGCCTACGAAGCCTGTCCTTCCTGCGGCAGCAGCGACTTGCAGGACGAGGCGATCGTCCACCACTACCGCTGCGGCGCGCAGGAAGCTGAATCCCATTTTACAAGCGGCCACCGGCTGATCTGCCCGAAATGTCATGACGAGCTGCGTCATTATGGTGTGGATTACGACAAGCCCGGCCATGTCGTTTCCTGCCGGGCATGCGGGGCGGCGAACAGCGAGCCGGACCCCGTCTTTATCTGCCTCGACTGCGCCGCTGTGACCGCCGGCTCAGATCTCAGTCAGAAGAACTGGTACCATTATGAGTTGACGGAAGAAGGATTGCAGGCGCTGCAAACCAACCACCTGCCGCTCCTCGACATTGCCGCTTATGTGAACGGGCGTACCCGCGTTTTCCACCAACGTGACTTTTTGCTGCTGGTGAGTGAAGGCATGCGCGTCATGCGCCGTTTCGAGCGCCCGTTTGCGCTCGGCCGCATCGCCATTTCCAATCTGGAAGAGCTGCGCGAAACCCGCTCGGTGACAGAGGTCAGTCTCGCCTTCCGTCAGGCGGTCGATGCGATTCTCGACAGCATGCATGACTGCGATTTCGTCGGGGCAGACGGCACCGCCGCGATCCTGATCGGCTTTCCCGAAACCACCGCTGCTCAGGCTGAGATCGCGCTCGCCCGCTTGCGCGCCAAGGTGGCCGAAGCGGTGCCGCTTTCCTTCGCGATCGAAACGAGCGCGGATGAAGGCGAGAGCATTCTGGATTTTCTCATCCAGAAGGAAAACGAGCTTGCCGATGAGTGATGCGGTTTTCTTCATAAGTTCGCTGGATACGCTCAGCCTGATAGAGCTCTTCTGGTTCGCGGTGCTTTTCGAAGTGCCCCGCTACGGGCTCGGCGCACTGGTCATCATCCTGGCGAGTATGAGTGCGCGGCCGCCGGAAGAGCCCTGTGCGCGTGACGGCCTTTCCCTCAGCATTCTGCTCGCCGGGCATAACGAAGCGGCGAGCCTGCGCCGCTGCATCGAGGCACTGGGCGAGCAAACATTGGCGCGAAAAAAGGACGTCGATTGGCAGATCGTGGTCGTCGATGACGGTTCGACGGACAACATGTCCGATATTGCCCGCGCGCTCCAGCGGGAAGGGCGCGTCGACGAGGTTTTGAAACTGTCCCAGCGCGGCGGCAAAAGCGCAGCGGTCAATCTCGCTCTTTCCGTGTGTACCGGCGACATCATTGTTATCTCCGATATTGATACGACGCTCGACCGGGATGCTTTGGAGCGGCTGCTTCCATATTTCGACGATCGGCGCACCGGCGCGGTGGGCGGCACGCTGGAGGTGCGCAATGCCGGCGCAAGCCTTGTGACCCGGCATCAGGCGATCGAATATGCGCTCTCTATCGGGCTTGGCCGCCGGATTTCGGATATTCTCGGCACGCTTTCTATCGTCTCGGGCGCCTTCGGCGCTTTCCGTCGCAGCGCGGTGGAGACGGTGGGCGGCCAGGATGTGGAAGTGGGCGAGGATGCGGACCTTACCATGAAGCTGCGCCGGGCGGGCTGGCGGGTGAAATTCGCACCCGATGCCCGCGCGCTCACCAATGTGCCAGAAACGATCATCGATCTGATTGCCCAGCGCCTGCGCTGGGACCGGGGGCTCATCACCATTTGGTCGCGCAAGTTCCGGGGCGAGCTCAATCCGGCCTCATCCTCCTTTAGGCTTTCGAATGTCGTGGCGCTTGCCGACATTCTTTTCTTCCAGATCGTGTTGACGTTGGTTTTCCCGGCTTATCTTGTTTGGCTTTGGCTCAGCCTCGGGGCGATGGCGCTGCCCGTCTTTGCCGCGACGCTGATCGGCTACGCGCTGATGGACGCACTGCTTTTCATGGGTGCGGCCTTGGCGGGCATTGGCGGGGCGGGCCGGCTCATCGTCTACCTGCCCTTCTATTCGCTGATGCAGGTCACGGTAATGCGTGCCGTCCGGTTATTCTCGATCATCCAGGAGCTGGTGTTCCGTTCTTCCTACCGCGACCCTTATGTGCCGGGCCGCGTCATGGACCAGGTGGAGAGAGTGTGATGAGGCGTTTGAAACGGCGCAAAGAAGCCGCCCCTCTGGAAAATCAACCGCGTGCGCGGCGTCAGACGGTCGTCAAATGGGTGTATCTGACAAGCATTGCTCTGCTCTTCGTCTGGCTTGCAGATACATTCGTCGGCGATCTCTTTTTCCTGCGCAGCGGCGGCATCGTGATCGGCGAGCAGGCGGTGGTGGCGACGGAGTTTCCCGTCACCGTGCGCGATGTGCATGTACGCAGCGGTGATGAAGTCAAAGCGGGCAGTGTGGTGGTGATCGCTTCCTCGCAGGCGGTGACGGAAAGTATCGCGCGTCTCACCGCTCAGCTTGGCAATCTGGAAGCACAGCGCGCCGAGCTTTCCGTGCGCGGCCAGAGCGTGGAAGCGCTGATTGCCATGGCAAGCGAGCGCAGCGATATTGCCGCCGGCGCGCGCAAGGAAATCGAAAAGCTCTGGAAGCAGGGCTATCTGCCGCTCGACAAACGGACCGCCGCCGCCGAAAGCGAGTTTCGCGGGCGCCAGGATCTGGAAGGTCTTCTCGCTGAACGCCAGATCGTGCTCGCGGAAATGGATAGCCTGACGGCGGCGCTCTCAGATGCGAAGGCTGCCATCGAAGAACTGAAAGCGCTCTATGACGGCGGGCGCTTCCGCGCACCGATCGACGGCATTGTTTCCGAGGTCGCCGTTCACAAAGGTGCGGTGGCGAATGTCGGGGAGCCGATGGCGCAGATTTACAGCCAGAGCCGCTATGTCCTCGCCTATGTGCCGACCGGCGCGCTTTATTCCGTTGCTGCCGGTGACGATGTGCATCTTCTGACCGGCCTCGATAGTTATGAGGGCGTGGTCAGCAGCATCGAGCCCTATGCCGCCGCGCTGCCGAGCGAGTTCCAGCGCGCCTTCACGCCCGTTGAGCGCCAACAGGTGATCCGCATTAGCTTCAAAGAAGACAAGGCGCCGCCGCCGCTTTTCACCAAGGTCGAAGTGCATGGCGCAACCTGCATCAGGATGATGCTTGGCAATGCCTGGCGGCAGGTTTGGTCACTATTCTAGCACTCTGAAGTAAGAGCTGCCCGGCCACTCCCTCTCCTTGACGCTGCGTTCCCCTGCGGCGCTTACGCGTTTGTCTGAAGTGCTTGGGAGAACCGCCTTTCCTGTGCCAAAATCCGCGCCAGGAGTGGAGGAGAGAGCATCATGGACAAACTGAAAACCTATCTTGGCTGGACGGTGGACTTCACGGTGCCGGCAGGCGCGCCCGCTTATTGCGAGCCGGATTCGGTGCGCTGGAAAGTTTTCAAAAACCCGGTGACGAGCGTCATTGCGGGGGTCTGTGCCGTGCTTCTGGAATTTGCCGATGACCGCATTCGCTCGGGCGTCTGGGATCATTCGGTTTTCCCGACCGACCCCATCGGGCGCGGCCAGCGTACGGGGACGGCGGCCATGGTCGGTATATACGGGCCGCAGGCTGCCGCCCAGCGCGTTATCCGCGGCATCACCAATATGCATGCCAAGGTGGAAGGGACGACGCCGAACGGGCGTGCCTATAAGGCCCTCGACACGGAGCTTTTGAATTGGGTGAGCGCCACGGCGACCTATGGCTGGTTCACCGCTTATGACCGTTTTGCCAAGAAGTTGAGCAAGGAAGACGAGCGGCGCTTTTTCTCCGAGGGCGAAGAGGTGTCGAAACTTTATGGCGTCACCTATTCGCCTAAGAGTCTCGATGATTTTTACGCGATGATGAACCATCTGGAAGGCGATTTCGAACCCCATCCCATCAATGGCGAGTTTCTGGACATCATGCGCTCGGGCCGGGCGGCGCGCGGCCTGCCGGTCTGGATCCAGCGGGCGCTGGCCCATGCCGCCATCGACATTCTGCCGCCTTCCGTGCGCCAGGTGCTCGGGCTCGGCAAGGAATACGATCTGACCTTCTTCGAGCGTGCGGCAGTGAAAGCGGCGGCTTGGGCGGCGGAAACCATTCCGGCGAAAAACAGCCCGCCGGCTGAAGCTTGCGAGCGGCTCGGCCTGCCGCGCGATTTTCTCTGGAAATCCGAAGCGGCGCAGGCCCGGCTCCTGAAGGACTGGCGTGCGGCCCGGACGCCGTCCGGTGAAACGGCGGCGGCGGTGAGCTGAGGATTACCGCCTGCTTGCCGCGGCAATGGCGATCTCCGTATCGCGCACCAGCTCGTCCGCCAGTTCTTTGACGGAAATCTTGTGGATTTTGGGCGGGAGAATACCTTCCTCCGCCAGCATGACGATGCCGTGGAGCGAGGTCCAGAATTTCAGGGCAAAGCGGCGGCGCGCCATTTCATCGAGCGCCGGATCGATGGCGGCGAGAATAAGATCGAAGCCTTCATCCGCCGCCCGGTAAAGCTCGCTCGTTGCCGGTGAGCGCCCGAGAATATGTGAGGCATACATCAGCCTGTAGAGCGCCTTACGCGTCAGCCCGAGCTCAAGATACGTATGGGCGATGAGCGCAAGCGGACTCTTTTTCGTGCGCCGGCGCAGTTTCTGGCGCAGCTTTTCTCCCATCTCGCGGAAGGCCTTGGTGGCAACCGCTGCCAGCAACTCTTCCCTGTCTTTGAAATGCCGGTAGGGGGCGGCTTGCGAAACACCGAGCCTTTTGGCAAGCGCGCTGAAGGTGACGGCGTCCACCCCCTCGCGCTCCGTCATCGCAAATCCCGCCTCGACCAGTGCCTCCCGTAAGTCGCCATGGTGATAGCGGTGAGGTTTTTTCCGGGCTGGGGTGCTGCTTTGGGGCATGGTGCGGTTCGCTGTGACGGGTGGGATCGGCTTTCAATGTAAAGACTTACAACATTCGCCTTGACTGGGAAATGCCATCATGAAATGTAATAAAGTATAACATGGGGAGGAGCGTTATGAGCCGGTTCTTCGGGCCCATACGCCAGAACGGATATGTGGTGCGCGACATCCGTGCGGTGATGGACCATTGGATCAATGTCATGGGTGTCGGTCCCTGGTTCTATGTGGACCGGGTGAAGACGGACTATTTCCGCTACAAGGGGCAGGATTCGGCGGTGGAAATGAGCATCGCGCTGGCCAATGCGGGCGACCTGCAGATCGAGCTTATTCAGCAGCGCAATGATGCGCCCTCCATGTACAAGGATTTTCTGGATGCGGGCCTGGAAGGTCTGCAGCATGTCGCTTTCTGGAGCATGTCTTATCAGGCGCTTTATGAGGACTGCCTCGCGCGCGGCCTGAAAGTCGGCCATGAAGGGCAGATCGGCGGGCCGCAGGGACGCTTTTGTTATTTTGAGAATGCAGGCCATCCCGGCGCGGTAATTGAGATTTCTGACATTAGCGGCGCCAAGGGTGCTTTCTTTGAGCATATCCGCAAAGCAGCTGTGGATTGGGATGGCACGGATCCCATCCGCACAGTTGGATGAGAAATGAGGACTGAACCAATGAGCGATCTTGCCGAGCGGCGCCTTAAAACGGTGCGCGATCATATGGCGCTGGAATGCGTGGGCGACTGGGACGGCGTCATCGCCACCTTCGCGCATCCGCGCTATGAAATGTATGGCTCCGGTGTGGTTTTTGATGGCGAGGAAGAAGTGCGCCATTACTTCGCTGCGTCCCGCACCCCCTTTCCCGACCAGTCGAACGAGATTATCGCGCTTGCCCATGGGGGCGACACGGTACTTGTTGAGTTCTGGCTGATGGGCACGCATCTCGGCCCGCTCAAACTGGCGGGACGGACCGCCCAGCCGACGGGCAAGGCCTTCCGTGTGCGTATGGCCGCCTCCTTCGAGTTCGCGCCGGGCAGCGATAAGATCATTTGTGAGCGGCCCTATTTCGATCAGCTCGCCGTGCCGCGCGCGCTCGGCCTCATGTAGTGCACCCTCAAGGACCGTGCGGCGGGGCGAAATAGGCATCGAGCCAATGGACAAGGCCCCAAAGCGGCTCCTGCAGGAAAAACGCGATCATCAATCCGATGAGGGCCCAGAGCGCCACGCCGCCTGCCACACCGGCAAACCCGGAAGGCCGGCTCTCCGCAAGCCGGTAAAGAAGAAACAGGGTGAGCCCCATGGTGATCACCCCGAAAAGCTCTTCTTCCACCGGCAGGCCGATCCACTCGGCGCCGAGCGCCCCGGCGACCAGCGCGAGGAAGAGAAGCGGCAGCGCCAAAAAGCAAAGCGCAGAATCTTTCAGGAAAGTGTTCATGGGGCCCCGTCCGGCAAATGTGCGGCGCTTATTTTAGCCGCCAGGCGGGGGCGGCCTACCTGCACACATGTGCTAGCGACGGGTGCTGGGGTCTTAGGGCATATGCAAAATGCAACGAAAAATCCGCAGGGGCCTGCCGGTCCGGCCCCTCGCAGGCTTTGTTAACTTCCCATTAACCCTCTATTCCTTAGCCTTGGTAAACGCGGTGTTTTGATCGGCGCGGGCCATGTGTTATTCTCACGGCCTGCCCGCTTAAGGCACGGCGGTTCCACGCGCTGCTTTAAATTTTGTGGAAACGTGAAAATTCGAGGGTCTCCGGGAACCAGAGGACGCATTCAGCGTTTGATTTGGGATTGAGTAACCCGGGTATTCAAAGACATCTCTTCTGCATCGGCAGAAGGGTCACGTGAGTTACCCCATGGAGTGGTCATCATGACACTGACTTCCACTAGGGGGGCAAAGACAGGGGGCGTATTGATCGTCGGGGATGATTCCTCGGTTTTCGGTACATTGACGGCCTGGCTCGATAGCCAGGATATTTCTTCACAAACGGTTGGCTGGAACGGTTTGCAAGGCCGCCAGATGCTGGCACAGGCCTATGACCTGATCGTCGTGGATCTGCGCACGCCCACGCCCGATTGGCTGATGCGGCTCGGGCGTGTCGAGCCTGAAGCGACCGTCTTGATGGTGAATTGCGAGACCGATCAGGTCTCGACCGGCGGCCATCCGCCCGAGGCATTTCAATATGTGGCCATGCCGTGCAGCCGGGCGCGCTTTCTTTCCGTTATGGAGCATTCGTTGCATCTCCGGCGCATTGCGCAGGAGATGAACGAAGCGCAAGTCTGCCTGGACGGGCGCCCGCTTTGGGAGCTCGAGCGCGAGGTGGTGGAAAAGACCATCCGCCAATGTTCCGGCTCTATCCCTTCTGCGGCGCGGCGTTTGGGGGTCAGCCCTTCGACGCTCTACCGCAAGCGGGAATCCTGGGCGCGCAAGCTGCGCCCGCAGCGCAAAGTGGCTTACTGAAGCCAGCCGGAAAGCGCGACACCGATGAAGGTGGCAATGGCATAGCCCAAAACGCCCAGCATCACGGCGGGTGTTACCAGGGCATGCCAGCGCTGGCCGGCAGCTTGCGCCGCTGCCGTTGCCGGGCCAAGCGCCACGGCATTGGAAACGAGCATGGCTTCGGCCAGATCGATCTTGAAAAGCTTGGCGGCGGCAAGCACGACCGCCAGATGCACGCTCGCCATAATGCCCACAAAGGCAAAGACGGGCAGCGCGGTTTCGATCATCAGCACCACATTGGCACCCGCGCCCATCACCCCGAAAAAGACATACATAAAGAACATGCCGAGATCGAAATCGCCGTGCAGCTTTTCGATCTGCTGGGGAAAGAGATTGGCGACGGCAAGCGCATAAAGCGTCAAGAAGAGCACGCCGTAGCGGGAGAAATCTGCAAGCCAGCCGATTCCCGCCGCCGCGCCCCAGCCGCCGATAAGAGCTGCCGTCTCATATCCCAGAAAACAGCAGACCGCTGAAATGGCAAGCAGCAGCGCAAGCTTGCTCACCTGCACGGGCGGGAGGGCACCTTTGCGTTCGGCCTCTTCTTCCGCGCTTTCCTCTGCTGCCGCCGCCTCGACGATGGGCGAGGGGATGAAACGGCGGATGGCGCCGCGGCCCGGAATGAGCACGAGCAGCACCAGAAAAAGCGTGCCGCCCACATTGTCCGCTGCCGCCATCGCCGAAAGCAACGTGCCGTCTTCCATGCCGAGCGCCTGGCTGGTCGCGGCGAAGTTCATCGAGCCGCCGATCCAGCTTGCCCCGATGGTGGAAACGATATCGGCCGAGGAAGGGCCAAGATCGACCAGCGCATGGCCGGCAAGAACGCCTGCGACCGTGCCGAACGCGGCAATGACGAAGGTCAGCAGCATCGGGCCGGCAACGGGGAAAAGCTCGCGTAAGTTAGCGCGCATCAGCAAAAGCGGAATGGCGAGCGAGACCGCATAGGTCCAGACGACATCATAGAACGGCGAGGCAAAAGGAACGATGCGCAGGTTGGAAAGAACGATCCCGGCCAGAATGACGAGAATGACGCCAGAGAGAAACTTGCCGAGCCTTGTATGCTCGGACCAGAAGCCGAATGCGGCCAGCGCCACGAAGACCATGATGAGGCCGAAAATGTTTTCTGCGCCGATGAGCGGCATAGGCTCCCTCCCCGAATCTTTCCCGCGATCCGGTTAATCTGGAAGGAGAGCCCCTCACCTGCAAGGCTTAAGTGCCGCTTAGAGCGCCCAGCCCAGCGTGATCGAGCCGAATTGGTCCGGTTTGTCCTGCCCGTGAAACTCGCGGGTGCGGTAAAGATGGGTGAAGCTGATGCGCGTGCGCCCGATCACCGTGACGAGGCCGAGCTTGGCATCGGCAACGAAATGCTTCTTGTTGACGCTATGGCTGTCGCGGAACGTATTGCCGTCGAGGAAAATGTCCCGGGCAACGGCGCGCCCTTCAAGACCGGCAAAGACATACCAGTCGAAAGAGCTGTCGGCATGGAACCATTCAGAGCCGCCGATACCGGGATAGATGCGCGGGGGGCCGAAATCATCCGGCAGTGAGGGGCCGAGCCGCAATGTGCCGCCAAGCCCGCCATAGGTCTGCACATTGCCGACCGATAAGACACCGTAAGGAATGAAATCGGTTTCAAAACCCAGCACCTCCGGCGTTGCGAAAATATCGCTCCGCCAGGCCCGCTCCAGCGTCAGATTGACACCGAGCTCGTTGCGCAGCTGATTGTCCCAGCCTTCCGCTTCATCCGCGCCGATCAGCACATGCCAATTGTTCTGCACTTCCTCGCCGAGCGCGGCGGGGCCCACGACACCGACATCGAGCTTCCACTGATCCTGGATGGCAAGATTGGAGTCGGACTTATAAACCGACTGCAGCGAGAAAGTGAGATGCAGCCAGGCGGCATAGGGCCGGTCATCGGCCACCAGGGCGCGTGTGTCCGTATCGTCCGGCGTAAAAATCACATGGCCGAGCGCCACACCGGCGCGATGGTGGCTTGTGTAAAGATTGGAAGAGCGGCCGGGAATGGGCAGCTCAGTCAAAGGGCCCATCCAGCCGGGAAATTGCCGGGGCTCGGAAAGCCAGGAGGCTTGCAGGCCGTTCGTATAATGCCTGTCCGTATTGGCAAAATTGGCGAAAAGATCGTTCTCGACTTGCAGCGTCACAAAGCCGTTGTCCTGCGGCATTTCATGACCCGCTGGCGGCTGCGCCAGGGCAGGAGAGGCGGCGAGGGCAAAAGCGCATCCCATTACCCAGTTGCGACAGGCGGTAATTTTTTTCTTCATGATTTCCCCCGCAAGAAGCAATGCCGGCAGATAAGACGCATGGCTGAACAACGCGAATGTCTTGACCTGGTTCCCTGATTGACGGTCCAATATTGCCCAATTGCGGTGACAATACGGCAAATAAAATGCGCCGCTGCGATCTGCGCCGGAAAAACGCGGCCAGGGACGCGATCTGGGGAGGAAGCGAATGGCAAAGAGCGGCAGTGAACAAGAAAGCGCGCTGACACCGGAAGAAGCGGCGGCAAGCGGCATGGTGCTTGCGCTTCACGCGCAGCTTGCGCCGGAGCGGATGGCCGTTGCAAGCGCGGCGGGCACGCGCAGTTTCGGTGAGCTGAATGCGAGAGCCAACCAGCTTGTGCGGGCGCTGAGAGCGCGCGGTGTGGCGCCGGGTGCGGGTGTTGCGCTTTTATGTTCCAACCGGCCCGAATTCGTGGAGACCATGGCGGCCTGCCAGCGCGGCGGCTATCGCATCACGCCGATCAACTGGCACCTGACGGGAAAAGAGGTGGGCTACATCGTCGATAATTGCGAGGCCGAAGCCTTTCTTGCCGATACCCGTTTTAGCGCGAATGCAATCGAGGCGGCAGCGCTTGCTCCCGGCGCCAAGGTGAAGCTCGCCATCGGCGGCGCGATCGATGGTTTCGAGCCTTACGAGGCAGCGGTGGAGGGGCAAGCGCCGGAAAACCTCTCCGATCCCCAGCTGGGCTCGCAAATGCTCTATACTTCGGGCACGACCGGTCACCCGAAAGGGGTTTACCGGCGCACACCGCCCGGTCCTTCGCCGCTGCTTGAAAAACTGCGCGAGACGGCGGCGTTCAAGCCGGGCGAGGATGCGGCGCTTGTCACCGGCCCGCTTTATCACGCAGCGCCCCTGGCGCTTAATCTTCTCTTTCCTCTTGCAAGCGGTGTCGGCACCGTCCTCATGGACAAATGGGATGCGGAAGAAACATTGGCGCTTATCGAAAAGCACCGCATCACCCACACCCATGTCGTGCCCACTATGATGCACCGCATGGCAGGGCTGCCGCGCGCCGTACGGGAGAAATACGATCTTTCGTCCTTGCGCTGGATGCTGCATGGGGCAGCGCCTTGCCCTGTCCATGTGAAGGAAGAAACGATTGCCTGGCTCGGCCCCGTGGTTTTTGAATATTACGCGGCAACGGAAGGCGGCGGCGTTTTCATCGGGCCGGAAGAATGGCTCGAAAAGAAAGGAAGCGTCGGGCGCGCGCTGCCGGGCGTCACCGTCTCCATTCAGGATGAAGAGGGCAGGGAACTGCCCGTGGGTGAAACCGGCACCGTCTATTTCAAGGCGCCGGATGTGGGCCGCTTCGAATATTTCAAAGCGCCGGAGAAAACCGAAGGCGCGTACCGCGGCCACTACTTCACCATGGGTGATATGGGCTATATCGACGAGGATGGGTTCATCTTCCTCACCGGGCGCAGCGCCGAGCTCATTATTTCCGGCGGCGTCAATATTTATCCCGCAGAGATCGATCAGGAGCTTTTGCAACACCCCGCCGTCGCCGATGTCGCGACCATCGGCGTGCCCAACGAGGAATGGGGCGAGGAGGTCAAGGCGGTTGTGCAGGTGAAGGAAGGCATTCATGCGAGCCCTGAACTGGCGCAGGAACTGCTTACCTTCGCCGCCAGCCGCCTGCCCGGTTTCAAGCGCCCGCGCAGCATCGACTTCGCCGAGGATCTGCCGCGCTTGCCGACGGGCAAGATCGTCCGCCGCCAGGTGCGCGCGCCTTATTGGCCCGAAGGGGGAAAGTCCATCTAACGGCCCCGCGTTACAGCCCCAGCACCGCTTTGGCCAGCACACCGCGCTGAATTTCGTTCGAGCCGCCATAGATCGTCGTGGCCCGCCCGAAGGCGTAATTGGAAAAGACCGTCACGGCGTGATCCGGCCCCACCGGTGCCTGCGAAACAAGACCGAGCAATTGATCCCGGTGGAAGGGCTGCGCATAAAAGGCGACAAGCTCCACGGCAAGCGTTTGCAGTTTCTGCGCAAGCTCCGAGCCGATGACTTTCAGAATCGAGGTTTCCGCGCCAAGCGTCTTTCCTGCGGCGGCTTCCGCCAGCTTGCGCAGGTTCGTGAATTCAAGGCTTGAAAGCTCGATCTCAAGTTCGGCGAGGCGGCGGCAAAAACCCTCGTCCTCGATCAGCGTCTTTCCGTCGCCGTCCCGTTCCTCGCCCGCCATTTTCTTCAGCTGGGCAATGCGGCGTTTGGATTCGGGCACGCCGGCAATTCCCGTACGCTCGTTCGCCAGCAGGAACTTCGCATAGGTCCAGCCTTTGTTTTCTTCGCCGACGAGGTTTTCCACCGGCACTTTCACGTCCGAGAAGAACACTTCATTGAGATGGTGCAGCCCATCGATCGTCACGATCGGGCGCACCTCGATGCCGGGGCTTTTCATATCGATCAGCAAAAAGGAAATACCTTCCTGCTGTTTGACGTTCTCATCGGTGCGCACCAGGCAGAAAATCCAGTCCGCTTCATGGGCGTATGACGTCCAGATCTTCTGGCCGTTGACGATGTAATGATCGCCCTCGCGCACGGCTTTCGTTTTCAACGAGGCAAGATCGGAGCCTGCGCCCGGTTCCGAATAGCCCTGGCACCACCACACATCGCCGGAAAGGATGCCGGGCAGGTGCCGGGCTTTCTGCGCATCATTGCCGAATGTGTAGATGACGGGGCCGACCATGGTCAGGCCGAAAGCCATGAGGCGCGGGGCGTTCGCCCGCGCGCATTCTTCCTGGAAGATATGTTTTTGTGTGACGTCCCAGCCCGTGCCGCCATGTTCTTCCGGCCAGCTAGGCGCCACCCAGCCTTTTTCATAAAGCGCGCGGTGCCATTTTTTCAGAAGCGGTTTTTCGATGCTCACCCCGACGGTCGGCGCATTGGCAATCTCCTCGGGCAGCGCTTCTTCGATAAAACGGCGTACCTCGGCGCGGAACTGCTGCGCGGCCTCGCTTTCCTTCAACTGCATGGGCGTCCCCTCCTTGCTTCTTTTACCCATTATTAACCCAGAAATCTTCCGTCTGCCCAGCGCGGGATGAGGACAAGGGTTTGGAAAGCAAGCTTTCCTAGAGTGGGGCTCTATGCGCGGAACAGGGGATATGTCTTGCAGCGGCCGGCCGGAATTTTGAAGAAAATCAGCAATTTGATGCACGTGCCGGCGCGCGCCGCCACGGCGCTGCATTCGT
The DNA here is from genome assembly GCA_002389665.1 of Rhodobiaceae bacterium UBA4490. Classification (GTDB taxonomy): domain Bacteria; phylum Pseudomonadota; class Alphaproteobacteria; order Parvibaculales; family Parvibaculaceae; genus Tepidicaulis. The sequence goes on from DGNO01000005.1 coordinate 39,451, forward strand.
CCGTTCTGGCCGTGTCGGTCAGCCTGACCATGCTGGCCTTGCTGCTTGCCGCGCTTTGGTGGAACCAGCTGCGCAATGAAGAAACTATTCGCCAGCATACGGGCCAGATGCTCACCGCCTCCGGCAATATGAATGCCCGCACCGTCGATGCCTGGTTTGAGCGCCAGCGTGGCACGGTGCAAGGCTGGGCCCGGCTCGATGTGGTGGAAGGGCGCATCCGGAAAATGCTCACCGCGCCGCCCGCCGAGCGTGCAAAGCTTGAAAGCGAGCTGCGCGAATTGCTGGACGCGTTTTTGCCGCGCACGGGTTATACGGGCTATGCCTTTCTCGATGCCGAAGGGGGCGTTCTTCTCGCCTCCAACAATGAATGCGGCGCCCGCCTTTCCCGTATTCCCGCCGAAAGCCGGGAGCGGGTGCTGACCGGCAAGCCCGTGGTCGGTTTTCCCCGGTCGGGGCTTGCGCGGGTGGAGGGGCAAAAGTCCGCGCTCTTCTCCGCTGCGCCTATTTTGGGTCAAAGCGGTAAAACTATCGGTCTTCTGGCGCTTGCCATCGATCCGGCAGGTGATTTCACGCGCATGCTCCGCAACAGCCATTTCGGCGATAGCGGGGAAACTTATGCCGTCAATGCGCAAGGGATTATCGTCAGTGAAAGCCGTTTCGGCGCGCAGATCGGGCGGCGGGCAACGGCCGGCAAGCCGGTCAAGAGCAATGCCGCCGCCCTGCCGCTCAGCGCCCTCGCCGGGCGCATGGTAAGTGAGCGCCGGAACAGCGAAGAATTTACGCCCTATACCGATTACCGGGGGGTGGCAGTGATCGGGGTGGCCCGTTGGCTGGAGGAATCCGGCGTTGGTATTCTGACCGAGGTCGATGCCAAGGAGGCCTATAAGGCGATTGACTACACCCGCTGGCAGGCCGTGCTGCAAAGCGTGGTTCTCATTCAATTATACTGCATCCTGGCTGCGGTGATCTGGGGCGCGCGGCGCTTGATCGCACTGCGCGAGGAAAAGGCGCGTCAGTCCGAAAGCCGGATGAAAGATGCGATCGACGCCATGCCCGCCCCATTGCTGCTCTATGATGATGGGGACTGCCTGCTGGCCTTCAACAAGGCAGCGGAAATAGCGTTCGAACCGATCCCCGATTATCTGCGCCTCGGTAAGCCGCTTCAGGAAATGGTCTGGGAATCCTTTTCCACTGGCCGCCTCAGCGCGGGCGAGGGGCTCGATGCCGCCGCCTCCTATATCAAGGTTCAGGACTTTATCATGGGCCGGTTGGAGCAGGGCGGCGCCGTCGATCTTACCGCCTCGGACGGGCGGAACTTCGAGGTTCAGCGGGTCGCAACGCAAGGCGGCACGGCCTTCATCTTCTTCGATGTGACGGACCGGATGCGCACGCAGGAGGAAATCCGCTCCATCAACACCGCGCTTGAAAAGCGGGTGCAGGAACGCACCTTGAAGCTGGAACGGGCGAATGAAGAACTGCAGGAGGCGAACGAAGAACTGCAGGACGCTCAGGCGCGCCTGGTGCAGCACGAGACCATGGCCTCGCTCGGCAGCATGGTGGCCGGCATCGCCCATGAGATCAACACGCCGCTCGGCGTCTGCGTGACGGCGGCCTCTCATTTCCGAGAAAGCGTGAACAAGCTTTACGGCCTTTTCGATGAAGGCATCATGACGCGCTCGGATTTCGCGAAGTTCCAGGAGCTCTCGCTGCGGACGATGGAAATTCTGGAGCGCAACCTTCACCGCGCTTCCCAGCTTGTGCGATCCTTTAAATCCGTTTCCGCCGATCAGATCCATGAAGAAATCCGCACCATCGATCTCGGCACGTATGTCGAGGAGGTGGCAACGACCCTCGAGCCCATGATGAAGAAGGGCGGCCACACGCTCAAAGTTTCGATCGAGGAAAGCGCGGAGCTTGAAACCTATCCCGGCGTCATCGCGCAGATCATTTCCAATCTGGTCGCCAATGCCGTTACCCATGGGTTCGATGAACGCGGCGGCCTTATCCGCATGTCTTTGAAAAATGGCGGGATTAATTCTCTGCGTCTCACGGTGGAAGATTCCGGCAAAGGCATTCCTCCCGACGTCGAAAAACGCATGTTCGAGCCTTTCTTCACCACCAAGCGCAAATCGGGCGGTACGGGGCTCGGCCTCAGCACGGTCTTCAATCTGGTGGTCAAGCAGCTCGGCGGGCGCATCGATTTCCGCCGTTCGGAACTGGGCGGCGCGCGGTTCGATATTTCCGTGCCGCTCGGCGCGCCGGGCGCGGTGGAAATTCACGGGCTTGAAGACAGTGCGTAACCGGGCCGTTCAAGGGGATGCCCTGACGAGCCGGAAGCCGGTATAGCTGTTTCTGAAATCCGGCGGATCGCCCTGCCGGGCGGCAAGGCGCACGGGGCCCGGTATGTCCGTCCAGGAACCGCCGCGCCGCGTCCTGAGCCTGCAATCGGCTTCGGTATCCGCAAGGCTTTCCCGCCAGCAATCGCCCGTCCACTCCCAGACATTGCCCTGCATGTCGTAAAGCCCGAACCCGTTCGGGCGGAACGCGCCGGCGGGTGAGGTGTAGAGGTATCCATCAGTGCAGCGCTCGGCGACTTTCGCGGTTTTGTTCTTGGCGGTGAGGTCGTTGACATTGGCGTAAAGGCAAGCGCGGGCAGGATCATCCCCCCAGCTATTGAGGCCTTCCGCGCCGCCGCGCGCGGCATATTCCCATTCCGCCTCGCTCGGCAGGCGGTACCGCGCGCCCGTTTCCCGCCCGAGCCAGGCAGCATAAGCCTCCGCGTCTTCCGCCGAGACGCAGACGGCGGGATGGCTGTCTTCTTGCGCAAAGCCCGGTGCCCGCCAGTTCGCCGCCGTATCCATGCGCCAGCCTTCTTCCGTCAGCGTCCAGCAGCCGGGCGCGGGAGCATAGCCGCTCTCCCTGATAAAGACGGCATAAGCGCCGCGCGTCACCGGTATTTTGGCAAGCGCGAATGTTTCCACTTGGATCTCGCGCTGCGGGAACTCGCTTGGATCGGCGGCAGGATCGGCCGCCTCCGCGCCCATCAGAAAGCGCCCGGCTGGAAGTTCGGAAAAAGCGAAGGGTTCCGCCGCAAGTGCAGGCCCGGCGCTGAGGCAACCCAAGAAGAGCACACTTAGAAAGCGTGCCCGCCAGAGGATCGTTTCTCGCAAAAGCAGCGGTAAAAAATATGACATTATTTGTGTCATTATGCTTGCCTCGCTCCTCCTTCCGGTGTTGAGTCGGAGAAATCATAAAGCCGGAATAAAGGGAGGGGATAACTCCATGAGCTTTGAGGGATACCGTATCATTGGCGGGCTGGGCTCGCCTTATTCCATGAAAATGCGCGCCATTTTCCGCTACCGGCGCATTCCTCACGTCTGGATCCAGCAAACCCCCGAAACGCGGGAAGAGACCGCAGGCATCCGCCCGCCCGTCATTCCCATCATCCAATATCCGGATGGCAGCTATCACAATGATTCAACGCCCATGATCTACGATCTGGAAGCGCGCCATGCGGGCCGCTCCGTCGTGCCGGAGGAAGAGGGCCAGGCCTTTCTCGCCCATCTGCTGGAAGACATGGCCGATGAATGGGCGACGAAAATGATGTTCCATTACCGCTGGTTCCGCGAGCGCGACCAGCGCCAGATGAGCGAATGGCTCGCTTACGATTCGCTGATGGGTAAGGGGCTCGACGGGATACGCGAATTCGCGGCTCTCTTCCGCGACCGTCAGGTAGGCCGCATGGCGCTTGTCGGCTGCACCGAAGCGAACCGGCCTTTGATCGAGGCGACTTGCACGGAAATTTTCTCTCTGCTCGATGCCCATGTCACCGAGGAGGCTTTCCTCTTTGGCGGGCGGCCGTCGCTTGCCGATTTCAGCTTCATGGGCCAGTTCTCCCAGCTCGCCGTCGATCCCACCCCGTGCGAGAAGATGCGGGCCGAGGCGCCTTATCTCTTCCGCTGGCTGATGCAGATGGACGATCTGAGCGGCTTTGAAGGCGGGCCCTGGCGCTCGCCGGAAAAACGCCTCTCTCATGCGGTGCTCGAATTGCTGCGCATGGCAGGCAGCGTTTATTTCCCCTTCTTGGAAGCCAATGCCAAGGCGGCGGAAGCGGGCGAGGAAACCTTCCGCTTCGAGGCGCTGGGCATGGGCTATGAGCAGGGCACGTTCCGCTATCAGGTCAAATGCCTGAGCGAGCTGCGCCGGCGCTATGCGGGCCTCAGCGAAGGTGCCCGTAAGCGCCTCGAGCCGGTGCTGGAGGAAACGGGCTGCCTTGCCCCGCTTACCCGCGCCTGAACCGCTGTTCAGCCCGAAGAGACGCGCCATGAACACACGGCTGTGAGTATTTGAGCCTTGCCGGGGCCTTCCCCGCGGGCTTAACTCCCGCCATCGCTATTCAAAAAAGAAAAGGGGAGGGTTCAGATGAACCGTGTTCTTGCGCATCTGGGAACGAAATATCCGATCATTCAGGCGCCGATGGGCTGGATCGCCCGCTCGCAGCTTGCCTCCGCCGTTTGCGAGGCGGGCGCGCTCGGGGTGATCGAAACCTCGTCCGGTGAGACGGAGGTCTGCAAGGCCGAGATCGAGAAAATGAAAGAGCTGACGGACAAGCCCTTCGGCGTCAATCTGCCCATCCTCTTTCTCAAAGACCGCGCGATGCTGGACTATGTCTGCAATTCCGGCATCAAATTCGTCACGACTTCCGCGGGCAGCCCGGCAAAATTCGTCGGCCCGCTGAAGGAAGCCGGTATCACCGTCTATCACGCGGTGCCGACGGTGGAAGCGGCGGTGAAATGCGCCGAGGCCGGTGTCGACGGGCTCGTTGTGGAAGGGGCCGAAGGCGGGGGCTTCAAGAACCCGGAAGAAGTCTCGACGCTTGTCCTTTTGCAGGCGGTGCGCCGCGCCGTCGATCTGCCGCTAGTCGCCGCCGGCGGCATCTGCGACGGCAAGGGCATGGCGGCGGCCTTCGCGCTGGGTGCAGAAGCGGTGCAAATGGGCACGCGGTTCGTCAGCGCGGCGGAAAGCCCGGTGCATGAGAACTACAAGAACGCCATCGTCGATGCGGCAACGACCGGCACTTACGTGCTGAACAAAAAGGCAAGCCCCTGCATCCGCGCGCTCAAAACCGAAAAGACCGCAAAGATCTACGAAGAAGGGCTGATGCCGCCCGATACGTTCGCGCGCATTCTCGATCTTTATTTCGGCGGGGATATGGAGGCAAGCGTCGGCCTTGCCGGGCAGACCTCCGGGCTCATCGATAGTGTCAAGCCCGCCCGCCAGATCATCGAGGAAACGGTGTCGGAGTTTTTCGAAATCACCGGCCGTCTCGGCCAGTGCGCTTCGGCCAAAACCTTCGGCTAGGCCGCACCGCTCCGCAGACCGGCAAGCACTGCGCGCACCGCTTGGTGTTTGACGGTCTGCGCATCGCCCCAGGGATATTCGGGAATGGTGATGAGGTTGAGCGCCACGCCCTGGAGCATGCAGAAAAGCACGTTCTGAATTTCGGCGGCGGGCCGTGCGGGCAGGCGGCCTGCTTTCTGGTCTTCCTCGATCAGCGTGCGCAAAATGTCGAAGCCGCGCAGCGCCTGTGACGTTTCAACGAAATAGCGGTCGCCCTCGCCCTGCAATTTATCCTCGATCAGAAAGATCGCGCGGTAATCATCCGCATGGGCAAGCCAGAAATCGACAAAGCCGAGAGACACCGCCTCAAGCTTTTCCTCCGGTGCCGCGCCGCCCGCGCAAGCGGCCAGATGCGCGCCCAGCGCCTGGAAAGTTTCTTCCCAGATGTGGCGCAGGAGTGCCCGCTTACTTGCAAAGAGCGTGTAAAGCGCGGCGGGTGAGCAGCCGGCCAGTTCGGCGATCTTGCGCATGGAAACGCCGCCATAGCCTTCACGGGCAAAAAGCCCGCGCGCCGCCGCGATTACCCGCTGCCGGTCAGCGGCCAGCGCGTCGCTCGGGCGCTTCGGGCGCCCCCTCCCTGGTTTCGCTTGGCCTGACTTTGCTCGGCCTGGCTTGACCTGCCCTTGCGCTTTCTTGGCCTCGGTTGCCGCCACGTCAGATTTTCCTTGATTTAAATAAACGCGTTCATAAAAATACCGGCAACGAGATCCGAACGCAAAGAAAAAGGATGCCGGCATGAGCGTGGAAAGCGGCGCGAAAGTGGATGTCATTATCGTGGGTGCCGGCCTTGCCGGGCTGAAAGCGGCAAGGGAGCTGCAGGCCGCCAGCAAGTCCTTCGTTATTTTGGAAGCGCGCGAGCGGGTGGGCGGTCGTTCCAAGCCCGGTGAGATTGCCGGCCAGCCGATCGACCTCGGCGGCCAATGGGTTGGCCCTCAGCAAAAGCTGCTTTTGAAAGAAGCCGCCGAACTCGGCGTCGAGACCTATCCGCAATATGTCAAAGGCAAGAGCCTTGTGGGCATGGACGGCAAGGTGGAGGCTTATGCAGGCTCCGTCCCCAAACTGCCGCTCTTTGCGCTGCTCGAACTTGCGCGCATCGAAAAGCGCTGGGGCAGGGAGGCGGCTGCCCTGCCGCCCGGCGCACCTTGGGAAGCGCCGCGGGCCCATGAATGGGACAGCCAGACGCTCGAAACCTGGATCCGCAAAAACATCCGCACCCACGGCGCCCAGGAATTCGCCCGCATCGTGGCGCGGGCCGTCTTCTGCGCCGAGCCCAATCAGCTTTCCTATCTTTTCTTCCTGGAATATCTGCGCCAGGGCCATGGGCTGGAGGTGCTGATCGGCACGGAAGGCGGCGCCCAGGAAGCCAAGTTCCGCGGCGGCGCCTGGCAGGTGCCGAAGCGCATGGCCGACCGGCTTGAGGACCGCATCGTTTATGAGGCGCCCGTGCGCGCCATCGAGCAGGATGAAAGCAGCATTAAGGCCCATACGGATAAAGGCAGCTTCGAGGCGGCCTTCCTCATTATGGCAGCGCCTCCCGTTCTGGCCGGGCGCATTCAGTACAACGCCCCGCTGCCCGCCAAGCGCGACGCGCTTCTTCAGCGCATGCCCATGGGCTCGGTCATCAAGATTCATGTCGCCTATGAAAAGCCCTTCTGGCGCGCGCGCGGCCTTAGCGGGTCGGTTGCCAGCAACGACCGTATGTTCAATGTCGTCTTCGACCAGAGCCCGGAGGATGAAAGCCTCGGCATTCTTGTCGGCTTCATGGACGGGAATCATGCGGTGGAAATGAGCCAGCGGGGCGACAATGCCCGCCGCGAGCAGGCGATTACGGACCTCGTGCATTATTTCGGCAAGGAGGCGGGCGATCCCATTGCCTATATCGACCAGGACTGGACGGCGGAAGAATGGAGCCGGGGCTGCTATGTCGCCCATATGGCGCCGGGCGTCATGACCGTCTTCGGCGACATCATCCGCGAGCCTGCCGGGCGCATCCATTGGGCGGGCACGGAAACGGCGACCGAATGGGCGGGCTATCTCGACGGCGCGCTGCAATCCGGCATCCGGGCAGCGGGCGAGGTAAAGGCAAGGCTGGGTTAACCGTCGCCCGTCGCCAAGTGTTGCCGACCGGCATTCACGGCAAAAACTTGCCCCGCAGGCCCCTCATTTGCAGAACGGCAATTGACACAGGTTGCGCGGGGTCTTAAACGTCCCCTCGAACGCAATCGCACGTGCCCCTTGCCGCTATCGGTTACGTAACGACGTACGCGTCTCACTCAGCAATTTCTGGTTCCGCACAGGCGGGCTGGGTTCCGAGGGAGAATGCATATGCTTTATTTGAACGGTAGGGGCTAACGCCCCCGATTACGCCGCTAAAGCCCCTACACCTTTATGGAAAAGGGCGCACGTGACGCGGAGCGCACGCGAACGGCAAGCAAATCACCTTAATCGTGAATTTACGGCGGTCCCGACCGTGGTCCTTTGGCCCGGCGGCCCCGCGTCATCTACTGGTTGTGGAGAAGCCCATGTCTTTGAACAATGGCCTCTTCCAATTGGGGATCGACTTGCAGCGTGGCTCAAGCAACACCCAAGCGGAAGTAATCGAATTCAAACCCTCTGTCGCCGAAGCCCCGCTTCAGGATGACGAGCGCAAGGATTTTTTCATCGAGCGCGACGGCGAACGTTTTGCCGGCACGCATCTGATCATCGAGCTCGTGGGTGCGAAGTTCCTCGACAGCCTCGAAAAGATCGAAGCGGCGATGCGCGAATGCGTGGAGCGGGCAGGGGCGACGCTGCTGCACATCCACCTGCATCATTTCACGCCGAATGGCGGCGTCTCCGGCGTGGCGGTGCTGGCCGAAAGCCATATCTCCATTCACACTTGGCCGGAAGCGGACTATGCCGCGCTGGACGTTTTCATGTGCGGCGATGCCCGCCCGCATGAATGTGTCGAGGTGCTGCGCACGCATTTCACCCCCTCCGATGTGGTGGTGGATGAACTGCGCCGCGGCAAGGGCCTGGTCTGAGCCGGAGGGCGCTTCATGAGCGATGAACGCTGGGTTACCGAAAATCTGCATGATGGGGTGCGCACGGGCTTTCGCGCCGACAAGGTGCTTTATGAAGAAGGCACCGGCCACCAGCATCTGGTGATTTTCGAGAACGCGAAGTTTGGCCGGATGATGTCGCTCGACGGCATCACCCAGGTCACCGAGCGGGACGAGTTCGTCTATCATGAAATGATGAGCCATGTGCCGATCCTGGCCCATGGCGCGGCCCGCAAGGTGCTGATCATCGGCGGCGGCGATGGCGGCGTTCTGCGTGAGGTTCTGCGGCACAAGGGCGTCGAAAAAGTCACGATGGTGGAAATCGACCGCTCCGTGGTCGATATGTGCACCGAGCACCTGCCGATGATTTCGGCGGGCGCGTTCGATGATCCGCGCACCAATCTCGTCATTGCGGACGGGGCGGCTTTCGCGGCAAACCCAGATGATCGCTATGACGTCATGATCGTGGATTCGACCGATCCGGTCGGCCCCGGCGCGGTGCTTTTCAGCCCTCAGTTTTACGCCAATGCCAAGAACTGCCTGAGCGAAGGCGGCGTCATCGTCACGCAGAACGGTGTTCCCTTCGTGCAGGGCGATGAGCTGCAAGGCACGATGGGCGCGTTTAAAAAGCTCTTCCGCTCCTATGGCTGCTACCTCGCCACCATCCCGACTTACGTTCTGGGCTCCATGGCACTCGGCTGGGGAAGCGATAATTCCGAGCTATTGAACGTGCCGCTTGAAGTTCTTGAGGAACGGTTTGCCGCACTTGAGGGTGAGACGAAATATTACGCGCCGGATGTGCATAAGGCGGCCTTTGCTTTGCCGCCCTATGTGAAGAAATTCGTCGTTTGATATTTGCTCAAGCCGGCAGGGAAAGTTCCTTGGCGGCGACGATGATCCCGTCCCGGTCCGCGTAAAGATAATCGCCGGGGGAAATCGTCACGCCCGCAAATGTTACCGGCACATCGAAATCCCCAAGCCCGCGCTTGACGCTTTTCTTCGGGTGGGCAGCCAAGGCTTTAACGCCGACGGCTTCCGCTTCAAGCTCGCCCCGGTCGCGCACGCAGCCATTGACCACAACGCCCGCCCAGCCGTTCTTTGCGGCAAGCTGGGCAAGATTGCCGCCGAAAAGGGCGCAGCGTTTGGAGCCGCCCCCGTCTACCACGAGCACCCGGCCCGCGCCTTCGCTTTCCACGGCCTCGCGCACTTTCGTGTTGTCCTCGAAGGTGGCGAGCGTCACCACCGGTCCGTGAAAGGCGTGTTTGCCGCCAAAATCGAAAAAGACCGGATCCAGATGGCGCAGCCCTGCATCCGGGGCATCGGCATAGGCATCGGAAAGATCCGTAGTTGCAAAGTCAGTCATGCGCAGGCCTCGTTCTGTGCTTATCGCTCAAGAAATTTTCCCGATAGATAGCAGCCATGCCCGTCTTTGTCCCGCCAAAGACGAGGGGAGAGGCCAAGAAGCGGTGGATGACGCGGCGTCCGTGGGGCAGGGTGTCGCGCTTTAACCCCGTTCTAGGGTGACATGCCGCGCCCTCTCCATCTTGGCCGTGAAACGCGTTAAACTGGGTTCAGGGAATTGGAACCGTTTGGGGAGAGACGGCGCCAGGCCGCCGCCCAAAGCCCCAAGCAGAGGAGGAGTTGGAATGGCTATGACCGACGCCCGTGAAAAGCAGCGCTCCGTCGCCATTATCGGCGCGGGCATGTCCGGCATTTGTACGGCGATCAAGCTGAAGGAAGCCGGGATCACCGATTTCACGATCTATGAGAAAGCCTCCGAGATCGGCGGCACCTGGCGCGAGAACACCTATCCCGGCTGTTCCTGCGACGTGCCGCTGCACATGTATCAATTCTCTTTCGACATGCGCCCCGACTGGGAGCGCAAATTCGTCTTTTCCGCCGACATCAAGGCTTACCTTGAAAGCGTCGTCGACAAATACGGACTGCGGAACCATATCCGCTTCAATTCCGAGATTGAGTCCTGCCGGTTCGATGAGCGCTCCGGGCGCTGGCATATTGGCTGCACCGACGGCAGCGCGCATGAAGCCGATGTCGTTGCGGCGGGCACCGGCCAATTGCACCGCCCGCGCTGGCCGGGCATCAAAGGCGAGAAGAGTTTTGAAGGCGCGCATTGGCATTCGGCCGAGTGGAATCACGAGTACGATCTGAAAGGTAAACGCGTCGCCGTGATCGGCAATGGCGCCAGCGCCATTCAATTCGTACCGGAAGTCGCGAAAGAGGCAGGCGAGGTGACGATCTTCCAGCGTTCGGCAAGCTGGGTGCTGCCCCGCCCGCAGCGCGAGTTCTATGGCTGGGAGCGCGCGCTCTACAAAGCCTTCCCCTGGCTCATCAATGTGCAGCGCTGGAAGATTTACTGGTTCGGCGAGCTGCTCTTCCGCGCCTTCCACACCTCCGGCGACAAGATCAAGGACATGGCCATCGAGGAGATGGAGCTTTACGTCTCCGACCCGGAAAAGAAGGCCAAGCTGACGCCGGATTATGAGCCGGGCTGCAAGCGCGTGCTCTTTGCCAATGACTGGTGGCCGGCCATGGGTAAAGATCACGTCCATGTCGTCACCGAAGGGATCGAGGAAATCTGCCCCACAGGCGTCAAAACGAAAGACGGCGCGCTACATGAATTCGATGCGATCATTTACGGCACCGGTTTCGACACGACGAATTTCCTAGGCCCCATGGACGTGACGGGGCTTGCCGGGCGCGAGCTGAAGAAAGAATGGAAAGACGGCGCGGAAGCTCATTACGGGATGACGGTGACGGGCTTTCCGAATTTCTTCCTGCTTTACGGGCCGAACACCAATCTCGGCCATAACTCGATTATCTTCATGATCGAGTGCCAGGCGAACTACATCCGTCAATGCGTGGAGAAACTTGGCAAAGACGACCTTCTTTATATGGATGTGAAGCCGGAAGCTCAGGCGCGCTGGAACGAGAAGGTGCAAAGCGACAATGCCAATTCCGTTTTCGCGAGCGGCTGCACGAGCTGGTACAAGACGGATGCGGGCAAAGTGACCAATAACTGGGCGAATTACACGTTCAAATATTGGTGGTGGACGCGCCGGCCTGATTTTGCCGACTTCACGCTGCGCGGACGGCCGGGCAAAGAGGAAGGCGGGCGCGAACCCGCGGGCCGCCCCGTCGCCGCCCAATAGGTTTGACCGGATAGGCAAAAGAAAGCGGCCCCGCAGGAGGGGCCGCTTTTTGTTGCGTGTTTGTTAGAGGCAGGGCGCCACACCGTTTTGCAGCACCGTGCCATCCACGAAGCTGAACGTGCCGCTGAAGCCGCCGCTGGATACGTCGCAAATGTCGGCGGCGATCACTGCCCCATCGTTTACATTGCCGGTGCTGCCGGTGAAGACGTTACCCGGCCCTTCAAAGTCGAAGAGATCGTCGCCCACGGTGCCGGAAATTATTGTGCCGGAAATGCTGAGCGCGTTGTTCGCGCCGATATCGAAGGCATCGTCCCCGATATCGCGCATACGGGTGTCTGCCATTGTGAAGCTGTTGCCGTCATCCATGTAGATGCCGTCGGTTGGTGTCGTGCTGAAGTCTGCCCTTGAGAGCGCAACGCTGTTGCCGTTCTCCATATAGACAAACCCGAACCCTGCTTCTCTCACGGTAAGGCCGGTGAAACCGACCTGGTTGTCATCGACAAGCGCGATGGCAGGCCCGCCCGTGCGGGCAAGGGTGACGTTCCGGCCGCTGATGGTGTTGTTGTCAAAGGCATCGATGCCCGGCCCGAAGAACGTATCGTCGATGAACACATTCTCCAGTACGAGATGATTGCCCGTGTCGATCTCAATGCCCGACAAAGTCACGCCGGTCATCGATGTGTTGCGGACCGTGATCTTGTTGTCATTGACCGCCAAAATGCCGATGAAGTCGTTCCGCAGGACCGAGAGCCCGTCGATGCTCACCTCATTGCCATCCGTCATAACAACGCCCGGCCCGCCAAGGTCTAGCGCGGCAATGTCGGTCAGATGCAGATTGCGCTGGTCGCTGTCGATCACGATACCCGCGCCCGCCGCGCCCATGTCGCCGTCGAGCGTCATGCCCGAGACATGCAGATTGCTGCCCCCGTCAAGCGTGAGCACATCGCCGCAAAAACAGCCGCTCGTCATTAATGTGGGGCGACTGCCGGGCAGGGTGAAGGTGGTGACGGCGCCGCTTTGTGCCCCGCGTACCATCAGCGCCGTGCCGCCGCCGGCCAGCGTCTGATTGCTGGCGGTCACGGTATTCGTGCCCACCAGCGCGCCTGCGCCCCCATCGACAATGAGCAGCGTGTTCGCGCCGGCATTGGCTGAGGCCGTGGTCAAGTCGCCGCTGCCATCGACCGTTGCCACGCTGTTGAGGGCGACGCCGCTACGCGCGTCGAGCACCGCTTCGCGTTTCGTGCCAGCGGTCACGATATCGGTGTCCCGTTCGATGGCTTCCATCATTCGCCGTTCCTGTGGGTCAAGCGATGAAGTGGAAGAGCCGAAAAGCGGAATGCGCAGGCGCACCCCCGCCTCGATCTGGCCGTCCCGGTAATCGTCATGCTGGATTTCGGTCTCGAAGGTAAGGCGCATGCCCGGCACCTCCTCGACGAAATCCATCAGCCGCCATTCGGCGCGCAGGCGTGGCCCGGCAAGGGCGCGGTCGATCTTGTCATCGTTGAAATAAAACCCGCCCGCATAAAGGCGCAGCTCATGGTGTTCCGTGTCACCCAGAAAAGTCTCAATCGGTACGCGCCAGCCCGCTTCCCCGTCGAACCCGGCAAGCGCGACTTCCTGCCCGCCGGTGATGAAAATCTGTGAGCCGCTGAGTTCCACGCGGGCAAGCCCGTTCGCGGTTTTGTCATCGGAGAGCGGGACATAGCCGTTGAGGCGGAAATCATAATCGGCCGACAGCGCTTCGATACCGAAACTTGCCTGCGAAAACTGATTGCCGAATTCGCTGCGGCGGATGTCGTATCCGGCCCAGGCACCGAGGTTCCAGCCATGTTCCGTCATTTGCCGGTAACCGAGCGCAAAATTGCCTTCCTTGACGCTTTCGGTGAAAAGCTTGCCTTTGATGTCGGCAAAAACGAGGCGCGTGCCGTCCTGATAAAGCGGGGCAAAGCCGCTGACCTCGCCGCGGTCTCGTTCGGAAGAAAGGAAGCCCGCCGCTTCGAGCCAGGGGGACCATTTGTTCGGAGACGGAGCATCGCTCGCCATGGCGGGTGCTGCAGGCAGCATGAACCCTGCACATAGCAAGATCGCAGATTTTACGGATATGGCGCGGTAAACGCCCCCGGTTGCGCTCATGGCTCAAGCCCCCCAGCCTGTCTGTCAGCTTGGGCAAGATAGCGGCAGGGCGCGCATGTTTCACCAAAAAAGGCTCCCTTTTCATCCTGCGGATTTCTGCGCGTGCGGCGAACAAGAGGATTCCCGGTGCGTTTACCAAAAGAATGCCGGAGTTCCGGCGCTTTTGGGGCATGGGGGCGGATATGCGGGGAGGCTTCCCGCTTAGAACACGTCCTGGAGGATGGAATGAAAGCTCTTTTGAACTGGCGCATGGGCGCCGCCGTTCTTGCTCTGACAGTCGTAGCAGGCTGCGGCAGCACCCAGACGACAACGGCCACGACAGGTGAGCAGCTGACCGATCTCAATCAGGCGCTCGAAAGCGGCGCCATCACCTGGGAAGAATATAGCGAGCAGAAGGAAGCGATCCTCGACAAGAATGACTGACCGCAGGATCAGGCGGGCGAATTCGCGGCGAGTCGGGCAGCCTGATCTTGCGGTGCCGCCGGCCTAACGCGCCAACGCGCCGTAAGCAGCGTCCAGAAGACCCATTGCGCGCGGATCGCCCGCCAGATCCGTTCCCATCTGGTTCATGACATAAGCGATGCCTACGCCGGCCTCCGGATCGCAAAGCGCGAAGGAGCCGCCCCAGCCCGAATGACCGATAGTGGCCTCATTCGGGCCGTAGAGCAGGCCGCCCAGATTGCGCAATACCCCCGCGCCCCAACTGCCGGGCATCCCAAGTACCAGGTCTTCGTTGAAAATCTGCTCTGCGGAGAGCTTGGCTAGTGTCTCCTGGCCGATGAGGTGCGTGCCGGCCAATATGCCGCCGCCAGCAACGGCACCGAAGAGTTTTGCCAGCGCACTGGCAGAGCCGCGCCCGCCGGCAGAAGAAAGTTCCGCTGCCCGCCATTGCCGCTCATTGGGCGCTGTTGCGGAGGGAGCGGGGTTGGCGAAGGTAAGCTTCTGAACTTCGTTGAGGTTTGCCGCATCAAGTGGCTGCGCATTCTCCGCAGGGATCATTTCCGCAATGCGGCTTTCTTCGCTTTCGGGCAAACCGATAAAGAAATCGATTTCCCAGGGTGTTGCAATTTCCTCCCGGAAGAAGGTGCCGATGCTTTTGCCGGTAACGCGCTTGACGAGTTCGCCTGTAATGAAAGCATAGGTGAGTGCGTGGTAACCTGAGCGCGTGCCCGGCTCCCAAAGTGGCTCGGCGGCAGCCATGCGCGCGGCCATGTCGTCATGGTCGTAGAGATTTTCGATGGTGAGCGTTTCGCGCAGCGTGGAAAGGCCGGCCTGATGTGAAACTGCCTGACCGACGGTGACTTTGCCCTTGCCGTGCGCGCCGAATTCCGGCCAGTACTTCACCACCGGATCGTCATAGGAAAGGGCGCCGCGCTCAACCAGGAGAGCAAGACAGAGCGCCGCCACCCCTTTCGTGGTCGACCACACATTGGGCAGCGTGCCGCGCTGCCAGGGGTTGCTCCGTGCCGCGTCCGCCCAGCCGCCCCAGATATCGACAAGATATTGCCCGTCTTTCCAGATGGCGAAAGAGGCGCCTATCTCTCCGGCTTCGGCGAAATTTGCCGCAAAGGCATCGCGGACTTTTTCAAAGCCGGGCGCAACCGCGCCTTGAACGTCGATCATTGCCGTATCGTCCATGTCATCCCCTCCCCGTGTGTTTTGTTGGTTTCAGCCTAGCAGGTGAGAGTTGGCATGGGGCAAAGAAAAACCCCGGCGGTTGCCCGCCGGGGTTTTCCGTTTCTGCGAGAAACGGGCTGCTTATTCGGCAGCGCCTTTCTTGAACTGGGCAGCTTCCGTCGAGTCGCCGAGGGCGGTCGTGGAAGATTCGCCGCCGCCTGCCGCGATGGAGACGAGGTCGAAGTAACCCGTGCCAACTTCGCGCTGGTGGCGGGTTGCCGTGTAGCCTGCATCTTCGGCAGCGAACTCGGCCTGCTGCAGTTCGGAGTAGGCGCCCATGCCGCGATCCCGGTAACCGGAAGCGAGCTGGAACATGCCGTAGTTGAGCTGGTGGAAACCGGCCAGCGTCACGAACTGGTACTTGTAGCCCATGGCTGCGATTTCGCGCTGGAACTTCTCGATCGTGTCTTTGTCGAGGTTCGCTTCCCAGTTGAAGGACGGCGAGCAGTTATAGGCCAGCATCTGGTCCGGGTATTCCTTCTTCACCGCTTCGGCGAAGCGCTTGGCGTCGTCGAGGTTCGGCTTGGAAGTTTCCCACCACAGAAGGTCGGCGTAAGGCGCGAAGGCCAGGCCGCGTTTGATGCAGTGGTCGACACCCGTGCCCGGCTTCAGACGGTAGAAACCTTCAACCGTGCGGCCGGCGTCGAAATCGATGAACTCGTGGTCGCGCTCGTCGATGTCGGAGGTGATGAGGTTGGCCGATTCAGCGTCCGTACGGGCCATGATCAGCGTGGGCGTGCCCATCACGTCGGCGCCGAGGCGGGCGGCGTTCAGGTTACGCTCATGGGCGCGGGTCGGGATCAGCACTTTACCGCCGAGGTGGCCGCACTTCTTCTCGGAAGCCAGCTGGTCTTCGTAGTGCACACCGGCTGCGCCTGCTTCGATGTAAGCTTTCATGATTTCGAAGCAGTTGAGCGGGCCGCCGAAACCGGCTTCGGCGTCGGCAACAATCGGCAGGAACCAGTCGCGCTTGGCGCCGCCTTCGGAATGTTCGATCTCATCGGCGCGCTTCAGCGTGCGGTTGATCTTCTTGGCCAGTTCCGGGCCGGAGTTGGCCGGGTAAAGCGACTGGTCCGGGTAGGTGGTGCCGGCGGTGTTCGCATCGGCAGCGACCTGCCAGCCCGACAGGTAGATGGCCTTCAGGCCGGCGCGGGCCATCTGCATGGCCTGGTTGCCGGAAAGCGCGCCGAGGGAGTGCACATAATCTTCGGTGTGCAGCAGGTCCCAGAGCTTGTTCGCGCCGCGGTTGGCCAGCGTGTATTCGATCGGGAAAGAACCGCGAAGTTTTTCAACGTCTTCGACGGAGTAGTTGCGCTTCACATTGTCGAAACGGCCTTTCGGGGCGCTCGGAATGATGTCGTAAAAAGTCTTGCTCATCGTTTTACGTCCTTGGGTCAGCAGGGGAGGCCTCACTCACGAGGGCCGCTTATTTCTCGTTTTCAACGAGAAGCTTATATGCCGGAAGCGTGAGGAATTCCTCGCACTCTTCGGCTGTTGCCATATCGTCGAAGATTTTGATGGCTTCGTCGAAACGGCCGGATGTCCAACGCTCGTCGCCGAGCGTTTCGCGGAGCTGTTTCATTTCGTCGTCCAGCACTTCCCGGAAAAGCTCCGGGGTTACCTTGCGTCCGTCCGAAAGATCGGCTCCGTGATAGAGCCACTGCCAGATCTGCGTACGGCTGATCTCGGCCGTGGCTGCATCTTCCATGAGATTGTAGAGCGGAACGGCGCCGCGCCCGGAAAGCCAGGCTTCGATATATTGCACGCCGACGCGGCAGCATTCGCGCATGCCGCTTTCCGTACGCTCGCCCTTATGCGGCTCCAGCATTTCTTTCTGGCCGACATGCACGTCCTGGCGCTGACGGGCGAGCTGATTTTTCTCCGGCAGCTTGCCGAAAACTTCCGCGGCCACGGCAACGAGGTCCGGGTGCGCCACCCAGGTGCCGTCATGGCCGTTATTGGCTTCGCGTTCCTTGTCGGCGAGAACTTTGGCGAAAGCGGCCTTGTTGGCCTCTTCATCGCCCTTCACCGGGATTTGGGCCGCCATGCCGCCCATCGCAAAAGCGCCGCGCTTGTGGCAGGTCTTGATGAGAAGCAGCGAATAGGCGTTGAGGAACGCATCGCCCATCACCACCTGCGAACGGTCGGGCAGAATATAGTTCGGGTTTTTGCCGAGGCGCTTGATGTAGGAGAAGATGTAATCCCAGCGCCCGCAGTTCAGGCCCACAATGTGGTCGCGCATCTCATAAAGGATTTCGTCCATCTCGAAGGCCGCCGGCAGCGTCTCGATCAGGATCGTGCAGCGCGCGGTGCCGACCGGAATGCCGAGTGCCTTTTCCGCATGGGTGAAGACGTCGTTCCAAAGGCGCGCCTCAAGATGGCTTTCCATCTTGGGCAGATAGAAGTAGGGGCCCGAGCCCGTCTTCTTCAGGTTGGCGTGATTGTGGAAGAGATACATGCCGAAATCGAACATGCCGCCGGACATCGGCCGGCCGTCGACTTCCACATGGGCTTCATCCAGATGCCAGCCGCGCGGGCGCACGATCAAGGTGGCGCGCTCGCCGAGCGGCTTGACGTCATAAGTCTTGCCGTTGGCCGGGTCGGTGAAGCCGATCGTGCCGGCCCACAGGTCCATCAGGTTGAGCTGGCCGCCGATCATGTTTTCCCAGGTCGGGGCTGCCGCGTCCTCGAAGTCGGTCATGTAGGAATTCGCGCCGGAGTTCAGCGCATTGATGACCATCTTGCGGTTGTCGACCGGGCCGGTGATTTCCACACGGCGGTCGAGCAGGTCTTCGGGGATCGGCGCGACTTTCCAGTCGCCTTCGCGGATCTCTTTCGTTTCGGGCAGGAAGTCGGGCAGCTCACCGGCGTCGAACTTCTTCTGGCGCTCGGCGCGCTTGGCCAAAAGCTCAAGCCGGCGCTCGCCGAATTTGCGCTCGAGGTCCGCGACGAATTCAATCGCTTCGGGGGTCAGAACGCGTTCGTATTCCGGTTTGATCTCGCCGAGAATACGCACGCCTTCCACGCTGGCGCTTTTTGCTGCCTGGCTCATGGCTTCTTGCCTCCGCTATCTGGGTGCTGTTGCGGGCGTCATACAGCCCTGACAGCTAAATGTCCAACGATTCCCGAAAACTTCTAAGTCCTTGAAATCATTCAAGTAAAAATCTTGACAAGATTCCAGTGAGATTCTGGTGTAGATGTAAATCTTGTAAAGAAATCTGTGCTGGAACAGGACGCGACCGATGGCAGTAGACAGGAAAGTATTCGCAGGTCCGCGCGTGCGCCGCATGCGCCGGGACCGCAACCTGACCCAAGCGAAAATGGCTGAAGCGCTTGGCATTTCAGCCAGTTATCTCAATCTCATTGAGCGTAACCAACGCCCGATCTCGGCGCAAATCCTCCTGAAGCTCGCCGATGTCTTCGATATGGACGTGAAAACGCTGGCGGGTGACGAAGAGGCGCGGGCATTAACCACGCTCAAGGAAATTTTTTCCGATGCGGTCTTCAAGGATGCGGGAATCGGCAATCAGGACCTGCAGGATGTGGCCTCGGCCAGCCCCGGCATTGTCGATGCCATCGCGCATCTTTACCGCGCCTATGAAGAAGCGGTGACGGCAAGCTCGTTTCTCGCCGAGCGCCTGGCGGACAGGGACACGGTCGAGCCCGGCGAGACGCAGGGCCTGCCGCTTGAAGAAGTGCGCGATTTCATCAATTCGCGCGGCAATCACTTTCCCCAGCTCGATGATGCCGCCGAGGCGCTTTACGTCAAAGCCGAACTTGCGAAAGACGAGCCTTATGTCTCGATGCGCAATTATCTGCGCGATGAACACGGGGTGACGACGCGCGTCGTGCCGCATGATGTGATGTCCGGCGATCTCAGGCGCTATGACCGGCACCGCCAGACGCTCTTTCTTTCCGAGTTGCTCGACCAGCCGGGGCGCTGCTTTCAGCTTGCCTACCAGGTGGGCTATTTCGAGCTTTCCCGCACGATGGAAGACATCGTCACCTCGTCCGGCTTTGCCAGCGAGGAGCCGAAGCGGCTCTTGCGCATTGCGCTCGCCAATTATTTCGCCGCCGCGCTTCTCATGCCCTATGCGGCGTTTTTCCGCACGGCGGAGGAAACGCGCTACGACATCCGCCTGCTCGGCCGCCGCTTCGGCACGAGTTTCGAGCAGGTTTGCCACCGGCTGACGACCTTGCAGCGGGCAGGGGCCCGGGGCATCCCGTTCTTTCTCATCCGCGTCGATAATGCGGGCAATGTCTCCAAGCGCTTCTCGGCGGCCGGCTTTCACTTTGCCCGTTTCGGCGGCACCTGCCCGCGCTGGAACGTACATGATGCTTTCCGCGTGCCGGGGCAGATCTATAGCCAGGTCGTGCAGATGGAAGACGGCATCCGCTATTTCTCCATCGCCCGCACGGTCAGCCGGGCCGGATCGGGCATGGGCGTGCCGGGGGACCAATATGTGGTGGGCCTCGGCTGCGAAATCTCTCATGCCAAAAAATTGATTTATTCTGCGGGCTATGATCTGGAAGATGAGCGCGGCGCGACGCCCATCGGCGTCAATTGCCGCCTTTGCGAGCGGATGGATTGCTCGCAGCGCGCCTTCCCCCCGCTCAAGAAGCGGCTTGAGGTGGATGAGCATGTGCGCGGAATTTCGCCTTTCGGTCACGCGGTGGACAAGGTATGAGGGGCGGGCTCACTTAATATCTGCTCGCAACAGGAGTAACGCGTGGACGCGCAGGCGCCGGGCACAATCTGGAAGGCCATAGGCATCGCCGCGGCGCTGCATGTGATCGGCTATGCGCTGTTCCTCTGGTCGCCCTTTGGCGAGGTGCCCGAACCGGCGGGTTCTGCGGGTATCCAGCTTTCCCTTGCCGATCTGAGCGCGCCGCCTGCCCCCGAAACCGCGCTGCCGCCCGAGCCCGATGTGGAGCCCGTGCCGGAAATCGCCGAGCCGGAGCCGGAAGAGCCCGTGGAAGAGGAAGTGGTAGAGGAAGTACCGCCGCCCACGCCTGACATTCCGCTGCGCAAGGCCGAGAGCCGCCCGCCCAAACCCAAAGCCGAGCCGAAACCGGCTGCCCCTGCCCAGAAGGCCGGAGGGCCGCAGGGTCAGGCCGCCCAGCAAAGCGCGCCGTCGCCCTTTCTCGGCAGTGCCGATGCCCAGGCAAGCTATGTCGCCCGCCTGCAGGCCTGGCTTGCCCGTCACAAGCGCTATCCGCGCACCGCCCGCCGGCGCGGGGTGGAAGGGGATGCGGTGCTGCGTTTCGTCGTGGACCGGGCAGGTTCGGTGCGCAGTTTCGGCCTCGATAAGGGTACGGGTTCTGGCCTTCTTGACCGGGAAGTGCGCGAAATGCTGGAGCGGGCGAGCCCCTTGCCGCCGGTGCCCGCCGATTTCGGCGCGGAAACGGTCGAAGTGGTCATCACCGTCCGCTTCAATCTCGACTGAAAAATCCATTCACCGTGCCGGAACGGCACAGATTACGACACATTTTGTGCCGCAATTTGTCCTACCCGAAACAGCTTGTTAGCGAATTGCCGATAGGCTTTGCCCGACCGAAGACGATCAACGTCTTAGGCAACGTCTTGGGGAAGCTGAGAGGGCGTCGTGGCTGGCAGTAAGCGCTTTCGTATTGAGCAGAATATGGCGGGGCAGCCCATGCCCGAACCCGTGCCGGTAAAACCGGCGGATGACGGCGAGACCCGGCACCGGGAATTGCTCGATGCGATCGGCAGGCTGGAAGCCCGCCTTTCCGAACCCGGCCTGAACGCCTTCACGCAGGCCGCCCCGGTTTCCAGCGACATTCTCGATCAATATAAATCCGAGCTGAAAGAAGCCGCGAAGCTGAAAAGCCAGGTCGAACGGCTTCAGGATGCGGTGCGCGATACGCAGGCCGAAATCAAGGCCATGCAATATGAGCAGCCGGATGTGCAGCGCCTTTCCCATGCAAGCGACGAGCTGGAAGAAGTGATCTCGCATAACGAGCTTGCCGCCGACACCATTCTCTCCGCCGCTGAGGCGATCGATGAAAGCGCGACGCGCCTTGCCGATCAGCTCAAAGGCAGCGATGCCGCCGCCGTTTATGATATTCGCGAGCAGTCCATCGCCATTCTTCAGGCTTGTAACTTCCACGATATCACGAGCCAGCGCATCACCAAGGTGCTGCGCTCCATCAAGAATCTGGAAGAGCGGCTGGAAAGCATTCACGGCATTTGGGGTGACGGTGCCTTTGACGATATTGCCGTGCCGGTCGAGGAAAAAGACGAATATCAGTCGCTGCTGCACGGCCCGGCCCTGCCGACCGAAGAGCATTGCAGCCAGGAAGATATCGACGCGCTTTTCGACTGACCTGTGTTCCTAGCAAAGCCGCGCGGCCGGAAAGCTCAGATGCACCTGGGGCAGCCGGCCTGACTTGGCTTGCGCGACGGCCAGCGTGCCGCCATGCATTTCCACTACACGCCGCGTCAAGGTAAGCGCCAGCCCGTCCTGGCGCGGATGGCCGCTTGCTTCTGCCGAAAGGAAAGAGCGTTCGGGGCTGTCGATGCCGCTCTGGCTGCCTGTGCTCGCGTCTTGCAGGAGATCGGGATGCAGCGCATCGAACTCGTCTTTCTCCGAGACATGGATGGTGAGGCCCGTTTCCTCGCGCCGCGCCTTGATGACGAGCACCGCGCCGGGCGGGGTGGAGTGGATGATTTCGCTCAGAAGGCGGAAGAAGCCCTGGCGCAGGCGCCGCGCATCGCCCTGAAACCCGGGCAGGTTTTCAGGGCAGTCGATTTCCACCTTGATGCCGGCCCGCTCGCAGGCGGCCTGCTGGCTCGTGACCGCGATATTGACGAGCTGCGCCAGATTGCAGATTTCCTCATGCAGCGTCGTATCGCCTTTTTCCGCTTCCGCGATGCCCAGAAGATCCTCGATCATTTCCAGAAGCATCGTGCCGCTTGAGTGAATGTCGGCGGCATAATCGCGGTAATTGCTGTTGCCCATCGGGCCGAAGCGCTCATCGCGCATGATCTCCGAAAACCCGATGATATGGGTGAGCGGCGTGCGCAGGTCGTGATTGACGTTGGAAAAGAACGTGCGGCTGCGCCGGGAGGCTTCCTCGCGCTGATAGCGGGAAAGGCGGATCGTGTCTTCAAGCCGGCGGCGCACGGTCACATCGGTCAGCGTGGCGATCTTGGCGGGCATCGGCCCTTCATTGGTTTCGATCACCCGTGCCTCGACAAAGCGGGTGGTGCCATCATCACCGGGCAGCGTCAGGGATTGGGGCGCGTCGCTTGCCATATCGAGCGGCAGATGGAAGGGCTGGCCTTCCAGGCTTTCCGCCTCGCGCCCGAGAAGTGCGGCGGCTTCCTCATTGGCGAATTTCACCCGCCCGTCCTGATCGATGATCAGCATGGCTTCGGGCGATTCCTGAATGAGGGTGAAGGACTTTTCCACCGCGGCGGGGGCGCACGGGGCAGGCCGCGTCTCCTCGCGCCGCTGGCGGCGCTGATGGGCAAGCCGGGCGATCCAGAGCGCTTCGCCCGCATCGATCTTGTCGAGGCCGAGCACCTCTTCGGCGCCCGCTTCAAGTGTTTCGAGCGCGTATTTGCGGCTGCCGTTCAAGGAGGCGGCAAAGGCGATGACGGGCGCGTCGGGCCCGAGCGTCGTGATCCGCCGGATCAGCGCGTCGATGTCACCGGGCAGGGAAAGGTCCAAAAGCACCGCGTCGATGCCCGGTTCCAGAAGCGGCCCGAGGCCCGCATCGGCGGAGATGGGCAGAATGTCGTAGTGAAAATCGGGATCTGCCTTCGAGACCGCTTCGAAAGAGGCGGTAAGCGCGCGGTCGTTCGAGAGAAGGGCGATGGTCAGCGTGCCGGGGCGGCCGCGTTCGTCGATCTTTTTCAGAGCTTCGGCCATGCGGGATATCTCCTCTGACGCATGATCCCCAAAATCCCCGATGTTGAACGGCACGTGCCTCGTGTTTGTTTCCGCTGCTGTGGTGGCGGGCTGGGCGTGCCGCATGCCGTAATCCCTTTTGCCTTAACGGTTTGGGGCCCGAATCACCTCTCCGGCCCATGCCCAATTATTGATGCGCAAAGTAAACATCCTCTTAATATTATCATTCAAATGTGGACAACTTCCGTGCCGGGATTTCTGCCCCAAGCGGGAAAAGCTCAAAGCCGGCAACCGCTTGCACTTCCAAGCTTATCTAAAACGCTCTGTAAGCTGAGGAAGTCGTCCGGTTAAAAAACGATTAAATTTTGAGGCAAATGCCCCCGGAAGTTAACGCGCGCCCCCGCCGGGCGCAGAGGCGAAAGGTTAAGAAGCACCCGCGCGTCAGGAGAAGGCCCGGTGAGAGCCAAGCGAGGACCCCCGCTTTCCCGCGCAATTCCGGCAAATTGGAACATATCAGCAACACATGGCCGGGGTGCGGCGCGCGCCGGGGGCAGGGCCGCTTGCCGCGCCGGGGCTTCTGCGCTAGGACTGCGCGCGACCGGCAAACCCCAGCGATTTCAGGCACATGGGCAAGAAGCAGAAAATATTCCGACCGAAGGCGCGGATCCCGAAGGGACTGCGCGACATTCCCGCTGCCGCCGTGCGGGCGGAAGCGGCCATGCTCGCGCGCATCCGCAAGGTTTATGAGGCGTACGGCTTCGAGCCCTTGGAAACCTCGGCCTTTGAATATGCCGACGCGCTGGGCAAATTCCTGCCCGATGCGGACCGCCCGAATGAAGGCGTCTTCTCGCTCCAAGACGATGACGAGCAATGGCTATCGCTGCGCTATGATTTGACGGCGCCGCTCGCGCGTTATGTCGCCGAACATTATGACGGGCTGCCCAAGCCCTTCCGCCGCTATCAGACGGGCCCCGTCTGGCGGAACGAGAAACCGGGACCGGGCCGGTTCCGTCAATTCACCCAGTTCGATGCGGACACGGTGGGCGCGCCTTCCGTCGCTGCCGATGCTGAGCTGTGCATGATGGCCGCCGACTGCCTGGAAGCGCTTGGTATTCCGCGCGGCTCTTATGTGATGCGCGTCAATAACCGCAAGGTGCTGGACGGCGTCTTTGAAAATGCGGGTATTGTGGGGGAGGGAGCGGAATTCGAAGCCCGGCACCTCACCGTCATGCGCGCCATCGACAAGCTCGACCGGTTGGGCCCGGAAGGCGTGCGTCTGCTTCTCGGCAAAGGCCGCAAGGACGAGTCCGGCGACTTCACCGAAGGCGCGCATCTTTCGGATGAACAGATCGACCGCATCATGGCCTTTACGGGTGCGGGCGGCGATGACCGCGCCGCCGTTTGCGCGCGCATGGAAGAGCTGGTGGGGGACAGCGCGCGCGGGCTGGAAGGCGTGGCCGAAATGCGCCTCATCGATGAACTCTTGAATGCGGGCGGCTATGGCGCGGACCGCGTTGCCTTCGATCCTTCCGTGGTGCGCGGCCTTGGCTATTACACAGGGCCGGTCTTCGAAGCGGAACTTACCTTCGAGGCGGAAACCGAAGAAGGGCGTATGCGCTTCGGCTCCGTCGGCGGGGGCGGGCGTTATGACGATCTCGTCGAGCGCTTCAAAGGCGTGAAAGTACCGGCGACGGGCTTTTCCATCGGCGTCAGCCGTCTTTATGCGGCGCTTGAAGCGCTGGGCAAGCTGGAAACCGAAACCGTGCTGCCCCCCGTCATCGTCCTCACCATGGATAATGACCGCCTTGCCGATTATCAGCGCATGGTCATGGAACTGCGCGCTGCGGGCATCCGCGCGGAAATGTATCTGGGCGGCTCGGGCATGCGTGCGCAGGTCAAGTATGCCGATAAGCGCGGCGCGCCCTGCGTCGTCATTGAAGGAGAAGATGAGCGCGCGGCCGGTGAGGTCACGATCAAGGACCTCATTCTCGGCGCGCAAAAGGCCGAAGAGATCACCGATAATACCGAATGGCGTGAAAGCGCCCATGCGCAGATTTCCGCCCCGCGCGCGGATCTCGTGAGCGCCGTGAAGGATGTGCTCGCCCGACATACCGCCGCCCGCTGAGCCGGCGCGATATGTGCCGGGCCCGGCGGGCTGCGCGCCTGCCCCCGTTTGGGGGCGAAACAGTCATCTTTTCCATGCTAGAAGAGGTCCGCTTTTGAAAACCTGACGCTTTCTCCTTTTTAAGGAAGCGCCACGGCCAACCGGGCGGAACGAGAAAATGAGCAATTCCGATATGGACGCTGGGAGTCTGGCAAGCGCGGCTGAAAGCCGCGCGCTGGCGGACCGGCTGCAAACCCTGTTCGGCGAGGCGGGCTTTCAGCCCGTCGATCCGCCCGTGCTTCAGCCCGCCGATGTCTTTCTGGACCGCTCGGGAGAGGATATCCGCCGGCGCATGTATGTCTTTTCCGATCCGGGCGGCGCCGAGCTTTGCCTGCGTCCGGACCTGACCATCCCGACCTGCCGGCAATATCTCGAAGAATACCCGAAAGCCGACAAGCCGGTGAGACTGACCTACCGGGGCCTTGCCTTCCGCTATCAGTCGAGCGCGCCCTGGCCGATGCGCGAGTTCACGCAAGTGGGCGTCGAGCAGATCGGCGAATGCGATGCGGGTAAAAGCTGCGAGGAAGCGGACGCCGCCATTCTGGAACTGGCGCTCAGGGCGGTGGAAACTTCGGGCCTTGCCTCCTACCGCCTTGAAATGGGCGATCTGGCGCTTTTCGGCGCGCTGGTCGACGGGCTCGATATTCCAGCCACCTGGGCGGAGCGGCTGAAGCGGCATTTCTGGCGCCCGGATTATTTCCGCGAGCTTTTACTGCGCCTTGCCGATCAAAATGCGCTGGCCGCGTCCGGGCCGGATCTGCCGGGGCTCTTTTCCGCCCTTGGCGCGCTGGACGGGGTGCAGGCCAAAGCGCTCATCGAGGAAGTGCTGACCCTTGCCGGGATTTCGCCGGTTGGCGGACGCTCGACGCGCGAGATTGCCGAGCGCTTGCTGGAACAGGCAGCGGATGCAGGTGCCCAGGCACTGCCCAAGGATATTGTGGAACTCATTGACGGTTTCCTTGCCATTTCGGGCACGCCCAATGAGGCGCTTACCAAAATCCGTGAGCTGACGAAAGCGGCCGGTCTTTCCGGCGGCTCGCTCGGCAAGGCCATGACGCGGCTCGAGCGGCGCTTCGAGCGGCTGGAAGCGGCGGCGCCCGATTTCTCCAAAGCCCATTTCGCCACGAGCTTCGGGCGCAACATGGAATATTACACGGGCTTCGTTTTCGAATTCCGCACCCAGCTTGCCGGCAAGACCGTGAATGTCGCCGGCGGCGGGCGCTATGACACGCTGCTCGAAACGCTGGGCGCGCCTGGGCCGGTGCCCGCCATCGGCTGCGCCATCGGGGTGGAGCGGCTTGCCCGCGCGGCAGCCGAAAACGCGAAAGGAGCGGGGCGATGAGCGAGAAACTGATTATCGGCCTGCCTTCCAAGGGGCGGCTGCAGGAAAACGCCAATGCGTTTTTCGCCAGCGCCGGGCTGAAAGTGAAGCAGAAGGACGGGCGCGGTTATACCGGCGTTCTGAAAGGCGTCGGCAATGTCGATATCGCCTTTCTCTCGGCCTCTGAAATTGCGGGCAATCTGGAAAGCGGCGCCATCCACTTTGGCGTGACGGGCGAAGATCTCATCCGCGAGAAAATCGTGAACCCGGAAGAAAAGGTGGAGCTTTTGCTGCCGCTCGGCTTCGGTCACGCCGACGTGGTGGTGGCGGTGCCGCAAAGCTGGATCGATGTGCGCGCCATGGCCGATCTCGACGATGTGGCGCGCGGCTTTCACATCCGCCATAAGCGCCGTCTGCGCGTTGCCACGAAATATCTCACCCTGACGCGGCTCTTCTTTGCCGAGCACGGGATTTCCGATTACCGCATCGTGGAAAGCCTCGGGGCGACGGAAGGCGCGCCGGCGGCAGGCTCCGCCGAGGCGATTGTCGATATCACCTCGACGGGCGCAACGCTGGCGGCCAATAATCTGAAAGTGCTCGATGACGGGGTGATGCTGAAAAGCCAGGCGAACCTCGTTGCCTCGCTCACCGCCACCTGGTGCGACACGGCGCTGCAGGCGGCAACTCATGTGCTCGACATGATCACGGCGCGCACCGAGGCGCAGCGGATGAAAGAAATCCGCTTCGCCGCGCCCGCGCTCGATCAGACATTGGTGGATGAGCTGCTTGCCCGCTTCGACGTGCGCGTGCCGCTGGAAGCGCGGGCCGCTTTGCCGGGCAGCGGCGAGCTTGCCGCCTATTGCCCTTCGGCAAAGCTTTATGATGTTGTCAGCTATCTGCGCGAGAACGGCATCACCACCGTTACGGCGCGGGACGTGGATTATCTTTTCGAGCCGGAAAACGCGCTGCTGGCGCGGCTCAAGGCCCGGCTCGGGAAATAGCGTCTTTACAAAAGTTACAGAGTTTCTGTTCCTTTACAGAAGTTCTGTAACTTCTCTCACTTTAATAAGCTATTGCCTCTATTGATTTTTCTCCGCTGCGCGCGCAAATTTGCGCCGCCTTGTAAAGGAGGAAAGCATGAGCGCGCTGCTTGTTATCGCACTGGGCCTGGTCGTCGTGGCGACCGCCATCCTGTCGGGCATATTCGGCATGGCGGGCGGCATCGTGCTGATGGGCTTCCTCGTTTCCGTCCTGCCCGTGGGCGCGGCGATGATGCTGCACGGGGTGACCCAGGCCGCTTCCAATGGCTACCGCGCCTGGCTGAACCGGGCCCATATCCGCTGGGAAATCTTGAGCCTTTATGGCGCGGGCGCAGCAGTAGCGCTTGCCGGGCTCACCGCGCTTTCCTTCGTGCCGGATAGGGAGATCGTCTTTCTGGCGCTCGGCGCCGTGCCTTTCATCGCCGCCGCATTGCCCGAGCGTCTTGCCCTCGACATCACGAAAAGGGGCATGGCGGCCGCGGCGGGGTTTATCATTACCTTGATCAATCTTGTGGCCGGGGTGGCGGGTCCGCTTCTCGATGTGTTTTTTGTGCGCACCAGTCTTACCCGCCATGAGGTCGTCGCCTCCAAGGCGGTGACGCAGACGGTCAGCCATTTGCTCAAACTCGTCTATTTCGGTCTTCTCGTCCGCGAGACGGTGAGGATGGAAAGTGAAGGCGGGTCCGTTCCCTGGTGGGTCTTTCTCATGGTCGTGCCCCTTGCCATGCTGGGGACGACGCTCGGCAAGAAAGTACTCGACCGGATGAGCGACACGAATTTCCGCAAATGGAGCCAATGGGTGGTGCTGACCATCGGTGCCGTCTTCATCGCGCGCGGGCTTTGGACGCTCTATGCAGCTTAGTTACGGGCAATGCCGAGCGAGGCGAGATAGGCTTTCTGCTTTTTAAGCCCCTGTTTTTCGAGATAGCGGAAGACGGGGGCAAGCAGCGGCGGCCAGGTCATGACGAGACCGGCCATGATACCGTCGCTCACCGGCAGCCAGGTTTCAAGCTTGCCGTTTTTCAGCGCCTTCATGACGTGGCGCGCCGTTTCCTCCGGGCTGAGCGGTTTGGCATTGCCCGCGAAATTGAGCGGCGAGCCTTCCGGGTGCGCCATTTCCGCCTGCAGCATCGGCGTGTCGATCGCATTGGGATAGAGCGCGCCGACCTTGATGCCGTGAGGGGCAAGTTCGAGATGGAGCGCGGCCATGAATCCGCGCAGCCCGAATTTCGAGGCGCTGTAAGCGGCGCTGTCTTTCAGCGGAAAAAGCCCGGCAAGGGAGGCGATGGAAAAGATCTGTCCTTTGCCCCGTTTCAGCATGGCGCGGGCGGCGGCCTGGGAAAGATGCATCGGCGCGCGCAAATTGATGTCGAGATGCTTATCGAGCAGGGTACTCTCTGACGCGGCGACGGAACCGGGAAGTCCGATCCCGGCATTGTTGATCAGAAGCTCGATACCGGGCGCCGCTTCGAGCCGTGCGCAGAGCGCTTGAAGGCCCGCCGCCGCGCAAAGATCGGCGGTGATGAGCTCCGGGGCGCTCTTTAGCGCGCCTGCCGTCTTTTCCAGCGCGTCGGAGGAAATATCTGTGAGGACGAGGCCGTAGCCTGCTTTTTCAAGCGCGAGCGCAAGCGCGCGGCCTAGGCCGCCGCCTGCGCCCGTGATCAGGGCAAGAGGCCGGCTCATGCCGCCGCCTTCGCCCGCAGGCTTTCATAATGGCCGTCCGGAATATCCGGCCAGTGCATGGTCTTGCGCAGGCCTTTCATCGCCTTCTGGTAAGCGTCGATATTGACGTAAGTCGCATGGCGGTCGGAGCCGACATATTTCACGCCGCCGGAAAGATCGGGCCGCAATGTCGTGAGCGCCTTTTCCCAGCGCGCGGTTTCCTTGCCGCCTTGGGCCTCCGCCAGGATCGCCCGCGCGATGAGATCAGCCATATTGTCGAAAAGCTTGTAGGCCCCGCCATTCGTTTCCATGAAGCCGATGGCAAAAAGCTGCGGGTTCTCGCGGGAAAAAAGGTTCATGAAAAGATCGGGCCGTCCGCCTTTCCAGGAAAATTCTTTTTCTTCCACATAAGGAATGTTCCAGCGGTAGCCCGTCGCGCAAAGGATGAGATCCACGGTCTCGCGGCTGCCATCCTTGAAGACGACGTCGGGGCCGTCGAGCCGCGCGATATCGCCCTTGGCTTTGATATCGCCGTGGGAGAGATAATGGAGGAGCTGCGTGTTGACGATGGGGTGGCTTGCAAAAACCTTGTGATCGGGCGCGGGCAGGCCGAGCCGCGTCAGATCGCCATTGAGGAGCCGCAACATCGCGCCGAAGATGATCTGCGTCAGCCACATGGGCATATGCGGGCCTTCATGGGCAAAGACATCCGCCGGCTTGCCGAAAATATGCTTGGGAATGAAGTGATAGCCGCGCCGCAGGCTTATGAAGGCGGCGTCTGCCGATTGCGCGGCATCGCAGGCAATGTCGCAGCCGGAATTGCCCGCGCCGATGACGAGCACGCGCTTGCCTTTGAACTCGTCCGGCGAGCGGAACGTGTTGGCATGGCGGATCTCGCCGTCGAAGCTGCCTTCGAACTGAGGCAGGCTCGGATGCCAATTCGTGCCGTTCGCGCAGATGAGCCAGCGGTAGCGGCGCTTTTCACCAGTGCCGAGCGTCACCGTCCAGCCGCCATCTTCAAAGCGCGTTTCCTTTACTTCCGTGTTGAACGTGATGTCGCCGTAAAGGCCGAACTCGCGGGCAAAGGCGCGCATGTAAGAAAGGATCTGCCGGCCTGACGGGTAATCGGGATAATCGGCGGGCATCGGGAAACCCAGGTAGTGAGACTGGGTTTTGGAGGAAATGAAATGCGCCGAATCGTACATGGGCGAGCCCGGATTATCCGCATCCCAGATGCCGCCCACATCGGCGTGCCGCTCGAAGCAGTCGAAATCGATGCCCAGCAATTTGAACGTGCGTGCCAGCGCCAGCCCGCCGGGCCCCGCGCCCACGATGCAGGCTTTGTCGTTTACCGTCATTCCTCTCTCCCGTAACATGAGGATTCCTCAGATTTGAATAATTTGATAAACCCTCATATTTTCCGGCGCAAGCAAAAATTGGAAACCCGCCCCATGACCGACAGCGCTCTTCGCAAAAAACCGGCTCAGGCCCGCTCCCGCGCCCGCTATGAGGCCATTCTTGCCGCCGCCAAGGCGCTGATCGCGGAAAAGGGCTCGGACACGGTGAAAATGAGCGAGGTGGCGGAGCGGGCGGGCGTGCCTATCGGCTCCGTCTATCAGTTCTTCCCCGACAAGGGCGCCATCATCCAGACGCTGGCCGAAGACTATATGGAGCAAGTGCGCGCGGGCCTGCGCGAGGAGGTGAAATCAATCACCGACAAGGAAAGCGCAGGCGCGCTCATCGCCCGGCTGATGGATAGCTATTATGCCTTCTTTTTGATGGAGCCCGTCGCGCGGGATATCTGGTGCGGCACCCAGGCCGACAAGCGCATGCAGGATATCGATATCGAGGATAGCCGCCTCAATGGCGAGATTTTCTTTGCCGCTTTAAAGCCGCTTGCCCCGCGTGCCGCCTGGAAGGGGCTCAAGACCGATTGCTTTTTGATGATGCAGCTCACAGGCGCCGCCGTCCGCCTTGCGGTCGCGCTGGACCGCAAGGAGGGCGACAGGATCATCGATGCCTATAAGGGCATGCTGCTTTCCAAGCTCATGCAGAACTTGGGAAGCTGAACCGCTTAAAGCCCCGGCACGGGAAAGCGCGCGCAAAGCGCCTCGGCTTCTGCGGCAAGGGCGGGCAGGATTTCCTCGCGTTTCCCTGCGTCGGCGCTAAGGGCGGTTGCAATCATCGCGGCGATACTTTCCATCTCGCTTTTCCCCATGCCCCGCGCGGTGGGCGCGGGCGTGCCGAGGCGGATGCCGGAAGGGCGCATGGGCGGGCGCGGATCGTCGGGGATCACCTGCTTGTTCGTCGTCAGGCCGATCTCATCGAGAAGGCGCTGCGCCTCATCGCCGCTCATCCCGAAGCTTGCCTCGGTGTCGATGACCATGAGGTGGTTTTCCGTGCCACCGGTCACGAGTTTGATCTGCCGGGCGGCAAGAGCATTGGCGAGCGCCTTGGCATTTTCCAGCACCTGGCGGGCATAGGCTTTGAAGGCGCCCTCGCCCACAAGCTTCAGCGTCGTCGCGGTAGCCGCCACCTGGTTCATGTGCGGCCCACCCTGAAGGCCGGGAAAGACCGAGGCATCGAGCTTCTTGGCATGGGCTTTTTGCGTCAGGATCAGCCCGCCGCGCGGCCCCCGCATCGATTTATGCGTGGTCGTCGTCATGAAGTCGAAACCGGCTTCCATGGGGTTGTTGAGCAACCCCGCCGCGATGAAGCCTGCCGTATGGCTGACATCGGCCATGGTCAGCGCGCCCACCTCATCGGCGATCTCCTTGAAGGCGCGGTAATCGATGTCGCGCGGATAGGAAGAATGCCCGCAAACGATCATTTTGGGCCGGGTGCGCAAGGCTGCCTCCCGCACCGCGCCGAAATCGATATGGCCCTCGCCATCCGTCTTGTAGCGGGTGAAATCGAAAAGCTTGCCCATATGGCTGACCGGCGCGCCATGCGTCAGGTGCCCGCCATGGGAAAGGTCCATGGCAAGGATCGGATCGCCTGCCTCCAGAAAACCGAGATAAACGGCCTGGTTCATGGGCGAGCCGGATAGGGGCTGCACATTGGCGTGTTCCGCGCCGAAAAGCGCCTTCGCCCGCTCCCTCGCCAGTTCTTCGACAATGTCGGTATTTTCCTGCCCGCCATAATAGCGCCGGCCCGGATAGCCTTCCGAATATTTGTTGGTGAAGACAGAGCCGAGCAGCGCCAGCACTTCCGGAAAGGCATAGTTCTCCGACGGGATAAGTTCGAGCCCGCGCCGTTGGCGTTCTTCCTCGCGCAAAAGCGCGGCGGCGATATCGGGGTCGGATTGCGCAAGACCCTCCCGCAGCGCGTTCATGTCGGCCGCACTTTGCGTTTCCTCGGGGAAACGGGCGGTGGGGGCGGAAGAAGAAAAAGAAGGGGTGATCGTCATGAGGCAAGCTCCTGTTCAAAACAAAACCCGGCCAGCTTTTTCAAAGCTGCCCAGGCGAACGGCTTGGCCCTATGGCCCGATATGGTTCCGCGCTCCCTCGTGGTTCCCCACGCCCCTGCAAGACGATTGCCGGGTTTTCGCCAGTCACGCGGAATGCGACCGGTTTGATCACCATAAGAGATAGGGCGGGGCAAGAGGGCCGTCAACCCGCCTTTTCTGCCCCCCTCTCACCGGTCACGCCGTGCACGGAACATGGGAGCCCGTCTCTCGTTCGTTACCCGAGTGAGTAAAACGCGTGAAACCAACCAAGAAGGAGGAAGACATGCGTATCAAATCTCTGACAGCCACGCTGGCCGCCTCCGCCTTTGCTCTGGCCGCAGGCGCCGCACAGGCCGAGGATATGGAAACCCGCGCCTCCTGGAGCCCGAAGGACCAGGAAGGCCTTTATGAAAAACACATGGAACTGACGCGCTTGGCGAACAGCAAATGCGAAGACCTTGGCGGGTCCGCCTCCGCCAAGGCGCAGACGGATGACCTGCTTGCCGACCGCCGCGATGCCTGCGTGCGCCAGACGCTCGACAGCATGGCCGTGCAGACCGGCAATACCGGCGTCGTGCTCGTCCACATGGCGCTGCCCGCGGACGTGCGCTACAACGAAAGCCGCACGGAAGCCTGGAAAAAACGGGCGATGGAAGGCACGCTCGTGACCATCCGCGAGGAAAGCGAAAGCTAAGCGCGCTTGAGCCGCGCATATAAAAGAAGGACCGGCCTTCCGCATTGGGAGGCCGGTCTTTTCACGTCTCTTTGGTGGTTTCAATCGCCCCGATTCTCATTAAGCTGCCGGGCGGCTTTAGGCAAAGGCGAGTGGCAAGGTGATGGCAGTCAGGTCGGCGTTCGAAATGGGCGGGGTAGATGTAGCGCCGGGCACCCGGCAGACCGTGCAACTGCCGCTCGGCGTCCTGTCTAATCACACGCCCATGACGCTGCCTGTTCAGGTCGTGCATGGCAGGCGGGAGGGCCCGGTGCTTTTCGTCAGCGCGGCGGTGCACGGGGATGAGATTATCGGCGTCGAAATCGTCCGCCGGCTTTTGCGCCAGCCCGCCTTGAAGCAGCTGCGCGGCACGCTCATCGCTGTTCCCATCGTCAATGCTTTCGGCTTCATCAACCATTCGCGCTATCTGCCGGATCGGCGCGATCTCAACCGCTGTTTCCCCGGCAGCGGCGACGGCTCCTTTGCCGGGCGCCTGGCGCATCTTTTCCTGAGCGAAGTGGTGGCGCGCGCCGATCTCGGCATAGATCTGCATTCGGCCGCCATTCACCGCACGAACCTGCCGCAGATCCGCGTTTCTCCCTCGAAGCCGGAAACCATGGACCTCGCGCTGGCCTTCGGCGCGCCGGTCGTCATCACCTCGAAACTCCGCGACGGATCCTTGCGCGAGGCGGCAAAGGAAAAAGGCGTCGATGTGCTTCTCTATGAAGCGGGGGAGGGGCTGCGCTTCGATGAAATGGCGATCCGCACCGGTGTTGCGGGCATTTTGCGCATCATGCACGGCCTCGGCATGGTGGCGCGCCGGGCCATTGCGCCGGCCCGTGTCACCTCCATCCTCTCCGCCAAAAGCAGCTGGCTGCGCGCGCCTGAGGGCGGCATTCTGCGCGCTTATAAAGGCATCGGCGCCATGGCGGAAAAGGGTGAGGTCGTCGGCGTCATTTCCGATCCTTTCGGGGAAACGGATATAGAGATCGAAGCGGGCGAGCCCGGCCTTGTCATCGGCCGCACCAATCTGCCCATCGTCAATCAGGGCGATGCGCTCTTTCACATTGCCCGGGTGCGCAAGCCCGACACGGCGGAGGCAAGAATCGGCGCCCTGGCCGAGCAGCTCGGCGAGGCGGCGATCTTCGATGAAGACGAGATCATCTGAGGGCGGATTGTCCAACGCAGACTGAAACGTCACGTTTTTGCAACAAAGGCGCGCAAAGCGTCCCTTTTGGCGCCCTCCAGGCCACGCGGACCGTTTGAATCCGGCTTATCGCCGCCTAGACTGTCCCGAACCGGCACATACCAACCTAGCCGGGTCTGGGGAGAGACATATGAAAAAGCAGCTTTTGAAAACGGCGGCGCTGTCCGCCTTGTTGGCAAGTGGCATGAGCGGCGGCGCGCTCGCCGAAGCGGCAACGCCGGGCCTTTATGTAAGCCTTGGCGCGGGCATGAACTGGCTGGACGATGCCGAAAGCGGCGGCCAAACCACCTCCTTCGATGAAGGGTTCATCATCAACGGCGCGCTCGGCTATGACAGCGGCGATATTTCGGAAATGGGTAAATACCGCCTCGAAGCGGAAATCTCTTGGAGCGAGAACGACACCGATACAGTCACTGCAGGCGGCGTGACGGGGAATGCCGGCGGCGAGGTCGAGCAATTCGGCTTCATGGTCAACGGCTATTGGGACTTCCTGCCGGGTGAACGGCTGCGTCCTTATGTCGGCATCGGCCTCGGTGTGACCGATCTCGATCAGACCCTCACCGTGGGTGGTCTGACGGCGAGCGCGGACGGCACGGAATTCACCTATCGCGGGGCGCTGGGCGCGAGCTACGCGCTTGATGCCAATTGGGCGATAGATCTCGGCTACCGCTACACGGTCGTCAATGCCGACAATGACGACGCGGAAAACCATTCGGTGCTGACGAGCTTGCGCTACAAGTTCTAAACGGCACGCTTCTGTTCCGGCAAAAAGGGCGCGGAAAACTCCGCGCCCTTTTTGTTATTCGACTACTTGAATAAGTTTGGTTTCAAGCTTGGAAACGAGATCAGGAGCGTGTTGTTCGAGCGCCGATTTGGCTGCTGGAGTCCGGTCGATGATTTCGTATTTGACCCTGTCGTTCCGCCCGGTTACAGCGCTCCCGCCCAATCCTGAAACCAGGATGCGGCCCGCGTGAATAACGTCCCCGGCTTTCACATCGAGAGGTGAAAGAGGAATACCTGTGGCCGGGTCGTAAGGCTTGACCGGGAGAAGTTCGCGCGGTTGAGCGAGGATGTCGCGGGAGACGATAATAAATTTGTACCGGCCGGGCGGGAGCCTGACGAAAAACTCTTTGTCGGCGGCCTTCTCGGGAAAGATGTAATAGTGATTGGCGGTGGAACTTTCGTTTTGAAGATAGATTTTCACCAAATCGAGATCAGCTCCGTCCTTGGCGAAGGCGCTCATCAGAATGACGGCTTCGCGCGTTGGATCGATTTGTCCAGTAGGCTCTTTGATGGGATGTTTAGGGGCGCTGCTGCCGCATGCTGCCAAGAATGCAAGTAGTGCAAAAGCGAAGCCCGTCTTGAGAAGGCTTAAAGGCATTTGATCGTCTCTCTTATATAAAACAAACCATTCATTATATTAATTCGAGCCTTTAAGGGTGCAAGCAAAGAAAAACCCGGCCCTCTTGCGAAGGCCGGGTTCTTTGTTCCGTGAGCTTTAGGCTCAGGGAGCATGACGGGGCATGATTACATCATGCCGCCCATGCCGCCCATTCCGCCCATGCCGCCCATATCGGGCATGCCGCCGCCGGCGCCTTCTTTCTTCGGCTTCTCGGCGATCATGGCTTCCGTCGTGATCAGAAGCGCGGCAACGGAGGCTGCGTCCTGAAGCGCGGTGCGCACGACCTTGGTCGGGTCGATAATGCCTTCTTCGACCATATCGACATATTCTTCGGTCTGCGCGTTGAAGCCGAACGTGATCTTTTTGCTTTCCAGCACTTTGGCCACGACGATGGAGGCTTCCACGCCCGCATTTTCCACGATCTGGCGGATCGGAGCTTCGAGCGCCTTGCGCACGATGTTGATGCCGGCCTGAATGTCGGCATTGTCGTCGCTGAGCGCGGCAACGGCTTTCGTTGCCTGCAGAAGCGCGGTGCCGCCGCCCGGTACGATGCCTTCTTCAACGGCAGCGCGGGTTGCGTTCAGCGCGTCGTCCACGCGGTCTTTACGCTCTTTCACTTCGACTTCCGTTGCGCCGCCGACCTTGATCACGGCAACGCCGCCGGCGAGCTTGGCCAGGCGTTCCTGCAGCTTTTCGCGGTCGTAATCGGAGGTGGTTTCCTCGATCTGGCGGCGGATCTGCTCGGTGCGCGCTTCGATGTCTTTCTTCTTGCCCGCGCCGTCGACGATCGTCGTGTCGTCTTTCGTGATGTTGACGCGCTTGGCCTGGCCGAGCATGTCGATCGTCACGTTTTCCAGCTTGATGCCCAGATCTTCCGAGATCACCTGGCCGCCCGTCAGGATCGCGATGTCCTCGAGCATGGCCTTGCGGCGGTCGCCGAAGCCCGGCGCTTTCACGGCAGCGATCTTCAGGCCGCCGCGCAGCTTGTTGACCACGAGGGTCGCCAGCGCTTCGCCTTCGATGTCTTCTGCAATGATGAGCAGCGGACGGCCCGACTGCACGACCGATTCCAGGATCGGGATCATCGCCTGCATGGAGGAGAGTTTCTTCTCATGCAGCAGAATGTAGGGATCGTCGAGTTCGGCGATCATCTTTTCCGCATTGGTGATGAAGTAAGGCGAGAGATAGCCGCGGTCGAACTGCATGCCTTCCACGACTTCCAGTTCGCTTTCCAGGCTCTTGGCTTCTTCGACCGTGATCACGCCTTCATTGCCGACTTTCGACATGGCATCGGCGATCATCTGACCGATTTCGCGCTCGCCATTTGCCGAGATCGTGCCGACCTGAGCGATTTCCGAGTTGTCTTTGACTTTCTTGGAGCGCTTTTTCAGGTCTGCGACGGCGGCGAGAACCGCTTTGTCGACACCGCGCTTCAGGTCCATCGGGTTCATGCCGGCGGTCACGGCCTTTGCGCCTTCGCGCACGATCGCCTGGGTCAGAACCGTTGCGGTGGTGGTGCCGTCGCCAGCCGTGTCGTTGGTCTTGGAGGCGACTTCGCGCACCATCTGCGCGCCCATGTTTTCGAACTTGTCTTCAAGCTCGATTTCCTTGGCGACCGACACGCCGTCTTTCGTGGTGCGCGGAGCGCCGAAAGACTTTTCGATCACCACGTTGCGGCCTTTCGGGCCGAGCGTGACTTTTACTGCATCGGCCAGAATGTCCACGCCTTTGAGCATACGCTGGCGGGCGTCATTGCCGAATTTGATTTCCTTAGCCATAGTCCTCAGATCCTTCTCTCAAGGTCTAGTCTTGAGCGTTATCCTTAAAAGCGGTGCGCGGCAGGCGGCATGAAAAAAGCCGTCCTGCGAAAGCAGCACAGCTTCTTATTCGATGATGCCGAGAATGTCGGATTCCTTCATGATCAGCAGGTCTTCGCCGCCGACCTTCACTTCCGTGCCGGACCATTTGCCGAAGAGCACCTTGTCGCCCTTTTTGACGTCAAGTTTCACGGTCTTGCCGGATTCGTCTTTGGCGCCCGGGCCAACGGCCACGACTTCGCCCTGGGACGGCTTTTCCTGAGCCGTTTCAGGAATGATGATGCCGCCAGAGGTCTTGGTGTCCTCTTCAACCCGGCGAACGAGCACGCGATCGTGCAAAGGACGGAACTTCATCTGAATGTCTCCCTTGAACCCCGTCTAAGAGATTGGAATTCATGAATTTTTCAAGATTGTTAGCACTCCCCTCATGTGAGTGCTAACAAAGGTCGCCGCACAAATAGGGACATGCCCGGTCCCTGTCAAGAGAGCCCGGAGAGCGGCAGGGTGATTCTTTTATGACGCTTGCGGGACCGGCGGGTGCCGGGGGTTCGGGGACCCTGCGGCAGGCTCCGAAAAAGCGAGGACGGGCGCGCCTTCGTTCTGCCGGGCAAGATGGTCGCAAAGCGCGCCGGTGAAAAGGGCAAGGCCCAGCATTTCGAGGGTTTCTTCGCATATCGCGAGGAGCGCGACGAGCGGTGCTTCTTCTCCCCGGGCGGTGATGACATAACCGGAAGCCATTTCAAGCCCGAGCGCCCCGCCGACAAAAAGCGCGCCCGAGGCGATAAAAAGCGCCGCGCTGCGCCGGGGCAGGGAAAGAAGGAAGGGCACCATGGCAAGGCCGAAGCCGCCCACAAGCACGAGGGCGGGCAGCACCCAGGCCCAGTAGAAGATGCCGCTCAGCCCGAACGCCCCGCGCAGGGGCTCAATAAACACCTCATGGATGCCCGTTGCCTCATCGAGCGAGAGATAGGCAAAGGCCGCAGCCAGCGCGAGCCAGGAGCGGGTATGCCCGCGGCCTTGGCTTTCGGCCTGGCGGGCGGCCTGGCGGGCGGTAAGAAAAAGCAGACCGGCCGAAGCCATCATCATGAGCGAGGAATACCAGGCGCCGAAATTCATCTCCGAGTCGAGATTGAGGTGGCGCAGGTCTTTCAGCGCGGTGTCATAGCCGATCGCGCCGAGCGCGGCTTCGCGTGCCAGGGCAAGCCCGGCCAGTACCGCCGCGCCGGTAAAAAGCAGCCGCCACACGGCCCGCGCATTTATCCTCAGCATCCGTCATCCCCGTTTGAGCAAATCATCTGGTCCCGCCCTTGCAAGACTTGGCTCAATTATCGGCCTGCAACCAAAGAGGGGGATAAGTGGTCATGATTACGGGAGATTTCAGGCAAATACGCACGGGCGCCTTGCGGCGGCTCGGGCGTGAATTGTCCCAAAGCGGGAAGCTGGGGCGCGGCAAAAGCCTTGCCCTGTTTCAAAACGGGCTAAGAAAGCTTCTCGTTCTTTTGCTGTCGATGCGCGATGACGGCCCGCTCGGGCTGTTGGGGTTCGCGCGCATGGGGGTGGAAAAAGCACTGATGGCGCCGCAGGGCTTTTTCCAGCGCCGCCCGGAAAACGCTTATGCGCATCCCGACGGGCTGGTGGATCTCGGCGGCTCGATGAATGCGGCCCGCCTGATCGGGGCTTATGCGCAAGGGGTCTATCCCTGGAACCATGCAAGCCCGCTCAAATGGTGGTCGCCGTCGAAACGCGCCGTGCTGTTCTTCGGCGATCTGCGCATCGAAAAGAACCTGCGCCGCCTTCTGCGTCAAAAGCGTTACAGCGTCACCTTCGACGTGGATTTTGAAAGCGTGATGCGCGGCTGCGCCCGCCCGCGCCAAGGCCATCTGCCTATTACCTGGATCGGCGAGGAGACGGTGCGGGCTTACCGGCGGCTCTTCGCGCTCGGCCGCGCCCATTCCGTCGAGGTCTGGGACCGGGACGGCACCCTGGTCGGCGGCCTTTACGGCGTGGTGCAAGGCGGCGTCTTCGTCATCGAATCGCAATTCACCGAAATGCGCGACGCTTCCAAAGTCGGCTTCGTCACCCTGATGCGCCATTTGAAGGACTGGGGCTTCGTTGCCGCCGACGGCAAGGTGATGACGGGTCATCTGAAGAATTTCGGCATGAACGAGATTTCCCGCTCCGCCTATCTTGGGCTTTTGCATGCAAGCCGCGAGCATCAGGTGCCGCAGATCTGGCTTGCCGATCCGGCACTCGATCCGGCGGAATGGAAACCGGAAGACGATTATCTGACGGTTTAAGACCCTCCCTCTTTGGCAAACGCCCCGGCCCATCCGCCGGGGCGTTTTTCGTTTCCGGCCCGAGCGTCTATAGTCCCGGCCAAGAAAACGGGAAGGGGAGAGAGATGACAGGCTCATTCGTCAATGAAGCGCTGATCGGCAAGAAAGAGGGGGCAAGGGAGCTGGCAACCCCGGCGCTCGTCATCGACCTGCCGGCCTTCGAGCGCAATCTCCAAACCATGGCCGAGCATTGCGCGCGCGCCGGCCTTACGCTCCGCCCCCATGCCAAGACCCATAAATGCGCCGAGATCGCCCGCCGCCAGATCGCGGCAGGGGCGGTGGGCATTTGCTGCGCGAAACTCGGCGAGGCTGAGGTCATGGCTAAGGCAGGTATCGAGAACATTCTCCTGACCTCGCCGGTCGTTCTGCCGCGCGCGGTGGAAAGGCTCATGGCGCTGAATGCCCGCATTCCCGATCTTCATGTCGTGATCGATAGCGAGGAAAACGCCCGCACGCTTGAAGCGGCGGCGGAAAAGGCGGGCCGCCCGCTCAACGTGCTCGTCGATCTTGATATCGGGCTGCACCGCACGGGCATCGCCCCGGAAGCAGCCCCCGCGCTTGCCCGTTTCGCCGATGGCGCTAAGCACCTGCGCTTTAAAGGGCTGCAGGCCTATGGCGGCCACCTCATGCATATTGAAGAGTTTGCCGAGCGGCGCGAAAAGTCCTTGGCCGCCATGAGCGTGATGAAAAGCGTGAAAGACGCGCTGGAGAAACAAGGTATCGCCTGCCCCATCATGACCGGCGGCGGCACCGGCACGTTCGACATCGACCCGGAGGCAAATGTCCTCACCGAGCTGCAGGGTGGTTCCTACATCTTCATGGACAAGCAATATAACGACGTGGAAGGGGCGAACGGCAACGTGCCTTTTGAGACCGCGCTTTACGTGCAGATGTCCGTCATCTCCAACAACACCCCGCGCCTTGCGACAACGGATGCGGGCTTCAAATCTTTCGCCACCGACGCCGAGCCGCCCCTCCTGCGCTCCGGCGCGCCTGAGGGGGCGAGCTATTTTTTCTTCGGGGACGAGCAGGGCGGCATCCTTCTGCCGAAGGGCGAGAGCCTGCCGCTTGGCGCGGCGCTGACCGCCGTCACCCCCCACTGCGACCCGACCGTCAATCTTTATGACGCCTATCACGTCGTGGAAGAAGGCGTCCTCACCGCCATCTGGCCCATCGAAGCGCGCGGGAGAAGTGCTTGACGCCCGCGCTCAAGGTGCCGGGAAGAGGGCGTCCGTTTTGCCGGTGAGGTAATAGGCGGTAAGGCCGAGCCATTCCTTGACGGCGAAGTCGGTAAAGGCGATGCCGTCGGACGAAAAATAGAAGAAGGAGAAGGCATGCTCGCCGCCGGTTTGATAATCCACGGGGTAGGGCAGAACGTCGAACCCTGCCGCGCGGAAGGCGCCGAGTGCGCGGGGCATGTGATAGGCGGAGGTGACAAGGAGCCAGGGCGCGGCATCACCTGCGCCGAGCCCGGCGGCCATCGCCTTGGCATTCACCGCGTTCTCATGGGTGTTGCGCGAGTTCTTTTCGAGGAGGAGCCTTTCCGGCGCAACGCCGATCCCGGTCAAAATCTCCGCCATGATTTCCGCTTCCGAGGCGATGGCCTCATCGCCCGGCAAGAGCGCGTTGTTGCCGCCGGAAAGAAGAAGCGGGATACCGGGATAGCGTTCGGCAAGCTGGTGCGCGGCCAGCAGCCGTTCGCCGCCAGAAAGAATGGCAGGCTCGCCGCGCGCTGCGCTCACTTCCATATGAACCGCGCCGCCAAGCACGATGATGCCGGCGGGCGCGCCCGTTATTTCCGCCCGCGAGATGCGGTCTTCGAGCCCCGCCATTAGAACCCGGCCAAGCGGCGAAAAGGAAATCACGAAAAACCCGCAGAGCCCCGCGGCGAGACAAGCGCGCCCCAGCTGCCGGAACCTGGTGAGCGACAGCGCAAAGCCGCCCGCGCTTAAAAACAGAAAAGCGGCGGAAGGCTGCAAAAAGAACCAGACGATCTTGGACAGCGCGAAAAACATGAAGCTCCTTTAAGCGGTCTTTGCGCAGAATACCGCCAAGCCCTCGCTAAACTCTTAAGCGCGGCCAAGCGCCGCGTGAAGCCGCTGCCAGAGCGGGGCGCAATCGACGATTTTGCCCTCCCGCATCGCCTGGTCCGCGGCCATAACGGTAAGCCCCGCCACCATCGCGTCATAGACCTGCACGGGAAAGGGCGCGCCCTCCAGAAGATGGGCAGCAAGGTCCTTGCCCATTTGCGGGTCCGAGCCGTAATGCTCATGAAGATTGCCGCCTACGGTCTCTTCCTCGCGCGGGCGGCGCCCGAAGGCTTCTGAATAGGTGAGCGTGTTCGTAACAAGATCGGCTTCGAGCGCGCCTTTC
Organism: Rhodobiaceae bacterium UBA4490; assembly: GCA_002389665.1. Lineage (GTDB taxonomy): Bacteria > Pseudomonadota > Alphaproteobacteria > Parvibaculales > Parvibaculaceae > Tepidicaulis. The sequence continues at coordinate 82,231 of DGNO01000005.1, forward strand.
GTGCCCGCGAAATACCAGCGCCGCTGCAGGATGCCTGCATGGGTGTTGGTGTGGAAGGCAAGCTGCACGCCGTTTTCATAATGGATGAGCGCGGTTTGATGATCCACGGCATCGCCCTTTGAGCCGAAGACTTCGCTTGCCCCGTTCCAGCCGCCGGGCCAAAGCGAATAAGCGGCCTCGCCGCCCGGGTATTTTTCTTGCTTAAGCGCTTCATGCTCGGGCGTGAAAATGCGCCTTCCGCCGAAACTTGCAACCCGCGCGGGCAGCGCCCCGGCGAACAGCCGGTAAAGATCGAAATCATGACAGCATTTATCGAGCAGATAAGAGCCGCCATGGGCGCTGTCCCGCCGCCAGTCCCGCATCAAAAAGCCGCCATGTTCGGGATGAAGATGCTCGTTGCCTTCAAAGCTGATTAGCGTGCCGAGCTTTCCTTCGTCGAAATGGCGGCGCACTTCGCGCACAAGCGGAGAGGAGCGCAGCACAAGGCCGACCAGCACCGACGCCTCGCCATGATCGCGCAGGAGTTCGGCAAGCTCGAAGGTTTCTTCCGCCGTACGCACCACGGGCTTTTCGGTGAAGACCCGCACGCCTGCCTCAAGCCCCGCCTTGATATGGGCAAGGTGAAGGTGATTGGGCGAGCCGACCATCAGAAGGTCGGGCTTGGTTCCGGCGATGAGCGCCTCGACGCTGTCGAAGGGCGCGCCCGCCTCAATCCCGTGCTGCTCGAGCGAGGCAAGGCCTGCAGGCGCTGGGTCGGCATAACCGGCGATCTTCATGGAAGGGGCCGCGGCCAGCACATGGCGCAGCACGGTGGCGATGCGGTGGCCGAGCCCGGCCACGGCGATGCGGAATTCTTTTTGGGTTTTGCTCATGAGTGATGCGGGCGGGTCATAGTCTTGCAGATTATTTGTTCTATGCTTTCATGAAGCATATCAGAGCAGCTTCAGGTGGAGTAGCGCATGCGGATCGGAATTTTAACGGGCGGCGGCGATGTGCCGGGCCTCAATCCATGCATCAAGGCGGTAACGCGGCGGGCGGCGGAGCTCGGCTGGGAGGTCGTCGGCTTCCGGCGCGGCTGGGCGGGACCCTTGAATGTGGACCCGGATGATCCGGAAAGCCTGGAAAAATGGACCCTGCCGCTCACCCCCAACGCGGTGCGCACGATCGACCGGACGGGCGGCACGATCCTGCACACCTCCCGCACCAAGCCGAGCAAGGTGAAACCTGCGGATCTGCCCGAACGCTTGCAGGGAAAGCTGCAGCCCGGCAAAGACGGCACGGTGGATTGCACGGCGCCCATTCTGGCGGCGCTGGAAAAAATGAAAATCGATGTGCTTATCCCGATCGGCGGCGATGACACGCTCTCTTACGGCGCGCGCCTCCACCAGGAAGGCATGAAGGTCATGTCCATCCCGAAGACGATGGATAATGACGTTTACGGCACCGATTATTGCATCGGGTTTTCGACGGCGGTCTCCCGCTCGGTCGAGCATATTCATGCGCTGCGCACCTCCACGGGCAGTCATGAACGCATTGCGGTGATCGAGCTCTTCGGGCGCAATTCCGGCGAGACCGCGCTCATTGCAGGCTATCTTGCCGATGTCGACCGCGTGCTCATCGCCGAAGAGCCGTTCGATGTGCAGCATTTAAGCGAGCTTGCGGCGAAAGACCGGGCGGACAATCCCGCCAATTATTCCATGGTCGTCGTTTCCGAAGGCGCGCAGATGCAGGGCGGGGAGATCATGGAGCGGGGCGAGGCGGATGCTTACGGGCACCGCAAGCTCGGAGGTATCGGCCAGGTGCTGGGCGAGGAGATCAAGCAGCGCACCGGCATCAACATCATCTCCCAGTCGCTGGGCTATATGATGCGGGCAGGCGCGCCGGACGCGCTCGATGTCATGGTCGCCAAAAGCTACGGCACTATGGCCGTGCAGCTGATCGAAGAAGGCAAGTCCGGGCTGATGATGGCGCTGCGCGACGGCAATTACACCGCTATGCCCGGCGACACCTGCATCAAGGGCGAGCGGCGGGTGGATGTCGCCGCTTTTTATGACAAGGAAAATTACCGCCCGCGCATCACCCGCGTCTCGGGCCTGCCCATGTTCCTTTATTGAGGCGCTTTACCGGTCCTGATAGGGGCCTTGCGAGGCCGGGGCGGGCGGCGCTGCTTTAAAGCGGATGGCGGGCTCGCCTTCGGCATCTTTGAAAAGCAGGATGCCGTCTTCCGTTTCCCAGGTCTTGGTTGCGGCAAGAGCGGCAATGACCGCTTGTTCTTGTGCCATAAAAGGCTCGGGGCAGGCCATCTTGGTCATGGGGCCGGGATCGAGCTGCACATTGGCGCCGTCGAAACGTGCCTTCCCGCTCAGCGAATTACAGCCCGCATTGCCGCCATAGCGCCCGCTTTCGGTGAAGGTGAACGCGGCCTCGCTTTCCTCGCTCACCGGTTTGCCGTTCACATCCGTCACCAGCCATTTCTTCTCGTAAAGCGCGGCAGGGTCTGCACTGTTTTCAGGGGACGCGGAAGGCTCGCAGGCGGCGAGCATGAAAAGGGCGGCAAAAAGCGGGGCGTATTTCATATCGGGTCTTTCCGTCAGGGGCATCGGGCGTTTGAGCGCAAACGTTCAAGGCGCGCTTTTGTTCCCTTCGGCAATGATATCAAGCGGAAAGCAGACGCTCCACGGCGCGCGCTTTCAGCACAAGTTTGCCCTCATCATTCGTAAACGTGGCTTCCACATAAGCCTGGCTCTTGCTCATGTTGAGGACGCGGCCCTCGCAGCGGATCGTGCCTTTCGTGACCGGGCGGAAGAAATGCATCTGCAAATCCGAAGTGGTGAAATTCTGGTCGTCCGCAAGCTGCGTCATCAGCGCGAAGGAGCAGGTCTGATCGGCAAGCGTTGCCAGATACCCGCCGAACACCGCCACGGGGTTCATATAGTCGGGATTGACGTCCCATTCATAAACGATATGCCCGTCGCCCACTTCCGTCAGCCGGCCCGCATAAAGATTGAGCGCTGCGACATGGGGCGG
>DGNO01000005.1:85291-383919 GCA_002389665.1 Rhodobiaceae bacterium UBA4490
GCTCCTTTACTCGGTCTTGAACTTTGCGGCATCGGCCAGCATTTCGGGCAGGCCGACGATTTCGTTATAGCGCTGGAAGGTGACCCGTTCCTGGGTCTCTGGCAAGCGGCCTTCTTTTAAAAGCCCGCCATAGACATTTTCAAGAAGCCGGGCGGCGGAGAGGAGCGCGGAGACCGGAAAGAGCGCAAGCTTGTAGCCCATCGCCTCGAGTGTGCCGGTATCGAGATAAGGCGTCTTGCCGTCCTCGACCATATTCGCGGTAAGCGCGGCGCCTTTGAAAGTGGCGGCGATCTTTTCCATCTCCTCCAGGCTTTGCGGGGCCTCGATGAAAAGAATATCTGCGCCCGCTTCCAGAAAAGCCTCGCCCCGTCGCAACGCTTCATCGAGGCCGAGCGGCGCGCGCGCATCCGTGCGCGCCATGATCTTGAAGGCGGGGGAGCGGCGCGCTTCCACCGCCGCGCGGATTTTCGCGGCCGCCGCCTCCTTGCCGATGACTTCTTTGTTTTCCATATGCCCGCAGCGTTTGGGCAGCGCCTGGTCTTCCAATTGAATGGCGGCCGCCCCGGCCTGTTCATAGGCTGCCGTCAGCCGCGCGGTCTGCAAGGGCCCGCCATGGCCGTTGTCCCCGTCCGCAATCAGCGGGGCGGGGCCTGCGGCCTCTGCCATGGCTCGCACGCGCTCGGTCATTTCCGCGGCGCTCATCAGACCGATATCGGGCAGGCCGAGGGCGGAACCGGCCACTGAAAAGCCGGAAAGATAAACCGCCTTTGCCCCGGCCTGCCGGGCGATGCGCGCCGAGAGCGCGTCATAAGCGCCGGGGGCAAGGATGAGGCCGTCTTCTTTTAAAAGGGCGTCCAGTGTTTTGGTCATGTCATCTCTCCCCGGCGCGGGCCTTGGCGCGTGGCTCGCCCCAATCGGCATTCAGGATGAAGCGCAGCTCGCTGAGCGGCGCGGCACCCAGATTCTCTTCCAGTCTTTTTTCAAGCCCGCTCAAAATGGAAGCGGCTTCCTCGCGCATCGGCGCGCCCTCCGGGGCAAATTCCACAATCTTGCAGCGTTTGTCCTCCGGGTCGGGCACCAGGCGGATGAGGTTTTTTTCTTCCAGCTCTTTCAGCGCCGTGTGCATGGACTGGCGCGTCACGCCGATCAGCCGGGCAAGGGCGCTCGGGCGCTGCACGCCCGATTGCACATAGATCATGGTCATGGATTCAAGCCGCCGCACGCCGCCCCAGCCGCGCGCCTCCAGGCTCTCCTGCAAGGCGCCGTCGAACCACATGAAGCGGGCGAGCAGCAGCGCCATCAGCATCCCAGGCTGTCTTTCTTCCGGCTCGGCCTGCACCATAAACTTCTCCGCTTGAGTCAATCGTCAGTTTATCTTACGTTTTTCGTGAGGATGCAATGGCCCCGCGCAAAAAGCGGGGCGGGGAGGAAGAATGCCGCGTTTGAGGCAAGTGGCAAAGGCGGATGCAGATCCCCTTGCCCAAAAACTCTATGAGGTTTTGTTCGGCAAGCGCGACCCGGTGAAGCAGCCGGGCACCGCCACGGGCACGCCCGGCAATTGGTGGACCGTCTTCGCGCTGGTGCCCGATGCTTTCAAGCACACGCTGGAAGGGTTTCAGTTCTACCGGAGCCCGGAGCGCAAGATCGATCCGAAGCTGCGCGAGCTCGGGCAGATCCGGGCGGGCTTTGCCCGGGGCTCGCAATTCGTTTTCTCGCAGCATTGCAAAGCTTGCCGCGATGTGGGGCTGACGGAAGCGCAGATCGAGGCGATCCCCCACTGGCAGATCGCCGATGTCTTCAGTCCGCTGGAGCGGGCGGTGCTCGCCTATACGGACTGCCTTGTCCTGCAAAGCGGGCGCGTGCCGGAGGCGGTGTTCGCAGCGCTGAAAGCGCATCTTTCCGATGAGGAAATTCTGGAGCTGACCTACATCACCGCGACCTATGACATGCATGCCACCATGTCCCGCGCGCTGCGCCTGGAATATGACGACGTGGATGAGCGCGTAGTGGAGATCGCCGCGCCCGAAGGCGCCTCCAACGATGTGATGAGCATGGCCGATCACGGCAAGAAGGAGTGAGGAAATGGGATATCACCATCTGGCGCTTGCCGCCCGCGACATGAAAGCCGTTCACGCCTTTTACGAAGGGGTGATGGAATTCGAGCTGGTGAAAGTCGAAATCGGCCCGGCGCCCGAAGGCGGCTGGGCGAAGCATTTCTTCTACCGGATGGAAGATGACAGCAAGTTCATCGCCTTCTGGGAGCTGCATGATGTGCCGGGAACGGAAGGCTTCGAAACGAACCTGTCGAAAGCCGCCGGCGTGCCCGATCACATCAATCATATTTCCTTCGATGTGAAGGACAGGGCGGAGCTTGAACGGCGGCGGGAGAAATGGCGCGCCGCCGGGCTCGACGTTCTGGAGATCGACCATAATTGGTGCCACTCGATCTATACCAAAGACCCGAACGGCAATTTCGTCGAGTTCTGCCTGACGACCGGCGCTTTCAGTATGGCGGATCGGGAAGAAGCGCTTGCCGCACTCAGCGCCGATGAGCCAGCTTTCTCAAAGCCGCCCGCTTCCGTGAAGGTGCATCAGGCAAAAGCGGCTTCCGCCTAACCTTTCTAAGGGCTAGAAGCTCGGCGGCGTGCAGGCGGAAATGATCACGCATTCGGCCTGGCCGAGATTGCGGAAGCGGTGGGGCAGGCGGCTATCGAAATAATAGGCCTCGCCGGGTCCGAGCACGCGGGTTTCCCCGCCAACCGTCAGCACGATTTCGCCGGAAACGACGATCCCGGTTTCCTCGCCCATATGCGAGAGCATCTCCTCGCCCGTATCCGCGCCCGGCTCATAGCGCTCATGCATCATCTGGATCGAGCGGTCGCTTGTGTCCTTGCCCACAAGCTTGAAGGAAATCGGCGCGCCGCCCGCAATCTCTTTCAGGTCTTTGCGCTCGTAAAAGACCGGGCGCTTGGGCTGAAGATCGACGGTCAGAAAATCGGTAAAGGAAATCGGGAAGCCGTCCAGCACCCGCTTCAAGGAGCCGATGGACGGGCTGATGCGCTCCTGCTCGATCAGCGAGATCGTGCCGTTCGTCACGCCGGCCCGTTTCGCAAGCTCGCGCTGGGAAAAGCCGTACATTTTTCTCAAAGCCCTGAGGCGGGGCCCCACTTCGGGAAGGGAAATGTCTTCCCGGGCTTGCTGTGCGCCATGCGCGATACGGTGGTCTTTCTTCATACCGGTTAATATACTAAGCGATAGAAAGAAATATCCAGTCCCTTTTCCTTGCGGGGAGGGAGGCTGGGGCGTTCAATTGTTTAAGTTAATCTACCGATCTAGGGAGCCTGCCCCATGTCTCAAACGGAGGCCGCGGCCACGCACGCCAAAGCGCCAAACGATCTTGAATCGCTCTGGCTGCCATTCACCCCGAACCGTCATTTCAAGCGCGACCCGCGCCTCGTCGCCCGCGCCAAGGACATGCATTACTTCAAGCCGGACGGCACGCCGGTGCTGGACGGCACCGCCGGGCTTTGGTGTGCCAATGCCGGCCATTGCCGGGACAAGATCGTCTCCGCCATTCAGGCCCAGGCCGCCGAGCTCGATTTCGCGCCCTCTTTCCAGTTCTCCCATCCGAAAGCCTTCGAGGTGGCAAACCAGCTCGTCGCGATGACGCCGGAAGGGCTCGATTACGCCTTCTTCTGTAATTCAGGCTCCGAGGCCGCCGACACCGCGCTGAAAATGGCAATCGCCTATCACCGGGCGAATGGCGAGGCCTCGCGCACGCGCCTCATCGGCCGGGAACGCGGCTATCACGGCGTTGGCTTCGGCGGTATTTCGGTGGGCGGCATGTCGCCCAACCGCAAATTCTACGGCTCGCTTCTGCCGGGCGTCGATCATCTGCCCCATACCTATAACCGCGCCGAACAGGCCTTCACGCGGGGCGAGCCGGAATGGGGCGCGCATCTGGCCGACGAGCTGCAGCGGCTTGTCGATCTGCATGATGCCTCCACCATTGCCGCGGTCATCGTCGAGCCCATGGCGGGCTCCACCGGCGCGTTGCCGCCGCCGCAGGGCTATCTGAAGCGCCTGCGCGAGCTTTGCGACAAGCACGGCATTCTTCTGATCTTCGATGAGGTGATCACCGGCTTCGGCCGCCTCGGCCATGCCACGGCGGCGGAGCGGTTCGGCGTGACGCCCGATATCATGACCTTCGCCAAAGGCGTCACGAGCGCTGCCGTGCCCATGGGCGGGGCGATGGTGGGCCGCCATGTCTATGAGGCGTTCCAGTCCGGCCCCGATCACATGATCGATCTTTTCCACGGCTATACCTACTCCGGCCACCCGCTGGCCATGGCCGCGGCGCTTGCCACGTTCGAGCTTTACCGCGAAGAGGGCCTTTTCGAGCAGGCGCGGGCGAATGAGGCGGCCTTTGCCGATGCCGCCTTCACGCTCAAAGGCCATCCCCTCGTGCTCGATATCCGCACCATCGGCATGGTTGCCGCTTTCGACCTTGCGCCCGTCGAAGGGCTGATGGGCAAGCGCGGCTATGATGCGATGTGCAACGCCTTCCATGAGCAGAACATCATGGTGCGCGTTTCCGGCGACACGATCGCCTTCTCGCCGCCGCTCATCATCGAAGAAGCCCAGATGGGCGAGCTGTTCGAGCGCTTCAAAAAGGCGCTCGACGCGGTGGCATAACACCCGAACACGGGGCCGCGCGGGCTGCGTCAACTTGTCATAGCCCGCGCGGTTTCAGCCGCTTGTAACGGCAACGGGAAGCACCATATCGGAGGTGTTCCCGGAGACGGGGATAGACCGCAAAGATGCAGGCCCCCCTCCCTGCATATTCCCTCCCCCTCGATGCGCGGTCTTAAAAAGTCTTGAGCCCCCGGTCATCTCCCCCCGCCGGGGGTTCTTTTTTGCCCGATTGGCCCTTCGCCCCGCAAAGACGTATAAAACCGGCCATAAACCGGCAGCTAACGGCCTCTTAGGCATGGGGCTCTATGCTGACCGGCAGGCAGCGGGGGAAGCGCAATGAGGATCGGGCAGAGACGTTTCAAAGCGGCAGGGGTCTTATTTGGCCTTTTAACCGCAGGGGCTTTTTGCGTCCTTTCGGCGGGCGCTAAGGCGCGCGCTGAAGCGCCGGTGCCGCTTGGCGGCATTGCCGTGGAAGAGCCGGGCCCGGTGCATCTTTCCCGTCTCGATCTCATTCTCACCCCCGCCATCATCGAAGCGCGCTATCAGTTTCAGAATATGAGCGGCGAGGCGGTGGAAAAGGAGGTGCGTTTTTCTCTGCCGCCGCAGCCTGTGGCAGGCAGCAAGCAAGAGGATGTGCTCAGCCGGCAGGCGATCGATTTCACGCTGTCGGCGGACCGGCGCTTTCCCGAACTTGAAGCGCGCCCGAGGGCCATTTTGAAGGATATCGACGGCACGCTGCTTGATGTGACGGGCGAGCTGCGCCGCGCGGATATTCCGCTGACCACAGACCTGACTGAAATAAAAAATTCTCTCGGCAGGCTGGGCCCTCTTCAGCGCAAATCGCTTGTTTCAAGCGGCATTCTCGGACGGGAAGGGATGGCGGATGAAGGGCCGCGCTGGTCGCTTGCGCGCCACTACGTTTACCGCCAGCGCTTTCCGGTCAATGACATCGTCAAGATCGAGCACAGCTACCGGCCCCTCAACGCGCAAGACTATTTTCAGGTGAGCGGGCTTCTGGCGGAAAAATACTGCATTAGCGATGAAAGCATGGGAATGCTGGAGGGCAAGAACACGCGCTCGCTGCGCAAGCGCCGCCGTCCGCTCTTCGCTCAGGAAATCGAATACGACCTGGAAACGGTGAATGCTCCCATCGCCATGTTCAATCTGGTGATGAACCCTGCCGACAATGAGGCGGCGCTTTTCACCTGCATGAAAGGCGTGAAAGACAATGGCAAAGGCACTTACGCCGCCGCATATGAAAATTTCACGCCCTCAGGCCCGCTGAAAGTGCTGGTGGTTTATTGACGCCTCAGGATTTGGCGGCAGGCGTAAGGCCCAGCTGTTTGGCGATCAGCTTGTCGAGCGAGCGGCGCGGCAAAACCGCGGTGACGAGTTTTTCCACGAAACGGCCTTTCACCGCCGCATAGCGGGTTTTGGGCTTCGGCGTGGTCAGCGCTTCATGAATGAGTTCGCCGAGTTTTTCCGCGCTGAGACCGTTTCGCCCCTGGCCGATGAACATTTTTTGGAACTTCTGCAGGATCGGCAGATAGGGCGAGTTGCCGTAAGGGGTGATGTCGATCTCCTCGGCCTTGTCCCAGATCGCGGTTTTGACCGGCCCCGGCCCGATAATGACGACATCGATGCCGAAGAGCATCATCTCCCGGCGCAGCGCTTCTGAATAGCCCTCGATGGCGAATTTCGAGGCCGAGTAAGGCCCGAGAAACGGCATGGCGCGCACGCCCGCCGCCGAGCTGATATTGACGATGCGCCCCGGCTCGCCTTTCAGGGAAGGATCGGCGCCGAGCAGCGGGGCGAAAGCCTGGGTGACGAGAAAGGGGCCGGTGACGTTGATTTCCATCTGCCGGCGCATCTCTTCCACGTCGAGCTCGAGAAGCGGCCCGGAGACGGCGATGCCCGCATTGTTGACGAGCCCGGCAAGGGTTTCGCCTTTGAGCGCCGCGCGCACCTGATCGGCCGCCTTGCGGATGGCTGCTTCATCGCAGACATCGAAAATGAGCGGCGTCACCTTGTCGCCGAACTCGGCCTTCAGCGCCTCGGCATCGGCTTCCTTGCGCACCGAGCCGAAGACGTGAAAGCCCTTTTGGGTGAGAACCCGCGTTGCCCCGCGGCCAATGCCGGTGGAGACACCGGTGATAACGACAGATTTCATCTCTCTTATCCTTGCTTTAGTTGCGCAAGCCGCGGCGCGGCGGGAGGCGAGGGCGGCGTCAGGAAATCATGACCCCGCCATCGATCACCATTTGCTGGCCGGTCATGAAGGCCCCGGCCTTGGAGGCAAGGAAAACGGCGGCGCCGGCAATCTCGTCCGGCTGGCCGATGCGCTTCAAGGGCGCGGAGGCGGTGGATTGTTTCAGGATATCCGGATCGTCCCAGAGCGCCTTGGCGAAATAGGTCTGGATGAGGCCCGGCGCGATGCAATTGACGCGGACATTGTCCTTGCCGAATTCCACCGAGAGATTGCGTGCGAGCTGGAAGTCGGCAGCCTTGGAAATGCAATAGGCGCCGATGATGGAAGAGCCGTGCAGCCCGCCGATCGACGAGATGATGATGATCGAGCCGTCTTTGCGCTCCTGCATTTGCGGCAGCACCATGTGGCAGAGCCAGTGATTGCTTTTCACGTTGGACGACATGATCCGGTCGAAGGCTTCGTCGGGAATGTCTTTCGAGGGACCGAAATAAGGGTTCACCGCCGCGTTGCACACCAGCACGTCGATTTTGCCGAAGGCTTCGTTGGTTTTGTCGACGAGGTTCTGCAGCTGCGCCTTGTCGGCGATGTTGCAGGGGATGGCGATGGCCTGGCCCGGATATTTGGCGTTGATTTCGGCGGCAACCTCATCGCAGGCATCGGCCTTGCGGCTGGAGACGACGACTTTTGCGCCATGTTCGGCCATGCGCGTGACGATGGCTTTGCCAATGCCCTTGGTCGAGCCGGTAACGAGCGCGACCTTGCCCTTCAAATCGAAAAGTTCCATGAGATATCCTCCCTATCCGTTGCTTTTTCCGTTCCCCGCGCTTGCCCTTCTTGGCGTCCAGTCCATGGAGAAAGCGCTGTTCTCCTGCCAGAACTTATCTGCTAGGCTTTACGCAGGGTACGTGTTTGGGCTGTTTGTACACCAGAATTGCCGCCGCTGACAGATTTTGCGTGGGCTGGATGGGGATGAGCGGCCCGGTTTTCAAAAAAAACCTGAGAGGGAAACAATGAAGCGTTTGTCCATTATGCTGGTTGCGGCGGCTTTCGCCCTTACCGCGTGCACGTCCCAGGATCCATATACCGGGGAACAAGGCGTCAACAACACGACGATCGGCGCAGGCATCGGCGCGGTGGCAGGTGCCCTCGGCGGCTATCTCATCGGCAAAGGCAGTTCCGACGACCGGCGTAAACGCGCGCTCATCGGCGCGGGCGTCGGCGCATTGGGCGGCGGGGCGATCGGCTATTACATGGACCAGCAGGAAGCGGCGCTGCGCCAGCGGCTGCGCGCCTCCGGCGTCTCCGTCACGCGGGTGGGCGAGAACATCATTCTCAACATGCCCGGTAATGTCACCTTCGCCACCGATTCTTCGGATGTGAATGCGCGCTTCTATGAAGTGCTGAATTCCGTTGCCCTGGTGCTGCAGGAATATGACCGCACACTGGTCGATATTTACGGTCACACGGACAGCACCGGCTCGGCGCAATATAACCAGCAGCTTTCCCAGCGCCGCGCGCAGTCGGTTGCGCAATATCTCGTTGGCCAGGGCGTGAACGGCCAGCGCCTGCTCGTGCAGGGCATGGGCGAAAGCCAGCCCATCGCCACCAATGACACGGCGGCGGGCCGCGAGCAGAACCGCCGCGTGGAAATCAAAATCTCTCCGCTGACGGCGTAACGCCTCAGGGGAAGAGCAGTTAAGGAAACCGGCGCCGCGTTTGCGGGGCCGGTTTCTTGCTTTTCGTTCATCTTTCTCACGGGTTTTTCACCGAGGCTTGATCCTGTGTTAGCTGATCTTTCGGGCAAGAGGTTTATCTCAAGGGGGTCTTGAGAAAACCCATGGTGCCCCGATGCAACGATCCGCCTTTGCGATCTCCCGCCCGAAACTTCTGGCCGCGCTCCCCTGGACGGAGCGGAATGGCAAACTGTCGCTCCTTAAGCTGACGGTTTTTCTCGGCCTCTGCGCGCCGGGGCTTTGGCTTGTCTTCGGGTTCTCGCAGGATCTTCTCGGCACGAAGCCGCTGACCCATGTGCTCCATGAAACCGGGCTCTGGACGATCCGCTTTCTTTTTCTCTCTCTTCTCGTCACGCCCGCCCGGCGCATCTTTCATTATTCCAAATTGATCAATCTGCGCCGTATGCTCGGCCTTGCCGCCTTGGCTTACGGTCTCGCCCATCTCGGGCTCTATGTTGCCGATCAGGCATTCGATCTGGGAAAAGTCGCAAGCGAGGTCGTGCTGCGCGTCTATCTGACTATCGGTTTTCTGGCGCTGCTTGCCATGGGCGCGCTGGGGCTCACCTCGACCGATGCCATGATCAAGCGCATGGGCCCCAATTGGAACCGGCTTCACAAGCTCACTTACGCCATTGCCATTCTGGGCGGGCTGCATTTCTTCATGCAGGCAAAGTCGGATGTGTCCGAAGCCGTGCTCATGGCCGGGTTCTTCGTGCTGCTCATGAGTTACCGCCAGGCGCAGAAATGGAAATTCGATCTGACCTCGCCGCTCGTCCTTGCCGCGATTGCGCTTATCGGCGGGCTCGGCGCGGCGGCGCTGGAATTTGCCTGGTACGCGCTGGCAACGGGCATTCCGCCGCTGCGGGTACTGGAGGCCAATCTCGACTTCACCTATTCGGTGCGCCCGGCCTGGTGGGTGGCGGCGACCGGGGTCGGGTTTGCCGTGGTGCCGCTTCTCCGCAAGCTTTGGGCGGGCGCTGCCTTCGCGCGGCTGCGCGCCCGGCCCGCCGCTTAAAGCCTGCGGCCTGAAAACCTATTTCAGCAGCGCCTCGATTTCCTGGATCAGCGCCTCGCTGAGCGGGTTCACCTTGCTTGGGTAGGACTGGGCCAAGCTGCCATCCGGCGCGATCAGATATTTATGGAAGTTCCATTTCGGCAGCGCGTCCTCGCCTGCCTGCTCGCGCACCCAATTGTAAAAGGGATGGGCATCCGTGCCGATAATGCTTTCCTTGGCGGTGAGCGGAAAGGTGACGGAGTAATTCACTTCGCAGAAGCTGGCGATCTCCCGCTCATTGCCCGGCTCCTGCCCGCCGAAATCGTTGCAGGGCACGCCGATCACCGTCAGCCCACGCCCCTGATAGCGCGACCAGAGCCCTTCCAGATCTTTATATTGCGGGGTAAAGCCGCATTGGCTTGCGGTGTTCACGATGAGGAGCACATTGTCCGCATAATCGGAAAGAGGCAGGGCGGCACCCGTAATGGTGCGGAATTCAAACTGATGGGCACTCATAGAAAGCCTCCTGATGACTTTTGGTTGACCCAAGTCTAGCAGGCGCGCGCCGGGAGAAAAGGGGCTCAGAGGGATGCGGCAAGGCGCGCTAAAAGCGCATGAGCGTCGGTGCGCCCATAGCCTTTGGAAGCAAGCTGGCGGGCCGTCTCTTCGATATAAAAGCGCGTGCTCCCGAGCGTGCCTTCCCCGGTCAAATAGCGCTCACGGGTTTCTTCAAGCGGCAGGTCGGGCAGAAAGGCGCCGGAATTCGGATGGGCAATGTAAGTGAGCGCCCGGTAAAGCCGCCCGTCCTGCCCGTGCAGCGTCACCCAGCGGCGCAGGTAATGGCGCTCGCGGTAATCGAGCGCGGCTTCCGCTTCCGGCCAGTCCTTCGCCGCGATCTTGATGCCGAAGCCGGTCGTATAGCCGCCAGGGTGAAGACCGGCGGCAAGGCCCGGCCTTTCCGGCGAGCCCCAGGTCGTGGTTTTGACCATGGAAAAGCGCCGGTGCCAGCCTTGCACGGTGCCGGCCAGCATTTTCTGCACCGGCACGCGCGGGTCCCACATCAAGGAGCCATAACCGAAGACCCAGTAGCTGCTCTCTTTTTCCGGAGGGCTCGCTTCTGCGCTATCTTCATTGTGTTGTCTCATGGCTTGCTCTTTGGCTCGTCCTGCAGTTTATCTATCCGGGGCAAGGGAGGATCTTATGTGTGACACGATGGTAGCGCGCCCGCCAGTCACGAAAAACGGCACGCTGATATTCGCAAAAAACTCCGACAGGGAGGCGAATGAGGCGCAGTATCTCTTTCATGCGCCCGCGCAAACCCACGCGCCGGGCAGCGAGCTTGCCTGCACCTATATTTCCATTCCCCAGGTAGAGCGCACGCACGCGGTGCTGCTCTCCCGGCCCTATTGGATGTGGGGCGCGGAAATGGGCGTCAACGAGCATGGGGTCCTGATCGGCAACGAGGCGGTCTTTTCCAAACTGAAGCCGCAAAAAGAACCGGCGCTGATTGGCATGGACTTGTTGCGTCTCGGCCTCGAGCGGGCGGCGAGCGCGGAAGAAGCGGTGGAAGTGATCACCTCGCTTCTTGCTCAATACGGTCAGGGCGGCAATTGCGGCCATAACGGCCATTTCGAATATCATAACGCGTTTTTGATCGCCGATGCGGGCGGCACCGCCTTCGTGCTGGAAACGGTGGGCCGTGACTTTGTGCTGGAGCGGGCGGGGGATGTGCGCACCATCTCCAATGCCTATACGGTGGGCACCGAATACGAGCGGATGAGCGACGGGCTGATCGCGCAGGCCCGCGCCAAGGGCTGGGCCGGGGAAAAGACCCCCTTCGATTTTGCCGAGGCTTACGGCGACCGGCTGCGCTCGCGTTTCGCGACGGGCTATGAACGCGGCTGCCGCACGCGCGATCTTCTCGGCCCCAAAGCGCCCCATATCGAGGCCCACCATGTGATGGGCGTGCTGCGCGATCATGGCCCCCGCGCCGCCCGCCAGCGCCACTGGCAGCCGGACGGGCTATTGGGCGGCAGCGTCTGCGCCCATGCCTCTTTCGGGCCGGTGCGTAAATTCGGCCAGACCACGTCGTCCTGGATCACGGAAATCTGGAACGGGCGCATGCTGCACTGGGTGACGGGCACCTCCGCTCCCGATACGGGGATTTTCAAGCCGGTCTTTTTCGGTCCGGGCTCGGAGGGGATCGGCCTGCCGGATTTCGGGCCGGTGCCAGGCGGGCGCTATGAAGAAGCGGCGCTTTGGTGGCGGCATGAAAAGCTCCACCGGGCGGTCCTGGAAAATTACGGGCCTCGCCTTGCCGCATACGCCGGGGAGCGGGACCGGCTAGAAGAAAATTTCATGGATGAGGTGGCCGGCGCGCTCGGGCGCGGGGCGGATGAGGGTGCCCTTGAAGCGTTAACGGCCCGGCACTGGCGCCGCGCGGAAGAGGCGGAAAAAGCCTGGCTGAAAGCGGCTCTCGCCGTGCCCGCAAATGCCCGCCAGATGGCGCCTCCGTCGCATTTTTACCGTTTTCATTGGAAGCGCCTCAACCGGCTCGCCCATATGCCGGAAATCTCTTAACCCGGCTTTAGGGTTAACTCTTTGTCAACCGGGGACTGGCATCTTAGCTACAAGCGAAGTCCTTCTTGCCGCGACCCGTCTAACAGAGAGCCACACGCCCATGCCCAGGTTTGTCGATGTGCTTTTGATCGCCATTTACGCGCTTGTTGCCGCAGCCTCTTCTGCCGCCCTTATTCAATATGGTGGGCTCCAGGGGCCGTTTGCCTGGCTGGCCGGTTTTCAGGTGTTTTTGGTGATGGGGCTCATCCAGACCATGACCGCGCGCCGCGTCGAGCAGCGCCGGATGGACGAGTTGATCGCCTATACGAACAGCATCAGCCGCGATCTTGAAATCACCGAAGAAAAACTCGCCGAACTTCTGGAAGCAGGCGCCCATTCGGAAGAAGGCGAGGACGAAGCCATCAGCTTGAATGTGCGCGGGCTCCAGGAACGTGTCGCCCAGCTTGCCGAAGAGCTTGAGCGCCGCCCCGCCGCGCAGAACGAAGAGCGCGTGGAAGCGGACGTTGAAGAAGACGTGGCTGCCGGCGCAGCGCAGGAAAATAGTGCCGCCGATTTCTCGAAACTCGTGCCGGGTAAGCCGGAGGCGGGCCAGGATGCAGGCGAAACTCATTTCGATCTCGGCACCAAACTGCAAGGGCGCGAGCGTCCCTCGCTGCAGCTTGTCAGCAACGACACGCAGCCCCCGCTTTATACCGATGCCGAACTGCTCGACGTCATCAAGGAAGCGCTGGAGAAAAACCGGCTCGATCTTTACCTCCAACCCGTCGTCAATCTGCCCCAGCGCCAGACCTGCTATTATGAAGGCCTGACGCGCCTGCGCGGCCCGCGCGGCGAAGTGATCATGCCGGCCGATTATATCCGCGTGGCTGCGCCCGCCGGACTGATGCCGATCATCGACAATATGCAGCTTCTGCGCTCGGTTCAGGTGGTGCGGCAAATGTCGAAGCGCGGCAAGGACACGCCGATCTTCTGCAACATTTCCTCCGACACGCTGTCGGATACGGAATTCTTCCCGCAATTCATCGACTATCTGCGCAGCACGCAGGAGCTGACCGGCAAGCTGGTCTTCGAGATTGCCCAGGACACGATGCTGAATGCCGGTGTCATGGAAATGGAAAATCTGCGCGATCTGGCAAGCGCCGGGTTCCACCTTTCCATGGACAAGATTGACCATCTGCGCATGGATTTCCACGAGCTGCACGGCCTCGGTTTCCGCTTCGTGAAAGTGGGCGCGGAGTTGCTCTTCAACGCCTCCATGAGCGAGACGGAACTTCTGGGCGACATTCACCCGGAAGACCTGAAAGAGTTGCTGCGCCGCAATGGTCTCTCGCTCATCGCCGAGCGCATCGAGGACGAGCGCACGGTGATCGACCTGCTCGATTTCGATATCGACTACGGCCAGGGCTATCTCTTCTCCCGCCCGCGCCCCGTGCGCCGGGACATGATCGCCGCCTAAGCGCCGGCGCCATAAAGGTTTCAGGAAAAGGGCGGGGACATCCCGCCCTTTCTCTTTGGGCCTTTTCGGTTGACCTTTGGCCTTGGGCCGCTTAACTCCGGCGCCATGAGCACAGAGCACGCATCTTTATCCCTCATCCCCGGACTTTCCGCGCTGGCCGGGCGCTACAGCGCCCTTCTCTGCGATGTCTGGGGTGTCCTTCATAATGGCCGCGCGCCTTATCCAGGCGTCTGCGAGGCGCTGGAGGCCTACCGGAAAGCGGGCGGCATCGTGCTCTTTCTCTCCAATGCCCCGCGCCCGCATGGGCCGGTCGTCAAGATGTTCGAGGCGATGGGCGTGCCGGACGCATCTTACGATGGCATCCTGACTTCGGGGGATGCGACGCGCGAGGCGATGGCGAGCGGCGATCTCGGCAAGCGCTTTTTTCATGTGGGCCCGGACCGCGACCACCCGCTTTTCGACGGGCTGGCGCTGGAAAAAACGTCCCTGGAAGAGGCCGATTTCGTGCTGATGACGGGGCTCTGGGACGATGAGACGGAGACCCCGGAGGATTACGCGGAGCTGATCGGCGAGATGAAGGCGCGCGGCCTTAAAGTCATCTGCGCCAATCCCGACATTATCGTCGATAGGGGCGAAAAGCAGATTTACTGCGCGGGTGCGGTGGCGGAAAAATACCGTAAGGCGGGCGGCGAGGTGCTTTATTTCGGCAAGCCCCACCCGCCGATCTATGAGGCTGCTTTCCGGCATCTGGAAGAGCTGGCGGGCCGCGCGCTCGATAAAAGCGAGGTTCTGGCGGTGGGCGACGGCATTCACACCGATGTCGCCGGCGCCAACAAGGCAGGGGTGGATGTGATTTACGTGACGGGCGGCATTGCCGCCTCGCGCTTCGGCGATGTCATGCAGCCGGAGCTCGCCCGCATCGCCGAATACATGGAAGAAGAGGGCACGCACGCCATTGGCGCCATGCCCCGCCTCATCTGGTAAATCCGGAAAACGCGCTCAGTCGAAGAGCGAGTCGATATCTTCCTGGCTGACGCCGCCTTCACTGAGGAGTTCGTCGACCGAGGATTGGTCGATGCCTTCGCCCTCAAGCGCCGGGCCGTTGAGCAGCAATTCGCGTTTGCGCCGCTCCGCCGCCGTTTCTTCATGGGGCTCGCCCTCGCTCATGGCGGAGCCGAGCGTGGTGGAAAGCGCGCCGATCTTTTCTTCGATGATATTGAGCGTTTCCACGACCTTGCTGATGCGCTGGCCCGTAATGTCCTGGAATGAGCAGGACTGGATGATTTCCATCATCGCATTGGTCACGGTTTCCGAATAGGCATCGGCGTCCGACGGGTCGGCGGCAAGCACGGCCTCGGCATTTTCCATGATGGAATTCGTGGCATCTTCCGTGGCGCGCACGATCGCCTCAAGCTCGCGTCCGGCTTGCGGAATATGCGTGGACTGCAGATGCGCAGGCTGCAGCCGGCTGATCTCGGTCTTGGCATTGTCGATGAAGGAGGCAATGTCCTTCAGCTCGCGGTAGATCGCCGTGTCGAGATGGGCAAAGAAGCCCTGCATCGACCCGACCATGATTTCGGCAAGCTTGATAACGTCGGTAAGCCCGGCTGTGTCGGGCCGCACGCGTTTGATCTCTTCGACGAGCCTGTCGAAGGTTTCATCCGCAAGGCGTTCGGTCTTCGCCATAACGAAGCCCCTTCCTTTATGTAAGCAACTACTCCCCTCCCAAACCTTTCGGCCCGGAAGCCCGGGCCGTTCAAGGTTTAGAAGTCGCCCAGAACAGCGGCGATTTTCGTCTTCAGCGTGGCCGCGTTGAACGGCTTGACGATGTAGTTGTTCACACCGGCCTTTTTGGCCGCGATCACGTTTTCCGTCTTGGATTCGGCGGTGATCATGATGAAAGGCACGGCGGACAGATCGCCGTCTGCGCGCACTTCCTTCAGAAGCTCGTAGCCGGTCATGGGTTCCATGTTCCAGTCGGAAATCACGAGCCCGTATTTCTTGGAGCGCAGCTTGGCGAGCGCTTCGGAGCCGTCGGCAGCATCGTCCACATTTGTGAAGCCCAGCTGCTTGAGCAGGTTGCGAATGATGCGGATCATGGTCTTGTAATCGTCGACCACGAGAACAGGCATCGACAGGTCCACGGCCATGTCTGTACTCCGTTAGTTCGGGGCAGACCCATTCTAAGCCCCGCAATAATCCCTCAGGAAAGCGCCCGGCCCCAGGGCCTGCCGTTTCCTCTCTTGAGCCTGAAAGTAGAGAAGGCCCCCTAAAACTTGGTTAAGTGGCGGGGCTCTCCTGGCCGGTGCAGTGCCGCGGCGCGGGCGCTCGGGCGAATTTGCGACAAGTTTTGCGCAAAAACCCTTGTTTGCGGCCCTTGACGGGTGCGGCGGGATGGGTAACACCCATGACGAGCCGTTTGAGTTTATAGTTGATCACGGGTTAAAAGGCGCCGCTCCGATGCAGATCCTCCGCCATTTCGATGACATTGCGCCCGCCTTGAAAGGCGCGGTCTATGCCATCGGCAATTTCGACGGGGTGCATATCGGCCACCAGCAGGTGATTGCGCGCACCGCCGCGATCGCCAAGGAGCTGGGCGCGCCGACCGGCGTCCTGATGTTCGAGCCGCATCCGAGGCAGTATTTCTTCCCCGATCAGCCCTTCTTCCGCCTCATGTCCTTCCGGGCGAAGACCCGCACGTTGGGCGAGATCGGCGTCGACCAGATCGCGGCGCTCCCCTTCGACGCGCGCATGGCGACGATGGAGGCCGAAGATTTTGTCCGCAACGTGCTGGTGGAAGGCCTGGGGGCCGCCCATATCGTGGTCGGCTATGATTTCTGCTTCGGCAAGGGCCGGCGCGGGGACGGGGCGCTTTTGCGCCGGATGGGCGAGGAACTCGGCTTTGGGGTGACGATCGTGGAAGAAGTCAAAAAAGGCGGCGATACCTATTCCTCCACCCGCATCCGCGAATTGCTGGCCAAAGGAGACCCGCGCGGCGCGGCAGACCTGCTCGGCCATTGGTGGACCATCGAGACCCATGTGATCAAAGGTGACCAGCGCGGGCGCACCATCGGCTTTCCGACCGCCAATCTGTCGCTGGAAGGGCATCTGGAGCCCGCCTTCGGGGTCTATGCGGTGAAGGTGGAAATCGAGGACGGGGCCCATAAGGGCACCTATGACGGGGTGGCGAATGTCGGCCGCCGCCCGACCTTCGACAAAGAGGACGTGCTGCTCGAGGTGCATATTTTCGACTTCGAAGGGGACATTTACGGCGCTCATCTGGCCGTCTCCTTCATCGATTTCCTGCGCCCGGAGCAGAAATTCGACGGGCTGGAGAGCCTGAAGGCCCAGATCGCCGCCGATAGCGGCAAGGCGCGCACGCTGCTGAGCGCCCTTTGAGGGGCGCGGGCCCCGGCAATGGCGCGCCGGGCGAACTGGACGGCGCTTTAAGCCCCTGATATGAAACGCCCATGAAACGGACGCATTCCATACGCATCGCCAGTGTGAGCAGCGGGCGGCTTATAGGCGGGCGAATTACCGGCCCGGCTTGCCGTTAGCGCCGGCCCTGACAAGAGGGGCCGAACGGTAAGAACCGGGTAAGAACACCGCCGGGAGCTCCCCAAAGGGCTTTTTCAGAGGCCGGAAAGCGCAGCTCCCACCGTTAAAAGAGACGTCCGAGGACCCTTAAGATCATGTCCAGCGATAGCAACAGCAAAACCTCCGCCTCCAGCGATGCACAGGATGCAGGCGCGCGCGATTACCGCGAGACCCTGTTCCTGCCTGAAACCGACTTTCCCATGCGCGCGGGTCTTCCCCAGCGCGAGCCGGAATGGCTGGAACGCTGGAACAAGCTGGACCTTTACGCCCGCCTGCGCGAGGAAGCGAAGGACCGTCCCGCTTTCACGCTGCATGACGGCCCGCCTTACGCCAATGGCGACATTCATATCGGCCATGCGCTCAACAAGACGCTGAAAGACCTCGTCGTCAAATCCCAGCAGATGATGGGCAAGAACGCCGCTTACGTGCCCGGCTGGGACTGTCACGGCCTGCCGATCGAATGGAAGATCGAGGAAAAATACCGCAAGAAGGGCAAGAACAAGGACGAGGTGCCGCCGCTCGACTTCCGCCGCGAGTGCCGCGAGTTTGCGCAGCACTGGGTGGATGTGCAGCGCGAGCAGTTCAAGCGTCTCGGCATCATGGGCGACTGGGACAATCCCTACCTCACCATGTCTTACGACGCGGAAGCGGGCATCGTGCGCGAGTTCCAGAAATTCCTGATGAACGGCTCACTCTATAGAGGCTCGAAGCCGGTCATGTGGTCGGTGGTGGAAAAGACCGCGCTCGCCGAAGCCGAGGTCGAATATCAGGACCACAGCTCGCCGACGATCTGGGTGAAGTTTCCGGTGCGCAAGGGACCGGCAGCTCTTGAAGGCGCGTTCATCGTCATCTGGACGACGACGCCCTGGACCATTCCGGGCAACCGCGCTGTCGCTTTTTCCAAAGACATCGCCTACGGACTTTATGAAGTCACCGATGCGGGCGAGGCGCATGGCGCAAAAGCGGGCGACAAGCTCGTGCTGGCCGATGCGCTGGCCGAAAGTGTTTTCGCTTCCGCCAAGGTCGCTGCTTTCGAGCGTAAGGGCGATGTAAAGGCAGACGATCTTGAAGGGCTTGTCTGCGCGCACCCCTTTGCAGGACAGGGCTACGAATTCGATGTGCCGGTGCTGGCAGGTGATTTCGTCACCGACGATACGGGCACGGGCTTCGTGCATATCGCGCCGGGCCACGGCCAGGACGACTATATGCTCTGGGTGCAGAATTTCGGCTATAAGGGCATTCCCGAAACGGTGAACGAAGAAGGCACCTATTATGACGACGTGCCGCTTTTCGCCGGCTGTTTCGTGCTCAACCGCCAGGGCAAGGACGGCAACGCCAATAAACGCGTGATCGAAGAGCTGATGAATGCGGGCCGTCTTCTGGCACGCGGCAAGCTCAACCACTCCTATCCTCATTCCTGGCGCTCGAAAGCGCCGCTCATCTTCCGCAATACCGCGCAGTGGTTCGTTTCCATGGATGCGGAAATCGAGGCGGCGGGCGGCGCGCGCTTACGTGATGTCGCGCTTACCGAAATCGACAAGACACGCTTTGTGCCCGCCCGCGGGCGCAACCGCATCTATTCCATGGTCGAAGGGCGCCCGGACTGGGTGCTCTCGCGCCAGCGCGCCTGGGGCGTGCCGCTCACGCTTTTCGTGAAAAAGGACGACGGTTCCTTGCTGCGCGATGAAAAGGTGAATGAGCGCATTGCCCTCGCGGTGGAAAAAGAAGGCGCGGATGCCTGGTTCGAGCGGCCGTCCGAAGATTTTCTCGGCAATGATTACAAGGCCGAGGACTATGAGAAAGTGACGGACATTCTCGATGTCTGGTTCGATTCCGGCTCGACCCATGCCTTCGTGCTGGAAGCGCGCGGCATGCCCGTGCCCGCCGATCTTTATCTTGAAGGTTCCGACCAGCACCGCGGCTGGTTCCAGTCCTCGCTTCTGGAAAGCTGCGCAACGCGCGGCCATGCGCCTTACAAACAAGTGCTCACCCACGGCATGACCTTGACCGAGCAGGGGCACAAAATGTCCAAATCGCTCGGCAATGCGGTGGAGCCGGAAAAAATCTTCAAGCAGAACGGCGCCGACATTCTGCGCCTCTGGGTGGCGAGCACCGATTATTGGGACGATCACGGCATCGGCGACACGATCATCAAGTCGAATGTCGAAGCCTACCGCAAGCTGCGCAACACGTTCCGCTATCTGCTCGGCAATCTCTCCGGCTTCAGCGAGGAAGAACGCGTTGCGCCGGGCGATATGCCCGAGCTTGAGCGGGTAATCCTGCACCGCCTGGCCGAGCTCGATGAACTGGTGCGCCGCGCTTATAATGATTACGACTTCAAGCGCGTCGTTCATCAGCTTACGAATTTCATGAATGTGGAACTGTCCGCCTTCTATTTCGATATCCGCAAAGACACGCTTTATTGCGATGCGCCCTCCTCGCTGCGCCGGCGTGCCTGCCGCACGGTGCTGGATGCGCTCTTCATGCGCCTGACGGTCTGGCTGGCGCCGGTGCTTTGCTTTACGGCGGAGGAAGTCTGGCTCTCGCGCTTCCCCTCCGACACGGACTCCGTGCATTTGCAGCTCTTCCCCGAGACGCCGGAAGGCTGGCGCGATGAGGCCTTGGCGGAGAAGTGGAAAAAGATCCGCGAGCTGCGCCGCGCGGTGACGGGCGCGCTCGAGGTCGAGAGGCGCGAGAAACGTATCGGCGCAAGCCTGGAAGCGGCCCCGGATGTCTATGTCTCCCGCCCCGAGCTGATTGAGGCGATGAAGGGCATCGATCTTGCCGAAATCTCCATCACCTCTCAGGCGCAGCTTCTGGAAGGCGAAGGCCCGGCGGAGGCGTTCCGGCTTGAGGACGTGCCCGGCGTTGCCGTGGTGCCGAAACGGGCGGAAGGGCAAAAATGCCAGCGCTCCTGGAAGATCCTGCCGGAAGTCGGCTCCGTGCCGGGCTATCCGGGTCTCAGCCCCCGCGATGCGGAAGCCGTGCGCGAATATGATGCGCGGGCGCAAGGCAAGAAGGTCGAGGCATGAAGCTGCCGCAAATCAGGCCCTTCTGGGGCCGGCTCTCCACCCTCGGCTTTGCCGTGGCTATTGCCGGGTTCTTGAGCGACCGGCTTTCCAAATGGTGGCTGCTCGATATTTACGGCATTGCCGAGCGCGGCGCCGTCGAGATAACGCCCTTTTTCAATCTGGTCATGGCCTGGAACAAGGGCGTGAGCTACGGGCTTTTTACGGCGCAGACGGCGACCGGACGGGCGATTCTCATCGGCTTTGCGCTACTCGTCACGGTGCTGCTCGGCCTATGGCTTGCCCGCGTCACCAAGCCTTATATGGCCGTGGCGCTCGGCCTGATCGTCGGCGGGGCGGTCGGCAACGTCTATGACCGGGTGAAATTCGGCGCGGTGGCGGATTTCTTCAGTTTTCACATCGATGACGTTTTCTACTGGTATATTTTCAATATTGCCGATGTCTGGATTGTCGCCGGTGTCGGGCTTATGCTTGTGGACGCCGTTTTTCCAGGCAAAGAGCCGAATTCGGCGGAAAAATAGCCGCGACATGTGGCGCGTTGCCGAAAAGCGGCCACTCTTATAGGGTTAGGCTGTTTTGAGGGGGAACCGGCGGGCCTGAAGGGCTGCCGGCAATAATTGGAAGACAGTGATGATGCTTATCTCGAAATCCCGTCTTTTCAGCTTGAGCCTGGTGGGCGGCTTGGCGCTTGCGCTTGGCGGCTGCGGCGGCTCCTCGATTACCGAGGCGCTCGGCTATTCCAAAGACGCGCCGGATGAATTTTCCATCGTCACGAAAGCCCCGCTTTCCATCCCGCCGGATTTCTCGCTGCGTCCGCCGCGCCCGGGCGCGCAGCGCCCGCAGGAACTGCGCCCGACGGAAGCGGCCGAACGGGCCGTGTTCGGGCGGACCACGGTATCGGCCGATGAACTGAGCGGCGGGCTGCGCTCCACCGGCGAGCAGGCGCTGCTCCAGCGCGCCGATGCGGTGGATGCCAGCTCCGATGTGCGCCAGCTGATTGCCGAGGAAGGCCGGGCTCTGGTCGCCAAGAACGAAACTTTCGTGGATGAAGTGGTCTTCTGGCAGGAAAAAACGGCGCCCGACGAGCGCCTGGTCGATGCCGCCGAAGAAAGCCGCCGCCTGCAGCAGAACGAAGCGCTGGGCAAGCCGGTGACGGAAGGTGAGACCGCCGACATCGAACCGCGCAAAAAGGGCTGGCTGGAAGGCATTTTCTAAGCTGCCACGTCTTCAAAGCCGCGTGTCCCTCTCTTCCCGATATGGGCCTCAGAGCGGGCCGCGGCTTTTCTGTGCCTATTTTTGCGGCCCAAGATTTTGGCATCGGGCTGCGGCGGCCTATCTTTCCTAATGTTCATTTGCTGTGAGGGGCAGAATCCGGGCATCCTCACGGGCATGCTAGGAAATGGAGTTTTCCAATGACAAACGGGGCCTTGACGCCCGCGCGCGCCGCACGGTTTTTAACGGTCCCTGCCGTTAGACATGCAGGCGCGGCGCTTCTTCTCGCCTTTGCGCTGAGCGCATGTGACGAGGCGCCGGAAGAAAAGGCTGAAGCCCCGGCGCAAAGCGAGGAAACGGGCGCTGCTAAAAGCGCGGCGCAGCCGCTGCCGGCCAGCACCGAGCCCCGCCGGGCGGGAGAAGGCCCGCTTGCCCCGGAAGTCTTCACCCTTGCCAATGGGCTCGATGTGGTCGTCATTACCGACACGCGCGCGCCCGTCGTCACGCATATGGTCTGGTACCGGGTGGGCGCGGCGGATGAAGCGCCGGGTAAATCCGGTATCGCGCATTTCCTCGAACATCTGATGTTCAAGGGCACGGACGAATTGCAGCCGGGCGAGTTCTCCCAAATCGTTGCGCGCAATGGCGGCCAGGAAAACGCTTTTACCTCTTCCGATTACACCGCTTATTACCAGCGTGTCGCCAAGGACCGCCTGCCCATCGTCATGAAGATGGAAGCGGACCGGATGAGCGACCTGCAGCTTTCCGACAATGTGGTGATGCCCGAGCGGCGGGTCATTCTGGAAGAGCGCCGGGCGCGGATCGAAAACAACCCGCAAAGCATTCTGGCCGAGCAGATGGAAGCGGCGCTCTACCAGTCCCATCCTTACGGCATTCCGGTGATCGGCTGGCGCCATGAGATGGCCAAGCTGACGACGGAAGACGCGATCGATTTCTACAATCAATATTACAGCCCCGATAACGCCATTCTGATCGTCGCGGGTGATATCACGGCGGAAGAACTGCGTCCGCTTGCCGAGAAATATTATGGCGCGGTCGCCTCGCGCGGCTTGCGGGCCGAGCGTGTGCGCCCCGGCGAGCCGCAGCCGGTTGCCGCCCGCCGTGTCGATCTAGTGGATGAGCGCGCGAGCCAGCCCGTGCTGCAGCGCTATTATCTCGCCCCTTCCTATGCGCGGGCGGAAAAGCGCACGGGGCCTGCCATCGAATTGCTGAGCACCTTGCTCGGCGGCGGGACGACGAGCCGGCTTTATAAAAATCTCGTGGTCGAGCAGGGCGTCGCCGCTTCCGCAGGCGCCTGGTACGTGGGCTCGACACTCGATGACGGGCGCTTCGGCCTTTATGTTTCTCCGCGTCCCGGCACCTCGCTGGAAGATGCCGAAGCCGCGCTCGATGCCGAAATCGAGCGGCTCTTTGCCGAGGGCTTTAGCGATGAGGAACTGGAGCGGGCGCGCACCTTGCTGCTTGCCGAGGCGACCTATGCCCGTGACAGCCAGGAAGACATGGCCCGCATTTTCGGCACGACGCTGACCACCGGCGGCACGGTGGAAGACGTCATCGACTGGCCCGAACGCGTGCGCGGCGTCACGAAGGAAGACGTCATGGCGGCGGCCCGCCTCATTTTCGACAAACGCCGGTCCGTCACGGGCACGTTGCGGCCGGGGAGTGATACATGATCCAGGTTTTTTCCCGGCTGGTGCCGGCGCTTGGCGCGCTGGCGCTGCTTCTCGCGCATACCGTTCCGGCCTCCGCCCTCGATATTCAGCGCGTTGTCAGCGATAAGGGCATCGAGGCCTGGCTCGTGGAAGAACATGCGGTGCCGCTTATCGTCATGGAAGCGGCCTGGGATGCTGGCTCTGCCCAGGATCCGGAAGGCAAGGAAGGCCTGTCGGTCATGCTTGCCTCGCTCATGGATGAAGGGGCGGGCGAGCTTGACAGTCAGACTTATCAGCGCGCTCTGGCAGAACTTGCCGTGCAGCTCGGCTTCAATGCCAACCGCGACACGCTGGATGTGAAGCTGAAAACGCTGAGCGAGAACCGGGATGCGGCATTCGGGCTGCTCAAAAAAGCGCTGGAAGAACCGCGCTTCGATGAAGAAGCGGTGGCGCGCATCCGCGATCAGCTAAAAGTCGCGGTCGCCCGCGACCTCGATAATCCCGGCGATATTGCCTCGCGCGCCTGGTACGAGGCGGCGCTGGGCGGTCATCCTTATGCCCGGCCCACCAAGGGCACGGAAGAAACGCTTTCCGCCATTACCCGCGCGGATATTGCAGATGCCCATAAAAGGCTCATCGCGCGCGATAATCTGCATGTCGCGGTCGTGGGCGATATCGATGCCGAGACGCTGAAAAAGCTGCTCGATGACACGTTCGGCAACTTGCCCGAAAACCGCGACGGGCGCGAGATTGCCGATGTGAAAGTGAATGCGGAAGGGCGCACCGAGGTCATCCGCCGCGACATTCCCCAAAGCGTGGCGATTTTCGGCCATGGCGGGATCAAGCGGGACGATCCGGATTTTATTCCCGCCTTCATCATGAACCACATTCTGGGCGGCGGCAGCTTTACCTCCCGGCTGATGTCGGAAGTGCGCGAGAAGCGTGGCCTTGCCTATTCCGTGGTCAGTTATTTCTATCCGCTCGACCATACCGGCCTCTATGTTGGGCAGGTGGCGACGGAAAATGCCCGCGTTGCCGAATCTTTGGACATTATCCGCGCCGAAATTGCGCGGATGGCCGAAGAAGGCGTCAGCGAAGCGGAGCTGGAAGATGCCAAGACCTATCTGACGGGCTCTTATCCCCTCCGGTTCGATTCGAACGAAAAGATCGCCGCGCAGCTTATCGGCTTGCAGCTTGGCGGCCTGCCCATCACTTATGTCGATGAGCGCAATGAGATGATCAACGCCGTGACGAAAGAGGATATTGCCCGCGTCGCGGAGCGTCTCTTACATCCGGGCGAGCTTATCGTCACGGTGGTCGGCCAGCCGGAAGGCATAGAGCCTGCTGCTGCAACCGCTGATGACGTGGTGGCTGAGTAAGCGTTCGTTCCGGGCTGGCTGAACGCGGGGTTTTTGGGTAGGATTTTTGAGGAACGGCGTCTGGGGCCGTTCTTCAAGATCATACCGGGATGAGTTTTTTGCCATATCACCACGAGATCGCTCGCTGCCTTGAAAGCGCAGGCCTGCCGGAAATCGTTTTCAAGGATCATCTGGCGCGGGCGAGCGAGGCTGCCAAACGGCTGCGCGCCGAGGTGAAGCAGGGCGGCCTTGCCATGCTGACCATCGCGCGCGAAAGCGCCGATCTTGCCGCGATGGAAGAGGTGGCGGCGCATCTTTTGAAAAACACCTCCGATCTTGTGGTGCTCGGCACCGGCGGCTCCAGCCTCGGGGCGCAAGCGCTTGCGCAGCTGACGGGCTGGAATGTTGCAGGGCATTTGCCGGCGGCAGGTGAGGGGCAAAACTCCCCGCGTTTTCATTTTCCCGACAATCTCGATGCCGGGTCCATGGAAGCGGTGCTGGGCGGGCTCGATTTGCGCAGCACGCGGTTTCTCGTCGTCTCCAAATCGGGCGGTACCGCTGAAACGCTGATGCAGATGCTTGCCGCCATGAGCGCGATTGAGGCGGCAGGCGGCGGCAAATATATGAACCAGCATTTCGCCGTGCTGACGGAGCCGGTAAAACCGGGCAAGGAAAACCCGCTGCGCCAGATCGCCGAAGCACGGGGCTTTCCGCTTTTGGATCATCACACCGGCATTGGCGGGCGCTTTTCGGTTCTCTCCAATGTCGGGCTGCTGCCCGCGCGGCTGATGGGCCTCGATGGGGCCAAAGTGCGCGAAGGGGCGCTTGGCGTGCTGGACGGCGTGCTTGAAAGCAATGATGCCGCGCCCGTTCAAGGCGCCGCGCTTTGCGATGCGCAGGTTTCCTTTCAGAAAACCGCGATCCATATTCTCTGGCCCTATATCTCCCGGCTTGAAAAATTCGGCCTCTGGTACCGCCAGCTTTGGGGGGAGAGCCTGGGCAAAGAAAGCTGCGGCACCTTGCCGGCCTTCGGCCTCGGCCCGGTCGATCAGCACAGCCAGCTTCAGCTTTATCTGGCAGGCCCGAAAGATAAGGCCTTCACGATCATCACCGCCCCGGCGGCAGGCACGGGGCCAGAGGTGTCCGCCGCCCTTGCCAGGGAATGCGGGCTTGAGCTTTTTGCCGGGCGCCGGATCGGCGATCTCGTGGAAGCCGAGCAGCGCGCCACCATAGAAACCCTGTCGCGGGCAGGGTGTCCGGTGCGCGAAATCGCACTTTCCACCCTCGATGAGCGCGGGCTCGGCGCGCTTTTCATGCATTTCATGATCGAGACGATCCTGACCGGCTATATGTGGGGCATCGATCCCTTCGATCAGCCAGCTGTGGAAGAAGGAAAGGTTCTGGCGCGCGAATATCTGGCTACAATGGCCACATGAGTCGCATCCGCAAGCTTTCAGAAGGCACGATCAACCGCATCGCCGCGGGGGAGGTCGTCGAGCGTCCGGCCAGCGCCGTCAAGGAGTTGACCGAAAACGCCATCGATGCCGGGGCACGTCATATCGACATCACGATTTCGGCGGGCGGCAAGAACCTCATCCAGATCAGCGACGATGGTTGCGGCATGAATGCGGAAGAACTCGCGCTTGCTGTGCAGCGCCATGCCACCTCCAAACTGAAGCTGGACGGCGCGGGCCGCGAGGATTTGCTCAATATCGCAAGCCTCGGGTTCAGAGGCGAGGCGCTGCCGTCCATCGGCGCGGTGGCCCGGCTTGCCATCACCTCGCGCCCGAGCGCGGATGAAACCGCCTGCCGCATCGAGGTGGAAGGCGGCAAGGTGGGGGCAGCCGAACCGGCTGCAGGACCCATCGGTACGCGGGTGGAAGTGCGCGATCTTTTCTTTGCCACGCCTGCCCGGCTGAAATTTCTGAAATCCGACAGAGCCGAAACCCAGGCCGTCTCCGACACGGTCAAGCGTCTTGCCATGGCGCATCCGGAAATCGGCTTCACCCTCGTCAGCGAGGGGCGCCACTTGCTGCGCCTGCCTGCCGAGGCGCCGGGCAAGGAAGGCTGGCTGGCGCGCCTTGCCGGGATCATGGGTGAAGAATTTCGTCTCAACGCCCTGCCCATCGAGGCGGTGCGCGAAGGGGTGCGGCTGGAAGGTTTTGCGGGCCTGCCGACATTCAATCGCGGTACCGCCCAGCATCAATATCTCTTCGTCAACGGCCGCCCGGTGCGCGACAAGCTGCTTGTCGGTGCGGTGCGCGGAGCTTACGCAGATTTTCTCGCCCGCCAGCGCCATCCCGTCGTCGCGCTTTTTGTCGATATCGACACGGCGGAAGTGGATGTGAACGTCCATCCCGCGAAAACCGAAGTCCGTTTCCGCGATGCAGGCCTCGTGCGCGGGCTGATCGTAGGCGCCTTGCGCCTGGCGCTCACCGAAGCCGGCCACCGCGCTTCCACCACGGTCGCCGAAACGGCGCTCTCCGCCCTGCGTCCTGAGCCATTGGCACGCGGTGAAGAGGGCTTTAACGCGCCAAGGGCGGCGTCTTGGCAGGGGCACCCACTTTCTTCTGCGCCGCCTGCATCTCATGTCTATGCCGCCCGGCCAGAGGCTGAGGCGCAGGCCGGTTTTGCGGGGCTCGGCCAGAGCGCCCGTGTGGAGCCCGCCCCGGCGGCTCTGCCGCAGCAAGCAGGCGAAAGCACGGACTATCCGCTTGGGGTGGCGCGCGGCCAGCTCCACACCACTTACGTGATTTCCCAGACGGCGGACGGTATCGTCATTGTCGATCAGCACGCCGCTCATGAGCGCCTTGTCTATGAGCGGATGAAAAAGGCCATGGCGGCGCGCGGCATTCCGCGCCAGTTGCTGCTCATTCCCGAAGTCGTCGATCTCGACGGGAACGGCGCTGAGCGCCTTTGCGCGCGGGCCGAGGAACTGGCCGAGCTTGGTTTTGTGCTTGAGCCGTTCGGTGAGGGCGCGGTGGTGGTGCGCGAGGTGCCGGGCATTCTCGGCAAGCTCGATGTGCAGGCGCTGGTGCGCGATCTTGCCGATGATCTGGCCGAACTCGACGAGGCGCTTTCCCTTAAAGAGCGGCTGGAAGACGTCTGCGGGACCATCGCCTGTCATGGTTCGGTGCGCGCCGGGCGGCGGCTGAGCGGGGAAGAGATGAACGCGCTCTTGCGTGAAATGGAGGAAACACCCCATTCCGGTCAGTGCAACCATGGCAGACCGACCTATGTCGAACTTAAACTATCCGATATCGAACGGCTTTTCGGGCGCCGCTAAACGCAAAGCCCGGCAAGGATTTCCTATCGATCCGTAATCGGATCACATCTTTGTTATGCCCTCCTAAAATTTACGAAAGCAAAAGGTTCCCCGGCGGAAGCTGGCGGCCAAGGGATTTGCCTTGCCGTCGTTCCGGACGCGCAAGGCCAATGGGTGGGGGTTTCGATGCCAGGAAAATTTCTGACACGTCTTTTTGTGGCCGCGGCCATGGTCTGCGCAGGCTCGGGTGCGCTTCAGGCGCAAGAGTCGTCCGTGCCGGAGGAATTGAAGGCGCAGTTCAAGCGCCCGGAGGTCATTCCTTTTCCGGCTCGCGCGCCTTATAGCCCGCAGCTCGCAACGCTCGGCAAGATGCTGTTCTTCGATCCGCGTCTTTCCGGTGCGAAGAACATGAACTGCGCGACCTGCCACAACCCTTCTTTTGGCTATGAAGCGCCGGTGGACCTGTCGGTCGGGGCGCTGCGCACGAAATTGCCGCGCCATTCTCCGACGATTTTGAACGCCGCCTGGGTGAGCCCTAATTTCTGGGACGGGCGCGCGGCGACCCTCGAAGAGCAGGCCGCCGGCCCCATCAGCACACCGGCGGAAATGGACGGCAAGTTCCATGACATCGTGCCGGATCTTGAAGCGGTGCCCGAATATCAGCATTGGTTCGGCGTGCTTTTCCCGGATGAAGGGGTGACCCGCGAGAATATTTTGACCGCCATCGCCACCTATGAGCGCACGGTCGTTTCCGGCTGGGCGCCTTTCGACCGCTGGGTGGACGGGGAAGAGAATGCCATCAGCGAGGAGGCAAAACGCGGCTTCCTGCTTTTTACCGGCAAGGCCAATTGCGCGGCCTGCCACACAGGCTGGAATTTCACCGATAACAAGTTCCACGATATCGGCCTGCCGACGGAAGACGAGGGCCGGGCGGCGCTCGAACCGGCAAAGCTGAAAGCCAAGCATGCCTTCAAGACGCCGGGCCTGCGCAATCTGACTTACCGCGCGCCTTTCATGCATAACGGCTCCGTGCCGGATCTGGAAAGTGTGCTCATCCATTACATGTCCGGCGGTATTCCCCGGCCTTCGCTGGCCAATGAAATGCAGCCTGTTGACCTCAGCGAGCACGAACAGAAGGAGCTTATTGCCTTTCTGCTCTCGCTCACCGCCGACCGTACGGTCAACACAACCCCGCTTCTGCCGAATTGAGGCTCGCCATGCTGGATATGAAATCCGTTCGATTTAAAATTCTGATGCCCGTTCTCGCGGTCATCGCGCTGGCAGTCCTCTCTGCCGCAGCTCTCGTCTGGACCGCGCAAAGCGGCTTTTCGAGCCTGGCTGAAACGGCGGAGAAGGGGCTTTCAAGCTCCCGCCAGAGCCTTTCCCTGCTCGGGCAATTCGAGCGGGCCGATGCAACGGTCGCCGACGTGCTCGCCATGAATACGATCCAGAGCGCGGAGACTATCAGGCAGAATTACGAGACGAAAATCGCGCCCTTGAGCGGTGCCATCGACGCGCTCAAAGCTTTGACGGTTTCCAGTGAGGCGCGCGCAAAGGCAGATGTACTGGCCGGTCTTGTTTCCGCCTGGCAGGCCAATGTGCGCATTGTGCTCGGGCTCGATCAAAACGGACAGGTGCCGACCTCCCATCTTATCGACCGGCAGCGCGGCGAGATTCATACTGCCATCGAAGAGTTCCGCCAGTTGATTGCCGCCGACGTGACAGGCGAAATGAGTGCGGCGGAAAGCGCCTTTACCCGCTCCATTCTGATTGCGCTGGGGCTCGGCGGCCTTCTCTCGCTCGGCTGCGGCGTCATGGCCTGGCGCACGGCGCATAATATTTCCTCGCCCCTTATCGCGCTTGGCCGGGACGCTGACGCGCTTTCCAAGGGCGATCTCAATGTAGCGGTAGGCACGCTGGAGCGTGACGACGAGATCGGGCTTCTCGACGGGGCGATGGGCCGCTTCAAGGCGGCGCTTGTCGAGCAGCGCGGAATGCGCGAGGAAGCTGACCGGGAACGCGCGCAGAAAGAAAAACGTGCCAATCAAATGGACGCGCTTATCAAGGATTTCCATGGGCAGATTGCCGATGTCCTGAAATCGCTTTCCTCGGCCGTTCATGAAATGGAGGCAACGGCGCAGGACATGTCCCATTCGGTGGGTGACGCGAAAGGGCGTTCGGAAGAAGTCGTCTCTGCCGCGCGCGCGGCGGGCGACAATGTGCGGGAGATTTCAAGCTCCTCGGACGAGCTGCTTGCCTCCATCACCAATATCGGCAATCTGATGCGCGGCACCAACGAGACCGTGCGCAAGGCCGATGCCCGCACCCGCGAAATGGAAGAGCAGGTCGAAGAGCTGACCCGCGCCGTGGACCGGATTTCCGAGGCGATGGGGCTTATCACCGAAATCGCCAATCAGACGAACCTTCTGGCACTCAATGCCACGATCGAGGCGGCGCGGGCGGGCGAGCTCGGCAAGGGCTTTGCCGTTGTCGCCTCCGAGGTCAAAGCGCTTTCGACGCAGACGCAGAACGCGTCCGATGAAGTGCGCTCCGTGATCGACCAATTGCAGAAGGTGCTCGGTTCCTCCGTCACGAAGATCACCGAAAGCCGCGAGGCGATGCAGGAACTTGGTAAGGTCTCGACGGAGGTCGAAGCCGCCATCGAGCAGCAATCGACTTTCACGAGCCATATCACAAGCTCGGTGCATGATGTGGCGCGCGGCACGGAGCAGGTTGTCGGCGATCTTACCCAGGTGAATGATAGCGCTTCGAAGGCGACGGAGCTTGCCGGGCGCACCCATGAAAGCGCGCGCCAGCTCATGGTCCGCTCCGAGGAGATCGATCAGTTCGTGAAAGTCTTCCTGGATGAAATCCGCGCGGCTTAAAGGCTAGTCGCCGCCGCCAAGATCGAGCGGCGCACGCAGGAAGAAGAGCGACGTGTCGCCATAATCGCGCCGGTCGAGAAGCGTAAAGGCAGCGGGCGGGGTAAAATCCGCCCGCTTGGCTTCTTCCAGAACGATAAGCG
The DNA here is from genome assembly GCA_002389665.1 of Rhodobiaceae bacterium UBA4490. Lineage (GTDB taxonomy): Bacteria > Pseudomonadota > Alphaproteobacteria > Parvibaculales > Parvibaculaceae > Tepidicaulis. Next base: position 116,118 of record DGNO01000005.1, read on the forward strand.
CGCCGGGGGCGAGCCAGTCCCCTTCAAGGGCGCTGATAAGCGCCTTCTCTCCCAGCCCCTGACCGTAAGGCGGATCGGCGAAAACGATGTGAAAGGCCGGGCCGACACTGCCGGGCCGGGGGCCGAGCTTTGTGGCATCGCGCCGGTAAATCTTCGAGCAGCCCATCAGGCCGAGCGTGTCCGCATTCTCGCGGATGAGGCCGCGCGAGGCGGGATGGTCGTCCACGAAAAGCGCAAAAGCCGCGCCGCGCGAGAGCGCCTCGAAGCCGAGTGCGCCGGTGCCGGCGAAAAGATCGAGCACCCGCAATTCTTCGAAATCGGTTTCGATCGCCTCGGCATGGGCGAGGATGTTGAAAAGGGATTCGCGGGTGCGGTCCGTGGTCGGGCGGATACGCGTGTCTTTCGGCGCCGCCAGGGACCGGCCCTTAAGGGCGCCGCCGACGATGCGCATCCGGGCGTCCTTTCTTATCGCTGCCGCCTTGCCCGGTTTTGGATCCGACCGGAGCTCTGGCCGGGCGTTTGGCTTGCGGTTTGCCTTGAGATTTCGGGCGCGACGGGGACTTGCCGCGCGGGGTCTCTTCCAAAAGCGCGTCCATTACATGGGAGGGCTTGGAAGCGCGGCGCGGGCGTCCTTGCCCCGCCGGTTTGCCCGCGTCTTTGTCCGGTGCGTTCTTTGCGGGCCCTTTCCCTGCAGCCGCCGGGTTCTTGCCCTTATAGCCGCTGCGGTAGGGCTTGCCTTTGGAAGGTGCGCGGGCGGGCGTGCCGGGACGGGAGGCGGCGCGCGCGGCGGCAGGCTCATCGTCCTGGATCATGGAGACATCCGCCCCTTCCGCGCCCATCTGCTCGCGCAGAACCTTGGCCGGGATTTGGCGCACCGTGCCTTCTTCCAGATCGCCGAGCTGGAAAGGCCCGTAGGAAAGGCGGATCAGCCGGTTCACGGTGAGGCCGAGCGCGCCGAGAACGTTTTTCACTTCCCGGTTCTTGCCCTCTTTCAGCTTCATGGTGATCCAGACGTTGGAGCCCTTTTGACGGTCAAGCACCGCCTCGATGGCGCCGTAGCGCACGCCTTCCACTTCGATGCCGTCTTTGAGCGCATCGAGGGCGGCCTGATCGATCTTGCCGAAGGCGCGCACGCGGTAGCGCCGTGTCCAGCCGGTCGAGGGCAGTTCCAGATGGCGGGCAAGCTCACCGTCATTCGTCAGGAGCAGAAGGCCTTCGGTATTCACATCGAGCCGGCCGACGGAGATGACGCGCGGCAGCGTTTTGGGCAGCGCGTCGAAGACGGTCGGCCGTCCTTGCGGGTCCTTATGGGTCGTCACCAGGCCGCGGGGCTTGTGATAACGCCAGACCTTGGTGGGTTCGGCGCCCGCAATGGGCTTGCCGTCCACCTCAATGTTGTCGCGCGGGGTGACATTGATCGCGGGGCTTGTCAGCTTCTGCCCGTTCAAGGACACTCGCCCAGCCTCGATCAGCCGTTCCGCTTCCCGGCGCGAGGCAATGCCGGCACGGGCCAGCACCTTGGCGATGCGCTCACTTTTGGGGGCGCCTTTTGCCGCGCCGGAGGCGGCGGCAGGCGCGCCTTTGGCCGAAGCCGGTTTGGGCGCGGCCTTGAACGCAGCTTTAGGCGCAGCTGGGCGGCTGGAGAATGTGCGGGGGCTGCCCCGGGAAAGGCGCTTCTTGTCTGTCATAGGCTCTTCATAGCAGGAAGCTTGACGCCAGACGAGAGAGGACGGCAGGGTCTTTGAATGTTTCGTATCGTGAAAAAGAGGGCATGCGCGTGAAGCCTCCGGTAAGCCCTGCAGTCAGTCCCATGGAAAGGGCCCTGGAAGAGGCACGGGCGGCGGCAGAGCGCGGCGAGGTGCCGGTGGGCGCCGTTATCATCGGGCCGGAAGGCGAGGTTCTGGCGGCGGCGGGCAACCGCACGCTGGAAGAGAAAGACCCGACCGCTCATGCCGAAATTCTGGCCATTCGTGCGGCGGCCCGCGTGCTCGGCTCGGAGCGGCTGATCGGGTGCGATCTTTATGTGACGCTGGAGCCCTGCGCCATGTGCGCGGGCGCGATTTCCTTCGCCCGCATCCGCCGGCTCTATTACGGCGCCGAGGACCCGAAGGGCGGCGGCGTCGATCACGGGGCCCGGTTTTTCAGCCAAGCGACCTGCCATCACCGCCCGGATGTTTATGGCGGGATCGGCGAGCGGGAGGCGGCGGAGCTCCTTAAGGCGTTTTTTGCGGATAAACGGGGCTGAAATCCGCCTTTTTTGCTCTTTTCCACAAGGATTGAATCCGCCTTTTGCGTGATTTGGCCGGGCAGAAGGAGTATGGTCGGCCCATCGACATTAGCAACAGGGCGGCTAACGCCCGCCATAACCAAAAGGGGAGACGGAATGGAATTCGCTTATTCCGATAAAACCAAAGAACTTCAGGACCGGCTGAACCGGTTCATGGACCAATATGTCTATCCGAACGAGAAGACGTACAACGAGCAGATGGAAGCCTTCGGCCAGGACCGCTGGCAGGTGCCGCAGATCATCGAAGATCTGAAGGTCAAGGCGAAGGAAGAGGGCTTGTGGAACCTGTTCCTGCCCGAATCCGAGCGTGGCGGCGGGCTGACGAACCTTGAATACGCGCCGCTCTGCGAAATCATGGGCCGTGTCGGCTGGGCGTCCGAAGTTTTCAACTGCGCCGCGCCTGACACCGGCAACATGGAAGTGATCGAGCGTTACGGCAACGACCGCCACAAGAAAGAATGGCTGGAGCCGCTGCTGGAAGGCAAGATCCGCTCCGCCTTCTTGATGACGGAACCGGCGGTGGCTTCTTCCGACGCCACCAACATCGAAACCCGCATCGAGCGGGACGGTGATGAATACGTCATCAACGGCCGCAAATGGTGGTCCTCGGGCGTCGGCGATCCGCGCTGCAAAATCGCCATCGTGATGGGCAAGACCGATCCGAATGCCGAAAAGCACCGCCAGCAGTCGCAGATTCTGGTGCCGCTCGACACACCGGGCATCAAGATCGTTCGTATGCTGCCGGTCTTCGGCTATGACGATGCCCCGCACGGCCATGCCGAAGTGATCCTGGAAAATGTCCGCGTCCCGGCCGAGAACCTGCTTTTGGGTGAAGGCCGCGGCTTCGAGATCGCACAAGGCCGGCTTGGACCAGGCCGTATTCACCACTGCATGCGCACCATCGGCGTTGCCGAGCGCGCGCTGGAAAAAATGTGCCAGCGTCTTCTCACCCGTACCGCGTTCGGCAAGAAGATCGCCGATCACTCGGTTTGGGAGCAGCGCGTTGCCGAAGCCCGTATCGACATCGAAATGGCCCGCCTTCTGACGCTGAAAGCGGCCTATATGATGGACACCGTGGGCAATAAGGTGGCCCGTGCCGAGATCGCCATGATCAAGGTGGCCGCACCCCGCGTGGCGCTGAAAGTCATCGACGATGCGATCCAGGCCCATGGCGGCGGCGGCGTCACTTCTGACTTCGGCCTTGCAAAAATGTATGCGGGCATGCGCACGCTGCGTCTGGCCGACGGTCCGGATGAAGTGCACAACCGCACGATCGCACAGCTTGAATTCAAGAAATTCCGTGAGCAGCTGAAAGCCGCTGCCGAGTGAGTGCGGATTGCTATTGAATGACAGGACGGCCGGGCCCACATAAGCCCGGCCGTTTTGGCGTCAGGCTGTATTCGGGGATGATACAGCGCTCTTGCAGAACTGGCCGGCAGAAGCCGCTGCCCCGCCGTTCAGGAGGACCGGATGATCCTGAAGCTTTATAACGCCCAGCTTTCTCCCTATGCCGCGCGCTGCCGCATGCAGATTTACGCGAAGAATCTCGATGTGGAATTGCTGGAAATGCCGGGCACCATCTCGCCCGAAGAATTTGCCAAGCTGACGCCGATCCACAAGGTGCCGGCGCTCGATGCGGATGGAAAGATCATCCCGGAAAGCCAGATCATCTGCGAATATCTGGAAGGCAAGTTTCCCGAACCCTCGCTTATGCCGGCCGGTCTCGACGAGCGGGTGGAAGTGAGCCTTCTCTGCCGCCTTGCCGATCTTTATGTTATGACGCCGATGGGGCATCTCTTTGGCCAGATCAACCCGCAGGCGCGTGATGAATGCGTGTGCGATCAGTTTTGCGGCGATCTGGAGGCAGGCCTTAGCTGGCTGAATGCTTATCTCGACGGCAGCGCCTATGCGGTGGGTGACACGCTGACGCTTGCCGATTGCGCGCTCGTGCCTGTGCTGTTTTTCGCTGAGCGCATCAGTCCGATGTTCGGCTATGAAGATATTCTGGCGCGCGGGCCGAACATCAAAGCCTATTACCAGGCGATGCAGAAAGACCCGATTGCCGCCCGTGTCATCGATGAGCTCGACAAAGCGCTCAATCAGATGCAGGGACGCTGATCCCCAGCTCATCCAGCAGATCAAGCTGACCCGTCGGGGCCAAGGGCAGGGTCACGCGCACTTTCGTGCCTTCGCCTTCCTCGCTTTCGATGGAAAGTTTCCCGCCATGCAGGTCGGTCAGCGCTTTGACAAGCGCAAGGCCGAGGCCGGACCCTTCATGACTGATATGGGATTCAGAAGCCACTTGCTCGAAGGGACGCGTTAGGCGCGGCAATTGTTCGTTCGGGATACCGATGCCGCTATCGGCGACTTCCATTGCAATGCATGAACCTTCCCGCACGATCTCTACACCGATATCCCCGCCTTCCGGCGTGAACTTCACGGCGTTGGAGAGAAGATTGAGCAGGATTTGCTTCACCGCGCGCTCATCACAGATAAGCGGTGTCTTCTCGACGGAAGGATGAATGGCAAGCGACACATTCTGCCGTTTCTCTTCCGCCCGCGCGCCGATGATACGGATCGAGGCTTCGGCAAGGTCGGTAATCGAAGTGGGTTGCATGTGAAGCTGCATCTTACCGGCTTCGATCTTCGACATGTCGAGAATGTCGCTGATCAGTTCCAGAAGCAGCGAGCCGCTATCGTGAATGAGATCGACATATTCGCGGTATTTCTCGTTCTCGATGGGTCCGAAAAGCTGCTGACGGATAATATCCGAAAAGCCGATAATGGCGTTGAGCGGCGTGCGCAGCTCATGGCTCATATTGGCAAGGAACTGGGATTTGGTGCGGCTGGCTGCTTCCGCCCGTTCGCGGGCACGCAGAAGTTCGCTTTCATAACGCTTGCGTTCGCTCACATCGCGGGAAATGGCAAGCACTTCTTCCAGCCGCCCGCTCCGCCTGTTGCGCAAGGGCTGCAGCGTCGTTTCCAGCCAAACATAGTGCCCCGCCTTATGGGGCAGGCGGAAGGTCACGGTGACGCTCTTGTCGGACTTCGTCATTTCCCCGAGCCCGGCAAAGAAAGAAGCCTGGTCGTCGGGATGCACATTGGCGAGAATGTCGTGCTGAATGGCTTCTTCCGGCGTATAGCCGAGTGTGCGCTCGACGGACGGAGAGATGAAATTAAGCGCGCCCGATGGGGCGTGCCGGGCGATCATATCGATGGCGTGCTGGGCGATGAGCTGGTTCTGCTGTTCGTTCCGCAGCAGCGCTTCTTCCTTGCCCACCATGTCCGTAGCGTCTGTAATGACGCCGGCGGCGGCTATGACCTCACCGGAAAGGTCGCTTTCATAATAGGTATGGATGTCGAAATAGCGGTAGGTGCCGTCCGCGCAAAGCATGCGCTGGCGCACGAACCAGGCACGCTTCGCGTCGGCTGCTTCCTGATATTGCGCGAGCGAGCTTTCCCGGTCTTCCGGATGAATGAGGTGGATGTTCCAGCGGCCGTCTTCGAAATAGGGCGGTTTTTCATAACCGAACATGCGCGCCAGGGTAGGGGTCCAGAAAGGGGCAGGGTTTCCCTTTTCCCAGCGCCATAGTGCGATTTGCGCTTCCGACTCGATATGTTCGATATGATCGCGCAGCCGCACGAGCTCGTTGATATCGCGCGAAACGATCAGGAGGCCCTCAATGTTGGGCTCGTGCATCAGGTTGCGCGCGCGCCCTTCCAGCCAGTGCCACTGGCCATTGGCATGGCGCAGGCGGAAGCGTTCAGTGAAAGTACTGTGCGGCGTGGCGAGGCATTCTGCGATCCGGGCGCTGATCTTTTCCTTATCGTCCTTGTGAACGATGTCGGTAACGCGCAGGCCGACCCCTGCTGTTTGCGGATAGCCCAAAATTTCCGCGATACCGGGGCTGTGATAGCGGATGACGCCGTCCTCATCGAGAATGGTGCACACGTCCCCGCTATTCGCCACGAGTGTCTCGTGGAAACCGGTCCGCGCCCGGCGTTCTATGCCGCCCGGCGGTATGGGAAAATTCCTCCGCGACACGCGATTGCCCCTTTCCGCGCGATACCCGAATAATTCCGGGTCTCCTGGAAGCTTACGGAAAGAGCAGTAAAGGAACCTTGAAAACTTCGTGAGCGGTTTTAACCGCTCATTAAAGCTTGTCTTTCGCGCTTGCGCGCCCTTTAACGTTTGGCCAAATCCCAGGCGGTGCGGGCAAGATAGCCTGCCACTTCCCCATATTGGGTCGCTTTGTCCGAGCTCGCATTGCCGTCGAGGCCGCGCTTGTAGACCCCTTGGACGATGGAGGCGAGGCGGAAAATCGAGAAGGAAAGGTAGAAATTCCAGTTCTCGATACCGTCCCGGCCGGTGCGCCGGCAATAATCGGCGACATAGTCTTTCTCCGCCGGAATGCCGCTTGTGGCGAAATCCACATTCATCAGCGTTCCCTGGGAGAACGTTTCCATGTGATAGAGCATGCAATTATAGGCCAGATCCGCCAGCGGATGGCCGATGGTTGCCAGTTCCCAGTCGAGAACGGCAATCATTTTGGGCTCACTCTTGTGGAACATGGTATTTTCCAGCCGGTAATCGCCATGGGCGATGCTGACGCTGTCATCGGCGGGAATATTCTTCGGAAGCCATTCGATGAGATGTTCCATCTCTTCGATATTATCGGTCTGGGCGGCGCGGTATTGTTTCGTCCAGCGCCCGATCTGGCGTTCGAAATAGTTACCGGGCTTGCCGAAATCTTCCAGTCCCGCCGCCTTCAGATCGACGCTGTGAAGGCGTGCCAGCACATCGTTCATCTGGTCGTAAATGGCGGCGCGTTCCGCCTGGCTCATGCCGGGCAGGGTGGGGTCGCGCAGCACGCGCCCGTCGAGATGCTCCATGATGTAGAAGTCGGTGCCGATCACCTCTGCATCCTGGCAAAGCGCATACATTTTTGGCACCGGCACATCGGTGGCGGCGAGCGCTTTCATGACTTTATATTCCCGGTCCACTTGGTGCGCGCTGGCGAGCAGTTTGCCCGGCGGTTTTTTCCGCAGCACATATTTCGTGCCGCCGCCGGGGCCGGTGGTCTCCAAAAGGAACGTCGGGTTGGATTGACCGCCCTGGAACTGGCGCACGCTCAGCTCGCCGCCAAAACCTTCCACATTCTCCCGGCAGAAGGCTTCCAGTTTCTTCTCATCGAAGCGGTGCGCCTCGCGCACTTCGACAATTTCTCCGGCGGCTGCCGTCTGGCTCTGCTCCGTCATATCCCATCTCCAAGGCTGCAATATCGTTAGGGGACAATTAGCACGCGCGAAGACGGGGCGAAAGCCGCTCGCCGGAACCGGCTTTGCGCTTTTGGGAGAATCAAGGGCGCCCTTGCGGCAGAAGGAGCCGGCTCCGGCAGCCGTGAAGGGCTCGACAGGGTCTTTTTCTCATGCTCGACTAGGCGCATGGAGAATATCGATCAGGAAACCATAAGCGAGTTTGCCGGGACGGCGGAAACCTGGCTGGAGCGTCTTCTGGTTTGGGGACGGGAGGAGTTTCTCAGTCTCGATATGGCCGCCGCGCTTGGCGCCATCGCCCTGGCCGCGGCTATCTTCTGGGCGGCGCGCAAATGGGCGCTGCCGCCGCTTGAAGCTACCGTCGGCAAGATCAGGGCCGGGTACTGGGTGCATCTGCGTCTGCAGCGTCTGGCCGAACTTGTGCCGGCGCTTGCCGCCTTGTTGGTGCTCGGCACGGTGAATGCCGGGCTTCAGCAGACCGGTTTCTCGCCGGATATCTCCCGCATTGCGGCGAAGCTCCTGACCGCCTGGATCATCATCAAGATCGTTGTCCTGATTTTGAAAGATTCCGCCTGGACGCCGGTGCTTGCCGGGTTCGTCTGGGGCGTGACGGCGCTTGCCATCGTCGACTGGCTCGATCCCTTGATGGGGGTGATGGATCAGGTGGGTTTTTCCATCGGTGAATTCCGCCTGTCGCTGCTCGGCATCGTGCAGGCTGCATTGCTATTCGCGGTGCTGATGTGGGTGGCCGCGCTTATTGCCAGAGTATTGGAAAATCGGCTGGGACGGCTCGCCGGCATCACGCCCTCGGCGCGCGTACTTGTCGGCAAGATCATTCATATTCTCTTTCTCGTCTTTGCCGGGATGGTGGCGCTGACGAGTGTCGGCATCGATTTCACAGCCATTGCTGTCTTCTCCGGGGCTGTGGGCGTCGGCATCGGCTTTGGTTTGCAGAAAGTCGTTTCCAATCTCATTAGCGGGATCATTTTGCTGCTCGACCGTTCGATCAAGCCGGGCGATGTGATCGAGATCGGGGATGCCTATGGGTGGATCGAAAAGCTGGGCGCGCGCTATGTCGCCATCATCACCCGGGACGGCAAGGAATTTCTCATTCCCAATGAAGACCTGATCACGCAGCAGGTGATCAACTGGTCTTACACGGACAAGGTGGTGCGCTTTAAAATCGGAGTGGGTATTTCCTACCGCTCCGATGTACGCAAAGCCATGGAACTGATGCTGGAGGCGGCGAACGAGATCGACCGGATATTGAAAGACCCGCCGCCTGCTGTGCGCCTTGTCGGCTTCGGGGACAGCTCCGTCGATTTGGAGCTGCGCATCTGGCTGAAAGATCCGGAGAGCGGCACGGTCAATGCGATGAGCGATGCGCGGTTGCGCATCTGGGATCTCTTCCACGAAAACGGGATCGAATTCCCGTTCCCGCAGCGCGATTTGCATATCGTTTCCGCCGAAGGATTGGAAACGATCATGCAGCGTACCGGGCAAGACGATTCCCAAACACGCTAGGTGTTGAAATTCCAGCTCAGGCGGATATTGATCCGCCCGTCGCGCGAGCCGGTTTCGATATCGGCATCTCCCAGCGGATAGGCATATTCGATCCCGAGCCGGTAGTGCTTCGTATCGGATATATCGAAACCGACAACCGCAGATGTCAGATCGTGCTCGATCGAGATGTCGTTGAAGCGGGTATGGGCCGTGTCGGCCAGCACATAAGGCTCGAACGTTTGCAGCCAGGCGATACCGAGCGGCTGGATATAGCGCAGCTCGACATCGCCGGCATAACCGTAATCCCCTTCCGCCTGACCGTCCGGATAGGCGCGGCCGAAACGGGCGCCGCCATAATTGCCCCGTTCCGGGCTCGGCAGCCTGTCATTCGACCAGAAGCCGGCTGCCCGCGCCGTCACGCGCCAGCGCTCGGCAATTTGCTCGGCCCAGCGGCTGTTCGCGGCAAAGCGGGTAAACTCCGTGTCCTCTGCCTGCTGGCTGGTGACGCCGCCAAGGGAAACCGTGTTGCGGTTTTCGCCGAGATCGACGCCCTGGCGGATTTCCCCGCTAAGCTCCACCAGCCGTTCCCGGCTGATGAGGCGCAGCGCGCTGTTGAGTTCCGCGGCGTTATACCGCAACTCCTGCTGCGCGCGCACCGATGGCTGGCCGGGAAGCGAGAACGTGTAATTCGATTCTTCATCGTAATAGTCGATACCGCCCGCGACATTCCACGTCTTTTCCCGCCGGAGGATCAGAGGATAGGCAAGGCCGATATGGTATTTATTGCGGACCTTGTCCTCATTGACATTGATTGCCTGCCCCAGCACGAAGACCTGATCGTCATCCTCGCCTTCGAAACGGTTGGCGTTGAGCGTGATGCGCAGCCCATCCGTGCCGATTTCCTGCTGATACTCGGCGGCATAATATTCTTCATCCTCGATCGGGGCGAGCGCGGCAAGGGAGAGCTGCTCACCGAAAGGCGTGTGCCCTTGCGTGCTGACATTGGCGAGCAGCAGGAAATCGTCTTCATCCCCGCCATCGAGCGAGCCGCCGAAACCGAAGCGCTCGATCTCTTTTTCCTCCACGCGCAAGGTCGTTGCGCCATTGGCGGTGCGTGGCACCGGCGCGCGCATGGTCAGTTTCGCGCCGGGGATACGTTCCATAAGCTGGGTATAGCGCTCGAAGGTCGCGCGGGTGAGCGGCACTTCTCCGATCAGCCGGTCTGCAAGATCGGCAACGCGCTCCGCCACCGCTTCGTTCTCGATCTCAATTTCCGTGCGTACGATATGGCCTTCGACAATGACGATGGTGACGACACCGTCCGCGAAATTATTCTGCGGCAGATAGGCATAGGAAAGTGGATAACCTGCCTCCTGATAGCGCTGTGTAATCTTGCGCGCGGCTAGGGCAAGGTCTGCGAGCCGAGCCTCTTTACCCACCAGGTGTTTGAGGTCCTGGGCAAGCAATTCGAGGTCGAACACGCTTCCACCCAGGAACTTGATATGGGAAACGGGGATCACCGTCTCCGCATCGAACCCTTCTTGGGCATCCGGCAGATTGACTTCGGCTCCCTCGCGGTCGAGCGGAATGTCGAGCGCATCGCGCAATTGCGGCGATGTTGTCGGCTGTTTGTCGTCGATGACGGCAGGCAGGTCGTCGGCAAGAACGGGCGTGTTCAATCCTCCGAGTAGCAATCCTGCAATGACGGTGCGCGCGCTTGCATTGACTGCGCTGCGCAGTTTCATAGGCCTATTTGGCATACCGGTCCCCCCTCCCAAGGTCGCCGCATCCAGACCATTGTGCCGGTTATGGCTGGATATACAATAATACAGATTTTACGAAAGGGGCGCCGGCTCCGCATGCAAAGCCGGCGCCTTCAAGACGTGTCATGTGGAGAGCATCACGCGCTTAAAGCCCGCCTGTGAGACCGCCGAGCAGGCCGCCAACCAACCCGCCAACGGCGCCGCCGTCTTCACCGTCTCCTGTGCCGGTGTCGCCGCCAAGGCCGCCATCGAGACCGCCGCCGAGCAGGCCGCCGCTCTCACCGCCGCTGCCGCCGGTCAGTGTGCCGGTGAGCCCGCCGGTAAGACCGCCTAGCAGTTGCGTACCGCCATCGAGGCCTGCGCCACTATCTGAATCGCCGCCCGATAAGCCACCGGTCAGGCCGCTCGTCAGATTGCCGGCCAGATCGCCCGAAAGCCCGTCGGAAAGCCCGCCGGAGAGCAAGCCGCCGCCGCTCTCGCCGCTGCTCAGCAAGCCGCCGGTTGCCGAGACGAGCCTGCCGCTGCTTTCGAGCGTGGTCCCCAGACCTGAAAGCGCTGCATGTTGATTGCCGAGTTTGCCGCTCAATTCACCGCCAAGGGCAACCACCGCGCCGCCGCTTTTGTCGAGAAGGCCGCCAAGCGCGGGGCCGATGACCAAAGCATCACCGACCGACTGCGTGGTGTCTTCGGTTTTGATGACAAGCGGGCGAACGACGCCGGTCAGCTCAGTTGTCAGGCCGGCAAGCTGTGCATCTTCGGCGGTGAACTCAAGCGCGAGACCGTTGCCGGTCTGTGTGATCTTGCCGCCAAGATCGCCGACGGTGCCGCCGAGTTTGGTGAGCGCGCCGGTTGTCTCATCGACCTGCATGAAGACAGGCAGAGTGTTGAGCGCGGTAACCGTGTTGCCTGCCTCCGTGACTGCTTCACCGGTTTCAGCGGCGGTGCCCGCCGCGCCGGCAAGCGTGGTGCCGAGCGCGTTGTCGTTTTCGCTCAGATTTCCAAGGCCGTCATTGAGGCCTGTGCTCAGCGCATTGATGCCTTCGCCAAGCTCGATAATGATGCCGCCCGTGCCGCTGGTTACGGCGCCGATTAGCGGAACTTCCTGCTGGCTGATGCCTTCACCGATCACCGTCACCGTGTCGCCGATGCTGCCCGTCGTGTCGCCTGCGGACTGGATAAGGTTTTCGGTGGCAAGCGTCGCCGCTTCGTCGCCGCCGGATCCGCCGCCTGAGCCGCTTCCTGGCAGCCCGCCGGACCCGCCATCGCCGGGACCATTATTATTGTTGGAGCTGCTGCTATCCGTGCCCGATCCGCCAAGGGCGTGGGTCGAATCGGTGCTGCCCGCGCAGCCTGCAAGAAGAAGAGGCAGGCCGCATAAAGCGGCAAGAAGGGGGGAAGATCGGAAAACTTGCTTTCGTTCAATCATGGCCGACTCCTGCATCACTAATGATCAGAACAATCAGCATCCGGAGCAGAACCTGCTTTCCGGTGCTGACCCCTAACCGCCTCTACAGAAGCAGCCGAACCCGGAAAAATGGTGCCGTGATAAATCGCGAAGATCAATCTCTTTAATAAATCACCGGTTTCATTTTTTGCAATTGGCAAAACCAGTATGTTTAACGCGCGGTTTTGGAATAACGCTTTTCACTGATTTACAATCGGGCACAACGAATAGGGGCCGGCAGGCGGTGCGGGCGGCGTATCGTTGCCGCCCGCGCTATTTCTTACTATTGATCGCTGCCGCTAAGGCCGCCGGTCAGCCCGCTGATGAGGCGGGTCACCGGATCGGCTTCCTCACCGTCTTCGCTGCCGCCGCTGAGACCGCCCGTCAGTCCGCCGACAAGGCCGGTGACGGGATCAGCGCCTTCACCACCGACAAGGCCGGTGAGCTGATCGGTGGGAAGACCGCCTTCCGTCAAACCGCTATCCGTGAGCTGACCGAGCACGGCATCCGTTGGAAGGCCCGCGCCTTCCCCGCCGCTCAGCGCGGCCAGCAGCGTGTCGGTCGGCAAGCCGTCGCCCGTCAGGCCGCCGCCGGATCCTTCACCGGAGGAGATGAAGCCGCCCGTATCACGGACCAGCGCGCCAGCGCCGCGGACGGATCGTGCTATGCCTGTGAACGCAGCATTTTGTGCGGCAAGTTCGTCGCCCAACATTATAATTGTGCCGCCAGCTTTACCCAAGGCCCCACTTCCCGTTGGGCCGATAACAAGTGCGTCACCAACTTTCCGGGTGGTGCCTTCCAAATTAGCTACTACCGGCCGGATTACTGCAGTCAGCTGAACACCTGCGCTACCGAGAGGGCTGTTGGGGTCCTCGAATTGCAGGGCCAGTCCCTCGGCGCCTTGCGATATCTGCAGTCCGATTTCTCCGACATTTTCACCAATCATCGTTAGGGCGCCCGAGTTCTCCTCAACTTGCATGAAAACTGGGAGTGTATCGAGCGCAGCTACAACTCGGCCTGAAGCAGACACGGTATCTCCAGTCCTTGACGTTGCTCGTGCAACACCTGCTGCAGTTGTGCCAACCGCATTGTCGTTCGTTCCCAGTGACCCTACGCCCTCATCCAGCCCCTTGCTGACTTGATAAACAGCAGAGCCTGTCGACCCGAGCGCATGGATCGTTTGATCCTGAAGTTCTTGATCAATCGGTAAATCTTCTTGGCTGACGGCAATGCCTGCGAGGAATAGCGTTTGTCCAACGCCTTCCACAACGGTTGCAGTGTCCTGAACAACATTCTCGGTCGCTTGCGTTTCGGCCGCAGGCGATGCGCCGCCGCCGCTACCACCGCCATCTCCAAGACTGGCGCCGGGGCCGTCGGAGCTGCTGCCGCAGGCTGCGAGGGTAAATGAAATTGCAAGGGCCAATGGCGCTGCGCGCCACAAAGGATGCCCAAGGGGGGTAAAGGTCGTGCGCATGGTAATCTCCTCCGCTTCGTACCGTGAGTGTTGCCGTGCCTAATGGCACGGCGGTCCCGTACGCCTCACGTTCGGCTTCCATCTCTGGAAGCTTTTCCATGCCCCAGCTGCACCATGCAGCTCCCCTCATGGAAGATTCTTTAGCAGGAAAATTTTGTTGGCTACAAGATTGTAGGCGGCGAAAAAATTCCCTGTGCGGAAGGCCTGGAACTTTCGCGGATTTGCGGCGTTTGTTGCGTCTTGCAAATTTTCAGATCGCAAACTAAATGTCTGATTTTTATTACAGATTCAGAATCTATTAATCTTTATAAAGACAAAAAAATACCCCCGAAACAGACGCTCCGGGGGCAAATTTTTTGCGATCTGCGATTTTCAATTCTACTTTGCGCCGGCCCGCTGTGCGTAATGCCAGCCAAGTTCGGCAAGCGGGCGGACCTGTGCGGCATTCTGTGCAGCGTTTTCATTCGAGGCCGTGCCGTCGCGCACGCGCCCGACAATGCCCTGCAGGATGCCGGCAAGGCGGAAGAAGTTATACGCGAAATAATAATCGATGTTTTCAATGCTTTTGCGGCCTGTGCGCTCGCAATACATCTGCGTATATTCCTCGCGCGTCGGAATGCCGAGCGCGGGCAGGTCGGCATTGGAAAGGCTCTGTGTGCCGGGGCTGTTTCCGCCGCCCGGCATCACCCATTGCATCAGGTGGTAGGTAAAATCACCCAGTGGATGGCCGAGCGTCGAAAGCTCCCAGTCCAGAACGGCGATCACTTTCGGTTCGGTCGGATGCAGGATCATGTTGTCGAGCCTGTAATCGCCATGGACGATGCTGGTCGCATCGTCATTGGGGATGTTCTCCGGCAGCCATTCCATGAGTTTGTTCATCTCCGTCACCGTTTCGGTTTCCGAGGCAACATACTGTTTAGACCAGCGGGAAATCTGCCGGGCGAAGTAGTTGCCGGGCTTGCCGAAATCGCCAAGGCCGATCGCTTCGTAGTCGATCATGTGCAGCTTGGCGAGCGTGTCGATCTTGGCTTCGTAAATGGCGCGGCGTTCGGCAGGTTCATAGCCCGGCAGGAGCGGTTCCCATAGGATGCGCCCTTCCACCATGTCCATGATGTAGAACATCGTGCCAATGACGCTTTCATCTTCACAAAGGCAATAGGTGCGCGCGACGGGAAAGCCCGCGCCGTAAAGCGCGCTGATGACTTTGTATTCCCGGTCCACGGCATGGGCGGAAGGGAGCAGCTTGCCCGGCGGCTTGCGGCGCAGCACATATTTCTTTTTCGGTGTGACGAGCTGATAGGTCGGGTTCGATTGCCCGCCCTTGAACTGACGCACCTCGAGCGGTCCTTCATAGCCCTCTACATGGGCTTCCATGTAATCGGCCAGGCGCTTTTCGTCGAACTTGTGTTTATCCAGCACTTCTTTCGTGCCGGAAAACATTTCCTGGCGGCTTGCTTCCCCTTGCTCGCTCATGTCTCTCTCCCTGATGTAAGCGTTGCGTATTTTTATTTATTAGATGCTTTTTCCCGTTCGATGGCGCGCCAGCCGATGTCTCGCCGGCAAAAACCGCCCGGCCAATCGATCTTGCGGGTGGCTTCATACGCCTTGTCCCGCGCTTGCGAGACGCTTTGCCCGCGCGCGGTGACATTGAGCACGCGCCCGCCGCTCGCCAGGATCTTGCCGTCCCTCAGCTGCGTGCCCGCATGGAAAATCTCGACATTGTCTTCGCTGCTCACTTCGCTGAGCCCGCGTATTTCCGTTCCTTTGGCATAGTCGCCCGGATAGCCCTTGGCCGCCATCACCACGGTTAGCGCCGCTTCATCATGCCAGTCGAGCGCAATGCCGCCGAGCGTGCCGTCATGGCAGGCGATAAGCGCAGGCAGAATGTCGGATTTCAGGCGCAGCATCAGCACTTGGCATTCCGGGTCGCCGAAGCGGGTATTATATTCCACAAGCTTCGGGCCCTCATCGGTCAGCATCAGGCCGGCGAAAAGAACGCCTTTGAAGGGCGTGCCGCGCTTTGCCATCGCATCGAGGGTCGGCTGCACGATCTCGCGCATCACCCGCTCGCACATCTCAGGCGTCATGATGGCGGCAGGAGAATAAGCGCCCATGCCGCCCGTATTGGGACCGGTGTCGCCGTCGCCGACACGTTTATGATCCTGAGCGGTGGCAAGCGGCAGCGCCGCGGTACCGTCTGCGAGGACAAAAAAGCTCGCCTCCTCGCCGGTCATGAATTCCTCGATCACGACCTGCGCGCCCGCGTCGCCAAACTTGCCGCCGAAAATTTCTTCCAGCGCCTGTTCCGCTTCTTCCATGCTTTCGGGAATGATCACACCCTTGCCCGCGGCCAGGCCATCCGCCTTGATGACGATGGGAAGGCCTTGGTCTTTAAGATAAGCGCGCGCCGGTTCCAGCGCCTCGAAGCGCGCATAGGCGGCGGTGGGAATGCCGAATTCCGCGCAAAGGTCCTTCGTATAGCCTTTCGAGGCTTCAAGCTGGGCTGCCGCCTTGCTGGGGCCGAAGCTCTTGATCCCGGCTTCGTTCAGAACGTCCACCAGCCCGCCGGCAAGCGGATCTTCCGGCCCCACCACCACGAAGTCGATGGCCTCTGCCCGGCAGAAATCCACAATGGCGGTAAAATCCATCGGCTTGAGGTCCACACATTCGCCGACCCCGGCCATGCCGCCATTGCCCGGCGCGCAATAGAGTTTGGTCAGGAGGGGGCTCTTGGAAATCGCCCAGCTAAGCGCGTGCTCCCGGCCGCCGGAACCGATAACGAGGACCTTCATCTAAGGGACCTTTTCTTCTTGAAAGAAGGCGCGGAGCCTCTTCTTTTTGGCTTCTGTGAGCTTCCTTGTAACATGGGGTGCGATTCCGGCAAACAAACCTGCCTGGATCATTTAAGTATCTGACAATATTAGGATTTTCTGTGTCTCAAGCCTCCGGCCCGCCGCCCGCCAGCAACCTGCTCGAATTGACGATCTCCGAGCTTTCGGCCGCCATCAAGCGGACGGTGGAAGACACGTTCGGCCATGTGCGCGTGCGCGGCGAGGTGGGCCGGGTCAGCCGGCCGGGCTCCGGCCATGTTTATCTGGACCTGAAGGACGACCGGGCGGTGCTTTCCGCCGTCATCTGGAAGGGTGTGGTGCCGGGGCTCAAGATCAAGCCGGAGCAGGGGCTGGAAGTGATCGTCACCGGGCGGCTCACCACCTTCCCCGGCCAGTCGCGCTATCAGATCGTGATCGAGCAGATGGAGCCTGCCGGTGTCGGGGCGCTTATGGCGCTGCTGGAAGAGCGCAAGAAAAAGCTCGGGGCCGAAGGGCTCTTTGCGCCGGAACGTAAAAAGCCGCTGCCCTTTTTGCCGGATGTGATCGGCGTGGTGACGAGCCCGTCGGGCGCCGTGATCCGTGACATTCTCCACCGGCTGAACGACCGCTTTCCCCGCCATGTGTTGATCTGGCCGGTGCGGGTGCAAGGCGAACAATCGGCAGGGGAAGTTGCGGCGGCCATTGAGGGCTTCAACAAGTTGGAGCCGGGCGGACCCGTGCCACGGCCCGATCTTTTGATCGTCGCGCGCGGCGGCGGCTCGATCGAGGATCTTTGGTCGTTCAATGAGGAAAACGTGGTGCGCGCGGCAGCGGCAAGCCGCATTCCGCTGATTTCCGCCGTCGGCCATGAGACTGATACGACGCTGATCGATTATGCCGCCGACCGGCGCGCGCCGACCCCGACGGCGGCGGCGGAAATGGCTGTGCCCGTACGCGCGGAACTCCAGGCGCAGGTGATGGAACGGGCGCAGCGGCTGCTGCGGGCGCAGACGCGCATTCTCGAGCAGGGCCGCGCGCAGGTGGAAGGGCTTGCCCGCGGGCTGCCCCGCCTGCAGGACCTTTTCGCATTACCCGAACAGCGCCTCGATCATGCAAGCGAGCGCCTGACCCGCAGCCTGATGAATGCGGTGGCTGCAAAAGAGGCGCTGTTTCACAAGACCGAAGGACGGCTTACCGGCAAGCTCATCGAGATGCGGCTTCTGGAAGGCACGCGCCGCACGGCAGATATGAGCCAGCGGCTGCAAAATGCCGAGACGCGGCGGCTGGAAGACCTGCGCCGCAAGCTGGATCAGACGGGACGGCTGCTGGAGTCCTTTAGTTACAAGAATGTGCTCGGCCGCGGCTTCGCGCTGGTGCGCGACGGGGAGGGCAAGCCCGTACGCGGCTCCGCCGGATTGGCGGGCGGCGCGCCGCTCGAGCTTGAATTTGCAGGTGATGACCGTCTCGGCGTAATCGTGGCGGGCGAGGGGGCGGCGCCGAAACCGGAAAAGGCACCTGCCCGGAAGAAATCCCCGCCCAAAAAGCCCGATGCCAAAAAGCCGGAACAGGGCTCATTGCTTTGACGGTGCCTCTCATGGGATAGAGGTTTGAGTTACACTAAAGAGTGCGTATGACCGGCGCGCCGGACAGGAGAGAAAGAGATGGACACGCAAGGCGAAGCGGAACTGGTTTACGGTGACGGTGAATTCCGGATCGTTCGGCGCGGCGCATTCGTTACCTGCAAGGTGACGGGCCGGAAAATTCCCTTGTCCGAATTGAAATATTGGAGTGTGGCGCTGCAGGAACCTTATGCCGATGCGGAAGCTTCGCTGAAGCGGCATCTGGAAGTGGCGGGCGCTGATAAATGAGCCGCGGCGCCCCTGCTCTGAAAGGTCTGCTTGCTGCGCTGTGCGCGCTCGCCGGCATGGGCTCGGCAGCCATGGCGGGGGAGCTGATTTTACGCGGTGAGCGGATGCAGGGCGGGCTCATCGTCGGGGAGGCGCCGGCAGGCACCATGCTGCATCTCGACGGCAAACCCCTGCCGGTAACGCCGGAAGGTAAATTCGTTTTCGGTTTCGACCGGGACCGGAAAGAGCCTGCATTGCTGGAAGCGACATTTGCCGACGGGACCGCCGCGCGCGAGGAGATCGCTGTTGCCGCGCGCGATTATGATATTCAGCATGTAAACGGCGTGGCGCGCAAATATGTGAGCCCGCCGCCGGAAACGCTCGCGCGCATTCGCGCCGACGCCGTCAAAAAGCGCAAGGCGCGGGTCGAAGACAGCCCGCTCGATTATTTTGCCGGGGATTTCATCTGGCCGGTGACCGGGCCCATCAGCGGGGTCTATGGCAGCCAGCGCTTTTATAACGGCGAGCCGCGCCGTCCCCATTACGGGCTCGATATTGCAGCTGGAGAGGGGGCGCCGGTGCGCGCGCCGCAAGCCGGCACCGTGCGCCTTGCCGAACCCGATATGTATTTCGAAGGCGGGCTCATCTTCATCGACCATGGCCATTCGCTCATCTCCGTGCTCATGCATTTAAGCAGCGTCGATGTGAAGGCGGGCATGGACGTGAAACAGGGCGATGTCGTCGGCAAGGTCGGCGCCACGGGGCGCGTGACGGGCCCGCATCTTGATTGGCGCATGTATTGGCGCGATGCCCATGTGGACCCGCAGCTGCTTTTGGGGCCGCAGCCGGAAGAATAACGGCCTTAAGGTTTGGGGTGTTTCGGCCAGCGGTTATGCAGCCAGAACCATTGCTCGGGATTTGCGCGGATTTCCCCTTCCAGAAAATCGTTCATGGCCTGCGTGATGCGGGCGATCTCCTCGAACGTGTCGGCATTTTCATCGGCCAGGATCGGCGGGTTGACCTTCATGGCAAAGCCCGTGCTCTCGCCGAGCCGGCGGAAGGAGATGGGATAGATCGGCACGCCGTAGCGCACGGCAAGTCCGGCCGGCGCGGCGGTGGTCATGGCCTTGTGCCCGAAAAACGTCGTCTCCAGTCCTTCGTTCATTTTCTGATCGACGAGCATGTAGAGCGACTTCTTTTCCTTCAGCACTTTCAGGATTTCCCGCGCGCCTTTCGAGCCTTTGGGAATTTGCAGCGGCGTAATGGCGCGCGCTCTTAAGCCGACCATCCATTCATCGACATAAGGGTTGTTGGCGTGGCGGTAGATCTCCGCCCCTTCCAACCCGTAGAGCCTGCCGATCAGCGGCGCGATTTCCCAATTGCCGAAATGGCCGGAAATGAAGATCGCTCCTTTGTCGCGCTCTTCCATGATGGAAAGATTTTCCGTGCCCGAAAGGCCGAGCTTGTCGCGGTGAGCGGGCAGTTGAAATTCATGCAGATGCGCATATTCGCCGATCGTGCGCCCGAGATTGCGCCACATCTTTTTGATGATCGCCTCGCGCTCGGCGGGTGCAAGCTCGGGCATGGCGCGGGCCATATTGGCGCGGGCGCGGTTCGTCACGCCAAGCCTCGGTCCGAGCGTGCCGGCGATGAAAGCGCCGAAGGCCGAGGCGCGTTCCAGCGGCAAGGCGCCGAAAAGCCCGAGCGCTGCTTTCAGCGCCATGGCTTCTAACTTATGTCTGAGTGCCTTGCCTGCCACCCGGCTCTTGCTCCTTCTTGCGCAGTGGTTGTGAGCTTATAGCAAGTTCGGGGGGCGAAGGCGATTGCCCTGGCTCAGGCCGAACCCTCCGGCGCGGCGAAAGGCACGTAAGTGTGATCGGTGCGCGCGCGTCTAAGAGCTTCTTCCAGCAGCGCATCGATGCCGCCGCTATCCTCGATCTCAAGTTTCACGGGCAGGGTCATGAGGCGGGGGAGGGAAAGACCGTGGCAGCGCATGGCATCTTTCTCCGTCGTGACCAGCACGGCCTCGCGGCGCGCTGCTTCCTTGGCAAGCCCGTCCAGGTCTTTCTGGCTGTAAGGGGCGTGATCAGGAAAACCGTGCCGGCTTTGAATGTCGGCGCCGATTTCCTCCAGGGTGCGGAAGAATTTTTCCGGCCGCCCGATCCCGGCAAAGGCGACGGTCTTTTGGCCCCGAAGCGCGGCAGCTTCTGCCTCGCCCGGCGTGAGCTTTGCGCTGAAAACGGCAAGGCCTGCGCGCTCCGCTATTTCCGCCGGGCCTCTGCCGGCTTCGCCCGCGCCGATCACGATGACGGCTTCGGCGCGCGCGAGTGCGGCTTCGTAGGTTTCGCGTAAGGGCCCAGCGGGCATCACCTTGCCATTGCCAAGGCCCGCTTCCCCGTCGATGACGAGAAAAGAAAAGTCTTTCTGGAGAGACGGGTTCTGAAAGCCGTCATCCATGATGAGGACGCTCGCGCCGTGTTCTTCGGCGGCGCGCGCGCCTTTCACCCTGTCGGCGGAAATCCAGCAGGGCGCTTCGCCTGCAAGAAGAAGCGGTTCGTCGCCTACCTCCGCCGCGCTGTGGCGGGCAGGGTCGACGCGGAGCGGGCCTTCCAATGTGCCGCCATAGCCCCGGCTGAGAAAATGCGGGTGCTCGCCCATGGCTTTCAGCCGTTCGGCGAGAAAAAGCGACGTCGGTGTTTTGCCTGCACCGCCTGCCGTTACATTGCCGACGCAAATAACCGGAATGCCGATCCGCTCGCCTGCACTGAAACGCTGTTTGAGAAAAGCGGCGCGTCCATAAAGCCAGCCGAGCGGGGAAAGAAGCCGGGCGGCAAGAGGCGTAGCGCCCTTCGGCGGATACCAGAAGGAGGGGCTACGCATGCGGCCGCTCCCGCGCCGACCCCTCCGGCATCAGGGCAAGTAACTGGTGCGCAACCCGCATGCTCGCCCCGCCGAGAAGCGAGGCGGCATTATGCGCCTGCTCGGCCCGCGCGCCGACTTCGTCCGGCGCGTTCAAAAGATTTTTGAGCGTCTCTGTCAGCGCCGCGCGGTCTTTGACTTCGAGCGCGCCGCCTTGGGCGAGTAAATGCCCGGCTGGCACCGTGAAGTTGAACATATGCGGCCCGAAAAGCAGCGCCGCGCCAAGGCGCGCCGGTTCCAGCGGATTGTGTCCGCCATGGGGAATCAAAGAGCCGCCCATAAAAACGAGCGGGCAGAGCCGGTAAAGCAGCCCCAGCTCACCCATCGTATCGGCAAGATAGATGTCCGTTTCCTCGCGCGGGAGCCGCTCGAGGCTGCGCTGGGCAACAGTGAGACCGAGCGCTTCAAGCTGGGCGCGGATCTCATGCGCGCGGGCGGGATGACGCGGCGCGATCACGGTCAGAAGTCCCGGGAAAGCGGCTTTCAATGCGAGATGCGTTTGTCCGGCTTGGACCTCTTCATCCTCATGGGTGCTGGAGGCGAGCCAAAGCGGACGCGCGCGGGCCGCGTCTTGCAGTTTTTCCAGCTTCTTTTCATCGAAGGGCAGGGGCTGCGCATCGAATTTCAGATTGCCGGGCTGAGTGACGTTTGCCGCGCCAAGAGCGGCGAAACGTTCTTCGCTTTTTTCGTCCTGCGCCATGATGGCGGCAAAGGCGCCAAGCAGCGTGCCGGCGCTTTGCGGCGCGCGCTGCCAGCCTTCGAGAGATTTTTGCGAGAGCCGCCCGTTGACGAGCGCGAGCGGAATGTCCCGCCGCGCCGCCTCGCGGATGAGGTTGGGCCAAAGCTCCGATTCCACGAAAGCGGCAAGATCCGGCTTCCAGTGATCCAGAAAGCGGCGCGCATAGGCCGGTGCATCGAGCGGCACGAATTGATGAATGGCGCGCTCCGGCAGGCGCTCAGCCAGAAGCTGCGCGGAAGTGAGCGTGCCGGAGGTCACGAGGATCGTCAGGTCCGCGCGGCTTGCCAGAAGAATGTCGATCAACGGCAGGATTGAAAGGGATTCCCCGACGCTTGCCCCATGCAGCCAAAGCAACGTGCCCTCGGGCCGTTTTGCCGATGCGCGCCCGCGCCGCTCGCCGATGCGCGCGCTGTCTTCCTTGCCGCGCGCGGCCCGGCGCGCCAAAAGGAGCGGGGCGGCAGGACGCAGGGCGGTTGCAGCGGCGCTGTAGAGCCTGAGCGGAAAAGGTGTCGTCATGGGCAGCTATCCGGCGCTGCGCGGGGAAGAGGGCGCGCCGGCCGTGGGCTGTGTTTCGCTGCGGCGGCCGACCAGTCTGTCCGCTTCTTCAGTGACGGCATTCAGCGCTTCTTCCACTTTCTTTCTGGCCTCTTCCAAAGCCTCGCCGCTGGCATCGCCCGGCACATAGATGGGCTCGCCCCACACAAAAGCGCCTTTGGAAAAAGGCAAGTTGATTTGATAGCGGTCCCAATTGTTGAGCACGATGCGCGCTTTCGTCGTGACGGCAATGGGCACGATAGGCCGGCCGGAAAGCCGCGCCAGCGCCACGATCCCTTCGCCCGCGCGCCGGGCCGGACCTGGCGGCAGGTCCGCCGTCATGCCGATGGAGACATCGTTTTGCAGCGCCCGCACCATGCCGCGCAAGGCAACCGCGCCGCCTTTATCTTTGTTTTTCGCTTTCTTCTTTGCGCCTTTCGGCACGCCTGCGCCGCGAATGGTGGAAAGGCCGAGCCGGTGCATCAGCCGGGCGATGATCTCCCCGTCGCTGGAGCGGGAAACCAGGATCGCAAGCTCGCGCCAATTGTGCCAGAAGGGCGGCGTGAGCATGTTCTGCCCATGCCAGGTGGTGCAGATAAAGCTTTCGTTGTTTTTCCAGAAACGTTCCGGCACATCCGGGCGGCGGATGATGAAGCGGCTCGAATAACGCACAAGCCGGATGTAAAAGGCGGCGATAAAGGCCGCCGTGCTTTGAAAGGCGCTGCTTTTTACAAGACGCTTCAAGGGAGACATGCTCATTCTCCGGCGGCAGCTTGTTCTGTGTCTTTCAGCGGCGCGTCAGCAGGCATCTCCGTCTCCCCGCCGCCATCCTGCGCAAATTGCGTCTGATAAAGCTCCGCATAAAGCCCGCCTTTGGCAAGCAGCTCGCTATGGGTGCCTTGCTCCAGCACGCGCCCGCCATCGATCACGTAAATCCGGTCCGCATGCATGATGGTGGAAAGGCGGTGCGCGATGACGAGCGTCGTGCGCCCCTTCATCAGTGTGCTCAAGGCTTCCTGTACTTGTTGCTCGGAGGCGGTGTCGAGCGAGGACGTGGCTTCATCGAGCAGCAGAATGGGCGCATTTTTCAGCATCGCGCGGGCAATGGCAATGCGCTGGCGCTGGCCGCCGGAAAGTTTCAAGCCGCCTTCACCGACCACGGTGTCATAGCCGTCTTTAAGGGCCAGAATAAAGTCATGGGCGGCGGCGGCGCGGGCGGCGGCCTCGACAGCCTCTTGCGAGGTATCCGGCACACCGTAAGCGATATTGGCGCGGATCGTATCGTCGAAGAGGAAGGGCTCTTGCGTAACGAGCGCGCTCGCCTCCCGCAGGCTGGCCAGTGTCACATCGCGCACATGCTGCCCGTCGATGAGAACGCGCCCGTGTGAGGCATCGTAAAAGCGCGGCACGAGATTGAGGATCGTGCTTTTGCCGGCGCCCGAGGGGCCGACAAGCGCGACGGTCTTGCCATGGGGCACATCGATATCGACCGCGTGCAGCGCTTCCGTTCCGTCCCGGTAATGGAAGGAGACGTTTTCGAAGCGGATTTCACCGGAGCTGACTTTCAGCGGCACCGCACCCGGCATATCCGCAATTTCGGCTTTTTCATCGAGCACCGGGAAGATGCGCGAGGCGGCCGCCGCCCCTTCCTGCATCACGGTGCCCTGGTTCGCCACGGCTTTCAGAGGCTGATAGGCAAGCAGAAGCGCCGAGCCGAAGCCCATGAACTCGCCCGAAGTCATGGCGCCCGTGCCGCCCTGATAGCCCGCGTAATAAATCACGGCGGCAAAACCCAGGCCGGAAAAGGCTTCCGTCAGCGGGCTTGCGGCGGCGCGCGCGCGCACCGCTTTCATGCGGTGCTCGAGCACTTTCAGGATCGTTGCCTGGGCCCGGTCCGTCTCATGGCTTTCCTGGCCGTACGCCTTCACCACACGGATGCCTTTCAAGGCTTCCGAGATCAGCGAGGAAAGCGTTGCCGTTTCGTTGAGGTTCTTCGTCGTTGCCTTGCGCGTGCGTTTGCCGATACGGCGCAGGAAGACGACGATGAGCGGGCCGACGCAAGTGGCAAGAATGGTAAGCAGCCAGTCGAGATAGATCATGTAGGCGAGAAGGCCGACAAGCATGATCAGGTGGCGTGTCATGTTGACGATGGTTTGCGACATGGCGGATTCAAGCCGCGTCACATCGTTCAGAAAGATCGAGATGAAACGGCCCGAATGGGTTTGCTGCACCCAGCCGAGATCGGACCAGACGAGCTTTTGAAAAAGATTGCGCTGCAAAGCGGCAATCATGTTCTGGCTCATCGTCGCCATGAAGATGTTGGAGATGTAGGTCGCAAAAGCGCGCACCACCATGATGAGGGCGGCGGCTCCTGCAATATAAGGCAGCACATCCATCGAGGAACCGAAAGTCATGTCTTCCGTCAGCCCGTCTCCTGCGAAAGGCACGTCGATTTTGAGATCGGTGGAAGGATCGGCAACGAAAAGAAGATCGATGGTCTGCTGCAGAAGAAAAGGCAGGGCGGGGCCGACGGCGCCCACCACGATATTGGCGGCAACGGCGGTCAGAATGTGCCAGCGGTAGGGATAAAGATACTGGGCCGCGACCCGGCGGGCGGCGGCAAGAGCCGAAAGCTCCTTTGCCTCGTTCCCGCCTGTCTTCTTGCCGGCAGCCTGGCCCGCGTTCTCAACCACTTTATTACCCAAGTTCGTACCTGCGTCTTTGCCCGTTCGCGTCCTCTGCCTGGGCCGAAAAAGGCCCTTTCAAGGTGCGCGCGACCATATCACGGGGCTTTGGGGCCGTCACCCGGCACGGGACTTAAGATCAGGCGCCACAATCACTTTTTGGTGCCGCCGTTTTTCGGTGACGGGCGGCTCAATGGTCGTTTTCCGGATCGAGCAATTTATGCAGATGCACGATGAAATAGCGGGTGCGGGCGCTATCCACGTTTTTCTGGGAAACGTCCTTCCAGGCATTATAGGCGCTGGCATAGTCGGGATAGATGCCCACCACGTCGAGCTTGCTCACATCCTCGAACGTCACCCCTTGCAGGTCCGACAACTCGCCGCCGAAAACGAGATGGAGAAGCTGTTTGTTGTCACTCATGAAAGAACCTCGCCGATCATCTGAAGGAGAGCGCTGAATTTACCATGTTTGCGCGGGACTGGCATCCGGCATTCGCCTGAGCCTTGCACTCTTGGAGGGATATGCCCTTCGCCTTAAGGAAGCGTGATCTTGCCGGTCCGCGCGATGATCGCCTGGTAAAGGGCGGGGCCGGCGGCAATGAAGCTGCGGTGCTTCGTGTCTTCCCGGTTATAGATGAGCGGGGCGCCCTGATGATCGGTGATCTTGCCGCCTGCTTCATGGATCAAGAGATCGGCGGCGGCAATGTCCCAGTCGTTCTTGCGGTTGAGCGCCATGGCCGCATCGGCCTGCCCGCAGGCGACAAGCGCGAGGCGGTAGGCAACGGAATTGCGGTCCACGATTTCCATCTCCGGCCAGGGCTCGCGCCAGGCGGGATGTTTGAACATCGGCCCGAAGGCGGCCATACGGCAGCCGTCTATCACGTCGCAGGCGCTCACCTGAATGGGCGCGCCGTTGAGCCGCGCGCCGCCGCCCGAAACCGCTTCGAAAAACTCGTCCATTGCCGGGTTGAAGACCGCGCCGAGAACGGGCCGGCCCTCTTCCACCAGCGCGCCGCAAATCGTGAAATGCGGTTTGCCTTTGATGAAGGCGCGGGTGCCGTCGATGGGATCGATGACCCAGACACGCGACCGCGTCAGGCGGCGCGCATCGTCTTCGGTTTCCTCCGAAAGCCAGCCATAATCGGGCCGCGCTTCTTGCAATCGCTCGGCAAGGAGCGCATTCACCGCCAGATCGGCCTCGCTGACGGGATCGCCCTTGCTCTTTTCCCAATGTTTGGCATCGGCCTTGTAATAGGTCAGCGCCAAGGCGCCGGCCTCGCGCACGGCTTTGCATAAAAGCGCGTGATCCTTAGCCCGATCGCTCGTTGCCGTTTGTTGATCAGTTCCCGGCAACGGTCATTCCTTCGATGCGCAGGGTCGGCGCGTTCATGCCGTAGCGGAAGGTGAGATCGCTGGCAGGGGTCAGGTTCGCGAACATCTCTTTCAGATTGCCGGCGACGGTAATCTCGCTCACCGGATAGGCAAGCTTGCCCTTCTCTATCCAGAAGCCCGATGCGCCGCGGCTATAATCCCCGGTGACGCCATTGACCCCCATGCCGATCATCTCGGTCACATAAAGCCCGCTTTCGATATCGCCGATCATGTCCTCGGGTGAAAGCGAACCGGCTTCCATATAAAGATTGGTCGGGCCGGGCGAGGGCGGCGCGCCCGTGCCGCGGCTTGCATGGCCCGTGCTTTTCAGCCCGAGCTGCTTGGCGGTGGAAATGTCGAGGAGCCAGGTTTTCAAAACCCCGTCTTCGACGATAGCCTGCCGCGTGGTTTGAACGCCTTCCCCGTCGAAAGGCTTGGAGCGCAGCCCGCGTTTCTTCAAAGGATCGTCGATAATGCGCACGCCCCCCGCGAAGACGGCTTCACCCATTTTCTTCTGCAAAAAGCTTGTGCCCCGCGCGACACTCGCCCCGGAAATTGCCCCGGCGAAATGGCCGAGCAGGCCGTTGCTGACGCGCGGATCGTAGATGATGGGCACGGCTTGTGATTTGACTTTTCGCGCGCCGAGCCGGCCCACCGCTTTTTCGCCCGCGCGCTTGCCGATTTCTTCCGCCGCTTCCAAGTCTTCCAGAAACCGGGCGGAGGAAAAATCATAATCCCGTTCCATCGCCGTGCCTTCTCCGGCAAGAACGGAAGCGGAAAGCGAATGCGTGCTGCCCGTATAAGAGCCGGTAAAGCCTGCGCTTGTCGCAAGATAGACGGAGCCGCGCCCGAAGCTCGCCCCGGCGCCGATCGAGTTCGCCACGCCTTTCACGGCAAGCGCGGCTTCTTCCGCGCGCAGCGCCGTCTCCATCAAGGTTTCGGCGGGCACATCGCTGCCATCGTCAAGCTCGAGATCGGGAAAGGCGGTGGCCAGAAGCTCTTTGCCTGCAAGTCCGCAATAAGGATCGGGCGGGGCGACCTTGGCCATGGCGACGGCGCGCTCGGTCAGCGCGCTCAAAGTCTCGGGCAGAAAATCGGTGGAGGAGACGACCGCCTGGCGCTCGCCTACGAAAACCCGAAGGCCGAGATCGCGCCCTTCCGAGCGCTCGATGTCTTCGGCCTTGCCGAGCCGGCAGGAGGCGGAAAGGGAGGTGCTTTCGAAGAGAACGGCCTCGGCGGCATCCGCGCCGGCTGCGCGGGCGGCTTTGACCAGATGGTGAACGATGTCGAGAGGCGGTGTGGACATGAAAGCTCCTGAGAAGGGGGCCGGACGAAATAGCCCCCGTCCTTATATAGGGCGGGGGCCGGGTTTCAAAATCGGGCGCTTGAAACGCCGTTCTGGCGTGCCAGTGTTCAGATAAAAGCGTAGTACAGGCAGGCAAGCCCGGCGACGAGCAGCGCCACCCAGGTCAAAAGCGTGCCGACGAGACGCGGCGGTGAGCTTTCGGAGGTGCGGGAGACACCGATCGCATGAAGAAGGCGGCCGAGCGTCAACAGCACGCCGATCCCGTGAATGACCCAGATCGAGGCGCCGAGCGAGGCGACGACGAGCAGGCCGATCAGGCCGATGGGCGTATATTCCACATTGGTGATATGGGCGCGGCTCGCATTATAAAGCGCGCTGTCTTCGCCCGTTCCGGTCGCGATTTTGGAGCGCACCCGGTTCGATGAAACGCGGTAAGCCAGAATGAGATTGAGAAGAATGTTGAGCCCGGCATAAAGGCCGAGCATCTGCAATGCATAAGCTGTCATGATGTCCCTCCCGGAGAAATCTCCGTCCCCTTGCGCCCGGCGCTTCCACCGGGCTGATTCGTTTGTGCCACGATAAAGTTTATCATGGCGGGGCTTGGGGCGGAGGGGCCAAGGAGGGAGTATGAAACGGATCGCGGTGCATGTAGGCGATATTACCCGTCTCGACGTCACGGCCATTGCCAATGCGGCCAACCGCTCGCTTCTGGGCGGCGGCGGGGTGGATGGGGCCATTCACCGGGCCGCGGGGCCGAAGCTTCTGGAAGAATGCCGCGGCCTTGGCGGCTGTGAGACAGGCGGCTGCAAGCTGACGGCGGGCTACGGGCTGTCCGCTTCTTTTATTCTTCACTGCGTTGGGCCCGTCTGGCAGGGCGGGGACGCAGGGGAAGCGGCGCTTCTTGCCAGTTGTTATGAAAAGGCGCTGGCGATTGCCAATGAGCGGCGCTTCGCCTCGCTCGCCTTTCCCGCCATCTCCACCGGGGTTTACGGCTTTCCGGTGGAAAAAGCCGCCCCCATCGCCGCCCGCGCCGTCGCCGGGCATCTCGCCAGTTCCGACTTTCCCGAAAAGGTGCTGCTCGTCTGTTTCGATGAGGCATCGGCCAAGGTTTACCGCGAGGCGGTGGCCGGCCTCTAAGCCCCCGGAAAATCGGGAAAAATTTGCAAATCGGCGAAAAAGTTAACTCCTCGCAAACCTTGCCTGCCTAGGCTCTAGGCATGAGCGATTGGTGGACGAAAAACATGACACGGGCCGGGGCCCGCCGGAATTGGCGCGATGGCGAAATCGACGCCGATCCCTATCTCATGCCCGCTTACACGGCAGGGCCCGCGCAGGACCTGCCGCGCCGCGCCGCCGGTTTCATCCGCTATGCCGCGATCTACCGGGACATGGTGGCGGTGAACGATTCATCGCCACTTTTCGGTGTCTGGACCTGGCGGGAAAGCATCCGCGCCTATAAGGGTGTGTCGATCCGCGTGGCTTACCGGCGCGGGGACACGAAAGAGCCCGTCATCATCGTCGAGCTCATTCATCCCGATGCCGCCAAAAACGTGCTGCTTCATGTTTCTTTCGACGGGGCAGATGCTTCGGCGCGCTGGCGCTCCTGGTCGAAGGAGCTCGGTCTTCCCGCGCTCGTGGAAGACCGAAGCGGGGAAACCCGCCTTGCCGATCCCAAACTCGGCGGCGTCTTTCTCGGCGAACCGCAGCCGCATAAAGGGGCAAGCGCGCTTTCCGCCCGCCGCCCCCTTTCCTTCGGCTATACCGGCCGCGGGCGCTATTGGCCCGACCGTCTGGTGACCGGCGCCCGCCCGCACGCTTACTGAGCCTATTTACGCCTTACGCGACCTTCGTGAAATCCGGCGCGCGTTTTTCGGCGAAGGCGGATGCCGCTTCGGCAAATTCGGCCGTTTGCAGCTGCGCGCCGAAGATCTTGCTTTCCGCATCCATGCGCGCGGCGATTTCGGCAAGCTCGCCCCGGGCAAGTTTCTTCGTGGCTTTCACTGCGCCCGGCGCTTTGGCGGCAAGGGCGCTGGCGGCGGCGCGGGCGGTTTTCATCAGCTCCGCGTCCGGCACCGTGGCGGCGGCAAGGCCGATGCGCTCGGCTTCTTCCGCCCCGACTTTGCGCCCGAGAAGGAACATCTCATTTGCCTTTTGCGTGCCGATGGCGCGCGGCAAGAGGAGGCTGGAGGCCGCTTCCGGCACAAGGCCGAGATTGACGAAAGGCGTCTGGAATGTCGCGGCCTCACCTGCATAAACAAGATCGCAGTGCAAAAGCATGGTCACGCCGACACCGATAGCAAGCCCGTTCACCGCGGCGATGAGCGGTTTTTCACAATAAAGAATGGCTTTGAGATACCGCGCGACCGGCGACTCGCCTTCACGCGGCGCGCTGCCCGCGCCGGCAAAATCGGCAATGTCGTTGCCGGCGGTAAAAGCATCGCCCGCGCCGGTCAGCAGAATGACGCGCACAGTCTTGTCGTTCTGCGCGGCGTTGATGGCATCGGCGGCTGCGCCATACATCGCCTGCGTCAGCGCATTTTTCTTTTCCGGCCGGTTGAAGGTCAGGGTCAAAATGCCGTCGCTGAGCTCCTGGCTCAAATGCTCACAGATCTGCGTCATGGGGCGTACTCCTTAAGCTGAGGGGGAAGAGAGAGCGGCAGGCAGCGGCGCGCTTTTGCCGCTGCTCCCGCGCTCGATAATGGACAGAAGAAATGTCTCGATGAGCCGGGCTTCCTCGGCGCTCAGGCCTGCCAGAAGCTCGGCATTGGCTTTTTGAACTTCCGGCCCGCCTTTTTTCACAAGCCGTTTGCCTTCGCCGGTAATGAAAAGCCGCGTGGCGCGCCCGTCTTCGATGTCGGCCATGCGCTGCACGAGGCCCGCCTTTTCCAGCCGCTGCGCCAGCGTCGTCACCGCCGAGCGGTTCATGCGCATGGCACCCGCCAGATAGCTCATCAGGCAGCCGTCATTTGCCTTGATGATGAAAAGCGCGCTCATCTGCACCGAGCTGATGCCGAGCTTTTCCACCAGCTTGCGGTCTGCTTCCTTGAAAAGCGTGTGATGCGCCAGATGCATCAGATGAAAAAGGCGGGGCGGGCTCAAGCGGCGCTCCATTTAATTCACGTATGAAGTAAATGGTGCATAGGTGAATTAAATGGAGGAGTCAATAGAGAGGGGAGCGCCTCATTTGTAAGTGCGGCCTGTCTCCGCGTTCAAATAGATGCGGTCGCGCCCGTCTCGGCAGTAGGTGAAGTAAGTCGGTGGGCTGGTTTTCTTGGTGGATTTAACCCACCCGCCCATATCCAAGAAGTCCTTTTCTGTGCAGGTGCCAGCGCTAATCAGTTTCAGAGCGGCGCCAGCGAAGATCTTTCTATGCGCTTGGAAGTCATCTGATTTGGCGACCAATTTTTCCGCACCCGAGGCCCCGAGCCCTGGATCACTGGGGCGAGTCGACGAAAGGTGATCTTTAGCCACCCATTCAGCCAGCTTTCCTTCTGTAATGCCGTTGTCTGGCGAACACGTGTCATTTCCCTCTTCGACGAATGAGCTGCGCCCATTGTTGCATGCGCCATCGTAGAATTTTGAAATGCGAACCCATCCATCTTTTTCTTCGTGTACTTGGACTTTTTCGCGAAAAAGAAGTTTGCCCACAATGCCGCATTCTTCAGAAGGGCAGGTTCGGCGGTTCAGTTCGTTCGCGGTCACCCAAAAATCGTCTCCAGCGAACGCTGGTTTGATAGCAACGGCCATGAGCAAAGCTAAGATCGATATTCTCATCCAATGAAGCCGCTTATGAGGTGTGCTAACAGTGATTGTGGTTCAAATAGTAGACGGGTTACTAATCGTCGAACAAGTGCCACCGCGCCCAGCGCCCGTGGAAATCGGCGCGGCCGATTTCGGTGTCGATACCCTGCGGCCAGAGGCGGAGGCGAAGGGCGGCGGAGCTTGTATCTTTCGCATCGGCTTCCATGGAAAACCAGGCAAGAGGCGCTTCATCGCTCGCGTGCTCTGCGGCATCTTCCATGATCTTTTCGATCTCAGCTTTCGTTTTCTGCGGCAGGTATTGCCAGACGATGGTGTGGAAGAGAAGCCGTACGCGGCCGCTCTTACCGGGTGTTGAAAAATGCTCTGCGATCCATGCCGCAGCATCCGCTCTTTCCGCCTCAAGGCCCGCTTCAGCGGTCGCTTTCAACGCGGCTTCTATCCGCGCAAGGCGTGCCGTCTGATCCGGCCAAATGTAAGAGAGCAGCCGTTCGCGCGCCTTAACATCCGAGGCGGGCAGGGGATTGAGATCGCAGCCCCGGCGCGCGCCGATTTTAAGCGGGGCGCCGAGCGGCGGCAGCGGTCCTTCCCAGCGCGAGGTGACTGTGACGGGCAAGGCGCCGTCCCGGCGGCGCATGCCTTCCGGCGTTTCAAGCTCGTAAGCATAGCGGTCGAAGGAAAGATTGAGCGCCGCGCTGGCACCGATCTCGTAAATGTCGAGGGGCAGGCGGGTTTTCTCGGCGATATGAAGCACCCCGCCAAGCAGCGCGCTCGAGCGGGAGACTTCATTCGTCTGCGGCGCGCTTTCAAGCCAGGCCGTGAGGAAAGCGTCTTCCGCTTCTATCGCCGCTTCAAGTGCCGACTTGAGCGCAGCATCGTCTACGCTCACCGGCGGATAGACCTCTTGCAGCACGGCGCTGCCCGCGCGCAGCAAGGCATGGAAAGCTCCTGCCGCACGCAGCGCCAGGGCATCGGAGGCAGGATCGCGCCCTTCTTCCGCGCTCCAGCCCAGCACTTTGGTGCCAAAGGCGCTCTTGCGGCTCAAAAGCGAAGGAAGCAGGCGGCAGACCCGCCCGGTGAAGGGCGAGCCCAGCGCCTCGCAAGCCGCAGCTTGCTTGGCAAAATGTTCCGGCACGGAAAGGCGCTCTTTGTTTTTGTTGCTATCCAAAGCCGTACTCATGCGGCCTCCTCCGGTTCCCGGCCGATGTAAAGCGAGGCGGGGCGGATGAGGCGGCCGATGCGCTGCTGTTCCAGTGCATGGGCCGTCCAGCCGACGATCCGGCCCATGGCAAAAAGAGGCGTGAAGGCGCTGCGCGGCATGGCAAGCCCGTCGAGCAGCATGGCCGTGTAGAACTCGACATTCGTTTCAAGCGGCCTGTCGGGCTTGCGCGCCTTGAGGGCGGCAAGGGCGGCTTTTTCGACGGCCCGGGCAAGCGCCAGTTTCTCGCCCGACGGTTTCAGCTTTTCGAGCGCGGCTTTGAGCACATCGGCGCGCGGGTCGCGCACTTTATAAATGCGGTGGCCGAAACCCATCAGCCGTTCGCCTTTGCCAAGGGCCTCCGCGATCCAGCTTTCCGCCCGCTCCGGCGTGCCGATCGCATCGAGCATATTGAGAACGGGCTCGGGCGCGCCGCCGTGAAGCGGGCCTGTGAGCGCCGCATAAGCGCCGAGCGCGGCCCAGTCGATGCCGGCCTGTGTGGAGGCGATGACGCGGGCGGTGAAGGTCGAGGCATTCATGCCGTGATCCATCACCGTGACGAGATAGGTGGTGAGCGCTTCTTCTCTCGCAGGCACGGGTGTTTCCCCTGTCAGCATGCGGAGGAAGTCGGCGACATGGCCGCTGCCCGCATCGGGGGCAAGCGGGGCCTTGCCTTCCTGCGCGCGCAGAGCGGCGGCAAGAATGACGGGCACCGCGCCCGTGACGGCAAGATGCGGCGCGCTCTTTTCGCTGCCTTTCATCGCGGCAAGGCCGAGACGCAGCGCCTCAGAGGTGCTTAAGCCTTCAAAGGCGGGAAGGAGCGGGGTCAGGCGTGCGAAAGCCTCCTCCCGCGCGCGTCCAAGCGCGGCGCGGACGGCTTCGGCGCTTTCCGCCGGGCGGGCCTGCGCGTCCCCCCAGAAAGTTGCCGCCGCGCTTTCGAATGTATGAGCGGCAGCGAAATCCTTCAGATTCGCGCCGCAGAGAATGAGCTGGCCCGCCTGGCCGTCGACGCGGCTCAGCGCCGTTTCGGCGGCGGGAATGCCTTCAAGCCCGGTAAGCGGGGAGGCAGATGAGAGGTGCGTGTTCATGAAACCCTCCATAAGTGGCGATGTGCCGGAAAGACTGGCTGCTTGCCTTCAAATCTGGGAGGGTTTATTGATATGATCAATCTTGATTAAGCTAATCAACGTAAAGATTTCTGCGATGAGCGCTGACAGCCCGGAAGACTCGGTCCTTTATCTCTCCGCCCGCGAGGCGGCGGCGGAGCTCGGCGTCTCGCCCGCCACGCTTTATGCCTATGTCAGCCGGGGGATGATCCGCTCCGAGCCCGTGCCCGGCGCCCGGGCGAAGCGCTACCGCGCCGAGGATGTGCGCGCCCTGGCCGAGCGGCGCGCCCCGCCCGGCAAGGCGGAAAAGCGCCCGCGCCATGTCGCCCCTTTCTCCGCCGCCCAGCCGGTGCTCGCCTCCGAAATCTCGCTCATCGCCGAAGGCGGGCTTTATTACCGGGGCGTCGATGCGGGCGAGCTTGCCCGTCATGCGAGCCTTGAAAGCGCGGCGGGCCTTCTCTGGCAGACGGCCGATTACGATGCTTTCGCCAAGGACAATCTGCCGCCGGATGTGCCGGTGCTGAAGCTGCTGGCCGATGAGGCAAAAGACGCTCATCCCATCGACCGCTCGATGGCGGTGCTGGCGCTGGCCGGCGCGGCGGATGAAGGGGCGTACAACCGCACCGATCAGGGCCTTGCCCTTGCCGCGGCGCGCATCACGCGGCTTATGGCGGCGCTTGTCTCGGGCGGGCCGCTGTCATCGCGCCCCATTCACGATCAGTTCGGCGATGCCTGGGGGCTCGATGAAAAGGGCCGTGCGCTCGTGCGCATGGCGCTGGTGCTGCTCGCCGATCATGAGCTCAATGCTTCCACCTTCACGCTGCGCTGCGCGGTTTCCACGGGCGCGAGCCTTTATGACGGCACCATTGCCGCGCTCGCCGCGCTCAAAGGCCCGCTGCATGGCGGGGCCTCGGCGCGCGCCGCGCTGCAATTGCAAAAGCTGATGAAGAGCGGCGAGGTTTTGAGCGAAATCCGCGAGCAGGCGGCGGCGGGCGAGCGCTTTGCCGGTTTCGGCCACACGATCTACCGGGGCTGGGACCCGCGCGCCAAAGTGCTGCTCGAAGCGGTGGAAGAAAAACTCGGCGAAACCTTCTTCACCCGCGAAGTGCCCGCCTATGTGCAAAAGGCCGTGGGCGTCGCCCCCAATATCGATTACGGCCTCGCCATCCTTACCCATCTTTTGAAGCTGCCCGCCCTTGCCGGCATCGGCCTTTTCGCGGTGGGCCGCTCCATCGGCTGGGCCGCCCATGCGCGCGAGCAAATGCGCGAGCGCACCCTCATCCGCCCCCGCGCCCTTTACACCGGCCCCGCGCCGAAAGGGTGAGAATTACGAAGGGTGTTTCACCAGCTGCCAGACGGCGGTGTTTTTTACGTCGAGGTCTTCAAGGCGGCGGTCGGTTTTGACCGCGTAGGCGATGAGCTTTTCGATGTTTTCTTTGGGCAGGTACGTGCGGCCCGGATCGCCGATTAGGACCTGCTTGCCCTCGCGCATCAGCCCGCGCAGCCAGGCCTCGATGCGCCCGGCAAGCGGCTGCTCGTAGCACATGTCACCGACCAGTACGGTGTCCCAGTCCGCGCAAGGCGTGCCGACGAGATCTGCGCGGGTGGCGGAGAGCGTGACATCGTTTACTTTTGCATTGAGCCGGATCGCTTCATAGGCAAAGACGTCAATATCGGCGGCGAGCACTTCGCCCGCGCCCGCCTTCAGCGCGGCGATGGCGCAAAGGCCGGAGCCCGAGCCGAAATCGAGCACGCGTTTGCCGCGCACGGTATCCGGATGATCGAGAATATAGCGAGAGACCGCTTGCCCGCCCGCCCAGGCGAAGGCCCAGAAGGGTGGCGGCAGCCCGCGCTCGGCCAGCTCTTCTTCCGTCAGCTCCCAAAGCGGCAGGCAGTCGCTTGCCAGATGCAGCGTGACTTCCGGGATCAGCGGCGGGGTGAGCAGTTCCGTTTCGCGCAAAATAAAAGCGGCGGGATCGCCAATCCGTCCCGCCGCTTGTTCTGCGTCTTGCTCGGCCTCAATTGGCACTTGAAAATCCTTCATCGAACGTGCCGGCCACCCGGCGGCGCGCATTATGCACGAGTTTACCCGGCCCGTCTTCGTCATCCGGGCGCGAGGTCGCCATGCGCAGCACGTCCAGGTAGTTCTTTTTGCTTTCCATCTTCTCGCCATAGCCATTGGCGATGAGATAGGCGCGCGTCTTGGGCAGGTTGTAGCAGGGCACCCACATCAAAAGGTGATGCTCGACGTGGTAATTCACCCAGTAAGGCGCAATGAAGGCGCGCGCCAAGGGGCCGGCCAGCGTCGTGCGGGCCTGGCGGAAAGGATCGTCATTGTCGGGCACCATGGCGTGCTCGGCAATGTTGCGCACCCGCGTGATCGCCATATGCCAGGTGAGAAGCGGCAGCACCCAGAGCGCGAAATAAAGATACCAGTGCCCGCTTGCCGCCAGAATGGCAAAGAGGATGGCCTGGGCGAGCGTGGCGCGGCCGAGCTTGTTCCAATAATGGAGAGCGCGTTCCTTCGCGCTCATGCCCTTGCCCTGTTTGCCGAGGGCGAGCGCATTCATGATCTGCGATTTGCGCTGCTGGTAGCCCGTCTGCCCCGTCAGATCACGGATCATTTTGCGCCGGAAGCTCTTCTTCGTGATGGGGAAGGGCGCGGAGAGAATAAGGTCCGGGTCGTTTTCCTGCTGCGTGTTCATATGGTGCTGCAGGTGATAGCGCCGGTAGGCCATGGTTTCCGCGCCCATGGGGTAAGCGCAGAGCCATTGGCTGAGAAACATGTTGAGCTTCGGGTTTTCCGTCAGGTTCCCGTGCGCCCC
The DNA here is from genome assembly GCA_002389665.1 of Rhodobiaceae bacterium UBA4490. GTDB lineage: Bacteria > Pseudomonadota > Alphaproteobacteria > Parvibaculales > Parvibaculaceae > Tepidicaulis. The sequence goes on from DGNO01000005.1 coordinate 152,964, forward strand.
GTCATGCATGAGGATGGCAAGGCCGAGCTGGCGCGCGCCGATCAGCATCACCGCAAGCAGGAAGGTGAGGGGATTGGGCATCCAGACGAAAAGCGCCATGGAGCCGAAGATCACGCCCCAGGCATGAAGGACGAGCCAGATGCCGCGCAGGTTCGAGCGCTTGCGCACTTCGGCAAGCTGGGAGGGGCTCAAAAGCTCGCTGGTATTGATGCGTGCCGTGCTCATGCTGTCACCCTTTGATCCTTGGCAAGGCCCTGGCCGGTCATCTTGCCCTGATAGCCGACCGCCTGCAGGCAGAATTGTACGATGGCATCGATAACGTGATCGCCGTTGCCGTCAAGCTCGTGGCTTTCAGGCGCCAGCGGGCCGATCAGTGCGGAGGGCACGGCGCCGGCAATGCAGGTCGCCGCAAGGCGCGCATCCGCCACTTCGAAGCTTCCCTCTTCCAGCCCGTCCTGAATGACGCGGGTGAAAATATCGGCATGGGTGCGCCGGAAGCGCCAGCGCTCTTCGGCAATGGCATTGTCCACGGGCTCGGCGAGCAGCGCATAGGCAAGCCTGCGCCCGCGAATGGCGCGGGTGGCGAAAGTACGCACCACTTGTTCAAGGCGCGTCGGGGCCGGGGCGGTTTTGGAGGCGATGGCGTTCAAAATGCTCATCTCGCGGGCCGAAACCTCGCGGAAGACCTGCAGGCAAAGCTCGTCCTTGGCCGAGAAATAGCGGTAGAGCGTGCCCGTGGCGAGGCCCGCCCGTTCGGCGACCGGTGCCATCTGAGCGCTGGCAAAGCCGCCTTCCAGCACGAGTTCGCGGGCGGCATTGATGATCCGCCGCCGGTTTTCCGCAAGCCGCTGAGCGACCGCCTCGGTTCTGCGATAAGCCAAGACTGAACCTCCATTCACCTAAAATCCGGTGAATGGTAGTTCGCTTGAATAAAAATGGCAATAAATGAAACAAGGTTCACTGTTCGGGCATGGGAAACCCCGGCTCAGATGTGAACCGGGGTTCAGGATTATATGCCCATGGGGGCGAAGGCAGCCTGGAAAGGGCGGCGATCAGTCGGCGGCAAGGGCGGGAATGAACCCGGCCCCGTCTTCGCGCTGGGTCGCTTCGGTTTTGCCTTTGGGCGCGGCGTCGCGATCTTGGGTGTCCGCGGCGGCCTGCCAATAGGGAAGGCCGGCAAAGAACCCGGCGGCGATGGCGGCGCCATGGAGCCATTCTCTGAACATGGCACACCTCTCTTTGATGATTTCTCGGAGCCGCTGGTTAGAGCAGCATGTTGCATTGCAGCATATAGGATGCAATGCAGCATTCCGCAAGGGTGGGCGCCTGCGGCATTTTCACCGGGTGGGCGTCCAGAGGTTAGAGAAGCGGCGGGCCGAGGCTGCCCGCGATAATGGCAATGAAGACGATGATGCCGAGATCGCGGTTGGAGCGGAAAAGCGCCAGGCAGCGCGCGCCATTGTCGATGTCGAGCCGGGTGATCTGGCGGAAGAGATGCCAAATGGCAAAGCCGATCACGAGATAAAAGCCGGTGCCGAGCCCGGCCAGAAGCCCTGCCCCGATGAAGGACAGCGCGGTGATGCCGTAAAAGAGCCAGAGCCAGGACTTGGTGCGCGCGCCGAATTTCAGCGCGGTGGATTTCAGCCCGAGCAGCGCATCGTCCTCCCGGTCCTGATGCGCATAGATCGTGTCATAGCCGATGGTCCAGGCAATCGCCCCGGCAAAGAGCACGATCGGGGCAAGGGCGAGCGAGCCCGTCACCGCCGCCCAGCCCATCAGCGCCCCCCAGTTCATCGCAAGCCCCAGCACGATCTGCGGCCAATAGGTGATGCGCTTCATGAAGGGATAGACGGCAATGATGCCGAGCGAGGCGATGCCGAGGCCGATCGTAAAGGCATTGAACTGGATGAGCACCAGAAAGCCGATCAGCGAGAGAAACACAGCGAAAGCGAAGGCGGCTTTCGGGCTCACCGCACCGGACGGGATGGGCCGCGAGCGCGTGCGCGCCACCGAGCCGTCAATGTCCCGGTCGACAAAGTCGTTATAGGTGCAGCCCGCCCCGCGCATGACGATGGCGCCGAGCGCAAAAAGAAAGAGAAACCAGGGATCGGGAAAGGTGCCGAGCGGGCGCCCGTCCTGCAAGGTGCCGGTCGCCTGCGTTGCCAGCGCCGCCGACCACCAGCACGGCCACATCAAAAGCCAGGAGCCGATTGGCCGGTCCGCCCGCATCAGCCGCAAATAGGGCCGGGCGGCGCGCGGTGCCCAGCGATCCACCCAATTGGCGGGCATGGCATCGGCGACGGCCTGATCGGCGTTTCGGGAAGGCTCGGCATTCTGCGTCATGGCGTGGGCAGGTTCCTGTCGTTGCAATGCGCCCCGATCTATAGCATGCCAGAGAAAAGAAACGAGTGTTGCGGGCCCGCCTGGGGTTCCTTCGGGCGCGGAAGGATGGTGATGGAAAAAAGCGAAGGCATCGAGCGCGCGGCGGAGCGCTGCGCCACCGGCAAGACCCGGCTCTATGTGACGGCGGATCTGGCCGCGGGCGCGCCCGTGGAGCTCAGCCGTGATCAGGCCCATTACCTTTTGAATGTGCTGCGCCTGAAAGAAGGCGCGCCCATTCTCGCTTTTAACGGGCGGGATGGGGAGTGGCTCTGCGCGCTCTCGGAGGTGCGCAAGAAGGCGGCAAACCTTTTGCCGGAACGTGCGACCCGCGCCCAGGACAGTCTGCCCGATATCTGGCTGCTCTTTGCGCCGGTGAAAAAAGCCCGGCTCGATTATATGGTCCAAAAAGCAGCCGAAATGGGCGCCGGCGTCATTCAGCCCGTCATGACCCGTTTTACGAATGTGGCCCGGGTGAAAGAAGAACGCATCGAGGCCAATTTAATCGAGGCGGCGGAGCAATGCGGCCTGCTTGCGGTGCCCGAATTTCGCGAGCCCGAGACGCTTGAAAAACTGCTGGATGGCTGGAGCGGGCAGGCCCCGGCGCGGCGCATTCTTTTTTGCGATGAAAGCGCGCCTCCCGGCAGCGCGCTGGCCCAGCTTGAAGGCGAGCGCGGCAAGGGGCCTTTCGCGCTTCTTATCGGCCCGGAAGGCGGTTTTGCCCCGGAAGAGCGCGAGCGGCTTCTGGGGCGGGAGGATACCTGCGCCCTCTCGCTCGGGCCGCGAATCATGCGGGCGGACACCGCCGCCGTCGCCGCTCTTGCCGCGGTGCAGCTTGTCCTCGGCGACTGGCGCGGCGATGATGGCTAGGGGCCGGCAGCACGCAGCGCTCACCGCAGGGTTCACAATTCCCCGAGGCCGGGCGATTTAACCTTGTTTCGTGTAGGGGCTGGCCTTACATGAGCGCAATTGGCCGGAAGGGGCAAAAAGACCCCGCGGCGCTTCACGGTGGAAGGGCGTTCAGATGAGCATTTTGGTGGCAGGGCCCGAGCCCATTACAAGCCGTGATGATTTGGTGAATTACCTCGCCTCCGGCGAGAAACCGAAAAGCGATTGGCGCATCGGCACCGAACACGAGAAATTTTCCTTCCGCCTGAAAGATCATACCGCCGTGCCTTATGGCGGGCCGGACGGTATCCGCGCCATGCTGGAAGGCCTGCAGCGTTTCGGCTGGCAGCCGGTCATGGAAGGCGAGACGCTGATCGGTCTCGTCTGCGAGGAAGGCTCGGGCGCCAATATCTCGCTGGAGCCCGGCGGCCAGTTCGAGCTTTCCGGCGCGCCGATGGAAGTGCTGCATCAGACCTGCGGCGAAGTGCACGATCACCTCGCCCAGGTGAAGGAAGTGGGCGATGAGCTCGGCATCGGCTTTCTGGGGCTCGGCTTCACGCCCGACTGGTCCCGCGCCGACATTCCCCAAATGCCCAAGGGCCGCTACGGCATCATGACGCGCTATATGCAGAAGACCGGCAAGATGGGGCTCGACATGATGTACCGTTCCTGCACGGTGCAGGTGAACCTCGATTTTTCTTCCGAAGCCGACATGGTCAAAAAGCTGCGCGTCTCGCTGGCGCTGCAGCCCATCGTCACCGCGATTTTCGCCAATTCTCCGTTCACGGAAGGAAAACCCAACGGCTTCCTCTCCATGCGCTCGGAGGTCTGGAAAGACACGGACGGCGACCGCACCGGCATGTTGCCTTTCGTTTTCGAAGACGGGTTCGGCTATGAGCGCTATGTCGATTACGCGCTCGATGTGCCGATGTATTTCGTTTACCGGGACGGCACCTATCACGATGTGACGGGACTTTCCTTCCGTGATTTTCTGGACGGCAAGCTGAAAGGCTTTGAAGGCGAAGTGCCGACCATCGGCGATTGGTCGAACCATCTCACGACGCTTTTCCCCGAAGCGCGGATCAAGAAATATATGGAAATGCGCGGCGCCGATGCCGGGCCCTGGAGCCGCATCTGCGCGCTGCCCGCGATTTGGGTGGGCGTGCTTTACGATGGCGGCGTGCTCGATGCCGCCTGGGACATGGTGAAGGATTGGACCGCCGAAGAGCGCCAGCGCCTGCGCGATGAGGTGCCGAAGCTCGGCCTCAAAACCCCGTTCCGCGGCGGCACGGTGCAGGACCTTGCCCGCCAGATGCTCGATCTGGCGCAGGAAGGCCTCAAGCGGCGCGGGGCAGGGGACGGCACCGGCGCGGATGAGCGCATCTTCCTGTCCTCGATCGAAGAGATCGTCGAAAAGGGTAAAACGCCCGCCGAAGAATTGCTCGATCTTTATCACGGCCGCTGGAACGGCACCGTCGCGCCCATCTACGACGAGTTCGCGTTTTAAGCGGGCTCGTGAAGCTTCTTTTTCTTTTCGTCATGCCCCGCTTTATGCGGGGCATCCACGGGTGCTTGCCACGAAGGCCACGGCTAAGTTTGCGTGGATGGCCCGGTCAAGCCGGGCCATGACGATATAGAAGCAGGTGGAAGACAGCTTGCCCCGCCATCTTGCTGCCGACATCCATCCCGACAAAGAAGATTGGCAGCCGGGTAGGCGTGATGTTTACCCTGCCGCTGTGCCGCCAATGGTCAGGCCGTTGAGGCGCAGGGTCGGCTGGCCGACGCCGACGGGCACGCCCTGGCCGGCCTTGCCGCAGGTGCCGATGCCGGGATCGAGCTTCATGTCGTTGCCGATCATGGAGACTTTCGTCAGGCAGTCCGGTCCGTTACCGATCAGCGTGGCGCCTTTTACCGGCGCGCCGATCTTGCCGTTCTCGATGAGATAAGCTTCGGTGCAGGAGAAGACGAACTTGCCGCTCGTGATATCGACCTGCCCGCCGCCGAAGGAAACCGCATAAAGGCCTTTTTTCACGGAGGAGATGATTTCGCCCGGGTCCTTGTCGCCGCCCAGCATGTAAGTGTTGGTCATGCGCGGCATGGGCTGGTGGGCGTAAGATTCGCGCCGCCCGTTCCCCGTCGCCGCCATGCCCATGAGGCGGGCATTCATGCGGTCCTGCATATAGCCTTTCAGGATGCCGTCTTCGATGAGCACGGTCTTGGAGGTGGGCGTGCCTTCATCGTCGATGGTGAGCGAGCCGCGCCGGTCCGAAATCGTGCCATCGTCGACAACCGTCACGCCGGGGGCGGCAACGCGCTCACCCAGTAGCCCGGCAAAGGCGGATGTCTTTTTGCGGTTGAAATCGCCCTCGAGCCCGTGGCCGATCGCTTCGTGAAGGAGAATACCCGGCCAGCCCGCGCCCAGTACCACATCCATTTCACCGGCGGGCGCAGGCACGCTCTCAAGGTTGACGAGAGCCTGGCGCAGCGCTTCATCGACATTCGCCTGCCAGCTTTCAGGGGCAAGATAAGCGGCATAGCCCGTGCGTCCGCCCACGCCGTAGGAGCCCGATTCCTGGCGGTCCCCGTCACCCACGACGACGGAGACATTCATGCGCACGAGCGGGCGCACATCGCGGATCGAGGTGCCGTCGGCGCGGATGATTTCCACCACCTGCCATTCACCGGCCAGCGAGCAGGAGACCTGGCGCACGCGCTTGTCCTTGGCGCGGGCATAGGCATCGACTTCCTGGAGGAGTTTCACTTTCTCCTCGAAGCTCTGTTCGCCGAGCGGGTTGCCGTCGCCATAGAGTTTGACGTTGGTGGCTTTCGGCCCCTCGGCGAGCGTGCCGGTGTAACCGCGTTTCACCGCCTGCACCGCGTCGGCGGCGCGGGCGAGCGCGTCTTCGGAAAGATCGGCGGAATGGGCATAGCCCGTCGCCTCGCCCGCCACGGCGCGCAGGCCGAAGCCCTGATTGGTGTCGAAATTGGCGGTCTTGAGCCGCCCGTCGTCGAAGCCCAGCGCCTCGGAGACTTTATATTCGAGATAGAGTTCGCCGTCGTCGCTGCCCGCCAGCGCCTTGCCGACCGTGCTTTCCACTTTCGCGCGGTTGAGGCCGGTCTTCTGGAAGAAAAATTCACTGTCGGTCATGGGGCGTCTCTTTACGTGTGAGGGGGCGTTGGGCCTTTAAAGGCACTTGAGCGAATACCGGGAGATATCAGGCTTTCAGCCATTCTTCCACCGGCACCAAACGGCCGGGCAGGCCCGAGAGGTCGCAGGGCACGATGAGCGGCGCGCAGCTGTAAAGCGGATATTGCTTCACCTTGAGCGAGCGCAGATCGACGAGATAGACCCCGTTGATCCGCCCGAACCAATCGTCCCACTCGACAAACCCCCAATTCTCCCAGCCGCGCGGCGGGGCATTGGTGATGTCGTCGACGGCGCCGGGATGGGCGCTGCAAAAGCCGACCACGCAGCGGCCGGGATGTTTGGGATCGAGATATGGGGCAGCTTCGCTGACCAAATCGGGCGCCGCCGCCCCTTCATGGGCAAGATGCACCCCTGCCGAGATGTGGCGGCCATAATGAAAATGAATCAGCGCTTCGTCCCGCATGCCTGCCGCTCCGCTTGGCTCTTATCTGTTACGGATGAGTCTAGAACGGATTGGGGATAAAAAAACCCCCGTTATTTTAGGGGTTTAGAGGGGCCGGGTGGGCGCGCAGGGTGAGCGTGCCGGTTCACGCCGGGCACAATTGTGGCAAAAGGTCGCGGCGGGCGGTGCCCGTGTCCTCTGCCTCTTTCAGCGGACTATACTCCCCTCCGACTCAAGGGGTGCTATAAGCACGGGGGAGATGAGGCGCGCGGGCAGCCTGTCCGGGCGATATTTTCTGTCTCATGGCTTGCGGCGCGCCTCGGTTTGTGATTTTTGACGCATAAATGCGCCGTAATCCGGCGGCAGGTCCCTTTGGCAATGGCCGGGCGGACCCGGCCGGGGCAAACGGCGCACCCGCGCGGGAACCGGCGGCAGACCGGCAACCCGCAGCAGACGGGTGAGACGGGAATCGACTGTCCGCCCCCGTTCGCGGGGTGGGGCAAACAAGGAATGGGCATGAGGATGCGGGTACTTACTCTTCTCGGGGCACTTGTGGCAGGCGCGCTGGCACTGGTGGATATGGGGTCCATGGCGGCATTCGCGGATCAGCCGCATGAATGGCAGATGGGCTTTCAGCAGGCGGCAACGCCCATCATGGAGCAGCTGACCTGGTTCGATAACATGCTGCTTTACATCATCACCGCCATTTCGCTGTTCGTTCTGGCGCTCCTCCTGATCGTGATGGTGCGCTTCAACGCCAAGTCGAACCCGGAACCCTCCACGACGACGCATAACACGCTGATCGAAGTGGCCTGGACGATCATTCCGGTGCTGATCCTCGTGACGATCGCCATTCCTTCCTTCCGCCTCCTTTACAATCAGGTCGTGGTGCCGGAAGCCGATGTGACGATCAAAGCGACGGGCTATCAGTGGTATTGGGGCTACGAGTACCCGGACCATGGCGGCATGATCTATGACGCGCTGATGGTGGAAGACGGCGATCTGAAGGAAGGCCAGCCGCGTCTTCTGGAAACCGACACCGAAGTCGTTGTGCCGGTGAACAAGGTCATCCGTCTGCAGGTGACGGCAGCCGACGTGATCCATGCCTGGGCTATTCCGGCTTTCGGCGTGAAGATCGACGCGGTGCCCGGCCGTCTTAATGAGACCTGGTTCAAGGCAACCAAGACCGGCACCTATTACGGCCAGTGCTCGGAGCTTTGCGGCATCCGCCACGCTTTCATGCCCATCAAGGTGCGTGTGGTGACGGAAGAAGAATTCGCGTCCTGGACCGAATGGGCGCAGCAGGAATATGCAGGCGTGGACACGAACGTGTCCGTGGCGTCCGCAGAACAATCGTCGGACGCGCGGCGCTAAGCCCGGGCCCGGATAACATCAGTATTTGAGAGAGAAACGGAAGGGATCGAGAGATGGCAGGTGAAGCAGCTGCGCACGCTGGTCACGAAGATCATCCGACGGGGTGGCGGCGTTACGTCTATTCCACGAACCATAAAGACATCGGCACGATGTACCTGCTCTTCGCCATCATGGCGGGGATCGTGGGCGGCGCGCTGTCGATCGGCATTCGCCTGGAGCTCCATGAGCCGGGTATGCAGATCTTCTCCAACCCGCATACCTTCAACGTCTTCACGACGGCCCATGGCCTTGTGATGATCTTCTTCATGGTCATGCCGGCCATGATCGGCGGCTTCGGCAACTGGTTCGTGCCGCTGATGATCGGCGCGCCGGACATGGCCTTCCCGCGGATGAACAACATTTCGTTCTGGTTGCTCCCCGCTTCCTTTGCGCTGTTGCTCATTTCGCTCTTCGTCGAAGGCCCTCCGGGCAATAACGGCGTGGGCGGCGGCTGGACCATCTACGCGCCGCTTTCGACGAGCGGTCAGCCTGGCCCGGCCATGGATTACGCGATCCTGTCGCTGCACATTGCCGGCGCCTCCTCGATCCTGGGTGCGATCAACTTCATCACCACGATCCTGAACATGCGCGCGCCGGGCATGACGCTGCACAAGATGCCGCTCTTTGCCTGGGCCGTGCTGGTCACTGCCTTCCTGCTGCTGCTTTCGCTGCCGGTTCTGGCTGGCGGCATCACGATGCTTCTGACCGACCGTAACTTCGGCACGACGTTCTTCGATCCGGCAGGCGGCGGGGACCCGATCCTCTTCCAGCATCTGTTCTGGTTCTTCGGCCATCCGGAAGTTTATATTCTCATCCTTCCAGGCTTCGGTATCGTCAGCCACATCGTCTCGACCTTCTCGCGCAAGCCGATCTTCGGCTATCTGGGGATGGCCTATGCGATGGTCGCGATCGGCGTGCTCGGCTTCATCGTCTGGGCGCACCACATGTACACGGTCGGCCTCGATGTGAACACGCAGGCCTATTTCGTGGCGGCGACCATGGTGATTGCGGTGCCCACGGGCATTAAGATCTTCTCCTGGATCGCAACCATGTGGGGCGGCTCCATCACGTTCCGCGCGCCGATGCTCTTTGCCATCGCCTTCATCTTCCTGTTCACCGTCGGCGGTGTGACGGGCGTGGTGCTGGCGAATGCGGGCGTCGACCGGGCCTATCACGACACCTATTACGTGGTGGCGCACTTCCACTATGTGCTGTCGCTGGGTGCCGTCTTCGCGATCTTCGGCGGCTGGTACTACTGGTTCCCGAAAATCACCGGCTACATGTACAACGAGTTCTTCGCCAAGCTGCAGTTCTGGATGATGTTCATCGGTGTGAACCTCGTGTTCTTCCCGATGCACTTCCTGGGCCGTGCCGGCATGCCGCGCCGCTATGCGGACTATCCGGATGCCTTTGCCGGCTGGAACGAAGTGGCTTCCTGGGGTTCCTACCTCTCTGCTTTCTCCGTCCTGGTCTTCCTGGTCGGCATGGCCGTCTCCTTGGCCCGTAAAGAGAAAGCCGGGGACAATCCCTGGGGCGAAGGCGCAACGACGCTGGAGTGGACGCTTCCCTCTCCGCCGCCGTTCCACCAGTTCAGCGAGCTTCCGCGGGTTAAATAACCCGCGGGGCTTGCCCCGAACCGGACAAGAATTTTCAAAGTAGCGGGATATATGTCGGATCTTACTGCCACGAATGAACGTCTTGAGGCCGAAGCCCGCCATAATGGCGGCTCGGCCCGGGACTATTTCGAGCTCCTGAAGCCGCGGGTGATGTCGCTCGTGATTTTCACGGGGCTCGTCGGCATCGTCGTGGCGCCGGGCTCGATCCATCCCGTCATCGCTTTCACCGCGCTGCTGTGCATTGCGGTGGGGGCGGGCGCTTCGGGCGCCTTGAATATGTGGTACGACGCCGATATCGACGCGGAAATGTCCCGCACGAGCTCGCGCCCGATCCCCGAAGGGCGGATCGAGCCGGGTGAGGCGCTGGGCTTCGGGGCGACGCTTTCCGTCGGCTCGGTGCTTGCCATGGGCGTCATGGTCAATTGGACCGCCGCCGCGCTTCTGGCGCTGACTATCGGCTTTTATCTGTTCGTCTATACGATGTGGCTGAAGCGCTCGACGCCGCAGAACATCGTCATCGGCGGAGCCGCGGGCGCATTCCCGCCCATGATCGGCTGGGCCGCGGTGACGGGCTCCGTCTCGCTGGAATCGATCACGCTTTTCCTCATCATCTTCATGTGGACGCCGCCCCATTTCTGGGCGCTCGCGCTTTACCGGGCAGGCGACTATGAAAAAGTTTCCGTTCCTATGCTCCCGGTCGTTGCGGGCAAGCGGGAAACGCGCAAACAGATCCTGATTTATTCGGTGCTTCTGGTTGCAACGACCCTGGCGCCTGTCGTGCTCGGCTTTGCCGGGCTCGTCTATGGCGCGGTCGCGCTTGCCGCCGGCATTTTCTTCCTCGTGCTCGCCGCCCGCATCTGGGCGGAAGGGGACGGAGAAAAAGCCGACGGGCGGGCCAAGGCACTCTTCGGCTTTTCCATCCTTTATCTGTTCCTGCTTTTTGCAACCTTGCTCGTGGAACATGCGGCCGGCTTGACGTTCGCCGTTCCGGGCTTGGGGGCATAAGGGGGAAGCGATGGAAGGCGAAGAAAAGAAAAGCGAGGGTGAAACGAACCCGAGCGAGCGCCCGGATGCTTCCGGCTGGACGCCGGAGCTTTATGCCCGGCGCAAGGCGCGGGCAAAAGCAATGGCCTGGGTGCTTGTGGCGATGATCGCGCTTTTCTTCCTGGTGACGGTTGTCAAACTCGGCGGGAACATCGCCGAGCGGTCGATATGAACGGTGCGCGGGATATGACGGCAGCGGCATATGAAAACAGAACCGGCGGCTTGAAGATCGCTCTCCTTTGCGTGGGCGTGGCGGCCGGCATGGTGGGCCTGTCCTATGCCGCCGTGCCGCTCTATCAGATCTTCTGCCAGGTGACGGGCTATGGCGGCACCACGAACCGGGCCGATGCCGCTTCTGCCTCCGTCCTCGACCGTGAGATCACGATCCGCTTCGACGGCAATACGTCGAAAGACATGCCCTGGGATTTCAAACCGGCAAGCCAGCCGGTGACGCTGAAGATCGGCGAGACGGGGCTTGCCTTTTACGAAGCGCATAACAATTCGGACAAGCCTATTGTCGGCACGGCGACCTTCAACGTGACGCCGCAGCAGGCAGGCTACTACTTCAACAAGATCGAATGCTTCTGCTTTACCGAGCAGCGGCTGGAGCCGGGACAGCGGGTGGATATGCCCGTGACCTTCTTCATCGATCCGGAAATCGCGGACGATCCGCAGCTCGACAGCATCAAGACGATTACGCTGTCCTATACGTTTTTTCCGAAGAAAGAGGCTTCTTCGGAGTAAACTGGTTGGAACTTGAGAGAAAGAGCGGGCTAGCCCGCGAGAACGGAGTGAGGGGAAATGGCAGACGCCCACGCCAAACATCATGACTATCACTTGGTCAATCCAAGCCCGTGGCCCTTCGTGGGCTCGCTTGCCGCTTTCGTGCTCGCGGTCGGCGCCATCATGTATATGCATGGCGGCGCTCCCTGGGTGATGCTCATCGGCTTCGCCGGTGTAATCTACACCATGATCGGCTGGTGGCGCGATGTGGTGAGGGAAGCGGAAAGCGGCGATCATACGCCGGTCGTGCAGCTTCATCACCGCTACGGCATGATCATGTTCATCGCGTCGGAAGTGATGTTCTTCGTTGCCTGGTTCTGGGCTTTCTTCGACGCCAGCCTTTTCCCGGGCGACGCGGTCCAGTTCATGCGTGCCGAGGCAACGGGCGGGCACTGGCCGCCTGCAGGTATCGAAACCTTCGACCCCTGGCACCTGCCGCTGATCAACACGCTGATCCTGCTGACCTCCGGCACGACCGTGACCTGGGCGCACCACGCGCTGCAGCATGGCGACCGCAAGGGCCTGAAAATGGGCCTCGTGCTGACCGTCGTGCTCGGCATGCTTTTCACCGCCCTGCAGGCTTATGAATACAGCCACGCCGCTTTCGGCTTCTCCGGCTCGATCTATGGCGCCACCTTCTTCATGGCGACCGGCTTCCACGGTTTCCACGTGATCATCGGCACGATCTTCCTGGCCGTGTGCCTAGGCCGCGCCGTTGCCGGCCAGTTCACGCCGCAGCAGCATTTCGGTTTCGAAGCCGCTGCCTGGTACTGGCACTTCGTGGACGTTGTGTGGCTCTTCCTCTTCGCCTCCATCTATGTGTGGGCGGCAGGGACACCCGCCGCGCACTAAGCGCCGGGGGATTTAAGATGCGGGGGGCGGCGCCATCTGGCAGCCGCCCTTTGCTTTTCCGGCGAGAGACCGGGGCCGGAAAAACGGAAAAGAGCCTGAAAGGATAGACCGATGGATGAGCGCTATTTTCCCCCGCAAAGCTCGCTTGGACTGGCACTGCGGGGCAAGTGCCCGCGCTGCGGCCACGGCAAGCTCTATAAGAGCTATCTGAAGCTCGCCGATAAATGCGATTATTGCGGGCTCGATCTCGCGAAGATGGATAGCGGCGACGGCCCGGCGGTGTTCATCATCCTGATTGCCGGGTTTCTGATCGTCGGCGGGGCACTCTTTGTCGAAGTGAGCTATCAGCCGCCTTACTGGGTGCATGGCGTGCTTTGGGGCACGCTCGGCATTCTCATTCCGCTCTTGCTGCTGCAGCCCTTCAAGACCTGGCTCATTGCCCAGCAATATAAGCACAGGGCCCAGGAAGGCCGGCTCGACCGGTAAGGGGAAGGCATGCATTTCAGACCTCTTTTATGGCCGACCGTCGCCTCCCTCATCGCGCTGGGCATTCTCCTTGCGCTCGGGCAATGGCAGCTCGAGCGGCGCGACTGGAAGCTCGATCTTATTGCCCGCATGGAAGCGCGCCTTTCCGCGCCCACGATTTCCATCGGCGATATCGAGGCGGCCCGCGCGCTCGATCTGGCAGCCCATGAGTTCCGCCATGTCGAGGTGACGGGCACGTTCCTGCATGACAAAGAGATGCACTGGTTCACGCAGGCTCCCGATCTCGGCCCCGGCTATGACGTGATCACGCCGCTGCGCCTGGCCGACGGCTCTTATGTGCTGGTCGATAGAGGCTTCGTGCCCGAACGGCTGAAAGAGCAAGACGAGCGGCGCGAGGGGTTGGTGGACGGCCGGGTGACGCTTTCAGGCGTCGTGCGCGCGTCCCATCAGGCAGGCGCGCTCGATGCGGAGGATAACCCTGAAGCCAATACCTGGTTCACGCGGGATGTGGAAAAAATGGCCGCTCATGCCGAAATCGCGCCCGTTGCCCCCTTCCTTCTCATTCAGGACCGGGGCGAGGTGCCGGGCGGCTGGCCGCGGCCCGGGGCATCCGTCGTGAAGCTCAAGAACGATCACCTGCAATATGCCCTGACCTGGTTCGGCCTCGCAGGCTGTCTGATTGCCGTTTACTTCGCCTATCACGTCTCTCAGGGCCGCTTAAGCTTTGGGAGGCGGCGCTAAGGGTGCTTTACCCCCCTTTGCCTTGGGATTAGGGTACGCCCCTTCACTTGAGCCGGGAGACAGAAGGCGTGAAATACGTCAGCACGCGGGGCGCGGCCCCGGAACTAGGATTTGAAGAGGCGCTATTGACCGGGCTTGCCCGGGACGGCGGCCTTTATGTGCCGGCCGAATGGCCCCGCTTCAGCGAGGCGGAAATCCGCGCGCTTTCCGGCGCAAGCTATGAAGAGACCGCCTTTGCGGTGATGAAGCCTTTCATCGGCGATGCGGTACCGGATGAAGATCTGAAGGGCATGATCGAGGCGGCCTATGCCAGCTTCGGCCATAAATCTGTCGCTCCCCTTTCCCAGATCGGCCCCAATGACTGGCTGATGGAGCTTTATCACGGGCCCACCCTTGCCTTTAAAGATGTGGCGATGCAGATCCTCGCCCGGCTTTTCGATTATGCGCTGGCCCGGCGCGGTGAGCGTATCACGATCGTCGGTGCAACCTCGGGTGACACCGGCTCGGCGGCGATCGAGGCGTTCAAAGGCCGGGAGACGACGGATATTTTTATCCTCCATCCCAAGGGCCGTGTTTCGGACGTGCAGCGCCGCCAGATGACGACGGTGCTCGACGCCAATGTCCATAACATTGCTATCGAAGGCAGTTTCGACGACTGCCAGGCGCTGGTAAAAGCGCTCTTCAACGATCATGGTTTCCGCGACGAGATCCGCCTTGCCGGTGTGAACTCGATCAATTGGGGCCGGGTGATGGCGCAGATCGTTTATTATTTCACCTCGGCCGTTGCGCTCGGCGCGCCTTCGCGCACTGTCTCCTTCTCGGTGCCGACTGGGAATTTCGGGGATATTTTTGCAGGCTATGTCGCCAAGCAAATGGGCCTGCCCATCGAGCAGCTCATCATCGCGACGAACCGCAACGATATTTTGAGCCGCGTGATGACGAGCGGGCGCTATGAAGTGGGCGAGGTGATGCCCACCATGAGCCCTTCCATGGACATTCAAGTGTCGAGCAATTTCGAGCGGCTGCTTTTCGACATGTATGAGCGGGACGGGGCGAAGGTTGCCGGTCTGATGAATTCGCTTGCCCAGTCGGGCGGCTTTTCGGTCGATGAGGAACGCCTTGCTCTGACGCGCCGTCTTTTCGGCGCGGCGCGTGCAAGCGAGGAAGAGACGGCGGCGACCATCGAGCGTATCTTTAAAGAAACGGGGCGTCTCATCGATCCGCATACCGCCGTCGGCGTGAAAGCGGCCGAAGAAAAGCGCCAGGGAAAAGACGTGCCGATGGTCACGCTCTCGACCGCGCATCCGGCGAAGTTCCCCGCGCCGGTCGAAAAGGTGACGGGCCAGCACCCCGCCTTGCCCGCGCGCATGGAGGGGCTTTTCGAGCGCGAAGAGCGCTGCGCGACGCTCGCCAATGACGTAAAAGCGCTGAGCGCCTATATCCGTGAAAGGGCGCGGGTGGTTGCCGCATGAGCATGCATCCCAAGGTCACGCGGCTGGATAGTGGGCTGACCGTGCTGTCCGACGAGATGAGCCATGTGGACAGCGTCTCTGTCGGCGTTTGGGTCGATGCGGGCGCGCGCCACGAAACGCCTTCCCGGCACGGCATTTCCCATATGCTCGAGCATATGGCCTTCAAAGGCACAGCCTCGCGCTCGGCTCAGCGCATTGCCGAAGAAATCGAGAATGTGGGCGGGCATATCAATGCCGCAACCTCCCATGAAACGACCGCTTATTACGCCCGCGTGTTGAAAGAAGACACGCCCCTGGCGCTCGACATTCTGGCGGACATTCTCCAGCGCTCGGCCTTCGAGGGCGAAGAGCTGGAGCGCGAGCGCGGCGTTATCCTGCAGGAGATCGGGCAGGCCGCCGATACGCCGGACGATATCGTCTTCGACCATTTGATGAGCGTGTCTTATCCCGGCCAGGCGCTGGGCCGGCCCATTCTCGGCACGCCGGAAACGGTGGGCGGCTTTTCCTCCGGCGATCTGCGCGCCTATATGGCCGACCGCTATCACGCCCCCTCCATGGTCGTCGCGGCAGCAGGTGCCGTCGACCATGAGGCGCTGGTAAGCGAGGTAGCGGAGAAGTTTTCTGCGCTGCCCGCCGCACGGCCGAACGAGCATGAGCGCGCGCGCTTTGAAGGGCGGGAGCTGCGCGATGAAAAACCGCTCGAACAGGCGCATGTGACCCTTGCCTTTGAAGGCGTGCCATACGGAGACCCGGATTATTACACCGCGCAGGTTTTTGCGAGCGTGCTGGGCGGGGGCATGTCGTCCCGGCTTTTCCAGGAAGTGCGCGAGAAGCGCGGGCTTTGCTATTCGGTCTTTTCCTTCAACTGGTCTTTCGCCGATACCGGCCTTTTCGGCGTTTATGCGGGCACGGCGCCGGAAGATCTCGGCGAGCTGATGCCCGTCATGGCGGAAGAAATTCAGCGCCTTGGGAAAGATGCGAGCGAGGAGGAAACCGCCCGCGCCCGTGCGCAGCTCAAAGCCGGGCTCCTGATGGGGCTCGAATCGTCCAGCGCCCGGGCCGAGCAAATGGCCCGCCAGATGATGGTTTTCGGCCGTTTGTTACCTACCGAACACGTGATCGGCGAAGTGGAGCGGGTGGATGCCGGGGCGCTGAAAGCCTATGCAAAACGCTTGCTTGCGGGGCCCGCGCCCGCCCTTGCCGCTGTCGGCCCCCTTGGCGGGCTTGAAAAGCAGGACCGGATCGCGGCAAGATTCGGCTAACGGCGCGCCCGGCCTTTACCGGGCCGGAACAAAAAACGGCAAGGCATGGTCTTCCTGAAATCTATGACGCGCCCGGAGGTGGCGCAGCTTGTAAGGGGCAGGGGCGTTTATCTGCGCGGGCCGATGATGAGCGATTACGGCGAATGGGCGGAGCTGCGCACCCGCTCGCGCGCCTTCCTGACGCCTTGGGAGCCGACCTGGCCGGCGGACGATCTGACCCGCGCCGCCTTCCGCCGCCGCCTGCGCCGCTATATGCGCGATGTGCGCGAGGATGCGGCCTATCCGTTTTTCATTTTCCGCGCCGAAGACGATGCGCTCGTTGGCGGCTGTACGATTTCCAATGTACAACGGGGTGTGCAGCAATCCTGCGCGCTGGGTTATTGGGCGGGCGAGCCTTATGCGGGCAATGGCTATGTCACCGCGGCGGTCAAAGCCCTGATGCCCTTCGTCTTCGACGAATTGCGCCTGCACCGGGTGCAGGCGGCCTGTCTGATCAATAATGAGCGCTCCAAGGCGGTGCTCAGGAAATGCGGCTTTAAGGAAGAGGGAATTGCGCGTGAATATCTCAAGATCAACGGCCAGTGGCACGACCATGCCGTCTTTGCGCTGTTGAGCGGCGATCCGCGCTGATGGTTTTCCC
Organism: Rhodobiaceae bacterium UBA4490; assembly: GCA_002389665.1. GTDB lineage: Bacteria > Pseudomonadota > Alphaproteobacteria > Parvibaculales > Parvibaculaceae > Tepidicaulis. The sequence continues at coordinate 170,130 of DGNO01000005.1, forward strand.
CTTGTTCCGCGTCCCCCCGTTTTTGATTTTCTGCTGCGCGCTTTTCGCCGGCGCCTTGCCTCTCTCCGAGGCCAAGGCGCTCGACGCCATTGCCGTGGAAGAAGGCGGGCCGGTCACGGACCTGACCGAATTTACCGAACGCTATGAAGCGGCGGGCCAGCGCCTTTCCATCGAAACGCCGGGCGGCAAACCGCTCATTCTTTCGGCCGGCGAGGAAACGGCAGGCGGCGAATGGTGGCTGCTTGCGCTGCGCAACCGTTCGGATAAGACGGTCGAGCGCGTTCTCGTCAACCGGCACGGGCTTTTGGCGGGCAGCGGGCTTGTTTGGCCTTCGCCGGCCGCTGGCCGCATCGATCGCACGGCTTTTGTCGGCGGCGGGCCTTTCGAGCTCGAAACGAGGCTTCATAGCCAGCGCGTCGCGCTTACCATTCCTCCGCAAACGACACTGACGCTTGCCCTTCATGCGCAAGAGGATACGCCCGCCGATCTACAGCTCTGGCGGCCTGAGGCGCTTTTTCTATTCGATCAGCGCCTGGCATTGCTCAATGGCGTCTTTCTGGGTATCGGCGGGGTGCTCTTTGTTTATCTGGCCGCGCTTTATCTTCTCACCGGCGCGCCGCAAACGGCCCGCGCTGCAGCGCTCATGGCGGCGGGCGTTTTTACGCTCGCGGTGAGTTTCGGTTATCTGGGCTCGGTGCTTGGTTTTTCTCCTGCCTTTGAAGGGCGCATCCGGTTTTTCTCGCACGGGCTGTTGCTTTTGACCGGGCTCTATTTCGGCCTCAACCAGCTGGCTCTCAAACATCACGCCCCGCGCCTTGAAAAGGCGGTGCGCTATGGTTGCTACGGTCTTAGCGCAGCGCTTCTTCTCGCGCTCATCTGGCCGGAAGCGGGCGGCACGCTCATCCGCTTTGGGATGGCCTTGGCGCTTCTCGGTGGCAGCCTTGCCGCCTTCCGTCTAGCCGAGCACGGCGTGCGCGCCGCTCAGCTCTGGCTGCCGGGACTTTTCTTTTTCGATCTGGCAGCGCTGCTTGCCGGGGCGGCGGCGCTGACAAGCGCTTTGAACGGGCTGATGATGGAGCCCGTCATTGCCGGGCTTTTTATCATTGGGGCGGCGCTCACTTCCTTTGCCATCGCCTATCAGGTGCAGACCCAGCGGCGGCGCACAGACCCGGTCATTCTGCAGGCCGAGCAGCGCCATGCCTTCGCGCTTGCCGGTGCGCGCACCAGCGTCTGGGATTGGAACATTCTGGAAGATAGACTTTATGTCTCCCCACTTCTGGAAGCCGAACTCGGCCTTGAGACGGGCACGCTTTGCGGTTCCGAGCTGATCTGGCGCGAGCGCATGCATGGGGAGGACAGGGAAACCTACCGCAACATGCTCAATACCTATATTGCGCAAGGCGATGCGTTTTTCCGCATGGAGTTTCGCCTGCGCAACGAGGCGGACGATTATGGCTGGTTCGCGCTGCAGGCAACCTGCATTGCAGGGGACGAAGGCTATGCGGTGCGCTGCACCGGCACGGTGGAAGACGTTACCATCCAGCATATGAGCGAGGACCGGCTGCTCTATGATGCCGTCCACGATAATCTGACGGGCCTGCCGAACCGGGTGCTCTTCCTCGACCGCCTGGCGCGCGCTGTGCGCCGCACGGATGTACTGGACCGCCCGCGCGCCGCGCTTATCGTGATTGATCTCGACCGCTTTCGCTCGGTGAACAATGCCTTCGGCCACGGCGCGGGCGATATGATGCTCATCACGCTTGCCCGCCGTCTGGAAGCGCTGGTGGGACCGGAAGACACCGTGGCGCGCACGGAAGGCGATGAGTTCTCCATTCTCCTCGTCGGCGATACGGAGCCCGAGGATGCCTATCAACGGGCCGAGGCGATTTTGGATGTGCTGGGCCAGCCTATCGACATGCAGGGGCGGGAAGTCTTTCCGGCGGCGAGCGCTGGCATCGCGATTTGTGAAGACCGGCATGAGCGCCCGGAAGATGTGTTCAAGGAAGCTGAGCTCGCGCTTTTCCATGCCAAGCGTTCGGGCAAGGCCAATATCGAGCTATTTACCCCGGAGCTGCGCGAGGAACTGCGCGACCAGGTGCCGCTCGAACATGATTTGCGCCGGGCGCTCGAACGCAAGGAACTCGAAGCCTTCTACCAGCCCATCATGTCGCTTGCCGACGGGCGCGTGGCCGGGTTCGAGGCGCTACTCCGCTGGCATCATCCGGCCTATGGCATGCTGACGCCGGACGATTTCATTCCGCTGGCCGAGGAAACGGGGCTCATTGTCGATATCGGCCGCTTCGTGCTCGGCCAGGCCGCCCAGGATCTCGTCGGCTGGCAGAAGCTCTTCCCGCTGCAGCGCCCGCTTTTCGTCTCCGTCAATGTGTCGAGCCGCCAATTGCTGCGTCACGATCTTATCCAAGACCTGGAAGAGTTTTTGTCCAAGACGAATATCGCGCCGGAAAGCCTGAAGCTGGAAGTGACGGAAAGCCTGGTGATGGAAAACCCGGAACTTGCCGCGCGCATGCTGCACCGGGTGAAGAAAAAAGGCGCCGGTCTTTCGCTCGATGATTTCGGCACCGGCTATTCCAGCCTCTCTTATCTGCAGCGCTTTCCCTTCGACACGCTGAAGATCGATCGCAGCTTCGTTTCGGAAAGCCTGCACAATGATGAGACCATGGTCATCGTCAAAGCCATGGTGAGCCTTGCCAAGGGCCTGGGGCTCGACGTGGTGGCCGAAGGCGTGGAGACGGACGAGCAAGCGGCGAAGATGATGTCGCTGCGCTGCGATTTCGCGCAAGGCTTCCGTTACGGCAAGGCAATGACAAGGGAAGAGGCGGTGAAATTCATCGCCCATCACTGGCAGCATTAGACCGGCCGCCAAAATCAGGCGTGGCCGGCGTCACCCGACAGTAAGGATAGATCGACGCCGAGCGTGGCAAGCGCGCGCTCGTATTTCGTCTCGACTTCCGGCCCGTAAAGCAGCTCTTCGTTCATATTGCAGATGAGCCAGCCGTTTTCCTGAATTTCCATTTCAAGCTGGCCAGGCCCCCAGCCCGCATAGCCCAGCGCCACGATGGAGCGGGAAGGGCCGGTGCCGCGCACGATAGCGCGCAGAATATCGACCGTCGCCGTCATCGCCACCTCGGGTGAAACGGTGAGGCTGCTATCCTTGGAAAGATAGTCCTGACTATGAAGTACGAAGCCGCGCCCCGGCTCCACCGGCCCGCCGAAGAGAATGGGGCGTTCTTCCGCCTCCAGCATGGGCGCCATATCTCTGTTTTTGGGAGTGGCAAGGACCGGATCGATGCCTACTTGAGCGAGCAGGCCGTTGAACGTTATGCCGGGCGCGGACTTATTAACGATAAGCCCCATGGCGCCTTCTTCGCTGTGCGAACAAATATAGATCAGGGCGCGTTCGAAACGCGGGTCTCCCATGGTGGGCATGGCAATAAGAAACTGGCCCTGCAGATACCCTTCCACAGTCGGACCTGTCTTGCCCTTGGGAACACTCTCAACCATGATGAGATGGTAGCGGGTTCGGGGGCGCGGACTCAAGGAGAATGCGCTCACGTGCTTTTGTTAGAGTGTTAGTTCCACACCGGAATTTTTATGCTGTTATGGCCGTATGAGTGACATTCGCAAAAATCCGTTTTTTCACCCGGTCACCGGCGGCCTGACGCTGGTAGCGGCGCTGACCCTTTTGGGGGTAGGCGCATTTGTGAATGCGCCTGAGCCTGTCGCTGCGGCGCAGACCCCGGCGCAAAGCGCGGCGAGTGATTGGGTCGATCATGATTATGCGAAAGTCAGACTGGTTTCGGCGCAAACGGAAATTGGTGATGGCGCGCTTTTGCTGGGCGTCGAGATCGCGCTCGACAAGGGCTGGAAAACCTATTGGCGTTATCCGGGCGATTCCGGCCTGCCGCCGCGTTTCGATTGGTCGGGTTCTGAAAATTTAAAAGCGGCCGAAACGCTTTGGCCGGCGCCGGAAAAGTTTACGCAGCCCGATACGACCTACGGATATAAAAAGCACGTCATTCTGCCCGTGCGGGTGGAGGCGGCGGAAAAAGGCGAGCCGCTGAAACTGTCGCTCGCCTTCTCTTACGGATTTTGCGACGAGATTTGTGTGCCCGCCGATGCCGCCTTCGACATGACGTTGATGCCGGGTGAAGGAGAACGCAGCGTCGAGGCGGCGGAGATCGAAACCTTCGAGGCGCGCGTGCCCGAGGCGCTTTCCGCGCGCGGCAGCCGCGCCACGGCCCGGCTTGAAAATGAAAACAAGCTGGAACTTCTTCTGGAGGGCGGTAACGGTGCACCGCCCGTGCTCATTGTCGACGGACCGAAGGGCGTTTATTTTGCCGAGGCCGAGCTTGAGCATATCGGCGAGCCTTCACGCTATACGGTCGAGCTTGACGCGGGACGCGACATTACCGGCGAAATGCTGAACCTTACTTTCCTTGCAGGCGGCAAAGCCTGGGAAGAGCGTGTCGAGATCCGCTAAGGGTTTCTCGCCTTTGTTTCCGGTCTTCTCCTTGGCCTAAGCGGCGATAAAGGGTTAAATGGCGCATCGGAATTTCCGGGCACCGGCCCGATAAAAGTTCATATGCCCGAACCTACCTGAAAGGAGGCCCCTCTATGACGATCGCAGTAGGAGAGAAGCTGCCGGAAGTAACGCTGATGCAGCTCACCGATAAAGGCCCCGCGCCGGTTAAAACCTCGGAGCTTTTCGGCGGCAAGAAAGTCGTCGTCTTCGCGCTTCCCGGCGCCTTCACGCCGACCTGTTCCAACCAGCACCTGCCGGGCTTCATCGAGAAGGCTGCCGACATCAAAGCGAAGGGTGTCGATGCCATCGCCTGTCTTTCCGTCAATGACGCTTTCGTCATGGGCGCTTGGGGCAAGCAGCAGGGCGCGGGCGATGCGGTTTTGATGCTGGGCGATGGCAATGGCGATTTCGCCGCCAAGACCGGCCTCGATTTTGATGGTTCGGGCTTCGGTATGGGCCGGCGCTCGCAGCGCTATTCCATGATCGTGGAAGACGGTGTGGTCAAGCAGCTGAATGTGGAGCCCAATCCGGGCGAGGCGAAAGTGTCGGGCGCCGAGACGATCCTCTCTCAGCTTTAAGATACGGCTTTCGAGAAAAGCAAAAGGCCGCCTTCCGGGGCGGCCTTTTTTGTTTGGGACTAACGATAAGCTTCGATGCCGGAGCGGGCCAGCGCATCGGCGCGCTCGTTTTCCGGATGCCCGTCATGGCCCTTCACCCAGTGCCATTCGATCTCATGGGCGGCAAGGGCCGCATCGAGCCGCTTCCACAGATCCTCGTTTTTCACCGGCTTCTTGGCGGCGTTCTTCCAGCCATTGCGTTTCCAGTTATGGATCCATTTCGTGATGCCGTCGCGCACGTAAGTGGAATCTGTATAAAGCGCGACTTTCGAGGACCGCTTCAAGGCTTCCAGCGCGCGTATCGCGGCCATCAATTCCATGCGGTTATTCGTCGTCTCCGCCTCGCCGCCGGAAAGTTCTTTTTCCACGCCGTTATAGATCATCAGCGCGCCCCAGCCGCCGGGTCCCGGATTGCCCGAACAGGCGCCGTCCGTATAAATCTCGACTGTACTCATTCATCTATTCCGTAAGCGGCGGCGGATTTGACGTCGCGGTGAAAGCGCAGCCGCTTCCAATAATCGCGCGGGTCCTTCGGCTTGACGAGCGCGCCGGGCGGCTGGTTCAGCCAATCGTAAAGCCGCGTGAGAAGAAAGCGCAGCGTGCTGCCGCGGGCAAGGATCGGCAGGGCTTTGAGCTCGGCCTCCGTCAAGGGGCGCACTTGCTGATAGGCCTGAAACAGCGCCCGCGCCTTTGTCGCATTGAACGCGCCGTCTTTTTCAAAGCACCAGGCATTCAGGCAGATGGCAAGGTCATAGGCAAAAGCGTCGGTGCAGGCGAAATAGAAATCGATAAGGCCCGACAGTTCGTCGTGAATGAAGAAAACATTGTCGGGAAAAGCATCGGCATGAATGACGCCGCGCGGCAGATCCTGCGGCCAGATTTTTTCCAGCGCACTCAGCTCGGCTTCAATGTCGCGGGCAAGCCCTTTTTGCACTTCGTCCGCGCGCCCTTCGCAGGATAGGTAAAGCGGGCGCCACTGATCGACGCTGAGACTATTGGCGCGGGTCAGGGGAAAGTCCTCACCTGCCAGATGAAAGCGGGCCATGGCAGCGCCAAGCTCCCGGCAATGTTTGGCCTGAGGCCGGTGGACGGACATGCCTTCGAGAAACGAAATGATAGCGGCGGGCCGCCCGGCAAGCTCGCCCAGAAATTCGCCGTCGCGGCGCTTGATCGGCACCGGGCATTTCAGCCCCTTGGCGGCCAGATGGTTCATGAGGCCGAGAAAGAAGGGCAGGTCTTCAGCATGGACGCGCTTTTCATAAAGCGTGAGGATGAAACTGCCACCATCGGTATGCAGCATGAAGTTGGAGTTCTCCACGCCCTCAGCAATGCCCTTGCAGGAGAGGAGCCCACCGATTTCATATTCCGTAAGGAACGCTTCGAGCGCTTCGTCGCTGACTTCCGTATAAACCGCCATGCCCCTGCCTATCCCATCAATGCGCGGGGCAGTTTAAAGCTCACATTCTCTTCCGTCACGGAGAGCGTTTCGACGGTGACGTTATAATGCGCGCGGAAAGCGTCGATCACTTCCTCAACGAGGATTTCCGGCGCCGAGGCACCGGCCGTGATGCCGACCCGGCGCGCGCCGGCAAGGCGGGGCCAGTCGATATCGCCCGCCCGCTGTACCAGCATGGAGCGCGTGCAGCCGGCCCGTTCGGCAACTTCCACAAGGCGCATGGAGTTCGACGAATTAGGCGCGCCGATGACGAGGAGCGCATCCGCCCCGCCGCCGTCTTGTGCGGTCATGGCCTTGACCGCGGCCTGCCGGTTCGTGGTCGCATAGCAGATGTCTTCCTTATGCGGCGCGGCGATCCCCGGAAAGCGGCGCTGCAGCACGGCGACGATGGAGGCCGTATCATCGACGGAAAGCGTCGTCTGCGTGATGAAGGCGAGCTTGTCCGGGTTCTTGGGTTCGAAGGCTTCGGCATCCGCCACCGTTTCGATCAGCGCCACGGCGCCCTCCGGGAGCTGGCCCATCGTGCCGATGACTTCCGGATGGCCGGCATGGCCGATCAGCACGATCTCGCGCCCCGCCTCGAAATGGCGCTCGGCTTCCACATGCACTTTGGAGACGAGCGGGCAGGTGGCATCGAGATAAAAGAGATTGCGCGCCTCGGCCGTGGCCGGTACCGATTTCGGCACGCCGTGCGCGGAAAAGATCACGCGGGCATCGTCCGGAATTTCATCGAGCTCTTCGACGAAGATCGCGCCCTTGCGCTCCAGGTCTTCCACTACATAGCGGTTATGCACGATTTCGTGGCGCACATAGACGGGTGGTCCGTATTTCACCAGCGCCTGCTCGACGATTTGGATCGCCCGGTCGACGCCAGCGCAAAAGCCGCGCGGATTAGCGAGCAGCAGCGTGATTGGCGGGAGGTCTTTGGGGGCCTGATCCATCGTCTAAGCTCAAGGTCGCATGAAAAGGGTTTCGAGTGCCGCCAGCGTGAAAAGCTTTCACCGCGGGGCGCCGCACCTTGTGGGGCCGCTGGCCCTTCGGTAAAGTGCACGGGCTTGGCCGCGCCGGCCGCCAACAGGCGAATCTGAGGGTAATAGAGGGCCGAGGCCTGATAAAGTCAAGGAACGAGCACGCGCCCGGCCGGGCAGGTGCCGCCAGCAAGAGAGAGCGGAAATGGGAAAGAGCGGTCTAGCGCCGATCCGGAAGCGTGAGAACACCCCGAAGGGCCGTCTGGCCGCATTTGCCGCGATGGGCGCTCTTGCCGCCGCTCTGGCAGGCTGCGCCTCCGAGGCGGAGCGGGAAAAGCTCGCCAGTCTTCCTTGCCCGAGCGTGGGCATTCTGGCCGATACCGAAACCCTTACCGTTTATGAGGGTAATGGCCGCGATATTACCGATGTGGTGGTGAGTGCGGAGATCGAAGAGGCGGTGACGGCCTGCGAATACGATCTCGATGACGGCATTATTTATGTGGATATCGCCTTCCGCGGCACGGCGGATTTGGGCCCTGCGGCCACCTCGCGCCAGGTGAAGGTGCCGGTCTTCATAGCGCTGACCGAAACTTCTTCACGCGTTTTGCGCAAGGAAGTGCGCGAGCTGACCCTTTCCTTCGGCGGGGCGAGCCGGAAGGTCGGTTTCGTCCATTCCATCGAGGAGACGAAAGTGCCCTATGTGCCGCCTTTCGACGGCTCGGCCTATGAAATGCTGGTGGGCTTTCAGCTGACGAAAGACCAGCTTGAGGCAAACCGGACCGAGGGCCGCTAAAAGCCCCGGAAAGCCGCTTTTCAGCGCCGCTGACGCCGATTCGGGCCGCTGGATGGCCTTCGTGGCCCTCGCATTTCCCGCGGAATCTCAGGGCCTTTTGCAAGGCGCGCAGGCCCTGCCCGGAAGCAATTGACTCCTGCCGCTTGCCGCCTATCATCCCGGCACATACAGAAGATCTCTGCGGGAGAGACCGGCCCTGCCCGAAAGGCAGCCCGGCGCCGAAGGAGCAACCGCCCCGGAAACTCTCAGGCAAAAGGACCGCAGAAGGATGGCACTCTGGAAAGCAGGCCGCGCCTTTTAAGCTGCGCGTGGGCCTCACCGAAGGAGTAAGCCCGGCGCGCCGCGTGAGCCGGGTCAAATCTCTCAGGTAGATGGGACAGAGGGGGCACTGCTTTAAGCCGCAAGGTTTGGGGCGGTCCCGCTCAATTACCGTGAAAGGTGCGTCCCATGGGTGAGAGTTCAGCCGCGGCAACTCCTGAAGATTTGAAGATAACGCCGCTGCATGGCCTGCACCTGGAGCTGGGCGCGCGCATGGTGCCCTTCGCGGGCTATGACATGCCCGTGCAATATCCCAAAGGCGTGCTCGGCGAACATGTGCACACGCGCGAGGCGGCGGGCCTTTTCGATGTCTCCCATATGGGCCAGGCGCGCCTGAAAGGCCCGGACCATGAAACTGTGGCCGCCGCCCTTGAAGCGCTGGCGCCGGGCAATTTCAAAGGCCTTGGAGCGGGCCGCCAGGTCTATTCCCTGCTTTTGACGGATAAAGGCACGATCGTGGATGATTTCATGGTCGCCCGCCCCGCAGCGCCCGAAGAGGAGGGCTCACTCCTTCTTGTCGTCAATGCCGCCTGCAAGGAAAAGGACTACGCTTATATCGCCGCCCGCCTGCCGGAAAATGTGACGCTGGAGCCGCTGGAAGATCTGGCGCTTCTCGCCCTGCAGGGCCCGCGCGCTGGCGACGTGCTGGCCCGCCATGCGCGGCAAGCCGCCGAGATGATTTTCATGGATGCGCGGCGCGGCACTTTTGACGGGATTGCCTGCCATCTGACCCGCGCCGGCTATACGGGCGAGGACGGGTTCGAGATTTCCGTTGCCGCGGATAAGGCCGAGGCGGTAGCCCGCGCGCTGCTTGCTCATGAAGAAGTCGAGCCCATCGGCCTTGGCGCCCGCGATTCGCTGCGCCTTGAAGCCGGGCTCTGCCTTTACGGCCATGATATTGACGAAACGACCACACCTATCGAGGCGGCGCTGAATTGGGCGATCCCGAAGCGCCGGCGCGAGGAAGGCGGCTTTCCGGGTGCCGAAACCATTTTGGATCAGCTTAAAAACGGCGCGCCTTCAAAGCGGGTCGGCATTCTGCCCGATGGCAAGGCGCCGGCGCGCGAGGGCACGGAAATTTTCTCTACCTCGGGTGAGAAACTCGGTGTTGTAACGAGCGGGGGCTTCGGCCCCAGCGTCGGCGGGCCGATTGCCATGGGCTATGTGCAAACGGGCGCAAGTGATGTGAGTACCGAAGTCGTGCTGATGGTGAGAGGGAAAGAGCGGCCCGCGCATGTTGCGCCGCTTCCCTTCGTTGCTCAGCGCTATTACCGCGGAAAAAAGTAAACAGAAACGGCCTCACAGAGGCAGGACTAACAAGGGACTGAGGGCAATGAGCGATATTCGCTTTACGAAAGATCACGAATGGGTGCTGGTCGATGGGGACACGGCCACGATCGGCATTTCCGATTACGCGCAGGAACAGCTTGGCGATGTCGTCTTCGTTGAACTGCCCGATATCGGCAAGACGCTGGAGCAGGGCGATGAGGCGGCGGTGGTCGAATCCGTCAAGGCGGCGAGCGAGGTCTATGCGCCTGTTTCCGGTGAAGTGATTGAAGTGAACGAAGAACTGGAAGCTGCCCCCGGCCGCGTCAATGAGGATGCGATGGGCGAGGGCTGGTTCGTCAAACTCAAGCTGACCGACGAAGACGAGCTTGACGATCTGATGGACGAAGCCGCTTACGCAAAATACATCAAAGAGCTGGACTGATCACATGCGTTATCTCCCCCTGACGAAGGACGACCGGGCGCAAATGCTCGCGGCCATCGGCGCGAAAAGCGTCGATGAGCTCTTCAAGGATGTGCCCGAGGCCGCGCGCCTGGGCGGGCTGATCGATCTGCCGCGCCGTCAGGGCGAGATGGAAGTCGAGCGCCAGCTTGCCGCCATGGCGGGTAAAAACATTGCGGCAAGCCAGGTCCCGTTCTTCGTCGGCGCCGGGGCGTACAAGCACCATATCCCGGCAACGGTGGATCATCTTATTCAGCGCTCGGAGTTTTTGACCTCCTATACGCCTTATCAGCCCGAGATCACGCAAGGCACGCTGCAATATCTCTTCGAGTTTCAAACCCAGGTCGCCCTGCTGACCGGCATGGAAGTGGCCAATGCCTCCATGTATGACGGCTCGACGGCGTGCGGCGAGGCGGTGCTGATGGCGCACCGCGTCACCAAGCGCAAGAAAGCCGTGCTATCCGGTAATCTGCATCCGCATTATCAGGACGTGGTGGCGAACCTTTCCGATTTCGGCAGCTATAAGCTCGTCACCGAGCCGCCATGCCCGAAAGGGACCGAAGGCCTTGCCGGCGAGATCGACGAGGAAACCTCCTGCGTGGTGGTGCAGAACCCGGATGTCTTCGGCCATGTGCGGGATTTGAGCGCGCTTGCCGAGGCGGCCCATGCCAAAGGCGCACTGATGATCGTCGTCGTGCCGGAAATCGTCTCGCTCGGCCTTATTACGCCGCCCGGTGAAATGGGCGCGGATATCGTGGTGGGCGAGGGCCAGTCACTCGGCAACGGGCTGAATTTCGGCGGGCCTTATGTCGGGCTTTTTGCGGCGAAGCAGAAATTCGTGCGCCAGATGCCGGGCCGCCTGTGCGGGGAAACGGTGGATGCGGAAGGCAAGCGCGGCTTTGTGCTGACCCTTTCCACCCGCGAGCAGCATATCCGCCGCGAAAAAGCGACGAGTAACATCTGCACGAATTCGGGTCTCTGCTGTCTGGCTTTCACGATCCATCTCTCGCTCCTCGGCGAGGAAGGTTATACGCGCCTTGCGCGGATCAACCATGCAAATGCGGTGAAACTGGCAGACGCGCTTGGCGCGGTGCCGGGCGTGAAAGTGATGAACGAAACATTCTTCAACGAATTCACCATCGAAACGCCGAAACCGGGCGCGGAAGTGATCGACGCGCTGGTGGAAAAAGGCGTGCTCGGCGGCGTGCCGCTTTCCCGCTTGATGCCCGGCAATGATGCGATGAAAAATCTGATCGCCGTTGCCTCGACCGAAGTGAACAGCGATCAGGACCGCGCCGCCTATGCGCGCGCGCTGAAGGAGGTGCTGGCATGAACAGCATGAACGCAAAAGGCCGGCCCACGGGCACGGGCGCGGAAACGGGCTTCACGCCCCATGAAACCTTCACCGGCAATCGAGGCCTTGTGCAGGAAGAGCCGCTGATTTTCGAACTCGACAGTCCCGGTGCCTCCGGCGTCGATCTGGACGAGCCGGAAGAGTTTGCGCCGCGCCTCGGCGCGGCGGCGCGGCAGGGACGGATCGGCCTGCCGGGTCTCTCCGAGCCTGAAGTGATGCGCCATTATGTGCGTCTTTCGCAGAAGAACTACGCCATCGATAGCGGGCTTTATCCGCTCGGCTCCTGCACCATGAAGCACAATCCGCGCCTGAATGAGAAGATGGCGCGCCTGCCGGGCTTCGGCGATGTGCACCCCCTGCAGCCACAGCAGACGGTGCAGGGCGCATTGGAGCTTATCGACACGCTTGCCCATTGGCTGAAAGAGTTGACAGGTATGCCTGCCGTTGCCATGTCGCCCAAAGCGGGCGCACACGGCGAGCTTTGCGGGATGATGGCGATCGATGCGGCGCTGCGCGCGCGCGGCGAGGAAGGCACGCGCAAACGCGTGCTGGTGCCGGAATCGGCCCATGGCACGAACCCGGCAACGGCGGCGCAGATCGGCTTTACCGTCGATTCCATTCCCGCCACCGACGACGGGCATGTGGATGTGGCAGCTTTCAAGGCAAAGCTCGGCCCCGATGTTGCCGCGATCATGCTGACGAACCCCAATACATGCGGCCTCTTCGAGCGCGATATCATCGAGATCGCCGATGCGGTGCATGAGGCGGGCGGCTATTTCTATTGCGACGGCGCAAATTTCAACGCCATTGCAGGGCGCGTGCGTCCTGGCGATCTCGGCGTCGATGCCATGCATATCAACCTGCATAAAACCTTCTCGACGCCTCATGGCGGGGGCGGGCCGGGGGCCGGGCCCGTGGTCCTCTCCGAGGCGCTTGCGCCTTTCGCGCCGCTGCCCTGGATCGTGCACGATAAAGGCGCTTACCGCGCCATCGAGCATGAGAGCGAAGGCACCGGCCAGCCTTTTGGCCGTATGACCGCGTTCCACGGCCAGATGGGGATGTTCGTGCGAGCGCTCTCCTATATGCTTTCCCACGGCGCGGACGGTATCCGCCAGGCATCGGAAGATGCGGTTCTCTCGGCCAATTACATTCTGGCATCGCTGAAAGATGTGATGAGCGCGCCTTATGAAGGCCCGTGCATGCATGAAGCGCTTTTCGATGATAGTTTCCTGAAGGGAACGGGTGTCGAGACGCTGGATTTTGCCAAAGCGATGATCGATGAGGGCTATCACCCCATGACCATGTATTTCCCGCTGGTCGTGCATGGGGCGATGCTGATCGAGCCGACGGAATCGGAATCGAAAGACAGTCTCGATCTCTTCATCGCAACGCTGCGCGATCTTGCCGAAAGCGCCAAGCGCGGCGAGACGGAACGCTTTTCCGGCGCGCCTTACCTTGCTCCGCGCCGCCGCCTCGATGAAACGCAGGCCGCCCGCAAGCCCATCCTGCGCTGGCAGCATGGGCGCAACGAACCGGCCTCGAAAGCGGCGGAGTGATGGAGAAGGCCGAGTTCATCCGCACCGTGTGCGAAAATCCGGTGAACCGCGCCATTCTCGAAAGACTGCCTGATTTGAAAGCGCCCGATGCCTGGCTGGTGTCGGGCGCTTTGTTTCAGACCTGCTGGAACGTCAAAACCGGCCGGCCCGTCGCTCATGGCATCAAGGATTACGACATCTTTTATTTTGGCGGTGTCGACCTTTCCTGGGAAGCGGAAGATGAGGTAATCCGCCGCGCGAAGGCGCTCTTTGCCGACCTTGATGCCGAGATCGAAGTGAAGAACCAGGCGCGGGTACATCTTTGGTATGAAGAGCGCTTCGGCCTGCCTTATGCGCCGCTCAAAAGCGCCTGCGAGGGGATCGACCGGTTTCTGGCACTCGCCTGCAAGGTCGGATTGAAGCCGGATGGAGAAGGCGGCTATGAGCTTTATGCGCCGGATGGGCTCGCCGACATTGCGCAGATGCTGATCCGCCCGAATGTGACGGCGAATTTCGGCGCGCGCGAATATGAGCGCAAGGCCGCGCGCTGGAAAGCGGCCTGGCCGGAGCTGACAGTAGTCCCGCCCGCCTGACGCGGTTTGCGTTTTTATGGGCGCCAGGGCGCGATAGAGTAAGCCCGCTATTGGGCAATGAGGGGATTATGAAAAAGAAAATAATTTTGGGCGCGCTGGCGCTTGTCATCGTGGCGGCCGGCATCGGCTTCCTGATCTATAAGCGCGAGCTCGACCGGCTTTCCTTTGCCAGCTCGCTTTTTACCGGCGCCGAGCAATATGAAAATTTTGGCCGCATGGCGGATATGTTTCCGGTGGCGATCATGCATGCGGCCGAAACGCCTTTCGAGTTCGCGGACGGAACGCACATCGAGCTGCCTGAAAGCTTTACGTATGGCGGCCAAAGCGTCGATACGGAGACGTTTCTCGCTGAGACCGATACCAGCGCGCTGCTTGTTCTTAAAGACGGCAAGGTGCGTTTCGAGCGCTATATGCTGACCGGCGGGCGAAACGTGAACTGGATGTCCATGTCCGTCGCCAAGAGCTTCGTGTCCGCTGCCATCGGCATTGCCGTGGAGGAAGGGCATATCAAGAGCATCGAGGAGCCGGTGACGGCCTATGCGCCCTCGCTTGCTGGCTCCGCTTATGACGGGGTGCGGATCAAGGACATCCTGCAAATGTCCTCCGGCGCGCGCTGGAACGAGGATTACGGCGACCCGGACTCCGATATCAACCGCTTCGGGCGCATTCTGGCGCTGGGCGGCTCGCTTAATGCCTTTGCCGCCACGCTGGAAGGCGAACGGGAACCTGGCACCTATAATCACTACAATTCCACCGATACGCAGGTTTTGGGTCTTCTTCTAACGAAGGCGACGGGGCGCAGCGTCACGGGTTACATGGAAGAAAAGCTCTGGAAGCCGCTCGGCGCCGAATCGGATGCGTATTGGCTGATCGACGATGAAGGCATGGAAATGGTCTTTGGCGGGCTCAACGCCACGGCCCGCGACTATGCAAAGCTCGGCGAACTTTACCGGCTAGGCGGTGCCTGGCAGGGCAAGCAGCTTGTTCCGGCGGAGTGGGTGCGCGCTTCGACGACGCCTGATGCCCCGCATCTCATGCCCGGCAACAATCCGGCTTCCGCCTTTCCGCTCGGCTATGGCTATCAATGGTGGATCATCGAAAGCACGGAGCGTGAGTTCTCCGCCATCGGTGTCTATAACCAGTTCATCTATGTGAACCCTGCCCGGGATCTCGTCATCGTCAAGCTCTCGGCGAATAGCGACTATGCCACGTCCGACGATCCTTCCGCTTTCCGGGAGCTGGAGACCATCGAATTCTTCCGGGAAATCGGCAACCGCTTGAACTGAGCAAGACTTGGGCAGCGGGTAAAGAAAAACCCCGCGGGGCCGGAGCCTCGCGGGGTTTTATTTGCTTGAAGCTGTAAGGCTTAGTGAAGCTTGTCTTTAACCTCGGAAATCGCCTTGTCGAGCTGACGGGCAGCGCCGCCGCTGGCCAGTTTCGAGCCGATGACTTCCTGTGCGGCGCTGACGGCAATTTCAGCGGCCAGGGACTGCACTTCCTTGACGGCCTGCGCTTCGGCCTGGGAGATCTTGTCTTCCGCCATTTTCGTGCGCCGGGCGACCTGTTCCTGCAGCTTGCTGCGGGTTTCTTCCGCCAGGCGTTTGGCTTCGGCTTCCGCCTGTTCGATGATCGCTTCGGCTTCCGCCTCCGCGTCGCGCTGCTTGCGCTGATAGGAGGCCAGCAGCTGCTGGGCTTCCTCACGCAGGCGGCGGGCTTCCTCAAGCTCGCGCTTGATGTTCTCCGCACGCTCATCGAGCTTCTCGCCGATCAGCTTATGCACTTTCGCGCGGCCGATAATGACGAGGAAGATGACAAGGCCGACGGCAACCCAGAAAGAGGAATCAACGAGAAGAGCCTGCATCTGTTGTCTCCCTTATCCGAGTTTGGCGTCGACGGCTTTTTCAACCGCCGCCGTGTCCGCATCTTCGCTGAGAAGCTGCGTAACGATGGAAGAAGCCACATCGGTCGCCACGCCGCGCACATGCGCAAGAGCGGCTTCCTTGGTGGCGGCAATCCGCGTTTCCGCATCCGCGATCTTCTTGTTCAACTCGTTTTCGAGTTTCTCGCGGTGCGAGTCCGTCTCGGCGGAGAGGCGGTCGCGCGTTTCCTGGGCGATGGCGTGCGCCTTCGCCCGGGCTTCGGCAAGCGCGGTCTCGTAGGACTGGATGGCTTCCTCGGTCTGGGCCTTGAACTGGCCGGCCTGATCGAGGTCGTCTGCAATCCGGTCCCGCCGTTCCTCGATCACATTCGCGATCCGCGGCAGCGCCACTTTCGACATCAGGTAGTAGAGGATGCCGAAAGTGATGACGAGCCAGACGAGCTGCGCTTCAAACGTTTCCGTATTGAAGGGCGGAAACCCGCCTTCATGACCCGCTTCGGGAATCTGGACTTCGCTTTGCAGGCCGAGATTGTCTTGACCGACAACAATCCCGTTATGCGCGTTCTCGGGCATTAAACCCTCCTGATCATATGCCGGCCACCGAAGCGGCCGGCCACGTCACACCTAAATGGAACTTAGGCGAACAGCAGGATCAGCGCGACGAGCAGCGAGAAGATGCCAAGTGCTTCCGTCACGGCGAAGCCGAAGATCAGGCGGCCGAACTGACCGTCTGCAGCCGACGGGTTGCGCAGGGCGCCCGCCAGGTAGTTACCGAAAATGTGGCCGAGGCCGATGCCTGCACCGCCCATGCCGAGGCACGCGATACCGGCGCCGATGAATTTAGCTGCTTCCGCTTCCATAGCCTTATGCTCCTTCTGCCTTAAAGTTCCTGACAGCGGTAAATCGTTCGGTCCCCATGACCAACCGAAACTTGTTTCCATAGGGCGCGCCCCGGAGGGCGCGGGATAACTCGTTCAAGGGCGCTTAGTGGCCCGGATGCAGGGCATCGCCCAGATACATGCAGGTCAGAACCGCAAACACATAGGCTTGCAGGGCGCAGACCAGGAATTCCAGCGCCGTGATGGCGACGATCATGGCAAGCGGCAGAACCGCGCCGAAGATGCCCGCAACGCCCGCGCTGCTCAGCGCGATCACGAAGCCGGCGAAAACCTTGAGCGTGATGTGACCGGCCAGCATGTTCGCGAAAAGACGAACCGAGAGGCTGAGCGGACGGGAAAGATAAGAGATTACCTCGATCGCCACGACGAGCGGCAGGATCACGGCGGGCACGCCGGAAGGCACGAAGAGCCGCAGGAAGCCGAGGCCGTGCTTGGCGAAACCGATAATCGTCACGCCCACGAAAACCAGCGCGGCAAGCGCGAAGGTCACGATGATGTGGCTGGTGACGGTGAAAGAGTAGGGCAGCATGCTCAGGAAGTTGGCGAGCAGGATGAACATGAACAGCGAGAAGATGAAGGGGAAGTAGCGCTGCCCGTCATTGCCGGCATTGTCCCGCACCATGTTGGCGACGAATTCGTAGGACATTTCGGCGATGGACTGCATCCGCCCGGGGATCATGTTGCGCCCGCGCACCGCAAAAACCGTCAGGAAGGTGACGGCGAAAACCGTCAGCACCATCCAGAGACTGGAATTCGTGAAAGAGGCGTCGATACCGCCAATGTTCAAAGGAACCAGGGTGGTGATTTCGAATTGATGCAACGGATCGACCGGAAAACCGCCGTCCTGTCCATTTTGTGCTGCCACAGCTTCCGCCTTACATCTTCGCGGGCGGCGAGCCGCCCTGATCATTTCCCTTATCCGCGCCCGCATTCGTGCTCAGCGCATTCGCCGCGCGGATAATATTGACGACACCTGCCGCCGTTCCCAGCCCGAGAAAGATGATCAGGAAAAGCGGCATTGTCTCGAGCCACTTATCCAGAAACCACCCAATTCCCCCGCCGACAATTACGCCCGCGATAAACTCCGTCGACATGCGGAGCGCCGGGCCCATATCGGAAGGGCGGCCAGAAGACGCCCGGTTTCCTTGGCTTTTGCTGCTCCCTTGCGCATGCTTCAATCGTTCCCCTAAGGACCGGAGCTGATCTAGATCGCCCTGATCCTTGGATCCCGATCGAGTTTTGCCGTCTTTATCCGTCAAAACTCGTGCTCCTTCGCGCGGGAAATCCCGCAGGAAACTGCGGGAAAGCTGCCTCAAGCCGCGCGCACCCTACTTCGGCCCCCATAGGCTGTCAAGAACCTCTGAGCCAGTGTCAACTTATTGAAATAATTGGAAAATTTGACCCTGGAGCAAGATGCGGCAATTGGCCCCGGCAAGGGGGTGATTCCTCTTTGCCCGGGGCCTTGCAAGCGGCGGGTGAAATTGCGGGAAGATTCCCTGAAAAAGCCTTGGTTAGCTTGCTTCGCGCAGCTGCTCGGCAGCTTCCAGGTCCACCGAAACCAGGGTCGAAACCCCCCGTTCCTGCATGGTCACCCCGAAAAGCCGGTGCATCCTGGCCATGGTCAGCGCGTGGTGGGTGATGATCAGGAAGCGGGTATCCGTCGTGCGGGCCATTTCCTCCATCAGATCGCAGAAACGCTCCACATTGGCATCATCGAGCGGCGCGTCCACCTCGTCCAGCACACAGATGGGCGAGGGATTGGTGAGGAATACCGCGAAAATTAGCGAGGTGGCCGTCAAGGTCTGCTCGCCGCCCGAAAGGAGCGACATGTTCTGTAGGCGCTTGCCGGGCGGGCGGGCCATGATTTCAAGGCCGGCTTCCAAGGGATCGTCCGATTCGGTGAGCTTGAGATGCGCTTCCCCGCCGCCGAAAAGATGCGTGAAGAGTTTGGAGAAATTCGCATTCACCTGCTCGAAGGCGGCCAGCATGCGCTCCCGGCCTTCCCGGTTGAGGCTGGCAATGCCCTGGCGGAGCTTGGCGATCGCCGCTTCCAGGTCTTCCCGCTCAGTCTGCATGGCGGTGAGCTGCTCTTCGATCTCGCGCGCTTCTTCATCGGCGCGCAGATTGACGCCGCCCAGATTCTCCCGCTCGCGCTTTAGCCGCTCGAGCTTCTGCTCGATGGCGTCGACGGCAGGCAGTTCTTCGCCTTCCTTGAGCTCGGCTTTAGCCAGTGCTTCCTCGGCGGCGCAGTTCAGCTCTTCGCGGATGCGTGCTTCGGCCTCGGCCTTGCGCTCGCGCGCGCCGTCCACCAGCCCGTCGATACGGGCGCGTTCCTCGCGCACCTGCGAGAGGGCGGACTGAGTTTCGCGGGCAAGCTTGTCGCATTCGGAAAGATGGCGCTCGGCCTCTGCCAGCGCGTCGGCTGCTTCCCGCCGCTCCGTCTCGGCCTGCGAGATAAAGCTCAGAAGCGACTTGCGCTTTTCCTCGATGGCGCCAGGCACATCTTTCAGCTCGTCAAGCTCGGCTTCGGCTTCTTCCTTGCGCTGGCCGAGCGTTTCGATCTGCTTGCGGGCATTCACCGAGCGCAGTTCCCAGGCGCTACGTTCCTGACCGATGGCGGAAAGTCGGCGGGCGCGGGCCTGCGCTTCGCGGTTGATGCTTTCAAGGGCGGCGCGGGCTTCGGAAAGCTCGATGCGCAGGGCGCCCACTTCCTCGCGCTTGGCCACGACTTTTTCTTTCAACTCGCCGTCGGGGCGCAGCCCTTCGAGCGAGGCCGTGCTTTCTTCATGGGTGCGGCGCGCTTCGGTGAGATCGCCGGAAAGTCGCTCTTCGGCCTCGGCCAAAGCGGCAAGGCGCGAGAGCTGCGCGGAAGCCTGGCGCTCGGCAGCGGTCAGTTCCGCCCGAAGCTGGCTTTCATGGGACTGGGCATCGCGCAGCGCGCGGCGCAGTTCCTGTTCCTTCGCCTGGGCTTCCTGCGCGGCGAGACGTGCTGCCTCAAACGTATCGCGGGCAGCGCGAGCCAGCGCCTTTTGTTCGGCAATCTCTTCTTCAAGATCGGCAAGGCGGTTGCGCTGTTCGAGCCGCTTGGCGGCGGCGGTCGGCGCATCGGCTGCGGCGGTGAACCCGTCCCAGCGCCAAAGATCGCCTTCTTTCGTGACAAGCCGCTGGCCGGGTTTGAGCTGTTTCTGCAGTTCGCTGCCTTGGCCCGCTTCCACGAGGCCGATATGCGAGAGGCGCCGGCCAAAGGCTGCCGGGCCGCGCACGAACTGAGAAAGCGGCAGGGCGCCATGAGGCAGGGGTGCGGGCGCTTCCAGCGCCGGCAGCTCGTCCCAGTGAATGGGCGCAGCCGTATCCGTCGGCACGGAAAGATCATCGCCGAGCGCGGCGCCGAGCGCCGTTTCATAGCCCGGTTCCACGGTCACCGCGTCAATGAGCGGCGGCCAAAGATCGCCTTCACCGATGGCGAGCATATCGCCAAGCGCCTTGGCTTCGGCGAGCATACGCTCGAGCTGCTTTTCTGCCGCGTTCATCGGCTCGCGTGCTTGAGCTTCGCTAGCGCGCGCGGTCTGCAGCGTCTTTTCCGCTTCTTCGGCAGCGTCCGATGCTTCCAGCACTTTGCCGACGGCGGTTTCAACCTCTTCGGTCTGCTGGGCGATGGCGACCTGCTTGGCCTCCGCATCGGCCAGCGTCTCGCGCTCATTCGCAATGGTTTGAAGCTGCTGGATGAGCTTTTCGATGCGCGCAGCGCTTTGTTCGATGGTGCGCTCAAGGCTCTGGCGCTGGGCGCTAAGCGCAGCAGCTTCATTCGCGAGCGTATCAAGCTCACTCTCGCGCGCTCTCAAGGCTTCTTCGGCGCTTGCAACGCGGGTGCCCGCTTCTTCCTGGGCGGAGCCTTGCGCTTCGTTTTCGCTATTAAGGGCGGCTTCTTCCTCGGCAAGCTTGGCGATGGCTTCGTCCGTGTCGGCGATGAGGCCGCTTTCGCGCTCAAGGTCGGAGGAAATTTGCGCCAGCCGCGCGGTCAGCCGCTCGGCCTGTTCGCGGGCGCGTTTTTCTTCCGCATCGAGATTTTCCCGCTCCACCGTCAGCCGGTGCAGTTTGGCGGCGGCAACGGCTTCTGCCTCGCGCAGCGCCGGGATTTTTTCGGACGCCTCGGCCTGCGCAGTGGAGGCGACGGCGGCAGCTTCGGTATATTCGGCAACCCGCGTGTCGGTATCGGCAAGGCGTTTTTCTTCCGCTTCCAGAAGCTCCTTGGCGTGGCTCCAGCGCAGGTGGAAGAACACGGCTTCCGCTTGCCGGATGAGGCCGGAAAGATTGCGGTAGCGCGTTGCCTGGCGCGCCTGGCGCTTCAGGCTCGAAAGCTGGCTTTCAAGCTGGCCCACCACATCGTCGAGCCGTGTCAGGTTCGTTTCCGCGCCTTTCAGCCGGAGCTCGGCTTCATGGCGGCGGGTATGCAGGCCGGTAATGCCGGCAGCTTCTTCCAGAATGCGGCGCCGGTTGATCGGCTTGGAATTGATGAGCTGCGTAATCTGGCCCTGCTTGACGAGAGCGGGCGAGTGCGAGCCGGTGGAGGCATCGGCAAAGAGCAGCTGCACGTCTTTCGCGCGCACTTCTTTGCCGTTGATGCGGTAGGTCGAGCCTTTGTCTTTTTCGATACGGCGGCCGACTTCCAGGCTTTCACTGTCATTATAAGCGGAGGGCGCGGAGCGGTCCTGATTGTCCATATAGATCGTGACTTCCGCATGGTTGCGGGCCGGGCGCATATTCGTGCCCGCAAAGATCACGTCTTCCATGCCCGAGCCGCGCATGGATTTGAAAGAGTTCTCGCCCATGGCCCAGCGCAGGCCTTCCAGCAGGTTCGACTTGCCGCAGCCATTCGGCCCGACAATGCCGGTGAGGCCCGGCTCGATCAGAAGATCGGTCGGCTCCACGAAGGATTTGAAACCTGAAAGACGTAGGCGCGTGAACTTCACGAGATAACACCGCTTTCTGTTGACTGACGATACCGGCCTGCCCGCGCGGAGCAGGCCGGCGTTAAATCACGATTCGGACAGGTGCTTGAGGATAATTTTTTCAAAATCCTCGAAGGGCATGGCCCCTTCCACTTTTTCCCCATTCACGAAGAAGGTGGGCGTGGAGGCGATTTTCAGCTCTTCATAGGCCCGTTTCTGAACCTGGCGGATATGGTCGAGCAATTCCGGATCGGCGAGGCACTGCTCGAAACTTTCATCCGAAAAGCCGCCCTGCTTGGCGATGGCTTTCAGCTTGTCGACCGGGTTTTCCTGAAAGGCCCACTCGTGCTGCTTGGCGAAGAGAATTTCCAGGAACTTGAAATATCTGTCATCCCCCGCGCAGCGCGAAATCATGACCGCTGCCGTAGCGATGGGGTCGAGCGGGAAGGCGCGGGCGACGAAACGGACCTTGCCCGTCTCGATGTATTTTTCCTTCAGCTCCGGAAAGACCTGAGTGTGGAAGGCTGCGCAGTGATTACAGGTGAGGGAGGCATATTCGATGATCGTGACGGGCGCATCTTCATCGCCCAGCGCCAGATCGCCGAGCGGGCCCGGCGTAACGAGCGCTTCGGGTGCATCCGCCATGCCGTTCGGAGCCGCTGTGCCCGCGCCATTGCCCTGGCTGCTGAAATAGAAAATGCCGGCGGCAATAAGCACGAGGGCAGCGACGGCAACGCCGACGATGATGCTCTTATTTTGTCCCACGGTCCTGGTTCCCTACTAAATATGGTTGGATTGTAGGCACGCCCTCCAGAGCCCCGCAACAGAACCTTTCTCTTGCAAGGCTTTCAGAATCGCTGTTAGGCGCGCGGTTTTATGGTGCCCATGACGAGCCGTCCAAGGTTGAGAAGTGACTCTCTAAGCTGCTGGTTTTCGACTGCTTTTACCTCTGCGTTCAGGCCTTGTTCTTCTTCCGCCGTCAGCCCCCGGAAGCTCTTGCGCCGTTTGCGCGGCGCCACAGGCAGCGGGCCTTGAACGAGTTTGAGGCGCTGCACGGCGCCGTAGCCATAGTAATTATTGATGCGCTGGATGATCTGCGGTTCCAGGTGCTGAAATTCCAGCGCCGCCGCGCCATCGATTCGCACCGTGAGCGTCGCCCCTTCCGGCCGTGCACGCTTGCGCCCGTCCGAAGGCACGCGCCCGCGCGGAAAAGCGAGCTTTTCCGGGGCGCTAAGCTCGGCGAGGCTGCGCCCGACAATTTCCGGCCAGTGCCGGAGAATGTGCATATCGGCAAAACCCTGGCGTTTAAGCACCTCGCGCGTTGCCATGGACAGCCGCGCCGACATGGGCAGCGGACCTTTCTTGCGGCGGCGGGGCAGGGTATCGATCATCGCGTGCCGATCGTCTTCGTTGGGCCGGCTGGCGGCGGCTGAATGCGGGTTTTTGCCGTGCGGCGCTTCAAAGGCACTGCTAGAAGCCTGGCCGCAGCGGCGATCACGCCTATAGTGTCGCGCAAATAAGTTCAAGTTGCGAGCCGCGAGTTGGCAATCCGCCGCACCGGTTCATCACAAACGAGTTCGTCATAAAAGAGTGAGAGCACTTTGCCTGCCGCCCCGTCAGTAACAAGGCCTGAAGCCCGAGCTCTGCTTGCCTGGTATGACCGCCATGCCCGGGTGCTGCCCTGGCGCGCGCGGCGGGGTGAGACGCCGGACCCTTACCGGGTCTGGCTCTCGGAAATCATGCTGCAGCAAACCACCGTGGCGACGGTCGGGCCCTATTTCGAAGTTTTTCTTGCCCGCTGGCCGGATGTGGCGGCGCTCGCCAAGGCCGATCTCGATGATGTGCTCCATGCCTGGGCGGGGCTTGGCTATTACAGCCGGGCGCGCAACCTCCATGCCTGCGCGGGCGCGGTCTGCGAGCGCCATGGCGGCCAGTTTCCGGCGGATGAAAAAGAGCTCCAGGCGCTGCCCGGCATCGGCCCTTACACGGCAGCGGCCATTGCCGCCATTGCCTTCGGCAGGCGGGCCGTGGTGGTGGATGGCAATATCGAGCGCGTCATCGCCCGCCTCTTTGCCATCGAAACGCCATTGCCGGCTGCCAAGAAAGAGATCAAGGCGCGGATGGACGAGGTAACGCCGGAAAAACGCGCCGGGGATTTCGCTCAGGCCATGATGGATCTGGGCGCGGCGATCTGCACACCGCGCAGCCCGGCCTGCAACCGCTGTCCGTTTGAAAGCGCCTGTGCGGGCCGCGCCGCCGGCATTGCCGAGAGCCTGCCCCGCAAAGCGCCCAAAAAGGACAAGCCGGTGCGCCGGGGCGCGGCTTTCTGGCTGGAAGGACCGGGCGGCGAGGTGCTGCTGCGCAAAAGAGAAGCAAAAGGGCTATTGGGCGGGATGACGGAAATCCCCTCAAGCGAATGGACCGCCGAGCCGCGCGAGAGGGATGCCATGCTGGCCGAGGCCCCGCTTAATACCGAATGGCGGAAGCTGCCCGGCCTTGTGCGCCACACTTTCACGCATTTTCATCTCGAGCTTGAAGTCTGGCGCGGCAAAGCGGGAAAACGCGCGGCGGTGGAGGGCATCTGGTGCGCGCCCGAAAGGTTGGGCGAGCATGCGCTGCCCACCGTCATGAAAAAGATCGTCGCCCATGCCTTGCCGGAAGAGGGCCCGCTCTTCGCCGCTACGAAAGGCAAGCGGCCCGCGTCTTCAAGGCGTTAAGCTCAGCCTCAGGCCGTGCCCATTTCCGCGCGCACTTTTTGGCGCAGAAGGTCGATGGGTTTCAGCTTTCCGTCCGTCTTGAAATGCCAGAAGGTCCAGCCGTTGCAGGCCTCGAGCCCCTGCACATGCGCGCCGATCTTGTGGATCGAGCCCGTGGCGTCCTTGCAGACGAGCGAGCCGTCGGCGCGCACTTTGGCCGCAACCGAGCGGCGCGGATCGTAAAGTACGGTGCCGGGCTCCAGAAGCCCGCGCTCGACCAGCATGCCGAAGGGCACGCGCGGCTCCTGGCGTTTGGACTGCGTGACTTTCAGATCTTCGGCCTTGGAAGATTGCACGGCCTTGATGCGGGCTTTGGCGGCCTTGATGTATTTGTCTTCCCGTTCGAGCCCGATGAAATTGCGCCCGAGTTTCTTGGCGACGGCGCCCGTCGTGCCCGTGCCGAAGAAAGGATCGAGCACGATGTCGCCCGGATTGGTGGTTGCGAGCAGCACGCGGTGAAGCAGCGATTCCGGCTTTTGCGTCGGATGCGCCTTGTCGCCTGCTTCGTCCTTCAGCCGCTCGGCGCCGGTGCAAATCGGCAGCACCCAGTCCGAGCGCATTTGCAGATCCTCGTTCAGCGCCTTCATCGCGTCGTAATTGAACGTGTATTTCTTCTGATCCGCGCTCTTCGTCGCCCAGATCAGCGTTTCATGGGCATTGGTGAAGCGGGTGCCGCGGAAATTCGGCATCGGGTTCGTCTTGCGCCAGACGATGTCGTTCATCACCCAGAAACCGGCATCCTGCAGCGAGGCGCCGACGCGGAAAATATTGTGATAGGAGCCGATGACCCAGATCGCGCCCGTATCTTTCAGGATACGCCGCGCCGCCGCGAGCCATTCGCGCGTGAACCGGTCATAAGTCTCGAAACTGGCAAACTGGTCCCAGGCATCGGTCACGCCATTGACCTTGCTCTGGTCCGGGCGCGTCAGATCGCCTTGGAGCTGCAGATTGTAGGGCGGGTCGGCGAAAACCAGATCGACCGACTTTTCGGGCAGAGCGTTCATCAGCTCGATGCAATCGCCCTGGAGAATTTCATTGGCCGGAATCCGGCTGAATTGACGCGAACGCCCCACTGGACTGTCCCCTTCTTGTGTGAGGCGGGGATATTGGCGGGGGACCGGTTACAGGTCAATTAATTTATTGGAATCAATGGGTTAGCGAGTCATCGCCTACTATATCGAGTCTCTCTTAGGAATCCGGACTCAATATCTTGCGTATGGGAGCGAAGGAGCGGCGGTGGTGAATGGTGGGGCCGAGCGCCTCAAGCGCCGATTTATGCGCCGCCGTGCCATAGCCCATGTTGCGCGCCCAGCCGTAACCGGGATGGGCGGCATCGAGATCCAGCATCAGCCGGTCGCGCGCCACCTTGGCAAGAATGGAGGCGGCGGCGATGGAGAGCGAGCGCCCGTCGCCGCCGATCACCGCCTCGGCGGGGCAGGCGAGAGCGGGGGTGAACTTCCCGTCGACCAGAACATGATCGGGCAGGAAAGGCAGCGCTTCAACGGCGCGCTTCATGGTCTGCAAGGTGGCGTGATGGATGTTGAGGCGGTCGATCTCCTCGACCGCGCCGAGCGCGATGGCGTAGTGGCTGGAGGCGCAAATTTCATCGAAAAGCTTTTCGCGCTTTGCCGCGCTCAGCTTCTTGGAATCGTTGAGACCGTCGGGAATGGCGCCAGGATCGAGCAGCACCGCGGCGGCAACCACGGGGCCCGCTAAAGGTCCGCGCCCGGCTTCATCGACCCCGGCAATACGCTTTGCCGGAAAGCCTGCCTTTTTCTCAAGCTCGAGCGTCGGGCCGTCAGGCTCACGCGCGGCTACCTGCATGTCTTGCTTCCTTGCCATCTTTACTCTGTCTCTGAGTTAAGCCGTCCTAGTGCAAGTGTACAGCTTGCTGCCGGTCTTCCCGAATGATCATCTCCACTCAAGACGTGACGTTTATTTTGGCAGATACGGGAGCCGGTGCCATGACGACCATCACATGCAAGACGTCCTCTTTTTTGCGTTCTTTCATCGCCTTGGGCTTTGCGGTCATAAGTATTGCGGCCTTTGCGCCGGAAGCAGAAGCTTCCGAGCGCTATATCATGCGCGGCGGTGGCACGAGCATTCTCTACGATGTGCGCAAGCATGACGGCAGCCGCCATCATTATGTCGAGCGCTGCGGGTCGCGCTGGTATTTCGACAGCCAGCGGGCAAAAGACAGTTTTCTGACGGCAGGTTTCGGCGGGCTGAAGGCAGGCCATGTTTCGCGCGTGAAAGACGGCAAGATCATCTGCACCTGGTAGGCGCTTTCTTTGGAAAGTTTAGAGGCGGGCGGCTCAGAAAAAACTGAGCTGCTCGCCTTTTTGCGCCGGGGGCCTGAACTGGCTGCAATCGAGCTCGAAGCGCGGGCGGGTGAGCCCGTGTTTGCGGGCGGCGATTTCAAACCGCCGCTTCAGCATCCAGGCGAAGGGCCCCTCGCCGCGCATGCGTTTTCCCCATTCGGCGTCATAGTTCTTGCCGCCGCGCATTTGCCGCAGCACGGAAAGTACATGCTTTGCTTTATCCGGCGCGTTTTCTTCCAGCCATTCCTTGAAAAGATCGCTGATCTCCAAAGGAAGGCGCAGCAGGATGTAATTGGCGGCCTTAACGCCAGCGAGCGCCGCCCCCGTCATGATCTTTTCAAGCTCATGATCGTTGAGCGCGGGAATAATGGGCGCGATCATCACGGCGGTCGGGATGCCCGCCGCCGAGAGCATTTCCAATGCGGCCATGCGCTTTGACGGGGTAGAGGCGCGCGGCTCCATCGCCCGGGCAAGTTTGGCATCGAGCGTGGTGACGGAGACGGCAACCTTGGCAAGGCCGCGCTTTGCCATGGCCGAGAGAATGTCGATATCCCGCGTCACCAGAGCCGATTTCGTGACGATCGAGACGGGATGATTATAAGCCTCCAGCACTTCGAGCACCTGGCGCATGATCCGGTATTCCCGCTCGATGGGTTGGTAGGGATCCGTATTCGTGCCGATGGCGATGGGCTGGCAGCTATAGTTTTTCGCGCGCAGTTCCTTTTCCAGAAGCTGGGCGGCGTTCGGCTTCGCGAAGAGCCGGCTTTCGAAATCGAGCCCCGGCGAAAGGCCCATATAGGCATGGGTGGGCCGCGCAAAGCAGTAAACGCAGCCATGCTCGCAGCCCCGGTAAGGGTTGATGGAGCGGTCGAAGGGAATGTCGGGCGAGGTGTTGCGCGTCAAAATCTTGCGCGGGCTTTCCGCCGTCACGCAGCTGCGCAGCGGCGGCAGATCTTCCAGATTGTCCCAGCCGTCATCGACAGGCGCATAGGCAAGCTTTTCGAAGCGCCCGCTTTGATTGGAAAGCGCGCCCCGGCCGCGGCGGCCGTGCATCGGCATCTGGCGGAGGGGGGTGCCTGCCTCCAGATGCTGCGGGTGAGGATGCTGCGGCTGCCGCTCCGCCCGGGGGAAGGCGGGTGCAAGGCCGGGGCGTTTTCCAGTGTCCATCGTCATAAGGAAAATATACAGAACGGATGGAACAAAACAAGAACATTTTTCGAGATAGAAACAGAGCCGAAAACAGCGTGATTTTCCGCGCCTTTCCCTCGAACTGTGGCAGGGCTTCCCGCTATAGTCCGCGCCATGCTGAGTGTTGTCATACCCACTTTGAATGCCGAAAAGACGCTGACGCGCACCTTGAACTGCCTGATCGATGCGACGGTGCAGGGGCTTGTGCGCGAGGTGATCGTTGCCGATGGCGGCTCCACCGATAAGACGGAGGAGATTGCCGATGCGGCGGGCTGTCATTTCATCGCCGGGGCGCGCGGGCGCGGCACGCAGCTTGCCGAAGGCGCCAAGGCTGCGCGCGCCGACTGGCTGCTCTTTCTGCACGCCGACACGGTACTCACCCCCGGCTGGGAAGATGAGCTGCGCACATGGTTCGAGCATGTGGAGCGCGGGCGCTGGAAGGGCGGGGAGGTTGCGGCGGCTTTCCGTTTTGCGCTCGATGATTTTTCCGGCAAGGCGCGTTTCATGGAAAAGATGGTGGCGCTGCGCTGCGCGCTGTTCCGCCTGCCTTACGGCGATCAGGGCCTCGTTATTTCCAAGGCCTATTACAAGAAGCTCGGCGGCTTTAAGGAATTGCCGCTCATGGAAGATGTGGATCTGGTGCGCCGGATCGGGCGCAAGCGTCTCGTGCTGCTGCGCTCTCAGGCCGTGACGAGCCCCGAGCGTTATGTGCGCAGCGGTTTTTTCCTGCGCGCTTTGCGCAATCTCGGCCTCCTCTCGCTTTATTATTTGCGCGTGCCGCCGCACGTTCTTGCCCGCCTTTACGGGTAAGCGTGCAGGGCCCATGCGCAGGATCGGAATAGATAAAAAGTGACACCGCAACTCGTCATCATGTCCAAGCTGCCGCGGCTCGGGCAGGTCAAAACGCGCCTGGCGCGCGATATCGGCGCGGTCGAGGCGCTGCGCTTTTATAAAACCGCCTCCGCCGCGCTTATGCGCAAGCTGGGGCAAGACCCGCGCTGGCAAACGCTGCTTGCCGTTGCGCCCGACAGTGCGGTGCATGAGCCGGGCTTCTTCCCGCCTCATCTGCCGCTTGTAGAGCAAGGGAGCGGCGATCTCGGTGCGCGCATGGGCCATCTCATGCGTTCCCTTGCGCCGGGGCCTATCGTCATGATCGGCGGGGACATACCGGATATCGAAAGCCGGCACATTGCGGCGGCTTTCAAGGCGCTCGGCTCTCACGATGCGGTTTTCGGTCCGGCGGAAGATGGCGGCTACTGGCTCGTCGGCCTCAAACGTTTTCCCCGCGTGCCGGAAATTTTCCGGCAGGTGCGCTGGTCGAGCGAAACGACGTTGGATGATACGCTCGCCAATCTGAAAGGCGCGCGCGTGGCACTGCTCGACACCTTGCCCGATATTGACACCGGCGCGGATTTTCACGCCTGGCGCGAGAAAGCAAAGCGATGAGCGATATCGACCCGTTCAAAATCTTCATGGAAATCCAGCTCGGCCTGCCGCGCAACGGCCCGGGTTCACGGGAGGCGACGCGCGCCGCTTTCAAGCTGCTGCCGCCTTTGCCGAGCGAGCCCGAAATCCTCGACCTTGGCGCAGGCCAGGGGGCTGCAACACTGGAGCTACTGCGCCTGACGGACGGGCGCGTTACCGCCGTCGATATCATGAAACCCTTTTTGGATAAGCTCGAAGCCAACGCGGAAGGCGAAGGTGTGCCGGAAACGAGGCTGCGCACGCTTTGCGGCGATTTCGAAGACCTGCATCTGCCCCAGGGCGTTTTCGATCTCATCTGGTCGGAAGGGGCAATCTACAATCTGGGCTTTGAAGAAGGGCTTGCCCTCTGGCGCCCGTTCCTTGCGCCGGGCCGCTATGCGGTGATCTCCGACTGTGTCTGGAAAACGGGCGAGCCCTCGCTCGAAATCCGGCACTTCTGGGATGAAGCCTATCCTTCCATGGGAACGCTTGCCGAAAATGCCGCGCGGGCGCAGCGCGCAGGTTTTGAGGTGCTTGGCACGCACTGGCTCACCGAGGATGATTGGTGGGCGGAATATTATGAGCCCATGAAGGCCCGTATAAGAGAGCTGCTGCCCGACTACGCAGGCGCGCCCGAGGCGCTGGCCGTCTTCAAAGAGCAGGAAGAAGAGATGGAACTCTTCGAACGCTTCCAGGATCAGTACGGCTACTGTTTTTTCGTTCTTCGTGCTCTTTGAGTTTACGCGCGGTTAAAGAGCGTTCTCTTGCCCGTTTTATGGCAGCTTTTGCACAAATCCTCATCAGCTCATGATGGTGCTAAGCGGTTTTCCGCCGCGCCAAGCGCGCGCCGTTCTTGCATGGAAAATGCAAGGGGGAGTTCAGTCCCCCGTTTGGAGTGCGCCATGCAAGACAAAGACATCCCGATAGAAGATGCACTGAGCTCCCTCATCAATCTTTCCGGCAAGATGCGCATGCTCTCGCACCGCCTTGCCATGGCGGGCCTGCAAGCGGTGCATGCAGGTGATAGGCGTGCCGTAACACTCTATAAAAGCGCGCTTACCGAATTTGAGGAGATATGGGAAACGCTGCACCGGGGCTCACCCGTGCTTGGTATTCCAAAAGAAGCCGCATTGCTGCTTGCCCAGACCGGTGCTCTGCCGCGCGAAGATGTGGAAACCGTTTCCCGCTTTCTGCACGAGGCGCAACAAATGGCCCTCACGCTTGAAGAGAAGGGGCGCAGCACGTGCGGAAATAGTTTTTCGGAACTTGTCTATTTCGTCGCCGAAGATGTGCTCGGTGCCCTCAACCGTATCACCGAAGGGGTGGGCCAGACGTTGAAAGGCTGTCTTGAAGAGCGCAGTGAAAAAGAAAGACAGTCCCGCGATACCATGCTCGCCGCCGCGCGCTCGGTCAGCGAGGTCAGCGCCAAGGTCAAACTCATTTCCTTGAACGCCACGATAGAAGCGGCTCATGCCGGTGACAGCGGCAAAGGCTTCGCCGTTATCGCGAGTGAAATACGTTCTTTAAGTGAAGATGCCGCCCGTTCCACGGCGCAGATCATGAAGCATCTCGACCATACAGGTTAAGGCTTACTTGCGCCGGTGCTCTTCGAGGCGCGGCATGATCTCGACGAAATTGCAGGGCCGGTAGCGGAAATCGAGCTGGTATTTCAAAATCCCGTCCCAGCCGTCCTTGCAGGCGCCGGTGGAGCCGGGCAGGGCGAAAAGATAGGTGCCGTGGGAAACCCCCGCCGTTGCCCGCGACTGAATGGTCGACGTGCCGATCTTCTCATAGCTGATCTGGTGGAAGAGCGCGGCAAAGCCTTCGATCTCTTTTTCATAGACCGAGTGAAAGGCTTCCGGCGTGATGTCGCGCCCCGTCAAGCCCGTGCCGCCGGTGGAGATGACGACATCCACATCCTTATCCGCGATCCATTTTTGCAGCTGGCTGGTAATGGCGGCCATGTCGTCTTTGACGATGGCGCGGTCCGCCAGAATGTGCCCGGCTTCGGTAAGCCTGCTCACCAGCGTGTCGCCGGACTTGTCCTCATCAAGGCCGCGCGTATCCGAAACGGTCAGAACGGCAATACGGACGGGAATGAACTCGCGGCTTTCATCGATACCGGGCATGCGGGGGCTCCTTTGCTTCCGGCCCCGAATATAGGGGCCGGGCCCTCCCGCTCAAAGGCCTTGGCTATCTCTATTGCGTGAGAAGCGCTTTAAGGCTGAAGGCTTGCCGAGCCGCGCGCCAATTGTCCGCCCCGTTCCATCGGCTGATAAAGCGGCCAGGCACCCGCCGCCACCGTGTCGAGCGAGGGGGAAAGCTGGCCGAGCCGGTCCCGGTACATCCAAAGATTGGTGATTACGCGCTCCACATAGCCGCGCGTTTCGGCGGCCGGAATGCTTTCAAGGAAAAGCAGCGGGTCTTCGCGGTAATCCACCTGCTTGAGCCAGCGGTTGAGGTTGCCCGGCCCACCATTATAAGCGGCGGCCAGCATGATGAGATTGCCATGGGGATCGCCCATATTCATCAGCTCTTGCAGATATTGCTGGCCGAGCGAGGCGTTGAAAGATGGCTCGAAAAGCTTGTCGCGGTTCGAGCGGCGCAAGGAGCGGTCCTGCGTGATGTGGCTGGCGGTGGCGGGCATGATCTGCATAAGCCCGCGCGCGCCCGCATAGGATTTTGCCTGCGGCTGAAACTTGCTTTCCTGGCGCATGAAGGCAAAGAGCAAGGCGCGGTCGACGCGGAAGCCCTCGCTCGGTGCATAATCGGGCACCGGGAAAAGCCCTGCATTGATGACGAAGGCCTGATGCCCGCTGCCGTTTTGCGCCGCGCGGTAAGAGGCGGGAATATGCGCCGCGCTTGCCACCTGCAGCTGCGTTGCCGGCAATTTCAGCGCTTCGGCAAGGGCGATAAGCGCGGTGTCGAGGCCCTCATCGATGCGGCCATGAGCGCGCATCAATTCCTCTTCGGCCATGCCCTGCCGGCCGATTTCGGTCAGCGCAATGGCGCGCCGCACGGCGGGCTCGGCGAGCAGCAGCTTATAGCCTGCCTCATCGAGCGGCTGGCGCAGCCAGACGAACTCCACCTCATCGCCGAGCTGGCGGGCGGCGAGAATGCCGTAAAAAGTTGCGCCGGTGCTCGCGGCGATTTCGAGCATTTCGGCAACGTGTTCCGGCTGGCGGCTGGCAAGATAGGCCCGCGCCGCCCAGAAGCCGCCTGCGGCCCGCGTCCAGTCATTGACGTTTTGGGCACGCGCCAGCACGGCAAAATAATCCGCAGCCCGTGCGGGCTCATTCATCCGCCAGGAGGCAAGACCTGCATACCAATAGGCAAGCGGCACGCCTTCGCCGGAGCGTTTCAGCGCCTTCACTGATTCTTCATAGGCCCGGTCGTTGCGGTCCTCGATGAAATAAGACCCGGCGATGCGCGTCAGGATCGTGTCATATTCAAGCGCGCTCAAAGAGCCGCGCACCCGGTTGAGATACCCAAGTGACTGTGTAGGGCGCTCGCGGCGCAAATAGCTGCGCACCCGGTAATTGGCTTTGCGGTAGCTGCGCGAGAAGCTGCGCTGCGTGGCAGCGACCGAATAAGCCGTGTCATTGCGTTGCCGGTAGAGGCGGCGCAGCGGCTGGGCCGGATAGGCCGCGCCGCGCGGGCGCCGTTTCATGGCAAGCTTATGGATCTTCGAGGCACCCGGGTGGTCGTTATAAAGATCGAGCCAGCTTTTCAGCTCGGAGAATTTGGAGCGGTAGGCGGTGGGGTGCATGTAGCGCTGGTAAAGCACATGGCCCATCAGCGCGCGGTCCTCAAGCGCATCGACCAGCCGGTCCGCCTCGCGCCAGCGGCCATCTTCCTGCAGCCGGAAAATCTTGCGGTAACGGGTCTGATCCTCATCGCTCAAAAGCGCCGGGGTGACGCCCGTCAGCCCGCCCGCGCCATAGCTTTCGGCTTTCGCCGCGCCGGCGCCGAGCGCCAGAAACAGCGCCATTGCGATAAGAAAGAAGAATCCTGTGAAAAGCGCGGTCCGTTTTACGGTCTCCGCCTCGTTTCGCGCACAATATGCGCGTGCTGCGGCGGTTTTGGCCGCGGCGCCCTGCCTCATGCCCCTCATGTCGCAAGCGCCCCCCAAGCGCAGCTTTCGATACTCACGTTACCTTCCCCATCATGACAAGGCCCGCCCGCCGCCTCAAGAACGGTTTCGTGAAATGTTTAACGATCCGCGCGCAAAGCGGCGGAAAACCCAACTTTAGGGAGAAAAGATTAAGCTTCCGGGAGCGAGGAGAGCTTTTCGCGCAGCTTCAAAAGGTCGCGCCAGGCCAGCTGTTTCTGGGCGGGCTGGCGCAGCAGATAGGCCGGGTGCAGGAGGGGCAGGGCAGGTACCTCGCGCCCGCCGATGCTGTAGACTGCCCATTTTCCGCGCAGCCGCATGATGCCCGTGGTGGTGCCCAGCATCTGCTTGGCCGAAACACCGCCCAGAAAGGCAATGACATCCGGATTGACGAGTTCGATATGCCGCTCGATGAAAGGCCGGCACATGGCCAGTTCCCCATCCGTCGGGGTGCGGTTGCCCGGCGGGCGCCAGGGCAGAACATTGGCGATATAGGCGTTCTCACGGCTATAGCCGATGGCGGCCAGCATCCGGTCCAGCAATTGACCCGAGCGCCCCACAAAAGGCTTGCCCTGAATATCCTCGTCCCGCCCCGGCGCTTCGCCGACCAGCATCAGCCGTGCTGACGGGTTGCCGTCGGAAAAGACGAGGTTCTTCGCGGTCTGTTTAAGGGCGCAAAGATCGAATCGCTCCAGTGCCGCACGCAGCTCCTCGAGCGATTTGCAGTTTGCGGCGATTTCCCGCGCCGTTTCGGCTTCCTGCAGTCCGTCGAGCGGAATGGCGGCGGGGGTGGAAATGGCAGGCTGGCTTTGGCTCTGGCGGGGCGGCAGGGGACGTCCGCCCGCGGCAGGCGGTGCGCCGGGAGCGGCGTCTGGCTGCGCCGCCGTTTTGACGGTCTCGGGCAGGGAGTAATTGTCCACCGGCGTGTCCTGGACGAGCTCGCTCACCCCCGCCTCAGCGAAAAACTCCAGCAAAGCCAGGGCTTCTGCCGGATCGAGCGGGGTATCGGAAGAGGCGTTTTGCTCGTTCATGGTCCGGTTGGTGTTCATTGGCGGTCAAAGAGGCGCTGCCGGCATGGCCCGTGCCCTCTCTTGCCCTAAATCATGGTCACGAACCATAGTCCTCCCCCGATTGTGACCCAAGGGTCTTGTCACAGGAAGGCCGGGCGGGGCGTCATTTTCTACGCGATTTCAGGCAGTTGTGGAAAAAAATGGGAGAATGCGGCAATGCGGAGAATGTTGACCTGAACGCGGCAACGCCTCATAAGAGGGCAATTTTGTGCCCCCGCACCGGATTCTCCCTTTATGCAGAAGGGTTTTGACGGCCAAGCGGCCGGGCGAATGATTTACTTCCCCTGGTGGGATGAGGAGGAAGGATGAGCGAAGACAATCCGGCGCTCGCCGAGCGCGAATACATGGACTATGACGTTGTGATCGTCGGCGGCGGCCCGGCAGGGCTGGCAGCTGCCATTCGGCTGCGTCAGCTCGCGATCGAGGAGGATTTCGATCTTTCCGTGACCGTGCTGGAAAAAGGCTCGGAAGTCGGCGCTCATATCCTCTCCGGCGCGGTGATCGACCCGGTCGCGCTGAACGAGTTGATTCCCGATTGGAAAGAAAAAGGCGCGCCGATCGACACGCCCGTCACGGACGACCACTTCGTCTATCTGGGCCCGTCGGGCGGGCTGCGGCTGCCGAATTTCTTCATGCCGCCGCTGATGAACAACCACGGCAATTACATCGTTTCGCTGGGCGAAGTGTGCCGCTGGCTCGCTGCTCAGGCCGAAGAGCTGGGCGTGGAAATCTACCCCGGCTTCGCCGCCGCCGAGATTCTTTACAATGAAGATGGCAGCGTGCGCGGCGTGGCGACGAACGACATGGGCATCGGCAAGGACGGCCAGCCCAAAGACACGTTCATGCGCGGCATGGAACTGCGCGGCAAATACACGCTGATCGGCGAAGGCGTGCGCGGCTCACTTTCCAAGGAGCTGATCCGCAAGTTCAATCTGGACGAAGGCCGCGAGCCGCAGAAATTCGGCATCGGCATCAAGGAACTTTGGGAGGTCGATCCTTCCAAGCACAAGAAGGGCCTCGTGCAGCACACGATGGGCTGGCCGCTCGACAACAAGACCGGCGGCGGTTCCTTCCTCTACCATTTCGGGGAAAATCTCGTCTCCGTGGGCTTCGTGGTGCATCTGAACTACCAGAACCCGTACCTTTCGCCCTTCGACGAGTTCCAGCGGATGAAGACGCATCCGGTGATCCGCGAGACGTTTGAAGGCGGACGCCGCATTGCCTATGGCGCGCGCGCCATTACCGAAGGCGGCTTCCAGTCCGTGCCGAAGCTCACCTTCCCGGGCGGCGCACTGATCGGCTGTTCGGCAGGTTTCGTCAACGTGCCCCGCATCAAGGGCTCGCACAACGCCATGGCCACCGGCATGATGGCGGCGGAAGCGGCCTTTGAAGCGGTGAAAGACGGGCGTCAGGGCGATGAGCTTGCCGCTTATCCGGCCGCTTACGAAAAGAGCCACGTCTATAAAGACCTGAAGCGCGTGCGGAACGTCAAACCGCTCTGGTCGCGCCTCGGTACCGTGCTCGGTGTTGGCCTTGGCGGCATCGACATGTGGATGAACCAGCTCGGCATCGGTCTGCCCTTCACCTTGAAGCACAAGAAGCCCGACCATGCCTCGCTGAAAAAGGCGAGCGAGTGCAAGCCGATCGACTATCCGAAGCCCGACGGCAAGCTGACCTTCGACAAGCTGTCTTCCGTGTTCCTCTCCGCGACGAACCACGAAGAAGACCAGCCTGTGCATTTGAAGCTGAAAGACGACACGGTTCCGATCAACTTCAACCTGCCCACTTATGATGAGCCCGCCCAGCGTTATTGCCCGGCCGGTGTTTACGAAGTGGTGCGGGAAGATGACGGCTCCAATCCGCGCTTCCAGATCAATGCGCAGAACTGCGTCCATTGTAAAACCTGCGACATCAAAGATCCGACGCAGAACATCAACTGGACGGTGCCGGAAGGCGGCGGCGGGCCCAATTACCCGAATATGTAAGCGGGATCGCTGCCGGCTGCTGCTGGCGGGGCATTAGCGGGGCAATTGCAAGCTGGCGCGGCGCGGGCATTTCACTATGATGAAAATGCGCGCGCTGCCCGCCCGCGCCCCCGAAACCGGGAGTATTGCCGGGCCGAAGGCCTGAGTTCGCGAAGCCGGAGGAAAAGCGTGGAAGTCCAGTCTTGCAGCGCCAACCAATCGATGACCGCTAAAAGTAGAGGGGCCAAAGGCTCTCTGGCAGCAGCCCTTGCCGTGACGGCGGCTCTGGCGCTGAGCGGCTGCGCTGGGCTGGGCAACTCTTTCGGCCAATCGGCGCGCAATACCGACACGCCCTTCGGCAATTATCTGGCGGGCCGCTATGCCGGCGCCGAGCGCGATCTCGATGCCGCTTCCGGTTTTCTCGGCAAAGCGATGGAGCAGGACCCCGGCAATTCGGTCTTGATCGAACGCGCCTTTATCGTCGCTATCTCCGCAGGCGATATGGATGAAGCGGCAGCGCTTGCCGAAAAGTCTCTTGAGACAGGCGGGGAGGAACGTCTTGCGCGCCTCGTCCTTGCGCTCAGCGCGCTGAAGGCGGACGATTATGAGGAAGCCGACCGGCATATCCGCGAGGCGACGCCTGGGCCCTTTACCGCTTTGATCGGCACATTGACCCGCGCCTGGGCTGCGGCGGGTGAGAGCGACGGCGATGCCGCAAACGCTATCCTCGACACATTCAAGGGCCGTCCCGCATTCGAGCTTTTCCGCTCTTATCATGCGGCCCTCATCGCCGAATATTTGGGCAATAAGGACGACGCCGAGGCCGCTTACGGCGAGGCCATGTCCGCGTCTGCCGGGGCGAGCCTGCGCGTGGTGGAGGCTTACGGGCGTTTTCTTGAGCGCACGGGCCGGGCCGATCAGGCCGCCAGTCTTTACCGCGATTATGAAGCGCTCTCGCCCGATCATCCTTTGATGAAAGCCAATTTGGCGCGCATCGCCTCGGGTAAAAAGCCCGAACCGCTTGTGACCCGTCCGGCAGAAGGTGCCGCCGAAGCGCTTTACGGGCTCGGCAGCGCGCTTGCCCAGGAAAGCGGGCTCGATCTTTCCATCGTCTATTTGCAGCTCGGGCTTTATCTGCGCCCCGATTTCGATGTAGCGCGTATTCTGCTCGGCGATATTTACGAGCGCGCGCAGGACTGGGACACCGCTATTGCAACCTATGAAGGCGTGGACAAAAGCTCGCCGCTGCGCCCTAATGCCGATATCCAGATCGCCATTAATTACGACCGCCTCGAGCAGACGGACGAGGCCGAAGAGCGTCTGCGCGATCTGCAAGAACGGATGCCCGGCAGTATCGATCCGGTGGTGGCGCTTGGCGATATTTTCAGGGCGCAGGAACGGTATGCGGAAGCCGCCAAAGAATATACGAAAGCCATCGATATCCTTGGCGAGGTCGGCCCTGAAAACTGGTCGGTGCTCTATGCGCGCGGCGTTTGCTATGAGCGGTTGAAGCGCTGGCCGGAATCGGAAAAGGATTTGAAACGCGCCCTGGTGCTCTCCGACGAGCATCCACTGGTGCTCAACTATCTCGGCTATTCCTGGGTCGACCAGAAACTCAATCTCGACACGGCCATGGAAATGATCCGCAAGGCCGTCGATCAGCGTCCGCAGGACGGGTTTATCGTCGACAGCCTGGGCTGGGCGCATTACCGGCTCGGCCATTATGAGGAAGCGGTCAAACATCTGGAGCGGGCGGTGGTGTTGCAGCCGGATGATCCGGTGATCAACGATCATCTGGGCGATGCGCTTTGGAAAGTCGGCCGAAAGATCGAGGCGCGCTTCCAGTGGCGCCATGCGCTGGAAATGAAGCCGGAAGAAGATCTCGTGCCGCAGATCGAAGCCAAGATCGAATACGGTCTTGAAGCGGCAGGTGCGCGCCAGCGCGGCGAGGCCGATTTGCCGGAGCCTGCAAACGGGACCGAAGACAAGGGCGCCTGATCTCATGCCCGCTGCTGCGCCTGATCCCGCTGCGATTGAAGAAGCAGCACTTGCCAAGATCAATCTGACACTGGAAATCCTCGGCCGCCGCGCAGACGGCTATCACGAGCTTGCAAGCCTCGTGGTCTTCGCCTCTGTGGGCGACCGGCTTTGGGCCGCGCCTGGCGACGGCTTGACGCTTGAAGCGGAAGGTCCCTTTGCCCGCAGCTTATCCGATGAAGACAATCTCGTTCTGAAAGCGGCAAAACTGCTCCAGGAAAAAGCGGGGGTGAAAACCGGCGCTGCGCTGAAGCTGGAAAAAAATCTACCCGTCGCTTCTGGCATAGGCGGCGGCTCGGCGGATGCCGCCGCTACGCTCCGGGCGCTGAACAGGCTTTGGGCGCTGGGGCTTTCGCCGCAAGAGCTGGCCAGACTCGGCAAGGAGCTTGGGGCGGATGTGCCGGTCTGCATCGAAAGCCGCAGCGCTTTTATGACCGGTATCGGCGAGCACCTTTCCCCGGTTGCTTTGCCGGGCGGGCTGCAGCTTCTGCTCGTCAATTGCGGCACACCGCTTTCAACGGCGGGCGTCTTCAAAGAGCTTGGCGCTGGCGCTTATGATGGGCGCAGGCAAGAGGCGCCGGAACCCTTCGATCATTTCCGCGAATTTGCCGACTGGCTCGCAGAGCATGACAATGATCTGCAGGGCGCTGCGGTTTCTTTGTTGCCGGAACTGGAAGAGGTGCTGGGCGCGATCCGCGTGCAGCCCGGCTGTCACCTTGCCCGCATGTCGGGATCGGGCGCGACATGCGTTGGCCTTTTCGATGATGCAGGCCGGCTTGAAAAAGCGGTAGCGCGCCTTGCCGATGCCCGGCCCAACTGGTGGTGCCGGCCTGCCGCCATTCTTTAAACGGAAAGATCGCGCGCTTAATGCGCCCGTTCGATGCAGAAGTCGATGAGGTCGGAAAGCGCCTGCTTGATGTTCCCGTCCGGGAAGATGCCGAGCGCGTCCTGCGCCATTTCGCCGTAATGGCGGGCCCGTTTGATCGTATCTTCGATCGCCCGGTGCTTGGCAAGAAGGCCGAGCGCATGGGGCAGGTCTTCTTCACGCTGATCGCCTTCCTGCAGGCAGCGCTGCCAAAAGGCGCGCTCTTCTTCATCACCCCGCCGGTAGGCAAGCACGATGGGAAGGGTGATTTTGCCTTCGCGGAAATCGTCGCCGACATTCTTGCCGAGCTTGTCTTTCTCGCCCGAATAATCGAGCGCATCGTCGATGAGCTGAAAGGCGATGCCGAGATTGCGCCCGTAAGACTCAAGCGCTGCGGCTTCCGCCCCGTCCTTGCCGGAAATCACTGCGCCGATTTCGGCGGCGGCGGCAAAAAGCGCAGCCGTCTTGGCGGCGATGACTTTAAGGTAAGCATCTTCCGTCGTTGCCGTGTTCTTGGCGGCGGCAAGCTGCATCACCTCGCCTTCGGCAATCACGGCGGCGGCATTGGAGAGAATGTCCAGCGCCCGGAGCGAGCCTGTTTCCACCATCAGCTTGAAGGCGCGCCCGAGCAGGAAGTCGCCCACCAGCACCGAGGCCTGGTTGCCCCAAAGAAGCCGGGCGGTCTGGCGCCCGCGGCGCAGGTCGCTTTCATCCACCACGTCGTCATGCAGCAGCGTGGCCGTATGCATAAACTCGACCGTGGCGGCGAGCTTGATGTGATCGGCGCCCTCATAGCCGCAAAGCTGGGCGGAGGCGAGGGTGAGCATGGGCCGCAGCCGCTTGCCGCCCGAATTGATCAAATGGCTGGCAAGCTCGGGGATCATCGGCACGTCGGATGCCATACGCGCGCGTATGAAATCGTTGACGTTTTCCATGTCTTCGGCCACGAGGGCCTGTAAAGTGGCGACAGCGTTTTGCTTGCCGCGCTCGCCCTCAAGTGGAACCACTATACCCAAGGTAATCCCCAGCTCTTATTTCCGGTTTCTAGGCGTGAAATGCCGATAAACACAGAATAGGCTGCGGGGGACGGTGCGGCAAGTGCGGCGGATGCGCGCTCAACTAGCTGTGAGGCTGAAAAGAAGCCGGATTTGCAGGATGCAGCCGCTTCGCTGAGGCATGAAAGGACCGGATGCCGGATGAAAGAGATTATACGCACCACCGATCCCGTTCTCCTCTCAGCGCTGGATGATGCGCTGCGCCAGGCGGGGATCGAGCCTTTGCAGTTCGACACGCATATGAGCATCGTGGAAGGTTCGCTCGGCGTCCTGCCGCGGCGGATCATGGTGGCGGATGAGGATGAAGCGCAGGCTCTGCGCGTCCTCGAAGCGCTGCGCCGCGAGGCGGAGGGGCGCTGATGGGCGGAGAGGCGCACACAAAGCCCGCTGCAGATAGAGATCTCACCGATGACGGTTTTCTCGGCGAGCGGCTGAAAATATTGCAGCCTGCGAAAGGCCATCGCTCCGGCCTCGATGCGGTGATGCTGGCCGCATCCGTTCCCGCGATCCATGGCGAGCGGGCGTTCGATGTGGGCTGCGGGGCAGGCGTTGCCGCGCTCTGCCTTGCCCGCCGGGTGCAGGGGCTTGAGGTGCGCGGTATCGACATTCAAGCGGGTCTTGTCGCCCTTGCCGGTGAAAACGCGGCGCGTAACGGGCTGGAAGCGCGCGCCCGGTTCATCGAGGCGGATGTCGCCGCGCCCCGCGGCGCGCTGTCGGAAAAAGACTGTCCGCCCCATTCCTTCGATCATGTCATGGCCAACCCGCCCTTCTATGCGCCGGGCACCACCTGGACGCCGCCCGATGCCGGCAAATCAACGGCCCATATCGCGGAGGGCGCGGATCTGGCCCTTTGGGTGGATTTTTGCTGCGCCATGGCGCGGCCCAAAGGCACGGTGAGTTTCATCCACCGGGCCGATGCGCTGGGCGAGCTTCTCAGCGCCATCGGCACGAAGCTTGGCGGGCTCGTCATCTATCCGCTCTGGCCGGCGCCGGGAAAAGCGGCGCGGCGGCTTCTCGTGCAAGGGATCAAAGGCTCGCGCAGCCCCCTTGCCATGTTGCCCGGCCTCGTGCTGCATGGGGAGGAGGGCGGTTTCGAGCCGGAGGCAGAAGCCGTGCTCCGCCACGGTGAGGCACTGGATTTTTCCGTCTCCTGATCGGCACTTGAGCCTGAGGCGAGCCGTCTTACTTATGAAAGAACGCAGAAAAGATTGAGAGCGCAATTGACCGAGAACACCGAGAAAAACGGCGAAGCCAATAACGAAGCCCCCAAGAAGAAGAAAAAGAGCCGCCGCAGAAAGCTGCTCTTCTGGAAAAAAGCCCCGCCGCTTGTCCCCGTTCTGCGTCTCACCGGCCCTATCGGCGCGGTCAGCCCGCTGCGTCAGGGGATGAGCCTTGCGAGCGTCGCGGACACGTTGGAAGCAGCCTTCACCGTCAAAGGCGCGCGCGCCGTCGCCATTCTCATCAACTCGCCCGGCGGCTCGCCCGTGCAATCGGCGCTCATCTATAAGCGCATCCGCGCGCTCGCCAAAGAAAACCACGTCAAAGTCTATGTCTTTGCCGAAGATGTGGCGGCCTCTGGCGGTTATATGATCGCCTGCGCGGGGGATGAGATTTACGCCGATGAAAGCTCGGTCATCGGCTCAATCGGGGTGATCTCCGCCGGCTTCGGCTTCACCGGCCTCATCGAAAAGCTGGGCATCGAGCGGCGGGTGCATACGGCCGGCGAATCGAAAGCCATGCTCGATCCTTTCCAGCCGGAGCGCGCCGAGGAAGTTGCCCGCCTCGAGGCGCTGCAGCGTGAGGTGCACGCGCATTTCAAGGCGCTGGTGAAGGAAAGCCGTGGCAAGCGCCTTGCCGAGGAACCGGAGCTTTTCACCGGCGCCTTCTGGGCCGGGGAAAAGGCCAAGGAACTCGGCCTCATTGACGGGCTCGGCGATTTGCGCTCGGTAATGCGCCATAAATTCGGCAAAAACGTGCAGTTAAAGAAGGTAGGCGGGGCCCGGCCCTGGTGGCGCCGCGCACAGGGCATCGGCATTGCCCGGAGCCGGGGAGAAGCGGATTTGCCGCAGATTTCAGCGCAAATCTCCGCAACCTGGGCCGAGGATTTGATGGCCGCGTTGGAGGCCCGTTCCCTTTGGTCCCGTTTTGGCCTTTAATGGGGCATCCTTTTAAAGGGATGAAGAGACCCGGAGCGTCCAATGAGCGATTTCGTGATGACCGGCATTGCCATGGCAGCGGCGGTCGCAGCCTATAAAATCTGGGACGGCGTCAAAGCCGCGCGCAAGGCCCGCCTCAAGGCACAGGCCGAGATGCGCCGCCATACCGGCAGCGGCGAGCCGCGCGATCTCGGCCGTCTGACCCGCGCCGAAGACGGCACCTATGTGCCTGAAAAGCGGCCCTCGAGCTAAGCGCCGCACCCCCCTCTCACTGCCTTGACCGCCCGCAGCCCCGCCGCTAACGTGCGCGGGCCTGAGGCGCGGGATTCTGC
Organism: Rhodobiaceae bacterium UBA4490; assembly: GCA_002389665.1. Lineage (GTDB taxonomy): Bacteria > Pseudomonadota > Alphaproteobacteria > Parvibaculales > Parvibaculaceae > Tepidicaulis. Next base: position 213,082 of record DGNO01000005.1, read on the forward strand.
GCTTTTTTGGCTTTTGGGCGGTTCCGCCCCAGCACGAACGTCAAGAGAGCTTTATGTCAGGTCAAGCCGGCCGCCCGCCCGCGAAGGATGTGTCCTTCCAAAACCTCATTCTCACCCTGCAGCGCTATTGGGCCGATTACGGCTGCGTGGTGCTGCAGCCTTATGACGTGGAAATGGGGGCGGGCACGTTTCACCCGGCAACCACGCTGCGCGCGCTTGGGCCGAAGCACTGGAAGGCGGCCTATGTGCAGCCCTCCCGCCGCCCGACCGACGGGCGCTACGGGGAAAACCCGAACCGCTTTCAGCATTATTATCAGTTCCAGGTGATCTTGAAGCCGTCGCCTGAAAACATTCAGGAGCTTTACCTGAACTCGCTTTGCGAGCTCGGCATCGATCCCAAAAACCACGACATCCGCTTCGTGGAAGATGACTGGGAAAGCCCGACACTCGGCGCCTGGGGTCTTGGCTGGGAAGTGTGGTGCGATGGGATGGAAGTTTCCCAGTTCACTTATTTTCAGCAGGTCGGCGGTTTCGACTGCAACCCGGTGGCGGGCGAGCTCACCTACGGGCTTGAGCGCCTCGCCATGTATATCCAGGGCGTCGACAACGGCTATGAGCTGAATTTCAACGGCAAGGACGGGGACGAGCGCGTGACTTATGGCGACGTCTTCAAGCAGGCCGAGTTCGAATATTCCCACCACAATTTCAACGCGGCGAATACCGAAATGCTCTTCCGCCATTTCAGCGATGCGGAAGGCGAGTGCATGGCGCTCCTCGAAAACGATCCGCCCTTGCCGCTGCCCGCTTACGACCAGTGCATCAAGGCAAGCCATGCCTTCAACCTGCTCGATGCGCGCGGCGTCATCTCCGTGACCGAGCGCCAAGCCTATATCGGCCGGGTGCGCGCGCTCGCAAAGGCCTGTTGCACGGCCTATCTCGCGACGCCGCAAGGCGGCGGTATCAAAGTGGAAGAGGAGGTCTGAGCCATGCCCGATCTTCTGCTGGAACTTTTCTCCGAGGAAATCCCCGCCCGTATGCAGGAAAAGGCATCGGGCGATCTGAAAAAACTCGTTACCGATGCGCTTGCCGAAAACGATGTCTTCGGCGAAGCCGCTATCGCCTTTGCGACGCCGCGCCGGCTGACGCTCTCCATCACCGGCCTTCCTGCCGAGCAGCCGGACCGGCGCGAGGAGCGGAAAGGCCCGCGTGTTGGCGCGCCGGAAAAGGCGCTCGAAGGGTTTTTGAATTCCGTCGGCCTCAACCTCGATCAGTGCGAAACGCGCTCCGACAAAAAGGGCGAGTATTACGTTGCCGTGATCGAAAAGAAGGGCCAGCCGCTGCCCGGTCTCATTGGCGACATCGTGCCGCAGATCATCCGCGCCTTCCCCTGGCCGAAATCCATGCGCTGGGGCGAGGGGAGCCTGCGCTGGGTGCGCCCGCTTCATTCGATCCTCTGCACCTTCGACGGCGAGGTGGTGCCTTTCGAGGTGGACGGTATCAAGGCGGGCGATACGACCTATGGCCACCGCTTCATGGGCCCCGCGCCCATCAAGGTAAAGTACTTTGAGGATTACGAGAAAAAGCTGCATGACGCCAAAGTCATGCTCGATCCCGCGCTGCGCGCCCGCACGATCTGGGAAGACGCGAAGAATCTCGCCCATGCCCAGAACCTCGAACTTGTGGAAGATGAGGCGCTGCTGCGCGAGGTGGCGGGGCTTGTCGAATGGCCAGTCGTGCTGATGGGCAAGATCGACGAGCGTTTCATGGAGGTGCCGGGCGAGGTGCTCTCCCTTTCCATGCGCGAGAACCAGAAATATTTCACGCTGAAAAGCGCGGACGGCAAAATGGCGCCGCGCTTCATCCTCGCCTCCAACCTCATTGCCGAAGATGGGGGCGCTGCCATCGTCAACGGCAATGAGCGCGTGCTGCGCGCCCGCTTCGCCGATGCCGAATTCCTCTGGCAGGAAGATAAGAAGAAGAGTCTTGAAAAAGATTTTCTGCCGAAACTGAAAGACGTGGTCTTTCACGCCAAGCTTGGCACGGTGGGCGAAAAGGCGGAGCGTATATCAAGATTGGCACGTGAATTCTCCGCTTTCATTCCGGGAAGTGATAAGGCGAAGGCTGAAAAGGCTGGCCTGCTCGCCAAAGCCGATCTCGTCTCCGGTATGGTCTATGAGTTCCCGGAACTCCAGGGCCAGATGGGTCGCTATTACGCGCTCGCCGAAGGCCTCGATGCCGGCATCGCCGATGCCATTGCCGAACATTACCGCCCGGCAGGCCCCGCCGACGATCTCCCGGAAGGCCCGGTCGCACAGGCTGTCGCGCTGGCGGATAAGTTTGATACGTTGGCCGGATTCTGGGCGATTGATGAAAAGCCGACTGGCTCGAAGGATCCTTATGCGCTGCGTCGCGCTGCGTTGGGCATAATTCGAATCGTTTTGGAAAACGATATGCGGTTGCCGCTTCGGCTGGCCGTCAATCTTCCGTCTTGGGGTGATCGGTCGGACGACTTGCCGCCATTCTTCGCCGACCGCCTAAAGGTCCACCTGCGCGAGCAAGGCGCGCGCCATGATCTGGTGGATGCCGTCTTCGCGCTGGAAGGCCAGGACGATCTCGTCCTCATCGTGAAGCGTGTCGAGGCTCTGGGCGAGTTCCTGAAAACCGATGACGGGGCGAACCTGCTGGCCGGGTTCAAGCGCGCGGTGAACATTCTCAAGGCCGAGGAGAAGAAGGACGGGCGCAGCTTCGACGGCGCGGTGGATGCCGGGCTTTTGAAAGAGCCGGAAGAAAAGGCGCTGCACGCCGCCCTTGAAAGCGCCCGCAGCGAGGCGGCAAGGGCCATAGAGGCGGAAGATTTTGCAAATGCCATGTCCGCCCTTGCGAAATTGCGCGCCCCGGTCGATGCCTTCTTCGATAAGGTGACGGTGAACGTGGAAGGCGGTGAGAAGGACCGCGAGATTCGCGAGAATCGGCTTAACCTTCTCAGCGGTATCCGGGCGGCGACGGGCGCCGTGGCGGATTTCTCGCGGATCGAAGGGTAGGGCACCTGCCATATATAACGGGTGTCACCCCGGCTTTATGCCGGGGTCCATTCGGCCTCGCACCGCGGCGTGAAGTTTCATGGACCCCGGGACGGGGCCCGGGGTGACAGTCTTCGGTTCGGGCGCGCGCCCGGCACGGCGGAGAGCCGCCGCGCCAAAGCGTCAAACGTAAAAGCGTCAAAGACGGACAGCGAAAATGGCAGACACGCATAAATGGGTTTACGCATTCGGCGACGGCTCTGCCGAAGGGCATGCGGGCCTGCGCGATCTTCTGGGCGGCAAGGGCGCGAACCTTGCCGAGATGAGCAATCTCGGCCTGCCCGTTCCGCCCGGTTTCACCATCACGACGGAAGTCTGCACGGCCTTTTACGACAATAATCGCCAGTACCCCGAAGGCCTTGAAGCCCAGGCCGAGGCGGCGCTTGCCAAAGTGGGCGAGACCGTCGGCGCGCGTTTCGGCGATGCGGCGAACCCGCTTCTTGTCTCCGTGCGCTCCGGTGGGCGCGCCTCCATGCCCGGCATGATGGATACCGTGCTCAATCTCGGCCTCAACGATGAGACGGTGAAGGGCCTGGCGGAAAAAGCGGGCGATGAGCGTTTCGCCTATGACAGTTACCGCCGCTTCATCCAGATGTATTCGGATGTGGTGATGGGGCTCGACCATCATTCCTTCGAAGAGATTCTCGATATCTTCAAGGAAGAGAACGAATATTATCTCGATACGGACCTTTCCGCCGAAGACTGGAAAGAAGTTATCACCCGCTACAAGCGCCTGGTGGAAGAAGAGCTCGAAGAGCCTTTCCCGCAAGATGTGACGGCGCAGCTTTGGGGCGCCATCGGAGCGGTGTTCGGCTCCTGGCAGAATGTGCGCGCGAAAACCTATCGCCGCCTCCACAATATTCCCGATAGCTGGGGCACTGCCGTCAATGTGCAGGCCATGGTCTTCGGCAATATGGGCGCGAAAAGCGCGACCGGCGTTGCCTTCACGCGCAACCCCTCCACCGGCGAAAAGCTGATCTATGGCGAATTCCTCATCAATGCCCAGGGCGAGGATGTGGTGGCCGGTATCCGCACGCCCCAAAGCCTGACGAAAGCGGCGCGCGAGGCGGGCAAGGAAACCAAGCCTTCCATGGAAGAGGCGATGCCGGAAGTTTACGGCGAGCTCAAAGCTGTTTTCGAGCGCTTAGAGGCCCATTACCGGGACATGCAGGACATCGAGTTTACCGTTCAGGAAGGCAAGCTCTGGATGCTGCAGACGCGGAACGGCAAGCGCACCGCGAAAGCTGCCATCAGGATCGCCGTCGATATGGTCAAGGAAGGGCTTATCAGCGAGGAAGAGGCGGTGACCCGCGTCGATGCCTCCTCGCTCGACCAGCTTCTGCACCCGACGCTCGATCCTGACGCCCCGCGCAATATCGTGGCGACGGGCCTGCCCGCCTCGCCGGGCGCGGCCAGCGGCAAGATCGTCTTTTCCTCCGATGAAGCCGCCGACATGAAGTCGCACGGCGAGGACGTCATTCTGGTGCGCATCGAGACAAGCCCGGAAGACATTCACGGCATGCATTCGGCCGCGGGCATTCTGACGACGCGGGGCGGCATGACGAGCCATGCTGCCGTCGTGGCGCGCGGCATGGGCAAGCCCTGCGTTTCCGGCGCCGGGTCTCTGCGTATCGATTATGCCCGCGAGACCATGTCCGTGATGGGCGATACGTTCCATAAGGGCGATCTCATCACCATCGACGGCTCGGCCGGGCAGATCATCAAAGGCGCGGTGCCGACGCGCCAGCCCGAGCTTTCCGGCGATTTTGCGCAGCTCATGGAATGGGCGGACAAGATCCGCAAGCTCACCGTGCGCACCAACGCCGAAACCCCTCACGATGCCAAGACCGCGCGCAAATTCGGCGCGGAAGGGATCGGTCTTTGCCGCACCGAGCACATGTTCTTCGAAGATGAGCGCATCCTGGCGGTGCGGGAAATGATCGTGGCGGATGATTCCGCCGGCCGTAAAAAAGCGCTCGATAAAATCCTGCCCATGCAACGGGACGATTTCCGCCAGCTTTTCGAGATCATGAAGGGCCTGCCCGTCACGATCCGGCTGCTCGACCCGCCGCTGCATGAGTTCCTCCCCCATACGGAAGAAGAGGTGGAGGAAGTCGCTGCCCAGGCCGGGCTCGATCCGGAAAAACTGAAGCGGCGCCTCGGCCAGCTTTCCGAGTTCAACCCCATGCTCGGGCACCGGGGCTGCCGGCTTGGCGTTTCTCACCCTGAAATTTACGAGATGCAGGCCCGGGCGATTTTCGAAGCCGCGCTCCTGGCCGGGGAGCAGACGGGCGCCCCCGTCGTGCCGGAGGTGATGGTGCCGCTGGTCGCCACGAAAAACGAGCTCGATTTCCTCAAGCCCCGCATCGATGCGGTGGCCGAAGCCGTGATGAAAGAAAAGGGCGCCCGGTTCGATTATTCGGTCGGCACGATGATCGAGCTGCCCCGCGCCGCGCTTCAGGCTGGCAAGATCGCCGAAACCGCCGAGTTCTTCTCCTTCGGCACGAACGATCTTACCCAGACCGCCTTCGGCATCAGCCGGGACGATGCTGCTTCCTTCCTCAACGAATACCTTACCAACGGTATTCTGGATCAGGACCCCTTCGTCTCGCTGGACCGAGATGGGGTGGGCGAGCTCATCGCCATTGCCGCCGAGCGTGGGCGGGCCACCCGGCCCGGCATGAAGATGGGAATTTGCGGCGAACATGGCGGCGATCCCGCCTCCATCCGCTTTTGCGCCGATCACGGGCTCGACTATGTCTCCTGCTCGCCTTACCGGGTGCCGATCGCCCGGCTGGCGGCGGCTCAGGCCGCCGTTGCGCAGGTGGAGCGGGACGCCTGAGGCCTCTCTAACCGGTCATTTTGTCTGCTTACGGACAATAAAACCTGAGCCCTTTGGGTTAGATTCCGGTTTCGCAAAACCTTAAAATTTATGTGGTCATAGGGTCGCATTTTAGCGGATGCGTTAACCTATTGAGTCGCCCCGGCATTGCCCCAAATCAGCCAAAAATCGAACATAATCCTTTGAAATCAATGGGTTATAGTGCGTCACATAGGCACATCTTTTGTCTGTTGCCGCCCCAGATTCTTTATGTTACTCGCCCTCATCGACAGTTAGGGGGTCCCCGCCGGGCATCGGCCTTGCAGGGGAAAAGGAAAACCCCGGACGGACGTCTCAGAATGAGATCGCCGCCGGTATGACGCCGAAAAGCGTACCAACGCAGAAGCGCCTATAGACGGAAAGCGGTGAGACGATGCTGAGATTGCTCGACTTCGTGGATTTCAAAAGCTGGGCTGGAAATATTGCTCACACGGGCCTTGGATTGGCCGGTGTGGCGGCGCTCGCCCTTTCTTTTCATGCCGAAGCGCTGACGGGCGGGCCTGCAGGCGCCGCCGCGGCCACCGAAGAAGCCGAAATTCTGGCCTTTTCCGCCGAAGATGCGCCGCTGGCTTCCGCCGGCGCGGCCGTCGGCAGCCCTTTGACGCTGGCCAGCCTGTCTTCGGCCCTTAAAGCTGGACCCGTGACGGATACGAGTATCCGCCGCGCCGCGCTCGATTTTGCCAAGGAGCGCAAGTGCCTCGCCACCGGCCTTTATTATGAAGCCCGCGGCGAAAGCTATGCCGGGCGTCTGGCTGTGGCCGAAGTGGTGCTGAACCGCGTGGCGTCCGCCCGCTACCCCAATTCCATCTGCGAAGTGGTTTATCAGGGCTCCGAGCGGCTGACCGGATGCCAGTTCTCCTTCACCTGCGATGGCATGTCCAAGACGCCGAGCGACAAGCTTGCCTGGCGCAAGGCCCAGCGCACCGCCCAGCACGTGCTGATGGGCATGATCCGCGAGCCGGTGATCGGCGAGGGCGTGACCCATTACCATGCCGATTACGTCAATCCGGTCTGGGCGGGCCAGCTTTACAAGGTCACGAAGATCGGCCGCCACATCTTCTACCGGAACAATGTGGCCGGGACCCGTTCGTAAGGGCGAGGCTTCACGGACAAAATTCCTGATCAGAAAATCAAAAAGCCGGGCATTGATACACCTCAATGCGCCGGCTTTTCTCTTTCGGCAGTCTCTTTCAGGATGACGGGCTGCATGCCTGGGATGCCTTCGGGCATTCCGGTCTCATTGGCCGACCACCCCGAGACAGGGCGGCGGTTCGTCATCCACGCTTTTCCTTACATTTGTTCCAGCAATGCGGCGATGGGGCCGGTCTTGGCAAGCTCGTCGCGCGTGCCTTCCGGATCGAGCGCCGAGGCCTTGTCGAGATCGCCGATCTCCTTGGGCACGAACCAGTGCAGCCGCTCCGGCTCATCGTGATAGGAGGCCCAGACGGCTTTTGCGACCTCGATGGGCGGAATGGCGCGGAACATGCCCTCTTTGGGGGCGGCAGCCGCGGTCCCTTCCGGCAGAATGGGCGTGTCGATGAGGCCGGGCAGCGTGTCCGCCGCGCGCACCCCGTAAAGGCGCAGCTCGATGGAAAGCGCCTCGGTCAGCCCCTTCACCGCATGTTTCGTTGCCGAATAAACGGCAATGCCCGGCATGCCGTAGGTCGCGGAGGAAGAGGAGGTGGTGAAGCAAAGCGAGTTGGGCGTTGCCTTCAAAAGCGGCAGGGCGGCATGGATGCCGTTCAGCACGCCGATGAAATTCACATTCACCACCGCCATGATATCTTCATAAGACATCTGATCGAAAAGCCCGCCGCGCCCGATCCCGGCATTGTTGAACATCAGATCGAGCGTGCCGCCCGTTACCTTTCCGAATTCGGCAAGGGCTGCATCGAAATCCGCCTTGTCCGTCACGTCGAGCGTGCGCGTGAGGCAATTATCCGCGCCAAGCTCTTCCTTCAGCGAGGCAAGGCCTTCCTCGTTCACGTCATAGGCGCCGATAAACCAGCCGCCTTCGGCAAAAAGCTTCGCGGTCTCCCGGCCCATGCCGCTTGCCGCCCCGGTAATGAAAATGGACTTGCGCCCTTTTGCGTCACTCATGACATCTCCCCTTTATATTTATGGGGAGCATCTTAAAGGCCCCCCGCGCCCTGTCGAGGGGCGGGGAGAGCCGGGATAAGTTGACGCAAGGGAATAAGCGGCGAGGGGCTTAAAGCGCCGTCTCGTAATCGAGGCCGATATCGAGGCAGGGCGCGGAATGGGTGATCCAGCCTGCCGAAATGATATCGACGCCGCTTTCAGCAATGGTGCGCACGCTGTCAAGCGTCACCCGGCCCGAGGCTTCGAGCACCGCGCGCCCGCCCGTCAGCGCCACCGCCTCTTTCAGTTCGGCCGGGCCCATATTGTCGAGCATGATGACTTCCGCGCCCGCTTCCAGCGCTTCTGAAAGCTGCTGAAGCGTGTCCACCTCGATCTCGATTTTCACCATATGCCCGATATGGGCGCGCGCGCTTTTGATGGCGGCGGTAATGCCGCCGGCAGCGGCAATGTGGTTGTCCTTGATCAGCACCCCGTCATCGAGGCCGAACCGGTGATTGGCCCCGCCGCCGCAGCGCACCGCATATTTTTCAAAGGCGCGCAGATTGGGCGTCGTCTTGCGCGTGCAGCAAATGCGCGCGCCCGTGCCCTCCACCGCCCGCACCATGGCGCGCGTCGTCGTGGCAATGCCGGAAAGATGGCCGAGGAAATTCAGCGCCACGCGCTCGCCCGTCAGGATCGAGCGGGCCTTGCCCTCGATCGCCATGATCGTGTCGCCGGGCTGAACGTCCGAGCCGTCCGGCTTTTGCACCGCGCAGCGCAGCCCCGCATCGACGAGGCGGAAGGCGGTGCGCGCCGCATCGAGGCCGGCAATCGTGCCGGCCTGGCGCGCGCGCATGACGACCATGGCCTGCGCACTCGCGGGCACCGTCGCCTCCGTCGTGATGTCGCCGGCCCGGCCGAGGTCTTCCAGAAGCGCGGCTTTCACCGCTCCTTCGATCAGGAGCTGCGGCAAGGGGTCGATGGGGCGGGGACTCATGCCTTGGTTCCTTCTTGTGCGGGCATAGGATCGTGAGACGGGGTGAGATAAAGCAGACTGCGATGCGCCCAGCCGGGCCGTGTCTCGGGAAAATCGCTGCGGTAATGGCCGCCCCGGCTTTCCTCGCGGGCGAGCGCGGCGCGCGTCATGAGATGGGCGGCAATCGCCGGGTTCTCGAAGGCGCTGAGTGTGCGGGAGGGGCCCGCCGCCTCATCGCGCAAAACCTCGATCAGCTCCAGCGCTTGCCTAAGACCGCCCGCTTCGCGCACCACGCCAACCTTGGCGCTCATGTGCTGGCGCAGGCGCTGAAGGAGCGGCAGATGCGCGTTTTCGGGCGCTGCCATCTCCGCTTCGCGCGCGCGAAGGGCAGGGGAGGGAAGCTGCGCATTCATAATGTCTTCGGCAACGCGCGCGCCGAAGACCACCGCTTCCAAAAGCGAGTTGGAGGCAAGCCGGTTCGCCCCATGCGCGCCGGTGGAGGCCACTTCCCCGCAGGCCCAAAGCCCGGCAAGGGAGCTGCGCCCCTCTGCATCCGTGCGCACGCCGCCCATGTGATAATGCGCCGCCGGGGCAACGGGAATGGGCTCACGCACCGGGTCGATGCCGAGCGCCTGGCAATGGGCATAGACGGTGGGAAAGGCCGAAGGAAATTTGTCGCCCACGGCCCCGCGCGCATCGAGAAAGATTTTTTCCCCGCGTGTGATGCGCGCGCCGATGGCCCTTGCCACCTGATCGCGCGGGGCAAGCTCGTCGGTAAAACGCTGCCCCGCCGCATCGGTCAGCACCGCGCCTGCCCCGCGCAAGGCTTCGGTCACGAGCGGGGCGGGGTCTTTATCCGCGGCAATGGCGGTTGGGTGAAACTGCACGAATTCCGGATCGGCGATTTCCGCGCCGGCCCGTGCCGCCATGGCAAGGCCCTGGCCGCGCGCCTCTGCCGGGTTGGTGGTTACGGCATAAAGCGCGCCGGTGCCCCCGGTGGCAAGCACCGTGGCACGCGCAAAGAAAGAGACGCGTTTGCCGTTCACCAGCGCATGAACGCCGGAGATCCGCCCGCCCGCAGAGATGAGTTCATAGGCTTCGGCATGTTCGATGATGCGGATGGACGGGGCGGCGCGCACGGCGGCGATCAGCGCTTCCATAATCGCCTTGCCCGCCTTGTCGCCTTCCACATGGACGATGCGCGCCTGGCTATGCGCGGCTTCAAGGCCGACGGCGAGCTTGCCTTCAAGGTCCCGGTCGAAGGGCACGCCGAGCTGCAAAAGATCGGCAATGCGCGCCGGGGCCTCGCGCGCCAGAAGCTGCGCGATGGCGGGATCGACGAGCCCGGCGCCCGCCGCCACCGTGTCGGCGGCATGGGCCTCTGCCGTGTCGCCTTCATGAATGGCAGCGGCAATCCCCCCTTGCGCCCAGGCGGAGGAGGCGCCATTGCCGATGGGCGCAGCCGCCAGCACCGTCACGCGCAGGGGCGCGAGCTTCAGCGCCGTGAAAAGCCCGGCAAGCCCGCCGCCCGCGATCAGCACATCGCCGGCATCGGAAATTTCAGGAAGTGCGGCCACGCGCGTGCCCCGCTTTTTCGCGTCTTTAAGAGCCTCCGCTTGAGAGGCCCTTAAAGTGCGCCCTCAGACGGGCAGATTGATCATCCGCTCGACGGCGGCCCGCGCCCGCGCGGCCAAAGCCGGATCGACCGTCACTTCTTCATGCATATAAACCAGCGCATCGAGAATGTTCGGCAGCGTGATCCGCTTCATATGCGGGCACAGATTGCAGGGGCGCACGAATTCCACCTCCGGCGTTTCCGCGGCCACATTGTCGCTCATCGAGCATTCGGTCACCATCACCACTTTCTTCGGCTTGTTGACCTTCACCCAATTGATCATGGCGGAGGTGGAGCCGGAGAAATCGGCTTCTTTCACCACATCCGGCGGGCATTCCGGGTGCGCGATGATGACGATGGACGGATCGTCCTCGCGGTAGGCGCGCAGCTCTTCGGGCGTGAAGCGCTCATGCACTTCGCAGGAGCCGGCATATGTGTGGATCTTCACATTGGTCTGGGCGGCCACATTCATGGCGAGATACTGGTCCGGGATCATGATGACCTCCGGCACGCCGAGGCTTTCGACCACCTGCACCGCGTTGGAGGAGGTGCAGCAAATGTCGCTTTCCGCTTTCACCTCCGCCGTCGTGTTGACGTAGGTGACGACGGGCACGCCCGGATATTTCGCTTTCAGCGCGCGCACATCCGCGCCCGTAATCCCTTCGGCAAGCGAGCAGCCCGCCCGGCTATCGGGAATGAGCACGGTCTTTTCCGGGCTCAGGATTTTCGAAGTCTCGGCCATAAAATGCACGCCGCACTGGACGATGACGTCCGCTTCCGCGCGCGCGGCTTCTTTGGCGAGATGCAGCGAGTCGCCCATAATGTCGCCGACACAGTGGAAGATTTCCGGCGTCATGTAGTTATGGGCGAGCAGCACGGCATTGCGCTCTTTTTTCAGCTCGTTGATCGCCTTCACATAAGGCGCATAGACCGGCCATTCGACGGCGGGGATGACGTGCTTCACCCGCTCGTAATAAGGCGCCATTTCCCTCGCCACTTCCGGCGTATATTCCAGATCGGGCATGGGAAGCGGCTTGAAACGGGGATTATGGGGCGGCGTCGCCTCTTTTCCTTTCAGCGCTCCCGCTGCCGGGGTTTCGCCGGACCGTTTATCCAGAACCAGGGCCATCGCTGCCTCCTTATACTCACTTTGAGTATAAATAATCGCTCAAAAAATACCGGTCGGGGCCGGCCGAGGGGCTTATGCTACGTTTGAGCATTAGCCGCGTCAAGCGAGATATGATGTTTTAATGACGGGGATCAAGGGGGGCTAATGAACTTCCTTCGCATTCGCTTCGGTCAAGAGAATCGTCTCTTTAAGTGCGTGCTTCAATAGATCGCTCGGTCCTCGCGATTTGTCACCCAGGATTTCGATTCTATACCGGGCTCGAGTGATTGCGACATAAAGTCTGTTGTGAGCCGCGTATGACAAAAAGTTTCGCGTGGTTCCGTCTCCGGTTACGGCAGGAATACGTCCCTTATCTACGCCAATCATAACCACACCAAAAAACTCCAAACCGCCAACGAAGTCAGCGTGGCCGATAACGAAATGACCGGATGCTTCCGCAGATTCTACCGCCTCTACATCGCCGCGTTTCTTTAACAATGTTACGGGTTTGTTTTTCTCGTTACCGTATTTCTGAAGGGCGTCCATGAGCTTTCTGTCGAAAGCGACAATAAGTATGTTGCCTTTCTTGCACTCTAGTTCCCTTTGCATTCTTTCTGCGTGTTTGAATGCAGCTTCGATGATCGACTCATCATTTGGCAGTTCAAAATACGTTGGCGGCGCGGATTTTCTTTCTTCTGCTTCGGTAAAACCAGAAGATGACGAAATAAGTGGATTCTCGAAATTCACGAAGAGCATTGCTCCCGATGCTACAATTGAGTGAGCTAAGTCCACAATATAAGGAGATGAGCGAAAAACGGTCTGTAATTTCTGGGGCTCAAGAGGCGGTAGATCCGAGATAACGGCTTCTGATAACTCATTGGATGTCCAGCCACGGTCACCCACAGATTGGGATCTGTCCATTGAATAGGTAATGGGATAGGAGGTCTCGGAGCGGGTAAAAAAGTGAAATATGTGGAGCTCATTAATATTAAACAAATGAGTCTCATCAATGAAAATTGCGTCATACCCATGCCTGACCCGGCGACGGCGCCAAATGGGTGTATCTAGTTGTGCGATTGCGGTAAGAACCACGTCATCCGTGTCGAATTGTGCAGCTTGCCCAAGCTTTTCCTGGTACCTCAAGAATATTGAGTAAATAAATCCTTTGTCAGCTTCCCATTTGGTTGGGATGCCATAAAGGAGAGGTGGGCATTTTTTGTATGCATCAAGATTATCTCCCGCCCTGCCTTTTATAAGGACGCTAAACTCATGTTGCAGCATTTCAGAAACTGCCCAATCATCTGTATTTCTAAGGAAAGTTCGAAGGTCCTCAGAAACAAACCGTTCGTGCGATGAATAATCGTCTTTCATAGCTTCTTGGAAGGCTTCATTGATATACAAGAGCTGCGTGTCCTTCGATTCCAATGCATCTCTATCTATAAACTCTGCTTCACTGATTTGGTGTGCCAATTGTTCCGCGCAGAGTTCGCTTAGCGTGCACACTTTGAGGGAAACTCGTTCGAGCGTGCGATCTCTTTTGCAGTATTCATTGGGATCGATTACTGAGAGGTACTCTAAAATGGAGCGCTTTGTCGCTTCGCTATGGGTAACAAAAACAGCGTGATGCGGGCGTCCCTCCGCTTCCGCTTTTTGAAGCTCGGTGACCGATTTAAGCATCAAGCACAGAGTTTTCCCCGTACCTGCTCCACCTTCTATTCGCCCTGGACCTTTCAACCCGGAAGTCACAAAAGATCGCTGCTTTTCTGTGAGTTGATGAAGCCATTGATCGTAGCTTAGAAAGAGCGTCTGGCTGCTATTTTCAGGGCTCTCCATCATTGACACCTGTATGACGGCGTCAGTTGATAGATTTTCTTTGGTTGTTTCTTTTGTGAGGCGCTTTGATGTTTCGACAACCTCACCTAACCTGTCAAAGAATTTTCGAAAATTTGTGTAGTTCGGAATCTCGCTATTCGCATCGCCAGATTCATATCCGGCTTTATATACTAAGCTATATTTTCCTGACAAACCGCGTTTCAAAAGGCGTTCTTCGAGTGGTGCGCGATCAATGACAACTCGATAAGGTGTTGGTCTGTATGGGAATGGAAATAGGATTGCCTTGTTGCTTTGAGGAATGACTCGTTCAGAGAAATTGAGACTCATTCCCTGCCAGAGTTTTTTACAGAACCGTAGCAGTTTCTGTAATAAAAAAATTGTCTCTTGTTCGGGGCGGGAATCAAAAATACCAGACTGCTCTACATCGATGACGAGAAACCGTGATGTTTTGGTTGTATTAGTGCTGGCAAAGACTAAACCATTGTTGGTGCGAACAAGTCGGATAGGGTCAGGGAGTTGTGCGGTTCTTACGACTCCAGTCACCACAGCATGAAGCGTTTGAGCCAGTTCGTATTCTATCGTTTGAAAGAATCTGTTTGATACGATTTCGTCAATTGCGGTTTCGTCAAAGGCGATAAATTGCATTATTCGACCCTTAAAGAGGTAAATCTAGCGGTAGCGTCCGCGATGTAACTCTCGGCAATGTCGTCTATTCCTATTCTTCCGAACAGGAAGGAAAAGCATTGCATAAGATGTTCAAGCTGCGGCGAAGGGATTTGACCAACTGGCATTGCGAATTCGGAGTGAGAAAAAGACACTTCCTTTTTCTCTTTACAAGGCCATTCTAAGTTGCTGACGCCTTTCGCAATGAGGCTGCTAGCTTCTTTTGAGATGTGTGCCACTTCGCGCAAGAGTACTACGTACCCGTTGTTGTCGCCATTGTGTTCAATTTGTGGGAGAAAATAGAAATTTTGATTTTTGTTTTGCACTAAGTTTTTGATTGTTTGTGCAATGATCTTTTTTTCCTCGCTATCAACGAGCTCGTTCTTCGGTGTAGCTGGATCTTCAGAAGATATCAGGTGAAGGCCATCTGCTATTTGGCGTGCTCTTTCAGCGTTTTTTTTAGCGGCCTTGGAGGCGTCTTCAATTTCGAAAAATTGGCGCACTATCTCATTGGGCTCTACGGATAAGAGAACCGATGTTGCGATGTCGCATTGTTTTAGGATGGAAACAAAGCTACCGCGCAGTTGGGCATATAATGTTTCCTGGACTAAATCAGCGCCGTCGACTTTCATCCAAGAATCTAGTTCCACTACGGGTAGATAGTTTAGTACAGGAAACTTCTCATTCGCGATGTCACATCTAGCTGTGATCGTTAATCCAAACACCGGGTATAGAGGGTATCTTTCAGCCTGAGCGCAGGAGAAAATTGTTCCCTGCGTAAGCGCCCCCATACTTATCCGAGCGACTCTCACTCTGCCCCCTCGTATTGAATGAAATAGACATATCACTATTCACGAATTTGGCAGAGGGTCAAGTGTGCAGTTGTAAGGGTTTTAGGTTCGCTGTTTAATCTTTATAAAGAGCATATTTTTGATTTGATTTCGAGATGGGGTATCCTTGTTTAGGTAATTGCATGATCTGGCGGCACTTATTTTGGGTATAGGTACTTATTTCTTTGAGTGCCCGCTCCTATACCTCCCCTTCATCCCCCGCACTCTCCGGCCCTGCCTTAAACACCACGCGCTGATAGAAGAGGCCGAGGCCGATCAGGGCGAGGCCGAGGCCGATGAAGGAGAGGGCGCGCAGCGCGCCGCCGAGATTGGACATATCGAAGAGGAAGACCTTCACCACCACAAGGCCGATAAGGCCGAGCGAGGCAAGGCGCAGCGCCTGTGTCCTGAGGCGCATCCCGGCGGCAAGGAGCCCCGCCCCGAAAAGGAGCCAGGCGAGCGAGTAGGTGTAATTCTCGGTCTCCCCCGCCGGCCCCCGCAGCACCGCGCCGTGGAACGCCTGGCGGATTTCGAGCGAGTAATACGCAAAGAGCATGAGAAGCGCATAAGCCCCGAGGAACCGCAGTTCCAGCTGCCGCATCTGTCCTTCCGGCTGTTTCGCCGCTTCGTAAGCGCCATAAAGCGCAAGCAGCGCGGGCAGAAGGTAAGCGGCAAGCAGCGTGTCGAGCGGGAACTGCCCGGCAAGCGCCTCCCCCGTCAAAAGCGGGTTATGGCCGATAAGCGCCACCATCAGGCTTTGCGCCAGGGTGAGATAGCGCAGGCCCTTCAGCCCTTTGGAAAGAAGGCCGAGCCTGCCGCCGCTCTGCAGCTTTGCGAGTACGAGGCTCATGGCCAGCCAGCTTGTGGTCAGCAGCCCGTGCTGGAGAAGATCGAAGGGCCGGGAAAAGAGCACGCCGTCTGAGAGATAATGATTGATCTCCAGCGAGACGAGAACGACGGCGAGGAGCGCCGCGCCCGCCTCGAAAAATTCCTTCTCCCGCTCCGCGCCCGCTTTCGCGAATAGCCGCGCCGCGCCCCAGAAGGCGAGCACCGGCACGCCGTAAAGATAGGCGAGGAGATTGAGAACCGGCGCGGTGCCGATGTCATAGGAAAGCAGCTCCGGGTTGAGCGTGAGGCGCACCGTCACCGCCGCCCCGAGCGTGAGCGCCAGCGGCCCTAAAAACGGAACGGGCAGTTTCAGGCGCACGAAGCTTGTGCCGAGCGCGAGCAGCGCCAGCGCAATGGTGAGCCAGCCTTCCTCGAAGATGATGGCAACGGCCAGGGTAAGCGCGGCGAGTGTGGCCGTCGCAAAGGCGGCGGCGGGAATTTGGTTGGCGGGGTTTTCGGGTGCGGAGGAAAGCTGGCCTGCCAGCCGCCGCGTGCCTTCCGCGTAAATCAGCCCGAGGCCGATGGCCAGCGCCCCCCAGGAAAGGTCCGGGGTGAGCCCCGTCATCCGCCAGAAGAGAAGGAAGAAGGCGGTGATGGGCACGGCGGCGGCAAGTCCCGCCCAAAGGCGCGCGCGCCGCCCCGCCAGAATTTGCAGATAGCCGAACCCGCCATAAAGCGCCATGAGCGCGGTGCCCGCCACGATCAGGCCGACCGTTTCTTCCGGCAGGAGCGGGCGGGCCAGCGCCGCGCCGAAATCATCCGCTGCGCCCGCAAGCCGCCAGCTTGCCAGCACCGCCAGCGCGGGCAGGGCGGCGGCCGCGGCAAGCAGCGCCGCGCTTTGCTTTCTGTAAATGAGCGCGAAAGTCATCGCCACATAAAGGCTGAACGCCGTGAGCGAGGCCGCCCCGTGCCCGTCCGCCCAGACCGTCAGGAGAAGGAGAAGCCCCGTCAGCGCGCCTGAGGGGAGAAGCAGGCTCAGCGCATTTTTCGTTTCCTCTTCCTGTGTCCCGCGCCCGGCCCAGTAAGCGGCAGTGCCATGGAGGAGAAGAAGATGCGCGCCGATGATGATGGCATCGCCCTTCCCGTAAGATGTGGCGAGCCAGATCAGCGGCCAGAGCGCGCTTGCCAGAAGTGTGAGGTGAGAAAGCCAGCGCCAGCCCCTCAGCTCCGCCGTGCTCAGCGCCGTGGCGAGCACGAAGGTGAGATAGAGGAAAAGGAGTTCGGGGGCGGGGTCCTCCGAGCCGATCAGCGCCGGGGTGAGCACCGCGCCCAGAAGGCCGATCAGCCCGAGATAACTCACATGCACCGCCGAGAGCAGAAGCGCGGCCACCGAGAGCGCGGCAAGTGCCAGGAAGGCGGCGGGCGGCGGCAGGAAGCCGTAAAGCGCATAGGCGGCATAGACCGTTCCATATCCCGCGATGAGCCCCGCCGCCGTCAGGATCGGGGGGATGGCGACGGCTTTTTCCGAGGGCAGGCGCGTGAGGGAGGGCACGCGGCGGCTGGCTTCCCCTGCGGCCAGAAGCGCGGCGGCGAAAAGCGCCCCGAAGAAGACCCGCGCGCCGGGGCCGAAATAGCCCTGCTCGACGGAGTAGCGCACGAGGAAGATGCCCCCCAGCGCGAGCGCCAGCCCGCCGACCCAGACCGCCCAGCGCGTGCCGAGCGCCTGTTCGATGCCGCCGCCGGATTTTCTTTTGCGCGGCGCTTCTGCGGCCTGCGCCCGTCGCCCGCCGCGCGGCACGCCCCAGCCGGGGGCGGCAGGCTGCTGCGGGATTTCTTTTTCGGGTTCCGGCTCAGGCTCGGGTTCGGGCTCCGGCTCCGGTACGGCTTCAGGCGCAGTTTCAGTTTCAGGGGTAGGGGCGGGCGCCGTTCCTTGCAGCGCGGCGCGCAGGGCGGTGATTTCCGCAAAGGCTTCTTCCGCCCGCCTATGGGCCGCTGCCGCCCGTTTATCGGCGCTGCGGGCCATAACGATGGCGACGATGACGGGGCCGAACAGCACCGTCAAAACCAAGAGCACGTATTCCATCAGATCCCCTCTGCGCTTCTCCCGCGCGCATCTGCTTTCCGCCCGTTCAGCCTGAAAGCTCCATGACACTAATGGCAGAAGCATAACCCGGCCAGCAAAAGCGGGGATAAACCGGACGGCCTAGAGGGGAGGCACGAGAGGATTGGGCGCGATTACACCCTATTGTTCACCCGGCTGCGGGAGGGGGCGAGTTTGAGGCCGGGCGCCGGGCGCTCGTTCAGGATTTCGCGGCGGAAGCGGAACTGTTCCGCCGGCCGCCCGCCGGTGCGCGTGGTGATGCGCCCGGTGCGCTCCACCAGGCCGGCTTTTTCCACCAGGCGGCGGAAGTTCTGTTTATGCACATGCAGGCCGAGCAGCGCTTCGGTCATTTGCTGCAGCTCGAACAGCGTGAAGGTTTCCGGCATCAGCTCGAAAATCACCGGGCGGTATTTCAGTTTCGCGCGCACCCGTCCCATGGCGGTGGCGAGAATGCGCCGGTGGTCGAACTGCATCGCCCGGCCAAGCTGCGGGGTCAGGCTGTCGGGTTTGCGCGCCTGGGGGCGCCCGTCTCTATAGGCTTCGATGACGAGGCCGGAGCTGTAAAGCAGTTCGTAGCGCTCCAGCACTTTTTCCTCGTCCCACGCCACCCCGTCGATGCCGAAGCAGAGCCGCAGCCTATCAAGCCGCCGCCCGCGCTCGATTTCCTCTGCGCTCGATCCGCCCGTTTGCGCCGCCCATTCGCGCAGGAGCGGCACCAGCACCTTGTCGATAATGGCCGGCTTGCCCTCGCGCCAATCCTCCCAGGGGAAATACTGATACCAGGGCGACCATTTCGCGCCCGACATATCCGCGTTCTGCCCGCGGGTGAGCGCCAGATAGCCGACCGAGACGACGTGATCGGCGCTCGGGTCTTCTTCGGCCGCATGCCGGCCCCGGTCGCCGAAAGTGTAAAGCTGTTCGACATAGCCGAGCCGGAGCCGCGTCTGTTCTTCCACCCAGGCGCGCAGGCCCTGTTCGAGCGTGCGGTGGGAGAGGGGATCGAACGGGCCAAAAGGCAGCGTGTCGCCGGGCGCGGCCTCGCTCCCGTCCTCGCCCGCTTCTTTGTCATGCGGCACGGTGAGGATTTGCGGCGCGTTCTCCACCACCGAGACAATGGCCGCGTTCAGCCCGATGGTGATGCGTTTCAGCGGCCCCGCGCTTTCGCCTATCGCGGCTTGTTGCTGCTGCGCCTTTTTGCGGTTCATGTCTCCCCCTTCAGGAGGGGGCGGATGGGAAGCTCGACAAGGCAGCCTTCATAGGTGTCGAGCGCCGGGCCCATTGCGTCCACAGCCTCGACCATGCGCCCGCGCCGGCGCATCAAATCATCGGCGATTTCCACCATCAGCTTATTGGGTTTGGCATGAGCAATCTTCTCGCGCACGAAGGCTGCCAGCGCCATTTCCTCAAGTTCTGGATTGTGCAGGCAGAGCGTGATGAAGGCCGCCGCCGTCGAGCGGCTGATGCCCGCCCAGCAATGAACGAGCAAAGGCTCGCGCAAATCCCATTCGCCGAGAAAGTCGATCAGTTCCTGCACATGCGCTTCGTTGGGCGCGGTCAGAAAATCGATATGGGAATCGATGTCGTTGACCCCGACGCGCAAATGCCGCGCAGGTTCGAAGCCCGCCGGGGTCTCGATCATGGTTTCCGGATCGAGCAGGCTGACAATCCGCTGCGGTGAAACGTCACGAATGGCGTTTTCAAGGGCGCTGAGAGGACTGACATAAAGCCTGGGCATGGCTGGTTTCGGTTCCTGTTCCGCTTTGGTCTGCGTATCGGGAAGGTTCCCGTGATTCTACACGATATTAACGCGCTTTTGTGGCGCCCGCTTCCCGTTCCATCCGGGCGAGCAATTTTTCGAACCGGCCGAGGAACACCTGCTGCGCCTCTTTCGGCGGCAGCGGGGTGATCGTGACCGGCAGGATGCCGCGCGGGCGGGTGAAAATCTGCGCTGCTTCCGGCTCTGCAAAACCGGCCAGCTGCACCGCCTCGAAATAGGCCGAGGCCCGGTCGGCGCGCTTGATCACCGCTTCGATGCTTTGCGGCACTTGCGCGGGCAGGCCGTAACGCAGATGGATCGCCGCCTCGAGCTTGTGTTCGAAGGCTTTATAATCCATGCCGAGCGCCGCCTTAAAGGGGCTGATCATATCGCCCACCACATATTCGGGCGCATCGTGCAGAAGCGCGGTGAGCCGCCATTTCGCCGGCCAGCCGGGGCGCAGGCTCCGGCAAATCTCTTCCACCAGCACGCAGTGCTCGGCCACGGAAAACGCATGGTCACCCAGCGTCTGCCCGTTCCAGCGGGCGACGCGGGCAAGCCCATGGGCAATATCTTCGATCTCGATATCGAAGGGGGAGGGGTCGAGCAGATCGAGCCGCCGCCCGGAAAGCATGCGCTGCCAGGCGCGCGGCGCGGTCTCCTTACCGCTTTTCTTGCCGGAACTCTTTCTCACCCGCGCGTCTCTCCCCGTTTCATGCGTCTTTACGGCCCGCACCCTACTGAGCGCCGCCCGGCTTGTCGATCTCAGGCGGTGTCATGTGGGGAAGCATGTCTTGCATGGGCCCGCATGAGCCGGTCATGATACCGCTCGTTTACATGATGTGCGATGCGAGAGTGATCGATGCCCGTCCAGCCTTTGCCGAGCGACCTTCTCTACACTGTATGCGATCTGTCCGAACATGGTTTCGAGACGACGCAGGATCTGGAAGAAGTGCCGGGGCTGGTCGGCCAGGAGCGGGCATTGGATGCGATCCGCTTCGGCACGCGCATCAAACGGCAGGGGTATAATCTCTTCGTGCTTGGTCCTTCCGGCGCGGGCAAGCACACCGCCGTCATGAGCTATCTGACGGCGGAGGCGAAAAACCAGAAAGCTCCCTCCGATTGGGTCTATGTCAATAATTTCAACATTGCGCATAAGCCGCTCGCGCTCGAATTGCCGAGCGGGCGGGCGCAGAAACTGAAAGAGGCGCTGCGCTCCGCGCTCGATGATCTCAAACTTTCCATTCCCGCCATTCTGGAAAGCGAGGAATACAAAACCCGCCGCCAGGCCGTGGAAGGGGAATATGCGAACCGCCAGCAAAAAGCCTTCGAGACGCTGAACAAGCGCGCCGAAGATGCGGGCATCGCACTGGTGCGCACGCCCTCCGGCCTCATCCTCGCGCCCGCCGAAAACGGCGAGGTAATCAAGCCGGAAGACTTCAACGCCAAGCCCAAGGAAGAAAGGGCGCGCATCGAGCGCGTCATCGCCGAGCTGCAAAAAGAGCTCGGCAATATCATCGAGCACATTCCCTCCTGGGAAAAAGAAAAGCACGAGCGCATTTCCGAGCTTAACCGGGCGATTGCCGTTTCCGCTGTCGGGCGGGCCATGCGGGCGATCAAGTCCGAATTCGCGCATATGAAAAAGATCGCCGCTTGGCTGGAGGAGGTGGAGGAAGACCTCATCGCGCATATCAATCTTTTCGCCGGTAACGATGGCCGGGAAGATGGGCGCGAGCCGCTTTTCGGCACGGGCGAGGAAGATGACCGCGCGCCCATGCGCCGCTATGAGATCAACATCATCGTCGACGGCACGCATTCTGAAAATGGCGGCGGCGCGCCCGTCGTTTTTGCCGACCATCCGACGCTCGGCAATGTGCTGGGCCGGGTCGAGCATGTCTCGCAAATGGGCGCGCTTCTGACCGACTTCACCTTGATCAAACCGGGCGCGCTCCACCGGGCGAATGGCGGCTATCTCATCATCGATGCGATCAAGCTTCTGCGCGAGCCTTTCGTCTGGGATGCGCTGAAGCGGGCCTTGCGCTCACGCCAGATCGTCATGGAATCGGCCGGCGAATATCTGTCGCTCGTCAGCACCGTCTCGCTGGAGCCGGAACCCATTCCGCTCGATCTGAAAATCGTGCTGATGGGCGACCGGCAGCTTTATTACATGCTCTGCGCCTATGATTCCGACTTTGCCGAACTTTTCAAAGTGCCCGCCGATTTCGATGATGTGATCGACCGGGAACCGGAAAACGATCTTCTCTTCGCCCGCTTCGCTGCGACCATCGCCGCGCGGGAAAAGCTTCTGCCTTTCGACAAGTCCGCTATTGCAAGGCTCATCGAGCGTGCCTCGCGGCTTGCGGAAGATACGGAAAAAATATCGCTTCTCATTGCGCCCATTGCGGACCTGATGCGCGAGGCGGATTTTCTGGCAAGCGAGGCGGACGCCAAGCAAGTGACCGCCGCGCATGTGGATGAAGCGGTGGAAGCGCAAATCTCCCGCACGGACCGGCTGCGCGAACGCTCCCATGAAGCCATCGCCCGCGACATTCTCATGGTCGATACGGAAGGCGAGGCGGTGGGCCAGGTCAATGGCCTATCCGTCCTTCAGCTCGGCCAGTCGAGCTTCGGGCGGCCGGGCCGGATCACGGCGCGCGTGCGCACCGGCGGGCAAAGCGCGCGCATCATCGATATCGAACGGGAAGTGGATCTTGGCGGCCCGCTTCATTCCAAGGGCATGCTCATTCTCTCAGGCTATCTGGCCGGCACCTTCCTGCCGCGCGAGCCGCTGTCGCTGAGCGCCAGTCTCGTGTTCGAGCAGTCTTATGGCGGCGTCGACGGGGACAGCGCCTCTTCGGCGGAGCTTTATGCGCTTCTCTCCGCCCTTGCCGACCTGCCGGTCAGACAGAGCCTTGCGGTGACGGGCTCCGTCAATCAGATGGGCGAGGTGCAGGCGATCGGCGGGGTGAATGAAAAGATTGAAGGCTTTTTCGACATTTGCGCGCGCCGCGGCCTGACCGGCGATCAAGGCGTGCTCATTCCCGCCTCCAATGTCAAACATCTGATGCTGCGCCAGGACGTGGTGGATGCGGCGGAGCGGGGCATGTTTGCGATCTATCCCGTTGCCCGTATCGAGGAAGGGGTGGAGCTTTTGATGGATCTGCCTGCCGGTAAGCGCGAACGGAACGGCGAATTCCCGCCCAATAGCGTTTTTGCCCGTGTCGAGGCGGCGCTTACGCGCTTTGCCGCCGCAGCCCGCCCGCCTATGCCGCGGGGGGCGGCGAAAGACGGCGGGTTCCGCGTGAGTTAAGCCGTGCGGGCAGCGGAACGCATCCGCTTAGTGAAACGTTTGATCTGTATCATTCGGCCGCCGCACGGTTAAGATTAGGCTGGAACCTGTGAAATGGAACCAAAGGAGGGTCGGCCATGTCCATTCGCAAAATTCTCGTCCCCTTGAAAGGCGGCGCGCAAGACAAGGTCGTGCTCGGCGCGGCGGCGCGCGTTACCAAGCAGCTCGGCGGACAGCTCACCGGGCTCTTCGTGCGCCCCGATCCCACCGAGGCGCTGCCCTATATGGGCGACGGCGTGTCGGGTCAGGTGATCGAGCAATTGCTGGATGCGGCCAAGGAAGGCGCGGATGCCGCCTCCGCCCGGGCGAGCGCGCATTTGCATGAAGCGGCAAAAGAGGCCGGCCTTGAGGTGGTCAAGGCGGGCGGGCCGCTGCCCTCCGCCCGCTTCTACGATGTGACGGGCCGTCAGGACGTCGTCATTTCCGAAGAAAGCCGGCTCGCCGATCTCGTCGTCTTTGCCGAAGGCGAGCCCGACGGCGATCAATTCGGCGGCGATGCGCTGGAAGCAGCGGTGATGAATGCGGGCCGTCCCGTGCTGATTGCACCGCAGGATGGCTTTGCCGGCAAACTTGGCGGCACTGTCGTCATCGGCTGGGACGGCAGCGTGCAAGCTTCGCACGCCGTCAGCGCCGCGCTTGCCTTTTTGCAGGCGGCGGAAAAAATCGTCATCCTGTGTATCGGGGAAGATGAAATCGAACCGGAACGCGGCGCACGGCTGAAAGACTATCTCGGCCTGCATGACGTGAAGGCGGAACTACGCCTTGTGGACCGGAAAGACCGCTCCACCGGCCAGGCGCTTCTGGAAGAAGCCGGGGCGCTCGATGCCGGGCTTCTCGTCATGGGCGCTTACAGTCATTCGCGCCTGCGCGAATTGCTCATCGGCGGCGTCACCCGCCATGTGCGCGGCCATGCCAGCATCCCGGTGCTGATGGCGCATTGATTAGAAAAACACAAAGAAGGAGAACGCGATGACCCTTTACCGCGTCCGCATGCATGCCGCCCGCTCCGAAGAGTTTCCCGAAGGCAGCAAAGCCCATGGCTATGACTTCGTCGTCCCGCTCGATAAACAGATGCGGCTCGATCCCGATGCCTGGAAAAATCACAGCCGCGATTGCCGCGTGCACCGCTTCTGGTCGGGTGAAGACGATCAGCGCGGCCTCCTGCGCCATATCGGCCGGGGCTGGGTGTTCGATTACGATGAAGAAGAAACGGACGATAACGAGCCCTTCTTCAAACTCGACCGCCACGAAATCAAGGAAGGCGAATATCTTTCCGTGAAAGAACAGGATGGAGAAACCCGCACCTTCCAGATCGTTTCCGTCCAGCCTTACGTTCAATAGAAAAAGCTTTCCGGCAAAAGAAAACCCCGGCAGCCGCAAGGCGCCGGGGTTTTGTTTTTCGCGGATGGCTGCCTTTTAAGCGGCGAGCCGCCGGACAATCACATTGCCCGCCGAATAGCCGGCGCCGAAGGAGCAGATCACGCCGAGCGCACCTTCGGGCAAATCATCGGAGAACTGGCTGAAGGCGATGATGGAGCCGGCCGAGCTCGTATTGGCATATTCATGCAGGATATTGGGCTGTTCTTCGGGCGAAGGATCGCGGCCCAGCACTTTCCGGCCGATGAAATCGTTCATGTTGATATTGGCCTGGTGCAGCCACATGCGTTTCAGCTCGGCCGGATCGAGCTTCTTCTCGGCCAGATGGTCGGTGATGAGCTGGGCGACCATGGGCACCACTTCCT
This sequence comes from Rhodobiaceae bacterium UBA4490, assembly GCA_002389665.1. Taxonomy (GTDB): domain Bacteria; phylum Pseudomonadota; class Alphaproteobacteria; order Parvibaculales; family Parvibaculaceae; genus Tepidicaulis. The sequence continues at coordinate 237,923 of DGNO01000005.1, forward strand.
TGAAGACTTTGCGCCCTTCCTGGACGAAAAGCTTGTCGTCGAGGTTCATTGCTTCGGGCGCCGCGCGGTTCAGGAAGCCGAAATTGTTACGGATATTGTTGGAGAATTTCGTCAGCAGCTTGGTGCCGAGAATTTCCCAGGCATGTTTCGATTTCGCCTGGTCCGCGCGTTCCACGATGATGGCGGTGCACACATCGCCGAAAATGAAATGGCTGTCGCGGTCACGGAAGTTGAGATGGCCCGAGCAGATTTCAGGATCGACCACGAGCACGCAGTTCGCCCCGCCGGACTGCACCATGTCATGGGCTGCCTTGATGCCGAAGGTGGCCGAGGAACAGGCGACATTCATGTCGAAGCCGAAACCGTCGATACCGAGCAGGTCCTGCACTTCAACGGCAATGGCCGGGTAGGGGCGCTGCAGGTTGGAACAGGCGACGATGACGGCATCGATGTCTTGCGGTTTCTTGCCGGCCTGGGCCATCGCCTTCTTGGCGGCGTCCACCGACATTTCCGCCAGGATCGAGGGTTCGTCATTCGAGCGTTCCGGGAGGCGCGGGCACATGATGTCGGGATCGAGAATACCTTCCTTGTCCATCACGTACCGGCTCTTGATGCCGGAGGCTTTGACGATGAATTCGGTGCTGGAAGGCGAAAGCGCCTCCACTTCCCCGGCTTCGATCTTGGCCTTATTGGCCTCGTTGAAGCGGCGCACATATTCATTGAAGGATTCCACCAGCTCTTCATTGCTGATGGAGTTGGGCGGCGTAAAAACACCGGTCCCGCTAATCACGACTTTTGTCACGCGTTCCCACCCGGTCGTTGCGCTTCGCATGAAATGGCCGGTTTGCGGCCCGGCCTTATTGACCCATAGTTTGGGTCGCGCGAAGCGGTATCTCAAACTATATGACGATGCTCAGAAAATAGGCGACTAAGGCCTTTATGGCTATAGGCTTACTGAGATTGCAGTAAACAGGGGGCAGAATGGCGGATTTAGCGGGGCGCGCGGGCACCGAAGCGGCAGGTGAAACGCTGGAGACGGTCTGGCGCGCGGTGCGCGCGGCGCTGGAAGGGGCGGCAAAGCCCGGCGCGGCCTTCAACAAATCCGTGCTCGCAACGCGCGGGCTGGACGGCAGCCCCCAAGCGCGCACGATCATCCTGCGCGAGGTGGATGTGAGCACCGGCCTCATCCGCCTTCACACCGATGCCCGCTCGGCCAAATGCGCGGAAATTCGAGCTTGCCCCGACGTTACCTTGCTCGGTTATGACGGTGAGGGCGACGTGCAGCTGCGCATCAAGGCGAAAGGCGCTGTGCATATAAGAGACGCAGTGGCGGATGCGGCCTGGGAAGGGGCGAGCGATTCCAGCCTGCGCGCTTATCTTGTGGAAGCGGCGCCCGGAACCGCCCGCGCCGCGCCCGGCACCGGCTTGCCGGGGGATGTGGAGGGACGCATCCCTAAGCGCGCCCGCCTTGACGACGGGCGCGATAATTTTGCCGTGATCCGGGTTCAGATCGCGGAAATCGACTGGCTGAGGCTGGCCCGGGAAGGGAATCGCCGCGCGCGTTTCACATTTGCGGGGGGCAAGGGGGGCACGCGCGCGGGCGATTGGCTTCAGCCATAGAGCTTCAGATTTTACGAGTTAACGGCTTTCTTCTGCGTCTCGCCGGCTTTGTTTTCGGGTGAACCGGATTTGGCGCCCGCTTTCGGCGTGCCGACATCAAGCTCGCCCGTCAGCTGGCCGCCCTGTTCCACGCGCAACTCGCCGTAATGGATCGTGCCGCGCACTTTCCCGGTCGATTTGATCGCAAGGCAGCCTTTTACGTTGAGCGTGCCGTCGAAATTCCCCTCAATCTCCGCTTCATCGACATTGGCCTGGCCTTTGACGACGCCGCTTTCACCGACCGTGAGCGAGCCCGATTCGATTTCCGCTTCCACATTCCCCTCGATGACCAAAGCCTCGCAGGAGCGGATCTCGCCTTTCAGGTCGAGGCCGCGGCCCACATGCAAATGCGCGTGGCGCTCGTTCTGGGCCTGAGCTTGCGGCTGGGATTGCGGCGCGCCGCCCAGCGTGCGCACCGGCGGGCGTTTCATTTCATAAGCAGGAATGGACCGGCCCGTAGTTTCCCCCGCCGTGTCGGATAAAGATGACGCCATCGTTTTATCGTCCTTCTTCTCTTCGCTGGATTTTTCGGAATTGGATTTTTCGGTGCTGAACGCGTCGGAAGATGTGCGCGACGACCCCGCACTCTGTTTTTGTGATGAGCGCGAAAACATAATCACTCCCCAATTGTCATTAAGAACCGGGAAGAGCGTAAGAAGGTAATGAGGCTGCGATGCGGAACGAATGTGGCGAAAGAGTGATAGGTCTTATTTTCTTATTGCAAGTTGCGCACAATCGCCATGACGGAAGCACGTCGTCATGTGATCGTTCACAAGCCCGCTTGCTTGCGCGAAGGCATAGACGATCGTCGGTCCACAGAATTTAAAGCCGCGGCGTTTAAGCTCTTTGGAAAGCGCGCGGCTCATTTCCGTTTCCGCTGGTACTTCTTTCATCGATGCGAAGCGGTTTTGTTTCGGTGTGCCGTCTGCAAAGTCCCAGATGAAATCGGAAAAGCTTCCCTCATTCTCCATAATATCGAGATAGGCTTTGGCGCTGCCGATTACCGCTTCGATTTTGCCGCGATGGCGGATGATGCCTGCATCCTGCAACAGGCTTTCGACTTTCTTCGGCGTGTAGCGCGCTATTCTTTCAGGATTAAAGCCGTCGAAGGCGGCGCGGAAGTTTTCGCGCTTTCGCAAAATGGTTATCCATGAAAGCCCGGCTTGAAAGCCTTCGAGCAGAAGCTTTTCAAAAAGCGCGCGGTCGTCATATTCCGGCACGCCCCATTCTTCATCATGATAGGCGAGGTAAAGCGCGTCTTCCCCCGGCCAGCTGCAACGCGTCAGGTTCATGCGTCGTTCTCGTCGCCGGATGCCTCAAGCGTGAAATCCGCCCAGTCCGGCAGATGAATGTGTAAAACGCTATCGCCGGCCTGTAGTTCGCCGGCCGCTTGCGCAGTTTTCACCTGAATGAGCGCATGGGAGCCGAGCACGGAGAGGACTTCGCCGACAGTGCGCCCCTCCCGCGTCACGGCCTCGCCGGGGGCAAGCTCTTCGCCTTGAATTTCGGCGGGCAGAATCCGTTTGCGCACCTGGCCGCGCCGCTTCGTGCGCGAGGCGACTTCCTGGCCGACGAAACACCCCTTTTTGAAATCGAAGGCATGAAGCGAATCGAGATTGGCTTCGAGGGGAAAGGTCTTTTCCGGTAAAAGCTCGAAGCCGGCTTCCGGTACGCCGAGCGCCATGCGCTTTTCATGGTAGGCATCGGCGCCGGTGAGTTCATAGCCTCCGTCGCGCAGACAAAGCTCGGCCGTCTCGCGCGGCAGAATGACCCGTTTGCCAAGCGCGGGCAGGCGCGGGTCCACATAAGTGACGCCGCAGAGCCCGTCTTCGGCTGCGCCCGGCGTGCTCTCGTGGCCTTCATCGAGCAGCACGGCCACGGCATCGTTCCCGCTTTGGTCCGCGAGTTCCACTTTCGCGCGCAGCTTATAGAAGAAGAGGCGCTTCAGAATCTCCTTGGCGCGGGCCGCTTCGCAATCGGCCAGATAGCCGTCTCCGTCCTTGATCAGGAAAAGATCGAAGAGGAATTTGCCCTGCGGCGTCTGCATAAGCGTATAGACGGCGCGGTCCTCGCTTACGAGATCCATGTTCTGCGTCAAAAGCCCTTGCAGGAACGAACGGGCGTCGGGTCCCGATATCCGCAGAATACCGCGCTCCGGCAAGAGGCAGGCACGTGAGGCCATGAGTGTCACCTTTCCGTTGGCCTTCAGATTTAGGCTCCCTTGCGCCCGGACGCAACGGGGTTACCGGATTGTGAGCGCTATCGCAGCGCTTGGCACATGTTCTGCGACTTCGTATAACCGGTGAGCTTCTGGGGATGAAAGAAGTCGATGCGTATACTTTTTATCAGCTCGAGTTACTTGGGCGATGCTGTTCTCACCACCGGGGTGCTGGCTCATTTGATGGCGCAGTATCCCGGCGCGCGCTTCACCGTGGCTTGCGGGCCGGGGCCGGCGGATCTTTTCCGCGCCAATCCTCAGGTCGAGCATGTCCATGTGATGCGCAAGAAACGCCGCTCGGGTCATTGGATCGACCTTCTGAAGGAGGTCTGGGCGCAGCGCTGGTCCATGGTTGTGGACCTGCGCGGCTCGGCGACGTCCTATGTGCTGCGCACCTGGCGGCGCCGGGTCCTGCGGCCCAATCATTCGCTCCACCGGGTGCCGCATATCGGCTCGGTGCTGGGGCTCGATCCGCCGCCATGCCCCACGGTCTGGCTGACGAAAGAGGCCGAGGCGCGCGCCGCCGAACTCATTCCGGACGGGCGCAAGGTGCTCGTCATCGGCCCGACGGCCAATTGGCCGAAGAAAATGTGGCCCTCGGAGCGCTATGCGGACTTCGCGCTGCGGATCACGGCACCGGGCGCCCCGCTCGAAGGCGCGGACATCATGCTCCAGGGCGGCCCCGGCGAGCAGGACCAGATCGGCCTGATTTATGAAGCGATCCCGAAAGAGCGGCTGATCGATCAGGTGGGCTCGGACCTTGTGACGGCGGCCGCTTGTTTTAGGCGCGCGGCGCTTTATGTCGGTAATGATTCCGGTCTGATGCATCTGGCAGCGGCGGCGGGGGCGCCCACCCTTGGTCTTTTCGGCCCCACCCAGGAAAATCTCTATGCGCCCTGGGGCGAGCATGCCGCCTTTGTGCGCGGCCCGCGCTGCCTGGAGGAAATCGAGGCCGATCCCGCCTTCGACCGCAACAGCCCCGATTGCGCGATGGGCGATTTGACCGTCGAAGCGGTCTATGATGCAGCGGTTACATTGCTTGAGAAGACAAGAGGAAAGGCCGGCCCCCGATGAGCAAAACCTACGACCTTCTGATCCGCGGCGGAATCATCGTCAATCATGACGGGCAAAGACCGGGGGATGTGGCGGTCAAGGATGGGAAGATCGCGGCGATCGGTCAGATCGGGGCAGCGGATGCCGCAGAAGTGATCGACGCGCAGGGCCTGCATGTGCTGCCCGGCGTTATCGACAGCCAGGTGCATCTGCGTGAGCCGGGGGCGGCGCATAAGGAAGATCTGGAATGCGGCGGGCGTGCCGCCGTCAAAGGCGGGGTGACGGGCGTCTTTGAAATGCCCAATACCAAGCCGCCGACGACGACGCCCGAAGCGCTGGCCGATAAAGTCTCCCGCGCGCGCCACCGCATGTATTGCGATTTCGCTTTCTATGCAGGAGCAACGACGGAAAACGCCAAGGAGCTGCCGGAGCTGGAGCGCCAGCCGGGCTGCTGCGGCATCAAGGTTTTCATGGGTTCGTCCACCGGCAATCTGCTCGTGCCGGACGATGATCATGTGCGCGAGGTGCTGCGCAATCTGACCCGCCGCGCCGCCTTTCACTCCGAAGACGAGTTCCGCCTGCGCGAGCGCCGTCCGCTTGCCGAAACCGGCAATGTGCACACGCATCCGGTCTGGCGCGATCATATCGCCGCCATCCAGTGCACCGAACGCCTCGTGCGGCTGGCGCGCGAGGAAGGCAAGCGCATCCACGTCCTGCATATTTCAACGGCCGAGGAAATGGACATTCTCGCCGCTCACAAGGACATTGCGACGGTGGAAACGACGCCGCAGCATCTCACCCTTGTGGCGCCCGATTGTTACGATGAAATCGGCACGCTTGCGCAGATGAACCCGCCGATCCGCGATGCCCATCACCGTGAGGGCATCTGGCGGGGCGTGGCCGCAGGCATTGTCGATGTCATCGGCTCCGACCATGCGCCTCATACGCTGGAAGAAAAATCCCACACCTATCCCAATTCGCCCTCCGGCATGCCCGGTGTGCAAACGCTGGTGCCGATCATGCTCGATCATGTGAACGCGGGCCGGCTGACGCTGGAGCGCTTCGTCGATCTGACCTCGCATGGGCCGAACCGGATCTTCGGCATTGCCGGCAAAGGCCGCCTTGCGGTCGGCTATGATGCCGACATCACCATTGTCGATATGAAGAAAAAGCACACGATCGAGAATAAGTGGATCGAAAGCCGCGCGGGCTGGACGCCGTTCGACGGCAAGACCGTCACGGGCTGGCCCATCGGCACCATCGTGCGCGGCCACAAGGTCATGTGGGAAGATGAGATTCTGGGCACGGCGCCGGGCGAGCCCATGCGCTTCCTCGAAGCGCTGGGCGCGTGAGCTAGGCGCTCAACCGGCCTCAGCCCTCATAGCCGGGGCCGAGCGGCTGGCCGTAGGAAAATTCGACCACACGTCCGTCAGGGTCTTTAAGCGCGCAGAAATAGCCCACCGGCGGAGGCAGGTCCCGCGGTTCCCAGAAAAGATGCGCCTTGCCTTTCTCGGCAATCTCATCGACCGCCTTCCGGCTTTCCAGCGCAAAGCCGAGATGACTCATGTCGTGCTCGGGCTGGGGATCGGGCCTGCCGCCTGCAATCAGCACGAACACGAATTCATGCTCCTTGCCGGGTTCGGCCAGCCAGATCACGCGGATACCGTCATTTTCCCGCTCATGCACATTCTCCATGCCGCAAAAGCGCATGTAGAAGGCCGCCGTTTTATCGATATCGGCGGTATGAAAGGCCATATGGGTGAAGGCCGGGCGGAAAAGGGCGCGTGTTCCTGCAGTTTCGGTTTCATTCATGAAGATGCCTCCGGGTTTGAGGAATCCCCTGCCGCCTATAGTCTAGCAGCCCTTGGCAGGCCCGGCCATTGCGTGACTTGACCGTGGCGGCGTTTTGGGGTCGTGTGAGGGCCAAATTCGCGGGGGAATCCCCGTAAAACGGGGGCGTGAAGACCCCCAGCATAAAAGTCTAGAGGGATGGCATTGATGAGCGAGACGTTCCGCGCGCTGCTGGTGACGAAAACCGATGATGGGCAGAAGTCCGAGATCGTGGATTTCAACGAGGCCGATTTGATGGAAGGCGATGTCTCCGTCGATATCGCCGCCTCCACGATCAACTTCAAAGACGGTCTGGCGCTGACCGGCGCCTCGCCCATCATCCGCAAGCCCGCGCTTATTCCGGGTATCGATTTTTCCGGCACCGTCACCGCCTCGGACAATCCGGGCTTCAAGCCGGGCGATAAAGTCGTGCTCAACGGCTGGGGTGTCGGTGAGGGTCATCATGGCGGTTATGCGGAAAAAGCCCGCGTCAAAGGCGACTGGCTGGTGAAGCTGCCGGAGGGCCTTTCCCTCGAGCAGGCCATGGCCATCGGCACCGCCGGGTATACGGCCATGCTCTCCGTGCTTGGCCTTGAAAAGCAGGGCGTTAAACCCGGTGACGGCGATGTCCTGGTGACGGGGGCTGCTGGCGGCGTCGGCTCCGTTGCGATCGCGCTTCTTTCCAAGCTCGGCTACCGCGTACTTGCCTCCACGGGCCGCGCCTCGGAAGCCGACTATCTGAAAAGCCTCGGCGCGGAGGAGATCATCGACCGTGCGGAACTTTCCGAAAAAGGTAAACCGCTCGGCAAGGAGCGCTGGGCCGCGGCGGTGGATGCCGTCGGCTCCCACACGCTTGCCAATGTGCTCGCGCAAACCGCTTATGGCGGCACGGTGACGGCGTGCGGTCTGGCGCAGGGGCCGGATCTGCCTGCCACGGTCATGCCCTTCATCCTGCGCGGGGTAAAGCTGATCGGCATCGATTCCGTTATGGCGCCGAAAGCGGCCCGCGAAGAGGCCTGGTCGCGGCTTGCCAAGGACCTCGACCTGAAAAAACTCGACGCGATGACGACGAAGGCCGGGCTTGCCGATCTGCCGAAACTTGCCGGGGACATTCTGGCCGGCAAAGTGCGCGGGCGCATGGTGATCGACGTCAAGGCGTAAGGCATTCAACAACAAAGAAACGAACTCTGGGAGGAAGAGGCCATGAACAAACCGGCCTTTCGCGATCCGCGATATTTGGAGCGGCGGGTAGATGTGAAGCGCCGCGCAGACGGCTCGATCATTCTGGCCAATCCTCATGAATTGAAGCCGCGCGCGGCGAACCTGATCGAGCCTTTGCGCCGCTGGGCCGAAGAGCGCCCGGATCAAACCTGGCTCGGCAAGCGTAAAACGCCCGCGTCGGGGGAGAAATATGGCCCCTGGGAGTTGCTGTCCTATAAGGACGCAAATGCCAAGGTAAACGCAATCGCCCAGGCATTGCTCGACCGCGGTCTTGATCAGACGAAGCCGGTGATGATCCTCTCGGCCAACTCGCTCGAACATGCGCTGCTGACTTACGGCGCCATTCTGGCGGGGGTGCCGGTGGCGCCCGTCTCGCCGTCCTATAGCCTTATCAGTAGCGATTTCGACAAGCTGAAATATGTGGTGAACCTCGTCGAGCCGAAGCTCATCTTCGTGCAGGAAACGGCGCCTTTTGCAAAAGCGCTGGCCGCGCTCGATTTGGATGGCGTGGAAGTCGTCAGCGTCGACGGGGAAGCCGGGACACCGTTTGCCTCGCTCCTTGAAACGCGTCCGGGAGACGCTGTCGAGGAAAGCTATGCGCGGCTCAGCGATGACATGGTCGCGAAATATCTTTTCACTTCCGGCTCCACCGGCATGCCGAAAGCCGTCATCACCACGCAGCTGATGATGTGCACCAATGCGGTGATGCCCTCGAGCGTCGTCGATGAAGAGCCTGACCGCGTGCCCGTCATGCTCAACTGGCTGCCCTGGAACCATTGTTTCGGCGGCAATGCGATCCTGAACAATCTGCTCACCTCCGGCGGCACGATGTATATCGATGGCGGCCGCCCGGTACCGGGGCAGTTCGAGGAAACGCTGCAGAACCTGCGCGAGATTGCGCCGACCTCTTATTCCAACGTACCGGCCGCCTACGGCATGCTGGTGCCGGAGCTGGAAAAAGACGACGATCTGGCGCGCAACTTCTTTTCCAATATCCGCACGCTCGCCTATGGCGGGGCGGCCCTCAGCCAGGACCTTTACGACCGCATTCAGGAAGTCGCGGTGCGCATTACCGGCGAGCGGATCGTCTTTTCCTCCGGCTATGGGGCGACGGAAACCGCGCCCACCATCATGAACGTGCATTGGGAAACCGAGCGCATGGGTCTTCTCGGTCTGCCGCTGCCGGGCATCGAGCTTAAGCTCGTGCCCACCGGCTCCAAGCTCGAAGTGCGCGTCAAAGGCGACTGCATCACCAAGGGCTATTACAAGAACCCGGAAAAGACGGCGGAAGCCTTCGACGAGGAAGGCTTCTACCGGCTGGGTGATGCGGCGAAGTTCGTCGATGAGGACCGGCCCGAAGAGGGGCTCGTCTTTGACGGGCGCGTGGCCGAAGACTTTAAACTCTCAACCGGCACCTGGGTGAGCGCGGGGCGCCTGCGCGTGCAGGCCATCGAGGCGGCCGGCGGCCTGTTGCAGGACGCGCTCGTGACCGGGCTCGACAAGGAATATATCGGCATTCTGGGGTTCCCGAATATTCCCGCCTGCCGCAAATGCGCGGGCGATGAGAACCTCGCGCCGGAAGAATTGATCACCCATCAGGGCGTGCTCGAAAAACTGGGCGCAGGCCTTGCCAAACACAACAGCACGAATCCCGGTTCTTCGACGCGGGTCAGCCGGGCGATGCTGATGAGCGAGCCGCCCAGCATCGATGCGGGCGAGCTGACGGATAAAGGCTATATCAACCAGTCCACCGCCCTTGCGCGGCGCGCCGATCTGGTTGAAAAACTCTATGCGGACCCGCCCGGCAACGACGTGGTGGTTGTCGGCAAGTAAGCAGGGCTCAAGGCCCCCGCGCCGTAGAGGGCACGCCGGAAAGAGGAAGAGACCGGGCATGGAATATCTGACGCTCCTGGTGAGCGGTATTCTGGTCGGGGTGGCGGTGGCCGCCCCCATCGGCCCGGTCAATCTCATCTGCATCCGCCGGACGCTGAAATATGGCGCGGTCAACGGCTTTGCCTCCGGTTCCGGCGCGGCCATTGGCGATGGGGTTTTTGCGATCATTGCCGCTTTCGGCGTAACGGCGGCGATTACGTTCGTGAAGACCCATTCTTTCTGGCTGCAATTGCTGGGCGGGCTTTTCTTGATCGGGCTCGGTATCCGCACCTGGTTTGCCCAGCCGCATCTCGATGACAGCCTGCCGGAAAACGCCTTGGGCGATCTTCTGCCCGTCATCGGGACGACATTTTTCCTGACCATCACGAACCCGGCCACCATGCTGGGTTTCATGGCGATATTCGGCGGCATTGCAGGTTTTACCGTGGGCAGCGAGGATTATGGCCGCGCGCTTTTGCTGGTTGCTTCCGTGGTGGCCGGATCGGCACTCTGGTGGGCGCTTTTGACTGGCTTTGTCGGGCGTTTCCGCAACCGGATGAGCGACAAGATGCTGGAAATCATCAATCACGTCTCAGCCGGGCTGATTATTCTGTTCGGCCTCGGCGTGAGTGGACGTGTACTATGGGAACGGTTCCTGTGAAGAGCCGGACGAAAAAGAGGGAGCGGAACGAATGAACGGTGCAGAAAGTCTGGTGCAGACGCTGGTGGATTCAGGCGTGGAGGTCTGCTTCACCAATCCCGGCACCTCGGAAATGCATTTCGTCGCGGCGCTGGACAAGGTGCCCGGCATGCGCGCCATGCTCGGCCTTTTCGAAGGCGCGGTGACGGGGGCTGCCGACGGTTATGGCCGCATGGCGGAAAAGCCGGCGGCAACGCTGCTTCACCTCGGCCCCGGCCTCGCCAACGGCCTTGCCAATCTTCACAATGCCCGTCGCGCCTCAACGCCGCTCGTCAATATTGTCGGCGATCATGCGACTTATCACGCGCAATATGATGCGCCGCTCGCCTCGGACATCAAAGGCTTTGCTGCTCCGGTTTCCGGCTGGGTGCATTCATCGAGCCACCCCAAATATGTGGCGGCCGATGCCGCCCGCGCCGTCGCCGCTGCCCGTCAGGCGCCGGGGCAGGTGGCGACATTGATCCTGCCGGCCGATACCGCCTGGCTAGAAGCGGACGGCCCGGCACCGGCCTTGCCTGTGACCGGCCCTGCGCCGGTCAGCGAGAAAGCGGTGGAACGGGCCGCCGGCGCGCTCAAGAACGGCAAGAAAACGGTCATTCTCATTCGCGGTGAAGCGCTGAAGGAAGAGGGGCTTCATGAGGCGGGCCGCATCGCAGCGAAATCCGGCGCGCGGCTGATCTGCGACACTTTCACGCCGCGCCTGCAGCGCGGGGCGGGGCGCGTTGCCATCGAGCGGCTTCCTTATTTTGCCGAGCAGATCGAGGAAAACCTCGCCGGTACCGAACAGATGATCATTATCGGCTCGAAGCCGCCCGTCTCCTTCTTTGCCTATCCCGGCAAGGCGAGCTGGCTGACGCCGGAGGGCTGCGACATTCTCATGCTTGCCCATGCTCATGAAGACGGGGTGGGCGCGCTCACGGCGCTTGCCGAGGCCATCGGCGCGCCGAAAGAACCGGCCCATGTCGCCCCGCTCGAAAAGCCGGAGCTGCCCTCAGGCAAACTCGACAGTTTCACGGCGGGCCAGATCATCGGCCATTATCTGCCGGAAGGCGCGATCGTTTCGGATGAAGCGGCGACCTCGGGTATCGGTCCGGCGATCTATACCGCCAATGCCGCCCCGCACGATCATCTCTCGTTGACCGGCGGCTCGATCGGCCAGGGCCTGCCTGTGGCGACGGGCGCAGCCGTTGCCTGCCCGGATCGCAAGGTCGTCTGCCTGCACGGCGACGGCGGGGCGATGTACACGCTGCAAACGCTGTGGAGCCAGGCGCGCGAAGGGCTCGACGTGACGACGGTGATCTTCGCCAACCGTTCCTATGCGATCCTCAATGTGGAACTGATGCGGGTGGGCGCGGAAAATGCCGGGCCCAAGGCGCTTTCCATGCTCGATCTTCATAATCCCGAGCTTGATTGGGTGAAGCTTGCGCAGGGCATGGGCGTCGAGGCGATGCGCGCGGAAACGGCGGAAGAATTCGCCGATCAGTTTTCCCGCTGCATGCGCACAAAAGGTCCGCATCTCATCGAAGCGGTGGTCTGAGGCAGGCACTGCCGCAAAAGAAAAGAGCGCCCTGGCTATGCCGGGGCGCTTTTCGTTTGGGCGCTTTAAGACTTAGTGATGGGTGCGCTGAAGCGTGAATTCGCCGTGGCGGATCCGGTCGGCCAGATTTTCGGCCATGTCGGCGACATTATCTTCGCCCAGCACATCGACCATGTCGCTGAAGGCCGCGTAAAGCGCGGCGCTTGCCACGATGTCGGCGGACGCGCCGGCCTGCAGCGCTTCTTCCCAGGCATCGAGTAAGAGATCGAGCGCCAGCTGGCGCTGCTCATCTTCGCTCGGAAAGAGCGCATCGGTGGCCTCGGTTTCAAAATCCGCATCGTCCAGATCGGACAGAAGGCTCACGCGCGTGGGTCGGGTTTTAGACATTAAAACGGGTGCTCACTTTTCCAGTTTGCAAGTCGGACGGGCCGCACCCTCCGTATGACACAAACGCCGCCGGGATCGAAAAGGGACCGGCAAAGTCTGCAGATTTGTGTTGTTGTAACACAAATTTTTCTGGCTTGCGCGATGAAAGATAGGAGACGGTTAACCTCTCGCCCGGCGTTAAGCAAGGGAGGGTAAATAAAAATCCGCTCAGGGTCGCCCGATTATGGTTAAGGCCGGGCGATGGCGGAGAGGCGGGCGGAGAGCTTCGCGCCTTCATCCAGAAGCCGGTTGATTTCCGTCACCGTCTTGCCCGAGCAGCGCCCATGAGCGATCCGGGCCTTGTGATAGGCGCTGTTGAAATGGCCGACCAGGAGCTCGCGCGTCTGTTCGTCCGGCTCGGTCGCTTTCAGGAGTTCGCGCATTTTTTCGCGCCAAACCTGGCCTTCGCTGCCATCGCACAGATCGCGCATATAGTGAACGGAGCCCAGAATCTCCGCGACGCGCAGCACATCTGCCCAATAAGCCGCCGCCCGTCCGGACTTGCCTCCCGTTTGGGCATAGGCCGCGGGCCCCGCGCCAAGAAGGGCGCCAGCAACGAGCACCTGTATCAAAAAGACACAGAACGCGCGGGCCGGGGCGCGGCCATGGGAGCCGCTATGGGACAGGTTTCGGGCGCAGGGCATGGCTGGAAACGGGCATCCTTTCCGTTTTTTCGAATTCTCAAAGCTTCGTGAAGCAGGCGATGCAGAAACGGGGCCAGTGGCAGGCGGCGGCGAGGGGGCTCAATTGTCCTGGGGCGCGGCCATTTCATCGGCCAGATGCGGCGAGGCCTCATAGCGGCGGGTGTCGAGGAGATAGGCGAGCTCGGAGAGCGCATCGAGTATTTTTTCCATATCTCCCTCGTAAAGAAGGGTGGGTAGGAAACGGGCAAGTTCCAGCTCGAAGGCGCGGTGCTTGGCAAGGCCGCTTTCCGTCAGGCGCAGTTTGACGCTGCGCGCATCATCGGCGTCTTTCTCGCGCATGATGAGACCGCGCCGCTCCATATCGGCGATAAGCGCGGAGGCGGTCGGTTTGCGGATCGAGGCTTCGACGGCAAGCTCGCCCGCCCGCTTCGGCCCCCGCTTCAAAAACATCAAGAATCGGTATTGCGGCACGGTGATGTCGTGCCGGCGCGCCAGCTGCTCGAATTCGCGGAAGAGAAAAACCACGGCCCGGGCCGCGAGGATGAGGCGTCTGTCGATCTGGTCTTCCATCGGCCCCGCCTTGAAGAAAGCCTGCGCTGAGGAGCGCGGGGACCGGTAGAGCCGGTCCCCGCGTGTTTGTTAGAAAATCGAATAGCCGCCGTCGATGATCAGCGTCGTGCCGGTGTGATAGGCCGAGGCATCGGAGGCGAGATAAACGGCCATGCCGCCGAAATCTTCCGGCTCGCCCCAGCGGCGGATCGGCACGCGCGGGATGACCTTTTCGGCAAAGGCGGGCGCGGCCTGCGCCTGCGAGGTCATGTCCGTTGCGATCCAGCCCGGCAGAATGGCGTTGGCGCGGATGCCGTGACGGGCAAATTCCACCGCCGTGGAGCGGATCATGGAAATGACAGCGCCTTTCGTTGCCGCATAAGCCTGATTACGGGCTGCCCCTTCGATGGCGGCAAGGCTGGCAATGCCGACGATGGAGCCGCCGGGGTCGCCGTTCTTGGCGCGTTCGACCATGTGGCGCGTGCCCTCGCGCAGCGTCCAGAAAACGCCGTCGAGATTGACCGAGAGCACTTTGCGGTAAACTTCCGTGGACATTTCGGTGAAGGAGGGGGCGCCGTAGCCGATGCCGGCATTGGCGAAGATGGAATCGATACGGCCCATGGCGGCGACGGTTTCCAGCATGCCGTCCACGACTTCCTGCTCGTTCGCCACATTCACCTTGCGGCCATAGGCGCGCACGCCGTGCGCTTCGAGCTTTTTCACCGCGTCCGCGTTGCGCTCTTCATTGGTGCCCCAGATGGCGACATCGGCGCCGGATTGGGCCAGCGCTTCGGCCATGCCGAGCCCGATGCCTCGGTTGCCGCCGGTGACGAGCGCGACCTTGCCGGTCAGATCGAAAGGTTTATAGGTCATGAGAGCCTCCCTGATTGGCTTCTTGTTTTCATGGCAGTTCTGAAGGCAGGACTATAACACTGCCGGGGCGCTTGCCAGCAAGGAAGGCGGGATTTATCGGCGCAAAAGCCCCTTCCGCAGGGGCAGCGGGGCCTTGCGCCGTGAGGATATGAAGCTCAGGAGGATTTCAGCAGGGCGGCCAGATCGTCCACATCTTCGCTGGCAAGCAGCGCGTCGATCTCGTCCTGCTCGGACGTCATGTTGTGGCCGTTGATGATGGCGCTGGTCAGATCGATATATTGGCGAAGCTGCCCCGTCACAGCGGAGACCGTGCTTTTCGTGCGCACCTCATCGCCCGCCGCGATCGCCGCTTCGATGGCTTTCAAACCGGCAAGCGCCGTCGCATCCATCTGCGCGACCAGATGGTCGAAAGGCAGGCGGTAGCGTATGGGCGCGTTTTCGTAGGCCAGGATCGCCAGTTCCTTGTCCTGAAAACAGGAATCGCGGAAATGGTCCGCATAGCTTTTGGGCTGCCACTCGCGCGCATCTTCCATGCATTCGGGAATATCCGCGACCATGTCGAGCAGCATGACGATTTCGTTGAAATGATTGAGGTAGTCCGTGGCCAGAAGAGTATCTTCATGGATGTTCTTGCCGCGCGCGACTTTGCCGAGCGTGCGCGGATAGCCGATCCCGCCAATGGGGCGGGCGGAGTCTGGCTGCGCGGTGCTGGCGGTCTGTTTGTCTGCGCCGGTCAAGGCGTGCGGGCCCCCGTTTTGAGCATACCTCCTCATAGCCCGCTGCCGGCGGGGCCGGAGCGTGCTTCCTCGGGCCGAGACTAGCGGTCAGTGGTTAACAATCATTTCGTCTGGAAATACAGGAAATAGCCGTTTTAGTGGCTATGGCGGGGAGCCAGCCCGGAAGCGGGTGCGGCGTCCCGGCGGTCGGTCGGTGAGGCAGCACCCGATGGGATATTTTGGCTGATTTCCGCGCCCAGCCTGCCTTCCTCGTGCAGCTCGGCGCATTGGAAATAGGGCTTGAAGGAGAGTTTTTCGGCGTCCGTTGCGAAGGAGCAGGAGAAAACCGATGTGCCTTTTTGAACGATCAGACTGTTGCCGAGGGCGGTCCGGATCTCATAGCCGTTAACAATAAGATCGCTGAGGTTTTTATCCGTCAGTACGAAAGGTCCGTTGCGGGCGCCGATCTCGGCAGCTTCCGTTTCAGGTGTCAGGAGGAAAAGGGCGAGGGCGGGAAGCATCGCCCGCCGGAAGGCCGAGCGGCCATAATCGTTTTTACGCATGCCGTGAAATCCGTTTCCGCTAACTTGCCGCGCAGTCCCGGCAGAGGCCGGTAATCTCGATGACGCGCTTTTCCTGTTTGAAGCCTTCCGCCGCCGCCACTTTCTGCAGGGCCTCGCCGATGGCCGGGTCCGCGATTTCTTTGGCATTACCGCAGGACCGGCAGATCAGGAACTGGCTGTTATGAGCGCCCATGCTGCCCAGATCCTGATGGCTGCAGCCGATATAGGCATTCAGCGATTCGATGCGGTGGACAAGCCCCTGTTCCAGAAGAAAGTCGAGCGCGCGGTAAACCGTGGGCGGTTTGGGATTGTCGTGCTTCTTGCCGAGCTTGGCGAGCACGTCATAGGCGCCGATGGGCCGGTGCGAACTCCAGACGATTTGCAATACTTCCTCGCGAATGGGCGTGAGGCGCACCCCGGCGGCATCGCAAAGCGCCCTTGCGCGGGCAAGGGCATCGTCCACGCAAAGCGAATGATCGTGCGGGGTAAAAGCGGCTGCCGCCGGTTTTTTCGCAGTCGAGGATTTGGGCGCCAAAACGTCTTCCTTGCTGTTTCACCCGTCGCGGGGCGCCAGAATAGCATCCAGTATAGCATAACGCGCGCTTGGCGCCTTTTCGAAACACCATCACGGATGCGTGGCCCGGCGGGCGCTTTGATGCGCGCTTGCGGCGAATCTCCTAATCTTCGCCCATGTGCGGCCGCTTCGTCATCACCACCCCGCCTCAGGCGATGAAAGAGCTGTTCGGCTATGCCGAGCAGCCGAATTTTCCTGCGCGCCGGAACATCGCCCCCACCCAGCCCGTGCCGGTCATCCATACGGGCGAGGGGCACACGCGGGACGGGGCGCGGCATTTCTCGCTCATGCGCTGGGGGCTCGTGCCGAGCTGGATGAAGAAATTTCCGGGCAGCGTACTCATCAATGCGCGGGCCGAAACGATCCTCGAAAAACCCTCCTTCAGAGGGGGCATCCGCCACAGAAGGGCGCTCATTCCCGCAGACGGGTTTTACGAATGGGACATCCGCACCAAGCAGCCTTATTTCATTCACCTGAAAAGCGGCGGCCTCTTCGCCATGGCGGCGATCTGGGAGGACTGGATGGGCGCGGACGGCTCGCAGATCGAAAGCGCGGCGATCGTTACCGTGGCTGCGAAGGGCGGGCTGGCCCCCATTCACCCGCGCAGCCCGGCCATTCTGGATGAAAGCGCCTGGGATGCCTGGCTCGATACGGAGAATGTGCGCCCTGCCGATGCGGTGAAACTGCTTTATGAGCCGGGCGCGCCGGCGCTTGCTTTCCATCCTGTCAGTACCCGCGTCAACAAAGTGGCGAATGACGACGAAAGCCTGATGGCGCCGGTCGCGGCGGAGAGCGGGCCGGGTCAGCTCAGCCTTTTGTGACGGCTTTATGTGAGGGGGCGTTCATTTTTTAAGCGCCTGCGTGATTCTCTTTGAGAGAGTGCGGGGCGCCGGGCCAAAGCGCGCGAAAATGCCCCAATTGGCGCGGGAAGGGCGGCGCGCGCTGCTTCATACTCCACAGGCCCGTATTTTTTGGGATATAGTGGATGCGTTCCGGCCCGCCTCAACACGCCGTTTCAACAGGCGGCCGGCCCATGGAGCCTTGATGGCCGCTGATATCGTTGTCTTGCTGGTGCTGATCGTTCTGAACGGTTTCTTCTCCTTATCGGAGATGGCCGTCGTTTCCTCGCGCCGTCAGCGTCTGCAGGCGCTCCTTTCGCGCAAGCGCGAGCAGGGCAGCGCCAATACGCAAGGCGTGGAAACGGCCCTGCAGCTTCATGCAGAGCCCGGGCGCTTTTTATCGGCGGTGCAGGTCGGCATTACCCTGATCGGCGTGTTCGCCGGTGCCTTCGGCGGCGCGACCTTGGCCGAGCCCTTGGCAGCCACTATGTCGGACGTTCCTATGATCGGGGAGTATGCGGGGCCCGCTGCCTTTGCGCTCGTTGTGATCGTCATTACCTATCTCTCGCTTATCGTCGGCGAGCTGGTGCCGAAACAGATTGCGCTCTCGAACCCGGAAGCCTTTGCCTCGGCCATTGCCCGGCCCATGACGGTCTTCGCCCGTGCGCTCTCGCCTATCGTGACGCTGCTGTCCAAATCAAGCGATGCACTGCTCGGCCTTTACGGGGTGAACGGGCGCGATACATCCGGCGTGACGGAAGAAGAGATCAAACATCTGGTCGAGGAAGGCGTTGCCACCGGCGCCATCGAGACGGTGGAGCGGGACATCATGAACCGTGTCTTCGGCCTCGGCGATTTGCGCGTCGGAGACATGATGACGCCGCGCGTCTCCATGATCTGGCTCGACACGGAGCTGCCTTACGAGAAGAACCTGGAACTGGTGCGTGAGCATCAGGAACTGCGCTACGGCGTGCGCAAGGGTGAGAACGGCCCGCCCGTCGGCATGGCGCGCATGGAAGATCTTTTCATCGATTTCAATGCGGGAACGAACGAGGCGCTTTTCGCCAATATGTCGCCGCCGCTTTACATTCCCCGCCGCGCTTCCGTACTCAAGGCGCTCAGCATTCTGCAGGCGGAAAGCAAGTTCATGGCCTTCATCATCGACGAATATGGCGAGGTGGTGGGCACGATTTCCATGCGCGATATCTTTACCGCCATTGTCGGGGATATTTCCGGCCATGCGGTGCATGACAATAACGCGGTCGTCAAACGCGTGGACGGCTCCTATCTCATCGACGGTGTCGTGTCCGCCGAAGAGGCAAAACGCGTCCTGAAGCTGAAGAAGCTGCCGGGGGACGAATCGAGCGATGTGAACACGCTTGCAGGCGTGATGTTCGACTGGTTCGGACGGCTGCCGCGCGAGGGCGATTATTTTGCCTGGAACGGCTACCGTTTCGAGGTGGCGGATATGGACGGCCCGCGCGTCGATAAAATCCTTGTCGTGCCGGCGCAGAACCTGCCCATCGGTGCCTTCCGCGACAACCGGCAGGCCGAAGCAGTGGCAACGGCGGCGGAGAAAGCCGCAGAAAAAGCAACTGGCACGGCGGGCAAAGAGGTTGCTGAAAAGCCGGAAACGGGCGAAGGCGATCAGACGGAAGCCGAGATTGTGCCCTTCCGCAAGAACCCGGGTGGCAATTAAGCCTCTAAGCGCCGCCTTCTTGCCGCGCGGCGAGTATTTTACCTGGATTGAGAATGTTCTCAGGGTCGAGCGCCTGTTTGAGCGCCCGCATCATGTCCATTTCCACCGGCGATTTGATCTCCGCCAGCTCATCGCGCTTCAATTGCCCGATGCCGTGCTCGGCGCTGATCGAGCCGCCAAGATCGAGCGCAATGGCATGGACGATGCGGTTGAAGCGGTCCCATTCTTTCAAGAATGCATTTTTGTCCATGCCGGGCGGCTGGCTCAAATTGAAATGCACATTGCCGTCGCCGATATGGCCGAATGGCACAGGGCGGATGCCCGGCATTTCTTTTGTGACCGCTTCAAGCGCGCGCTCGATGAAGAGCGGCATTTTGGAGACGGGCACGGAAATATCGTGCTTGATGCTGCCGCCTTCCTCCCGCTGCACATCGGAAAGATTTTCGCGCAGCGCCCAAAGAGCATCGGCCTGCGCATCCGACTGGGCAATCGTGCCGTCCCGGGCAAGGCCTTCTTCCATCGCCGCGCCCAGCGTCTCGGTCAATAGTGTCTGCAGCGTGTCCGCCGTTCCCCCGGAGGAAAGCTCGATCAGCACATACCAGGGCGAGGGCGTGCTTAAGGGATCGCGCGTTCCTTCCATATGTTTCGTCACGAACTCGATGCCGATGCGCGGCACAAGCTCGAAGGAACTGACAAGCCCGCCGGTGCGCGCCTCGATGAAATGCAAAAGCGAAACGGTTTTGGCGAGCTCCGGCACGGCGGCAAAGCCGACGGCCTTTGCGCTGGGGCGCGGGAAAAGTTTCAAAACGGCGGCGGTGATGATACCGAGCGTGCCTTCCGCGCCGAGGAAAAGCTGTTTGAGATCATAGCCCGTATTGTCCTTGCGCAGGCCCCGCAGGCCTTCCCAAATGCGCCCGTCCGCCAGCACAACTTCGAGCCCAAGCACGAGATCGCGCGCATTGCCGTAGCGCAGCACCGCCGTGCCGCCTGCATTGGTGGAAAGATTGCCGCCGATCTGACAGCTGCCTTCCGAGGCAAGAGAAAGGGGAAAGAGGCGGTCTTCTTTTTCCGCCGCTTCCTGAATGGCGGCGAGTGTGACCCCTGCCTCCACCGTCAGCGTGTTGTTTTCCGCATCGATAGCGCGGATTTTTTTCATGCGCTCAAGGGCAAGAATAATGCTGCGCGCATCGTCCGTGATCTGCCCGCCGACAAGGCCGGTATTGCCGCCCATGGGAATGACCGGCGTTTTCGTGTCATGGGCAAGGGCAAGCAGGCACGAAACCTCTTCCGTACTGGCCGGTTTGACGATGGCGGCCGCTTTCCCCTCATAAAGCCCGCGCCGCTCGCAAAGATAAGGCGCCATCTCGAACGGGTCGGTGACGACATGGGGCGCGCCCACAATCTCTTTTAGCCGGTCTATCAAGGTGTCATCGCTCATGGCGCTTTTCATGGCTTGAGGGTGCGGCGATAGGCGCGCACGCCGGTGTGAAGATATTGCGCGCGCCCGCTCCCGTCTTCTCCCAGAAAATGATAGCCCGCGGCAAGGGTGCGGCCAGGATCGCGCCCGAAAAAGAAATCGGGCCCCGCCGCTTCAAGGGGAATGTCGAGCGGCGGCTGCACCAGTGCATAATCGGCGGAAGGTACGCGTTTGCAGATAAGCCCGCCCTTCTCGGCGCGCACCTTCATCTCGCCGAGCCCGCAGGCATAGGTGCCCTCGAAGCGGGCCGCATCGATTTTTTCCGGCACCGGCCCCAAGTCTTTCTCCGGCAGTTTGACGCCCGCAAGCTCCTGAAAAAGCGCGGGGAAAAGCTCGTGATAAAGGCCTTTGCCGTCTCCGCCATTCGTCAAAAGCACGATCGCGGTGCCGGAGGCAGGGTGAAACCTGAGCCAGGCCGCTTGGCCGATGGTCGAGCCGTCATGACCGAAAATCTCGTAAGTGCCGTTTGCTCCCCGCCACATCATGAAGCCGAGGCCGATTGCATCGATCTCCATACCGAGAGGCAAGCGGATATTTTCCGCGCGCATGGCAAGGGCGCTTTCCTCGCTCAAAACCCGCGTGCCGTTCGCTGCCGTGCCGGGCGCCGTTTCCCCCGATTTGTGAGCGGGCATATGAAGGCGGGCAAACTCAATGACATCGCGCGCCCGCGCCATGGGCGTTGCCCCGGCAGGGCCATTCGACTGCGCAAGAAAAGCGACAGGTGTGACGGCAAGGCCCTTTTCCGGCGAACTGATATGGCCGATGGCGGTCAGATAGCGCATCGCCTGTTCGGGCAGCGTGGAAAAAGCAGGTGTGCCGAGCGGCTTGATGAGGCGGGTGCGCATGGCTTTGTCCCAATAAAGCCCGCTTGCCGCTTCGATCATGCGGCCCGCAATGACGAAGCCGACATTGGAATAGGAGAACATCTCTCCCAGGGGATGTACATTTTCCTGGGTTGCCAGAAGCGCCACGAATTTTTCGATCCGGTCCTCGCCGCGCCCGGCATTTTTGAAAAGATCGCCCTCGATACCGCTCGTATGAGAAAGAAGATGGCGGAGCGTGACATGGGCGCTCGTCTCCTCATCCTTCACCTTGAAGTCCGGCAGGTATGTGCGCACCGGCAGGTCGAGGGAAAGGCGGCCTTCTTCCACAAGCTGCATGGCAAGGGTTGCCGTATAAAGTTTGGTGATGGAACCCACTTGAAAGAGCGCCTCGGGCGTGACCGGCACCTGCGTTTCCAGATTGAGGACGCCGGCCGCCGCTTCTTCAAGCCTGCCATCCGAAAAGACAGCGAGCGAGGCGCCGGGCACGCCGTAGCGCCGGATCAGCTCTTTCAGCCGCTCGGTGAGCGCCGGATTTGCGGATGCTTTTGCCGGGGAGCGGGACTGGGACACGCCGATCTCTCTTTTTCGCCAAGCTCTTTGCCTGAATCGCAGGCAGATGATCCTAGCAGGCCGCACGGGCCTTGCCTAAACTCATGCCATGATCGACATCATAGACCATATCCTCATCGCCGTGCCCGAGCTTGACGGGCCCGTCGCCGATTACACGAAACTCACGGGCCGTTTGCCCTCCTGGCGGGGCAGCCATCCGGGCCTCGGCTCGGTGAATGCGCTTTTCCGTTTTTCCAACACCTATATCGAGCTGGTGGCGCCGAAAGGCGAGGGCCGCTTCGGCGATATTCTGCGCGCCCATTTGGAGAAAAACGGTGCCGGCATTATCGGCCTTGCTTTCGGGGTGGAAGATGCGGCGGGCGCGGCCGCCTTTTTGCGGGAAAAGGGGCTGAGCGCCAGCGATCCTTTGCCCGGCGAAGGGGCGGATGAAGGCGGCGCGCTTGCCCCCCGGCGCTGGAAAAACGTCATGCTGCCGCCGGAAGAAACGAACGGCCTTTTCATGTTCCTCATCGAACAGGAGGACCGGCTTGCCTTGCCTTTCGCGCCTTTGGTGAAAGAGGGCGAGGGCCGGGCGGCGGCGGAAGCGATCGATCATGTGGTGATCAACACGCCGGATGCGGATAGCGTCATCGCGCTCCTGCAAGGCAAACTCGGCCTGCGCCTCGCGCTCGACAATACGGTGAAGGAATGGGGCGTGCGGCAGATCTTCTTCCGCACCGGGCGCATGACCATCGAGGTGATTTCCTCGCTCGATGAGAAAAAGCGCGCCGAAGAAGACCATTATTGGGGCATCACCTTCCGCTATCCCGATCTGACAAAAGCCCGCGCGCGGCTTTTAGAGGCGGGCGTGCCCGTTTCCGATATCCGCAAAGGCCGCAAGAAGGGAACCGTGGTGGCAACACCCAAGGGCGCGACCTTCGGCATCCCGACGCTCTTGCTTGCGCCGGAACGCAAAGACTGAATATCCGGGATCAAGAGCGCGGCGCAGCGGCGCGGCGTAGCCGGTCGTTGATCGCCTCGCCGAGCCCGGTGTCAGGCACCGGCATGACGGCGATGGATTTTCCTTCCGCCTGCGCATCGAGCTCCTGCAAATAGCGGAAGAGATTGGCCGCCGCTTCGCGCAAATCCCCTTGGCGCGACAGGTTGAGTGTCAGCGCCGCGCCTGGCAATCCGTCCGGCCCGAAGGCGAGGAGCACTTCATCGCCGCTTACCTCTTTAGCATTCAGCCGGATCGGCGCGTCGGGCGCATAATGGCTGGCAAGCTGGCCGGGGGAGGAGCGCCCGGCTTCGCCTTCTTCTTCGGCTGCTTCCGCAAGCTTCATGGCGAGCACTGCTTCGATCTCCGTGCGGGCGATGGCGCCGGGGCGCAGCAAAGTGGGCGGGCCGTCTTCCGGCAACCCGATAACGGTGGATTCCAGCCCGAGCGTGCAGGGCCCGCCATCAAGGACACCGGCGACAAGCGCGCCAGCCTCTTCAAGCGAGCGGGCGACATGTGTTGCCAGCGTCGGGCTGAGGCGGCCGGAGCGGTTGGCGGAGGGGGCGGCAAGGGCAAGCCCGCTTTCTCGCAAAAGTTCCAGCGCCAAGGGATGCTGCGGCACGCGCAAAGCGACGGTGGGAAGGCCGGCGCTCACCAGAAGCGACAAAGGCGTCTCTGCCCGGCGCGGCAGAACGAGGGTAAGCGCCCCCGGCCAGAACGCTTTTGCCAGCGCCCCCGCTTTTTCATCGAAACGGGCATGTGTTTCCGCGGCTTGCAAAGAGGGCACATGCACGATGAGCGGGTTGAACCGCGGGCGGCCCTTGGCCTCGAAAATCCGTGCGACGGCACGGTCTTGTGTAGCGTCCGCGCCCAGCCCGTAAACGGTCTCGGTCGGAAAAGCGACGAGCTGTCCGGCGCGCAAAGCGTCCGCGGCTTTTTTGATGTGGGAGGCATCCGGCGGCCAGATGGGAAGCGGCATGGGCGTATCAGGGCTTTTTGGCGTAAAGGGCTTGGCGGCGCAGAATGGCGTTCACCGCGGGAGAGGGCAAGGCCCAGGCCAGCCAGGCGATGAAACGGTTGAGGCGGCCCGGAATGTGAACGGGCTTGCCCGCCATCACCGCTTTATAGCCTTCCTCGGCGACGCGCATACTTTTCATCCACATGAAACGCGGCATGGCGGACATCGCCTCGCGCGTACCCATGACATCGTGAAACTCGGTATAGGTGAAGCCGGGGGAGAGCGCTGTGACATGCACGTTCTCCCCCGTATATTCGAGCGCCAGCGCTTGCGACAGTTTGATCTCGAAAGCTTTGGCCGGAATGTAAAGCGTGCCGCCCGGCGCTGGCGGCAGAAAGCCGGCAAGCGAGGCGACGTTGAGAATACGTCCATAGCCGCGCGCACCCATGTCCGGGGCAAAGCGATGACAGAGCTCGGCCACACCCGTCATCATCACCTGGCAGAGCGCGTGCTGATCGGCCCAGCTTGTGTCCCGGTAAAAGCCTGCGACGCCGAAGCCCGCATTGCAGACCAGCGCGTCGATGTTAAGCCCGCGCATGCGCATTTCATTGTGCAGCCATTCGGCGGCGCCCGGTTCTGCCAGATCCAGCGTCACGGCATGAACGGTGACGGCAAAGCGATGCTCGAGATCGCGGGCGATCTCATGCAGGCGCTTTTCCCGGCGCGCGACGAGCACCAGATCGAAGCCGTTGCGGGCGAAGATTTCGGCGAGATCCTTGCCGATTCCCGCCGACGCGCCGGTGATCAGCGCATGGCGGCCCGTGCCTTCTTTCCGGGCGCTCTTATTGTCTTTTTGTCCGCTCGCCATATCTTCTCCGGTGCATTGCTGCAGGATTTTGGGGTGAATATGCGTTCATCCTAAACCCGCTTATAACGTGTGCCAGCATATACGAATTTTGTCTTGAACCGATGCATCATCGGGCGCAAGAAACGGGCATTCGGCCCGCGCTTTTGGGGATTAGCCCGGGTTTGAGAGCGAAACAGAGGAGACAGGGATGAGCTACCGCGCGCCGGTCAAGGATATGGCCTTCATGTTGAATGATGTGGCAGGGCTTCAGTCTCTCGTCAGCGGCGGCCTTTACGAGGAAGCGACGCCGGACCTCATCGAAGCGGTGCTGGAAGAAGCGGGCAAGCTCGCCGAAAATGTCATCGCGCCCCTGAATGACGGGGTGGATGCAAATCCGGCCAAGCTGAAAGACAAAGAAGTGACGACCTCGCCCGGTTTTGCCGATGCCTACCGCCAATGGGTGGAAGGCGGCTGGGGCGCGATTGCAGGCTCGGACGCGTATGGCGGCCAGGGCCTGCCCATGGCGCTTGCCGCCGCGCTGCAGGAAATCTGGAACGGCGCCAGCCTTTCCTTCGGGCTCTGCCCTATTCTCAGCCAGGGCGCGGTGGAAGCTTTGAGCGCCCATGGCACGGACGAGCAGCGGGAAAAATACCTCGCCAAACTCATCTCCGGCGAGTGGACCGGCACGATGAACCTGACAGAGCCGCAGGCAGGCTCGGACCTTAACGCGCTGAAGACCAAAGCCGTGCCGCAGGAAGACGGCAGCTATCTCATCACCGGCACGAAAATCTTCATCACTTACGGCGAGCACGATATGGCGGAGAATATCATCCACCTCGTGCTGGCCCGTCTGCCCGATGCCCCGGCAGGCACGAAAGGCATTTCGCTTTTCCTCGTGCCGAAATATCTCGTCAACGAAGATGGCTCGCTTGGCGAGCGCAACGATGTGGAATGCATCGGCCTTGAAGAAAAGCTCGGCATTCACGGCAGCCCGACCTGCATTATGGCTTACGGCGAAAAAGGCGGCGCGAAAGGCTATCTGATCGGTCAGGAAAACCGCGGCCTCAATTGCATGTTCACGATGATGAACAATGCCCGCCTTCTGGTCGGCATTCAGGGTGTGGCGGTCGCAGAGCGTGCCTATCAGCATGCGCTTGCCTATGCCAAAGACCGCAAGCAGGGCCGCAAAGTGGGCTCGCAGCTCGCGCCGGGCGAGATGGACCCGATCATCGATCATGCCGATGTGCGCCGCATGCTGATGAGCATGAAGGGGCTGGCGGCTGCCGCGCGCGGCATTTGCTATGCCAATGCCGTTGCCATCGACCTTTCGCATAAAGGCAAAAGCGAAGAAGAAAAAGCCGCCGGGAAGGCGCGCGCCGATCTTCTCACCCCCATCGCCAAAGCCTGGAGCACGGATGCAGGCGTGGAGGCTGCCTCCATCGGCGTGCAGGTGCATGGCGGCATGGGCTTTATCGAGGAAACGGGCGCGGCGCGCTTTTACCGGGATGCCCGCATTCTGCCCATCTATGAAGGCACGAATGGCATTCAGGCCATCGACCTTGTGACCCGCAAATTGTCGCTCGGCAATGGCGAGGTGGTGAAAGCCTATCTGGGCGAGATCGCCGAAAGCGTCGAAAAAGCTCGCGCCTCCAACGATCCGGATCTGGGCGTGGTCGCGGACAGGCTGGAAGAGGGCCTTTCGGGGCTGGAAGAGGCGACGGACTGGATGCTCGCCCGTCTGAAAGACGCGCCGAACGAATGCCTGGCGGGCGCGAGCCCCTATCTGAAGCTCTTCGGCACCGTCGCAGGCGGCCATTACCTCACCCGCGCCGCGCTTTCGGCCAGCGGCGAGGAGGGCCCCAAGGTGCTTGCCCGCTTCTTTGCGGAAAATTTCGCAGGCCCCGCCAAAGGGCTCGTTTCCGCCGCGATTGCCGGGGAAAGCGCGCTGATGGAGCGGGCGGATTCACTTCTTGAAGCCTAAAGGCCGGGTCCGGCGCGTTTGACGCTGGGCGCAAGCTTTTCTATTCAGTACGGGCCGCGTCCTTCCGGGCGCGGCCTTTGACTTTGGAAGGGATGAGAAAATGAAACAGGGCGCTGGCGGCTTGCAATATCCATTCGAGACGGTTCCGGCGCGCGGTGAACTCATCGAGGCGGCTCCCGGCATCATGTGGGTGCGCATGCCGCTGCCTTTCTCGCTCGACCATATAAATCTCTGGCTTCTGGAAGACGGCGAAGGCTGGGCGCTTGTCGATACCGGCGTTGCCAATGATGAGACGATCGATCTGTGGAACTCGATCTTCGAGGAAAAGCTCGGCGGCAAACCCATCACCCGCGTCATTGTTACCCATCTTCATCCCGATCATGTGGGCCTTGCCGGCTGGATCACGCGCAAATTCGGCGTGACGGTCGAAATGTCGCGTACGGATTATCTGATGTGCCGCACGCTTGTCGCCGATACCGGCAATGAAGCGCCGCAGGAAGCGATCGACTTTTACCGCGGCGCGGGTTTTTCCGAACGCGGGCTCGATGCCTACCGCGCCCGCTTCGGCGGCTTTGGCGAACGGGTCTACCGGCTGCCGGATATCTTCAAGCGCCTGAAGGAAGGCGATAAGCTGACCATCGGCGAGCGGGAATGGGAAATCATCGTCGGTTCCGGCCATGCGCCCGAGCATGTCTGCCTTTATTCGGCAAAGGACAAGATCCTGATTTCTGGGGATCAGGTGCTGCCGCGCATTTCCTCCAATGTCAGCCTTCACCCGACGGAGGCCTATGGCAACCCGCTGCAGGACTGGATCGACAGCTGCGCCAAGCTGCGCGCCGCGCTCCCCGAAGAAACGCTCGTGCTGCCCGCCCATAACGAGCCTTTCTATGGGCTCCATGCGCGCCTCACCCGGCTTATCGACGGGCATGAGAAAAGCCTGAAGCGGCTTCTGGGCGAGCTTGCCGAACCCAAACGCGCCATCGATGTCTTCAGCGCGCTTTTCAAACGCAAGATCGGGCCGGACGTCTTCTTCATGGCGACGGGCGAAAGCCTCGCGCATCTCGCCTGCCTTGTGCACCGGGGGCTGGCCCGTGCCGAAACGGACGAAAAGGGCGTCGTCTGGTACAAGGCGGCGTAAGGGAGCGTCCCTGTTCCGCAGGCGTCACACGGGGACAAGACGGGGGTGACGGCCTATAAAGAGTGGCGGGTCTCTTCCGGGCCTCTCCGTTGCATCGGTGCCTGCTCCGCGTCAGAGTAAAGCCATGACCACACTGCTTGAAACCCACGAGGCCTGCCTCGCCCATGAAACGCCGGAAGGCCATCCGGAATGTGCCGCGCGGCTGAAAGCCGTTCTGGGCGCGCTGGAGGGACCGGAATTTGCGGACTTAACGCGCATTTCCGCGCCTCGGGCCGAAACGAAGGCGCTGGTGCGCGTGCATTCCCAGGCCCATATCGATGCGATCCTCTCCATGGTGCCCGAGGAAGGCTTTGCGCGGGTCGATGCCGATACCGCCATGTCGCCGGGCTCGGGCGAGGCGGCTTTGCGCGCGGCGGGCGCAGCCATCGATGCGGTGGACCGGGTGATGGCCGGGGAAGCGGAAAACGCCTTTTGCGCCATCCGCCCGCCCGGCCACCATGCCGAGCCCAACCGGGCCATGGGCTTTTGCCTCTTCAACAATGTCGCTGTCGCCGCCCAGCATTTGCGCGCCGAATACGGCCTCTCGCGCATCGCGGTGGTGGATTTCGATGTCCATCACGGCAATGGCACCCAGGCCGCCTTCTGGGATGCGGACGGCATGTATTACATCTCCGCCCACCAGTCCCCGCTTTATCCGGGCACGGGCGCGGTGAGCGAGCGGGGCACGCACCGCAATATCCTCAATCTGCCGCTGAAACCGGCGGCAGGCTCGGATGATTTCCGGCTCATCGTCTCGGAGGCGATTCTGCCGGCGCTGGAGATGATGGAGCCCGAATTCTTGCTGATTTCCGCCGGTTTTGACGCCCATGAGGCCGATCCTCTGGGCGGAATGGGGCTGAAAACCGCCGATTATTACTGGGTCACGCAGCAGCTTGCCGCTTTTGCCCGCGCCAGGGTGAAGGGGCGCATTGTCTCCACCCTTGAGGGCGGGTATGACTTGGAGGCATTGGCCGAGGCCAGCGCGGCCCATATACGCGCCTTGATGGGCCGCTGAGACTGGACCAAGCTGAGACCAGCCTGCCGGAACGAAGGAGTTTGCCGTGGCGGAGAAGAAGACCGCGATCCCGGATGATATTGCGAAAATGAATTTCGAGACGGCTCTCAAAGAGCTGGAAGGCATTGTCGGCAAGCTGGAATCGGGCAATGCGCCGCTGGAAGAATCCATCGAGCTTTATGAGCGCGGCAATCTGCTCAAAGCCCATTGCGAAAGCCGGCTGAAAGCGGCTCAGGCCAAGGTGGAAAAAATCACGCTCGGCGCCGATGGCGCCGCCGGCACCGAGCCTGCCAATATCGATTGATCGGCCCCTTTTGCCCCCGAAGGAGCGCCCCCGATGGCCAGTCTTGTCTTCGAAAAAGCATTGACCGAGACCGCTGCCGGGGTTGAGCGCACCCTCGATCATCTTCTGCCGCGCCCGCAAGGGCCCGAAGCCCGCGTCATCGAGGCGATGCGCTACGGCGCGCTGAACGGCGGCAAGCGCTTTCGCGCTTTTCTCGCCCATCAGGGGGCGAAACTCTTTGCCATGGATGACGAACGCTCGCTGCGTCTGGCCGCCGCCATCGAGTGTGTCCACGCCTATTCCCTCATTCATGACGATCTGCCTTGCATGGATGATGATGACATGCGGCGGGGCAAGCCTTCCGCGCACCGCGCCTTTGACGAGGCGACCGCCGTGCTGGCGGGCGATGCGCTTTTGACGCTGGCCTTTGAAATTCTCGCCGATCCCGCCACCCATGAAGATGCGCGGGTGCGCGCCGATCTGGTGCTCGGCCTTTCCCGGGCAGCAGGCGCGCTTGGCATGGTGGGCGGGCAGATGATCGATATGGCAAGCGCGGGCGAGGATCTCGCCATCGGACCGCTCACCCGCATGCATCAGCTTAAAACCGGCGCGCTCATCGCTTTTTCCTGCGAGGGTGGGGCCATTCTGGGCCATGCGTCTCCCTCCGCCCGCCAGGCGCTCCATGCCTATGCCCATGATCTCGGCCTGGCCTATCAGATTGCCGACGACCTTCTGGATGAAGAAGGCGACAGCGCCGCCCTTGGCAAGACCGCCGGGAAAGATAAATCTCAAGGAAAAGCCACATTTCTGACTATTCTGGGGGAAGAGCGCGCCCGGGCGCAGGACAGCCTCCTGGCCGACCAGGCGGTGGCGCATTTGGAAATGTTCGACGACCGGGCAGATATTTTGCGTGAGGCGGCATCATTCGTTATAAACCGCCGCGCGTGAACCTTTTCCGGACGGAAAAGGCAGGTAGGACAGTGACGGGCAGGCATTTGCCCGCTAGTGAGGTTGAGCGTGACAGCGCAGAGCAAGACGCCCCTTCTCGATAAGGTTAAAAGCCCTGCGGACCTTCGGGCCCTGCCGGAGAGCGAGCTGCGCCAATTGGCGGACGAGCTGCGCACCGAGACGATCGATGCCGTCTCCGTCACGGGCGGGCATCTGGGCGCAGGCCTCGGCGTCGTCGAGCTGACTACGGCTATTCATTACGTCTTCGACACGCCGGATGACCGGCTGATCTGGGATGTCGGCCATCAATGCTACCCGCATAAGATTCTGACGGAGCGGCGGGACCGCATCCGCACCATTCGCCAGGGCGGCGGGCTTTCCGGTTTCACCAAACGCGCGGAAAGCGAATACGACCCCTTCGGCGCGGCGCATTCCTCCACCTCCATTTCCGCCGGCCTCGGTATGGCCGTGGCGCGCGATCTGGCGGGCAAGAAGAACAATGTCGTCTGCGTGATCGGCGACGGTGCCATGAGCGCAGGCATGGCCTATGAGGCCATGAACAATGCCGGTTCCATGGATAGCCGCCTCATCGTCATTCTGAACGACAATGACATGTCCATCGCCCCGCCCGTGGGCGCGATGAGCGCTTATCTTGCCCGGCTGATTTCCGGGGAGACCTATCGCGGCTTCCGCAGCTTCGCCAAGCATCTGGCCGAAAAACTGCCCAAGAGCCTGGAAAAAATCGCCAAGCGCGCGGAAGAATATGCGCGCGGCATGGCGACCGGCGGCACCATGTTCGAGGAGCTCGGCTTTTATTATGTCGGGCCCATCGACGGGCACAATCTCGACCATCTTTTGCCGATCCTGAAAAACGTGCGCGACAGTGAAGAGGGCCCGATCCTCATTCACGTCGTCACGCAAAAGGGCAAGGGCTATGCACCGGCGGAAGCTGCCGCCGACAAATATCACGGCGTCTCGAAATTCGACGTGATCACCGGCACGCAGGCAAAAGCCAAAGCCAATGCGCCCGCCTACACGAAAGTTTTCGCGCAAGGGCTCATCAAGGAAGCCGAAGCCGACGAGAAGATTGTTGCGGTGACAGCGGCGATGCCCTCCGGCACCGGGCTTGATCTTTTCGGCAAGACCTTTCCTGAGCGCACCTTCGATGTCGGCATTGCCGAGCAGCACGGCGTGACCTTTGCCGCGGGCCTTGCCTCGGAGGGCTATAAGCCCTTCGCCGCGATCTATTCCACCTTCCTGCAGCGCGCCTATGACCAGGTCGTGCATGACGTGGCAATCCAGAAATTGCCGGTGCGTTTTGCCATCGACCGGGCCGGGCTTGTCGGCGCGGATGGGCCGACCCATGCGGGTGCCTTCGACATTACTTACCTTTCCTGCCTGCCCGATTTCGTGGTGATGGCGGCGGGTGATGAAGCCGAGCTCATGCATATGGTGGCCACGGCAGCGCAGATCGATGACCGGCCCTCCGCCTTCCGTTATCCGCGCGGGGAGGGGATCGGCGTCGACATGCCAGAACGCGGTGTACCGCTTGAAATCGGCAAGGGCCGCATCCTGAAAGAAGGCTCGAAGATCGCGCTGCTTTCCCTTGGCGGGCGTCTTGCCGAGGCGATGAAGGCGGCCGAGGAACTGGGCCGGCTCGGCTTTCCGGCAACGGTGGCCGATGCCCGCTTTGCCAAGCCGCTCGATGAAGCGCTGATCCGTCAGCTGGCAAGCCACCACGAAGTGCTGATCACGCTGGAAGAGGGCAGTGTCGGCGGCTTCGGCTCGCATGTGCTGCACTATCTTGCCAATGCCGGTCTTCTCGATAGTGGTTTGAAAGTGCGCCCGCTTTGCCTGCCCGACCGTTTTATCGATCAGGATAAGCCGGAAAAAATGTATGACGAGGCCGGGCTCAATGCGCCGCAGATCGTGCGCGCAGCGCTCGGCGCTCTCGGGGCGGAAAACGTCATTGTCGATCTGACGGCAGCCCATCCCCGCAAACCCTGACTGGCGCCATGACGGAAACTGGCGAACGGCTCGATATGGCTCTGGTCTCCCGGGGCCTTGCTCCCAGCCGCGCGCGGGCGCAGGCGCTCCTGCGTGAAGGAAAAGTGTCGGTGAACGGGGAGCAGGCCGTCAAAGCCTCCCGCATGGTGGCGTCTGCCGATGACGTAAGCCTAAGCGCGCCCGACCACCCCTGGGTCTCGCGTGCCGCTTTGAAGCTGGTGCATGGGCTTGCCCATTTCGGCATTAAGCCGGAAGGTTTGAAGGCGCTTGATCTCGGCGCCTCGACCGGCGGGTTCACGCAGGTACTGCGCGCGCACGGCGCTGCGCATGTGACGGCGGTGGATGTCGGCCACGGGCAATTTGCCGAGAGCCTGCGGAAGGATGACGGCATCAGCGTGCTGGAAGGCACGAATGTGCGCGATCTGAGCGCGGAAATGACCGGCGGCGCGGTGGATCTCATCGTCTGCGACGTCAGCTTCATCAGTCTGGAAAAGGCTTTGCCGGCAGCGCTTGCGCTTGCAAAGCCCGGCGCGTTTCTTCTCACGCTGATCAAGCCGCAATTCGAGGTGGGTAAGGGCCGCCTCGGCAAAGGCGGCATCGTGAAAGACGCGGGCCTCCACGAAGAAGTTTGCACGCGGCTTGAAACTTGGCTTGCCGCGCAGCCGGGTTGGCGTGTGCTAGGACTTTGCCCGAGCCCTATTACGGGCAGTGACGGCAACAAGGAATTTTTGATGGCGGGACGCTTTGATGGCTGAAGAAGAAGTCGAAATCCTGCGCATGGGGCACCAGGGCGAAGGTGTGGCAGAGCGCACGCCGCCGCTTTTCGTGCCCTATACGCTGCCGGGTGAGCGGGTGCGCGTGGCAACGGACGAAAGCGATCACGGGAGCCTCAAAGGCATTCTCACGCCCTCGCCCGAGCGCATCAAACCGGCCTGCACGCATTTTACGCGCTGCGGCGGCTGCGCCCTTCAGCATTGGCAGGAAGAGGCTTATGCAAGCTGGAAGGAGGGCCTTGTTGCGCAGGCTTTTTCTCAGCAGGGCATTAGCACGGAAATTTCCCCGATCATCCGGGCAAAGCCGCACACGCGGCGGCGGGCGAGCTTTGCCGTTACGCGGACAAAATCCGGCGCCGTGGCGGGTTATTATGCCCGCGGCACCCATCAGATCGTGCCGGTTTCCATGTGTCCGCTGGTGCGCCCGGAAATCGAGAGCGCGATGCAGCCGCTGGCCGATCTCGTGGCCGGCGGCCTCTCGCGCAAGGGCCGCGCCTCGGTGCTCGTTACGGTCACAGCCTCCGGGCTCGATGTGATGGTGAACGGCGGGAAGCCGCTCGATATCGATCTGCGCATGCATTTGAGCGAAGGCGCGGACCGGCTGGATCTTGCCCGGCTTTCCTGGGAAGGGGAGATCGTGGCCGAGCGGCGCTTGCCGCTGCTTGCCCTTTCCGGCATTCCCGTCACGCTCGCCCCCGGCGCCTTTCTGCAGGCAACGGCGGATGGCGAGGCCGCGCTCGTCCAATCCGTGCTTGAGGGGATTGAAGGGGCCGGCGATGTCGCCGATCTTTTCGCCGGCTGCGGCACCTTCACCTTTGCGCTTGCCCGAAACGCCAATGTCCTTGCGCTCGAGGGTGAGGCGGGGCAAGTGGAAGCCCTGGAGCGGGCCTTTCACCGGGAAGGCCCGGCGCATCATCTAAAGCGCATTACGGCGGAGCGGCGCGATCTTTTCCGCCGCCCGCTTCTGGCCCCGGAAATGAAAAAGCTGGACGGCATCGTTTTCGATCCGCCGCGTGCCGGGGCGGCGGCACAGGCCGCTGAAATCGCCAAAAGCGCGGTGCCGCGCCTTGTTGCCGTTTCCTGCAATCCGGCAACCCTTGCCCGCGATTTGCGCGCGCTTCTGGACGGGGGCTATGAAATTTCCCGCGTGCAGCCGGTGGACCAATTCCTCTGGTCGCCCCATATTGAAGTGGCGGTGCATCTGACGCGCCGCTAGGAGTTGCGAGCGAGGCGTATATGGCACGGATGCTGGAAAGCTGGCGGCATGGCCTGTCCCAGACGGCGCGGATCGGCTGGTACGCTGCACATTATTTGGCGGTGAACCGGATGCGCGGGCCGCTGACACCGCCCGGCGAAGCGCCTTTCAAGCCGCAAGGCGCCTTCCCGAAATGGCAGGGGATGCTCGGCGAAATCCGCAAGCTGATCGAGAAGGATGCCGCCCATGTGGCGCGCGGGACTTACCGCGCTGCCGATCCGCTTTTGCCGCTGGGAGAAGCGCTCGAAAAATCCCGCCGTTTCTTCGCCGATATGCCGGGACTCGATGAGCGCCGCCTGTCGCGCGGCCATAGCGAGGTGCGCGAGAAATTGCGGGGGCAGCCCGGCGCGCGCGCCTATCCGCGCTATTATCTGCAAAACTTTCACTATCAGACCGATGGCTGGCTTTCCGAAGACAGTGCCCGGATTTACGACACGCAGGTCGAGATTCTTTTCTCCGGCACCGCCGATATGATGCGCCGCCAGGCACTCGTGCCCATCGCCCGGTGGATGGAAGGAAAGGACCAGCGCGAGGTTTCCTTCCTCGATTTGGCCGCGGGCACGGGCCGCTTTCTGCGCGATCTGAAAGCAAGCTGGCCGCGCCTTTCCGTCCTCGCGCTCGATCTCTCGCATGCTTATCTGGGGGAAGCCCGGCGCAATGTGAAGCGCTGGCGCGGCGTTCAGCCGGTGCAGGGATTGGCAGAGAGACTGCCGCTGGCCGATGCAAGCCTCGATGTCGTCAGTTCCATCTACCTCTTTCATGAACTGCCGCCCAAAATCAGACGCGCGGTGATCGGCGAGGCGGCGCGGGTTTTGAAACCCGGCGGGCTTTTCGTGCTGACGGATTCGCTGCAGCAAGGGGACAGGGAGGACTATGACGGACTGTTGGAATTTTTCCCCGTTGGCTTTCACGAGCCTTATTTCACGTCTTTCCTCAAGGAAGATTTTAGCGCGCTCTGCGCGGCGCACGGGCTCAAGCTTGTGAGCGCCGAGACAGCGTTCTTAAGCAAGGTCATAGCTTTTGAAAAAGAGGCTTAGGCGCGGCCGGTCTTGCGTGCCTCGGCAATCCGGGCGCGGATAACATCGCCGAGCTGTTCGGGTGAGACGGCAAGGGGTTCGAGCTTCACCGTCAGCTCGCCTTCCGATACCGGCTTCCATACCGAATACATATAACGCCGCCAGCTTTCAGGCTCACGCTCGCGCACCACCGCCTTTTCGATGGGCGCGTGCAGGATGAGATAAAGCTCGGCATTGCGGATATTGCGCACCGCCTTGTTATAGATGCGGATACCCGCAATCTTGCTCCAGGGCAGAAGGCCGAGCCCTTCGATGTAGAACCCTTCAGGCGAGACTTGCAGCGGCGGATGACGGCGGAAGGTGAGAGGCGCGTAATAATAGGCAATGCCGAAGGCCGCGAGCGCGGCGAGAAGAAAAATCCCGTCGAACCGTGTCACCGCCAGCGAAAGCAGAAAGAGGCCGAGCAGGCTGCCGCCATAGACCATCATTTCGCCGTTGCCGCTCTCATAGCGAATGGGAATGATTGTGCCGCTATCGTTTTTCAAAGCCGGTCCCGCCTCGCGTCGTGCTTCCCTTGAATACGCACCTTAAGCATATACGCAAAGCCCGTGCCGGTCGGCGCTTTTTGCAAAAGGGAGGAAGCGGAGCTTTCGAGGGAAAGGCGCCGGAAAAACGACCGGATTTTCAGCACGAAAGGCAAAGGCTGCACAGATATGCGGCAACAAACCCATAAGCAGCGTGCAGAGGAAAAGGCTCAGAGCCCGCCTGTCTGGCCCCGGTGGCGCAGCAAATGATCGGCAAGGACGCAGGCCATCATCGCCTCGCCCACGGGCACGGCGCGAATACCGACGCAAGGATCGTGGCGGCCTTTGGTGCGCACATCCACCTCTTCGCCCTTGCGCGTGACGGAGCGGCGCGGGGTGAGGATGGAGGAGGTGGGTTTCACCGCAAAACGGGCGATGACATCCTGTCCCGTCGAAATACCGCCCAGAATGCCGCCGGCATGGTTCGTCAGGAAAGCGGGTTTGCCGTTCTCCATGCGCATTTCATCGGCGTTTTCTTCACCGCTAAGGGAAGCGGCTTCAAACCCGTTGCCGATCTCGACGCCTTTGACGGCATTGATGCTCATGAAGGCGGCGGCGATGTCGGTATCGAGCTTGGCATAGATGGGCGCACCGAGACCGGCAGGCACGCCTTCGGCCACCACCTCGATCACCGCGCCGCAGGAAGAACCTGCCTTGCGCACCTCATCGAGATAGCTTTCCCAAAGTTCGGCGGCCTTTGCATCCGGGCTCCAGAAATCGTTGCGGGCGGTTTCGTCCCAGTCCCAATTGGCGCGGTCGATTTTGTGCGGGCCGACCTGCACCAGCGCGCCGCGCACCTTGATGCCGCCGATCACCTTGCGGGCAATGGCGCCGGCGGCCACGCGCGCCGCCGTCTCGCGGGCGGATTGGCGCCCGCCGCCGCGGTAATCGCGGATGCCGTATTTGGCTTCATAGGTGTAATCGGCATGACCGGGCCTATAGCGGTCTTTGATTTCGCCATAATCTTTCGAGCGCTGATCGGTATTTTCGATGATCAGCGAAATCGGCGTGCCGGTCGTTACCTGCTCGCCCGTTTCCGGGTCTTCGAAAACGCCGGAAAGAATGCGCACCTGGTCCGCCTCGCGGCGCTGGGTCGTGTGGCGGGACTGGCCGGGGCGGCGCTTGTCGAGAAAGGGCTGGATATCGGCCTCGGTCAGCGGAATGCGCGGCGGCACGCCGTCGATGATGCAGCCAAGCGCCGGCCCGTGGCTTTCGCCCCAGGTCGTCACGCGGAAAAGATGGCCGTATGTGTTGTGCGACATAAACCCGCTCCGGATTGCGGCGGCCCCGCGCCCCGCGCCATGCCTGAGGTTCTATCCTCACGCGCAGAACCCGTCAAATCGCGGCTTTCGGGGGAGGCGGCCTTTAAACGATGCTCATATCCGGGGCGTCTTCCGCCTTCATGCCCACGACGTGATAGCCCGCATCCACATGATGCACTTCGCCGGTCACACCTGTGCCGAGGTCGGAGAGGAGATAGAGCGAGGTCTTGCCGACTTCTTCGATGGTCACGCCGCGCTTCAGGGGCGAGTTCAGCTCGTTCCATTTCAGGATATAGCGGAAATCGCCGATGCCGGAGGCCGCCAGCGTCTTGATCGGCCCGGCAGAGACGGCATTGATGCGGATATTGTTCCTGCCGAGATCGACGGCGAGATAACGCACGGAAGCTTCCAGCGCCGATTTCGCCACGCCCATGACGTTGTAATGGGGAATGACTTTTTCCGCGCCGTAATAGGTCAGCGTGATAATCGAGCCGCCCTCCGGCATCAGCTTTTCTGCGCGCTGGGAGACGGCGACAAGCGAATGGCAGGACACCGCCATGGCAGTGGTGAACTGTTCGAGCGAGGTATCGACATAGCGCCCGGTCAGCGCTTCCTTGGGCGCGTAGGCGACCGCATGAACGAGAAAATCGATGGAGCCCCAGGCTTTCTCGATCTCGCCGAAGGCGGCGTCCATGCTGGCCGGGTCCGTCACATCGCACGGCATGACGAGATTGGAGCCCACTTCGGCGGCCAGCGGCTCGATCCGCTTTTTCAGCGCCTCGCCCTGATAGGTGAAGGCCAGCTCGGCGCCTGCATCGGCGCAGGCCTTGGCGATTCCCCAGGCGATCGACCGGTTGTTGGCGACACCCATTACGAGGCCGCGTTTGCCCGCCATCAATTGCCCGGTTCCGCTCATGATTCTGTCCTTGGATAGCTGCTCACTCGGCGAGCGCGCCTCGCGTTCACCTTTCGGGCGGGCATCCTACACAAAAGACGAAGGTGGTCTAGGGAAAAGGTACGCCTAAATTGGCGGAAAAGTGGGATAAATCAGGGTATTAGCGGTTTGCAGCGCAGCATGGCGGCACTTCAAGCGTTTTCCCTGCCGCCTTTGCCTTGCGCCCATCCGGCAATGAAGCTTTTCAGTGCCGGGTCGATTTCATCGGGCAGCACGATCTGGAGCGTGGCGAAATGATCGCCCGCTTTCCCGCCGCCCGCGGGGCGGATGCCCTGGCCTTGCAGGCGCAGCCGCCGCCCGCTGGAAGAGCCCGGCGGCACCGTGACGGCGACGGAGCCATGCAGCGTTTTCACACGGATTTTGGCGCCCAGAATGGCCTCGGCCAGGCCGATAGGCACATTGGCGGAAATATCGAGCCCCTCCCGCTCGAAATCCTCATGCGGCTCGATCGTGACGGTGATGAGCGCATCGCCCCGCGTACTGCCGAAGCGGCCTGGTTCGCCTTGGCCGCGCAGGCGGATCTGCTGGCCCTCGGACAGCCCGGCGGGGATTTTCACATCCAGCACCTTGCCGCTTGCCAGTTTCACCCGTTTCGTCGCGCCGAGCGCGGCATCGGTGAAGGAGACGGTGAGCGTGTAATCTTCATCTTCCCCGCTTGCCCCGCCCACAGCCTGCTTGCCGGCGCGGCGCAGGCCGGAAAAGAACCCGGCAAAGGCCGAGGCGCTTTCCCCTTCCGGTTTTGCGCGGTTGACGGTTTCGGGTTCTTCCGTGCGGGGGCGCTCGGCGGTTTTCTCAGCACCTCTTTGGGCGCCTTCGCGGGCCCGGTTCAATTCGTCCTGAAAGTCGCCCTTGCGGGTTTGGGCCGTGCGGGCGCGCTCGCGGGTTTGAGTTTGGGCGCGTTCCTGCTTCGGCGCTTCCCGGTGGGGCGCTTCCTGTTTGGGGCGGGCTTTTGCATCCGCACTGCCGGAAGCGGACTGAGAACCGGCGGCGGTCTTGTCCTCTTTGGCGTCCTGATAGGATTTGCGTTGGCGGAACCCGGCGCTGCCCTTGGCATTGCTGCCGGGCTCGCTTCTCGCCCCGGCAAAGGGACCGCGCGCATTGGCGCCGTTCTGCGCCCCGTTCGGCTGGGCTCTGCCCGGCTGAGGCTGCGGGCGCGGCCGGTCCATGCCCAGGGGCTCGGGCTTCGGCGCGCTCATTTGCTGATAGGCGTTGGTGACTTCCTTGAACCGGGCCTCGGCAATCGTATCGCCGCTGTTGAAATCGGGATGATAGAGTTTGGCCAAGCGCCGGTAGGCGGCCTTGATCTGATCTTTCGAGGCATTCCGGGGGACGCCGAGGATTTCATGGGGCTGACGCAACGCCGCTGATCCTGCGCATATGGTTAATATTCTCTTCTCAAATCATAAAGGCGCTTGGATACCAAAAGGTTAAAGCGTCAGTCACGGGCGCGTCAGCCGCAAGAAAAGGGGAGTTGGCAGCCTTAAGAGACGTTCGAGGGCGCGCGGACCTCATCGAGGCGGGTGTCGAGCCCGATGCGCGCGCGGGCCTTTTCATGACCCAGAAAGGCGGCAAGGCGCATCAGCCTGTCGGCTTTTGCCGGGTCCTTGCCGGTCCCGTCACCGGCTTCGGTTAGAAGGGCGAGCTGGTAAAGCGCCTCCGGGTAGCCGTCCTGCGCGGCCTGCATGAAATAGTCGGCGGCATCTTCCGTGTCCCGCTCAATGCCCTCGGCCCCTAAAAGCAAGGTTCCGGCATTAAGCGCGGCAGCGTTCAGCCCCGCATCGGCAGCGCGCTCATAAAAATAAAGCGCGCGGGGCAGATCGCGCGCCGTACCCCGCCCAAGGCGCAGCAAATGGCCGACATTGCGCTGGGCGGCCAGATCGCCGAGCTTGGCAAGCGGCAGCCAGATCTCATAGGCACGCGCATAATCGCCCGCATCATAGGCGGCAACCCCTGCCTGAAAGGCCTTGATGCGTTCCTCCTCCGGCAAGACTTGTTCGCCGGGCGCAATGGCCTGAGGGTTCG
The DNA here is from genome assembly GCA_002389665.1 of Rhodobiaceae bacterium UBA4490. Taxonomy (GTDB): domain Bacteria; phylum Pseudomonadota; class Alphaproteobacteria; order Parvibaculales; family Parvibaculaceae; genus Tepidicaulis. Next base: position 277,826 of record DGNO01000005.1, read on the forward strand.
CAAAAGCGGGCAGGGCAGGCAGATACGCCAGCGCAGCGCTTAAGAGAGCGGCGCGGATAAACGGTGCGCAGGCCAATGAAAGCGGCTTATGCAGCATTGATCCCCCAAGAAGCGCCTGCCCTCCCGCCTTGATATGGATTAAAGATCGGGGCATTGGTGGGACAAGCGCGCATCCAGCCTATATAAAACGCTGACCCGGCGATTGGCCAGCGGAACCGGCCAGTAAGATCAGCCAGTGGAACCGGTGGAGGGACAGGACGTAAGGACGATGACGGCAAAGACGGAAATTTCAGAAAGCGCCAAAGACGATGCGGATATTTTCGCCTCCGGCAATCCTTTCGCGCTTTTCCGCGACTGGCTGGACCTTGCTGGTGAAAAAGAGCCGAACGACCCCAACGCCATGGCCCTGGCAACGGCGGATGAAGACGGGCTGCCGGATGTGCGCATGGTGCTCTTGAAGGGGTTCGATGAGGCGGGCTTCGTTTTCTACACGAACCTTGAAAGCGATAAGGGCCGCGAGCTTGCCGCTAACGCCAAGGCCGCGCTCTGTTTCCATTGGAAGAGCCTGCGCCGCCAGGTGCGTGTGCGCGGCCAGGTGGAGCGGGTGAGCGATGCGGAGGCTGATGCTTATTTTGCAACGCGTGCCAAGGACAGCCAGATTGGCGCCTGGGCCTCGCGCCAGTCCCGCCCGCTCGAAAGCCGTTTTGCGCTGGAAAAGGAAGTGGCGAAATATGCAGCGAAATATGCGCTGAAAGAAGTGGACCGCCCGCCGCACTGGTCCGGTTTCCGCATCGTGCCGGAGCGCATCGAATTTTGGCGCGACCGGCCGTTCCGCCTGCATGACCGCCTCGTTTTCCTGCGCGAGGGGCCGCATGGGCACTGGCGCACCGAGCGTCTCTTCCCGTAAGTTGCCTTCATGAACGCACCCCAAAACCCTGCTGCCGGGAGCCAAAGCGCTGGCCCCCTTTTGATGAAGCGGGCAACTTATGCCGCCGTGGCCGTCGCGTTGACGCTTGTTCTGATGAAGGCAGGCGCCTTCTGGCTGACGGGCTCCGTGGCCATGCTTGGCACGCTGCTCGATTCCCTGCTCGATGGCACGGCCTCTCTGGTCAATCTCTTTGCCGTGCGTTTCGCGCTGGAACCGGCGGACCGCGATCACCGTTTCGGCCATGGCAAGGCCGAAGCGCTGGCCGGGCTCGGCCAGTCCGTCTTCATCTTCATTTCCGCCGGCTACATCACCTATGAATCCGCGAGCCGGCTCATTACCCCTGAGCCGCTGTCGCGCTCGCTTATCGGCATCGTTGTAACGGTTCTCGCCATCGCGCTGACGCTTGCGCTCGTCGCCTATCAGCGCAAAGTGGTGCGCGAGACCAACTCCCTCGCCATCGAAGCGGACTCGATCCATTACCGCGGCGACTTGCTGATGAACCTCTCGGTCATCGCCGCGCTGCTGCTATCCGGTGTTTTCGGGCTGACTTGGGCGGACCCGGTTTTCGGCTTCGTCATTGCCGGCTTCATCGCCTGGAGCGCCTTGCAGATCGTGCGCAATGCGGGCGACCAGCTCATGGACAAAGAGATGTCCGAGGAGGACCGGGACCGGATCAAGGAGGTCGTGGCGGCCCATGAAGAAGCCGTCGGCATGCACGATCTGCGCACCCGCATGTCCGGGGCCAATCTCTTCATCCAGTTTCATCTGGAGCTCGACGGCTCGCTCAGCCTGATGAAAGCGCACCGCATCACCGATGATATCGAAAAGGAAATCGAGGCGCTTTTCCCTGGCTCCGAAGTGCTCATACACCAGGACCCGGCAGGGCTGGAGCGGGTGCCGAAGCTCCTGCGGACGTGAAGCGGCGTGAATTTTCCCGCACCTTCTTTGCCATTGTGATTGCCCGAAAGGCGGATAGACTGCGCCCATGACACAGATCCCGAACAATGAGCGCAAAACCCTGATCCTGACCGGCGCGAGCCGCGGGATCGGCCATGCCACCGTGAAGCGTTTTTCAAGCGCAGGCTGGCGGGTGATCACCTGTTCGCGCCATCCTTTCCCGGAAAATTGCCCCTGGGATGCAGGCCCCGAGGATCATATTCAGGTCGACCTGGCGGACCCGGAAAATACCGCCGAGGCGGTCAAGGAAATGCGCGAGCGGCTGAAAGATCAGGGCAGCCGCCTGAACGCGCTCGTCAACAACGCGGCCATTTCACCGAAGGGCGAAGGCGGTTCGCGGCTCGGCATTCTGGAAACCGAAGACAGCGCCTGGCGGCAGGTCTTTCAGGTGAATTTCATGGCCCCGGTCATGCTTGCCCGCGGCCTTGTGGAAGAGCTGAAAGCCGCGCAAGGCTCCATCGTCAATGTGACCTCGATCGCCGGGACCCGCGTGCACCCCTTCGCAGGTTCCGCCTATGCGACCTCCAAGGCCGCGCTGGCCGCGCTGACACGGGAAATGGCCTCCGATCTTGGCCCGCTCGGCATCCGCGTCAACGCCATCGCGCCGGGGGAAATCGACACGGCGATCCTTTCACCCGGCACCGACAAGATCGTGGCGGAAATTCCACTGCGCCGTCTCGGGCTGCCGGAAGAAGTGGCAAAGACCGTTTATTATCTGTGCACGGAGCAATCGTCCTACGTGACGGGATCGGAAATCCACATCAATGGCGGCCAGCACGTTTAAGGCTGCGCGTGCCGCATGGACCCCGGCACGGGGGCCGGGGTGACGCTTTGGATTTGAAGTACCACCCTACCACTCCCTCAGGCTGTCACCCCGGCTTTATGCAGGGGTCCATAAAGAAGCTTCTGTAAGGTGAAGTGCCGGATGGGCCCTCGGGTCAGCCCAAGGACGACGAAGCGGCATATCAACCCGGCACAAAAACCACTGCAGCCTGGCTGTCCGTCACCTTTGCCTCATCCGAGACGGTGAAGTTCGAGAGAATGAACCCGCTCGCCCCGGCAAAAGCGCCGCTGCCGCCTTCGATGATCCAGCTCACACGGCCATGCTGCTTGCGCTCATCCGCGCTGGGCGTGATGAGGCCGTAGCCTTCCGTTGAAAAGCGCAAAGCCCCTTCCGGGAAGGTGATCTCGCCCGTCTCGGTAAAGCCCGTCTCGCCTTCCGTTTCAACGCGGGAGGAAAAGCGCGCCGTGCCGGAAAAAGGCGCACCCGCGCCTTCCGCTTCTCCCTCGATCAGCATGACCATGCCCATTTCATCTTCAGGCTGGGCCACGCCGGTAAAGGTCAGGTGGTAGCGGTATTCGCGCGCCATCAGCCTCGCAGCCCTTCTTTTTGAACATGGGCTTCCACATCGTCGAGGGCGCGGGCCATGCGGTCGAACATTTCCCCGATCTCGTCTTCCTGGATGATGAGCGGCGGGCAGAAGGCGATAATGTCGCCTGCCAGCGCCCGCACGATCAGCCCGTGCTTTTGCGCTGCGCCCATGGCCACCGCGCCGATAGCGGCGGATTTATCGAAGCTCTTCTTCGTTTCTTTGTCGGCAACAAGCTCGATCGCCCCGATCAGCCCCTTGGCGCGCGCATTGCCGACGAGCGGATGATCGGCAAAGCCCAACACGCGCTTTTCGAACGTAGGCGCAACGGCGCGCACATGCGAAAGGATGTCGCGTTTTTCGTAAATCTCCAGCGTCTTGCAGGCAACGGCAGCGGCGACAGGGTGGGCGGTATAAGTAAAGCCGTGACCGAATGTGCCGATCTTTTTGCTTTCATCGATCATCGCCTGATACATGTCCTCGCCGATCGTGACGGCGCCGATGGGCACATAGGCCGAGGAAAGCGCCTTGGCGACGGAAATGGAATCCGGCTTCATGCCGAAAGTCTGCGCCCCGAACATGTTGCCCGTGCGCGCAAAGCCGCAAATCACTTCATCGGTAATGAAATAGATGTCGTATTTGTCGAGTACCGCCTGAATTTTTTCAAAATAGCCTTGTGGAGGCATGACGACGCCGCCCGCGCCCATAATGGGTTCGGCAATGAAGCCGGCAACCGTCTCCGGCCCTTCGCGCAGGATCAGCTCTTCCAGCTCCTGCGCGCGGCGCGCGGAAAATTCTTCCTCGCTCTCGCCCGCTTCCCCCTGACGGTAATAGTGGGGGCTGCCGGTATGGAAAATCCGTTCGATGGGCAGATCGAAATCCATATGGTTCGCGGGCAGGCCCGTCAGCGAGCCAGATGCGACGGTGACGCCGTGATAGCCCTGCAGGCGCGAGATGATCTTCTTCTTCTCCGGCCGCCCCTTGGCGTTGTTGTAATACCAGAGGAGCTTGATCTGCTGATCGTTCGCTTCCGAACCCGAGCCGCAGAAAAGAACTTTTGAGGCATCGTGAGGCGCAATGGCTTTCAGCTTTTCGGCAAGCTCGGCGGCGCGCTCATGGCTGCGCCCGCCAAAGACATGGCCGAAGGGAAGCTGGCGCATCTGTTCCGTTGCCGCATCGATAAGCTCCGCCTCGCTATAGCCGAGCGAGGTACACCAGAGCCCGGCCATGCCTTCGATATATTCCTTGCCCTCGCTGTCGAAGACATGAATGCCTTCACCGCGCTCGATGATCAGCGGCCCCGTGCTGCGGAACGTGTCGAGATTGGTGTAAGGGTGCAGGACGGTTTCGATGTCCCGCTTGGCGGCGTTAGAAAGACCAGTCATGAAATACTCCTAGATGAGCCGGGCCGCTTTTAGGTGGGCCTTATTGCATCATTATTAAAGGCGCGGCGGGCTTAAAAACCCTTGGGCGGTTTGAAGCCTCCGAGCGCCTGTTCCAGCATGCCGGCAACGGCAATGGTCGTATAATCTTCCAGATGCGGGCCGATGATCTGAATGCCGACGGGCAGGCCCTTCTGCGTAATGCCGACAGGGGCAACGCTCGCGGGCAAATGGCAGAGCACCGCCGGTCCCGCCCAGATCAGCACATCCATATAAGGCCGGTTCTTACCGTTCACTTCCAGTGCGCGCGCATGCCAGTTCGAGGTGTGGTCATGGGCAAAGGCCGGGCGCATCAAGACCGGGGCGAGCACCACATCATAGCGTGTAAAGAACTCCGCCCATTTGGCGCGCAGCTGCTCGCGCTTTTCATGCCAGATCAACCAGTCGGCATAAGAAAGCGTGCCGCCGCGTGCCTGCAGCATGGCGTGGCTCTTGTCGGCGGGATCGCCTTCCGCTTTCAGTTTCTCCCAGCGCTCTTTCACATGCGGCGGCATGCGCGAGGCGACATTGGCATGAAGCAGCATGAGATAGGCTTCGGTGATCTCGGCCAGCGTGAAATCCGGCCGCGCTTCCCAATCGATGATCGCGCCGTCGGCTTCCAGCGCCTTGGCGGCCTCGGTGAAAAGCGCGGTGCTTTCTTTGTCGATGTCGCAGAAGGGGTCCTCGAACCAGGTCGCAACGCGCAGGCCCTTGGGCGAGGTGGCGCGTGGGCGCGGCAGGTTCAGCGTAAAGCCTTTTGCCTGGGCTTCATTCGGCCCCGCCACGATGCCGAGCAGCAGGGCGAGGTCTTGCGCGGAAAGGCCGAGCGGGCCGACCACGGAAAGATCGCCTTCGCCAAGCGCGCCGGGTTCGGGGGGAATATGCCCGCGCTTCGGCACGATACCGAAAGTCGGCTTATGGCCGAAGACACCGCAGAGATGAGCGGGCGTGCGGATCGAGCCGCCGATGTCGCTGCCGAGCTCAAGCGGCGTCAGCCCGCCGGCAAGCGCCGCCGCCGCCCCGCCCGAGGAGCCGCCGGGTCCGCAGGACAGGTCCCAGGGATTGTTCGTCGTGCCATAGACCTCATTATAGGTCTGAAGATCGCCGGAAAGAAACGGCACATTGGTCTTGCCGAAAATAATGGCGCCTGCATTCACGATGCGCTGAACGGCCTCGGCATGGCGCGTGGGGCGGTGACCGGCGAATTGCGGCGCCCCGCCAACGGCCTTCATGCCCGCTACTTCCAGCGCGTCTTTGATGGTCATGGGCAACCCGTGCAGCGGCCCCCAGCTCTGACCGCGCTTGCGGGCAGCGTTCGCCGCCTCGGCCTGCGCTTTGGCGGCGCCGAAATCCTGATCGACAATGGCGTTGAGCGCCGGGTTATGGGCCTGCGCGCGGGCCTGAAAATAATCCACAAGCTCGGCGGAGGAGGTTTTGCCCCGCTCCAGTGCCTGCAGCAGCCGGTAGGCGGGTTGAAAATGCCAGTCGCCCTGTGATGCACCCATCCGTGACGCGCCCATGGTCCGTTCCTCCTCATTTCTCTTTTTCACAAGAGTTATCGGGGTTTTGGGGGGCTCACAAGGCAAAAGGGCCCCAATTTAGGCCGCCCGGGCGGCGCGGCAAGCGTTGTTTGACGCCGCGGTTCACTCTAAACTCGGGCCCAACAAGGGGTAAAAGCCACACAAAACAGGCGAGGGACATGCCATGCTGGGCTTGATGCAAGATTGGCCGCTTACGGTCGACAGAATTATCGATCACGCGAACCGTTTTCACGGCGACCGCGAAATCGTCACCCGGACGGTCGAAGGGCCGATCCACCGCTGCACCTATAAGGACATTCACCTGCGCGCCCGCAAGCTTTCCCAGGCGCTGAAGAAGCTGGGCGGCAAGAAGGGCGACGTCATCGCCACCATGGCCTGGAACACCTACCGGCATCTGGAAAGCTGGTACGGCATTACCGGCATGGGCGGGGTCTATCACACGCTGAACCCGCGCCTGTTCGCCGAGCAGCTCGTCTATATCATTAACCATGCCGAAGACCGTTTCATCCTGCTCGATACGACTTTCGTGCCGGTGATCGAGGCGATTGCCGATCAGCTTCCCAACGTCAAAGCCTTCATCCTGATGACGGATAAGGCCCATATGCCGGAAACGAAGCTGAAAAACGTCTATTGCTATGACGAGATCGTGGAAGCCGAAGACGGCAACCATGTCTGGGAAAAGATGGACGAGAACGACGCCTGCGGCCTTTGCTACACGTCCGGCACGACGGGCAATCCGAAGGGCGTGCTTTATTCGCACCGCTCCAACGTCCTGCACTCGCTGGCCGCCAATAATGCCGACGCGCTGGGCGCGCGCTCGCGCGACAGCATTCTCCCGGTGGTGCCGATGTTCCACGCCAATGCCTGGTCGCTTGCGTTCTCGGCGCCGGCCGTCGGCGCCAAGCTCGTCATGCCGGGCGCACAGATGGACGGGGAGTCGATCTTCGAATTGCTCGACAAGGAAGGCGTGACCATCACCGCCGCCGTGCCGACGGTCTGGCTCATGCTGCTGCAATATCTGGAAAAGACGGGCGCCAAACTGCCCAAGCTCGACCGCGTGGTGATCGGGGGCTCGGCGGCGCCGCGCTCCATGATCCAGGCTTTCGAGGACAATTACGATGTGCAGGTCTTCCATGCCTGGGGCATGACCGAAATGTCGCCCATCGGCACGATCGGCTCCTTGAAAGCGGGCAATGAAGATCTCAGCCGCGAACAACAGCTCGACCTGAAATGCAAGCAGGGCCGGGCGATCTTCACGGTGGAAATGAAAATCACCGATGATGACGGCAACGATCTGCCGAATGACGGCAAGGCCTTCGGCCATCTGATGGTGCGCGGGCCTGCCATCGCCAAAGCCTATCTGAAAGGCGAGGGCGGCGAGATTCTCGATGCCGATGGCTGGTTCGACACCGGCGATGTCGCCACGATCGACGCGGACGGCTATATGCAGATCACCGACCGCTCGAAAGATGTCATCAAGTCCGGTGGGGAATGGATTTCCTCCATCGAGCTGGAAAACCTCGCCGTCGGCCATCCCGATATCGCCGAAGCCGCGGTCATCGGTATCGCACACCCCAAATGGGACGAGCGTCCCCTGCTTGTCGTCGTTACGAAAGAGGGCAAGTCACTGACCCGTGAAGACGTGCTCGGCTATATGGAAGGTAAGATCGCCAAATGGTGGATGCCGGACGATGTGGTCTTCGTCGAGGAGATCCCGCACACGGCAACGGGCAAGATCCAGAAACTGACGCTGCGCGAGCAGTTCAAAGGATATAAGTTGCCGACCGCCGATGCGGCCGAATAAGCGGGCGCCGGCCGATCGAGAGTGCCGGTCAAGGGCAAGAATACCGGTCAAGGGTATAAGGGGTACGGATTATGAACGAACGCTCGGCTTTCGCGCGTTGGAGTTTCAGGCTTGCGCTGCTCGCCGCCGTTGTCGGCGTGCTCGCGGTTCTCGGCCACAGGCTCGGGGTGATGGATTTCAGGCTGGCGATTTTCGGCCTGATGGGCAGCACGCTGATCGGTCTTGCCGCGGCGCTGTCCGGCGTTGCCGGTATCGCCATCACGCTGATGGGCCGCAAGGGCGGCACGGTTTTCGCCGCCGCCGGTCTGGTGCTCGGTCTTGTCGTTGCGGTGCCGGTGCTGCTTGCCGCGCAGGCAGGCTCCGCCGTGCCGCGCATTCACGACATTTCGACGGACCTTCAGGACCCGCCGAAATTCGTCGCCGTGCGGGCGCTGCGCACCCCGCAGCACAATTCCCTGGAGCGGGAAGAACCGGGAAATCTTGGTGAGCTGCAACAGGCAGGTTATCCGGATCTCGGGCCTGCACTCATTGAGCGTCATCCCGGTCAGGTCTTCGAGGAAGCGCTGGCGCTGGTCAAAGAGCGCGGCTGGGAAGTCGTCGCCGTCTCCGTCGAAAACGGCACGATCGAGGCAACGGATACGACCGCGCTGATGGGCTTCAAGGATGATGTGGTGATCCGTGTGCGTGAGGAAGCAGGCAAAGCGCTCGTCGATATGCGTTCCGCCTCCCGTGTCGGGCAGAGCGATCTCGGCGCCAATGCCAAACGCATCGAAGCGTTTTTGAGCGATCTGAAAAACGCCGGCTGACAGGCTATTGCTTTAATCGAAGCGCCCCGGTCTTGAGAAAGGCCGGGGCGTTTTCGTTCAGGAAAGCCGGTATTGGTTCTCGATGCCGGGGGCGCCGTCCGTTGCAACGCGGCCCGTCTCGACCATGTGAATGAGATGGGCAAGCACCGAGCGGCGGGCGGCCGGGTGCAGGCGCTTGTCGATGTCGGCATACATGGTCTCGACCATGGCCGGGATGGTGGTGTGGCCTTCCTCGATCTGGCGCAGGATCTGCGCCTCGCGCTGGCGCCGGTGCACGAGATAGGCGCGCACGAAGGATTGGGGATTGGTGATGGCGGGCCCATGGGTCGGCCAGTAAATCTCGTCGTCCCGGTCGAGCAGCTTTTTCAGCGAATTGAAATAGTCGCTCATATTGCCGTCGGGCGGGCTCACCACGCTGGTCGACCAGCCCATGACATGGTCGCCCGTGAAGAGCGCTTTTTCTTCCCGCAATCCGAAACACATATGGTTCGAGGTATGGCCGGGCGTGAAGACCGCGTCGAATGTCCAGCCATCCCCTTCGATGGTGTCGCCGTCTTCGAGTTTTATGTCGGGCTGAAATTTCCAGTCCGCGCCTTCCTCGCGCGCGCCGTCGTCTTTCTTCTCCCCGCCATGGGGGCCGAAGGCGAGGGTCGGTGCGCCGGTCAGCTTTTTAAGCGGCTCGGCGGCGGGCGAATGGTCCATATGCGTATGGGTGATGAGGATATGGGTAACGGTTTCCCCTTCGATCGCCGCCAGCAATGCTTCGACGTGATCGTTCATCAGCGGGCCGGGGTCGATCACCGCTACCTCGCCCTTGCCGACAATATAGGTGCCCGTGCCTTTGAAGGTGAAGCCGCCCGGATTATTGGCGGTCACCCGGCGGATCAGCGGCGATACCTGGTCGCAGCGGCCATATTCGATATCGATGTCGCGCACAAAAGGGATCTCGCTGCTCATTCGGGCCTCCCGTCTTCAACTGGCGCGCAGCATTCATGATTGAGCGCCGCCGCGCAAGGGCCGATGGGGAAGATAAATTTGCAGAAAAGATGGGCGCTCAGGCCGCAATGTCGCTATCGGCGACGGGGCTGAGCGGTTTGCGCTTCGGGCGGGTGGTGCGCAGGATGCGGCCCATTTTCCCGGGCGCGCGCTTTTCCAGCATGATGACGCTGATATTGAGCCAGTGATAGCGCCGCCGCGCCTTGCGCAGCGTCCGCCGCACGGAAGAAGAATAAATCAGCAGGATCACCAGTCCCGGCATCATCATGAAGAGGCCGAAGGCGAAGGGCGGCGGCAGCGGGGTCAGCACAAGGCCGGGCACGAAAAGGCTCCATCCGAGTGCGATCATGAAAGTGCGGAACACGGGGAGCGCCAGCCTGCCTTTAGGGTTTCAACTTTAAAAGAGATAAGCGCTTCTTTGTGGCAAGACAATGGTAGGCGCGGGCAGGAGGAGGCCGGCGCGCGTCAATCGCGCGCCAATAACGGAACTGTGTTTGCCGTGAAAGGGCCCCCAAACAGCAAAGCGGCGCGGAAAGCCGCGCCGCCCACATTTTCGGGCCAAAAGGCCGTGTCTTAGTAGACCGTGGCGATATTCGCGATCATCGCGACCGTATAGACGCCGACAGCGGTATAACCCAGAGCCGTCACAACGTCGGACACGCGCCACGCTTTCATCCCCTGATACGCCATGCGAATGCCATAGCTAATGTCGCTGGGATGGAAAACTTCCGAAGAATTCAATTTATCGGTGGCAGCCATGATGTCTCTCTCGGAGCCAGAGGTTTCAATTGATCCTTGCAGAAGGGCGGGGGAGGAGATGCCGGTTTCCGCAAGGCCAACAAGGCTAACGCCCTGTTAATCGTCAATTTATGGTGCGCTGCACAATAAATCAAGAGTCCGGATGTAAAAATTTTGCAACGCAACATGAAAGAATGAGAAGGCAGGGTCACAGAAACGAAACCCCGGCAGGGACAAGCCCGGCCGGGGTTCGTAAGTGATTGAAAAATAAGGGAGTTAGCTGTAACGCGCCTCGCGCTTCTCCCCGGTATTCCCGGCCCGGATTTCCGCCATCCCGGCCTCGATATCGGCAAGATACTGGTCCGCCACTTCCGCATGGAAGGGGGAGAGCATCAGATGGAGGGAAGGCGGCTCGGTGGTGATGGAGGTAAACCAGCCCCGTTCCAGCAGTTTGCCCCACAGCGCATAGGCATCGACTTCCGGGTGGCGGAAGGCCAAAAGCCCGAGTTTGGGATCGCCCAGTATCTCGAAACCGAGTTTTTTGACCCCCTCCTGGATTTTCGCCCGCGTGGCGCAGACCGCGCCCTGCTTTTCCTTATAGCCCTCGACGCCGAGGAAGTTCATCACCGCCCAGGCCGCGGCAATTGCCCCGCCGGGCCGGGTGCCGGCCAGGGTCGGTGTGATCATGCGCGCGCCCGACCAGTCATCGGTGTCGAACGGCATATATTGGTAAAGCTCGGCGGAGCGGAACAGCACGCTCGAGGCGCCCTTGGCCGCATAGCCGTATTTGTGGAGGTCCGCCGACATGGAATGGACCGCCGGCACCTCGAAATCGAAGGGCGGCACGTCCACTCCGTTCATCCGTGCGAAGGGCGCGAAATAACCGCCCACACAGGCATCCACATGCAGCCAGACGCCTTTTTCGGCGGCGACTTTCCCGAGCTCCGCAATGGGATCGATAATGCCGTGGGGGAAGTTGGGGGCCGAGCCCACCATCATCACGGTGTCCGCATCGATGACTTTCTTCATCGCCGCCGGATCGGCTTCGTAACTCGTCTCGTTGATCGCCACGCGCCGCACTTCGATATCCATCATATGCGCGGCTTTTTCGAAGGCGGGATGCGCCGAGCGGGGCAGCACGATATTGGCTTTCGTCTTCGCCCGTCCGCTCGCGCGGGCATAATCGCGCGCCGTTTTGAGTGCCATGGTGATGGAATCGGTGCCGCCGGAGGTGATCGCGCCCGTCGCCCCCTCCGGCCCGTGCAGGAGCGAAAGGGCCATGGAAATGACTTCCTCTTCCATCTGCTTGAGGCTGGGAAAGGCGAGCGGTCCGAGGCCGTTCTCGGACATATACATCGTGTAGGCTTCTTTCTGGACTTTGGCGACCTCGGGCCCGGCATTGAAGACATAGACGGCGGTCTTGCCCTCGCGCCATTTGGCGTCATGGGCGCCGCGCTCTTCCATTTCTTTTTTCAGCTCGTCCCAGGCGCGGCCTTTTTCCGGCATTGTCACGCTCATCTTGTCCTCCCTCTTGGCCGTTTCAGGCGGCCTGCCTTAAAGGTTTTGTCTAGCAGACCCGATCATGACGCTGGCGTCAATTTCCCAGGTTATTTCTAGACTACTCGCCCTTGAATTCGGGCTCCCGTTTCTCGAAAAATGCCTTCACACCTTCGCGAACGTCCTTGGAGGGATTGGCGATCATGACCGAAAGCGCCGCATCGCCGAGCGATTGTTCAAGGCTCATGTCCCGCCCGCGCAGCATCATGGACTTGGCAAGGCGCATGGCAAGCGGCGCGCGTTTGGCGAGCGTTTCGGCAAGCGCCAGCGCGCGGGCCTGCACGTCTGCATCCGGTACGACTTCCGTCAAAAGGCCGAGCGCCAGGGCTTCATCGGCGCTATAGGTTTCGGCAAGCAGCGTCATCTTCAAAGCCCGGTCGAGGCCCATGGCCCGCGGAAAAAGCCAGGCGCCCCCTTCATCCGGCAGAAGGCCGAAGCGCCCGCTCGTATCGCCGAGCTTTGCGTTTTGCGCTCCGATGCGCATGTCGCAGGAAAGGGCGAGTGTCAGCCCGCCGGCCACCGCCGCTCCGTTCACCGCCGCGATCACCGGCTTGTCGAGGCGGGAAAGCGCCAGAATGACCTTGTGCATCCCGTCGCGCATTTCCCGCCCATGGGAAAGCTGCGCCTTCATGAGCGCGCCGTGCTCCTCGTCCGCGCCGCTCACATCGCCGCCCGAACAAAACCCTTTCCCCGCGCCGGTCAGAATAAGCGCGCGCTGCTCGTCATCGCGCAGGTAAGCGTCGAGCGCTTCCACCAGCTCTTCGCAGAGCTGGGTCGTATAGGCGTTCATCGCCTGCGGCCGGTTCAGCGTGATGCGGGTGACGCGGGGCGCGGGCGTTTCGACGATGATCTCCTGAAAAGAGCTGGCCATTTTTCCTCCCATTTTGCGCATTTTGCCGGTGCTTTCGATCGGCGCGTTTGGCCGCTAGTCTAGCAGCAATAAGAGATTGCAGCAGCAAAGGCCGGCGGGAAGGCCAGCCAGGGAGAATGAGAGGGAGGATAAAGATGTCGGAAGCAGTAAGAGCGGAGGCGCCCGGCGAAGCGGCGCATATGAGCTATGAGGTGAAAGACGGTATCGGCCTTATCACGCTGAACCGGCCCGATAAGCTCAATGCCTGGACAGGCGAAATGGAAAAAGGCGTCAAGCGCGCGGTGGGCGCGGCGGCGAAGGACGACAAGGTGCGTGTCATCGTGTTGACCGGTGCCGGGCGCGGCTTTTGCGCGGGCGCCGATATGAACCTTCTGCAATCTATCGAGCCGGAAGGCGGGCGGCGCAACATCGTCAGCAAAGAGGAAGAAGAAGCGGTGGACCTTTCCTACGATCACGGGCCTTCCGTGATAGAGCATTTCCATGGCCGCTTCGGGTATCTTTTCGAATGCCCCAAACCCATTATCGGCGCGATTAACGGGGCCTGCGCCGGTCTCGGCCTGGTGGTGTCGCTCTTCTGCGATCTGCGCTTTGCGAGCGAAGAGGCGAAGTTCACCACGTCCTTCGCCCAACGCGGCCTCGTTGCCGAGCATGGCATTGCCTGGCTGCTGCCGCGGCTCATCGGCTCGGCCCATGCGCTCGACCTTCTCATGTCCGCGCGCAAGATCGACGGCAGGGAAGCGGCCCGTCTCGGCCTCGTCAATCAGGCTTTTCCTGCAGATAAGTTCATGGAAGAGGTCATGGCCTATGCCCGTCATATGGCCGCAAACGTTTCCCCGCGCTCCATGGCGGTGATGAAGCGGCAGGTCTATAAATCGCTTTTTCAGGATTTCAATCAGTCGACCGGCATGGCCGATAAGGAAATGCAGGCGAGCTTTAAGAGCGCAGACTTCAAGGAAGGCGTCGCGCATTTCGTGGAAAAGCGCGCGGCGCATTTCACGGGGCGCTGAGTGCCATAAAAATGGGCGCCCCTTCGTTAGAAGGAGCGGCAAAGAACATAAAAGTGGGCGCTCCTTTTGCAAGGAGCGCCCGGGCAGAGAGGCGGAAGGCTGGAGGACCCGCCGCCGGGAGGAGAGCCTTGGTAGGCAGGCTCTTCGGGTCTTAGTCGGCGGCGGTGCCTGAGAGCTGGATCAACGCTTCGTTCTTGCGGTTGATTTCCTTGAGCTTGGCGATCCCCGCCGCCGCGATCGCATCGCCCACCATTTCGTCGCTTTCGGCATGCAGCACTTTCATGTCGATATAAGCGGCGTAATTGCCGGCGGTGCGCTCGGTGATGATGCCGGTCATGGCCAGGGTCTTCACCAGCACGCGGAAGATGTTTGCCGATTCCTGCATGTTGGTGCGGATCTTTTCATCCGTCATGCCTTCCATGAAGGCGCCCTGCACCCATTCCCAATCGAGGCCGACCTGCTCGTAGATATGCTGTTTCTGCGAGGGGGCGCCGATGTTGAAGAGCAGCGTCTGGAAGACTTCCCAGGCCCAGTCTTCGATCTTGTTGTGCTCTTCCTTGGAGAGCTTGGGCACAGTGCGGTCCGCCCAGATCTTGCCGAACTTGTGGTGGAAGGCTTCGTCCGTCATCGCGAGCTGTGCAAGGCGCACGATCAGCGGGTCGCGGCCCTTGTTGTAGAAGGTCGCAAAGGCGCCCATGGCGAGGCCTTCGACCAGGAGCTGCATGCCGACGATTTTCTTCCAGGCAAATTTCGACGTCACGAGTTCCGTCAGTACATCGCGCAGCACCGGGCCGCAAGCCATCGGGCGGCCGAAACGGGCTTTCACGATATTGGTGAAGGCGGTGACGTGGCGGGCTTCTTCGCGCGCCTGGTTGGCGGCATATTCCTGTGCGCCCGGATCGCGCAGGATGTGGCAAAGGCTTGCCGACAAGGCGAGCGCGCCCTGTTCGCCGTGCAGAATGTTCGACAGGCTCCAATGGGTTTCCAGGTTCGTCAGTTTCACCCGGCCTTTTTCATCGAGCTTGTCCCAGACGGCGGTGCCGTAGCCCACCGTCATGGTCGGGTCGACCATATATTCGTTTTCGATATCGAAGGGCTCGCTAAAGTCGATATAGCGCGCGTCGTTCGGGTCCCAGAAATGGTCGTGGGTTGCCGAGATGATCTTGTCGAAGGCGCTGGTACGATCGAGATAGCGCTCGCAATCCATCATGGCGGCGAAATCGGTCGGCTCTACGGTGTTGTAGATATTGTCCTTCGTGATCTGACCAGCGGCTTCTTTGTGGGGTACTGCCTGCGTCATCAATAATCTCCTCCGGTCTGCGAGGCTCAGGGTCTGTGGGTGCTTTTGGTGTGCCTCAACCTGAAAAAATCATGACGCCTGCGTCATTTTTGGTCTTTGATCTGGATCAAAGAAAAGGGCCGGCGCTGAAAACGCCGGCCCCGCTGCGAGGGGTTCTTATGAAGAGAATCCGAAAAGTCGCCTGTTTCTGCGGATTTTCTCTCCGCTCCTCACTCCGGAAAGAGGATCAGAACGTCACTTTCACCCCCATCAGGAATTCCCGGCCCGGCGCCGCGAACCCGTCTGCAGGCTCATATTCGGCGTCGAAAGCGTTGTTCACCCGGCCGAAAACCTGGAAATGCGGGCCGATATCTTTCGAGCCCGTCAGATCGACCACAGTGTAATTGTCGCCTTCGATGAGACCGCCGCTCACCCGGTCCACATCCCGGTAAAGATCGACCCAGGTAACGGCGAGTCCGAGGCGGGCATCTTCCATTGCCTGCCAGTCGAGCGTGCCGTGCACCTTGTGGCGCGGGCGCCGGCTCTGTCCGCCGCGCAGAGGCTGCGTATCGACGACGGTGAAGGTGTAATCGGCGCGGGCCGTCAGCGTGTCGCTGATTTCCACATCGACAAAGCTTTCGATCCCATGCGCGTTGAACTCGTTCACATTCGTTGTCGTGGAATCGAACGAGGGCAGGAAGACCGTGATGATGGCGTTTTCATAATCGGTATCGAAATAGGTGATGCCCGTTTGAATGCGCCCGTCAAGGAAGCCCTGCTCGAGACCGACTTCCCAGCCTTCGCTTTCCTCCGGCTCAAGATTGGGATTGCCGCGGAAGGCATTGCCGAAGGAGTTCGGCGTAAAGCCATAGCGCTCGAAGAGCGAAGGCACTTTGAAGCCCGTGCCGTAACTTGCCGTCAGCCGCGTATCGGTTTCGGGATGATAGTAACCCGGCGTCAGCGTATAGGTGACTTCATCGTCGAAATTTTCCGGATTGTCATAGCGCACGCTTGCCGAGGCAAAGAAGCGCTCGCCGAAGCTCACCCGGTCGCTCAGCCAGAACGAGGTGGTATATTCATCCGCCTCGGAGCGCAGTTGCTGCACGAAGCCGAAGCCGAAATCGCGAAAACCCCGTGCTTCCAGCTCTTCGTATTTGTATTCACCGGCAAGGTTCAGCGTGTGATTGCCGAGCGTGACGAAGTTTTCCAGCTTGGCGACGGTGCGCGTGCCTTCATTCGTCGATTCTTGGTCGGTGTTGAGGTTCGCCGCATCCGGATGATCGATGATGACGCGCGTATAATCGGTATAGGCAAGCGTGAGAACGGGC
This sequence comes from Rhodobiaceae bacterium UBA4490, assembly GCA_002389665.1. GTDB lineage: Bacteria > Pseudomonadota > Alphaproteobacteria > Parvibaculales > Parvibaculaceae > Tepidicaulis. The sequence goes on from DGNO01000005.1 coordinate 294,429, forward strand.
CGGTAAGCGCCGCCATAGAAATTCCCTTTTAGCCCGCCGCTCAGGAAAATCTCCTGGTTCTTGGCAACGGCGTTGAAATCCTGCGGCAGGGAATTGTCCGTATCCGTATTGGAATTGATATATTGGCCGAAGGTGAAGGCGGAAAGCGTGCCGCTCAAATCCGTATCGAGCTGCAGGCTGAGGGCCGTGTTCTCGTTACCGTCTTCTTCCTCGGCAAAGCCGCCGCGCAGATGTTGCGGCGTGATGTCATTGCCGTCCGTTGCCTGGCGCGAAAGCGAGAGCGCATAGCCGATGCCTGCATAAGAGCCGTCTGCCAGGGCCGCGGTGTTGAACGTGCCGAGCGAGCCGAGTTCCGCCCGCACGCTGGTGCGCAGCGCGCCTTCGCCTTTTTTGGTGATGATGTTGATGACGCCGCCCAGCGCCGCGCTGCCGTAAAGCCCGCTCTGGGGCCCGCGAATAACCTCGATGCGCTCGACATTTTCCGTCGTCAGCGTGGAAAAGTCGAAAGCGCCCGCCGGCGCGCCCGGATCGTTGATCTCGATCCCGTTCAAAAGCACAAGCGTGTGGTTGGAATTGCCGCCGCGCGAAAAGACGCTGGTGACGGAGCCTTTCGAGCCCGATTGCACGATGTGAAGCCCCGGCACGCCTTGCAGCGCCTCGCCCACCGTGCGGTATTGCCGCCGGTCGATATCATCGGCGGTGATGACGCTGACGGACGAGCCGACCTGCTCGATGGGTGCAGGGCCCGAAGGGGCGGTAACCAGAATCTCCGGCGCGATGATCTGCCGGTCCGCATGCGCAAGGCCCGTCAGGAGTGTCGTGAAAAGGGCCGTGCTGCCCAATAGCGCCGCGGTGCGGCGCGCCTCATTGAAATGAACCATTAGTCCAGTCCCCTCATAAAACGGTCCGCCCGACCGCAGGGTGCCGAGGGACGGGATGAGGGAACGGAAAGCCGCAAGGCGCGCGCGGCTTCGTGCATAGGGAAGGGGGAAGTGCCCGCCGCGCCGCATGCCAAGGCCGCGTCACCGACGGAAGATCCGCTCCGATGGCACACCCCGGCCAGCGGCAGATGACGCGCGATGCGGCAGGTCTCCTGGCTTGCGGGTCATAAAACGGTTCCGGTCTTCCCAGAGCGGATGCCCCAGTGACGTGAGTGGAACCGATCTCGCCGCTTACAGTTGCGGGGGCAGCCAAGGAATGGCCCGTATGAAGCGGGCGTCACCTTGTTCCCTTTTATCCCGGATATCCGGGACCGGATCGCGGCGCGAGTATAGGGGCGCGCTGCAAATTGTCAAAAGCGCAAAAAAACCGGAAGGGAAGCAGCGCTCTCACGCCGCTTCCCCTCGCTCAATCTTGTGCGTCTTCTTCTCAGTGCCGCCGCGTCGAGACGGGCAGGGCGGTCAAGGATATCTCCGCCGGGCATTGCGGGTTTTTGAGAACATGTTCGGCAATCACGTCGAGCAGCGCGCCGTGCAATGTCTCCACCCGTTCGTCATGGGCATGGCCGGCGCCGGAGCGCACCAGGTAAAGCACGGCTTTGACGAGCCCTTCGATATGCGCGTCCGCGTTTTGCGGCAAGGCGCCTTCTTCGTGTTTCGGTTTGGTTTGAACGCTCACGCTGCTACCTCTTCTTCATACTCGTGGATGTCGATCACGGAACCTTCGATGCCGAACACATCGCGAATGCGCTGCGAGGAGGAAGGCGCCGTGGAGTAATGCCCGGCGAGAAACTCTTCCTCGCCGATGCGGATGGCCGGCCCGTAAATGGTGGGTTTGAGGCCGAGCTGCTCGAGCGCCCGGGCCTTGGAGGGATAGGTGACGAAAACGAAATGCTCGATGCCATGCGCCCAAGCCCATTCCATGCCGGCAAGCGTGCACAGGGCATGGTGATAGGTATGCGCGCCTTTCGGCAGATCGGGGTCGACGCACATGCGGCTGCCTTCGGCCACGCGCGCGCTTTTCGGCAGCTCATGGCCATGTGCAAGCTCCGGCCAGAGCGCTTCGAGCATGTAAGGATGATCGGTGCGCACCATGCGCCCGCAGGCCCGCACGGCCTGATTGTCGTCACGAATCGTGAAGTAATGGGTCCAGAGCGGATGGTCGAACTGGTCCGCTTCGCGGTGGTTGAGATTGGGAATAACCCAGCCCGCCCGCTCGACGAAAACCTTGTGGCGCAAACGCAGCATCGAATCGAAAGCGTTGCCGAAATGATGCGCGGTGAGGATGGTGAAGTGATCGACTTTCATGGGGGGCCTCTCTCTCCGTGTTGATGGAGAAAGGCTTTCATGAGGGCGCGCGGGCCCGCACCTCCCCTTAAGGGTAGGTCTCGAAAATAATATTATATATCAATAAGTTACGAAGGATCAGAGAAACTGAATGTCTTCCGGATCGATGGTGATGAGCCCGAGATAGAGCGCTTTGACGATGGCGATGCGGCCATAGGCGCCGAGCTTCGCGTAGCAGTTCTTCAGATGGAACTTTACCGTCTCCTGGGAAACGCTGAGAAGCTGGGAAATCTCCCAGGCGGTCTTGCCCCGCGCCCACTGTGTCAGCACTTCCTGTTCGCGCGGGGTGAGCGGCTGGGCAGGCGCCATTTCCACGGCCAGGTGGTCCATGAAGACTTTGTGCAGCAAGGCGGTGCGGGCATGAACTTCCGCCAGCACCCGCTCGCAGTCCACATCCGGCTCGTCGGAGGCAACGGAATAAACGGCGCTGATGCCGGGCGCGCTCACAAGCGCGGAGGAAATGCCCTGCTTGAGGCCGAGATCGGCCGCTTCGCCGTAAAAGCGGCGCTGGAAGGGGCTGAGCTCGTGGCGCTCAAGCAGCCTCTCCCAGGAGAAGGGGCCGGAGCCATGGCCAGCCTGCTGCAAGGTCAGGTCCGCTTGCGCATAGCCCTGCTCTTCATAGTGGTTGAGCCATTCGGTTTTGTAATTGGTGGCGAAATATTGATCGCGCGTCGGGTCGCGCCCTGGCAGCACATAGCCGAGGATCGCGTGGTTCAGGCCTAAATCGTTCAAGCCTGCCAGCCAGATGTCGAATGCCGATGCGCTATCTTCCGACTGCTGGATACGCTCGACAAACTCCGCGAAAGACAGCCCCATTAGTGCCCCTGCGTTACGCTGTGCCCCAACAATCCGTCTGCCGCTGTTGCCGGAGCGGCGGCGGACTGCACACACTGACAAGATTATCAGCAAATGAAATGAAAGGGGAAGAAAAGAACCAAAGCAACACAGCCGAATTGTGAGCAGGTGCAATAATCCGGCACAAAGTGAAATAATGCTCTCGTTAAACCAAAGAATTCATGCCTGTCTTCACGAGCTGGTGATGGCGCTCATCTTTAGGTTGCGTGCGGCTGTGTTTCCCTGCGCGCTTTAGGTGGCATAGCTATCCGAGTAGGACTGTCCGGGCAGGGCGTCCGGGCAGGGCGGGTCAAAGCATGAGCCAGGCGCCGAGTGTCAGGACGGCAATGCCGATGAGATTAAGCCGCAGCCCGGCGCGCATCATGGCCTGCATGCCGATATGCCCGGAGCCGAAGACAATGGCATTGGGCGGTGTGGCAACCGGCAGCATGAAGGCGCAAGAGGCGGCCATGGCGGCGGGCAGGGCGAGGGCTTCCGGCGCAAGGCCCGCGGTAAGCGCGAGCGCGCCGGTGATCGGCAGGAAGGCGGAGGCCGTGGCCGTGTTGCTGGTCAGCTCGGTCAGGAAAATGATGAGCACCACCACCGCGCCCATCAGCACGAGCGGGCCGAGCAGGGCCGCGCCCGTGAGCTGCGCCCCGATCCAGGCGGCAAGGCCGGTGCCGTCCATTGCCTGTGCGAGGCTCAGCCCGCCGCCAAAGAGAATAAGAATGTCCCAGGGCGCTTTCTTCGCCCAGTCCCAATCGAGCAGGCGCGTGCGCTCCCCGTTCTCTCCCCGCTCGCCGCTCGGCAGAAGAAAAAGCGCCAACGCCCCGCCGATCGCAATGCCCGCATCCGAAATACCGTCGAGAGGCAGAAAGAGGCTGAGCCAGGGATGCGTGATCCAAAGAAAGGCAATGAGGGCGATCACCGCGCCCACCCGCTTTTCCGCAGGGCGCATGGTGCCGAGCGCGCGGCGCATCTCACCGATCAGCGCGGTGTTTTCGCCCGAACCCGTTTCCTCTTCATGGGCGGGCACGGCAAAGGCAAACCGGGTGAGCGTCAGCCAGGCAAGCGGCAAGAGCACCAGCACGGCGGGCACGCCGACCGCCATCCAGTCCGCAAAGCCGATCTCGATCCCGTGGCTCTGGCTGAGATAGCCCGCGGCAAGCGCATTCGGCGGGGAGCCCACGAGCGTGCCGAGCCCGCCGATGGACGCGGCATAAGCAATGCCGAGCATCATGGCCCTTGCATAGGCGCTGCGCCCCGCGCTTTGCGCCTCGCCTTCTTTTTTTGCCCCTTCGATGAGGGAGAGCGCGATGGGCAGCATCATCATCGCGGTCGCCGTATTGCTTACCCACATGGAAAGGAAAGCGGTGGCCACCATGACACCTGCAATGAGAAGGCGGGGCCGCCCGCCGGCCCGGGCGATGATGGCGAGCGCAATGCGCCGGTGCAGGCCCGCCCGCTGCATGGCAAGCGCCATCCAGAAGCCGCCGAGAAAGAGAAAGATGATCGGGTTGGCATAAGGCGCGGCGGCCATGGAAATCGGCGCGACACCGAGAAGGGGAAAAGCGGCGAGCGGCAACAGCGCGGTCGCGGCAAGGGGCACCGCCTCGCTCACCCACCAGATCGCCATCCAAAGCGCAATGGCGGCGGTGGCCCAGCCTGCAGCCTCAAGCCCGCTAGGCGCCGGTAGAAGAAAAAGGGCAAGCGCTGCAAGCGGCCCGGCGATCAGTCCGGCGTGTGAAACCCAACCTGAATTTCTTTCTGGTCCGTCAGGGGCGCGGTGCTGTGGGGCGTTCGGTTGCGGCATGGCGAATGGTTTAGCTTTCGGATGGGTTTGTCTTTCGCCAGCATAATGCGGGAAGGCGGAAACGGGGATAAGTTGCGCGCCTCAGCGCAGCGTATCGACGATTTCGGAAATGCGGCGGAAGAAATGCAGCCCCTGCACGATTTCCTCCTCGCTCATATTGTCGATGATCCGCTGCACATAGGCTTCGCCGCTTCCGATCATCTTTTCCAGATGCGTCTCGCCTTCCGCGGTCAGCGTGACGATCTTCTCCCGCCCCGAGCGCGGGTCTTCTTCCAGCCGCACCAGCGCGAGCGGCGGCTGCGCCATGGCGCGCAGGGCCTTGGTGATGGCGGCGCCGGAAATTTCGAACCAGGCGGAAAGCGAGCGCTCGATGGCCTTGCGGTTCATCGCCCGGCCGTCCCGGCCTTCGGAATGAATGAGCCAGAGGATCGCGACCTGATGGCGGCTCAGCGTGCCGCCGCGCAAGGCATCTTCCAGCGCGATCCCGGCCTTGTAATGGATCGGATAGTAATATTCGAGGAATTGCAGCGCGGCTCTTTTCGTCTCCCCCTTTGGCTTACCCTTAGGTCCGCCTGGTTTTTTTGCTTTGGGGGCGGGACTTGCCGCTTTGCCGCCCGCGCCTGAAATTTTGCCGTCTTTACCCATACTTGCCGCCTTTTCCGCCGCCGCTTACCTGCTTCGCGCCGCCATTCTAGCGGCTGTACGCCATTCGTCACCGTTCTTAATTGTTTACAAAAGAAACAATTTATTGAATCAATGGTACCGTCTTAAGGGAGGAGGACGATATGGAAAATGGAACGAGCGATCCCGCCGCGCTGCTGGCGGCCTTGCCGGAAGGCGATACGATTGCCGCCCCTTACGGGCTTTATGAAAAACTGCGGCCCCATGCCCCGCTTTATGGCTACAAGGATTATCCGCCGGGCACGGTGCCCGATGCCGATGAGCCGGTAACCGCCTGGGTGCTGCTCGATTATGAGCATGTGGCCGCCGCCGCGCGCGATCACCGCACTTTTTCATCGCGCGATCCTTTGCAGGAGCAGTCGTCGGCGCCGACGCTTATGCTCGTCAATCACGACAATCCGGACCATGACCGCCTGCGCGGCATTGTCAATCTGGCGTTCTCGCGCAAGCGCGTCGAAGCGCTGGAGCCGGATGTGGCCCGCGTCGTCGAAAAAGCGGTGGCCGAGCTTGGCGCGGGCGAGCGGGAGATGATCTCGACCCTTGCCGCCCATATTCCGGCGCGCGTGATGGTGGATCTGCTCGGCCTGCCGGTGGAAATCGTCGAGCGCTTCAGAGGCTGGGCGACGGCCTTCATGCTCTCCGCCAATCTCAGCCCCGAAGAGCGCGCGGCCAGCAATCTGGAACTTGCCGGTTATTTCGCCGAGCGGGTGCAATCTCTCCATGCCAAACTCGAAGCGGGTGAAGAGATCCCCGACAGCTTGATCAGCGCGCTTTTGAAAGCGGATATGGAAGGCGAGAAACTCAGCCTCGATGAAGTGACGCGCTTCTGCATCACGCTGGTTGTGGCGGGCTCGGAGACGACGTCGTTTCTCCTCGGCAACCTGCTTTACAATCTTGCCGCCATGCCGGAACTGCGCGCGCGTCTTGCCGCCGATGAAAGCCTAATCACGCCGTTCATTGAAGAGACTTTGCGCCATAGCGGCCCGCCGCAGCGCCTCTTCCGCATTGCCTTGAGAGATGCGGAAATCGGCGGCAAGAAAATCAAGGAAGGCGATTGGGTGGCGCTCTTCTTTGCTGCGGCCAATCACGATCCGGCGATGTTCGAGGAACCGGCGCGGTTCGATATTTCCCGGCCCAATCTCAACAAGCAGCTCACCTTCGGGGTGGGTATTCACCACTGCCTCGGCTCGGCGCTGGCGCGGATGGAAGCCCGCGCGCTTGTTTCGGCCATGGTGAACCAGATGGAGGATATCAGTCTTGCCGGCGCGCCCGTGCCCCAGCGCACCTCGCTCCTCAATCACGGCTTCGATGGGCTGACTTTGCGTCTGACACCGAAAGAAAAGGAGAAAGCCCATGCAAGCTGAGGCGCTGACCGGCGAGGAAAGTCGGAACCTGGAAGCGACGCAGGCCCTTTTCGCCGCCTTTGGCGATGGGGACGTGCCGCGCATCATGACGTATCTCGCCGATGACCCGCGCATCGAGTTTTACGGGCCCTCCGTCATCCCTTATGCCGGCACCTATCAGGGCCGGGAGGAATGCGCGAGGTTCTTCGAAACGGTGCTGAGCTCCGTCGATATCCATGTCTTCGAGCCGGAAGAGTTCATCGCCTCGGGCAAGAAGGTCATCGTCACCGGCCACCTGCATTTGACGGCGCGTGCCACGGGCCGGGACATCCGTTCGGATTTCGTCCATGTCATCGACCTCGACGGAGCGAAATGGACGCGGTTCCGGGACTTCATGAACACGGCGGAGGCGGTGGCCGCCTTTTCGTGATTGGGGATATTTGCAGGGGCGGGCCGAAGCTAGGGAGGTAAGCCGGGGAACTGAGCCAGGGCTGCGGGCGGTTGGCTGGGGCGGCAGGATTCGAACCTGCGCATGGCGGTACCAAAAACCGCTGCCTTACCGCTTGGCTACGCCCCAAGACCGCTCATTAAGTGGCCGGAACATAGCGAGTGAATTGGGCTTCTGCAACGGTATTTCCCCCCTTGCAGGCCCGCGCCCGCCCCTGTATAACGCGCCCTCGACAAGGCGGAGCGTAGCGCAGCCTGGTAGCGCACCTCGTTCGGGACGAGGGGGTCGCAGGTTCAAATCCTGCCGCTCCGACCAGTCTTTCCCGCGAAATTTTCAATTTCTTCTTCTATCGCAGGATAGATTTCAAAACGCTGCATCTGCTTCAATATGTGATGGCAGATGGGGGCAACTAATGTTGCGCGTGCGAACGTCATAATTTGTGATAATAACGGACTAGGGAAACCGGAGTTAGGGCAGGGAGCGACGTTTGGCGTATCGTTACCTCAAACGCGTCATCGATATTATCGGTGCTTTCATTGCGATCATTATAGCGGCGGTTCCCCTTGTTCTCGTTGCGTTTGCGGTACGTTGGTCGCTGGGGCGTCCGATATTGTTCAGGCAAGAGCGGATTGGGCGGTACGGGCAGCCTTTCCACCTAACCAAACTTCGTACGATGAGGGACATGCGTACGCCGGATGGACAGCCTCTGTCTGACGAAGAACGACTGACGGCTTTTGGCCGTTTTCTGCGTGCTAGCAGCTTGGACGAATTGCCAGAGCTTTGGAATGTTCTCAAGGGCGATATGAGTCTTGTCGGCCCCCGCCCACTTCTTCCCGAATACTTGCCTTATTACTCCGAGCGCCAAATGCGCCGCCACGAGGTGCGGCCGGGGCTTACAGGCTTAGCGCAAGTTAGGGGGCGGAATGCGATATCATGGGAGGCGCGGTTGGAAGCGGACGTTGAATATGTCGAGAACCTCTCACTGGCATTGGATTGCGAGATTCTTCTGCGCACCGTCGCTACGGTCTTTGCTAGAGAAGGTATTTCGGCCGACGGACATGCTACGATGCCCCGGTTTGACGATGAAATGAAAGCGAAGAAACAAAAAAAAACCCACCCGCAAACTGATGCCTTACGGGGTAAGGAAAGCTAATGGCTCCAATGGATCAAATTGCGGTCATAGGTGCTGGCGGTCATGCCAAAGTTCTAGTTGCCGCATGGCTCGAGGCTGGCGGGCAAGTCGGCGCGATCTATGATAAAGATCCGGCTCGTGTCGGTGACATTCTCTTGGGGCATCAAATTCTATCGCAATCCGAAGATGCATTGAAGGATCTTGCTGCGATTTTGGCAATCGGTGACAATAAGACACGGGCGCAGCTTGCAGGCCGTCTTAAGCCAGCCAGCTGGCAAACTGTTATCCATCCCCGGGCATGGGTGCACGAGAGCGCTAGAATTGGGGCCGGAACACTGATTTGCGCGGGAGCCGTTGTGCAGCCAGATGCAAAAATTGGTGAACATGCCATTATAAACACGGGTGCAATTGTCGAACACGATTGTCGCATCGGAGCGTTTACCCATGTTGGCCCGAGCGCCTGTTTGGGAGGTGATGTAAAAGTGGGCGATGGAGTATTTGTTGGTCTGGGCGCTAAAGTCTTGCCGCAAAGACGTATCGGCGATTGGGCGGTTGTCGGAGGGGGAGCATGTGTCACGAAGGACGTTGGCGAAAAAGAAACAGTCGTTGGCATTCCCGCTGCCGTGATTTGAAGCGCCGATCGAAAGAATAAGAAATGAAATCTGAAAACCAGTCACCATATCGCATCTTGCTCTCTCCGCCTCATATGAGCGGCCGGGAACGCAAGTATGTTGACGAGGTTTTTGCGACAAATTTTGTGGCGCCCGCCGGCCCTATTCTTTCCCGCTTTGAGCAGATGTTCTGTGAAAAAACCGGCTTTTCCCATGCTGTCGCGGTCTCCAGTGGCACGGCTGCGCTGCATCTTGCGCTCCGTTGTGCGGGGATTGAGCGAGGTGACCGAGTATGGGCACCCACATTCACCTTCATCGCTTCAATTGCGCCAATTATATATCAGGGCGCAACGCCGATCCTTTTCGATTGTGATGAGCAGAATTGGAACATCGATCTGGGCCTCGTCGAGGAGGAGTTGAAAAAAGCTGCCGGACGGAATGAGCTGCCTAAGGCAATCATTGCCGTCGACCTTTATGGCATGCCCTGCGATCTGGATCGTCTAAAAGCTATAGCGGCTCCTTATGAAATAGCCGTCATCGCCGATTCTGCTGAAGCAATTGGCAGCCGGCGGAACGGTAAGCATGCCGGTTTTGGTGCAGACAGCGCAGCATTCTCGTTCAACGGAAACAAGTTGATAACGACCGGCGGCGGGGGGTTGCTGGCAAGCGAGGATGAAAAACTTGTCGAGTATGCACGCTTCCTTTCCCAGCAAGCCCGGGCGCCGGTTCTTCATTATGAACACGAAGAGATCGGCTATAATTACCGCATGAGTTCTATCAATGCAGCCGTCGGATGCGGGCAGTTGGAGGTTCTGGAAGAGCGCGTTATCAGGCGGCGCGAGATCTTTGAGAATTATCGCAAGTCACTTGGCTCTCTTCCTGGTATTCGTTTTCCCGATGAACCTGCTGGGGCCAGAGCGAACCGTTGGCTTAGCGTGTTGACAACTAATGGGCGGCCGGATCTCGCCAAATTTATTCTCAGCCTCAACGAGCTTGGTATTGAAGCCCGCAGGCTTTGGAAACCAATGCATCTGCAAGGCGCGCTGAAAGGTGTGAGCGTAATAGGAGGAAGCGTCGCGGAGAGACTGTTTGAAACAGGGCTTTGCTTGCCTTCCGGAACTGATATGACTAAAGCAGACGAAGAGTTTGTCGCGGCAGCCGTGAAGAAAATTGTATCGGAAATTGCGTAAGCGAGAGGCAGGCTAGCGCGCGTAAATAGCCCTCCGAACGGCGGGCACAATCCAAATACCGTCTGCTCTTCGTCCACTTCTTCCCGGAACCTTTCATAGAGGTGCGCCGGATACCCGCTGCGATGGTCATTACTTAAGAAGACGGCCCATGATAAGCGGGCGGCGCCTTGCGGGGTGTGAATCAAAAAGGCCTGGCTGGTTAGTGGAAATTTACTATGTGCGGAATCGTTGGGTATCTTGGGGGAAGCGGTCGGCATGGGAGTGAAGCGGACGAGATACTTCTCAAGCGAATGGCGGATACCATACGATCTCGCGGTCCGGATGATTGCGGTGTTTGGTTTGACGCGTCAGACGGTGTTGGGTTGGCCCATCGTCGGCTTTCCATTCTTGATTTATCTCCGGCGGGTCATCAGCCGATGCACTCGGCTTCTGGAAGATACGTCATTATTTTCAATGGCGAGATATATAATCACCTCGAGTTACGTGAAGACCTGAAACAGCTGGGAACGGCACTTCAATGGCGTGGCCACTCCGATACGGAGACACTGCTTGCCGGGTTCGAGACTTGGGGCATAAAAGGCACAATACGCCGCTGCGCCGGAATGTTTGCAATAGCGGTTGTTGATCGCAAGGCGCGCACGCTGACGCTCGTGCGTGACCGCATTGGTGAGAAGCCGCTTTATTACGGTTGGCAGCAGCGTGACGGGACCGCCTGCTTTCTGTTCGGGTCTGAACTGAAAGCGCTAAAACTCCATCCAAGTTTTAATGCGGATATCGACCGTGATGCGCTCTGTCTGATGATGCGCCACAATTATATTCCTGCGCCATACTCGATATATCAGGGTATTAGGAAACTAATTCCGGGCTCCCTGCTGACTATTCCCTTGTCGGCGGCGGAAGGCAGCAGAGGGGCACAGGCGCAATCCGAGCCTGAACCTTATTGGTCTTTGGCGCAGGTGGCTGAAGCGGGATGCAGGGAGCGGCGCGAAGGCGGTGATAAAGAACTTGTCGGAGAACTGGAGTCGCTGCTGAAGACAGTAATAGGTCAGCAAATGATTTCAGATGTGCCATTGGGCGCGTTTCTTTCCGGGGGCGTCGATTCATCGGCAGTCGTCGCGCTGATGCAATCGCAATCCTTGCGGCCGGTCAAAACCTTCACAATCGGTTTCGATGAAAGCGATTACAATGAAGCTATTCACGCAAAGAAGGTAGCAGAGCATCTGGGCACCGAGCATACCGAGCTTTATGTGACGCCGAAGCAGGCGCTGGATGTGGTGCCGCGGCTGCCGGTGCTCTATGACGAGCCCTTCGCTGACTCCTCGCAGATTCCCACGTTTCTAGTTTCCCATCTTGCGCGCCGGAACGTAACCGTCTCCCTGTCGGGTGACGGCGGAGACGAGCTTTTTGGCGGGTATACCCGCTACCTGGTAGCAGCCGGCGTTTGGCAGAGGCTGTCGAAGGTGCCGGTGCCCCTTCGCGTGCTTGCCGCGAAAAGTCTTACAAGCCTTTCTCCCCAAACTTGGGACGGTCTCGCCCGTGTAGTTCCGGGGCTCAAAAAGAGGCTGGGCGGGCGCTTCGGGGACAAGGTTCACAAGGCGGCCGGTGTCTTTGGAAGCGACTCGATTGAGAGTTTGTATAAGGGACTGGTTTCGCACTGGGATGATCCGGAAAGCTTGGTGCTTGGGAGCAGAGAGCCGCCCACGTTCTTGTCGGGGCGCGCACCGAAATTGGCCGGGCTGAGCGAAGTTGAGCGTATGATGGCCCTGGATATGCTGTCTTATTTGCCGGACGATATACTTGCTAAGGTAGACCGTGCGGCGATGGGCATCAGCCTTGAAACGCGGGTTCCGTTTCTGGACCATCGGGTGATCGAATATGCCTGGCAGCTCCCACAGACAATGAAATTCCGTAATGGGCAGGGCAAATGGGCTCTGCGTCAGGTACTCTACAAGTATGTGCCCAAAGAATTGATAGAACGCCCTAAGATGGGTTTCGGGATTCCGTTGGATGCGTGGTTGTCTGGACCGCTGCGCGATTGGGCGGAAGATCTGCTGGATGAAAAGCGTTTGCAGCAAGAAGGCTTTTTTCACCCTCTGTCGGTTCGGAAGAAATGGGAGGAGCACCTCGCCGGCCGGCGCAACTGGTCATATCACCTTTGGGGTGTTCTCATGTTTCAGGCATGGTTGGCCGGGCAGCGCGATTAGATATTCAAGGAAAAGCCTTCCTCAAGTCTACAACTTCATGGCGGTAAGCATCGCCGCATTAATTTTCCTCACATCGTATTTCTCGACGGCCATTCGCCGCGATTCCGTACCCATCGTTTCGATGATCTGCGGTGACGCAAGGAAGCGTTCCATCGCCTCTTTGAGGGCGGGGATGTTCTGAACCGGGACCAGGAAACCATTCACACCGTCGATGACTGTTTCTCGGCAGCCTGGAGCGTCGGTGGTGATGATGGGCCGTCCCATTGCCATGGCTTCGAGTACTGTGCGCGGGGTGCCCTCGCGGTAACTTGGAAGTACATAGATATGAGAAGTTGTAATCGCGTCGCGTACATCTTCCAGCGATCCGTGCCATATAATATGCCCGGTTTCTTGCCATTGGCGGACCTCGGCTTCGGGAATGCCGTCGGGATTAGGGTCCAGGCCGCCAACCAAGTGGAACTCTGTTTCGGGTACTGCGGCATACAGCTGCGCCGCCGCCGCCGCGTATTCGCGAATGCCTTTGTCGCCGATCAGCCGTGCAATCAGCAAAAAACGGGGTGGTCCGCTTGGTAATGGAGCGGGGGTAAAGGTGTCCGTGTCGATGCCGGAACCGTTGACGATAACGACAGGAACCCTGGCTGGTAGAAGACCCATCTGTGCGAAATCGCTTTTGTCATCCTGATTCTGGAAAAATATCAGCGTCGCGCGACGTAGTGCATATTTATAAAGCCCGCGCAGAATTTTCTGAACCAGGGCCCGTTTTCCCCGCGCCTCACCCGTGAAGGCATACCCTAGGCCGGTGATGAGGGCCGCACGATGAGGGACCCGAGCGAGCCAGGCCGCAAGCACTCCCCAAATAACGGGTTTGGCTGTATATCCGAAAAAATACGTCGGACGAATACGGCCAAAAAGTTTCACAAGATAGAAAAGCGTGCGTAGATCCGCGAACGGGTTCACGCCTGTCCGGTTGGCAGGAACTGAATGACACGATACCCCCCGCGTCTCTAGCCATGTCCGCGTGCGTGTGTCTTCCAGCAGGTCGGGCGCGGCAGCGTGGACGATATGTCCGCGTGCGCGCCACTCTTCAATTAAAGAGCCCCTGAAATTCCGAAGGGATGCCGAGTATCCAGCGAGAATAAATATAGAATGCACAGAATATCGCCGTTTGATTTACTGAAGAGAAAATATAGGCGGTGTCATGAGAAAAGAAGGCAATTTTCCTCAAATTTGGCTTGGTGGATGCGAATTTAACTGTCCCGCCCTTCCTCAACCTGTGCTTGAGATAAGGCAGGACAGATCATATGATGAAACGAAATTTTTGGGGAGGATTCCTGATGATCATAAGGTGGGTGGAAATCTCTGATTTTTAAACGGCATTTTATCCGTCTTTTGTCGTCAGTATTTCTTGCCAAACTCTTGCTTCTGAACCACAAATTGGTTCCGCGCTCAAAATGGCAGGCAATGTTCGCGCAATGCTGTCGAGAATGTTCCAGCAGCCTCTCGTATAGGGGCTGTTTGTGTATTGGGGGCATGGAGCGGACCTTTTGAGAGGACGGCGAACACCTCTCTGGGGCCATCTATGAAGAAGGCTTTGAATGAATACCAGCCGGGAAAAAATAGCTGTAATCGGGCTTGGGTATGTTGGTTTGCCGCTCGCGGTCGAATTCGGGAAGCGCCGCGCTGTCTTGGGGTTTGACATCGACCAAGGGAGAATTGCGGAGCTTCGTGCTGGGCAGGATAGTACGCTGGAGGTCCCCCTTGAGGATCTCGCGTCAGCTAGGCATCTTGAGTACAGCAATTCCGCCGAGAGCCTTGCGGACTGCGGAATCTTTATTGTCACTGTGCCAACACCGATCGATCAGGGGAATCGTCCAGACCTCACTCCGTTGCAAAATGCTAGTGCAACCGTAGGCGGTGTTATGAAGCCTGGATCTTTAGTGATTTATGAGTCCACCGTGTATCCAGGATGTACGGAGGAGTTTTGTGTTCCGATCCTTGAGCAGAGTTCGGGACTCAGGTTCAACGAAGATTTTTTCTGTGGATATAGTCCCGAAAGAATCAATCCAGGGGACAAGAGTCATCGTCTTTCGGACATTAAAAAGGTGACAAGTGGCAGCACCGCCGAGATTGCGGAGGTGGTAGATCGTCTTTACGCTGAAATCATTACGGCCGGTACCCACAAAGCAAGCTCCATCAAAGTAGCTGAAGCTGCCAAGGTGATTGAAAACACACAGCGTGACCTGAATATTGCCTTGATGAACGAGCTCAGTCTGATTTTCCACCGCTTGGACATCGACACTTTGGAAGTGCTCGAGGCGGCCGGCACCAAGTGGAATTTTCTTCCCTTTAAGCCGGGGCTTGTCGGAGGACACTGTATCGGCGTGGACCCATATTACCTGACGCACAAGGCTCAAGAGGTTGGATATCATCCCGAAGTGATATTGGCGGGCCGCCGCATTAATGACGGCATGGCTTCCCATGTCGCAGATGAAACCATCAAATTGATGCTTAAGAAAAACAAGCCGGTGTTGGGTAGCCGTGTACTTGTTCTCGGGTTGACCTTCAAAGAGGACTGTCCCGATTCGCGCAACACTAAGGTAGTAGATCTTGCAAAGGCGCTTCAGGCCTACAACATCGCCGTCGATATTTACGACCCTTGGATAAATGTAGAGGCTGCTCGGCGTCAGTATAATCTCAATTGCCTAGACCGGGAGCCGGCGCTGGGAACCTATGCGGCCATTATCATTGCGGTCGGTCATAGGGAATTTAGAGACCTGGGCGAGGCGGGTATCAAAGCATTTGGCGAGCAGGGGGCTGTTGTTTTCGATGTTAAAGGTATTCTCCCGCCGCACGCTGTAGACGGCCGGTTGTAAGGGCAGTTCGGCATGAGCCGCTATCAAGAGATATTGCAAGACCTTCAACGGCAGCCGCGTACATGGCTGATCACCGGCGTTGCGGGATTTATTGGCAGCAACTTACTCGAGGCGCTGCTCAAGCTTGAGCAGCGGGTGGTCGGGCTGGACAATTTCCAGACGGGGCATCAGGCAAACCTGGATGAAGTGCGTTCTTTGGTGACACCGGCGCAGTGGGAGCAGTTCCGCCTTATTGAGGGTGATATCTGCAATTTTTCGGATTGCGAGCGCGCAATGTACTGGGGGCGTGAGGCTTGCGTCGACTACGTCCTGCATCAGGCAGCGTTGGGCAGCGTACCAAGAAGCATTGCCGACCCTGTTGCAACCAACGCAGCAAACATAACCGGCTTTTTGAATATGCTTGTCGCGGCAAAGGACGCCGGGGTAACAAGTTTTACCTATGCAGCTAGTAGCAGCACTTACGGAGACCATCCCGATCTCCCGAAAATTGAGCATAATATCGGCAATCCGCTGAGCCCTTATGCCGTGACGAAATATGTCAATGAGTTGTATGCCGACGTTTTCACGCGAGTCTATGGATTCACAGCCATTGGACTGCGCTACTTCAACGTCTTCGGTCCGCGGCAAGATCCAAATGGTGCATATGCAGCCGTGATACCAAAGTGGACAGCAAGTTTGCTGCACGGTGAGACGGTCCACATCAACGGAGATGGGGAGACCAGCCGGGACTTTTGTTTTGTCGAAAACGCCGTGCAGGCAAATTTGTTATCGGCTACGGCAACATCTGACGCAGCTCGGGGGCAGGTATACAATGTGGCTGTCGGCGAGCGGACAACCTTAAATGAATTGTTGAAGGCAATACAGGACGCGCTTGGCCGCAAAATGGTCATACCGCCGGTTAATGTGGTTCATGGTGATTTTCGGTCTGGTGATGTGCGCCATTCGCAGGCAGATATTTCAAAGGCGCGCACCCTGCTCGGGTACGAGCCGACACACCGAATTTACGAGGGGCTGGCCGCAACGATGGAATGGTACATCCAAACATCGTCGAACGATGACCGTCTTGGGCGACTAAAAAGATGAATGGAGTGGCGTTTGCCCGAACAGCGTAAGCATTCGGAGTTCAGTTTTGATTTTCGGCGAACCTGGTCATTGTGGGCTTATTCACTTTGTATTGTGGCGTTAAGCTTCAAGCAGTTTCGCGGCGATGGGATGGCTGGCCCAATTGAATGGGTGGTTGCCGCGGTTGCCTTGATTGTGATTATGGATGGCTTGCGCCGGCGTGAGCTCCACAAGAATCCCTATATTTGGGGGGGGAGTATCCTCCTTGCCCTTCTATCGCTCGGCGGTTTTTGGGCATTGATTGTGGAGCCTGCGCGCCTAGGACTGCGTGATACGGCCTCCTACCTCTTCAGCTTCCTTGTTGTAATGGCCTTCCTCAATCTTGCCAGAGGGCGGGAGGTTGTTGCGCTTGCGGTACTTGCCGTCACAATTGCAACGTATCTGATCTTTGCTGCACTTGTGGCGCTGATCCCCAACCCGTTCACGCCTGTGATGTGGCATTTTATTACCAGCTCGAACGAGCAATTGATGTGGCATGCCAGCTCTCGGCTGCAGGGATTTTCGGACAATCCGAATCAGATCGCGTTTTTGGCCATTTCCGCGCTCGGTCTTCTCGCTTATGTGGAAAACAGAGCTGCCCTTTCCCGTAGGATCATCATTCCTCTTGCCATTGGTAGTGTGGTTGCAGGGGCAATGACTCATAGCGATTCTTTTTTCTTGGCACTGTTGACGTTGATGGTTGTTTTTTTTGCCATACACATTGTGGAGTTTGTTGGCGCAGTCCGTAACGGCAAAAAGGAAATTTGGAAGGGTAATCGCCCGCATACCATCACATGCATCTTTCTTCTCGCATTCGCGGGCGTGTTATTCGCTCTGTCAGAGGGCGGCGAGGAACGACTGGTTTCCTTGGATACGGGGAATAGCGGTGAAGAGGTGACCGTTGATGAAAAGGTAAGCTCTGGAGAGGAGCCGCGTGAACTGAATGAGCTTGTGGACCGTGAGCTGCGTCGGGTAATGGCGGCGGATGCCCATCAGGGAACCGTACGAATAGAGCTTTGGAAGCAGGCGGTGAGTTTGGGATTGAAGTCGCCGTTGGTGGGGTACGGTCCTGGATACAAATTAGCGCCGGGTGAGCCTGGTGCGATTCAGGAGGCGCATAATACGGTTCTTGATCTATTGCTCATCTCTGGGATTGTCGGTTTAGGCGGGCTATTGGCTTTGGTTCTCCTGGCGGTCCGCGGAGGACTGAAAAACGGTCATCTGGCGATATTGATCGTAATGGGAACCGGCGTTGCTGTGTTTGCAATGTTTCATTATGTCGGACGGCAACCTGTCTTCTGGATAACAGTCTTTGCTATTATTTACGCAGCTGATCTTGACCGGGTGTTGAAGTTGAGACCCGGCTTTCTGGCTCTAAACCGCGGCGCAACATAACAAGCAACGTGGCCAGGCCAACACAAACGCCGGTCACGCTAATTGCCAGCAAAAACAGTGGATTCAAAACGCCCTCGCAAATGGTGACGACAAGGATAGGCAACACCAGAATAGTTGCATCCATAAACGTTCGTATTTGCGTGGTCGTGATGGAGAGCAAGATTAGTTTTAGAAGAACGAAGAATAGCAATTGACCAAATAACCAAGCCCACCCCACCTCTGCCAGCGTGATTTCACTCGGTGACATAGCCAGAACGATCGCGACGAAAGCGATAGAGACAAGGGTGGCAGCTAACACTCGCCGGCCGAGTCCGTAAGCTTGCGCAGTCTCGATGAGGAAGCGGCTATATCCAAGAAGCGAAACACCTGCTGCCACGCCAAATGCATAGGGAATATGAGTGAAATAGCCTTCGAGCAATGACCGCTCGAGAGTGATGAGGGCACAGACGCCAAGGAAATACGTGAGATGAAAAAGCGCCAGCCCTTCGAAAAAATAAGGAGCGGGCTGGCTAACCTTCGGTCGCTTGTTCCCCTCTCGTCCGGAAAGCAAGTAACTGAAGAGAACGGTCGGATAGATAGTGGCCAGAAACCATATCGCTGCGACCATGTCATAGAGCAGACGGTAGGTGCCGAGCGCTTCGCGGCCGTAGGTTCGGTCGATGTGAAGCGACGGCAATTCCTGCATCACGATGATGGCGGCAGCCGCGGCAAAGAAGCTTAAGGTTGATGCAAGATAGGTCGGGCGAAGTCGAAACCGCATGCCTTCTGCGTAAGCGTACCGCTTTGCAATCCACCAGACGGATATGCCGCCAATGACCAATCCCTTCGCGGTAATGGCTATGACTGCCCAGTAAACAGAACCCGTGACCAACAAAACACCCCAGGCGCTTGCATGTCGCAGAAGAGTTGCGGCAAGCCGGAACGTGTAAATCGTCCGAAATTTTTGCGCGACTGTAAGGTGGAAGACGAGCCTGTTGGAGGGATATGAGAGCAGATGCTCGATAGTTACGACGGCCACAATCAATTGCCCGCCTATGCCGGTCGCAGAATCAAGCGGGTAGAAGAAGTTCCCTAGAGCCACGAGCAAGCATGAGCCGAGGACGAAGGGGAGTAGAGATCCGTTTATGCTGGCCAGGGCAACCGCATCTGCATCCCTATCGCTCAAGCCTTTGCACTTTTCCTCCGAGCGGGCGAAGAGGGCTCCTTTGACCAGAGAGGTTTCCCACAAATAATAAATCGCAAGAAAGACGATATAGATGCCGTAGCTGCCGTAACCGCTAGGGCCGGCGAGGGAAAAAAAGACGAAAATTGCGGCGAGATTTGATGCGAACGCGAGCGCGTTGATCCCATAGACGCTCAATAGCGTCTTCATGGGCGCACTCGTTCAGAGTTGCTGCCAGTCAGCCGCTTAATCCAGAAGGGCGACTTCGTCGCGATGAGATTAAGGCCCGTTGCTTGGATCTGACTTTTGTTGGCGTTTACGCTGGTGAGTTCTTCAAGCGTGGATAGTTTGTTGAAGTGACCATCCTCAATGCTGAAAATTGTCATGCCGAGCTCATCGATGGCATATCGGACAGCGTCGCTGAGACCGCTCCGGTCGGCATCCTCAATAATGAATGCCGTTTTACCGGCAATGGCTGCGGAAGCCCCCTGTAGTGCCCGCAGTTCAACACCTTCTACATCGAGTTTGACGATAACCGGTTGCTGGTCGGCATCAAGGTTTTCAAGTGTAAGCAGGTCGTCAATGGTGACTGAGACGACATCGTTCACAACATTCTTCGATGCGCCATACCAGTTTTCGTCGATCGAAAAACCCGCATGGCGGCTGCCAAAAAGCGAAATTCTTTTGTCGCTTACGCTATCGATGGCCCGATGGTGGATATGGGCGTTCAGTTTATTCACATTCAGTTTCAACAGTTGAAAGCAAAACTCGGATGCTTCGACGGCGACGACCGGATGTTCGCCGTAAAGGCCCGATGCGACGCGTGCACTCCAATAACCAAAGTTTGCGCCCAGATCGAGAAATACATACGGAACGTCTGCGAAATGTGCCAATACCACGTCAATCTCAGGCTCATAGGACCATGAAGGGTCAAGCAAACGGTTCCAGTAATAATCGTTCGAGGGGAAACGAAAGCAAAAACGTCCTTCTCTCACCATCGTCATCGTCGTCGGCCGTGTGATCTTGCTGATCATATTGTGAAGGCGCGAAATGCCTATGTAGCCGAAAGGGCGTAAGATCTTATGAGTTGTTTGCAGGGCGCGCACATGTATCAATGAGCGCAGATCCGGCGTCGATAGCGAAGCGTTGGTACGGTCAAAAATGATGGCTTCACTCGCTGCGTTCATTGTTCTTCGGTATCCGGTTGGGTAAGCGATTTAACTCACATAGTGACCGAACCGCCACTCACAGGGAGCGGCTGCGGCGCAATATTTCATGGTCAGTGGTAGCGGAAGATGATGTTGCTTGTCTTCTTAAAAGGGGTGGCAATACAGCGCTCGCCGAGAAAGTAAATTCTTGGGTGCGGACAGTCAAAATCGAAACCGCTGCGGTAGCGTGAATGGCATCGACCACAGGGCTTGTGGAAAACTTGTGCTGAGCGGCATCGCCATAGGGGCTTGAGTTTTATCCCTTTTCAGCAGGTAATGCGGCGCACGTCGTGAATATTTTATGGTCGTTACACCCTGAAGGTGGCGTAATACTTTCAAACCTAAAATACGGTTGGAGAGTAAGTGGTTTTTTGAAATAAAACGCCTCCATTCCACGGAACATGCTCCCCCAGCCCCAAGCACCCTTCCTGTACTTCACTTCTAGGACGTCACGGCTCCTCAGTAGGCCATTTTGACCGGCAATAGGGCGTATCCGCAAGAACAAGGCGCGGCCCTTGTTGGTTGATCGGCGGAGCGATTCTTCAATCCGGTTTTTTGGCGGGAAGTGGCCCATTTTAATCCTTTCAAAAGGCGCAGAAATTGGCGAGATTTTAACGATGAACGCCTCGGATTTCTCCCGAAAATGTCGGTATTGCCTCAGTGAGACAGCTCTGCTACTTAACTCGAGCTCTGCTTGGGGGAGGGCATTGAGGGGTGCCCGCAAGTTGCACTTTGACGCTTCATTTCTATCAGTTATTCAGCTGAGGTCCTGGTTTTGCGACCGAAAATCCTGACTGTGTTTGGCACTCGCCCAGAGGCCATCAAGATGGCGCCTCTGGTGAAGGCTCTGGATGCTGCAAATGGCATTGAAAGCCGGGTTTGTGTGACCGCCCAGCACCGGGAGATGCTGGACCAAGTATTGAGCCTGTTCGATATTCGCCCAGACTTCGATCTTAACTTGATGCGCCCCGGGCAAGATCTGTTCGATGTTACCAGTCAGGTGTTGTTGGGTTTGCGCGACGTGTTGCGTGAGTTTCGCCCGGATAGGGTGTTGGTGCATGGCGATACAACCACCACGCTGGCGGCAAGTCTGGCGGCGTTTTATGAAAAGATCCCTGTCGGCCATGTAGAAGCCGGGCTGCGGACCGGCAATATTTATTCTCCCTGGCCCGAGGAGATCAATCGGCGCGTTGCGGGCTCCATCGCTGATCTGCACTTCGCGCCGACATCAAAGGCGCGCGATAACTTGTTGGGCGAAGACGCGAAGCCCGAGAGTGTGATCGTGACCGGCAATACGGTGGTCGATGCATTGCTCTCGGTGAGTAGCCGGCTTGACGAGGACAAGGCCCTCGCGGCAGAAATCGAAAAGAAACTGCCCCAAGTCGATCCCGGGCGGAAGCTCGTCCTGGTGACGGGGCACCGCCGCGAAAGCTTTGGGGGCGGTTTTGAGCGCATGTGCACGGCGCTGGCGCAACTAGCCGAAAGACAAGATGTTCAGATCATTTACCCGGTGCACCTAAACCCTAACGTGCAGCAACCGGTCAACCGGTTGCTAGGTAGGCTTGAGGCGGTGTCGCTTATAGAGCCGATGGATTATCTGCCATTCGTGGCTCTCATGAAGAAAGCGCACATAATACTGACTGATTCCGGCGGTATTCAGGAAGAAGGCCCGTCCTTGGGCAAGCCCGTATTGGTGATGAGGGATACGACCGAGCGCCCCGAAGCGGTGGAAGCCGGTACAGTACGGCTGGTGGGCACTGACGTGGAGCGCATCGTATCGGAGGTCACCGCTCTTCTGGACGATAAGGAGACGTATATGGCGATGAGCCGAGCCCACAACCCTTATGGAGATGGCGCCGCCTGTCAGCGGATTGTCGAAAAGCTGGAGGCAGTTCATGCAGTTCAAGACTGTTAGCGTCGTTGGGCTTGGTTACATTGGATTACCCACCGCAGCGGTTTTGGCATCGCGCGGGCTTAAGGTGATAGGGGTGGATGTCAACCGGAATACGGTGGAGACCATCAATGCCGGCCGTGTGCCCATCGTCGAGCCGGATCTTGATGTGGTGGTTCAGGGAGCGGTGGCGACCGGCCACTTGCACGCCACTACGACGCCGGAACCGGCTGATGCGTTTTTGGTCGCAGTCCCGACGCCCTTCAAAGAGGGGCACGAACCCGATCTAAGGTATATTGAACAGGTGGCCAAAGCGTTGGCGCCGGTTCTGCAAAAGGGCAACCTTGTAATTCTCGAGTCGACGTCGCCGGTCGGGGCGACTGAGCAAATGGCAGAATGGATGGCGGCTGCCCGGCCCGATCTCAGCTTTCCTCAGCATGAGGGGAACGAGAGTGACATCCATATCGCGCACTGCCCGGAACGTGTATTGCCCGGCCAGGTGATCCGGGAGTTAGTCGAGAACGATCGTATAATTGGCGGCATGAGTGAGCGTTCGACCGAGCTCGCGACGGCACTCTATGCTCTTTTCGTCAAGGGTGAGTGTCTGCGCACTGATGCGCGTACCGCCGAACTCTGCAAGCTGGTGGAAAACTCCTTCCGTGACGTGAATATTGCGTTTGCAAACGAGCTTTCCATTATCTGTGAGCGCCTGTCCATTGATGTCTGGCAATTGATCTCACTGGCCAACCGGCACCCGCGCGTCAACATCTTGCAACCCGGACCTGGTGTCGGCGGGCACTGCATTGCTGTGGATCCCTGGTTTATTGTGCATTCGGCACCCGAAGAGGCGCAGTTAATTCGTACCGCGCGAGAGGTGAACGACGCAAAGCCGCTATATGTGGTAAGGCGCATCACGCGAGCGGCGGAGCGTTTTAAGCGTCCGCGTATTGCCTGCCTGGGGCTGGCATTCAAGCCCGATATCGACGACTTGCGTGAGAGTCCTGCGCTTGAGATTGTCGAGCATCTGGCAGAGACCAAGGCGGGCGAGCTTTATGTGGTAGAGCCGCATGTGGAGGAGTTGCCGCGCTCACTGCAGGGGTACGAAGATGTTCATTTCATGCCCGCAGAGAAAGCCATCGGCTCTGCTGATATCGTCGTCGTGTTGGTCAATCACAAAGTCTTTCAGAAAGTGGACACGTCGTTGCTCAAGGGTAAAGAACTGATTGATACCCGTGGGATGTGGCAATGAAACAGGTGCTCATTAAAGACGGTGGGGTGATTGTCGACGAAGTGCCTGCGCCCGAAGCCGGTCCAAAGAACATTTTGGTGCAGGTCGAGTATTCTTGTATTAGCGCCGGCACGGAAATGGCGGGTGTCGCGCTTTCCGGCATGCCGTTATACCGGCGGGCGCTGAAGCAGCCGGAGAACGTCAAGCGCGTGCTCGACATGATGCGTGACCAAGGCGTGAAACGCACTATTGATCGGGTGCGGGGTAAGCTAGCCGCTGGCAGTCCCACCGGTTATTCCGCTGCAGGACGGGTGATCGCCGTCGGCGCCGAGGTGGAAGGCTTCGATGTGGGCGACCGGGTGGCTTGTGCCGGTGCGGGTATCGCCAATCATGCCGAGGTGATCGACGTTCCCGTAAATCTAGCCGTGCACATTCCCGAAGACTTGAGTACGAGCGTGGCTAGCACCGTGACGCTCGGCTCTATCGCACTGCAGGGCGTACGCCGGGCCAATCCAACGCTGGGCGAGACGGTCGTCGTGGTGGGGCTTGGGATTCTCGGACAGATTACGGCTCAATTGCTGCAGGCCAATGGCTGCAGGGTGATCGGTGTCGATCTTGCCGCCGGCCGCGTTACTCTGGCGCTTAAAAATGGCATGCAGCATGGGCTCGATCCGCAAGCGGAGGACTATGTTGCCCAAGTCTCACGATTGACGGATGGTTTTGGCGCCGATGCAGCTATCGTGACCGCTGCCACGCCCAGCGATGAAGTGATCAGTCAGGCGTTCCAGTCTTGTCGGCGCAAAGGCCGGGTGGTGCTGGTAGGCGATGTGGGGCTTCATCTTAAGCGTCCGGATATTTATGCCAAAGAGCTGGATTTTCTGGTGTCGACGTCTTACGGGCCGGGGCGCTATGACCCGTCTTACGAGGAAGGCGGGCAGGACTATCCGTTGCCTTACGTGCGCTGGACCGAAAACCGCAATATGCAGGCCTATCTTGAGCTTTTGGCCGCTGGAACGATCAACATCGATGCGATGATCGGTGCGTCCTATCCGCTGGAAAAGGCGGGCGAGGCTTATTCCGGACTTGCAAGCCCTGATCGCAAGGATCTCATTGTCCTTCTGGAATATCCGCCGCGGGACGAAAGGGAGAGCCGCAAGGTTGTGCTGCGTACGGCACCTGCTGCTAAGCAGGAGGCCATTCGCGTCGGCCTTGCTGGAGCTGGGGGCTTCGCCCAAGGCATGCACCTTCCTAATATGGTCAAGTTGCGCAAGCAATATGCGTTGCAGGCAGTCATGAGCCGCACCGGTGCCAATGCAAAGGCGGTGGCAACCCAGTATGAGGCCGCGTACGCCACGACGGACTATGAGGCATTGCTGGCCGACGAAGCCATTGATCTGGTGATGATCACCACCCGGCACGATTTGCACGGGACTATGGTTTTGAAGGCGCTGCGCGCAGGCAAGAATGTTTTCGTTGAAAAGCCGTTGGCCTTGACGGAAGCCGAGCTTGCCGAAGTCGAGCAGTTTTACCGGGGACTTCCGGCGGATGGGGCGCCGCTCCTAATGACGGGCTTCAATCGCCGCTTTTCGCCGGCGATGAGCGCTGCCAAGCAGGCGCTTGCCGGGCGTACCACTCCCCTCATTGCGAATTACCGTATGAACGCCGGCTTCATTCCGCCGGATCATTGGGTGCAAACCGCAGAAGGTGGCGGGCGCAACCTGGGTGAGGCGTGCCATATCTATGATACGTTTCGCGCGCTGGTCGGAGCGCCGGTCAGTGCTGTTTCTGCAGCTGCAGCGCAGCCCAAAGGCAAGCAATGGAAGCGGAATGACAATTTCGTGGTGAATCTGACATATGCCGACGGCTCATTGTGCACGCTCACATACACAGCTTTCGGGGCGCGGGAGCATGCCAAAGAGCGGATGGACGTGTTCGCGGATGGCAAAGTAATCGAGCTTGACGATTACAAAGCTGTGCGTGTTGCCGGTACAAAAAAGGGTGAGTGGAGTGCGGCAAGCAGCCAAAAAGGACAGTTTGAAGAGCTTGTCGAGCTTGCAGAGGCTCTGAAAGGTGCTCGGCCCTGGCCAATTTCTCTCGAAGAACAACTCGAAACCAGCCGCATTGCTCTCAAGGTCGAGCAGCAAATCCGCGCAAGTGGAAGCGGAGATAGCACAACGGGTTAAGCGCAAGCTTATTTGGCAGCTGGTGCGGCGTCGGTAGAAGATGCAGGCCCAAAAGGTAATCTGAGAAAAGTAAGGTAACGCATATGTGCGGCATCGCGGGCTTTTACAACTATCGCAACACAGCTCCGGTGGATAGGGATGTGCTTTTGCGTATGCGCGATGTCGTTCCGCACCGCGGACCTGATGGCGCCGGAGCCTGGTTCTCTGACGAGGGGCGTGTGGCGCTTGGTCATCGGCGGCTCTCCATTGTCGATCTGAGCGAGACGGCCAATCAGCCAATGCTCGATGGCAAGGATCTGGTTGTGACCTTCAACGGTGAAATCTACAACCATCGCCAGCTGCGCGCGACTCTGACCAGTTCTGGGTATAATTTCCATACTGACCATTCGGATACGGAGGTGCTCCTGCACGGCTACCGAGAATGGGGGCTTGAGGGGTTGCTGAAGCGGCTAGAGGGCGATTTCGCATTCGCTATTTGGGATAGCAGAAAGCGCCGTTTGTCACTCGCCCGTGATCGCGTTGGCGTCAAGCCGCTTTATTTCGCATCTGCTGGCGGCGCTTTCATATTTGGATCCGAAATTAAGTCGATTCTGGAGCATCCTGCAGTGGTGCGCGACATCGATCCGATGGCGATGTACCACTATCTCTCCTTCCTGACCACGCCCGCGCCGCAGACCATGTTTGCGGGCGTGTGGAAGTTGCCTGCCGGCTGCTGGCTGGAAGTGGAAGAAGGTACCATTGGGGCCGGGCGTTACTGGGATGCCGTGCCGGGGCAAGGTATTGACCCGGCCGAAACCAAGGGCTTGTCGGATAAAGCGTTAGAAGCGTTCTACGTTGACGGTATTCGTTCCCGCCTGGAAGAGGCTGTGGAAAAACGGATGATGGCCGATGTCCCGGTTGGGGTTTTCTTGTCCGGCGGCGTTGATTCTTCAACCAACGTGGCACTGATGAGTCGCCACAGTAACGGGCCGGTGCGTACATTCACAATTGGCTTCAAGGACCATCAGCACCTTAATGAGCTGGATCATGCCAGACGCATTGCAGATCGTTATCAAACCGATCACCACGAGATCCTGATCGAGGAAGCCGACATGGTTGGCTATCTCGAGCAGCTGGTGCACCACCAGGATGAGCCGATTGCCGACTGGGTGTGCATTCCCCTGCACTTTGTCTCCAAGCTGGCTAAGGACGCGGGGGTTACCGTAATCCAGGTAGGCGAGGGGGCAGACGAGCAGTTCTGCGGTTATGCCAGCTACATGGGCTACCTCAGGCTCTATCATCGCTATTGGCACCCGTTCCGCAGTTACCTACCGGGGTTTGCTCGCAAAGGCATCGCCAGCCTAGCAATGACGGCGGCAAGTATGCGCCCCTCGCTGATGGTTTATGCGGATATTATCGACCGGGCCGCGCATGACCGGGAACATTTCTGGAGCGGCGCCACGGTGTTCTGGGAAAATTTGAAACGGACCATTGTCAACCCGGAAGCCTTTCAGCCGGCGCCAGTGGATGCGGACATGCGGGCGACCGGGCTTCTGCCACCGGACTATGAGGAAACGGATACGTTCAACATCATCCGTTCGTTTCTTGGGCCTTTCGATGCAGCGCACCCCGGACAGGATGCGTTAACCCGAATGATCCATAACGAGTTCCGGTTGCGGTTGCCGGAATTGCTTCTCATGCGTGTGGACAAGATTACGATGTCGAGTTCGCTGGAAGCCCGTGTGCCTTTCCTGGATGACAAGCTGGTGTCCTTTACTATGGACATTCCCGAGGCATGGAAAACGCGCGGTGGCGAGCCGAAATATCTGCTCAAGAAAGCGGTGGAAGACCTGCTTCCGCATGATCTGATTTATCGTAAAAAGCAGGGGTTCGGCGCTCCCATGAGCGAGTGGCTGCGCGGCAAATTCGGTCAGCAGGCACGTGACACGATCATGCAATCGCAGCTTATGCAGCGCGGGTTCTTTAAAACCGAAGCAATCGAAGCCATGATTGAGGCGCACCGTCAGGGGAGTGCCGACAACAGTCTTTATATTTGGACATTGTTTAATTTGGCAGCTTGGCACGATTACTGGATATCGAAGTAGGCGGACTTTTTTGCCAATCAACAACTATTCGATAGATACCGTGATGCACATTCAGCTATGAGCCGTTCTCTATGAAACGCGATATTCTCGGTATGATCCGGCGAGGCCTGCGCAAACCGCCGCATGTGATTGCAGCGCGGCTTGCGGCGGAACTTGCGGCCGAGAGCGAACGGTTGGTAGCGCCAAAGCTAGCACGCTCTTTCGGAACCCGCGCGTTGCTGCGTGCGCTTGGGAAGAACTCAATCGATCAGTTGTGGCATGACCTGGGCGACCGTCCTTTCCCGCTGCCGCAGAGTGTGTCCTGGTCAGCTGTCGTGCCGGAAGACGAGCGCCGTGAGATTTTGAGCCGAGCAGATAAGGCTGTGGGACGGCGCGTGGCGCTACTTGGTTCCGGCGATGTGGAACTTGGCCGCCCTATCGACTGGCATACCGATTTCAAAACCGGTCATCGGTGGCCGCCGGCCTTTCACCGTTCCATCGAGTATAACAACCCGGAACGGCCCAGCGACGTGAAGGTGCCGTGGGAGCTCTCGCGCCTTCAATGGCTGATGCCGGCGGGGCAGGCTTATCTGCTTACGGGCGAAGAGCGCTATGCCGAAGCCGTGCGCTCGGTGTTGGAGGAATGGATTGAAGCCAATCCTTATGCCCTGAGTGTCAACTGGGCCTGCACGATGGAGGCCGCGCTGCGCATTCTGGTGTGGACGTGGTTTTTTCACGTTTTCAAAGACAGCCGGGCTTGGGACGATGAGGAGTTTCGCGGCCGGTTCCTCGCTAGCCTCTATCTGCATGGCCGCTTCACGGAGCGGCATCTGGAGAAGTCCGATGTCAACGGCAATCACTATACCGCCGATGCGGCAGGGTTGGTATTTGCCGGTTTGTTCTTCGGCCAAGGGCGCGGACCCCACCGCTGGCTCGATCTGGGATGGCGCATCCTATGCGACGAACTGCCTAAGCAGGTGACGGCGGACGGCGTCGATTATGAAGCCTCGGTACCGTATCACCGGCTGGTTGCCGAGTTGTTTCTCCTGCCGGCGCATTACCGCATGCTGGCCGAACATGATGTGACGCCCGCTTATCGCAAGCGTGTGGTTGCCATGGGGCGTTTCACCGCCGCCTATACCCGGGAGGCGGGAACGGTGCCACTGTTGGGCGATGCCGATGATGCGCGCGCCCTGCCGCTGGGTACTCAGCCAATCAACGATCATCGGTATCTTGTGGGGCTGATCGGCGAGATTTTCTCTGATGACAGTTTGCGTGGCCGTGCTGGCGGGCCGATGGGGGAAGTGCGCTGGTTGCTGGGACCGCAAGCTGCGGAGCGTCTGGAGACATACCCTGCGGCAACGCGCGGCTCCGAGGCTTTTGCCGAGGGTGGCGTCTACGTTATGGCCAATCCACGCGATCATGTGTTTGTGGACTGCGGGCCGATCGGGCTCGCGGGCCGCGGCGGCCATGGCCATAATGATTGCCTTTCTTTCGAGGCTGTGTTGGACGGGGTGCATCTCGTCTCTGACGCCGGCGCTTATCTCTATACAGCTTCATATGAGGAGCGGAACCGCTTTCGCGCAACGGCCAGTCACAATACGCCGCAAATAGACGGAGAAGAGATCAATCGCTTCATCCGTCCGGATTATCTTTGGAACCTTCACTACGACGCGGTGCCCGACGTGCGGCTGTGGCAACCGGGTGAGACTAGCGATAAGCTGGTGGCAGGCCATGCGGGTTATCAAAGGCTTGCCCATCCAGTGCGCCCAGTGCGCAGCTATGAATTAGAACATGCCAATCACACTCTAACGATTGAGGACAGTTTTGAGGAGGACGTTGCCGCAACTCATTTGGTGGAGGTCCCTTTGTTGTTAGCGCCAGGCGTCGAGGCAGAGGTTGCTGGCGCAGGGAAAGTATTGCTGCGTGCTGCTGGCCGCAATTTTCACGTGACCTGGTACGATCCGCAGGAGTGGACTTTGTCCTTGGAGGAAGGGCGTGTGTCGCCGTCTTACGGCGTTGTCGTACCGGCCGTGCGGTTGCTCTGGCGGCGCCAGGGGCGACTTTGTCCCTTCCGCATGACCCTGGCTCCGGCGGGGTAGAAGATGGAACTTCCATCACCCACCAAACTTCTACGCAGTCTCGACCGAGAGGCGATGATGACAATCGCTTCCCGCTTTGCTGTGATGCTTGCGGGTATTATCACCAGCATTGTTACGGCGCGGCTTCTGGGGCCGGAGGGGCGTGGGCTCTATTTCTATGCCGTCACCCTGGCTGGCTTTGTTACTCAGTTCGGTAATCTCGGATTTCCATCAGCCAATACTTACATCGTGGCGCGCGAGCGTGACAAATTGAGGGCGTTGACGATCAACAGTCTTTGGCTGTCCGGTCTCGTTTTTGTGGCTGGGGCGGGAATCCTTGTGTCCGTTGCAGGGCAATTGGATGTTCCGATTGCCGTGTTGCTGCTCGCCGCTGCGCTGGGCGCCTCAAATTTGCTGTTCATGCTCATGAGCAACCTGTTGGTTGGTCTGCAGCGCATCGCGCAGTTCAATATTTTCCAGATCGGTTACAATCTGCTGGTTCTGGTTGCTATTCTGTGTGTGGCACTGATGTTTGAGACGGTGGCCGCGTTCCTGACCGGCTCTCTGATCGCTACAGTGATTGCAGCGTTGTTGGCTTTTGCGGCGCTTGCCCGCGGCTTCGACTTGCAGTTGCATTTTGACGTCAGTGTACTAAGGCCCGCCGTGCGCTATTCTTTGCGCGCCTTTATCGTCACGTTGTTGGGCTTTATAGTTTTGCGCGGGAATGTGCTGATTCTCGGGCATTTCGCCGATGGCGATGAGCTGGGCTACTACTCAGTAGCGGCGCAATTAGCCGATGTGGTAGCTATTTTGCCCGTTTCCTTCGCGTTGGTGGTTTTTCCTCGCTTGGTACGCCAAGATGTGGGCCGTTACGAGGCGACCTGGCGCCAAGCAAAGCTGGTAGCTGTGATCATGCTGTTGGTTTGTGGCATTGCAGCGCTTCTCGCCTCGCTTTTCGTTCGCATCGCCTTTGGCGAGGCCTACATGCCCGCAGTCCCTGTTTTTTACGTGATGCTGCCGGGTATGTTCTTTTTGGGGATGAGCACCATGCTCGCCCAGTATTTGGGGGCAGTGGGACTGCCTAAGAAAATCATTGCTGTTTGGCTAGTTACGACGCTATGCCTGTTTGCGGTTGCCGGTTTGCTGGTGCCAACACACCAGGGAATTGGTGCGGCCGCTGCCCTTTCAGTATCTTATACAATCCTTTTCCTGTTGATGAGTTATGCAGTTGTGAGGCAGGCGCGCCAAGAACGTAAAAAATATTCGTCGCAGGCATTCGACGATTTACCGGAGATATTGAGTTGAATTACGCGCTGGTCGCCTATCCCCTTTCTCGCGATTATCGCCAGAAGCTGGAAAGTGCACTTGGCTATGTGCCGCAATATCTGACGGTTGCCGAGCTGCGACGCGAACCTCTGGGGCAGTTGCTGCGGCGTTTGCGCAAGCTGAACGCTCGGTGCCTGGTGATGCCGCTGGAGGATGTGAACAGCAGAGCACTTTTGCCCATTCTGTGCGGCTTGGCGGCAATCAGCAATGCAAAGCACCTGGAGATCGTGCAACCGGACCTCAGTCGCAAGCCGCTATCACGGCTGAGAGCGCTTGGTTCTCTCGTGCAGGGCGCTTTTGCCTCTATTAGCGGTTTCACCGCCGCCTTCCGCTGCAACCGTGAACTCGACAAGCTGCTGTCCGCATCTCGGCAGCAAGCTGCAAAAGGTGAAGGTGAGGTTCTGTATCTCAAGACCAATCTCTGGTTTGGAGTTAAAGCTGGCGGTTCCGTCGGTCATGTGGCCGGTGTGGTCAATGCGTTGGTACGGCGTGGCCGGAAAGTGAGATTTCTCTCCGCTGAGCCGCCAGTCATGGTCGATAGCAGTGTTGAATTTCAGCCCATTGCGCCGCCAGCCGTCTATGGGTTGCCAAGTGAGCTCAACCTCTATCGCTTTCAGCGGATGTTTCAAAGCCAGGCTCTTGAGATCGTGAAGGGGCGTAAGATCGCCATGATCTACCAGCGCTTGTCGCTGGCCAATTATGCCGGGGTAGCGCTCTCGCGATTGCTCCGCGTTCCTCTGGTGATCGAATATAATGGTTCGGAGGCCTGGGTGCAGAAGAACTGGGGGCGGCCGCTGCGCTATCATAATCTGGCGGTGAAGGCGGAGGACGCATGCTTGCGCCATGCTCATGCTGTGGTAACGATCTCTGATGTTCTGCGTGACGAGCTGATTGAGCGCGGCGTCGCGCCGGAGCGCATCGCCACCTATCCCAACTGTATCGAGCCGGCTGTATTCGATCCAGCGCGCTTCTCCTCGGTGGAGAAGGACGAAATTCGGCGCAGCTATGGCATCGATCCGCAGGCGCTTGTGGTCACCTTCATTGGCACGTTCGGTCAATGGCACGGAGTGGAGGTGCTCGCTAAGGCCATTCGGCAACTTGTGAATGAATCTGCCGAGCTGCTCGAGCGAAAAAAGGTACACTTTATGCTCATCGGGGATGGGCTGAAATTCTCACAGGTGCAAGAGGAGCTCGCGGGGGAAAAATATCAGGCCTTCGTGACTCTGACAGGTCTTATCCCTCAAGATCAGGCACCATCCCACCTTTTTGCTTCTGATATTTTGGTTTCCCCGCATATACCGAATGAAGACGGCAGCCGGTTTTTTGGATCGCCGACCAAACTTTTTGAGTATATGGCGATGGAGAAGCCAATCATCGCCTCTGATCTCGATCAGATTGGCGAGGTGCTTCGCGGCAGTCCGCATATATCGCGTTTGAAGGTGGGGGACAGTTTACCACGTGAAGCCATGGCTATTCTGACTCAACCTGGGAGTGTGGCGGAGCTTGCCGATAGCATTCGTTATCTGCTGGATAATCCGCAACAACATTCAATGCTGGGTATTGCAGCTCGAAAAGAAGCATTGTCGCGGTACACATGGGATCATCATGTGGTGCATATTCTGGAGGTGCTGGAGCGATCAGTCGCGGGGGAAAGGTAAAATGGTATCGCACGCTGTTATGCAGAATGGGTGGTATCGCTTTGTGCCATTGCTGGCATTTTTAGCGGTTTATACGATCACCTGTCTTACGGGCGCTATTTTTTTTCTGCTGGACGTTGAGGCATTCGTTCTCCTTTACGAATATTTCTCCGGGGCGGCTGTGCCCGTTCTAGGTGGGTACGAGCGATTTGTGGCCGTCTGTTTGCTGGTTGCCGCTCCCTGCTTCATGGCCGCCGGATATACATTTACGACATCTCATCTGGTTTGCCGAATTTTTCCAAGCGCTGGCACAGAGGTGCAACCTGGAAAGTATATGCAAACCGGTGTCGCGCTGTTGTTTCTGGTTAGCGCTTCGATCACTGTTTGGTCTTTACTGAAGAGCGGCGCGTTCAATGAGCTTGCGGCCTGGACGGATTACGCTGCCTATGTCGGTGCCCGGTGGAAGCTCTTCCGGGAATTGGGGTATTTCGAGTTCGTCAATATCTATCTAGCCCTGCCCTTCATCGCGGCATGGCTTGCGTTGATTGTGCCGTTCAGGGGGCACGCACGCTTCGCTGCTGTACTCGTGATCGGGCTGGTTGTTGTGCTGCTTACCTTCTTTTTGTTTCAAAAAAAGTCGATCATTGTTTCGGTCATTATTTTCGGTGGGGCCTTGTTGCTTGATGCGTCCGCATTGTTTGGAAGAGAGTGGGTCAAGCGTGCCGGATTGGGGATCGTTATTCTTACAATTGCCTATTTTCTCGCAGTTATTGTGCCCGTTATGTCTGACGGTTCTCGTACAGCCGAACAATCTTCCGAAGTGGCGGGGGGAGATTTTGGTGTACAATCAGCTGCGCCTACCGGGACATCGCAACCAGAAGTGAAGGGTGAGATGTCCGGGGAGGCATCCCAAGACTCGGAAGCGAGAATTGGAAAGCCTGGCACACTAACTGAAGAGGAGATCCAGCACCGCCGAAACTATATCGCAGACAGGATGGCGCTGCATGAATCACGCGCGAAGCAAATTTGGCTTTATACGCTCATGGCGCCGCTCACGCGCACATCCGCATCCGCCTTGTTTTATCCGGTAGTTTTCCCGGACGAACATCCTTATTACGGTATCGATTTAGGGCAGGATATTCTGGGTTTCGGGCATATGCCCGACGACACGATCGTCGTTTGGCGTTTTATGAACCCTAACATTTCCGGATCGGCGTCTGCTCCCTACCAATTCGTTCTATACAGCCAAATCGGTTTGATTGGTGCGCTTGCCGGCAGTTTGGTCGTGGGTGCTGCGCTCGGATTTGCGTGGGCCTGGAGCCAAATATCATTTGGGCGGGAAATTCGGGCGCTCGCTGGTTGCGGCGTGGTCTTGTTCGCGATTTATATTGCAATTGACGGTGTACGAAATTCGATTTTTTCAAGTTATGGCATGCTTTGGTACTTGTTGATGATTCTGGCTATATGGGCAGTGAGCAACATAGGGCGTTTATCGTTTTCGCGTTGATGAACCTTTGAATTAAGATTGAACTTGACCTCCCTGAAAAGGACCTGCATGCGCTATCGTTCGAAAAAGTCTAATATATCCAAGCTGCGCTTGTGTTCGTCAGTCAGGCGGAGAGCCAAAGCGGAAGTGGTGCGGTCTTTGTAAGAGTTTTAGCGAGATGCGGCACGGACGAAACGGGCACTGGCTGTAGAGGCGCATAGAATTTCATGGGGATGTAAAACAGTGCAGTTCTTGGGAGAAAACATATATGGCCACACCAAGAAAGTGGCACTGTTTAGGCAGGCTATCGACGAAGAACGAAGAAGGTTGGGGAGACCTTTGTCGATAATCGATATTGGTTGCGGAAATGGCTATGCTGTGTCCCAGTTCTTGCCTTCTGAAGGGGATGAGTACCTCGGCGTTGACATGCATAAAGAGTCCATTCAATGGGCTAAAGATCATTACGAGCATAAAAACATCAGATTCGAATGTTGCCAGAGTGAAGATCTGAAGCCCGATCGCCTTTATGATGTGGTCGTTTTTTCAGATGTTCTCGAGCATGTTAAAGAGCCGGTCGTGCTGCTGGAAAAATCCCGCGATCTTATTCGTAGCGATGGGCTGCTTCTAATATCTATTCCGAACGGGCACGGGCCTTTTGAACTCGAGAGTGCTTTTGCGAAAACACTTGTAGGTCGGTGGATGCTTGCGATTGTAGATTTTATTGCAGCGCTGCTTGATAAGACGGTTTTGAAGGGGGTGTGGACCCGGGAGATAGAAAAGGATCCCCCCAATCTTCCGTACAACATTGACGCGGGGCATATTCAATTTTTTCAGTTGTCGGACATCTCCGCGATGCTTGATCGTAACGGATTTACTGTCCATTCAGTACGGAATCTAAGCTTCTTATCCGGGCCTTATTCAAGTTACGTTTTCGCGCCATTTAAGGCGATGGTGAGGTGGAACGTGAAGGTGGCTAGTCGTTTGCCATTTAGATTTGTATCGGCCTGGGTGCTTGTGGCGAGAAAGAAACCGGATCGGGATGGAATGGGATGCTGACATACGGCGCATTTCAGCGAGTATACGAAGAAGCGTTGTCTAGCTTAATTCCTCATCTCACTCCTGAGATGCAGGTTGAAATCTCTCGTCATTGTGCCTCCTGGCATCCGAGGGTTTTCGACTTCAACGAGTATCTAAGTCGATCGAGTATTAGAGCTTATTATGCATATAGAGCGCTGATCGAGAGCGGGGGAGGGGACAGTGTCTGTGATATCGGGGGGTTTGTTGGTGTTTTCCCGGTGACGTTGGCTAAGCTTGGCATGAAGGCCTTCATGACTGAAGCGTTGAAATATTATGGTTCCGCCTTCGCACCATTGTTTGAGGAAATCGGCAAGGGTGGTGTTGAAGTGATCGATTACGATCCCTTTGAGGCTCCATTTGACGGGGGTAAAAAGTTCGACTTCATTACCTGTATGGCGGTGCTTGAACATTATCCTCATTCTCCATTGCCGGCACTGCGAAGACTGACGGACATGGTGTCCGAAAGTGGCCGTCTCTATTTTGAAGTGCCAAATATCTGCTACTGGCCGAAACGAGTGGATATGTTGTTCGGCAAAAGCCCGCTACCGGGGATTAACGAAGTAATTTCCTCCGAGGTACCTTTTGTCGGGCATCACAGAGAATATAGTCAGGCAGATTTGTGTGCTCTGATGGGCGCGGCTGATTTGGAAATTATTTCTGAACGTGCCTACAACTACAGTCAGCCGCCAGATAGCCGACCGCGTTGGCGGAAACTGGCAGGAGCCGTCCGGTATCCAGGGCGAACGCTCTCTAGTACTTTGCAAAATGTAATGTCCCGCACCGTTCCGGGTAGCCGAGAGGCAATCTCTTGTGTCGTACGCCCGATAACCACGCACTGATTTATGGGGTGTTGTGTGGCGGCGAATATGATTGATCCGATCAATGGTTCTTATCAGGAAGCCTAATGCGTCAAATATTGCAAAGCCTGAGCACGGGTAAGGTTGACCTAATTGATATGCCTCGCCCCTCGTTGCAGAAGGGGAAAATGCTTATCGCTACCCGCCGTACGCTGGTGTCCGCGGGCACCGAACGGATGCTGGTGGAATTCGGCCGTGGCGGGCTTCTCGCTAAGGCGCGCCAGCAACCGGACAAAGTGCGCGAGGTTCTGGACAAGATGCGCACCGATGGTCTGCTCACCACGCTGGATGCGGTGCGTAGCAAGCTCGATCAACCATTGGCACTGGGCTATTGCAATGCAGGAGTTGTGTTGGATGTTGGAGAAGGTGTAACTGGCTTCAAACCGGGAGACAGGGTTGCCTCAAACGGAGCACATGCGGAGCTGGTTTCCATCGGCCAGAATCTTGCCGCGCGCATTCCTGAAAATGTGGATGACGACGCAGCCGCCTTTACCGTGCTCGGCGCGATTGCATTGCAAGGGGTTCGCCTTGCCGCGCCCACACTCGGTGAGTGTGTTGTGGTCACAGGGCTTGGTTTGATCGGGCTTATGGCCGTGCAACTTCTCAGGGCGCAGGGTTGCCGTGTGCTAGGTATCGATCCGGATCCGGCCAAGGTGGCTTTGGCCGCACAGTTCGGCGCGGAAACCGTCTGCCCGTCGCGTGGGGAAGATCCATTGGCGCGCGCAGAGAGTTTCTCGCGTGGGCGCGGGGTTGATGCGGTGCTTATAACCGCTTCGACCAAAAGCAATGAGCCGGTGCACCAAGGCGCGCAAATGTGCCGCAAGCGCGGGCGTATCGTGCTGGTGGGTGTGGCGGGGTTGGAACTCTCCCGCGCCGATTTTTATGAGAAAGAGCTTAGCTTCCAAGTTTCTTGCTCCTATGGGCCGGGCCGCTATGATCCGGCCTATGAAGAGAAGGGGCAGGATTATCCGGTCGGCTTCGTGCGTTGGACGGAACAGCGCAACTTCGAGGCGGTGCTGGATATGATGGCATCGGGGGTGCTGGATGTCGCGCCCCTTATTTCACATCATTTCGCTCTCGAGCAAGCGGCCGCAGCTTACGAGCTGCTCGTGAGCGATGAGCCGAAACTCGGCATCGTTATAGACTACCCCAAACAGGCAGATGAAAGCCGCGCCATTGTGCCTTTTCTCGATACAGGCCGAGCGGGTAGTGGTGAGATTGCCTCTGTCCAACACGAACCTGTCGTCAGTTTCATCGGCGCGGGAAATTATGCTGGCCGTGTGCTCATTCCCGCTTTCGCCAAGGCCGGAACAAAGTTCGGAGCTCTCGCGAGCAGTGGTGGCGCCTCGTCAGTGTATCACGGGCGCAAGTTCGGGTTTGCTCGCGCAGCAACGGATGTTGAGGCCGTGTTGGCTGACGAAGCAGCTGACGCCGTGGTGATCGCTACCCGGCATGATAGCCATGCCGATCTGGTTTGCAGGGCACTCAGCCAAGGCAAGCATGTATTCGTGGAAAAGCCGTTGGCCCTCACCTATGCAGAACTGGAGGCGATAGAAGCGGCGAGGGGACAAGCCGCCGCGAAAGGCGCTGCGCCTTTGCTGATGGTGGGCTTCAATCGCCGCTTTGCCCCGCAGGTGGAAAAGATGCGCGCGCTGCTTCGCAGCGTTGATGCGCCCAAGTCCTTTGTTGTTACGGTCAATGCCGGTGCGATCCCGCCTGAGCACTGGACGCAGGATACGGCAACGGGAGGCGGCCGTATCATTGGCGAAGCTTGCCATTTCGTCGATCTTATGCGGGCACTTGCGGACGCTCCTATTACGAGTGTTGTTGCCAGCGCCTTGCCGCGCCAGGACAAGGTGCCGCCTGACACGGTGAGTTTCACACTGGGCTTTGCAGATGGCTCCATTGGCACCGTGCATTACTTTGCCAATGGTCATAAGTCTTTTCCCAAGGAACGTGTGGAAGTTTTCTGCGGTGGTCGAGTGCTGATGTTGGACAATTTCCGCCGTCTTACAGGGTTTGGCTGGCCAGGGTTCCGCAAACACCGCCTGTGGCGTCAGGACAAAGGGCAAGAAGCGGCAGCGCGTGCTTTTTTGCAGGGAGTGCGTGCAGGCAAAGCGCCTGTACATTTCGAGGAGGTGATGGAGA
The DNA here is from genome assembly GCA_002389665.1 of Rhodobiaceae bacterium UBA4490. GTDB lineage: Bacteria > Pseudomonadota > Alphaproteobacteria > Parvibaculales > Parvibaculaceae > Tepidicaulis. Next base: position 332,686 of record DGNO01000005.1, read on the forward strand.
TTAGCCGTGTGACGCTGGATGTGGCCGTTGCGGTAAGCGGGCGTAAGCAAGGATAAGCGCAAAGACATGAGCTCGCCCAGACTTTACGCCGAGACTTTGCGACACCTGAAGGCGCAGCAGATATTAGGGCGCCTTTGGGTTCGGTTTTATCGGCCGAGGATGGACGCGCGTCCCGCACCGTCACTGCGGTGCAGGTCGGAAAACTGGGTCGCCGGGCCGAAACGGACAATCCGCATGACGGGACCCGCGGATGTCTGCTTTCTCAACCAGAAGGCCAACATCTCCCGCCCCGGTATCTGGGAAGATACGGAGAAGCCAAAGCTATGGCTTTACAACCTGCATTATTTCGATGATCTGGTTGCTGAACATGCAGATGTGCGGTTGGATTGGCATCGGGCACTGATCGACCGTTGGATTGTAGAAAATAAGCCCGCTCATGGCACCGGTTGGGAACCATATCCCACGTCTTTGCGTATCGTGAACTGGGTTAAGTGGTGTTTGAGGCGCGGTCAATGCGATGACGGATTGTTACACAGCCTTGCAATTCAAGCGCGTTATCTGAGTAGGCGGTTGGAATACCACATTCTCGGGAACCATCTGCTTGCGAATGCCAAGGCATTGATGTTCGCGGGCGCTTTGTTCGATGGTAAGGAGGCCGATGTTTGGTTGGCCAAGGGAGGGAAGATTCTCGCGCGAGAGATTGAGGCTCAAGTGCTGGCCGATGGCGGGCATTTTGAGCTGAGCCCTATGTACCACCTCATTGTATTGGAAGACTTACTCGACTGCTACAATCTTTGTCAGACATATGATCTTCCTTTGTGGCCGAATTTGGAGACTGCAATAGAGCGGATGTTGGTGTGGAGCCGCACGATGCGCCATCCAGATGGAGAAATTCCTTTTTTTAACGATGCGGCTTTTGGAGTTGCGCCGCGGCCGGCGGAGCTTGACGCTTATGCCAGTCGACTCGGTTTCCGTATACCGAATGAAACAACAGAGCCTGTAGTGCACCTACAGGCGTCGGGCTATGCACGCTTGCAGGCGGGCAAGGCTGTGCTCTTTACCGATGTAGCGCCAGTCGGCCCCGATTATCTTCCCGGCCATGCGCATGCCGACACGCTGAGTTTTGAGCTTTCTCTGGCGGGGCAACGCGTTGTGGTCAATGGCGGCACGTCGGTCTATGGCACAGGGCCGGAACGTCATCGTCAGCGTGGCACATCGGCGCATAGTACCCTGGTTATGGATGACAGCGACTCCTCCGAGGTTTGGGGCGGCTTTCGCGTTGCCCGGCGCGCGCGCATCCTTAACGGAATGACGGCTGAGACGGATGGCGCTGCCGTTGCGTGCGCGTCGCATGATGGGTATCGGCGTTTGCCTGGGCGGCCAATACATAAACGCACATGGCGGCTATCATCCGGCGGGCTTGAGGTTGAAGACGAGGTGAGAGGCAACGGCAGACACAAACTGGAGCTTATGTTTCATCTGCATCCGGATGTGGACGTGCACGAGGAGCAAGGCATGATGCGCTTGTGCCTGCCCGGTTCTGACATCGTGATCAAGGTTCTGCCCCCGGCGAAAACGCAAGCAAGCATCTTTGAGAGCACTTGGCAGCCGGAATTTGGTTTGGCAATTCCCAGTCGGTCGCTGCGTTTCTCTGCCATTGCCAATCTACCGGAGCGGCTGGTGACACGCTTACATTGGCAGGGAGTGTAGGCGGTATGCGGATTCTTATACTTTCTTTCTATTATCCGCCGGATCTTAGTGCCGGTTCTTTCCGCACAGGCGCTTTGGTGGAAGCGCTTGCGGCACGTTTGGGCCCGCAGGATTCTTTGCATATCATTACGACCATGCCTAACCGTTATGCGAGCTATAAATCCGATACGCCTGCTTACGAGGAACATGGCAATATACGGATCGACCGCATTGAGCTGCCGAAGCACAAGAGCGGTTTCCGCGATCAGGCCTTTGCATTCACCCGGTTCACGCTTGAGGTGTTGCGCCGTACGCGCGGGCTGGAAGCTGACATCGTGTTTGCCACATCGTCGCGGCTAATGACGGCAACATTGGGCGCTGTGGTTGCCCGGCGGCTGAGCGCGCGATTGTATCTCGACATTCGCGATCTATTCACGGATACGTTGACCGATATTCTGAAGGGACTTGCGCGCCTGCTTGTACCCATTTTTGTGATCCTCGAGCGCTGGACTTTGAGGCAGGCATGTGCGATCAGCATCGTCTCGCCGGGTTTTGAGGCGCATGTACGTGAGATATGCCCGCATCTGGAACTCAGCTTGCGGACCAATGGTATCGACCGGGAGTTTCTCGATTTCGATTACAATCGTGCCGGCAATATGCCGCCAGTTATCCTTTATGCGGGTAACATCGGCGAAGGGCAGGGATTAGAGCGCCTGATACCGGCAGCGGCCCGGAAGCTTGTTGGCCGCTATCGGTTCCGCATCATTGGGGACGGTGGCCGTCGCCAGGCACTCCAAGCGGCTTTGGCAGCGGCAGAAGCAGAGGCAGGCCAGTCACTGGATGTGGAACTGCTGCCGCCCATAGACAGGAAGGCGCTTCTGGAACATTACGCAAGGGCAGATATTCTGCTGTTGCATCTTAACGATTATCCGGCCTTTCGGCGGGTACTGCCTTCGAAGCTATTCGAGTACGGTGCTACCGGTAAACCGATTCTGGCTGGTGTTGACGGTGTGGCGGCGGATTTTATCAAGGCACATCTGCCTAATGCAGCGGTTTTTGCGCCTTGCGATGCGGAGGGCCTGATGGGGGTGCTCGAAAGACTTCCCCTTGAGATGACTGAATCTGGAGAGTTCATAGCGTGCTTTAGCCGGGACGGTGTTATGAAGGAGTTGGCCGAGGATATTATTGCGCTCGGTCAATTAAGGTCTTGTGCGTGTCCTGATAATGTTGGGGCCATGGCAGGCGGGCAGAAAGTGAAAAAGGAAACGCCATGGATCAGTTGAGGCGGATGCTGCTACACAACTATCGAGCTGGCCAGGGGCAAATCAGCAGCGCCTCGGTTTACAGCGATGTTCGTGCATTCTGGCCTTACTATGAGCGCAATTACCGCACCCTTCTGCCGTCACGTGATGCTGCGGTACTCGAGGTGGGAACCGGGCACGGCGGCTTGCTGGCATGGCTTCGCAGTCGGGGTATAGAGAATATCGAAGGTGTAGATGCTAGTCCGGGGGATGTAGAGTATGCCAATACTCATTTGGGCGAGGGCGTCGTAAAACACGGTGACGCGGTCGAATTTCTGAATCACTCTGAGAAAAAATATGACCTGATCATCACCAAGGCCGTTTTGGAGCATATTCCAAAACATGAGCTCTATGAGTTCGTTTCTGCTATGTGTGCAGCGCTCACGCCGAAAGGCCGTCTCATAATCGATGTTCCAAATATGGATTGGGTCTCGGCTTCACATGAGCGTTACATGGACCTTACACATGAGATAGGATTCACCAAACAATCCCTTGAGAGCTTGTTGCAAATGTTTTTTGAGGATTTCGAGGTCATCGGTTCACAGCCTGCCTGCTTGACCCGAAGCCAAAAAATGTTGCGGAAGCCGGTCATCTATCTCTATCGCAAGTTCCTGTATATTTTGGGAGAAGGGGGCGAGGACATTATGTTTGCAAGCAGGAGCTTGATTGGGAATGCCTCGCGCGCGAAATGCCGGTGAGGTAATGTTTGGCCAACATAGAGACGTCCATGAGAAGGCCAACAGGCAGCGTGCTCATAACCGGCGCGAACGGCTTCGTTGGTCGCCACCTAACGCAGCGTCTCATTTCTCAGAATATTCCTTTGAAACTGGTGGTTCGGGAGGCGGCGCGCCTTCCGGCGGCTTGGCGCGATAATTCGAACATTACAGTTGTGGAGCTAGGTGATCTTGGGGCGTGCGCAGACAGTGAGCTGGCCGGCGCATTGACTGGGGTGGACGCGGTTGTTCATCTGGCAGGGATTTCCGCTTCGCGCGGCTTGGACCCGCAAGAATACCAGAAACAGAATGCGGAGATGACGGACCGCCTTTGCTTGCAGGCGGAAAAAAGCGGCGTTTCAGTCTTCATTAACATGAGCAGTATTTTTGCCGTTTCCGGCAGCACGCATGCGGGCATAGTTAGCGACGAGACCCCGGCAGAGCCGAAAACCGAATACGGGCGCTCGAAACGTGCTGGGGAACTTTACGTGAACAAACTTGCTCATAAGGGAATGTTCGCAGTTTCTCTGCGGCCCCCTCTTGTGATCGCTCCGGATGCCGGGGGCAATTGGAAGCAGTTAATGCGCCTTGCGGCCAGTGGTATACCATTGCCCTTTGCGTCGTTGGATAACCGGCGCACCTATTGCGGGATAGAAACGTTAGTTGACGCAATTATGGTTTTAGTTTTACAGAACTGGCCTGCTTCCAAGTCGGGCAGTTACGCATTGGCTGAAAGAGGGGCGGTATCATTGGCCGATACCTTACGTCTGTTACGCAGCGGGATGAGCGTTCCAAGGCGATTGTATTATTTCCCTTCGTTTGTCTTCGGCTTGCTGTCCGGTATGCCGGGTCTCGGCGCGCGCTTTCAGTCTTTGGCGGGCGATTGCGAAATTGATGCTCGTCGCTTTTATGAGACATTTGAGTTTGAGCCAGAAAACGAACTCGCTGATTTGATCTATCAGTGCGGAAAAGAATATGCATGTAGGCAACGGCGCGAAACTGAGGGAACGACGTGAAAAGACTCTTCGACATTCTGGCATCAGCAGCTGGCATTGTCGTGGCCGGGCCATTGCTACTCATATGCATGATCCTCATTCGCCGTGACTCCCCAGGCCCGGCGCTTTTTCGGCAAGTGCGGGTTGGCAGGAATGAAGTGCCATTCGTCCTTCTGAAGTTGCGCACCATGTTTTCAGATACGAGAGAGTGCCCCAGTCACGAGGTTTCCGTCTCTGCGGTGACACCGCTTGGCAGAAAGCTTCGGACCTGGAAAATTGATGAGCTGCCGCAACTTTGGAATGTCTTAAGGGGAGATATGAGCATTGTGGGGCCCCGTCCTTGCCTGCCGTCGCAGACGGAGCTGATCGAGGCCCGCCGTGCTCGAGGTGTGAACGAGCTGCGCCCAGGCGTTACCGGTATTTCCCAGGTGCAAGGGATTGATATGTCCGACCCCAAGAAGCTGGCGGAGGTCGATGCGCTTTATATTGAACAATCCGGACTTCTGTGTGATTTGCGTCTCATTCTAGCGACGTTGATAGGCGCCGGCCGTGGTGACCGGGTGCGAAAAAAAGCCTGATAATGTTGGTTTCGCATGTCTAGATCTTGTGACGAGCGAAGGCTTTTTGCTCCAATTTTTCTACAGATTGCAATTTTGAAACGGCCACGTCGGTGAGTAGTGGTTGTTGCATGTGTCGCAATATAGCAATGGTAAGGTAGGTTCCGGAACTCACCAATGAGACCAAAGGATTGTGCCCTGTAGTGACGCCTTTGCTATTTGCAACTTAAATTGCCGCGAGCATGCATCGCATTTGTTTCTTTTATGGTGAAGTAGTAATTTCATGAATCTGATGAAGTGGTCACCCTAACTTGGGAACCTGCGGATGATGGATTCAGAGATAAGCAATGCCGCAGCGCTGAATGTGTGGGAACGAGAAGCTGTGGGTAGCCAGCGCGCAGGTGATGCCTCGTTAGGGTCTCCGGAATATTTCGAGCGGATACGCTCTTACCGGTATGGGTATGAAACTCCCTTCATACCGAGAACTTTTCGATTCGAAGCCCTTTCAGGGAAGCGCGTACTCGAAGTCGGCGTGGGTAATGGGATCGATGCGGTCGAAATGATACGGCATGGTGCTGTCTATACTGGTATCGACATATCTCGGAACCACCTTCGCCTAGCCCGCCGACATATTGAGCTTAAGAGAGCGACGGCTCAGTTGGAGGACTTGATTGAAGGAGACCTCCTATATACTGAACTGCCTGGAGATTATGACGTCATTTATTCCTTCGGCGTATTGCACCACATAGCTCATGAAAGCGCCTATCTCCGCAAGTTGCGCGGGCTTCTGAAGCCGGGCGGCGAACTTCGTATCGGGATTTATTCAAGGTGGAGTTTTTTTAACTTCTATCTTGTTGCAACATGGTTGCTAAAAAATCGGATGAGAAACAGCCTCAATGATTGGTCCAGCCACATTGCGGAACGGTCTGAGCTAGGGCAACCAGTTGTCATAAAGATCCGATCTTATCGACAGATCATGAGGGTTTTGAGAGAAGCGGGCTTTGTTCCCATCCATTACGAAAAACGCGGCTTCGTAAAAAACTATATACCGGTTGTTGGGAGATGGTTGGCCTCAGACGGGGTTGTGCTGTCTATCTGCGCACACATTCTCGGCTGGTATCATTGTATTATTGCGGTGCCAGACATATCCCTGCAATAGGTACGGCACGTTGACACTCCTGAGGGTGTTGATCATGCCGACCCATGTCGTGGCGGCGCTCTGATTAGAGACTTTCTATACTATTCTATATATGCAGATAGCTCTGCCGCTATATTATGGTTTGTATAGCAGCTCGAAGAGTGTCGACTTGTTTTAGAGATTGTCAATGCAGTCTACTTATGTGCGTGGGCGATCAAATACCAGCCGACCGCCTTCCCCAAAAAATGAAGCAAGCTGCGCGGGATATATTTGAAGAAACGATGCACAAACCAAACTGCGGGAAGATCCTCCCATGTCAGTTTGCGGACTTTGATCGATGATACTTTAAAGCCTGTTTGCTGAAGAAGGGCGCGCAACTCTCGTTTTGAATACACGTTTACGATCGGCCGTTCGTCAGCTTCATTAAACTCGATGCGGGAAAGTTGCTCTTGCAGAGTCTCTTTATGACGATAGCCATGGATGATCTGATACCAGATGGCGAGTGTTATCCGATAGAACAAAGAGTTTTTGTTGTAGACCAACACATAGAAGTCACCGCCCGGCTCGAGCACCCGGTGCACTTCGGAAAAAGCCTGCTCAATGCTTGGGACATGGTGCAGCACGCCATTCGAGTAGGCAACGTCGAACGAGGCATCATCAAATGGCAACGCCTCCGCATCTCCTTGCCGTACTTCGGGCTCAAATCCAAATAGCGCTAGGTGTTTTCGTGTGCGCTCCAGATTCTCTGGCGTGATGTCGATGCCGGAGTATGTCGCTCCAGCCTGCATGAAAGAGAGAGCGTCGTAGCCCGGACCGAAGCCAATCTCCAGGACACGCTTTCCCCTCATCTCCTGGAATGGGATGACATCCGGCAGCCACGGCATTTCATGCTTCGAACGGTACTTCAGCGCACGCTCGAAAAAGTCTTTTGTGCCGGGTGCTGAGCCTTTTGCAGATGTTGAGCCGGTTGGGGACGATCCCCAAGTTTTCTGTGCTCTGGTTTTACCGTCCATAAGGCCCTCAAAGTATGATGATCATCACCATATCGCATCGTATTCGCTGCAGGGAACCCCAATAACTTGCGGTGGAGGCAAGATTTCCGATGCTTGTGTAAATTTCAAATCTCCGGCGTAATACACTCCGAAGCTGCAATTGCCATTACGTCCGAATGTGATTTGACGAATGCCGTGTCATCAAGCCGGCCAACCGCGATCCCCCTCAAAAAAACGCCTGTATCCCCGTCTGTTCCCGGCCCAGGATCAGCGCATGCACGTCGTGGGTGCCTTCATAGGTGTTCACCGCTTCCAGGTTCATGACGTGGCGGATGACGTGGTATTCGTCGGAGACGCCGTTGCCGCCATGCATGTCGCGGGCGGTGCGGGCGATGTCGAGGGCTTTGCCGCAATTGTTCCGTTTCATGAGTGAAATGGCAGCGGGTGCCGCGGTGCCGGCGTCGAACATGCGCCCGAGCTGCAGGCAGCTTTGCAGGCCGAGGGTGATTTCGGTCTGCATGTCGGCGAGTTTCTTCTGGATGAGCTGATTGGCGGCAAGCGGTCGGCCGAACTGTTTGCGGTCCAGCGTATATTGCCGCGCTGCATGCCAGCAGAATTCCGCTGCCCCCATGGCGCCCCAGGCGATGCCGTAGCGCGCCCGGTTGAGGCAGCCGAAGGGGCCGGCAAGGCCGCGCACATTCGGCAGCATATTGTCTTCGGGCACGAACACGTCTTCGAGTACGATCTCCCCGGTGATGGAGGCGCGCAGCGAGAACTTGCCTTCGATCTTCGGCGTCTTGAAGCCCTCGAAACCGCGCTCCACGATGAAGCCGCGGATCGTGCCGTCCTTGCCCGGCGTCTCCTCGAGCTTCGCCCAGACGACGGCAAGGTCGGCGATGGGCGAATTGGTGATCCACATTTTCGCGCCGTTCAGCCGGTAGCCGCCATCGACTTTCACCGCCCGCGTTACCATGGAGCCGGGGTCGGAGCCATGGTCGGGCTCGGTCAGGCCGAAACAGCCTACCCATTCACCGGTGGCAAGCTTCGGCAGATATTTTTCCCGCTGCGCTTCCGAGCCATAGGCATAGATCGGATGCATGACGAGGCTCGACTGCACGGACATGGCCGAGCGGTAGCCGGAATCGACCCGCTCCACTTCGCGCGCGGCAAGCCCGTAGGAGACGTAGGAGAGCCCGGCGCAGCCGTATTTTTCGGGCAAGGTAAGGCCCAAGAGCCCCTGTTCGCCCATCTCGTTCATGATTTCCCGGTGGAAGATCTCGTGCCGGTTCGCCTCCAGCACCCGGGGGAAGAGCTTGCCTTGGGCGAAGTTATGGGCCGTGTCCCGCACCATGCGTTCTTCCTCGCTCAGCTGGGAGGAAAGCGCCAGCGGGTCTTCCCAGTTGAAGGGGGGCAGAACGGGGTTGGGCTTGGGTTCGGCGGCCATGGCAATTCCTCGTCGCGGGAGCAAAAACTGGCGCCCTTATAACAGGCGCCGCTGCGTCAGGTAAGGCATCGCGTGATTATTTAGCCGCGCGGCCGCCCTTTTCCAGGCGCTGCCGCGCTGCGCGCCGTCACGCACTTGTGTTCATGTCAGAATGGCAAGTTTACGATTGTTTTCAGCGGTTCTGGCAGACTTCTCACAGGCCTGGGGGGGCGGAGAAGCAGATTTGTCGGATCAGGCACAAACAATCGGGAAGCAGGGGCGGCCGCCGCTTTTCCGGATACGCCTCTCGGCCACCCGGGAGCTGGTGCTGAAAAACTGCCGCTTGTGCTGGCGCATCACGGCGGCGGTCTTTCTTTCCATCCTGTTTATCGAGGCGCTGATCCTCATCCCCTCTTACCGCAATTACGAGACCGACCGGCTGGGCGCGGCCTTCGCGGCGGCCGATGCGGCGCTGACGGCGAGTTTGATGCAGGCCTCCCGTCAGGGCACCGGGGTGCCCGGGCAGGCGGCGGAGGATATTTTGGGCGTTGCCAATATTTCCGGCCTCGTCTTTCTCAACGGCAAGGCGGAGCCGCTGCGCCGGCTCGGGGAGCCGCTGGCGGGCCCGGAGGGTGAGGCGCTGGCCGGAGCGGTCGTTCAGGAGGGCCGCGCGCGGGCGGCCCAGCTGCGCCGGATTGAGGCTCGCGGCACCTATCTTCTCTGGGTCACGGTGGAAACGCCGGGCCTGACGGGCGAGCTGTTTTCCTTTCTCCTGCGCATCGCGGCGCTGGTGGCGCTGGTCTCGATCGTGGTGACGGTCTCCACCATGCTGGTGCTGCGCTGGGCAGTGCTCAAACGCTTGATCGAGCTTGAAAATGCGGTCTGCGCGGCCTCACGGGACCTGCCTCATGCCGAGCGCTATCAGGTGGCGTTGGATGAGGAGAGCCGGGATAGCCGGAAAGACGAGTTGGGCGCGCTGGTGGGCGGGGTGAACAGCCTCCTGCGCTCCGTTTCTCAGTCCATCGCGGAGATCGAGCACCGCGAGCAACGCCTGGCAAGCCTCAATGCCTCGCTGGAAAATCGGGTTTGGGAGCGCACGGCGGAGCTGGAAGCGGCGCAGAAGGAAGCGGTGGCCGCCAGCAATGCCAAATCCGCCTTCCTTGCCAATATGAGCCATGAGCTGCGGACCCCCCTCAACGCCATTATCGGCTTTTCCGAGGTCATCTCGGACGAGCTGCTCGGCCCCATCCAGCAGCCGCGCTATGTGGAATATGCCCGCGACATTCTGGGCAGCGGCCAGCATCTTTTGTCCATCATCAATGATGTGCTGGACCTCTCGCGCATCGAGGCGAACCGGGCGAAGCTCGATCTCGGCACGTTCGATCTCAACTGCGTGGTGCGGGAGATTACCCGCCTGCTTTTCATCAAGGCGCAGGAGCGCGGCGTCTCGCTTTCCAAGCTCTTGCCGGAGCGGCCGACCGTTCTTCATGCGGATGAACGGCTGATCAAGCAGACCCTGCTCAACCTGGCTGCCAATGCCATCAACTTCACCGAAGAAGGCGGCGATGTCGTCATCGCCGTCGCGCCCGGGCCGGACCATGTCCATATCGAGGTGCGCGACAGCGGTATCGGTATCGACAAGAAGGACCTGGAAAACGTCATCAAGCCGTTCCGTCAGGTTGCCCATGTGGAATTCCGCTCGCATCAGGGCACGGGGCTCGGCTTGCCGCTTTCCAAGCGCTTTGTCGAGCTGCATGGCGGCAGCTTCAAAATCACCTCCGAGCTGCATGTGGGCACGGTGGTGAGCATCTGCCTGCCGCGCGCTGCCGTGCAGGTGGATGAGGACGGGGAAGGGCGCCCGGCGGACACCCAGGAAGGCGCACAGGCAGAGGGCGCGCAAAGGAGGCGTAGCGCGGCCCTGCAGGAGGGAGACGAGGCGGGAGCGGCAGCGCTCGGCCGCCCGGCCGCTCTGGGTTAGCTCCCGCGGCATGAGGAGGAGGGCGCGGCGACGCGCGCCCTTCCGCCTTGTCTCCCATTTTCCGGGGGTGGTGGCATCTCAGGCAGGTGCTTCGCCGTCGAGATAGGCATAGGCCTCGGAAAGCGCCGCCTCGGGGCTTTCGGGCAGGGCGGGCCAGCCTTGTTCCGCCAGGCGGCGCAGCCGTTCCATCAGCCGCACCAGCTCTTCGGCGCTGAAACCCAGATTGGCCTGCAACCCCTCGCGCGCGCCCCCGCGCAGCGTGAAATGCGGCACCGGCGTTCCCTCATAAATGGGGCTCTTGCCCAGCGCGCCGAGGTGAAAACTTTCCACGTCCCGCCAGTCATAGTGCCGGGGCGGGCCCGCACCTTCGGTAATGGCAAAGCCGCGCTTGTCGATCGTGAGCGCGCCGGCGCCGAGCCCGGCGCTTTTCAGCGCGTAATAGGAAATGAGAAGCGGGAAGGGCAGGCAGATGAGAAGCGCCGTGCCGAGGCGCATCGCGCCCGTCGCGCTTGTGACAAGAAAGAGGACGCCAAGCGCGAAAACCCAGGCAAGGCCCATGGCCCGGAGCGTGCCTTGGCGGTCCGGCGCGATATGGAGTTTCCAGTTATTTTCGCTCATGGCCGTCTCCAGCTTATCGGAAGGCAAGCATGGCCGGGGCCGCAAAAAGGGGGAAGCTGCACATCTGACCGGCTTGACAAAACATGCCGTGCCGTGCCGTGCCGCGCTCAGGTTTCCTCGCTGGAAAGCTGAAAGGTCTCGATGACCGCCGGATGCACGAGTTTCGCGTGGAGGGTGAGGAGAATGATCTGCCCGTCGAGCGAGCCTTCTTCCTCGAGTGCCGCCTCAATGCGCCGTTCCTGCTGGCGGGCGAGCACGGGATTGTTGACGCTGGAAAAAGCATCGGGCCCGATCATGCAATAAGCGGCAAGGGCGGCCGCCTCCTCATAGTCGCGCGCCTCGGGCCGGGCAGGGAAGGCTTCCCGCAGTAGTTTGACGAGCGTCAGCTTCACCGCTTCGGGCATGAGATTGGGATGCAGATCGACTTCCCTCAGCGCCTTGTCGAGGGCGCGCAGATCGGCCGAGCGGCCGAAGCGCCCCAGAAAGCCGAGCGAGGGAAAAGCGGAAGACCTGTTCTCTGTCATGGCGCAAGTCTGCCACAGGCAGGCCCTTAAGGCATCACAATCTCGAACCAGAAATCGAACGTGTCGAGGAAGGAAAGAAGATCGGTAAGTGCCGCCTCGTCGCCGGTCAGCTTTGCCGCGCCCGATGCTTTCAGGTCCGAAAGCTCCTTTTCCCGGATCACGAGTTCGATGAAATCCATCCGCTTGATGGCAAGCGTCAAGTCCGCATCGTCATGGGTCTTGCCGGGCTCGTGCCGCAGCGTCGCGTTTTCCAGTGAGACAAGAAAATGCTCGCCCGTATCCGTGACGCTCAAATTGATGGCGAATTCCCGCCGCCCGGTTTTCGGGCCGTTGAGCCGCACGGAAAGCGCGTCCAGCACTTCGTTCACGGGCAGCGTCTTGAGCTGGCCGTTGGCGCCGGGGCGCGGCACGTTGGAGGGCGCACGCGGGCTGCGCAGCTCCTGCGCGCCGGTGAGGTAAAACGCGCGCCAGGGCCCGCTTTCGGCCTGATAGCCCATCTGCTCCAGCGCATCGGCCTGCAGATACCGCGCCTCTTCGTTTGAAGGGTCGGCAAAGACGAGATGATTGACGATCTCCGCCACCCAGCGGTACTCGCCCTTCTCGAAGGCGGCGCGCGCGGTTTTCAGCACGCCGTCCGCCCCGCCCATGGCCTCCACATAGCGCTTGCCGGCTTCTTCGGGCGGCAGCTTGTGCAGGTTCGCGGGGTTGCCGTCGAACCAGCCGAGATAGCGCTGATAGACGGCCTTGGCATTGTGATTGAGCGTGCCGTAATAGCCCCGGCTGAACCATTCTTCTTCCAGCGAGGGCGGCATGCGGATTTCTTCGGCGATCTCCGCCGGCACCAGCCCGTGATTGGCAAGGCGCAGCGTCTGGTCGTGCACATATTTGTACATGTCGCGCTGCTTCTTCAAAAAGTCGCGGGCGCGGTCCTCGCCCCAGCGCGGCCAGTGGTGGCTGGCGAAAAGCACATCCGTCTTCCCGGCGAAAAGCTCGATTGCCTCGTTGATGTAATAGGACCAGGCTTTGGCATCGCGCACCTGCGCCCCGCGGGGTGTGTAGATATTGTGCAAATGGCAGGAGCAATTCTCCGCCATGCAGAGCGCTTTGAATTGCGGGAAATAGAAATTCATTTCCGAAGGCGCTTCGGTGTCCGGCGTGACCTGGAAGACGATTTCCACCCCGTCGATGGTCAGCGTCTCCCCCGTCTCGCAAATGCTTTTCGTCGGCGGCACGAGACTGACCGAGCCCATGGAAACGGTCTTGCCGAGCCCTGCATCCACATGTCCCTTAGGCCCGCGCGGCAAAAGCGCGCCGTACATGTATGTCGCGCGCCGGCCCATGGCATTGCCCGCCAGCACGTTTTCGCTCACCGCCGCTTCCAGAAAGCCTTCCGGCGCGATGATGGTCAGCCCCTTCGCAATATCCTCGTCCGAGATGACGCCCTTGATGCCGCCATAATGGTCCACATGGGAATGGGTATAGATGACGGCGGTGACGGGCTTGTCGCCCCGGTGCTCGCGCATCAGTTTCAGCGCGGCGGCAGCCGGTTCTGCGGAAATCAGCGGGTCGATGACGATATAGCCCGTCTCCCCTTCGATGAAGGTGATGTTGGAGAGATCGAAATTGCGCACCTGGTAGATGCCGGGCGTTACTTCGAAAAGCCCGTGAATGGCATTGAGCTTCGCCTGCCGCCAGAGGCTGGGGTTCACCGTGTCCGGCGCGTCGCCTTCCGTAAAGTCGAACTGGCTCATGTCCCAGACGGCATGACCTGCCTCATGCAGCACCTTGGCGTGCGGAATGGTGGCGATGAAGCCGCGCCGCGCATCCTCGAAATCTTGTCCCGTTTCCTTCGGCAGCTGGTCTTTCAGCGCGGCTTGCGCACAGCAGGTGGCATGTGTGGCGTCTTTCGGCGTTTCCATCTTTCTCCCCTAGCAGCCTTGCGGCACGGTCCGGCTTTTCGCGCGGATCATTGTCGGTGCGGCGGAGCCTAGAGCCAAGCCGCGCCGCCGCCAATCCGCCGCGAAAAGCTGTTTCGCGAGGCGGAATTAAAAGGCGTGGCCAGGAACCCGCCCTTTAAGATCCCGAGGCTTTTGCCGGGGTGAGGCGGAGGATTTTGCCCTCCTTTTCATCCGTCAAAACCAGAATGGCCCCGTCCGACGCAACGGCCACATCGCGCAGCCGCGTCTGCTGCGGCGCGAGATAGACCTCCTGGGCCTTCGGCACGCCGTCCTCGATATCGATCCGGCGAAGGCTCATTTCGACGAGTGAAGTGACGAGCAAATCGCCGTCCCAGTCCTTGAACATGTCTCCCCGGTAAAGCGCCATGCCGGCCGGGGCGATGGAAGGCGTCCATTCCACCCAGGGCTGCTCCATGCCCGGATACTCCTCATAAGGAGAAATTTGTGCGCCAGAATAATCGACGCCGCCGGTAATCACCGGCCAGCCGTAATTCTTGCCCGGCTCCAGCACATTCACTTCATCGCCGCCGCGCGGTCCGTGTTCCTGTTCGTAAACCCGGTCGGAGGCCGCATCGTAAAGAAGCGCCTGCTGGTTGCGGTGGCCATAGGTGTAGATTTCAGGCAGCGCGTCGTTGTCGTTCACGAAAGGATTGTCCTTCGGCACCGTGCCGTCCCGGTTGATGCGCACCACCGTGCCCAGATGATTGGAAAGGCGCTGTGCGTCTTCGCGGTAATCGAAGCCGTCCCCTACGGTCACGAGCAGCGTGCCGTCGCCCTTCAGCGTCATGCGCCCGCCATAATGGACGGGCGTATCTTTTTGCGGGCTGGCATCGAAAATCGTCTCGACATTGGAAAGCGCCTTGCCGTCGAACGTGGCGCGCACGACGCGGGTATTGTTCGCTTCCGGCGTGCCATGGGCGAAGGACAGATAGATCACGCGGTTTTGTGCAAAATCCGGGTCGAGCAGCACATCGAAAAGCCCGCCTTGCCCGGCATAATAAACTTCCGGCACGCCGGCCACGGGCTCCGGCTCCACCTCGCCGCCGCGCACGACGCGCAGGCGTCCGGGAAGTTCCGTCACGAGCATGGCGCCGTCTGGCAGGAAGGCGATGTTCCAGGGATGATCGAACCCTTCGGCCAGCGTTTCCACATCGAAGGGGGCGGCATGGGTCGCCTCTTGCGCTGCGGCGGGCGTCAGAAGCGCCCCCGCCGCAAATACGGCCCCTGCAAGGGCGGCAATGAAAGGATTGGTCCTTGCGGCGTCTTTGGCCATGATGCGCGTCCTCCCGGCTTGGCTCTTCGGTGCCGCGGGTCTTTACCCCGCGTCTTTCGGCGATCATAGTACATCAGAGCGCGCTGCGGGGAACCGATGCGCAGAAACGAAGATCAAAAGATCAAGAACAATGATCCAGAATATGGATCCAGGAGGGGGCATCCATGCGGTTCGTCAATATTGCGGTCGCGTTTATCATCGCGGTTCTGACCGTCACGGTGCTTGGCACCGCATCTCACTCGATCTTTGTGTTAAATGAGCTGGCCGCCATCGGCGTCACGGTCGAGGGGCAATATCTTTCCAGCATTTTGAACGATCTGGCGGGCATGGGCCCGCTTTACGGCGCGCTGATGGCCATCGGCTTTGTGATTGCCTTCATCGCCGCCCATTTCGTGCAGCGGCTTGCCCCGTCTTTGCGCTGGTTCGTTTACATGGTAGCGGGCGCCGCCTCGGTCTATGTGACGCTGACAGTGATGGGTATTCTCTTCGACATCACGCCCATTGCCGGTGCCCGCTCGGCGCTTGGCATGGCCTTTCAGGCCGGGGCAGGCGCGGTGGCCGGGCTCGTCTATGCGCTGATGACGCCCCGGCGCGATTGAGCGGGGCATAGCGCTCGGTGAAGCGGATATGAAAACGGCGGCCCTTGAGGGCCGCCGTTTCCGTTCGGGGGACGCAGTGGTGTTACTCGGCGGCCTGCGCAAGTTGGGCGCGCGCTTCTGCCGGCATCTTCGCCAGGAACTCGCGGCAAGCCTCCACATATTCGCTTTTCAGCCGGGCGACGAGTTCTTCCACCGGCGGGGCATCCTTGATCGAACCAATGCCCTGGCCGCAGCCCCAGATGTCTTTCCAGGCTTTTGATTTCTGATTGCCACCGGAGCCGAAATTCATTTTCGACTTGTCGGCTTCGGGCAGGTTATGCGGGTCGAGTCCGGCATTGACGATGGACGGCGCCAGATAGTTGCCGTGCACGCCGGTAAAGAGATTGGAATAGACAATGTCCTCGGCTGCCGATTCCTGCAGCATCTGCTTGTAGCCCTGATCGGCATTGGCTTCCTGCGTGGCGATGAAGCGCGAGCCCATATAGGCCAAATCCGCGCCGAGCGCCTGCGCCGAGGCGATGCCATAACCGTCCGAAAGCGCGCCGGAGACGAGCACCGTCCCGTCGAACCATTCTTTCACCTCGCGCACGAGCGCGAAGGGCGAAAGTGTGCCCGCATGGCCGCCGGCACCCGCGCAAACGAGAATGAGCCCGTCGACACCCTGCTCGGCGGCTTTCTTGGCATGTTTGACATTGATGACGTCGTGGAAGACCACCCCGCCATAAGAATGAGCGGCGGTGACGACTTCTTCGGGCGGGCGCAGGCTGGTGATGATGATCGGCACTTCCTGGCGCGTGCACACCTCAATGTCGTGCTGCAGCCGGTCGTTGGAGGCATGGCAGATCTGGTTCACCGCGAAAGGCGCGACTTTCTTGTCCGGATTGGCGGCCTGATATTCGGCAAGCTCTTCCTTGATGCGGATGATCCATTCTTCCAGCACATGGGCCGGGCGCGCATTGAGCGCGGGGAAGGACCCGACGATCCCCGCCTTGCACTGGGCGATCACAAGCTCGGGGCCCGAAACGATGAAGAGCGGGGACCCGACCACCGGCAGTTCCAGCCGGTCCTGAAGAATTGGAGGCAGCGCCATGGAATGGCTCCTTGAGCAGTTTCCGATTGAGCGGTTTCTTTCGACCGGTGAGCAATATAGGTCAGCGGGCCCGCGCCGTCTTGTACGCTGACAATCAATCACCGGATCAAAAATGCGCAAGGCGCATGGGAAAATACCTGTGGAACTCCGGATAATGTGAACATCTGCCCTCGCGTCCCGCTCCTATAGTGGCGCAAGAAAACCAAAGGGCGGAGGGGCGCATGGCGCTGAAGGACGAACTGGAAAAAATGAAGGATCTGGCGGGCAAACGGCTTCCCTCCGATGTCCTCTCGATGATGGAGCAGGCGACGAAGGACCTGGCGGCAACGGGAATTGCCGCACGGGCGGCGGCAAAGGGAAAGGTCTTTCCCGGCATGACGCTTAAAAATGCGCTGGGCAAGCCTGTCAGCCTCGGCGCGCTTTATATGAAAACGCCGCTCATCGTGACCTTCTACCGGGGCGCCTGGTGCCCTTACTGCAATCTGGAGCTGCGGGCCTATCAGGCCATTCTGCCGGAGATCAAAGCGGCGGGCGGCCAGCTTGTCGCCGTGACGCCGGAACTGCCGGACGGCGCGCTCACCTCGGTGGAACGCCACGGGCTCGAATTCGAAGTGCTTTCCGATGAGGGTTTGGCGCTTGCCGGCGTCCTCGGTCTCACCTTCGAACTGCCGGCAAAGCTTGCCGCCGTTTACGGCAAGATCGGCAACGACCTGCCGAAGCTGAACGGCACCGATGATTGGGTGCTGCCGGTGCCCGCGACTTACGTGGTAGGCACGGACGGGCGCATCGCGCTTGCCAATGTCGAAGTCGATTACCGCGACCGGATGGAGCCGCGCACGGCGCTGAAAGCCTTGAAGGAAACCATCACTCAGGCAGCTTGAAGCGCAGGCAAGACGGTAAGAGAAAGGGGCCTGGCGGCCCCTTTTGTTTGCGCGCTTTCGGCAGGCAGCTTAGGCCAGCACCGGCTCCGGCCCGACATTCGCTTTAACCTCTTCCAGCAGCTTGCGGTTGTCATGCTGCCAGGGGTGGAAATCGGCCTTGAAATAGTCGAGCCATTCTCGCCCGAGGCCGCGCAGGATGCCGTCCTTGCCGAGGAGAAACGAAAGCCCGCCACGCCATATTTTCATGCGCTGCCAGAAGCTGTAGCCGTCGCGCTTCAGCATATGATTGATATTGCGCACCGTGTCGCGGATGAAATTCACCGTGATGAGCAGCATGGTTATACGCCGCTCCTTCACCGTGCCGCCTGCCAGCTGCAGCACATCGAAGGCGACGGCTTTATGTTCCGTCTCCTCGATCGCATGCCAGCGCCAAAGCGCCTTCATGGCCGGGTCCGTGCCTTCCAGCCATTTCGGATTGGAGAGCGTGCCGTTTGCCATGATCGCGGTGTAATGCTCATAGGCGACGGTCGCATAAAGATGCGAGATGACGGGCAGATGCGCATAGGCCCAGTCGCGCCGCTTGACGATGGGCTGTTCCATGTAATCGAGATCGTAGCCGCGCAGTTCGCAGAGCCGTTCGTTATATTTGCGGTGCTCGCGGCTATGGATCGCTTCCTGGCCGAGAAAGCCTTTCACGTCTTCCAGCAAGGCCGGATCGGTGATCCGATCGCGGAAGGCCTTCACCGCATCCATGAAGGATTTTTCGCCGACGGGGAACATCATGGAAAGCGCGTTGAAGAAAGCGGTCTTGAACGGATCGCCGCTGTGCCAATTGGCCGCGAGCGCCGTTTCCAAATCGAATTCATAATTGCGCGGTTTGATGTCGACCATGCCGGGTGCCGGAGCGGCTTCGGGCTGGGGGGCATCTTGCGTGATTTCGGCCGTGGTCATCGTCATCCTCCAGACTGACGTAGGGTCGTCCACATATTATGTTTACTGACATTAATGTCAATACAGATCAGATTCCCTTGAAATCCGGGAATTTTTGAACCTCTTTCCCAAAGCAGGCGTAGAGAGGGCAGGATGATCCGAGACATACCCGCCCCAAGCACGAGCAGGAGAACTCGATGAAATATGCATCGCTCGACGATTTCATGAACGGTGTGGAAGCGCGCGACCCCCATCAGCGCGAATTCCTGCAAGCGGTGAAAGAGGTGATGGATAGCGTCTGGCCCTTTGTCGAAGAGGTGCCGCATTATGCCGAGCAGGGCCTTCTCGACCGGCTGGTGGAGCCGGAGCGCGTCATCCAGTTCCGCATTCCCTGGACCGATGATGAAGGCATCGTGCGGGTGAATCGCGGCTGGCGCGTGCAGCACAATTCCGCGCTGGGCCCCTACAAAGGCGGCATGCGTTTCAAGCCGGACCTAACGCTCTCCGTTCTCAAGTTCCTTGCCTTCGAGCAGACGTTCAAAAATGCGCTGACCACGCTGCCGCTCGGCGGCGGCAAGGGCGGAGCGGATTTTAACCCCAAGGGCAAGAGCGAAGGCGAGGTCATGCGCTTTTGCCAATCGCTCGTTCTGGAACTGAGCCGGCATGTGGGCCCCCATACGGATGTGCCGGCGGGCGACATCGGCGTCGGCGAGCGGGAAATCGGTTTCATGGCCGGGATGGCGCGCAAGATCACGAATAGTGCCGAGGCGGTTTTCACCGGCAAGAATCTCAGCTTCGGCGGCAGCCATTTGCGCAAGCAGGCAACGGGCTACGGCGTGATTTATTTCACCGAAAGGATGCTCGCCCGGCGCGGCGAAAGCCTGGAAGGCAAGAGCATTGCGATTTCAGGGGCGGGCAATGTCGCCCAGCATGCGATCGAGAAAGCCATGCAGTATGGCGCGCGTGTGGTGACGGCATCGGATTCCTCCGGCGCGGTTTTCGATCCGGCAGGCTTCGATGAAGAGAAATTCGCGGCCCTGCAGCAGATCAAGAATGTTGAGCGCGGCTCGCTTGAAACCTATGCCGACAAATTCGGCCTTATCTTTGAAAAGGGCAGGCATCCCTGGGGCGCCGAGGCGGAGATTGCCATGCCTTGCGCCACGCAGAACGAGCTGATGGAAAAAGACGCCAAGGTGCTGGCCGAGAACGGCACGCGCTATGTGGTGGAAGGGGCGAACATGCCCGTCTCGGCGGATGCGCTGGAAGTCTTCAAAGACGCCGGTGTCTGCTTTGCTCCCGGCAAGGCGGCGAATGCGGGCGGGGTTGCGGTTTCCGGCCTTGAAATGTCGCAAGGCTCCATGGGGCTGCGCTGGCCGCGCGAGGAGGTAGAGCAGCGCCTGCAAAACATTATGTGCGAGATCGAGGAAAGCTGCGCCGTTTACGGCACGAAGAACGGCGACTGCGTGAATTATGTGGACGGGGCGAATGTCGTGGGCTTCACCCGCGTCGCCGATGCAATGCTCGCGCAAGGGGTGACCTAAGCGCGGGGAGGGGGAGGCCTCACACCTGTTCTTTCCACTCGCCCAGCAGTTTTTCTTTGTCGGTTTGGGCGGAGGCGGCGATGAAATCGAAGACGGCGCGCACCGGCGCCGTGTCGCGCAGGTCCGGGTGGGCGAGCATCCAGATATCCGTCGCGCTGAAAAGCTTGTCGGGTGCGATGCGGATGAGATCGTCATAAGTATCGCCGATCAGCGTGGTGAGCACCGAAATGCCGAGCCCCGCGCGCACTGCATGCACCTGGTCGGCGACGGAGGAAAAGCGCAAGGCGGTGGGCGCGCTGCGCGTGACATGGTCGGACCAGTGCGCCAGTTCCTGTTCCGCCGCGCCCCCGGCAAAGCCGATCATCGTATGCTTCGCCCATTCCTCGCGCTTGGCGGGCAGCCCGTGCTGGGCGGCATAGTCATGCGAGGCATAGAAGGCGACGCCGCAGCGGGCGATCTTCTTACCCACCAGATTTTCCTGCCCCGGCCCATAAAGCCTTATGACGATATCCGCCTCGCGCCGGCGCACGCTGGCGGGCCAAGTGTCGGTGACGAATTCGAGTTCGATATGCGGGTACTGGTCGCGGAAGGCGGCCATATGCGGCATCAGCCAATAACCGGCAAGGGTGGCGGCGGTGGAAATGCGCACGATGCCTTTGGGCGCACCGTCCGCCGCGCTTGCCGCCCGCTCCGCGCGCAAGGCCGCCGAGGCCATATCATCGACTTCCGCTTTCAGCCGCTCGCCCGCCGGGGTGAGCGAATAGCCGTCCGCATCGCGCACGAAAAGCTTCGTGCCGAGGCTGCGCTCAAGCTCCGTGACATGGCGGCCTACCGTCGCATGGCTCAGTTTCAGCCGCCGCCCGGCCGCCGAATAGGAGCGCACATCGGCAACGGCAAGAAAGGTGCGGAAGAGATTCCAGTCGGCCATATTCTGTTCATCAGCGGTGATTTGGTGTTCAATTATGCACGAAGATGGGGTGTGCCCTCGCGGAAATCAAGGAAAAGAGAAACCGGCGCCTCAGGCCCGCGCAAAAGCTGACCTAAGGGAAGGGCCTTACTCAGCCATAGGCCCTGGCCCGGCGATCTGGTAGAACAGAAACACCGCAATTGACCGGCCAAAAATGGCCGCAGAAGAAAACGGACGGGAGAAAACACGTGATCAAAACACGCTTCACGGAACTCTTCGGAGTGGAAGCTCCGATCGTGCAGGGCGGCATGCAATGGGTCGGCCGCGCCGATCTTGTCGCTGCCGTTGCCAATGCCGGCGCGCTCGGCTTCATTACGGCGCTGACCCAGCCGACGCCGGAAGACCTGAGCAAGGAAATCGCCCGCTGCAAGGAAATGACGGATAAGCCCTTCGGCGTGAACCTGACCATCCTGCCCGCGCTTAAACCCCCGCCTTACGCCGAATACCGCCAGGCGATCATCGAGGCGGGCGTGAAGATCGTGGAAACCGCAGGCTATAAGCCCCAGGAACATGTCGATCATTTCAAAGAGCACGGCATCAAGGTCATTCACAAATGCACCGCCGTGCGCCACGCGCTCTCGGCTGAGCGGATGGGCGTCGATGCCATTTCCATCGACGGTTTCGAATGCGCGGGCCATCCGGGCGAGGATGACATTCCCGGTCTCATTCTGATCCCGGCCGCCGCCGATAAGGTGAAAATCCCGATGATCGCCTCGGGCGGTTTCGGCGATGCGCGCGGCCTCGTTGCCGCACTCGCGCTCGGCGCGGAAGGCATCAACATGGGCACGCGCTTCATGTGCACCAAGGAAAGCCCGATCCACCAGAAGGTGAAAGAGCAAATCGTCGCCAATGACGAGCGCGCCACGGACCTCATCTTCCGCACGCTGCACAACACGGCCCGCGTCGCCAAAAACGTCGTGAGCCAGGAAGTCGTCGCCATCGAGAAGAAGGGCGGGGCGAAGATCGAAGACATCGCCCATCTCGTCTCCGGCCAGCGTGGCAAGGTGGTGTATGAGGAAGGCGATCCCGACTACGGTATTTGGTCGGCCGGCATGATCCAGGGTCTTATTCACGACATTCCCTCTTGCCAGGAACTGGTGAGCCGGATCGTCAGCGAAGCCGAAGAGCTGATGGCAAGCCGCCTGTCGCGGATGCTGGGCGGCAAAGCGGCGGCGGCCGCCGAATAAGGCCTGTTTTCGCAGATATAATTCGACCGGACGGCCCCCCTTATTGCGGGGGCCGTTTGCGTTCCGCTAGGCTGGTTGCCATAAAAAGAAATGGGGAGAGGAACCATGGCCTACCGGCATATCGAGGTGAAGGCGAACGAAACCGGCTTCGGGGCGGAGATTAAAGGGCTCGACCTTTCCGCGCCGCTTGCCCCGCAAACCCTGGAAGAGGTGAAAAGCGCCTGGGCGGAACATGGTGTTGTCTTCTTCCCCGATCAGCCGCTAGAGCTTGACGCGCTCGAACGCTTTACCGAGGAGATCGGCCCTTTCGGCCATGACCCGTTCATCAAGCCCATGGCGGATCACCCCCATGTGCTGGAGCTGCGCCGTGAGCCCGATGAAAAGGCGACAAATTTCGGCGCGGGCTGGCATTCCGATTGGAGCTTTCAGGAAACACCGCCCGCCGCAACGCTGCTTCATTCTAAGGTCGTGCCGCCCAAAGGCGGCGACACGCTTTATGCCGATTGCACGCGCGCCTATGAGGCGCTTTCTCCTGCGATGAAAGAGCTGCTTGCGCCGCTCAATGCCGTGCACAGTGCCATTCTGCCCTATTCCAAGAAAGGCATCTTCGCGCAGGAAAAAGAAAAGCGCACGATGCAGATCATCACCTCGGACGAGGCGGAGAAGACGCAGAGCCATCCCCTTGTGCGCACCCACCCCGTAACGGGCCGCAAGGCGCTTTATGTCAGCCCCGTCTATACGGTCGGCATTGAAGGCATGAGCAATGAGGAAAGCCAGTGGCTCCTCGGCGGGCTTTACCAGCACATGACGAAGCCCGAATTCATCTACCGCCATAAATGGCGCGAGAACATGCTGGTCATGTGGGACAACCGCTCGACACTGCATTTTGCCGAAGGCGGCTATGACGGCTATTTGCGCGTCATGCACCGCACGACCGTGGCGGGCGAAAAACCGGTTTAGGCGGTAAGCACCAGGACGATGAGCCCTGCGACAATAAGCAGAGTGCCCGTCACTTCCTGCCGGTTGCTCTTTTCCTTGAAGATGAACCAGGAGGCGGCAAAGGTGAAAACAAGCTCGATCTGCCCGAGCGCTTTCACGTAAGCAGCATTTTCCAGCGTCATGGCCGAAAACCAGCCGATGGAGCCGAGCGCCCCGGCAAGCCCGGTGAGCGCCCCCCATTTCCAGTTGCGCAGCGCCGCGGCAAGCTGTCCCCGCTCGCGCCAGAAAAGCCAGCCCGTCATGATCAGCGTTTGAATACCGAGTACATAGCAAAGCGTGATGGCGGCGGGCACTGCAAAGCCTTCCATCCCGAGCGAGAGAGAGGCGGCGCGGTAGGAGACGGAGGCAACGCCGAAGGCCGCCCCGCAGGCAAGGCCGGTGAGGGCGACCTTTTCTTTGAAGGAGCGCAGTACTCGCCCAAACGAAATGGAGCTATGCCCGAGCGAGAGAAAGAGCACCCCTGCCATGCTGATGAGAATGGCAAGCCCCGCGCCGGGCGTAATGGCGTCCCCCAGCACCACGAAACCGATCAGCGCGGTTTGTACCGTTTCGGTTTTCGAATAGGCGGTGCCGACGGCAAAGACCCGGTACTGAAAAAGCGAGACGAGAAAAAACGTCCCGAGTATTTGCCCGATGCCGCCGACAAGCCCGTAGATAAAAAACGAAAGACCGGGCGCGGGCAGGGCGCTTTGCGAGCTTTGCAGCAGGACCCAGAGGTAAAGCGCGGCGATGGGCAGCCCGTAAAGAAAACGCACATAGGTCGCACCGCCGACGCTGAGCGCGCCGGTGAGGTGCTTTTGCAGAACCGAGCGCAGATTCTGCATGAAAGCAGCCGCGACCGTGATGGGGATCCAAAGCGGCAAGGGAAACGTCCTTGATGCGGGAAAGAGGTTTCCCTAGTCGGTGAGCGCGCCGTAAACGAGCTGCTGGAATTGCGGGCGCAGCGGATAGGCCCGGGAGGGCATGAGCTGGGTCATGAAAATCCCGATCAGCTCTTCATCCGGGTCGATCCAAAAGTACGTCGAAGCAAGCCCGCCCCAGCTATAAGAGCCCGGCGAGACCGACATCGCCGCTTCCGCCATATCCATGATGATGGAAAAGCCGAGGCCGAAACCTGCCCCGTCCATGCCCGTCTCGGAGAAGGCGGACTGGTCCATGTCCTTCATGCTTTGCCCGCCGGGCAGATGGTTGAGGGTCATGAAGTCGATCGTCTTGGGCGAAGCGATCCGCACCCCGTCGAGCTCACCGCCGTTGAGCAGCATCTGGCAGAAGCGGAAATAATCGGTGGACGTAGAGACGAGCCCGCCGCCTCCGGAAAGGAACTTTTGCGGACGCGCATAAGTGCTGTTCTTGTCCGCCGGATCGGCAAGGCGCACTTCCTTCGTCTTCGGATCTTTTTCGTAATTGGCGGCAAAGCGGGCGAGCTTTTCCTCGGGCACCGAAAAGCCCGTGTCATGCATGCCGAGGGGCTCGAAAATCCGTTCTTTCAAAAAGACATCGAGCGGTTTGCCGGAAATCACTTCCACCAGCCGGCCGCACACATCCGTCGACATGGAATAGTTCCAGTGCTCGCCCGGTGAAAAGAGAAGGGGAATATCGGCGATCTTTTCCACCATTTCTTCCAGTGTGATGCCGTCCGTTGCAGCGCCCGCAAGCCCGGCTTTGCGGTACATCGCATCCACCGGATGGGCATACATGAAGCCGTAGGTGAGCCCGGATGTGTGGGTAAGAAGATCACGGATCGTCATGGCCCGTTTCAACGGCTTCGTCGTGAAGCTCTCCCGGTCGCCTTCATCGAAAACGCGCAGCCGCTCGAAGGCGGGCAGGTACCGCGCCACTTCATGGGTGATCTGAAAGCGGCCTTCCTCATGCAGCAGCATCAGGGCAAGGCTGGTGATCGGCTTCGTCATGGAATAGATGCGGAAGATCGTGTCTTTTTCCACCGGCGTGCCGTTTTCCCGGTCGCGCAGACCCACCGTTTCGAAATGGGCGATCTTGCCTTGCCGGGCTACGAGGGTGGAGAAACCGGAAAACTTTTGCCGGTCCACATAATGTTTGAAGAAGGCGGGAATGCGCGCCAGCCGCTCGCTCGAAAGTCCGAGTTCTTCCGGCGTCGTGAATTCTCCTGCATGCGTCATCGCATCCTCCCTCTTTGTTTCTTTAGCCCTTAGCGGGCCTCATTGTCATTGGGCCGGAAGGGAATGCGCGGCGCCAGAAGCCGCATCAATTCCTGCGTATCGCGGGCGCTTGCCGCGATGATGCGCGTGCCGCATTCAAGATCGACGGCATCCCACCCTTGCGGGGTCTTTTCCAGGCGGAAGCTTGGCTGGGCATAGCCGCAGCGGAAGAGATAGGCTTCCGGCTCTCCGGTCGCGTCGGGCTCGAAAA
This sequence comes from Rhodobiaceae bacterium UBA4490, assembly GCA_002389665.1. Classification (GTDB taxonomy): domain Bacteria; phylum Pseudomonadota; class Alphaproteobacteria; order Parvibaculales; family Parvibaculaceae; genus Tepidicaulis. The sequence goes on from DGNO01000005.1 coordinate 358,427, forward strand.
AGACATCGAAGATCGTGCCCGCCACGGCCTCTTTCAGCCGTGCCTGATCGTGATTCGTAATGCGTTCCGCGGGAAACCGGACGACCGATCCCATCTGCTCCTCCCGTTTGGGCAAGCTTAGCGTGTTCCCCGGCGCGGTTCACCCCCTTATGGGAGCCTGCTTGCGGCCCATGCTTACTGGCGAAAAGCCTCCGTCACCGCGCCCAGCCATTTCTTGACGTTTTTGGACTGTTCACCCGGCGAACGGCCATGGCGCACGAAAACCATGTCGAGATCGGGGACGATCAGCGTGAATTGCCCTTCAAAGCCATTGGCCGAGAAACTTCCCGGCCCGCCCATGCCAAGCCACCAATGGGCGCCGTAAGGCCCTTCTTCCTCGAAGGCTTTGGGGGTTTGGGCGGTGGGGGTGCGGGCATAGTCGACCCAGCCTTCGGGCAGCACCTGGCGGCCGTCCCAAGCGCCGCCGCGCAAGTAAAGCAGCCCGAATTTGGCAAAATCACGTGCCTCGGCGTAGCAGAAAGACGAGCCGATAAAGGTGCCCGCCGCGTCGAATTTCGGCATGACGTTTTTCATACCGATGACATCGAACAGTTCCTTACGCATGAAGGCTTCGAACTCGGCGCCTTTTTTGCCCGCCGCCTCCGCCGCGCAGCGCGCCACGATATTGCTGGTGCCGCTTGAATAAGACCAGAAATGATCCGGCGCATGTTCGGGCGGAAAGGAAGCGGCGAAATGCGCCACGTCGTCCTTGCCGCTGCCCCAGAGCATTTCGATCACATCGGAAGGGTTATCCGGCTCATAATCTTCGCGGAAGGCAAGCCCGCTCGACATGCGCAAAAGCTGATCGAGCGTAATGGCGGCGCGCGTATCGCCCTCCGGCCATTCCGGCGCCTTCACCGGCGCGTGAATGTCGATCTTGCCCTCCCGCACCAGAATGCCGATCAAAGCCTGGGTAATGCTTTTCGCCATGGACCAGGATTTATAGGTGTCGTGCGGACCGAACCCTTCGGCATATTTCTCGAAGATCAGCTTGCCGCCTTGAACGGCAAGAAAAGCATGGGTTTCGCCGAGATCGTCCGGCTGAGAAAACGCTTTGGCGACCAGCTCGTCGAATCCCTCCCGGTTCATCTGGCGCGGCATCTCGCCGAGCGGCCAGGTTTCGGTCGGCCAAGGCGTGCCTTCCGGCTGCCGGGGCAGGGCGGGAAGCGGAAGATCGGGGGTGATAAGCCGGTCGTGAGATGTCATGAAACTGAACCTTGCGCTTGATCCCGTGTTTGCTGACTGGTCAGCAAGACTGATATTGCTAGGATAAGCATAACAGGAAAGCAAAGGGAGGCCATGCCGGTGCCGAAAACCAAGCCGATGCCGAAAATCACCATCGATGGCTCGAAATTCAGGGATGAAAAAGGACGGATGGTGATTCTGCGGGGCGTCAATCTCGGCGGCGACTGCAAGGTTCCTTTTCCCGATGGCGGCACGCACCGCCCGACGGATTTTTCCGATCACCGCACCGTCTCCTTCATCGGCCGGCCCTTCCCGCTGGAAGAGGCGGATGAGCATTTCTCCCGCCTGAAAGCCTGGGGCTTCAATTGCCTGCGTCTGCTGACGACCTGGGAAGCAGTGGAGCATGAAGGGCCGGGCAAATACGACACCGCCTATCTCGATTATTATACCGAGCTCTGCCGGCTGGCAGGTGACTATGAGTTCTATGTCTTTGTGGATTTTCACCAGGATGTCTGGAGCCGCATGACGGGCGGGGACGGCGCGCCGGGCTGGCTCTTTGAAAAAGTCGGCCTCGATTTTACGAAGTTCCACGAGGCAGGCGCTGCCCATGTCATGCAATACAAGTATGACTATGCGCGCGGCGGGCGGCAGGAAGAAAACTACCCGACCATGACCTGGTCGCAGAATTACCGCCTGCCCGCGAACGGCATCATGTGGACACTGTTCTTTGCCGGGCGCGACTTTACGCCGGACTTCATGATCGAAGGCCAGAACGTTCAGGACTATATGCAATCCCATTACCTGGGCGCGATGCGCGAGATTGCGCGCCGCCTTGCGGACATGCCCCATGTCATGGGCTTCGATACCCTGAACGAGCCGGGCACCGGCTTCATCGGCGAACCCGTGAGCTACCGCCATACCGGCCCGAGCGAGGTCAATCCGCGCATCGCCGCGCCCGGTCCTGCCTGGTCCGTGCTCGACTGCCTGGCCGTGGCGCGCGGGGTGACGCGCTCAATTCCCCAGCTCGAATTCTCGCTCGAGGAAATGAAATCCGTCGTCACCCATGAGAAAACGGAAAACCCGAACGGAGTTTCCATCTGGCTCGAAGGTCAGGGCTGCCCCTTCGAGGCGGCGGGCGTTTACCGCATGGAAGGCGGCGAGCTTAAAGTCGCCGATGAAGATTATTTCCGCAAAGTGAAGGGCACACCCGTCACCGTCGAAGACACTTATATGGCGCCTTTCTTCAAGAAGGTGGCCGAAACCGTGCAATCGATCCGCGAAGACTGGCTGGTCTTTGCCGAGCTCGATCCTTTCACCGGGCTTCTCGGCGGCGCCTTTCCGGAAGAAACGCCGGAAGGCACGGTCAATGCCTCGCACTGGTATGACATCGTCACGCTTTCTTCCAAGACCTTCATGTATCCGACCTCCGTCAATCCTTTTTCCGGCAAGGTGCTGGAAGGGCGCGAGGCGATCGAAGAACATTACGCCAAGCAGCTGTCGCGCATTCGCGACACCGCCCGCACCTTAAACGGCGGCAAAGGCGCGCCGACGCTGATCGGCGAATGCGGCATTCCTTTCGATCTCGATGGCGGGGCAGCTTATGAGGCGTTCCGCGCAGGGGACCATTCCCAAAAGCCGTGGGAAAAGCACATCATGGCGCTCGACTTTCTTTATAACGCGCTCGATGCGCTGCATCTTTCCTCGGCGCAGTGGAACTATACCGCCTCCAACAGCAACGATCTGGCGGTGGGCGATGGCTGGAACCAGGAGGACTTGTCGATCTGGAGCCGCGATCAGCGGGTGGACAGTCAGAACATCCATTCGGGCGGGCGGGCGCTGCACGGCTTCGTGCGCCCTTACGCCAAGGCCATTGCCGGCACGCTGCAGGAGATTTCTTTCGAGCGGGAAAGCCGCCACTTCGAGATGACCTATGAGGCGGCGGGCAATGAGGCGACGGAAGTGTTTCTGCCTGCCGTGCAATATCCCGAAGGCGCGAACCTGACCGTGGATGGGGGCGAGGCGACCTATAATGGTCACACGCAAATGCTGGCTATCACGGCGCTGAAAGACGGGCCGGTGACGATCACCATCACTCCGCGCTGACGCTTCAGGCGGCAGCGGCGATCTGTTTCGCCATTTCGTGCAAGGGCGCGGCATAGCGGGTGGCCGCTTCCTGCTCGCTCATGGCGCTGTCGTAAAACCGCAAAGTGATCGCGGCAAGAACCGCGCCCTCTTTCATGATCGGCACGGCAATGCCGTTCGCCGTTTCTCCCGGCACCGTTGCCATGGTGGCATAGCCTTTGGCATGAATTTCCGAGATCAGCCGGGCGATGAAATTCTTGTCCTTCGCTTCCCGGTCCGCCGCATGGCCCGATTGGCGCAGGAGACGCAGCAGCACGTCGCGCTCGTCCTTCGGGCAATACGCAAGATAGGCGCGCCCGAGTGCCGCTTGTAAAACGGGAATGCGGTTCGGGCGTTTGACATCCGCGTCATAGCTGAAAGGGCTGAGCCCTTGCGTGCCGTAATGCACATGCATGCGCGCGCCTTCGAGCGTCGCAATTGCCACAGGCCATTTATGGATGCGGGTAAAGGCGTCCATGTAAGGCCGGGCAACCTCCACGACATGATGGTCGAAACGGAAACCGCGCGCGAGCTGCAGCACTTCCTGCGTCAGCCTGTAGCCGTGGCGGCGGGATAATTGTTCCACATAACCCGCCGTGATCAGCGTTTGCAGAAGGCGCACCAGGGTCGGCTTGGGAAGGCCCGTGTGCTCGTGCAGGAAGGCGAGGGAAGCCGGGTTCTTTTCATTCAGGACGCGCAATATATCGAGCGCCCGCAGAACTGGCTGCACCGCGCTCTCGCCGGTCTGGAGCGCTGGCGCGGTGTCCGAGGCCGGCTGGGCGGCGGTTTGAAAAGCCTTGTTCTGTGCGGGTTTCGGCATGGGTGCGATTCTCAAATTCCGTGTTGCGGAATTCTGCCACAAAAGCGCTGCAGGCCCAAGCCGGCGCTCCTAGCCTTTTCTCAAGCCGCGGGAACAGCGGCACGGGAGAAAAGCGATCTGGAGGAGATGCTGATGAACGTGCAGGTACTGGACGGGCAATTGCCCGGCAAATCCATCGAAATTGGCGAAGGCTTCACACTGGAGCCCATGACCCCGGCCATCGGCGCTGTTGTGCGCGGCGTGGATATGGGCAAGGTGCCCTCCGGCAAGACGAAAGACGCGCTGCGCGCCGCGCTGCTCGACTGGAAGGTCTTGTTCTTCCGCGATCAGGATGTCTCGACCGAAGCCCATATCGAATTTGCCCGCGCCTTTGGCGAGCTCGAAGTGCATCCCTTCGCGCCTCATAAGGAAGGCTACCCGGAAATCCTCGCCATCACTCATGACAAGGACCGGCCGGGCAAGGAAAACAAATGGCATTCGGATGTGACCTGGCGCGAATGCCCCTCGCTCGGCTCCATCTTGCGCGCCATCGACGTGCCGCCCGTTGGCGGCGACACGCTCTTTTCGGACATGTACGCCGCTTACGATGGGCTGAGCGATGAGGTGAAAGAGAAGATCGAAGGCAAGACCGCCATCCACGATTTTGCGCATTTCCGCGTCATGATGAAAAAGCGCGGGGCGAGCGACGCGGAAATCGAGGAGATGAACAAGAAATACCCGATGGTCGAACATCCGGTGGTGCGCACACACCCGGAAACGAAGCGCAAGGGTATCTACGTCAATGTCGCCTTCACCCAGTATATCAACGGCATGGAGCGGGCCGAGTCCGACGCGCTGTTGCAACATCTTTATGCACAGGCCGCCATTCCGGAATATCAGTGCCGCTTCCGCTGGGAGAAAAACTCCGTCGCCTTCTGGGACAACCGCGCCTGCCAGCATTATGCCGCGTCCGATTATTGGCCGGCCGTGCGCCGCATGGAGCGGGTGACGATTATCGGCGACAGGCCTTTTTAACCCGCGCGGCCCTAAAGGGCGGCGCATTAAACGGAAAAAGCGATGAAGAAGTTTATTTTCTGGGCGAGCGCCGCCATCGCGGCGCTTGTCCTGGGGGCGGGCAGCACGGCCTTGATCCTGAAATCGAACACGCTGACAGGCGGTGTGCGCTCAGGCAGCTGGGGCACGAACCTTGCCATCGGCTCGGAAGAGGCGGGGCTTTATACCCGCGCCATCGTGGCCGTTTACGGCCTCCTCGCGCTCAGCAAGGAAGAGACGATCTATTACACGGCGGGCACCGATGACAGCGGCGCGCCGCTTTCGGGCGATTGCACCTATAGGCTCGAGGGCAAGGACCTCGATGCGCGCTGGTGGAGCATCACCGCCTATGGGCCGGACAGTTTTTTGATGGATACCGGCGCCGATCATTATTCGGTGAGCCAGACAAGCATTGCAAAAGAGACCGATGGCAGCTTTACGGTCCGTGTCTCCGCCAGGTCTCAGGAAGGCAACTGGCTGCCGGTCAAGGCGGGCCAGAGCTTCGACGTAATGGCCCGTTTCTATAATCCCGGCCCTGCTATTTATGAGAGCCCGGAAGCCGCGCCGCTTCCCGCCATCGTCAAGGAGACATGTGAATGAAACCCTGGATGAAATGGACCCTGACGGTTCTCATCGGCGCGGTGCTTGTGCATGTCGCCGCCACCTGGGCGCTGCCGCGCGTCATTATGGATGTCGCCATGACGCGGATCGGCGGGGAAGTGGGGACCAATCAGTTCTCCCATGCCGCGCGCGCCAGCCATGAGTTCAAGGCGGTGGTGCGGCCAAGCCCCGATCTCAACTATTCCATCTGCGTGCTCGATGTCGGCGCTGGCCCCGTGCGCATCGAAGCTCCGGTGAGTACGCCTTACACCTCCATTTCCGTTTTCGCGGCAAACACCGACAATGTCTTTGCAAAGAACGATAAAGACGCGGCGGCGGATGGCACGGTTTCCGTCATCGTGGCGCGCGAGGGAACGGAAATCGCAGATGCACGCGCGGATGTGGTTTATCTGCCGGGCGACAAGGGTCTTGCACTGGTGCGCCGGGTTATCACCTCGGACGCGCAAAACGCCGAGCTTAACGCCATGCGGGAAAGCTCGATCTGCGCGCCGCTTGGGAGCTGAGCTCTCAGGCGGCGTCCTTGCCGGTGACGGCGAGCGCAAAGGCGTAGACGAGCGCGACTTCCTTCAGCCGCTCGAACCGGCCTGAGGCGCCGCCATGCCCTGCCTCCATATTGGTTTTAAGGAGCAGGGCATTGTCATCGGTCTTGGCAGCGCGCAGTTTCGCCACCCATTTTGCTGGTTCCCAGTAAGTGACGCGCGGGTCCGTCAACCCGGCAATCACCAGCATATTGGGATAGGCTTGCGCTTTGACATTGTCGTAAGGCGAATAGGAAGCCATGTAGCGATAGGCTTCCTCATCCTCGATCGGGTTGCCCCATTCCAGCCATTCGGGCGGGGTGAGCGGCAGGCTCGCATCGAGCATGGTGTTCAGTACATCGACGAAGGGCACCTCGGCGATGATGCCTTTGAAAAGCTCGGGCGCTTCATTCGCCACCACCCCCATCAACATGCCGCCGGCGCTCCCGCCATGTGCAACGATATTGCCGCGTGCGGTAAAGCCCTCGGCGGCGAGGTAGGCGCCGGCCGCCGTGAAATCGGTAAAGGTGTTTTTCTTCGAGGCGGTCTTGCCTGCCTTGTACCAGCGGTAGCCGCCTTCCTTGCCGCCCCTGATATGGGCGACCGCGTAAATCATGCCGCGATTGACGAGGCTGAGAACGCTCGCAGAAAAATAAGGGTCCATACTGATGCCGTAGGACCCGTAGCCGTAAAGATAAAGCGGCGCGCTGCCGTCGAGCGGTGTCGATTTTTTGTAAAGAAGCGAGATGGGAATGCGCTCGCCGTCTTCCGCCGTCGCAAAAAGCCGCCGCGTGACATAATCGCCCGGCGTATGGCCGCTCGGAATTTCCTGGCGCTTGCGCAAGCTGCGTGTGCCCGTCTCAATATCGTAATCATAGACTTCCGCCGGCGTCGTCATGGAGCTATAGGCAAAGCGCAATGTGCGCGCGTCATATTCATAGCCGCCATGAAGATCGAGATCGTAAGCCTCTTCATCGAGCTTGATCACGTCTTCCGTGCCCGTTTCCAGCGTGCGGATGACGATACGTTTCAGCCCGTCCCGCCGCTCGATACGCAAATGATAATCGCGGAAGAGAAGCTGGCCGAGAATATAGGTGCCCGCCTCATGGGGCACCACATCGCGCCAATGGGCGGCATTCGGCGCCTCGACCGGCGCCTCGACGATTTTGAAATCTTCCGCGCCATTATCGTTCGTGTGGATGAGAAAGCGCCCGCGCGGGGCATCGTGTTCCACGTCATATTCGATGGCCGCCCGGCGCGGCTCGACGCAGCGCGGCGCGCTCTCAGGCTTTTGCGCATCGATCAGCCAGACCTCCGAGGTCTGATGGTCATGGGTGTTGATGAGAATGAAGGCGCTGTCCTGGGTTTCGGAAACGGAGACGAAGAAACCGGGATCGGGCTCTTCATAGACAAGCGCATCCGCTGCAGGATCATCGCCGAGCCTGTGCCGGTAGACCCGGCAGGGGCGGTGATTGTCGTCGAGCTTGGTATAAAAAAGCGTCGTGCCGTCCGGCGCCCAAACAGGATCGCCATTCGTATCGGGAATGGTGTCGGCAAGTTCCTTGCCGGTGGCAAGATCGCGGATATGGAGCGTGAAAAACTCCGAGCCTTTCCGGTCGACGGCCCAGGCGAGTTTGCTGTGATCGCGCGAATGGCTGATGCCGCCGAGCCGGAAATAGGCTTCGCCTTCCGCTTCCTTGTTCCCGTCGAGCAGAACCTCCACGTTTTCCTTGCCCCCTGCATCCGAGGAGCGGCATTCGAGCGGATGTTGCGCGCCCGTCTCGAACTTGCGGAAATAATACCAGGGCCCGTCTTTCGCCGGCACGGAACTGTCGTCCTCCTTGATGCGGGCGCGAATTTCGCTGAAGAGCGTCTCGCGCAAGTCTGAGAGCGGTTCGAGCGCGGCATCCGCATAAGCGTTTTCCGCTTCGAGATAGGCGCGGATTTCCGCGTCCAGCACGTCCGGATCGCGCATCACGTCCTGCCAGTTCTCCGCCCTCAGCCAGGCATAAGGGTCGGTCACCGTGATGCCGTGATGGGTGTGGCTGGCTTCTTTCAGCGCGGCGATGGGGGCGTTTGCGGGACGGGCGAGGGGCATGGGGAACTCCGGCAATGAGGACCAAGTTTACAATGAAAAAGCCCCCGGCGCGCAAGCGGGCCGGGGGCTTTTAAAGCAGCGCGCTCTTATTCGTAGAGCAGCGTGATCGTTTCGGCGATCAGGGCCGGGCGTTCCTGGCCTTCGATCTCCACGGTCACTTCGTTGATGAACTGCGTGCCGCCGCCCTTGGGGTTGGCTTCTTTCAGCTTCACGCGGGCGCGGACCTTGGAATTGACCGGCACCATGTTGGTGAAGCGCACGGAGTTGGAGCCGTAATTGATGCCGCGCGTCACGCTTTTCACGCCGCTGATCTGGCTCATCAGGGCAGGCAGCAGCGAGAGCGTCAGATAGCCATGGGCGATGGTCGGCATGCCCAGTTCTTTCTTTGTGCGCTCGGGGTCGATGTGGATCCACTGATGGTCGCCCGTCGCATCGGCGAACAGGTTGATGCGGTCCTGGTCGATTTCCATCCACTCGCTGACGCCGATTTCATTGCCGGCCTCTTTTGCATAATCGGCCACGGTGTCGAAAACGCGCATAAATGCCTCCGTCTTTTCTGATTTTGCCGCTGTGATGACAGCAGGTTGCGTATGGCGCGGCGCGGGGCTCACCCGCCGCCGTCCGGGAATCTGGCCCCAAAGGTAGCGGTCCCGGCGCCGGATTTCCAACGCTTAATTAAAGGCGGAAAAGGCGGCGTTTGACGCCTCTACATGGCCCTTGCATGGCCCTTACATGGCCTCCTTCCTACATGGAGAGGCGGATGCGCACGCGCCGGTCTTCCTTCGAATCCCAGGTCAGGCTCTCGGCGATCCAGCCCATCGGCTCGCCCTCGGGCTCGATGGCGATTTTCGAGGCAGGCCAGCCCAGTTTCTTGAAGGCGCGGGCCACGGCCTCGGAGCGCTTGCGGGCAAGCTCAGCATTATAAGCGGCATTGCCCTTCTTGCTGGCTTTACCGAAAAGGCAGATCTGCTGCATGTGCTGGCCCGTCGCCCGCTCATAAACCCGCTCGATCTTATCGAGATATTCCGGGGCGATGGCGGCGCTGTCGGTCTCGAAATAGATATATTCTTCCCGCTGCAGCTTGCCCGAGGCGCCGAACTTGTTGTTGCACTCCTTGCCGGAGGAATGGACTTCCTGCGCGCCCGCCGGACCCGAGGCGCTCATGGCTGCAAGTCCCAATCCGAGTGATGCGGCGAAGAAAACTGTCGTGAGAATACGCATGGCGAGCCCCCTTTTGCGATGATGCAGCCAATTTAACCCCAATCAGCAAAATGCAAAACAGCTGAACCGGCGCTGAACGGCGGCCTGAAAAGAAAAGGCCCGGCGCTGGGCCGGGCCTTTGAAGAGAAGATCACACGATCTTTGAGTCGTGATTGCCCCAATATTTGTCGCGGATGAGCCGCTTATAGAGCTTACCCGTCGGGTGGCGCGGCAATTCCTTGTCGAAATCCACCGAACGCGGGCATTTGATCTTGGAAAGCTCGCTCTGGCAGAAGGCGATGAGCTCTTCTTCAAGCTCGGGGCCTGCATCCGCCCAGTCCATGGGCTGGACAATGGCTTTCACCTCTTCGCCGAAATCGGTGTTCGGCACGCCGATCACCGCCACATCGGCGACCTTCGGGTGGGTGATGAGCAGGTTTTCCGCTTCCTGCGGATAGATGTTCACCCCGCCGGAAATGATCATGAAAGCCTTGCGGTCGGTCAGGTAAAGATAACCGTCCTCATCCAGCCGGCCGATATCGCCCAGTGTCGTCCAATGCTTGTGCTTGGGGTGGCGGCTGTCGCGGGTCTTCTTTTCATCGTTGTAATATTGGAATTGCGGCGCATCCGGGTCATCGGCTTCGAAATAGATCGTGCCGGCCTCGCCCACGGGCACTTCATTGCCCTCATCGTCGCAAATATGCACCTTGCCGAGCAGCGCTTTGCCGACGGAGCCTTTGTGCTGCAGCCATTCTTCCGAATTGAGCGCGCAGAACCCGTTACCTTCCGAGCCTGCATAATATTCGTTGATGACCGGGCCCCACCATTCGATCATCTGTTCCTTCACCGGCACCGGGCAGGGGGCGGCGGCGTGGATCGCGCATTTGAGCGAGGAGACATCGTATTTCTTGCGCACCTCTTCGGGCAGCTTGAGCATGCGCACGAACATGGTCGGCACCCACTGGCTGTGCGTGATCTTGTATTTCTCAATCAGCTGCAGCGCCTGTTCTTCATCGAAATGTTCCATCACGATGCAGGTGCCGCCAAGGCGCTGCACCGTCATGTTGTAGCGCAGGGGCGCGGCGTGATAGAGCGGCGCCGGGGAAAGATAGACCGTGTCCCCGTCGAAGCCGTAAAGCGCCTGGGCCAGCATGACGAGGCCCGGCACTTCGTCGATGGGCCCGCCGGAAAGCGGAATGCGGATGCCTTTCGGCCGCCCGGTCGTGCCCGACGAATAGAGCATATCCGTGCCCGCCGTTTCATCGGCGATCGGCGTTTTGGGCATGGCATCGCGCGCGTCTTCATAAGCGCTGTAGCCTGCTTCCGCGCCGCCGATCATGTAGCGGTGTTTCGCCCCTTTGATGAGGTCCTTGGCGAGCAGATCTTTTGCCGTTGCCGCCAGTGCCTTCGAGGTGAAGAAGGCCTTGGCCCCGCAATCTTCCACGATGTAGTCGATCTCGCTCGGCGTCAGGCGCGAGGAAATACAGGTGAAGTAAAGCCCGGCCCGCTGCGCGCCCCAGCAAAGCTCCAGATAGCGGGCATTGTTTTCCATGAAAATGGCAATGGCATCGCCTGTCTTCAGCCCCAGGCTGCGCAGGAGCTGGGCGACCTGATTGGAGCGCTCGTCGAGCTCTTTATAGGTTACGGTTTCGCCCGTATTCGCCATGATATAGGCGGGCCGGTCGGGCGCAGTGGCCGCATGATGAAACGGATGCATGTAGCGTCTCCCTGATTCCCGGCCTTTTTGGCCGGTTCTTATCCGGCTCTTGCGGCCGGCTCTCTTTGGCCGGGATCATAAACCAGTTGGAAAATTTGTGCACCGGTTTGCGTGGCCGGGGGAGGCCGCCTGACGCAACGTCAAGGATAAAAGAAGGCGGAAATTCTAAGCCGCCTCTTGTATGGTGCCCCCATCGATAGGGAGAAAAACATGACCTACAAGACCATCAAATATGAAGTGGCGGAGAATATCCTCACCATCACCCTCAACCGCCCGGACAAGCTGAACGCCTTTACCGGCGAAATGATGTTCGAGCTGATCGACGCCTTCGATAAAGCCGATGCGGACGATAATGTCGGCGCGATCATCGTGACGGGCGAGGGCCGGGCTTTCTGCGCCGGCGCCGACCTTTCCGCCGGGGCCAAAACCTTCGACTATGAAAAGCGCGAAGACCGCCCGGACAAGGAAGGCGATCCGCGCCGCGCCGACGGCTCCGTGGATTATAGCCATGAAGCGGTGCGCGATGGCGGCGGGCGCGTTTCCTTGCGCATCTTCGAATGCCTGAAGCCCGTCATCGCCGCGGTCAACGGCCCGGCGGTCGGCGTCGGCGTGACCATGCAATTGCCGATGGACATTCGTCTTGCCTCGGAAGATGCGAAATTCGGCTTCGTCTTCAACCGGCGCGGCATCAATCCGGAAGCCTGTTCGAGCTGGTTCCTGCCGCGTCTCGTCGGTATCAGCCAGGCGCTGGAATGGACATATACAGGCCGCGTTTTCCCGGCGCAGGAAGCTCTCGAAGGCGGCCTCGTCAAGAAAGTCTATAAAGCCGACGAGCTTCTGCCCGCCGCCCGGGCCATCGCGCGGGAAATCATCGACAACACCGCGCCCGTTTCCAACGCCCTGACGCGCCAGATGATGTGGCGCATGCTGGGCGCGGATCATCCCATGGAAGCGCATAAGGTCGACAGCCGCGCCATCTATTCGCGCGGCGCCTCGGCGGATGCGAAAGAAGGCGTCATGTCGTTCCTGGAAAAACGCCCGGCAGAATATCCATGCACGGTCTCCAAGGACATGCCGGACTTCTTCCCCTGGTGGGACGAGCGCAAATACAGCTAAGTCGCCGGATCAGGAGGCGCCGCTTCCCACTTTGTGAGGCGGCGCTTCCAATCCCCAGAGCGGGGAAAAGAAGAACATCGTCAGCCACACCACCACCATGGCGGCGGAGGGCACGAGCACCGCGTTGAGCGGGCCTATGGCCTTGATGATATAGCCCGTGGCGAAAGAGCCGATCGGCCCGCCGCCCATCATTCCCAGTTGAAAAATCGAGAGCACCCGGGCGCGGTGCGTATCGCTGGCAAATTCCTGCACGATGGCGCGCGACTGTGTCATGGAAACGCCGGCGGCAAGGCCCCAGCAGGCGGCAAGCACATAAACGCTCCAGAAGGGCGGTTCGAAATGAAAGCCGACCATCGCCGCCGAGCCGGTGCAGAGCGCCAGCATGATGGCGCGGCCCTGCTTTTTGATGGGCCGCAAGCGGCTTTGCACGGTGGAGGAAATACCGATACCGGAAAAGAAGACGACATAGACCCCGGCCAGCGCCGCCGAACCCCCGCCATAAACATCCGGAATGAGAATGGGGAAGAACACCATGAAGACGCCGATATAAAGCACGCCGGAGGAAAACATCATGGTGATGACGGGGCGCAGCCGCTCCGACTGCCAGACAATGACGAGCCCTTCCTTGATGAGCTGCCATTGGGAGGGGCGCTTCTGATCTTCCTTCAAGGGTGCTGCGGGCGGCGGCGGGGCTTTGGGCAGGCGGCTGGTGGTAAAAGCGGCGGCGGCGAGCGCCAGCGCCTGGGTGAGCACGATAAAGAGGGGGCCGGCGAGCCCGGCAAGCCCGCTGAGGAGATTGCCCAGCACCTGCGACAGGAACTGCATGCTCATGGCCGAGGCAACGGCTTTTTGAATGGCGCCCGGCCGCTCCCGGTTGATGACGCGGGTAAGAAGCGAATCGCGCGCCGGGGTGACGAAAGCGCCGAGTGTCGAAAAGACGAGCAGATAGACGATCATCACCGGATAGGAGAGATAGCCCATGTAAATCGCGGCGGCGAGCGTGAGCGGCACCACCATGCCCATGAGCTGCAACCGCATGAGATAAGAGCGCAGCTCCATGCGGTCCGCCGTCGCCCCGCCGAAAAGCCCGAGCAGCAGCATGGCGAGCATCGAACAGGCTTGAGCGATGCCCACATATTCCGGCCCCATGCCCAGCACTTCTTTGATGAGCCAGGGTGCCAGCACCATCTGAATGCCTGTGGCGAAGAAATAAGTGCCGAGCCCGCCCATATACCATTTGAGGTGAGCGGGAAGGGGCGGATTTGCCGCAATGCTCATGAACGGCCCTCATTGTGAAGTTCGGGGCGGGGCGCGTGAAGGGACAGCAGCGCCGTGCGGGCGCAGAGCCAGGCAAGAATGCCCGCCATCACAAGCGCAGGCAAAAGCACGGCATTTGCAAGCCCTGTGAGGCCGATAAGCCCGCCCATGGCGAAAGAGCCGATGGGCCCGCCGCCCATCATGCCGAGCTGATAGATGGAAAGGACGCGCGCGCGGTGCGTCGGGCGCGCTTCGCTCTGCACGATGGTGCGGGTGATGGTCATGGTCGTGCCCGCGCCGATGCCCCAGAGAAAAGAGAGCGCGCAAAACATCCAAAAGGAAATAGGCAGCGAAAAGAGCGCGAGGATGATCGCCCCCGAGCCCACGGAAGCGACGAGCACCTTGCCGCGCGCTTCCACATGGCCGAAGCGCAGCAGCGTGAAGGTGGCGAGGATCGTGCCGCCCCAGAAGGAAAGGTTCGCGGCGCTGAGCTGCGAGACGCCGCCGCCGTAAATGTCGCGCACCATGAGCGGCATCAGCACCATGAAGCTGCCCACATATAAAAGCCCGATGGCGGTGATGAGCACGATCACGGGAAAGATCGAGGGGGAGTGCCAGACCTCGCGCAGCCCGTCCAGAATGTCGCTGCCGCGCGTGGCCCCGCTTGGCTCATGCAGCGATGGCATGGGGCGGAGCTGAAAGACCGCCATGCCGCCCAGCACCATGACAAGCGCCTGCACATGCAGGAACAGCGAAACGGCGTTCAGGTCTTCCAGGCCGAAATACGCCGAAAGGAAGGGAATGAGCTGTACCGAGAGCATACCGAGAAGCTGCCCGCTCAGCTGCACGCCCATGGCGATGGTGACGATGCGCTGAATGTCCTGCCCGCCGAGCCGGCTGAGGGAGGAATCGCGGGCCGGAATGGCAAAGGCCCCGAGCGTGCCCATGGTCAGCGCGTAAAGAATGAGAATTTCATAGGCGAGCAAGCCTTGAAGCAGCGCATAGCCAAGGCCGAGGGCCGGAAGCGCGGCGATGAGATGAACGCGGATGAGGATCGTCCGGCAGTCCGAGCGCTCCGCCGTCAGCCCGCCGACCAGCATGAGAAGGAGAGCGGGAATTTGCAGGCACATCTGCGCCAGGCCGACGAAAAAGGCGGGCTCGTGCAGCACGTTGGCAACGAGATGGGGAAAGAGAACGAATTGCATGCCGAGGCTGATGAACCAGCTTGCCTGTCCGCCCATATACCAGCCGAGTTGCCCCTCGGTTCTTTGCATCTTTGCCTCCCGGCGCCCCGTTTTACTGCCCGGGTCTTGCCCGGCTATTGCCGCCGCTGCCTCACGTGCTGTTTCAATGCGGCGCATTTTCTTAACACCGGCGGGCCGCGCCGCGGTGATTTTATCGTTTGAATGTCATTTTATCGCATTTTCCCGCCACTTCATGCGCGAATGTGAATTTTACATGACATTCGGGAATCTTAAGAATTGCGCAATGGCGGGCGCGAAAGATAGCCGCAACTAATTTGCATTTCCCGCGCGGGGCAAACCCCGCGCTGTGAGGCAAGGGATGCGGTCATGAGTGTGGAGTATGGCAGGGGCGGCGCTCTCAATCCTGTAGCGCGCGATCTCGCGGTGCCGGTTGTGCCGGTCGAGGTTACGGCGCCTTGTGCCGATATTTTCGACAGGCTTATGGAAGACCCCGCGCTCATGCATATTCCCGTGCTGCGCGGCGATGCGATTGCCGGGCTCGTCTCCCGCCAGCAATTCATGCTCACCTATGCCAGTCTTTACGGGCGCGATATTTTCGGGCGCAAGCCCATCACCGCGCTGATGGACGCCGCGCCCATCATCGTCGAAGGCGGCCTCGATTGCGAAGAGGTGAACCGCCGCCTCCTGCAGTTCGATTTGCAGTCTTCGGACGTGCAAGGCTTCATCGTGGTGGAAGAGGGGCGTTATCTCGGCGTTGCCGCCATTACCGGCCTTCTTGCCGTCATCGCCAATGTCATGACGCACCGTGCCGAGGAATTGGAACTGGCGCGCCAGCGCGCGGAAGCGGCGAGCAAATCCAAAACGCAGTTTCTGGCAAGCATGTCTCATGAGCTCAGAACTCCGCTCAACGCTGTGATCGGCTTTGCCGATCTCATTTGCAAAGAAACGTTCGGGCCGGTCGCTCCGGTGAAATATCTGGAATATGTCGAGGACATTCACGCCAGCGGCTCGCATCTTCTATCCATGATCAACGACATTCTCGACATGGCGAAGATCGAATCCGGCCGCTTCGGCCTGCGCGAGGATGTCTTCGATCCGGTGGATACCGCCATCGACATCGTGCGCATGTTCATGCCGGAGATGAAAGAGCGCCAATTGCAATTCCGCGTTTGCGGCATTCCGGGCGGGGACGTGCCTTATGTGCGCGCCGATGAGCGGCATATGCGCCAGATCCTGCTCAATCTTCTCTCCAATGCGGTGAAGTTCACACCCGCCGGCGGGCATATCGATCTGTGCACGCAGCGCCATGAGAACGGCGATCTTTCCCTCATCGTGCAGGACACGGGCGCAGGCATTCCCGCGCATATGGTGGAGCGCGTTTTCGAGCCCTTCGAGCAGGTGGAATGTTCCTTCACCCGCAAGACGCCGGGCACCGGGCTCGGCCTGCCGCTTGCCCGCGCCATGATGGAGGCCCATGACGGCACGCTGACGCTGACAAGCGAGGAGGGTAAAGGCACGCGCGTCGTGGCGCGCCTGCCTGCCGAACGGATCGTGCCGCGCAAACCGGCGTCCCCCGCGCTTCAAAGCGGGGAGTGGCCGGGCGTTCTTAGCGCCTGAGAAGCCGCATCATCTCATCGTAATGATAGATGTTGACGGCTCTGTCTCCGTCACCGGTCTCGGCGGCTTTCGCCATAGCGCGCGCCACCTCGCCCGCCTTGATGGGTTTGTAAATCCGCAAAGGTCCGAGAAGGAGCGGTGAGAGCAAGGGCGCGGCAAGCTGGCCCAGCCCTTCGCCGATCCGCTCTTCTTTGCGAGCGCCGATCAAAAGGCTCGGGCGGAAAATGCGCAGGTGTTCGAAGCGCAGATCGATGAGATGTTTTTCCGTTTGCCCTTTGCAGTGAAGATAGAAATTGGAGGAATGCGCGTCCGCGCCGACCGAGGAGACGAGATTGAAGGCCCGCGCGCCCGCGCCCTCGCAGGCTGCGGCAAAGGCGCTGTTGAAATCGCAGTCCACCCGGCGGAAGGCCTCCTGGCTGCCCGCCGTCTTGATCGTCGTGCCGAGGGCGGAAAAGCCTTCCGCGATCAGTGTTTCGAGCTGAGCCACCGCTTCGCCGATGCGGTTGAAATCCGGCAGCTCGATGGCGCGCAGTTTCGGATGCTCGAAGCCCGGCGCCTGGCGGGTGAAGGTGATCACCTGATCGAAGGCGGGCGAGGCAAGCAGCGCCTCGGTCAAAGCCCGGCCGATGAGCCCGGTGGCCCCGGCGACGGCGGCGATTTTCGGATGGTCGCTCATGCGTGTGGTTCCTTGCGCTTGAGCGGCAAGCCTAGCACGGATCGCATTAGCAAGGATCGATGACGTTGAAGGCCTGCATCACAAGTTCGACGGCGGGTTTGTCGAGAAGGTCCGGGTGCCAGTCGGCGGCGCGGGAAATTTTCTTTTCCAAGTCTTCCATATAGCCAACGCGGGGCACCTGCGCGCATTGCACATAGTCCTTCTCGTCATGGGAATGGACTTTCTGCGTGCCGCGCCCCTTCTGCAAGGCATCGAGCGCGCCGAAATAGCCATTGATATATTGCCGGCAATAGCGCGCCTTGCCGGTGAGCGGCGCCCCGGGACGGTGCAAGCGGTGCTCGACCGCAAGCTGGCAGGCGTCGGCAAGATCGCGCCCCGTCTCGATGCGGGCACGCGCTTCCGCCGGCACGGTCCCCATGAAGACTGCACCCAGAAGAAACAGAAGGGAGAAAGGTCTGCGGAGCATTGGAACTCCTTATCGGGCCTGTGCCCTTTTATTGCGCCCTTTTAAGTGTCTTCGCCGCCCGTCCAGCGTGCCCACAATTTACTGGCGCAGGTGGAGGTGTCGTATTGGCTCGTCACAAGACGCATGGCGCGCACCGCGCTTTCCGGCGTCTCGCCGGGCTCGCTGCCGAGCGCGGCCTGCACCTCGCCGAAGGTTTCATCCGCCATGTCCTGTGCCAGCGCCCGGCAGGGCTCCAGCGTGCCATAGCGGTAGAACATCAGCCCGGCGGCAAGCCCGGCCAGCGCAACCAGAACGATCAGCAAAAGACGCATATGTTTCTCCAGCCTGAGAATGCCGCAAGGGCGCGCGTGAAATCAGAAACGTCCCGCATCCCAGGGCTGGGCGCTGCCGCGTTCGTTGAAAAGCTCGCCATTGTCCCCGCGCGTCGCGCCGCCGCAGGTGCCGTAACCGTTCTTCCAGCCTTCGCGGTAATTTTCCTCGCGCTCGTAAAGCGCCTCGTTGCGGTGCACGGTCTTCTTCTCGAAGCCTTCGATGCGGGTATGGGCCGTGCGGCAGCCATCCGAATAGCCGAGCTTGTAAAGCGGATCGTTCAGCACTTCCGGTTCGGGCTCGGAGATGCAGCCGGCAAGAATAAGCGACAAACCGAAGGCCGCCAGAAGGCCGATGGACCGGCCGCGCCGCGTGGAAATGAACATCGAGAACCCCTTTACCGTTGATCCCGGGTCCCCCCGGACCTGGAAAAGTTGGGGCGAGCTTAACGGAATAAACCCGGCAGGCCAATTGACCTGAGGAAGAGGGGAGCCTTCCTCAGGCGTCTTTACGGGATTTTAGGGGGCGGGAGAGGAAAATCAGGGTTAACCCGCTGGAAAGGATGATTTTCTTGGCCGATTCGCCCGAAAGGCCCGACCTGCCGCAAGTTGCCGGTATCGAGTTCGATATGCCCGGCGCGGGGGACCGTGCGCTCGGCAAGGCGGCGCAGAACGGTCTGGCCTTGCTGCTCCGGCGGCTTGCCGATCTGGCGCTCATGCCGGCCGGGCGCATTCCAAAACCCGAGCGTGATCTCCTCGATCTCAGCCTTTCCCATGCCTATGGCCAGCTCGATCTCGTCACCAAGCGCCGCCTTGCCGAGCGCACGGCGCAAATGGCCGAGCCGCTGCCCCATCTCACCCGCCATCTGACGCTCGATGTGCCGCCCGTCGCCGAGCCGCTTTTGCTGGAAGGCGCGCATATGCCCGTCTCCGTATTGGTCGAAGCGGCGGCGGTTTCGGAAAAACACCGCGCGCTTCTGGCGCTGCGCGAGGAAGTGCCGCCGGAGCTTGCCGCGGCCATCTTGCGTCATGACGATGTCGAGGCGGTCTATCTTCTCCTTGCCAATCCGGGCTCCGAGCTGTGCCCCCGCTCCATGGAAAATGCGGTGCGCGCGGCCAATGGGCGCGAAAGCTGGCACCGGCCTTTGGTGCTGCGCGCCGAGCTGAGCACCTGGACGGCGAGCCTGCTTTTCTGGTGGGTGAATGCGGAGCTGCGCCGCGAGATCGTGCGCCTGCATCTGCCCGATGCGGTCATGACCCATTCGACGATCGAGGACACGCTGGGCGAGGCGGTGGATGCTGCCGCTCTGCCACAGCTTTTGCGCTTCTTCCGCCGCCTGCCGCCGCTCGGCACAGAGGCGCAGCGCGCCGTTCTGCAAGCGGCCATGGCCGAAAGCCCGGCTGCAGGTGTCCAGGCCTTGAGCGGGCATTGCGGCTTGCGCGCCGAATTGCTCTCGCGCATCTTTGCCGATCCGGGCGGCGAACCTGCCGCCGTTCTTGCCCGCGCGTTGGGGCTGAGTTTGGAAGAAGCGGGCGCTCTGGCGCAAACGCTCGGCGGGCCGGGCAGGGAGGGCCTGCCCGAAAACGCCGCAGCGCTTTTCGAAGAACTGACGATCCCCCGCGCCACGGCCCTTCTGCAATTGTGGGATGAGGCCATGGCCGCCGATATCGCAGAGCTGCACAGCCAGGCGCTGCTCGGCACGGGCGAGGAAAGCGGCTTCTAAGAAAATAGAAGAAGGTTATTCGGCTGCGTTCATCTGCGCGGGCGCAGGCACCGTGCGGCGCTGGGCGGCCTTGGGCGGCTGTTTGAAACTGTCGAGCGCCACAACCCTTTCCAGATCGAGCCGGGCGTTCTGCGCCGTCTCGATAATGTTGCCCTCCGCCTTTTCGATAAGCGCGCGGATTTCATCCACCCCGCGCAGCACTTCGCCGAGCCAGGGGCGCAGCTCTTCATCCTCATCCATCAATTGCTGGGCCTCACCTGCAAGGGATTCGGCGGCCTGGCGCACCGCGCCGGTGGAAAAGTCGACGGAGCCCGTCACCAGCTGCTCGATCAGGCGGATCTGCGCGCGCACCCGGTTGATGCGCTGCGCATGTTCGCGCTCGGCACGCTCGTCTTCATCCATAACCGGAGCAAGATCGTCGAGCGACACATCGAGGCAGGCGGCAATCGCCGTCATGGTGCGGAACGTGCCGTCTTTCTTGCCGGTCTCGATTTCCGAGAGATAAGCCGGGCTGATCCCGGCGGCGCGGGCAAGCTCCACGGCTTTATGGCCCCGGTGCTCGCGCCAGACGCGGACAGGGTTTTCCCCGCGGGCGATGCGGTGCACGATATGGGCGGGCACGAGATCGGCGCGGAAATTTTCCTCAAGCGCGGAGCGGGCCGCGCGCAAATCTTCGGCGTCGGCGGCAAGCTGCTTGAGGCGCTTATACTCATCGATCGGCAGCACGGCATAGGCCGGTCCGCCGTCCGGGCCCTGAATGATCTGCGGAGAGTCTTTTTTCTTTGTCATTCGTCTCTTGCAATCGCCGTTAAGCCGCTATGCGGCCGGTAATGGCCAGAACCGTTATCTGGGGTCCGTCCTCGCGCAGGACAAGCCGCCGTCCCGCCGAAAGGGCGATGCCTTCATGGGTCTGGCCGAGCATCCGCCGTTCCTCTCGCGAGGGCAGGTCTTTCAGCACACGCATGACTTCCGAACGGGTTTTCTCGTCGAGCCGGACCATGGTGCGGAAGGCGGAGCGGCTATATTGAATGCCGCTGCCGATAGCCATCTCGCTTTTTGCAATGCTGTTTTTGTGTCCGGTGTCCGTCACGCGTGTCCCCGCCGCTTCGGCTGCCTCTCAAGTATCTCAGCTTATACCGTGATTCGTGAAGAAACTGCTGAGCTTGCCTTGAAGAACGCCTGGGGCGCATGATGCCCTCAAAATGGCCGCTCTTGAGGCCCATGCGATCCGGGGAGGGATGTGATGAGCGAGGAACTTAGACCTATCGACAAGTTGAAAGCGCTGGTGCGCCAAAGATCGGCGGAGCGCGACGACCTGCCGCTCGAAGAGCGCCGCCGCGCGATGGACACGACGCTTGAAGTCTTCGGCGTGCCGGAAGGGGTGGAGGTCAGCGAAACCGAGCTGGCAGGCATGAAGACCGACCGGATCGTGCCCGCCGGAAAGACGCCTCAAGGCCGCTTTCTTTATTTTCATGGCGGCGGCTATGTCCTCGGGTCTCCCCGTTCGCACCGGCATATGACGGCGCTTTTGGCGCTGAAGACTGGCCGCGAGCTTGTCGTGCCCGATTACCGCCTGGCGCCGGAATATGTTTTTCCGGCAGCGGTGGAAGACGGGCTTGCCGCCTACCGCGCGCTTTTGGACGAAGGCCATGCGCCGGGCGAGATTGTGCTGGGCGGCGATTCGGCAGGCGGCGGGCTCACCCTTGCCGTGCTCCTCAAGGCGCGGGATGAAGGCCTGCCCATGCCGGCAGCCGCCTGCCTCATCAGCCCTTGGGTAGACCTGAAGTGCAACAGCGGCGCTTATGAAAGCCGCGCCGATGCCGATCCCATGATCGACCAGTCCGGTATCGCTGACATGGCGGCGCTTTATCTGGGCGGCGCACCGGCGGGCGAGCCGCTGGCCTCACCGCTTTTCGCCGATCTGACGGGGCTTCCCCCGCTCTTTATTCAGGTGGGCGATGCCGAAGTGCTGCTCGATGATTCCCGGCTGCTGGCCGAGCGGGCGAAGGCGGCTGGCGTCGATGCTATGCTGGATGTCTGGCCGGAGATGATCCATGTCTGGCATGCCTATTATCCGATGCTGCCGGAAGGGGCGAGGGCGCTGGACGATATCGCCGCCTATCTTGCAAAAGGATCCGGTGCCGCGCGCCTCAGCGCTTAAAGAGGTCCGGCAAGGAAAAAATTCGGCAGCGGAACACTTTGTCGCAGGCAG
Organism: Rhodobiaceae bacterium UBA4490; assembly: GCA_002389665.1. GTDB lineage: Bacteria > Pseudomonadota > Alphaproteobacteria > Parvibaculales > Parvibaculaceae > Tepidicaulis. The sequence continues at coordinate 380,359 of DGNO01000005.1, forward strand.
AAAGCCTTCCGATTGATCGGTATCAAGGACCGGTCAATCAATTGCGCGCATCTTCATCCTCAGAAGTTTGAACCTGCGAGGGATGAGATGACGAACCGCAAGAAATATTCCGCACTTCCGGCCGCTCTGCTTGGCGCTGCCGCGATGACCTTTTCCGCAATCGCCGCGCCGGCCATGGCCGCCGACGGTGAAGAAGACAGCCCCTGGCTCGTGCGCGTGCGCGGCGTGGCCGTGGTGCCGGATGAAGATGCCGATGTGAACCCGCTGGGCGGCACGGTGGAAATCGACGAGGACTATGTCCCCGAAGTCGATATTTCCTACTTCTTCACCGACAACATCGCCGCCGAACTCATCCTGGCGACGACCCGTCACGATGTGACGTGGAAAGGTGCGGGCAGCCTGGACCTCGGCAAAGTGAGCCTCCTGCCGCCGACCCTGACGCTGCAGTACCACTTCCTACCGAAAGAGACCTACCGTCCTTATGTGGGCGCGGGCGTCAACTACACGATCTTCTTCAATGAAGATGCGCCTGGCGGTGCCATCACCAGCGCCGACTATGACAATGCTTTCGGTTGGGCGCTGCAGGCCGGTATGGACATCGATCTCGGCAACAAATGGGTCGCCAATATCGACGTGAAGAAGATCTTCCTGAATACCGATGTCAGCCTGAATGGCGGCGCGGTGACGGCGGATGTGGATATCGATCCCTGGCTCTTCGGCCTCGGCGTCGGCTACCGCTTCTAAGACAAGAGCGCAGCCTTAGCTGCGCCAGCGCAAAGTCACGGGCTGGACGGGGTTTTCAAAATCCCGTCCGGCCTCTTTTGCATCTGCCCATTCTTTTTTCAGCCGGTGGTACCACTTGGCTTGAACATCCGAATCGTTGATCAGCATGAGCCGCGGTTCGAACTTCAGCCCTTCCTGCTGCAGGTTCACCATATCCCCGTCCTGTTTCAGGAAGGCGCGGATGAAACGCCGCGCCACGGGCTTGAGCAGGCTGAGCGCGGGCATGGTCCAGTAAAAGCTCTGGGTGATCTCCGTCGTGTTCTCATCGACCGGCGTTACCGCCGTAAAGCCGACGACGCGGTGGCGGCCCGCCTGAATGTTTTCGATGCGCACGCCCGGCAGCTGGAAGGTGATTTCCGTCACCGGCGCGCCGCCCAGGATCTTATAAGCGAAGGAATTTTTGGAAGGCCGGTGCGCGACCATGGAAAAGCCTTGCGGGGCGGGGGCGAAGTCCTTCGCCTTTTCATGGATCGATGCGCCCGTGCGCCACCACCAGGAGCGGTGGACGAAGGGCCCATGCGCCGGGTCCATCAGCCCGATCACCGCATGGTCGATATGACAGGCGAAGGTCATCGCCTCGCGCAGATTGGGCGCGCGGCCTTCAAAGCCCGGCATGAGGGGCGGGGCGGTTTGCGGTTCAGCCTCCGCGCGCTCGTCGGCGGCCATATAAATCCAGATATTGCCCTGCACCTCGCGCACCGGATAGCGGCGCACCTTGATGCGGCCGACATCCATGTCCTGGCCCGGCACGAGAGAGGGGATTTCAAGGCACGCGCCGTCCGTGCCGAACTTCCAGCCGTGATAGGGACATTCCAGCGCCGCCTTGCCGCAGCCGCTCTTTTCCTTGGCATAAAGCTGACCGGAGGAGAGGGGCACGCCCCGGTGCGGGCAGATATCGCGCAGCGCGAAGGGGGCGCCTTCCGCGTCCCGGCCGATCACCACAGGCTCGCCGAGCAAGACTTTGTGATGCATGTCGCCTTTTTTCAGGCTTTCCCCGGGCAGCGCGAAATACCAGATATCTCTCAGGAACATAATCTTGTGTCTCTTCAGGCAAGGCGGAGGGGGCTCCCTCCTATGGGCGTTGTCGAGCGGGCGTCATTATGCTGTGCGGCGGGCTCTATAGAAAGGCGCCGATGGCCGCAGGGTGGGGATCCTGATCAGTGATCGCAGAGGCGGTGCAGTCTAACAAGCGCCTTGCGCCAATAATTGAAGCAGCGTGATAAATAACCGCGCGAAATGAATGATAGGGAAGAGATAGGGAAATTTTCCCTGGTTTTGGCCGTATAGGTCGGCGTAAACATTACAAATCAGGCGGGCCAATTTGCCTATTCACTGCCCGTACCGGCCAGGATGGCCAACAAGTAGATTTCGCAGCGTGTGCTTTACTTTTTTGGAACGCTCGTGCGTGTGAAAACGTTGGTCTTCGTGCGTGAGTATTAGCGCTTAGACAGGATACAGAGTGTAATTATATCGCAAATTCTTTCGTTATACGTTGCCGGTCTATTTGAAAATTGATAGAATTATCCTAAATAGTCTGTTTTGGGGCGGAGCCGAAGCATACCCGAAATATGGACTTGGACCGGACGCATGTCGGGCGGAGACGAGCGCATGACTGAAAAAGCGGATCTCATCGACATGACCGCAGGGATTGTGTCGGCTTATGTGAGCAATAATTCGCTCCCGCTATCCGATGTGCCCGCTTTTATCCATCAGGTTTATCAGGCGCTGGAATCGGCCATGAGCGACATGCCGATGCCGGGCGATGCGGCGCCCGTGCCGGCGGTCTCGGTCGAGGAATCGGTGACGCCGGACTATCTGGTCTGTCTTGAAGACGGTAAGCGTTTCAAATCCCTCAAGCGCCATATCCGCACCCATTACAATCTTTCGCCCGAAGAATACCGGACGAAATGGGGTCTGCCGGCGGACTATCCGATGGTCGCGCCCAATTATGCCAAGGCCCGCTCCAAACTCGCCAAGCGTATGGGGCTGGGGCAGAAATCCGTTGGCCGGCCGCGCGGCGCCCGCCGTTCGGGTTAGTCATCACTCGCGGATTCGCATTCTGCCTGCCGACTATTTGTCAACTATCTCAGAGACTTAAAGCGCATCTGTGACCTTTATGATTCTTGCTATGCGGGCCTCTTGTCTTCATAGTTAACGAATCGGAGGAGAGCGCAGTGCAGGAAGCACAGTTCACGCAGTCACAGGATGGATACAGGGGCTTCCGCTCCCAATTGCCGCTGCCTGAATTGCAGAAGCTCTTCGATTATTGGCTGGAACGGCATCCCGACGGCGCACTGCCCGGCCGTGCCCATATCGACCCGGTTCACATTCCCTCTCTTTTGCCCGGCATCTGCCTGATGGAGATCGATCATCCGAGCCTGAAGGCGAAAGTCCGCCTCGCGGGCACGCGCCTTCGGGAAGGTTATGGGATGGAACTGACGGGGCGAATGCTCGATGAAGCGTTGCCGCCCGATGAGGCGCGCTACTGGCAGGCGGTGGCCCACCGCGTTGCCGTACAGCGCAAACCGGCTTACGGCGTGACCCGCCTGATGGGCGAAAACCGGCCCACTTTTCACCAAGTCTGGCTGCGCCTGCCGCTCGCCGGTGAAAATGGCGAAGTGGCGATGATGATCGGTTATGATGCCTTTTTGCTCTCGAAAAAGGCGGATGCGCTGGTCAAGGATAGCGGTAAGATCGTCCAGATCGCTTGAAACCCGGCTCCGCTGTCCTTGCGCTCGAAGCAGGGCGGCGGGAAAATCGTGTCCCGGCAGATCGTGT
>DGNO01000005.1:383956-402829 GCA_002389665.1 Rhodobiaceae bacterium UBA4490
TTTTTCTTCCACTGCTTTCTTGCTGCCGGTCTTACTGGCCTCTTCTTTCGCTCTTGCCGGACCGGGCGGCGTGTCTGCCGCTCATGCCGCCGCTCAGGCGCGCATCGAAGAAGGGATGAAGGAAGTCGGCCCGCGCGACGCAGCCCGCTTCAAAATCGATGCCCCGGCCGATCAGGCAAGCGAGTTCGCCGGCCGCTGCACGCTGACCGCTATCGGCGGTTCGGTCAATGTGGCGGTGGACGGCGTACATTATGTGCCGCTCTCCGCGCCCGCGATCGGCGATGTGCTCACTTTGCAGCCGGGTGAGAGCCGCACCTATGAAATGACCGGCACCTTTGCGCCGAATGAACGCGGCGAGGCGGAGATCGCTTTCATCTTCAACGGCTCGCCCGCCGGGTTCTGTTTTCCCGGCCAGCAATGTGCCAAAGCGGCAGAAGGCGCCACCGCGCTTCGTGCCGAGTGCACGAACAGGTAATGGCGTCGGGTGAACGGTAAGATGCGTGGCAGGCTCGGGTATGCGGCACTCGCCGCCGGCGTTTTTGTCGCCGGGCTCACGCTGACCTGGGCGTTCTTGTTTTTCGTTATCGGGCGCGATGCGCCGGACGGTCCCGAGCTTCAGCAAAATCTTGCCTCTCCTGCAACACGCCGTCTCGGCGCCGAACTTGAAGAGGCGCTTGCCGCTGCCGCGCGCCTGCGCGAAAGCCAGGGGCGGGAGGCGAAGGGCGAGCTTGCGGGCGGTGCCTGTCCCGCTTGTACCGGCACTTGGAAGAGTGTGCGCTTTTTCGAGGAAGAGGCGCGGCGCGCCATGGCGCAGGTCCGCCGTCTTGAAACGCGGATGAATGAAGCCCCGCCGCCCGGCGCAGGCGGCGTGGAAGACGGCCGCCTTGCCGGACAATTGGCCGCGGCGCAGGAAACGGCGGGCGTTTCCGTTCTTGCCTACCGGCATTTCCTCGGCGCCTTTGAGCAGTGCCGCCTCGATGCAGGCTGCGGCGAGAGCGGCAAGGCAGTGCCTGCCGCCTTTTCCTGCCGCACCGACGAGCCGCTTTTGCGCACGGCGCTTGCCCGCGTGACGGCGCTGGCGGGTGCCATCGAAAAAGAGGCCGATGCCTGCAATCATCTTTCCTGTCCGGTGCTCGATTGCAAACCTGCCCGCGCCATGATGGACGATTTGGCCGTGGCCGAAGAAGCGCTGGTGGCGCTCGCAAATGGCGCGCCGATCAGCGCGAAATATGCGCCCCATCCCGCTGAAAGCAGGTTGCAGACACTCGATGTGTCCCGCGCGCTTGCAAAACTCGAAGCGCCCTTCGCGCAGCTTGCCCGCGGCCCAGAAGACCCGCAAACCTGGCGCGCCGCGCAGTTGGAAGTGGGCGAGGTGGCTGCAGGTCTCTCCGGGTTTGTTCAGGAGGCGGAAGAAGCCGATGAAGGCGACACGGTCTGGCGGCTGCGGGCCGTGGTGCTCTCGCTCTCTCGCGCGCAGCGCTTCATGCAAGTCGCCGCCGAGGATCAGACCGCGCGCAGCCTGTCGCTCAAAGCGCTGGCCGATGCAATGCTGAATGGCGGGCGGCTGGCGGCAAGTCTGCACATCCGCGATGCAGCGCCTGCGCCGCAAAAAACCGAAGACGGGATCTGCGCCGCCGCCGATCTCTTGGCCGCGCTGCATGCGGTCAAGGCGGCGCGCGCCGGTTACAGGCTTTGCTGGGAACGCTCGACCTGCAAGACGCCCGAACCGGAAGAGCTGAAAGAAGTAGAAGAAGCCAAGCGCCCGATCCGCACACCCGCCGCAGCGCTCGAAGCACTGGTGCGCGGGCTCAAGCTCGATCCGCGCCGCTCCCTTGCCGCGGGCGTGCGCCCGGCGCCGGCCCCGCAGCTTTCCCTGCAGCGCGAGGAATACAAGGAAGGCGAGGTCATTCGCGTCGATCCGGATTTCGGCCCCGGCATGTGCCTGGCCGATGGCGGCTATCTCAGCCTCAATGCGCAAGGCGATCCCGCCGCTCAGCAGCGCTATACGCTGGGCGGAGCGGAAGGCTCGGCGCTGCTCTTTGCGCCGGAAGAACCCGGCGAGCATGAGCTTGGCGCTTATGCGAGCCTTGAACATGGCGGTGGGCTGCTGGCCGCGCGGCGCTTCGAGGTGACGCCGCTGCCCGATACATGCGAGGGCTTTACCGGTCTTTGGAAAACGGATGTGGGCGAGCTGCATCTCATCGAGCGGGACGGCGCGGTGACGGGCAGCTACCGGCGCGAGGCGGGGATGCGCCCCGGCTTCGTCATCGGCGAGGTGGAAGGCACCCGTTTCGAAGGCACCTGGATTTCCGAGATTGCGCGCGGCGATGCCGAATTCGTGCTGAGCGAGGAAGGCCAGTCCTTCACCGGGCGCTGGTCGCTGGAACATGATGCGCGCGCCGGGGGCGTGTGGAACGGTACCTGCGCGCTGCCTCAAGAAGAAAACTGAAGGAAGAAAACTGGGTCTTTAAAGCGCCCGCACGGCCAGCACCGGCCGGGCCGCCCAGGAAAGTGCTGCCGCCCGGGATGCGTCTCCATCGCCGAGCGGCACGAGAAGATAAGGCGCATCGCTTTCAGGCAGGGGCACGAGCCGGGCAAGGCGCGCCCGGCCATCTTCAAGGCCGGCAAGACAGGGACAGTTGTAAAGCTGGGGTATCTGGAAGGAGGGCAGGCGGTCGGCGATCAGCACTTCGCCCGCTTTGAAGCCGCCCTGGTCCGCGCCGATCAAGACCTGCACCGGATCGGCAAGCGGCACATCGCCGAGTAATCCCGCACTATCGGGCAGGGCGCCCGGCACTGCCCAGCCATCGGCGCGGATATGGCCGAGGGCCGCGAGAGCCGGGCGGCCGCGTTCTTCGATCAACTCGCCCATCCGCGCGCCGAGCGCCTCGGCGATCCGTGTCAGCCAATCGGCGGAAAGGCGGATATCGGCGCTTTCCAGGCGGGAGATCGTGGCCACGCTCGTCTCCAGCCGGCGGGCGAGCTCCGCCTGGGTCATGCCCTGCGCTTTGCGCAGCTGGCGGATATTGTTCATGACCTCGTTCCCCTCCGTCTTCGCCGTCCGGCCGGTCCATCTTGGCCCCGCCTTCCGTCGGCGCTCGAGAAATTTGCGTAACTTATCCCCGCCACCTTACGCGATACGTAAGTTTTACCTTGGAGTGCGCCCATGTTCCCTATATGTTCTTTATCGGCAATAGGGGGAATGAGCAACCGGTTTTCCAGGGTAGGAGGTCTGAACGCGTATGGAACCTGTCAAAAACCAAGTCAGAAAAGCCAATCGTCCCGTCATTTCCCGGTCGGTCACGTTGTCACCGGTCTTGCCGTCACCCGCCTTGCCATCGCTGCGGCCGCCTTCCGCGCGCGCCGTTTTGGCGCCGCCTCGTCATGCGCAGCGTGAGCGGGCCTTTCGCCTGGCGCAATTGACCAAGCAGGCGGTCTCCCATGCCTGGGCCGTGCCGGAAGAGGAACTGCGCGCGGCGACAAGGCGCCGGGCGCCGGTCGCCACGGCCCGGCAGATCGCCATGTATCTGTGCCATGTGGTTTTCGGGCTGAGCTTTGCGGAAGTGGGCCGGCAGTTTTTCCGCGACCGCACCACCGTCGCCTATGCCTGCGAATGCATCGAAGACCGGCGCGACGATGCCGAGTTCGATCTGATGCTCGACAGGATCGAGCTGGCGGTGCGCGCCGTCTCTGCGCTGGGCGAGCGGCCGATGCCGCAAAGCAGGCGCCCGCGCGCCGCCTCTATGCCCGCCTTTGCCGGTACTGTGCAAAAGGGAGGGCTGCCCCATGCCTGAGCCTCATACCCGCGCTCCTTCCGGCGCTCGTTCTGGTTTGCCTTCGCAGGCGCAAGCGCGCCCGGCGATCGCCCGGGGCGAGCTTGAGCGGGAGGCAAAACGCATCTTCCGCCGTTTGCAGGAAGAAGGCGCGCATCTCATGCCGCTGGAGAAAGACGAGGCAGGACTCTTCGTGGCCCGCAACCGCTGGGCGAAGCCTGTCATGCGCATCCCCCTCCGCCTGCTTGCGGCGTTTCTCGCTGAAGACTGGCTGAGCGCCAGCGCTGCCCATGCCAGTGCTGTCCATGGAAGAGCGGGAGGGGCTGACAATGAAGGCCCGCCGCTGGCTCTATACCGGCTCTCCGAGGCAGGCCTTGCCTGGTACTGGCGCAGCCTGGCGCCGGAAGACGGCTTTCGCGCCCAGCATCAATTACGGGTGCGTGAAAAACTCACCGGGGCGGCGCAAACGGAGACGCCCGTCACGCTCAATGCCGGGGAAAGCCCGCTTGGCTGGCTGCGCCGGCGGCGGGGGCCGGGCGGCAGACCTTTTATCGATGAGGCGCAATATGAAGCGGGCGAAAAGCTGCGGCGGGATTTCACACTGGCAGCGCTCACCCCTTCCGTGACGCGGGATTGGTCCATGGCGCTGCCGAGCGATGTCCGGCAGAAAGGCGTCTTCCGGCAGGGTGAGATCAGCGATATGGCGCTCGAGGCGCGGCGGCGTTTCGAGGCGGCACTCGCCGAGGCCGGGCCCGGTCTCTCGGATCTTCTTATTGAAGTCTGCTGCCATTTGCAGGGGCTGGAAAGCGCCGAGCGCGGCTTCGGCTGGCCCCAGCGCAGCGGCAAGGTGGTGCTGAGGCTGGCGCTCGAAAGGCTCGCTCTCCACTACGGATTGCGCAGAAAAGAAAGAAGCGGAAAGCGGCTCTAGTGGAGCTTAGGCGGGCTGGGCGCCGGCAATGGCCGCCGTTGCGTCCGCCCGCGCCCGGTTCACCATGGAATAAAGCCCGTTGGAGCGCTGCGGGCTCAAATGCTCATCGAGGCCGAGTTTGGAGAACACCTCTTTGGCATCGATCGCCAGAATTTCTTCCGGGGATTTGCCCGAATACATTTCCAGAAGAATGGCGATCAGGCCTTTGACGATATGCGCATCGGAATCGCCGCGGAAAAGCACCGTGGTCTTGCCCTGCTCCTCGGCGACTTCCGAGACCAGCCAGACCTGGCTGACGCAGCCTTGCACTTTCGTCTCGCTATTGTGCTCGGCCTCGGACAGCGGCGCGAGGCCTTTGCCGAGCTCGATGACATAGCGGTAGCGGTCCTCCCAATCATCGAGGAACGCGAAATCTTCCAGAAGGCTTTCGATACTCATGCTGACGGGCCGGAATTGTGCAAAAGGCACAGCGCGTGGCTGTGCCCCTGACATAGTCCCTGGGCGCGGCAAAGGCAACCGGGCGTCTAATATCCCTAATGAAGCTGCGGGCGGGCCTAGTAACGTTGCGGGCGCGGAAGCGGGACCGGCCCCTCGGCGCTTTGCACCCGGCGCCAGATGACGGCGGGGTCGTCCACGCCTTCATTCACGGCGGCGCCAATGAGTTCCAGCCCCTTCAGGCCGTAATGCTCGGCCTGGGCGCGCACGAAATAGGCGGTGGTCATGGCGGTGTCGCAGACCTGCGGATTGCGGTCGCAAAATGCCATCAGATCGCCGATCGCCTGGCCCGTGGCCTGCGCAAGCTGCAAGGCATGGGCAAGCTTGTCGCCGGTCGCAATGGGCATGTCGCTTGCCGGGTCGATCTGGTTGCTGACGTAGGAGCCCTGCGGGCCGTTGCTGACCGTTTCATAGCCATAGGCGTCCTCGCCGGGCCGGTAGGCAGCGGGCAGGGGCCGGTAGTCTTCGCTTTGGGCAGCGGAGAAACCCGTCCCGGCGCGTGTGGGGGCAGACCCCTCGCCCGTGGGCAGAAGGAAGGCCAAGACAGCAATCCAGAATATGGCTCGCAGAATAAACATCACTCTCGCTGCTTCTTCTCGGGTTAACCGATATCTCAGCGTAAAAGCGGGAAACTGAGCCAGTCTTAAGCACTTTGTTAAAATTCAAAGCACTCGGACTTAAGTTGGGAAAACTATGTTCTTTGGCTAGCAAAGACTCAAGAAAACTCGGCTAAGTCGATGTAGTTTTTCGCAAAAAACGAAAAGTATTTGAAAAGTTTTTGCTTCAAATGCCGTGAAAATTTTAAAGATCCGGCGCCGCGTTGCTTCCTGCAAAGGAAGAAGGTTAGGCGCTGCGGTAATAAAGGTTAAGGCGCAAAAGAAAACCGCGCGTCAACCAAGGTTAACGCGCGGCGGGATCGGGATACCGGCAAGAAGAAAAGCCTATTCTTCTTTTGCCTTCAGGCGGGCGCTGCGGGGCAGCACCTTCGCCCAGCAGGCGCGCACATCTTCCAGCCCGTGCTTGCCCGTGCACCAGGCTTCCTCGGAGGGGAAGTGGGCGGCGGCCAGGCACTGATTGAGATTGAGCCGGGCCCAGCGCAGGCAGCGCGTGGAATTGGAATTGGCGGTAAAGCTGTCGATAAGCTGAGACTGGGCTTCCTGCTCGTCGATGACATGGCGCGCGGCCACGGCCAGCACCTGCTCCATCAGCGGCGCGGAGGCGGCATGGGCGGTGGAAATCGGGCTGAATTCCTGTTTGATCGCCTCGATGACGCCGCGCCCTTCTTCCAGTGCCGCCGTATCGACCGTGCGGTCTTCCGGCAGCGGGGTCAGGTTGCCCCATTTTTTCGACTGGAAATCACGGGCTGCGGTCAGGAAACGCTGGCTGAGCGTTGCCATTTTCGCATTGTCGGCGGCGATATTCTCGATCACGGCGGCGGTGGCCGAACCTGCCCCGTCGATCCGGCGGGCATAAACGCCGTGCCCGCTCAAATTGCTCAGCACGTTGTCGCGCCCTTCGGCGGAAACGCGCGCCTTAACGCCGCGGGCAAAGGCCGGATCTCGCGCCGCGATCAGCGCCCGGTAGGCGATCCAGCCACGGGCAATACGCTTGGGCTCGGAATAGCGCAATTGCTGGAGCACATGGCGCACCTGGTTGGGCGTGTTGAGCTTCAGCGTGCTCGCATCGTTCAGCACATTCTGGAAAACCGCATAATCCTGGGCAAAGCCATTAAGGCTCGTGTCGTTCGGCAGCGGGCCGGACAGCGCGGCGACGCCTTGCGCCGGGCGCGGCTCGGGCAGGATGAAGACCTCCGCGCCGCTATCGGCGGGTGCGGGCAGGCTGGCCTGCTGGCTTTTCTGCTGTGCCGGGCTTGTGCTGGCCGGCTGGGCACTTCTGTCACCGTCGATGACGGCGCAGCCGCCAAGGGCCAGAAGGGCGGCGCCGGTAATGGCAGCGCGAATGGAAAGAAAACCGGAAGAACCGCATCCGGCGGCGAAACGCGACTTCGTCATACCCGAAACCCCTCGAAAGGCTGTGCCCATGCCCCACGCAACAGCAATGCCAATTGCCCCCGATTCAACATTCATACCATGATTGTGCGGATGGCGCATATACTAGTGTGAAGCTCCTGCCCGATGCAATTGCCAAAAAAGAACGCCGGCGGCCTGCCTTATTCAATATTGAACGGCGGCACAATGTCCGGCCCGAATGCCGGGCGGTACACAGCCTGGCAAAATATCGCCCGCGCGGACCGGTTCTTACAAACCTGTTCCGTATAGGGATGTTTACCATGCCTCTTGAGCGGAGAGCGCTTCTGCGGCGCCCCATCCTTATAGCCGGGCGATCATGTGCATGAGGTTAAAGCGCGCGTCCGATCTTGCAAAGAACGCCCGCAAGACCCGCCTCATTCATGATATGAGAGAGCACGGTTTCAACAAGAAAGCGGGCCTCCAGCGTGCCTCATAGCGACGAACCCCGGCTGAAAGCAGAAATCTGGGTGAAAGCCCTGATCCGCCGTGCGGGCGCGGAAAATGTTCCTGCCATGGTGGTGCGGCGGGGCGATGACACCTCGGGCACGGTGCTGGTGAAGGTGAACGGCCTTGACGGCACGGCCATGGTCTATGCCCGCGCGCGGGCAGGGGACGGCAGCCCGATCTGGATACCTGGCAACGGGCCGGAACCGGTCGCGGAGGCCGAAGCGGACGCTTATATTGAGCGCCAGCGCAAATTCGACCCGGACCTTTGGGTCGTGGAAATTGAGGATCAGGCGCGGCGCCATTTCCTGCAGGAAAAAGTGGAGGGCGAGGAAACCCGCCCTCCGGATCTTTCCGCGTCTTCTCTTTTCAAGATTTAAGGACGCATGAACATATAGTCGCCGTCCGGGTCGATATTCTCTGCGGAGCTGATGAGTTCGGCGGCGATATCCTCGTTCGAGCGCACGGTGCGGAAAAGCTGAATGGCTTTTTCCAGGAAAAGCCGGCCGACCACATCGGCGTCGTATTTGGCGGCCTCCGCCTCGGCAATGGCCGCTTCCAAGTGCGGGGTCACGATGTCACGGGCTGTTCCAGCCATGGGAAATCCTTTCGTCTGATGGGTTTGATAGGTTGAATGTCGAATGGCGCCATTCTGCCTGTTTCCGCGCCGCACGTCATGATGTGAATCAAGCGGGATGCTTGGCGGAAACGTAAGGTCCCCCGGGACTTGCGGGGGGCTTTCGGGAGGCTCTTCAAGGTATGGCATCCGCCGCCTGCTTGGGTTAGGGTGCGCCGCCTTTGGGAGCGGGGCCGGCTCCTCGTTTCCGGCCCGAAATTGCAGTTCAGGCACTTGAATTCATGTACGAACCGAAAACCGAAGCCGTGCGCCGCCGGCGCACTTTTGCGATCATCTCTCACCCGGATGCGGGCAAGACGACCCTGACCGAAAACCTGCTCCTGATGGGCGGGGCCATTCGCATGGCCGGGCAGGTGAAAGCCAAGGGCGAGCGCCGCCGCACCCAGTCGGACTGGATGAAGATCGAGCAGGAGCGCGGGATTTCGGTTTCCTCCGCCGTCATGACCTTCGAATTCGAGAACACGATCTGCAACCTGCTCGACACGCCGGGCCACGAAGACTTCTCCGAAGACACCTACCGCACGCTGACCGCCGCCGACAGCGCTATCATGGTGATCGACGCGGCCAAGGGCATCGAGGCGCAGACGCTGAAACTCTTCGAGGTTTGCCGCTTGCGCGATGTGCCGATCATCACCTTCATCAACAAGGTGGACCGGGAAGGCCAGAGCCCCTTCGAGCTGATGGATGAAATCGCCGAACGCCTGGCGCTCGATACCGTGCCGATGATGTGGCCGGCGGGCATGGGCGGGCTCTTCAAAGGCCTCATCAATCTGAAAGAAAATACCTTCCTGCCCCATACGAAGGGCGAAGAGGGCACGGGCGAGGCGGTGGATTTTTCCTCCGATGCCATGGCGCAGTATATTCCGGAAAAGGAACTGGAAACCTTACGCGAGGAAGCCGAGCTGGCGCAGGTCGCAAGCCCCGACTTCGACCTCGATCTTTACCGCGCAGGCGCTATGACGCCGGTCTTCTTCGGCTCGGCTTTGCGGAAAGTCGGCGTGCGCCAGCTCCTGCGCGGGGTGACAAGCCTTGCCCCCTCGCCGCGCCCGCAAAAGACGACGGTGCGCACCGTCGAGCCCGATGAAGGCAAGGTCTCCGGCTTCGTCTTCAAAGTGCAGGCGAATATGGACGCCAATCACCGCGACCGGATTGCTTTCATGCGGCTCTGCTCGGGCCGGTTCAAGCGCGGCATGAAGCTGAAAATCTCATCGAGCGGCAAAGTCATCTCCGTCCATAATCCCATTCTCTTTTTCGCGCAGGACCGCGAGCTGGTGGAAGAAGCCTGGCCGGGCGATATTATCGGTATCCCGAACCACGGCACGATCCGCGTCGGCGATACGCTGACGGAAGGCGAAGACCTGGTCTTTACCGGCATTCCGAATTTCGCGCCGGAAATCCTGCAGCGCGTGCGCCTCGACGATCCGATGAAGATGAAGCATTTGCGCCGGGCGCTCGAAAGCCTTGCCGAGGAAGGTGTGACGCAGGTCTTCAAACCGAAGATCGGTGCCAATTGGGTGATCGGCGTCGTCGGCCAGCTGCAGCTTGAAGTGCTGCGCGAGCGCATCGATGCCGAATACGGCATCAAGGTGGGGCTGGAACCGGCGCCCTTCGAAACCGCGCGCTGGGTTTCGGCGGACGACCCCTTGGAGCTCAAGCGTTTCGTCGATGCCAATCAGGGCAATATTGCCGAGGACAGGGACGCCGCTCCCGTCTTCATGGCGAAAAGCGCCTGGGAGGTCGGCTATATAACGGATAAATGGCCGAATATTTCGTTCTCGGCGACACGCGAACGTCAAGCCGCCGAGGCATAAGAATAAGGCCTGGCTGAAACAAGAGGATGCCGATGGAAAACGTGCCGGCTCAATTCGCGGAATTGTGGAGCATCACCTTGGAAGTCTGGAATAGCGGCGTTGCAGGCTATTCGGTGGGCGATGCGCTGATCGCGCTCGGTATTTTTCTCTTCTTCTATCTGCTGCGCGGGCTTTTTTCCCGCTTCATCTTTTCCGTCGTCGACCGCTGGGTAAAGAACACGCCCAATCATTGGGACGATAAACTCCATGCGGCGCTTGCCGAACCTTTGCGCTTCGTCTTCGTCATTATCGGCGTTTTCTTTGCGCTGGATTATCTCGATCTCGGCGGCACGGCGGCGGTGGTTGCCAGCAACGTGCTGCGCTCGCTCATCGCCATTGCGATTTTCTGGGGCATTCATAATGCGCTGACCCCGGTCTCCGATCTTCTGCGCGAGCTTGAACGCGTGCTCACCGAGGAAATGCTGGACTGGCTGGTGACGGGCGCGAAATGGGGCGTCATCGCCATTGGCGCTGCGACCGTTCTGCAAATCTGGGGTGTGCAGGTTGCCCCCATCATTGCCGGGCTCGGGCTTTTCGGTGTCGCCGTCGCGCTCGGCGCGCAGGACCTTTTCAAGAACCTGATCGGCGGACTTTCCATTCTGGTGGAAAAACGCTTCCGCAAGGGCGACTGGATCCTGGTCGACACGGTGGTGGAAGGCACGGTGGAGCATATCGGTTTCCGCTCCACCATGGTGCGCCGTTTCGACAAGGCGCCGGTCTTCGTGCCCAACCAGAAACTTTCCGATGCGGCGGTGACGAATTTCTCCGACATGACCTACCGGCGCATCTTCTGGAAGATCGGCGTCGAGTACCGCACGAGCCTTGATCAGCTCAAAGAAATCCGTGACAAGATCGAAGCCTATTTGCGCGAGCATGAGGCCTTTGTCGGCCCCGCCGAAGCCCCGCTCTTCGTGCGCATCGATTCTTTCGGCGCCTCCTCCATCGACATTCTGCTTTATACCTTCACTCATACGACCGTCTGGGGCGAGTGGCTGGAGCTGAAAGAAGAGCTTGCCTTCAAGGTGAAGGAAATCGTGGAAGGGGCGGGCACCGGTTTCGCCTTCCCGAGCCAGTCGCTTTATGTGGAAAAATGGCCGGAGGGCAGCCCCGAACCTTTCGTTCCCCCGAGTGATGCCAAGGGGGAAGGGCAAAGCGAGGCGCCGCGCGCCAACTAAACGGGCGGCGATGTTACGCCGCCTCGCTCTTTTCCTGGGAACGTACGCGCCAGAAGCGCATGGTGCGTTGGGCCACATCCACCGGTACTTCGTCGTAAAGCGCGAGCAGCTTATACGTGTCCTCGATGGAGCGCTGAGAGCCGGTTTCCCGAAGCAGAATAAAAGTCGAAAAGGTCGAGCGGTCGAAACGCGAGGCCTTGCAAGCAATCGCAAGCCCTTCGCCCGTCTTGTCGAAGAAAACGCGTTTGGCCGTCTTCTCGTCGATATTGGCAAGATGAGCGAGGCCGCAGACAAGCTCCGGCCATTGTTTTTCCCGGCACAGTTTGACGAGCAGCGCTTCGTTCAGCTCGCGCTTGGCGATCATCTTTTCGATATAAAGATGGGCGCGGGACTTTTCCGGCGGGGCGGAGCCCATTTCCAGAAGAATGCGTTCCTCGGATTCGCGCAGCAGCCGGTTGACCATATCCGGGTCGAGATTGGTCGCCTTGGAGAGAATCGTCTCGCGCAAGGTCGAGGAGACGAACCAGAACATGTCATGCATCAGCTCGGGCGAGAGATCGTCCCGGTCCACCAGAGGCTCGTGCAAGTCCTTGTTCGCCTCGGCGCGCTTGACGACACGCTTCATCGTCTCTTCATCGATCTGCGCGCCCTTATTCGTGACGAGCTTTTCAAGCACAGTGTCATTGCCATGTTCGACAAGCGCGCCGGAAACGGCGGTGGTGACATCGTCACGCGCCGCGATGAGTTCCTGATGCGCGCCGCCTTTTTGCTGGATGATGGCGATGAGGTCTTCTTCTTTAAGGCCCCGGCTTTTTTCGAGGATGGGCCGGGCGACCTCCACTTCATCGCTGGCAAGCTGGCGCAACACTTCGCGCGGCGTGTCCACGACTTCCGCCAGACGGTAGGCCAGCTCGGAGCGCACACGCGCTTCCATCTCGCTGGCGACATGGGTCATAATGTCGGCAAGGTGTCCGCGTTCGCTTTCGCTGAAGCCTTGCGGATTCTCGACGAAGATATCGGTAACTTCGCGCAGCAGCGTACGCCGCCGCTCGCTCGACGGTTCTTTTGCAAGTTCGATCAGCTGATTGAGACGCGCAAACTCGGCCATGGTCGCAAAACCCTAACGATCCCCATCCTGAACCTTCGATGAATGGCCTAATATCGTGCACACTTGTTAAAAGAACGTGCCGGAATTCCGTTAAATTTCGAGCATTTCGCCGCGAATCATCGTGAAAATTTTTTCCGGACGGGGAGTTAATTTTTTCATTTTGGAACGCGTGCAAAGGGCACCCGTTAATTCTTCATTCATGACAAATTGTAATGATGAGCCATAGGGAGGCTGTCGTGCTCACACCTTCAATAGGGGGGCGGTTCTCAATCGGGAGCGATGAGATGGCCAAGATCATAGAGTTCAAACCCCGCGAGGCGGGTGCCCGGTATTACGACGAGCCGGCGAAGATCCTCGAATTTCCGAAAGCAGGCGGCGGCGCCTCGAAGGCGGCGCATAGCAGCGAGATTTCGCTGGCTGCCATCATGGACGCTTCCTGGCCGGCGCAGGACGGCTAAGAAGGCGGCTCGGCCCGCGTGAACAAGCGTGTGGCTTCGCGGCAGCGAATGTCGATCACCGCGTAGCCATTGAGGAAGACGAAAGCAGGGGCGTGGTCCTTGGGGACCCTCCATCCATTCTTTCTTTCCGGCCCGCTTCACATGAATGTCAGCGCCCGCGCTTTTTTGGCCGGGCAGGCGCCAATACGTCGATATTTTCCAAAGAGAGAGGTTGCATCCTTTCTCCCGGCATGGTTCCTCTGAGCCGGCCGGGCGCTATTCCTATGGCGCCCCGGCACTGCGAGAGCCAGCGCTCTGAGAGGAAGTGACGTGCAACTTGTCGTTTTGGGCGCAGGGCTGATGGGCGTGACCAGCGCCTACCGCCTTGCCGAAGAAGGCCATGACGTGACCGTCATCGACCGGCGTGAAGGGCCGGGACTGGAGACGAGCTTTGCCAATGGCGGCCAGCTCGGCTTCCGGGAAGTCTCGCCCTGGGCCGCGCCCGATGTGCCCTGGACCGCGCTCAAAATGCTTGGCGACCCGGCCGCCCCTTTCCGCTGGAAACCGAAAGCAGAGCTGGAGCAATGGCGCTGGCTTCTGGCTTTTCTCTTGCGCTGCAATTCCCCGGCCCGCGCCGAGCGCGAGCGGCACAATCTTTCCCTCGGCCTTTTCAGTCAGAAAGAACTCGAAGGCCTGCTGGCCCGCCTTGCCTGTGAAGGGGAAAACCTTTCCTTCGATCACAAGCGCAAGGGCATTCTGCGCCTCTTGCCGGATGCAAAAGCCGTCAAACATGCCAAAGCGGAAATGGCGCGCCTTGCCGATATGGAGCCGGGGCTTGAAGTGCTGGAGGCGGGGGCCTGCGTTGCGCTTGAACCGGCGCTTGCCTCCATCCATCAGCGCGGCGAGCTGGCGGGCGGGCTTTATGCGCCGGGCGACCAGTCGGGGGACGCGCATCTTTTCACGCGCGCGCTGGCAAAGCGCGCCGAGGCCAAGGGCGTGCGCTTTCTCTATGGCCGGGAAATCACCTCGTTCGAGGAAAGCGCCGGGCGGCTGAAAGCCGTGCGCTGCGGCGCGGAGAAGATAGAGGCGGAGGCTTTCGTCTTTTCGCTCGGCGTCGGCGGGCTCAAACTTGCCCGCAAGCTCGGCTTCCGTTTGCCCTTCTATCCCGTCAAAGGCTACTCGGTAAGCGTTGAGATGGAAGAAGGCGCGCCGGAAGTAAGCCTCACCGATGAGGGAAGGCGCATCGTCGTTTCCAATCTCGGCGGGCGGCTGCGCGCTGCCGGTAAGGCGGAGATTGCCGGTTTCGACACGGCGCTCGACCGCACCCGCGCCCGCGCCGTGCTGCAGGGGCTGACCGAACTCATCCCTGCCGTGGGCGAGGCGGCGGAGGCAGAATTCTGGACGGGCCTGCGCCCCATGACCGCCGATGGCAGCCCGATCATCGACAAGGCGCCGGGCTACCAAAATCTTTATCTGAATACCGGTCATGGCACGCTCGGCTGGACGCTCGCCATGGGCTCGGCCTCGCTTCTGGCTGATCTGATCGGTGGCAAGGCGACGGAGATCGACTCCACGCCATTCGCGCTGAAACGGCCCTCCCTTTTTCCTTAAGAGGCCCCTAACCATTCCCGCCTAAACTTGCCCGCTCATGGATGGAGGCAGGCCATGCAGTGGTCATTCAAGGCGGCGACGGGCACCGCGCTTTTGGCGCTTACCCTTGGCGCATGCACGGGCGGCGATTATGGCCGCCAGGCCCGCGGTTTCGAGGGAACGGCGGCGCGCGTCTGGTCAAGCCTGCCGGAACTGGCCGGGGAGCGGCGCGAGGAAAGCGCGCTGGCGCTGACGGGCGGGGAAAGCGGCCTGCGGGCCACGGCGGATCAGATCGCCGCGCCCAAATCGGGCTCCACCGAACATGACCCGCTCGGCATTGCCAAGCTGGAGCGCGTGCTCAGCGATGTGCAGGCGCCCGAAGACCCCGAAACTTATTACCAGTTTATGGCGCGCACCTATCAGGATGTGCCCGAAGCGATGCTCTTTGCCATGGCCGCGCATCTGGCCGAAGACCGCGACATGACGGGCCGCTTTGCCCGCCAGGCAGGTGAGATCATCGAGGCCGACCGCGCGCGCCTTGCAGCGCTTGCCGCTGCGGGCAGCGAAGCCGCCCTTGGCCGCCGCGCCATGGTGGATGGGGCGGTTGATGTGCTGCGCCGGGTCGATGAAAACGGCGAAGCCATGGATGAGACGATTACCGTGCTCAATCACCGCATCGCTTCTTACCGCCACGCGCTGGTGCGCGCGCGCCTTGCGGTGCCCGGCCACGCGCAGCTCATGGTCATCGAGGACGAAATCGGCGCGCTGGAAGAAGCGGTGATGGGGCTCGAACTCGATGCAAGCCGCCACGGCGCTTTAATGCAGGCGCTCTTTGCCCCGCAAATGGAATTGCCCGGCGACGTGCCTCAGGAAATGGGTTTCGGCATGATGATGGGCAACCCGCCTGAAGCGGATGAAAAGAGCGCGGAGGAACTTGCGGGCAAGACGCCGCTCGCTCCTCAAGAAAGAGCGGAAGAGAACGCGCCGCCGCCTGCCGCGCAGCCCGCGCCCTCAGGCCCGCGCAATATCCTGCCCGGCAAAACCACCTGACATAAGCGGCGCCTTTGTCCTAACGATAAGGGCGCACCGGATCGCTGGTGCCCACCGTGACACCGGAAACGCAGCACGGGCTTTCGGCGCGGAAGGGCACCGTCACTTTCAGTTTGCACATGGCCGGCGCATTGCCGTGGCCGGGCTTGACGTAAGTCCAGGCCTGGCACTTGCCGTCTTCCTCGCAGGCGCGCATGCAATGGGCGGGCGCGGCGCTTTTCAGCTCGAAGACACGGTAATCGGCGCCCGGCCGGTCGGTATTTTCTTCCATAAAGACTTTCGCCTCGAGCGGGCGGGTCATAAGCGGCACGGCCATCAGCGCGGTAATCGCAAGAATGGTCGCGGTGACGCCGAAAAAAGTCCGGCGCATATAGATATGATCGGTCATGGATCTGTCCTGGGTCCCCGTTCTGTCGGACCCAAAGACTAAAGGGGTCCAGTGAGCATTTACTGAACCCCTTTATTCGAATTTTAGGTTTTAAGGCCGCAAGCGGGCGAAAAGCGCCGGAATCAGTCGCCGTGGCGGGCCTGGAAGATGGTTTTGCGCCCGTCACTTGCCGGCTGATAGACCACGGAAATCTCGTCCATCGCCTCTTTCCAGCCATCGATGGTGATGCGCTGGCTCACTTCATAGGCATCGAAGCCACAGCGGTGCATGAAGAAAAGCTGGTCGCGCAGCACATCGCCCGTGGCGCGCAGCTCACCCTTATAGCCATACCGCTCGCGCAGGAGCCGGGCATAGGAATAGGCGCGTCCGTTCTTGAACATCGGAAAATCGAGCGCGATCACGGCGAACTTATCGAGATCGCCCGCGATTTCCTTCGGCTCTTCCCCGGAGAGAAGTTTGATGCCGAGCGGGGCGGTGCGGGCGGCAAGCGCCTCTTTCTCGTTCTGCCAGCGCGTCAGCGAGACAATGACGGGCCCTTCCGGCAAGGGACCTTCCTCATCGGCATACGTCCATGCGTCTTCGACGAAGGCTCCATCCTTAATGAGCGGCATAGAGTTTCTCCTTGAACGGTTTCATGCCGATGCGGCGATAGGTGTCGAGGAAGCGCTCGCCGTTCTGGCGTTCACTCAAATAGGTCTCCACGATGTTTTCCACCGCGCCGACAATCTTGTCTTCGGTGAAGGCGGGGCCGGTGATATCGCCGAGCGAGGTCTTCTCGTCCGCCGAACCGCCGAGGGAGACCTGATAGAATTCGGTGCCCTTCTTGTCCACGCCCAGAATGCCGATATGGCCGACATGGTGGTGGCCGCAGGCATTGATGCAGCCGGAGATTTTGATTTTCAATTCGCCGATATCGTTCTGCCGGTCGAGGTCTTCGAACTTCTTGGCGATCGCCTGGCCGATCGGGATCGAGCGGGCATTGGCAAGGTTGCAATAATCAAGGCCCGGGCAAACGATCTGGTCGGTGATGAGGCCGAGATTGGGCGTGCCGAGGCCGTTCGCGTCAAGCTCCTGCCAGAGCGCGAAAAGGTCTTTCTGCGGCACATCGGCGAGCACAAGGTTCTGCTCATGGGTCACGCGGATTTCACTGAAGGAATAAGCATCCGCCAGCTCGGCGACTTTTTCCATCTGCTCGGCGGATGCATCGCCGGCAACGCCGCCCACGGGTTTGAGCGAAATATTGGCGATGGCATAGCCCGGCACTTTATGCGCAGCGACATTCTGTTTTACCCAGCGGGCAAAGGCAGGGGTCTTTTCGAACGCCGCGTTGAGCTCGTCCGGATCGTTTTCCAGCGTCTCGTAAGCAGGGGCGGCGAAATAGGCCTGAATGCGCTCGATCTCGGCTTTCGGCAGTTCCACCGGCCCGTCTTTCTGCATGGCGGCAAACTCTTCTTCCACCTGGCGGCGCATTTCTTCTTCGCCGATCGTGTGGACGAGAATTTTGATGCGCGACTTGAAGAGATGGTCGCGCCGGCCATGCATGTTGTAAACGCGCATGATGGCTTCGAGATAGGTCAGGAGGTTTTCCTGGGAAATCGCCTTGCCGATCAGCTTGCCGATCATGGGCGTGCGGCCCTGGCCGCCGCCGACATAAATGTCGAAGGCCGTCTGCCCGTCTTCGCCCTTCACAAGCTCGATGCCGATATCGTGCACGCGGATGGCGGCGCGGTCTTCCGGCGCGCCGGTGACGGCGAATTTGAACTTGCGCGGCAGGAACGAGAATTCCGGATGCAGCGTCGACCACTGGCGGATGATCTCGGACCAGATGCGCGGGTCTTCCACTTCATTGGCCGCGACGCCCGCATATTGGTCGGAGGTCACGTTGCGGATGCAGTTACCGCTCGTCTGCAGCGCGTGCATTTCAACGGAAGCCAGATCTTCCAGAATGGCGGGAATGTCTTTCAGCGCCGGCCAGTTGTACTGAATGTTCTGGCGCGTCGTGAAATGGCCGTAGCCTTTGTCGTATTTGCGCGCGATATGGGCGAGCATCCGCATCTGGCGCGAGGATAGCGTGCCGTAAGGCACCGCGACGCGCAGCATATAAGCGTGAAGCTGCAAATAGACGCCGTTCATCAGGCGCAGCGGCTTGAACTCGTCCTCGGTAATTTCACCGGTCAGGCGGCGTTGCACCTGCCCGCTGAACTGTTTCACCCGGTCCTGGACCAGAGCGTGGTCGAATTCGTCATAACGATACATCGGACTTGTCCTGCAGCTTTAAATCAATCATGCGGGGTGGGGTTTCGGTCCCTTACCCCTCTCAGGCGGTTTTGCCTTCCGCCTGTTTACCGAGATCGAGGCGCACCGTCGGCCCGGCCATGCGGATGCGCTCGCGCACGGAGGCGGGCACGAGCGTGCCGTCTTCCTCGGCAATTTCGAAGAGATAGGGGTCCACGATCTCTTGTTGCTCGAGCGCGGGATTGGCTTTTGCCAAAAGCGCCTCGGCCGCTTCCTTGCCTTCGGCAATGGCGGCATCGGCCAGCTTTTCCGACCACTCGCCCTTGGCCGTCAGATAAATCACCACACCGTCGATCAGCCGGTTGGCGGTGACGGCCTGAACCTGGGCCATTTTGTTAGAGTGCTGGGCCAAAACCTATCTCCGGTAAAATTCCGCGGGCCTTCACGCGCGCGCGGGGAATATGCCTCATTTGGGCGTAAACATGGTCATTTTCGTAATCTGCGTCAATAGAAGTGTAGAAATATATTATCCACATGACGGGCATGTGAATTTGGCGCGCGGGACTCAGCTTTCCCGTTTGACGGCGCTTTCGTGCCAGCGGCGCAAAAGGGCGTATTCCAACAGGCTGAGGGCGAAGAAAATCGCGATGCCGAGGAGGGAGAGCAGCACCAAAGCCGCAAACATTTTAGGGATTTGCAGCCGGTTGCCCGCCTCGATGATGCGCCAGGCAAG
>DGNO01000005.1:402858-488736 GCA_002389665.1 Rhodobiaceae bacterium UBA4490
AGCGCGAGCCCGCCCGAAACCTTCATGCCGCTGAGGATATGGGGCAGGGCGGCGGGAAGCTGCAGGCCCCAAAGCGTCTGCCAGCGGCTTGCCCCGTAAAGGCGGAAAAGATCGCGCAGATTGTGATCGACCGAGCGCAGGCCGAGCACGCTGTTGGAGAGAACGGGAAAGAAGGCGACGATCCAGGCGAGAATGAGAAGCGCAAGTTCCACATTGTCGAGCCCGACCCAGATGAGAATGAGCGGGGCGATGGCGACGACGGGCGTGACCTGCAAAATCACCGCATAAGGAAAGAAGGCGGTTTCCACCACCCGGCTCTGGGAAAAGAGCACGGCAAGGCCGACGCCGCTCACTGTGGCCAGAAGAAAGGCGGCGAGCGTGACCTTCAGTGTCACCCAGGCGGAAAGGAAAAGCGATCCGGCATGGGCGACAAGCGCTTCGCCAATGCGGCTGGGGGCCGGGAGAATGAATTCGGGCAGGTCTTGTGCGCGCACCGCCCATTCCCAGACCCCGAGAAAGAGGAGGCCAACAAGCAGCGGCAATGCCCAGCCCAAAAGGCGCGCGGAAGAAGAAGAGGAAAAGCTCATGCCGCGCTCCTGCCGCGCAAGGCGGCGCTGACTTTTTTGGCCTGCTCGAAAAAGAGCTGGCTGTCGCGGAAGGCCTGGCCGCGCGGAAAGCCGCCCTCGATGGGCAGGTCGGCTTTAAGGCGCCCGTCTTCGTTCATGATGAGGACGCGCTCGGACAGATAGACCGCTTCATAAACCGAATGGGTGACAAAGATGACGGTCCAGCCCTGCTCGTTCCAAAGCGTGAGAAGATCGTCATCGAGCTTTTCCCGCGTCAACTCGTCAAGCGCGGCGAACGGCTCGTCCATGAAAAGCACGGTGGGTTCCATGACAAGCGCGCGGGCGATGGAAACGCGCATCCGCATGCCCCCCGATAGCTCGCGCGGCATGGCATGGGCCGCCTTGCCGAGCCCGACACGGGAAAGCGCTTCCATGATGCGGGCGCGCGCGTCTTCGGCGGAAATGCCTTTCAGCTTGAGCGGCAGATGCACATTCTCGAAAACATCGGCCCAGGGCATGAGCGTTGCGTCTTGAAAAACGAACCCGGCTTCGGGCCGCGCGCCGCCTGCCCAGGAGAGCGTGCCCGTGCTGGGGCTGAGGAGCCCCGCCATGAGACGGAGCAGCGTGCTCTTGCCGCAGCCTGAAGGGCCGACCAGCGAGACGAATTCGCCCCGGCCGATCTCAAGGTCGATGCTGGAAAGAGCTTCTGTCCCGCCCTGATAGGTCTTGCCGACCCCTTCGATTTGCAAAAGCCCGGCTTTGCTCATTCGGCAAGTCCGCGCTGATAATCGAGCCCGTAGCCATTATTGATGAAGTGCAGGGTGTAAGCCTCTTTGTAATCGAGGGCGGGGTCGTAAACCCCTTCGCGCGCCATGAGCTCGAAAAATTCTTTCCAGCGTTTATCGCTCATCGCGCCGATGCCGAGCTCTGCCGTCTCGCCTGAATCGACGATGCCGTAGGCCTGCAGTTTTTCCACGGCCTGGGCGAGCACGTCTTCGCTCATTTCCGGATTGTCTTCGAGGATCAGCGCGTTGCCGGGGGCGGGGTCGTCGTAAAGATAACTGATCCAGCCTTTGATCGTTGCATCGACAAAGGCTTGCACCACCTCCGGCTCTTTCTCGATCAAACTGTCGGGCGCGAGCACGAAGGCGCCGTAGCCCGGATAGCCGTAATCGGAAAGGAGGAAGACTTGCGGCTCAAAACCACCTTGCCTTTCGATGAGATAAGGCTCGGAGGAAAGATAGCCCTGCTGAATGGCATCTGGGTCGGAAAGAAAGGGCGCGAGGTTGAAGGTGTATTTACGGATCTGCGTATCCTCGAAACCGTATTTCGCGCGCAGCCAGATCCAGAATGCGCTGATCGTCGCGTCGGCGACCATGATGGGCTTGCCCTTCATGTCGGCGATGGACTGAATGTCTTCGCGCGGATGGGTGATGAGTACTTGCGGATCTTTTTGAAAGCTCGCCATGACCGCTTTCATCTTCGCGCCCGCCGCGATCGTGTTGAGCGGAATGAAACTGTTCGAACCCATGCCCATATCGACCGCGCCCGCGGCGATGAGCTGGGGCACGTTGACGCCCGGCCCGCCCTGGCGGATCGTCACATCGAGCCCGGCATCTTCATAAAAGCCCATGGCTTTCGCCTGATAGAAGCCGCCCTGTTCGGCCTGCGCTTTCCAGTCCGTCACGAAAGTAACCTCGCGCAAGCCGCTTTCCGCGCCCGGGGCGGGCGCATCCTCGCGCGCGAAGAGAAAAGCAAGCAGCGCGGCGGCGGCAACAACAATCCCGGCACCGACAAGAACGGATCGGTTCATGACATCCCCCATGACCAGATGAGCGGCCAGTTTAGCAGTTTCTTATGTGCAGAAGATAGAGCGCGCGGGGCGGACGTCAGGAGGCGCGTTTGAGCGCTGGGCGGGCGGCGGGCTTTTGTGACGCGGCGGCGCGGGCATGCACGCGCGCTTCCACGTCCCTGATCAGCGTTTCGATGTCCTCAGGGCTCACATCCAGAAAATCGCCGTAATCGCCCAGCACCGCCTCGATGTCCTCATGAGTGAAGGCAAGAGGCTCCTGGCCCGCCGGTTTGCCATGCGGCGCAGGGGCGGCATGGGGATAGGAATGGCGCGTGGCATTGTTGAAGGCAAGCGCGGTCAAAAGCAGAAGTGCGGAATTCGCCGCCACCGGGAAAAGCGCGAACATGAAGCCCGCGCCGAAAATATCAGGCCCGCCGAGCGTGGCCGTCAGCGCCACTGCGCCGCCCGGCGGGTGCAGGCAGCGGCAGGCGGCCATGAGACCGATGGCGCCCGCAACCCCGAAAGCCGCGCTTAAAACCGGATCGCCGAAAATCTTCACTGCGCAAATACCGACCAGCGCCGAGAGCACATTGCCCCCCATGATGGACCAGGGCTGGGCCAAGGGACTGGCGGGCACCGCGAATAAAAGCACGGCGGAGGCGCCCATCGGCGCGATAAGATAGGCGCTGCCCGCGCTTGAAACGCCGAGCCAATATTGGGAAAGCAGGCCGGTCACGAAAATGCCGGTCAGCGCGCCTGCGACCGCGCGCCATTTTTCCGCGCCTGGCAATTGCGGCGCGTCGGGCACGGCATGACGGAGAAACCGGGCAAACGCCCCGGCAGTGATACGGCGCACGGAAATGTCCATGAATGCGGGCCCGCCACCACGAAGGGCCTTCATCAGGCGGGCAGGACTAACCGATGGCGCCGCCCGCCGCAAGTCCCCCGCGCACCCGCCCGCTTTACATCGAAGCGCAGCGGGCCGCTTTCACGGCCTCTTGAAGGGCGGGAAGCTTGTCTTCGGAGGAAATCAGCGTGCGCACCAGCGCGACGCCCTTGGCGGAAGGCGCAACGACGATGGGAATGCCTTTGGGGTCGGGCACGATCTGATCTTCGGTGACGAGAATAACCTCCACCTCATCGCGGGCGGCCTGGGTGTCGTTCACCGTGAAGAAATTATCCGTATTGGCCGCGAACATGGAAAGCGACCAATAGGTGTCGGGCACGGGCGCGGAAAATTTCACCGGGCCCGAGGTCAGATCATAAGCGCAGATCGCATAAAGAAGATCGGGGCTCGGGCGCACCACGCCGCGCGCCTCGGCGCTGGCGCGGGGACCGGCGGTCATTTTATTCGCGCCTTCGCTTTCCGTAACACGCTCATGCAGCACGCCCATGACGACATGCGGATAGGCGAGGATCGCGGAAATATGAAAGAGCACGGCCAGCACCAGCGTGCCGGCGATCCAGAAAGGCCAGCTTTTCATCGGCAGCGCTCCTTCGTGACGGTCGGCAGGGTGAGGTCTTGCGGGGCGGCGGCAACTTCGGGCCCCGGATTATAAAGCCGCAAGGTCAGCGAGAAGGAGGCGCCGTCGCCGCCTTCATATCCCGTCGGCACAAAATCGCCCTTGGCGCTTTCCGCTTCTTCTCCAGGGCCGACGGTGAAAAGAAAACGCTCATTCGTCCAGGTGACGGTGTTCATCGCCGCGGAATATTTATCCGCCTTGTTGGGGATAAGGTAATGGTCCGCGCCGTAAGCGGTGATGGACCACCAGCGCGTGGGCAGCTTGCCGCCGGAGACGACATAGGCGCAGTTAGTTTTCAGCGCCGCGCCGGAATCATCCGTAAAGGCGGTGAAGTAAATCGTTTCGGATTTGGAAAGCGCGAGCAGGCCCTGCCGCGCGACGGCGGCGCGGATGTAAGGGTCGGCGGCGGGGGAGCCGATGGCAAGGTTGGTGTGCCAGGCGCCATTTTGCGCCGCGCCCCCGAAACCGATGCGCCCCAGCCCGCCATCAACGATCCACCAGGCCGAGCCCACGCCGAGCGCCAGTGCCACGAGCAAGGCGGCGATCAGTTTTCCTGCGAGTTTCAATCCCCCATCTCCCCTTTTTATCTTACCCTAATCGTTTCCCCGCCCTGGCGAAAGCGCGTCGTCCGGCCCGCGCTCACAGGCGGGGCGGAGCGGAAAAGAGCGGAGAGCTGGCGGAAATATTCCTGTTCCTTGCCCTGACGGGCTACCACGGGCGCCCGCCGGACGCCGGGAAGGGCGATGCGCGGCAGGCCGCGGTGAATGTCGTTCATGTAAGCGCTCCAGGTGCTGGCCGCGATGCCGCCGCCGCTCGCCCCTTCGCCCGGCGAGCTGTCATCGTTTCCGAACCAGATGCCGGTCACATATTGATGGGTGTAACCGATGAACCAGGCATCGCGGTTGTTCTGGCTGGTGCCGGTTTTGCCCGCCGCCATGCGCCGCCCGAGGCTGGCGCGCGTGCCTGTGCCTTCCGCGATCACCTGATGGAGCATATGGGTCATGTCCCGCGCGCGCCGGGCGGAAATGATCTGGCGCGGCTCTTCCTTGCGCTCGTAAAGCACGATGCCGGACGGCGTCGAAATTTCCGTAATGCCCCAAGGCTCTGCGCCTTTCCCGTCCGCGGCGAAGGGAAGATAAGCGCCGGTCAGTTCCACAAGTGTTACCTCCGAAGCGCCGAGCGCAAGGGAAGGAAGCGCGGCGATCGGGCTTTTGATGCCGAGCTGGCGCGCGGTGGCGATCACCTTGCCGCGGCCGACTTGCTCGGTCAGCCGCACGGCGACGGTGTTGAGCGAATGTTTGAAGGCGGTGAGAAGCGTGACGGGACCCCAATAGCGCCCGGCGCTGTTTTCCGGCTGCCAGCCGTGAATGTCCACCGGCTCGTCGATCATGATGGACGAGGGGCCGAAACCGTTTTTAAGGGCGGTGAGATAAATTACCGGCTTGAAGGCGGAGCCCGGCTGGCGCTTGGCTTGAGCGGCGCGGTTGAACTGGCTGTCGAGATAAGAGCGCCCGCCCACCATGGCTTTGACCGCCCCGTCCCGCGCAAGGGTGAGCAGCGCGCCTTGTTCGATATTCACGGCGGGCCCTTGATCGGCCAATGCCTTTTCCATGGCCGCTTCGGCTTTGCGCTGCATGGCGCCGTCGAGCGTTGTGCGGATGATGATCGTGCCGTCGGCAGGCGGGATGAGAGCGCGGGCTTCTTCCAAAATCCAGTCGACGAAATAATGCGTGCCGAGGCGGTCTTCGCGCACGACGATTTCAGCAGGCTCGGCGCGGGCGGCGAAAACCTCGCCATTCGTTAGCGAACCGGTTTCCACCAGAAGCTGCAGCACATAGTCGGCACGGGCCTGCGCGCGCTTGAGATCGTTAGTGGGCGCAAAACGGCTCGGCGCTTTGGGCAGGCCGGCAAGAAGCGCGGCCTCTGCAAGCGTGACGTCCGAGACGGGTTTGTTGAAATAGAAGCGGGAGGCCGCTTCCACGCCGTAGGTGCCTGCGCCGAGATAAATGCGGTTCAGATAGACGGAGAGAATTTCGTCTTTCGTGTAATGGGATTCCAGCCAGAGCGTGATCAGCGCTTCTTGGAATTTGCGCGCGACCGTGCGCTCGGAGGAAAGATAAAGGTTCTTGGCAAGCTGCTGAGTGATGGTCGAGCCGCCTTCGACGAAGGCGCCGGCCTGCAGATTGCGCCAGGCGGCGCGCAGGATGCCGCGAATGTCGAAGCCGCTATGAGAATAAAAGCGCTGATCCTCGGCGGCAAGAAAAGCCTGAATGAGATAAGGCGGCATCTCCTCAAGTGGTACGATGTCGGCATAACGCCCGCCGCGCGTCGCAAGCTCTTTGCCATCCGCGTCGAGCACCATGGCGGCGCGCTGATCGAGAAGCTGGGGATTGTCGATCTGCTTTTGCAGATGCGGCACAAGCAAGAAGACGAGAAAGCCGAGCGCGATGGTGAGCGCCATGAAAGAGAAAGACAGAAGCGAGACCCAGCGGCGCAGGCGCGCGCGGGCCCGCCCGCCCTCATGTCCGGGCGGGGACGGTCTGTCTCTTTCCGGCCCGCTTTCGGGCCAGCCATCTTGCGGTTTCTCCGCCATTTCCCCTCACTTCTGGGCCGCCCTGTGCCAATGTGGCACGAAAGGCGGGCTGGACATGCGCCCATGAAGGGAATTAAGCAATCGCCATGCCCCGGCATGACGGCGGAAACGGGACCTGAAGTGAGCCCTGACATGAGTAAAGACGCGGGCGCGCCTTTCTGGCAGCGCAAAGCCCTGGACGAGATGAGCCGGGCGGAGTGGGAATCCCTCTGCGACGGCTGCGCGAAATGCTGCCTCGTCAAACTGGAAGACGAGGACACCGCCGAAATCCTTTATACGGATGTGGTCTGTCATCTCCTCGACTGCGAGGCGTGCGCCTGCACCGATTATAAGAACCGCTCGGTGCGCGTGCCGACCTGCGTGACCTTGACGCCGGACAATCTGAAAGACCTCGACTGGATGCCGGACACCTGCGCTTATAAATTGCTGCGCGACGGTAAGGACCTGCCCTGGTGGCATCCGCTTGTCTC
Source organism: Rhodobiaceae bacterium UBA4490 (assembly GCA_002389665.1). Classification (GTDB taxonomy): domain Bacteria; phylum Pseudomonadota; class Alphaproteobacteria; order Parvibaculales; family Parvibaculaceae; genus Tepidicaulis. The sequence continues at coordinate 409,803 of DGNO01000005.1, forward strand.
GGGCGAGCGGGAAAGCGTGCATCTGGCCGGCATCTCCGTGCGCGGCAAGGTCCTCTCGGAAGAAGAGGTGACGGATGACGAACTCGACGGGCGCATCGTCTCCTGGCCGCATTATGACGGGCTGAGCGGCGACGATGATGAGTGAGCCGCATTTATTTTCGCGTGCCTCTTGAAAGTGAAACGCTGCGTTCTTATCTCCAACCCATCTGGAAAATTGCATCCAGCGGCAGCGCGAAACGCGCAGCGACGAGGCAGCTTTAAGGCTGCCTTTTTTATTGCCCGGTGCACGGGTTTCTTCAGGATCAGCAAACGGATTATGAGCGGCACGCCGGAACATGACTGGGCGGCGATCAAACGCGCCTGGGTGGAAGATAAACTCACGCCCAAGGAAATCGCGGCAGCTTATGGGCTGAGCTATCAAAAGCTCTCCGCGAGGGCGCGTACCGAAGGCTGGCGCAAGGGCGGGAGCGGGCGCGAGGGGAACGCGGAAAAGCCGCGCCCCGCCTCGACGCCGGGCCTGATGAAAAGGCTGCGGCAATTGCTCGAACGCCAGATCGAGGAAATCGAAAAAACCGAAAGCGAGGAAGCGGGGGCTGCGGCGCGCGAGCGCGATGCGCGCACGCTCTCCTCGCTCATCCGCACCATGGAAAAACTTCTGGAAATGCAGCGCGAGCGCGAGGCCCGCCGCAGAGCACGGAACGAGGAAAGGGGTGAGGATGCAGAGCTCTTGCGCGGGGAACTGGCACGCCGCCTCGCTCGCCTTGCACGAAGCACAGGTGAAAGAAACGTTTCTGGCGGGCCTGACAAAAAAGGAAGCGGCGTTCCTTCTCCATGACTGGCGCTTTTGGGCGCGCCCCGACCAGTGGCCGCCGGAAGGAAGCTGGACGAGTTGGCTGGTGCTGGGCGGGCGGGGCGCCGGCAAAACACGCACGGGCGCCGAATGGGTGCGCGGCGAGGTGATGGCGGCGCGGCGCGGGCGGCTGGCGCTGATCGGGGAAACCTATCATGACGCGCGCGATGTGATGGTGGAGGGACCGTCGGGCTTGCGCGCCATCGGCCCGGTACGCGAGCGCCCGCGCTATGAGGCGGTACGCAGGCGGCTTCTTTGGGAAAACGGCGCGGTGGCGCAGCTTTTTTCGGCGAGCGATCCCGAAGCGCTGCGCGGGCCGCAATTCGACGGGGCCTGGTGCGATGAGCTGGCGAAATGGCGCCACGGGGAAGCGGCCTTCGACATGCTGCAATTTGGCCTGCGCCTCGGGGAAGACCCGCGCCAGGTGATCACGACGACGCCGCGCCCGGTGCCGCTTTTAAAAAGACTGCTCGCGGATGCGCGCTGCAAGGTGACGCGGGCGGCGAGCGCGGCGAACCGGGCGAACCTTGCGGACGGTTTCTTCGAGCGCATTGTCGCGCGCTATGAAGGAACACGGCTCGGGCGCCAGGAGCTTGAGGCGGAACTTCTGGAAGACAATCCCGATGCGCTCTGGTCGCGCGGGCTGATCGAGGCGGCGCGGGTGAGCGACGCCCCGCCGCTGACCCGCATCGTCGTGGCCGTTGATCCGCCCGCAAGCAGCGGGGCGGGGGCGGATGAATGCGGCATCGTTGCGGCGGGCATGAGCGCGGGCGGGCATTTTTATGTGCTCGAAGATGCCTCGCGCGGCGGGCTCACCCCGCTTAACTGGGCAAGGCGGGCGGCGGGATTGTTCAATCGCCTCGACGCCGACCGGATCATCGCTGAGAGCAATCAGGGCGGAGAAATGGTGGAAGCGGTGCTGCGCCAGGCAGCGCCCCATGTGCCGGTGAAACGCGTGCATGCGGCGCGCGGCAAACAGGCGCGGGCCGAGCCCGTCGCCGCGCTTTACGAGCGCGGGCTTGTGCATCATCTGGGCTGCTTCGCCCAATTGGAAGATCAGCTTTGCGAATGCGTGCCGGGCAAGGGCAAGGCAAGCCCGGACAGGCTCGACGCGCTCGTCTGGGCGCTGAGCGAGCTTGCCTTCAGCGCGGGCGGCGCGCCGCAAATCAGGCGGCTTTAACGGAGATAAGGAGAAGCCGATGCGGCTTTGGCGAAAAAAGAGCACGGGCGGGACCATGCCGGGCGCGGCGGAGCAAAAGACGAGCCGGGCGGCGCCCGCCATCGCCTTTCACTTTCAAGGGCGGCCCGTCTGGACGCCGCGCGATTACGGCGCGCTGTCCGAGGAAGGTTATGAGCGCAATGCCATCGTCTATCGCTGTGTGCGGGCGATCGCGGAAGCGGCGGCCTCCGTGCCCTGGCTGCTTTATGAAGGACGGCGGGAGCTTGAGACGCATCCGCTGCTCGATCTGCTGGCCCGCCCGAGCCCGGCGCAAAGCGGCGCGGATCTTCTGGAAGAATGGTACGGCTATTTGCAGGTGGCGGGGAACGCCTATCTGGAATGCGTGAGCCTTGGCGGCGTGCCGCGCGAGCTTTATGCGCTCCGGCCCGACCGGATGAAGGCGGTGCCGGGGGAGGCGGGGCGCATCGAAGCTTATGATTATTCGGCGGGCGGGCGGACCGTGCGCTTTCATCAGGATGACGGCGCGCCCATTTTGCACCTGAAACTCTTTCATCCGGGAAATGATTATTACGGCCTCTCGCCCATGGAGGCGGCGGCCTGCGCCATCGACATTCATAATGCCGCCAGCGGCTGGAACAAGGCGCTGTTCGACAATGCGGCGCGGCCTTCCGGCGCGCTCATCTATAAAGGCCCGGAGGGGCAGGCGAGCCTCAGCGATGAACAGTTTTCGCGGCTGAAGCAGGAGCTGGAAGAAAACTACCAGGGCGCGGTGAATGCGGGCCGCCCGCTCTTGCTGGAAGGCGGGCTCGACTGGAAGCAAATGGCGCTCGGGCCGAAGGAAATGGATTTCGCCGAAGCCAAGAACGCAGCGGCGCGGGAAATCGCGCTGGCTTTCGGCGTGCCGCCGCTGCTGCTCGGTCTGCCGGGAGACAATACATATGCGAATTTCCGCGAGGCCAATCTTGCCTTCTGGCGGCAAACGGTGATCCCGCTTGTCGCGAAAACGGCCCAGGCGCTCGGCAATTGGCTGGCTATGCGCTACGGGCAGGATTTGCGCCTTGCCTTCGATCTCGATGCGGTGCCTGCCCTTGCCAGCGAGCGCGATGCGCTCTGGGCACGGGTGGAGGCGGCGTCCTTCCTCGATGAAGAGGAAAAGCGCGCGGCGGTCGGCTATGGAGCGCGAGGATGAGCGAGCGGGAGAGCAAAGAGGCCTGGCATCTCGACCGGCGGGTGCCGGTGGCGCTGATCGCGGCGATTGCGTTTCAAACGGCGGGCGCGCTGCTTTGGGCGGGGGCGGTGTCGCAGCGTCTTTCGTTTCTGGAACAGCGGGCGGCGCGCGAGGAAGGGCTGCTTGAGCGCACCGCGCGGGTGGAAGAGCAGGCACTTTCCATGCGCGGGGCGCTTCGGCGGATCGAAACGAAACTCGACAATGCGATTGCAGGGCAGTGAGAACGCCCAAGCGGCGTAAAGGCAGCAAGAGGCAGCAAACATATGAGAAAAAGGTTTGGCACGGGCGCCGGCGGCAACGCGGCGCCCGAACGCTTTTATACGTCTTATAAACGCGGAGCAGGGTTTGCGCCGGAACATTGGGCGGCGCCTTTCGAGTGCAAGGATGTGGGCGCGGACGGGTTTTTCGAAGGCTATGCCTCGCTCTTTGGTGAGGAGGACCTTGGCCATGACGTGGTGATGCCGGGCGCCTTTACCCGCAGCTTGAAAGAGCGGGGGCCGGGGGGCATCAAGCTGCTCTTTCAGCATGACCCGGCCGAGCCGCTCGGGCTTTGGCATGAGATCAAGGAAGACGGGCGCGGGCTTTTCGTGCGCGGGCAATTGCTGCTTGATGTCGCCCGCGCGCGCGAGGTGCATGCGCTGATGAAGGCAGGCGCGCTCGACGGGCTTTCCATCGGGTTCCATACGAAACGCGCCGCGCGCGAGCCCAAGGGCAATATCCGCAAGCTCCTTGAAGTCGATCTTTGGGAAATTTCCATCGTGACCTTTCCCATGCTTAGCGCGGCGCGGATCGGCGCGCTGTCGCGGCGGGGGGCGCTCAGCCCCCGCGATCTTGAACACCGGCTGACGCGGGATGCGGGACTGAGCCGGAAACAGGCGCGCGCGCTCATTGCGGGCGGGTACGGCGCCTACCGGGCCGGGCGGGATGCCGGGCCGGACATGCACGCCCTCATGCCGCCGCAGCTTGACGGCGACCTGGCGGGGCTGATCCGCCGGGCGGCGGCGCTTTTCAACTAAACCAGGAGAAAGAGATGTCTTTGATCCGCGAAACGGGCCCGCTGCGGCTCGGCCATTCGCTATGCGAAAACGAAACGCCGGAGGCCGCCGCGCCGCCGGCCGCGCTGGAGCGCAAAAGCGCGCCGCAGGATGTGCGCGATGCTTTTGGTGAGTTCATGTCCTCCTTCGAGGCGTTCAAGGAAGCCAATGACGAACGGCTGGAGGAAATGGAGCGCAAGCTCACTGCCGATGTGGTGACGCGCGAAAAAGTGGAGCGCATCAACCAGGCGCTCGACCGGCAGAAGAAGATGGTGGAAGACATGCACCTTGCCGCCCAGCGCCCGGAGCTTGGCGGGGAAGGGCATGGGTCTCAGCCGCTGGCAGCCCGCGAGCACAAATCCTCCTGGGAAACTTATATGCGCCGGGGCGAGGCGGGCACGCTGCGCGCTCTGGAAGAAAAGGCGCTCTCCGCGCAGTCCGATCCCGATGGCGGCTATCTCGTGCCGCAGGAAACCGAACGGGTGATCGACCGGGTGGTGGCGGAAATCTCCCCCATCCGCGCGATTGCCGGTATCCGCCAGATCGGTTCTTCCACCTATAAAAAGCCCTTCACCGTGGCGGGCCCGCAAACGGGCTGGGTGGGTGAAAGCGAGGCACGGCCCGAAACGGCGGCGCCTTCCCTTGCCGAACTCGAATTTCCGGTGATGGAACTTTATGCGATGCCGGCGGCGACGGGCGCGCTGCTCGATGATGCGGCGATCAACATCGATCAATGGCTGGCCGAAGAAGTGCAGAGCGTGTTCGCCGAGCAGGAAGGGGCGGCCTTCGTGAGCGGCGACGGGGTGCGCAAGCCGCGCGGTTTCCTCTCTTACGAGAAAGTGGCGAACGGCGATTGGAGCTGGGGCAAGATCGGCACGGTTTCGACGGGCGCGGCGGGCGCCTTTCCCGCGTCCGATCCCTCGGATGTCTTGATCGATCTCGTTTATGCGCTCAAATCCGGCTACCGGGCAGGGGCGCATTTCGTCATGAACCGGCAGACCCAGGCCGCGATCCGCAAGTTCAAGGACGCGGATGGCAATTACATCTGGCAGCCCGGCCTTGCCGCGGACCAGCCGCCGCGGCTGATGAACTTTCCCGTGGCCGAGGCCGAGCACATGCCCGACATCGCCCCGGACGCGACGCCCATCGCCTTCGGGGATTTCCGGCGCGGCTATCTGATCGTCGACCGGCTGGGCGTGCGCGTGCTGCGCGATCCTTATAGCGCCAAGCCTTACATCCTTTTCTACACGACGAAGCGCGTGGGCGGCGGCGTGCAGAATTTCGAAGCGATCAAGCTTCTGCAACTTTCAGCTTAAGGAGAGAGATATGCGTGATTTGCATCACGGGCTGAAGCTCGTGCAAACGCTCGATCCCGCACTGACCCAGGCGGACCGGGCAGGCGCGCCGGTGGATCATCAAGGCTTCGAAGGGGTGGAGCATGTCGTTGCCATCGGCACGAGCGGCGATGCGCTTTCAGGCGCTCTTGCCATCGAATGCCGGCTCGAACAGTCCGAAGACGGGGCGGCCTGGACGCCCGTTGCAAAAGAGAGCGACGTTCTGGGCGCGAGCGTGGACGGGGACGGCATGTTCGCGCTGATCGACGATGTGGGCGCGGACGGGCGGGCCTACCGTGTGGGCTATATCGGCAATGCCCGCTATAGCCGGGTGCGCGTCATCCTGACCGGCACGCATACGGGCGGCACGCCCATCGGCGCGCACGCGCTGCTTGGCCACGCCAATGTGGAACCGGCAAGCGCTTAAGCGCGGCTCATGAAACAGAACGCCTCCGTCTTTTCAAGGCGGGGGCGTTTTTTCAACCGGACAAGGGAAACGCCATGTCACTGACCCTGTTGCAAGGGCCGGGCGAGGAGCCTGTGTCTTTAAGCGAAGCCAAAACCTATCTGCGTATCGACGGGGCGGAGGAAGAGGCGCTGATCGGCGCGCTCATCACCTCGGCGCGGATGATGGTGGAATCCTCCTGCGGCAAGGCGCTGCTCACCCAGTCCTGGATGTGGCGCGCCGATGCCTGGCCGCGCCCGACTTTGCGCCTGCCGCTCGGGCCGCTGCAAAGCGTGGAGGAAGTGGCGCTCCTCGATGGGGAAGGCGGGCGCCATGTGATTGCACCGGAAAATTATCAGGTGCTGAGAGGCTTGCCGGGGCGGCTGTTGAAACGGCGCGGGTTTTCACTGCCCGCCCGCCCGCGCGCGGAAGACGCGTTCGAAATTTCTTTCACCGCAGGCTATGGGCCGGCGGGGAGCGATGTGCCCGCGCTTTTGCAGCGCGCGGTGCTGATGCTCACCGCCCATTGGTATGAGAACCGGGAGCCCGTGGCCTTTGGCGGCGCGGCGCCTTTGCCGCTGTCGCTCGAGGCGATGCTCGCCTCCTTCAAGGAGATGCGGCTGTGAGGGGGCGGCGGAGCATTGGCGGGCTGCGCCACCGCATCACCGTCGAAGAACCGGTGGAGGCGGAAGATGGCAGCGGCGGGCGGACCCGGAGCTGGGCAGCCTATGACACGGTCTGGGCGGCGCTCACACCCCTTTCCGGCGGGCAGGAAGTTACGGCGGGCGGGCGGCAGATGCGCCTTACGCACCGTCTGCGCCTTCGTTATCGCGGCGATCTTGGCGCGCATATGCGCTTTCGCCTTGGCGCGCGGATTTTCGAGATTGCAGCGCTTTACGACGAAACCGAAGAGCGCCGCTGGCTGCTCTGCCTGTGCGAAGAAGGAGAGGGCGCATGAGCGCTGAAGAGATGGGCAGCGCGGCGCTGGCGCTGCAGCAGGCGCTTTTTACGCGGCTGAGCAGTGATGCCGCGCTTACCGCAAAGCTGGGCGCGGGCCGCATTTACGACGCCGTGCCTGAGGGCGCGGCGCTTCCCTTCGCGGTGCTGGGGGACAGCGATGAGGCGGATCTCTCCGCCTCGGCGCTTTGTCTTGCGCGCCATGAAGGGCAGGTGAGTTTCTGGTCGAAGGCGGCAGGGCGGGCCGAGGCAAAAGAGCTTTTATCGCTGGCGCGGACCGCACTGCTTGCCGCGCCGCTCGATATCGCACCCTTCCGGCTGATCGACTTTACGCTGCCGCGCGCCGAAGTGGTGCTGGCGGAGAAAAACAGCCGGCGCGAGGGGCGGCTTTTCTGGCGCGCCCTCGTTGAAACCCCGCAAAGCTGATTGGGAGAAAAAGATGGCGGCACAAAGCGGCAAGGACCTGTTGCTGAAACTCGATGAGGCGGGCACGGGCAGCTTCCTCACCATGGCGGGGCTGCGCGCCCGCACGCTCTCTTTCAATGCGCGCGCGGTCGATGTCACCCATTCGCTTTCGCCGGGGCGCTGGCAGGAGCTGCTCGAGGGGGCGGGGGTGAAATCCGCCGCGCTTTCAGGTTCCGGTGTTTTTACGGACAGCGCGGCGGATGCGGCGGTGCGCCAGCTTTTCTTTGCCGGCGCCATCCGGCCCTGGCGCATCGTCATTCCGGATTTCGGCGAGGTGGAAGGCAGGTTCCAGATCACCGCGCTGCAATATGACGGCAATCATGAACGTGAACTTGCCTTCGAGATGGCGCTGCAATCGGCGGGCGAACTGACCTTCAGCGCGCTTTAAGGAGCATTCAGGGATGGCGAATGAAAAACGCGGCGAAGTGGAGGCCGAGATCGCAGGCGCGTCTTTGACCTTCTGCTTAACCCTCGGCGCGCTGGGCGAACTGGAAGCGGCGCTGGGCGGGGAAGATATTTTCGCGCTGGCGCAGCGGCTGGCCGAAGAGGGCCCGAAAGCGCGCGAGCTGACCTTGCTTTTATCGGCGGCGCTTGCCGCCGGGAGCGGCATGGAGATGGAAGCGGCCCGCGGCGCGGTGGCGCGCCTTGAAATGAGAGAAGCGGCGCAGCTCGCGGCAAAGCTCTTGCGCGTCACTTTCGCAGGTCAAGAAGACGGGGAGGCGGGCGAGACCAGGGAGGGGAGGGAGGGCGCGCGCCCTTTCCTTGGACCCCGCTGATGCAGCTGGGGCTCGGGCATTTGCGCTGGCCGCCCGAAACCTTCTGGCGGGCGAGCCTGCCGGAGCTGATGGCGGCATCGGGCCAGGGGGCGGGCCTTAAGCAGACATTCGATGCAAAAGCGCTGGCGCAGCTTCAGGCGCGCTTTCCCGATGACAGGCCGGAGGAGAGATAGGTGGCGGATTTTCCGACAGAACGAGAACTCGGGGTCTTGCGCGACGGGCTCGGCGATCTGCGCCGCGAATTTGCGGAAGCGGCAGGTGCGGCGGCGGCATTCGAGACGCAGGGCGCGGCGGCCTTTACACAAGTGGCGCGGGAACAGCAAAGGGGGAGCGAAGCGGCGGCAGCATTCAGCCGCAGTTTCATCGGCGCCTTTGAAGACATTGCCGTGCATGGGCGCTCGCTTTCCACGGTGCTGGAAGGGCTTGCGCGGGACCTTGCCCGCTTTGCGGTGGGGCAAGCCTTTTCCGGCTTCGGTGGGGGGAGCGCGGGAGAGCTGTCGCCTGCCAATATCACCTTCAATGTGCGCGCCAGCGATGCGCCGTCTTTTCAAAAATCGGAAACGCAGATCGCCGCCATGCTTGCAAGGGCAAGCGCGCGCGGCGCCCGCAATCTTTGAGGGACCAGCACAATGTTTCATGAAGTGCTTTTTCCCCGCTCCATTGCGCTTGGCGCGCGGGGCGGGCCGGAGCGGCGCACGGAAGTGGTGACGCTTGCCTCCGGCTTTGAAGAACGCAACAGCCCCTGGGCACTTTCGCGCCGGCGCTATAATGCAGGTTACGGGCTTCGCTCGCTCGATGATGTGCAGGAACTCATCGCCTTTTTCGAAGCGCGCCATGGCCGCCTTTACGGGTTCCGCTGGCGCGATCCGGCGGATGAACGTTCCTGTCTTCCCTCCGAAACGCCGGGCCCGCAGGACCAATTGCTGGGGCTGGGCGACGGGGCGCTGACGGAATTCACGCTGGCGAAAACCTATAGCTCGGGCGGGCGGGACTATCGCCGCCCCATATCGAAGCCCGTAAGCGGCAGCGTGCGCGTTGCGGTGGACGGGACCGAGCAGCAGGAAGGGGGCGATTATCTCATAGATGAGACGGCGGGACGGATCACGTTTCTTGCCGGGCGCGAACCGCCGCCCGGCGCGGCGGTGACGGCGGGTTTTCTTTTCGATGTGCCGGTGCGTTTCGACACCGACTTTCTGGAAATCAATCTGGCGGCCTTCGAAGCGGGAAGTGTGCCCGACGTGCCGGTGGTGGAGCTGCGCCTGTCATGAAGAAGCTCGATCCCGGTTTGATGGCGCATCTGGAAACGGGTGCGACGACGCTGTGTCATTGCTGGAAGCTGACGCGGGGCGACGGCGCCGTGCTCGGTTTTACCGATCACGATTTGCCCGTCGAGTTCGCGGGCACGCGCTATGAAGCCGAAGGCGGCTTCGGCGCAAGCGAGCTGGAAACGAGCGAAGGGCTCAGTGTCGACAATCTCGATGTGATGGGCGCGCTCAGTTCCGAGCGGCTGCGTGAAGGGGATCTCGCCGCCGGGCTTTACGACGATGCGGAAATCGAAATCTGGCGCGTCAATTGGCAGGTCCCTTCCGAGCGGGTGCTGCTGCGCAAAGGCAATCTCGGGGAAGTGCGTCGCTCCGGTCAGCGCTTCAGCGCCGAGGTGCGGGGTCTTGCCCATAAGCTTAATCAGCCTGTCGGGCGCATCTATCAATATGCCTGCGATGCGGTGCTGGGGGACAGTGCCTGCAAGGTGAATTTGGCGGCAGCGGCTTTCAAGGGCGCGGGCACGGTGCTCGCGGCGGAAGAGGCGCGGGTGATCGAGGCGGCGGGGCTTTCTGGTTTTGCCGAAGGCTGGTTTGCGCGCGGGGTGCTGACCTTTCAAAGCGGGCTCAATACCGGGCGAAGCGGCGAAGTGAAACTGCATGTGCTGCGGGCGGACCGGGCGGTGATCGAGCTTTGGGTGCCGATGCCGGAGCCTGCCGCACCGGGCGACACCTTCACCGTGACGGCGGGCTGTGACAAGCAGTTCGAAACCTGCCGGGCGAAATTTTCCAATACCGATAATTTCCGCGGCTTCCCGCATATGCCGGGCAATACCTATGTGCAGGCCTATGCGCGGCGCGGTGAGCGGAACGATGGGGGGAGGTTATGAGCGCGCCTACCTCGATGAGCCGCGCCGAACTCCTGAGCGAAGCGCGCAGCTGGCTCGGCACGCCTTACCGCCACCAGGCAAGCTGCAGGGGGGCGGGCGCCGACTGTCTCGGGCTCATTCGCGGGCTTTACCGGGCGGGCATGGGCGCGGAGCCCGAAGCGCCGCCGCCTTATACGCCCGATTGGGGCGAGGCGGCGGGCGGCGCGCGTGAAAGCCTGCTGGAAGCCGCGCGGCGGCACTTGCAAGAAAAAGAGCGGGCAGAAATGCGCCCCGGCGATGTGCTGCTGTTCAGAGTGATGGCGCGCGGGCCGATCAAACATTGCGCGGTACTGAGCGGGGCGGGACGCATGATCCATGCGTATTCGGGCCGGGCTGTCTGCGAAACCGTGCTCGGGCCTTATTGGCGCGCGCGGCTCACCCATGTTTTTGCTTTTCCTTTTATTGGCGAGTGAGCGATGGCCTCTCTGGTTTTGAATTCGGCCGGCTCGGCGCTCGGCGCTGCGCTGCTGCCGCAAGGGCTCGACATTCTGGGCGCGAATATTTCCAGCGCGCTGATTGGCGAGGCGGTGGGCACGCTGGCCGGTTCTTTTATCGACCAGCAGCTTTTCGGCCCGACCGTGGCGAACCGGGAGGGTCCGCGCCTCGCTGATCTGAGCGTGCAAACCTCGAGTGAGGGCGCGCCCGTTCCCCGCCTTTATGGCCGCGCGCGCCTTTCCGGCCAGGTGATCTGGGCAGCGCGCTTTAAAGAACATGTGAGCGTGCGCGAGACGGGCGGCGGGGGCAAAGGCGGCGGCGGAGGCTCTTCCGCGCAAGTCACCGAATATTCCTACACCGCGTCTTTTGCCGTCGGCTTATGTGAAGGGCCGGTGACGCGGCTCGGGCGCATCTGGGCCGATGGCAAACTCTTGGACACGCACGCGCTGACGCTGCGCTTTTATGCGGGCGGAGAGAGCCAGGAACCCGATCCGCTGATCGAAGCGGTGGAAGGGGCGGGGAACGTGCCTGCCTATCGCGGGCTCTCATACGTTGTCTTCGAAGATATGCCGATCGGCCCTTATGGCAACCGCGTGCCGCAGCTTGCCTTTGAAGTCTTTCACGCGCTGGAAGGCGTTGAAGGGGAGATCCGGGCCGTGACGATTATTCCGGGGGCAAGCGAGTTCGGTTATGACCCGGTGCCGCACCGCCAGCTTTTCTTTGAAGGCAGCACGCGGCCGGAAAACGCGCACGGGGCGGGCGGGCAGGCGGACTGGTCGCTGGCGCTCGATCAGCTCAAAGGCACTTGCCCGAATGTGGATGCAGCCTCGCTGGTGGTGGCCTGGTTCGGCACGGATTTGCGTGCCGGGACATGCGAGCTGCGCCCGAAAGTCGAGAACCGGGAAAAAGTGACGGCGCCGGAAGCCTGGCGCGTGGCGGGGGAGACGCGGGGCAGCGCACAGCTCGTCAGCCGGATCGAGGGCGAGCCTGCCTATGGCGGCACGCCGTCGGACGCCTCCGTCATCCGCGCCATTCAGGATTTAAAGGCGCGCGGGCTTGCCGCTGTCTTTTATCCTTTCATTCTGATGGATGTGCCGCCGGACAACGCGCTGCCCGATCCTTATGGCGGGGCGGCGCAAGCGGCCTTTCCCTGGCGCGGGCGCATAACGCTGGATAAAGCGCCGGGCATGGCGGGAAGCGCGGATGGAAGCGCGGCGGCGGCAGATGACGTCGCCGCTTTTTTCGGCACCGCCACGCCGAACGACTTTTCCGTCTTCGGGAATGTGGTGAGTTATTCGGGGCCTGAGGAATGGTCCTTGCGGCGCATGGTGCTGCATTACGCTCATCTTTGCGCGGCGGCGGGCGGCGTCGATGCGTTTCTTATCGGCTCGGAATTGCGCGGGCTCACACGCATCAGAAGCGGGCCCGGCACCTATCCGGCAACGGCCGAGCTGCGGGCGTTGGCGCGGGATGTGCGCGGCATTCTCGGGCCTTCCTGCAAAATCTCTTATGCGGCGGACTGGAGCGAATATGGCGCGCATCAGCCGGGCGGGGGCGATCTTTTCTTTCCGCTCGACCCGCTTTGGGCGGATAGCGATGTGGACTTCATCGGCATCGACAATTATTTGCCGCTCTCCGATTGGCGGGAAGGGGCGGGGCATCTCGATGAAGAAGCAGGCGCGGCGTCGATCTATGAACTCGAATACCTCAAAGCCAATATCGAAGGCGGGGAATATTACGACTGGTTCTATGCAAACGAGGCGGACCGGGCAGCGCAGATCCGCACGCCCATCAGCGACGGGGCCTACGGCAAGCCCTGGGTCTTCCGCGCCAAGGACATTCGCGCCTTCTGGGAGAACGCGCATTACGAGCGCCCCGGCGGCATCGAGGCGGCAAGCCCGACGCCCTGGCAGCCGCGCTCCAAACCCATCTGGTTTACCGAGTTCGGGGTGCCGGCGGTCGATAAAGGCACGAACCAGCCCAATGTCTTTGTCGATGAAAAATCCTCCGAAAGCGCGCTGCCTTATTTCTCGACCGGCAGGCGCGACGATTACATCCAGCGGCGCGGCATCGAAGCGTTCCTTTCATACTGGCAAGAGGCGGGGAACAATCCGGTCTCGCCTACTTACGGCGGGGCGATGGTGCCGCTTGGCCGTGTTTTTCTTTGGACATGGGACGCGCGGCCTTCGCCCGCCTTTCCGCAGCTCGGCGAACTTTGGTCGGATGCGGAAAACTGGCAGCGCGGGCATTGGCTGAACGGGCGGCTCGGCGCGGTGCCGCTGGAAGCGCTGGTGCGCGCGCTGATGGCGGATGTAGGGTTTGCGGCGGCGGATGCCGCAGGCCTTGCGGGTACCTTGCAAGGCTATGTGGTGGACAGGGTGATGGCGCCGCGCAAAGCGCTCGAGCCTTTGATGCTGGCGCATTTCTTTTCCGGCGCGGAAACGGAAGGGCGCATTCTCTTCCGCCACTTTGCAAAAGAGCCTGCCTTGACGCTCGGCCCCGATAAGCTGGTGCTCGCAAATGAGGAAAGCGGTCATGGTTATGAGTTCACGCGGGGCCAGGAGACGGAACTGCCTGCCGCCGCGAAACTCACTTATATCGATTCAGAACTCGATTACCGCATGGCGGCGGTGGAAGCGCAGCGGCGCGGGGTGAAAAGCCGGCGCGTCGCGGCAAGCGCGCTGCCCATGGTGCTGCGCCAGGAGGAGGCGCAGGCGATTGCCGATATCTGGATCCAGGATGCCTGGGTGAAGCGGGAAGGCGTGCGGCTCGATCTGCCGCCGAGCCTTCTGGCGCTCGATCCGGGCGATCTGGTGCGGCTTGATCTGCCGGAGCGGCGGGCAGCCTTCCGTCTGACGGGGATGAGCGATGGCAGCTTCCGCCAGGCGATGGGCGTGATGAGCGAGACAAGCCTTTATGGGCCGATCAGCGCGCCGCCGCGCCGGTTTGAGGGGGAAAGCGCGGGGGGGCTCGGCCCGCCCGATGCGGTGCTGCTCGATCTGCCGCTTCTGGGCGAGGGAGAGGGCGCGGCGCGCGCGGCCCATGCGCCGCTTTTTGCTGCTTTTGCCGAGCCCTGGCCGGGATCACTGGCGCTTTACCGCAGTTTCGACGGGGCGAGCTTTTCTTTTCTTCAAGATGTGCCCGTTGCTGCCGTGATGGGGCGCACGCGCAGCGCTTTTGCCGCGGGCCCGCTTTGGCGCTGGGATGAAGCAAACAGCCTGACGGTGGAGATCGGTTCGGGCACGCTTGAAAGCAGGAGCGATCTTGCCGTGTTGAACGGGGCGAACCTCGCTTGCGTTGAAACCCAGCCCGGCCGCTTTGAAGTGCTGCAATTTGCACGCGCCGAACTCATCGGGCCGGGGCTTTACCGGCTGGAGCGGTTTTTACGCGGGCAGGCGGGAAGCGAGGGGGAGATGGCGGCGCTGCTTGGCGCGGGCGCGCGCTTTGTGCTGCTCGACGGGGCGGTGCGCCCGCTGGCGCTTGGGGCAGATGAGCGGCGCCTTGAGATGAACTGGCGCATCGGGCCTGCCGCATTGCCTTTTACCGATCCAGCTTTTCTTTCCTTTTCCGCTTCTTTTGCGGGCATTGGGCTCAGGCCTTTGTCGCCGGTGCAGGCGAAAGCGCGCCGGCTTGCGGGCGGAGACATCGCGCTTACCTGGGCGCGGCGCACGCGCCTTGGCGGGGATAGCTGGGAAGGGCTCGATGTGCCGCTCGGCGAGGAAGAAGAGATGTATGAGGTGGAGATTAAAGAGGGCGGCAATGTGAAACGGGTAATCCGAACGGGCGGGCCGGAGCTCCTTTATCCGCAAGCGGATCAATTGGCCGATTTCGGCGCGCCGCCCGGCATGCTTTCTCTTTCCATCTATCAACTGAGCCGCGCTTACGGGCGCGGCGCGGCGCTGGAGGCCGAGCTTCATGTCTGAGACCACGCATTTGCAATTGCCGCTGCTGGCCGCCGCGCAGGCCCAGAAACATGTGACGATGAACGAGGCACTGGCGCAGCTCGATGCGCTGACCCAGCTTGCGGTGCTCAGCCGGACGCTTGCCGCCCCGCCCCCCGCCCCGGAGGAAGGCGCGCGTTATCTCGTCGGCCAAGGGGCGAGCGGGGAATGGGCGGGCGAGGAAGGAAAGCTCGCCTGGTTCGATGCCGGGGTCTGGCGCTTTCTTCAGCCGCAGGAAGGCTGGCGGGCGTTTGTTGCGGATGAAGGCGCGAGCCTTCTCTTCAGTGCGGGTGTCTGGCGGCAGGAGGCGGCGGAGCTGTTGGGCATAAGCGCAAACGGGGCGGCGTTCCGGGCGAAAGTGATCGAGGCCGATCATGTGATCGCGGCGGGCGCCTTCAACGATACGGCGCTCGCCATTCCCGACCGCGCCGTCGTTCTCGCCGTGACGGGCCGGGTGCTCGAAACGCTGACGGGGGCCACAAGCTGGGCGCTTGGCGTTGCCGCCGACCCGCAGCGCTATGGCAATGGCATCGGCGCGGTGGCGGATAGCACGGTGGTGGGGGTGAGCGGCGTGCCGACCGCCTATTACGGCGCAACGCCCTTGAGAATAAGCGCGCAGGGGGCGGATTTCACCGGCGGACGGCTGCGCCTCGCCATCCATTATCTGATGTTTACTAGTCCGTCGTGAATGGATGGTCCGTTCACAAAGTGAATACGTGGACATTCGAATATGAAATTGCTATTTTAAAATAGGTGGTTTCGGAGCCTAGGGGAGGGGGAATGACTGCTGAAATTGCGATTCTGAACAAAACTGCTGTTGCTCTTGCCGCAGACAGCGCCGTTACTATTTCTGCTGGTAGCAAAGAAGATAAAATCTTTGATACAGCTGATAAGTTGTTCGAGCTTTCAAACCACAATGCCATAGGCATTATGATTTATAACAACATGAGTTTCATGGAAGCTCCGTTGCCTTCGCTTATCCGTGCGTTCCGAGCACAATGCGACGAGGCAAATTGCGTAGAGGATGCAGCTAAAGGCTTTCTGGAGTTTCTTCACAATTTTGGTAAGCAAGCTGGTGAGCGAGTTCGAAATGATGCTGTCGGGGCTATCATTTCGCCATTTGTGCATGCGGTGCACAACAGGGCGTTTGCTCGCTTCCAGAACAAGGTGATGGATGACGAACAACTGGAGCAAGATCCCCGGCAGTTACTTGAAGGGTTTATCGATTCGGAGTTAAACCGTCTCGATAAAATTCTTAAGGTATATGACAATGCGGAATTTGTTGGTGGTAAGAGTATTCGATTCACGAAACCTAGAGCAGAATACCTGAGGAAGACGATTGAGACGTACCTTCCTCTGTCTACGGATGATCAAAAAGATCGAATGTTGCAGATAGTCAAAAGTGCTCTTGGTAAGGCATATGTGTCCAGTGGTAAGACAGGTATAATAGTCGCTGGGTTTGGAGCGGGTGATCTCTTCCCGACGTTAGTCTCTTATGAAATAGATGGAATGATTTGGGATCGCTTGAAGTTTATTCAAACGAACCACATAGACATTGATCGCGATGGGCATAAGGCAAGGGTTTTGCCATTTGCTCAAAAGGAGATGGTTGAGAGATTCCTTTACGGATTGGATGACGGAATTCAGCAAAATATAACCACCTACTGCAGAGAATCGTTGCCAGATATACGCAAGGTAATGCTAAAACACGTTGAATTCCAAGATGAGGAAGACAGGGGCTCGCTGGAGAAAAAAGCGAGACGAGCTGAGTCAGAGTTTACTAAAGGTTTGAATAAGAAGGCTTTTGATAAGATACGCACCGAGTCTCAGGCCGAGATTGAGGATATGGTTGAATTTATGCCTAAGCCCGAGATGGCGAAAATGGCGGAAGCTCTTGTTAATTTAACTTCCATTAAAAGACGTGTGTCTAGAGGTATGGAAACCGTCGGCGGACCGATCGATGTAGCGGTAATTTCACAGTCTGAAGGCTTTGTATGGGTTCGCAGAAAACACTACTTCCCTGCGGAGTTGAATGGACGTTATTTTGAACGAATGAAAACATCTGTTCAAAAAGGATCGGGGGTTGCTAATGCTTGAACTAGAAAAATTGAACCAGCGACGAGACGAAGATGGAAATATTATTCTCGATTATTCGTTGGATTCGTATGAGTCCGATATTTCGGAAGAACTTGAAGAGATAGTTCGTTCGACGCGCAAGAAAATCGAGAAGGCATATGAAGGACAGCGAAAGGTTCGGGTGAAACTTAAAGTAGCTTGATCCGGCGTTGTGGTGGCTGTGATTTTTGATCGAGGGTTCTGCATTGCAGAGCCCCTTTTTTTACGAAACACGCACTAAGTTCTTGCTTTGTTCTCGCATATGGAATAAATTCCTAAATAGCGAATTTCAGAACAGCAGCAGGAGGTGTCATGCCGCCCCATCATCATATGGCGGGCGATCCGGACCCGCGTGACATGCGCCATTTAAGGCTCTTTGCGGCGGCCCTTGCCTTTTGGGCCGCAGACGAGGGCGGGCAAGGCGAGGCGGGCGAGGCCAGCATCCGGGCGCTGGCGGCGCTGATCCGCAACCGGCTTTTATGGGCGCGGGCCTATAAGCGGGCCATGGGCCGGGCGCATCCGCTTTATGGAGACGGCTCGCTTTATGCCGTGCTGGCGAGTCTGGCCGTGCGCCTGCCGGAGGCGAGCGAGGCGGGGCGGTTCCTCGAAATTTCCCGCGCCGCGCTTTCGGGCGCGCTGCCGGATGAGACCGGCGGGGCGACGCAGTTTCACCGCCATGAGGAAACCCCGGCCTGGGCGGCGCGGGCGTTGCCGCGCGCGCTCATTGGACGGCACTGGTTCTATGTCCGCCCGGAAGAAGCGGCGGCGCTTTATCCCTTTTTGGACCCCGTTTCGGGGACGGCATGTGAGGAGAGAACCTGCGGCAGGACGCAGGAGAAAAGGAGGCGTGAATGAACGATCTGCTGGCCGGTATTCCGGCAATTCTGGCAAGCGTGCCCGACTGGCTTTCGGCGCTCTTGTCGCTGGTGGGGGCGGCCTCTGCCGTAACCGCGCTCACCCCGACGCCGAAAGACGATAAATGGATCGGCAAAACCTACCGGATCCTGGAGATTCTGGCCCTGAATATCGGCTATGCGCGGCCGGGCGGCGCGGGCCCCTGGAAAAAATAGCGGAAAAAGTAGTCGGGAAAGAAGTAACGGGCGGCAAGGAAGGATGATCCGGGCACCCGTCCCGGAGACTTCCGGTCAATATTGTGCCGGGCACAGTATTTTAAGTTACTTTTTTATTGTTCCGTTCAGATTTGCTTAAAACGTCAATGTTAGTCTGTTTCATGGTGTCCGGTATCTATCGGCCGGGCACTCACTCAAACGCCCGGCCGGAAGGCCGGTGGAGAGGCACCATGACGCAGCGAATGATTTTCTTTCCGCAACGCCGGCGCATCAATGTGAAAGCGCTTGCCGTGTCGCTGTTTCTGCTGACCTTGAGCGCGGCCTCCTTCGTCGCGGGTTTGCAGGTCGGGGTCGAATATTCGGCTTCGCTGAGCGGCAACGTTCCGTTCCTGTCCGTTCAAACGGCATCGGCGGACCTTTAAGCGCGATTCATTTCCGTCTTTCCGCTCCGTGGCCTGAGGCCGCGTGGAGCCTCCGCGTCCCTATTCCTTCCCTTTATTTCTTTTCTGTTTGAGCCGCGCTTGTGATTGCGCGCTGCCGCCTGCATCATCACCGCCGTTTTGAGCGCGAGATGAGGGCATCATGGATTTGCAGCTAAGCGGCAAGCGGGTTTTGATCAGCGGCGCGGAGCGCGGCACAGGCGCGGTGATTGCCGGCACGCTGGCGCGCGAAGGCGCGGCGGTGGCGCTGCACGGCTTCTCCCGTGAGAAGGCGGAAGGAGAAGCGGCGCGGCTGCGGGCCGAGGGGCTGACCGCCCATGCCGTGAGCGGCGATCTTCTGACCGATGAAGGCGCGCGTCAGGCTTATGAGGAAGCCGTGGCGGCGCTCGGCGGTCTCGACATTCTCATCAACAATTACGGCGTTGCCGACGGTAAGAAATGGGCAAGCGCCGAAACGGGTGATTGGGAGACCTCTTACAATCACAACGTCCTGACGGCGCAGCGCCTCTCACGCCTTGCCATGGGCCCGATGAAAGAAATGGGCTGGGGGCGCATTCTCAATCTCGGCACGATCGGCTCCACCCAGCCTGCCGCCGAGCGCCCGCATTATTACGCGGCAAAAGGCGCGATGGCGGCGATGACCGTTTCCCTTGCCAAGGAACTTGGCGGGACGGGTGTGACGGTCAATCTTCTCAGCCCCGGTCTTATCCGCACTGCGGAAGTGGAAGAATGGATTGCGCGCCTTGCCGCCAAAAGAGGCTGGGGCGAGAGCTGGGAGGAACGCGAGCGCGAGGCGGTGAAACTTTTCGGCGGGAACCTGACCGGGCGAATCGCAACGCGCGAGGAAGTGGCGGATGCCGCTGCGTTTTTATGCTCGCCGCGCGCCGGCGCCATCAACGCCGTCAATCTGCGCATCGACGGGGGCAGCGTCGCGCTGGTGACATGAGGCGCGCGCATTCTGCCTGCCCCTACGGCAACTTGCGGCAGAGGAAAGCTTGCGCCAGATTGCTCATCGCTTCATGACACCCTATATGAGCGATAACAAGAACACCGCTGAGGGAGGCGGACGCCATGCAGGAATTCCGGTTCGATCTATGCACGCTGCCGCCGGAGGCCGAAGCGCTGCGCAAGGAAGTGCGCGCCTTTTTGGCCGAAGAGCTGAAAGACCTGCCGGCAGTAACGCGCGCGCAGACCTGGATGGGCTTCGATGCGGAGTTCAGCCGCAAGGTCGGCGAGAAAGGCTGGATCGGCCTCACCTGGCCGAAGAAATATGGCGGCCATGAGCGCAGCGCCTTCGAACGCTATGTGGTGCTGGAAGAAATGCTCGCCGCCGGGGCGCCGGTGGGCGCGCATTGGATAGCCGACCGGCAAAGCGGGCCGCTGCTTCTGAATTTCGGCACCGAAGAACAGCGCCAAATGCTGCTGCCGGAAATCGCCAAGGGCACCTGCTTTTTCTGCATCGGCATGAGCGAGCCGGATTCAGGCTCCGACCTTGCCGCAACGCGCACCCGCGCGGAAAAAGTGGAAGGCGGCTACAAGGTCAACGGCACGAAGCTGTGGACC
Source organism: Rhodobiaceae bacterium UBA4490 (assembly GCA_002389665.1). Lineage (GTDB taxonomy): Bacteria > Pseudomonadota > Alphaproteobacteria > Parvibaculales > Parvibaculaceae > Tepidicaulis. The sequence goes on from DGNO01000005.1 coordinate 429,824, forward strand.
TCCAACGCCCATAAAGCCCATTACATGATCGCGCTTTTCCGCACGCATTTCGATCCCGACAATAAACATGCCGGGCTCACGCAGTTTCTCGTCGATCTGAAAACGCCAGGCATCACGATCCGTCCGATCACGGACCTTGCGGGCAATGCGCATTTCAATGAAGTCGTTTTCGAAGATGCTTTCGTGCCGGACAACATGCTGGTCGGCAGCGAGGGCAGCGGCTGGGGCCAGGTGACGGCGGAGCTTGCCTATGAGCGCTCGGGACCGGAACGCTATCTTTCAAGTTATCTGCTGCTGCAGGAAATGGTGGGCGAGCTGAAAGCGCGCGGCGACAGTTCCGCCGATGCGGAGATCGGCCGTCTCATTGCCGAGCTTGTGACTTTGCGGCAAATGTCGCTCTCCGTCGCCGGGATGCTGGAAGCGGGCGAGAACCCGGCGCTCGAAGCCTCGGTGGTCAAAGACCTCGGCGCGATTTACGAGCAGGGCCTGCCGGTGAAAGCCCATGAACTTTTGGGCGGCGAGCCGCGCCTTGCAGGCGGCAGCGATTATGAAGAAGTGCTGGGCTATCTCGCACAGGTCGCGCCTTCTTTCTCGCTGCGCGGCGGGACACGGGAAATCCTGCGCGGGATTATCGCGCGCGGGCTTGGTTTGCGCTAAGGGCAGGGGACGGACATGAACGAGTTGCAGACCATACTTTCCGATACCGCGAACCGTTTGCTCGCCGACCGCGTCACCCGCAAGGTGCTGGAAGCGGCGGAAGCGGGCGAGTGGCAAGCAGGGCTCTGGCAGGCGCTGGAAGAAAACGGCCTGCCGCGCGTCCTTGTGCCCGAAAGCGACGGCGGGGCCGGCGGCGGCTGGGCGGAAGCGAGCATCGTATTGAAGGCGGCCGGCCGGCACGCCGCGCCCGTGCCGCTGGGGGAGACGATTTTGGCCGGCTGGCTGCTTGCCAAAGCCGGAATCGACATGCCGGAAGGGCCGGTGACGCTCGTCGGCAGCGGGGCCATGATCGAGAAGGGAAAGATCACCGGCAAAGCGCCGGGTGTGCCTTATGCCCGTCATGCAGGGCACGGCGTTGTCCTTCACGCCAAGCCCGATGCGCAATCGACGAAGATCGCGCTGGTAGAGCTTAAAGATGCCGCCATCGAAGAGGACGTCAATCTGGCGCGCCAGCCGCGCGACACGGTGACGTTTAGCGGTGAGGAAGCGGCCAAGAGCGGGGAGATTCCCGGCCTTGTGGATGTAAAACTTTGGGGCGCGCTGCTGCGGGCCTGCGAGATGAGCGGCGCGCTTTCCAGCCTTCTGGAGCAGACCGTGCAATATGCCGGTGAGCGCAAACAGTTCGGCAAACCCATCGGCAAGTTTCAGGCGATCCAGCAGCAGCTTGCGGTTTTAAGCACGCATGTTGCTGCCGCGAATGTGGCCGCCGCCCACGCCTGCGCCGCCGCCGACAAATACGGCGAAAAGGGAAGTGCGCGCTTTGAAATCGCGGTGGCGAAAATCCGTGCCGATGAGGCGGCGAACCTTGCTACCGGCATTGCGCACCAAGTGCATGGCGCCATCGGCTTTACTTATGAGCACAGCCTGCATTTTGCCACGCGCCGGCTTTGGAGCTGGCGGGCGGAATTCGGCAGCGGGCGCGACTGGGCGAAAGAGCTCGGCCATGCGGCCATCGAGCGCGGCGGCGCGGCGCTCTGGCCATTCGTGACGGCCCGCTAGAAAAAATTTCGGCACTCACAACCACCATTACCGATTGGGAATTTGACATGAATGTTTCCGAAGCGCTTGCGACGCGCATTACCTGCCGCGATTTTCTCGATACGCCCGTGCCGCCCGAGACCGTGCGCAAGATTCTGGAAAATGCCAAACGCGCGCCTTCCGGCGGCAATCTGCAGCCCTGGCATGTCTGGGTGCTGGGCGGCGACAGGTTGAAGGAATTCAAGAAGCTGATCGCCGAGAAACTGCCGCAGAACCCGGCGGGCGAGGGCACGGAATACGACATCTATCCCAAGGGGCTGAAAGAGCCTTACCGCAGCCGCCGCGCCCAGTGCGGGGAAGACATGTACGGCACGATCGGCGTGGCGCGGGAAGACAAGACCGGACGCATGATGCAGTTCGCGCGCAATTTCGATCTCTTCGGCGCGCCGGTGGCGCTGTTCTTTGCGATGGACCGGCAGATGGGCTACGGCCAATGGGCCGATCTTGGCATGTTCATGCAGTCGATCATGCTGAGCGCGCGCGAAGAAGGCCTGCACACCGCCCCGCAGGAGGCCTGGGCGATCTGGTACAAGACACTGGGCGAGTTCCTGAACATCCCCGAAGACATGATGCTCTTCTGCGGTATGGGGCTCGGCTATATGAACGAAGAAGCGCCCATCAACACGCTGCGCACGGCCCGCGCGCCGCTCGAGGAATTCGTCGTTTTCGACGGAATTTGATCGCGCGAATGACCGGCGGCGGGTGATCTTTCCTTGCACCCGCCCGCCGTCTCCTGAAAACTGAATGCCATGAAACGAGGGTATTCATCGCCGGTTCACGCGCGCCGGGCTAGAACTGGCGCCATGATGACACGGGCTTCCATATCGCTTCCGGCACTTGCCGCGCTCCTTGCAGCGCTGGCGGGGCCTTTTGCGGCGGAAAGCGCGGCGGCGGATCCCTTCCGTTCGAACTGGGCCAACCCGCATGCAAGTCAGGACGACGCGCGTGAAGGCGTGCAGTCGGGCCGGCTGGTCTCGCTCGATAAGGTTCTGGGGCGCGTGCGCGCGCAGGTGCCGGGCCGGGTGCTCGATGCGGAGCTGACGCAAGGCCGCTCGCCGATCTACCGGATCAAGATTCTTTCGCCGAGCGGCGGGGTCGTTCATGTCATCGCGGATGCGCGCACGGGTGATATCCTGCGCGTGCAGGGACGGTAAGCCGCGGGCTGAAGGAGACGGCATATGAGACTGCTTGTTGTTGAAGACGATCAAACGCTGTGCCGGCAACTGAAAGAGGCGCTGGAGGATTCCGGCTATGTGGTCGATACCGCCCATGACGGCGAGGAAGGCCATTTTCTGGGCGATACCGAACCTTATGACGCGGTGATTCTCGATCTCGGCCTGCCGGAAATGGACGGCGTGACGGTGCTGGAAAAATGGCGCCGCAATAACCGCAATTTCCCTGTCCTCATTCTGACGGCCCGCGAGCGCTGGTCGGACAAGGTGGAAGGCTTCGATGCGGGCGCGGACGATTATGTCACCAAGCCGTTCTATACCGAAGAAGTGCTCGCCCGTATCCGCGCGCTTTTGCGCCGGGCGGCAGGCCATGCGACAAGCGAGCTTGAATGCGGTGAGCTGCGCGTCGACACGCGCGCCGCGCGCGTAACCTTGAGCGGCGAGCCGGTGAAACTTACCTCGCTTGAATATAGATTGCTGGCGTATCTCATGCACCATCAAGGCCGAGTCGTTTCGCGCACCGAACTTGTCGAGCATCTTTACGACCAGGATTTCGACCGGGACTCGAACACGATCGAGGTTTTCATCGGGCGCCTGCGCCGCAAGCTCGGCAAGGACGCGATCGAGACGGTGCGCGGGCTCGGCTACCGCCTTTCCATGTCGCAAGATGCGGCTTGATCTGAACAGTCTTTCCTTTCGCCTGATCGCCGCAGCGACGGTGTGGATCGGGCTTTTTCTGCTGCTGGCAGGCATTGGCCTCACCTCGCTGTTCCGCCAGTCGGTGGAGCGCAGCTTCGACAGCAATCTGGAAGTCATGCTGGACGGGCTCGTCGCCGTGGCGGAAGTCTCGCCCGAGGGGCGCATCTCGCTTCAGCGCACACCCGCCGAAACCCGTTTCGACCGGGCTTATTCCGGCTGGTACTGGCAGATCACGCCGCTGGACAATGCTGCCGTGCTGGAAGCGGTGGAAGAGAATAAAGGCCCGGATAGCGAGGTGATGCGCTCCCGCTCGCTCTGGGACATTACGCTGCCGCTCAAACGCCTCGCCGCGCTTGAAGAAGACGATGAGGGCGGGCTTCGGCGCGGTTACATGGCCGGGCCTCAGGATCAGCGTCTGCGCGTGCTGGAGCGGCGCCTGGCATTGCCGGAAAATCCGCGCGTCATTTCTTTTGCGCTGGCCGCCGACACCTCCGGCATCGATGCGGAGGTCGCTCAGTTCAACGGCTTCGTCATTGGCGGGCTTTTCATGCTGGGCGGCGGGCTCGTCATTGCGCTGGTCATTCAGGTGCGTTTCGGCCTGCGCCCGCTGGAGAATGTGCGCAGCGCCTTGCGCGATATCCGCACCGGGCGGCAGACGCGGCTGCATGGGGATTTTCCCGCCGAGATCAAACCGCTGGCGGATGAGCTGAACAGCCTGCTCGATTACACGACGGATGTGCTGGAGCGCTCACGCACCCATGTCGGCAATCTCGCCCATGCGCTGAAAACGCCGCTCAGCGTGCTTACGAATGAAAGCCGCCGCTCGGACGGTGCGCTCGCCGGGCTCGTTGAGCGGGAAGTGTCGGCGATGCGTGAGCAGATCGACCATCATCTCTCCCGCGCGCGCGCCGCCGCCTCTGTTCGTGTGCTTGGCGCGTTTACCCCGCTTGAACCTTTGATCGAGCGGATGGAGCGCACGCTTGCCCGCATTTACCTCGACAAGAATCTCTTGATCGAGGCGGAGTGCGAGACGGGGCTCGCCTTTCGCGGGGAAGCGCAGGACATGGAAGAGCTTGTGGGCAACCTGCTCGACAATGCCTGCAAATGGGCGGAGCGGCGGGTGCAGCTCCGCGCGGACCGGGCGCCTGGCGATGAGAGCATGTTGACGCTGCTCGTCGATGATGATGGGCCGGGCCTGAGCAGCGAAGAGCGGGAAAAAGTGCTGGGCCGTGGCGCGCGGCTCGATGAACGAAAGCCCGGATCGGGGCTCGGTCTTTCCATCGTCAAGGATATTGCCGGGCTTTATAACGGCGCGTTCACGCTGGAAGAAAGCCCGCTCGGGGGCCTGCGCGCCCGGCTCGTTTTGCCCCGCGCCAAGGCCGAAAACTAGGCGGGTAGAACCTCGCGCGCTAGCGGGAACCTGAACCGATTATGAACGTTCCATTCACACCAGGCATAGGTCGAAGCGCTTAGTCTTAGGACCACAGTGCAAGGACGCACGGAAAGGACAAGGTGTGAAATGCGCATTCTAAAATATTTCGCGATCGGCTTGGTCGCCATTTCCCTGGGCGCTTGCGCGAACACGGGCATGGGACCGAAACAGACGGGCGGTACGGTGCTCGGCGCCATTGCCGGCGGTGTGGCCGGCTCGCAGTTCGGTTCCGGCAGCGGGCGTCTTATCGCCACCGGTATCGGCACGCTTCTGGGCGCGGCCGTGGGTAACAATATCGGCCAGAGCCTCGACCGGGCCGACCGGCAGTATCTGCATAATGCCTCCTATCAGGCATTCGAGACCGGTAATACCCAGCGCTGGAACAACCCGCAAAGCGGCCATTACGGCGTGGTGGACCCGGCTCCCGCTTACCAGTCCGGTAACAACTACTGCCGTGAATATCAGCAGACCATCTATATCGATGGTGAACCGCAGACCGGCACCGGCACGGCTTGCCGCCAGCCGGACGGCACCTGGCGCATTGCCGGGTAAGCGCGGCGCAAAAGGATGGAAAGGGCCGCTCCGGGAAGCCGGGCGGCCCTTGCTTTATTCGGCAGCTTCTTTTTTCAGGTTTTCAGCTTCCGCCAGAAGGTCGGCGACTGTTGCCGTGCGCTTTAGAACGCCGCGCCGGGCTTCATCGAGCCGGGCAAAGAGTGCGTCGACCGCTTCATCGGAGTGAATGTCCATGCTGGAAAGCGCGCCGGCCTGAACGCCGCGGCGCACGGTTTCGATCGCCTCATCGATATCCGATTGAGCGGCATCCCGGCCTGGCATGATGCGGCCCCCCTGTTCACTGACGGCAAGGAAGCCTGCCTCGCGCAAGGGATAGATGATGTCTTCGAGTACCCCGAGCGGCACATTGAGCCGGCGGGCGAGCACGGCGGCCGGCCAGAGCCTTCCGCCCTTTTTAAAGGCGCGGTGGGTGATGACGAGAACGGCAAGGGTGATGCGGTCCGTGTCCCTCATGGTGAGCCGGGCAACGCCGAGCTCCGGTGAAAGGTGGCGGCGGTTCTGATAATAATAAGAGACAGAGCAGCCAGTCAGCAAAATGAGCCAGGCGGCATAAAGCCAGATCATGAAAAAGACGAGACTGGCAAAGGCCGAATAGATCGCCGCATAGCGCGCGGAGGTGACGACAAAGGTAGCAAAGGCCCAGCCCGTTGCGACCCAGATCAGCCCGGCGGTCAGACCGCCCAGCATGGCGGCGCCCGGCTGCACATGGGTATGCGGGATCACCTTATAAAGCAGCGAGAACATGCCCACCATGACAAGGTAGGGCATGATGAGGCCGATATATTGCAGCGTTTCTTTGATGGGCAGCACGGTGGCGGCGTCTTCCACGATTTCAGAAGAAACGGCGGTGGCCATGATCCCGAAGGCAAGGAAGAGGGCGAGGGGCCCAAGGAGACCGACGCTCACGAATTCCGTCAATTGCCGGGCAAGCGAGCGGCCCGAGCGCACATGCCAGATCTCGTTAAAGGCCTTCTCGATCTTCTGCATGGTCGAAACCAGCGTATAGATGAGAAAGACAAGGCCGACGGAACCGAGCACCGAGATATTCACCTGCTCGACAAAGGCGAGGGTGCGGTCGGTGATCTCTGCCCCTTGCGCGCCGAGGGGGGCGAGGAATTCGCGCATTAAATCCGCGACATGATTCTGTACGCCGAAGGCTTTCAGCACGGCAAAAACAATGGCCAGTACCGGTACAAGAGCGAGCAGCGTCGTATAGACCAGGCTCATGGCCTGCTGGTTTGCCCGCCCGGCGATCAGATCGTGCACGATCACCCAGGCGATCCGCCCGGTGAAAATAGCGGCGCGGACCGGGCGGTTGTCTTGGGGCAGCGGCGTGTCCCAGAGAAGGGTCCTGACACGAAGAATGGGATTGATTTCCGCCAGATCGGGAATGCGCATAGGCGTTCAGCTTTCCATCAACTCGCCGAACCGTGATCGGCCCGTTATTTCAACGTCAAGGGCTCGTTAAGTCTAATAGTGTTAGTCTGCTCAACGGTAGATTAACCAAATTCTGACCGGACGGAAACAGGCTGCGAATGCTGGACGAAATTTCGGATGCGCATAAGGCCTCGCGCCTGAGCTCTTATCTGACGTCGCTGCCAGCCGGCATGGCGCTCAAATTGCTCTCGGGCATCGAGCGCGCCGTGGTGGCGGGGGAAGAAGCCGGCTTGCCGATCGAGTTTATCCGGCAGGCGGTGCGCCCCGTCGCCCGTTCACTGGAAGGTTCCCGTCCCGGCTATGCGACGGCGCAGCGCCGCTTCTGCCTGCCGTTCGAGGATTTGCTCGTCAATCAGCGCCGGGGCCGCAAGATCCCCGGTCTCGTGCCGCGCTCTTCCATTACGCCGATTTGGGAAGCGCTGCGCGGCGATCTTTTGCCGGACACGTTTCCGAGCCTCATCGAAAACGTGTCCCGGCATATTCTCAAAGGCGATAACGAAGCGCTGGGCGCCTCGCTCTCCGTGATGCGCCAAAGCGCGGCACGGGCGCTTTTGGATGCAGGCCGGCGGGCCCGCAGCGATCCGGCTTTCCGGGAAATGATCGACAAACGCCTTGGCGGCGCGGACGTCAGAGACGATGCGGTGGATATCGCCCATGCGCTGGCGATCGGTGACGACATTCTCTCGCTCAGCCAGAAACTTCCCGAAGAAATCGAGGAATTCGATGAAGGCTGCCTAAGGCTGGTGCGCGAGACCTATGACCGCGTCTACAAGGAAGCGCCGGATCATTCGCTTCACGTTGCGCTGGCGGTGATGGGGCGGATGGAACAGCCCTGGCAGATCATGCGTCTTGCCCGTTCCATCGCGCGGCAGAATTCGGACCTCTTGATCGCGCGCACGGATCTTGCTGCGCTGGGCGAGCGGCTGCTTATCCAGAGCGAAGATATTTGCGCGCAAGTTTGCACCTTGCGGCCCGGCGTCACCTCGCTTGAGCCGATGGCGGAAGAGGTGATGCAGCTTGCCAATATTTCCAAAGGGTTCCGTGAGGAAATCGATCTTGTGCGCTATGGCGAGTGGGAAAAAAGAGTTTTCGCCGTGCGCCAGAAAATGAGCACGGTAATCGGCGATCATTTGGCCCGTTTCGAGCGCGATCTGCATGGGGCCTTGCCGCTGCAGCAGGCCGGCACTTTCGGGAAGGCGGGGGTGACCCGCGCCGATCTTTCCAAACGCATGTCGCTGGAAAAGGCTGAAAAAGTCCGCGCCTCGTTCCGCTTCATGCTGGCGACCTGGGCGCGCGCCGATGTGCTGGGCGTTTCGCAGATTTACCGTGACCTGCGCCACATGCTGGATGCTTATCTGGCGCTTTATACCGAGGCGCTGCTGACGGAACTGCGCCTTGCAACGTCGAAACCGGAAATGGAGCCGCCAGCTGCCGCCTTTGCCGCTGAGCTTCTGGAGCTTCTGGAAGGCGAGGAAGCCGCCGCACTGTTCCGCCGCCGCGTGCAAGTGGCGCTGCGCGAGACGGTAGGTGCGGCCTAAGCAGGCCGGTTAGAAAGCCGCTCAGCCTGTAAATTCTTCTTCATAGGCAAAAAGACCGGGCATGCCGCCGGTATGCAGAAAGACGACGGTTTCCTCCGGGCCGATCTCACCTCTGAAAATCATGGCGATCATCGCCGCCATGGCTTTGCCGCTATAGACGGGATCGAGCAGAATGCCTTCGGTCTGCGCCAGAGTGGAAACGGCGGCTTTCATTTCGTCGGTCGGCACGCCGTAAGCCTCGCCCAAAAATCCGTCCGCGATCTCAAAGCGCTCCGCGCCCACCCGGCGCACGCCGAGCCGGTCCGCCGTGCGTTCGGTCAGATCAGTCAGGTCTTCAAGCATTTTTTCCGTGTCGTGCCGGTAGACATTGATGCCGGTAACGCGGGCATCACTCGCCCGCTCTGCAAGGCCCGTCAGAAGGCCGGCCTGGGTGCCCAGACTGCTCGAGGCATGGACGATGCGGGTGACGGCGATCTGCTTTGCGGCGGCCTGATCGAGAATTTCACCGGCAGCGCGCGCATAACCGATGGCGCCGACGGAATTCGAGCCGCCGACGGGAATGAGATAGGGCGTGCCGCCTGCCTTGGTGATGTTGCCCATCACCCGCTCGAAGACCTCTGCCGCATCCGCCTTACCGTCTTCGATGACAAGATCGGCGCCGAGCACTTTGTCGAGGAGGAGATTGCCCGAGCGCCGGTAAAGCGCGCCTTGATAGGGCACGGTGTCGAAAAGAATGAGCGTGCAGGCAAGCCCCGCCTTGGAAGCTGCCGCCGCCGTCTGGCGGGCGTGGTTGGATTGCAGCGCGCCGGCGGTGATGAGCGTGTCGGCATTTTGCTTGCGCGCCTCGCCCAGAAGATATTCGAGCTTGCGGGTCTTGTTGCCGCCGCCTGCAAGGCCGGTCATGTCGTCGCGTTTGATATAAAGCTGGGGGCAGGAGCCGTTTTCCGCCGCGATGACGGCGCGCAGGTTCATCAGCTCTTGCAGCGGCGTCGGGGCTTCGAACAGCTCGACATGAGGCAGCAGGGAAAAGGGACCGGGCATGAAAGCTCCAATGCTTAAATAATGTTCTGCGTGCGCAAGGAGCTTATGTCCTCCTCGCTATAACCATATTCGGAAAGAATGTCGTTGGTGTGCTCACCGAGGAGCGGGGCGCGGTGGCGGATCTTGCCCGGGTTTTCCGAAAGACGCACCGGGGTTTCCATAAGAGGCGCCTCGCCCTCGATGCCCGGAAAGCCCATAGGGTGGAGATAGCCCATGGCTTTGATATGCGGATCGTCGAGCGCTTGCTGCGGGGTATAGACGGGGCCGGCGGGAATGCGCGCGGCATCGAGCTCATCGAGCGCGGCAGCAACCGTGCGCTCCGCGCACCATTCGCTCATGCGCTGGCTCAGCACCTCGCCATTGTCGCCGCGGGCCAGATCGTCCTTGAAGCGCGGATCGGTGAGCCAATGGTCTTCGCCCATGAGCTTTGCCCAGCGCTTGAAGAGGGGCAGGCCGATACATTGCACCATGATCCAGCCATCCTTGGCCTTGAAGATATCGACCGGCCCTGCATAGGGACTGCGATTGCCGATCCCCTCCCGGTTCGTCTGGCGCAGCGATTGCTCGATCAGATGGAAATTGAAGAAGTTGAGCGCGGTAGCAAGCAGCGCGCCTTCCACGACTTGGCCTTTGCCCGTTTTCTGCCGCTCGAAGAGCGCCGCCATGGTGCCGAAGGCGGCAAGGGAGGCGGTGCCGAAATCCACCCAGGGCGCGTAGCTCTTCATCGGCTCGTCCGCATGGCCCGTCAGATGCGCCGCGCCGCACATGGCCTGTGCCACGCCGTCGAAGCCGACGCGGTTCGAGTAAGGCCCGCCATGACCGAAGGCGGAAACGGTGGTCAGGATGATGCCGGGATTGATGGCGCTCAGCGTCTCATAATCGAGCCCCATGGCCTTCAGCGTCTGCGGGGGGAGATTGGCGACGACGACATCGGCCTTGGCGACCATGGCGCGCACGACTTTCCGCCCCTCATCGCTCATCGGGTCGAGCGTCATGCCGCGCTTATTCCGGTTGAGCTGCAGGAACATGGTGCCTTCGCCGCCTTCCCCGGCGCCGGCGCCCGGGCGGAAGGGCTGGACGAAACGGTCCTCGCTTCCTTCGCGCTTTTCCACGCGAATGACTTCGGCGCCCATATCTCCCAAAAGCGTCGCGCAATAAGGCCCGGCAATATAGCGGCCGAAATCCAGCACTTTGATTCCCGATAAAATACCGCTCATGTCAGCCTCCCGCCGCGCTTATGCCTGAAAATACAAGTCTTTGGCCGCACTATGCCTGCCAAAGAGGAATATTTCCATTTTCTTTACCTGCCAAAACTAGGCTCTTGCCCGGGTAACCTTGAGTGAACCCAAAAGGGGGAGGGGAACACTCCGTGGAGGCAAGGCCGAATAAGCCCGCGCCATCCGCCACATCCGAGAGCCATAGAAAGCGGCCCATGAATATCTACAGGTGGGACGGCGAGTTCTCGGACAGGCAGGAGGAAGCGGCTTTTTTAATGGCGACATGGAATGTCGTCCTGTCCCGCACGCGCGTCGCCATCGCCGCCGCGGTTATCTTTCTGCTCGCCAGCAGTTCCGATTTTCTGCATCACGGGCTTTCTCTCGTCTATTTCGAGCTTCTGGGCGCGCGCCTTGCCGCTTTCACGGTGTGTCTTGCACCCATCGTGCTGTTCAGGCGGGGCCATGATTCGCAGGTTTTCTTCTTCGGGCTGACGCTCGGGGAGTTTCTTGTCTTTCTCGTCGCGATGACTGCCCATGCGGTGAACGGGGACGAGCTTGCGCTGGTCAGTATCAGCGCCTTTGCGATCGTCGCCGTGATCTATTTCGGGGTGCCGAACCGGCTGATCTACACCGCGCCCGTCGCCATTCTCTCAAGTGTCATTCACGTGGCGATGAGCTATGGGATTTTGGGGGCAAGCACGCCGGAAACCGCCCAGCTCATGCTTTCCTGGACGGCGCTTCATATTATCGGCATTCAGACGATCCGCATTTCCTCGCAATTGCGCCGCTCCGAGCACCGCACCATTCATCAGTACCGGGCGCTGACGACGCGGCTGCGCCGGGAAATGAGCGACCGCTGGCAGGCCGAAGGCGTGGCGCAGCTCAATGAAGAAAATTTCCGCACGGTTTTCCGCGCCGCGCCCATTCCGCTGGCGCTGGTGCGCCCGCAGAACAGCCGCATCATTCAGGCGAACAAGGCTGCGCTCGATCTTTTCCGGATACCGGAAGACAAGGCGGATACGATCAGCCTTGCCAGTTTCTTCGGGGACGATTTCAAGCAGCTTGCCGCCATCGGCCGCGATTTGAGCGAGCAGGGTGAAATCGAGCTGAAGCTGAGCTCCTATGACGGCGATGAGATTTGGGCGCAAGTGGCGGGCGCCGCCATCCGCTACAGGGGCGGGCCGGCCATTCTGCTCGGCCTGCATGATGTGACGGAACGGCGCAAGGAAGCCGAAGACCTGCGCCTTGCCCGCGACCAGGCAACCGCGGCCAGCAAATCGAAGAGCGAATTCCTCGCCAATATGAGCCATGAGCTCAGGACGCCGCTCAACGCGATTATCGGTTTTTCCGAAGCGATCGAACGGGAAATTTTCGGCCCGCTCGGTTCCCAGCGCTATCAGGAATATGCCGCCGATATTTATGAAAGCGGTATTCATCTGCTCAATGTCATCAACGACATTCTCGATCTGTCCAAGATCGAGGCCGGGCGTTTCGACCTCAGCGAACATGAGATGGATGTGCGCACCGTCTTGAATAGCGCCAGCGTCATCGTCAAGCCGCGCGCGCAGCAGGCAGGCGTCCAGCTTGTAATCGATGCGCCGGACGAAGAGCTTTATCTTTACGCCGATGAGCGCGCGCTGAAGCAGGTGCTGATCAATCTGCTCGCCAATGCGGTGAAGTTCTCGCTGCGCGGCGGCACGGTGCAGCTCAGCGTGGAGACGGACGATACGCATATGCACCTGAAAGTGCGCGATGAAGGCGTGGGCATGGACCCGGAAGACATTCCCCGCGCGCTTCAGCCTTTCACGCAGGTGGACGGATCGCTCTCACGCGCCCATGAAGGAACGGGGCTCGGCTTGCCGCTTGCCAAACGCCTGGTGGAACTCCATGACGGCACGCTTTCCATCGAAAGCGCGCTGGGCGAGGGCACGACAGTCACTGTCAGCTTGCCGGTTTCCCGTCTTGTCGATCAGCCGCTTTCCAGCGAGGAAAGCTCCATCATCGTGATTTAGTTTCCGTTCGGCGCAGACGGCGCTTCAGGTCCGGGCAAAAGGCCGGGCCGGTACCGTGCGGCGATATGCGGCTCGAGCGCTTCTTCCTCGAAGAGCACCGGCTTCATTTCCATATCCGCAAAGAGCGGGGCCTGATCGGCAAAATGCGGCGAGGCTTCATCGAGCGTTGCCGAGCCGAACTGATGAATGCTCTGCGAGTTCAGCGCCCCGTCCTTATCCCATTCGACGAACATGATGTAGGTGTCGCCCGCCCGTGCAGTCAGTGTGCCATCGTCGTTTGGCTCACCCCCGTAGACGGCGCGCAGAATATCCGGCCCGCCATCGAGCGGCAGATCGGCCTCGCCGCGCCGCAAGCGGTTGAGCTCGCCCCATGGCGGGTCCAGCCGGCCGAAATTGTCCATCAGAACGTCCACTGCATCGGCGAGCGCTTGGCGCAGCGGCGGGGCCTCTGTGCCGCGCAGCTCCGCCATGATGAGGGGCTGCAGGGTGAGGACGCCAAGCGCCGCGTGGCGGTTTTCCTGGTCCGTGCCGAGGTCCCAATCGGCCAGATGTTTCTGCGCAGCAACAAGTTCTTCATCGTCGCTGAGGTCCATCGTCAAAATGGCTGCCCGCGTGAGCCCCACTTTGGAGGCGGGGCTGTAATAAAGGTCATATTTATAAGCGGCGAATTCTTCGGCGCTGATTTCCTCGTCGCGGGAAAGCAGTTCCTCTGCCCGGAAAGCCCGGTTCGTCATTTCCGTTTCGATGCCCATAAAGGCGGGAAATTGCGCGGGCGAGAGATTGTCCGCCGCCGCCGTTGCGCGGAAGGGCGTGTTGTTGGCGTTGAAAACGTAGCCCGATCTCGGGTTGATCAGTTTCGGTACCTCTTCGAAGGGCAGGTAATTTTGCCAGATAAGGTCTGAGCGGTCGCCGGGCAGATAGGCCTGCCAGTCCCAGCCTTCCGCGCGGTCCGGGAACTGCGCATTATAGATATAGGCGATATTGCCGTCCTTATCGCCATAGACGTAGTTGATGCTGGGCAGGGCCTGCATCTTCATCGCCTCGATCCATTCTTCGAAATTGCGCGCCTTATTGAGGCGGAAATATTGCTCGGCCTGGCGCAGCTCGTTCATGCCTGCATAGCGGATGGCATAGGCGCCGTGATCGGTTTTCAGCACCGGCCCGTGCTCGGAAAAGAACACATCGCGCGTCACCGTCCAGTAGAAGGGGCCGAAGAGCTTGACCTCGATCTCCGCTTCCTTGCGCTCCAGCTCCTTCCATTCCCCGTCGAGGCGATATTGGTTTTCGTTCTCCGGGTTCAGCGTGAGCACATAGACATCGGCGAGATCGGGCTTGTTGACCGTGTTCGCCCAGCCGAGATAGCGGTTATGGCCATGCAGCATGAAGGGGGAGCCCGGAAAGGCGCCGCCTGCCACGTCCCAGCCTTCTTCGCTTTTCAGCCGCACCTCATACCAGGCAACCGGCCCTGCATAAGGCTGGTGGGAATTGACGAGAAGGCGCGTGTGCCCGTCATCCGAGCGGGAAGGGGCAATGGCAAAACCGTTCGAGCCTGTGGGATAGACCGGTTCATCGACGGGCAGAAATGCGGTCTCCGGATTTTTGGAGATCGAGCGTTTACGCTCCGGCTCGAAGAGCTCCATGAGCTGTTTGTCGAGGCCGTAAAAAAACGGGGTCTTGAAAACGAAGCCGGCGGCAATGTCTTTGCCCGTCATGGGCGCAAGGCCGGGCTCGACCTTCTCGGGGTGAAGGGCAGCGAAAAGATTGATGCCATGGGCATAGGCTTCCAGCACTGCGCGGGTTTCCTCACTCAGTGCCGTCTCGTATTGCGCCTCCACCGTCTCCCAGACCTGGAGAAGGTGAACGATATAATCGGTAACGGCGGCATCAGGACCCTTCACCGCGCCGAGCTTGCCGCGCGTGGCAATAGCGACTTCCTGAATGGTGGCGAAATCGTCTTCGGCATGGGCATAGCCGAGGCCGTAGGCAACGTCGGCATCGCGGGGGCCGTATATATGCGGCACGCCCCAGTTGTCGCGGCGGATTTCAACGTCATATTGCTGGGCGATTTCCAGAAACGGGGCCGGGTCCCAGGGCGCCGGGCGGGTTACATGCGCGTGAACCGTAAAAATAGCGCCCGCGGCAAAAACCGTTGCGATCAGCCCAAAGAGGCCGGTCAAAAGAACCCGCTTCATTCCCTCACCCTCGTCCCAAGTTGCAGCGGCGCGCCTCACGCAGAAACGCGCGGGCGGCGAATGGCCGCAGCCTTATCGTTTCTGTTCTTATGCGGGCCTACTATGATGGCCCGCGGACGACCCGTCCAGCAGCAAGGGGAATTGAAAGGACGCATCACATGCAACTTGCCGCGATCGGCAGTTGGCTGCTTTGGCCTCTTATGGCGCTGCTCACCGGAGCTGTGCTGCTTTTCGTGCTGCGCCCGCTGCGCCGCTCGCCCCCCGGACGTGAACGGAGCGGGGAAACGCTGATCTATGAAGAGCAGTTGCGCGAGCTGGAGGCCGATGTCGAGCGCGGCACGCTGAGCCCGAAAGATGCCGAGCCCTTGCGCCGGGAAATCTCACGCCGCCTGCTGGCTGCAGCGGAAGGCGCGGGACAGGAGAAACAAGGCCGGTTCGTCTCGCTGCGTATGCTGAAAGTCATCGGCTTTGCCGCCGTGACCGGTGTGACGGGGCTCACCCTTGCGCTTTATCTCACGCTCGGCCAGCCGGGCCTGCCCGACCAGCCGCAAAAGGCGCGGCTTGAAAAGCCGCTGAACGAACTTTCCGTGCCTGAGCTTGTGGCCCGCCTCGAACGGCGCTTGCGGGAGAACCCGGAAGATCTGCGCGGCTGGAAGATCATCGCGCCCATCTACCTGCAGCTCGGCCGCTATGATGCGGCGATTGAGGCCTATGGCCGTTCCATGCAGCTGGAAGGGCGCACGGCCTTCGGGCTTGCGGGGCTTGCTGAAGCGTTGACCCTTTCCTCCGAAGGGGTGGTGGTGCCGCCCGCGCGCCAGGCCTTTGCCGCCGCCCTTGAGCTTGAGCCGGAGCAGGCCAAGGCCCGCTTCTATCTGGCGCTCGGCCAGGCCCAGGACGGGGATGTGGCGGGCGCGCTGCGCGAGTGGGAAGCGATCCGCGCCGATGCGCCGGAAGATGCGCCCTGGACGGGCATGCTCGATGCCGCCATTACCTCGGCACGGCGCCAGCTTGAGGCGCCGGCTAGCGCTCCTGAAGCGCCCGAGGCAGAGCCGCAGGCCGAATAGCGCCATTTATCCCCGCCTGCCGGTTAAGGCATAGTCTTGCCTGATGCTGAACGAATCGGTGTCAGGGGGAGGCTAAATGGGCGAACTGGAAAAACGGACGGCGCAGGCGATCGTCAATATTTTCGAATCCGGCAAGGCGGCAGGCGATTATGGCGCGGTGACGGTGCTGGCGGGCGATAGCGGGCATCTGACCTATGGCAAGGCGCAGACGACGCTGGTAAGCGGCAATCTCTATCTCTTGATCAAGGCCTATGTGGAAAGCGCCGGCGCGCTTTACGCTTCGGCGCTCAAGGAATATCTGCCCGCGCTGAAGCGCTGCGAGGCGAGCCTCGACAATGACGCCCGTCTGCGCTGGGTCTTGCAGGAGGCGGGCGCGGACCCCGCCATGCAGGACGTGCAGGACGGATTTTTCGACCGGGTCTTCTGGAAACCGTCGGCGGATGCTGCCCGCGCCCTTGGCATCAAAACGCCGCTTGGACTTGCCGTCGTCTATGACAGCCATATCCACGGGTCCTGGCGCTATTTGAAGGGCCGGGTGGAAGAAAAGGCGGGTAAAGCCTCCGCCATCGGAGAGAAACGGTGGATTGCCGCTTATGTGGGCGAGCGTAAAGCCTGGCTCGCCAGCCACGATAACCGGCTGCTGCGCCGCACGATCTACCGCATGGAAGCGTTCGAGGAACTGATCGCCGCGGGCAATTGGAGCCTGGCGCTGCCGCTGACGGTGCGCGGGGTGCGCATCGATGCGGACATTATCGATTACCATCCTCCCGTCAGGGTTTCTGCGGAAGGGGCCGAAGAGCGGCTTTTGCTGCTGAAATCGCCCCCCATGACGGGCGAGGATGTGCGGGCGCTGGAAGAAGCGCTGAAACGGCACGGATATGTGATCAACACGGACGGCGTTTTCGACGAAAATCTGGAACGGATCGTCAAAGATTTCCAGCAGCTTGAAAGGCTGACCGCAGATGGGATCGTGGGAGCGTCGACCCGCGCGGCTTTAGGGATTTAACGGCGGTAAAGCGCGGTTTTCCGCGCTGTGCCGCGTCGATTTGGCTCTTTGCCAGGAAAAGCCGCGCGCTTTATATCAGGTAAGCTGAGGGCAGAGCAGGAACGGGACCGGATTTATGACACGCAAACAGCGCCGCGCCAGTTTGATCGGGGCAGGGTTGGTTATTCTCGCGGCGGCGGTGGGCCTGGTGCTGACCGCGCTGCAGGACAATATCGTTTTTTTCTATAGCCCGAGCGACATTGCCGAGCGCGGCACGGAGCCGGGCGAGCGCTTGCGCCTCGGCGGGCTGGTGGCGGAAGAAAGCGTGGTGCGGGGCGAGGGCACGGATGTGCGCTTCGATGTGACCGATTTCGCCGCGACCGTAACCGTCACCTATAGCGGCACGCTGCCCGATCTCTTCCGCGAAGGGCAGGGCGTCGTCACCGAAGGTGTGCTCGGCGCGGACGGTGTTTTCGTTGCCGACACGGTGCTTGCCAAGCATGATGAAAACTACATGCCCCCGGAAGTTGCCGACGCGCTGAAACGCACTGGCAATTGGCAAGGCGAAGGGGCGGAGAAAAGCCATTCGGAAACTTATGGAGAGGGAACCTATCCGTGATCGCTGAAACAGGCCATTTCGCCCTCGTTCTCGCTTTCGCGGTGGCGCTTCTCCAGACCGTTCTGCCGCAAATCGGCGCTTACCGGCAGGATGCGCGGCTGATGGCGGTGGGTGTGCCCGCGGCGCAGGCACAGTTCCTGCTCGTCCTTCTTTCCTTTGCCGCATTGACCGCAGCATTCGTGACGTCCGACTTTTCGGTCTATGCGGTGGCGCAGCATTCTCATTCCGCCAAGCCGCTTATTTACAAAATCACCGGCGTTTGGGGGAACCATGAAGGCTCGATGCTGCTCTGGATCCTCATTCTTTCGGTCTTCGGCGCGGCGGTGGCGACCTTCGGGCGCGATCTGCCCGACAGTTTGCGCGCCCGCGTGCTATCCGTGCAGGCGCTGATCGGCGTCGCCTTTCTCGCCTTCCTGCTTTTCACTTCGAACCCGTTCACGCGGCTCGATCCTGCGCCCATCGATGGCGGCGGCCTCAACCCGCTTTTGCAGGACCCGGCGCTCGCCTTTCATCCGCCCTTCCTCTACATGGGCTATGTCGGCTTTTCGATGGCGTTCTCTTTTGCCGTTGCCGCGCTTCTCGAAGGTAAAGTCGATCCGGGCTGGGCGCGCTGGGTGCGCCCCTGGACGCTGGCCGCCTGGATGGCACTGACGCTCGGCATCGCCATGGGCTCCTGGTGGGCCTATTACGAGCTTGGCTGGGGCGGCTGGTGGTTCTGGGACCCGGTGGAAAATGCCTCCCTCATGCCCTGGCTCGTCGGCACGGCGCTGCTGCATTCGGCCATTGTGGTGGAAAAGCGCGACGCGCTGAAAAGCTGGACGATCCTGCTTGCGATCTTCGCTTTCTCGCTCAGCCTCATCGGCACGTTCCTGGTGCGCTCGGGCGTGCTCACCTCCGTTCATGCTTTTGCCACGGACCCGGAACGCGGGCTCGTTATTCTGGGCATCCTTGCCTTCTTCATCGGCGGGGCGCTGACGCTTTACGCGTGGCGGGCGCCGCAATTGAAAGGCGGCGGGCTTTTCGCGCCGGTCAGCCGCGAAGGCGCGCTGGTGCTCAACAATCTTTTCCTCGCAGCGGCAACGGTCGCGGTCTTTGTCGGCACGCTTTATCCGCTGGCGCTCGACTCGCTGACGGGTGAGAAGATTTCGGTCGGCCCGCCTTTCTTCAACATGACCTTCGTGCCCATCGTGCTGCCGCTGCTGCTGCTCGTGCCGCTCGGCCCGCTCCTCTCCTGGAAGCGGTCGGATATCTATCCCGTGCTGCAGCGGCTTTTCGCGGCGGCGGGGCTTGCCATTCTCACCGTCATCGCCGTTGCGGCGGTGAGAGGCGAGGGGCCGTGGCTCGCGCCCATCGGCCTCGGGCTTGCCGCCTGGCTCGTCTTCGGTGCCTTTTCCGACATTGCCTACCGGGTGAAAGCCTTCAAGGTGCCCGCCCGCGAGAGCCTGCGCCGGTTGCGGCATCTGCCCCGCGCGGTCTGGGGCTCGACGCTCGCCCATGCCGGGGTCGGCATCATGGTGGCGGGCATTGTCGGCATTTCCGCCTGGCGTGTTGAAAGTGTGGCGGCCATGGCGACTGGCGACGTGCTGGAGGTAGGCGGCTATGAACTCATGCTGGCGAATGTCGGCGCCTATGAAGGCCCGAATTTCCGCGCCGAGAAAGCCGAATTCATTGCTGTGAAAAACGGCCGTGAGATTGGCCGGCTGCGCCCTGAAAAACGCGTCTATCCGGTGCAGAACATGCCAACCACGGAAGCGGCGATTTATACCGCCTGGGTTTCCGATCTCTATGTCGTGCTGGGCGACCGGCGCGGTGAGAACGAATGGACCGTGCGCGCTTATGTGAACCCGCTCGTCCCCTGGGTATGGATCGGCTCGGTGATCATGGTGCTGGGCGGGGCGGTCTCGCTCTCCGACCGGCGCTACAGGCTCGGTATTCCCTTTGCCCGGCGCAAAGCGCGGGTGGCGGCGGAAGGAGCAGCATCTTGATGCGCGGGCTCTTCAATAAGAGTGCGGCGCTCTGCCTCTGCGCTGTGCTTTGGATGGGGCTTGCGCTTCCGGCAGGGGCGATCGAGCCCGGCGAGAAGCTGGATGATCCGAAGCTGGAGGAGCGTGCGCGTGAGCTTTCCCGTGAATTGCGCTGCCTTGTCTGCCAGAACCAGTCTATCGATGATTCCGATGCGCCGCTGGCCCGAGACCTGCGTCTTCTGGTGCGCGACCGGCTGAAGGAAGGCGACAGCAACGAGGAAGTGCTGGACTATATCGTGGCACGCTACGGCGATTTCGTGCTGCTGCGTCCGCCCGTGCGCCCGGAGACCTGGGCGCTTTGGGCGGCGCCCTTCGTCGCGCTTCTGGTCGGCGGTATAGTGGTGTTCGTGCTCTTCCGGCGTAAAAGGGAAGAGGGGGCGGAAGCTGCGCCGCTTTCCCCGGAAGAAGCGGCCCAGCTCGATGCACTGCTCGAAGAGTCGGATGCGAAAACGCGTGAATAGGGAAGCGTTTCCCGTCACACTTCCTCTTTAGATTGGCTGCCGGGCGGAACGTTTGGCGAAAAACAATCGGAGAGAAAGATGGCTGTTCAATCCGAAAAGATCACCTTCAAAGGCGCGCTCGGCGAGGAGCTGGCTGCCCGGCTTGACCGGCCGGACGGGCCGCCGCGTGCCTACGCGCTTTTTGCGCATTGCTTTACCTGTTCGAAGGATGTTTTCGCCGCCTCGCGCATCGCCTCCGCGCTCGCCGAGCGGGGCATTGCCGTGCTACGGTTCGATTTCACCGGGCTCGGCATGAGCGGCGGTGATTTTTCCAACACGAATTTTTCATCGAATGTGGCCGACCTTGTCGCCGCTGCCGACTTTCTGCGTGAGACCTATGAAGCGCCCGACATTCTTGTCGGTCATAGTTTGGGCGGGGCGGCGGTATTGGCGGCGGCGGAGAAAATTCCCGAAGCGGCGGCCATCGCAACGATCGGCGCGCCCGCGGATGCGGCCCATGTCGCGCATAATTTCGGTGAAAAGATTTGCGAGATCAAAGAAAACGGCGAAGCGGAAGTCATGCTCGCCGGGCGCAGCTTCACCATCAAACAGCAATTTCTCGACGATATCGAAACCTCGCGGCAGCGCGATCATATCGGCAAGCTGAAAAAGGCTCTGCTCATCTTCCATGCCCCGTTCGATGAGCAGGTGAGCATCGACAATGCTTCGGAAATCTTTCTTGCGGCCAAGCACCCCAAAAGTTTCGTCTCGCTCGACGATGCCGATCATCTTTTAACGCGCAAGGAAGACGCGGTGTATGTTGCCGATGTGTTGACCGCCTGGGCGCAGCGCTATATCGAAACTCCTGCGCCGGTGGAAAAGCCGAAGGGTCAGGAAGGCAGCGTCAGCGTGGCCGAGACGGGCGCAGGCAAGTTTCAGCAAAAGGTAGAGATCGGCCCGCACAGCTTTCTTGCCGATGAACCGGAAAGCGTGGGCGGCATGAATTCAGGCCCTGCGCCTTACGACTGGGTTCTGGCCGGGCTTGGTGCCTGCACCTCCATGACGCTGCGCTTGCATGCCGATGCCAAGAAATGGCCACTTAAGGGGATTAGCGTGCGCCTTGAACATAGCAAGGTGCATGCGGAGGATTGCGAAGACTGCGAAGAAAAATCCGGCGCCAAGATTGATCTCATGACGCGCGAGATTACGCTTTTGGGCGATTTGAGCGATGAGCAGCGCGCAAGGCTGATGGAAATTGCCGATAAGTGCCCAGTGCACCGGACGCTGGAATCGAAGGTGCGTGTGAAAACCCGCCTTGCAGATGAGGGCAATTAAGGCAATTTCTGGGCGGATCAAATTAAAGAAATTTAATCGCGCGGACAGCGTGCCGTAAGCTCACACTTCCTATGTTCATACTCAAGGATGTCCTTCATCACAGGGGTAGCGAACATGACGGATCATGTGAAAAACGCAAAAACCACTTCAGCAAAAAGCAAAGCGGTGCGGCCCATCGCGCTAGCGGCGGCTTTGGCCGCAGCCGGGATCGTCGGCTACGGCGCGGGCAGCACGAGCCCGGATATCGCCCGTGCGGCCTCCAATCCTTTTGCGGAAAACCGCCAGGAAAGCACGGAGATCGAGCCTGTCGCCCCGTCCAATGCACCGGCAAGCTTTGCCGATGTGGTGGAACGTGTGGGACCTGCGGTGGTGAGCGTGCGCGTGACGCAAAAGGCGGAAGCTGGGCCTGCAGCGGGCATGGACCTGCCGCCCGGTCATCCGCTTGAGCGGTTTTTCAAGGAATTCGGTGCGCCGAATGGCGGCGGCAATCAGCCTGCGCCTAAACGCCAGGCGCAAGGCTCCGGCTTCTTTATTTCCTCTGACGGCTATGTGGTGACGAACAATCATGTTGTTGAAGGCGGCGAGGAAATCGTTATTGCGCTGAGCAGCGGAGACGAGCTGAAAGCCAAGATCGTCGGCACCGATCCCAAGACCGACCTCGCACTGTTGAAAACCGAACCTGAAAAAGCCATGCCTTACGTGGCTTTTGCGCAGGAAGACAATCTGCGTATCGGTGACTGGGTGGTGGCTGTGGGCAATCCCTTCGGTCTTGGCGGCACGGTAACCTCCGGCATCGTTTCGGCGCGCGGGCGCGATATCGGCGCGGGACCTTATGACGATTTCATCCAGATCGATGCCTCCATCAACCGCGGCAATTCCGGCGGGCCGACCTTCGATCTGGCGGGCAACGTTGTGGGTGTGAACACGGCGATCTTCTCGCCCTCCGGCGGCAGTGTCGGTATCGGCTTTGCGATCCCCGCCAATGTGGCCCAGGACGTAATTGCCGATCTGAAAGAACATGGCAGCGTGACGCGCGGCTGGCTCGGCGTTTCCATTCAGCCGGTCACACCTGAAATTGCCGAAAGCCTTGGCCTTGAAGAAGGCGAAGGCGCGCTTGTTGCCGATGTCATGAAAGGCAGCCCGGCGGACAAGTCCGGCCTTGAGACGGGCGACGTGATCCTTGCCATTGACGGTAAGAAGATGAAGGACGCGCGCGATGTGAGCCGGGCGGTCGCCGGTTATGACCCCGGAACGGAAGTGAATTTCGAATTGCTGCGCGAAGGCGATGAGCAGGATGTCGAGGTGGTGCTCGGCGAATTCCCCGAAGAGCCACGCCAGGTGGCCGCGCGTGAAGGCGCCCCTGCCGGGAAGGTTGGTGAGCTTGGCTTGGCACTGACTTCCGGACCGGACGGCGGCGTGGTCGTGCAAGGGGTCGACCCGCAAAGCGAGGCGGCGGCCAAGGGCGTGCGCCCCGGCGATGTGATCGTCAAGGTCAATGGCCGCACGGTCTCCAACCCCGGCGAACTTGAAACGCGAATCGAGGAATCGGGCAAAAGCTCGGTGCTGCTTCTCCTGCGCAATGAGAGCGGCCAGCACTTCGTTGCCCTCTCGCTAAAAGATGCGTGATGGCGTGGGCAGGTCCGGCGCGTGCCGGGCCTGCCCCGCAATCCCGTAATTATGGGCCTGTTATGCGTTTTGGCCCTTAAGGCCGCACCGGTGATCCGTCCCCCTAACCGGTGCGGCTGCCCCTTTTCCTTTAAAACTCAAGTGAGGCGAGGATGACAGCCCAACCGCTTTTGACGCATGATGTGTGCGAGCTCGAACCGGTAACGGATAAAAGAGAAGGGGAGGAACGAGGTAAGGTGCGTATCCTTGTCATCGAGGACGACATCGAGGCGGCGACCTATGTGGTCAAGGGCCTGCGGGAAAGCGGCCACATCGTCGATCATGCCGGCGATGGGGAAGAAGGCGTGACGCTGGCGCTTTCGGGCACCTATGACGTGATGGTCGTGGACCGCATGTTACCGAAACGCGATGGTCTTTCCGTCGTCGAGGCGCTGCGCGAAAATGCCGATGCAACGCCCGTTCTCTTTCTCAGCGCCTTGGGCGAGGTGGATGACCGGGTCAAAGGCCTGCGGGCGGGCGGCGACGATTATCTCACCAAACCTTTCGCCTTTGCCGAGCTTTTGGCGCGGATCGAGGTGCTGGCGCGCCGGGCGAACCCCGACAGTGTGCAGACCAAGCTGTCGGTCGGCGATCTGGAACTCGACCTTCTTACCCGTAAGGTGCAGCGGGCGGGGCAGGATATCGACCTGCAGCCGCGCGAGTTCCGCCTGCTCGAATATCTTATGAAACATAGCGGTCAGGTGGTGACGCGCACCATGCTTTTGGAAAATGTCTGGGAATATCATTTCGATCCCCAGACCAATGTGATCGACGTGCATATCTCCCGGCTTAGATCGAAGATCGACAAGAATTTCGGCGAGCCGCTTTTGCACACGATCCGCGGTGCGGGGTATTCGCTGCGTGCTGCTGACTAATCTCCTCAAAACCTCGACGTTCCGGCTGGCGGTGATCTATCTCGCCTTGTTCGTGACGTCGGTGATCGCGCTTTTGGGGTATATCTACTGGAACACAGCCGGCTTTCTCGCCCGCCAGACCGACCAGGCAGTGGAAGCGGAGATACAGGGTCTTGCCGAGCAATATGCGCAAGGCGGTCTGCCGCTTCTGGTGCACACAGTCATTCAGCGCTCGCGCGATCCGCGCCAGAGCCTTTATCTCGTGCTCGACCCGCGCGGCAATATGCTGGCAGGTAATCTCGACAGCAAGCCCGCCGCCCTGCAGGGGCCGGACGGCTATGTGGAATTCAATTATCAGCGCCGCACCATGGAAGGGGTGGAGCGCCATGCCGCCCGCGCCCGCTACATCGAATTGCCCGAAGGGTTTTTTCTTCTCGTCGGGCGGGACGTGGAAGAGCGGCGCAATATCGAAAGCTTGATCACCGCCTCGCTCATTTGGGCCGTAGCGCTCACGCTCGGGCTCGGGCTCATCGGCGGGCTGATCATGAGCCGCAACATGCTGGCGCGTCTCGACGACATCAACCGTACGAGCCGGGAGATCATGCGCGGGGATCTGGCCCGGCGCATTCCCGTCTCGGGCACGGGCGACGAGCTCGACCAGCTTGCCGGCAATCTCAACAATATGCTCGAGCAGATCGAGGCCTTGATGATGGGGATGCGCGAGGTAACGGACAATGTCGCCCATGATCTGCGCAGCCCGCTGAACCGGCTGCGCAACCGGCTTGAAGTAACGCTGATGAAGCCGGCAAGCGAGGCCGACTACAAGGACGTGCTGGAAAAGACAATTAGTGAGGCGGATCACCTTCTGGCGACCTTCAACGCGCTTCTCTCCATCGCCCGGGCCGAGGCGCGCAGCTCGCGCGAAGCCATGGTGGATGTGGATATTTCCGCGCTGGTGCTGGATGCGGTGGAGCTTTACGAACCCGTCGCCGAGGAAGCGGAGTTGACCTTGAAGGCGGACGTGCCGGAAGGCCTCAAGCTTTTCGCCAACCGCGAAATCCTCTCCCAGGCGATCGCAAATCTCATCGACAATGCAATCAAGCATGGACGCAAGGGCGAGGAAGGGGGCGAGATCACCGTCAAGGCGGCGCTTGCCCATGGCCGTGTGGTGCTTAGCGTTTCGGACAATGGGCCGGGTATTCCCGAAGCCGACCGGGCGCGGGTACTGGAGCGTTTCGTGCGCCTTGAGGCAAGCCGCAACACGCCGGGCAGCGGGCTCGGGCTGTCGCTCGCTGCCGCCGCGGCGCGCCTTCATAATGGCCGCATCACCCTTTCGGATGCAGAGCCGGGGCTCTGCGTAACGCTTTCTCTACCCGTCTAATTCCTCTTCCTGCACATTTAAACTCGAGTGCCTTCACGCGAATCGCAAAAAGAGACCGCGCGAATCGGATTTGCGGGTAACAGGAATCCGCGTCAGGACGGGCGATTTCGGTCCCTGCTTTTGGGGATAAACCCGATTTTATGTGCATTTATCGCACGGAAAACGCAGAAAATGGCGTCCTGATGCGGGATTTTGTCCGTTTTTCATTGGCGCGAATCTCTTGGCTTGTTATGGCTTTTACATAAGGCGCCAACCGAGGAGGCCATTCTAGGAGAGATTAAGATGAGCAAGGCGGAGTTTATCGAAAACGTTGCAGCAGCTGGCGACATGTCCAAAGCGGAAGCCAAGCGTGCTGTGGAACTGGTGTTCGGCGAAATCGAAGCCGGTCTGAAGCGGGCGAAGAAGGACGGCAAATTCACCGTCGGCACGTTCGGCACCTTCACGATCACCAAGCGCGCTGCCCGTAAAGGCCGCAACCCGCAGACGGGTGAAGAAATCAAGATCAAGGCGAAGAAGTCTCTGCGCTTCAAGCCGTCGGCTCAGCTGAAAACGGCTGCCGGCTGCTAAGACAGCACGATCTGACGTTTTTGAAGGCCCGCCACTGGCGGGCCTTTTCTTTTTGTGCCGGATCGGTAGCCTCCAAGACTGGAAGCGAATTGAGCAAGGTTGCATGAGAATGACGGAAGCCGAAACGACGCCTTATCTGGGACTGGAAGTGCCGCCCCAACCGTTTGACGCGGCGCGCGCGGCAGGCTTTCTTGCCGATCTCGAAGAAGAGGTGAAAAAGCTGGAAGGGGCCGAAGGCGCCGCCCTGGAGGCGCTCATCCAAAGCCAAAAGCCGCTCCTCACCGCCATTCTCGGCAACTCGCCTTACCTCACCCGGCTCATCACCCGCGAGCCGGCCCGCCTGCGCCTGCTGGACGGGCCGCCGGATGCGGCCTTCGACGCGCTGCTGTCGCGCCTAAAAGAAGAGGCCATAGAGGCCAGGAACGAGGCGGCGCTCATGGCGGTGCTGCGCCGGGCGAAGGCAGAGGCTGCGCTCCTTATCGGCGCGGCGGATATTGCCGGTAAATGGACGCTGGAAGAGGTGACGGGCGCGCTCACCCGGTTTGCCGATCAGGCGGTGGACCAGGCGACCGACTGGCTTTTGCGCGATGCTCAGAAGAACAAATTCATTGCAGAGCTCGACGCGGAAGAGCCTGCCAAAGGCACAGGCTTTCTCGTTCTGGCCATGGGCAAATACGGGGCGGGTGAGCTCAATTATTCCAGCGACATCGACCTTGTGGTGTTTTTTGAGCCGGGCCGTGTTTCGCTTTGCGAGGGGCGGGAGGAACAGGACCTTTGGGTGCGCATCGCCAAGAGCCTTGTGAAGCTCATGCAGGAACGCACGCCGGACGGTTATGTCTTCCGCACGGATTTGCGTCTGCGCCCGGACCCGGGCAGCACACCCCTTGCCGTCTCGCTGCCCGCCGCCGAGCAATATTACGAAAGCCGGGGGCAGAACTGGGAACGCGCGGCGTTCATCAAGGCGCGCCAGGTCGCCGGGGACAGCGAAATCGGGGAAATGTTTCTGAAAAACATCCGCCCCTATATCTGGCGCAAGAATCTCGACTTCGCCGCCATCGAAGACATTCATTCTATGAAGCGGCAAATCCATGCGGTGCAGGGCCATGGCAAGATCGCCATTGCCGGGCACAATATCAAGCTGGGGCGCGGCGGCATCCGCGAGATCGAGTTTTTCGTTCAGACCCAGCAATTGATTGCGGGCGGGCGCGATGCGGATTTGCGCGGCAAGCGCACGGTGGAAATGCTGCGCGCGTTGGCGGAGAAGGAATGGATCACGCCGCAGGCCGCCGAAGAGTTGGTGGAGTCCTACCGGTTTTTGCGCACGCTCGAACACCGCCTGCAAATGGTCGAAGACGAGCAGACCCATTCGCTGCCGAAAAGCGAGGAAGACCTCGAGCGGATTGCAATTTTCTCCGGCTATAAAGACCGCGCGTCTTTCGATGAAGCGCTGCGCGCGCATCTTTCGCGCGTGCAAGGGCACTACGCAGCGCTGTTCGAGAAAGCCCCGCCGCTTGCCGAAGAAGGCGGGAGCCTCGTTTTTACCGGCACGGATGATGACCCGGAAACCGTGCAAACCTTGAGCGATATGGGCTTCAAACGGCCCTCTGAAATGATGGAAATGATCCGCGGCTGGCATACGGGCCGCTTCGCCGCCACTCGTTCGCCCCGCTCGCGCGAGCGGCTGACGGCGCTTATGCCGGCGCTCTTGAAAACGCTTTCGCAAACCGCAGATCCCGATGTGGCCTTCACTCGCTTTCATAAATTCATTGAGGGCCTGCCCGCAGGCGTGCAGCTTTTCTCGCTCATCTATGCCAATCCGAGTCTTCTCGGCCTTATCGCGGATATTTGCGGCACCGCGCCCCGCCTTGCCAATCATTTGAGCCGTAATCCGGCTGTGCTCGATGTGGTGCTCGACCCGGAATTCTTTCAGGTGCTGCCGCGCGGGCCGGAGCTGGGCGAAGGATTGCGCCAGGCGCTTTCCACGGCGCAGAGCTATGAAGGCGCGCTCGATGTGGCGCGCGTCTGGGCGCGCGAGCAGCGCTTCCGCGTCGGCGTGCGCGTGCTCTCGGGCAGCGCCGATGCGGAAGAAGCTGGCAGCGCTTATTCGGCGATCGCGCGCGAAACCATTCAGGCGCTTAAGCCCGCCGCCCTCGGCGAAATCGAGCGGCGCTATGGCAAAGTGCCCGGCGCGGACATGGCTGTGGTCGCCATGGGCAAACTCGGCAGCGGCGAGATGAGCGCGGAATCCGATCTCGATCTCATCGTGATTTACGATGTCGATGATGGAGAAGCGGTCTCGAACGGGCCGAAGGAGCTCGGCGTCACACAGTATTACGCCAAAGCCTGCCAGCAGCTCGTCAATGCGCTTACCGCGCCGACTGCGGAAGGCAAGCTCTATGAGGTTGATATGCGCCTGCGCCCTTCGGGCAATGCCGGGCCCATCGCAACGCGCTATGACAGTTTTGCCGCTTATCAGGAGGGGGAAGCCTGGACCTGGGAACATATGGCGCTGACCCGGGCGCGGGTGGCCGCAGGCCCGGCGCCTCTTGCCCAAAAAATCGAAACCGAGATTTCCCGTGTGCTCCGCAAGCCACGGGACCCGGTAAAATTGGCCGCGGATGTCGCCGATATGCGTGCCCGCATCGCCAAGGAATTTCCTGCTTCCGATCCCTGGGAGCTGAAACATGTGCGCGGCGGGCTCATCGATCTTGAGTTTATCGCCCAGTATCTTCAGCTTCGTTACGCCGCCGAAATGCCGGAGATCCTCTCCCCCCATACGCGCGGGGTTTTCGAGGCCGCAGGACGGCTCGGCATTCTGCCCCCCGCCGAGGCCGATTTGCTCTTGCATGCCATCGATCTGGTGTTGAACCTTACCCAGGTCGTGCGCATTTGCGTGACGGGCACGCTCAACCGCGAGGAAACCAATATCGGTTTGAAGAACCTGCTTGCGAGAGTAGGGGATGCGCCCGACTTTGAGGCCCTGGAGGCCGATCTGAGGGAAAGCCAGAAAGCGGTGCTGAGCTTGTTTGAAAGCTTGATTGGGGGGCTTTCCAAGACCGATAGCTCTGGCTAGGGAATTGCAACTGCCAGCCAGAACGGATCCGGCCCTTTGCGCCGGAAGCGGGCACCTGGCCCTTTAGGTCAGGGTTGAACTGGCCTTTTGTGGTTAACCCCGCAAAAGGCAGCATTCGGGCCGCTTCTGTGCCGAAAAGGGACGTGCCATCTCTGCACAAGGGTGCAGGGGCTGTCTGTTTTGGAGCTAGGCTTGATGGAACGGTATGATGTTGTCGTGATTGGGGGAGGGGTGAACGGCCTTGCAGCCGCCGCCCGTCTTGCGCAATCCGGCTTCGCCGTTCTGGTGCTGGAGCGCGGTGAGCAGCCGGAAGCCGCCGCCCTTGCCGGTGAAATCGTTCCCGGCTTCAAGGCGCCGCCCTTCGCGCTGCCCGGCGGTTATCTCGACCCTAATTTCGTTTGCGCGTTGGACCTTGGCCGCCATGGGCTGCGCACTCTGCGCCTCGATGGCGGCGTTTCGCTTTTCGGTGACGGGCGCTATGTCGCCTCCTATAGCGATGCGGGCGTCATGACGCGCGAAATTCAGCGCCACAACAAGCGCGATGCGAGCGCCTGGACGCGGTTCGCACGGGACATGCAGCGCCAGGCCCGGAGACTCGAAAAACGTATTCTCGAAGAACAGCAGGACCCGGCACGGCGCAGCCCCGCCGTCATCCGCAAGCTGGTGCAGGATGTGCGCGAGCTGGTGCAAAAACCCGCCCATGAGCTCCATGACGAAGCCCGCGTCTGGCTGCAATCGATGGATGCTTTTCTCGACGGGTACTTCCAAAGCGATCATCTGAAAGCGCATATCGCGTCCGCCGCGCTGCCCGGCCATGCGCAGGGCCCGTGCGGCCAGACAACGGCCGCGCTTCTTCCGCTCTTGTGGATTGGGGAGCGCAGCGGCGGCATGCCCGCGCGCCTCATGCCGCAAGGGGGCCTGCCTGCGCTTACCAAGGCCATCGCCAATGCGCTGAAAGCGGCAGGCGGTGATATTCGCTTTGGGGCGGAGGTCGTGGATGTGCGCATGGAAGGGCGCAAGGCCGCCGGTGTCGTTCTTTCCGATGATACGGAAATCGCCGCGCGCTGCGTGCTCTCCGATCTTGATGTGAAGCACAGCTATCTCGGCCTTTTTAACTGGTCCTCGCTGCCCAAGCGCTATGTGGAAGAGATCGGCCATTTCCGCACCGAAGGGGTGACGGCGCAGCTCGATCTAGCCCTCTCCGGCTTCCCGGAATTTCCGGATCTGCCGGAAGGCTGCCCGGCGCTTGCCGGCGGGTTGCGCCTGCCGGGTTTCCTGGACGACATGGAATGGGGCTTTGACGACTGGCAGGACCACACGCCGCCGCGCCGTCCGCTCATCGATATGTCTTTCCCGAGCCTTGCCGACCCCTCCCTTGCGCCGGAAGGCAAGCACCTGGCGAGCATCACGCTCCATTACGTACCTTACGAATTGCATGACGGGTCCTGGAGCGGCGCGCGCCGGGCCGAACTGGTGCAGCTTGTCTTGAAGAAACTGGAAGCGGTGAGCCCCGGCTTTATCGAGCGGATCGAAGGCTACCGCCTTGCCCTGCCGCGCGACATAGAAGAACAGACCGGCCACACGCACGGCGATCCTTTCGCAGGGCAAATGAACCTCGATCAGCTTTTCTTCAACCGGCCGGTACCCGGCTTTGCCGCTTACGAAGGACCGGTGGAGAATTTCTATCTTTGTTCGGCAAGCGCTCATCCGGGCGGCGCCGGGCTTGGGATCGCGGGTTATAACGTCGCCGAAAAACTGCTCGGCTCACTGAACGGCGGCAGCGGCCTCTTCCGCCGGAACAAGGGAGCGGCGGCATGATGGAACATGATCTGGCCTATGATGCGATCGTGATCGGCGCCGGCCATAACGGTCTTGTCGCGGCTGCCTATCTTGCCGAAGCGGGGAAACGCGTTCTCGTGCTCGAGGCGGGGAGCGATGTGGGCGGCGCGGCGGTGACGGCGGAAATTGCACCGGATTATATGTCTTCGGCCGGCGCGCATTTGCTCTATGCCTGGCCGCAGCGCATCGAAAAAGATTTAAAGCTCGCCAAGCACGGTTTTGAAATGGCGAGCCGCGACATGGTGACCGTCGCGCTCGACAAGGACGGCAAGCATCTCGTGCTGCCGGCATCCTCACGCGCCGATATTGCGCGGCTGAAAGACCGCTCGCCCCGCGATGCCGAAGCCTACGGCCCTTTCATGAAGCGCGTTCAACGCTATGCGGGGCTTTTGCAGCCGCTGCTCGAAAAGGGCCTGCCGGTGCCGGGCGAGGGGGCGAAGCAAGCGGCAACGGATGCGCTTTCGCTCATCTGGCGGTTTGAGAAAATGGGCGAGGAAGACCGCCAGGAGCTGGGCCGCTTTCTGCCTGCCAGCATGGCGCAGGTGCTCGACCGGACGTTCGAGGACCCGCTTATAAAAGCTGCTCTGGCGATGGATGCGACGCTCGGCCATCACATGGGGCCGAAATCCCCAGGCTCGGCCTATCAATATATTTACCGCCTGGCACAGCAGAACATTGCCGGTGGCAAAATGGGATATCCGGCAGGCGGTATCGGCGCGCTGCCCCAGGCGCTTGCCCGGCTCATCGGGGAAAGCGAAGGGCGCGTGCGCACGAACAGCCAGGTGCGCCACATTCTCGTTTCGCCCGACGGCAGGACCGAAGGCGTCGTGCTGACCGACGGCACCAAGTTCCATGCGCCCATCGTGCTGTCCAGCCTCGATCCGCGCCGCACCTATCTCGACCTTTTAGGTTCTGCGCATCTTGCGCCCGAACAGACACGCCGCCTCGGCAGCTGGCGGATGCAGGGCGCTTGCGCCAAGATCAATCTTGCGCTGGAAGGCCTGCCCATCATCGAAGGGCTGGAAGAGCGTGAATATGGCGGGCGCTGGCTCATCGCGCCGGACATGACGGCGATGGAGCGCGCTTTTGTGGCGGCCAAGCGCAACGAGCTTGCCGTAGACCCCATCATGGAAATCGTGCTGCCGTCCTATCACGATCCACGCGCTGCCCCGCCCGGCCATCACACTATGTCAATCCTGCTGCCTCATGTGCCTTATGAACTGGAAGGCGGCTGGGAGGCGCGGCGGGACGAGTTCACCAAGCGTGTCGTCGATGCGGTGGCCGTTTATGCGCCCGACATCAAGATCAAGCTCATTGCGGGGGAAATTCTGACCCCGCCGGAAATCGAGCGGCGCTTCGGCGCGCCGGGTGCCGGCTGGCATCAGGGCGATATGAGCCTCGATCAGACGCTGCTTTTCCGTCCCGGTTATGGGCTTTCCCATGACGAAGGCCCGGTTGAGGGGCTATATCTATGCGGCAGCGGCACGCATCCGGGCGGCGGGCTCACTGGCGAGCCGGGGCGTCTTGCCGCCGCGCATGTGCTGGAGGGGGGAAGCGCTCATGTCTAACATTCTCGTTCGCCCTGACTTTGAACCCGAACACCATAACGACGTTCTGGAAAAACATGCGCCGCCGCGCGCCGACCTTTTCGAGGCCGCGCGGGACATTCTGCCATTCGAGATACAGGCCGAGCCGACTTGCCTGCACAGTTTTGCCGCCACGGTATGCCGCACCAACGAATGGGCGGCATGGAACGGCTATACGACGCCGCAGACCTATGTCTCGCTCGCCAGCGAGTATGAAGCACTGCACGCGCAGGCAGCGCTCGCCGACATGTCCTGGCTGACGAAATACCGCATCAGCGGCCCGCAGGCCGAAGAGTTTCTGC
This sequence comes from Rhodobiaceae bacterium UBA4490, assembly GCA_002389665.1. Lineage (GTDB taxonomy): Bacteria > Pseudomonadota > Alphaproteobacteria > Parvibaculales > Parvibaculaceae > Tepidicaulis. Next base: position 462,626 of record DGNO01000005.1, read on the forward strand.
AAAAACTCGTCACCCGCAATGTCGCCGCCTTGCCGGTGCATAGGGCCGCGCGGGTCTTCTTCTGCGACATGGGCGGCAAGATCGTGGGCGAGGGCGTGCTCTTCCGCCTTGAAGAGGAAGAGTACCGGCTGACGGTGGAAGGCAACCATCTGGATTGGCTGGACGCCACGGCAGAGGGCTTTAATTGCGCCGTTGAAGATATTTCCGGCACGCTCGGCTGTCTTGCTCTGTCAGGTCCGCAGGCGGTCTCTATCGCCCGCCAGCGCTTCGGCGATGCGGTTGCGGCTCTGCCGGCGGGTCATGCGGTTTGGGCCGAGCTTCATGCCGCGCCCGTCTACATTTCCCGCACCGGCTCGCTCGGGCGGGAAGGATTCGAGATTTGGGTGGATGCGGAAGATGCGCCGGTCATCTGGGGCTCGCTTCTGCGTCACCATAAAGACCTGCTGCGCCCCGCAGGGCTTGCCGCTTGCGAGCTGCGCCGGCTGGAGCGGGGCATTGCCCGGTTCGGGCGGGACTATTTCGGCGCCGAATGCGCGGTGGACCCGGAAGCCGCCCGCACACCATATGAATTAGGGGCGGGCGCCTTCGTCGATCTTGAGAAAGGCCCCTTTAATGGCCGCGCCGCGCTGGCCAAGGCCAAGGAAAAGGGTGCGGAATGGTCTCTCGTCGCGCTGGAAGTCTCCGGCGGTGAGCAGGCCAATTTTGCCGCCGTCTATTGCGGCGATGACCGGGCGGGCAGCGCCACCTCCACCGGCTGGTCACCGGTCCTTTGCGCCAATATTGCGCTTGCCACGATCCGCACCGAAACGCTGGCCGCCGATGAAGGGTTCAACGTTCACGCCGAATTTCCCGGCGAGGTGGCGGTGCGCCGCGCCCGGCTGCCCGCAAAAATCGCCCGCCGGCCGCTTTTTTAAGGCTTTCCTGGGCCCCGGAAAAAAATCCGACTTTTTTCAGTTTCCGGCGACGGAATCTGCGCTGCCATCCGTTTATAGGGGCAAGCGCATGGGACAGGTATGCATGCCCCCTCGGACAGATGCATCCCTCAGCCTCCTCGATCGATCCCCTGCGCCAATAGGACCGGCCGGCGGGCTTCTCCCCCCTCGGTTCGCCGGCCGTGTCCTTGAGCGAACAGATTGAGGTCAATGAATTGGAGAGAGATATGAAATCCTGGATGAAAGTTACCGGCGGTGCCGTTCTCGGCTTGAGCCTGGCAGCGGGCATTGCTGTTGCCGAAAATCAGGGGCCGCGCGGCGGCAAAATGTTCGACAAGCTCGATACGAACGGCGACGGCAAGATCACGCAGGAAGAAGTGGCGGCTGCCAGAGAGGCGCGCTTTGCCAAAGTGGATGCGGATGGGGACGGCTTCGTCACCCAGAAAGAAATGACCGCCCATATGATGGCGCGTCATGAAGAGCGCATGAAAAAGATGTTCGACCGTCAGGATGCCGATGGGGACGGTAAGCTGGCTGCCGGTGAATTCGGCGGTCACGGCGAAAAGATGTTCGAGATGATGGATGCCGATGGTGACGGCGCGGTGACGAAGGAAGAAGCCAAGGCTGCGCGTGAGAAAATGCGCTCTCACCACGGTAAGGGTCCGCACGGCCCGGGCGCTGGCGAGTAACCGTCTTTTCAAGCTAAGCTCTGCGGTGGACCATCTGCCGCAGAGCGGGGTCCGGGCTGTGGCGCTTGGGCCCGGCCCGCAGAAGTGAGACGCGCGTGAGTGAAGAAAGCGACGAGACGCTTTTAAAACGGCTTGCCGCGGGGGAGGAACGGGCCGCAAAGCTTTTGCTGGCACGGCATCTCCCCCGCGTGCTTGCGCTTGCCCAGCGCATGCTCGGCGCGCGCAGCGAAGCGGAAGATGTGGCGCAGGAGGTTTTTCTGCGCATCTGGAAAGAGGCAGCACGCTGGCAGCCTGGACGCGCGAAATTTTCGACCTGGGTGCATAAAGTGACGAGCAATTTATGCATCGACAGGCTGCGGATGCGAAAAGCTGCGCCGCTTGAAGAGGTGGCGCTGATCGCCGATCCGGCGCCGGGTGCGGAAAGCCGGGTGGCGGAGAAGGAGCAATCGGCAAGGGTGGCGGCGGCCTTGCAATCCTTGCCCGAGCGCCAGCGCCTCGCTCTCATCCTGGTGCATTATCAGGAGCTGGGAAACCGGGAGACGGCGGAGATTATGAACTGCACGGTGGAAGCGGTGGAAGCGCTTCTGACCCGGGCCCGTAAGGGGCTCAAGGAAATGTTGCTGAAGGACGGAGCCTTCGATGCGCCGGTAAAAACGGCAAGCGGAGAGAGATGATGAGTGCAGCGGACAAAGACGAACAGCGTTTGGACGCGCTTTTGGTGGCCTATGGCGCCGACCCGGCGCGCTGGCCGGAGGAAGGGGCTGGAGCGCTGGCGGCGCGCCCGGACCTGGGGGCAAAGATCGCGCAGGAGCGCGCGCTCGATGAGATGCTGGACGCTTTCAATGTCGAGGAACCGGACGCAGCATTGAGCGCGCGGATTTTGGCGGCCCGTCCTGGGCGGGAAATGCGGCAGGGGACTGGACTCTGGCGCGCGCTGATGAGTGCGGTCTGGCCGGAAGGGCCGTCCTGGGTGCCGATGGGGACCTGCGCCGCTGCGCTGCTGCTTGGTCTTTATATCGGCGCTTCTGGCGCGCTGACGGCTATGTCGTCGGACCCGCAGACGGAGAGCGCGCTTTTGTCGCTTGCCATGGCCGATAGTGTTTTCGAGGAGAACTGGAATGAGTGACCCGCAGGCGAATGGCGTAAAGGAAAAGAGCAGCGGGCCGCGCGCGCTGCTGCTTGTGTCATTGGCGCTCAACCTGTTTCTGGCGGGTGCCATTGCGGCCAGTTTGTTGACGGGTGCAGCCTGGCGCCATTTCCGCCCCGGTGAGCCGCCCGCTTTTCATGGGCCTTTGGGCGGGCTCATTGCCAGCGCGCGCAGCGAGGAAGACAAAGAAGCCTTCCGGGAAATGCGGTGGATCATGCGGGAAAATTTCCGCGACGCCCGCCCGATGATCAAAGAGTTGCGCGCCGCGCGCAAAGAAGCCGCCCGCCAGATTAAAGCCGAACCTTACGATGCCGATGCGGTGGAAGCGGCAATGATGAAGATTCATGAGGTGATGGGCCGTCTCTCCCTTACGACCCAGAAAGGCATTGCTGTTGCTCTGGCCGACGCCTCGCCGCAGGTGCGGGAAAAGTTCGCCGAGCATTTGATGCGCCCGCACCGTGGCCGCCGCCATCACGGGACAAAACCGGCACGCGCCGGAAATGGTGAAGAGCCAGAAGAGCCCGGCCCCGATATGATGCCCTGACGAGTATCGGTATCGCGTTTCAAGTCAGGGGGGCAGATGAAGTCCGGCGGCGCATCGCTTTATCACGAAGACATGTATGACCCGGCGGTGCCGGTCGGCAGCCTTTGGGAAGAAACGGCTGAGCCTTTGACAGTGGGCCCCGCCTTCGAAGGTCCGCAAAGCTGCGATACGGCCATTATCGGCGGCGGCTATACAGGCCTTTCGGCGGCCTATCACCTCGCCAAGGATCACGGGGTCGATGTCTGTCTTCTGGAAGCGGGGCCGCTTGGCTGGGGCGCATCGGGGCGTAATGGCGGTTTTTGCGCGCCTTATCCAAGCAGCCTCGGTCTTGAGACATTGCTCTCGCGATACGGCGCTGAAGAAGCGCGCCGCTTCATGAAGACGCAAGAAGAAGCGATCGATCTCGTCCGTGCGCTGGCGAAGGACGAGGCCTTCGATATCGAGGCGCAGGGGCAGGGCGTCTGGCACATTGCCCATGATGCCCGCCGCTTTTCAGGCCTCCAAAAAGAGGCCGATCTGCTGCGCGAAGCATTCGGTCAAAAGACGGCAGTCGCAAGCCGGGAGGAAGTTGCCGAGCGCGTTTATGATTCCACCGAACAATTCGGCGGTATGTGGTGGGGCGCCGGTTTCGGTCTGCATCCGATGCGGTTTGCCCGCGGTCTTGGCCATGCGGCAGCGCGCGCGGGTGCCCGTCTTCACGGCCAGTCCAAAGTGCTTTCTTGGGCAAAGCAGGGCGAATGGCACGAGCTTGAAACGGCGGGCGGCATCTTGCGCGCCAAAAACGTTATCGTGGCGACGAACGGCTTTACGCGCGAGACTTTCGATAAGCGCTTTGCCGGGCGGGTGCTGCCCATCATTTCCAATATCATTGCAACGCGGCCTTTGACCGCTGCCGAGCGCGCTGCCCAGAACTGGCTGACGGACGAGCCTTGCACGAATACGCGCCGCCTCCTTTTCTATTACCGCCTGCTCCCCGACGGGCGTTTCATTTTCGGTGGCCGGGGCGATATGAGCGGCACGGCGGAAGACGGCGCGCGCATGAAGGCCTTCCTTACCCGCCGTCTCGGCGAGGTGTTTCCTGCCTGGGCCGAGGTGCCGGTGACGCATTTCTGGCGCGGCCTTGTCTGCATGACCCGTGATCAGACCCCCGCCATCGGGCGGCTGAAAGACGATCCAAGCGTGCTTTACGGGCTCGGGTATCACGGCGACGGGGTTGCCGCCGCGCCCTGGACGGGCCGGTTTTTGGCGCGGCTTCTGGCGGGCAAGGCAAGCGAGGCGGACCTGCCGGCTCCCATGCGCGGCCCGCTTTCGCCTTTTCCCCTGCCGGGCCTCCGGCGCTGGTATTTGCGCGGCGCCCTTGTTTATTATTTTATGACAGATCTTTAGTTTGCCGCTCTTTTTTGCTGCCGCAACGCTGGTAGGACAGGGGGGCGGGCGGCTACTATTTTGTGGCATTTAAATGATAGCGGAGGCCGGAAATCCCGGATCGAAGAATGAGTGGTAGAACCAAACCCGCTGAGAACGGCATCGCAACTCTGGCGGATTGGAAAGCTTTCCTGGCCGAAAAAGGCCCGGTCGATTACCTGGATGCGGTTTTCGTGGATATTTGCGGGACTATTCGCGGCAAGCGCTTTCCCGTCAGCGAGGCCGAAAAGGTCTTCACCTCCGGCATTCAGATGCCCCGCTCGCTCTATTTTCTCGATGTGACGGGCGTGAATGAAGACATTCACGGCATGGGCTTTTCCGATGGCGACCCGGACAGTTTGAGCTGGCCGGTCAAAGGCACGCTGCAGCTTGTGCCCTGGGCGGACCAGCCGCACGCCCAGGTTTTCATGACCATGTTCGAAGAGGACGGCGCGCCCTGCGAGCTTGAGCCGCGCAATGTTCTTAAGCGCGTTCTTGCCCGTTTTCAGGAAAAAGGCTGGCAGCCGGTCGTGGCCGCCGAGTTCGAGTTTTATCTTCTCGATCCACAGCCGGGCGAGGAGGGGGAGCCGTTGCCCCCCATCAACCCGGCCACCGGCGAGCGCGAATATGGCAATGAACTGTATGGGATCACCGAGCTCGATGGTTTTTCAGCGCTTCTGAAAGACATCGACGAATTCGCCATCGAGCAGAACGTGCCGGCGACGGCGGCGACGGCGGAGTTTGCGCCCGGCCAATACGAGATCAACTTGCGCCATGAATCCGATGTGCTGGCTGCGGCCGATCACGCTGTCATGCTGCGCCATCTCATTTCGGCCGCCGCGCGCAAACACGGCTTCCGTGCGAGCTTCATGGCAAAGCCTTATGCCGATCAGACCGGCAATGGCTGCCATATGCATGTCAGCTTGCTGGACAAGGACGGACACAACCTGTTCGACAATGGCGGGCCGGAGGGAAGCCAGGAGCTTCTGCATGCCATCGGCGGGCTGCAAGCCTTGCTCGACCAGTCCATGGCGATCTTCGCGCCAAACCTCAACGCCTATCGCCGCTTTGCCGCCAATCTCTTCGTGCCGGTCAATGGCGCCTGGGGCTATAACAACCGTTCCGTCGCTTTCCGCGTGCCGGCAAGCGAGCCGGAAGCGCGGCGCATCGAGCACCGGGTGGCGGGCGCCGACATCAATCCCTATCTCGCCCTTGCCGCTATTCTGGCAGGCATCTTCCACGGCATCGAGAACAAGATCGATCCGGGTGAGCCGGCAGAAGGCAATGCCAGCGAGAACATGGATGACGACATTCCCTTCTATGTGCCGAGCGCCTTGAAGCGGATGCGCAATTCAGCCGTCCTGCGCGATTACTTCTCCGACGCCTATGTCGATGTCTATACGGAAGTGAAGATGCGCGAATATGAGAAGTTCCACAGCCACATCTCTACCCTCGAATATGAATGGTATCTGTAAGCGGTATCAGCTCTTCTTTGACGGCTTGAGCGGCGCGCAGAAATCGTAATCCCGCAAGAGCTTCAGCAGATTGTCATAGACTTTTGTGCGCGGGTCTTGCGTTTTGCCGATCCTCTTGCGCAGCACCATGATGTCCGAAACGACATGGCGTTCGGGCATGAGGAGCTCCCAGCCCTTTTCCCGGCCGATAAAGGCAGGCAGCACCGTTTCCCCGCCTTGGCTTTCCATGATGTTGACGGCGGCGGCAACGGAATCGCATTGCAGAACCGGCTTTCCCGTGGGCAGATTTGCGTCCGCCCAGCGCCCGACAGGCGTGCCCGCCATGCGGCCTACATAGCGGATGGTCTGCTCGGTGCCCGGCGCCTTGAAGATAGCAAAGGCAAACCGGCCTGCGGGCCGCCCGATCAAGGGTTCGATGCCCCGCGTGCCCATGCGCACGGCCACATCCGCGTCGCCGTAGCGCGGGTCGATCAACTCGAAATCGGTGCGGATATCGAGGTCGATATTTCCGTCCGTCCCTTGCATTTCTTTTAGGCGCGGCGGCATCCAGAAGGTGGCAAGGCTTTCGATTGTATTGACGCGCACCAGCGCCCGGCGTTTCTCGCCCGTAAAGCGCAGCCGCAAAAGGGAATCTTCCAGCGAGCTTGCCGAGCTTTCCAACTGCTCGGAAACCTGTTCGCCGAACTCCGTCAGCTTGTAGCCGCCACGCTCGCGGGTGAAAAGCTCCCGTCCGAGTTGGCGTTCGAACTCTGCAATTTTGCGGGAGACGGTTGCAGGGCTTACCCCCAAAGCGTCTGCTGCCAGCCCAAGTTGCGGCCTGGTTGTAACGGCGCGAAAAAAACGAACGAGATCCCAATCCATATGCACACCAATGAAACTGCCGGAAAGCCTAGAACATAGGGAGCCGTTGCCCAATCGGCAGAAAACAAAAATGATGAGATTGTTTCAAAATTGTTCTGTGATTCCGGCAGTGCTTAAGAAAAGCATCCGGCGTCGGTGTGCCGGGGCCTGTGGAAAAAATGATGGATTTCCTCAAAATATAGATTACGCTTTTCATTGTGGTTTTGGGCGTTAGGGGTGGTCCGCTCGCCGATTTCCACAGTTCTGGGGGCGGCTTTACTCCATTCTCGATTGGAGGGAAGGCCGGGACAGCACTGGAGACGAAGTCTCCGGTGGTGCGGAGTGCGCCCGTCTTTATTAGGTGAGCGCGGTCCTCTTTTGAGGAGGAGGTGAGGTCAATTGCTCTTGTCCTCGTTGGATAGTGCGAGCCAGTCAGATCTTCTCAAAGCTGTCCTCAACACGGCGGTGGATGGCATCATCGCCATCGACCGGCGCGGCCGGATCTGTCTTTTCAACAAAGCAAGCGAGCTGCTTTTCGGTTATGAGGCCGAGGAAGTTTTCGGCAAGAACGTTCATATTCTGATGCCGGAGCCTTACCGCTCGCAGCATGATTCCTACATCGCAAATTATCAGGCGACCGGTGAAGAAAAGATCATCGGGATTGGCCGGGAAGTGGAAGGGCGGCGCAAGGATGGCTCGACCTTTCCCATGTATCTTTCGGTGGGCGAGGTAACGGACAGGGCGGAGCTTGCCTATGTCGGCATCGTCCGGGATATTACGGCACAACGCGAGAATTTCCGCGCGCTCGAAGATGCCTGTGTGCGTGCGGAAATCGCCAATCAGGCCAAATCCGAATTTCTCTCCCGCATGTCCCATGAGCTGCGCACGCCGCTTAATGCAGTGCTGGGGTTCGCACAAATATTGTCGCTTTCAGAACCTGGTGTTTTGTCGCCTGAAAAAGAGAATGAATATTTCGAAGCGATTATCTCTTCCGGCAATCATTTGCTTGGGTTGATCGAAGACGTGCTGGATCTTTCCAAGATCGAGCACGGCCAGGTGGAAGTCTCGATTGCGCCGGTGGATCTTTTACGCACGCTGCGTCAGTCGATCACCATGGTGCAGCCCGTTCTCTCCCGCTACCGCATTTCCATTGTTGATGATGCGCTCTCCAATGCGCCGATGCCGCTTGTCCATGCCGATGAAGTGCGTCTGCGCCAATGCATTATGAACCTCTTGAGCAACGGCGCGAAATACAACAAGCCCGGCGGCAAGATCATCATCAAATGCGAGATAACGCCTGCCGGGCGGGCCCGGCTGATCATCGAGGATACCGGTATCGGCATTCCGCGCGAGCGGCTCAGCGAGCTTTTCAAACCCTTTACTCGCGTCAGCAAGCGTGAGGAAGTGGAGGGCAGCGGCATCGGCCTTGCCATCACGCGCCAATTCGTCGAACAGATGGACGGCAAAGTTTCCGTGGTGAGCAAGGAAGGGGTGGGAAGCCGCTTTGCATTGGAGCTTCCCCTGGTTGCCGGCACGCAAACTTTCGCCGGCACCGGCCTGCGCCGATAAAGAAAGCCGCCCCCTGCCGAAACAGGAAGGCGGCTATTCTCCGCGCTAAGACTGCCGCTTGACTTAGTGCAGAGCTTCTCTGGGAAGGGTGAAAGACACGGTCGTGCCGATCCCTTCCTCGCTTTCGATCGTCAGCGTGCCCCCATGCATTTCCACCAGCGAGCGGGAAAGCGCAAGGCCGAGGCCCGTGCCGTTGTGTTTTTTCGAGAGCTGGTTTTCCACCTGCTCGAAAGGCCGGCCGAGCTTGCTGAGCGCGCTGGGCGGAATGCCGATGCCGGTATCCTCGACGCTGACCAGCAGATTGCCTGAGCCGTCGTCGCCTGCGCGCACCGTTACATCGCCGCCGGCGGAGGTGAACTTCACCGCGTTCGAGAGCAGATTAAGCAGCACCTGCTTGATGGCGCGTTTGTCCACCCAGACGGGCTCCTGCGCGGCCACATTGTTGTGCAGCTTCACATCGGCGATGTCGGCGCGGCCCGAAACGAGACGCAGGCTTTCCTCGACAAGGTCTTTCATGTCGACATTTTCCTGCTCGAGCGTCATGCGGCCCGCCTCGATTTTCGACATATCCAGAATATCGTTGATCACATCGAGAAGGTGTTGGCCGCTGGCTTTGATGTCGCTGGCATATTCTTCGTACTTTTTCGCGCCGAGCGGGCCGAAAAGCTGGGCCTCCATCATTTCCGAAAAACCGATCACCGCGTTGAGCGGCGTTCTGAGCTCGTGGCTCATATTGGCCAGGAACTCGGATTTGGAGCGGTTCGCCCCTTCCGCGCGGGTTTTCTCGACGGCGTATTTCTCGGCAAGCTCCACGAGCTGGCGCGCCTGGTCCTGCAACTTGTGGCGTGACTGTTCCAGGTCCATCACCGTCTTGCGCAGTTCCGCTTGGTTGCGGGTCAGTTCCGCTTCCTGGTTCTTGATGGCCGTGATGTCCGTACCGACACTCACTTGCCCGCCATCTTTCGTCTGATGCTGGCTGATTTGCAGCCAGCGCCCGTTATCGAGCCGGATTTCGCGGATGCCGTTCTCGTCCGAATTGACGATCCAGGAATTGGGCATGCCGGTTGCGTCCAGCACTTCGTCGAGCTTGATGCCCGGCGCAACGGCCGTCTCATCCAATTTCAAAAGCTCGCGGAACTTGCTGTTGCAGATGACGAGCCGGTCTTCCGCATCCACCAGCACGAAAGCCTCGCCCGTGCTTTCGATGGCATCGCGCAGGCGCTCCGTTGCCTGGCGTTCGCGCGCTTCGGCAAGTTTCTGTTCGGTAATATCGATGGTAAGGCCCACCAGCCGGTCGCCCATGGAGCGTCCGTCGCTCCACACCTGGCCCTTGGCGTTGAGCCAGATCCAGCTCCCATCCACATGCTGCAGGCGGAAGGTGACATCATATGAGCGGGCGGCGCGTTTGGGCGCAGCCAGCATGTCGTCAAGCGCCGGCATGTCGTCGGGATGGATCATCTCGCGGATTTCGGCAACCGAAAGGCGGCGGGAGGGCGGGCGGCGGCCCAGCATGTCGAACATGGCCGAGGACCAGAAGACCCGGTTTTCCTGCAGGTTCCAATCCCAGATGCCGCAGCGCGCGCCGGCAAAGGCCATATCGAAGCGGCGCTGGTTTTCAAGCACCTGGGCTTCGGCGGCAACTTTCCGCTCGATCAGGCGCAGCATGGCAAAGCCGAGCACGAGACAGGCAATACTGGCGCCAAGAGCGGCGACCATGGGCCGCGTCAGCCCTTCCTGCCAAACCAGTGCGCCGTTCAGCGCCAGAAGCGAGAGGCCGGCAAAAGCCAGCGTGACCTTATAGGTCCAGCGGAACAGCTTGCGGCTGCTCTTTCCGGCTTCGGCTTGCGATATCAGCGTCATGTCGGCCGATCCCAGTCTTGCGCCCAATGCCGCGCCCATATTGGTGCGGCCAACATTAGACCCCCAATCCACCATGCCAACCATCCCCCCATCCTAGGTTTAGCAGGACTTGCTAACGTTTCGTTAACCGAATCACTTTTGGGATGATTCGGCCTGGGAGTCGCCGTGTCCAGTAGGGGCGGGGGATTTGCCTGAATTTACAGGCCGAAAGCGTCAAACCGATGCATTTTTGACTCACTCTCGTGCCGGAAGGGGACATTTCCGGCAAGAAGTGGGAATTAAAACCGCCGTTCCGGTTCTTCAAGCCGGACTCTTGCGTCTTACCCCAGCGTCTTCGTCGCAATCTCGTAAACGTCGCGGGAAAGCTCGGCTTGAGAGACGATGCCTTCGAGCGTCTCGCGCATATGCGCCTGGCGGACGGGTTCGAACTGCCGCCAGGACTTAAAGGCGCCGAGCAGTCTTGCGGCCACTTGCGGGTTGATCTTGTCGAGCGCCAGAACCTGCTCCGCCACAAAGCGGTAGCCTTCGCCGTCCGCCTCATGGAAGCGCAGCTGGTTCGCCGTGGCGAAGGAGCCGATCAGCGCGCGCACTTTGTTCGGGTTGCGCAGTGAGAAGGCCGGATGCGCCATAAGCTCGCGCACGCGCGAAAGCGTGCCGGGCAGCGGCGAGGTGGCTTGCAACGCAAACCATTTATCCATCACCAGATGATCGTCCTTCCAGCGGTCATGGAAGGCACGCAGCGCCTCTTCGCGCTCCGGGCAGTCCGTGTGAGCAAGGACACCGAGCGCGGCCATGCAGTCGGTCATGTTGTCCGACGCATCGAACTGGCCTTTGGCTAGCGCGATCGCATCAGCTCTTCCCGTTGCGGTCAAATAGGAAAGGCAAGTATTGCGCAGTGAGCGTTTGCCGGCGGCCTCCGCATCCGGGGAATATGTGCCGGGCGTTTCGTTCTCGCGGTAGGCGCGCTCGAAATCGCTATAGAGCTGCTCGGCCAGCGAGGCACGGAAGGCTTCGCGCGCTTCGTGAATGATTTCCACATTCACGTCCTGGCCGATGGCCTGCGCCAATGTCTGTTCGGCGGGCAGCACGATCATCTGCGCAACGAATTCCGGCTCAAGGGCCGGATCGTTCAAAATCTTCTGTACGATCTCGGCAAAGCCGGAGCCGGCGCGCGGCGTGCGTCCATCGCCAAGCGCGGCGATATTGCCGGTCAGAATGGCGGAGGCATATTTCTGCGCCGCTTCCCAGCGGTTGAAGGGATCGCTGTCATGGGCCATCAAAAAGGCCCATTCGCGCTCGCCCAGATTGCTGGAAAGTTTCACCGGCGCCGTAAACCCGCGCAGCAGCGAGGGAATGGGTTTCACGGGCACGTTCTTGAAACGGAAGGTCTCCTCCCGCTTCGTCAGGCTGATGACATGGGAGGCGCCGGCTTCCGCGCCGCCGATGGGCGACAGCGGCAGGTCAGTGCCGTCCTCACCCAGAAGCCCGATCTCGATGGGAATATGCAGCGGCTCTTTGTGCGGCTGGCCGGGAGTGGGCGGGGAGACCTGCGACAGCTGCAGCACATATTCCTGCTGCGCGCTATCCCATTTACCAGATGCCATGACTTCCGGCGTGCCCGCCTGGTGATACCAGCGTTTGAACTGGGAAAGATCGATGCTGCTGCCATCGGCCAGCGCTTCGAGAAAATCTTCCACCGTCGCCGCGCGCCCGTCATGACGGGTGAAATAGAGATCCATGCCTTTGCGGAATTTTTCCGCTCCGAGCAGCGTATGGATCATCCGCACAAGCTCGGCGCCTTTTTCATAGACGGTCGCGGTATAGAAGTTATTGATCTCGATATAGGCATCGGGCCGCACCGGATGGGCAAGCGGTCCGCCATCTTCCGGAAACTGATGCGTGCGCAGCATGCGCACATCGCCGATACGCTTGACCGCGCGCGAGCGCATGTCAGCGGTAAATTCCTGATCGCGGAAAACCGTCAGCCCTTCCTTCAGGCACAGCTGAAACCAGTCACGGCAGGTAATGCGGTTGCCGGTCCAATTGTGGAAATATTCATGGGCGACGATCGCCTCGATATTGGCGAAATCCACATCCGTCGCCGTGTCGGGCCGGGCGAGAATATATTTGTCGTTAAAGATATTCAGGCCCTTGTTTTCCATCGCCCCCATATTGAAAGCGCTGACGGCGACGATCATGAAAATGTCGAGATCGTATTCGCGCCCGAAGACTTTCTCATCCCAGGCCATGGCGCGCTTCAGCGCATCCATCGCATAAGCGCAGCGGTCTTCGTTGCCGGGCTCCACATAGATGCGCAAATCCACCTCGCGCCCTGAGGCGGTGGTGAAAGCATCGCGCACGCAGGCGAGATCGCCCGCCACCAGCGCGAAGAGGTAAGAGGGTTTGGGGTAGGGGTCGTGCCATTCGGCAAAATGCCGCTCGTCTTCCAGCTCCCCGCTGTCGGTGCAATTGCCATTGGCCAGCAACACGGGGGCCAGCGATTTTTCGGCGGTGATGCGCGTGCGGTACACTGCCATCACGTCGGGCCGGTCGAGCATATAGGTAATGCGGCGGAACCCTTCCGCCTCGCACTGGGTGCAAAAGATGCCGCCGGCAAGATAAAGCCCCGTCAGCGCCGTGTTGGCCGCCGGGTTGCAGCGGGACACCGTGGTTAGCGTGAAGGCGCCAGACGGCACATCCATAATGGTCAGCCCGCCCTCATCTGCCTGATAGCGGTTGGGGCCCAGCTTTTCGCCATTCAGATGAACTTCCAGAAGCTCCAGCCCTTCACCGTCAAGCCGCAGATTGTCCCTGGCCGGGCGGTTCACATTGGGGCGCACGGCAAGCGTCGAGCGCACCTGCGTTGCCTCGGGCGCAAGGTCCACGTCGAGATGCACCTCATCGATCCAGAAATCGGGCTCGCTATAATCTTTCAGCGCGATGGGGCGGGGGTCTTCGGTTCTCATGCGGTACTCGGTGCTTTCGGCGCGGCTTGGAGGCGCCGGAATGGGGGCCGGGAAGGGGCCAAACGGCCAAGGCCGATGCTTCTAGCACCGGCCTCTGGCGAAATTTAGGCAATGTCCAGAATATGTCTAGCCTTGCGGGAGAAACTTCACCAGGAAGTGTCGGCCCCGCTTGCCGCGCCCATGAGGCCGCAATCTATAAGGGTCAATCCGCCGGGCCCTGCGAGCCGCGCCAAATGCCTGCTTTTCCGCCAAGTGCGGCGGCTTTCCGGCCCAATGATTTGAAGAAGCCGGGCGTGTCGGCCATCAGCGTGTAAGCGACGGGTACAACCACCAATGTAAGAAAGGTGGAGGAAATGAGCCCGCCAATGACGAGAATGCCCATGGCATTCCGGAATTCGGCCCCCTGACTTGTGGAAAGGGCGACGGGAATCATCCCGCAAATCGTCGAAAAGGCGGTCATGAGCACAGGCCTCAGACGCACGGGGCCCGCATACAGCATTGCCTCGCGGGCCGGGCGGCCTTCCTCGCGCAGCGTATTGGCATAATCGACGAGCAGGATGCCGTTTTTCATCACAAGGCCCATCAGCGCCAGCATCCCGATCTGCGCGAACATGGTCAGCGTCTCGCCGGAAATCGCCAGCGCAAAGAATGCGCCGACAAAGGAGAGCGGAGCGGTGAGCATGATGATCGCCGGCTGGGCGAAGCTGTTGAACTGGCTTGCGAGGATCATATAGAGCGCGGTGAGCGCCAGAAGGAAGGCAAAGCTGATCGCCTGCTGGTTTTCCTTCATGCGCTTGGCTTTACCTTCCGCCGACCAGACATAGCCCGGTCCAAGCTCGGCCTCGCGTAAAATCTGCTCAAGGCGTGCGGTGGCTTCGCCGAGCGCCACGCCTTCTGGCGTGTTGGCGAGAAGCGCAATGCGGCGGGAGCGGTTCTGCCGGTCGATCTGCGCCGGGCCGCTATCGATGCGGAACTTCGCCATATTGGCGACATCGACAAGTTTCCCGTCCGAGCCGCGTACCTGAATAAGCTCCAGCCGGTCGAGATCGTTGCGCTGGTCCTCTTCGAGCCGAACCCGCACATCATAGCGCGAGCCGAACTCTTCATAAGTCACGACATCGGTGCCGCCGACAAGCGAGCGCACCGTCTCGGCAAGATTGCGCACCGATACGCCAAGGTCCGCCGCCCGGCGACGGTCAACGGAAACTTGCACTTCCGGTTTGCCGGTCTCGAAAGAGGTCTTGATATCGGTAAAGAGGCCTGTCTCCTCCATCCGCGCAGTAATCGCGTCGGTCTTTGCCTCAAGCACGGCAAGGTCCGGTCCGCGCAAAGAATAAGTGAGCTCGAAGGAAGAAAAGCCGCCGCCCGAAATCCAGGGCACATCCGAAACGCTCACATGTTTGGCTTCCGGCGCTGCCTGCAGCATGGCCGCGCGGGCCGCGCCCATAACGGCAATAGCGCCTTCATCGCGGTCGGCTTTCGGTGTGAGGCCGATATAGAACTCGGCTTCATTGACCCGCTGCTGCGTACCCGAACCGATCGTATAGAAGACGGTTGTGACATGCTCGGTGCCCGAGAGTGCCTGGGCAACGCGGCTTGCTACCTGCCGGGTTTGCTCGATGCCGGCGCCGAAGGGCAGTTCCACCTTTGCCAGAAACTCGCTTCTGTCGGCTTTCGTATCGAAAGCGGTGGGAATGGTGCTTGCCGCCATCTGCCCCAGAACGACGGAGACGAAAGCAAGCAGCATTACGAGCCAGCGAAAGCGCAGCGCCAGATGCAGAAGGCTTTCATAAGCCCGTTCCAGCGAGCGGTAGGCATCTTCGAAAAACCGGGCAAGCCGCCCCATCTCGTCACGCTCCACCGTCCCTTTATTCAGAAAGCGGGCGCAGAGTGTCGGTGTCAGCGTCAGCGAGACAAGGAGCGAGACCATGACCGAGAAGGTGATGGCCAGCCCGTATTGAAAGAAGAACCGGCCCACGACGCCGCTCATGAAAGCGATGGGCACGAAGACCGCGCAGATCGACAATGTGCCTGCCAGCACCGCAGCGCCCACTTCCCGTACGCCCAGCGAGGCGGCTTCCATAGGGCCGTAGCCTTCGTCGAGTTTGCGGTAAATTGCCTCCAGCACGACGATCGCATCATCCACCAGAAGGCCGACAGCGACCGAAAGCGCCATCAGTGTCATGAGGTTGATCGTGAAATCCATGACGTAGAAGGCAAAGAAGGTGGAGATGAGCGCCGTCGGCATAGCAATGGCGACGATAATCGTGGCGCGCAGATTGAGCAGGAAGGCCAGCGTCACCAGCACCACGAGAATGATGCCGAGAATAATGTCGTCGAAAACGTCATTGGCCGCGCTTTCGATGAAGAGCGAGGTATCGCGCGCCGCGATGATGCGCATGCCGGGCGGGGCAAGCTCTTCCAGATGGGTCAGCTCGTCGCGGATCGCGCGGGCGACCTCCACGGCATTGCGGCCCGACTGGCGGCGGATTTCGAGCGAGACGCCCGGCTTGCCGTCAAGCTCCGCATAGGAGCGGAAATCCTCCATCCCGTCTTCCACCCGCGCCACGTCGCGGATGCGGGTGGGCGCGCCGTCCTGGCGGAAGGCGATGACGATATCGCCGAACTCCTTCACGCTGTCGACTTCGCCTTTGGTCTTGACGGAAAACTCGGTCTGAAGGCCTGCCGTTTCCAGCCGCCCGCCGGGAATTTCCGCATGCTCGCGCCGAAGCGCGGTGATGAGGTCGTCCGCCGTCACGCCGAAAGCGCGCAGCTTCACTGCATCGAGCCAGATGCGCACTTCCCGGTCGCGCCCGCCGACGAGTTTGATGGAGCCGACGCCAGGCACGCGCTGCAGCTGTTCCTTCACCGTCTTGTCGGCAAACTGGGTGAGCTGGCGGATCGGCATGTCGCCCGCAATCATCACGGACATGATGGGCTGCGCATCGGGGTCGATTTTCTGGACGATGGATTGGCGGGTGTCGACCGGCATGTCGGGGCGGGCAAGCGCCACCTTGTCGCGCACGTCCTGCGCTTTCACGTCCACATCCTCATCGAGCCCGAATTCGATCACCACCTGGCTTTGGCCTTCCGAGCTCGTGGAGGAAAGGTTCTCGATACCGGAAATCGTATTGACCTGTTCTTCGACCGGGTCGCTCACTTCGGACTCGATCGTGTCGGGGCCGGCCCCTTCAAGCTCTGTATTGATCGAGACAACGGGAAACTCGACACGCGGAAAAAGATCGACGCCGAGCCGGCCGAGAGAAATCCAACCGAGTGTCACGAGCGCGGCAATGATCATGACCGCGAAGACCGGGCGGCGGATGGAAAGATCGGAAATCCACATGGCTTGTTCCTATCCGCTTAGCGCGTGCCGGTTTGGCCGGGGGTGAGCATGGCCGCCGCTTCCGGTGCCGTGGCGCCCGAATTGCTTTCCTCGATGCGGATGGCGAGCCCGTCGACCAGCGTGCCGAGCATGGGGCTGGTCAGCACTTTGTCGCCTGCTTCCAGCCCGCGCAGAATTTCGACGCTGGCCGCATCGAGCTGCACCGCTTCCACGGGCTGGCGCCGCGCCCGGCCCTGATCGGGAACGAAGACATAGCGGGACCCTTCGATACCAAGCAGCGCGGAACGGTCCATCACCAGCGCCTTGCGCGGCGGGGGATAGAATTCGGCCCGGGTAAAGAGCCCCGTCTTGATTTTGTAATCCTCGTTTTTGAGGCCGACACGCACTTCGATGGAGCGGGTGGTGTGGTCCACCTTGTCGTTGAGGATGTGAATCTCGCTGTCGTAAACCTCGTCCACCCCGTCGATATAGACTTTGGCGGGCGTGCCGAGCGTCAGCTTTGAAAGATGGACGGCAGGCACATTGACGATGGCGCCGACAATATCGATTTTCTGGATCTGTACGACACCCGATGGGCCGCCCATGCCGCCCCCGCCGCCGCGCGTCGCCATGAATTTGCCCTCATAAATGTCCTGCTGCGTGATCACCCCGTCGAAGGGCGCGCGCACGGTTGCGTCTTTCAGGCGCTGGCGGGCCTGTGCCAATTGCGCGTCCGCCACGCCGAATTGCGCACTTGCCACGTCATAAGCGGCCTGCACCTTGTCGAGCTGGCCGACGGAGACGACGCCTTTCGTACGCAATTCCTTGATGCGCTTGAACTCGCGTTCGGCATTGCGCATTTCCGCGCGCGCCAGCTTGACGCGGCTTTCCAGCTCTTTCACCTGCAATTCGAAATCGATGGCGCGGGTTTTGAAAAGCGCGTCGCCTTCTTCCACCCGGTCGCCGACGCGCACAAAAACCTCGTCGATAATTCCATCGACCTGCGGGCCCATATCGGTGGATTTCTGCGCGGCAATCGTACCCGTGCCGGTAATCGGCTGGACGAGCTCGCGTTCTTCGACTTGCGTGATGAAAACCGGCACGGCGGCACGCTCTGTCTTCGGTGCTTCTTCGGCCTCTCCGCAAGCTGCGACAAAGGCGAGTGCCAAAAGGGCTCCAGCGCGCGGCCAGATACCCGCGTAAGAACAGGAAAAATAGGGACGGCGTGCCTGCATGATCCTCACCCGCTTTCGCCTCATCGAAAGTGTGAGGCATTATTTTGTTTCCTGAATTATAGTATACATGGTTACAATCTCACAAGCGTCTTGACGCAAGGGAAGAAAGAGGTCCGGTCAGGCTGGGCCGCAAGCGATGGGTCAGGGGATGAGCGTTCCGCAAGCCGAAAGGCCAAAAGCCGCGCAAATGCAGCCGGGCGACGAGTTCGAATTCGAGCGTACCTTCGGCTGGCTGATGCATGACGCCAATAGGCTCCTGCTGCGCGTCTGGGAACGGCGGCTCAGGGGCGCCGGCGTCGCGCTTTCGCTCACCCAGGTGCGTGTCCTTGCCAGCCTCATCCGCAAGGATGGACGCACTCAGACGGAGCTTGCGCTGGCGGTGGGCCTTGAACGGGCGCCGCTCGGGCGCATCGTGGACAAGATGGAAGGGGCAGGCTGGCTCATCCGGCAGGCCGATCCGCAGGACCGGCGCGTCTGGCGGGTTTATCTTACAAAAAGGATCGATGAGATCCGGCCCATACTGGCGGCCTGCGCGCGCGATATGTTTCAGCAGGCTTTCAAGGGTGTGGCACCGCAGGAAGCCGAGCAGCTTTTGACGGTTTTGTCCAAACTGAAGGCGAATCTGTCCACGGAAGAGGACGAAAACAGCCTCTGAGCCTCCATGGGCCGTAAAAATCGCAAAATTCTTCCAAGACTCTGTGAGCCAGACGCTGCGTCAAACGCTTGAAGCTCAGCGGAATCGCATATTTGGCCCTTTTCGGGCCTTTTCCCGCCGCTAAATTGAGGGAAAAATGGCGTCACTTAATCCAGCGGCCTCAAGGGCGGGCCACGGATACCGATGCACCAGGCAACAATGAACCGGATAACGGTTGGTATGCATCCGCGCGGGTCCCGCGTGTCGATGCCGAACGGGAGGCACTATGAATTTCGATTTCTCCGATGACCAGAAAATGCTCAAGGAGCAGGTCAGCAAATTTCTTTCCGACAAATGCGGCTACGATGTCGTGCGCCGTGTTTTGGAGTCGGACGAGCTTTATGCCGAAGACGTCTGGAAAGGCCTGGTGGAAATGGGCCTGACGGGCACCGCCATTCCGGAAGAATATGGCGGGCTCGGCCTCGGCGCGCTGGAGCTGTGCGTGGTGGCCGAAGAACTGGGCCGCGTTGCAGCGCCCGTTCCCTTCTCTTCTTCCGTCTTCCTGGCGACCGAAGCCATCAAGCTTGCCGGCAGCGAAGAGCAGAAACAGAAATACCTGCCCAAGCTCGCCGCCGGGGAGATCATCGGCACGCTCGCCATGGCTGAAGGCACGAATGCGCCGAGCCCGCGCACCGTCAAAGCCAGCCTGAAAGGCGGCAAGCTTACCGGCACGAAAATGCCGGTGCCGGACGGGGAGATTGCGGATATCGCCGTCGTGCTCGTCAATACGGGCGGTTCGGGCGACAAAGCGCTCTCGCTCGCCATCGTGGAGCTGAACGGTTCGGGCATCTCCAAAGAACAGCTCAAAACCATCGACCCGACCCGCGGCCAGGCCGCCCTGAAATTTGATGGTGCCGCCGCCGAGCTGATGGGCGCGGAAGGCGAGGGCTGGGACCTTGTGCGCCGCGTTCTCGATGGCGCCGCCGTCTGGACCGCCTTCGAACAGGTGGGCGGTGCAGAAACCGCCATGTGGATGGCCCGCGACTATGCGCTTGAGCGCTATGCCTTCGGCCGTCAGATCGGTTCCTATCAGGCGATCAAGCACAAGCTGGCCGATATGTATGTGAAGATCGAGCTCGCCCGCTCCAACAGCTATTACGGCGCGATGATGCTGAACGACAATGGCGCCGAGCTTGTGGAAGCTGCCGCCGCGGCCCGCATCTCCGCGACGCAGGCTTATATCTATGCCGCTCAGGAAAACATCCAGACCCATGGCGGCATTGGCTACACCTGGGAAGCCAATACCCAGTTCTTCTATCGCCGGGCCAAGCTTTTGGCCCTCTCCCTCGGGTCGCCGCTTTACTGGCGCGAACGGCTGGTCACCCAGCTTGAAGCGCGCAACGCCGCTTAACGGGCAGCCGTAAAGCAGCCAACAGACCCAAACAAAGAGGATTTGACCCATGGATTTCAACGATACACAGGAAGAAGCCGCCTACCGCGCCGAAGTGCGCAAATGGCTCGACGCCAATGCCAAGCGCAAGGCAAGCAAGAAAGACACGCTCGACGCGCTGAGCGGCGCCGACGCGCTGCAGCGCGCCAAAGATTGGCAGCGCAAGAAAGCCGAAGCAGGGTTTGCCTGCATCACCTGGCCGAAGGAATATGGTGGCCAGGGCGGCACCTCCATTCAGTCCGTCATCTATTCCCAGGAAGAAGCCAACTACCTGGTGCCCACGGGCTTTTATGACATCGGCCTTGGCATGTGCATCCCCACCGTCCTTGCCTGGGGCACGGAAGAGCACAAGGCCCGCTATGTCGGCCCGGCAATCCGGGGCGAGGAAATTTGGTGCCAGCTCTTCTCCGAACCCGCCGGCGGTTCGGACGTTGCCGGCTTGCGCACCCGCGCGGAAAAAGACGGCGATGAATGGGTGATCAACGGCCAGAAAGTCTGGACCTCAGGCGCCCATTATTGCGATTACGGCATCGTCGTCGTGCGGACCGACCCGACCGTGCCCAAGCACAAGGGCCTGACCATGTTCATCGTCGACATGAAGTCGCCGGGCGTGGAAGTGCGCCCGATCCGGCAGATGTCGGGCGAGGCGAACTTCAACGAGGTGTTCTTCACCGATGTGCGCGTGCCGGATAGCGACCGTCTCGGCCAGCCGGGCGATGGCTGGAAAGTGGCGCTCACGACACTGATGAACGAACGCCTGGCCGTTGGTGGCGGCGGCGGCGCGGACTGGTCCGAGCTTGTGGATCTCGCCCGTGACGCGGAACTTGCGGACGGCCCGGCCATCAACAACGGTGCGGTGCGCGAGCGTATTGCGCAGTGGTATGTGGAAACGCAAGGTCTGAAATACACGAAATTCCGTACCCTGACGGCTCTTTCCAAAGGTCAGACGCCGGGGCCGGAATCTTCCATCAGCAAGATCGTTTCCGCACCCAAGATGCAGGAGCTCGGCTCCTTTGCCATGGACCTGCAGGATATTGGCGGCATCATCCGCGACCGCGATATCTCCGCGCAAAATGCCACCTTCCAGAACCAGTGGTTCGGCGGCGCGGGTTACCGCATCGCGGGCGGCACGGACGAAATCCTGCGCAACATCGTGGCGGAGCGCGTGCTCGGCCTGCCGCAGGATATTCGTGTGGACAAAAACGTGCCCTTTAACGAAATGCCGAAGGGCAAATAAGCTTCCCCTTCAACAAGCTGTGTAAAAGGCCCGCCTTTGGCGGGCCTTTTCATTTTTTTATTTTCCCCTAAATCTTCTCTCAGGCACACTTTCAGCACCTGACAGGCCAAGCGGGGGCATTGCGTGACACACGAGCATCATCGCCGCGAACACGCGAGAGAGTTGCGGGCAAAACTGCGGCCATATCTTCCTTATTTCATCGTCGCCGCGCTCGTTCTTTGGGGCGTGCTCGACCTTTTGCTTTTCCATGACCGCGTGCGCCCCGGCCTCCAAGCGATCGAAGATTCCGGCACGCTCGTCATTGCCACGGTTCCCGGCCCCACCACCTATTATGAGGGCAGGGAAGGGCCGACGGGCTATGAATACGAGTTGACGAAAGCGCTGGCGAAAGACCTTGGTGTCGAAGTGGAGTACCGGCTTTTTTCCAGTGTGCCGGATGTGCTTCTCGCGCTGAAAGAGGGGCGGGCGCATATCGCGGCGGCCGGGCTCACCCTCACCCCGGCGCGGGAGGCGCTTTATGCTTTTTCCCCCTCCTATCAGACGGTGAAGGAAATCGTTGTGTGCCGGCGCGATGGCCCGCGCCTTAAAAAATTGACGGATCTGGCGGAAAGGGAGCTGGTGGTGCCGGCCGGCACCTCCTATGCCGAGCGGTTGGCGGAACTGCGCGAGAAAAGCGTGGCGGAGAAAGCCGAGTTCATTACCTGGCGGGAATCGAACGAGACGACGGAAGCCCTCTTCGCGCAGATCGCCGATGACGATATCGGCTGTACCGTCGCCGACACGCCGATCTTCAAGGTCAACCGGCGTCTCTATCCTGAGCTGCGCGCCGCTCTCGATCTTACACCGCAAAGCAAGATCGCCTGGGCTTATGCCAAAGAGGCGGTGGCGCTCGGCGCTTATCTGGAAGAATGGTTCGAAAAGAAAAAGAAAGCCGGTCTCATCGAGCGGCTCGATCATCGCTTCTTCGATTACTTTCCCGAATTCGATTATGTGGATATTTCCCGCTTCCGGCGCGACATCGAGGAAAAGCTGCCCGACTACCGCGGCGATCTGGAAGATGCGGCGGATGATTACGGTCTGCCCTGGCATCTGCTCGCAGCCATCTCTTATCAGGAATCGCGCTGGGACCCGCTTGCGCGTTCGCCGACCGGCGTGCGCGGCTTCATGATGCTGACGCTCGCCACAGCCGAAGAAGTGGGCGTGGAAGACCGGCTTGATCCGGAAGAATCCATCGAAGGCGGGGCGAAATATTTCGCCGAACTGATCGATCGCATCCCGGAAGATGTAAAAGGCACGGACCGCTACTGGTTTGCCCTTGCCGCCTACAATATGGGTATGGGCCATCTCTACGACGCCCGCCTCCTGGCGGAGCGGCGCGGGCTCAACAAAAGCTCCTGGACGGATTTGCGCGAAGTGCTGCCGCTTCTCATGGACCCCAAATATTATAAAAGCCTGCGCCACGGTTATGCGCGCGGGCGCGAGGCCCAGCGCTATGTCTCCCAGGTGCGCTCTTACCTTCACATTCTCGAAGGCGTGATTTAGCGGGAAAAACCGCCGCGCGCCCGCCTGGAGGAACCGGCTCGCACGGGGCAAGCTTGCCAGTGCCCCTCAAGGCGCGATAGAAGCCCCTCATGAGCCAGCTAAACCGCCTTTTCTCGGTTGCCCCGATGATGGAATGGACGGACCGCCATGAACGGTTCTTCCTGCGCCTCATTTCGCGCCATGCGCTGCTTTACACCGAGATGGTGACCTCCATGGCGGTGCTGCATGGTGATAGGGAGCGCCTTCTGGGTTTTAACGAGGAAGAACATCCCGTTGCCCTCCAGCTTGGCGGCAGCGAGCCGGCGGAACTTGCCGAGGCCGCGCGCATCGGGGCGGATTTCGGCTATGACGAGATTAATCTGAATGTCGGCTGCCCCTCCGACCGGGTGCAATCGGGCAGGTTCGGTGCCTGCCTGATGAAGGAGCCGGAGCTTGTCGCGGCTTGCGTCGAGGCGATGCAAAGGGCGGTGACCGTGCCCGTCACGGTCAAATGCCGTCTCGGTGTCGATGAACAGGAGCCGGAAGAGGTGCTGCCCGCCTTTACCGCGCGTATGCGCGAGGCGGGTGTGCGCTCGCTCACCATTCACGCCCGCAAGGCCTGGCTGAAAGGGCTCTCGCCGAAAGAAAACCGCACCGTTCCGCCGCTCGATTATCCGCTCGTTCACCGCATCAAGCAAGAATTTCCGGAACTGGAAATCATCATCAATGGCGGCATTCGCACGCTGGATGAAACCGCCGCCCAGCTTGCCCATGTGGACGGGGTGATGATGGGCCGCGCGGCCTATGAAACCCCTTATGAGCTGGCGGAAGTGGACCGGCGCTTTTTCGGCGCGAAGACGCCCGTCAAAAGCCGCGGCGAGATTGTGCGCGGCTTTTATCCCTATCTCGAGCGCCGCCTTGCCGAAGGCGTGCCGCTTCACGCCATGACACGGCATATTCTCGGTCTCTTCCAGGGCGTGCCTGGCGCGCGGGCCTGGCGGCGGCATTTGAGCGAAAACGCAGTAAAACCTGGTGCAGGAATATCGGTGGTCGAAGAGGCGCTTTCCCGCGTCGATGATCCGGTTCCCGCTGCCATGACGGAGGCATAAGCGTGGAATTCTTTGCGGATTATTCGGCTGCCGAGCTCGGCCTTTTCATTGCCGGGCTTCTGGCAACGGGCATTGTCGCAGGCATCATCGCCGGGCTCCTCGGCGTTGGCGGCGGCATCGTCATCGTGCCGGTGCTCTTTCACGTCTTCACCGCCATCGGCATCGACGAGGCGGTACGCATGCATCTGGCGGTCGGCACGTCGCTTGCCACGATTATCGCAACCTCCATCCGCTCCGTGCGCGCCCATCACAAAAAAGGCGCGGTGGACTGGGCGCTTTTAAAGCGCTGGGCCTTGCCCATGCTGCTTGGCGTTGCCGCCGGTACCTCCCTTGCCGCTTATGTGAACGGGGAAGTGCTGACGGCGATCTTCGCGACCGTCGCCTTGCTCGTCGCTTTCAACATGGCTTTCGGGCGCGATGATTGGCGCCTCGGCAGTCAGCTGCCGGGCTCAGCGGGGCAGGGGTTTATCGCCGCCATTATCGGCGGGTTGTCTTCCATGATGGGGATCGGCGGGGGCACGTTCGGCGTTACGGTCATGACGCTTTACGGCAAACCCATTCACCAGGCGGTGGCGACATCCGCCGGCCTCGGCCTTCTCATCTCCGTGCCGGGCGCTATCGGCTTCGTCCTTGGCGGCTGGGGCATTGAGACTTTGCCGCCGCTCAGCCTCGGTTATGTCAATCTCATCGGCTTCGCGCTCATCGTGCCGGCAACGGTGCTCGCCGCCCCCTGGGGGGCCAATCTCGCCCATGCGATTTCGCGGCAAACGCTTGCCCGCGCCTTTGCCTTCTTCCTGCTCATCACGTCCTTGCGGATGTTTTACGATCTTTGGGCGGGCTAAGGCCGCTCAGCGCGGCTGAATGATGGCCCAGGCGCCGCTTGCGCTCATGAGCAGGCGCTCACCCGCGCGCATTTCCGCGCGCAAAAAGCAAACGGCGCGGCCCATGCGCAGGACTTCCGCGTGCCCCTCGATCCAGTCTCCGGCTTTCGCCGCGCCGATGAAATCCGATGTCAGGCTTATCGTCGCGCAGGGCTTACCCTCCAGCGCGTGGAAAACGAGGCTGCCCATCATCGTATCGGCGACGCTCGTCAACATGCCCCCATGCAGCATGCCATATGGGTTGCAGTGATGAGGCGCGGCGCGGAAGCCCCAGCAGGCTTTGCCCTCAGGTTCATCAGCGCGCTGATAAAGCGGGCCGATATGCCGCTCGAAACTAACAATATCCTGGCGTTCCAGATCGATCGGCTCGAACCCGGCCGGAATATCGTCCGTCATGGCTTGCCTCCCCCCGCTGCCGGCTTCCCCATCAAATTTTTTGGTCGTACTCGCCCACTTCCGGCTGCGCGGAAAGGCGCGTGTCGATCTCGGTAAAGATCGCGCGCATGTTTTCCTCCGAGGTCGGGCTTTCCACCACCACTACAAGGCCGGGCTTGTTGGAGGAGGCACGCACAAGCCCCCAGGTGCCGTCTTCCAGCACGATGCGCACGCCGTTCACGGTCACAAGCTCGCGAATTTTCTGTCCCGCCAGCCTCTCGCCTTTATCCGCCATGGTGGTAAAGAGCGTCACCATGCGGTCCACCACATCGTATTTCTTCTCATCATCGCAATAGGGCGACATGGTGGGCGACCCCCAGGTCTTGGGCAGGGCGTTTTTCAGGTCCGCCATGCTCTTGTCCGGGTTGCGGTCCAGCATGTCGCAAATGGCAATGGCGGAAACCAGCCCGTCATCGTAGCCGCGCCCAATGGGCTGGTTGAAAAAGTAGTGCCCGCTTTTCTCAAAGCCGACCAGCGCGCTCAGTTCATGTGAGCGGCGCTTGATATAGGAATGGCCGGTTTTCCAATAATCGGTCTTGGCACCGTTTTTCAAAAGCACCGGATCGGTCATGAAAAGCCCGGTGGATTTCACATCGACGACGAATTGCGCATCCGGATATTGGGCGGAAAGATCGCGGGCGAGCATGACGCCCACTTTGTCGGCGAAAATTTCCTCGCCTTCGTTGTCCACCACGCCGCAGCGGTCGCCGTCCCCGTCAAAGGCAAGGCCGACATCGGCGCCCGTTTCCAGCACCTTGTCGCGCAGCGCATGGAGCATGGCCATGTCTTCCGGGTTGGGGTTGTAGCGCGGGAAGGTGTGATCGAGTTCGCAATCGAGCGCGATGACTTCCGCGCCGA